>NZ_LN651334.1 GCF_000826145.2 Sporosarcina koreensis
TGAGATTTCCCATTACGCAAGTAAGTAAGATCCCTCAAAGATGATGAGGTGGATAGGTCTGGTGTGGAAGCATGGCGACATGTGGAGCTGACAGATACTAATCGATCGAGGACTTAACCAAACAAAAAAGCGGAGACGACCGTTTTGATGCGACAAGCATAAGGCGAATCGACGGAGTGGCGGTTTCTGCCACGCAGACGAGTTGACTTATGACCTCGAGCATCAGGGAGTCGAAGCTGGATTAAAAGCGGAAGGGCCGTAAGGCGGTCTTGACTGCACAATGTCTGTTTTATCCAGTTTTGAGCGAACAAGCTCATCTGTCTGGTAATGATGGCGAAGAGGTCACACCCGTTCCCATACCGAACACGGAAGTTAAGTTCTTCAGCGCCGATGGTAGTAGGGGGCTTCCCCCTGTGAGAGTAGGACGTTGCCGGGCACTATAAAAAGCGGGGACGACCGTTTTGATGCGACAAGCATCAGGGAGTCGGAGCTGGATTAACACGAGCGGAGACAAAATGTCTCTGCTCGTGTTTTTTTATTGCATGGAATGCTAGCATGTAAATGTTATCATGGGTCTGCCACCCGTCGCAGAGTATTAACATACAGTTTCGCTTCAGAAGGCGGTCCGTAAGAGTGAAGAGGCTACGGGTTCTCCTCTGATTTCCTGCATGGACTGCGGATGTGTGAAACCCTTAGAATAGAATAAGATAATGGATGGTATGATGATAAGTATTGGATGGCATTTAACATGATTTTGGGCTACGCCGTATGGGGTAAAAGCTCCTAATCATGACTTTCAAGATGGAAAGATAATTTTTCAATAAATTGGTTGTCAGGACTCTCAATGTCCCCCTAATATAGATGGCTGTGTCTTTAACCGGCTTCTCCATGAACCCAAGACGACAAAAGGAGATTGATGATGAGTATAGGTATTAAAGTCCTAAAAAGGTTCTTTTTTGAGCGTTTTTTTGACCAAGCGGCTCAAACTGCCTACTATCTGCTGCTGTCGATATTGCCGTTTTTCCTGTTCGTGCTGTCGCTGCTCAGTCTCTTTCCGGTCAATGAAGAAGTTATGTTTNACACAGAAGCACGAGCCGAGACGATATGTCTCAGCTCGTGTTTTTTATTTGCTGACTGTGCTGAAGTGCAAGGTGCCCTTAAAAAAGGCGGAGCCCACCATTCATCTCTTGGTCTTGCTCCTTGAGGACCACCTGCAAATTGTGCGGCCTCATAACCGGTCGCGTCAGCAGGCCGGTTATGAGCGGAAATCAAGTTTTATGAGCGGAAATCAAGTTTTATGAGCGGAAATCAAGTTTTATGAGCGGAAATCAAGTTTTATGAGCGGAAATCAAGGTTTATGAGCGTCAGCCCCCAGCAGTGCCTGTCTCACCGTGTAAACAGCCCAGGACGTCTTCTTTGCGCTCTGAAACCCTTTGCATTATGGTTAAACTACTACAAACGAGGGAGAGGGAGCAGATGGAATCCATTTACGACTTTACGATGAAGAAGCCGGACGGCACGGAAGAATCGCTCGCGGCCTATGAAGGTAAGCCGATGCTGATTGTGAATACGGCGAGCAAGTGCGGTTTCGTCAAACAGTTCGATGAGCTCGAAGAAGTGTATGACACCTACAAGGACCAAGGTCTCGTAGTGCTCGGTTTCCCGTCGGATAACTTCAGCAACCAGGAGTTCGGCAGCAGTGAGGAAGCGGAGGAGTTCTGCCGTATGAATTATGGTGTCACCTTCCCGGTCTCTGCCAAAGTGGATGTGAAGGGGGACCAGGCTGAGCCGCTGTTCAAGTACCTGGCCTCCCAGAAGAAGGGGATGCTGACGGAAGGGATCAAGTGGAACTTCACGAAGTTCCTCATCGACCGGGAAGGCCATGTCGTTGACCGCTTTGCTCCGCAGACGGGTCCGCTTAATATGAAAGATGCCATTGAAAAGCTTATTTAACCGAAAAGCGGCAATACTTTTACTTGTCGGGGCTTCCTTGACACGGTTCAGCACCGCTGATAACCTATTATCTAATATTTAACCGAAACTACAGGGGGGCGTCAGACATGTGGGAGACGAAATTTGCACGTGAAGGACTGACTTTTGATGATGTGCTGCTGGTACCGGGAGCATCGGAGGTACTGCCGAAGGATGTATCGCTGTCCGTCAAGATGACTGATATGATCCAGCTGAATGTGCCGCTGATCAGTGCAGGCATGGATACGGTGACGGAATCCAAAATGGCGATCGCCATGGCGCGTCAGGGCGGGCTCGGCGTCATCCATAAGAACATGAGCATCGAAGAGCAGGCGGAGCAGGTCGTGACCGTCAAACGCTCGGAGAATGGCGTCATCACGAATCCGTTCTATCTGACACCGGAACACCAGGTCTACGATGCAGAGCACCTCATGGGCAAATACCGGATCTCCGGTGTGCCGATCGTCGATACGCTCGATAACCGGAAGCTGGTCGGCATCATTACGAACCGTGATCTGCGCTTCATCCAGGACTATTCACTCCTCATTTCCGATGTCATGACGAAAGAGGAGCTGGTCACGGCACCGGTCGGCACGACACTTGAAGATGCGGAGAAGATCCTTCAGCAGCACAAGATCGAAAAGCTGCCGATCGTGGACGAGGCAGGGCATCTGTCCGGCCTGATCACGATCAAGGATATCGAGAAGGTCATCGAGTTCCCGAATGCGGCGAAAGACAAGCACGGCCGGCTGCTCGCAGCTGCAGCGGTCGGTGTCACCTCTGATACGATGGTGCGTGTCGAAAAGCTCGTCGAAGCGGAAGTCGATGCCATCGTCCTCGACACGGCGCACGGCCACTCGAAAGGCGTATTGGAGATGGTGAAGAAGATCCGGGAGACATATCCGGAACTTGCCATCATCGCCGGCAACGTTGCAACAGCCGAAGGGACGGCAGCACTCTATGAAGCTGGAGCGGATGTCGTCAAGGTCGGTATCGGCCCGGGCTCCATCTGTACGACACGCGTGGTTGCCGGTGTCGGCGTTCCGCAGATCACCGCAGTCTACGACTGTGCAGCGGTCGCACGGGAGCATGGCAAGACGATCATCGCGGACGGCGGCATCAAGTTCTCCGGCGACATCGTTAAGGCACTCGCGGCCGGCGGACATGCCGTCATGCTCGGCAGCCTGCTGGCAGGCACGACGGAAAGCCCGGGCGAGACGGAGATCTACCAGGGCCGGACGTTCAAGGTGTACCGCGGCATGGGTTCCGTCTCCTCCATGGAACGCGGCTCGAAAGACAGGTATTTCCAGGATGATGCGAAGAAGCTGGTCCCGGAAGGCATCGAAGGGCGCATGCCGTACAAGGGCTCGCTGTCAGATACCGTGCATCAGCTGATCGGCGGCATCCGTGCCGGCATGGGCTACTGCGGTACGAAGGATCTGCATACGCTGCGTGAAGAAGCGCAGTTCATCCGCATGACGGGTGCAGGCTTACGCGAAAGCCACCCGCATCAGGTGCAGATCACGAAAGAAGCACCGAACTATACGATCTCCTGAGCATCAGGAACTTCAGCACCTTTCCGGACGTCCCATATGGGCGGAAAGGTGCTTTTTTTGTTATACACTCCCCGCCCTCTTTGAGGTATGATAAACTATGGGAGTAAATTGCAGTAACGGGGGTAGAAATGTGAAGAAAATGAAGAACAGATGGCTGTCTGTCCTGTGTTCAGCAGTGCTGCTGATCACGTTGTTCGGTGCATCCACCGCACAGGCGGACACATCACTCGGTCTGCACGTGGACGGAGCGATTTTGATTGACGCGGACAGTGGAAAGATCTTGTATGAACAAAATGCCGACGCACCGCTTGGCCTTGCGAGCATGTCCAAGATGATGGTGGAGTACCTTCTGTTCGAAGCGATCGATGAAGGCAAGATCAAGTGGGATCAGCAGTACAAAGTGACCGATTATACATATGCTGTTTCACAGGACGGCAGTCTGAGCAACGTGCCGCTCCGCCGTGACGGCTCGTATTCCATCAAGGAACTGTACGAAGCATTGGCGATCTATTCGGCGAATGCTGCGACGATCGGGATTGCGGAAACGATTGCCGGCACGGAAACGGAATTTGTGAAAATGATGAACGAAAAGGCGAAGGAACTCGGTCTGACCGACTATAAATTCGTCAACTCGACAGGTTTGAACAATGCCAACCTGCACGGCATGCATCCGGAAGGGACAGGCCCGAATGATGAGAATGTCATGCCTGCCAAGTCCGTCGCAAAGCTTGCGTATTCGCTGCTGCGCGATTATCCGCAAGTACTCGATACGACGAAGATCACGACGGAGTATTTCCGGAAAGGCACGGACGATGAAACGAAGATGGACAACTGGAACTTCATGCTTCCTGGTTTCGTGTATGCCTATGAAGGTGTTGACGGCCTGAAGACCGGAACGACTGAATTTGCCGGCTACTGCTTCACCGGGACTGCGATGCGCGACGGCAAGCGGGTCATCGCGGTTGTCATGAATGCGGTCGATAAGAACGGCAAAGGGTCATACGGAGCCCGTTTTGAAGCGGCGCGCTCGATGTTCGATTATGGGTTCAGCCAGTTCTCCGAAGTGGAATTCGTGCCGGAAGGGTACCAGTTCAAAGGCAAGGAAACCCTCCCTGTCCTGAAAGGGAAAGAGAAAGAAGCTGCAATTGAAGTGAAGGAACCGATCACAATGATGGTGAAAACGAGTGAGAAGGATCAGTATGAACCGAAGCTCGTCATCGACAAGAAAAAGCTGAAAGATGGTTCACTGGAAGCCCCTGTCAAGAAAGGCACGGTCATCGGTCATGTGGAACTCGTGAAGAAAGACGGTTCCGAAGACTATGGCTATGTCGACGGCACGGATGCAGGCGCTGAAGTCGTCACGAAAGAGGCGGTCGAGAAGGCCGGCTGGTTCTCCCTTGCGATGGGCGGAATCGGGCATTTCTTCTCGGGTCTCTGGGACAGTGCCAGCGGGTTCGTCAAAGGCCTGTTTTAACAGATGAAAAAGGAACAGCTGCAGAGTCATTCTGCGCTGTTCCTTTTTTTGATGGTCCAGGCGGCCATGAGCCGCCGGACACCTTCTGTGATCTGTTGATCCGTCAAACCGCCGAATCCGAGCAGGAAGGCGGGAGATCCAGAGGATGCGCCCGACCGGTAGCTGTCCAGGCGGTAGACCCGCACATCGGCCTGCAGTGCAGCTTCGGCAAGTTCCTCTTCCGACCGATCGAGTGCAAGTGTGACAATGATATGCATGCCGGCCTCATCCCCTGAATAGGTGACTGCCGGTTGATAGGGGGCAAGCTGCTCGAGCAGCAGCTGCAGCTTTTTCCGATACAGCTTCCGCATGCGGTTCAGATGCCGGGCGAACTGTCCGTCCGCCATGAACCGGGCGAGCATATGCTGATCGATCCGCGGGACGGTGGATGCATAATGGATGAACGCGCCGCGGTACCGGTCGAGGAGCGGTTTTGGCAGCACCATATAGGCGATCCGCAGTGAGGGCATAAGAGACTTCGAAAACGTACTCAGATAGATGACATGGTCCCCGCGGTCCATACCATGAAGGGCTGGGATCGGCCGTCCGGCATAGCGGAATTCCCCATCGTAATCGTCCTCGATGATGTACCGGTCCGGATGCCCTGCCGCCCAGTTCAGCAATGCTGCCCGGCGTGGCGCTGACAGCACAGTGCCTGTTGGGAACTGATGTGACGGCGTGACATACGCCGCAGTCGCCGGCGACTGAAGGAGACGGTCCGTGTCCATCCCTTCCGCGTCTACGGGAATGGGGATGGCCCTTCGCTGCCCCTGGTCGAACACATGGTGGCTGAGCGGGTAGCCCGGGTCCTCGACGGCATAGACAGCGCCGTCCCCGAGGATCCGGATGATGAGCGGGATGAGCTGCTCGGTTCCGGAACCGACGATGATCTGATCCGGGTCACAGATGACCCCACGGGAGTGATATAAGTAGGTCGCAATTTCGGCACGCAGTTCGGCGTCACCGTGCGGGTCGCCGAGCTGCAGCAGGTGCGCCGCCTGCTCATCGATGACATCTTTTGCGGCTTTGCGCCATTTTTTGAACGGGAACGACTCGGTGTCCACCATTCCGGGAGAGAAATCAATTTCCGCCTTCCGCGACATCGAGACCGGTGTCCCGGTATAAGCGGCGGGCTCGGTATACGCCAGTTCTTCGATATCCTGGACGTAATAGCCGCTGCGCGGGACGGCGGTGATATAGCCTTCGGCAGTCAGCTGGCCGTATGCCAGTTCGATGGTCGTCTGACTGACCGCGAGAAATTCGCTCAGCTTGCGTTTTGACGGCAGTTTCTTTCCGACCGGTACACGCTGTTCCGTAATATCGCGCTTCATCTGCCGGTAAATCTGTTCATACAGCGGCAGTTCGTGTGATTTGTCCAAGGCAATCAGCCATTCTTCCATCGGTCCCCTCCGTTTCTGACCTGCATCAGGAGTGTAGAAAATCGATAACAGGACAGGTCATAGGGCCAGTATACCGCAAGCGGTCCAGACGTCCAGGAGGAACCGTCAGTGCACTTGCCAAACAGGCGGCCTTATAGTACAGTAAAGGTACTTTCATACACTAAACACGATGAGGGGAAGCAGTAGCAGATCTGTTTTCGACCAGAGAGCCGGCGGGTGGTGCAAGCCGGCGGAAACGACTGTGAATCCGTCCCTGAGCAGCCGGGCTGAACTTGAAGTAGGCCTGCGCCGGCACCGGAGCCGTTACCGTCCTGGAGTGGATCAGCTTTGTGCTGGTTAAACTGGGTGGTACCGCGGGTAGTTCTCGTCCCTGATGTCAGGGGATGGAGGGCTTTTTTTATGCCCGGAAACCGGGGAATCGTGACCAATCGAAGGAGGAATTCAAATGCTGGACAGGAAAGTATTGCGGACGGATTTTGAAGGTGTGAAACAGAAATTAGCGAAACGCGGGGAGGATATTTCGGAACTGGACCGGTTCCCGGAGCTCGATGAAAAACGCCGCGAGCTGCTGGCGAAAGTGGAAGCACTGAAGGCGGAGCGCAACGAAGTATCCCAGCAGGTCGCGGAGATGAAGCGCAACAAGCAGGACGCTGATGAGCTCGTACTGAGGATGCGGAAGGTCGGCGAGGACATCAAAGCGTACGACAACGAACTGCATGAGATCGAAGAGCAGCTTGACTATGTGCTCATGCGCATCCCGAACATCCCGCATGAAAGCGTCCCGATGGGCGACAGCGAAGACGACAACGTGGAAGTGCGCAAGTGGGGCGAGACACCGGAGTTCAGCTTCGAACCGAAACCGCACTGGGAAATCGGGACAGGACTCCAGATCCTCGATTTTGAACGGGCTGCGAAAGTGACAGGCAGCCGGTTCGTCTTCTATCGCGGACTTGGTGCACGTCTCGAGCGTGCCCTCATCAACTTCATGATGGATCTGCATCAGGAGGAGCACGGCTATGAGGAGATGCTGCCGCCGTACCTCGTGAACCGTGCGAGCCTGACGGGAACGGGCCAGCTGCCGAAATTCGAGGAGGATGCATTTCTGATTCCGGAAGAAGATTATTTCCTCATCCCGACGTCTGAAGTGCCGGTGACGAACTTCTACCGCGATGAAATCCTGCCGGCGGACATGCTGCCGAAGGCGTTCGCTGCGTACAGCACGAACTTCCGCTCGGAAGCGGGTTCAGCGGGACGTGACACACGCGGGCTCATCCGTCAGCACCAGTTCAACAAAGTGGAACTGGTGCGTTTCGTCAACCCTGACAACTCGTATGATGAACTCGAGAAACTTACAGGGCATGCGGAGAAAGTTCTGCAGCTTCTGGAACTGCCATACCGTGTGCTGAAGATGTGCACAGCGGACCTCGGCTTCACTGCGGCGAAGAAGTACGACATCGAAGTATGGATCCCGACGCAGAACGTGTATCGCGAGATCTCGTCTTGTTCGAACTTCGAGGACTTCCAGGCGCGCCGGGCGAACATCCGGTTCCGCCGCGAAAAAGGCGGCAAGCCGGAGTACGTCCATACGCTGAACGGCAGCGGGCTGGCAGTCGGCCGAACCGTTGCGGCATTGCTTGAAAACAACCAGCAGGAAGACGGCTCGGTCCGGATTCCGGAAGTGCTGCGTCCGTATATGGGCGGCCGGGAATTCATCACACCGGCAGAATAAGACAACTGGAAAAAGCGGCAGGGGAAGTCATTCGGCTTCCTCTGCCGCTTTTCGTTTGGCCGCTTTTTTCTTTGCACGCAGGCTGCGGAAAAACCCAGAGAGCAGGGTACCGCAAGCCTCGCCCAGCACACCTTCCCGGACGGTGCATTCGTGGTTGAACCGGGGGTCGTTCAGCAGCCGGTACAGCGTGTCCACACAGCCTGCCTTCGGATCGCGCGCCCCGTAAACGACGGTCGGGATGCGCGACTGCAGGATGGCTCCTGCACACATCGGGCAGGGCTCGAGTGTCACATACAATTCCGTCTCCTCGAGCCGCCAGCTGCCGATCACCGCGCAGGCCTGCTCGATCGCGGACAGTTCCGCATGCGTCACGGCGTTCTGCGTCGTCTCCCGCAGATTGTGCGCCCGGGCGATCACTTCACCGTGGTGGACAATCACCGCACCGATCGGCACTTCACCGATCGCTTCCGCCTTCATCGCTTCCTCGATTGCGAGCCCCATGAAATGCTCGTCTCGTTCCTGCATATTCATCGACATCGCTCCTTACCTTCAGTGTAGCACGGACAGGTGAAAATGTTCCACGTGGAAAAAATGTCACACCCTGTTCCCATCCGCTTGTGATACACTGAAAGGACGACAGTAACTGAAAGACAGGAGCGTTAGTCATGACCATTCCGTTCATCGCGGTGGAAGGGCCGATCGGTGTCGGCAAGTCCACGTTATCGAAGGCGATTTCCGATACACAGCAGTTCCATCTGCTCATGGAGATTGTAGACGAAAACCCGTTTCTCAATAAATTCTACGACGATATAGCAGAGTGGAGCTTCCAGACGGAAATGTTCTTCCTCTGCAACCGGTACAAGCAGCTCGGCGACATCCAGAAGCATTACTTGGCGGCCGGAAAACCGGTTGTCGCCGATTATCATATCTTCAAGAACCTTATTTTTGCAAAACGCAGTCTCTCCGACAGCGATTATGCGAAATACGAACAGATCTACAGCATCCTGACAGCAGGGATGCCGGTGCCGAATGTCATCGTCTATCTGCATGCGAGTCTCGAGACACTTATGAAGCGTATCGCCATGCGTGGCCGCGACTACGAGCGCGGCATGGACCCGGCCTACCTGCGCCGGCTGTCCGCGGACTATGAGACGTTCATCGATGAATTCGAACAGCAGCATCCGGACATCCCCGTACTCCGTTTCAATGGCGATGAACTCGATTTCGTCGCCAATTCCCGTGACCGTGACTATATCCTGAACGCTGTACAGGCAGCAATCCAGAAAGAAGGCGTCAACCCATGAACCTACGAGAAAAATACGGCATTCCGCAAAATGCGGTCATCACGATCGCCGGGACAGTCGGCGTCGGCAAATCGACGATGACCACCGCGCTTGCGGAAGCGCTCGGTTTCCGGACTTCATTCGAAAAGGTCGATCAGAACCCATACTTGGACAAGTTCTACGAGGACTTCAAGAAGTGGAGTTTCCACCTGCAGATCTATTTCCTTGCCGAGCGGTTCAAGGAACAGAAACGTATCTTCGAATACGGCGGCGGCTTCATACAGGACCGTTCCATCTACGAAGACACGGGCATCTTCGCCCGCATGCATATGGAAGAAGGCACGATGGATCCGGTCGATTACGAGACGTATACGAACCTGTTCGACGCGATGGTGATGACACCGTACTTCCCACACCCCGATCTGCTCATCTACCTGGAAGGGCCGATCGACTGCATCATCGACCGCATCCATGAGCGCGGCCGGGAAATGGAGCAGGAGACACCGACCAGCTACTGGGAGGAGATGCACGCCCGCTACGAGACGTGGATCGATTCCTTCAGCGCCTGCCCGGTACTGCGTCTTGACATCAACGACTACGACCTGCTGACCAATGCGCACGAAGTGGAACTGATCGTCGAGAAGATCGGCGGCATCCTGACGAAAACAGCAGCTCTGCGCGGCTGATCAAAGCCCTTTCCCTCCAGCTTTCGAGCTGCCGGGAAAGGGTTTTCCCGTTCTCCGGCGAAAGAAAGAAGAGTGCAACTGTACTGGACATCATGAATTCTGCAAACAAAGGAGCGGATCATTATGACAACATCGACTCTCAATACACCTGACTACGCGGCCCAGCTGGAGGCGCGCTATGCCGCCGCCAGCCGGCGGGACGAATTTTACATACAGGACGGCACCATCTATTTCGACGGCAACTCCCTCGGCCTGTTGTCCAAGCGGGCGGAATCTTCACTGCTTGCGGTGCTCGACACATGGAAGCGGCATGGCATCGACGGCTGGACGCAGGGGGAGCGGCCGTGGTTCCATCTGTCTGAACAGATCGGCGCGATGATGGCCCCATTAATCGGCGCAAATCCGTCCTCGGTCATTGCGACAGGCTCGACAACGTCCAACCTTCACCAGCTGCTCGCGACGTTCTTCAAGCCGGCGGACGGGCGTACGAAGATCCTGGCCGATGAACTGAACTTCCCGACGGATCTGTACGCGATCCAGAGCCAGCTGCGGCTGCATGGGCTCGATCCGGAGGAACACCTCATCCGCGTGGAAAGCCGGGACGGCCAGACACTGAAGACGGAGGACATCATCGAGACGATGACGGACGACACGGCGATCGTCATCCTGTCAGGTGTACTGTACCGAAGCGGTCAGGTGCTCGACATGGAACGCATCACAAAAGCGGCCCATGACCGCGGCATCCTCGCCGGCTATGACCTGTGCCACTCGATCGGCTCGGTGCCGCATCACCTCGACGACTGGAATGCGGACTTCGCCTTCTGGTGTAATTACAAACATCTGAACGGCGGACCGGGCGCAACGGGCGGCTTGTACGTCAACGAACGCCATTTCGGCACAGCGCCGGGTCTCGCCGGCTGGTTCGGTTCCGACAAGGAGCGGCAGTTCGACATGGAGCATACGTTCACACCCGCCGCGGACGCCGGCGCGCTCCAGATGGGGACCCCGCATCTGCTCAGTTCAGCGCCGCTCATCGGCTCTTTGGAACTTCTAGATGAAGTGGGGATTCCGGCGATCCGGGAACGGTCGCTCGCCCTGACAGGCTACCTGCTGGATCTCGTGAATACGGAACTCGGAGATCACGGGTTCACCGCAGCGAGTCCGGCTGACGCAGCGGAACGGGGAGGGCATGTGTTCCTCGTCCACCCGGAAGCAGCACGCATCTGCAAGGCACTGAAAGCGAACGGACTCATCCCGGACTTCCGGGCGCCGAACGGCATCCGGCTCGCACCGGTCGCTTTGTATAACACGTTCGAAGAGGTCCGGCAGGCGGTCTTGCTGCTGAAACGGATCATGGTTGAAGAACAGTACAAGCAGTTCGAAAACAAACGGGACGTGGTCGCATGACGGAAAGGGGTGCAGGGATGAACAAAGGGATATCCGATCTGAATCTCGACCATGAAGCGATCCATACGGACTTCAAGAAGGACATGACCTACGGGGAATACTTGAATCTCGACAAGATCCTGTCGGCGCAGGAACGGCTGTCAGGCCACCACGACGAAATGCTATTTATATAACTTCGGCTATTTTGGTACAGTATAGCACAAAAAAAGACGACCTAATTAGGCCGTCCTCAAAAGGTATTCTGCTATATGTGTAGGATTCAGTTCTTGTTTGATAACTACTTTTACTTTGAGCTCTTTTTTCTTAGCCATATCTGTCACCTCGATGAAGTTATATCGAGGAAATTTCATTTGTAAATTTAATTGTGAGTTAGAAGTTGCTTTATTTTTTATTTGAATTTATTTTTTTAGTAATTTCTCTTTGGTATAGCTTTATTAAGTGTTTAATTCTCTCATCAACTGAATCAAACGGTTCTTTTCTGTAAAGTGTATCAATTAGTTTATCTAATTTTTGATGAGATACTTGTAAGTCTGTCGGAAGTATTTTCCCATATAAATCTCGAAGACTGTTCCCTTCATTAAAGTACTTTTCTCTGATGTCTAGAATCTGTTGAGACAAAGATTCAACTTTTCTTTCTTCCTCCTTATTCAGCCTAGGAAATGGAAAAGTATTATAGCAAAGTGTATTAGAGTACCTAAAGTCGTCTTTGAGTTTTCCAGAAACAAGATTAATCCATGCAGTATGCATCTTAGACTCGAGAAAACCGAACAAAACTAAAGATGCGTCTGCAATTTGAAAAGCGGCATCACTGACAATTACATCAGGACCAAAATAGCCCATCGGTACATATTCCCTAGCACCTGAGCTAGTTCTAGGAATAATTAACACATCTTTGCGCCAATATCTGTCTCGTTTAAAAAGCAATGGTGTATTGCTTAATTTTTGATCTTCTTTAGCTACTGTTAATCGAAACTTTTTAACATTTTCTACTCGTTGTTGAATCTCAGGCATTTTAATCAACATGTTAAACGGAATGTCTTTAACGTAGATTATATACCTTTCATACTTATTAGGTTCTAATAACTCTTGGCTTCCGTAATAAGGATGAATATAGTCTTCCATAATGTTGTATTTAGTGAGTATTTCTTTCTTTTCCTCCACCGAAATAATATATTGTTGGTTTTCTAAAGGAAGACTTCCCAAGGTCATTGGGGGATAACCCGAAATCTGCTTCCTAGTGTTAGGATCAATTAAAAGAAATGGTTCATCTATAAGATATTCATTAATTGAATTTGTAGTTTGCATTGTTGGCAAGTCTTTAACATTTGCATAACTAAATAGTTGTTTCTTCTGCACATTTTGTCGTGTAAAGCCAATTATGACCACCATTACATTCGCCTCGTTATCCCAAGCAAAAGTTTGATGTGCAAAATGAATACTAATATCCATAGCTCTTAGCTTTCTCCAAAGAATAGTGGCTTGAATTCCTTGAGAAATTGAGTTAGTAGAAACTAATGCAGTTTTCATTTGAGGATTAATCATCATCATCTCAGAAGCCTTAATAAACCATCCACCTACAAAGTCTAAATTTAATATTCCTTTCATTTTTGGTGATACAGATTTTAATTGCGCCTTATGGGTCGGTGTCATTTTTTTTGCTCCTATAAATGGAGGATTGCCAAAGATAAAATTCAAGTCTTTTGCCGAAATTACTTCTTCCCAATCAATTTCTAAAGCATTTGCATTAACTATATTTGCACCTGCATGTAGAGGAAGCCTTAAGAACAGCCTTCCGAATAACTCACTAGCTTCGACATTCATTAAGTGATCCATTAACCATAAACCAACTTTTGATATGGATACCGCGTACGGTACAATTTCAATTCCATAAAATTGCGATACCTCAACCTTAATCAGTTCTAAAACATCAAAAACTACTTGTCCTTCGTTTATTTCGTCAATTACTTCATGTTCTAATCTTCGTAACTCGCGATATGCAACAATCAAGAAATTCCCTGAACCACATGCAGGATCTAGGAATTTCAAATTTGAAAGTTTGTGATGAAACTCATTTAACCTTCCGCTTCTACCATGTTTTAAAGTACAAATGTGGTCAAATTCATTTCTTAAATCTTCTAAAAACAAGCTATTAACAACCTTCATGATGTTAATTTCAGATGTATAATGTGCACCTAAATTCGATCTACGGGTATCATCCATCGCAGCTTCGAACATTGAACCAAAAATTACAGGAGAAATACGACTCCAATCTAGAGTTGAAGCTTGGATTAGATGCGACCGGATTTCCGTAGTTAATGGTAGTCCAATTTTTTGAGGGCGTTCAAATAACCCCCCGTTTATATAGGGAAACTCTTTTAATATGTCTGATTGATACCGATCTTTCTCTGGAGTGTTTAATACTTCGAATAAGGCACCAAGTTTGTCAACAAGATCAGTTCCATCTTCTTTAGTTTCATCTTTTAAATACTTTCTGAATAAGCCTTTCTTAAAAATACCGCTATCATCTGAAAATAAACAAAATACCACTCGTGTCATAAGTAAATCAGAGTAATTTCTCGGATAATTAGAATCTAACAATTGTTTATGGAGCTGTTCCATCATTCTAGCAGCATCTTCGTTTACAGGATTCTTGGGAACTGAGGCCTCAATGTGTTTTCCAACTAAAAAACCAAAGTGATCAATGTATTTTGGTAAGTCAGTTACAAGAAAGTCCCATATACCTTCATTGGCCAGATCATATAAACGTATGCGTTCAAAATTACAGATCAATATATACCTTGGTAAATCCTCATTAGATAAGTTCATAACATAACGGTATGCTTGTGACTTAGCCTTCTCTAAGTTTTTTCCTCTAGACTTCATTTCTATAAGTAATGTTCCATTTAACAAGTGATCCACAAAGTTAGTAGAACCATCAATATTTACACGCCATTCAAAACCTATTTTAATTTTTTGGTATGGAACACCGAAAAGTTCAAGGAAGTCTCGAACCCACATTTGACTCTGCTGCTTTTCATCACTATCATTCTCATGTTCCTTAACAAATTGTAATGATTTATTCAATAATTCATTACGACTTTCTATTAACATTTGAACTCCCCCTATATAGCTATAAGTTCTATATAGATCTATAATACCATGAAAATATAGTCAAAAATATGTCTCTACTGTATATTTCCTGAAAAAAGAAAAAGTAAAAAGAAGTATTATCGCTCTTATGTTAGATAAATAAAAAAAACGCTCAAATTGAGCGTTTTTAACTGAGTTTAAGTAGTGATAGTCAAGAGTACTTGTTTATGACTCTAAGCT
The DNA here is from genome assembly GCF_000826145.2 of Sporosarcina koreensis. GTDB lineage: Bacteria > Bacillota > Bacilli > Bacillales_A > Planococcaceae > Sporosarcina > Sporosarcina trichiuri. Next base: position 14,876 of record NZ_LN651334.1, read on the forward strand.
GCTCAATAGCAGTATGAGCTTGCAGTATTTCTTTATTGAACTCTGCTGATTGCAAGATGCCAGCGACTTTGAATACTAACTCCGACATTGTATTCTTGCCTAATTTGATTTTCTTAATTGTCATATGTTACACTTCCTTTATAGTTAGTAGTTGGACACCTTTGTGATTCGTTGGTAGCGATCAAAGGTGTCCTTTGTCTTTAAAGCTAAGAAAGCTTGTACCATTTACAATTAAATGGTCTAACAGCTCAATCCCCATTATTTCCCCTACGTCTCTCAATCTTCTCGTTACTTCAATATCTTCACTGCTCGGATTCAAATCTGAACTTGGATGATTATGAGCAATAATTATTGAAGCTGCATTATACTTCAAAGCCATTCTGTACAACTCTCTAGGATGCACAATACTTGTATTCAAAGTTCCCTTGAAGATTTCCTCATAGTGAAGGATTCGATTTTTCGTGTCCAAGAATACAGCAGCAAATACCTCACGTTGCTCGTAGCTGATCTTTAGAAAAGGAATGACCGCATCTTTCGGAGATTTTATCTGGAACGTCTTTTCAATACGTTCGTCTGCAAGCTGTCTAACTAAAGAGAGGGCAGCAACTACTCTTTTTGAAGATACTGGACTGATACCAAGCTCAACAAAATCAGCTACTGAAAAATCAAGAAGCTGCTGTAAACGATATTTAGAGATTTTGTTGATCTCTTCTTTTTCTGCTTTTGGACCAACAAGCATCGTCAGAGAATCCTCAACGCTAATACTTTCCTTGCTGTACTGACTGAACTTTTCCTTAACTTCACTGTAAATCGTCATTTTCATTCCTCCTAATCAATAATGCGAGAAATCAATTTGAGGATTAAAGAGGCTTCCAAACGAGGAATCAAGTCTACTTCATAAAATCGAAAGAGTTTAAAACGTGGTATTAAATTTCTCACTAAATCAATTATATATCGAACATTTGTTCGAGTACACTCTTTTATGTAACTATATATTTCGGAATTAGATGAGAATAGCTTTCTGAGGCCACACAAAGCTCTCTACTCAGTGAAAACACCCTCTCTAATATAAATACTCATTCAAGTGATAAAACGTCGTGTAAAGCCTTGTATGAGATTTTAAAAAATAAGCTAAGAATATTCCCAGTAAATACAGTGATTTAACTAATCATTTGTGAAACAGGAATAAATTTGGTAGTGTTAGAAATAAGCTAAAATTTGGAGGAATTGAAAATGAAAAAAGCAGCTATGGTATTAGGATCAGTGGTAATCGGAGGAACCCTTTTGACAAGCTTCACAGGATTGGGAAATCTTGATTTGAATGCAAACGCTAGTGAAACGTTGAAGAACCCACTTGATGAAACTACTAATTTAGTGGATGAACAAGGACGAGAATTTGTTTATGACATCAATGGGATAAAGTACTATATAGACACCGAGAAGAATAAAAACGATGAAGAAGAAACGACAAACATTGATTCATTAACTATGGATGGTGAAGAATCTTCAGAAGTAAGTAAGACTTCTCATGTATCCACTTTATCCGATGAGATTTATCGTAACGATCAAGAAGCATATGATGAAGTCCGAGGAGATCTGTTTAAGATTCAAGAGAACAATGTCATCACAAAAGAAAACGCTGAATACGACAGCTTCATTGATGTATTAGAAGATATATATCCATTGATCGATCCTTGGAAAAACCCTAGTGGATATGATGAATCTGTTATTGGACCAGAAGAAGAAAACGAATATTATGATGCAGCAATTAAATACATTGCTTATGCTAAATACTTCGAAGATGAAATTGAAGAAAACGGATGGTCTGATGAAGTAAAGAAATCGATGCGCTATAATGTTCAAGTTGTAAACCAAGATCATCAGACTGATTATGGAACTCGTCTTCATTTTGGATCTGGAGTATTTGGAGTGCTCGCTCTTCATGACATGGGAAAATGATTTAGCTTATGACTACAATCAAAACTGAATACCAACTCTTGAGGTTCATTCGTACAGAATGAGCCTTTTACCTTTCAACACCATTTGGGTCATTTGGTCCCGACAATAAAACCTCACCTCCCAGTGTTATTTAGGTATCTCTCCACTTTTTTATTTTTTTATATAGGCGATACTTATACCACCACCAACTCTATTCACATTCACACCACTCTCAATCCTCATTGACCCTTGAACAACAACCCTTACTACTACTACCACTTCCTCAACCAACATCAATCACCATCCCATCTACTATCATCTACTACCTACAACACCTATCATCAACTCCTACTACATACTACTACCAACATACACCAACTGAGTTATGATCTCTCCAACTCACATCACCATCTCACTTATGATACTCTCCTGTGAACATCATCTAAACAATATCAATCGTGGATGCATCTACATCATATGCTCTATGCTTACTATCAAAAGTTATTTATATAATGAGAATGATGAATCCCCCCATAACTAACCATCACAACTCAATATGATGTGCTATCCTATGCTCATATCTGCAATACAGACAAGCTCTTTAAACTGGTATATCAGTAAGCTTATTAAACGGTATTAACTATAATTTTAGCTGCATAAAATATTCGATTGTTTTCTATATGAGCGTAAGCATTATATCTGTAAGTCTGTAATATGTAAGGCAGCAAATTATCGTTATTATAAGTTTCTGCTACTGATTTACAAATTCAAAAAGTAATATAGAATAGGATCGAATAGCTATGAAGGATATGTGTGTATGGAAGTTTAAACTGCCATGCAAATAAATCTGTATGTATAAAATCTGCATTATTAGCATGCAGATTTATACTTAGAAGCAACCTTTCTAACAAAGCTATGACTAATAGGCTGAATACCATTGCTCTCCAAAGAAAAATTGATTCGCTCTGTAACTTTCAATAAAGCCAAATTTCGATCGTTTTGTTTCAAATAATCTAAGCAATATTTCACCAAATTGGTTGCAACAATGGATCGCAACTGATTACGAGTGATTTTGTCTTTCAAATCTAATAGTTCGTCTATTTTTTGTTTCATGATCTTACCTCCGATTTACTTAGTATTAAGAGACTAGCCAAAGCTAATCTCTAATTTGTCATACTCCTGGTACAACTGGTGCAGCTGTAGTAGTAAGAGCTCCATTTCCTTGAAGAGCGATGGACCAAGTAACGAGGTCATCGTATGGTGCTTCAAGTGAGAAGTCGGTAATCGTTGCGTTTCCTTCGTATTTAGTACCGGAAGGAAGCTCAAGATATACATCTACGTTCTCAGAAGCTAGGAACGCTGTTTCGAGAATTTTGTACGCTTCATCAGATTCAATAAACGCTCCATCGCAGTCGATAGACCATTCTTTAAATCCTTGAATCGATTCTTTCCAGAACCCTTCAGTGTCTTTCGATGTTGCATCAATCGATTCGGCAGATCGGTTCAATGTAGCATTTCGCTGACCAGCAAGAACCTTTCCACTCATTGCTTCCTTGATAAACAATTTAACTTTCATACCTGAAACTTTTCCAGACATTCAAGATTCCTCCTTAATAAAGTAAAAAGAGACCAGAGTTTATCTGGCCTCAACTAACAATTCTTATGCGGTTACGACTAGCTTGGTAAGAGCATCAGAGTTATAAACTGCTCCATCCATATATGCTTCAACTAAGAAGCCTACAGAGCCATTGAGCGCTTTCTCGGTGTCTTGAATTTGAATCAGTTCTACTCCCTTTTTAAGAGAAATAGCATATCCATCAAAGAGACTGCCAACAATACAAGGAGTTTCACCAATAGCCATACCAGCTTCAAGAGAAGAAGTAATCACTACTGGCAAACCGAAGAGTGTGTAAGTTGGTTTCCCATTAACGATACCATTCTGTACATAGTAATGACCCGCAGCGTCACGTAGCTTTGCAACACGATTGAAGAATGGACGAGACATGATGTATTGAGAGTTTTGAAGATATTCTGGATGAATATTCAAATTCATATCTAATAGAAGATCTTGCAGTTCATCATCTGTCGAAGCAGCGGAGAGCTCGATCTTATTTACCGTTTGATCTGGCACAATTCCTTTAAATTCATCTGTACGTGTTCCTCGTAAAATGGACTGCTCAATTGCTTTGAATGTACGCTTAGCAAGTTGAGAAGGAATATACGATGCCATATTGACAGCAGAATCGTGAATAAACTGCCTAGAGATAGTAATAAGAGCGCCTACTCGTTTTTGATCTAATTCTACATGTCCAAGATGAAGCTGGCCTTCAACTAAGTTTTTACCTTCACCAACAAAGGCTCCATCTTCAGTAGCTGTTTCTCGTGGAATCTTTAGACTTCCAGCTGATGTAGGAAACTTCCGAGCCAATGAAAAGACGGTTGAGCTTTCATCTAGTTTCTCTACAATCACGTCTGCTACCGATTCAGGAATAACAGAAACATTTCCTGCAGTTGTATTCATTTCACGATTTTCAACATTAAATTTCAGCCGTTCATTGAACTCACGTGTTTCTTGCTCTTTCTTAGATTCAGCTACCTTGTAGTTGTTGTATGTGTGGACAGTTTTCATTTTGTTTTCTCTCTCCTCTTTAGTAGTTGTATTATTCAGCTCAGGAATTTTGACGTTTTCAATAAGGTTAATTCCTCGAGCAGCAATTGTCGATTGAGAGTAAGCAGGATTCTTCACTACGCTTACTTCGAAAAGTTCTAGCTCTTCAATTGTCCTTTCTTTAAGATCTCGAGAAATTTTTTTCCAAGAATCTTTAATCGTTCTAAAGCCAAACGACATATTTTTAAAAAGACCAGACTTGATCATTGTGTAAGCATCTTTGCCCCATGAAGTTGGAGTAATAGTAGCTTCCATGTATAGACCTTTCTCGTCCTCTCGAAGAATTAGCGACGAGTTTTTCGTCGATGCAAGTAGCTGTCTATTGTCATGTTCAGCCAAGAAATCAATATCTCGATTAGCGTGTTGAGAGTTTTTGATAGCACGAGAGAATGCTCCTTTTGAGATTTTTTCTTTGAATTTATTTGCTGATCCAAGTACTTCACTATGCATGTCAGTTAGATTCACATAGCCAGAAACTTTCATATTTCCATCCGACTCAGAAGTAAAGTATGTTTCAGCAGTTCTTAATTCCATTTTCATGATTTCAATATCTCCTTCAGAATAGTTTTCTAAGATTTTGCTGATATTCAGCAAAAAAAATAAGCATCCAGAAAGGATACTTATCGATAAAATATTTGTTTCGATGGACTCTATAGGAATCGAACCTATGACAACATTATTGAAACTTTGCAGCTAACCATTTAGCTATAAGTCCGTATATGGAGGTAACCTAGAAACTGTGACTTCAATCTCGTATAAGGATAGAAGAATAAAATCATAGTTTCTAAGTTCAATGTTCAACTCTGCATTGCTGAACACAGTCTATGGAAAACAACAAAGAAAAAAGAAATCGAACAAACAAATATGTTAGAGAGAGACAATGGATTATATTTTACCTCTCTCTAATAATATATATATGTGAACGCTGACAAATGTACGTATTATTGGCACTTTTGTGCTAATATTTTTTCTTTTTCTTTTCTATACTGCATTATCAGTTCAATCAATTGATCAGACTTCATTTTCGGAAAACGATACCAGTTCTTTGATAGTGCTCTGTCAAACTTACTAGATATTTTGTGCTGTCTAAAGTGTCGATAGAAGGAAGAGACTTCACTGTCTAAATCATCAACAGAGAACATCATTAAGCAACTGAGGCCAGTACATTCAATGTCAAAAAATTCTTCTTTCCAATTCTCATAGTCTAAAGCAGCTAAAGCTATTTCACTTTTCCATTGATGCTTAAAAACACATATAACGCCTTGTCTCTTGAACACAATAAGAATCCTTTCCTAGATTACTCTCACCACAAAAGCATTATATCTGCACGATTTAAAACGTAAACTATTTTATGTAAAAAGAAAAAGCTGCTCTTCAGCGACTCTAATAAACTGATCGTATTTAAGCTGCTTGTTTACAAGCGTTAAATAAAACTTACTATTACTAAGTCAATTGTTTGCGTAAAACACGCCGTGTTTTTGCGCAATAAATATATTTATTTATTTTATATTATATTATTTAGTGTATCAATTTAGCTCATACGGAACCCTTTTGATATATCAAAAAGGATCATATGGAGCCATTTTGTACAAGCTAAAATTTTAGCTATAATGCAAAAAAAATAGGAGCAATTACGCTCCTATCAACGAATATCGTAGCTTTTTAAGATCTCATACTCAGTAGTTTGTTCTTTTAAGTTATTGCCTTTGTCAGTGATCCTTATCCATCCTTTTTCTTGTAAAGAATCAATGCATTTCGTTAGAGTGTTAAAGTTTTTTACGCCACTATAATGAGCTATTGTTGAACGACCAATTCTTAGTCGCTTTAAATTCTTTTGTTTATAGATAGTAGAATTTTTAATGAAACTAAACAAAATCAAAAATACACGAATTTCATTTGAATCAAGTTGAAGAAGCTCGTCTATCTCAAATTCGTACAAGAAAGAGAAGTTAGTTAGATCATAAGGAAACTGTATGACAAACCTCTCATTAGATGAATACTCTGCTGGAATAAAATCGATAGCTAAATGATTCTCCATGCTTTCATCTATCATCTTATAAACTGTTGATTTGGCGACTTTCTTGCTTACATTGCTTGTTGTAGCGAGTTCATTAATAGTAAATGAAGACCGACGATTTCCATTCATTAATTTAATGATTCCTAAAACAACTTTACTGTCGTAGTTTTTTATTAGTGTTTTACCATAATAGAATTTGTAATCGTTTAGATATGATAGTTGTCCATTCATTCTGTTCACTCCATTTGATTTATTTGAATCTATTATTTCTGCTCAATGAAAAACGTAAATGGAATGAAGTGAATTTTTTAAAATATTTCTGGACAGAGTAATGTGAAAACATATTTTCCTTCTACCAACCCTAAAATGGTATACTTGCGCTACAAACTTCCTAGGAGAATCACAATGTCAAATACGAAAAGAAAATTAAGCAAGAGAAAAAGGGTGCTCACGGAATTAAACAGGTTAGATGAACACGCATCAAAGCTTTTATTTGTACACTATTCTTGCGAGAGCTTCTATGACTTAGTAGATACTGGACGGTCGGCTCGAATTACTTCGATTGCAGCAAGATATTTCGAAACAGGACAATCAGTGAGTTTTTCAATTCATACAACTGCTGAAAAAGAAAATAAATTAGACAGTATTGAATCACACTATGATGAACTAGAGAAAATAATGTTAGAAGACTTCTTTGACTTTGTTTGTCGACATGATAACTACTACTGGATTCATTGGAATATGAGAGATATAAGCTATGGCTTTCAAGCAATAAATCATCGTTTTGAGGTATTAGGAGGGACACCGAAGATCATTGCCGATGACAAGAAATTTGATTTAGCTGATAAATTAAAAGTCGTCTTTGGTAGCAGCTATATTGGTCATCCTCGCTTTGAAATGTTAATTAAGATGAACGAGATATCAGACAAAGATTTTTTGAAGGGCAAAGAAGAAGCGGATGCATTTGAGAATAGAGAATATATCAAATTACATCATTCTACTTTGAGAAAAGTAAATGTAATGCATGAAATTTTTGATAAGGTGCTAGACAAAAATCTAAAAACAAATTCAAAGAAAAGAGAAGTTTATGGGCTTTCCCTTCAAGGAAGATATGAAATGGTCAGGGAGCACTGGTTATTTAACTTGTTCCTTCTTGTCTTGGGCGGAATAATCTCACAAGTAATTACATGGTTATGGAAGTAATTAAAATTAGAAGAGGAAGCTTAATCGATAAAAAAGACCAAGCAATTAAGCTTAGTCTAGTTCGAATAGTATTCCTTCAATTTCAACTGCAGAAGTTAAATAACCACCAATCCTTTTTAGCTCCCAATAAATTTCATAATCAAGTTCTTCTGCATAAGTTATAAAATCTACATCTCCGTTTAACATTGCGTACTCCATTAAACTTTCTTTAGCTGATAACATACCGATTAAGTACCCCATAATACAACAGCTCCTTTTCTAAGCTGTTATATCCTTATCTGTGAATTTGTAAAGAGAAATAAAATATCAATTTTATGACTCTGCGTTGTCTTTTAAGAGCTGTGAAAGAGCGAAATGAGGATATATATTAAAACTCGTTTAAAGACTCATACAGAGCCTTCTGGAGCTTTCTAAAGTTACTCCTGATCCTCTAGCCAATCATAAATAGGAACACCTCTCTTTTGTGCACGTTTTATCAGGAGATCTTTCTTTCGGAGTGAACCATTTCTAACCATACTGTTATCAAGAGCATTTTGAAGAGCTGCTTTAAAATATCCACCGAAGTTTTGGATATCTGGATTCAAATTTACTTCATTAAGCACTCGTAAGCACACTTCTTTGCTAAGTCCTTTTTTCATGAACTCAAAAATTAACGAGTCAATTGTCTTTTGCTTTGTTAACAAATTGTTGTCAACATAAGTATTTATTTCTTTTTCATTTTTTTCTTTTTTGTTTTTTTTAATAGAGGAACCTTTTTGTACATACTTGCCTTGCTCATTTGTATATTCAAGTTTTGCTCTTTTGTCATAACTAGGAGACTCCGACCTATTATTATCAATACGTTGCAGATCTGACATTTTGTCAGAACTAGGATTGCAAATCATTTCTTGAATCTTGCTCGTTAAATGAAAATGTTTCTTTGCAGGAACCCCTCTTATGACGGTAGTAATAAGTCCGAATGACTCAAGTTCCTTGATAGCTTTAGTTTGCTGCCTATAAGTCAATGAGGTCTCTTCTTGTATAACATCTGCAGTTAAAAAGAAGTAATCATCACCTTCAATATGAATTAGCATATTCTTGCTCCCAAAACTCTCATAAGAGCTTGCAAGTTGACCATACAGTATAGCTGCATTAGTCGATACTTCTCTGGCAATCAGTTTAGAGTACATAACAAATCCTTTACCAGATATTAAACTAAGCAATTCCACCAGACTCTTCTCCTTTAAAGACAGAGAAAATTCTGCTACAATAAAAAAATAGCAGAAGAATCTCTGCTTGTTGTATTAAGAGATGGCTGAGCCGCGAAACTCTGTTGCCATCTCTTATTTTTATTTTAACAAAGTCTGAATATTTCGTAAACTTTATTATTCTTTGAAGAAAATATCGATCTCAAGTTCATCTTCTGTCCGGAAGTATTCGATACGTTCAATTATATTGAGAAGTATTCTGTTCTGTTCATCAGTAGGTTTGTTTTGCAAGTCAGTAAGCTGTTCGAGCATCTTTTCAATTCTCTCAGTATCGTTAGAAACTGACCTCTGAATCAAAATTTCTTCAATATCAGATAGTCTTTGTTCAATTGCTTTTATTTGAGTTGCAAGATCAGTGTCTTTTTCTTTGAATGCTAATTCATTAATCGTTTCGTTTAGCAGTAGATCAAGCAAACGCTCTTTTTGCTTGATAGTGGACTGTAAATTCTTATCGAGAACTTTCTTTTCAGACCGGAGTTTCTCAGAGCTGCCATCGACTCCGCCTGTATATAATTCACTAAGCTTATTTTGTATGACAGGAATATGCTTTTCGATCTCCGTATATATAGAAGGAAGGACAAGACTCAGAGCACTTCCTTTATTTGGGCAAGGTTCTCCTTCTACATAATGCCTACACTTGTTGATGTTAGTATATCGCTTAGTTTTAACACTGCTACCTCTCGTTATCTGCATTTTTCTTTTGCAGTACTTGCAGTACACAAGTTTATCGACTGGAGATAATACTTTCGATATTCTTTCGTTAAACCTTTTTCTCTTGTCTAAGATTTCTCTAACTTTATAGAAGTCTTCGTAGGAAATAATAGCAGGATGAGCATTCTTAACATATACTTCTTCATCGAATTTGTTGCTCTTGAAGTTTACTTCACCTAAGTAAGCTCGATAATCAAACATCATAGATATCGTTCTATCATGAAAGACCTTACCGTTTCTTGTACGTATACCTTCTTGGTACACCTTTCTGTAGATCTGAGTTAATGAAAATCCTTCGATAACCATATCAAACATTTTACGTACTACAGCTGCTTCTTCTTCAACAATCTCTAGTTTGAGCGTCTCAGGATTTTTTCGATATCCATAAGGAGTGGAGTTCAGCCATTTACCCTGGCGAGCTGATTGAAGTCTGCCTAAGTGCATTTTCTTCGCAGTTTCTTTATAAGCAAGCTGATTAAACGTACCTTTAAAGATGCTCATCATTTCGTTCATCTGATTAGAAGGATCAATAATATCGTTGTCCAATACAGCATGGATAACGACCTGATTTTCTGTTAAGATTTCAAAGAGTTCGAGCTGCTGCTTTAGATTACGAGTTAAACGAGAGAGCTCCATGATAACTATTGCATCATATTGACCAGTTTTTACATAGCTGATCAACTCTATGTAGCCTTTTCTTTCATCGTCAACAGAGCTGCCGATCTCTTCAAGATACCTGTAAGTAAAGTCGTTTTTTGTACAGTAATCAATCATTTCAGTCTTGTTCTTTTGAAGTTCTTCTTCTGTACCTCTTGATTTACGATTGTAGATTATTGCATTCATGCCGATTCCTCCTACTAACTATTATACAATTTTTGTATCTAAATAGCCGGTAGTTTGTTCATATAACTACGGTTAAGTTGATAATCAACTAACTATCAAATTAGTCGTAGCTCTATTTATTATTATCCATCAAGTAAGCGAGCTGTGGATGAAGCTCACGCTGCACGAACTGACGGCAGCCATCTCGGCGATCGATGCCGGGGAGATGCAGTCGGCGTTCAAGAAACTCGCGCGCGTGACGAAGATCCAGTCGCAGATCATCCAGGCATGGGATGTGCTGTCGACGATGACACCGGCAGAGTACCTCGAATTCCGGGACGATCTCGGCAAAGCCTCCGGGTTCCAGTCGTACCAATATCGGCTCATCGAGTTCGCCCTCGGGTACAAGTCGCCGCATATCCTGAAAATCTATGAAAAGGATCCGGACGTGCATGCGATGCTCGAAACGGCGCTCGCCCAGCCGAGCCTGTATGACGTCGCCATCCGGGCGCTCAGCCGGGCCGGTCTGCCGATCAACCCCGAGCTGCTCGACCGGGACTTCCGTAAGACGTACGAGGGGGATCCAACGGTGGCGGCCGCCTGGGAGACGGTGTACCGGGACGTCGAGACCTACTGGGACCTGTACCAGCTCGCGGAGAAGCTCGTCGACGTGGAGGACTGGCTGCAGCAGTGGCGGTTCCGTCACATGAAGACCGTCGAGCGGATCATCGGCTTCAAGACAGGCACCGGGGGTTCGTCCGGCGTGAACTACTTGCGCCACGTCCTCGACCACCGGTTCTTCCCGGAGCTGTGGGAGCTGCGGACATCTTTGTAACTGGTAAATGAAAAGGAGGCGGACTATGGAAACACGCAAGAAAACCGACCAGTGGTCATCGAAACTCGGATTCATCCTATCTTCCGCCGGTGCGGCGATCGGCCTCGGCGCCATCTGGAAGTTTCCGTACGTGACAGGCATGAGCGGCGGGGGCGCGTTCTTCCTGCTGTTCGTCCTCTTCACGCTCGTCATCGGGCTGCCGATGCTGCTGTCGGAGTTCATCATCGGGCGGGGGACCGGCAAAGAAGCCATCAGTGCCTATAAACAGCTCGCCCCGCGCAGCTGGTGGGTCTGGACGGGCCGGCTCGGCGTGCTTGGATGCTTCCTGCTGCTGTCGTTCTACAGTGTCGTCGGCGGCTGGGTGCTCGTCTACAGCGGACTGTCCATTCCGGGGCGCATCATCGGCGAAGGCGCGGATTACGGTGCGCTGTTCGGCTCGGTCACCGGCTCCGCCGCCATCACCCTCATCGGCCTGCTGCTGTTCACGCTCATCAATGTGCTCGTCGTTTCGACAGGCATCCAGAACGGCATCGAGCGGGCGAACAAATTCATGATGCCGCTGCTGTTCCTGTTCTTCCTCATCCTTGTCGTGCGGTCGCTGACACTCGACGGGGCGATGGAAGGCGTGAAATTCTTCCTGTCGCCCGATTTCTCGAAACTGAATGCGGAAGCCGTACTGTATGCCCTCGGGCAGTCGTTCTTCTCACTTGCGGTCGGCTTCTCGTGCATGGTGACGTACAGTTCGTATTTGAAGAAGGACGTCAGCCTGCGGTCGTCCGCCGGCTCCGTCGTCGGCATGAACATCTTCGTCTCACTGCTCGCGGGTCTTGCGATTTTCCCGGTCGTGTTCTCGTTCGGCATGCAGCCGGACGAAGGACCGGGGCTGCTGTTCATGGTGCTTCCGGAAGTGTTCGGGCAGATGCCCTTCGGCGAACTGTTCCTCGCACTGTTCCTCGCACTGTTCCTGTTCGCGACGCTGACGTCGTCGTTCAGCCTGTTCGAAATCATAGTTGCAGCGCTGACAGCGAACGGCAGACGCACAAGGAAGGCCGTCACCTGGCTGACCGGGCTGATCGTCTTCCTTGCGGCAATTCCATCCGCACTGTCGTCGAGTGCGCTGTCGTGGTTCACGCTGTTCGGCAAAAGTGTCTTCGACAATACGGATTATCTCGTCAGCAACATCATGCTGCCGCTCGGCAACCTGCTGATCGCGCTGTTCATCATCCACCGCATGGACCGGGCGCTCGTCGAGAGGGAGTTCAATCTGAGTGCAACCGCCTCTCCCGGCCTGTTCAAGCTGTGGAAGGTGCTCATGACGATCGTTGTGCCGCTCGTCATTGCTGTCGTGTTTCTGACCGGCCTGTCGGTGGAAGGATAAGAGAAGGAGAGGGTGAAATGAATGAACGTCAAAGAATGGATCGATATCACGCAGCCGCTCAGCAATGACATCGCCGAGTGGCCGGGCGATACGCCGTTTCACTACGAGCTGTCGTTCACGAAAGAACAGACAGGCTCCGTCAATATCGGCCAGCTGACGATGAGCGTCCATACCGGCACGCACATCGATGCCCCGTTCCATTACGATGAACACGGCAAGAAGGTGCATGAGCTCGACCTCGGCCTGTACATGGGGCCGGCGGTTGTCGTCGATACGGGCGGCCACGCGGAAATCGGCCGGGCGGAACTTGAAGGGACCGACTTCAAAGGGGCCGAGCGGATGCTGCTGAAGACCGGCGGCCATCCAGATCCCACCGTGTTCCCGGAACACTATCCGGTGCTGAAGCCGGATATCGGGCCGTTTTTGTCCGAACACGGCATCCGGCTCATCGGCGTGGACGTGCCGTCGGTGGACGCCGTCGACAGCAAGACGATGGACGCCCACCATGCGCTGTATGACAATGGCGTCCACATACTGGAGAACATCGTGCTGACCGAAGCGGAGCCGGGGCTGTACGAACTGATCGCCCTGCCGCTGAAACTTGTCGGCTCCGACGGCAGTCCGGTACGGGCCGTGCTCCGTCCTGCGGGCGGCATCATCATCGAATAACGGAAAAAGAGTCTTGGAATGAACATAGAAAATGCGCAGAGGAGTTTCCTTCTCTGCGCCTTTCTTTGTTATGGGTGACATTGGTTTGGAAAATGAAGTATACCGAAGCGGAGAATTAAAATTGGCGCCCCGCGGAAAGCGTGCCTTTTGCAGCGCAGGGGAACGGTCCTTAATGCAGTCTGGTTCATCAGGTATGGACCGCTTCGCTCGCAAAGAACTCTTCATACAGCGCGCGGAGTACCCCCGTCTCATCCTGCTTATGGACTCCGAAGACGAGGCTCACTTCGGTGGAGCCCTGGTTGATCATCTGGATGCTGACACCGGCTTTCCGGATGGCGTCCGCTGCACGGGCGGTCAGGCCGACGGTGTCCCGCATCCGTTCCCCGACGAGTACAACCATCGAGTAGCCTTTCCGGAAGTAGGCATCATCCGCCTCCAGTTCCTCCATGACCCGTTCCAGGATGCGGGCTTCCGCTTCCGGCGTGAGGAACGACTCACGGATGATGACGGACATGTTGTCGATGCCGGACGGCGTATGCTCGAACGGGATCTCTTCGTCCTCGAGGATCTGCAGCAGCCTCCGTCCGAAGCCGATTTCAATGTTCATGAGGTACTTGTCGACGAACAGTGTGGTGAACCCGTCATCTGCCGCGATGCCGACGACCGGACGCGTGCCGCAGTCCCGTTCTTTGACGATCATCGTACCGGGCGCTTCCGGATTGTTCGTGTTCTTGATGCACACCGGAATCGATTTCAGGAATGCAGGCCGCAGTGCTTCGTCGTGGAAGACGGAGAAGCCGGCATAGGACAGCTCCCGCATTTCCCGGTAGGTCAGCGTGTGGATGCCGCACGGCTTGTCGATGACGGCCGGATTCGCAACAAACACGGAATCGACATCCGTGAAGTTTTCATACAGATCGGCGCCTATTGCTGCAGCGAGAAGGGATCCGGTGATATCCGAACCGCCGCGGTTGAACGTCCGGAGCGTCCCGTCTTGGGTGAATCCGAAGAATCCAGGGAAGACGACAATCCCCGGCTGGTCGGCCAGCCTTGCAAGCAGGGCTTCGCCTTCCGGCAGTGCCTGCACCCGTTTCGGCCGTTCGTTGACGAGCAGGCCGGCTTCAAGCGGGCTGATGTAGACCGCTTCGGTGCCGATGGACTGCAAGTACGCGGCGATCAGCTTCGCATTATTGTCCTCACCGGACGCTTTCAGGGTGTCCATGAACAGGACGGGGTCTTCCATGTCTCCGTCCAGCCGGCTCCGTAAATCCTCTTCGATAAGAGACAGTACATCATTTCCGAGAGCCAGGTCCGCTGCGATGTCCCGGTAGCGGGTGAGCACGGACTGCAGCTGCTCTTCCGCGTCCTGCCCCATCAGCGTCCGTTCTGCCAGGATGATGAGCAGGTCTGTCACTTTGGTGTCATCTGAATGCCGCTTGCCGGGTGCGGAGACGACGGCAATCTTGCGGGAGGGGTCGGCTTGGAGGATAGCGGCTACTTTTTTAATCTGCTTTGCGGTGGCGACAGACGTCCCGCCGAATTTACAAACCTTCATGGCACCAGATCCAATCTTTAATATAGTATGAGTAGTGTGATATATTGAATAACAATAGCATGTACCGGTTGTTCTGTGAAGACTTTATCTTTATAATGTCTGTATGCCAAGGACAATTGTTTCTGCATAGTGTACATACGGTTAGGAGACTCGTCAAATGAAAAAAGAGATAGGGATCGGCCTGCTCGGCTTCGGCACTGTCGGCAGCGGAGTGGCCAGCGTATTACAGCAGCATCAGGAAGATCTGACCTACAAACTCGGCGTGCCGGTGAAGATCCGGCGCGTCCTCGTTCGGAACCTGCACAAGGAGCGGAATACGGACCTGCCGCAGGAGTTGTTCACCGATTCGCTGGACGATTTGCTGAACGATGAATCGATCGATATCATGGTCGAAGTGTTCGGCGGCATGGAAGAAGCGAGAGTTGCGATTGAACAGGCGCTGCAGGCGGGCAAAGGGGTCGTCACCGCGAACAAGGATGTCATGGCGGTGCACGGCCGGGACCTGCTGGTGCTCGCGGACCGGAACGGCTGTGACCTGTTCTACGAAGCGAGTGTCGGCGGCGGCATCCCGCTCATCCGGACACTCGAGGACGGACTCGCTTCCGACCGCATCACCTCACTGCTCGGCATCATCAACGGCACGACGAACTTCATCCTCACGAAGATGAAGCATGAGAAGAAGACGTACGCGGAGGCACTCGAGGAAGCGACTGCACTCGGATTCGCAGAAGCGGATCCGACGGCGGATGTCGGCGGTATCGATGCTGCGCGCAAGATGGCGATCCTTGCGTCGCTGTCGTTCTCCGAGGAGGTGCAGCTCGATGACGTGTACGTACGGGGCATGGAAGCCATCGAGGACGGCGACCTGGAACTCGCCGAACAGTTCGGCTATACGGTCAAGATGGCAGGCTCCGCGAAGAAGGACGAGCAGGGTGTCGAAGTGGCGGTCGAGCCGGTCTTCTTCCCGAACGCGCACCCGCTCGCTTCGGTCAACAACGAATTCAACGCAGTGTATGTGCGTGGCGCAGCAGTCGGGGAGACGATGTTCTACGGTCCGGGCGCCGGCTCGCTGCCGACCGCGACGTCCGTCACGTCGGATATCGTGGCGGCCTGCCGCAACCTGCTGCTCGGCGTAAACGGCAAGCGGGTCCACTCATACCAGTACGAACGCAAAACGAAAACGGACGAGCAGAAATCCGCCCGGTATTTCCACCGGATTGCCGTGCGTGATGAAATCGGTGTGCTGGCAAGGCTGTCCGCGATCTACAGCAAGAACGGCGCGAGTCTTGCCACGGTGATCCAGCATCCGAACCCGGCGCGGGAAGACGCAGATCTGATCTTCATCACACACACGATCTCACGCAAGCAGCATCTCGACGTACTCGAAGAACTGACAACCGCACCAGAGGTCAATGGCGTCTTGAGCCATTACCGGATTGAGGGGGACTGAACTGATGAGACGATGGAACGGACTGATCGAAGAATATAAGGAATGGCTGCCTGTTACGGAGAATACACCGGAACTGACACTGCAGGAAGGCAACACGCCGTTCATCCATCTGAAAAACCTGTCGAAGCAGTGGGGGGTCAACCTGTACGTGAAGACGGAAGGGGCGAATCCGACCGGCTCCTTCAAGGACCGCGGCATGGTGATGGCAGTCGCCAAAGCGAAGGAAGAGGGCAAGACGACGCTCATCTGTGCATCGACCGGCAATACGTCGGCATCCGCTGCCGCTTACGGCGCACGGGCCGGCATGCGGACGATCGTCGTCATCCCGGAAGGCCGGATCGCCCTCGGCAAACTCGCCCAGGCGAAAATGTACGGAGCGGAAATCCTTGAGATCGAGGGCAATTTCGATGAAGCACTGCAAATGGTGCGGGAAGCGGGCGGCGGGGACATCGCGCTCGTCAACTCGGTGAATCCGTACCGCCTGGAAGGGCAGAAGACGATCGCCTTCGAGACGATCGAACAGCTCGGGGCCGTTCCGGACATCTTCGCACTGCCCGTCGGCAACGCCGGCAACATCTCCGCTGCTTGGAAAGGGTTCACGGAATACGCAGAGAAGAAAGGCGGCAGCCGGCCCGAACTGCTCGGCGTGCAGGCGGATGGAGCCGCACCGATCGTCTATGGCCGTGTGTTCGAAGAGCCGGAAACGGTCGCGACTGCAATCCGCATCGGAAACCCAGCAAGCTGGAAACTCGCGGAGAACGCGCTGAAACAGTCCGGCGGCCATATCCTGTCGGTGACCGACGACGAAATCTTGGAAGCATACAGCCTGCTCGCCGCAACAGACGGCGTCTTCGCCGAACCGGCGTCCTGCGCCACGATTGCCGGCCTGAAGAAACGGATTGAAGCCGGGGAGATCAAAAAAGGCGCGACGATCGTCGGCGTCCTGACCGGCAACGGCCTGAAAGACCCGGAAACGGCGATCCGCGTCAACGACGGCAAGCCGTTCATGACCCGTGCGGAATTCGAAGCGTTCGCCGCGGAATTGAAGAAGGAGGCGGAATAATTGGGGATGTCACGAATCACCGTCACCGTACCCGCAACGACCGCCAACCTCGGCCCCGGTTTCGACAGCATTGGCATGGCGCTGTCGCTCAGCATGACAGTTGAAGCGGAACCGGCGGAGGCATGGTCGGTCCAGTACGAAAGCGAGAACACAGAAGGCCTGCCTGTGAACGAAGACAGCCTGATCATCCAGACGATGGGCAGAGTGACCCGCCGTGCAGGACGGAAGGAAATCCCCTGTGCGCTGCGTGTCCATTCCGACATCCCGCTCGGCAAAGGGCTCGGCAGCAGTGCTGCGGCCATTGCAGCAGGCATCGAGATCGCCGACCGTCTGCACGAGCTGAAATTGAACCGGAAAGAGAAGATGTGGTTCGGCGCAAGCATCGAAGGCCACGCGGACAACGTCACCGCCGCCATAGCAGGCGGCGTCACCGTGTCGTTCTACGACGGCACGTCCCTCGAAGTGATGACGTTCGACCCGCCAGATATCGGCGGTGTGCTGCTCGTACCGGAAGAAAAGCTGAGAACCGATCATTCGCGCGGCTTACTGCCGCATCAGCTGGATTACAAAAAAGCGACGGAAGGCAGCGCCGCCAGCAGCCTCATGGCAGCCGCGCTTGCAACAGGGGACTGGAATCTCGTCGGCCGAATGATGGACCGGGATATCTTCCACGAACCCTACCGGAAAAAACTGTTCCCGGACTTCGATAACATCCGGGAAGCCAGCCACAAGCACGGCGCCTACGGCATGACGCTAAGCGGCGCGGGTCCGTCCCTGTTTATCGCCGTCCATACAGGCCAAGAAGAAGAAGCGGCCCGTGCACTCGAGACGGCGTTCCCGTACTACAAGGCAATTGCTGTGCGGCCGGCAGCTGAGGGTGCCGGCAGTAACTGATCCGATGACAGAGGTAAGGCATCCCGGCAGCATCCATCCTTGTCCGCTGGAAGGGCATGGATGGGCATGCGGGATGTCTTTTTTACGCATCAAAGGCAGTAGCGGACAGACGGATACTTGGAACGTTCATCGCAACCCCTTGATATGCAAATTGAATTTATGGATCGATCAGGTGAAAAACAGATCTTTGAAGCTATCCGTTTGACACTCTAGAAAAGGGCATGTAGAATTAGTATGAATTCGAGATAACTGAAATTGAGGTAAGAAGGAGAAATCATGAACGGGAAAGATAGTGAATTTCACGAAGAAGAATTGTCTCTGAAATTATTTGTGGTGTTGACTCGGGCGCTGCAGTCCATTAAAACCCGTGTAGAGGAGGATATCAGAAAGTCAGGGTTGAATCTCACCGAATTTGCCGTGTTGGAATTGGTATACAGCAAAGGTGACCAGCCGATACAGAAAATAGGGGAAAAGGTCTTGATTGCGAGCAGCAGCATCACCTATGTGGTAGACAAACTGGAAAAGAAACAATTGCTGAAACGAGTGCCCTGCCCAAAAGACCGTCGTGTAACCCATGCCTCTTTAACAGCAGAGGGCAGTGAGTTAATGGACCGGCTCTTTCCAGTCCACAGAACAGCAATAAAAGAAATAGTCAACGGATTGAATAACGAGGAAAAAGAACATATGATTGAGCAATTGAAAAAACTGGGGATGTATGCAAGGGACTTGTAATCTCCCAGGCTAAATATCTCGAATTAGTATTATACGAATTAAACATAAGGAGAGCTGCAAATCATGACAAACAACTTATTGGGAATCCACCACGTGACAGCCATGACGGATGATGCAATGAGAAACTATAAGTTTTTCACAGAGGTGCTTGGCATGCGATTGGTTAAGAAAACTGTGAACCAAGATGATATCCATACGTATCACACATTTTTTGCCGATGATATCGGTTCACCCGGGACGGACGTGACATTCTTCGATTTTCCGAACAACCCGAAAGGAACGCCGGGAACGAACTCCATTTCCAGAACAGGGTTAAGGGTGCCTGACGATGCTGCAGTAGATTATTATGCAGAGCGTTTCAATGAGTTTGGTGTAAAGAATGATGGCATACAGGAGCTGTTCGGTAAAAAGGTGTTGCCTTTTCAAGAATCGGACGGCCAGAACTATCAATTGTTCTCCGATGAGAAGAACGAAGGCGTAGCGCCGGGAACACCTTGGAAGAATGGACCGGTTCCTGAAGACAAAGCGATCTACGGACTGGGTCCCGTAGAAATCACGGTAAGTTACTTCGATGATTTCAAAAAAATGCTCACTGACGTCTATGGCATGAAACCGATCATCGAAGAGGAGAACGTGACACTGTTTGATGTAGGGGAAGGCGGCAACGGAGGACAGGTCATTTTAAGAAAAGAGGATACGACGCCCGGACGCCAAGGCTATGGTCAAGTACACCATGTTTCGTTCCGAGTGAAAGATCACGAGGCCATCAAGGAATGGGAAGCCAAGTATAACAAATTGGGAATTCAGCATTCCGGTATTGTCGATCGTTTCTACTTCGAAGCACTCTATACACGTGTCGGTCATATCCTGATTGAAATTTCAACGGACGGGCCGGGATTCATGGGGGATGAACCCTATGAAACACTGGGCGAAAAGCTGTCCCTTCCGCCATTCCTTGAATCGAAACGTGACTATATTGAATCGCAGATCCGTCCGTTCGACACCACACGTGCAAAATGACAGGGGAGGGAAGTTTGAAATGGATGCTATTCAAAGAATCCACCATATCTCAGCTATTGCAGGCGACCCCAATGAAAACCTGAAGTTTTATCGGGATGTATTAGGACTCCGTCTCATTAAACAGACAGTGAATTTTGATGACCCGGGTGTTTACCATTTATACTTCAGTGATCACCATGTGACGCCCGGCACAGTCATCACCTTCTTTCCCTGGACGAACAAAAACTATGGCCGGAAAGGAAGCGGCCAAGTGGGAAGGATCGCTTTCAGAATACCCAAAGGCAGTATGGATCATTGGAAAGGACACTTGACTGCCCACAATATCCAATTGGAAAGCACTTATCTGTTTCGCAAAGAGACACTGGAGTTCGATGATATCCACGGTCTGGAGTTCGCACTGGTCGAAGGCGAAACGGCCGCTGAATCTCACGACATCCTGGGTTTCCACGGATCCGTGCTGTTATCCGCTGATCCCGAAGGTACGAAAGAAATGCTCACGGCTATCATGGGCTTGGGGCAACTGGAAAGGGACGGGGAGAATTACCATTTTGAAACACAAGGACCAGAAAAGCATCATATGATCACACCCATCTCCCCGCAGCCAGCCGGTCGATTCGGTATCGGCACTGTCCATCACATTGCCTGGTCTGTCCCCGACGTTGAGACATTGAAAAAGTGGCAGTCCGCGCTTCAGAATAAGGGATTCGGCGTCACGGTCGTGAAAGACAGGAATTACTTCAACTCGATCTATATGGGTGAAAAGGGAAATATCGTATTTGAATTTGCGACAGACGGCCCGGGGTTCGATATAGACGAGAGCTTGGAATCACTTGGCACGACGCTCCAGCTGCCTGAACAGTATGAACAGAAACGACAAGAATATGAAACACGGCTGCCGAAACTGGATCTATGATCTCTGCCTGCACGGTCATCTTTTTTTCGGAAATCAGCTGGAGATTAAAAATCAGGCGTCCGGGTGAATAATAAGAGAGGCGTGAAAAAAGTGAACTACATTTACAAGGAAAAGAAAAAAGACGCGCCGGTGTTTGTGCTGCTTCATGGCACAGGCGGAACGGAAACAGACTTGATATCCCTCGCTGAGTTCATGAATCCTGACTTTAACATTTTGGGTATCCGAGCAAATGTACAGGAAAACGGAATGAACCGATATTTCAAACGTCATGGGGAAGGCCAGTATGACTGGGAAGATCTCGAATTCCGTGGGAATGAACTGTATGAATTCATCACGGAAAAGGCAAAAGAATTCAAGTTCAAAATGGAAGATGTGGTGCTCGTCGGATTTTCGAACGGGTCGAATATTGCCATACAAATGATGCTGCAGCAGCCTGATTCGTTCAAAAAGGCGGCATTGTTCGCACCGTTATACCCGGCGGATGTCTCCGAGAGACAGGACTTCAATGAGGTGGATGTCTTTCTCTCACTCGGCAAAGGAGATCCGATTGTACCTGAATCAGAGAGCTTGCGGGTCATCGACCTCTTTAAAGAAAGAGGTGCGGACCTGACCACAGTCTGGGTGACTGGACACAGCCTCACGCAGGAAGCCGCCGGGCAGGCAAAAAATTGGCTGGGCAGCGAGTGAAGAAAAGTTCATCAGACGGCTCGGGTCATTCCATAAAAGGTATTGCGTTGCGAAAAAAGGGAACAGGACCGAAATGATTGATCTGATTTAAAAAATAAAAAACAGAGGAGAGTGTAATTATGAAAAATGTAAAATTAGCTGTCATCTTTCATAGTATGGGCGGAACAAATTTCCAAATGGCAAAATAGACAAAGGAAGCAGCAGAAGCAGCGGGCGCTGAAGTCAGATTACTGAAAGTGGAAGAGCTTGCACCACAGTCAGTCGTCGATGCGAATGAAGGCTGGAAGGCTACGCAGGAAGCGACGAAAGATGTGCCGCAGGCGGGGTCTGACGACATCGAGTGGGCAGACGCGATCATTTTCAATGTGCCGACCCGGTTTGGAAATATGCCGTCACAGCTCAAGCAGTTCATTGACAAACAAGGCGGTATCTGGGCGCAAGGGAAGACTGTCAATAAGGTGGTCAGCGCCACTTCAAGTGCACAGAACATGCACGGAGGCCAGGAGGCAACCATTCTGAGCCTGTATACGTCCATGATGCACTGGGGAGCAATTATCGTACCGCCGGGATACAGTGATGCCGTACTATTCGGCGCAGGTGGCAACCCTTATGGGACAAGTGTGACTGTCGGACAGGACGGGAAGATGATCGAAGACGTCGAGGAATCGGTGAAATACCAGGCGACACGAACAGTGAATATTGCCAAGCAGCTGATCAACGGACAAGAGTAATGTCTGCCGAGCCGGCGGGCTGGGTGGCATCGCCGCCAGGCAGTGGAATCAGAACAATCGGTTGTTCGTTCGCTGCTCCACTAACCAGGAAAAAACGGAACGAATGACTCCCAATCCTGACGTTTCCGGTAAGCACGTCAGAAGAAGCATCCCGTCAGGCAGTGCATTAATAGCCCTTTCCTTCGAAGTTTGAAGGGAAGGGCTATTTTCATGTGTGCGGCACGGGGACTCGGCAAGCTCCCCACATCCGCGTGCGAATGAGTTTGTATCCACGCCAAACTTTTTGCTGAGGCTGCCCGTCAAAAGAGTAGGACGTGATCGCGACATGTTTAAAATTGAAGAAGGTGGATCTTTTGTCATGACAAAAAAGGAAAAGTTCAAACGGGTCGAACAGTTCTTGATTGAAAACCAAAATGCCCATTACCGGCTTGCTTATAGCTATGTAAAGAACAAAGAAGATGCACTTGATATTGTGCAGGATTCCATATTCAAAGCCCTTCGATCCATAGACCGTCTGGATGATCTCAAGTATTTAAAGACTTGGTTTTACCGGATATTGGTGAACACGTCCATCGATTTCATACGGAAACACCAGCGCATGATGGTGATGGACGAAGAGACTCTGGATGGATATTTACCTTCGACGGAAGACGCACAAGCGGATATGGATTTACGCAGGGCATTGGATGCACTCACGGCTTATGAAAAGTCGTTACTACTCCTGCGTTTTTTTGAAGACTTGAAGATTGACGAGGTGGCGGCTGTCTTAGGGGAAAATGTCAACACAGTCAAAACGAAACTGTACCGGACAGTAAAAAAATTGCGTATCGAAATTGGAGAGGGGACTTAGGATGAAACAGATCAAAACCCTAAAGAAGGAATATGATGATATTGAGATCCCTGCTGAATTGGATGAAATAGTGAGACAATCCATCCGGAAAGCTGCAGGTGAAAAAAAGAACCGTTCGTTTGTAAAGCGGTATGTCCTCAGTTCAGCGGCGGCGGCAGCTCTGTTCGTTGGCAGTATCAATGCAAGCCCCGCATTGGCCAATTCGTTAGTGAAGATCCCTGTTCTCGGTCCCTTCGTGGAAGTGCTCACAGTGCAGACGCTAACGATGGACGAAGAGACGTACCAGGCCAATTTGGAAACCCCGGCAATCAGCGGCTTGGAAAATGAAGGGCTGCAATCCGCATTGAATGACAAATATATTGAAGAAAACAAAGAGCTCTTTAAACAATTTAAGGAGGACGTGGGGGATATGGAGGAAGCCGGGTCAGGCCACTTGGGCATCGATACGGGGTATGAAGTGAAAACCGACACAGCGCAGCTCCTTTCGATTGCCCGTTACGAAGTCATTACAGCCGGCTCATCCTCTGTCGTCATGCAATACGATACGATTGATAAACAAAACAATATCTTAATTACACTGCCGAGCCTGTTTAAAGATGACTCCTACATGGCCGTCATCAATTCTTACATTCAGGACGAGATGAAGCGGCAGATGGCGCGTGACGGAAACACGGTATATTTCTCCACAGAAGAAGAGGGTCTTGCGTTCAGTTCCATTCAGCCCGATCAAAGCTTCTACATTACCGCAGATCATAAACTTGTCATTTCTTTTGATGAATATGAAATAGCACCTGGATACATGGGTGTCGTCACATTTGAAATCCCTTCAGATATCTTGAGTGATGTCCTGGTAGGAGACACCTATATCCGTTAAGTTTTTCAGCAGCAGATGACTAAATCATCTGCTGCTCTGCCATGTGATGAAGGAAGTCCCGAGCATACATAAGAGCGGAACGTGAACAACCTATCGTGAAACGATTCACAAATGGACAGGAGGAGATGATGACTATGAACACACTACATCAAAAAAAGGCAGGGAGGAGAAGGAGGCTGAAAAAACAGTACCTCGTACTTCTTCTTCTCGTCCTGTTTGGAATCGGTTTCTTTGTCGGTAAATCGTATTCAGCAGGCGAACTGCTCAGTGCCTCCGAAGGCTCGTCAACTGTATCGGAAGCAGCCGAGCAACCAGAAAAACCTCCCCGTACAGCGGAAGAGGCCGAAAAAACAGAAGAGCCTTCCGCTGTACCGGAAGCAGTCGACAGACCGGGAGAATCAGCTCCCACGTCAGACGAACCGCCTATAACGGAAACCGGCAAAACGGAACCAATCGCCGAAGAACAATCACCGAAAAAAGTAGTCTATATAACGTTCGACGATGGCCCCAGCAAGTGGACCGGTCAATTCTTGGATGTCCTGCAGGCGCACGGGGTGAATGCGACGTTCTTTATGCAAGGGAGCAACTTAAAGAAGGAAAACCTGCAGGAGAATGTGAGACGTGCAGTCCAAGAAGGTCATTACGTAGGCGGCCATAGTATAACACATAACTTCAGGACGCTTTACACAGACAAGCAATTTGTACCTGAGATGATCGCAACACTGGACATGATCCATGACATTACAGGATCGACCCCTCACTTAGTCCGTCCGCCGTATGGGTCAGCTCCAGGATTGAAAGACGAACAGGTGAGGGAACAGCTTACCAACGCGCATATTAAAGTTTGGGACTGGACCATCGATTCGCAAGACTGGAAACTAGCGGGCAACCCCTCTCAAATCGTCCGGAACATTAAACAGGGGACCACGTCCGACAGGGAGATTGTCTTGATGCATGAAAAGCCGCAGACGCTGAAGGTGCTCCCCGAGATTCTGCAGTTTTTCAAAGACCAAGGGTACGAATTCAGGGTCTATGAAGAGGCAGACCACTTCATGCTCAATTTCCAAAACGATAGCAGACTATAAAAAGACTGCAGGCCCCTCCGAAATGTCAGAGGGGGGCTGCAGCCTTATTTTGGGATCGGATCACTGGGCTGTTAGTTTCATGCTTTTATTTCTTGATAAAATGTAATACAACAAAACGGGCGCGATAATCGTATAACGTGCAGAATTGGACCATATAAGTGAACAACATTTTTATGATGTAGCATCAGAAAGATGCAGATTTATAACGATAAGAAATATAAAATAAGAAAGCACCAAGGAAATACAAACACCGCTGCATCAACGGTTTGACTGCTCTATATAAAAAATGTATAAATAATGTTCATACAAAAAGGCACGAAACGTTGATTTAACAACATTTGTTCCTTTTAAAGTGTCCCCGAAATTACATTTAGTGACGTTATTTTTTATATTTTTTTATAAAATTAGGATATCAAATTTCGAACTTTTCTATTTGTCTTTTTTATTTTTCTATATAAGAAGAATGAACAAAGTGAGGCAGCCATAGCTATCAGTGCAGGAATCAATAACTGTAAAGTAGTTGGACTGTAATGCTTTGTTTGAAAGGCTCTTTCAACTTCATCTAAATAATGTCCAGCATATTCAAATTGAACAATATATCCATCTTTCTCCATCACCATCGTGCCAATGTCATAATCAGAAGGTGTTATACTTTCTGTTAGTAACTGTCCATTTTCATAAACAGCTATTGCTTTTTCGTATGGTAGAGGATAAATTGCTTTTGGCTTGGCATAATCTTTAGCTAGAGGTTCTACATCGGCAGCATCAAAAACAGCAATGTATTTAATCTTATTCTGATAATCAGTTGAAACCTTCTCTAGTCCAGTCGCTCCTTCACTGGAAATTTTTTCAAAAGAAGTGTTCATAATGTTTTGTTGTTCCTGCTGGATATTTTCTTGATGTTTTATAACTGCTTTCAACCCTTGTATATCTATAAAACCTTTCCCTAGAAGGATAATCGTAATAACAACAGCAAGCACTGTCAGCCATTCTAACAGTTTTGAAAAATCCCCATAAGATTTAAAAATGTTATTCAATTTTTCAAATGGTTGTTTTTGTTGTATTGCTATTGTATTCAAGTCGATTTGTTCAACCTCAAATTCATTTAGCATTTGCTCATAAATTTGTTTACAGTGTGAACAAGTAGAAAGATGTTGTTTTACTAATTTATTGCTTGTATCGCTACATAAACCATCTATATACATTGGTAATAAATCTTTAACGATTTCACAATTATTCATTTTGTTTTACCTCCTCTTGTAGTTTCACTTTAGCTCTATAAAAAGTGACTCTTGCCCAGTTTTCATTTTTTCCTAAAATACCACCTATTTCTTTAAAGCTAAGTCCACCTAATAGCCGTAAAAGAAAAATTTCTCTATACGGTTCTTTTAGTCGGTGAATATGACGATATAGCTCTATTTTGTCCTCTTGAGCGATTAATAGCTGCTCAATCGAAGGACCGTCTTGTAGTTCTGCGAGTTCTGGTTGTTTTACTTGCTTATCAACGTATTGATAATATGTATGTTTTGCGATTTGACATAACCAAACAGATATTTTACAAGTACCGTTAAAGCGTTCTATAGAATGAATCGCTTTATAAAGTGTCTCTTGCGTTAATTCTTCTGCTATATCAGTGTTCCTACATAAAGTTATCAAATATTTGAAAACAAGTTCAAAATTTTCCTCATATATTTTAGTTAAATGCCCCACACCGTTCCTCCTTTCACTTATACATCTAAAAATAAAGATGAACGTTACAGCTTTTTAAAAAAATTTATCATTAATTGCAAAAGAATTAATTTTAGTATATTAAGATGCTGTTTTGTTACCAAAATCGTTTTTGGAATATTTAAATTGTTTAATGTTGAAAATCCTTATAAGAATGACGCTACCCCTTATACAACTAACAGGCGCGATTGTAGCATAGAACGCCTATCAATTCCCACTTCACCCAAACACCAAAAGCAAAACCGGCCGGACAGCGCATTCCCACTGTTCCGGCCGGTTTTTTAGGTCGGTATAAATCACTTTGATCATTGGTTGGCCCCTGCTAATCTCCCATATCCAAGTGAAATCCAAAAAATTAAATCCTTTTCATCCCCAGGCGTGTTATATAGAAGTATGGAGGTTGGATCATGGTTGAGGATGACGCGGTGTTGATCAGCGCAATACAGCAGGGGGACGAGGACGCAATGGCGCAGCTGGTGCGGCGTTATTACGATGAGATCCTCCGTTATATTTACCGTCTTGGGAGTCCGTACGAAGAAGCGAAGGATCTGACGCAGGAAACGTTTGTTGCGATGTTGCAGGCCTTGCCTGCTTATAAGGAGCAAGGGACGTTCAAAGCGTGGCTGTACAGGATCGCGCGGAACCGGGCGATGATTTACGTCACGAGAACGAGGCGTTCCGTTGAATTCACGGACGAGCATGACTCGCTGCATCAGGTGTCTGACCTGGAGGACCAGTTCTCCGATCGCTCCGACGTGCAGGAGCTGCTTGCGTCACTGCCTGCGAAACAACGGGATGCCCTGATTTTGAAGTATTATCATGGCTTCACGGCCAAAGAAATTGCAACGATTACGAAGACGACTGTGCCGGCAGTGAAATCGAGACTGTTCCAAGGGCTGCAGAAACTGCGGAAACGAGCGAAGGGGGTTATGGAGTGAAACAAGGGAAACTTGAGGAAGATCAAATGCGCAGCTGGCTGCACGGGGACATTCCCCCTGCCATTGACGAACAGGACAGGGAGAGAACCATTGACTACTTGAGGTCTTACATGCCTGTTCCGCAGGAAACTACAGCGGTTGTCATGAAACAGCTTGTCCGGCAATCCTTCAAAGAACTTTGGGGGCACTTTGCGGTACAGCTGATCCTTCTGGTGATCGTGTTGGTGGGGGCTGTCACCATCCTTTCCGGCACCACTGATCAATGGATTCTATTCATCCTCTCTGCACCGGCTCCCGTATTTTTAGCAGGGTGGCATCTTGTCCATACACAGACCAAGGACATGGTGGAATTGGAACAGACATTTACCTACTCGTTTCAGCAGGTTCTGTTTTCGAAATTGGTGGCGATTTGTCTGTGGAGTCTAGTCTTATACGGCGGGGCCTTGCTGTATGCGGCGTCCATTCAGAAAGCGGGTCTCTTCTCGCTGACGTTCCATATTGCGGTAGCAGGAATCACGCCGATTCTGCTGTTCTGTGTCATTCTGCTGGCAATCAGTACGAAGTACCGGAATCCGCTGTCGTGGACAGTCATCCTGTTAGTATGGGTCTCGTTCCTCTTACTGTCCATCTACACACCGTTCGGCTCATGGCTGCTGTCGGTCCATACCCTGATTTTCTTGGCTGCTAATAGTGGACTGGCTGCTGTCTTCATACGACAACTGACTAAACTTTGGAGAATGGAGCGAGTACCGTATGGGATTCAGTAAACTAGCGTGGGTGGAAGGAAAAAAATTATTCTCACAGCGTGAGCTCTATATCGTCCTTTTCCTATGCACCGTTCTATATGT
Organism: Sporosarcina koreensis; assembly: GCF_000826145.2. Classification (GTDB taxonomy): domain Bacteria; phylum Bacillota; class Bacilli; order Bacillales_A; family Planococcaceae; genus Sporosarcina; species Sporosarcina trichiuri. Next base: position 43,732 of record NZ_LN651334.1, read on the forward strand.
GATGAACCTGAACGCAGTGACCGACTCTTCACAATCGGTCGTATTCTGGCAAGAGATGGCGTCCGTCATGCCCTATATCGGTTATATGCTCATTGCGGTAACCGTAGTCGTCGGTGTTTCCCGGTGTCTGCCCATTGAGCGAGAACACAGAAGGCCTGCCTGTGAACGAAGACAGCCTGATCATCCAGACGATGGGCAGAGTGACCCGCCGTGCAGGACGGAAGGAAATCCCCTGTGCGCTGCGTGTCCATTCCGACATCCCGCTCGGCAAAGGGCTCGGCAGCAGTGCTGCGGCCATTGCAGCAGGCATCGAGATCGCCGACCGTCTGCACGAGCTGAAATTGAACCGGAAAGAGAAGATGTGGTTCGGCGCAAGCATCGAAGGGCACGCCGACAACGTCACCGCCGCGATTGCAGGCGGCGTCACCGTGTCGTTCTACGACGGCACGTCCCTTGAAGTGATGACATTCGAGGCACCTGACATCGGCGGCGTCGTCCTCGTCCCGCCCGTCATGATGAAAACCGGCGACTCCCGCGGCCTGCTGCCGGCCCAGCTCGATCATAAGAAAGCGACGGAAGGCAGCGCCGCCAGCAGCCTCATGGCAGCCGCACTCGCCACCGGCAACTGGCCGCTCGTCGGCCGCATGATGGACCGCGACATCTTCCACGAACCGTACCGGAAAGACCGGTTCCCGGACTTCGATAACATCCGGGAAGCCAGCCACAAGCACGGAGCTTATGGCATGACGCTGAGCGGCGCCGGCCCTTCCCTGTTCGTCGCCGTACCAGCCGGCCGCGAGCAGGAGATCGCCCAGGCACTGGAAACCGCTTTTCCGTACTACAAGGCGATTGCTGTGCAGCCTGTGGCGGTGGGTTCGAGCGGTAATTGATATGTTGAAATTGAAAAGACATCCTGGCACTGTCCAGTCTCCGTCGTTTTTACGCCAGGAGACCTGGAGGGGCGGGGTGTTTTTTATCATTTTGGATTGAGTGTGGAGAGCAGTCTAGCAGTGATGCAGGGAAACAGGAAGTAGCTCTTCAGATAGCAGTTAAATAAAATTAAAAGTTTTTTAATTAACAAGGATACAATGCAAGCTTTATATTGAAAACAAAAAGCTAACAAATTGTATGACAACCTGTATATTGCGCAATATAGAAGCAATTCTTTGATTTAAAGTTGGTTTGAGGACTAGCTAAAGCCATCATATAGTCATGATTCTAAGGAAAAAAATCAATACACACTACGAATAACTCTCTGTTAGCAGTCATTTACGACTATTTTACTTCTTTTTAATAGATGAGTAGTATGCTTACAAAGAATAGAATGGTTGATACACAAACAGGAGGTGACAAAGGCATTAAGGAGACTAAATAGTTTTTCACAGTAAAAAATAAAGGAAAGTGAAGTGAAATGAAAAAGTATTTCATCGTTTGTTTAATCTTAGTATTATTAAACCTTAATCTGACGAATGTGAATGCTAACGAATCTCTAGAAGTAAAAAGTGATAAAGACAGATTTACGACTCCTATACTAGATAAGTACTCAGGAGAAATTGTTGGTGAGAGATTATACAAAGTAGAAAAGGTTAGTGAATACTTAGAGGACGATGTAAAAATAATAAAGATTAAGGCACGTGTTGAGAGTACCAAATTTGAAAAAGATGAGACGGAAGTAAGCACTGTGACTGATATATTAGAATTTAGGGATGGAAATCTTACTAAGTTAAATGAAGATGCAATAACCGAAGAGACAAATGAACCACTTGTTTCACTGAGTGTATTTCAAAGCAAAAGAGTATTAATGCTTGGCAACATATATAAACAAGGTGAAATATCTATGGAGGAATATAGAAAGGCAGCTAAAGAAATAGCAACTACAATTATGATTGAAAATGATAACATTGATGGTTTTTATGACGCTTTTCATTCAAAAAAGCTCCATAATGCAATAGGGTATGAAAAACGCGCAAGTGGCTATTATGTATATGCAGGTAAAATGCTGAGAAGGGATAATTTAAATTCATTCATGTTAGATCCCAAAGGTGTGCAAGCTAATTCAAAGACATCTAGAATAGTATACGATTCTAGTTTCATTAATTCTTTTGTGGACAAGGCAGACGATGTTTGGAATGCTAGAACTGAGCTGCTTGCAGAGGGTGTTGTGTTAATGGGAATATTAGGTGTGACAGCTTTGACGTTTGCTACTATAGTTGGTGCCCTTGGAGGAGCCGGTTCTGCCGCTGTAGTGGCAGTGAGAATGAATGTAATATCTTCGGGAGCACACGTTAAAATTCAGAGTGCCTATGCACAACTGTGGAGATAGGAATAATTAGTTTCTGAAGGGGTAAAAAGAGGAGGTAATGTGCATTAATTTCATGATAGATGTAATGGTAGTAATACTCATTACGGGATCTTTATTTGCATTAATAGAAAAGAAAAGTATCAATAAATCCGACAAATTCATTTTCTACTTGATAATTCTTGGCGGGTTACTTGCTTTGAAGTATTGGACTTAAGTAGAATGCCTGAGCAACTTAGTGTAGGGTGCCTGTGCATTAAACTTTCATGTTTGTTTAAACATTCACGATAGTTTTTCGCACAGGCACCATTCATTGGCACCATTCATTTTTCGCACAGGCACCATTCATCATTGGTACCGTCCGCCAGAAACTGGCGGACGTCTCAAAAGCCCCATTCACCTCTTGAAAGCGCTCCCTTGCCGGCAGGAAAAAACATCAAAGGAGTAACCGCTTTTTTCAGCAATCACTTGTCGGTTGTGAAATTACTCTTTACCGAAGTGGTTTCTTTCATCTTATCTAGGTTAATGACCCAAAAGACGCTAACGATTAGATAATAAAATATGATAATTGGAAGAGATGATTCGAATGCGCTCCAAACGTCATTGCTTCTCGATATCATTTTAAACACTGTCAGTAACGTTATGGAAATGATCGGTACCAACAAAAAGAAAACGCTGAATATCTTTTTCTCCATAATCAGTCCTCTTTTCTTTTCAAGTTAATTTTAGGACCTCTTTCTAATTGTATCTATTCAATACTGACTTGAAAAGGGAAAGGATATATATAAAAGTAAAATTAATTTCACTATGAATTAATTATTTTCTTCTATGTGATGCATCGACAAATTCTCCTGACAGCACCATCACCTGCATTACAAACGCACCGTATACCGAGCGACCTCTCCATCCGCCATCCGCAGCAGCCCCTCTTCGTCCAACACCTCCAGTATCGTCATCCCTTTATCAATCCAACATTGGCCGCCTTCCTTCATCACCTGCAGGCAGATCCCTTTCCGCACATAACAGACCGCCAGCTGCAGGAAGGCTTTATGTTGTTTGGCAAGAGGAATGGCCGCTTCCGCCTCCTCCAGCGCCTCGGCGAATCGATTCTCTTTCATCAGCAGCAGCGAGATATTGACACTGAAGTTCAAATGCAGTCTGGGCGCTTTTGGAAACTGGCTGTAGCGGGCCAGACTGTACTCTGCCAGCTTGCGCACCTCGAGCATCGTTTCCAAAGGAAAGAGATAAAAGATAGCATTCAGCAAATACAAATCCGTAAGATACAGCTGATTTTTGCCAGACAGCCGTTCCCACACATTGGTGACAGAGGCTTTGAGCGATTCCTCATTGCTTGTATGGACAAACAAAAGCAACCCTTCAAACAAAGCTTGGATATCTCTGACTAACAGATCGTCCTCGCTGTCCAAATAGGCGTCTGCCCAACATACCAACTCGTTCAATTGTTCTTCATCATTATAGGAAATCGAGGTGAATGCGCTAATAATCCGGTTCTTTGCAGACGGACAGAAGCCGTTATGGATATAGAGAAACTCATCCATCGAGACCTCTAAATTCTCCAGGATTTTGGCTAACGAGAAAAACGAAATGTCCGTCTTATTCAGCTCGAACTTTGAATACGCACTTTGTGTCATGATGCCGTCGGTCACATAGCGCTGTGAATAATTTTTGTCCGTTCTGATCTTCCGTATCGTGGAACCGATCGTCCTCTCCACTCCCTATTCCTCCATTTGTAGTCATTTACGACTTTTTTAATCTATTATAAACTTTTTGGAGTATTATGACAATGAACGATAATATAGGAACAGGTGGTGATCCTCATGCTGGATATCGTTATCTCGTTGCTGGATATTTGGTTTATTGGAGGGGGTTGAGTCAGGGAGTAGCAGGTAAATGAAAGTGCCCGTGCCATGGGAAAGCTTTTAGGAAATTGATAACCTCATTGTCTAAAGGAATTCGTATGCCATCGCGTGACGGAGTATGTAAATTACGACTAGCTTGTACCAATCCACTCTACTAAATACACTACGAGGAGTGCTGAACGTGAAAAAAACGATTTTAGCTCTTTCTTTAACGACCACTATGTTATTTAGCCAAGCGGGTACTGCAGATGCTAGTTCAACGTTGCGTGAGATACTGACTCTCCAGCCGGATGTCTCGAAAAATGAGTTATTACAAGATGTTCGAACGATCGCTGCGAACACGGGGCAATCCGAAGAGAGCGTACTCAACCAAATTTACGAAGAGTTATCAGCCAACGAAGAAAAGGGGAAGGCAGAGAAGTTAGCCAGGGCTGATATCTCCGACTATGGATCTTCGGGAGGAACGGTCAGTGTTGGCTCGAGCACGAAAGGCAACTTTTACTACACGCCGTCTCAAACCGCTTATTTAGATCATGGTCACGTGGGCATGTATTACTCCTCCACCACCATTGTAGAATCTGTGCCTTCTGATGGGGTTCGGACCATTTCCACGACGGCCCGAAAAGTGGATAGCTCTGGAGCCATGGTGAAGTCGGTCACCACTACCGCGACGAATCGGAACAAGGCGGCAGATTGGGCAAAGACTCAAGTCGGACAGTCCTATTCGTATAACTTTGCAACCAATCGGAAAACCAGTCACACGGGAGCAAAAAACTGTTCCAAGTTGATCTGGTCAGCGTATAAGCTGAATGGCTCGCTCGATCTGGATGTGGATGGCGGATTAGGGGTCTACCCGCGCGATGTCCGGGATGCCAAAGCCACGAAGCTCGTTAGAAATATTTAACCTATCAGAAGGGCCGTCTACCTTATCCAAGACGGCCTTTTTTCAAAGTGGGAGGGGATTCACATGAAGAGAAAAGCGTGGATGAGCGCTGTTGTGATCACAGTATGTTTCGTTGCCCTTGCCTTCATTCTCACGAGGAGCAAAGACGCTCCTGCAAAATCGATTGTTTCGCTGGAGACGATCCCTGATTCGGAACTGTTGGATAAGACAAAAGCGGTTCTGTATGTGTCGACGACCGCCGACCAGGACATTGACAATAAGGGGGTCAGTTATGCCGTTTTCATACAAGAGGATCACTCCGTCCAAGCGTTGTCCATGAACGGGTTGGAACTGGGAGGTGTGGCGGTAGGCGGCAGGGACGTATTGTTGGAAGACAAAGACACCATCCATATTGTCAGCGATCACACTAAAAGTTTTAAGATGGATGCCTCCCAATATACGGGGGAGCGGACCGGGTACCTTCCAGGTAAGGAGCTGTTTTTCAGTATTTACAACAGCGGGTTTGTTGAAGATGGATATCGTTCCGATGTTCGTTTCGGAGATTCCCAGGGGTTCCGCACAGACAGCATCCCGTATTACATAGCTGCCTCGGGGACCACTGATGAGACAGTGACAATTCTTACGCAAGATTTGGAAGAAAACAAGTTCTACTTGAAGGAAGTTGTGTTTGATAAAGAACTGAAAGTGAACGATCTCACGACCATCCAGTCCGGTACGACTGAAAATATGCAAGTCCTTGCGCCGGTACTGGCAGATGACACGTACTACTATTTGACATTGTCGACCATTCACGATGATACGAATGAGACGGTATCGATCCACAGAGTGAACAAAAAGACGTTACAGCAAGACTCCTTTGAATTGGTGGACTATAAAAATGAAGACCTGACGGCGACCATTCCGTACAACTACAAAAATTCTGCAGCGCTGCATAACTAGAAATTATATTACGTAAACGGGTTAGGGCAGGTGTATTCATTTAGCACCGAGTCAACAGCAGTATCACAAGAGTTTACCCTGAAGAACGTCGATGCTTCGAAAATCCGCCACAATGAAGAGACGTATTTCAAAGAGGGCGATCTGTACGTATTGCGCTACAGCCCGGATAAACAGGAGCATTACTACTTGGAAACGTACGCGCTGGACAGTGGCGATCTGACAGATTCCTTCGATATCGAAGGGCTCGATGCAATCATCCAGAGCAACAAGAGCAAGAACGTCTACTCGTATGATTTAAAAGTGCTGGAGTAGTAGGTGTACGGCTTGTGAAGGCAGGAGGAATTTCAGCTGCGACCACGAAAAAAGCTGCCCGTCGGAATTCTCCGGCTGGACAGCTTGTTCTATGATATAAAAGTTCGTGCTTATGTATGGAGGAGGTAGAGGGATTCGAACCCCCGCGGGTTTTGACACCCCTGTCGGTTTTCAAGACCGATCCCTTCAGCCAGACTTGGGTATACCTCCGTAATCGGACAAGAACTACTATAGCAAGCGGAAAAACGGAAGTCAACAGATTTTCGAAAAAAGGGGTCCTGTTGACTCTGGCGCTCCGAGTTGATTTTTCCGCACCCACCCTCTATAATGGAGGATGCCGTGCTAGGTGGGGAGGTAGCGGTGCCCTGTCACTTGCAATCCGCTCTAGCAAGACTGAATCCCTTTCCTGAGGCCGTCCGTATTGTAGGGCCTGCCTCTTGCACGTAGTGTTGACATCTGGGTCCTGCGCAATGGGAACCCATGAACCATGTCAGGTCCGGAAGGAAGCAGCATTAAGTGGACTCTCTCATGTGCCGCGGGGTCGCCTAGATCGAGCCAACGACAAGAGTAACGCTTATGTGCGGCGGTCGAAGGAAGGTGCACGGTATACATACGCGAACGCCCCCCATCCCTTTTTCGGGTGGGGGGCGTTTGCATGCCTGCGGGGATGCGTGTCGGTTGTTTTCATCGGACAGCGGCTGCGTATTCCGCAGGCGTTTTTTCTGCCCGGCTGTGCTATAATGGAAGGAACGGACGTAACAGACAGAAAGGGGAGCGGACGGTTGGGTTATCAAGCTTTCTACCGGGTGTACCGGCCTCAGACATTCGACGAGATGTCAGGACAGCGGCATGTCAAACAGACACTTCAAAACGCTCTCCTCCACAACAAAACCACTCATGCCTATCTGTTTTCAGGACCCCGCGGCACCGGGAAGACGAGTGCCGCCAAGATCTTCGCGAAAGCGCTGAACTGTGAGAACGGGCCGGCCAAGGAACCGTGCAATGCGTGCGACACGTGCCGGACGATCACGGAAGGCTCGAACACGGATGTCATCGAGTTTGACGCCGCCTCCAATTCCCGCGTGGAGGAGATGCGCGATATCATCGAAAAGGTTCGGTATGCGCCGGCCTCCTCCAAGTACAAAGTCTACATCATCGATGAAGTGCATATGCTGTCCAACTCGGCGTTCAACGCGCTGTTGAAGACACTTGAGGAGCCGCCTGCCCATGCGGTGTTCATCCTCGCGACGACGGAACCGCACAAACTGCCGCTGACGATCATCTCCCGCTGCCAGCGGTTCGACTTCAAGCCGATCACCGCAGCGGAGATCACGGAGCGGATGGCGTACGTGCTCGACGAAGCGGGTATTGAAGCTGACAACAGTGCCTTGAAAGTCATCGCGCAGGCAGCGTCAGGCGGGATGCGGGATGCGCTCAGCATGCTCGACCAGGTCGTGTCGTTCAGCGGGGAGCGGGTGACGGCAGAAGAAGCCCTGCTCGTGACGGGCTCGGTCGGTGAGGACATCTTTTACGAGCTCGCTTGTGCCTTGCAGTCGAAAGACGCCGGCACCGCACTCACGCTGCTGAACCGGCTCATCGCAGAAGGCAAGGATGTCTCGCGGCTGGCGGAAGATCTGATCACGTTCTTCCGGGATCTGCTGCTGCTGCATACGGCGCCGAACCTGACCGACCTGCTGGAAGCGATCTCCGGGGATGACCGGTTCGTTGCGCTCGCCGCGGACTTCGATCCCGATCTGCTCTATGCGTATATCGATATACTAGGAGACACCCAGGCGGAGATGCGGTTTTCGAACCATGCGAAAGTGTACATCGAATCCGCGCTGCTGAAAATGATCCAGACGAAAGGTGCGGTGACCGGCGCCGCCGGAGCTGCTGCCGTCCCGGCTGAACTGGAACAGAAGATCGCGAGTCTCGAACGGCTCGTCGGCGACCTGCAGAAACAGCTCGCTGACGGGGTTCCGGCCGGGACGCCTGCGGCCCAGGCACCCGCCGCACGCAAGAACTCATCCAACAATGCCCGGGCGTACAAGATTCCGACGGGCAAAGTCCATCAGGTGCTGAGTGCTGCGACGAAGCAGGACATCCAGGTGATCCGGGAGGAATGGGCGCGCATGATGCAGACGATGCAGCGGTCGCATTCGGCGCTCCTCGAAGAAACCGAACCGGTTGCGGCATCGGACAGCGCCTTTGTGTTAAAATTCAAATATGAAATTCACTGCCTGATGGCGTCCGAGAATGCGTCGCTCCGCTCGGGGCTTGCCGAGGCGCTGCGTCAGCAGACCGGCAAGGCCTATGACGTGGTCTATGTGCCAGAAGAAGGCTGGCTGAAAGTCAGGGAGGATTTCATCCGCAAGAACGGGCTGGCGAAACAGCCGTCTTCCGGGGAGTCCCGTCCTGAAGATGAGGGAGCATCTGCTGAACCTGCAGGGCAGGAAGAGCTGCCTGCGTTCCTGGAAGGCGCGGAGCTGACGGAAGAGGACGGCCTCGTGTCCGAAGCGGAAAAACTGTTCGGCAAGGAATTCATTACCGTCCATGACGAGTAAGACAACTGACAAGGAGGAATTCACATGCGTGGTATGGGAAATATGCAAGGTATGATGAAACAGATGCAGAAGATGCAGAAACAGATGGCGGAGGCTCAGGAGAAACTGGGGGACGAGCGCCTTGAAGGTACAGCTGGCGGCGGAATGGTGAAAGTCATCGTCTCCGGCGATAAGAAAGTCGTCGATGTCGTTGTCGATCCGTCCGTGATCGATCCGGAAGATGCGGAAATGCTGCAGGACCTGATTCTCGTGGCGACGAACAACGCGATGGAACAAGCGGATGAATTAACGAACTCCACTATGGGACAATTCACGAAAGGATTGAACCTGCCGGGGATGTTCTAGGAGGCAGACCTATGCATTATCCAGAACCGATCTCGAAACTGATCGACAGTTTTATGAAACTGCCAGGTATCGGCCCGAAAACCGCGGGCCGTCTGGCGTTTTTTGTGTTAAGCATGAAAGAGGACACCGTGCTCGACTTCGCGAAAGCGCTCGTCGATGCGAAGCGGAATCTTCGGTTCTGCAGTGTGTGCGGCCATATCACCGATATCGACCCGTGTCACATCTGCCAGGATACGTCGCGCGACCGTTCGCTGATCTGCGTCGTACAGGATCCGAAAGACGTCATCGCCATGGAGAAGATGCGCGATTACAACGGGCTCTATCACGTACTGCACGGGGCGATCTCCCCGATGGACGGCATCGGCCCGGAGGATATCAACGTGCCCGACTTGCTGAAGCGCCTGCAGGATGACGAAGTGCAGGAGCTGATCCTCGCAACGAATCCAACCATCGAAGGGGAGGCGACCGCGATGTACATCTCCCGGCTCGTCAAGCCGTCGGGCATCACGACGACGCGGATCGCCCACGGCCTGCCGGTCGGCGGCGATCTGGAGTACGCGGACGAAGTGACCTTGTCAAAAGCGCTGGAAGGGCGGCGTGAACTGTGAGGCGGTCGGCCGGCCTGTTCCGCCGCAAGCACAAAATGAAGCGGGAGTACGATGACAAGCTGCGCACGCTTATGATGGAGACGCGCCAGGAATGGGAGCATGCGAAACAGATCGAGAAGTATGCCGATGACCTGGATGCGGAAGTGCTTATCCGGCGGAAAATCGCCGAATGCAGCCATTTCTATCTGTATAAAGAAGCCAAGCAGCGCAACCTCGGCCTGGAATGACTGTGCACGCCTCTGCATATACTGGTGACGGGCTGAGTGGAGCGGAAGGCTCCGCTTCTGCTGAGATCCTGGACATGCAAAGGGGGAGTCTGCATGAAAGCGGCGATCATTCTGGCGCTCGGTGTGCTGTTTCTTTTCATTCTGCGGCTGACCAAGCCTCAGCTGCAGCAGGCGGCTGAAAAGATATCGGTCTTCTGGTTCCGTATCGCCTTTTCGTTCCTGGTTTTGTTTTTACTGAATATCGCAGGAGGATTTGTCGGCCTGTATGTGCCGATCAATCTCGGATCAGGCCTGCTGCTCGCCATTCTCGGTCTGCCCGGGGCGGCGTCGCTGCTCGTGCTGGCCGTTTTCCTGTAAGGGCGGTGTACCGCCGACCGCAGTACTGCCAGCCGACTGTCGCGCTGGCTTTTTTACATAGAAGACTACCAGTTTAGAAGGAGGATTCGATATGGATCAGCAAAAACGGCCGATCGTGGAAGCACTGGAAGCGTTCCAGGCGGCGGATCCGGTCTCGTTCCACGTGCCGGGTCACAAAACCGGCCGGCTGTCCGGACTGCCGGACGGCCTGCGTGCGGCGATGCGTTATGACGCCACCGAACTGACGGGACTTGACGATCTGCACGCCCCGATCGGTGCCATCCGGGAAGCCGAAGAGCTGCTTGCAGACGCGTACGGGGCGGATCGCAGTTTCCTGCTCGTCAATGGTTCCACTGCAGGCAATCTCGCAATGGTCCGTGCTGTCTGCACACCCGGCGACGTGCTGCTCGTCCAGCGGAATGCCCACAAATCCGTGTTCCATGCGGTTGAACTGGCAGGAGCCCAGGCGGTCTTCCTGAATCCCGAGTGGGACGGGATGACTTGTACCGCGGGAGCGGTCTCTGTCGACACGGTCCGGGAGGCGCTCGACCGGCATCCGGAAGCGAAAGGGATTTTTGTGACGTATCCGACCTATTACGGAACCGCCGGAGAGACCCTCTCCGACATCATTTCCTGTGCACATGGGCACGGCATTCCGGTGCTCGCCGATGAAGCGCACGGCGCTCATCTGCTGGCGGGCCCGCCGTTTCCGCCGTCTGCCCTCGCGCTCGGTGCGGACGCAGTCGTACAGTCCGCGCACAAAACACTGAGTGCGATGACGCAAGGATCGTTCCTGCACGTGAATTCGAGCCTGGTCGACGCCGACCGGATCGCCCGCGGACTGTCCATGCTGCAGACGAGCAGTCCATCTTATGTACTGCTCGCCTCACTCGACGATGCCCGTGCACGGATTGCGGCCTATTCGGAAGCGGACAAGCACGCATTCCTCGAGTGGCGCCGGCAGTTCATCGACCGATGCCGGAAGCTGGCAAAACTCGACATCATCGAGCCGGACGATCCACTGAAAGTGCTCGTACGGCACAAACACGTATCCGGGTATGCCCTGCAGCAGGCGCTTGAACAGCAGGGGATCTACACGGAACTCGCGGACGAGCGTCAGGTGCTGTTCATCCTGCCGCTGCTCACCGAAGGGGCGGACTATCCGGCCGAGCGGGTGGCAAGCGCACTTGCGAAAGCCATCCGGACGCTCGAATCCGAGGACGAAGAGAAGAAACCTGAACCGGGGCCTGCGCTGCCGGCGGATCGTCCCGCTATCCGGATATCAGGCGGACCCGCCGGCAGTCCATCCGAATGGGTGCCTGTCGACGAGGCGGCAGGCCGTTCTGCTGCTGGAGCGATCATTCCGTATCCGCCAGGCATCCCGCTCATCCTGGAGGACGAACCGTTATCCGGTGAAACGATTGACACCGTCTGCCGGATGGCGGCTTCGGGCGCCGCTTTCCAGGGAGCGGTGCGGACGAGCGATGGAAGGGTCGAATTCGAAGTGAAAACAGAACAGGGAGGCGACGGAAATGGCTGACGGCGTATTCATATCATTCGAAGGTCCGGAAGGCGCTGGCAAAACGACGGTGATCCGCGAGATCCACAGGCGGCTGACGGAAGAAGGACGGGCTGTCGTGCTGACACGGGAGCCGGGCGGCATCCGGATCGCAGAGAAGATCCGGAGCATCATCCTGGATAACGACCATGCAGAGATGGACGGACGGACGGAAGCGCTGCTGTATGCGGCTGCGCGCCGCCAGCACCTCGTCGAAAAAGTGCTGCCGGCCCTTGCACAAGGGGCGATTGTGCTGTGCGACCGGTTCGTCGACAGTTCGCTTGCGTACCAAGGCTACGCCCGCGGTCTCGGTATCGATCAAGTGCTCGCCATCAACGAGTTCGCCATCCAGGGGATCATGCCCGACCATACGATCTTCTTTGACATCCCCCCCACGGCAGGGCTTGCCCGGATTGCCGCAAACAGCAATCGGGAACAGAACCGGCTGGACAATGAGACACTTGCGTTCCATGAATCCGTCTATGAAGGCTACCGTCTCGTCCGCGAGCGGTTTTCGGATCGGATCACTGCAGTGGATGCGTCGGAATCATTGGAAACCGTTACGGAGACTGTATGGGGGCAGATTGCATCATTCATATCCTGAGCCATTTCATGGTATACTAAAAGAAAGTGGAAAAAGGAGAGATCTCTGTGAAACTTATCGTGGCAGTAGTACAAGACCAAGACAGCAACCGGCTTTCATCCGCATTGACGAAAGGTGATTTCCGGGCGACGAAACTGGCTAGTACAGGCGGCTTCCTGAAGTCGGGGAATACGACATTCCTGATCGGGACGGACGACAGCCTCGTGCCGAAATGTCTGGATCTCATCCGGGACAACTGCCGGTCGCGTGACCAGATGGTCGCACCGGTCTCCCCGATGGGCGGCAACGCAGATTCCTACATCCCGTACCCGGTTGAAGTGGAAGTCGGCGGCGCCACCGTTTTCGTCCTGCCAATCGAACAGTTCCGTCATTTCTGATGACGCTCGGAGTGAACGCATATGAAAGTGAATAATGAGGTCCGGACGGGTCTCGATAAACTGAGGAACGATCCGCTGAAAGCGCCGCAGGGCGGGGACCGGTTCGGCCAGATGGTGCAGAAACAGGAATCCCGCCTGCATGGTGAGCAGATCACCCGCCTGCTCGGTGACATTTCATCGGCAGGCGATCGGCTGGCCCGTTCTCGGAACTTGCGCGACATGGCGAAATTCAAAATGCTTGTGAAACGGTTCTTGAAAGAGTCCGTCGAAGGCGGTCTCGGCTTGAAACAGTCCCATACATGGAACCAGTTCGGCGAAGGGCGCCGGCTCAAACTGGTGGAAACGATCGATCAGAAACTGGTCGAACTGGCGGAACAGCTCTTGCAGGATGAGGAATCGTCCGTCGATCTCCTTGCCAGAATCGGGGAAATCAAAGGACTGCTCATCAACCTATATACATGAGGGCGTTTTCTGCAGTTACGGGAAAACGCCTTTTTCAACGAAAGGGGGCAGCGGGATGGACCAGCAGCCTGCACAGCGTTTACAGACAGAACAGCCGCGGATTGCTGCAACCTTGCGTGCTGCCTTCCGCAATAACCGGATTGCACATGCTTATATTTTCGACGGTGAAACGGGGGTTGGAAAGAAAAACGCCGCCCTGTACTTTGCACAGCTGCTGCTTTGTGAGAATCCTGTCGAAAATGTTCCATGTGAAACATGCCGGGCGTGCAAACGTGTCGAATCGGGGAATCATCCGAACATACTGACCGTCGAGCCGGATGGCCAGGACATCAAAAAGGATCAGATGACACAGCTGCTGAACGTCATGACGAAGAAAGGCTACGAAAGCGGGCGACGCATCTACATCATCGAGCAGGCGCACCGGCTGAATACCGCTGCCGCCAATGCGCTGCTGAAATTCCTGGAGGAACCGGATGGCGACATTACAGCCATCCTGCTGACGGATGCCTATCATATGATGCTGCCGACCATTCAGTCGCGCTGTCAGCGGATATCCTTCCTGCCTCCCCAGCGCGAACAGATCATCCAGATGCTGACAGAGGAAGGGATTTCCCCTTCGCTTGCAGCGACGGTAACCTGCCTGACAGCAGACAGAAGCCGGGCAGCCGAACTGGCCGCAGATGAGCAGTTTGTCAATCTGCGAAAGACAGTGGTAAAATTAGTGCAGGCCATCGATCTGCATGTGACCGATGCGCTGATGCTGATCCAGACCGAGTGGGGTCCCTTCCTGAAAGAGAAGGACGACACCGAGACAGGCCTGGACTTGCTTCTCTATATGTACCGTGATATCGTGGCGAAGAAAGCGGGATTGACCGCAATAGCCGCCTATCCGGATCTGGAGGAGTTCACTGCCGGTCTTGCCATGAAACTGACCTATGAGCAGCTGGCCGCCAATCTGGAAGCGATATTGCAGGCGAAAAAACAATTGCATCGCAATATGCACCGAACGCTTTTATTGGAACAACTGGTGCTTAGTATGCAGGAGGGGTTATCCGTTGTATAACGTAGCAGGAATCCGCTTTAAAAAAGCGGGTAAAATACAGTATTTCGACCCTATGGCTTATGAGCTGAAGGCAGATGATTATGTAATCGTCGAGTCTGCCCGCGGCACGGAATTCGGCAAAGTCGTCAACGTCCGGGAAGGGGTGGATGCCGCCGACCTGGTCCTGCCTCTGAAGAAAGTGATCCGGCCGGCAAGCCCGGAAGATCTGGAGCAGGTGAACGAGAACCGGCTTGACGCCGAGAAAGCGTTTGATACGTGTGTGAAGAAAGTCCGCGAGCATAAGCTGGACATGAAAGTGGTCGATGTGGAGTACACGTTCGACCGCAATAAAGTGATCTTCTATTTCACGGCGGAAGGACGAGTCGATTTCCGGAATTTAGTGAAAGACTTGGCGTCCATCTTCAGGACACGCATCGAACTCCGTCAGATCGGTGTGCGGGACGAAGCGAAAATGCTAGGCGGAATCGGTCCTTGCGGCAGGATGCTCTGCTGCTCGACGTTCCTCGGGGATTTCGAACCGGTCTCCATCAAAATGGCGAAGGACCAGAACTTGTCCCTCAACCCATCCAAGATTTCGGGATTGTGCGGCCGCCTCATGTGCTGCCTGAAATATGAGAACGATGAGTATGAGGAAGCGAAAGCCCTGATGCCCGACATCGGTTCACGTATCGAGACGCCCGACGGACCGGGCAAAGTGGTCGGCCTGAACTTGCTGGAACGCCTGCTGAAAGTCAGGCTGCAGGATCAGGACCAGACACTGGAATATGCGTGGGAAGAACTTTCGAAGAGGGCGGGACAGCCCGTCAATTGATGAAGCGGTGAGGTGAAAAAGTTGAAAGAAGGGAACTTTCTCGACAAGGTAATCGAATACGAACAGCAACTCGACTCCATGCACAAGCAATTCCGGGAAATCATCGGTTTTGTTGCCAAGATGACAGAAGAGAACCATTCACTTCAACTTGAAAATCATCATCTGCGTACGCGGCTGAACGAACTCGACCTGGAGGCGAAAGCGGCAGCTGACAAGAAACAGTCCGAGCGGCTCCAGCGGGCGGATGTGGGCGAAGGGGTCGATAACCTCGCCCGCCTCTATAACGAAGGGTTCCATGTGTGCAATGTCCATTACGGCAGCACGCGCAAAGGGGAAGACTGCCTGTTCTGCCTGTCGTTTTTAAGTAAACAGAATCTGTAACAGAGAACCGATCCCTACAACCCATAGGAATCGGTTTTTCTTTATCATCATCGAGTGAGGAGTCCATTATGGAAACAAATTTACTGCGGGGCGATGAGCGCCTCGATTATTTGCTGGCGGAGGACTTGCGGATCATCCAAAGCCCGTCCGTGTTCTCGTTTTCCCTGGATGCGGTGCTGCTGGCGCGTTTTGCATACATGCCCATCCGGAAAGGGAAGGTCGTGGATCTATGTGCGGGCAACGGGGCGATCCCGTTGTTTCTGAGTGCCCGGACGAACGCCCATATCACGGCTGTCGAACTGCAGGAACAGCTTGCGGATATGGCGGAACGCAGTATCGCCTTCAATGGGCTCAGCGGACAGATCGGCGTCATGTGTGACGATGTGATCGGCATTGCCGCGAAGATCGGCTATGAGAAGTACGATACCGTTACGTGCAATCCGCCCTATTTCAAGGCCCATGAAAAGAGTGAGCAGAATTTGAAGGAACCGCTGACGATCGCCCGGCACGAGGTGAAGCTGACGCTGGAGCAGGCGGTACGATCGGCGAGTGAGCTGCTGAAACAGGGCGGGAAGGCGGCATTCGTCCACCGGCCGGGCCGGCTGCTGGATATCGTCACGGCCATGCGGGCGAACCGGCTGGAACCGAAACGGATCCGGTTTGTCTATCCGAAGGAAGGGAAAGAGGCGAACACTCTGCTGATCGAGGGCACGAAAGACGGGAAGCCTGATTTGAAGATCCTGCCGCCGCTGATCGTCTATCAGGCGGACGGTACGTATACGGAGGAAGTGAGGGAGCTGCTGTATGGAGCCGAAGACGGGCCATCTGTTCTACGTCCTTGAATGCAGCGATGGCTCCTATTACGGCGGCTATACAACAGATCTTAACCGTCGGGTGGATCTGCACAATGCAGGGAAAGGCGCAAAATACACGAGGGCGAAAGGTCCCGTCCGCTGCATCCATTCCGAGCCGTTCACAACGAAGCGGGAGGCCATGCAGGCGGAATACCGGTTCAAACAGCTTACCCGGGCCGCCAAAGAGCGGTATTTACGACAACAGGAGGCGGAGCAATGATCACACAAAAAAGTGCCGAGGCTGCCGGCGGGGTGCTCTACCTGGTCGGAACGCCGATCGGCAATCTGGAAGACATGAGCTACCGCGCGATCCGCATTCTGCAGGAAGCGGACCTGATTGCAGCGGAGGATACACGGAACACCGTCAAGCTGTCGAACCATTTCAAGATCGATACGCCGTTCATGAGCTATCACGAGCACAATCTCGAAGCCGGCGGACGCAAGATCTTGGACCTGCTGACGGACGGGAAGACGGTCGCCCTCGTCAGTGATGCCGGCATGCCGTGCATCTCGGATCCGGGAGCGGACATCGCTGAAAAGGCGATTGCGGCAGGAATTGCTGTCGTTCCGGTGCCTGGTCCGAATGCAGCGATCAGCGCACTGGTCGCATCCGGGCTGCCGTCACAGCCGTTCCTGTTCTTCGGCTTCCTGGACCGGCAAAAGAAGAAACGCCGTCAGCAACTGGACCTGCTGGCCCGCCGGCAGGAGACGCTGCTGTTCTACGAAGCGCCCCACCGTCTGAAAGAGACGCTGCGTGCCCTGTCCGAGCAATTTGGCGCAGACCGGCGCATCACACTGGCCCGCGAGCTGACGAAACGCTATGAGGAATTCATCCGGGGGACGGTTGAAGAGGTTCTCCAATGGGCAGAATCGACAGAGATCCGCGGAGAATTCTGCCTGGTTGTCGAAGGTGCCGGAGAACTGGAAGAGCAGGCCGCAGACGCCTGGTGGACCGGACTGTCAGCGGCTGAGCACGTCACCCGTCTCATGGAAGAGGAAGGGTGTTCCTCCAAGGAGGCTATCAAGAAAGCAGCGGCAGACCGTGGAATGAGCAAGCGGGATGTCTATCAGGCGTATCATGTCGAATGAAAAAAACACTTATTTCCCGTAATAAGGAAATAAGTGTTATGTAAATAAAAGTATTAAATCAAGACATCTTGTTTTCGATTTCAGCGATCAGCTGTTTTGCGCCTTCAGGGCTGAGAATGAGCTTTCCGTCGATGAGAGAGAGGTTATCGTCGGACACTTCGCCTGTTACGGAACAAGTCATGTTCGGCATATATTTCTTCAGGATGATTTTGTCGTCATCCACGTAAATTTCCAAAGCGTCTTTCTGGGCGATGCCGAGTGTTCTGCGCAGTTCGATCGGAATGACAACACGGCCAAGCTCGTCGACTTTACGTACGATTCCAGTGGATTTCATAAGATCGTGCCTCCTAAAATGGGTTTGTATTCGTCAAAAATCGACATTTTTCTCTTGTCTGCTTATCATCATACCAACTCTTCCAATTAACGTCAATAGAGAAACCCGTAAACTATGAAATGAATAACAAATACATGAAAAACTCACAATCAAATGAAATAAAAATACAATATGCAGCACTGTGGATGATTGGTCATAGCGTAAAACGGAAAAGTCCGCTAAACTAGAAACATCGATCTTGATACAGGAGGAATTAGAGTGGCGGAACAGAACAATACATTTTACATCACGACACCGATTTACTACCCGAGCGGTAAATTCCATATCGGGACAGCCTACACGACGATTGCCGCAGATGCCATCGCCCGCTACAAGCGGCTCCGGGGCTATGATGTCCGCTTCCTGACCGGGATGGATGAGCATGGTCAGAAGATCCAGGAGAAAGCGGAAGAAGCCGGCAAGCCGCCGCAAGAGTATGTCAACGAGATCGCAGACTACGCGAAAAACCTCTGGAAACTGATGGACATCACCTACGATGACTTCATCCAGACGACGGAAGAGCGCCATACGAAAGCAGTCGAAAAGATCTTCCGGAAATTCCTCGACAACGGCGATATCTATAAAGGTGAATATGAAGGCTGGAAGTGCATCCCGTGTGAATCGTATTTCACGGAAACCCAGCTCGTCGACGGCAACTGTCCGGACTGCAACCGCCCTGTGGAGCGGGTGCGGGAAGAGTCCTACTTCTTCAACATGAAAAAGTATGCGGACCGGCTGCTTCGCTATTATGAGGACCACCCGGGCTTCATTGAACCGGAATCCCGCAAAAATGAAATGATCAACAACTTCATCAAGCCGGGGCTTGAGGACCTGTCCGTGTCACGGATGTCGTTCGACTGGGGCATCAAAGTGCCGGGAGACCCGAAGCACGTCATCTACGTCTGGGTCGACGCTTTGACGAATTACATCACGTCACTCGGCTATCTGTCGGATGATGACTCGCTGTTCAAAAAATACTGGCCGGCGGATGTGCAGGTCGTCGGAAAGGATATCGTCCGCTTCCATACGATCTACTGGCCGATCTTCCTCATGGCGCTCGATCTGCCGCTGCCGAAAAAAGTGTTCGCACACGGATTTATCATGATGAAAGACGGCAAGATGTCGAAATCCAAAGGGAACGTCGTGTACCCGGATATGCTGGTCGAGCGCTACGGACTGGACGCGACACGCTACTTCCTGCTTCGTGAACTGCCGTTCGGCTCGGATGGCACCTTCTCGCCGGAAGCCTTCGTTGAGCGTACGAACTACGACTTAGCGAACGATCTTGGCAATCTGCTGAACCGTTCCGTCTCGATGATCAACAAATATTTCGATGGTGAGATTCCGGCTTCCCTTGCGGAGGAGACACCGTACGATGCAAGTCTGCGGAAAGCCATCACGGATACAGTGGACCGTTATGAAGAATCGATCGAGAAGATGCAGTTCAGCGTCACCCTGGCGGAACTTTGGACGCTCGTCTCACGGACGAACAAATATATCGACGAAACGGAGCCTTGGGTGCTTGCGAAAGATGAGAACGACCGCGGAAAGCTTGCGGCAGTCATGACGAATCTCGTCCACGCCCAGAGGCATATCGCAGTGATGCTTCAGCCATTCACACCTGAGACACCGAAAAAGATCATGGAACAGCTCGGTCTCCCGGAATCATTGCTCGCATGGGAGACACTTGGAAACTTCGAGGCGATTCCGGAAGGCGCAACAGTCATCGGCAAAGGGGTGCCGATCTTCCCGCGTCTCGATACTGAGGTGGAAATCCAATACATTAAAGATCAGATGGCTGTCACAGCGCCGAAGGAATCCGAAGAAACGCCTGCTGAAGTTATTGAGGCACCGGAACAGGCGCCGGAAATCACGATCGATGACTTCAATGCCGTCGATCTTCGGATTGCGACTGTCACAGCATGTGAAAAAATGCCGAAAGCCGATAAGCTTCTGAAGCTGCAGGTCGACCTCGGCTACGAACAGCGCCAGGTCGTCTCCGGTATCGCTCAGCATTACACACCTGATGAACTGGTCGGGCAGAAAGTGATCGTCGTTGCGAACCTGAAGCCGGTCAAGCTGCGCGGGGAATGGTCGCAGGGAATGATCCTCGCCGGGACGTCCGGTGATGTACTGAAGCTCGCCACCGCAGACGCATCTCTTGCAAACGGCGCACGCGTGAAATAATATAGGGCAGCGGACTCAAGAAAAGGTCCGCTGTCCTATTTTTGTTGTCATCGTTTTGTAATGTAATTGCGATATCCGTGTAAAGAGGATGCTTTAGACTATAACCATTGTGAGGCGATAGAGATGTTGATCGATACCCATGTCCACTTGAATGCAGACCAATATGAAGATGATATAGACGAGGTCATCCAGCGTGCACTGGACGCTGGCGTGGAACGTATGGTCGTGGTCGGTTTCGACCGTCCCACCATTACGAAAGCCATGGAACTCGCAGAAGTGCATGAGTTCATCTACGCAGTGGTCGGCTGGCATCCGGTTGATGCCATCGACTGCACAGAGGAGGATCTGAAATGGATCGAGGAGCTGGCAGCCCATCCGAAAGTCGTCGGCATCGGAGAGACCGGTCTCGACTACCACTGGGATAAGTCCCCGAAGGATGTCCAGCAGGCGCTGTTCCGGAAGCAGATCCGGCTGGCGCAGAAAGTGAAGCTGCCGGTCATTATCCATAATCGTGATGCCACTGGTGACGTGGTCCGGATCCTGCAGGAAGAGGAGGCGCACCTCACCGGCGGCATCATGCACTGCTACAGCGGCAGCGTGGAGACTGCACACCAATGCATCGACATGAATTTCATGATCTCGCTCGGCGGTCCGGTGACCTTCAAAAATGCCCGGATGCCGAAAGAGGTGGCGGCTGAAATACCGCTCGAGCATCTGCTGGTCGAGACCGATGCGCCGTACCTTGCGCCGCATCCGCACCGCGGAAAACGGAACGAACCCGCCTACGTAGCACTCGTTGCCGACCAGATTGCGGAACTGAAAGGAATCTCGGCTGAGGAAGTCGCGGAAACAACGACCCGGAATGCCATGAACCTGTTCGCCATCGACTGACCGTACGAGCCGGAAGCCTGCACAGCCTGACTGCAGCAGCCTTCCGGCGTTCTCATGCAGGAAAGGTCGATCGGTTGACAGTGCAAAAGAGGGTCTATATAATCAGCCGAGTGATTAAGGAGGAGAAACGTTAATGACGAAAAGAACCACAGGCAATCGATTCTTTCAATCATTGAGAATACAGAAAATCGCAGCCGGCATAGCAGTGCTTGCGGTTTTCGTGACTGTTCTTTCTCTTGTCCTGTATGAGGGCACGAAGAAAAACATCAGCCTTGCGGCAGATGGAAAGACCATCGAACTCAAGACGCATGCAGCCACAGTGGCGGACGTCCTGGCGCTGCAGGACATAGAGGTCGGCTCACATGATGCCGTAACACCGGCAGCGGATACGCCGGTCGAAGACGGTATGTCGATCGACTGGAAGAAAGCGAATCCGGTGGCGGTCAACATGAACAATGATACAACGACAATCTGGACAACCGAGTCGACGGTTGGCTCCGTGCTGAAGGAAGCGGGCGTCGAACTGTCGGAACACGACGCGGTAACTCCTGCTCTGGACAGTAAGGTCGGTGAAGACGGGGAGATCACTGTCGACAAGGCGTTCCAGGTGACATTGAAGGACGGCAGCAAGACGAAGAAAGTATGGTCCACTTCGACTACGGTCGCTGACTTTTTAAAGAACGAAAACGTCCAGTTGAGTGAACTGGATCGTGTGGAAGGCGACAAGCAGAAGCTTGTACTTCCGAAATCGGTTATTTCGGTTGTTCGTGTGGAAAAGGTCACCGATGTAGTGGAAGAGACGACGGATTTCGACGTGAAGACACGGGCTGATGAAACCCTGCTGAAAGGCCGCGAAAAAGTGGTCGCAAAAGGACAGAAGGGGAAAGTCAGGAAGAGATTCGAAATCGTCAAAGAAAACGGCAAAGAAGTATCGCGCAAATTGATCCGGGAGCACGTCGTCTCCCATCCGAAGCCGAAAGTGGTATCAGTCGGCGCAAAAGTGGAAATTGCAAGTGCACCTGCTGCGAAGTCGGTGAAAACAGTTAAAGCAGCTGCGGCAGCTAAACAGCCGGCAGTGACGACCGCTTCTGCGAAGACATCTGTTTCCCGTGGAAATGGCGGAGAATCCGGCAAGGTGATGTACATGAATGCCACTGCCTACACAGCGCACTGTACTGGCTGCAGCGGAATCACAGCAACGGGCATCAACCTTGCGGCAAATCCGGGCATGAAAGTGATCGCTGTTGACCCGGGTGTCATCCCCCTCGGCTCGAAAGTGTGGGTGGAAGGATACGGCTACGCAATCGCAGGAGATACGGGCGGTGCCATCAAAGGCAACCGGATCGATCTGCACGTGCCGAACAACGCAGCTGCCCGGCAATTCGGCCGGCGCCAGGTCAAGGTCAAAGTGCTGAACTGACCGTGCCATACAATTGGATACAGCAATTCCGGTACAATCCGCATGGCATTCCTGCTATGCGGATTGTTGTCCGTTTCATGGTTTTCTGTACAACCGTCCGTACAGCCGGTAAAATTGGTTCATCAGCTGAGTCACATAATGAGCAGACGCAACACGCCGTCCGCATACAGCAGAGGAAAGAGGAATACAGTGGACATTAAAGAAATCATCGTAGTGGAAGGGAAATCGGATACGATCGCTGTGCAGCGCGCAACAGGTGCTGACACGATCGAGACGAACGGATCGGCCGTCAGCGAAGAGACGCTGAGGAGGATCGAGCATGCCCAGCAGACGAGGGGCGTCATCGTCTTTACGGACCCCGATTATCCGGGCCGGCGCATCCGTGCCATCATCGAAGAACGGATCCCTGAGGTCAAGCACGCCTTCCTGGACCGCAAGAAGGCCATTGCCAAAAACGGCAAGAAAGTCGGTATCGAGCATGCGGCGGATGATGTGATCCGGCAGGCGCTCGAAGCCGTCTATACGACCGGGCCTGCAGACTTCGCAGAGATTCCGGCCAGCCGGCTGATTGAAGCGGGCCTGATTGGGCATCCTGAAGCCAGACAGCGGCGTGCGCGGCTTTCGGAACTGCTGCAGATCGGCCAAGTGAACGGCAAAGGGCTGCAGAAGCGGCTTGGGATGTTCCGCATCAGCGAAGCGGCATTCCGCCAGGCAGTGGAGACTATCGACAAGGAGGAACAGTCATGAGGAAAGACATCGCAACGCCTGTACGCACGAAAGAAATCCTGGAGAAACACGGGTTCTCTTTCAAGAAGAGCCTCGGCCAGAACTTTCTGATCGATCCCAATATCCTGACCAACATCATTTCGGCGGCCGGCATCACGAAGACGTCGGGTGTCATTGAAATCGGACCCGGCATCGGTGCATTGACGGAACCGATTGCACGGGCGGCCGGGAAGGTCACGGCATTCGAAATCGACGGGCGTCTGCTGCCTGTTCTTGAAGACACATTGTCGCCGTATCCGAATGTCTCGGTCATCCACCAGGACGTCCTGGAAGCGGATTTGCATGCCGTCATCAAGGAACGGATGGCAGATATGGAGGAAATGGTCGTCGTTGCGAACCTGCCGTACTATGTCACGACCCCTATTATAATGAAGTTTCTCATGACGAATGTTCCGATCGACAGGATGATCATCATGATGCAGCGGGAAGTCGCAGACCGGATCACCGCGTCGCCCGGCACGAAAGCATATGGCTCTCTCTCCATCGCCATCCAGTACTATATGGATGCGGAAGTGGCGATGATCGTGCCGAAGACCGTCTTCATGCCGCAGCCGAATGTCGAATCCGCCGTCCTCAAGCTGACCCGGAAAACGGCTCCGCCCGCCGACGTCATCAGTGAGGACTTCCTGTTCACCGTCGCCCGTGGATCGTTCGTCCAGCGCCGGAAGACGATCCTGAACAACCTGCAGTCGTCCCTGCCTGACGGGAAGACGAGAAAGGCCGACATCCTTACTGCGCTCGATACGGCAGGCATCGACCCGGGACGCCGGGGGGAGACGCTGTCCATCCAGGAATTCGCCGCGCTGTCGAATGCATTGTACGGCGTGTTCGGTGCGGCTGCTGCGGATAAGCAGTGAGGCGCTTACTTATAGAAGGAAGCAGATTGCGGCGGCTGTCTGCTTTTTTTCATGGAACAGGACAGCCGGGCAAGGGAATGGAATCCGACGGCTGGCAGGAGGGAATGATCGGTTCTGCACGGGAATTGATCGCTTGGCGGTGAGTATGGAGCGGTCAGCCGTCGTAATTGATCGGTTCGCACCGGGAAATGAGCGCTTCTGCATCTCCTTGACACTAAGGATTTTACCGAATAAAGCAAATATGACGATTCTGAGGAAAAAAGAATGTCGAAACGTAAAAAACTAGACTAAAAGCATTGACAAAGCTAAATTCAACCTGTTAAAATTTAAAGTTTTAATTGACAGAACTTTTTCACTGTGTTATGATAATACATAGTGAGGTGGAAGCGACATGCCAAAAACATTAGCGGACATTAAGAAGTCATTGGATGCTCACTTGGGAAAACGTATGCACCTTCGTGCAAACGGCGGTCGGAAGAAGACGATCGAACGAGCTGGAATCCTTCGTGACACGTATCGTGCAGTATTTGTAGTGGAACTTGATCAGGACGAAAATGCGTTTGAACGGGTATCATACAGTTATGCGGATATTTTGACCGAAGCGGTTGAAATAACGATACTGGACGGTGGAGACACCACAGCGTTTGAGATTAAATAGCACTTTTACTATCAGCGAATTCAATTTTACCGAAACACCCCAAACTTTCCTCTGGAAAGTATTACGGGGTGTTTTTTCGTTCCTTCCGGTCATGCTACGGTCGTCAGCCAATAAGGAGGAAACCTGAATGGCGAAACGGAATGGCGTAATGTCTGAGCAGCTGAAGGTGGAAATTGCGAAGGAACTTGGATTTTACGATGTGGTCGAGCGTGAAGGGTGGGGAGGCATCAAATCGCGGGATGCCGGTAATATGGTGAAGCGCGCGATTGAGATGGCACAACGGGGACTCTCGGAGCAGGAACGGCCGCACTAAGAGGACCAGTGCTGCATAACCCAAATCCAACGAATGGCTGACAGAAGAAGCTGTGGTTCTGCACAATCGTGCGGGGCCGGCTTTTTTTGTGCTCTTTGCACAAACCCGGCATTTTTATTTGCGCCTATGGTAAAATAGGGGGCAATGAAGTTTGAATGGAGGCAGCCAGATGAGTATGATATCTGAAAAAGCGCCCGCAAAAATAAATCTAACGCTCGATGTCCTGCAGAAACGGCCGGACGGCTACCACGAAGTCGAAATGATCATGACGACGGTGGATCTTGCAGACCGTGTCTGGCTGAAACCGCTCGACCGCGGCATCATCATCCGTTCATCCGAGCGGTATGTCCCGAATGATAAGCGGAATCTCGCATGGCAGGCCGCTGATCTGCTGCGGAAGCGGCATCACGTGACTGAAGGCGTTGAAATTACATTGGACAAACATATACCGGTCGCTGCGGGTCTGGCAGGCGGAAGCTCGGATGCTGCTGCGACACTGCGCGGTCTGAACCGTCTGTGGAACCTCGGCTTGACGCTGGACGAGCTGGCGGAGCTCGGCGGGCAGATCGGCTCGGACATCCCCTTCTGTGTCTACGGCGGCACAGCGCTTGCATCCGGCCGCGGGGAAAAGATCCGGCACTTGGACGTTCCGCCGAACTGCTGGGTCATTTTGGCAAAACCGGCCATTTCCGTCTCGACCGCGGACATATATAGTGCCCTCGACGTGCAATCCATCCATCATCCGAATACAGCGGGCATGATGGCGGCTCTGGCGTCTGGTGACTATGATGCGATGTGCAGCCTTCTCGGCAACGCACTCGAACCGGTCACAATGCGCCTCCATCCCCAAGTGGCCGTCCTGAAGGAGCAGATGCTGAAATTCGGTGCGGATGCCGTGCTGATGAGCGGAAGCGGACCGACAGTGTTCGGGTTTGTGCAGCATGAATCCCAGGTGGCCCGTGTCTATAACGGACTGAAAGGCTTCTGTCCGGAAGTCTACGCTGTGCGGATGATGGGCGAACGGACCCATCTTGCTTGAAGACAGATGATTATGGTAGTCTAGATATAGAATATTCGGGTTTTAGGAGTTGTTGGCCATGAAGTGGAAGCGGAGTGAACGTCTCATCGAGATGACCCGCCATTTGCTGGAACACCCCCACCAGCTCATCCCGCTCACTGTTTTTTCTGAACGGTTCCAGTCGGCGAAGTCGTCCATCAGCGAAGATCTGACCATCGTGAAAGAGACGTTCGAAACGAGCGGTGCAGGCAGGCTGCTGACCGTTTCGGGTGCTGCCGGCGGCGTGAAATATATTCCTCTTATGTCTGAAGAGGCGGCACATGGTGTCATCGCCCAGCTCATGGAAGAACTGGGCCATACGGACCGTCTGCTGCCCGGCGGCTATTTATATATGACCGACCTGCTCGGCAATCCGCGGCTTATGGACAGTGTCGGGCGCCTGTTCGCGGCAGCGTTTGCGGACAGCGGGATCGATGTCATCATGACCGTGGCGACGAAAGGCATTCCGATCGCCCATGCGATCGCACATCATCTGAATGTGCCGGTCGTCATCGTTCGGCGTGACAGCAAGGTGACGGAAGGCTCCACGGTGAGTATCAATTACGTTTCCGGATCGGCCCGCCGCATCCAGACGATGGTCCTGTCGAAACGCAGCATGAAAAGCGGTCAGCGTGTACTGATCACCGATGACTTCATGAAAGCCGGCGGCACGATGCTCGGCATGCGGAACCTCGTCGAAGAGTTCGATTGCCAAGTGGCAGGAGCGGCTGTATTGGTCGAATCCGAGCACTCGGAGCGGGTGCTGAAGGAAACGTACAGATCACTGGTGAAATTGCGCAGTGTGAATGAGGTTGACCGGACGATTGAACTCGAGGAAGGCAACTACTTTTCGGAAGGCGGAGAATAAGATGGACTACGTAGCGACAGAGAAGGCACCGAAGGCGATCGGCCCCTATGCACAAGCGGTCAAAGTGAACGGCATGGTTTACACATCAGGCCAGATCCCATTGCTTGCAAACGGTGAGCTTGCCGGTGCGACAATCGAAGAACAGACGGACCAGGTGTTCGAAAACCTGAAGGCTGTACTGGCGGAAGCCGGCTCTTCACTCGGACAGGTCGTCAAGGCGACGGTCTTCATCAAGGACATGAACGAATTCGGCGCGCTGAACGATGTTTACGCCCGCCATTTCGGGGAGCATACCCCTGCACGTGCAACCGTGGAAGTCGCACGTCTGCCGAAAGATGTGAAAGTCGAAATCGAAGTAATTGCAGTCGCTGGGTAAGCGGCATGTACAGCTGCTCGGACTGTCAGCCTCTGCTGATGGGCGGGCAGCTTTTTTGCACATGGAATAGTCGGAAAAATTTAAATTCCCATAAAGGGATTCGGGAGTCTATGTAGAACTTATACAAGAACACGTTTTGTCAGAAAGGGGAATGGAAAGGGATATGCAAGTAACGAATGTACGGCTGCGCAAGGTGGAGACAACGGGAAGGATGCGGGCGATCGCATCCATTACAATCGACGACGAATTCGTCATCCATGATATCCGGATCATCGAGGGGAATGCCGGCCTGTTCGTGGCCATGCCGAGCAAGCGGACGCCGGATGGGGAATTCCGCGACATCGCACATCCCATCAATCCGGACGCACGGATGAAAGTCCAGGATGCTGTATTGCAGGTCTACCATGCCGAGGAAGAAGTTCTGGATCCGGCACCTGTGTGAAACTGAATCTGTCGGTAAATTGTCACAGAGCCGCAAGCCTGCCCGCTTGCGGCTCTATTGGCGAGCGCTGAGCGGTTTGTCATCCGAAAAAGCCAATAATAATAAGACACTATGCATAAATTGTCAAGCGGCAATAGTTGAAAATCACTGCTGTGTCGGCTATAGTCTAATATGAAATCTAGGATGGGGGACAGCTCATGACAAGTACATATGCAATCGTACTGGCAGCAGGCCAGGGAACACGCATGAAGTCGAATTTATATAAAGTGCTGCACCCGGTTTGCGGGAAACCGATGGTGGAGCACGTCATCGATCACGTCAGAGGCATCGGGGCGGACCGTGTCGTCACCGTTGTCGGCCATGGAGCAGAAAAAGTGGAACAGACTCTCGGTTCCAAAAGTGAATACGTCCTGCAGGATGAGCAGCTCGGGACTGCGCATGCGGTACAGCAGGCGGAACAGCTGCTCGGCGATCTGGATGGCACGACACTTGTCGTCTGCGGAGACACGCCGCTGATCCGCTCGGAGACGATGGAGGCCCTTGTCCGTGAGCACCGGGAACTTGGCGCAAAAGCGACCATCCTGACCGCGATTGCAGACAACCCGGCAGGCTATGGCCGGATCATCCGCGGGGAAAACGGGGAAGTGCTGCGCAACGTTGAACAGAAGGATGCCACCCCTGAGGAACAGGCCGTCCGGGAGATCAACACCGGTACGTACTGCTTCGATAACCGGGCATTGTTCGAAGCACTGAAAAAAGTGAAGAACGACAATGCACAAGGGGAATACTATCTGCCGGACGTCATCGGCATCCTCCAGTCGGAAGGATCCCTGATCGGCGCATATGCCTGTGAAGACTTCAGTGAAACGCTCGGCGTCAATGACCGGGTCGTCCTGTCACAGGCGGAAGCGGTCATGCGCCGCCGGATAGCGGAAACACATATGCGGAACGGTGTGACGATCATTTCACCTGATACGGCAGTCATCAGCGCGGATGCTGAAATCGGCCGTGATACCGTCATCCAGCCGGGGACACTAATCGAAGGGGCTTGCCGCATCGGTGAAGAATGTGTGATCGGCCCGAACAGCCACCTGACGGACAGCACGATCGGCGACCGGACGACGGTGCACTCCTCGGTCGTCAAGTCGAGCATCATTGGTGCCGATACAGCTGTAGGCCCGTTCGCCCACATCCGGCCCGAGTCCGAACTCGGTGACCATGTCAAAGTCGGCAACTTCGTGGAAATCAAGAAATCGACATTCGGCAATGGCAGCAAGGTATCCCACCTCAGCTATATCGGGGATGCGGACGTCGGCTCCGCCGTCAACATCGGCTGCGGCTCGATCACGGTCAACTACGACGGTAAGAACAAGTTCAAGACGACAATCGAAGACGAGGCGTTCATCGGCTGCAATTCCAATCTGGTCGCACCGGTCAAGGTAGGCAAGGGTTCCTACGTCGCCGCGGGATCCACTGTCACGAAAGATGTCCCGGAAGACTCCCTGGCCATCGCCCGGGTCCGCCAAGAGAACAAGGAAGGCTATGCAGCGAAACTAAACTCTAAACGATAAAACAGGAGGTCCATCATGGCCAATCAATATCCGAACCACAAACTGAAAATCTTCACACTGAACGCAAACGAACCGCTGGCGAAAGAAGTCGCAGATTTCATCGGCTGCCCGCTCGGTGAATGTTCCGTCAAACGGTTCAGTGACGGTGAAGTTCAGATCAATATCGAAGAAAGCATCCGCGGCTGTGACGTATACGTCATCCAATCCACTTCCTACCCGGTCAACGATAACCTGATGGAACTTCTGATCATGATCGATGCACTGCGCCGTGCATCTGCCCGGACGATCAATGTCGTCATGCCGTATTACGGCTATGCCCGCCAGGACCGCAAAGCGCGTTCCCGTGAACCGATCACGGCCAAGCTCGTTGCGAACCTTCTGGAGAAAGCGGGAGCGGACCGGGTGATCGCGATGGACCTCCATGCGCCGCAGATCCAAGGGTTCTTCGATATCCCGATCGACCACCTGGTGGCCGTTCCGCTGCTGTCCGAGCACTTCAAAAACCAAGGGTTCAAAGGCGACGATATCGTCATCGTCTCGCCTGACCACGGCGGCGTGACGCGTGCCCGCAAAATGGCCGACCGCCTGAAAGCGCCGATTGCGATCATCGATAAACGCCGTCCGAAACCGAACGTCAGTGAAGTGATGAACATTGTCGGCCAGGTCGAAGGCAAAATCGCCATCCTGATCGATGACATCATCGACACGGCCGGCACAATCACGGCCGGAGCCAATGCAATCGTTGAAGCGGGCGCAACGGAAGTCTATGCCTGCTGTACGCACCCTGTCCTGTCAGGACCGGCCATCCAGCGCATCAACGATTCGAAGATCAAGGAACTGGTCATCACGAACACCATCGAGCTTCCGGAAGACAAACACTCACCGAAGATCAAGCAGCTGTCCGTTGCGCGCCTCATCGGAGATGCGATCATCCGGGTGTTTGAAGAGAAATCCGTCAGCACACTGTTCGACTGAGCCGTCAGCGCAGCGTGCTGGAAACAGGCAGACAGGGTTTGGAACGTCATGTAACGGGTATTTACTATGTAGGAAAACTTCTTTTATAAAGGGGACTGAGCATATGAGTACAGCATTACAGTCGGAAAAACGTGAAACTGCTCCACAGTCAGCATTGCGCGAATTGCGCCAGGAGGGGAAAGTGCCCTCTGTCGTATACGGGTTCAGAACGGAATCTACTCCGATCACAGTGGAAGAACGCGACCTCATCAAGACCGTTCAGGAACACGGCCGCAATGGTGCGTTCAAACTATCGGTGGACGGAAACGATATAGACGTCATGCTCGGCGATTACCAGGCGGATGTCCTGACAGGCAAAGTCGAGCACGCAGACTTTCTCGCCATCAACATGTCGGAAGAGCTTGAGGTCGACGTGACGATCCACCTCACAGGCACATCACCGGGTGAGAAAGCGGGCGGCGTCGTCCAGCAGCCGCTTTGGGAACTGAAAGTCAAAGCAAAACCTTCGGACATCCCGGAGAGCATCGAAGTCGACGTGTCAAAACTGGACATCGGAGATACGATCCAAGTATCCGACCTGCGTGAAGGGACCAAGTACGAAATCCAGAACGAAGACGACGAAACGATCGTTCTCGTCTCTGCACCGCGTACTGAGGAAGAGCTTGACGCACTTGACGAAGAGTCCGGCGGCACAGCTGAACCGGAAGTCGTCAACGAAATAGACAAAGACAGCGAATAATACAAAGAGCGCACGGCACGCCGTGCGCTTGTTTTTACGTTTTACGATACATTCCCCATAGAAAGAGAGCGTTCCTATGAAAATGATCATCGGACTCGGAAATCCGGGTAAACAATATGAAATGACCCGTCACAATGTCGGTTTTCAAGCGATCGATCTGCTGGCGGAACAGCTGGATGCACCCGCCTTCCAGACGAAATTCAACGGTCTCTATACGACCGTCCGGGCCGGCGGTGAAAAAGTGATGCTCGTGAAACCGCTCACCTATATGAACTTGTCCGGCGAATGCGTGCGGCCGCTGATGGATTACTTCGAAGCGGACGATGAGGACATCGCCG
This sequence comes from Sporosarcina koreensis, assembly GCF_000826145.2. GTDB lineage: Bacteria > Bacillota > Bacilli > Bacillales_A > Planococcaceae > Sporosarcina > Sporosarcina trichiuri. The sequence continues at coordinate 75,217 of NZ_LN651334.1, forward strand.
TCATCTATGATGATCTCGATCTTACGCCCGGCAAACTGCGGCTGCGGGCGAAAGGCGGGGCTGGCGGGCATAACGGCGTGAAATCCCTTATTGCCCACTTGGGGACCGACGTGTTCAACCGGGTCAGGATCGGCATCGGCCGTCCGGACGGCCGCATGGCGGTAGCGGATTATGTACTGGGTCCTTTTTCCGAGGATGAACAGCCGCTCATCCGTGAGGCCGTCGAACGCAGCGCCGCTGCCTGCCGCGACTGGCTGGGCAGACCGTTCCTTGAAGTGATGAACGACTATAACTGACCCGCAGGCATAAGCGCTGTCTGTGCTGCCTATACTTGTACAGCATGTACATTTGAAAGGCGGCGATGCGGATGGTCACCTACCGCTGCGGGCATTGCCGGACGGAGATCGGCTCCGTGCCATTTGCGTCCGTGAAGGAAACGATCGCTGAACTGCAGAAATCGGATGACGGGTTCCTGTCCGAGCACGGCCGGGGATCCTTCGAAATCCGCTGTATCTGCGAACAGTGCGAAGACTCGCTGAGCATGTTCCCCGAGTACTATACAGTTGAAAAGTGGCTTCAGTGAGAAGCCTGGCTTTGGCGCCTGCTGCAGGCGCGCAAAGCTTTTTGTGCTTATGCATTTCACGGAGAAAGGACGGATCCGAATGGACTCATTAGTAAACTATTACCGGAAGTCAGCAAAGATCGGGCAATTGGCGGACAAATTGGCGAAAGGCCAGGACCGGCAGCTGCTGACAGGTCTGACAGGAGGCGCAAAGACGCTGTTCTTCCAGACGCTCCAGCAGGAGATCGGCCGCCCGGTGGTCATCGTTTCGCCGAACATGCTGCAGGCACAGCGTACATATGACGATCTCGTCAAACAGCTGGGGGAGGAGTGTGTCCATCTGTATCCGGCAGAGGAACTGATAGCGGCGGACTTTGCATTCGCAAGCTTCGAACTGCGTGCAGGACGGATCGACACGCTCAGCCATCTGGCATCCAAAGGACAAGGCATCTACATCACGCCTGTCGCCGGATTGAAGAAACTGATCCCGACAAAGGGCCGGTTCGCCGCGGGCACCCTTTCCGTATCTGTCGGGGACAGCATCAATATGGACAGCTGGCTGAATCGGCTGACCGGCATGGGGTATGCCCGGAAAGACATGGTCACCGCTCCCGGGGAATTCGCTTTACGGGGCGGAATCCTGGATATCTATCCGCTGACGGCGGACGATCCGATCCGGATTGAGCTGTTCGACACTGATGTCGACTCGATCCGGACATTCTCGGCCGAAGACCAGCGTTCCACGGGCAAGCTGACGGATGTCAGTCTGCAGCCGGCATCCGAATTCTCCTGGTCTGCCGGGGATCTGCTGATAATCGCAGACAAGCTGGAAGCGGCACTTGCCAAGAGTCTGAAAAAAGTCAAAGACGATACAGTCAAAGAGAATCTGCTGGAGACGATCTCCGGGGATATCGAACTGATGAGAGCTGGCGTCCAGCCGGAAAGCATGGTGAAGTACGCCGGCTTCGCGGGGGACCAGGTCACGACCCTCAACACCTACTTGCCGGATGATGCGCTTGTCGTTTTCGATGAAATCAACCGGGTCCAGGAAGGCGCGGCCATGCTTGAGAAAGACGAAGAGGAATGGCGCCTGTCGTTGCTGGAAGAAGGAAAGATCGTACATGACGCGGTGCTGTCTGTACCGTTTGCTGAAGTGCATGCCGCGCTCACTGCCCAAAAGCTGTATACGTCCCTGTTTACACGGACCCTCCCGGGAATTACGGTGAAGGAAGTGCTGTCCTATTCCTGCAAGCCGATGCAGGAGTTCCACGGACAGATGAACCTGCTGAAAGCGGAGACGGAGCGCTGGCAGCATGGCGGCTTCAATGTATTCGTTGTCGCAGAAGGGCGCGACCGGGTCGAAAAAGTCCGGTCCATCCTGGCCGATTATGATATTCAGGCAACCGGGAACGCGGCTGCTGCGGAAGCCGGCATGATCACAGTCATCGACGGCAGTCTCCATGCCGGGTTCGAGCTGCCGCTGCAGCATCTCGCTGTCATCACGGACGGTGAACTGTTCAAAGGGAAACCGAGGCGGAAAGCCCGTCCGCAGAAAATCTCGAACGCGGAACGCATCAAAAACTATTCGGAAATCAAACCCGGTGATTATATCGTGCACGTCCAGCACGGCATCGGTAAGTATTATGGTGTCGTGACCTTGGATGTCGGCGGTGTCAGCAAGGACTATCTCGATATCCGCTACCGCGGCGAAGATAAGCTGTTCGTGCCGGCCGATCAGATCGACCTCGTACAGAAGTATGTCGCATCCGGTGACAAAGAGCCGAAGCTCCACAAGCTCGGCGGGGCGGAATGGAAGAAGACGAAGACGAAAGTGTCAGCAGCCGTGAAAGACATCGCCGATGACCTCATCAAGCTGTATGCGGAGAGGGAAGCCCAGAAAGGGTTCGCCTTCTCGAAAGACGATGACCTGCAGCGGTCCTTCGAAAATGCATTCCCTTATGAAGAGACGGACGATCAGCTCCGGTCCATTGTCGAAGTGAAGCAGGACATGGAGAAGGAACGGCCGATGGACCGGCTGCTCTGCGGGGACGTCGGGTATGGCAAGACGGAAGTGGCCATCCGTGCTGCATTCAAAGCTGTATCGGACGGCAAGCAGGTCGCATTCCTCGTGCCGACGACAATTCTCGCCCAGCAGCATTACGAGACGATGAAGTCGCGGTTCGCCGACTTCCCGATCGAGGTCTCCCTGCTCAACCGGTTCCGGTCGAAAAAACAGCAGACAGAGACCAAGAAAGGACTGAAGAACGGCACGGTCGATATCGTCGTGGGCACACACCGCCTGCTGTCGAAGGACGTTGCCTATCAGGACCTCGGCCTGCTGATCGTCGACGAGGAACAGCGGTTCGGCGTCACACACAAAGAAAAGCTGAAACAGCTGAAGACGAATGTCGATGTACTGACACTCACCGCGACGCCGATTCCGAGAACGCTGCATATGTCGATGATCGGTGTACGCGACCTGTCGATCATCGAAACACCGCCAGCTAACCGGTTCCCTGTCCAGACCTATGTCATGGAGGATAACCTGGCGCTGGTGCGCGAGGCAATTGAGAGGGAGATGTCCCGCGGCGGACAAGTGTTCTACTTGTATAACCGGGTGGAGGATATGACGAAAAAGGTTGATGAGATCCGTCAGCTGGTGCCGGAAGCCCGTGTTGGATTCGCACACGGACAGATGGGGGAAGCGGCGCTGGAAGAGATCATCCTCAGCTTCCTCGAAGGGGAGTATGATGTCCTCGTGACCACGACGATCATCGAGACAGGAATCGATATCCCGAACGTCAATACGCTGCTCGTCCATGACGCCGACCGCATGGGCCTGTCCCAGCTGTATCAGCTGCGGGGCCGTGTCGGACGGTCGAACCGGGTTGCCTATGCCTATTTCCTGTATCAGCGCGACAAAGTGCTGACGGAAGTGGCGGAGAACCGTCTGCAGGCCATCAAGGAATTCACGGAACTCGGCTCCGGATTCAAAATTGCAATGCGTGACCTGTCCATCCGGGGAGCCGGGAACCTGCTCGGATCCCAACAGCACGGATTCATCGATTCGGTCGGGTTCGATCTCTATTCCCAGATGTTGCAGGAAGCCGTGGAGGAGAAACAGACCGGCATCTCGAAAGAAGACCGGCCTGACCTGGAGATCTCCCTGCCGATCAATGCCTATCTGCCGGATACGTACATCAAGGACGGCTACCAGAAGATCCAGATGTATAAACGCGTGAAAGCGATTGAGGGTGAGCAGGATTTCAACGAACTGTGGGACGAAATGACCGACCGGTTCGGCGATCTGCCGTTCGAAGCGGAACTGCTGCTTCGCGTAGGCCGCCTGAAAGCGTGGGGGAAAGAAGCGGGCGTTGCCTCCATCAAAAAACAGCAGTCCGTCATCGAAATCCGGTTCTCCGCTGAAGGGACCGCGAAGACGGACGGTGCGAAACTCGTCTCGGAAACGATGGCCTATGGCCGTGCTGTCGGCTTCACGATGGATGACGGCCGGCTGGTCATCACGATCGATGACCGGAAACTCGGTAAACAGACGGAGTTCGATGTGCTTGAAGCGATCATACAGCTGCTGCGGACAGCCGAGAAAGAAACTGCCGAAGTGGATGCCGGATAGTCCCGTCCCTGCATAAAATGCCCATGCATGAAGCATACTGAGTCCGTAAAGCGGATTTCAATTAGAAAGTGAGGCATCATGCATGAAGGCAACCGGTATTGTCCGCAGGATCGATGACTTGGGAAGGGTGGTCATCCCGAAAGAAATCCGGCGAACGCTCCGGATCCGGGAAGGGGACCCTCTTGAAATTTTTACGGATCGGGACGGCGAAGTCATCCTGAAAAAGTATTCCCCGATTTCCGAACTCGGCCAGTTTGCAGCGGAATATGCAGAAACACTTTATCAGACATTGGGCACGCCGGCACTTATCAGTGACCGGGATGAAATCATCGCGGTGGCCGGTCTTCCGAAGAAGGACTATTTGAATCGGCAGGTGTCTGCCGACGCTGAAGAGCTGCTGAAGCAGCGGGCGATGGTGACGGAAAAAATGGAGAAGACCGTGGAATGGGTGCCGGGACAGACCGAGCATGTGAAATCCTACTGTGTCACTCCGATTGTTGTGAACGGTGATACCATCGGCGCAATCTATTTATTGTCGAAAGTCCACTTTGTCGGGGAAGCCGAACAGAAGACTGCCGAAACGGCCGCCTTGTTTTTAGCCAAACAGATGGAACAGTAATCTGCCTGCACCGCCTGAACCCTTCAGGACGTGCAGGTTTTTTTGTGCGTGCCCCCGGGAAGCTGTCGTTTCAAGCGGGCAGTGGTATAATGGACACCATCCACAAAACGAAAGAGGACTCAGCATGGCAGCAGGCGATTGGAATATGAAAACATTTATGAAAGGCGCGTCAATGCTGACGGTCTCCGCCTTGATTGTCAAACTGCTCGGGGCCGTGTACCGTGTCCCCTTCCAGAACTTGGTCGGGGACAAAGGGTTCTACATTTATCAGCAAGTGTACCCGATCACCGGGATCTTCGTGATCTGGACGACGTACGGTGCGGCGGTTTCCATTTCCAAGCTGCTGGCGGGTACGGAACATCCCGGTGAACGGCGGGCGATCATCAATTTATCGTTCGTCTATCTGAGTGTACTGAGCATACTCGCGTTCGCAGGGCTGCTGACCGGTGCTCAAACGATCGCACGGATGATGGGGGATGCCGCCCTGGCGCCGCTGCTGCGTGCGGGTGCCTATATTTTGCTGGTCATGCCTCTGCTTGCGGTGTACAAGGGGGTCTTCCAATCCAAAGGGGACATGATGCCGATCGCCGTGTCGGGTGTCGGCGAGCAGGGAATCCGCGTCGCCATCATTCTGGCGGGTACGTGGCTCGCGGTTCGTTCGGGCGCGTCGCTGTATACGACAGGGGAGATTGCAGTCATTGGGACCGTGATCGGCCAGGCTGCCGGCGTCCTGATCCTGGCACTCTGGCATCGCCGGTCCGTGCGCGCCAGGCCCGCAGCCATCGACCGGAAACGCGTCATCCGCGAACTGACCGTCGTCAGTGTCAGTCTGAGTGCAAGTTCCCTCATCCTCCTGCTGTATCAGCTGGCGGATGCATTCACGGTACTGAACCTGCTGACAGCGGACAGCATCGATGACACGGCTGCCATGGTCCTGAAAGGGATCTATGACCGCGGCCAGCCGCTGCTGCAGCTCGGCAGCCTGATCGCCACGACGCTCGCGATGGCGATTGTGCCGCTGATCGCGCACCATACGGCAAGAAGCGGAGGACGGAGCGCCTGGCCGTTCGTACAGCTGACGTACCGTGTTGCTGTCTTGTTCGGATTTGCAGCCGCACTCGGTCTTGCGCTTCTGCTGCCTTATGTGAATGTGTTATTGTTTGAAACAAGAGACGGTTCCGGCGCACTTGCGATCTTCTGCCTGCAGATTTTCTGGCTGTCGCTCGTACTGCCGCTCTGTGCAATCCTGCAGGGGGCCGGTTCCGGGAAAGGCCCGGCAGCCTGGCTGGTACTCGGGCTGGCTGTGAAGGTCCTGTCGAATGTCCTGCTCGTCCCTGTATACGGGATTGCCGGGGCAGCGCTTGCCGGCAATATCGGGTTTGCGGTAACAGCGGCGGGTCTGCTTTTACTCTTCAAGAAAACCTGGCCGGCGCGCCTGGCCCCTGCCAGGTTCTATGGCTGGATAGGTGCGGCAGGCGCTGCAATGGCGGCCGTTGTGCTCGCCTGGACAGCGGGAATCGATGCGGCAGGCCTGGCAGGGGACAGCCGGCTGTCTGCAGCACTGTCGGCGTTGCCCGCTGTCGGACTCGGCGCTGCCGTATTCCTGTTCATCATCATGAAGACGCGTGTGCTGGGCGACCGGGATTGGTATTTGTTGCCGTTCGGGAAACGGCTTGCGCGCGTGCAGCTGGTATTGACGAAAAAGAGAAGGTGATTGTATGGAAAAAATAACGATAATCGGCCTTGGTGCCGGTGAACTCGACCAACTGCCGCTTGGCGTCTACAGGAAATTGAAAGCCGCCGGTACGCTCATCGTCCGGACGGATCATCATCCGGCCGTCGACGAGCTGAAAGCGGAAGGTGTCCAGGTGCGGAGTTTCGATGCCGTCTATGAGGCAAATGATTCGTTCGAAGCGGTCTATGAGGAGATTGTCCGGCAGCTGACGGAGCTGGCATCGGAACAGCCGGTTGTATATGCTGTGCCCGGCCATCCGCTCGTTGCGGAACGTACTGTCCAGCTGCTGATCGAGCAGGAACGGGCAGGGAATGCCATCCTGGAGATCGCGGGAGGCAGCAGCTTCCTCGACCCGATCTTTTCGGCACTCCGCATCGATCCGATTGAAGGGTTCCAGCTTTTGGATGCAGCGGACCTGCATCAGGATGATGTGCTGATGCAGCAGCATATCCTGATCGGCCAGGTCTATGATGCGTTCGTCGCTTCGGATGTAAAACTGGCACTGCTCGAGAAATACCCGGTCGAACATCCGGTCACGATTGTGAAGGCGGCCGGGACGTCGCTTGAGCGGGTGCGCACCCTTCCGCTTGTAGAACTCGACCGCGAGACGGAGATCGACAACCTGACGACGGTCTACGTGCCGCCTGTCCCTGAACAGACGGACAGGCTGAAGGAATGGCGGACATTCCGCGCGATCATTGCCGCACTCCGCGGACCGGACGGCTGCCCGTGGGATCGGGAACAGACGCATGAGTCGCTGAAACGATATCTGATAGAAGAAGCGCACGAAGTCCTTGATGCGATCGATCGGGAAGACGATGACGGGCTCATCGAGGAGCTCGGTGATGTGCTGCTGCAGGTCTTCCTGCATGCGCAGATCGGGGAGGATGAAGGCTATTTCGCTATGGAAGACATCCTGCAGGCGGTCGGGGATAAGATGATCCGCAGGCATCCGCATGTTTTCGGGGAAATTGAAGTCGAGGATACAGAGGATGTCCTGACCAATTGGCAGGCCATCAAGGCGGCTGAGAAACCGGAGCGTACCTCCCTGCTCGACGGACAGGCGCTGACAAGCTCGTCCCTGCTGACCTCGTTCAATTACCAGAAGGCGGCAGCCCGGGTCGGATTCGACTGGGAGGATGTAAAAGGAGCATTCGATAAGTTCGAAGAGGAATGGCAGGAATTCAAGGACGAAGTGGCAGAAGGGACGCAGGATACCCGCACGGACGAACTCGGCGACGTGTTCTTCACGCTCGTCAACATCGCCCGGTTCCTGAAGCTCTCACCGGAGGAAGCGATGCAGCATGCCAACCGCAAGTTCAGCACGCGGTTCGGCTACATCGAACAGGCCGTAGCCGCCGGGCGCGGTTCATTCAGCGATTATACACTGGACGAGCTGGAACAATTCTGGCAAGATGCCAAACGGACAGGAGGAACCCAGCATGAGACTCGATAAATTCTTGAAAGTATCCAGGCTTATCAAAAGAAGGACACTCGCAAAACAGGTCGCGGACCAGGGTCGGATCACGATCGACGGGAAAGTCGCGAAAGCATCATCGGATGTGGCACCGGGCAATGAACTCGCCATCCGGTTCGGCCAGAAGATCGTCACCGTCACAGTGAACGAACTGAAAGCCTCCACGAAAAAAGAGGATGCAGCTGCGATGTACACGATCGTCAAAGAAGAAAAACTCGACAAAGTGGAACCGGAATTCGTGGACGATGAAGACTGAGGAGGGCATGACAGGATCTTTTCCTGTCATGTTTTTTATTGGACGCGCATAGGATGGCAGTGTACAAAATCGACAGGAGGACGAACTATGCAAATTCAAACTGAAAGTCCGACGTACACAATCCCATCCGGCGACCACGTCGTCACCATGCGCAACCGGAAACGAATGGATCTCACTTCTGTAAAGACTATCGACCGGTTCGACCAAGAAGAGTTCCTCGTCCGCACGTCCCAGGGAATGCTGACCATCAAAGGAGAAGAATTACGCATCGTCCACTTGGATGTCGACAAAGGCCTTCTCACATTGGAGGGCTCTGTCAGCACACTGCAGTACGATGAAGAAGAGACAGGCTCCCGTAATTTCCTCCATAAATTGTTCGGATGAGCATCTCCGGCCAGTTCCTCAGCCTGCTTGCGATGATCGGTTCAGGGGTCATTGCAGGCGCGTTCATGGACATGATCGGTACAGGGATCGACCGGACGCAGAAAGCATCGTACATCCGGAGGATCTCCGGCCTTCTGGAAGGCGCGGGCTGGCTGCTTGCCGGCTGCTTCGCTTTCGCTGTCCTGTTTGAATACCGTGCGGGCGAGTGGCGGATGTACGATCCGATCGCCCAGCTGGCCGGTCTGCTGCTGTATGCGAGTCTGTTCCATAGACCGTTCCGTCTGTTCGGCAGGCTGGTCATTGTGCTGGTCATCCGGCCGGTCACCTGGATCATCCGGCTGGTATATGTCTGCATCCGGGCAGTGTTCCGCATCCTTTTTACAGTGGTCTACGTCCTATTGGGACCAATCCGGTATATCTATCGCCGTTTTGCCAACTTATCCTTCAAAAAAAGGGCGGCATGACGTATACTGGGGAAAGAACCATCTGTAAATTGTAGTTGAGGGGGCTGTACAGGAGATGGAGCAAAAGGCAAGGAAACTGAATTCCTCATCTGTTGCGTCAATTGAAACTGAATATGTCCGCTCCATGCAGCGCAAAGAGGACTGGCGGCGCAAACAGAAGAAGCGGCTGAAAGTGAAACTGCTCGTGTTTGCGATGATCGCCATCGTCACATTCGGCGGCATTGCGGTCTACAATCATCAGCAGAAGGAATTGCTCGCAGCCAAACAGCTGGAGAAACAGGAATTGATCGAACAGCTCGCCGTGAAGACGGGCGAGCAGGAGCAGCTGAAGAAACAGCTGCTGAAACTGGACGACGAAGAATACATTGCAAAATTGGCCCGGAAAGAGTATTTCGTTTCCAATGAGGGTGAAATCATCTTCTCCCTTCCGGAAGGGAAGAAAAAACTGGACAAAAAAGATGACGGAAAAGAGTAGTCTTATTGACACTCTTTTTTTGTTGGATATAATGAAAGTAGGAATCTTGCGCAGGCAGGACCCGTAAAAACGGTTGCTAGGCTTTCTGAAAGGAAGGCCCGCTTAAATTCTAAGGAGGAGCATTTTTTTTATGTCAATTGAAGTAGGCAGCAAATTAGAGGGTAAAGTGACAGGGATCACTAATTTTGGGGCATTCGTTGAATTGCCGACCGGCGTAACAGGACTTGTCCACATCAGTGAAGTGGCAGACAACTACGTCAAAGATATCAACGACCACTTGAAAGTCGGCGACAAAGTTGAAGTGAAAGTCATGAACGTCGGATCTGACGGCAAAATCGGCCTGTCGATCCGGAAAGCGAAACCGGAATCCGAACGGCCGCAGCGACCGCAGCGACCATCACGCCCTCGTCAGGGAGGACGCGCACCGGAGCGTCCGGAGAATTTCGAGCAGAAAATGGCGAAATTCATGAAGGACAGCGAGGAACGCCTTACGACACTTAAGCGAGCAACTGAGTCCAAACGCGGAGGCCGCGGAGCACGCAGAGGCTGACGCCCGAGTACAAAGGTTGGAACGACCCTTCTGAGCTGTTTCAATACAGGAAAAAATGTCTTATAGATGAAAAGCTGAGTGTGTGCCTGACGGCGCCGCTCAGCTTTTTTCGTTGTCCGGCAGGTGTGTGCTGCAAACAACCGGGCGTTCGGGGAAGCGGGGTTGACGGCTGGGCACGGGCGTGCGGGAGACTGGATTGTGTAAAGTTATGAGCGCATTCGGCTGGTTTATGAGCGGAGTCCAGGGTTTATGATCACTTTACGAGGTTTATGAGCGGAATTCCAAGTTTATGATCACTTTCCGCGGTTTATGATCATAATCCGGGATTTATGATCACTTCCCCCGTTTTATGAGCACCCCTACAATTCCCCCTGGCGGCATCATGATCCGCGAGCAGTCCTAAAGCGCAAAAAAAAGGGCCTGTCATGTCGACAGACCCTTTGTGTGCAATTCGTATAGCGGCGGAGGGGATCGAACCCCCGACCTCACGGGTATGAACCGTACGCTCTAGCCAGCTGAGCTACACCGCCAAATGGATGATCCGCAACCTCTACAGTTGCGACCTTTTACATCATACAGACTGCAGGAATACTTGTCAACGGTTTCCGTACAATTTTCCATAGTGTGCACGAGCAAAGGAGAAATACCCCCGCGCGGCAAAATACGCGCGGCCCGGACCCGGATACGCGCAGCCCGCAAAAATAGCCCACCCACCCTGTCGACAACCTGCACGTAAACCGTCGAAATGTTTTTAGGACCTGGTGCCAGAAAGAGACAAAATATGAAGCCGCCCCCCGGTATACTTAACGGCAATAGGTCATAGGGGGAATGAGAAATGAAGATGGTCAGCAGCAATACAGAGAGAACGATGATGCATCCGCTTCACAGCCTGATCGGATCGATAATGGTACGGAAAGTGCACCTGCTTACATCGCTGTTGTTCGCGGTCGGCTCCTTCTTCTTGGCGCAGGCAGTCCTGTTCGATGCAGCGGTTCCATTTTTGCTGCCGGTTTGGGCACTTGCGGTCATGCGCTACCCGAAGTATATGATTCCGGCATTCGTCGGAGGCATGAGCGGAAGCCTGTTCCTCGGGTTAGGACAGGCCCTGCTGTTCGTGCTGCAGCTGCTTCTGTTCAATGTGGTCATCCGGCATTCATTCACAAGGAAATCGGTGCCGCTCACCGTTGCCGCTACGATCATCGCGGTGCAGGTGTTCTGGCAGCTGATCATGTATGCAGGCCAGCCGCCGCTGACGGTCCAGCTGTCCATCGGATTCGAAGCACTGCTGGCCCTGGTGATGACAATCTTCCTGTTCATCGCCTTCCCACCGGTCGATAAACTGCTGTATTCGCCATGGCGTGCGGAGCAGCTCGGGGCGGCCTGCATCATCGCTGCGATGGCGGCAACCGGGATGGACCGCCTGATGATCGGGCTCGTGTCCGTGCCGGGCGCGCTTCTTTATATGGCGATCCTCATCGCAGCAGTCTCAGGCGGCATCCTGTTCTCCACGACGGTCGCCATGATGATCGCCGCCATTACCGGGATGGCGGAACTGTCATTCACCGGAATGATGACGGTCTACGGCATGACGGGGTTTGCTGCCGGTGCCATGAAAGGGTTCGGGAAGCTGGGGGTGGCAACAGGCGGCTTATTCGCATCGGTCTTTTTCCTGCTGTATGACCTGACGCTGCCGCTCGATCAGACGCATTTCGTGACGATCGGAGCAGCGACATTGTTGTTCTTCTGCATTCCATCAAAACGGCTTGCATCCGTATCGGATATGCTGCAGCCGGAGCGGCAGGATCTCTCCGAGAAACGGCAGCAGTGGCTCGCCCGCCAGCTGGATGAGCAGCTGACGGACTTCCAGCAGTTCGCATCGTTCATGTCGACGATGGTGAATGACCAGTTCCCTGTCCAGGAGACCCAGCAGAAAGCACGTGCAGAGGAGACTCCAATCGCCTGCCGTTCGTGCTTCCGCTATGCGAAGTGCTGGGAATCGAATGACGACAGCATGCCTGCGCTCCTGTCCGAATGGGAGTCGACCTATTCGGCAACGAAAAAGGCGGCCCGGCACCGTGTCGAAGAGAAGATCCGCTATAAATGCGTCCGCCATAACGGGCTGATCGAGGAACTGGAGGAGCGCGGTGCCGACCGTCTGCTGATGGGCCAGCTGCAGCATGGCCGCAAGATGCTGGCACTCCAGCTGCGGGATATGAGCAACCATCTGGAAAAGATGATGAAAGATATCAAAGAGGACGTCACGGTCTATCAGCCATCTGAGGAAGAGCTCGGCAATTGTCTGCGTGCGCAGGATATCGAGTTTTTCCAGATCGATATTTTATCGGAAGAGAAGGGGTCCATGCGGATCGTCTGTTCCATCCCGGAGCGCCGTTCGTCCTTCGAGACCGATACGACGGTTGCGGAACGGCTGATCCTGCCGATCTTGGAAGAGATGTACCAGGAGCCGTTCCAGGTGGAAAAAGCGGTGATGCGGGAGCAGCCGTTCACCCATCTGCAGCTGACGTTCACATCCGCTGTCCGTTTCTCCATGCAGTACGGCGTCGTCGCGACTGCCGGCGGCGGATCACTGTATGCCGGGGATGCGTATGAAGTATTCCCGATCCATGACGGGCTGACGGCGGTGCTGCTGTCGGACGGCATGGGGCAGGATCTCAACGCGTACTATGAAAGCCAGAAAGTGATCCGCCTCATGCGGGAGTGCCTGGACCGCAAGATGGGACCGGAGACAGCGATGCACACCCTGCATTATATGATGGCGCTGAACGGACTGGACGATATGTATGCGACCCTCGATCTAGCGCTGATCGATCTGCAGGACGGGCGGCTCTGGTCGTGGAAAGCAGGTTCCATGAGCACGTATATCAAACGGGGGGATGAATTCCTGCGTGTCGACAGCAAAGCGGTGCCGTTCGGGTTCCTGCCATCCTTTACCGTGGAGGCGAAAAACGAAGAACTGAAATCAGGCGATATCATCGTCATGATGACGGACGGCATTTTCAATGGGGATATTCCGCTGGAGCAGCAGGAACGGTCGCTCTGTCAGACGCTGGAGCGGCATGGCGGGCTGGACTGCGAAGCACTTGCGGACCGCATCATGGGCGAAATGGAAAGGAAGTTCAAAACGACAGCGGATGACCGTACTGTCCTGGTCATGAAGATGGACCATATCGTGCCGAGCTGGTCGAGTGTGAAAGTGCGGACACCATCACTTTTCCGGCAGAAAGTGGTAGTATGAGGGGAAGAGAAGGGGGCGGATGGGTATGGAGAAGACACAACTGCAGAAAGCGACAGACTTCATCCGTGAAAAGGGTCTGTTGCAGAAAGGAGACCGTGTGCTCGTCGCCTGCTCCGGCGGCGTGGACTCCATGGCGCTGCTGCACTATTTAGCAGCCATGCGCCCGGTTTTCGGTTTTGAGACGGCTGCCATACATGTCGATCACTGTCTCCGCGGCGCAGAATCCGCAGAAGACGGTGAAGTGGTGCAGCAGCTTGCGGACCGGCTGGGTGTCCGCTGCCACCGCACTGCCGTCCCTGTACCCGAACTTATGGAAACATCAGGCGGAAACGTCCAGGATGTCTGCCGCAGAGGAAGATATGCGAAATTCAAAGAAGTGATGGCGGAGGGGCGGTATGCTGTGCTTGCTGCTGCCCATCATTCGGAGGATCAGCTGGAGACCGTCCTGATGCAGATCACGAAAGGACAGCGGCCGAAAGGGATGCCCGCCGTCCGGCATCTCGGGGAGGGCCGGCTGATCCGTCCTTTCCTGCAGCTCGGAAAAGCCGATCTCTATGCATATGCAGCGGATCACGATCTTGCCTATCGGGAGGACCCGAGCAATATGAAAGACGACTATACACGCAACCGGTACCGGCATCACGTGCTGCCGGCACTGCTCCGTGAAGAGCCGGCTGCAGCTGTGCAGTCCGTACGGATGACGGAAACACTCCAAGAGGAGGATGACCTTCTTGGCGGCCTTGCGGAAGAGCAGACGGAAAAGCTTATCCGGCATGACGAAAAGGGGAGGCTCTGTATTGAAACGGAGATGTTTTCCGCCATGCACCCTGCTTTACAAAAGAGGACGGTTCCTCTACTATTGAAGTATCTTTACAATGGGGAAACTATACCTGCAATTTACAACGCTTCTCTGGTGAATCAAGTCGTCCGTCAGCTGAACGGGGTGCACGGCAGTGCTGCTGTCCATCTGCCGAAGGGCTGGAGGCTGGAACGGACATATGGCCGTTCCATATTCTTGCGGAACGGACCTGCAGAACGGGGCAGCCATCCCATCTCCTTCCCGGAAAACCAGTGGATCCGATGGGGGGCGTTCCGGCTGCGCTGGTGCCGTGCGTCCGAGGCAGCCGCCGATGAATTGGCGGCTGTTTCGGAATGGCGGTATTTCCGGCCCGCGCCAGAAGGCTTTCCTGCGGAGATCCGGGTCCGGCAGCCGGGAGACCGGATCCGCCTGAAAGGGATGGACACGCCGAAGAAGCTGAGCCGGCTGTTCATCGATGAAAAGATCGGACACTCGCAGCGCGATGAACTGCCCGTTATCATCGCGGAAGACGGCAGTGTCTGTGCGGTGCCTTTCGTCCGGTATGGCGGACGATTCACAAGTGAAGAGCCGGATGGAGAAGCTTACATACTGATGACGGACCGGCAATAGTGCCGGCATCCTCCAGCAGCTCGTTGACCCACAAACCTTAGGAGGAATTATTCATGTTGGAAAAAGATATTCAGGAAGTGCTTATCACGGAAGAACAGCTCCAGGAAAAAGTGGCGGAACTCGGCCAGCAGCTGTCTGACGAGTATAAGGAGAAGTTCCCGCTTGTCATCGGCGTGCTGAAAGGTGCCCTTCCGTTCATGAGCGATCTTATCAAACGGTTCGATGCGTACATAGAACTCGATTTCATGGATGTATCCAGCTACGGGAATGCCACCGTTTCTTCCGGTGAAGTGAAGATCATCAAGGACTTGAATACGAGCATCGAAGGCCGTGACATCATCATCCTCGAGGACATCATCGACAGCGGGAAGACGCTGAAGTATTTGGTGGAGCTGTTCAAGTACCGGAAAGCGAACTCCATCAAAATCGTCACACTGCTCGACAAGCCGACCGGCCGCAAAGTCGATCTGAAAGCGGATATGGTCGGATTCGAAGTGCCGGATGCGTTCGTCGTCGGGTACGGTCTGGACTATGCGGAAAAATACCGCAACCTGCCATATATCGGTGTTCTGAAGAAGGAAATCTACACAACCTGAATACGATGTAAGAGCCTCTGAAAAAGGGAATGGCACTTGCTGTTCTGCAAAGTCATTTCCTTTGTGATTCAAATTGCATATATGATAAGATTGTCAATAGTTTTCTGTTGAAGAAATGAGGAGGCTTGGGATGAATCGAATATTCCGATACTTTCTATTATATGGGCTGATTTTTCTGGCGATCATGGGAATCTTCAGTTCGCTGAACAATCCAAACCCTAAAATGGAAAAGATCCGTTATGACGAATTTCTCACAGCATTAGAACAAGGGAAAGTGGAACGAGCCGAATTTCAGCCTGTCCAGCTTGTCTATGAAGTAAAAGGGCATATGAAAGGCGCAAAGAAAGACGAGACGTTCACGACCAACGTTCCGATGAATGATGAGACGACTATGAGCGATATCCGTGATCTTGCGAAAACAACGAAAACGGAAGTGGATATCCTGCCGGCACCTGAAACGAGTGCCTGGGTATCCTTCTTCACCGGCTTGGTGCCATTTATCATCATCATCATCCTGTTCTTCTTCCTGCTGAACCAGGCGCAGGGCGGCGGCGGTGGCGGAAAAGTGATGAATTTCGGGAAAAGCAAAGCGAAATTGCACTCCGATGACCGCAAGAAAGTCCGCTTCACCGATGTTGCCGGAGCGGATGAAGAGAAACAGGAACTTGTCGAAGTCGTCGACTTTCTGAAAGATCCGCGGAAATTCGCGGAAGTCGGCGCACGTATTCCGAAGGGGATCCTGTTAGTAGGACCTCCGGGTACCGGGAAAACCCTCCTGGCCCGTGCTGTAGCAGGGGAAGCCGGCGTGCCGTTCTTCTCGATCTCCGGTTCGGACTTCGTGGAAATGTTCGTCGGTGTCGGTGCATCCCGTGTGCGTGACTTGTTCGAAAATGCGAAGAAAAATGCACCATGTATCATTTTCATCGATGAAATCGACGCAGTCGGACGCCAGCGGGGCGCAGGCCTCGGCGGCGGTCATGATGAGCGTGAACAGACGCTCAACCAGCTGCTTGTCGAAATGGATGGCTTCGGCGAAAACGAAGGCATCATCATTGTCGCTGCAACGAACCGTCCGGATATCCTGGACCCGGCACTTCTGCGTCCAGGCCGTTTCGACCGTCAGATCACAGTCGGCCGCCCGGATGTCAAAGGCCGCGAGGCTGTACTCAAAGTGCATGCACGCAACAAGCCGCTCGATGAAACTGTCAACCTGAAGGCGCTCGCACAGCGGACCCCTGGATTCTCAGGAGCCGATCTTGAGAACCTCCTGAACGAGGCGGCGCTCGTTGCGGCCCGCCGCAACAAGACGACGATCGACATGGCGGATATCGATGAAGCGACAGACCGGGTCATTGCGGGTACCGCCAAGACAAGCCGTGTCATTTCCGAGAAGGAACGCCGCATTGTCGCAAACCACGAAGCAGGCCACGTCGTCGTAGGACTCATCCTGGATGACGCGGAGATCGTCCACAAAGTGACGATCGTGCCGCGCGGCCAGGCAGGCGGCTATGCGGTCATGCTGCCGAAGGAAGACCGGTACTTCATGACGAAGCCGGAACTCCTCGACAAGATCGCGGGTCTCCTCGGCGGCCGGGTTTCCGAAGAGATCGTTCTCGGCGAAGTGTCCACTGGTGCGCATAATGACTTCCAGCGGGCGACCGGCATTGCGCGCTCCATGGTGACGGAGTACGGGATGAGCGACAAACTCGGACCGATGCAATTCGGCCAGCAGCAGGGCGGCAACGTCTTCCTCGGCCGTGACTTCAACTCCGAGCAGAACTATTCCGATTCCATCGCGTATGAAATCGATCAGGAAATGCAGTCGATCATCAAAGGTGAATACGAGCGGACGAAACGGATCCTTACGGAGAACCGCGACCTGCTCGATCTGATCGCAAAAACGCTCCTCGAAGTGGAAACACTCGACGCCGAGCAGATCAACCACCTGAAAGATCACGGCACGCTGCCTGACCGTCCGTACGACCGGAAAGAAGTCGGTGAAGATGCGGATGCCAATCCGGATGTCACCGGTGCACCGGCAGATCCATCTGTCGGCAACCTGCCGGACAGCTCAGGTCCTGAAGAAGCACCTGGCTCGATGGACGAGAAACGAAACGACTTTTAATCATCAGCAGCTGGCTGTCCGCCATGAGACAGCCAGCTGTTTTTTTTGAAAAGATGTATGGTATGATGTGAGGGAAAAAAGACTATTGAGAACAGTGAGGAATGGGACATGCTCTTAGTTTTGGATACAGGCAATACGAACATCGTACTGGGCGTCTACGAAGGGGATGGCCTGAAGCATCATTGGCGTATGGAGACCTACCGCCAAAAGACCGAAGATGAGTACGCCATGCAGGTGAAATCGTTGTTTGCGCATGTCGGTCTTGAGTTCTCGGACATTTCAGGGATCATCATTTCGTCCGTTGTACCGCCTGTCATGCATCCGCTGGAACAGATGTGTAAAAAGTATTTCAAACAGGAACCTGTCATTGTCGGTCCGGGGGTGAAAACGGGCCTGAACATAAAGTATGAAAACCCACGGGAAGTCGGGGCGGACCGGATTGTCAACGCGGTGGCGGCGATACATGAATACGGCAGTCCGCTTATCATCGTAGATTTCGGCACCGCGACGACTTATTGTTATATCAACGAACGGGCAGAGTATATGGGAGGAGCCATCGCGCCGGGTGTCAGCATTTCCATGGAAGCACTGTTCGACCGCGCCTCCAAACTTCCGCGAGTGGAACTCACCCGTCCTGAACACGTCGTCGGGAAGAACACAGTGTCCGCCATGCAGGCAGGCATCCTGTACGGCTACGTCGGACAAGTGGAAGGTCTCGTCAACCGGATGAAAAACGCCGGCCGGGAGAATCCGACAGTCATTGCCACCGGCGGGCTTGCTCCGCTGATCGGCAAGGAGACCGAAGTGATCGATGTCATCGATGAGTTCCTGACATTGAAGGGGCTGAAACTGATTTACGAACGCAACCGATAAGGAGAGATAGGCAGATGAATGATTACTTAGTAAAAGCACTGGCGTTCGGAGGGACCATCCGCGCATACGCCGCAACCACAACGGGAGCGGTCGGTGAAATGCAGCGGCGTCATTATTCATGGCCGACTGCGACCGCAGCCATCGGCCGGACGATGACAGCGACAGTCATGATGGGTGCCATGCTGAAAGGCGACGACAAACTGACTGTCAAACTGGATGGCGGCGGACCCCTCGGGGCCATCGTCACCGACGCGGACGCGCATGGCCATATCCGCGGCTATGCCATTAATCCGCAGACGCACTTCGACTTGAATGCCCAAGGGAAACTCGACGTCCGGCGCGCTGTCGGAACGGACGGCTTGCTGACGGTCGTCAAAGATCTCGGACTCCGGGATATGTTCACCGGCCAGACGCCGATTGTATCTGGCGAAGTGGCGGAAGACTTCACGCAGTACTTCGTCGTGTCAGAGCAGGTGCCTTCCGCAGTAGCACTCGGTGTCCTGGTGAACCCGGACAACACGGTGAAAGCGTCGGGCGGTTTCATTATCCAAGTGATGCCGGGAGCCGAGGACGAAACCATTACGGAACTGGAGACGCGTATCAGCCGTATGGAGCCGATCTCAAAAATGATCGACCGCGGGCTGTCTCCGGAGCAGGTGCTCGAAGAAGTGCTGGGTGCTGACATTGTACAGATTGTCGATAAGATGGACGTGAACTTCCATTGCAGCTGCTCGAAAGACCGCTTCGGCACGGCCATCAAGAGTCTGGGGGAAGCGGAAATCCTCCAGATGATCGCTGAAGATGGCCAGGCGGAGGCGGAATGCCATTTCTGTCTGGAAACGTATACGTACTCCAAAGAAGAATTAGAGGAATTTGTCGATGAACTCCGGGCGGGTTCCTGACCGTTCAGGAGGCGCACAGCCGAAGCGCAGACTGAAGACAGGGCCTCTGCTGCTCCTGATCGCCATCCTGGCGGCAGGGAACCTCCTGTGGTTCATCGGCTGGCTCATACCCGACAAGGCGGAAAGCCCGTTCGAGGCGGGCGAGGAAGTGGCCTCCGTCGCAGGCAAACCGATCACCCGTGAGGAATGGATGATGGCGATGGAGCAGGAAGTCGGACGCGATGTCCTGCTTGGACTGGTCAATGAGCGGGTCATGGAGACAGCGGCTGACGAGTACAAGATCAAAGTCACCGACGAGGAAGTGGACCGGGAACTTGCACTGCTGTCGTCATCTGACGGCAAAGCCTATACCGGGCTGGATGCGGAACAGATGAGAAAGAAAGTGCGTTCCGATCTCATCCTGGACAGTGTCCTGACAAAAGATATCGTGGTCGAGGACGAAGCGGTGTCCGCTTATTACAAGAAGAACAAAGACCAATATGAAATCCCTTCGGCGCATCGTACATCGCTTCTCGCGGCGTCCACCAAGGAGGATGCCGAGCAGGCGGCGGCCGAGCTGAAAGGCGGGTCAAGTTTCTCTGTGCTTGCGAAGGAGCGGTCCGTCGATCCGGCCTCGGCATCCATCGGCGGCGACCTCGGCTTTATCAGCAGCCGCTCCGAAGAGACCGACCCGGCGATCGTCAAACAGGTCGAGTCCATGAAAGCAGGGGACACAAGCGGTATCATCCGGCTCTCTGACGGCACATATGGAATTCTGCATGTAAAAGATGTGCTGAAGGGCAGATCGTTCAAATTGAAAGACGTTAAGGAGCATATCCGAAGGGAACTCGCACTTCAGCAGCTTTCCCAGTCGGTCACGCCGGAAACATTCTGGCAGGAATTCGATGCTCATTGGTTTTATGGAAACTGAAGGACTCCGCATTTTTGCGGGGTTTTTTTAATGCGGGAAGGGATAGAGATGTTTGACAACTGTCACAATACTCTTGTACACTGAATACAGTACAAAACCTACCTACTAACTAGGAATTGGAGTGTTCGAGATGAAAAACATTGGAAATTCAGTAGCGGATCTGGTCGGCCGGACGCCTTTGGTCAAGCTGAACCGTCTGGTGGGACCTGATGACGCAGATGTCTATTTGAAATTGGAGTATTTCAATCCGGGCTCCAGTGTCAAGGACCGGATCGCACTTGCGATGATTGAGGCAGCGGAACAGTCGGGAGAATTGAAGGAAGGCGGAACGCTGATCGAGCCGACGAGCGGCAATACCGGAATCGGGCTGGCGATGATTGCTGCAGCGAAAGGCTACAAAGCTGTCCTCGTCATGCCGGATACGATGAGTCTCGAGCGGCGCAACCTGCTGCGCGCATACGGAGCCGAGCTGGTTCTCACACCTGGCGCCGAAGGGATGAAAGGCGCCATTGCCAAAGCGGAGCAGCTGGCTGAGGAAAAGGGCTGGTTCCTTCCGCAGCAATTCAACAACGAGGCGAATCCGGAAGTCCACCGTCTGACGACAGGACCTGAAATTGCTGATGCACTGGAACAGGTCGATGCATTCGTTTCAGCGGTCGGCACAGGCGGAACAATCACAGGTGTCGGCAGTGTGCTGAAAGAGCGTTTCCCCGGTGTGAAGATCATCGCCGTGGAGCCGACCGACTCGGCAGTGCTGTCCGGAGGGAAGCCGGGCCCCCACAAAATTCAGGGGATCGGTGCCGGCTTCGTGCCCAAAGTGCTCGATACAGACATTTACGATGACATCACGCAAGTCACGAACGATGAATCGTATCAATATGCCCGGAGACTTGCGAAAGAGGAAGGGATTCTCGGAGGGGTTTCATCAGGAGCGGCCGTGTTTGCAGCCCTGAAAGCGGCACGGGAACTCGGCAAAGGAAAAACCGTCGTTGCGATTCTTCCGTCAAATGGCGAACGGTATTTGAGTACACCGCTCTATCAATTCGAAGAAGAATAAGGTATACGGGAAAAGGGGGGAGCGGACTGCTTCCCCCTTTTTGTGCATTTCATTAGAAAAAGCGGCAGGCAGCCAGTAAACTGGGGAGTACGAGTGTAGACAGACGGGAGAGGAACCGCATGAGATTGCAACATGCAAAGAAGATCTATCAGCTTGGGGATACCTTCATCGATTTCCAGAACGAAACGGTCGTTATGGGCATACTGAACGTAACGCCGGATTCGTTCTCGGACGGCGGCCGCTACAGCCGGACGGACGCGGCGCTGCGGCATGCGGAAGAAATGGTTGCTGCCGGTGCGAAGATCATCGACATCGGCGGGGAATCGACGCGCCCGGGCCACACACCTGTGCCGCTTGAGGAAGAGCTGGCCCGCACGATCCCGATCATCGAGGCGCTTAGCGCGGAATTCGGCTGTGCATTGTCGATCGATACATACAAAGCGGATGTGGCGGAAGCGGCCCTCGCAGCAGGCGCCCATATCATCAACGACGTCTGGGGGGCGAAACGGGAACCCAGGATTGCTGAAGTGGCGGCAGCCTGCGATGCGCCGATCATCCTGATGCATAACCGTGAACAAGCTGTCTATGATGGGGAGCTGGGTGATGAACTGATTACGGATATGGAAGAAAGTATTGCGATTGCGGAACAGGCGGGAGTGGAGGCCGGAAACATCTGGCTCGATCCGGGTATCGGATTCGCAAAAGACGTCCGGCAGAACATCGAAGCGATGCAGAGTCTCGGCCGGTTGTCGGAACTCGGCTACCCGGTGCTGCTCGGGACATCGAAAAAGTCTCTGGTCGGCCGTGTCCTTGATCTGCCTGTCGATCAGCGGTTGGAAGGGACGGGGGCGACTGTCTGCTACGGCGTCGAACACGGCTGCCATATTGTCCGGGTGCATGACGTGGAACCGATTGCCCGGATGGTCAGAATGATGGATGTGCTGACAGGAAAACAGCATTATACCGAGTGAGAAGGGGGCGGAACGATTGGACTTCATTCATATAAACGAAATGCAGTTCTACGGCTATCATGGCGCGCTGGCAGAAGAGACGGTTCTCGGCCAGCGGTTCACCATATCGGTGACACTGGCTGCGGATCTGCAGCAGGCAGGCAGGACGGATGATCTCTCCGCGACAGTGAACTATGCAGAGGTCTACGAGACGGTCCGCAGTATTGCGGAAGGTGAGCCGGTGAAGCTGATAGAGACTGTAGCCGAGCGGGTTGCGGCAAAGCTTCTGACGGATTATCAGGAGCAGGTGAGCGGTGTGCGCGTGAAAGTCGTGAAACCCGATCCGCCGATCCCGGGACACTATGCATCCGTGGCAGTCGAGGTCGAGAGGGGGCAGCTGCGTTGAATACAGCCTATCTGTCCATCGGTACAAACATGGGAGACCGGGAAGCGAACCTGGCGCGTGCGGTGGATCTGCTGCGCGCAGCGGACGGCGTCGGGTCGGCTGTCGTCTCGTCGATCTATGAGACAGCGCCGGTCGGACTGACCGAGCAGGCGGACTTCCTCAATGTCGCTGTCCGGGTCGAGACGTCTTTGTCTGCCGGTGAGCTGCTGGAGGTGTGCCAGCGGATCGAACAGGAGCTAGGACGCGTCCGTACAGTACGGTGGGGACCGCGGACAGCAGATCTCGACATCCTTCTGTATAATGAAGAAAGAATGGATACGGAAACACTGACAATTCCGCATCCGCGTATGCATGAACGCGCATTTGTGCTGATACCGCTTGCAGAACTCGCTCCGGACGTGCAGGAACCCGGCAGCGGCCGCCCATATCGCGAAATGCCTGCAGCGGCGGAAGGCGGTGTCAGGCTGTGGAAAGCAGCGGATACCGGCTGGAATGGCAAAGAATGAACTCTGCCCCGGCACCGGATCATCTTGCGAAGGAGAGACCGCTTAGCAAGCGGCTTTTTTTACGCAGCGGATTTGTGTACAATGGACATAGTACACGCTGTAAACGCACGACCAATCTAGAGGAGTGAACAGGATGTCGAATAACGAAGAATTGAATGACCAGCTTCAGGTCAGACGCCAGAAGATGGAAGATATACGGAACAGCGGCCAAGACCCTTTCGGCGCACGGTTTGAACGGACACACTTATCGAACGAACTGAACGGGACGTACGGTGAGCTGTCAAAAGAAGAATTAGATGAAACGCCGCATCACACGAAAATCGCCGGCCGTATCATGACGAAACGCGGGAAAGGGAAAGCGGGCTTCGCGCACATCCAGGACCTCGGCGGCCAGATTCAGATCTACGTTCGCCAGGATGCTGTCGGTGAAGAGGCGTACAAGCTGTTCACGATGGCGGATCTGGGAGATATCGTCGGGATAGAAGGGACAGTATTCAAAACCAAGGTAGGAGAACTTTCCATTAAGGCACAAGGATTCACGTTCCTGTCGAAAGCGCTCCGTCCCCTCCCTGAAAAGTATCATGGACTGCAGGATATCGAGCAGCGCTACCGCCAGCGCTACCTGGACCTGATCTCCACGGAAGGCAGCAAAGAGACCTTCATCCTGCGCAGCCGCATCATCCAGGCGATGCGCCGTTACCTGGATGACCAGGGCTTTTTGGAAGTTGAAACACCGATGCTCCACTCCATTGCAGGGGGCGCAGCAGCCCGTCCGTTCATCACGCACCACAACACACTGGACATGACACTGTATATGCGTATCGCAATCGAGCTGCACCTGAAGCGTCTGATCGTCGGAGGACTCGAGAAAGTCTATGAAATCGGGCGTGTCTTCCGGAACGAGGGGATCTCCACTCGCCACAATCCGGAGTTCACGATGATCGAACTGTATGAAGCCTATGCCGATTACAACGATATCATGGAACTGACGGAAAACCTGATCGCCCATATTGCGCAAGAAGTACTCGGTACATCGGAAGTGCAGTACGGGGAAGACACCATCAATCTGTCACCGGGCTGGAAGCGGCTCCACATGGCGGATGCCGTGAAGGAATACACAGGTGCGGACTTCTGGAAGCAAATGACGAAGGAAGAAGCACATGCACTGGCAAAAGAACATGGTGTCGAAGTGCAGCCGTCGATGGAAGCGGGGCATGTGCTGAATGAATTCTTCGAACAGAAAGTCGAGGAGCAGCTGGTGCAGCCGACCTTCATCTATGGTCACCCTGTTGAAATCTCGCCGCTGGCCAAGAAGAATCCTGAAGACAGCCGGTTCACAGATCGGTTTGAATTGTTCATCGTCCGTCGGGAGCATGCAAATGCCTTCACGGAGCTGAATGATCCGATTGACCAGCGCCAGCGTTTCGAAGCGCAATTGGTGGAGAAAGAGCAGGGGAATGATGAGGCGCATGAGATGGATGAGGATTTCATCGAAGCACTCGAGTATGGTCTTCCGCCGACGGGAGGTCTAGGCATCGGCGTAGATCGTCTTGTGATGCTGCTGACGAATTCCCAGTCGATCCGGGATGTCCTCCTGTTCCCGCAGATGCGATCAAAAGATCAGCCATCTAAAAAGGACTGATCATAAAGCTAGGAGCATCCCGATTCCCGGGGTGCTTTTTTATTGGCAAAAAACACTTGCATAGTTTCCGAATGCGTGGTAAATTATTAAACGCTGCTTTTCACATAAGCCGCCGAGGAAAACGATCATCTATTTCTCATCAATTTAATTGTTGACATGATCGATTGTGGGTGGTATTATTAAAAAGTTGCTGAAAACAACAAGCATCAATTCAACAGCGTGATAAGCGTTGAAAACTTCTTTGATGGATACTATCTCGGATGTAAATGAAATAGTAAGACATTGAAAAAAGTTGTTGACAGCGAGGGTACAGGATGATATACTGTAAGAGTTGCTGAAAACAACAAATAAACAACATGAACCTTGAAAACTGAACAGCAAAATGTCAACGAATCAACGTTTGGGAAGCCGACCCCGTCGGCGGAACAGACAAAACCAGATCAACAGATCTGATAGACATCTTAAATGATGCCAGCAAGAAT
>NZ_LN651335.1 GCF_000826145.2 Sporosarcina koreensis
ATTCTTGCTGGCATCATTTAAGATGTCTATCAGATCTGTTGATCTGGTTTTGTCTGTTCCGCCGACGGGGTCGGCTTCCCAAACGTTGATTCGTTGACATTTTGCTGTTCAGTTTTCAAGGTTCATGCTGTCGCTTTGTTGTTTCAGCAACTCTTATAATATATCACCCTGTATTCATGAAGTCAACAACTTTTTTCAAAGTTATTTCAGTTGACTCATCGGGATGTTTTTTTCGTCCTGTAAGAGCAACGTGTTCTATCTTACCATGCCTCTTTCATGGCTGCAAGCTTTTTTAGCAAAATAGTTTATATAGGTTTCCTGCTCCCCTGCCACTCTATTGAAAGAGCGTCCTCCAGGCCAACCGGAAGACGCTCTTTCAATAGAGTATTCACAGAATCAACCGATGACTTTCTCGATGGAGACCGCACGGTGTGCTGTCAAATCCACTTCTTCCCCAGTGTTTTTCACTTTCACGACAGGCCGGAATGGGAATGCCGGGTTGCCGATTACAACACTTCCGGAATCTCCATTGGTCAGGATCACCTGATCGCCCGCAACCGGCATGCCGATCATATCATAGAGGGCGTCCACCACAGCCGGGTCGAACTTTCCGAAGTCCTCTTCCTTCAGCATCTCTGCAACTCTGTATGGCGACTCTTTGGAACGGTATACCCGCTCACACGTCATCGCATGGAAAACATCTGCGACCGCGATCACCTGTGCATACTGGGAGATTTTCTCTCCCTGGTCCCCTCTCGGATAGCCGCTTCCGTCCAGCCGTTCATGGTGCTGCAGGACAGCCAGTTTCATCTCCTGGCGAAGCAGCGGGGAATCCTGCATCATCTGATAGCTCAGTATCGGGTGCTTCTTCACTTCTGAGAATTCGGATTTAGTCAGAAATGCCGCTTTCTCGAGCAGCTGAGATGGCACCTTAGCCATCCCGCAGTCCGCCAGTGTGCCGGCCAGGCCGAGTTGCAGGGTGATGCCTTTCGGGTACTCAAGCTCGCTGGCCAGTGCAGCCGTCAGCATACCGACAGATACGGCATGATGGTACATATATTCTTTTCTATTGGAATACTCGTTCAGTATAACAAGAAGTTTACGATGTTCCATATAGGTTTCAAGAAGCGGCATGATGAGCAGACGGACTTTCGCAATATCCAGCTTCATGCCCGAACGCCAAGACGTGAATTCGCGTTTGTATTCGTTGACCGCCTTGTTATACATTGTATGCAGGTCCTTCGTCCGGCTGACTTTGTTTTCAAGCAGCTGATCCAGATCGGTTTCGATGGTTCCTGCGGGGCTGCCAGCAGTCTGTTCCGGCTGCACCCGGTTCACGATACGCTCTTCGACCTTGACCCGTTTGATGGCAAACAGGTGCAGGATCTCCAGGTGCTCCATGTCGAGTGTTGTTCCTTTTCTTACTATCGGATGAGCTGTATTGGCAAAGACATCTTCAGCGAGTATAGCTCCCGGACGGAGGTCGCCCAGGTTTCTGTATGTTTCCATTGCTGTTCACCGCAGTTCCTTTCCTGAAGCTTGTTCTCTTACTATGTTCCTATATCCCTATCATACAGTACTATCGGCAGTAAAAAAATACCGGCTTGGAAATTTCCCAAGCCGGCTGTTGTATCAGATATCTTCACCCTCCGCCTCGTCCGGTGCTTCCGCCAGACTGTCTTCGGACTTCAGATGATTTTCAATTTCCTCGAGGACCGGCTGTTCACTTTCGCTCAGCGCTTCGTCGTCCTCCAACTCTTCCAGTTCCTCTTTTTCCACTTTCGCCACGGTTGCAACGGATTCATCCTCGCCGAGACGGATGAGCCGGACGCCTTGTGTGCTCCGTCCGATGATCGAGATGTCATGGACATCCATCCGGATCAGAATACCATGCAGTGTGATCAGCATCAGGTCTTCGGTGCCGTTCACAGCTTTCATGGCGATCATCTTCCCGTTCCGTTCGGTGACGTGCAGCGTCTTCAGTCCGAAGCCGCCGCGGGACTGCAGGCGATATTCGGAGACCGGTGTCCGTTTCCCGAACCCTTTTTCGGTGACGACAAGTATTTCGCCGTCTTCCCGCACGATGTCCATACCGATGACATAGTCTCCGGTGCGGAGGCCGATCCCTTTGACGCCGCTTGCCGTCCGGCTGAGCGGACGGATGGTGTCCTCTTTGAACTGGATCATCATCCCGTCGTGCGTTGCAATAGCGATCGTTTCGCTGCCATCCGTCAGTTTGACATTGATCAGTTCATCCTCTTCGCGCAGACGAAGAGCGATCAGTCCGTTTGAGCGGATGTTGGCGAATGCTGCGACAGACGTCCGTTTCACGAGACCTTCACGCGTTGTAAAGAAGAGATATTGGGTCTCGTCGAATTTACGGACAGGTATCATGGTTGTGATTTTCTCATCCTTTTCGACATCCAGCAGGTTTACGATCGGCAGGCCTTTCGCTGTTCTGCTGAATTCCGGCACTTCATAGCCTTTTTTACGGAATACGCGCCCTTTGCTCGTAAAGAACAGGATCGTATCGTGTGTCGACGTATTCAGCAAGTGCTCGACGAAGTCATCGTCGTTCGTCCCCATCCCCTGGATTCCCCGGCCGCCGCGACGCTGGCTGCGGTATGTACTGGCAGGCAGGCGTTTGACGTAGCCGTGATGCGTCAGGGTAAGGACGGAATTCTCCTCCGGAATGAGGTCTTCATCTTCAAGCATGTCCGTTCCGCCGACCGTGATATCGGTTCTGCGGTTGTCCGCAAAACGCTGTTTCACTTCAAGAAGTTCTTCCTTGATGATTTCAATCAGTTTATGTTCATCCGCGAGAATGGCACGCAGCTCATTGATGAGCGCGACCAGCTGCTGGTATTCTTCTTCGATCTTGTCACGTTCCAGTCCGGTCAGCCGCTGGAGACGCATGTCCAGGATCGCCTGGGCCTGCCGGTCGGACAGGTCGAAGCGCTCCATCAGGCCGGTCTTCGCTTCGTCGGTCGTCTTCGACGCGCGGATCAGCGCAATGATTTCATCGATGTGATCGAGGGCGATCCTCAGACCTTCGAGGATATGGGCCCGGTCCTCCGCTTTTTTGAGATCATACTGCGTCCGGCGGCGGATGACCACTTTCTGATGCTCCAGGTAATGGAACAGGATCTCCTTCAGCGACAGGACTTTCGGCTGCCCCTCCACAAGGGCGAGCATGTTGATGCCGAAGCTGGACTGGAGGGCCGTCTGCTTATACAGATTGTTCAGCACGACGTTCGCATTTGCGTCGCGGCGGACTTCGATGACGATTCGCATGCCTGTCCGGTCGGATTCATCCGCCAGATGGGTGATGCCGTCGATTTTCTTCTCCCGCACGAGTTCTGCGATCTTTTCGATCAGACGCGCTTTGTTCACCTGATACGGCAGTTCATGGACAAGGATCGTCTCCTTGCCGCTTGCTGCCTGTTCGATTTCGACTTTCCCCCGCACGAGCAGCGATCCCCGGCCTGTCTCATAAGCTCGGCGGATACCGCTTCGTCCGAGGATGATCCCGCCTGTCGGGAAGTCGGGACCCGGGATGATTTCCATCAATTCCTCGGTCGTGACGGCGGGATTGTCGGCAAGTGCGAGCACCCCGTCAATCGTCTCCCCGAGATGGTGCGGCGGGATGTTCGTCGCCATACCGACCGCGATTCCGGATGTCCCGTTGACGAGCAGGTTCGGGAACCGGCTCGGCAGGACAATCGGTTCTTTTTCCTGTCCGTCATAGTTATCCTGGTAATCGATCGTATCTTTGTTGATATCCCGCAGCAGTTCCATCGCAATCTTGGACATACGGGATTCCGTGTAACGCATCGCAGCGGCAGAGTCGCCGTCGACGGAACCGAAGTTGCCATGGCCGTCCACGAGCATATACCGGTAGTTGAAGTCCTGCGCCATCCGGACCATCGTATCGTAGACCGCACTGTCTCCGTGCGGGTGGTACTTACCGATGACGTCCCCGACGATACGCGCCGACTTCTTATGCGGTTTGTCCGCTGTATTCCCGAGGTCCTGCATCGCATACAAAATACGGCGGTGGACCGGTTTCAATCCGTCCCGCACGTCAGGCAGCGCCCGGGAGACGATGACACTCATCGCATAATCTAGGAATGACGTCTCCATCTCTTTGCTGATATTGATTTCCTGCACACCGCGGTTTGGCAGATCTGCCATGTTGTCATACCCCTTTCAACCTGTTCCTCTTTTTGCTGATTGTAAAAGAAACGGCTATCCATAACCGTCCGGATGCCAGATGATCAGGTATCCAGATTTTTGACGTAAATTGCGTTGTCTTCGATGAATTTACGGCGCGGTGCGACTTCGTCACCCATGAGGCGGTTGAAGATCGCATCCGCTTCGATCGCATTCTCCAGATGGACCTGCAGCAGAGTCCGCTGGTCAGGATTCATCGTCGTCTCCCAAAGCTGTGTTGCGTCCATTTCGCCGAGACCCTTGTAACGGGTGATGATCGGCTTCGGACTGGCTGGAAGTCGTTCGAGGATCGCCTGCAGCCCCTCTTCATCAAAGCAGTATTCTTCGTTCTTGCCCTGCTTCACCCGGTAGAGCGGCGGCTGGGCGATATAGACGTAGCCCGCTTCGATCAGCGGGCGCATGAACCGGAAGAAGAATGTCAGCAGCAGCGTGCGGATATGGGCACCATCGACGTCGGCATCCGTCATGATGACGATCTTATGGTACCGGGCCTTCTCCAGGTTGAATTCCTCGCCGATCCCTGTGCCGAGTGCCGTGATCATCATCCGGATTTCCTCATTGCTCAGAATCCGGTCGAGACGGGCTTTCTCCACGTTCAGGATCTTACCGCGGAGCGGCAGGATTGCCTGGAAGTGACGATCCCGTCCGCCCTTTGCCGAACCGCCGGCGGAATCCCCCTCAACGATGTACAGTTCACTGATGGCTGGGTTCCGTGATGAGCAGTCGGACAGCTTACCCGGCAGGCTTGACACTTCCAGCGCCGATTTACGGCGGGTGAATTCGCGTGCATTCTTCGCAGCCACACGGGCGCGTGCCGCCATCAGACTCTTATCAATGACTTTGCGTGCGACTTGCGGATTTTCCAGCATGAACCGCTGGAACTTCTCCGCGAACAGTGAGTTCACGATCGTACTCACTTCCGAGTTGCCGAGCTTCGTCTTCGTCTGTCCCTCGAATTGGGGATCCGGGTGTTTAACGGAGACGATCGCCGTCAATCCTTCCCGTACATCATCCCCTGTCAGGTTCGGGTCTGCTTCGCGCAGCAGGCCGTTCTTGCGCGCATAGTCGTTGATGACCCGGGTGAGCGCGGTCTTGAATCCGGACTCGTGGGTGCCGCCTTCGTAGGTGTTGATGTTATTCGCGAATGACAGCAGATTATCGGCATAGCCGCTGTTGTACTGCATGGCGATTTCAATGGAGATGCCATCCTTCTCCCCTTCGATGAAGATCGGATCCTCAAAGATCGGTTCCTTGTTTTCATTCAGATGGGCGACGTATGACTTGATGCCGCCTTCGTAGTGGAACGTATCCGACTGGCCGTCTTCCTCACGCTCATCCGTAATGGAAATGCGCAGGCCGCGGTTCAGATAGGCAAGTTCCTGGAGTCGGTGGGCCAGGACGCTGTACTCATAGACCGTCGTCTCGGTGAAGATTTCCGGATCGGCCTTGAAGCGTGTTGACGTCCCTGTCTCTTCCGCTGTACCGATTTCCGTCAGTTCCTGGATGACCCGTCCCTGGCTGAATTTGATGGAATACAGCTTGCCGTCCCGCCGTACGAAAACTTCCGTCTCCGAAGACAGGGCATTCACGACAGAGGCCCCGACGCCGTGCAGACCCCCGGATACTTTGTAGCCGCCGCCGCCGAATTTACCGCCGGCGTGCAGAACGGTCATGATGACTTCCACCGCCGGCCGTCCTGTGGATTCCTGTATATCGACCGGAATGCCGCGTCCGTTATCATCGACGCGGATCCAGTTATCTTTCTCGATTGCCACTTCAATGTGGTCGCAATAGCCGGCCAGTGCCTCGTCGATACTATTGTCGACAATTTCCCATACCAAGTGGTGCAGTCCTTTGCCGCTTGTCGTCCCGATATACATACCAGGCCGTTTGCGCACCGCTTCCAGCCCTTCGAGCACTTGGATCTGATTGGCATCATATGCTTGCTGCAGCTCTTTTTCTTCCATGGCCAAACTGTTCACCTTTCCTTTCCGAACATGCCGGCTAGCCGGTCTTAGTTTCCGGTATCTTCATCCCCCGCGGGGGGCCGTGCTTCTTCACGCTGTGTCACCGTACCGGCGGTCACTTCATAGATGGCTGCCTGGCGGATCGTTTCGTGCTCGATCCCCGCGATGGTGGTCGTCGTTACAAATGTCTGAACCTGCCCCCGGATCGTATTGAGAAGATGGGACTGACGGTAGTCATCCAATTCACTCAGCACATCATCCAGCAGCAGGATCGGTGCTTCTCCTGTTTCCTGGCGCACGAGTTCGATCTCCGCGAGCTTCAGTGACAGGGCGGTTGTCCGCTGCTGTCCCTGCGAGCCGTAGGTCTGGATGTCATACTCGTTCACGGTGAACGCCAGATCATCCCGGTGCGGACCGACGAGCGTCACGCCGCGTTCCAGCTCCCGTGCCCTCACTTCCGTAAGTTTTGCCAGCAGGATTTCCTTCATTTCGTCTTCCGTCTGGTCTTCGGAGAGTTCCTTCAGTGTCCGGTACGAGACTTCAAGGGTTTCAAGCCCCCTGGATATGCCGTGATGGATCGGACCGGCCCATTTCTGAAGAAGTTCCAGGAAGTAATATCTCTTCTTTATGATCTGGACCGCTTTTTCGGCGAACTGCTCCGTATAGACGTCAAACATGACATCATTCAGATGCCGTCCGCTGCGGTTCGTTTTAAGGATTGCATTGCGCTGTTTCAGGAGTTTCTGGTATTGAAGCAGGTCATGCAGATAGACCGGCGATATTTGTCCGATCTCCATATCGAGGAAGCGCCGCCTCACCTGCGGGCTCCCTTTCACGAGATTGAGATCTTCAGGCGCAAACATGACAACGTTCACCTGCCCGATGTACAAACTCAGCCGGTTCTGTTCGATATGATTCACACGGGCCTTCTTCCCCTTTTTGGAAATCACCAGTTCAATCGGAAGATGGCCGTATTTGCGTTCGATATCCCCTTCTATTTTACCATACTCCTGGCCCCAGCGGATAAGTTCACGATCATTCGACGTACGGTGGGATTTCGCCATCGCCAGAACGTAGATCGCTTCCATGACGTTCGTCTTGCCTTGCGCATTCTCGCCGATGAATACGTTGATATGCGGGGAAAAGGACAGCTCAAGGGAGGCGTAATTCCTGTAGTTCGTTAAAGCGAGGTGGTCAATGTGCATCTCGGGTTCCATCTGGCGCAGCGAACAGTTTGAACTTGCCTGCCCCCGGCACCATGACAACATCCCCGCCGTACAG
The DNA here is from genome assembly GCF_000826145.2 of Sporosarcina koreensis. GTDB lineage: Bacteria > Bacillota > Bacilli > Bacillales_A > Planococcaceae > Sporosarcina > Sporosarcina trichiuri. Next base: position 7,482 of record NZ_LN651335.1, read on the forward strand.
TTTCCGTCCTCTGCGCTGCTCGCCTTCGCCGTTGACGTAGACAACGTTTTCACTCAAAAACCATTTGGCCATCCCGCCGGAACTGATCACATTGACCATTTTCAGCAGCTGGCCGAGCGTAATGTATTCTGTGTCGAAGTGTAAGTCTTCCATCTGCACGCCATCCTTCACAATGTTAGTTGATATCTCTATTTTACCGGACTTCCGGCTATAAGTAAAAAGGATAGCCGCATTACGGCCATCCTTTTCGTCTTAATATGTCCGCACTGGCAGAATGAGCTGCAGGATTGAGTCATCATCCGTCGCCTTGAGGATGAACGGACGCATCGTGCCTGTGAAATGGACTTCAATATTCTGTCCGTCGATCGCTTTCAGGGCATCCATCATATACTTCGCACTGAATGAAATCTTCAGCTCTTCCCCTGTCACTTCCTGTGCTTCGATCAGTTCCTCGACTTTCCCGATTTCCGGGGAGTTTGAAGAAACTTCAAGCGTATTGCCGCCCTCTGCAGCAAAACGGACGATATTGTTCCGGTCTTCCCTTGCGAGCAGGGAAGCACGGTCGATCGCCTGCAGCAGATGCTTGCCGTTGACGGTCACCGATGTTTTGTACTCTGACGGGATCAGACGGGAAGTGTCCGGGTAATTGCCTTCGAGCAGACGTGAGTAGAACAGGACATTGCGTGTTTTGAACAGCACCTGCTGATCCGCGAAGATGATTTCTGCGGGATCCTGGGAATCTGGCAGGATCTTGTTCAGTTCCTGGAGACTCTTGCCCGGGATGACGATACTGAACGGCTCATCAGGTGTCGTTTCGGGTGTGATGGTTCGGCTCGCCAAACGATGGCTGTCAGTCGCCACACAGACGAGACGGCCGTCTTTCAGCTCCCAATGGACCCCTGTCAGGATCGGGCGTGTTTCATGCTGCGAGACCGCGAACACGGTTTCCCGGATGATCGATTTGATGAGATCCGACGGCAGTGACATACGGTGTTCATCCGACACATCAGGCAGGATCGGATATTCATAAGGATCCGATCCGATCAGATGGAACTCCGATTTGCCGGAACGGATGTGTGTGTGCATCCCGTCTGTCACTTCGATCATGACGTCATTGGTCGGCAGCTTCCGGATGATTTCACTGAAGAACTTCGCCTGGAGGACGATCATGCCGCTTTCGATCACCTGGATGATCTGTTCGCCGTCCTGTTCGACAGGGATCGATGTGCAGATCGTAATGTCGGAATCACTTCCTGTCATCGTAAGTCCTTTGTCATTCACTTCGATTTTGATACCGGTCAGGATCGGGATCGTCACCTTCTGGCTGATCGCCTTCATAACATCGCTGAGCCCTTCGAGCAGTTTGTCTCTCATGATCTCGAATTTCATAGATACCCCTCGCTTATATAGAGAATTAATTGTTTTAAAGATAGTAGTAATAGTAGTAGGGCCTGTGCACATGTGGATAAGCAGGCTGAATGGAATCAGAGCAAGGTTTCCCACATGTGTATAAGCTGTGATTGGACTTGCACGGGTTATCCCCGATTATCCACAGGGCTAAGACTGTCAGCTTCTGCCGAGTGCAGCCCGGATATCTTCGATGTCCTGCTGGAGTGACTTGTCGTCTTTCATCATCTTCGAAATCTTTTCGTGCGCATGGATGACCGTCGAATGGTCGCGTCCGCCGAATTCCGAACCGATTTTCGGCAGGGAAGCGTCTGTCAGCTCCCGTGACAGATACATGGCGACCTGGCGGGGAAATGCAATCGCACGTGTCCGTTTCTTTGCCGAGAAGTCTTCCAGCCGGACATTGAAATGCTCGCCGACGGTCTTCTGGATATCGACGATGGTGACCGTGCGCGGTCGCGCGTTCGGAATGATATCCTTCAGCGCTTCGGCAGCAAGATCCGGTGTGATGTCCATATTGACGAGTGACGAATACGCGACGACACGGATCAGGGCCCCTTCCAGTTCACGGATGTTGGTGTAGATCTGATTGGCAATGTATAGCATCACCTCATTCGGGATATCAATAAGACCATCCGCTTTCGCCTTCTTACGCAGGATCGCAATCCTTGTTTCGAGATCAGGCGGAGCGATATCCGTGATGAGGCCCCATTCGAAACGGGAACGCAGCCGGTCTTCGAGCGTTGGGATTTCTTTCGGCGGCCGGTCACTCGAGATGACGATCTGCTTCGATTCCTCGTGCAGCGTATTGAACGTATGGAAGAATTCCTCCTGTGTCTGTTCTTTTCCGGCGAGAAACTGAATATCATCTATGAGCAGTACATCCACGTTCCGGTACTGGTCGCGGAACTCACCCGCCTTGTTGTCGCGGATCGAGTTGATGAATTCATTGGTGAATTTTTCGCTCGACAAATAGACCACTTTCAGTGAGGGATTCTGCTCCAGCACATAATGGCCGATCGCATGCATCAGGTGGGTCTTACCCAGTCCGACCCCTCCGTAGATGAAGAGCGGATTATATGATTTCGCCGGCGCTTCTGCTACCGCAAGTGACGCGGCATGGGCGAACCGGTTGCCGGATCCGATGACGAATGTCTCAAATGTATATTTCGGATTCAGCATGGCAGCTGTCGTGGCAACGGGTGATTTCTCCGCCTTCTTGACGACGGGTTTCGGCACCGCGAAGTCCTTCTCTGCCATATCTTCAGGCACGACAAATTGAATGAGCCGGTCTTCCCCTGTCAGCTCAGACAAAATACCTGTCAGTAAGTGTACGTAATGGCTCTCCAGCCATTCTTTCGAAAACGAATTCGGGACAGCGATCGTGACGTTTTCCGTCCCGTACGATAAAAGCTTTGTCGATTTCAGCCACGTTTCGAAACTGGGCCGGGATATTTTTTCTTCCACTTTCGACAGTACTTCCTGCCAAAGGTTTTCTAAATGCTCCACTAGTGAACCTCCTTTACGCCGAACTAAACCCGGAAGTATGTATTATACACAGATTCCACGCTTGTGGGTAACTATTATCCAAAAGATGTTGAAAAAATTATCCACAACTTATTAACAATTGTGGATAATAGATGTTGTATGAAATTATATGCACAGCAAAATCCTTCTCATTGTATCAGGTAATCGCTTTATCCGCAAGGGATGGGTTCACTTATGCACACGGCCCGCAGATGTGGATAGAAACGTTATCCACAAGACGGGGTATGTGAAAAAGCTGTCGACAAATGCCGGTTTTTTGAAAAACTCAAACATGGGGGGATTCACAGCGGCAACTGCCGGCTTCCGGATGAACTGTGGATAACCTTTTTGCGAGGAAAACGGGTCTGGCGCATGACCCGATCGGGCGGCAGGAAAAGCCTTGCTGAAAAACAGATTGACATTCAGACAATGGACAGCTATACTTGTCAAGACTGTTATATGCAAAAGCAACTGAGTCAGTAAAGCAGGAGGTGTCTTCTACTATGAAACGTACGTACCAACCAAATACACGTAAACGCAGCAAAGTCCACGGCTTCCGTGCACGGATGAGCTCGAAAAACGGACGCAGAGTCCTCGCAGCCCGCCGCAGAAAAGGAAGAAAAGTTCTTTCAGCGTAAGCCACTGAACATTCAGTGGTTTTTTTTTATGTCTGCGATCGATTATTGTAAAACCAATCTATAAAATTACCGCAGGATTCCTACTGCAGTTGATCGGAGTGCAGGGAGCCGACTCCTGGGGATTCGCGAAGATCGAAGACCCCGCAGCTGCGCAGCAGCGAGGAGGCTGAGATCGAGCCCCCGGAAAGCGTGCTCCTGGAACGGAGATCAACGGTTTTCAAGGATTACCCATGCAAAATCAAACCACGTGATGAAGCAGGTGCTTGTTAATGAAGAAAGAACAGCGGATCAAGAAGAATGAAGAGTTCCAGAAGGTGTTCAAACAGGGGAAGTCGTTTGCGAACCGGCAGTTTGTCGTCTACGTGCTGCCGCAGCCGGATCGCACGGAGTTCCGGATCGGCCTGTCCGTCAGCAAGAAACTTGGAAATGCGGTGACACGCAACCGCATCAAGCGGTACATCCGGCAGACGTTCCTCGAACTGAAGGACGAACTGCGGCAGGACCGTGATTATGTCGTCATCGCAAGACATCCGGCTGTCGATTTCGACTTCCACGAAACGAAAAAGAGTCTGCAGCATGTGCTGAGGATTGCCCGTGTTCTGAAGAAGAAGTAGAACAGGAAGATTCATCCGTGATACACTGTCACTAATCTGACTGAAAATTGTATAGAGATATGGGGGAACCAGAGTGAAGAAAAAAGCAGGACTGCTCGTCATGCTGACGGTGATGTCCGTCTTACTGGCCGGCTGCGGAGATTTCAAGGAACCGATATCCGCGTCGAGTGAAGGATTTTGGAGTAAGTATATCGTCTGGCCGCTCGTCTCATTGATCGAGACATTCAAGGAGCTGCTCGGTACATACGGTCTCGGGATCATCGCCGTCACCGTCATCATCCGCTTGATTTTACTGCCGCTCACATTGAAGCAGACGCAAAGTTCGAAACAGATGCAGGAAATCCAGCCCAAACTGAATGCGCTGAAAGAGAAATACAAGTCGAAAGATGCCGTCACCCAGCAGAAGTACCGCGAAGAAATGCAGGCGGTCATGACGGAAAACAAAGTGAATCCGGTGGCAGGCTGCCTGCCCGTCCTCGTGCAGATGCCGATCCTGATCGGCTTCTACCATGCGATCAATCGGATGAATGCGACACCGGAGATCCCGCTCGGCAAGTTTCTCGTATTCGACTTGGCGGCACCAAGCATCACGCTCGCAGTCATTGCCGGTCTTATGCAGTTCGTTGTACTGCGCACCGGTCCCGCAATGGACAACCCGCAGATGAAAGTCATGATGTACATCATGCCTGTGTTCATCATGGTCTTCGGATCGTTCCTGCCGGCTGCGCTAGCGCTTTACTGGGTAGTGGGAAATATCTTCTCGATCGTTCAGAACTTCTTCATCTATAAGCCATTCAAGAAGAAGGAAGTCGTCATTGAACAGCCGAAAGCAAAAGGCAAAGGGGGAACGAAGCGGAAATGAGTGAGATCAGACAGTCCGGCAAGTCCGTGGAAGAGGCAATCGCTTCTGCATTGGAGAAATTGAACGCTTTACGGGAACAAGTCGATGTCCAAGTGATCACTGAAGGAAAGAAAGGGTTTCTCGGTTTTGGCGCTGCACCTGCTGAAGTGGTGGTGACCCGCCTGCCGGAACCGCCCGCACCCGAGCCTGCCGATCTGCCGCCGGTACCCGAAACACCAGCCGAACCGGTTGCGGAAAACACGGAGCCGGACCGGCCGGACGCGCCCGGATCTGATGAAAAAAGTGCAGAAACCGAAGCGGAATCCGCAGAAGCCGGCCGTTCCGACGAAGATGTGGCGGCGGAAACATCCCAGTATCTGCTGCAGATTGCAGAAGGGATGGGCGTCACTGATCTGGACATCACCTGGACGCTGGAAGGCAAAGTTCTGGAGTACCAGCTGGAAAGCGAAAAAGCGGCGTTCCTTATCGGGAAGCGGGGTGCCACATTGAATGCACTCCAGCAGCTCGCCCAGCTGGTTGCAAACAAAGGTGACAACCCGTACAAAGTCGTCCGGCTCGATGTCGGTGACTACCGGCTGAAGCGGGAACAGTCACTGGAACTGCTGGCGGAGCGCATGGCGGACAAAGCCGTGCGCAGCGGACGCAAAGTGGAGCTTGAGCCGATGCCGTCCAGTGAACGGAAAGTGCTCCACAATGCACTTGCCGATCGTCTGGACATCGAAACGTACTCGGAAGGCAAAGATCCGCGCCGCTATCTCGTCATCGAACCGATCAAATGAATACAGTCCAACCGCCATGGCCCTCACCGGTCATGGCGGTTTTTTTATGAAAAAAGAATACGCTGCGGGTCTCCGGAAAGTGTATGGGCCGGATTTCGGCCATTTTTTACAGTTATCCACAAAAAGTTCAATTCCCGCACTAGGACTTGGGCACGATTTGTGCTAAAATTTACTGTTAGAAAGTTACGCCCGGAAATAGGTTATGCACATGTGGATAACGACAGATCAGGAAGGTGAGACAGCGTGCAGTTTGATACAATCGCGGCGATTTCAACGCCGATGGGAGAAGGGGCGATCGCAATCGTCCGGATCAGCGGGGACGAGGCCGTCCAGATCGCCGACCGGCTGTTCCGGTCACCGTCCGGGAAGAAATTGGCGGATGCTGATTCCCATACGATCCACTATGGTCATCTGGTGGACCCAGCGACGGGAGAGACCGTCGAAGAAATCATGGTTTCTATAATGAAAGCACCAAAAACATTCACGCGGGAAGATGTTGTGGAACTGAATTGCCACGGCGGACTTGTTTCCGTCAACCGGGTGCTGCGGCTCGTGCTCCAATTCGGCGCACGTCTGGCGGAACCCGGAGAATTCACGAAGCGTGCTTTCCTGAATGGGCGTATCGACTTATCGCAATCGGAAGCCGTCATGGATCTGATCCGCGCGAAAACGGACCGTGCAATGAATGTCGCCCTCAATCAGATGGATGGCAAGCTGTCCCGCCTGATCGGGGACTTGCGGCAGGCGCTCCTCGAAACGCTGGCGCAGGTCGAAGTGAATATCGACTATCCGGAATATGACGATGTCGAAGAGATGACCATCCCGCTCATGATCGAAAAAGGGAATTGGGTGAAGACGCAGATCGAGCGGCTCCTCGCCACGTCTTCGCAAGGCCGCATTTTGCGTGAGGGATTGTCGACGGTCATCATCGGCCGGCCGAACGTAGGGAAATCCTCCCTGCTCAACAGCCTCGTCCAGGAAAATAAAGCGATCGTAACTGACATTGCAGGGACCACTCGTGATATTATTGAGGAGTACGTCAATGTCCAGGGAGTTCCGCTGAAGCTTGTGGATACGGCAGGGATCCGGGAGACGGAAGATCTCGTCGAACGGATCGGCGTGGAACGGTCCCGGCAGGTGCTGAAAGATGCGGATCTTGTCATTCTGCTGCTGAATGGGTCCGAAGCCCTCACAGAGGAGGACGGGCGGCTGCTGGAGACCGTCCGGCCGATGGATGCGATCATCCTCGTCAACAAGACGGATCTGCCGCAGCAGCTCGATCTGGCGGATGTCCGTGCCCGCGCCGGGGACAAACCGATCATCACAGCATCCATCCTGCAGGACGAAGGGGTGGAAGAGCTGGAACAGACGATCGCCGGACTCTTCTTCGGCGGCGGCGTGGAAGCCCAGGATCCGACGTATGTATCGAATGAGCGCCACATCGCCCTGCTGCATCAGGCGAAGTCGGCAATCGAGGATGCGATTGCGGCAGCGGAAGCCCGCGTGCCGGTCGATATGATCCAGATCGACATCACCCGCACTTGGGAACTGCTTGGCGAAATTGTCGGGGATACCGTACAGGACAGTCTCATCAACCAATTATTCTCACAGTTCTGCCTCGGAAAATAACAAATTTGACAGCAGGCGGCCGTCTGCTGTTCATATATAGGAAGGATGAACGAGCATGCCACAATTTGAAGCAGGCACGTTCGATTGCATAGTAATCGGTGCCGGCCATGCTGGCGCAGAAGCAGCCCATGCGGCTGCACAAATGGGTGCAAAAACACTTGTGCTCACCATGAATCTTGATATGATCGCTTTCATGCCATGCAATCCGTCACTCGGAGGTCCTGCAAAAGGGATCGTCGTCCGAGAGATCGATGCACTTGGCGGCGTCATGGGGAAAGTGATCGACAAAACACACATCCAGATGAGGATGCTGAATACAGGGAAGGGACCGGCCGTGCGGGCACTCCGCGCGCAGGCCGATAAGGTCCTTTACCAGCAGGAGATGAAACGGACGCTCGAAGACCAGGAGAACCTGTCGCTTCATCAGGGCGTTGTCGAAGAACTGATCGTCGAAGACGGGGAAGTCAAAGGGGTCGTCACGCAGATCGGCGCCGTCTACCGGGCAAAGACCGTCATCGTGACGACAGGTACATTCCTCCGCGGGGAAGTCATCATCGGAGACTTGAAATACTCGAGCGGGCCGAACAACCAGATGCCGTCCATCGGCCTGGCGGACAGCCTGCGGGATCTTGGGTTCGATACGGTCCGTTTCAAGACGGGGACGCCGCCGCGGGTCAACAGCAAGTCGATCGACTACAGCAAGACCGAAATCCAGCCGGGGGATGATGAACCGCGCGCATTCAGTTTTGAAACGACGGAATTCATCACCGACCAGCTGCCTTGCTGGCTGACCTACACGACACCGCTCACCCATCAGCTCATCAATGACAACCTTCACCTGTCACCGATGTATTCAGGTGTCATCAAAGGGAAGGGGCCGAGCTACTGTCCATCGATCGAGGATAAGATCGTCCGCTTCGCGGATAAGTCCCGTCACCAGATTTTCCTCGAGCCGGAAGGCCGCAATACACGGGAAATGTACGTCCAGGGACTGTCGACGAGTCTTCCGGAACACGTCCAGCGCAAGATGATCGAGAGTGTCCCGGGACTCGAGAAAGCCGAAATGCTGCGGGCCGGCTATGCGATCGAGTATGACGCGATCGTACCGACCCAGCTGTGGCCGACACTTGAAACGAAAAAAATCAAGAACTTATATACAGCCGGACAGATCAATGGGACGTCAGGATACGAAGAAGCCGCAGCGCAGGGTATCATGGCAGGCATCAACGCAGCTTGTAACGTCCTCGGTAAAGACGAAACCGTACTTGGCCGTGCAGACGCCTACATTGGTGTACTGATCGATGACCTCGTGACGAAAGGGACAAGCGAACCGTATCGTCTCCTGACATCACGTGCGGAATACCGTCTGCTGCTCCGTCATGACAATGCCGACCTGCGGCTGACGGACATCGGCCATTCCCTCGGCCTGATCACCGATGAACGGTACGCCAAGTTCATCGTGAAGAAACAGCAGATCGAGGAAGAGATCGAACGGCTGCGTGCAATTTCCATAAAACCGGAAGAAGACGTACAGGCCATCATCGAAGCAGCAGGAGGCACGCCGCTCCGCGAGCCGATGAAAGCCGCTGACCTGCTGAAACGTCCGGAGATGAAGTACTCGGAGATCAGCAAAGTCGTTCCGCCTGACGTTCCGTGCACGCCTGACGTCGCGGAACAGGTGGAAATCTCCATCAAGTACGAAGGCTACATCGAAAAAGCGATGCAGCAAGTGAACCGGATGAAAAAGATGGAGAACAAACGGATCCCGGACGGCATTGATTACCACGCCATCTCTGGAATCGCCAAAGAGGCGCGGGCCAATCTGAGTGAAGTGCGTCCGTTGTCCATTGCGCAGGCTTCCCGGATCTCGGGAGTCAATCCTGCCGATATCTCCATCCTTCTCGTCTATATTGAGCAGGGGAAAATCGCGAAAATATCCGGCTGACTGTCAGCTAATACGGATATCCAGTCCGTATTAGCTTTTTTTTGAAAGGTGGATTCCAGTGAACGAAGAACAATTCATTGCAGCTCTCAACGAAAAAGGCATTTCCCTGTCCGACCATCAGGCTGCACAGTTCCGGAAGTATTTCGAGCTGCTGGTCGAGTGGAATGAAAAGATGAACTTAACAGCCATCACGGATGCGCCATCCGTCTATTTAAAACACTTCTATGATTCGGTATCCGCCGCTTTCTTTGCGGATTTCGATAAGGAAGCCGCACTGTGTGATGTCGGTGCCGGGGCGGGATTTCCAAGCATTCCGCTGAAGATCTGCTTCCCGGACCTACATGTGACCATTGTTGATTCGCTCAACAAACGGATCACATTCCTGCATGAACTGGCAGACCAGCTGCAGCTGAAAGATGTGCAGTTTGTCCATGCACGGGCAGAGGAGTTCGGTCAGAATCCCGCATACCGGGAGCGGTTCGACATCGTGACTGCCCGGGCAGTGGCGCGGCTGAGTGTATTGGCAGAACTATGTGTTCCCGCTCTGAAAGTAGGGGGGCAGTTCATCGCCATGAAAGGTGCAGCCGCCGAAGACGAACTTACAGATGCAAAAAAAGCACTTGAAACTCTCGGCGTTGTGTTAGAAGATGAATATACATTCTCGCTTCCTCTTGAAGCGAGTGAACGTACGGTATTCATTTTTTCAAAGAATAAGAAAACACCTGCTAAATATCCACGGAAACCAGGCACGCCGAATAAGACGCCTATCCGATAATCCAACTGTTTCACGTGGAACATTACTGCATCGTTTTATAGAATCAGCGGTTATCAAGACGCTTTGTTACGTATGTACGGTCAGTCAGGACATGACAGGACTGTTGCCATTCAGTTCAGCAGACGAGCGGATGGCGGGTGGTATTCATCCTCTCTGCAGCCACTGAGTGGAAGTACAACAGAGGATAGTCTTTAGAAGGTGGTGTCTGGAATGAAAAATACTTTTTCACGTTTTTTTGGGAATAGTGAAAAAGGGCTCCCTCCAATCGAAGAAGCTGAACAGCCTTTGGTGAATGAATCGGTGGAACAGATCCGCATCGACCTCATTTCACCGAACCGCTTTCAGCCCCGCACAATATTCTCTGAAGAAAAAATAGAAGAGCTTGCGCGCACTATCCATACACATGGTATCATCCAGCCGATCGTCATCCGACAGACAGAAGAGGACAGTTATGAAATCATTGCCGGAGAGCGCCGCTACCGGGCGATGAAAAAACTCGGCTGGACAGAAGTCCCGGCCATCGTCCGCAATCTGGACGACAAAGAAACGGCTTCCATCGCGCTGATCGAGAACTTGCAGCGGGAAGAGCTGACTGCAATCGAAGAGGCCTATGCGTATGAGCAGCTGCTCGAACTGCATTCGCTTACACAGGAAGCACTGGCACAGCGCCTTGGAAAAGGACAGTCGACCATTGCCAATAAAATGCGGCTGCTCAAACTTCCGGAGGAGATCAAGCAGGCCATTCTCTCGAAAGAATTGTCGGAGCGCCATGCGAGGGCATTGATTGCTTTGAAGGATCCCGATCTGCAGCGGCAGGTATTTCAGGAAACGCTTGAAAAAGGGCTGAACGTCAAACAGTTGGAAGCCCGCATTCAGGAAGTGCTGAAGCCGAAAGAAGAGAAGAAGCAGGCACCAAAGCGCAAATCCGTGAGCAAGGATGTCCGGATTGCTGTCAATACAATCCGCCAGTCACTGACCATGGTGACGAAAAGTGGGATCGATCTTACGACGGAAGAAGAGGACTCGGAAGACTTCTATACATTCACCGTGAAAATCCCGAAATCGAAATGAGTTTCTCACGTCAATGACTCTTGCAATCGTCAATGCAAGAGTTTTTGCGCTGTTATCCGTACCAATTCCCGTGCGGTTTTGGTAAACTGAAAGATAGAACAAGGGTCAGCAGGTCATCATGTAGTTTGAATGCTGGAAAGAAAGCAGGTGCTCGTTTGGGTAGAATCATCGCAATAGCCAACCAAAAAGGCGGCGTCGGAAAGACAACAACCTCCGTGAACCTCAGCGCCTGTCTTGCACATATCGGAAAGAAAGTACTGCTGATCGATACCGATCCGCAGGGAAACGCAACGAGCGGCGCGGGCATCAACAAAGGGGATGTACAGAATTGCATCTACGATATCCTCATTGACGATGTCCCAATGAAGAATGTCATTCTGCCGACAAAAGTGCCGCAGCTGGACTGCGTGCCCGCTACCATCTCGCTCGCAGGTGCGGAAATTGAACTGGTGTCCACCATTTCCAGGGAAGTGCGTATGAAACATGCCATCCAGGAAGTGAAAGAGGACTATGATTATATCATCATCGACTGTCCGCCATCGCTCGGACTGCTGACGATCAATGCACTCACTGCTTCCGACTCGATCATTATCCCGGTGCAATGCGAATACTATGCGCTCGAAGGACTGAGCCAGCTGCTGAGCACGATCCGGCTTGTTCAGAAGCACTTGAACGAACAGCTCGTGATCGACGGGGTACTGCTGACGATGTTCGACGCGCGTACCAACTTGGGGATCCAGGTAATCGACGAAGTGAAGAAGTATTTCCAGGACAAGGTCTATAAAACGATCATCCCGCGGAACGTACGGTTGAGCGAAGCACCGAGTCACGGGGAGCCGATCATCATCTATGATGCACGATCACGGGGTGCGGAAGTTTACTTAGAGCTGGCAAAGGAAGTGGTTCATAATGGCTAAAGGTCTTGGCAAAGGCATCAACGCATTATTTCCAGGAGAGTCACTTGCACAAGCGGAAACAGTTGAGCAGATCAATCTGAAAAGCATCACAGTCAATCCATATCAGCCGAGGAAACGGTTCGATGAATCAGCGATCGAGGAATTAAGTGCGTCCATAAAAGAGCACGGGGTTCTGCAGCCGATCATCGTCCGCAAAGTCGGATCGGCAAACGAAATCGTCGTAGGGGAGCGCCGGTTCCGGGCTGCGAAACTTGCCGGTCTGAAAGAGATTCCTGCGGTCGTCCGCCAGCTGACGGACGCCGAATCGATGGAACTGGCGATCTTGGAAAACCTTCAGCGGGAAGACCTGTCTCCCATCGAGGAAGCGGAAGCCTATCAGAACCTGATGGACAGCCTCAGTCTGACACAGGAACAACTCGCATTCCGGCTTGGGAAGAGCCGCCCGCATATCGCCAATCATATCCGTCTGCTCGCATTGCCGGAAAAGGTCCGGAAAGAGATTACGGACGGCAAGTTGTCAATGGGGCATGGCAGGACGCTGCTTGGCCTGCGAAAGAAAGAACAGATTGGTATTATCGCTGAAAAGACGATGAAAGAAGGCTTGAATGTCCGTCAGCTCGAGGCACTCGTCCAGAAGCTGAACGATAATGTTTCACGTGAAACAACGAAGAAGAACGATAAGAAAGATGTCTTTTTGATTGAGCAGGAAACAACACTGAGAGAGCATTTCGGCACGAATGTATCCATCAAGAAAACAAAGAACAGAGGGAAGATTGAAATCGAATTTTTCTCTGAAGAAGACTTTGAACGGATCATGGATATGCTGAATGATTGACCGTGTACCTATTCCGCAGCGGCGGGATAGGTTTTATTTTTTACAGATCAGGATGTGGACGTCGTGGTGTTATATGGAACGCTTGTAAACGTAGCGCTTATTATTGCAGGATCCTTGATCGGCAGGATCTTTAAAAACATACCGGACCGCATGAAACAGACCGTCATGTATGGGATTGCATTAGCGGTCATGGCAATCGGGATCCAGATGACATTCGAGAGCACACAGCTGCTCATTGTGATCATCAGTATTGTTCTCGGCTCGGTGATCGGCGAGTGGGTAAATGTTGATCACATGATGGAACAGGCCGGGAAATGGCTGGAATCCAAAATGCCTGTCCAGAAAGATGGACCAGGCATTTCACAGGGGTTTGTGACAGCGACGATGATTTTCGTCATCGGTTCGATGTCGATCATCGGCGCCATTGACAGCGGTCTCCGCAATGATCATTCCGTCCTGATGATGAAAGGGATCATCGATGGCTTCACGGCGATCATCCTCAGTTCGACGCTTGGCATCGGCGTCCTGTTCGCGGCGGTGCCGGTGTTCTTATATCAGGGGATTATCACGCTGTTCTCCACGCAGATCAGCCGGGTTGTGCCCGATGATCTGCTTCAGCTTTTCATCTCCGAGATGACAGCGACAGGCGGTCTGATGATCTTTGCCATCGGTCTGAACTTAATCGGCCTGACGAAGATCCGTGTAGCGAATTTCATCCCTGCGATCGCCGTGGTGGCGGTCATCGTGATGGTCATGCGTCTGCTTGGTCTTTGACCGCCCCGAGGCGAGCTGCATAGCGCGTGAAACAGTTCGTCCCATTTCGTAGGACAGGTGCAGCCGGGTGCTCTGGAGAACGGAATGCTCCATGAACCCGCCGATATTGACGACGCCTTTGATGGCAAGATTACCGACGGCAGGGAGTTCTTTCCCGACCGCCTTGCCGGGATGGAGAGGGCCGTCCTGGATGAGCAGCTGGCCGACGGAGTCACTTTTCCCGAGACACGCATCGATGGCGACAAGGAAAGCATCCGGATGATGCCGCTGGATGAGGGCGATCGTCTCCTCGAGGTTCAGGGCGTGCAGCGGGTTCTCCAGCGTGCCGATCACCTGATACGGGAACAGCTTGTTCTCCGTCAGCAGGGAACCGATCAGCGGGCCGAGCGCATCACCGGTCGATCGGTCGGTTCCGATACAGAGGAACAGTACTTCTTTTGTTGTGAAGGGGATGTTGTCGAGAAACAATGTGCTCAGCTTCCAGACGGCTCCGGTTTCTTTGTAGTGGATACGGATGTTCAATTCGGCATGATCGAAGTTTCGCATAATCAGGCTCCTGTCCAGGAATAGTAGTGGGAATGGATGGTGTCCTGAAGTATACTCAAAGAAAAGCACGTTTATACACGTGCCTATTACGAGGTTGGAAGAGGAGGATGCGGTATGGAAGGGAAACAGTTCGGACTGCATGATGTAGTGGAGATGAAGAAACAGCACCCGTGTGGGACCAACTCCTGGAAGATCATCCGCATGGGTGCGGACATCCGTATCAAGTGCCAGGGGTGCGGTCACAGCATCATGATCCCGCGGAACGAATTCGCGAAGAAGATGAAGCGGGTCACGGAGCACGCAGCACAGCAGGACTGAATGGACAGAACTGTGTGTGCTCCTTATAATGGAAGAGCTGCCTGATGAAGCGGCATGCTGGCTGTAAGATGAAATCAAGTACCTCAACGACAATCAAAAAAAGAAAATATGATAATTTACGGACCAAGAAAGGTTGGGAATAATATGGCTTTGACAGCTGGTATCGTCGGTCTTCCGAACGTCGGGAAGTCGACATTGTTCAATGCAATTACAAAAGCGGGGGCGGAGGCGGCGAACTATCCGTTCTGTACGATCGACCCGAACGTCGGGATCGTCGAAGTGCCGGACGAGCGGCTCCAGAAACTGACGGAGCTCGTCGTGCCGAAAAAGACCGTACCGACGGCGTTCGAATTCACTGATATCGCGGGAATCGTCGAAGGGGCGAGCAAAGGGGAAGGGCTCGGCAACAAGTTCCTCTCGCACATCCGGGAGACGGACGCCATCTGCCAGGTCGTCCGGTGTTTCGCGGATGAAAACATTACACACGTCAGCGGGAAGGTGGATCCGGTGTCTGACATCGAGGTCATCAACCTGGAACTGATCCTCGCTGACATGGAAAGCGTCGACAAGCGTCTTCAGCGGGTGACCAAGATGGCGAAGCAGAAGGACAAGGAAGCGATGATGGAGGAGCCGGTGCTGCTGAAACTGAAAGAAGCGTTCGAAGCAGGGGACTCCGCACGTTCCGTCGACTTGACACCGGAAGAGCAAGCGGTCGTCAAAGGGATGCATCTGCTGACCATCAAGCCGATGCTGTATGTCGCAAACGTTTCCGAAGAT
The DNA here is from genome assembly GCF_000826145.2 of Sporosarcina koreensis. GTDB lineage: Bacteria > Bacillota > Bacilli > Bacillales_A > Planococcaceae > Sporosarcina > Sporosarcina trichiuri. The sequence goes on from NZ_LN651335.1 coordinate 22,896, forward strand.
GAAATTGCAGACGCGGAGAACAATGAGTATGTCCAGTCGGTGAAGGACTTCGCCCGGAAGGACAACGCGGAAGTGATCGTCGTCTGTGCGAAGATCGAAGAAGAAATGGCGGAACTCGATGAAGACGAAAAACAGATGTTCCTCGACGAACTCGGGATTCAGGAATCAGGACTCGATCAGCTGATCCGCGCCGCCTACCGCCTGCTCGGCCTTGCGACTTACTTCACGGCGGGTGTGCAGGAAGTGCGGGCATGGACATTCCGGAAAGGGATGAAAGCTCCACAGTGTGCCGGCGTCATCCATACCGACTTCGAACGGGGCTTCATCCGAGCGGAAACGGTCGCGTACGAAGACCTCATGGCGGCCGGTTCCATGGCGGCTGCAAAAGAGGCGGGCAAAGTCCGTCTAGAAGGAAAAGACTATGTCGTCCAGGACGGCGACGTCATGCTCTTCCGTTTCAACGTATAAGACAGACAGAAAGGCCGCACGGACATCGATCCGTGCGGCCTTTCTGTCTGTCTCTTCACTCCACCCGTTCATGCAGATACAGCCGCGGCCGTTCGGGGTCATCCTTGACCAGCCACTCGTCCGGACAGTGTCGCAGTTCCTGGTACATAGCGAAATCCCCGGCCGCACCGCCGATCAGCAGACCACCGAGCGTCAGCAGCGCCCCGTCCGACAGACACAGCCCCGCCAGTGCCGGGATGACACCTGTCGTCCAGAAGGGGAGCAGCAGCGCCTTGCGGATCGCCTTGTTCGTCATCCATTCGTCCGTCGTCGCATATGCAATACCTAGCTTCAGATTGACCCCGACGATCATCTTGCGCCACGGCACATGCGCAAACAGCCGGAACCCGACCAAATGGAACAGCTCATGGACGACAATCAGCACAAAATACCCGCCGACCACACCGAGCACTTTCCAGACAGTGACCGAAAACATATACTCCTGCCGCAGCAGCAGACGGATCACCGCGTCCGCCAACAACAATCCCGCCGTCACCACAACCGTCAGCCAAAGCCCCTGACGCGCCACCTTCTGCAGATCCAGATCAATCACCTTCACCGGCTCCTCTGAAACTCTCATATATACGCCTCCTGCTGGATTGTTCTATCTCTATTCCACCACCGGGATGGGAATCGCATGTTCACCGAAGTCAACTTCCTATTGAAAGGATTCTCCAGTGATTGTAGTGAAGGGCGCCGACTCCTGGCAGCCTAGGAACGCCGCGTCCTGCGGCAACGGCTGCATGACCGCCGTCCTGGCGGCCCGGGGATTAGCGGGCCAGTTAAGAACCCGCAAGGAGCAAAGCGACTGAGGAGGCTTAACGCCCGCCCCCGAAACGGAAATCACGTGTTCCATGTAAGACAGCCGTGCAACACCGTTACCCTCTTCATTCAAATTACCCCTCACCAACGCTTGTCTTCCAATCATATCTATGGTAATATATATTGATGTGAGTAAACAAATTTACTTACTCCTTGCCCGCTGCCAAGCAGCAGGGCCCAAGTCCATAAGGAGGTGACTACAGATGAGAAAGTATGAAATCATGTACATCATTCGCCCAAGCGTAGAAGACGAAGCGAAAAAAGCATTGATCGAACGTTTCGACGGTATCCTAACTTCTAACGGTGCGGAGATCATCGAGTCGAAAGAGTGGGGCAAGCGCCGTCTTGCATACGAAATCGACGACTTGCGTGAAGGGTTCTACCAGCTGGTGACACTCAACGCAGGCGCAGAAGCAATCGACGAATTCACACGTCTTGCGAACATCAACGAAGACATCCTTCGTCATATGGCTGTTCGCCTCGACGCATAATTTAGAATAGAGCGTACACAACGATGAGGGAGGTTGAATTCTGATGATTAACCGTGTCGTATTGGTCGGCCGATTGACAAAAGATCCTGAACTCAAATATACACAGAGTGGAATCGCGGTGACCCGCTTCACACTGGCCGTGAACCGTCCGTTCTCGAACCAGCAGGGAGACCGGGAAGCGGATTTCATCAACTGTGTAGCTTGGCGGAAACAGGCGGAGAACACGGCGAACTTCCTGCGCAAAGGAAGCCTGGCGGGTGTCGACGGACGCATTCAGACAAGCAACTTCGAAGGACAGGACGGCAAGCGTGTGTTCATGACGGAAGTGGTGGCAGACAGCGTGCAGTTCCTGGAACCGAAAAATGCGAATCCGGATCGTTCCGGCTCACAAGGCGGGGCTCCATCGTACGGAAACCAGCAGTATGACCGTCCGTATAATCAGAATCAGCAGCAGAATCAGCCATCTTATCAACCGAACCAGCAGAACTATACACGCACCGATGATGATCCGTTTTCATCTGGCGGCGGTCCGATCGAAGTATCGGACGACGACCTGCCATTCTGATCGAAGCGGTTCCGACCATCCGGTTACGAAGGAGGAGAAACGATTATGGCACCACGTCGTGGAGGAAAAAGACGTCGTAAGGTATGTTATTTCACGTCTAACAATATTACACACATCGACTACAAAGATGCGGACCTGCTCAAGAAATTCATTTCTGAGCGTGGAAAGATCTTGCCGCGCCGCGTCACAGGCACTAGCGCGAAGTATCAGCGTAAACTGACTTCCGCTATCAAACGCGCACGGATCATGGCTTTGCTACCGTTCGTAGCAGAAGACAAATAAGACCCGACCTATAAAACCGTCCTGCTGTCCCGTACTCCGGGAGAGCAAGACGGTTTTTCTATTCAGACCTGGCACGGGCCGGCTGTCAGGCTTTGGTTTCTAGTCCCCAATCGTGATACAATCAAAGGGGAACATCCGGCTTGCGATACGGGCAGGATGTATTTTTTTAAAGAGATGTATGACGAACCGGAGGAATCCAGATTATGCAGGACAATGCACGGAAACTGACATACGGGGCCATGATGATCGCCCTGTTTGCAGTACTGTTTGCGGTCAGTCTTTTCATACCGCTGCTTGGCAGCGTGACTCTTTTCTTCATACCGCTGCCTATCATGCTCTACCGCCTTCGTTACGACAGAAGTGCTTCACTTTTGGTGGCCGTTGCCGCTGTTCTGATTTCAGCGCTGTTAGGCGGATTTCTTTCCATTCCGGCAGCCCTGACACTGGTCGTGATCGGGTTTGTCATGGGGGAAGCTGTCCGGGCGGGAAAATCGAAATTCTATACAGTGATGGCTGCAGGGACAGCTCTGCTGCTGTCCATTGTTGCTACATATGTGGGCGGGGTCCTCTTTTTCCAATTCAATGCGATTGATGCCATGATGGATATGTTCCAGCAGGCGCAGCAGAGAATGACCGACTTCATGTCGGACATGGGCACCCTTCCGGAAGACGCACAGAAGACCATTGACGACACATTCCAGTACTACCGTTCGACTATACCGGCGATGGTGATGCTGTCATCCCTTTTCGGCGGTTATCTGTTCGTGGCTGCAAACTTCTATACGGCAGGCCGCGTCGGAGCGGACGTACAGAAGTTCCCGCCATTCCGCGAGATGAAACTGCCATTCGCGACGATTGTCGTGTACGCAGCTGTCGTGCTGCTGTCCTTCTTTTTAGGGAAAGACACGACGTCCACGGGATACCTGATCTACATGAACGCCATTTTGATCCTGCGGTTTGCCTTCCTGCTGCAGGGACTGTCGCTGATCTACTACTTCCTCCATGAGCGGAAGACGCCTCGTGCGGTCACGGTCATCGCCACGATTTTTGCACTGATGCTGAACCCGATGACCATTCTACTCGGAACTCTTGACACGGCCATCAACATCCGCGCTTGGATCGGAAATGACAAGGTGAACTAGGAGGATGAGACATGACATCTTTTTTTAGAAAACGGAGAATCCGTTATCCGCTGGCCGCCATCTCACTCCTCGGCGTACTTGCGGCCGTCTTCCTGTTCCTGTTCAATTTCTGGGTCGGGCTTACCTATACCGTCCTGTTTTTTGCGCTGATCGGCGCTTCCTGGAAACTTGAAGAACAGACATACGTGGACACGGAAAAGCATATCGAAACGATGTCCTATCGGATGAAGAAGGTCGGGGAAGAAGCATTGCTGGAACTCCCGATCGGCATCATTCTGCTGAACGAAAAGCAATTCATCGAATGGGCGAATCCGTTTGCCGCTCAGATTTTCGAGGAAGAATCGCTGATCGGCGAAGAGCTGTTCGAACTGTCTGAGCAGTTCCGTCCGCTCCTCAAAGATGATGTGCCCGAGGACCTGTTCCTGAAAGTGGGCGAGCGGTCCTTCCGCCTTGTCTATAAAGCGGAAGACCGGCTCATCTATCTCTTTGATGTAACGAAGAAACGTGCAATCGAGTCGTTATATTATGCAGACCGCACCGTCATCGGCATCCTGCTCGTCGACAATTATGACGAGCTGGCCCAGACGATGGACGACCAGACCAGAAGTCAGCTCAACTCGCTGGTCACATCGCTTATCAACACTTGGGGCGCAGACAACGGCATCTTCGTCAAACGGGTGGCCTCCGACCGGTTCCTCGCGGTCTTCAACGAATCCATGCTCAGTGAGCTGGAAAAGACAAAGTTCGCCATCCTCGACGATGTCCGGGAGAAGACAGCCAAACAGAGCAACGGCCTGACATTAAGTATCGGTGTCGGTGCCGGCTCCGAATCGCTGATCGAACTCGGCGAACTCGCACAGTCCAGTCTCGACCTCGTCCTCGGACGCGGCGGTGACCAGGTGGCCATCAAACGGTCGGACGGCAAGCTGAAATTCTTCGGAGGAAAGACCAATCCCGTCGAGAAACGTACGCGTGTGCGCGCGCGGGTCATCTCCCATGCGCTGCGTGACCTGATCCAGGGCAGCGACCAGATCTTCGTCATGGGTCATAAGATGCCGGACATGGATGCAATCGGGGCAGCCATCGGCGTCCGGAAAATGGCACGCATGAACAATGTGGAGGGATACGTCGTCGTGAATTTCGACGAATTGGATGCCAGTGTCAACCGGCTGATCCAGGAAATCGAACAGGATCCGGAGCTGTATGAGCACTTCATCCACCCGGACGAAGCGCTCGCGAAGATGACAGGCCGTTCGCTCGTCGTCATCGTGGACACGCACAAACCGAGCATGGTGATCGACGAACGGGTCATCGACAAAGCCGAGAAGCTCGTCGTCATCGACCATCACCGGCGGGGCGAGGAATTCGTCCAGAATACGATGCTCGTCTATATGGAGCCGTATGCGTCGTCCACAGCGGAACTCGTGACGGAGCTGATCGAATACCAGCCGAAGAATGAGAAGCTGACGATGCTCGAGTCGACCGCGATGCTTGCGGGCATTGTCGTCGATACGAAAAGTTTTACGCTGCGTACCGGTTCGCGGACATTCGAAGCGGCGTCCTATCTTAGGACGAACGGGGCGGACACGGTCCTCGTGCAGCGTCTGCTGAAGGAGAATATTGAAACGTACATCGAGCGCTCCCGTCTGATTGAGACGGTGGACATCATGGATGGCGGTGTCGCTGTCGCGAAAGGGCAGAACGGGGAACCGTACAACTCGGTTCTCATCGCCCAGACGGCGGACATCCTGCTGACGATGCAGGGGGTATCGGCCTCCTTCGTCATTGCACCGCGGGCAGACGGCAAGATCGGTATCAGCGCCCGTTCGCTCGGGGAGCTGAACGTCCAGCGGGTGATGGAAGAGCTGGGCGGCGGCGGCCATCTGACCAATGCGGCAGCCCAGCTGTCCGTCGGAACGGTCGAGGAGGCCGAGGCCCAACTGAAGCAAGTGATCCTGAATGACCAAGAAAGGGGAGACTGATCATGAAAGTGATTTTTTTGAAGGATGTTAAAGGTAAAGGGAAAAAAGGGGACGTCAAGGAAGTCTCCGTCGGATATGCACAGAACTTCTTACTGAAGAACAATATGGCTGTCGAGGCGACGCCTGCTGAGCTGAGCAGGCTGGAAGGCCAGAAGAACCGCCAGGCCAAAGACGCAGAGCAGGAACTGCAGGAAGCGAAACAGTTGAAAGAGACAGTGGAAGGGCTCACTGTCGAGCTGAAAGCGAAATCCGGCGAGGACGGCCGCCTGTTCGGCTCGGTGACATCCAAGCAGATTGCAGCCGCCCTGGAGAAGCAGCACGGCATCAAGATCGACAAACGCAAGATGGAGCTGCCTGATGCCATCCGGGCGCTCGGCTACACGAACGTGCCGGTGAAGCTTCACCATGACGTCAGCGCGGTGCTGAAAGTCCACGTTACAGAAGAATGATAAGGAGACAGGCTGATGGATCAAATGATAGATCGCACCCCGCCTCACAATAACGAAGCCGAGCAGTCCGTCATCGGCGCCATCTTCCTCGAGCCGCAGGCACTGATCACCGCGGCCGAGGTGCTGATGGAGGACGATTTCTACCGGACGTCGCATCAGAAGATCTTTGCGACGATGCTCGCTCTTAGTGACAAGGGACAGGCGATCGATGTGGTGACTGTCACAGAAGAGCTGTCTGCCAAGAAAGAGCTGGAGGACGTCGGCGGGATTTCGTATTTGACCGAAATTGCGAACTCCGTGCCGACTGCCGCCAATATCGAATACTATGCCCGGATCGTCGAAGAGAAAGCGCTCCTGCGCCGCCTTATCCGGGTGGCCACCACAATCGTGGAAGACGGCTATACGCGGGAAGACGAAGTCGAGGAACTGCTGTCGGAAGCCGAGAAGAAGATGATGGAAGTCGCCAACCGGAAAAACGCCGGTGACTTCCGGCACATCAAGGACGTCCTTGTGGAGACGTACGACAATATCGAAATCCTCCATACGAGGAAAGGCGATATCACCGGGGTGCCGACCGGATTCCGCGACCTCGACCAGATCACAGCCGGGTTCCAGCGCAACGACCTGATCATCGTCGCCGCCCGTCCGTCTGTCGGGAAGACGGCGTTCGCCCTGAACGTCGCGCAGAACGTCGCGACGAAGACGGATGAGAACGTTGCGATCTTCAGCCTTGAGATGGGCGCCGAGCAGCTCGTCATGCGGATGCTCTGTGCAGAAGGCAATATAGACGCGTCCGTACTGCGGACCGGGAACCTTGAAGCCGAGGACTGGCGTAAGCTCACGATGGCGATGGGGAGCCTGTCGAACGCCGGGATCTTCATCGACGACTCACCCGGCATCCGTATCAACGAAATCCGCTCGAAATGCCGCCGTCTCCAGCAGGAGCACGGGCTCGGCATGATCATGATCGACTACTTGCAGCTCATCATGGGCAGCGGCCGCTCCGGCGAGAACCGCCAGCAGGAAGTATCGGAGATTTCCCGCTCACTGAAGGCGCTCGCCCGTGAGCTGAAGGTTCCGGTCATCGCCCTGTCGCAGCTGTCCCGGGGAGTGGAACAGCGGCAGGACAAGCGTCCGATGATGTCCGACCTTCGGGAATCGGGGAGTATCGAGCAGGATGCCGATATCGTCTCATTCCTGTATCGGGAAGACTACTACGACAAAGAGACCGAGAATCAGAATATGATTGAAATCATCATCGCGAAGCAGCGGAACGGCCCGACCGGCACCGTCACGCTCGCCTTTGCGAAAGAATATAACAAGTTCCTCAACATCGACTGGTCGCAGCATGATTCGTTCGGTGCCTAAACACGAATGTGAGAGATTAGCAGTTCTCTAACGTTCGTGTTTTTTCTTGACGCGGCATGGCGGAGTTGGTACAATGAAAGCTGTTTGAATGAGGATGCAGACGCATCCAGCGGAGGTGCTTTAGAATGCCATCAGTAGTAGTTGTCGGAACACAGTGGGGAGATGAAGGGAAAGGGAAGATCACCGATTTCCTTTCGGAGAACGCAGAAGTCATCGCACGGTATCAGGGCGGAAACAACGCCGGCCATACGATCATCTTCGGCGGAGATACGTACAAACTTCACCTCGTGCCATCCGGCATTTTTTATAAAGAGAAGACATCCGTAATCGGAAACGGTATGGTCGTTGATCCGAAAGCGCTCGTCAGTGAATTGAAAGGCCTGCAGGACCGTGGTGTCAATACGGACAACCTGCGTATTTCGAATCGTGCTCACGTCATCCTGCCGTATCACCTGAAGCAGGACCTCGTGGAGGAAGAGAGCCGCGGGGAGAACAAGATCGGCACGACAGGTAAAGGGATTGGACCTGCCTACATGGACAAAGCGGCCCGTGTCGGCATCCGCATGGCGGACCTGCTCGATTACGAAGTGTTCGAAGCGAAATTGCGCATGAACCTGCAGGACAAGAACCGCCTGTTCGAAAAGATGTACGATACGGAAGGCTTCAAGCTCGAAGATATCTTGGAGGAGTACTATGGCTACGGCCAGGAACTCGCGAAGTATGTAACGGATACATCGAAAGTGCTGAACGATGCACTTGACCAGGCACGCCGTGTCTTGTTCGAAGGCGCGCAAGGCGTCATGCTCGACATTGACCAGGGGACATACCCATTCGTCACGTCTTCCAACCCGGTCGCGGGCGGTGTGACGATCGGATCCGGCGTCGGCCCGACGAAGATCGATCACGTCGTCGGTGTGTGTAAAGCGTACACTTCCCGCGTTGGTGACGGCCCATTTCCGACGGAGTTGTTCGATGAAATCGGTGACCAGATCCGTACGGTCGGCAAGGAGTTCGGCACAACGACTGGCCGTCCGCGCCGTATCGGCTGGTTCGATACTGTCGTCGTCCGTCATGCACGCCGTGTCAGCGGACTGACAGACCTGTCCGTGAACTCGATCGACGTCCTGACCGGACTCGATACCGTAAAAATCTGCACAGCGTACGAGTACGAAGGGGAAACCATTACGGAGTACCCTGCGAACCTCAACATGCTTGCGAAATGCACGCCGATCTACGAAGAGATGCCGGGCTGGTCGGAAGACATCACCCAGTGCAAGTCATTGGATGAACTGCCGGACAACGCGCGCCACTATCTCGAACGCATCTCCCAGCTGACGGACGTCACGATCTCCATGTTCTCCGTCGGTCCGGACCGCACACAGACGAACGTCATCAAAAGCGTCTGGCGTCCGTAAACAAACTTGAACAGCACTTCTCCGACTGCCTGCCGGCGGCTGGAGAAGTGCTTTTTTGAGCGGGAAATTTCGACAGCAATCGGGAAATATTCCCCGGGAAATAACCGGGGCATGTTCGCTGAACCCCTTTCCTGACTGCATTCAGCCCCTTATCATGAAATGATTGGAACGTGCGAAAACACCCGAAGAATGGTAGAGTAAAAGGATACCAAGTAAATGTGCCGACTCGGCCGGAAAGGGTAGGACAGATGCAAAACAAAACGATCCTCGTCGTCGATGACGAGAAGCCGATTGCGGATATATTGGAATTCAACCTGAAGAAAGAAGGGTTCACCGTCTATACAGCATACGACGGAGACGAAGCGCTGGAGAAGGTGGAAGAGGTGCAGCCGGACATCATGCTGCTTGATATCATGCTGCCGAAACAGGACGGCATGGAAGTCTGCCGGGAAGTCCGGAAGAAGTACGACTTCCCGATCATCATGCTGACAGCGAAAGATTCCGAGATCGACAAAGTGCTCGGCCTTGAGCTCGGGGCCGATGATTACGTGACCAAGCCGTTCGGGACACGGGAACTGATTGCCCGGGTCAAAGCGAACTTGCGGCGCCATCAGAAGACCGCAGCCGATGAAGCGGAAGAGGAAACGAACGATATCACCGTCGGCAGCCTTGTCATCCAGCCGGATGCCTACCTCGCACAAAAACGCGGGGAGACGATCGAACTGACCCACCGGGAGTTCGAACTGCTGCATTACCTGGCAAACCACATCGGCCAGGTGATGACACGGGAGCACTTGCTGCAGACCGTCTGGGGCTACGACTATTTCGGCGATGTCCGGACAGTCGACGTGACCATCCGCAGACTTCGCGAGAAGATCGAAGACACACCGAGCCATCCGACCTGGATCGTGACGCGCCGGGGTGTCGGGTATTATCTGCGCGATCCGGAACAGGACTGATCCATGCGGAAAACAGGATTCTTCAACTCCATCCATGTGAAGTTCATCCTGATCTACGTCATGCTCATCCTGCTGGCGCTGCAGATCATCGGCCTGTACTTCTCAAGCGGTCTGGAGTCAACATTAAAGGAGAATTTCACAAACTCCATTCAGGACCGCATCAACCTGGTGGAGTTCAGCGTGAGGGAAGAGATGCTGAAGGAACGGACAGCAGATGATCCATCCCAGGAGTCAAGCCTGCGGACCGTCCTGACAGGCTTCAGTTCGAATGATATCAACGAAGTCCTTGTCGTCGATTCGAAGTACAGGATACTGGCTTCTTCCGTATACGACCATCAAAAATCGCTCGTCGGGCGTAAGTCGACCGATGATACTGTCAAACGGACGATCATCTCGGAAACTCCATCCCAGCCGGTCACGCGATTTGATAAGAGTACGGAGAAACGGGTCATGATCCAGGCATTCCCGATCATGGACGGCATGGAAGTGATCGGCGCCCTCTATGTCGAGTCAAATATCGAGAACGTGTTCACCCAGATCGATCAAATCAACCGGATCCTTGCGGGCGGCGCCGCCGTCTCCCTCACCATCACGATTATCATCGGCATCTTCATCGCCCAGACGTTCACACGGCCGATCTCCGATATGAGACGTCAGGCGCAGGCGATGGCGAAAGGGAACTTCTCCCGTAAAGTAAAGGTATACGGGAACGATGAGATGGGGCAGCTCGCCATTGCGTTCAACCATCTGACGAACCAGCTGCTCGAGTCACAGTCGACGACAGAAGCCGAGCGGCGGAAGCTCGCCTCGGTCCTTGAAAACATGACGGACGGCGTCATCTCGACGGACCGCAAAGGACGTGTCAGCCTCATCAACGATTCGGCACTCGGCATGCTCGGGATGACGAGTGATCTCGTCTTGAACCGGCCGATCACGAACCTGCTCGGCATCGAGAAGGAGTACTCCTTCGAAGATCTGATCGAAATGCGCGAGTCCATACCGCTCGATTTCAGCACGGAGACGGAACCTTCCATCCTGCGTGCTACGTTCTCTGTCACCCAGCGCGAAACGGGGTTCGTTAACGGACTGATCATCGTGCTGCACGACAATACGGAACAGGAGAAGATCGACATGGAGCGCCGCGAGTTCGTCTCGAACGTCTCGCATGAGTTGCGGACACCATTGACGACGATGCGGAGTTATCTGGAAGCATTGGCGGACGGTGCCTGGAAAAATGAAGATATCGCGCCGGCTTTCCTGAATGTCACTCAGACGGAAACGGAGCGGATGATCCGCCTCGTCAACGATCTGCTCAAGCTCTCCCGGATGGACAGCAACGAATACGAGCTGAATACCGAATGGGTCGACTTCAATACGTTCTTCACCTCGATCATCGATCGATTTGAATTCTCGAAGTCCGAGAATGTCAGCTTCCGGCGCATCATTCCGCCGGACGACCTGTTCGTCGAGATCGATACGGACAAACTGACGCAGGTCATCGACAATATCATCTCGAACGCCTTGAAGTATTCGCCGGACGGCGGCATCGTCCGCTTCCATGTGGCGGTTCTCGAAGGCGAGATCCGGATCAGCATCTCGGACGAAGGGATGGGCATTCCGCCATCGAACGTCAACCGCATCTTCGACCGGTTCTACCGGGCGGACAAAGCGCGCTCCCGGGCGATGGGCGGTACCGGCCTCGGCCTCGCGATCGCCAAAGAGATGATCAATGCCCACGGCGGCAAGATCTGGGCGCACAGTGTGGAAGGGGAAGGCACGACGATCTTCTTCACCCTGCCATACGAACAGCATGATGATGGGGAGTGGGATGTATGAGACATATCGAAGCGATCAAGTCCGTAGTGCTGCTGCTGCTCGTCATACTCAGCATCACCTTCACATTCTCGATCTGGTCGTATGCGCCGAAATTCAAAACAATCGATTCGAACCAGGCGGTCGAGGGGTCCGTTACAAATGTAACGGATAAACGGCCGGTGTCAGATATCGTGCTTCCGTACAAATGGGTGTTCAAGCTAGGGGAAGACGACCTGCTCGGTACGACGGATCCTCAGGATATCGAGCCGGTCCTGTCTGAAATGATGAGGTGGAAGATGTTCGGGATGACCGCTGTCGACCAGCAGATGACGCCAGCTGAACTGGATGCCCTTCTGAAACGCAGCAACCAGTACGTACTCTATTATCCGGGGGAAGTGCCGATCGGCGTCTATAAGGACGTCCTGGAAATCGAGGACAAGAACGTACCGGAAGTACTGTTCAACCGGCTTATCGTCAATTGGAACCCTGAAGACAGCCTCCCGGAAATCCACTTTGTCAGTACGGTGAGCAAAACTCACTACAAGGCGAAAGTGAAGATGGAGGATACCCAGCAATTCCAGAAGTCCATCATCAAAAAAGGAAAACAGCTCGGCCGCTACAAGGAAGTGCCGGTGGATGAGACGAGAACCCTGACGGTGGCGGACGAACCGCTGGAACTGGACCACGCGACCTACATTGTGGAGGAGATAAACCCGTCCCTGTTCAAGGACGCACTCTTCAACGACCCGAATGCAGTTAGGCGTAATCTCATCGATACGAATACCGAGGAATATGGGGATGACCATGCGTTCATGAACGTCAATACGAAGACCAAAGTGCTGCGGTTCGTCTACCCGCCGGACAGTCAGGAGCTGGCCATCCCGTCGGAACTGATGAGTACATCCATCGAATTTGTCAATGACCACAATGGCTGGACCGACGACTACCGCTATTCCTATATGAACCCGGTATCCCGCTATATCCAGTTCCAGCTGTATGACGGCGGCCTGCCGGTGTTCAGCGATATCCCGAATGAAACGGAGATCACAGAAATCCTCGGGGATAACCGGATCCATCAATATATCCGGCCGTACTACACATTGAATTCGCCTATTAAGACTTATAAGAAGACACTGCCCGCTGCTACAGAAGTAGCGAAGGTTCTGCAGGAATCCGATGAACTTGATGCCACCGGCCTTGAAGAAATCAAACCGGGTTATCTCATGTTCCATGATACGGAAACAGGCGTCATGAGGCTTGAGCCATACTGGTTCTACTACATCAAAGGGAATTGGGAAGTCTTCAAGGACGTGCAGGCGCGGAAGGGAGGCGGCCTTCTTGGACTGGAGTAAAACCAAAACCATCTTCATCATTGTCTTTTCAATCCTTAACGTCTTCCTCTATTCTCTTTATCTGAACCGCAATGCGGACATTCAGAACGTGGAAGTGATGGGGAAGACGTCGATGGAGGAAATTCTGAAACAGGAAAAGATCAAGTACAAGCTGCCGCCGTTCATCGATAAGGAAGCCTCCTTCGTTTCAGCAGATATCGTGGATTTCAAGAAGGAGTCGCTGAAAGATCTGAAGGGCCAGAAGACATCCATTTCCGGAGATAACGTCCTGACATCCAGCCTGACGGACAAGCTGCCGCTGGAAGACGCGAAAAAGGATGACTTCAAAGCCTTCCTTTCGCAATATATCCTGAACGGCAGTGAATACGTCCTGTGGTCAATGGATGAAGACGAACAGCAAGCGGTCTTCTTCCAGCAATTCGACGGCCGGCCGATCTACTACAGCCCGAGTGCCATGCTGACGGTCTCCTGGGATGACAAAGAGGAACTGAAGTCGTATGACCAGCGGATGCTGAAGAACTTTGCGAACTTCAATAAAAAAGACCTCCTGTCGCCTCTGGAGATCATCGGTTCGCTTGCATCACGAGGACTTTTGAAACAGGAATCCGAAGTGACCGATGTCAAGATGGGCTATTCCACGCTCGTGCGTCTGACGGAAACCCAAGTATTTGCACCGACCTGGGATGTTCAAGTAAAATTGAAGGATGGGGAAATCGAACATCACTTCCTCAACGCAAACGAAGGAAAAGTCATCGAGTTTCAACTCGACAAGGAGCCCCTTGATAACGAAGAGGAGCTCGGGTAAGGAGATAAAGAGCTATGCGATTCAGCGTTCTTGCCAGTGGCAGCACTGGGAATTCCATCTATATCGAAAATGACACGGGCGCTTACTTGGTCGACGCCGGATTCACCGCCAAGCGGATCGAAGCACAGCTTGCGAAAATCGGCCGTTCGATGAAACATATAAATGCAATTTTTGTCACACACGAGCACAGCGATCACATCAAAGGTATCGGCGTACTCGCTCGGAAGCACGGTGTTCCGATCTACGCCAACCAGAAAACATGGCAGGCGATGGACGGCCTGGTCGGGGAGATTCCGCTCGATCAGCGGTTCCAGTTCGACATGGAAACCGTCCAGTCGTTCGGCTCCCTGTCAGTCGAGTCGTTCGCCGTCTCTCATGATGCTGCCGATCCGATGTTCTACGTCTTCCATGAAGCGGACCGGAAACTCGCGATCATCACGGACACCGGCTATGTCAGCGACCGGATGAAAGGCATCATCAAAAGCGCCGACTCGTTCGTCTTCGAATCGAACCACGACGTCGGCATGCTGCAGATGGGCCGCTACCCATGGAGCGTCAAACGCCGGATCCTGAGTGACGTCGGCCACGTCTCGAACGAGGACGCCGCCATCGCGATGAACGACGTCATCAGCCAGAAAGAGACCCAGATCTACCTGTCTCACCTGAGCCGCGACAACAACATGAAGGACCTCGCCCGCATGAGCGTCGAACAGACACTGCAGACATGCGGCATCATAACCGGCGAATATGTCCATCTGCACGATACCGATGCAGAAAATCCGACCGATCTCGTCCTCGTGTGATTAGGAACCCCCGCAGCTGCGGGGGTTTTTGTTTTGACGGCGATGCGGCGATGCGCTCAAGCAGGCGGCGGAACGCTCAAGCAGGCGGCGATGCGCTCAAGCGGGCGGCGAAACGCTCAAGCGAGCGGCGGAACGCTCAAGCGGGCGACAGAACGCTCAAGCTATCCCGGCATCCGAGCAAGCCTGCTCACCTACTTCCTCTCCCTAATGGAACGATTCCTCCTCCCCTGACGTCTAAATTACCGAGACCCCCTCTAATTCCATTTTAAAATCAGCAAATTGGGGTACAGTGGTAAGAGACAATTGAATCGAAAGGACGAGTGCCATGGATGACTACAATCGAGAACGAGAAGAGGATCGGCTGCATCGGCCGACGGAACCGGACGCTGAACGGATGGCGGACACCCCCGAGCCGCTGACATCGCCGGAGGAGCCGGTGTACAGACGGCAGACCCCGCCGCCGCCCCCTGAACCGCCCAAGAAGAGAGGCGGCTTTTTGCCTGCCTTATTTGGTGCCATACTTGGCGGCCTGCTCGTGTGGCTGCTCATGTTTGCGACAGGCGGAACGAAAGACGGAACGGTCGAGAAGACGGCAGGAACCGTCAAGGATACTCCGGGCAGCAGCCAGCAGGTGAGCGTCGACATCAGCAGTGACATCACGGACGTTGTCGGCAAATCACTCGACACAGTCGTCGGTATCACCAACCTGCAGAGCGGCCAGGATTTCTGGTCGCAGTCCTCTGCCCCGCAGTCCTCTGCCCCGCAGGCGATCGGTACGGGGTCAGGCGTCCTGTACAAAAAAGAGAACGGCAAAGCATACATCGTCACGAACCACCACGTGGTCGAGGATGCGTATGCACTGGAAGTTTCTCTGGAAGACGGCACCAAGTTGAAAGGAGAACTGGTCGGCAGTGATATCTGGACGGACCTCGCTGTCGTGACTGTTGACGCGAAAGATATCGGCGCGACGATTGAGTTCGGAGATTCGGATGCACTGAAGCGAGGAGAATCGGTCATCGCGATCGGGAACCCGCTCGGCGAAGGTTTCGCAGGATCCGTCACAGTCGGCGTCATCTCCGGCAAGGACCGCTCCATTCCGGTGGACCTGAACAATGACGGCAACATCGACTGGCAGGCGGATGTCCTCCAGACGGATGCAGCCATCAACCCCGGCAACTCCGGCGGTGCGCTTATCAACATGGCGGGCCAGCTGATCGGCATCAACTCCATGAAGATTTCTGAAGAAACGGTCGAAGGGATCGGCCTCGCCATCCCGATCAATCTGGCGCTGCCAATTATCGAGCAGCTGGAAGAGACCGGCGAAGTGAACCGGCCGACGATGGGCGTCTCCCTGCTCGACCTGCGCACGATACCGGCCCAGCAGCAGGATGTTCTCAAGCTGCCGAAAGATGTGAAAGACGGCGTCGTTGTCACAGAAGTGTTCCGGAATACTCCGGCTCAGACAGCAGGCGTTGAAAAGTATGATACAATAGTGGAAATGGATGGGGAGAAGATCACCAATATGGTCGAACTCCGGAAACACCTGTACAACGAGAAGCGGGTCGGCGACAAGATGACCATGAAAGTGTACCGGGACGGCAAGCCTGTTACAATTGACATGGTGCTGAAAGACGGCAACTCG
The DNA here is from genome assembly GCF_000826145.2 of Sporosarcina koreensis. Taxonomy (GTDB): domain Bacteria; phylum Bacillota; class Bacilli; order Bacillales_A; family Planococcaceae; genus Sporosarcina; species Sporosarcina trichiuri. Next base: position 39,295 of record NZ_LN651335.1, read on the forward strand.
TTCTGATGCACATGTGCATAACCAAAACCGTTTAGTTATCCACAGCAGGCACGATAGCAGAGAAAGCGCTATTGTGCCTGCTTTTTTTATCAACAAAACCGGGTTTGTGGATAAAACAGAAAATTTGTGCATAAGTGTGTGGGGAAAATAAAATACGGAAGAGGCGGTAGAATTGAATATTTATAGCTGTGAAAGCCATATAAACCGGGCACTTGACGAGTACGTTGCAAACGAGGGAACATTTCCTGCCATGGAACCTGTCAAAAAAGATGTCAAGTTATCCACAACATGCAGTTACTGTGACCAGGTCCCAATATATATTGTGACGAACGTACAATCGGACACAACATCTAGCTGACTGTGTGGATATGTGCATAACTATTGTGAATAACTTTTCAAAAAAGGTGGACAACGCTGTGAATATTACAATCATAACAGTCGGAAAACTGAAAGAGAAATACTTGAAGATGGGCATCGAGGAATATACGAAGCGGCTTGGCGCATATGCGAAAATCGATCTGATCGAAGTCGCAGACGAAAAAGCCCCCGAACAGCTGAGTGAGGCAGACATGGACATCGTCAAAAAGAAGGAGGGAGACCGCATCCTCGCGAAAATCTCCCCGGACGCGCATGTCATCGCCCTCGCCATCGAAGGCAAACAAAAAACATCCGAACAGCTCGCCGACACCCTGCAGTCGCTCATGACGTACGGCAAAAGCAAAATCACCTTCGTCATCGGCGGCTCACTCGGCCTGCATGCAGATGTGTACAAGCGTGCGGATGAGCTGCTGTCGTTCTCGAAAATGACGTTCCCGCATCAGCTGATGAAGCTGATCCTGCTGGAGCAGGTGTACCGGGGATTTCGGATTATGCGGGGGGAACCGTATCATAAATAGAAGTGAAGGGATGCCGAAGGTAATGTAATAGTTTTTTGAACTTGTAAGTTTTCCTTAGTAGTTCAACCCATTAGTCCAGAGAGAGAGTAACGAGAGACAAAGAAGGTTATCTAAATAACAGCTGGCAGACGGAAAGGCTGACTTATTACCCAATGAAAGGTAGTGATCCCATGACCCAATCCATCTGCATCCTCGGCGGCGGCATCAGCGGGCTGACGGCGGGGGCGTTTCTGGCGCAGGCGGGGTGCCGGGTGACGGTGCTGGAGAAGGCGAAGACGGTGGGCGGTTCGGCGGGGGCATATGTGCGGCAGGACCGGCGGTTTCCGGCGGGGGCGACGGTGGCGTTCGGGCTGGAGGACGGCGGGCTCCTGACGGGACTGTTCGGCGGTCTCGGAATCGAGGTGCCCGCGGTGCGGCTTGCGCACCCGATGGATGTGGTGCTGCCGGATCGGACGGTGTCGGTGTACCAGGACCGGCTGCGGTGGAAGGCGGAGCTGGCCCGGGTGTTTCCGGAAAGGGCGGCGGAGGTGCTGGCGTTCTGGAAGGAGCTGTCACAGATCGGCGGGACGGTGTTCGGTGTGACGGCGACGGGCGTGTCGCTGCCGGTGCGCCGGCTGTATGATCTCGGCCACTTGCCGGGGTACGCGCTGCGTCACCCGGCGCGGCTGCTGCCGGTCGCCCGCCGTGCGCTCTGGACGGTCGGGGATCTGCTGAACGCCCACGGACTCGGGTCGTATGCGCCGTTCCGGCAATTCCTGGATGCGCAGCTGATGGATGCGGCGCAGACGGATTGCGGTCACGCGGCACTGCTGCCGGCGAGTCTTGCACTCGACATTTACCGGCGGGGCAGCTACTTCGTCGAGGGCGGTCTCGGGCAGCTGAGTGAGCTGCTGGCAGACCGGATCCGCGGGCTTGGCGGGGAAGTCGTGATGAGTTCCCCAGTGACGTCTCTCATCCGGGAGGATTCGAGCTGGCGGGTTGTGACCCGGAAACGCAGCGACCTATATGACGTGGTCCTTAACAGCACGGGTGTGTCGTTCGGCATCGGAACGAGCCATGCGGAGGACGATGCGTTCTCGTGGGGGGCGTTCCGGATCGACGCGGTGCTGGATGAGCGATTTGCTGAGGAGCACCTGGCCGGCCGGACGCTGCCGTTCGCGCTGCAGATCCAACCGGCAGCTGGACACCCGGTCTACGAGGCAGGCGGCCACGGACCAGTGTACGTTACGTTCCTGCCGTCTGCAGACGGGCATGGTGAACCGATCAATGGCGAAATCATGATGACCTGTTCCATCCATACGGAGCCCGGCGGCTGGGAACGGCGGCCGAAGGAGATATATGCCGAGAAAAAACGGGCATTGGCGGATGCGATGCTTGCCGCAATCGAAGACGTGATGCCGATCGAGCGCTATGTGCATCGCTCGGACGCGGGAACACCGGCGACCTATGACCGCTATATCGGCAAGACGGCGGTCGGCGGGTTCCCCCTGACCGTGCGGAATGCCATTCTCCAGCCGAACAGCGTGCGCTCGCCGCTGCCGGATTTCTACCTGGCCGGCGAGCAGTCGTTTCCCGGCCCGGGAACGCTGTCGTCTGCGCTGAGCGGTTACCACGCGGCGCGCGCTATCCTCGGCGGCCGGATACACCCCTCCTTTTCAGGGTATAGATGAAACCAGAGCGCTGTCCGCGGTATGCAGGCAGCGGAACGGATTCATTCATCCTATAAAGGAGGGTTTTTTCATGTCTTCTTCACGAGAACATACGTATATCGACGTGAACGGTGTCCTCCTCCATGTCGTCCAGCAGGGATCCGTGGAGGGAGAGCTGGTTGTGCTGCTGCATGGGTTCCCGGGATTCTGGTACGGCTGGCATCAGCAGATGGACTATTTGGCAGAACAGGGGTACCGAGTGTGGGCGCCCGACCAGCGGGGCTATAACCGGAGCGATAAACCGGAGCCGGTGTCCGCCTACCGGGTGGAGGAGCTTGCAGCGGACGTTGCAGGACTGATCGAGGCATCCGGACGCGGTAAAGCAATAGTCGTCGGGCATGACTGGGGCGGTATCGTCGCGTGGAACGTCGCCCGGCGGTATCCGGACCTCGTTGACCGGCTCGTTATCCTCAATGCGCCGCACGAGGCGGCGATGGCGGGCTATACGGCGACGCATCCGCTGCAGCTGCTGCGCAGTTCATACGCAGGGTTCTTCCAGCTGCGCGGCGTGCCGGAGAAGATGCTAAGCGCAGATGGATTCAAGCCGATGGCGGCCATGCTGGAGGCGAGCAGCCGTCCGGGCGCCTTCACGGAGGAGGATCTGGCCGCCTACAAGCAGGCATGGGCACAGCCCGGGGCAATCCGGTCGATGATCAACTGGTACCGCGCGAACGCGAAGACGCTGTTCTCCCCGCAGCCGCCGCTCCGGGTGCCGGTGCCTGTCCTCGTCATCTGGGGAGCGGGGGACCAGTTCCTCGGCCGGGGACTCGCACTCCGGAGTCTCGATTTCTGTGACGACGGCCGGGTCGTCTATTTCGAGAACGCGACCCACTGGGTGCATCTGGAGGAAGCGGAGCGGGTCAATGGGCTGCTGGGTGAATTTTTTGGGAATGCACGATATCTTGAGAATCGGATGGTGAGCTTGGAATGACGAAGGAACCGGTGATCGACGCACACATCCATCTGGATCAGTACGAAGAGGCGGACCGCAGAAAGCTGCTGGATGGCCTGCAAGAGGCGGACATCCGGGCGCTCGTCGCCGTCTCCACCGATCTTGCATCGGCCCACCGCACACTCGAGCTGGCCCGGCAGGACAGCCGCATTCGTCCGGCAATCGGGTTTCATCCCGAACAGCCGCTGCCTTCAGAAGAGGAGCTCGGCGCCCTGCTGCAGCTGATCGACGAAGAGCAGCACAGAATCGCAGCGGTCGGGGAAGTCGGCCTGCCGTGGTACATGCGGCTGGGGGATCCGACAATCGACCGTACGCCCTACGAAGAAGTGCTGTCGCAGTTCATCCGGAAAGCGGTGGATTGCGGACTGCCGATTGCCCTCCATGCCGTCTATAAGGATGCCGAGACTGTCTGCGAACTGCTCGAGCTGCACAGCGCAGAACAGGCGCATTTCCACTGGTACAAAGGCAGCGACCGCACGCTCGATCGGATCATCACGAACGGCTGGCTCGTATCAGTCACACCGGAAGTCGTCTACCGGCCGAAGATCCAGCACATCGCCCGCCGCGTCCCGCTCGCGCAACTCATGGTCGAAACCGACGGACCGTGGCCGTTCGAAGGCCCGTTCACCGGGCAGCGGACCGACCCGCGCATGCTGCATGCAAGTGTCATGGCGATTGCCGGCCTGAAACAACTGCCGGCGGGCACCGTGTACCGGGAGCTGCTCAGAACGACGGAGCGGTTTTATGGGGTAGAAAGGAGCATCTGAGTATCCATAAACCTCAGCATCCGCAGTTCCACGTGAAACATGATGAATTTCTCTCGGGACGATGACTGCTGTTTAATTTATTTGTAATTCCAGGATGGCAAAAGAATTTTTGGGTGAACAGAAAATAGTGCAGGCGGCGTATAGGCAGCAGGCTGGTGAATAAAATGGAAAACCTAAGCGCATGGCAGAGGCAATTCATGCGTTTTTGCAGATGTTTTTTATCAAGTCCTGTATTGTCTTGCCACATTACGATACTCCGGACACAGGGCTCTCTCCGCCCTGTCCATCCATGATACGATAATACATAAAGCACATTTGGGACGGCTCCCTGAGAGGAAAGGCGGAAGACCATGAAGACACTGATCACGAATGCATGGATTCTCACGATGAACGAACAGATGGAGGAGTACCGGCATGGCTATGTGCTGGCGGAGGAACAGATCCTCGCCATCGGGCCGATGGAGGACCTGCCGGCCGATGTGGCGTATGACCGCCATCTCGATGCGCGCGGGGCGATCCTCATGCCCGGGATGGTGAATACGCACACCCACATCGGAATGATCCCGTTCCGGTCGCTCGGGGATGACTGTCCGGACCGGCTGCGGCGGTTTTTGTTCCCGCTGGAGAATGAGTGCATGGACAGTGCGCTTGCAGCGGCGAGCGGCAAGTATGCCATTGCGGAAATGCAGCTCGCCGGGGTGACGGCGTTTTTCGATATGTATTATTTCGAGGAGGCGCTGGCGCAGGCAGCAGAAGAGATGAACGCGCGGGCGTTACTGGCGGAAACGGTGATCGATTCGGTGACGGTGGACGTGCCGGAACCGCTCGGCGGTCTTGCGTATGCGGAACGGTTCATGCCGAAGTGGGATAAGCACGGTCGGATCCGGGCCACGGTCGCGCCGCATGCGCCGTATACGAATACCGTCGAATCGCTGCAGCGGGCGGATCGGCTGTCGGCGGACCATGGTGTGCCGTGGACGATGCATGTCAGCGAAATGGATTTCGAGGTGGAGCAGTTCCGGCAGCAGCATGGCCAGACGCCTGTGGAGTTCCTGGAGGCGATCGGCTCCCTCGAAATCGGCAAGCAGGCGGACCTCGTACTGATCGAGACGGAGTCGGTCAACATGTTCCCGATATTCGATCCGTATTCGGCGCTCGTCTACTCGGCGAACGCCGGCAATGTCCGGGATGTGTTCATCGGCGGCCAGCAGGTCGTTGCGGACAAGAAGCCGGTCGGCCGGGACATCCCTGCCCTGCGTGAGGACCTGGCCGCCGCTATGCGGGAGAGCGGGTTTGAACGGAAGGCGATGGCGGCCATGCCGGAAAAATGACCGGTCTTTCCGCCTTCGGCAATCAATGATACGATGAAGGAAACACGGTGCATAGGGGGCAATGGAGATGGATATCGACGGATTGGAGCGGCGGCTGGCCGCAAATGATGCTTTGTTCATCGGCGAGGAAACAGCATTCCGCGCAGCGGTGCTCATACCGCTCGTTGAGCACGAAGGAGAGTGGCACGTCGTCTTCGAAGTCCGCGCGTTTTCAATGCGTAAGCAGCCGGGGGACATCAGCTTTCCGGGCGGACGGATCGACCCGGAGGATGCCTCGCCAATGGCGGCGGCGCTGCGGGAGACCCATGAGGAACTCGGCATTGATCCGGAAACCGTCCGGATCGCCGGCAAGCTGAGTCCGTATATCGCGTCCCCGTCGTTCGTCGTCTACCCGTTCGTCGGCATCTGCGACTACCATGAGATCGCCCATTCCTACAACCGCGCGGAAGTCGAGGAAGTGTTCGCCATCCCGCTCGACTGGCTGCTCGCACACGAACCGGTCCTTCACAAGGTGCCCGTCCAGCCGGCTCCGCTGCCGGATTTCCCGTTCGATAAGATCTATAACGGCAAGAAATACAAATGGGCGAACCGCATGCAGGAGGAATGGTTCTTCGACTATGAGGGCTATACGGTTTGGGGACTGACTGCCCGTATCCTGAAGCATTTCATTGATATTCTGAAAGGTCGGGGGTGACGGAGATGGATGGAAAGGAGAGGGAGCGGATGTTAGGACCAGACAATATTGAATACGTTGTGGCTCATTTGGAAGAACGAGTGAACCCTGCCTTTGTCATTCTTTTCGGCTCTTACGCAAAAGGAACAGCGCACACAGACAGCGATCTGGATATTGCTTATTACTGTGAAAAGTTGTTATCTGGCTATGATCGTATGATGCTTGCTAATGAGTTGGCGGCCATTGCAGGATGCGATGTAGATCTCGTTAACTTACGAGATGCAGATACAGTTCTCGCCTTCCAAATATTCTCCACAGGTATAAAGATATCTTGTCGTGATACTGATGAATTCATCAAACAGCGTGTGTTGGCCTACAAAATGTATGCAGTCTTAAATGAGCAGAGAGCAGGCATACTCGAGGCGATTAAGCAGAGAGGAAGTGTATACGGTGAATGAAGACATCATTTTAAATAAGGCGGCTATTATCGAATGGTGTACTTCCCGTATTCATGAAGTTTATGAAGGCAATCCTGCAAATTTGGCGGATTATACAAAGCAGGATAGTATCGTCCTGAATATACAGCGAGCTTGTGAAGCTAGTATTGATTTGGCAATGCATATTGTCAGTGAGGACCGGTTAGGAATTCCGAAAGCCAGTCGGGAAGCTTTTGTACTTTTGCAGGATAATGAAATTATATCTAAAGAACTTGCTCAGAATTTGATTCGGATGATCGGTTTTCGCAATATTGCTGTCCATGATTATCAGGTGATCGATAGCAATATCCTTCAATCCATCGTAGAAACCATTTGGAAGACTTCAAAGCGTTCACCAGCCATCTGCTGAAGCGGCTGGATGGGCAGTAAGGAATTCCTCAATATTTCATGTCTTTAGATGAGGAAGTGATTGAATGAAAAAAGCAACAGGGTTCATCATCGGCATTGTGCTGCTGGCAGTCTCACTGCCTTGGGCGGGTCCGATGGCGCTCGAATATATCCATGACCAGCGGATGGACGGGAAGTACCGGTTCACTGACATTTCCGAAGGAGAACCGCCGACCCCTGCCTTGTACAAGTTCAACGGCCAGGAAATCACGATTGACGAAACGCCATTGGAGAAGCCTGAGTACATAGACCCGTGGGAGAATGAAATGTCGTTTTCCGATATAGCAGTCAAGGTGAACGGAAAAGAAATCGATCGGCTGCCGGCGTACCCCGTCCGATCGGAGCAAGAGGGCCTGAACCGCTATTTCGGAGATATTGCGTATTTCCTCGTGGAGGATAAGAAGGCGGGCGAGACTTCGTTTGTCCTGGCGCTGAAACGGACGAAAGAAACAATTTCCGCAAATGCAGAGGGAGACCATATCGGATGGGTGCCTGAAGAGGAACTGCAGTATACCTACTACAGGGTGAGTGATGCCGGGGACGTGACGCGCACCGACTTCGGGTATGCGGATCGGGATGGCTTTGAAACGAAACTGCTGGCGAATGGCCATCTGGCGCCGACGTCAGTCGGATATTACACCGACCTGTGGCATGCCTATCCCTCTTTCTTCTTCCCTCTGTTACATCCGCTGCTGACGATGATTGCAGGCGGTATCCTGATTGTTTTCTGCTGGCCGTTCCGGAAAAAGAGAGCAGTCCAGTAAGGACCGAGCCTATTTGGCACCGGTGGAGGTCCTTGCTGTCATTCTCTGTTTACCGACTCCCTGCAATCTTTTTATTGTTGCAAATACAACAATAAACACGTAGACTATAGTACAGCAGTTCATCTGCTGGCAGAGGAGGTCCGTATGACTGAGATACTTCGTGAAATCGGAATGATCGCAAGAGCGCTGGATTCCATAAGCAATATTGAATTCAAGGAATACGACCTGACCAAAGGGCAGTACTTGTATCTGGTACGCATCTGTGAGAACCCGGGAATCATACAGGAAAAACTGGCTGATATGATAAAAGTGGACCGCACAACAGCAGCCCGGGCCGTAAAAAAACTGGAAATGAACGAATTCATCGAGAAGAAGAATGATCCGCAGAATAAAAAAATCAGAAGACTTGTTCCGACTGAAATAGGGAAGCGTGTATATCCTTTCATCCTGAGAGAAAATGAGCATTCAAATAAGAATGCCTTTGAAGGATTTTCCGAGAGCGAAATGGAACTCACTTTTTCTCTTCTTCAGAGAGTCAGAAAGAATATAGAAAAAGATTGGGAATTCGTCAAAAAGGGAAATAAGCGAAGCTACTAATGAGCGACAGGAGCTGGAAATTGCCTATGGATATCATAATGGAAAGATGCACCCGCGATGATTTACAAATCCTGCAGGAAATCAGTATTGAAACGTTCCAAGACACATTCAAGGAACAAAATACCCCTGAGAACTTGAAAGCATATCTGGAAAAAGCGTTTTCCATCAGGAAATTGGAACGGGAACTCGTCAATACGGCTTCTCAATTCTTTTTCATTCGTGTGGAAGACGAATTGGCTGGATATCTAAAGGTCAATACGGGAAGTGCCCAGACGGAAGAAATGGGTGCGGACTCTCTTGAGATTGAAAGGATCTATGTGAAACATACCTTTCAAAGACAAGGGATTGGCAAACATCTGCTTCTCAAAGCACTGGAAATAGCGGTTTCGCTTCGTAAAGAACAAGTATGGCTCGGTGTTTGGGAAAAGAATGAAAATGCTCTTTCGTTTTACGAGAAGATGGGATTTGTATCTGCAGACTCCCACTCCTTTTTTATGGGAGATGAAGGACAGACGGATATTATTATGATAAAAACACTCAGTCAGTAGATGGGAGGCGGATTGATTTGTATATCCCTAAACAATATAAGGTCGAGGACTTCAGGGAGATTGAAGAATTCATCCAAAACAACTCGTTTGGTACGGTTGTGACGACCGACCAAGGCAGACCGTTGGCAACTCACCTGCCTGTTCAGATGCATAAGCGCGGGGATGACTACTATATAACCGGGCATATGGCTCATACGAATCCTCAATGGAGGACTTTCCCGGATGAACAAGGAAGTGTTCTGGTCATGTTTCAAGGTCCCCATGCTTATATATCATCCTCCTGGTACCAGTCTGAAGAAGTGCCTACTTGGAATTATCAAGCCATCCATGTATATGGCGCAGGCCGCATACTGAGTGAGCAGGAATTGCAGGAAGATCTGATGCTTCTATTGCAAAAATACGAGCAGGGTCGTAAAAATGCTGTTTTGTGGGAGACACTCTCCTCCCAGACAAAGAAGCAGATTGCCGGAATTGTCGGCTTTGAAGTGAAAGTGCAAGATGTCCAGGCTGCTTATAAATTGAGTCAAAATAGAAGTGCAGAAGATTATCATCATATCGTTTCTAAATTACATCAAGAAAAAGACGGAAATTCAAGATTAGTAGCAGAGGCGATGAAAGCTAGGATTTGAATCGTCCAGCTTCCCACCGGCTGATTGTCGGTGGCTCAGGACACTCTTAAATAGCAAGAAGTCTCCATACTAAAAGCACCCAGCCGCTTGCGTCTGGGTGCTTTTGGTATGCAGCTGCTCCTCTTATTGCCGGCACAGCACGACGATCCGGCTTGGGGTCGTCTGCGCCGGAATGCTGCGGGTCGTGCGGCTGTAGGTGACGATGAGGTCCCGGTTCGCGAGGCTGCCGTTGAACGGCTGGCCGTTCGGCAGGAAGACCGGGGTGTCGTCGTCCAGCAGCAGCTGCAGGGAGCCGTCGCTGCTGATGAGCGACTCATCGAATTGCATGACCGCCGTGAACTGCCCGGGCATCTCTTTGCTCATGACGAGCGCGCTGTACTGCGGCGGGTAGATCAGGATGACCGGCGCATCCGCGTCATAGAAGCCCGTCACCGTGTCCCCCGGCATGACGACGGCCTGGTCGGTGAAATAGGTCGTCGGCAACGCGGTGAAGCGGACAATCTGATCCGTCGCCTGCTCGACGGTATAAATTTTATAACAGTCCGACTCCTGATGCTGCCCGATCGGCACGTCCTCGATATCCATGACAGTACCGGTGAACGATCCGAAATTCCCCAAAACGATTCCTCCTGTGTCTTCATCTTGACTCCTCTTACTATATGCACGGCTTGCCGATTGCGGAAGCCGCTTGCGCCGGCATGAAAAAAGAGCGGAAAGGGATCCGCTCTTTCGGATTTATTGCGCTTCCAAAGTGACTTCGATGTTGTTCCGTGTCGCTTTCGAGTACGGGCACACTTGGTGCGCTTTTTCGACGAGCTCCTGCAGTTTGTCCTTCTCGATCCCTGTCCCTTTGACTTCGAGTTTGACGGCCAGTTTGAACCCTTGGTCAGCTTCGTCTTTCTGCAGGCTGACATTCGCTGTCACTTCGGAGTCGAACTTGACCTTCTCTTTGCCTGCGACCAGCTGGAGTGCTCCGTCGAAGCAGGCTGCATATCCTGCAGCAAACAGCTGCTCTGGATTCGTTGAATTCTCGAGTTCTTTGGCCCGTTTCGTACCGGGCATCGCTGTGTCAAAACTGACGACATTATCGGAAGACTGGACATGCCCTTCCCGTCCGCCTTTTGCGGTCGCTGTGGATGTGAATAGTGTTTCTGCCATGTGATCACTTCTCCTCATCTTATCGTTTTTTGACGCTGTCCGTTCTATACCCGCTTTGCTTCCATGTTAAGCATCGTCAATCCTTGCTATAATGAAAAAATGCGAGAACCGCCGCTGATGTGGCGCGGCGGCTACAGTCTGTATCTAGAGAAAGCAGGGGAAATACCATGAATAAGAAAGACATTGCTGCAATCCGCAAGCAATTTAAACCGGAGGCCGATCTGCTGACGATCCAGGATATCTACAACGTCTACGTGCGCCAGGAGAGCAGTGAGATCTATCATGAAGAAAGCCAGGCGTTCGAGCTGCTCGACCGTGACCGGCAGGAACTGTTCCTGACGAGTTTCAAGAAAGTGCTCGGCGGCAAGCTTGCGATGAAGCTGTTCGAAGTCCGCTTCGCACCTGTCCAGGAAGGCCAGCGGAACCATACCCAGCAGCTGCTGTACGCTGGTCTGCATGCGGCAGACGCCGACGGTTGGCGCCGGGAGATGCAGCTGATCGCCGAGAAGATGGTAGCGGATGCGCAGCATGAGAAGGATCTCGTCATCACCTTCATCCGCGGGCAGTACTTCAAGCCGACGCATTCGAAGGACGACCTGGAAGAGCGTGAGATGGGCGAGCGGGACGAAACGTATACGACGCCGTTCATCCTCTGCAGCCTGAACCATACCGAGCTGCCGAAGCCGTCGCTCATCTTCGACTTCACGGGCAGGGAGTTCAAGTCGAGCGAACTGGCGGACCCCGTCGTCAAACTGGCCTCACCGGTCGGCGGCTTCCTGTTCCCGTGCTTCACGGACAATGCAGCAGACGTAAACCATATCCTGTATGCGGCCGGAAAGGTGAACAAGCCGGATTACGCCTTCATCGAAAACGTGCTCGACGGCGAGGAGATCATGACGGCGGAGGACGACAAGGCGGTGTTCGAGGAGATCGTCAGGCAGGTCGTCGGCGACGAGGTGAATACACAGACACTGGCCGGTGTGTACGATGAACTTCATAGGATGACGACGGTGGAAGAAGAGGATGAGGAGGCCGACTACGTGCCGGTGCTCGACTCGAAGGAGATCGAGCGTGTGCTGAAAGTGAGCGGCATCGAGGACGTCGACACCGAGAAAGTGCGCGAGGCGTTCCAGACGATTGTCGACGATGAGGCATACGAGCTGAAAGCGAGCCACGTCGTGCCGAACTACAATACGAAATCCATCAAGATCAGCACGAAAGTCGCCAACATCTCCATCAGCCCTCAGGACCTGAAGTATGTGAAGCAGGTCAACGTCGACGGCAAACGCTGTATTCTGATCGAGGTGGAAGAAGATACAATGATCGAAGGGTTCACGCTGCTGGAGGAAGAGCTGTTCGAGTCGTAATTCAATGAAAGTCTGCGATGCCGGTACGATTCTACAGAAAATGCGGAGCAGAGCGGAGCCACAAGCCAGACTTTTGACTTGCTGTCTTTTCTGCGCGGCGCGTTTGTGAAGTTATGAGCGATGGGCGGTGGTTTATGAGCGGAAACCTGAGTTTATGATCACTTTCGCTGCTTTATGAGCGTTTTGCAAGATTTATGAGCAGCTCTCACGATTCTCTATTTGTGCCGCTCCGGACATACGCGTGCAACCGCAATAAAAGCCGCCCCGCCACCTGGTTATACAGGCGGCAGGGCGGCTTACTTTCTATTCCTTGCGGTAGGCTTCTAAGAACTCGTTTACTTGATTTGGATCAGCAATCAGCTCATTGCCTGTATCGACGAGCGGGCTGAGCGTGGAATATGCTTTTTTCTTATTGCCATGGTAGTAATTTAAGAACTCATCTTGGTTGATGGAGAACAAGATCGCTTTGCGCAAGTTCTCGCTGTCCGAGACGGTTCTGCCAGTTGTATTGAACTGTAAATAGGTGACGGCATTGCTGTCGCTCTTTTGCAGCAGCAGGTTATCATCTTTTTCGACGAGGTCATACTTCGTTTCGGGAACTCCGTTGAACAGGTGGATTTCTCCGTTTCGCAATGCAGACAGCGCACTGTCCGCGTCTTCGATGAACCGTACAGTGACAGCCGGGATCTTCGGTTCAAATTCACTTCCGGCACGGTATGCGGGGTTCTTGACGAAATCAGCTTGGTAATCGTTTTTCTTCACAAGGATGTAAGGCCCGCTTGCATACAGTTGGTTATTGTAACCGGCGCCTTCCGTTACTGTGCGCTGATCACCGTAAGGAATGTCTTTGTCCACATCGAACGAAGCTACGTCATATGTGTTGATGTTTTTCACTTGCTTCTCCGATACGATGCCGGCAGATTGGTGAGCCAAGTAGTTCAGCACTTGCGGGAATGGCTCGGTTGTTGTGACTTTCACGACTTGGTAGCTGCCTTTGCTGTTGTCCGCTTTCGTTTTGTCATCGACCAGTTCTGACACTTTGGTGTCCAGTCCGTCTTCGAGAGCTGCTTGAACGGTTTCATCGCTGCCGGAAACGGTCGCTTTTTCCAGCTCACTGAGATCTGTTACGATTTCTGCATTTTTAATATGTTCATGCAGGCTGTATGTCCGGTGATCCGGAACGGAGTCTTTGTCTTTTGCGCGATTCAGCGAGAATACAACATCCTCTGCTCCGACACGTTCTCCTGTATCGACCGCTTTTCCATCTGAGACGGCTGCAAAGTTAATGTCATTGCGGAGGAGGAAGTAGTAGTCGGAATTCCCTTCTGCCATCGCAAAGTTATAAGAAAGTGAACCGTCCGGCACCACTTTATCGTCATCTGTCAAATTGACCAGGCGTACGTACATATTCGTGTTCAGAGTATTGATGGAACCGTCGTTTCCTTTGATCGGGTCGAGCGATGTTAAGTCGCCGATCGCCTGCTGTGTCACGAGCGGTTCAGTTGCCCGTTTGGCTGTGTCATTGAAGTCGATCGTTTCCCAGGCGATTGCACGTGATTTCGCGAGGCGGACCGTGTCGGGGTTCAAGACCATCTTATTGACGCCTTGCGCCTTAAACGAGTTATAAAGCGGAGCGATATAGGCCTTTTCTGCAACAAGCCGCTGTTCCAGCTGTTTGTACGAGTTCGTGTATTCATCCACGGTTTCTGTACTTGCCTGCTCAATCAGTTCATCGGCTTTTTCATCGTCCACGAGACTGTTCGCTCCATCGGATTTGAATAACGCACGAACTGCATAGTCTGGATTCCCGGTCACTGTCGTCCAGCTGGATAGGGCGAGGTCATAGTTGCCGGCTTCCTGCTGGGCTTTGAATGTGCCGTAATCGGGCTGGATGTTCAGCTTTACGTCGAATCCATTCTTAATGAGCTGGTCGCGCACAATGTTCAGGTCTTCCTCACCTGACCCCATTCCGAGAACCTCGATTTTCACTTTCTCTTCCGGTCCGACTTTGGTGTCGGTGTCTTTACCTTCTTTTTCCACTTCTGATTTCGTCTGCACGCACCCTGCCAGCACAAGAACGAGCAGCAATGCGAGTGATAGTAATTTCTTTCCCATCGATGAATCCCTCCACAGTAGGTAGTTGTAATCAGTCAAGCTTCGGGTCGAGTGCATCGCGCAGCCCGTCTCCTAAAAAGTTGAAGGAGAGGACGAGCAGGATGATCGCTAGTCCCGGGAAGATGGCGAGGTACGAATTGGTCTCAAGATATGCACTTCCGACTTTTAAAATATTCCCCCATTCGGGGATGTGGGGCTCTACGCCGAGTCCCAGATAACTCAAGCTGCTCGTCGCGATGACGGCCCCGCCGATGGTCAGTGTCGACTTGACGATCATCGGTGCAAGCGAGTTGGGGACGACCTGTTTGAACAGGATGGCGAAATTCGATTCGCCGAGCGCCTTCGCCGAATCCACGAAGTCGTAATTGGAGACCATGAGGACGTTCGCCCGCATCGTACGGGCATAGGTCGGGATGGCGCCTACACTGAGGGCGATGATCAGATTGACCGTATTCGCGCCAAAAGCCGCAATAATTGCAATGGCCAGCAGGATGCCCGGAATGGAATACAGGATATCGAGCAGCCGCATGATCCAGTTATCGACATGATTGCTGTAGTAGCCGGCAATGGCGCCTAAAAATCCGCCGATCACACCCGGGAGAATGGTGGCTGCAAACCCGACGAGCAGGGAAATTCTCGCTCCGAACACAATTCGCGAAAACACATCCCGCCCGAAATTATCTGTTCCGAATGGGTAGGCAGCGCTCGGCGGCTGCAAAATCGCACTGTAGTTATTCTCCACGGCGAGCGCATAATCGAATGTAAACCGGCTCGTAATGGAGATCGCCAGCATCAGGAGGATGAAAAACATGCCGAGCATCGCGGTCGAGTTCCGTGTGATCTTTTCCCACATGACGTTCCACTTCAGCATTCGCGATCGATCAGAGCTCCTCGTTTTCATGAGGAGAGTCCATCCTAAAAGAAGGGCGAATAAGTTTCCGGTTACAGCACTGGCCAGCAGCAAGAGCGCCACCCAAGTCATCCAGCGAGGCGCCTCATACTCCTGTACATGGCGAACGACCAAGATGAGTACGGCGAGATAGAAAACCCCGATCAGCAGGAGAGTTCCCATGGACGGTAAAAAGGTATCGCTGACATAAGGTTTGAATAGATTCACCGCGCTGATGGCGAGCACCGTAAACTGTGTCAGCAGCGTATACGCCGCAAACGTATATTCCACAGACTTTTTCGCGTTGATTAGATTGAAAGCGAAAGCCCCTGCGAAAATGTTGCCGGCTGCGAGACTTACGAGCTGGACATAGCCAAGACGTCTCGTGGCTGGTGGAATGACACCCGTCTGGAGCAGATCTTTCTTCATCTTCCGAGTGATGTACACCTGAAAACAAGTAGTCGCTGCCCAGACGCCGAACAGGCTGAAGGCAAAGGGGTGTATATCGCCGGTCTTGAACGAAATGCTGTTCCAGAGAAAGATCCCTGTAAGGACGAGCGACAGAACCCACGTGAAATTCGCTTGCGTGTATTCCGTGGAAACGGCTAACGAATGACGTTTCCGTATTGTTTTTTTCATAGCTTTCACCTGCCTCATGAATGGTCAATCTTCGAACGGATACGCGGGTCCAGCAATGCGTACAAAATATCGATCACTAAATTGACCAGCGAAATAGTGATGGCGACGTAGACGACACCGCCCATGATCGCCGGAATATCGGGGATGAACTGCTTGTCGACGATGTAGCTGCCGATCCCCCGAATGTTGAACACTTTTTCTGTTACCGCCGCTCCCCCGAGCATGCCGCCAAATAATAGTCCGATCACGGTGATCACAGGAATCATGGCGTTCCCGACAGCGTGCTTCCACAGCACCTGTCCGTAAGCCAAACCTTTTGCCCGGGCTGTAATGATGTAGTCTTCATTGATGATCTCCAGAAGGGAGGAGCGCATCATTCTCGCGATGGAAGCGGTAAGCGCGGTTCCAAGCACGACAACAGGCATGATCAGTGAAAGCGCATGCCCGGGGCTGTAGGTCGCCGGCAGCCAATTCAAATGAATGGAAAACCCGAGGATGAAGATCAGCCCCTGCCAGAAGTTCGGGATCGACAGCCCGATCAGCGCGACGAACATGAACGAATAATCCAGGAACGAATTGGGCCGCGTTGCAGATAGGATCCCCACAGGAATCGCAATCACAATCGCCATGATGACGGAAAACAACGCGATCGTTAACGTGACCGGAAACTTGTTGGAAATACTGGCTGCCACATTTTCATTCCCCGCGAACGAAGACCCGAGATCGAACGTTGCAATTCCTTTCAAAGCGTTCCAGAGCTGCTGCCAGTAGGACAAATCGAGCCCATGCAATCGGTTGAAATTCGCAATTTGTTCCTGCGTTGCCGATTCTCCTAAGATGTTGGTGGCCGGGTCGAACGGAGAGACATAGAGAATCGTAAAGACCAGAACGGCAACTCCGATGATCACCCCTATGCTTTGCAAAAGCCGCTCTGTGATATAGAGGATGAATGGATTGCTCATCAGGAACAGCAGTACATACATGAAGAATCCGGGAATCAGCGAAACGATCAAAAATGCAGGGTTCCGAAGAAGCGATTGAAAGTACGTAAAGTACGTCTCCTTTTGCCTCCCCATCTGTGTGAGCTGCATCTCACTGAGCCGCTCACTCTCTGCGGTCAGTTTTTCATCTGCCAGCTTCTCTGCTTCCCGGTGTATGTCAGCCGAGCTGACGTTTTCACCGAAAAATTTCCGCTTCCGTTCAAGCTGATCCTTGTACTCCTCCAGCCATTCTTCCTTCCGCCCCTCGTCCGCCAGTTGTACCCTTGCAGCGTTCAGCATGCTCGAGTACTGCCGGTCTTTTCTATTCCATATATAACTGCAATACGTGAAAAGATGGAGAGGCAGTCCGGCCAGCAGCAAAAGTACTTGGTAGGCGGTATGGCCCCTGGCTTTCTTATAAGAGCGTTCAAAAAGCGAAATTACTGTGCGTGACATCCAATTCACCTCCTTCATATTGTTTAATTCCGATTGGTATACTAAACTATAGGATATACACTATTGATTGTCAATTTTATCTTTTTGAATCATCAAGTATGACAAAAGGAGCGTATTCATAATGGAATCGATTTTAAAAGTGAGGAACTTGCACGTTTCATTCACGGGACGACAGAAGGACTTCGATGCTGTCCGCGGGGTCAGTTTCGAGGTCGGCAAAGGAGAAACACTGGGTATTGTGGGCGAATCAGGCAGTGGGAAAAGTGTAACAGCTCGTTCTATCATGAGGTTGCTTCCGTCTCCGCCGTCCTATGTAAAAGAGGGAGTAATTGAGTTCCAAGGGGAAGATCTGAGTTTGAAAACGGAGAAGGATATGGAGAGCATCCGTGGCCACGGCATTGGCATGATTTTTCAAGACCCGATGACCTCATTGAATCCAACAAAGAAAATCGGAGGCCAAATCGCCGAAAGCATAGTGAAACATATGAAAGTGTCTAAGAAAGAAGCGAGGAAGGAGACGATCGAGCTCCTTACATTAGTCGGTATCCAAAACAGCGAGGAACGGGTGGACCAATACCCGCATGAGTTCTCAGGAGGCATGCGTCAGAGGGTGATGATTGCGATGGCACTCGCCTGTAAGCCCGCCCTGCTGATTGCGGATGAGCCGACCACCGCATTGGACGTCACGATACAGGCACAGATTTTATCGCTCATGAAAAGTATTCAGCAGCGCTTCGGCACTTCGATCATCCTCATTACACATGATCTCGGCGTCGTGGCGGAGATGTGCGACCGCGTTGTCGTGATGAAAGAAGGAGAGATCGTGGAATCCGGCACTGTTTTTGAATTGTTCGAGAGTCCGAAACATCCTTATACGAAACGATTGTTGAATGCACTGCCCCGGTTGGATGACAAAAAGAAAGAGAAACGGGTGCCGCAGCTGCGGGAAGGGATGGACCGGGCTGTCCCGCTTGTCCAAGTGAACTCGCTCCAGCAGCATTTCGGAAACGGCAAAAAAGGGGTGACGAAGGCAGTGGATGATATCAGCTTCCACATACGCCCTGGAGAAACACTTGGACTGGTGGGGGAATCCGGTTCAGGGAAATCCACGACAGGCCGGGCAATCCTCCGGTTAACCGAGCCTACCGCCGGTGAGGTGCTCTACCAAGGAATGGGCATCAGCCGATTTTCTGCAAAAGAGATGAAAGCGATGCGGCGGCATATGCAGATGATTTTCCAAGACCCGTATTCGTCTTTGAATCCGCGATTCAAAGTGCTGGATATAATCGGGCAGGCACTCGATATCCATCGATTGAGCAAAAGCAAACAAGAGAGGAAGAAACGGGTGGAGGATCTTCTCGTGATGGTAGGGCTGGAACCGGAACACGCCATGCGGTATCCACACGAATTCTCGGGCGGCCAGCGTCAGCGGATCGGTATTGCCCGAGCATTGGCAGTAGAGCCGGCTTTCATCGTATGTGACGAACCCCTTTCCGCACTCGACGTATCCATTCAGGCGCAGATTGTGAAATTACTCGAAGATTTGCAGCATCGACTCGGCCTTACGTACTTGTTCATTGCACACGATTTGTCGATGGTGAAACATATCAGTGACCGTGTGGCTGTCATGTACGCCGGCAAGATTGTCGAGTTGGCGGAAAGTGAAGAGCTGTATACCAACCCGCTCCATCCCTACACAAAGTCTTTATTGTCCGCAATCCCGATACCCGACCCGAAACTGAGAACAGCCCCTCATCAGGCGGCAGGTAAAGACTCGGCAGTGGAAAGGATGTTTGATGTAACCAATACAGTGTTAGTGGAAGTGAAGGAAGGGCATTGGGTTGCGAAACCGGATGGCTGATTCCCATGCCGTCCGGTCCCTAAGGTAAGGGGGACTGGAGGGATTATAGGGAATCAGACGCCATCTCGAACATCTCCCTTTTGTATCTCCTCGAATTAGTCTATAATTGGTAGGGTAAAGAACGTATATTCATTAACTGATCGCTCCCAATAGATTCGAGTGAGGAACAGCAATACAAAAGAGGTAGTTCCTTGAAAAGGAACCTGTCTCTCTTTTGCAAATTCAGTGTGTAAGGATGGGTCAAATGAGCAACGGAGAAACGAATACAGACGTGATTCTGATTGGCGCAGGCATCATGAGCGCAACGCTCGGCACGATGCTGAAGGAGCTGGTGCCCGAGTGGAACATCACCGTGTTTGAAAAATTGTCGGAGGCCGGCGAGGAAAGTTCGAACGAATGGAATAATGCCGGAACCGGACACGCGGCCTTGTGCGAGCTGAACTATACGATCGAGCAGGAAGACGGTTCCGTCAACATCAGCAAAGCCATCAACATCAACGAACAGTTCCAGGTGTCGAAGCAGTTCTGGTCGTTCCTCGTGGACAACGGACGGCTGCACAATCCGGAGGACTTCATCCGCCCGCTCCCGCACATGAGTTTCGTGCAGGGCAAGGACAATGTCTCCTTCCTAAAGAAGCGTTATGAGACGATGAAGCAGAATCCGCTCTTCGACGACATGGAGTATACCGAAGACCCGGAGACACTCGAAAAATGGGTGCCGCTCATGATGAAGGACCGGGCGTCGGAGGAGCCGATCGCCATTTCCAAAATCGATGCGGGGACCGACGTCAACTTCGGGGCACTCACCAACATGCTGTTCGACCATCTGGAACGCGAAGGTGTCCATGTGGAATACCGCCGCAGCGTGGAAGGGCTGAAGCAGAAGAGCGACGGCCGCTGGGAAGTGAAAGTGCGCAACCTGGTCAGCGGGGACGTGCAGCGTCATACCGCGAAGTTCGTGTTCATCGGAGCCGGCGGCGGAAGTCTGCATCTGCTGCAGAAATCCGGCATTCCGGAAGGCAAAGGCATCGGCGGCTTCCCGGTGAGCGGACTGTTCCTCGTCTGCAACAATCCGAAAGTGGCGGAGCAGCATTATGCGAAAGTGTACGGAAAAGCGTCAGTCGGCGCGCCGCCGATGTCCGTTCCGCACTTGGACACACGGTATATCAATAACCAGAAATCCCTCCTGTTCGGTCCGTTCGCAGGCTTTTCACCGAAGTTCCTGAAGACCGGCTCGATGATGGACCTGATCACGTCCGTCAAACCGGGCAACGTCGTCAACATGCTGTCGGCCGGCGTCAAGGAGATGGCACTGACGAAGTACCTCGTCGAGCAGCTCATGCTGACGAAAGAGCAGCAGGTGGAAGAACTGCGTGCGTTCGTGCCCGATGCGAAAGTCGACGAGTGGGACACCGTCGTTGCAGGCCAGCGGGTGCAGGTCATCAAGGAGACCGAAGCCGGCGGCAAAGGGACGCTCCAGTTCGGGACGGAGCTCGTCAGCGCGAAAGACGGCTCGATCGCAGCCCTTCTCGGCGCCTCGCCGGGTGCTTCCACAGCGGTCCATGTCATGATCAACCTGCTGAACAAGTGCTTCCCGGACCGGGCGGACGAGTGGCAGGCGAAATTCAAGGAAATGATTCCGTCGTACGGCATCAAGCTGGCGGAGAATCCGTCGATGCTCCATGACGTCAAAGATGCGACGGCCAAGACGCTGAAGCTCGATCACATGGAACCGTTCATGATGGATCGCCAGCCGGAAGCGAAAGCGATCGCAGACGGCCAGAAATCGGCCGATACCGTCGATCGATGAACGGCAAAACGCCTGTCCGGCTCGCCATGAGGCCGGAGAGGCGTTTTTTCATCTGACGGACTTCACTCAGGCGGCTGGATCTCCTGGAACTGGACGTCCTTCAATTTGCCGGTCTCGGTCAAATACGTGACACGGACCACAACGGCATATTCGCGCCCCCGTTCGCGCAGCCAGAGGCGGAACGATTCTTCTGTAACGTCGTCTTTCTGATGGCTGCCCATATATAAGTAGTCGATGATCTGCGCGTCCGGATAGTGCGCCTGTGCCCGCTGAATGGCGAGACGCGACCATTCTGCATAGCTCGGGGTTCCGGCTTCCATGAAACCGACGGCGGTCAGAGGCTGGGATGCATGCGGAAGAATGAACAGGATAACGGCGAGGGCAAGTTTCATCATCAATAGACACCTCGTTTTCCTGTAGGATGCACCGGCGGGCGGAAACTATCCCGCCCGTAAGAAAATGGGTTGGACATATTTAGCGAAAGAGGTGGCGAGATTGCCGATTACAATTGTGCAGGAGAACATGCCGTCATCAGGAAGGACAGTCTATTACAAGTCATCGCTTGGGATCCTGGAAATCACCGGGACGGACGAGGCGGTGTCCTCGGTGCTGTTCCTGGAGGATGAACCGCCGGCTGATGTCCCGGCAGCGGAAGACGCACCAGCAGCTGTGGCCGAGTGCTTGCGCCAGCTGGATGAGTACTTCGCCGGCACCCGGACGGACTTCGATGTGCCGGTGACCGTGAACGGTACCATCTTCCAGCGGGCTGTCTGGCAGGCGTTGACGGACATCCCATACGGAGGGACGGCTTCGTACGGGGACATCGCAAAAGCGGTCGGCAGTGAACGGGCGGTGCGAGCCGTCGGGGCCGCCAATGGAAAGAACAAACTGACCCTGCTCCTGCCCTGTCACCGCATCATCGGCAAGAACGGCACGCTCACCGGCTACGCCGGCGGCATGTGGCGGAAAGAATGGCTCCTCGCGCATGAACAGAAGCATAAGAAGTGAAAAAACCGCCGGTCGGCGGTTTTTTTGATGGGTCGGGAAGTGGGGGCGCTCAAGCAAAGGGGAGAAACGCTCAAGCAAGGGGAGGAGCGCTCAAGCAGGGGGAGGAACGCTCAAGCAAGGGAGAGAATCGCTCAAAAAAGCAGCCAATTACACCTATTTCCCCAAAAAAATAGTTGGAATTTTCGGCCGCTATTGTTAGGCTTACACCAAAGACAATCGAAAGCAGGGGGAATTCAGATGGACACGACACCGATCATCTCCATCCGCGAACTCAGGATGGAGTTTCCGGGGAAGCAGGTGCTGGACGGCATCTCGCTCGACGTATTCCGCGGCCAGATCATCGGCTATATCGGGCCGAACGGGGCGGGGAAGAGTACGACGCTCAAGATCCTGCTCGGCTTGATCCGCGATTACAAGGGGACGGTCGAGATCTTCGGCCGCGATCTGAAGGATGATGACCGCGACATGAAACGCCGTATCGGCTATGTGCCGGAAAACGCGGAGATCTATGATACGCTGACGCCGATGGAGTACTTGACCTTCATCGGCGAGCTGTATGGCTTGGACCGTACGTTGGCGGGCCGGAAAGCACGGGACCTGATGAAGATCCTCGGTTTGGAAGACGTGCTCCATACACGGATTTCGTCCTTCTCCAAAGGGATGCGGCAGAAGGTGCTCATCATTTCGAGCCTGCTGCACAATCCGGATATCCTGTTCCTGGATGAACCGCTCAGCGGCCTGGACGCAAACAGTGTCATGGTCGTCAAGGATATCCTGGCCACGCTGGCGGCGAACGGCAAGACGATTTTCTACTCGTCCCACATCATGGATGTTGTCGAGAAGATCAGCAACCGGATTGTGCTGCTGAATGACGGACTGATCGCAGCCGACGGAACGTTCGAAGAGCTGAAAGGGCAAGACGATACGGGGACGCTCGAGACGATCTTCAATTCCCTGACCGGCTTCGATCAGCATGAACAGACGGCCCGGCGGTTCGTCGATACAGTGACGGGCGGTGGAACCGTTGACTGACTTCCGTTCCCTCCGTATCCTCGACCGGTTCCAGGGGATGTTCCGCAAATTCGGTGTCAGCTATCCCGCCATGCGGGCGATCGTCGGCCTGAAGCTGACGATGGATGAACGGCGGGTGCCCGTCGTGTTTTCGCAGACGAAGCTGAAAGAGGGCAACCAGTTCATGAAATCGCTCGCTCTCTACGTGCTGTATGGACTCGTCACCATCCCGTTCCTGTTCTTCGGCGACAGCCCGATGCTGCAGATGGGGTTCGTGTTCGGCATTTCGATGTTCATGATCATGACGTCGCTCATCGCCGATTTCTCGACAGTGCTGCTAGACGTCCGCGACCGTGTCCTGCTGGCCGCCGCACCCGTCGATGACCGCACGCTGAATGCCGCAAAACTCGTCCATATCACGATCTACATGTCCTTGATGACCCTTGCGCTGCTCGGCATCCCGTCGATTGTCATGCTGGCGGTGAAGGGCCCGGTTTTCTTTCTGCTGTTCCTGGTGATGCTGGGGCTTCTTTTGCTGCTGATCATCGCGCTGACCGCGATCACCTATATGGTCATGCTGCGCTTGTTCGACGGTGAACGGCTGAAAGACTACATCAATTACGTCCAGATCGCCCTCTCGATCGGGCTTTTCGCCGGCTACCAGGTGCTGATCCGCTCGTTCGACTTTGTCGGCCTGTCCGTCGAGTATGTGTTCCGCTGGTGGCATCTGCTGCTGCCGCCGCTCTGGTTCGCCGCGCCGTTCGAGTGGCTGCCCGGCGGAAATGGCGATCCGGTGCTGAAGGTGTTATCCGCCATGGCCGTTGTGATCCCGCTGCTCGCAATTACGCTGTACATCCGCACGATGCCGCAATTCGAGCAGAACCTGCAGAAATTGCTCTCTGAGATGAAAGGCGGCACACCGCCGCGTGCGTTCCTGATGACATTTTGGGAAAAACTTCTGTGCCGGGACAAGGAAGAGCGGGCGTGTTTCCGGTTCGCCTGGCAGCTCATGAAGCGCGAGCGGGAGTTCAAGCTGAAAGTGTATCCATCGCTCGGCATCGGGTTCATCGCCCCGTTCCTGTTCCTGTATATCTTCCTGCAGGAGGGGCCAATCTCAAGCATCGGGAAGTCGGATCAGTTCTACATGCTGTACTTCAGTTTTCTCGTCATAGCGACGCTGACGATGATGCTCAGCTACTCGGAAAAGTACAAAGGCGCCTGGCTCTTCGAGGTCACGCCGATCCGGCAGCCGGGTGTTCTGAAACGGGGTACGCTGAAGGCGAGCCTGGCGCAGCTGTTCCTGCCGATCTACCTGCTGCAGGCCGTGCTATTCGGCATCCTGTTCGGTGCACGGATCATTCCCGACATCCTCGGTATCCTGATCGCGGCGGTGCTCTACGCAGCGATCTGTTATGGGATGGGCAGCCGGGGAGTCCTCCCGTTTTCCCGGCCGATGGGCGAGTCCCTCCAGTCGGGCACTGCCAAGCAGATCATCTTCATGCTGCTGATCGGCGCCTTCGTCATCCCGCACATCATACTCGCCGGCCTTCCGTACGGGTCGTGGATCTACCTCGTCCTCATCGCGATCGCCTGCATCATCGGCTGGCGGACGGTCCTGCCGGTGAAAGGAATGGCCTGACAGAAAGCCCCCCGCCAGCCTTCTGACAACTAACGGGGGGCTTTGTATTTGGTTACCGCTCATCACGGATTTTCAGCGCGACACGTTCTCCGGCCAGGCCGGGGAGTTTCAGCACGCCGATCCCCATGTCAGGGGCCTCATTATGGGCGTGGCGGATGGTCGCCGTCACGACCGGTTTTGAGAACTTGCGGTAAGCCTCCATTGAGATGTCGACGTAGGCGTTCCGCTCGTCATGCTGATACAGAACGTATAGATCCTCCCCATCCCGGTATGTCCGGAACACGGTGTCTTCGGCGCCATCGGACACGGCGGATGCCGGGACGTCCGCTGACGTGAGGAGCGCGTGCGGCAGCGGACCGTGCATGGCACTGTAGACACCCGCCGCAACCAGCACGAGCATGCCGATAGCCGTCAGCCAGATGGACTTCTTCATCCGCCATCCCCCTTTCCTGGAAATCTGATACTATCTGTACGCTGCGTCTCAGGAAAAGTTCCGGTCTCTCGGGATTTAATCCGGGTAACCAGGCCCGGCGGTGCGCCCGTCCACCGACCTGCCGCTGGGCGGGATCCCTTATCGGACAGTTCAGCGGCTGTATCGGACATAACCTGGGAAGTATCGGACGTATCGGTCGGCATATCGGACATAACCTGTGAAGTATCGGACACATCACCGAATTTATCGGCATCCGCACACAATTCCGAGACCGCGGGGACACACACCCTTCCTGTGAACTCCGGCGGCGCGCAGAAAACAGACAAGCCGGCATTTATCTTGGAAGTAAGACGAAGCAGATTCGCTCAAGCATCCGGTCGAACCGCTCAAGTGAGCAGCCGAACGCTCAAGCAAACAGCGAAACGCTCAAGCCCCCGCATCAACCGCTCAAGCCGCCAGCTGAAACACCCATCCCCCAGCGCTTACCCCTGCTGAAAGAAGGGTACAGCATCCATAGATCGAGAGAACAGGGAGGCGGAGTACATATGCAGACGAGGAAACCGGTAGTGGCGGTCGCCGGCGCAAGCGGCTATATCGGCCACAACCTGCTGGATTGCCTGAAAGGGAAGGCGCACGTTATCGCGCTGTCGCGCAGCGGCGGCCGGCGGCAGAGTACGGAGGATGTCACGTGGCGTTCGTGCGATTTGTTTTCAATGAAAGACGCCGAAAAGGGGCTCGAGGGGGCGGACATCGCCGTCTACCTCGTCCATTCCATGCTGAAGTCGGCGAAACTGACGCAGGGGACGTTCGAGGACATGGATGTCATCCTCGCCGACAACTTCGCCCAGGCAGCGAAGAAGCAGGGCGTGCAGCAGATCATCTATCTCGGCGGTATCGTGCCGGAGGAGGATGAAACCCATCTGTCACGCCACCTGAAGAGCCGGCTTGAAGTGGAACGCGTGCTGCGCGACTATGGGGTGCCGGTGACCGCACTTAGAGCCGGTCTGATTGTCGGGCCGAAAGGGTCTTCATTCCCCATTCTGTCCAAGCTCGTCAAGCGGCTGCCGGTCATGGTGCTGCCGAAGTGGACGAAGACCCGGACACAGCCGGTCGCACTGAAGGATGTGCTGCGCGGACTGACGGCCGTCATCCTCGACACCGAACTCGAGGACCGGTCGATCGACATCGGCGGCCCGGACGTCATGACCTACCGGACGATGATGAAAGCGACGGCCGAAGTCATGGGCAAGAACCCGAAGATGATCGGGGTGCCGTTCTTCACACTCACCCTGTCGCGCCTCTGGCTGCGGCTCGTGACGAATACGCCGAAGGAGATGGTGTACCCGCTCGTCGAAAGCCTGCGGCATGCGATGGTCATCCAGCCGGGCCATTACGTCGAAGGGGTGAGCGACGGCCAGACACCGTTCCGGGAAGCGGCCCGGATCGCACTCGACGAAGAGCGCTGTTCCGGGAAGCAGAAGCGGGCGGGCTCGCTCCTGCCGAATTTCGGCCCGCTCAAACAGGACGTGCGGTCCGTCCAGCGCATCCGGCTGCCGGGCGGCTGGACGGCGGATGAAGCTGCCCGCTATTACGTCCGATGGCTCGAGACGTTCCTGAATCCGTGGGTCCATACGGCAGCGGATAACGAGCTGAACTGCAAGATCGGCTTCCTCGGGGACCATACGCTGCTCGAGCTGTCGTATTCAGGGGAGCGCAGTACGGAGGACCGGGCCCTCTACTACATCACCGGCGGTCTGCTGACGGATACGCAGCACAACGAGCGCGGCCGGATGGAATTCCGCAAGATCCCGGGGGCGGATGAAGCGATCATCGCAATCCACGACTACCTGCCGTCATTGCCGTGGTTCGTCTACTACTTCACGCAGGCGTTCATGCACTCGTTCGTCATGGGCGCCTTCCGCCGGCACATGAACCGGCTGAGCGTCAGTGAAGAGGATCGGCAGTACGTCTGCGCGCTCACTGTGAAAGATATGTAAAAAAGGCCCCTCGCCAGGGGCCTTTTCCAATGGAACTATTATACGAATTTCGCAATCTTCTCAAGCGGCAGTCGGGTCGAGCCGTAGGCCGGCGCCGCCGCTTTGCCGATGGCGATCAGCACGAGCGGCACATAGCGCTCCTCCAGGCCGAACTCCTCTGCAAATGCCGCTTTGTCGAACCCGCCCATCGGCACGGTATCATACCCTTTCGCCTTTGCGATCAGCATGAGCTGCATGGAGATCAGACCCGCATCGAACGCTGCAATGTTGAGCCGTGCCTCTTTCGGCGCGTTCGGATAGAGCGCCTTCGCATTCGCGATCTGCACCTGGACGTTCGTTTCATCGATATTGCCCGCTTCCAGGTTGGACAGGTAGATCTCGTCGATATGCTCATACATCTCCGTGTCGGCGATGACGGCGATCAGCGCGGAGGACGTCTCCATCTGCTCCTGGTTGAATGAGAATTCCTTGATGCGTTGTTTCGCCGCATCGTCCTGGATGACGAGGAACCGCCAAGGCTGCAGATTGCTGGAAGAAGGGGCCAGGGACGCTTCCTTCAGCATCTCTTCGATTTCAGCTGGATCGATTGTGAAGCCGGGATCGTATTTGCGGACGGATTTCCGGGCATGGATCACTTCGGACAATGGCTTGTATAATTCTGACATGGGGTAAACTCCTTTGGATGAAAGATTGGATTCAACTTACCATTAGTAAGTACTGAACAAAAGCTTACTATTCGTAAGTTTGTTTGTCAACTGGGACTGTGGTAAAGTGGAACTATACTGTGAATGGGGGAGTACAGATGGAGAAAACTGAAGATCTCATTCAATCCGCAGCACCGAAAACCGCCGCGTGCGACAGTTTCCATGCGACGATCGAATTCATCGGCAAACGGTGGATGGGCATCATCATCTACCATCTGCTGGACGGACCGAAACGCTACCACGCATTGGCTTCAGAAATTGACGGCATCTCTGACAGGCTGCTGACGGAACGGCTGAAGGAACTCGAAGCGCATGGATTCGCGGTGAAACGGACCGTACCGGGCGGACGCAAAGTCGAGTACGAACTGACCGGCAGAGGGCATGCCTTCGAGCCGGTAATCCGTACAATCCTCGCGTGGGTGAAAGAAAACGGCGGCTGTCCGGATAAAGCCGCAACTGACTAAATTACAAAAAAGGGTGAGAATAGATGACATTTGAAGAAATCCTGCCGCGCCTGAAAGCGGGCAGCAAGGTGATCCGCAGTGGCTGGGGCGGCGCTGAATTGTATGTGAAACTCATGGAACCGGGCACACTGGACGGACTGACGATGAATCCGTATTTCGTCATTAACGTCACAGGTGAAGGCTACACGATGTTCACCCCGACAGTCTGCGATATACTCGCGGATGACTGGACGACGGTCGAATGACCAAAACTTGAGCTCATGAGAAATCATGGGCTTTTTTCGATTGGAGGAACTGAACGGATGACACACGGAGAATTTGCAGGGAAAACGGTCTTCATCACCGGGGCGGCATCGGGCATCGGCCGGGCTCAGGCAGAGGCGTTCATCGAACAGGGGGCCGCTGTTTTCGGCTTCGATCAGGACGCAGAAGGGCTTCGGCAGCTCAGTGCGGAGCATCCCCGGACGTTTGCATACAGGCAGGGCGATGTCCGGAAGGCGGCGGACGTCGCGAAGGCCGCAGAACAGGCACTTGCGGCGTTTGGGTCTATCGATATCCTGTGCAATACGGCAGGCGTGCTCGACGGGTTCACGAAGACACTGGAGACGGATGAAGCGCTCTGGGACCGGATCATGGAGACGAATGTCAAAGGGATGTATCTGACGACGAACGCCATCCTCCCGCATATGATCGCAAACGGGAAGGGTGTCCTCGTCAATATGGCCTCCATTGCAGGCCTGGTCGGTGGAGGTGGCGGTGCGGCCTATACGGCTTCGAAGCATGCGGTGATCGGCTATACGAAACAGGTCGATCTTGATTATTGCCGAGCAGGCATCCGGGCGAACGCCATCGCACCGGGTGCGATCGAGACGCCGATGAATGCGGCGGACTTCGCAGGAGCGGGAGAGATGGCGGCACAGGTCGCAGACGAAACACCGGCCGGCCGCTGGGCGCAGCCGGGAGAAGTCGCGGCCCTGACACTGTATCTTGCAGGCAGAGCATCCGACTACGTCCACGGGGCGGTCATCCCGATCGACGGCGGCTGGACCGCAAAATAATCCACACAGCGGACAAGCATTTCTGGTATACTGGGCAGGCAGGTTTTTCGCCTGCACTGCGGCACTTTTTGACGGAGCGATCGGCTCTTTCTTCCTTTGGCCGCAGTTACTACTAAGACAGTCGGCAAGCTGTCTTACAAAGGAGGATTCCCTATGACACTTCTCGTAAAAGAGCGGCAGCGGATCGCAGTCGGCGAGCTTGCGAAGATGGGCATCGTGGCCGGATTGTATGTCGCTGTGACGCTGACACTTGCTGTCATCAGCTTCGGCGCAGTGCAGCTGCGGCTGTCTGAGATGTTCAACTATCTCGCCCTGTTCCACAAACGGTATATCATCGCTGTGACAGCAGGCGTCGTGCTCGCGAACTTCTTTTCACCGACCTGGTTCCTGGACGTGCCGGTCGGCGGCATCGCGACGTTCCTTGTCCTGCTTATCAGCCGGATGGCCACGAAGAAGCTGAAGTCGATCAAGGCGAAGTTCGTCTGGACCGCACTCATCTTCGCTGTCTCGATGTTCACCGTGGCGGGCCAGCTGACCCTGCTGTACGGCATGCCGTTCTGGCTCACGTGGTTCACGGTCGGTGTCGGCGAACTGCTGTCGATGTCCGTCGGCGGCGCGATCATGCTCGCTCTTTCAAAGAAAATAGATTTCACCCGATGAAAAAACGCACACACGGCCGTCTGGCTGTGTGTGCGTTTTTCGGTTACGAGAAGACATACATCGGTGTGCTCGTCTCTTCCGGTTCGAAGCCGAGCGTTTCATAGAAGCCGACTGCCTTCGGGTAGGAGACAAGAACTTTCGTATGCATATGCGCGTATTTCTCGAGCATGCGGTTCATGAGCTGCTTGCCGATCCCCTGCCCTTGGTATGCCGGATCTGTCAGCACATAATGGAAATAGACCGCCATGGCCCCGTCGGACAGTGCATTCGCAAGCCCGATCAGCTTGCCGCCGTCCCAGGCGGTGACCACGGAATCCGAGTTCAGGATGCCGTGATACAGGTCATTCGGATGGGAAGCGGATTCCCATTCCACCGACTCGAACAGCGCCTGCAGGTTCTCTTTCGTCAGCTTGTCCGTTTCGAATGTATACGTGATCGTCATTCATCAAACCTCCCTCTGCCCGGCACGGAAAACGGTCCCCGTCCCGGTTTCTGGTGACTGTGGTTGAAAGCGTTCACACCCATTCTACTTGAAACCGCTGGAAGTTTTAAGAGAATTGCTTTGACAGGTTCGCCATCTCGATGGCGGATACGGCCGCGTCCCATCCTTTGTTGCCCGCTTTCGTACCCGCCCGTTCGATCGACTGCTCGATCGAATCGGTCGTCAGGACGCCGAAAATGACAGGGATGCCCGAGGCCATTCCGGCAGCGGCAACCCCTTTCGCCGCCTCGCTGCACACATAATCGAAATGCGGTGTCGCCCCGCGGATCACCGTGCCGAGTGTGATGACGGCATCATACTTTCCCGACTCCGCCATTTTCTTCGCGATCATCGGGATTTCGAACGCACCCGGCACCCAGGCGACATCGATATCCTCTTCCGATACGCCGTGGCGGATGCACCCGTCCTGTGCAGCTGATAATAATTTACTTGTGATGAATTCATTGAACCGGCCGACGACCATGCCGATCTTCAATCCGGTGCCGACGAGATGTCCTTCAAATACGTGTCCCATTCCGATTGCCTCCTAGACGGTCAGCAGATGACCGAGTTTTTCAGATTTCGTTTCCATATATGCTTTGTTCTCCGGCAGCACCGGCAGCTCGATCGGCACCCGTTCGGTGATCCGGATGCCGCAGCTTTCGAGGCCGTCCAGTTTGCGCGGGTTGTTCGTCAGCAGACGGACATCCGAAATACCGAGATCCTGCAGGATGCCTGCCCCTGCGCTGTAGTCGCGCAGGTCATCGGCAAACCCAAGCGCTGCGTTCGCTTCGACCGTATCGAGGCCCTGTTCCTGCAGCTCGTATGCTTTCAGCTTATTGATAAGCCCGATGCCGCGCCCTTCCTGCCGCAAGTAGACGAGCACCCCCCGTCCTTCGGCTTCGATCTGTGCAAGGGCGGCATGCAGCTGGGGGCCGCAGTCGCAGCGGGCCGAGCCGAAGATATCGCCGGTCAGGCACTCGGAATGAATCCGTGTCAGGACAGGACCGCCAGCCGTTACGTCCCCCTTCACAAGAGCGACGTGCTCCTTGCCGGTCGACGGCTCGGTATAGCCGATCATGGTGAACGAACCGAATGACGACGGCAGTGCAACCAGCGCCTCCCGCTGGACGGCCCGCTCGTGCTGTCGCCGGTAGGCCACCAGGTCCTCGATGCTGATGAATTTCAGGTCCTCCGCATCCGCGAGCCTCCGCAGCTCCGGCACGCGGGCCATCGAGCCGTCGTCGTTCATGATTTCGCAGATGACGGCGGCCGGTACACTGCCGGCAAGACGTGCCAGGTCGACAGAGGCTTCCGTGTGGCCGGTCCGGGCGAGAACACCTCCATTCCGCGCGACTAGCGGGAAGACATGGCCAGGCCGCCTGAAATCGGAGGGCACCGATGCTGGATCAAGAATTTTCAAAATCGTTTCCGACCGTTCGAACGCACTGATACCTGTCGCCGCCTGGGCATGGTCGATACTGACCGTGAATGCTGTTCCGTGGGCATCCGTGTTCCGATCGGTCATCATTGGCAGACCGAGCCGGGCGGCGTGACGTTCCGTGATCGGCGTGCAGATGAGACCGCGGCCTTTCGTCGCCATGTAGTTGATCATTCCGGGGGTCGCATGCTCGGCGAGACAGACGAAATCCCCTTCGTTTTCACGGTTTTCATCATCCGCGACAATGACCGCTTTCCCTTGCCGTAAATCCTCAATTGCAGATTCGATCGAATCGAACATCCTGATCATCCTTTCCTCACTTGAATCCGTGCTGTTCCAGGAACGAGGCGGTCAGCGGCTGTTTTGCAGGATCCGCGGGGACCACCATCTTCTCCGTATATTTCGCCAGCATGTCGAACTCGACGTTGACCCGGTCCCCCGGTTTCCGGTCGGCCAGCACTGTCGCTGAACGCGTATGCGGGATCAGCGAAATGGTGACCGTATCGTCCTGCACATTGAAAATCGTCAGCGACGTGCCATCGAATGCGATCGAACCTTTCGGCAGCACATAGGCACGGCCTTCAGGCGGCAGTGTCAGCTCCATCACGAGCGCATTCTCCGTGTAAGTACAGTCCCGGACAACAGCTGTGCCATCGACATGACCGGTGACAAAGTGGCCGCCGAACCGGCCATCCGCCCGCATGGCGCGCTCCAGGTTCACCCGGGTGCCGGAACCTGCACGGTGAAGGGAGGTCGCCCGGAACGTTTCGGGCATGATATCCGCGGTGAAGTCTCGGTCGGTAAACCCGGTTACGGTCAGGCAGGTGCCGTTCACGGCGATGCTGTCGCCGAGACGGACATCCGCCAGCACGACGTCCGCTGATATGGTGAGTTCCATCGACTGCCCGGCTGTTTTGACTCGCCGGACGATGCCGATTTCCTCGATGATACCTGTGAACATACTCAGTCACGTCCTTTCCGAACTGCGGTCACTTTCAAATCGGGGCCGATCTGTTCAAACTCCCTGAATTCGAACTCCGCCGCCTCGTCCATGCGGAGCGGGTCTCTGCCGCCGACAGGAGTCAGCGACCCGGATCCGCCCAGCAGCTTCGGTGCGACATAGGCAATGATGCGGTCCACGGCATCCGCGCTAAGGAAGGATGCATTGACCGCTGCGCCGCCTTCGACCAGTAATGTGACAATGCCGCGGGCGCCGAGTTCCTTCAGAACGGCGGGGATCGCGACTTCCGGTTCCGGCAGGCGGATCACTTCCGCATGCGGCACCTCCGCAAGCGCGTTCTCTTTTGAAGAAGGCGCATCACACCCGCAGAAGATCCATACAGGTGCGCTGTTATCCAGCAGAAGCCGGCAATCCAGCGGTGTTTTCAGCTGTGTATCTAAAATCACTCGAATAGGATGAAGTCCGCCTTGGGGCAGTCTGGCGGTGAGAAGGGGATTATCGTGAAGGATGGTATTGACGCCGCAGAGAATTGCATCATGGGCATGCCGAAGAGACTGGACATCGAGCCGGGATTCTCCGCTCGTCACCCATTGGCTGTGCCCCGATGAGGCGGCGATCTTACCGTCCAGAGTCATTGCTGTTTTGATGGTCACATGAGGTTGTTTGGTTCGGATGAAATGGAAAAAAGGTGCATAGAGATCCTGTGCCGCTGATTCACATACGCCGGTCCGGACATCGAGCCCGGCCTCCGTCAGCAGACGGATCCCTGAACCCGAGATGAGCGGATTCGGGTCCTGCGCAGCCAAATAGACACGCCGGACGCCGGCAGCAAGCACGGCCTCCGTACACGGCGGTGTCTTCCCGGTATGGGAACAAGGCTCGAGGGTGACGTAGAGATCAGCTCCCTCCGCAGCCGGTCCCGCCATGTCGAGCGCCACGCGTTCGGCGTGCGGCCCGCCGGCCTGCAGATGGGCACCCATCCCGAGAATACGGCCGTCTTTTACGACGACAGCGCCGACTGGCGGATTCGGGGACGTCTGTCCTGCTGCGCCTGCTGCAAGTGAAAACGCAAGCTGCATATACTGTTCGCTATCCAAAAGGTACAACACTCCCAAGATATGGATTCCTCATGTAACACAAAAAGCCCCGCAAAACAGCTGCGGGGCGGATAAGCATGACAAAATAAGCGTCAGTCAAATGAAAAATTTGAAAAACGCTGAATTCCTTCTCCCATCCAGACTTTCACTGTCGGCTTTGGAGTTTCACCAAATCCACCGTCTGCAAGAACTGCAGCCGGGTCACGGACTGAGGGCATGCCGCCCATCACCGCCGGTAGGGAATTTCACCCTGCCCCGAAGGAATCGTATTCGATTGTCTATGAGTCTAGCACAGCGTACAGGAAGCTGGCAACCGGTTCAGCATCATTGGATCCGTTCAATGGCCTGGCGGATGTTTGCGAATGTCTGAAGCGGTTCTTCCATCGAACCGGCCCTTGCAAGCAATTGCGCCACTTTCGGCGTGATCCCGGTAATGTACAGCCGGGAGCCCATCAGCTTCATCACATCCTGGACGGCAAGGAGGCTGGAGAGGGGAGACTCGTGATCCCAATACAGGCCTGTGATATCAATGATGACATTGTTGACCCCGCGCGACTGGACGAACTCACTGAGTTTCTGGGTCAGGACCGAGAACCGCTGGGGACTCATCTCCCCGATCAGCGAGACGGCAGCCAGGTCATCACGGATCATCATGATCGGCAGCATCAGTTCCTCGATTTCGAGCTCCTTTCCCTCGAGCTCCTTCCGCTGGGCGTATTCGACAGAGACATCCGTCTGGGTTCCGATGAAGAATTCGTGGCCGTCCGCTTCCATTGGTGAGACAGTCAATCGGTTCCAGAACAGCGACCCGTCTTTCCTATAATTCTTCAGCACTACAGTGATCGTTGTTTTGTCAGCGATTGCCTGACGCAGCCTCTCAATTGTGGAGGGATCGGTCTCTGGTCCCTGGAGGAAACGGCAGTTCCTTCCAAGTGTCTCTTCCATTGGGTAACCGGTCATTCGTTCAAACGTCCGGTTCGCATAGATGATCGGGTTGTCAGGCTGTGCCGGATCGGTCACCAGGGCAGCGACCCGGCTGCCATCGAGCATGGCTTCGAGTAATTGATTCTGGGTGGATTGAGGTAATGATTTCATCTTCAACACGTCCTGACTAAGAAGTTTTATTGGTGTGGATTTGATTATTTGGAGTGCCGGCAGCAGACAGACACTCCTATTATTGAGCCGGGTCGTTAATAAGTAGCGTTCAGAGCTGTTCCTATTCTATCATAGCGGGCTGAAAAACGACTGACTTATCTGAACGGAATGTCGGCATGAAGGAAGTACCAAGTCACCGGATCTTCCTGCATTACTTAGGAGCATGCTGCCAAGGGTTATTAACCGGAAAATCATTGCGCATGAATAGCAGTTCCGCGCACTAAATGGTATAGGAATTCTGGATGATTGGAAAGGAAAGATGATTCTTCAGATTCTCTGTAGAAGATGCAGACCGTATCTATAAAGGGGGAATCAGTCATCATGCTGCTAAGAGGGGGTGGAATGAGCCTTCTATTTTCCAGGGAATGTATACACCGATAACTGGAGATCTGCAGACATGCAGGAATCGGGCGATCCAGCTGGCACGCTGCAATCATTGACTATAGATATTGCCAAATACTATGTATGATAGATTCCCGCTGGCCGGAACAGTGAAACTTCGACATACAGGAATCCGTATATACTTACTGGAGGCGATGTTGATGAATGAAGGATATTTCGCAGGGTGGGGGACACTCGCACTTATCAACGCTGTTCTGGCACAAGGAAAGAACCGTTCAGGGCTGAACTGGTTCCTGCTCTCGCTGCTGCTTGGTCCGGTGGCGACTTTCTTCCTGGCTCTGTCGGATAAGAAATGACCTGCAGTCCCGTTTCCTCGCGGGACTTGTTTACGGGAAGATTCAAGCGGATTCATTGATAATGTATACCCCTCAGTGTATATTTGATGAAAAACAGTTAGGGGAGATTGTGATGGGCTGGATTGTGATCCTGCTGGTGATCGGATTGATCGTATGGCGGACCATGCCTGCGAAAGGAGTACGGATCGCTGCACCGGAAGAAGTGAAACCGCTGCTGAAGCAGAAAGGGAATCAATTCATCGACGTGAGGACGCTGGGAGAATATAGCGGCCGGCATGTGAAAGAGTTCAAAAACATCCCGCTGAACGACCTGCCGAAACGTCTCGGAGAACTTGACCAGGACAAGCCTGTCTATGTCATGTGCCAGAGCGGAATGCGCAGCGGCCGGGCGGCAAGTCTGCTGATGAAAAAAGGGTTCTCTGAAGTCATCAACGTCAAAGGCGGTATGAATGCATGGTGATGGGGGAATAAATGTCCGTTTGTCGATTTCCCGGGAAATAGCCTGTCGAATTTGCAGTTATTTCCCGGGAAATACAGAGATTCTGTCGGGAAATAATTCTCCACTTGCGAACTATTCGGTGTTTGGTATACTGGAAAGACCATATGACAGAAAGGGCTGAGGGTGGCGGATGGATAACTGATCTCTGATTTCTCGTAAACGAATGATGGATTCGTACGAAAAACAGGATTGGTCTGTCCATTTCATAGGCTGCCTTCACCCTCAGAGCACCGCACGGTATGCGGTCTGCCCTGCAGCGGGTGCGGCTTATTTGAAGATACCGACAGAACCGATCCTTCCGGAAAATCACGGAGGGATCTTTTTGTGTTCCCTCCAACTAGGAGGAATGGCTTTGAACCGAGGAGTATTTCATCAACTGACAGCCGAATATGGCGACAAAACAATTTTCAGCCGTTTGGCGGCCGAACTGCCGGAAGGTGCAAAAATAGCGATTGTCGGGCCGAATGGCGCCGGCAAGACGACGCTGCTTGAACTGCTGGCAGGCGAACGTTTGCCGGACGCTGGGCATGTCGAGTGGATCGGCCGCAAACCGTCCATCGCTTATTATCGGCAAGAGCAGGAAACGGAGCAGCCCGGAGACTGGTCGAACACGGAACAGTTTGCCCAGGAGAGCCGATGGCATGTGCCGGATGGGACGGCATACAGCAAAGCGAGCGGCGGCGAACGGGTGAAGATGCGTCTTGCGGCGGCATTCGCCGAGCAGGCGGAAGTGCTGTTGCTCGACGAACCGACCAACCATCTGGATGCGGACAGTACTGAACAGCTTATCGATACGTTGAACGTGTACGAGGGGCTTGTTATCTTCGTATCCCATGACCGATATTTCATCGACCGGACCGCGAATCTGGTGTTTGAGCTGGATCACCGGGCACTCAACGTATATGAAGGCGGCTACACGGAGTACCGTCAGAAGAAGGAGCACGAGCGGGCATTGCAGCAGAAGCAGTATGACGAACAGCAGCAGCTGATCCGCGAAACGGAGGAGAAGATCGCACGTCTCGACGAATGGTCGGCGAAAGGGCATGCTTCCTCACGCACCCGCGGAGGCTCGAAGGAATACTTCCGGAAGAAGGTCAAGAAACGGAATGTGCAGATCCGTTCCATGAAGAAACGGCTGGCGGCAGAACTGGAGAAGAACGGTGTGGACGCACCGGAACAGGAGACGGCGGTCTCATTCGATCTGGAAGGGGCGCGGGCGAAAGGGAGACGGGTCCTGGAACTGAAAGGCGCCGGGAAGTCTTTCGGCCACAGAACAGTATTCCGGGATGTCTCCTTCACTGTCCAGGCGGGGGAACGGCTTGCGCTGACCGGCCCGAATGGAAGCGGCAAGACGACCCTGTTCCGGATGCTGACCGGTGAGACGCCATATGACGGCAGCGTCTGGCTGTCGGAGGGCATGACAGTCGGCTATCTCCGGCAGACGGCGTTCGACCTGCCCGATGACCGGACGATGGCGGAATACTTCCATACTCCCTCGTTCGACGAACAGGGGTTGATCCGCATTCAGCTGACGAATCTCGGCTTCACAGCAGATCAGTGGCACCTGCCGCTCGGCGCACTGAGCCAGGGGGAGCGGCTGAAGGTGAAACTGCTCGATTTCATCCGCCGGAAAACCGATGTCCTGCTGCTGGATGAACCGACGAACCATCTGGATCTGCCGTCCCGCGAGGAACTGGAGCGTACGCTGCTGGACTATCCCGGGACGCTGCTGTTC
Source organism: Sporosarcina koreensis (assembly GCF_000826145.2). Classification (GTDB taxonomy): domain Bacteria; phylum Bacillota; class Bacilli; order Bacillales_A; family Planococcaceae; genus Sporosarcina; species Sporosarcina trichiuri. Next base: position 77,361 of record NZ_LN651335.1, read on the forward strand.
GCCTCGCACGACCGGTATTTCACAGAACGGATGGCGGACGGTCTGCTGCTGTTCGGAGACGGAGCCATCCGCAAAGTGCCATATAGTTTGCAGGAATGGGAAGCCCGGCAAGCTGTTGGCACCAAGCAGCCGATCGAGGCGGATCGGATGCGCCTGGAAACCGAATTACAGGCAGTACTCGGTAAATTGAGCCTGGCGACCGCCGGCAGCCCGGCATATGCTGAGCTCGATCGGCAGTTCAATGAGTTGGCCCGGCAACTGCGAAACCTGAAGCAGTAAGGGCGAAAGTGGGCGGGGAGCATCGCAGCTCCCCGCTTTTTCACGCAAATCAGATGAAAGTGAAACCGGAACACGATGTGCGTTGTCTAACAGACAGAGAGTTGGGGGTGGTGTGTTGGAGAGACTGGAGCGTGACAGGCAGCTTATAGAAGCGATGGATGCTTATGGCGACTACTTGCTGCACGTCGTGCGGGCAATCGTGAAAGATTCATCGAAAGCGGAAGATATCGTCCAGGAGGTGTTCATCCAGTATTACCTGCATACCGATGAATTCGAAAACCGATCCTCCGTCAAAACCTATTTGTACCGGATTGCCATCAACCAATGCCGGAATCTGTTCAAGAGCTGGCATTACCGCAAGTTGGAATTTTCCCGGCAGGCGGGAGCCTGGATCGTCTCCTCAGTGAACCTGGAAGAACAGGCCGCAGTCAAAGAACAACAAGAAGAGATAAAACGGCTGCTGGATCGGCTTCCCTTGAAATATAAAGAAGTGATCTGGCTTCATTATTATGCCGAATTGTCCGTGGCTGAAGTAGGAGAAGTTTTGAAGTGCTCTGCAAATACGGTGAAAACCCGGCTTGTCCGCGGGCGGAAGCTGATGAAAGGATACTTGAAGGAGGGAACCTCTGATGACTGAACAGATCCGCAGGCAGCTGGAAGTGGCCTGCCCGCAAGACGAGGGCATGACCGAGGAACTGAAACAGCAGACTCTGCAGCGGGCACAGAAAAGGTTCGAAGGTGGATCTATGAAACCGCGCCGAAATTTAGTTCCATTGATCACTGGCGCAGCAGCTCTTGTACTGACTGTTTTATTGCTGATCCCGTTCGCTGATCACATGCAGAATAAGCATGCATTCGAAGAAGCCGTCAAACATGAGGTCATCCGGAAAGCGGTGATTCCTGACACGCCTTATCCAGATTTAATTACATCAGTATTTGTAGAGGAAAATGATGAAATCATCCATGCGAAAAGCGACGGAATCTATACGTATTCTATTGTTAACCGGACTGATGAAAAGCTGGCGGATCTTCCATCGGACACACCCTTTTCCAGCGTGACGATCCAAGCGAACGCCCGCTGGCTCGTCTGGGAGACAGACATTCTGCACATTGTGGACCGGCAGACCGGTGATCACCTGGGCCTGGATTCTGTACTCGGCACGCAGCTGCTTCGGGATGATCGGCTGTTCTATATAGACGACATAGAACCGGACGGGCGGGTAATGGCCTATTTCACCAGAGACTTGTTGTCAGGCAAGATTACAAAACTCCATGACTTGGACGGCGTCAGCCACAGCGAACCTCTGGTAACAGGCAATCTGTTTGTAGCCGTGGAACAGCGGGAGACTGCAGAAGGGGTGTTCGTGTATCTGACTGTCTATAACTGGGAGACCAGCAGCCATATGAAGGAAATTAAACTGCAGGCTGCAGACGCCGCGGGTCTTCAGCTGGACGGAAATAGGGTGTACGGCAGGTTCACGGATCAGGCCGGTAAAATGGCTGTCGGCTATGTGGACCTGGACAGTGGAGAGTACCAAGCGACTGCTGCGGCGAGTGACGGGGATTTTGCAGTTCATGGCAGCTATCTCGCCATCAGTCATCCTGACGGTGAGTCGGACACCGTTGCTTTGTATCGGTTGATGAACGATCAGATGGAGTCCCTCAGCCTGCTGGAAGGCTCACCGGACCGGTTGGTGAAACCCCGTTTTACACAATCAGGCCAGCTAATCGTGAATGGGGAAGGACCTGATACTCCGATTTATATTATCGATACAGCCAAGCTGAACGACCAATAAAAGCAGCAGGGGAAGCGGAGAGATCATCTGCTGCTCTTTTTTTGCGAATCGAACGAACTGTCATTTAATAAACACCACTATCTCTTCCCTCTCAGGATATAGGAGACTATCTAGCAAGAAAGGCGGTGGTCGCAGTTGGAAACTTGGATCAGCCTTGTGTTCACAATCGGCTTCATCGTCATCCACCTGCTCTCTAAAAACTTGAAATTCCTGAGCGAAGCGCCGCGCAGCCGGTTCCTGTCCATTGCGGGCGGGATTGCGGTCGCCTATGTCTTCCTGCATCTGCTGCCGGAGCTTAGTGACTATCAGGACGAGCTGCAGGGCAAGCTGAAGGCGAGCCTGCATTTCCTGGAGCACCACATCTATATCATTGCCATGCTCGGTCTGGCCTTGTTCTATGGCTTGGAGCAGCTCGCGAAATCGTCGAAGAAGCAGAATGCCGAGGCGGGACAGGAAGCGAAAGCGTCCGCCGGTGTCTTTTGGCTCCATATCGGATCGTTCGCCCTCTACAACGCGATCATCGGGTACTTGCTGCTGAAAGGCGAGTACCAGAGCCACTGGGGCATGGTCTTCTACTTCACCGCCATGGGAGTGCATTTCATCACGAACGACAAGGGACTTCGTGCGACTCATAAGGAGGATTACGACCGGTACGGGCGGTGGCTGCTGGCGGTTTCCATTTTTGCAGGCTGGCTGGCCGGGGCTTTGTTCGAAGTGAATGACGTCCTGCTGTCCGTGCTGTCGGCGTTCCTTGCGGGCGGGGTCGTGCTGAACGTCATGAAAGAGGAGCTGCCGGAAGAACGGGAAAGCAGTTTTCCGGCTTTCTTTGCCGGATTGGCCGGGTACGCCGTGCTGCTTTTGCTGTTCTGACGGCTGAGCGGGAACCGTGTTATTTTGCAGCATAGCCGGTACGATGTAGTAAAAGAGGTGATCGGATGAAAACAAGCGCAGGATGGAAATTCGATAATACGTACAGGCGTCTGCCTGAGGCATTCTTTGCAGAAGAAATTCCGGAAGAATCGGCAGCCCCTGAAACAGTACTGCTGAACCTATCGCTCGCGGCATCCCTCGGACTTCAGGAGGACGGCCTGACGGCGGCAGTGCTGTCGGGAAGTGAACTGCCGGAAGGGGCGGAGCCGATTGCAGAAGCGTATGCGGGTCACCAGTTCGGGAACTTCACGATGCTCGGGGACGGACGTGCGCTGCTGCTGGGTGAACAGCTGACGCCGGACGGAGGACGAGTGGATATCGGACTGAAAGGATCCGGGCCGACCGCGTTCTCCCGCGGAGGTGACGGCCTGGCGGCGCTTGGGCCGATGATCCGGGAATATATCATCAGTGAAGCGATGCAGGCGCTCGGCATTCCGACATCGCGCTCGCTGGCTGTGACGCTGACGGGGCATGGCGTCCAGCGGGAGTCTGTTCTGCAAGGGGCCGTCCTCCTGCGGACCGCCAGCAGTTTCCTGCGCGTCGGCACATTCCAATATGCAGCAGCCCGGCAGGTGGATGAGGATCTGAAGGAACTTGCAGACTATGCGATCGCCCGTCACTATCCGGAAGCTGCGGCAGCGGACAATCCGTATGAACAGCTGCTTGCCGGTGTCATCGGGCGGCAGGCGAGCCTGATCGCCAAGTGGCAGCTGACGGGGTTCGTACACGGCGTCATGAATACGGACAACATGACGATCAGCGGGGAGACGATCGATTACGGGCCTTGCGCGTTCCTGGACGTGTATGATCCGGACACCGTCTTCAGTTCGATCGATCGCCATGGCCGGTACAAGTACGGCAATCAGCCCGGCATCGCGTCATGGAACCTTGCACGATTCGCGGAAACCCTGCTGCCGCTGCTGGCGGACGATCGGGAGGCGGCCATCCGGATTGCGGAGAGACAGCTCGCACGTTTCGGGACATTGTTCGAACGGGAGTGGCTGCAAGGGATGCGGGCGAAACTCGGGCTGCTGGACGAGCAGCCGGACGATGAAGCCCTTGCCAAAGAGCTGCTTCTGGTCATGAAGGAATCCCAAGCCGACTTCACGAACACATTCCGGGCACTGACCGACAGTGCCATGGAGCCGCCGGCATGGTTCGCGCTTCCTCCATTCCGGGAATGGCGGAACAAATGGGAGGCCCGGCGCAGCCAGCAGCCCGCGGCGGAAGAAGCGATTCGAAACCGCATGCGGACGAGCAATCCGTCCGTCATCCCGCGGAACCATCAGGTGGAGGCGGCGATTGCCGCTGCGGAGCAGGGCGACTGGCAGCCAGTGCATGCGCTGAACCGGGTGCTCGCAGACCCGTATGCCTACTCGGCGGATCAGGAGCCCTTCACAGCCGCTGCCGATCCGTCGGTGCCATACCGGACCTATTGCGGAACCTGAATGGACAGGGAAAGAGGAGATCCTCTTTCCCTGTTTTTTTTGTGCCAGCCAGGATGAAAACCGCCGAACCGCTCAAGCGTAGAGGTGCGGCGCTCAAGATATCCTGCCCACGCTCAAGCAGTATCGGAAACGCTCAAGGAAGACGTTCCGCGCTCAAGACTGCCGCAGAAACGCTCAAGCAACCCAACCCCGCGCTCAAGCACCACTCCCTCGGATACCCGTCATCTATGCTATACTCCGTTCCATGGCCTCTCCATTACATAGCAAAGGATTTGGGATACATGAACACTAACATAGCTGAAAAACCGCCGCTGCCGACATTCTGGCTCGTCGTCCTCCTCGGTTCGCTGACAGCGTTCGGCCCGCTGTCGATGGATATGTACCTGCCCGGGCTGCCGGCTGTGGCGGCCGATATGGGAGCGACGACGTCACTGGTCCAGCTGAGCCTGACCGCCTGTCTGATCGGCCTCGGGGCCGGTCAGCTGCTGTTCGGCCCGCTCAGTGACATCTACGGGCGGCGCAAGCCGCTCGTCCTGACGCTGGCCGTGTACGCGATCGCCTCCCTGCTCTGCGCCTTCTCGGAGGCGATCTGGCCGTTCATCCTCCTGCGGTTCGTCCAGGGGCTCACCGGCGCAGCCGGCATCGTCATCGCCAGAGCCTGCGCCAGGGACCTGTATGCCGGTCACGAATTGACGAAATTCATGGCGCTGCTGTCGATCGTCAACGGGGCGGCGCCGATCCTCGCGCCGATCGCCGGGGGCGTCATCCTGACGTACGCCGACTGGCCGGTCGTGTTCTTCGTCCTGGCGGCCATCGGATTTCTCATGTTTGCCGGGACGGCAGGCTTCCTCCCGGATACGCTGCCGCCGGACCAGCGCGCGGAAAAAGGGGTGCTGGCCGTCTTCAAGACGTTCTCCCGTCTGCTGAAGGACCGCACGTTCATGGGCATCGCGTTGACGCAGGCGTTCATCATGGCCTCGATGTTCGCGTACATTGCAGGCTCGCCGTTCGTCCTGCAGAACATGTACAGCGTGTCGCCTCAGCAGTTTTCCCTGTTCTTCGCGCTGAACGGGCTGGGCATCATCGCGGCCGCACAGCTGACCGGGCGGCTGTCCCACAGATTCGGTGAAAGACGTTTCCTGTTCGCCGGTGTGCTGACCTCGATCGCCGGGGGACTGCTGCTTCTGCTCGCCGTCGCGGTGGAAGGACCGCTCGCATTGATCGCAGCGGCCCTCTTCCTCGTCGTCGCAAGCGTCGGGCTCGTCTCGCCTTCTGCATTTTCGCTCGCCATGCAGCAGCAGGGCCAGTCGGCGGGCAGCGCATCCGCGTTCCTCGGCCTGCTGCCGTTCGTCGGCGGCGCAATCGTGTCACCGCTCGTCGGGCTCGCGGGCGACCAGTCCGCCTGGCCGCTCGCCCTCGTCATCCTCGCCTGCAGCCTGCTCGCGCTTGTGATGTATGGCGGGCTGGTGGGTGGACGGAGAAGCACGTCAGACTGACCATGAAGTCCCCGGTATCGCTGCCGGGGATTTTCTGTGTTCTGTCGTTAAAATCATATTGTCGCGTCTGGCTGATTTTGGTATGGTTGACAATGAGACTGCTGTCCAGCTGCCTGTCTTACTTTTATATGTAAGGGCTTACATGCAGAAATGGACAAATTGTCACTAATTCATAGGGGAATGAGGAGAGGGAATGAAAAAGAAAGTGCTTGCGGCACTGGCTGCACCTGTAGCGGCGCTGACACTGTTCGGCGCAGGACAGGCGGAGGCCAACACCAATTTCGACAAGGTCGTCAAAGAGCCGGCTGAATTGATGCGGGATCAGGGAATCCTGCTCGGACTGCCGAATGGCGATTTGAAAGTGAATGATGCCCTGCAGCGCGTGGAACTGCTGATGATGCTCGACCGTGCGGGGAAACTGGACGGGAAGAAAGCGAAACTGACATTCACGGACGTCCCGGGGAAATACCAGGACGTCGTCTCAAAAGCAGTTCAGGCAAAGCTGGTCAGCGGATATTCGAAACAATCGTTCAAGCCGAACGGTTCGCTCACGAAAGGTCAGTTTGCTGTCATTTTCACGTTGAGTGAAACAGGCGGAAAAGTTCCTTCGGTCGATTTGTCCATTCTCAACAACTATACAGATGCTTCGAAAATACCTGCCTACATGAAACCATATATCGCCTATGCCATTTTGGGCGGTGCGTTTGACGTGGAGTATGGCAAGCCTTTCAATTATGAAAAAGAGATCACCCGTCAGGAAGCATCCAAAGCATTCAAACCGGTCGTCTTCGATGTCATCGACTTCCTCACGACGAATGACATCCATGGCAATATCGAGTTCGACGAAAAGTTCCAGAACGGCGGAATGGCGATCATCGGCGGTCTGGTCAATGCATTCCGTTCGGTGAACCCTGACGGCACAGTAGTTGTTGACGGCGGTGACATCTTCCAAGGAACCCTCATCTCCAACTCGTTTGAAGGTGCATCGACGTTCGATACGATGAATGCTATCCAATATGATGCGGCAGCCATCGGCAATCATGAATTCGACTGGGGGGTCGATGTGCTCAAAGACCGGATTGCTCAGGCGAAATTCCCGGTGATGGGTGCAAACATTTACGATGAAAAGACAAACAAGCGCGTCGATTGGGCGGAGCCGTATACGATGGTGGAAAAAGGCGGATATAAAATCGGCATCATCGGGTTCGCCACGCCTCTGACACCTGCAACCACACTGGCAACCCATGTAGAGGGGCTGTCCTTCCCGACGCCTGCACCGATTGCAAAGGAACTTGCAGCAGAGCTCCGGGAACAGGGCGCGGATTTCGTTATCGTGACATCCCACCTGCCGGGTGAGCATGCAAAGGATTCGGATGAAATCATCGGTGAATTGACAGACCTTGCAATGGCTTCAAAAGGCAGCCTGGATGCCATTGTAGGCGGCCACTCCCATAAGCGCGTCTCTGGCCATGTCAACAACATCCCGGTAGTGGAAGCACAGAGTTACACGGCGGCAATGGGCCACATCCAGTTGTTCGTGGACAAAAAGACGAAACAGGTCTATTCATCGGAATCAGGTATCCTGGAAACGAAGTTGGGACTGACCAAAGAGGACCAGCAGGTGGCGGACATTGTCTCGGGCTATCAGGACCAAGTGAAAGAGATTGCAGCAGAAGTCGTCAGCACGACAAAAGGTGACCTGTCCCGAACGCCGACCGAAGGCAGATACGGTGTCAGCATGCTCGGCAACATGATCAGCGATGCTATGCTGAAAAAGTCGCAAACCCAAGTTGCCTTCCAGAATATCGGCGGTATCCGGGCAGCGATCGAAAGCGGTGACATCACGTACGGTGATGTGTTCAGCGTCATTCCGTTCGACAACTACAATGTCGTCTCCGAAATGACACCACAGCAGATCAAAGCCATCCTGGAAGGACCGCTGAAAGACGGATCCAACTTCCTGACCATCCAGTATGGAGGGTTGAAAGTCGAGTTTGACGCAGACCGGCCGCATGGTGACCGGATTCTCTCCATCGCACTGAATGACGGTACATCCCTTTATAAGGATGGTAAGTTCGCGGATATGAAAGTGTCCGTAGCGACCAATAATTTCCTTGCAACAGGTGAAGGTGATGGTTTCGACACATTCGGAGAAGTGGAGTGGACCTCAACACCGGACTTCCAGCGTGAATTGTTCGCAGATTATCTGCGCGGCATGAAAGCAGCCGGACAGACGATCGATGCAGCAGAAGTGCTGGATGATCGTCTGGTGAAAACGAAATAAGAGTACTTTAAAACCAGCAAGCGGCACAGCGCCGTTTGCTGGTTTTGCTTTGTTTTAAACAGATGGGATTATTTACTTGAGTAAGCAAGTTGTTGACTTGCTTCCTTCATGTGCGGAAACCGGGATTTATGATCACTTTCGTGAGTTTATGAACGGAATCAGGGATTTATGATCACTTTTCCAGGTTTATGGGCAAAACTCGGAATTTATGATCACTATCATAACAGAAAGCCCCAAATAGGAAGAAAACAAAAAAACCAGCGCTCGCCGCAGTGAAATCTTCTGCTGGATGCCGGTTTCGTTAACGCCAGTGTCTTCCCGTAATGGGATTGTGCTTGTTTATGATAGTTCCTAGTCATCAGAGTCATTATAGGGTGGGGTACATATCGATTTTCAAAAGGCTGAGGGCACTTTGGATCAGGTTAATGTCAGTGAGGATATCAGGCTTCAATTGGGCGGGCGCAAGTTGAAATTCTTTGTTGAGGTGATGTAACTCACGGATCATCACATAATTTTCGCACTCTGTCTGCATAATCTGTCCCTCCTCTTATGCCATTTTACCCCGCAAAATGAAGCTATAAACAATAAATGCTCATTAGCTTTAAAGTTTTGTTACAAATGTTACAAAGTTGGGTCTTGCTGAGATGGAGTGAGAAAAGATGTTGGAGACCGTTTCCACAGCATTAAAATAACCGTCTGCAGAAACATGCAGACGGTTGCCGGTCAGGCTGTGATGTCCCGTTTTGTGAAAACTCCGTAGCTGATGATCAGGAAAATGACCCAATATACAGCCAGGACGGCAAGTGAAAACGGCAGTGTAATGTCATCATGCAGCCGGAAATTCGACTCATAGATCGTCAAATCCATATGTGTGAACAGCAGGTACTTCACAATCTCGAATCGGCTCAGCAGAGAGACGACGATGTTGCCGGTGAAATAGATGAACAGCGACAAGCCGATCGCCATGCCGCTCGAGCGGAAGACACTGCCGATCATGAACGCGAAGGAGGCCGTGATGACCACGTTGCCGAACGACAGCAGCAGGACGTAGAGGCCATGGCTCCAGACGGATACTTCCACGACCTTCCCTCCCGAAACGGCAAGCGCCTGGCCGCCGCCGGCCGGGAAGAAGATGAACGCGCAGAGGATTGTCGTCGCGAAACCAATCATCATCAGCAGGACGCCGAACAGCAGGACGGCTGCGTACTTGGACGTCAGGATCTTCCATCGCTTGACCGGTCGGGTCAGCAGCATTTTGATCGTCCCTTGGGAAAACTCCGAAGCGACGATGCCGGCTGCGACGATGACTGTCAAAAGCAGGGCGATGCTGCCGACGGACGGATCATAGATCATCCCTTCCCGGCTGATATCCCCGATAGGCGGGATATCGTTGGCCAGCCGGTATTCATTCATCATCACCCGCTCTTCGGTCATCCGTTTGCTCTCGCCCTTCAGCAAGTCAGCATCGAGAGAACTCTTATCTTGGGTAAGTTCGGCTTGGGCGGCGGTTCTCCAATCAGGCGTACCGTCGTCAGCCGTCAGCGTTTCCGTCCATTTGACAAGACCGACCATCCCGATGACGAGGAGGACGACCAGGCCTGCCATCACCCAGGTCCCTTTTTTCGACCACAACTTCATCCATTCATTCTGCAGAAGTTTCAGCAATCTGCCCGCCCCCTGTCATCTCTAGGAATTGGTCTTCCAGTGTCTTGCGGTGCGGCTGGACGGTGAAAACATCGAGCCCTTCCGTGGTGAGCGTCTGGACGATCGCGGGGATCTGGGCCTTCTCTGCCTGGATGATGAATCCATCCTGCAGCGGCTCTGCAGGGAAACCAGCGGTCTCCAGGAGCTGGGCCGTCTTTCCGGCAGGCATCGCTTCTATGTAGACATGCGATTCGTTCGTCTCCCGGACGTCCCGGATATCTACGAGTTTCCCGTTCTGGATGACGGCAATCCGGTCGCACATCAGCTCGATCTCGGACAGCATATGGCTCGAGACAAACACCGAAACGCCTTCCGTTTCCGCAATCCGGCGCAAGTAGGTCCGGAACTCCCGGATGCCGGCCGGGTCGAGTCCGTTGGTCGGTTCGTCCAGGATCAGGAACTTCGGCCGGTGCAGCAACGCCTGCGCCAGACCGAGCCGCTGCCGCATACCGAGGGAATAGGTGCCGACTTTTTCATGGATGCGGTTCTGCATCCCGACCTGCTGAACGATTTCCTCGATGCGCTCTTTGGTGACCCCTTTGTGCATCCGTGCGAAATGCAGCAGGTTTTTATAACCGGACATGAACTTATACATCTCCGGATTTTCCACGATGACACCGACTTTGGACAGGGCTTCTTCAAAACCGGCGGACAGGGTCTGGCCGTCGATGACCACCTCACCGCCGCTTTTTTTCATCAGCCCGACCATCATCCGGATCGTGGTTGTCTTCCCGGCCCCATTCGGTCCGAGAAACCCGGTGATCTGCCCCGGGTACAGCAGCAGACTGACATCATCGATGATCTTCTTGCCGCGGATGGACTTCGATAAATTCTTCAGCTCCACAATCGGAGTCTGTTCCATGATGTATGCCTCCTTTGAATGGTTCTGGATTTCATCCCTGTCTGAGTATACGGACCACTACCCGAAACGTTCCGGTTTTTATGAGAAAGGAATGTGTCGAAGGCAGTCCGTACAAAAATGGAGCGTCTGACACGCCATTCAGCCGCCTGAAGGATTACAATAGGGACAACAAACAAGCACGAGGGGGAGCAGGAATGGAAATTGGAGTGAGTACGTTCGTCGAAACGACACCGGATCCGGCGACGGGAGAGACAAAAAGCCACGCGGAGCGTCTGCGGGAAGTAGTGGAAGAAATTGTGCTTGCAGATCGAGTGGGTCTCGATGTGTTCGGTGTAGGTGAGCATCACCGGAAAGATTATGCATCCTCATCGCCGGCAGTCCTGCTCGCAGCGGCTGCCCCGCAGACGTTCTCCATCCGGCTGACGAGTGCGGTATCCGTCCTGTCGTCCGCCGATCCGGTCCGGGTATTCCAGGAATTCGCCACGCTGGACGGCATCTCGAACGGCCGGGCGGAAATCATGGCGGGCCGGGGGTCGTTCATCGAATCGTTTCCGCTGTTCGGACAGGATCTGGCCGATTATGACGAGCTGTTCGATGAAAAACTGGATTTGCTGCTGAAAGTGAGGGATCACGAAGTCGTCAACTGGCAGGGGACACACCGGCCGTCGATTGACGGGCGCGGTGTGTATCCGCGGCCCGTCCAGGACCCGCTGCCCATCTGGATCGGCAGCGGCGGCAATCCTGACTCCGTCCGGCGCGCTGGCGAGCTCGGTCTGCCGCTCGTGCTCGCTATCATTGGCGGGGAGCCGTCCCGGTTTGAGCCGCTGGTCCGCCTGTATAAGCGGACAGCGGCTGCGGCAGGCCATGACGTCAGTAAGCTGCAGATCGCTGTCCACTCGCACGGATTTGTCGGGGAAACAACCAGGGCGGCGGCAGACGCGTTCTTCCCGTCGACCCAGTATGCCATGAACGTCCTCGGGCGGGAGCGCGGCTGGGGACCCTATACACGGGAAACGTTCGACGAGGCCCGCAGTCTGGAAGGCGCCCTGTACGTCGGTGATGCCGAGTATGTCGCAAAGAAGATCATCAAACTGGAGAAGGACCTTGGCATCACACGTTTCTTCCTTCACGTGCCGGTCGGCTCCATGCCGCATGACGAGGTGATGAGCGCCATCCGCCTGCTCGGAGCGGAAGTTGCGCCGCGTGTGCGGGAGGCTGTACAAAAAAGAAGATGAATTGCAAAAAGGACACAGACGGAATCTGCCGTCTGTGTCCTTTCTTATGAGAATACGAATCTCTGCAGCAACAGCAGCACCACGATCAACCCGGAATACCGGATGAATGCTTGCCGGCTGAACTGGCGTGTGAAAATGGAAAATACGAACAGATAGCCGACCTGCATGACTGAAACGATCCACTCCGGGACATGCAGCCAGGACCCGATTCCCGCCACCAGCAAGATGATGACAAGATGCACACCGTCATAAGGCGTATTCACCGTTTCGTCCTGTGTCCGCTCTCGCATAGGAACCGCTCCTTTCCGCCTGCCGGACTCTGCATAGCCGTTCGAATACAGGGCCGGTCAGATGCATAGCGTAATCTATCCACGGACCTCCTATAGGACAGGCGGCCTAGTGTGAGAGGTTACAACAAATTTATCAATTCCGATTATTCATTATTATAACATCATTCTATCCCGAATTCTTGGTATACTGGAGAAAAGTTGAAAGGTTGTGCTGTTGAATGGTATCCAAACATTTCCTGAAAAAAGCTTTTCTCGCAGTTGCGATTGCGGGCGTCGCTGTCCTGCCGATTGCCTATGAGCATACAGTGCCTGTTCTCACAGCCTCGGCGGCATTCATCGCCCCGCCTGCAAGCGCTCACATTTCGTTATCGAAAAAGCTGGATATCCTGCTGGCGGATCCGAAACTGAAGGGCGGCATCACCGGCGTCAGTGTCCGGAATGCCGATACGGGAGATACCCTTTATTCCAATATGGCGGACATCCGTCTTCGCCCCGCGTCCAATATGAAATTACTGACAGGAGCAGCCGCGCTGGACGTCCTCGGTTCCGATTACACATACGAGACGGAAATTTTGACAACAGGAAAACAGAAAGGACCCGTCCTGAAGGGGGACCTCTATTTGAAAGGGAAAGGGGACCCCACCTTGCTGGAACGTGACCTGCAAGGGTTTGCGAAACAGCTAAAACAGCAGGGGATCCGCAAAGTGCAGGGTGATCTGTACGCGGACGACACGTGGTACGACGATGACCGTTATTCCCAGGACCTGAACTGGTCGGACGAATTCAATTACGTCGGTGCGCAAGTATCTGCGCTCAATCTGTCACCGAACGAAGACTATGATACAGGCACCGTCATCGTGGAAGTAAAACCGGGAGCCGCAGCCGGTGACAAGCCGTCTGTGACGCTGACACCCGCAACAGAAACCTCAGTAATTGTAAACGAAGCGAAGACAGTGGCAGCGGACGGGAAGAAGTCCATTTCCATCCACCGCGAACACGGAACGAACCGGATTATCGTCGAGGGAGCCATTCCTGCAGGCGCGTCCCCCTCCCGTTCGTGGACTGCGGTCTGGGAACCTTCCGAGATGACGCTCGATGTATTCGGAAATGCCCTGAAAGCGGAAGGCATCCAAGTCCTCGGCAAGAAAGGGCTGCAGCGTGCGGCCGCTCCTGGGTCGGCCAAAGTGCTCGCTTCCAAGGAGTCGATGCCGCTGAGCGAAATCTTCATCCCGTTCATGAAGCTGAGCAACAACGGCCATGCAGAGATGCTCGTCAAGGAGATGGGGCGCACTGTAAAGGGGGAGGGCAGCTGGAACGCTGGTCTTGCCGTCATGGGAGATACGCTGGAACGGCTCGGTATCCCGAAAAACACGGTCGTACTGCGCGATGGGTCGGGTATGTCACACAAAAACCTCGTGTCCTCCGAAACATTGACGGCGCTGCTGATCCGGGCCCAGCAGGAGCCGTGGTATCCGGCGTACCGCGAATCGCTGCCGCTCGCAGGGGAAGCGGATCGGATGGTCGGCGGGACGCTCCGCAACCGGCTGAAAGGGGAGGCGACGAAAGGAACAGTCGCTGCAAAGACCGGATCGATCACCGGCGTTTCCGCACTGTCCGGCTATGCCGAGACGACCAAGGGAACTCCCGTCGTCTTCTCGATCATGATCAATAACTACATCACCGGGCCGGTCACACCGATCGAAGATGCGATTGTGACGGCGATTGCGGAATCAGACTTATAAGCAAAGAAAGCAGGCAGCCCTTTAGGAGAGCTGTCTGCTTTCTTCATTCTGCCTGCTTCATCTTCGTTTCCAAATCGAACAGCCGGACTTTAATGGAGCTGATATCCGCGTCAATCTCTTTTCTATCGGCCAGACGCTGGGCCGTCTGATGCTCGAATTGACCGCCGATCCCTTCCAGTGTCCGATCGACTTTATCGAACCGCCTGTCCATTTCCGTCCGCAAGTCATTGAGCCCCGTCTTCAAACTGACAACGTCTTCCTTCAATCCACTGACGTCTTCTTTCAGCCCGCCGACGTCTTCTTTCAATCCGCCGATATCTTTCTTCACGTCCCGCATATCCGCTGAGAGATCCAGCAGCAATTGCATAATCTTCTCTTCCATCATGCAAGCCCCTCCGATCCGTTGTTAGGAACAGTATACCGCAGACAGTTGGACTTGTCCAGCGGAAAGGGAACGTATGTTTCACTTTTGGTCAGGGTAATTTCACCCATCAACCCGTTCTTTCAGGATCCTGTATGCCGTCTGCTGCAGCAGATACTCTGCGTCCGCCATCGCCTGCAAGCGTGTCACGTGCGGAGTGACGAGACTGTGCAGGGATGAAAAACGGGCCTGAAGCAGAGGGATGGCCTGTTCGTCGATCATTCCCGAGAGCAATACGGCAGGGACTCCGTACTCGTCTGCGATCCTCGCGATGCCGTCCGGCGCTTTCCCGGCAAGCGTCTGCTGGTCCGACCGGCCTTCGCCGGTGATGACCAGGTCGGCATCCTGCAAATGGTGCCGGAAAAGGAGCGCTTCCAGGACAAGGTCGATCCCCGGCTGGAACTCGGCAGGGAAGAAAGCGGCGAACGCCGCACCCGTCCCGCCGGCAGCCCCTGTGTGAGGCGTCAGGCTGAGATCCTGGCCGGTCGCCCGCTCAATTACCTGTAAAAACTGCGTGAGCCCGGTTTCCAGCCGTACAACATCTTCCCGACCTGCGCCTTTCTGAGGAGCAAATACGGCGGCTGCGCCTCCCGGTCCGATCAGCGGATTCGTCACATCGCAGGCGATCCGAAACGTACAGGCTGCGATGCGCGGATCGAACGATTCCATCCGTATCTCCTGCAGCTGTGCCAGTGCTGCCCCGCCGCGGGGAAGTTCTTCTCCGCGGCTGTCGAGCAGCTGCATGCCGAGCGCCTGCAGGAGTCCGGCCCCTCCATCTGTCGTCGCACTGCCGCCGAGACCGATCAGGAAGTTGCGGTGACCTTCGTCGAGCGCATGCCGCAGCAGCTGCCCCATGCCATAAGTGGATGCGGTCAGCGGCGCGTATTCATCAGACAATAGGCGCATCAGCCCTGAACTCTCCGCCAGCTCGATAACACAGGCCGTTTCGCTTCCGAGTACGCCGTACCGTGCGGAAACCATCCTGCCGATGGGATCTTCGGCCATTATGCTGACCGTATGGCCGCCTGTCGCATTCACAAGGTTCTCCATCGTTCCTTCACCGCCGTCTGCTGCAGGCAGAAGGACACAGTCAGCATCCGGAACCGCCTGCTGCACACCGGCAGCAATCGCGGCAGCTGCGTCGCCTGCCGTCAGGCTTCCTTTGAACGAATCCGGTGCAATGAGGATTTTCATAGAATCCCTCCTCAGGTCACCGCAGGACGACAAACGCCAGATGGCGCCCGGCCTGTTTGTTCTCGCGGTATGAGAAACCATCCCCGCTCTTGAAGGTGCAGGTGGGATCGACTGTAATATTTTCGGTAATTATGCCTGCACGTTCGCATTGCGTTTTCACGGTCTGCTTATTGTCGATATGGAATTTGCCGGTTTCCTCGTTGTATTGAATGAACGGTCCGGCGTATCCGAGTGCCCGGAACCGGTCGCAGACGTCCTGATCCACCTGGAATTTCTCCTGGCTCAGCGCAGGGCCGATATGGACAATGAAGTCTTCAGGCCGGCAGCCTTCCTCTGTCTCCAGGTGGCGCAGCAGTTTCGGCGTGATCTCCTTCACCGTCCCCTGCCAGCCGGAATGGACGACCGCTGCGACGCCTGCCGGTTCATTGACGAGCAGGACCGGTACGCAGTCTGCCATGAAGCCCGCGAGCAGGAGGCCCGGTTCCGTTGTATACAGCGCATCCGTATCCGGGATGGCATCCGTCAGGCTGAGCGCGCCGCGGCCGATATCTTTCTTCGTCACCTTATGAAAGTTCGCACTGTGTGTCTGATTGGCGCAGGTCAGGTCCTGTGCCTGGAATCCAAGAACGGCTGCAAGTGCTGCCCGGTTCCCGAGTACTGCGTCCGGATCCTTACATGCATGCAGCGCCATATTGTTCTCTTCAGGGGCTGAAGGGTCCCGCAATGTGACTCCGCCTAACCATGTTTGATCGTTTCCGATTATCTTCATTTTCATTATCATCACCTGCCTTAACTATACGGAAAAACTGCCGGTTCCGATAGATGGAGAATCGCCCATTGCGGATCAGCCGGAAAAGACCGCCGGGTGGGCGGTCTTCGCAAGGTCCTACATTTTGTTGCGGTACGGCAGATAAGGCTGGATCGGTGTGTTGATGACCGATGCAGGGACTTCCAGGGAGATGCCCATCTGGATCTCATAAGGGGTTTCGATATGATTGGCTCTCCTCAGGTCTTCTGCTGTAATGCCATAATTCGCGGCAATCGACTCCAGTGTGTCGCCTTCCTTCACTTCGTGATTCTTCCGGATCTTGTCCACCCGGCAGGCCGCCTGCTTGAACAGCGGCTGCTTCGAAAGAGGATCGACAAGATCGATCGTCAGTGCGTTGGCCGCTTCTTTCTTATCCAGATTCCCGAAATGGAATGGAACGAAGACAAGTCCCGGCTGAACGGCCGTGCCGACGCGGGCAGGCACTTCGATCTCTCCGCGCGGTGAGGACACACGGACGACTTCACCTTCTGCGATCCCCATATCCGCTGTATCTTTTTCATTGATTTCCACATAGCCGTGCTGCGCAGCCATATGAAGGAGCGGGGACCGCCCGGTTTTCGTCCGGGTATGCCAGTGCCAGACGAGACGTCCTGTCGTGAGCCATGTCGGGTACTCATCATTCGGCTGCTCGTATGGCGGTACGTACGGAGTCGGCTGGAGGATCGCGCGTCCGTTTGCACCGATTTCCGTATAGTCCTCTTTTGAGAGCGCACGGCCCGTCAGCTGGTCCTTGCTGAATGTCTGCGCATCGTCAGGCGTCGTATGGAACTTGAAATCCGTATAGAGACGCGGTGTTCCATTCGAATTTTCATCAGGCACGGGCCAGCGGAGTCCGTTTTCCTTCTCGAGTCGTTCATACGTGATGCCGGACATATCACAGGGACGTCCTTTTGACACCCGCTTGAATTCTTCAAAGCAGGCTTCAGGCGTGCTGTACTGGATCAGCGGCTGCCCGTCTCTGTCCCTGAAGTCCATCCGTTTTGCAAAATCGAGCAGGATCTCGAAGTCACTTTTGATGCCTTCCGGCGGCTCGATGGCTTTCCTCAGTATATTGATGGTCCGGTCGGCGTTTTCCATCGTCCCTTCCTTTTCACCCCATAGGGCAGCGGGCAGGATGACGTCCGCGACAGAAGAGGTCTCCGTCAGGAACGGATCCTGGACGATGACAAATGTGCTCTCCAGCGCTTTGCGGGCGCGCTCGCGGTTCGGCAGCGACACCATCGGGTTGGTCCCGATGTTCCAGAAGACGCCGACCTTCTCTTTTTCGATCAATGAAATGATGTCTTCGATCGCTTTTTCCGGTCCTGCCGGCAATGTGGATTCGTCCACGTTCCAAAGCTCGGCCATCTCTTTCAGATGGACCGGGTTGGTCGGATTGCGGTGGGCAGGATAGGTACCGACACCCCCGGCCGTCCGGTTGGCGGAAGAACTCGGCTGTCCGGCCATGTGCAGCGGGCCTGACCCCGGCTTGCCGATGAGCCCGCGGACAAGGTGCAGGTTATTGACCGCCACACAGGCCGTCGTTGCATTGCTGCTCTGGTATGCCCCCTGCAGTGTCGTCGTGACGAGGGAATCACATGTCCCGAGCACGTCCGCGAGTTTCCGGAGTTTTTCAAGAGGCAGTCCGGTCAGTTCAGCTGCATGCTCGAGCGTCCAATCTCCGATTGATTCCTTCATCTTGTCGAAACCGACCGTATGGCTGTCGATGAACGCCTGATCCAGCTTGCCGTTCTGAAGGATTTCGTTCAGCACGCCGTTGAGCAGCGGCAGGTTCGATCCCGGCTTGAGCGGGATGTGCAGATCGGCTTCCTTCGCGGACAGTGTCTCGCGCGGATCCACGACAATCAGATACGGCTTGCTGGTCCGCTGCTTCCTGTCCATCACACGCTCGAAAAAGACCGTGCCGGTTTCGGCCGGGTTATGGCCAAACAGCATGAGGACGTCGGTTTCGTCGACATCATCGAACGAGGCCGGCGTGCCGTCAGCGCCGAATGACTGGAGCAGGCAGAACTCCGTCGTCGCTGTGCAGAGCCGTGTATTCGCATCGAGCAGGTGGGTGCGGAGACCGGCACGCCCGACTTTCGCGGTCGTATAGTAGTCTTCCAGGAATCCCTGTCCCGTCGAGTAGAAACTGATACTGTTCGGCCCGAGTTTCTCCATCGATTCTTTCGATTTCTTCACGATCAGTTCCATCGCTTCATCCCACGATGCTTTCACCAGCTGGCCGTCCTGATTGCGGATCATCGGGGACATCAGCCGGTCGGGCGCCTGGTTGGCCTGCCACTGATTCTCGCCTTTCGGTCCGAGTCGTCCGCGGTTTGTCGGGTGGTCTCCGTTTCCTTTGATACCTACAATCTGATCGTCTTTGACGGCAACATAGCAACCGCAGCCGACAGAGCAGATATTGCATGTACTATAGACCCACTTGTCAGGGTCTCCCTGGCTGTAGACATTCTGGTCGATTCGTTCTTCCTGCCAAGACATGACGTTCGCCTCCTTATTGTGTTACGGGTAAGTAGAATGTGGGGATGACATATTTGACGGATTGGGTTCCATACTCGGATTCGAGCTGCTGAGCCGCTTCCAGAAGATGGTGATGCATGTTCTCCATCAGACGGCTGAGGTCTTTTTCGATTTCCCGTGACGGGTCGGGCATCCAGCCGATTGCGCGCTTCCACGACTCATAGAACGGCATGGAGACTTCGTTTGCATGATACACGTGTGTGCAGGGATTTTTGAAGGAAGACAGCTGCGGCTGTTCCGTCGCTTCGAATTCCGGCAATAGGTCACGGAGAGCGGATTGCTGATCCTGCAGGGACTGCTTCAGCAGAATCAGGAGCGGGTGATCATACGTGCCGATCTGTTCGACTGCCTGTTTGTTCTCATCCAAGATTTCGTTAAACAGCTGGTTCACCTGATTGGACAAAGGGAGTCCTCCTTTCAAATCATTGTTCTAGTTAGTAGGAGTACCACAAACCGCTGCCTATGAAACAGTTATTCTTACAATATTCTGGAAATTAGACCGGCAGCAGAGTAACAGGGCGTCAAACAGGGAAGTATGGAAAACAGGCAATGAAATTGACAGGGTGACTGCGCTGTATTATTGTAGAAAAGTATATTTCCTACTAAATATATAGGGATTGAATAAATAACTGATAAAGGAGATGCCTGCATTTTGAAAAGACTATGGAATCGGTATGCATCCGCATCTTTGATCCTCAAGATTACTATCGCACTTATTCTCGGTGTGGCCGCCGGACTGCTGATGGGAGAGCAGGCGGCGGTCTTTGCCCCGCTTGGTGATCTGCTGATACGTCTTCTGACATTCCTGATCATTCCGCTGATCCTGTTCACGCTGATTGTCGGTGTCAACCAGACGACCATCGGAAATCTGGGGAGGATGGGCGGAAAGGTATTCATCTATTACACACTCAGCTCGGCGGCTGCCATCATGGTCGGTCTTGCCGTTGCTTCATTATTCCAGCCCGGCCAGGGAATGTCGCTCGGTGGAAACGAAACATTCGACGTGCCGGACAACCCGGGCATCGTAAGCGTCCTGCTGAATATTGTACCGTCGAATATCGCCAGCGCCTTCACGGAGATGAATCTGCTCGGCATCATCTTCACGGCGCTGACATTCGGAATCGCCATTTCGGTACTACGGAGTTCCTCAAAGATGAACGAGCTCGGTGATCACCTGCTGAAAACAGTCACAGCACTGAATGAGGCGGCATTGATCATCCTGAAAGGGATCCTCCAGTACGTACCGGTCGGTGTGTTCGCGATCATGGCGAAGACGGTCGGCAGCCAGGGGGTCCATACGCTTGTGGAGCTCGGCGGGATGATCGGCGTATTGTACGCGGCGCTGCTGGCGCAGATCGTCTTGTATACAGTTGCCATGCTGCTGTTCAAAATCAATCCTCTGACATTCTTCAAACATGCGAGGACACCCATCGTCACGGCATTCGTCACGCAGAGCAGTGCAGGGACGCTTCCGCTGTCACTGAAAGCTGCAAAAGACCTGAAGCTGCCGCGCAGTCTGTACGGGTTCAGCCTCCCGCTCGGCGCGACAATCAACATGGATGGGGCTGCCATCCGGATTGCCGTGTCCGCTGTCTTCGCAGCGAATATCGCCAATACGCCGCTATCACTCACTGATATGCTGATGGTTGTCCTGGTCGGAACGCTGGCATCCATCGGCACAGCGGGCGTGCCAGGAGCAGGGATCGTCATGATCGCCACTGTCTTCGTCCAGCTCGGACTGCCGGTGGAAGCAGTGGCACTGCTGACGTCGATCGATGCGCTGATCGGTATGGGAGCGACCGCCCTCAATGTCACCGGCGACCTCGTCGGTACCGCGCTGATCAGCAAGACGGAAGAACATAAAGAACACATAAAAGACGAGGGGGAAGGGGAGTGGCAAGCTTGATTTGCCCTTCTGGAGAAGCCGGCTGCCGACAGATAGCTTGTCAGCAGCCGGCTTTTCACTTTGGCTAAAAACATGGAAAATCCAATGAATCTCCTGCAGCCCTTGACTTCACATAATATATGGCAGAAAATTGTACGGAAACATAGACTGTTGAAACTGCAGTCGATACACCAGACAGTGTGCCGGTTGTTTATAATTTGAAGGAGGACCGATCCATGAGAAAAACAGAGATCCAGCGTCCCTCTTCTGCAAAACGGACACTGCTGCTGATTGCCATCATCATCATCGGGTTCAACCTGCGGCCGGCGATAACGTCCGTCGGTCCGCTGCTCGGCACCATCCGGGATGAGCTCGGACTGTCGAATTGGAGTGCAGGCCTTATCACGAGTCTTCCGCTCATCGCTTTCGCTGCGATGTCGACAGTTGCCGCACGGCTTGGCAACCGTTTCGGCAACATGCGGATGATTCTGACAGGACTCATCCTGTTGACTGTCGGAATCATCATCCGTTCGGTCGCCTACACGCCGCTTCTCTTCATCGGCACGGCTATGATCGGACTCGGCATTGCACTGATGAATGTGCTGCTTCCTGCGTTCATCAAAGAGAAGTTCCCCGGCAAAGTCGGCCGGATGACGAGTATCTACTCCACGGCCATGTGCATATTTGCCGCTGCCGCTTCAGGTGTCTCCATACCGCTTGCATCAGGTGCGGGGCTCGGCTGGGAGCTGTCACTCGGTTCCTGGGTACTCCTGTCCGCTGCCGGTGCCGTGCTGTGGATCGTTGTCATGAGACGGGAAGACCCCGTACCGGAAGATGAAATGAAAGTCTTTGTCGCCCGGAAGCAGAAAGGGCTGTTCGGTTCCATGCTCGCCTGGCAGGTGACCCTGTTCATGGGACTGCAGTCATTCGGATTCTATACACTCGTCTCCTGGCTGCCGCAGATCCTGACCGACTACGGTTTTACTCCGTCCGCGGCCGGCTGGGTGCTGTCCATCGCACAGATGGTCAGCATCCCCTCCACATTCATCGCTCCGCTCCTCGCGGAGAAATTCAGCCATCAGTCCGGAATTGCGGGCGCTGCAGGTCTCATGTATGCACTCGGATATGGCGGCCTGCTGCTCGGCGGCTCGCATGCATTCCTTATCGTATCGAGCATGCTGATCGGACTTGCATCCGGTGCAACGATCAGCCTGTCCCTTGCGTTTCTCGGCATGCGGGCACGTGACGGCAGGCAGGCAGGCCAGCTGTCCGGCATGGCGCAGTCGATCGGCTATCTGCTGGCGGCCACAGGCCCGATTGCCATTGGACTGATTTATGACATGACCGGCAGCTGGACGATTCCTCTTGCCGTGCTGACAGGTATGTGTCTCCTGCTGACCGCCTCCGGAATCGGCGCAGGCCGCAACAAGTTTGTCGGGGAGCCGCAGCCGGAAGAATCGGTTTGACAATTAGAGGAATCGGACAGCGGCAGCTCAGTACGGGAACTACAGGGACTTCGAAAGGCCATACCAATCAGCGGGAGAGGGGAAATGACGATGAATCTGGAACGGCTCCGACAGTCATTTGAAGCACTGGCAGCATTCACGGACAACGGGGAGGGCATCAATCGGCTCGCGTATACGGAGACGGAACGCAAGGCACGCGGCTATATGATCGAACAGTTCGAGCAGGCGGGCATGACTGTCCGTACCGATTATGCGGGGAATGTGATCGCCCGGCGAAACGGCCGGAATGAGGAGCTGCCGGTGGTGGCGACGGGTTCGCATATCGATTCCGTCTATGCAGCAGGTGCCTATGACGGCACCGCAGGCGTCCTGGCTGCACTCGAAGTGATGCGCTCCCTTGCAGATGACGGCACGGAGACGGAGCATCCGATCGAAGTGATCATTTTCGCCTGCGAGGAATCCGCCCGTTTCGGCGTCTCGACCCTTGGCAGCAAAGCGATGTCCGGCCGGCTCGATCCGGCGTACACCCGCTCGCTGACGGACAAGGACGGCATCACGCTGATGCAGGCATTCGCAGAGAATGGCCTCGATCTCGAGGAGGTCCATCTTGCGAAACGGTTCCGGGATGAGTTCAAGGCATTCGTTGAACTCCACATCGAGCAGGGACCTGTTCTTGAACGGCGGGAGACGGCGGTCGGTGTCGTCTCGGCCATCGCAGCCCCCGTCCGGTTCCATGTCCATGTGGGCGGAACGGCGGATCACTCGGGGACGACCCCGATGGATTACCGGCATGATGCGCTGCTCGGCGGCGCAGAGATCGCGCTTGCAGTCGAGAAGGCAGCACTTGCCGAGCTGCGGTATGGCACCGTCGGCACAGTGGGGGTGTTCTCGATCGAACCGGGTGCCATGAACGTTGTGCCGAGTGCCGCTGAGCTCGATGTCGATATCCGCGGAACGGAACCGGCATCTCGTCAGCGGGTGGCGGATGCGCTGCAGGAGGCTGCTGACGCGGCTGCCGCCAAGCGGGGTCTCGACGTATGGATCGACGAAATCTCGAATGAAAGTCCGGTCGAGATGGATGAAGGACTCGTTGCAGAGCTGAAAGACGTCTGTCGGGAACATGGCGTGACCTGGCTCGAAATGCCGAGCGGCGCGGGTCACGATGCCATGAACATGGCCCGTTTCTGTCCGACCTGCATGATCTTTGTTCCCTCAAAAGATGGGCTGAGCCATAACCCTGCAGAATTCACCGCAATGGAACAGCTGCTGACTGGAGCTGAAGTGCTGCGGGACATGCTGCTGAGACAGGCGGTCGTCATTTGACCGTGATCCGGAATCTGACGACCCCATAACAAAAGCGGACCGCACTGTCGCGGTCCGCTTTTGTTATTTGGCGAAAGGATCTTTATGATCATACTGATTGTTGTGCACGGTGTCACTCCGCAGATAGTCGAGAATATCATCGACGATCTCGATTCCGTTCTTCATCGATGCCTGTTCCTGGAGCGTCGTATTCTGTCCCGGGTACAGGACTTGGTCGAAGCCCGGCGCAGGCTTCACCTCGTTCAGTTCCTTCATCATCCCGGAAATGTGTTCCCGGAACAGTTCAGCACTTGTGAACGCACCGGGATCGATGACGATGTGCAGCTGACCGAGTTCGCGGCCGGCTGTCAGATCATGGTACATCGATGAAACGTGTTTGCCGAACGGCAGGCCGAGCAGGACACCCGAGAGGATATCGACCATCATCATCAGCCCGTAGCCTTTCGGGCCGGCAATCGGCAGAAGTCCCGTCACCTTGAACGGATCGGTCGTCGGCACGCCGTCCTTGTCCACCGCCCACGTATCGGGGATCGATTCTTTTTTCGACCGGGCATGCAGGATCTTGCCCCATGCCTGGACGCTCGTCGCCATATCGAAGATGATTTTGTCATCCCCTACTCCCGGCGCTGCGAAGCCGATCGGATTTGTTCCGAAATACGGTTCCGCGCCGCCGAACGGCACGACCATCGGATCGGATTGGCAGAGTGAGATGCCGATCATCCCGGCCTCCGCTGCCTGCTGGACGAAGTATGACATCGCGCCGCTGTGACTCATGCGCCGGATGCCGACGATCGCTGTTCCATTCTCGCGCGCCATTTCGATTGCATGTTCCATCGCTTCCTTCGCGGCAACGTGACCGGCGCCGTTATCCGCATCCAGGACAGCCGTCCCCGGTCCGGTTTTGGCGAAGTTGAATTTCGGATCTGCCGTGATGCCGCCTTTGGCGATCCGTTCCGCGTAATATTCCGTCCGCATGGCGCCGTGTGAGTGGATGCCCCGTGCATCGGCATGTGCCAGCACATCCGCCACAACTTCCGCATGGTCTTTCTGCAGGCCTGCTTTTTCCAGTTTCCGTGCGATCAGTTCCCGAATCTCCTCATAGCTCACAATCATGTTCCATACTCCTTCTGGCAGCAGCTGCCGGGTAGTTTACGACATGGCAAAGCGGTCTTTTAAAAAGCGGATCGTCTCATTGACAGCATGGACAGAGTCCGGATCATCCATATTCGCATCAAAATTGTGTTCGCCGCCTGAAATGGTGAGCAGCTCGTTCGGCACACCTGCTCCGTCCAGTTTTCCTTTCATGGCGACAGACTCTTCGTACGGCACGTCTTCATCCGCATCTCCATGGATGAGCAGTGTCGGCGGATAGGATGCATCCGCCAGCAGCACCGGCGCGAATTGCTGCAGCTGCACGGTGTCCGCCGCAAGTTCCGGACCTGCCACCCAGTCGAGCCACGTTCCGTTCTGCCGGCAGTACAGGTAGATGGCGTACCGCTGCTGGATCGGTGCCGCGGAAATCGGCGCGGGCTTCACAAGCTGCTTCGCGAGCATTTCCGGAACGGCCGGCATGCTCGTGAAATGCGGACTCGGATTGCGGTACCAATCACCCGTCACCTGTCCATATCCGTAAAACGAAACGATTGCATCCGGCTTGACGCTGAATGTACCGGAAAGCAAAGCTAGGTAGCCGCCTGCCGAACTGCCCGTGACAGCGATACGGCCCGTGTCGAAGCCGAACTGCCGGGGCGCTTTGGTCTTCAGCCACTCCAGAAGACTTTTGATATCATCACGGATGCCCGGCAGCGGTGTCTCCGGCGCAAGCCGGTAATCGACGGAGAAGACATGGAAGCCGGCCTCCGTGTACCGTTCGATCTGCTGCTTGTGCATATCATCCTTCGTTCCCCAGATCAGGCCGCCGCCGTGGATGAAGACAAGCAGCGGGGCGTGTGGTTCCCGGGTGCGGTGGAGGACACCTTCGATCCTGTTCTCTTCTGTCTGCTTATACACGAATGTCTCTGCCATGATGCATCCCCTTCTCTGGATCTCTATACTTCTCCGCTGCATGGAAATTTCCTTCTTCACAGCGTCTGCTGATGGTGATTCACCTACCATGGTACGTCACAAATCGCGCAGAATACAGCATTCGCCTTCATCTTTTACGTTTTTGTAATGTTCGGCTCCCGGATTTTATTCGTCTGCAATGCTGTATGCCCTACAATGGATATGGATAAAATAAAACCAGCCTTCGTACAGTTTTGCCATGGGTTTTTAGGGAATCAAATGGTAGCGTAGGTACGCTGATTTTAAAAATTTACTACAGGGGTGATTTTTGTGCTTCATACGATTATCAAGAAGAACTCGTACCAAGACTCCATCAACCTGATGCTGCTCACGAACTCAGTGTCAACGATGGAAGGTCTCAACAAAGTGCAAATCATGATGGCGACACCGGCGAACAAGGATATCTTCAAAGATGCCGGTCTCCATACAGACGAACTCGAAGCGGCTGAATCGAACGACATGGCAATCGTCATGGATACAGAAGATGACAGCATGGTCGACAAAGTGCTCGAGAAAGTGGACCAGTACTTGAAAGACCAGTCCATCAGCAACAAGAAACAAGGATTTGAAACAGTCCGTACATGGGACAAAGCAGTCGACGCATTGCCGAATGCAAACGTTGCGATGATCTCCGTGCCCGGCCAATATGCAGCAGACGAAGCGGACAAGGCATTGGACCGCGGTCTTCACGTGTTCATGTTCAGTGATAACGTATCTGTCGAAGACGAACTGCGCCTGAAGAAGAAAGCACACGAAAAAGGATTGCTCGTCATGGGGCCTGACTGCGGTACAGGCATTCTTGACGGTGTTCCGTTTGCATTCGCGAACGTTGTCAGCAAAGGGCGTATCGGTCTTGTCGGTGCATCCGGCACAGGGATCCAGGAAGTCTCCACAATCATCGACCGCCTCGGCGAAGGCGTCAGCCACGCAATCGGTACAGGCGGCCGTGACCTGAAGGATCCGATCGGTGCAATCACGATGATGGATGGAATCCGTGCGCTTGAAAACCACAGCCAGACAGAAATCATCACAATCATCTCGAAGCCGCCTGCAGAGCACGTGCGCAACGAAGTCATGGAACTTCTGCAGAGCCTTTCGAAGCCTGTTGTCGCTGTCTTCCTCGGTGAAAAGCCGGAAGAGTATGTCGGCAATGTCTACCAGGCGTACACACTTGCTGAAACAGCGCACATCGCTGTCGACCTTGCACGCGGCAACGACGTGAAGCCGGACTATAACTCAGGCGACTTCACTGTGGAGAACAAAAACCTGAAAGAAGGCCAGAAAACACTGAAAGGCCTCTATTCAGGCGGTACGCTCGCATCCGAAGCAGCTGTCCTCATCTCGGATGCACTCGGACTCGGCACGCACATCAAGAACGAAGAAGGCTATGTGCTGAAGCATGAAGGCCACGAAATCGTCGACCTTGGAGACGATAAGTATACACAAGGAAAGCCGCACCCGATGATCGATCCGGAAACACGTTCGAAATTCATCGAAGAAGCCGGCGCTGACAAATCGACAGCAGTCATCCTGCTCGACTTCGTCCTTGGGTACGGATCTCACGACGATATGGCAAGCGCATTGCTTCCTTCCATTAAAAAGGCAGTGTCTTCCGCTAAAGAAGACGGCCGCACACTTCACGTCGTTGCAACTGTCTGCGGTACGAAGAACGATCCGCAAAGCTATGACGGTCACGTGAAAGAATTGAGAGAAGCGGGTGTCATCGTCAAGGAAACGAACAACGAAGCAGTCCGCACGGCTCTTAACATTGTCGGCCTGAGCGTGGAAGACAATGAGAAGAAACATGTCGAAGGCGGAAAGTCGGACAAGAAGTTCGATCTGTCCGTATCCGAAGAGCTGACAAACCTCGTAACAGAGCGTCCGCGTGTCATCAACGTCGGTCTGAAAGGCTTCACAGAAGCGCTGGAAGACACAGGCACACAGTTCGTCCAGTATGACTGGCGTCCGGTTGCCGGCGGCAATGCGCGCATGGCGAAGATCCTTAGCTTGCTTAAATAATTTCAGCGTGGTGAATTTGTGAGGTCCTGATCCGGTTCGGACTGGACCTCTTCCATGCAGGCGGCAGCGTCTGTAAATACGATGAATGAGGTGGAACGGTTATGAATTATAAGTCAATGGATGAAGCGAACAAAGCAGTTATTGACAAGATCACAGGATCAGCACCTTTCCTGGTGGACGTAGTTCCAGCAAAAGAGAAGATCAAAGAACTGAATGACGGAAAAGTCCTTTTGCATGCAGGCCCGCCGATCAAGTGGGACGATATGACAGGTCCGATGCAGGGATCATGTATCGGTGCATCCATCTATGAAGGATGGGCTTCTTCAGAGGAGGAAGCGGAAAAGCAGCTGGCTGCAGGTGAAGTGAAATTCATCCCTTGCCATCATGTGAATGCAGTCGGACCGATGGGTGGCATCACGTCTGCGAACATGCCGGTATTTGTCGTCGAGAACCGTACAGACGGCAACGAAGCGTACTGCATCATGAACGAAGGAATCGGGAAAGTGCTCCGTTTCGGCGCAAACTCGAAAGAAGTTATCGACCGCCTGAAGTGGATGCAGGACATCCTCGGTCCTACCATTGCAAAAGCGCTGAAACTGACGGAAGACGGATTAAACCTCAACGTCATCATTGCGAAGGCGATTACAATGGGCGATGAGTTCCACCAGCGTAACATTGCAGCGTCCCTCATCTTCCTGAAAGAGATCAGCCCGTACATCGTACAGCTCGATATGGATGAGAAAGACCGCAAAGACGTCATCCAGTTCCTCGCGGATACAGACCAGTTCTTCCTGAACATCGCGATGGCGACAGGAAAAGCGGTCATGGATGCTGCCCGTCAGATCCAGGATGGTACAGTTGTCACTGCAATGTGCCGGAACGGTAAAGACTTCGGTATCCGGATCAGCGGAATGGGTGACGAATGGTTCACAGCACCTGTCAACACGCCGCAAGGTTTGTTCTTCACAGGCTTCTCACAGGAAGATGCGAATCCGGATATCGGTGACAGTGCCATCACGGAAACATTCGGTGTCGGCGGTATGGCTATGATCGCAGCACCAGGTGTTACTCGTTTCGTCGGTGCAGGCGGATTTGACGATGCGCTTGCAACAAGCAACGAAATGACAGAAATCTGTATTTCCCAAAACAGTAACTTCACAATCCCAACGTGGGACTTCCAGGGTGCATGCCTCGGAATTGACGCTCGTAAAGTCGTTGAAACCGGCATCGAGCCGATCATCAACACAGGGATTGCAAACAAAAAAGCAGGAATGGGACAAGTCGGCGCAGGTACAGTGCGTGCACCGAAAGAATGCTTCGAAAAAGCATTGGAAGCCTACGCAGTCAAACTCGGCTTGATCTGATGGACAGACCATCCGGAATAGGACCAGTCATGAGGGCAGAGGGATACGAGCAGCACATCCCTCTGCTGCTTTCTGAACAGCCTGAAGGGTGTGTCCACAGCGTCTTTCAGAACGGGGCTAATATCCGGATGGGGGAACGGCTGTTTTTCATCGGTACGGTGAAAAACGGCCAGCTTCCATTTGGTATCCATCTGCCGCAAGGTGAATTGCAGCAGCTCTTGGAAGGAATCGAACAGGGGGACCTGGCTGTCTGGGACCAGAGAGAACAGGCAGTCCTTATCGGCAGACCTGAAAATGCCGTGTCCCTCGGGGAAGCGATACCTTACCATTGGACGCTGCCCCGTCGGGAAGTATCGGTATCCGATCTGACAGACAACTTGGCACTGCTTGCGGCTGTTCTGCTGGAGACCCCGGTGAAAACAGGATTGGACGTCGAAATCGATGAATTTCTGGCGGCCTATCTGGAAGATCGGGCACCTTCAAGCTGGACAGAAACGCAAATACGGCATCTGATAGCTGCAGTCAATTCAGCAGACGAAACAGAAGTCGAAGAATTGCTTCGGTTTTTCCTGGGACGCGGACAGGGGCTGACGCCATCCGGCGATGATCACCTCGTCGGCCTGCTCGCAATCGATACGGCAGCCGGTCTGCTGTCGGATGAATTCAGGAGCGTGCTCCGCCGCCTGGTGACCCACGGAAAGCTGACGACCGATATCGGACGGGAGTATCTGCTCTATGCGCTGGATGGTCAGTTCAGTTCGACGGTTGTCCGGCCAGTTTCGGAATTGACAAGGAAGACAGAAATTTATAAGCTGAAACCGCTGCTCACTGAATTGCTCGAGATGGGGCACAGTTCAGGGGCGGATACGGTGTTCGGCATGTTACTCGGCTTATTAGCCTTAAGGAGGAGACAGGAATGGCAGAAAAAGTAGTGATCGCACTCGGAGGGAACGCTATCCTTCAGCCTAAACAGGAAGCGACATATGAAAACCAGCGTGAGAACGTCCGCATCAGTACGGAAATCATTTCAAAGATTGTCAAGAACGGTCACACAGTCATCGTGACACACGGAAATGGACCGCAAGTCGGTAATATCCTCCGTCAGAACGAAGAGGCGAAAGACGTCGTTCCTGCATTGCCGCTGGATGTATGCAGTGCTGAATCCCAAGGGTTCATCGGCTACATGATGGAACAGACACTCAAGAACGAATTGACGAAACTCGGTGAGAACCGCCAAGTCGTCAGCATGCTGACACAGACGGAAGTCGACCGCAACGACGAAGCATTCAAGGACCCTTCGAAACCGATCGGTGTCTTCTATTCAGAAGAAGAAGCGAAACAGCTGGCGAAAGAAAAAGGCTGGGTCGTAAAAGAAGACGCAGGGCGCGGCTGGAGACGTGTGGTCGCATCACCGAATCCGAAATCCATCCTCAGCTCGGACACGATCAAGATGCTGACGGACAACGAAGTGATCGTCATCGCTTCCGGCGGCGGCGGAATTCCGGTCGTCCGTGAAGAAGACGGCAGCCTGACAGGAATCGAAGCGGTCATCGACAAAGACCGCAGTGCATTCCGTCTTGCGGAAGAAGCAAAAGCGGATGTCCTGATGATCTTGACGGACGTGGACAACGTATACGTCAATTATGGAAAACCGGACCAGAAAGCTTTGGGCTCCATCAAGCTGGATGAAGCGAAAAAGTATGCAGACGAAGGTCAATTCTCTGCAGGCAGCATGGGTCCTAAAATGGAAGCAGCTATGAAATTCGCTGAAATGGGCGGACGCGCGATCATCTGTTCACTCGGTCAAGCCGACTTGGCTGTCGAAGGAAAAGCAGGTACGCAAATCACGAAATAAGAGATTGAAAGGTATTGGCTGCCGTCACCGTACGGCGCCAATACCCTTTTGCTATTTTGCCAGGGTAATTGCGTGTTTACATAAGCGGCGGGACGTGAAGAGGAGAGGGGGGAGACCGGATGAAGAAGAGGCAGTCGCGTTCATTCAGAAAAGAACTTATTTATTCGTTTCTCACGATCGGGCTGGCATCCATCATATCGCTCGGTGTCTTCCAATATTTCCAGCTCTCTTCATTGATCCGCGACAACCAGGACAGCCAGATCAAAGTGACTGAGTTCCTGGAGGATAATATTGAAAGTTACATGGAGCAGCACGGCCGGGTCATCCAGACGATGTCCAGCGCTATCGCACCTGCCCTGGAAGAAGGGAATACGGGCAAGATTGAAGAGAATCTGAGGGATATCAAAGTGAACTATCCGGGGTTCGTCAATCTGTACGTAGGGGACAAAAACGGAAAGTCACTCGTTTTCTACCCTTCGGTCTATACGGACGGAGCGAAACGGGAGCATTTGGATTTCAGCGACAGGTCCTATTATAAGGAGCTGCTGGAAACCAATGAACAGGTCGTCTCCCACGTGTTTCACGGTCGTGGCGGAACGGACACACTGCTCGTCGCCATCGTGTCTCCGATATTCAACTCTGCAGGCAAGATGCAGGGGTATATATTGGGCGCGATCGATCTGAACGCACTGGAGAAGTATGTCTCCAACCGGATTTCCGGGGAAGCGAGCTATGCGGTGCTGCTGGATCAGGCCAACAATGTCATTGTCCATCCAGACGTTGACACCAAAACGGAAATGGTCAATTTGACGAACTCGGAAATTATCAAGAGCATCAACCGGAATGCGGACAGCCCAGTTAAGAGTCTGACCATCAAAGAAGAAGGCCATGATAAGGAATTCATCACTTATGCGAAGACGCCCGAACTCGGATGGACGGTCTGGATCGCCAATCCGTCGACCCACATTACCAAGCCGCTGCGGGAAGCGGCCGGTACGATTCTTTGGTTCATCCCACTGACGGCCCTGTTCGTCGTACTGGCGAGCCTGTTCCTGACAGCGCGGCTGGAGCGGACGATCCGCAACCTGCTGGATACGATCCGGCGTTATTCCGCAAGCTATAAGACGAACCAGCCTGTGCAGGTCGCCGAGCGGATTGAAGGACCCCAAGAGATGACCGACCTTCTGACTCATTTCAACGATATGCTGTTCGAAATCGAAGAGAACCGCGAAGAATTGATCACCCTGAACACCGAGCTGGAAGGACGCGTCCAGGAACGGACAGCCAAGCTCGAAAGCCGGAATGCGGAACTGCAGGCCGTCAGTCAGCTCATCACACCAGTCTCTTCCAAGATGGACCTGCCCCATTTCATCCAATTGTGCCTGGAGAATATCGCACCGACCGTGCCGTTCTCCCTGCACATCTGGTTCCGTGAGCTGGCGGTCACCCGTGATGAGATTTACGAAGAGATCAGTCTTCAGCAATATTTGGAAGGTTATGTACAGGGGACAAACCACCACATGGAACCGATCATCCTGGACGGCATGCCGAACGGGTACCTGATCATCGACCTGCAGGAAGGTCAGATGATCGGCCAGAAAGAGCAGTCGTTCCTGCAGACGTTTTCCCGATCGCTTGCAATCATGCTGCAGAACAAATTACTGTTCGAGCGGTACCGCAACAAGCATGCGGAACTCGACGCCGTGCTCGAGAGCATGTCGGAAGGCATCATGCTGCTGAACAATAACAGCCAAGTGGACTACGTGAACGAGTTCTTCCTGAATGTCATCGACGGGGAATGGGCAGCTGTCCCGCTGACCACTCTGGCCGATGTCTTCCGGCGCATCAATGAACTGTTTGAAATCACTGCGGATGAACTGACCGCATTCTTCGACGACCAAAACAGTGAACTGAAACTCGAGTACAAGACAAAATCCGGCAATACCGATTTCTATATGCTCCATAAGTTCTCGGTCGTTTCGGATGATAAGAAGATCGGGGAAGGGCTCCTCATCCGGGACATTACGAAAGAAGAAGAGATCGATACGTTGAAGAACAATCTGATCTCCCTGACCTCCCACGAGTTCAAGACGCCGATCACCAATATCCGCGGAAGTGTGGAAACCCTTCTGCGTGAAGACGTCGAATGGGAGCCGGACTTCCAGTATGAACTTCTTGAAGGAGTGCATGAAGATATTGAACGTATCCAGCATCTTGTCGATGACTGGATGGATATTTCGAAAATAGAATCAGGCTCCATGTATATCGAACGGAATATGATCCGTGCCGACCATGTCATCGAGAAATCGATTGAGCTTGTGCCGATCGCCTTGAAGGAAGACGCCGTTCTGGAATTCCACAACAGGGCGGAGGATTATCTGTTCTTCTACGCGGACAAAACGCGTGTCCAGCAGGTGCTTGTCAATCTGTTCACGAACGCACTGCGGTATAATGACAGTGATCATAAACGCATCGATGTCACACTTGAGAAAAAAGGCGATTATCTGACGATCGCCGTTTCCGACAACGGGATCGGCATTTCGGAAGAGCATCTTCAGAAGATCTTCAACCGCTTCTACCAGGTCGATGTCACAGCCACCCGCCGTTCTGGCGGTACAGGTCTCGGCCTGTCGATCTGTGAAGGGATCATGGAGGCGCATGAAGGGAAGATCGAAGTGGAGAGTACACCGGGCGAAGGCAGTACGTTTATGCTTTACTTTCCGTTAAGAGAGGGGGCGTAAGGGATGAAACAGAAAATATGCGTAGTGGATGATGAGGCGAAGATCCTGCGGTTCATCTCTGCGAACTTGCGGTCGGTCGGCTATGACGTCGTCACCGCTGATTCAGGGGAGGAACTTCTGGAAAAGTACGATCTGATTTCGCCGGACCTGATTCTTTTGGATATCATGATGCCGGGGAAGGATGGCTTCTACGTCCTCGAAGAGCTGCGCAAGTTTTCCCATACCCCGATCATCATGCTGACGGCGCGCAGCAATCCGAAAGATAAGGTGAACGGCCTGAATCTCGGGGCGGATGATTACCTGACGAAACCGTTCTCGCTGGATGAGCTGTTCGCCCGCGTGAATGCTGTCCTGCGAAGGAGCCAGCCGGCACTGTCAGACGGTTCAGCCGGTGCATCGTCCGTCATCGAAACAGGTTCACTCCAAGTGGATGTGGGAAGCAAGCGGATCTGGATCGACGAAGAAGAGCTGAAACTGACCCAGACAGAGTTCTCCCTGCTTGAGATCCTGGCATTGAATCTGGATAAGGTCGTCCAGCATGAGACGCTTCTGTCCGAAGTGTGGGGACCTCAGTACCGAGACGACGTAGAGTACCTTCGTGTCGGCATCGCACGGATCCGGCGGAAGATCAAAGAACGGCTCAAGCAGCCGGAGGAGTATATCATCACGTATCCCGGGCTCGGCTACATGCTGAAGAGTGTCTCGCCCTCCCAAAACTGACAGCCGGACAATCCGCGGTATATAATTTGTCCGTACTATACATGAATGCTCAGTCAGCGGGAAGGATAACAGCAGGTATCGGCACAGTCCTGGCAGATCAGACAAATTTGTTCACGAAATTTAATGTTTTGGCAAGGTTGCCTGAATCGATTTTATTCGTCTGCAATGCAAACTGCCGTATGATACCAATGTAAGGTAAATGATCATTTTACTGAAGGTACACAATAGAAAAAAAGAGGAGGAACTCTCGATGGCTAAGCAAGTACACGAAACCGGCGAGAAAAAAGAACTGATTCCCTATTGGATGAAAGCCGTTTTCGTATTCTTCTTGGGATGGGTTGCGATATACGGAACCCGTGCTATTTTGAACCCTGTCATGGATAACATTCAGGAAGAGTTCAGTCTGTCTGCCGGACAACTCGGAATGATCAGCTCTATATTCTTCATCGGTTATGCAGGTCTTAACATCCCATCCGGTATTTTAGGTGACAAAATCGGTAAAAAGAAAGTATTGGTCCCAGGAATTATCCTTTTCGGTCTCTTTGCAGCAATCGCCGGAACAATGCCGAACTTTGTGCTGTTCGTCTTAATGTGGCTGATGGTTGGTGTGTTCCAAGGATTCTACTATGGTCCTCAGTACGGACTGTCTTCTGAAGCGATTCCGCCGAAGCACCTGACAGTCGGTTCTGCAATCATCAACAGCGGTATGGCCTTCGGTCTTTCTGCAGGTTACTTCCTTTCAAGTTATACGCTTGAAGCAGGTATGAGCTGGAGAGCACCATTCTACATCGTAGCAATCCCGGTTGTTATTATCGGTCTGCTGATGTGGTGGCTCGTAAAAGAGAACCCGTATGGAAAAGAGAAAAAAGCAGTTCTCGACAAGCAGGACAAGCTCAAGATGAGCACCTTGTTCAAGAACCGCAACTTGGTCATGTCATATATCACGATTTTCTGTGCAATCTACGGTTTCTTCGTAGTTGTGACATGGATGCCGTACTACTTGCAGCACGCCCGCGGAATCGAAGGAAGCGCAGTTGCGACAGTTTCTTCACTCGTCCCTTGGGCTGCCATCCCGGGCTCGATCTTCTTCAGCTGGGTCGCTGACCGTCTCGGAAAGCGCCGTCCCGTCTTGCTCGTCATGCTGCCGTTGTCCCTGATCGCTCTTGTATCGATCGTGGCATTCGATAACATGTACGTTCTGTATGCGGCATTGATCGGGTATGGGATCTTCGGTAAGATCAGTACGAACCCAGTACTCGTTGCAGTCGTTGCGGATAACGCTCCGAAAAATGCATACTCGACATCATTCGGTGTCTATAACTTCATCGGAATGTGCGGATCCATCCTGGCTCCTTACATCACCGGGTTCCTGACAGATATTACAGGAAGCCTGGACATGGGCTTCTACTTTGCAGCATTCCTTCTGGTCATCGGAACGATTTCCGCTTCCCTGATCAGAGAAGACAACCGTCCGAACGTCGAAGGCGAGAACGCTGTCGCCGGAGGCTGATCCAAGTGAACCGTCCCTTTCAAAGGGGCGGTTTTTCCATATCATGAAAGGGCCGCCCGTTCTCTTGAGGGGCGGCTTTTTGTATACTTGAGGAAAGAAACTGAGGAGGTGCCCGATGGAATGTACAATCCACCCGCTCGGCGACCAGGCTGTGATCTGCAGGCTGGGGGATGCCGATGCGGACGACACCGAATTGAAGATACGCAGCGTGACCGCGGCGCTTACCGACCGGCCGCCTGTATGGCTGACGGAGTACGTCTCTTCCTACACGTCAGTCACAGTCTACTACGATATCCGGAATTGCCCGGCCGGCAAATCTCCTTACGATCATGTCAGCCAGCAGCTGGCGACACTCATCGGGTCACTTGACCCTGCAACGCAGATACCGCGCAGGACGGTCAGGCTGCCTGTGCTGTATGGCGGCATGGAAGGCCCGGACCTCCTGTATGTTGCGTCTATCGCCGGTATGACTCCAGACGAGGTCGTCCGGCAGCATGCAGCCGGACGCTATATTGTCCGGATGATCGGATTTTCACCAGGGTTTCCATTCCTGTCAGGGCTTCCTGCCGCGCTGTCCATGCCGAGGAAGCAAACACCCCGTCTCAGTATTCCGGAACGCTCTGTAGGCATTGCCGGCAGGCAGACAGGTGTCTATCCGATCAGTACACCGGGCGGCTGGCAGCTGATCGGCAGGACACCGGTCGACCTGTTCATGCCGGACCGGGAGCCGCCCAGTTTGCTGGAGCCGGGAGATCTGCTGGAATTCTGCCCGATCACACAGCAGCAGTATGATGAAATAAGGGAGGAAACATCATGCTTGAACTACTCCGGGCCGGACTGATGGACACGGTGCAGGATGCCGGACGGACCGGCTGGCAGCAGTACGGTATCACGCCTGGCGGCACGATGGACCGGCTTTCGATGCGCACTGCCAATCTTCTGGTCGGCAACAGCGGGAGTGAAGCGGTTCTTGAGATGACGCTGACCGGGCCGGTTATCTATTTCCGGCAGGCGACTCTGATTGCGCTGTGCGGGGGGGAATTTCATCCAGAGATCGATGGGGCGCCTGTGCCTCTCTGGCGGCCTGTCTATGCCAGGGAGGGGAGTATACTGACCACCGGGTCGGCGGCACAGGGCAGCCGACTTGTGATGGCCCTGCCCGGCGGCATCGATGTCCCCGAAGTGCTCGGCAGCCGGTCTACGTTCCTGCGAGCAGGAATCGGCGGAATGGAGGGACGGGCACTACGGAAAGGGGATGTACTAATGCCAGGCCGGATAACCGTTCCTCGGCCGCAGCAGAAAAATAGCTTCGCGCAGCCATTCCGGACAGCCAGCTGGTCGGTATCCGGCTGGCTGCGTCCTGTACTTGGTCCGGAGATCACCATCCGCTGGCTCCGCGGCAGGCACTACCAGCTGTTCGGCAGCAGCAGCCTGAATAACTTCCGCCGGACAGCCTATACGGCAGGCTCACAGTCGGACCGGATGGGATACCGGCTGCAGGGGGCTGCGCTGCAGCTGAAGAAGTCACAGGAACTGACATCGGAATCGGTGACGTTCGGTACCGTCCAAGTGCCGCCGGACGGGCAGCCGATCATTCTGATGGCGGATCGGCAGACAACGGGCGGCTACCCGGAAATCGCGCAGATCATTACGGCGGATCTGCCATCGCTTGCACAAGCGCGGCCGGGGACCCGCATCCGGTTTGAGGAAGTCTCCCTTGCAGAGGCGCACCGTCTGCTGCAGAAACAGGAGCAGGCGCTGGCTGAGTTTCAGACAGCCGTCCGCCTGAAACTCCAGGAAGGGATTGAATAACAGTGAAAATCGATTTGAACTGCGATCTCGGTGAAGGTTTCGGTGCCTATTCAATAGGAAGAGACGCGGAAATGATGAACTACATAACATCTGCCAACATTGCCTGCGGCTTCCATGCAGGGGATCCCTCTGTGATGCGGAAGGCCGTGGAGCTTGCCCAAACGCATGGAACGGCAGTCGGTGCCCATCCCGGATTTCCGGATCTCCAGGGCTTCGGCAGACGGAACATGTCCTGCACGGAACAGGAAATCTATGACTTCATGGTGTACCAGATCGGTGCGCTGCAAGGGTTCCTGCAGGCTGCAGGGCTGCCTCTCCATCATGTCAAACCGCACGGAGCCCTGTATAACATGGCTGCAGGGGACCGCCAGTTGGCGGAAGCGGTCTGCCGGGCGGTGGCAGACACTGCCCCGCGTGCAGTGCTGTACGGTCTGGCGGAGAGCGAACTGATCCGGGCAGGACAGGACGCCGGACTGCAGACGGCGAGTGAAGTGTTCGCCGACAGGACCTATGAAGCGGATCTCACCCTGACACCGAGGAGCCGGCCCGGTGCTGTCATCCTGGATTACGGCGTCCTGCTGGAACAGGCGCTCCTCCTGGTGAAAGAGGGGAAGGTGCGGACGGCTGCCGGCAGTATTGCTTCCGTTCGGGCAGACACGATCTGCCTGCATGGCGATAATGAGCTTGCGCTGGAATTCGCAAGACGGCTGTCGGAAGACCTTCCAAAATACGGCATTACGATTCAGCAGTTCCAAGCAGGCCGATGAGCGGTTTCTGTAACGAGTAAGTGAAAGAAGGGAAATCATTTGGTATAGTGGTGGCATGACAAACCTTACAGCGAACCAAATCAGCCAATTACAGAGCAATGGAGTGTATAGCGAAAGACCCGTCCATCCGCTGTTCACGATGGCGGACCTGCTGGCAGGAGAGCGGACGGAAGCCATCCTGCACGCAGTCCAGACCATCAGCGGCAGCCCGAACAAGACAGTGGCGGCTTCCTATCTCATGCGCCGGTACGGCATGTTCACCGGCATGCAGCTGGTGCAGTACGTCCTGTATGACGAGTTCTGGAATGGCCGGCCGGATGAGTTCCGATTCGGTGCAGCGGACGAGTACGGCAACCGGACCGTCAGCACCTACCCGGCCATCAGCGGCTGGGTTGAAGCAGATCCGGAACAGCCCCGGGCGGCCGTCCGCAAACTGCTGGAGGAGATCGATCAGGTCATCGGCAGCCTGCGGAAGGGGGCACCGATCTCTGCAAATGTCCTGTGGGAGAATGTCTTCGGTTTCTGGCTGTGGCATTTCCATGTCATGCTGGACGATCCATCTTCCGAAGAGCAGGCCCGCACAGTTTTGGAACTGGTCAAGTCGGACGACGTTTGGGCAGGCATCCACGACGTCTGCAGGTTCCGTCTCTATTTAAATGGAAGGGATCCGTCACAATTGCTGAATACGACTGTCCGGACCACTTGCTGTCTGTCGAAAGATGTCCCTGGCCTCATGCAGTGCGGCTTCTGTCCGCTGAAGAAAGGGTAGGCCCTTATTTGGAGCGGTAGGCGAGGATCGTCTGCTGCAGGGAATACAGGGTCCCCATGGCAGCCCCGCTATAGAAGAATCCCATGAAAATACCGGCAGATAGGTTTTTCGGATGACTGATGACGATGGAAAGAAATAGTGCGGCACCTGTCGCCACTGTGGACAAGGCGGCCGGTTTGACGCGGAACAGCCATTTCGCCGCCAGTACGGCCGCGAACGTTACAGGGACTGCCCAGACAGCATCCCAGATATTCGTATGGATTGTCGGAAACTCAGACAGCATAGAGAATCATCCTTTTCTGTTCAGTATGTGGCAGCTCTGCAGAACGTAAACCTGAAAGGAGTGGGGGAATTGCCGGTACAGGAACCGATGAAAATAAGGGAACGCGGAGTGGACATAGGCAGATTGCCCATTGGAGAAAAAAATTGCATCACCGATGTGGAAGGTGTGAAAGTCGGACATGTGACCCTGGACGGACCGCTGCCCGACGGCGGCTGGACAGCAACCGGTGTCACGGCCATCCTGCCTCATCCGGGCAATCTGTTCCGGGAGAAACTGGCGGCAGCAAGTTATGTTATCAACGGGTTCGGGAAGACGACAGGACTCGTCCAGCTTGATGAATTGGGACAGCTGGAATCACCGATCATGCTGACGAATACATTCAGCGTCCCGGCT
This sequence comes from Sporosarcina koreensis, assembly GCF_000826145.2. Lineage (GTDB taxonomy): Bacteria > Bacillota > Bacilli > Bacillales_A > Planococcaceae > Sporosarcina > Sporosarcina trichiuri. Next base: position 117,365 of record NZ_LN651335.1, read on the forward strand.
GTCACGGAAGGAACACTGCGCTGGATGCTCAAGAGAACACCGGAGATCGGGGATACGACAGGGACACTCAACATCGTGACCGGGGAGTGCAATGACGGCCGTCTGAATAGCATCCGTGCCCTGGCTGTGAGACCGGAGCATGCCCTGCAGGCAATCCGTTCGGCTTCCGACGCTGCATGTCCGGAGGGGGCGGTCGGGGCCGGAAAAGGGATGATCTGCTTCGGATACAAAGGGGGGATCGGCTCCTCATCGCGCCTGATTGCATTTGAAGAAGGCAAAGCTTATACGATCGGATGTCTCGTGCTGAGCAATTTCGGCCAGCGGGAGGACTTTGCCTCCGGCCGCTATATACAGCCGGGTGCCGATTACACCTCTGACGCACCGGAACCGGCGGACGGATCCATCATGATCGTGCTGGCGACAGATGCACCGCTCGACAGCAGGCAGTTAAAGCGGGTTGCCAAACGTGCCGGCGCCGGACTTGCAAGAATAGGCAGCCATTACAGCAATGGAAGCGGGGATATCGTGATCGCCTTTTCCACCGCCCGCAAGATTCCCCATGAGTCGGAAGCGCGGACGGAATTGGCGGAAAGTATACGGGACAGCCATCCTGTCATGAACCTCCTGTTTCAAGCGGCGGCCGAAGTGACGGAAGAAGCCATCCTGAACTCTCTCAGCCAGGCAGTGGCGACCAAAGGCCGCAACGGGCTCACCGTTGGACCGATGCCGTTCCGGTGACTGTTCCATGTGAAACAAGCTGTCCGTATGCAAAAAAGACTGCAGAGCTGCTCATTTAGCAGCCTGCAGTCTTTTTCATTCAGTTCCAGTATCCTTCGTTCACCAGTTTCTTCTTACCGATGAATGCATAGGTGACGAGGAAGATGTTGAGCACAAGCATGACAATCAGGATATACAGTGCGGATTCATAGCTCTTCGTGATGTCGAAAATATAGCCGTACGCAGGAAGCGCAACGATTCCCGCAACAGCCAGACCGAGTGAAGCGGATGAGTAGATCTGGCTGTATTCCCGGCTGCCGAACAAGCTCGTCGTCAATGCAGGTGCGAGTGTTCCGACAGAATTGGATACGGTGAAGCCGAACAGTGTGACCGACAGGACCAGCAGAGCCGGACTGGCGGTTGCAAACAGCATACCGAGCACGGATACGATCGCCAGCACCATCGCCAGATAGATCGTGTTGCGTGAACCGATCTTATCGACGAGGAAGCCGAGGACCAGTGCGCCAAGCAGCACACCGATCAAGTATCCTGCCATGGTATTTCCTGCAAAGATTGCGTCATACCCATACGGCAGTGACTCGATATAGGACGGAATATGGATGGCAAAACTTGCAATCGAAACAATCAGCAGGAAGAACAGGAAGAGTGAGTAGAACGCAGCGGACTTTCTCGCCACCGCCATCGTGATCCCTTTGTCCGCTTCAGCCGTCTCAGTGTTCTCACTTTTCACAGCCGATTCCTCTTCAGCCCCGTACGGCAGGACGCCGACAGCCTGAGGAGATTTGCGTATCAGGAACAGGATGGTCGGGACAACGATGATGATCGCAGCCAGTCCGAGCGAAATATAACCTGTGCGCCAGCCTGCATCAGCGATGGTCCGGCCGACAAGCGGCTGGGCCAATGCGCCGAGCAGACCCTGGGAAGCACCGATCAGACCGAGCGCCATCCCATTTTTCTTCTTGAACCATTGATTGACCAGTACCGGACCGGCAATGACTGTGTTGAACACACCGCCGACAGCCAATGGAATCGAGAAGATATACCAGCCCCACACCGAGTTGCTGAAACCGAACGCAACGAACGCGCCGGCCTGCAGGATCATCGCGGTGATGAGGACGAGCCGTGTATCATACTTAGCGAGGATCTTACCTCCGATGGGAAGGAAAATCATCGTTACAATGGAAGCGATACTGAAATAGATCGTCAAGTTGCCTGTAGAGATGCCTAACTCCGAAGTCGCCCCCGGAATGAACAGTCCAGCCGAGTTGTTCAGCGAACCTTTGCCGATCCCTACGATAATACAGAGTGCAACAAGCGTGAACCAAGCATAATGGATCTTCTTCTTGGACTTGCCCAAATTCCCCACTGCTTTCTTTATGTTATTTACAAATGACCTCTGATCAATCTGCTGCCTGATGCGGATGAGAATCCATCCTTGCTGCCCGGCAATCATTGTCATCAAAGCCGGTCATTGTAACAAGCTGCTGAAAGGAGAAAGACTCTAGCAGAGTCTTTAGGAAAAATCAAATGCAAACTGAGCATACGGAAATTAAAAGGCAAAGTCAATAGTTATTATTTAAGATTAAAGTTTCGGATTAAAATACATTATTCGATCTACTGGTTTTTGTTCCGTCCGAATCCAGTCGCCTCAGACAGCGAACGGTCCGGATCCGCCGCATAGCAATAGAATTTTTCCCGCCGGCAAAGCTGATAGTACTGCTGTGCCCGGAAGCCGGACGTATAATCGACGGACAGGACAATCTTCCCTTGTTCCGTGAAGCGGTCCAGCCAGGCCAGTCGTCCGGCGATTGCGGATTCAGCGTTTTTCCGTTTCCCGTCATACCACACATCCTCTACTCCGATACCATCAACCGCATTCAGGTATGCATCACCAGCAGCCATTCCGATCAGCTCCTCCCCATTCTGAGGGATGATCAGAAATCCGGGGTCCGTATCTTTCGCTATGGCGGACAGGCTCCGGACAAACTGGATCATCCGGTCCGCCGCCTCTTCTCTGGTTGCAGGATCGGTATGCAGGCGACCTTCTTTTCCTCCGCCATATACTCCATCATTCCCCCAATATTCATAAGCATCGATAATATCCAGATAGACACCGCTGAACCCGGTCTCCTGGATCTTTTTCAATTCAGACGTGACGATCTGCTGCCAGGCAGGAGTCCAATAGCGCACCTTTATGCTTTCCGGCCATTCAGGATTCGCGATAGACCCGGCCCATTCAGGCGCGGCCGGCGTGATGGTCAGCTTCCCGTTCTTCTCCTGTCCCCATTCATTTTTCCAGTACGGCAGATAACTGCTCGCCTCACCGATGCTCAAATACGCGATCGGTTCTGCACCCGATTGGCGGATCCGCTCGATTTCCCGGCGAGTATAAGGCACGGCCCCGTCTTTTGTACGGTCCATGACAGCATACTCGACGGGCAGGGTCACAAGTTCGTCCACGGAGGCATCCTGCAGCTGATACACCCAAGTGGGCCGTCCCTCATCCAAACCGAAAAACCCAGCATACAGCAGAGCGGCCGCAATGGCACCGATCCCTGCAATCATCAGCCATTTTCCCATAACAGATCCCTGCTTCCTATCAGTTAATCATGCCATAAAAAAATATTTGAGTAGCTCCATTATACTAAATTATCTTGTTATTTGAATAATAGTTTGGTATTGTTAGATAATAATACAACCGACAGATTTTTCTGTCGACTAGAAGGTAGGGTTCTTATGAAAATTTTTGTATCAGTGGACATGGAAGGGATTACAGGGCTTCCGGACGAGTCATACGTGGACTCTCATCGGCACAACTACGAACGGGCCCGGAGGATCATGACACAGGAAGCGAATGCAATTGCAGCTGCCGCATTTGAAAACGGGGCCCAGGAAGTGCTCATCAATGACAGCCACTCAAAGATGAATAATCTGATGATCGAGGAGCTCCACCCGGATGCAGAACTGATTACGGGTAGTATGAAACCGCTTTCAATGGTTCAATCGCTGGACAGCTCCTATACAGGAGCAGTATTTGCAGGCTATCATGCGCGTGCAGGCCAGCCGGGTGTCATGAGCCATACGATGATTTTCGGCGTCCGTAATATCTACATCAACAAGATGGCGGTTGGGGAACTCGGATTCAACGCGTACGTCGCCGGTTATTACGGCGTACCTGTCCTGATGGTGGCAGGGGACGACGGTGCCTGCCGGGAAGCGGAAGCATTGATTCCAAATGTCGTCACCGCCCCGGTGAAACACTCCATTTCCCGTTCCTCTGTCCGGACACTTCACCCCGAGAAAGCCCAGGCGCTGCTGCAGGAGCGGATGGAACAGGCCCTGAAGAACAGGGAATCCATCAAGCCGCTGACACCTCCCGATCATCCCGTCATGAGGATCGAATTCACCAATTACGGGGAAGCCGAATGGGCCGCACTGATGCCCGGCTGTGTAATCGAAGAAGGGACCACCATTGTCCGGTATGAAGCCAAGGATATTATCGACGCCTACAGAGCGATGCTCGTCATGACCGAGCTTGCGATGCAGACGACATTTTGTTAAGGGGGAACGAGAGTGCCGCTATACATATTGAAGCGTTTCATCATGATGATTGTCACCATACTGATTATTGCCACGCTGACATTTGTACTGATGCGGGCGATTCCGGGCTCCCCGTTCGATGAAGAACGGACGTCGAACCCGACGATCCAGGCGAACCTGGAGAAATTCTACAAGCTGGACCAGCCGATGCCGATCCAGTATCTGAACTACCTGAAGTCCATTGTCACGTTCGACTATGGCCCGTCCATCAAGAAACCGAACGAGACCGTGAACACGCTTCTGTCGAGAGGGTTCCCGATCTCCTTTGAACTGGGGATTGCGACAATGATAGTTGCGGTGATCTCGGGGATCATCCTCGGGACATTCGCGGCGCTCAGGCATAACGGCATCATCGATTATGGAGCAATGACATTCGCCGTCATCGGGATATCCATCCCGAACTTCGTGCTGGCCACCCTGCTCATCCAGCAGGTGGCCGTCAACTGGGGCTTGCTGCCGCCCGCAACGTGGAGCAGTCCGAAGCATATGATCCTGCCGGTGATCGCACTGGCGACAGGCCCAACAGCGATCATCGCGCGTCTGACACGTGCCAGCATGCTGGAAGTGCTGACGCAGGATTACATCAAGATGGCGCGCGCGAAAGGGCTGACACCGATCCGCATCGTCGCCCGGCATGCCCTGCGCAATGCGCTCATGCCGGTTGTCACGATCATGGGGACGATGCTTGCCGGTATCCTGACCGGTACGTTCGTCATCGAAAAGATATTCGCGATTCCCGGCATGGGGAAATACTTTGTGGAGAGCATCAACAACCGTGATTACCCGGTCATCATGGGATCGACAGTGTTTTACAGCGCATTTTTAGTCTTCATGCTGTTCGTCGTCGATATCCTGTACGGTTTCCTGGATCCGCGTATCAAGCTTCACAAAAAGGAAGGTGAAGTGTAATGGTCGCAAAAAATCCGAGACTGACAGTGCCGGATGAATGGTTCCGCAAAAAAGAAGAGGATATCGATCAGGCGGAGACGGTCGTCCGGCCGTCGCTGTCCTATTGGAAAGACGCCTGGCGCCGGCTTCGGAAGAACAAGCTGGCGATGAGCGGTCTGGTGTTCCTGATCCTGCTGACGTTCATGGCGATCTTCGGACCGATCCTGTCGCCGTATGAAGTGACGGCGACCGATCTGCGCAGCCAGAACCTCGCACCGAGTGCGGCCCACTGGTTCGGTACAGATGAAATGGGCAGGGATGTGTTCACCCGCACATGGTACGGCGCGCGCATCTCACTGTTCGTCGGTGTCATGGCGGCACTGATCGACTTCTTCATCGGCATCATCTACGGCGGCGTCAGCGGTTACAAGGGCGGACGCACGGATTCCGCGATGATGCGTGTCATCGAAGTGCTGTACGGCCTGCCGCACCTGCTCGTCGTCATCCTGCTCATGGTGGTCATGGGGCCGAGTCTGACAACGATCATTGTGGCCCTGACGATCACCGGCTGGGTCGGAATGGCAAGGATTGTCCGCGGACAAGTGTTACAGATCAAAAACTATGAATTCGTCACCGCGTCAAAATCATTCGGTGCAGAGACGCCGAGGATCATACGAAAAAACCTGCTCCCGAACACGATGGGGCCGATCATCGTCCAGATGACCCTCACCGTGCCGAGCGCCATATTCGCCGAAGCGTTCCTGAGTTTCCTCGGCCTCGGCATCCAGGCACCGTACGCGAGCTGGGGTGTCATGGCGAACGACGCGCTTCCGGTCATCCTGTCGGGTGACTGGTGGCGGCTGTTCTTCCCTGCGCTCTTCATCTCCGTGACGATGTTCGCCTTTAACGTGCTCGGCGATGGAATGCAGGATGCGCTCGATCCGAAATTGAGGGGGTAATGGAAATGACAGGACATCAGCTGGCAGCAGCATCCGGTTTGGCAGAAGCCCCGCAACAGACGGAACGGCATGCCGGACAGCGCACAGCCACAGACGGAAACACTAAATCGGACAGGCAGGAAACGATCCTGTCCGTCCGTGACCTCGAAGTATCATTCAAGACATTCGGCGGGGAAGTGCAGGCGATCCGCGGCGTCACGTTCGACCTGTACAAAGGTGAGACACTTGCGGTCGTCGGCGAATCGGGCTGCGGCAAGAGTGTCACCGCCAATACGATCATGGGGCTCATCCCACAGCCGCCCGGCAGGATCCGGAACGGTCAGGTGCTGTTCAAAGACAAGGATATGACGAAGCTGTCGAAGAAAGCACTGCGGGATATCCAGGGCGTGGACATTTCGATGATCTTTCAGGATCCGATGACCGCACTCAACCCGACATTGAAGATCGGCGAACAGCTCATGGAAGGGCTGCGCACCCATCATAAGGTTTCCAAAGCGGAAGCGAAACGGAAAGCGGTCGAGATGCTGGAATTGGTCGGCATCCCGAATCCGGAAGAACGGCTGAAGCAGTATCCGCACCAGTTTTCGGGCGGGATGCGTCAGCGGATCGTCATCGCCATCGCACTTATCTGCGAACCGCAGCTGCTCATCGCGGATGAACCGACAACGGCGCTCGACGTGACCATCCAGGCGCAGATCCTCGAGCTGTTCGCGGAAATCCAGCGCAAGACCGGTGTGGCGATCATCCTCATCACCCATGACCTCGGCGTCGTCGCGAAGATTGCGGACCGGATCGCCGTCATGTATGCCGGCAAGATCATCGAAATCGGGAACAAGCGGGAGATCTTCTATGACCCGCAGCATCCATATACGCAGGGCCTGCTGAACTCGGTGCCGCGTCTCGACCTGCAGGAAGAGGAGCTGCAGCCGATCGACGGGACACCGCCGGATCTCTTTGCACCGCCGCAAGGCTGCCCGTTTGCAGCACGCTGCCCGTTCGCCATGGACGTGTGCGAACAGGTCTATCCGGAGACGACCGTCCTGACGGAAGAGCATACCGTCGACTGCTGGCTCCAGGATCCGCGGGCAAAAGCTGTATTTGCTTGATGGCACTACATGATTGACCATAAAAAGGGGGAAGTCAAATTGAAGAAGTGGATCAAATTCATCCTGTTCACGGCATTGATTGTTGTTCTCGCCGCTTGTACAGCGAACGAGGATGCCGGCAAGAAGACCGATACCGGTTCCGGCACCGAAACATCCGACGGGAAAGACGGCGATAAGAAGGAAGCGTCCGGTGAAAAAGTGCTTTACTTGAACAACGGGGAAGAGCCGACATCGTTCGATCCGTCCGTCGGGTTCAACGCAGTCTCCTGGAGCGCGCTGAACAACCTGATGGAAGGGCTTACGCGCCTGAACAAAGACCACCAGGCGGAAGAAGCGACTGCAGAGAAGATCGACGTCTCCGAAGACGGTCTGACGTATACATTCACAATCCGCGACGATGCAAAATGGTCGAACGGCGACCCGGTGACGGCGAACGACTTCGTCTACGCCTGGAAGCATATGCTCGATCCGGAAACCGCGTCTCCTGCTGCGTTCCTCGCGTACTTCATCAAAGGTGCAGAGGCGTATAACAACGGGGAAGGCACGCCGGAAGACATCGGCATCGAAGCGAAAGACGAGAAGACATTCGTTGTCACGCTCGACGCGCCAAACGAAGCGTTCCTCAATATCATCACGAACCCGAGCTTCTTCCCGATCAATGAAAAAGTAGCGGAAGACAATCCGAAATGGTTCACGGAAGCCGATTCGTTCGTTTCAAACGGACCGTTCAAACTCGCGTCATGGGATCATGATGTGAAATTCGTCTTCGAAAAGAACGAAAACTACTGGGATGCAGACAACGTGAAATTGGACAAAGTCAACTGGGAAATGGTCAGTGACTCGACAACGGCTTACCAGATGTACAAATCGGATGAACTGGACAGCACAGACGTCCCATCCGAGATCGCGGAAGACCTGAAAGACAATCCGGAAGTGAAAGTGGAAGACCAGGCGGGCGTCTACTTCTTCCGTTTCAACACATCCATGGAACCGTTCACGAATACAAAGATCCGCCGCGCATTCGGGGAAGCGGTGAATCAGGAAGATATCGTCGAGTTCGTCACGAAGAATGGTGAGAAGCCGGCACACGGATTCGTATCGTACGGATTCATCGGACCGGATGGCAATGAGTTCCGCGAAGATGCCGGCGATTTGATCTCCTTCGATCCGGAAAACGCCAAGAAATTGCTGGAAGAAGGCATGAAAGAAGAAGGGTACAGTGAACTTCCGAAAGTGACACTGACGTATTCGACAAACGAAGCACACCAGAAGATTGCAGTGGCCCTCCAGTCGATGTTCAAAGAGAATCTCGGTGTCGATGTGGAGCTGCAGAACGTCGAAGCCAGCGTGTTCCTCGCTGACCAGAAAGAACATAAGTACCAGCTGTCCCGTTCATCATTCCTGTATGATTATGCAGACCCGGTGAATGCGCTGGAGAGCTTCATCACCGATTCATCCATGAACCGGACGACATGGTCCAACAAAGACTATGACAAACTGATCGAAGACATCAAGAACGAAACAGATGCAAACAAACGCTGGACACTGCTGCAGCAGGCGGACAAGATGCTGATGGACGAAATGCCAGTGTTCCCGGTCTACTATTACAACCAGGCGACTCTTGAAAAGCCTGGCGTTACAGGGATCCTCCGTCACCCGGTCGGCTACCTTGACTTGAAGTACGCTGACAAAGAATAATTTGGAGAACTGTGTGCGCCGAACGATCGCCGCACACAGTTTTTCTTGTTTCCCCACGCAGACCCGGAGAGAAAGGAAGTGTACCTGATGAAAATTCAATCGATCGACTGCTTCACTGTGGCAGTCCCACTCATCAAGCCATTCAAAACGGCCTTGCGCACGGTACATACAGCGTATTCCGTCTATGTCCGGATTACGGCAGACAGCGGAGAGACAGGCTTTGGCGAAGCACCGCCGACACATGTCATCACCGGCGACTCGATGGCCAGTGTCACCTATGCAATCGAAGAGATCATCGCCCCGAAATTGATCGGTCTTGATATCCGCAGCCGTGCAGAAATCTTTACGATCCTACATAGCTCCCTCATCCGGAATACGAGCGCCAAAGCAGCGGTCGACATGGCGGTCCATGATCTGCTCGGCAAGCAGGCGGATCTTCCGCTGTATCAGCTGCTCGGCGGTTTCACGAACGAATTGGATTCGAACTTCACAGTCAGCGTGAACGCACCTGAGGAGATGGCAGAGGACGCCGGACGATACGTGGACGACGGCTTCACGACACTGAAGGTAAAAGTCGGCACAGGTTCACCTGCACTCGATATCGAGCGCGTGAAAGCGATCCGCAAAACGGTCGGGGGTTCCGTAAAAATCCGGCTGGATGCCAACCAGGGCTGGAAACCGAAAGAAGCCGTGCGCACCATCGCGGTCATGGAAGACGCGGGGCTTGCCATCGAACTGATCGAACAGCCCGTCCATGCAGACGACGTCGAGGGGCTCGCGTATGTCACGAAGCATACACTGACGCCGATCATGGCGGACGAAAGCGTATTCTCCGCACGGGATGCTGTGCGTGTCCTGCAGGCCGGTGCTGCCGATCTCATCAACATCAAGCTCATGAAATGCGGCGGTATCCACGAAGCCTTGAAGATCAATGCACTTGCCGAGAGTTTCGGCGTGGAGTGCATGACCGGCAGCATGATCGAAACGAAACTCGGCATCTCTGCGGCTGCCCATTTCGCGGCCAGCCAGAAGAACGTGACCCGCGTGGATTTCGATGCCCCGCTCATGCTGAGCGGCAGCCCGATCACGGGGGGTGTCGAGTATTCAGGTCAGACTGTGCGGCTCCCGGATCAGCCGGGCCTCGGCATATGGATCGATCCTTCTTCAAAATTCCAGCTTAGAGCCACAGACAAAGAGGAGGAACTCGGATGACAAACAACCAGCCTGTAGTGCTGTCGGTGAACAATCTGAAACGGCATTTTGACGTAGGCAAAGGGAAAACATTGAAAGCGGTGGACGGGCTCAGCTTCGAAGTCCGCAAAGGCGAGACGTTCGGTCTGGTCGGGGAGTCGGGCTGCGGCAAGTCGACAGCCGGCCGTACGATACTCGGATTGTATAATAATACAGATGGGGAAGTTCTTTATGAAGGACAGGACATCCACAAGATGGCCGGCAAAGACCGGAAAGACTTCCTGAAAAAGATGCAGATGGTGTTCCAGGACCCCTATGCGTCGCTGAACCCCCGTTCGACCGTCTTCGAAATCATCGCGGAACCGATGGAGATCCACGGAATGTTCAAAAGCAAAAAAGAACTGCGTGAGCGTGTGAACGAACTGCTTGAAGACGTCGGGCTGAACCGGGATCACGCCAACCGCTACCCGCACGAATTCTCCGGCGGGCAGCGGCAGCGGATCGGCATCGCCCGGGCGCTGGCGCTCGATCCTGAATTCATCATTGCGGACGAACCGATTTCCGCACTGGACGTATCCGTGCAGGCGCAAGTCGTGAAGTTGTTCCAGCGGCTGCAGCGGGAGAAAGGCCTGACCTATCTGTTCATCGCCCACGACCTGTCGATGGTCAAGTATATCTCGGACCGGATCGGCGTCATGTATCTGGGGCATCTCGTGGAATTGACGACGAGCGACCAGCTGTATGGAAAACCGCTTCATCCGTATACGGAAGCGCTGCTGTCCGCCATTCCGATTCCGGATCCGGATATTGAGGAGTCACGGGAACGGATTCTGCTGGAAGGGGAACTGCCGAGTCCGATCGACCCGCCGTCAGGCTGTGTGTTCCGGACAAGGTGTCCATATGCGATGGACGTCTGTGCAGCCAAGAAGCCGAAGTGGCTTGAAAAGGATGAAGGCCATTTCGTCGCCTGCCATCTCCATGATGAGGAAGTCATGGCGAAACAGAAAAGGGAAACCGTATCCGCGCAGTGAAGGGGACTAGACTGATGAAAAAACTGTTACTTACCGGATTCGAGCCGTTTCTGGATTACCCGCAGAATCCGACGATGCAAGTCGTGGAACAGCTTGACGGCACCACAATCGGGGACTATGCCATCTGCGGAAAGATTTTGCCCGTCGATTTCAATCGGTCCGCCGGCGAGCTGCTGGCCTATATTGCTGAAGAAAAGCCGGATGCCGTCCTGTCCCTCGGCCTTGCCGGCGGCAGACAGAAGCTAACCCCGGAGCGGGTTGCGCTCAATGTTAAGGACGGTGAGCCGGATAATGAAGGGCACCGCCCGGTCGATGAGCCGATCGAAGCAGACGGACCGCCGGCATACTTCTCGACATTGCCGACCCGTGCTATGGTGAACCGTCTGAAGGAAGCAGGCCTGCCGGCAGATATCTCGAATACCGCCGGCCTCTACCTATGCAACAACGTCATGTATGCCGGCCTCCATTGGGCGGCCCTTAACAACCCGGATATGCCGTGCGGATTCCTCCATATACCCGCTTCCTTCGAGCTGGCCATGCAGCATGGCAAGATTCCGGGATGGCCGCTTCAGGAACTGGTGAGGGGCATTACGGTCTGTATCGAAACACTTTCGACATCCGAGGCCTGATTTGTTATTGCATACTGTATATTCGTGTCGCGAAATGTCGGCAAACATAAAGACAGAACGAGGAGCGGTTTCTAGTTACTGGGGACCGTCTCTTTGTGCTGGATGAAAAACCCCAGGAAACCGACTGACGTAGGAAGATGAAAACGGCGGGCCTTCTTCTTGTACGTAAACTTTTTTGAAGACCAATTAGGGAAAGGATTCCCTTTGTTACAAGGGTTGTCATGATTTTGTCACCTTTGAAATAATCAGTGTATTTGATATTCTGAAAAAACACTATTGCCAATAGAAAAGCAGTGTAGTATAGTTAACAAAAGATTTTAAAGTCTGAAAATTAAATTTCCCTCAATTCACTTTTTGGGAAGTGCGCTAGGCAAGGAGGAACCGCGTTGGCTGAGTCAGTTTTGGAAATTGAGAATCTGCGAACATCATTCAACATCAAGGGAAACTATTACGCAGCTGTGGATGGCGTCTCACTCACCGTCCATAAAAATGAAGTCGTGGCGATCGTCGGTGAATCGGGATGCGGAAAGAGTGCACTGGCGCTCTCCATCATGGGTCTTCATAATGCGAAGACGACAAAACTGGAAGGTCAAGCGAATCTGAAAGGGCAGAACCTGATCGGGATGCCTGTCGAAAAACTGAACAAAATACGCGGCAAGGACCTGGGCATGATCTTCCAAGATCCGATGACAGCTCTGAACCCGCTTGCAACGATCGGCCGGCAGATCGAAGAGCCGATGGACTACCATATGAAGTTATCGAAATCAGCCAAAAAGAAACGGGTGCTCGAACTGCTTGAGCAAGTCGGCATCAAAGATGTCAACCGCATCTACAAGCAGTACCCGCACGAGCTGTCGGGCGGTATGCGGCAGCGGGTTGTTATCGCGATCGCGCTTGCCTGCAACCCGGTCATGCTGATCGCCGATGAGCCGACGACAGCTCTTGACGTAACTATACAGGCACAGATCATGGACCTTATGAAAGAACTGCAGCGCATCACGGACTCGGGCATCATCCTCATCACGCACGACCTGGGCGTCGTCGCAGAGATGGCGGACCGTGTCGCCGTCATGTATGCAGGGGAGTTCGTCGAATATGCAGATGTCAATCTGCTTTTCAAAAACCCGCTGCATCCTTATACCCGATCATTGCTGAACTCGATCCCTTCCAACATGTCGGATAAGGAAGAGCTGCACGTAATCGAAGGGATTGTCCCGTCAATCCAGAATCTGGACAGGGAAGGGTGCCGGTTCGCGCCGCGGATTCCCTGGATCCCGGCGGAAGCCCACGAAGCACACCCGACGCTCCATGAAGTGGAGCCAGGTCATTATGTACGCTGCACGTGCTACAAAGACTTCCACTTCCCGGAAGAACGAGTGGAGGATAAAGACTATGTCACTACTTAATGTAAAAGACCTGAAAGTCCATTTCCCGATCCGCGGAGGCTTCTTCCGTTCCGTTGTCGATCAGGTGCGTGCGGTAGACGGCGTGAGTTTCGAACTTGAGCCGGGCGAAACGTACGGACTCGTCGGAGAGTCGGGCTGCGGCAAGACGACAACCGGACGCGCTATCATCGGACTGAACAAAGTGACAGACGGTGAAGTGCTCTTTAACGGAGAGAACCTGGCGACAATGAGCGGGCATGAACGCAGAAAGCACATGCGGGATATTCAGATGATCTTCCAGGATCCCTATTCGTCACTCAACGGCCGTAAGAATGTCTTGAACTTGGTTGCTGAGCCACTGCGGAATTTCGAAAAGCTCTCACCGAAAGAGGAACTGACCCGTGTGCAGAACATGCTCGAGCGGGTCGGACTGAGTCCGGAATCGATCTACAAATACCCGCACCAGTTCTCTGGCGGGCAGCGGCAGCGGATCGGGATCGCCCGGGCGCTCATGCTCAACCCAAAACTGATCATTGCGGATGAACCGGTCTCGGCTTTGGACGTATCCGTTCAGGCGCAAGTGCTGAACTTCATGCAGGAGATCCAGAAGGACTTCGGACTGACGTACCTGTTCATCTCCCACGACCTCGGGGTCATCAAGCACATCTGCGACCGGATCGGCATCATGTACAAAGGCCGGTTCGTCGAAGAAGGAACGGCACAGGATGTTTATTCCAATCCGCAACATCTGTATACGAAGCGGCTCATCGCTGCGATCCCTGAAATGGATCCTGCGAAAAAATACGAAAAGATGGAAATGCGAAGTGAAATTAATGCTGCCTACCGTACCGAGTACGACAGCTATTTCGATAAGGATGGCCGGATGTTCGACCTGAAGCCGATCTCCCCGACGCATTCTGTTGCAATCCAGCAAGGGGGCATGTAACCGATGATCAAATTTGCGATTCGCCGGATACTCGTCATGATTCCCCAGCTGTTCCTGTTGAGTCTGATCATCTTCATCCTGGCAAAGCAGATGCCGGGAGATGCGGTCACAGGAGCGTTCATGGGGAACCCGAACGTCACACCGGAACAAGTGGAAAAGATCCGGGAAGAATACGGCCTGAACGACCCATGGTACGTTCAGTACGGCCATTGGATCGGGAAAGCGGTAAAAGGAGATCTAGGCAGCAGCTACACGCACAAGCAGCCGGTCACATCACTGCTGGCAGGGCGGGTCGCTAATACGGTCACCTTGGCGCTGTTCATCCTGATTGTGACATATATCATCGCCATACCACTTGGCATTATCGCGGGCAGGTGGACCGATACATGGGCCGATAAACTGATTGTCATGTACAACTACTTCTCGTTCGCCACACCGTTGTTCGTATTTGCTCTGCTCATGCTATATGTGTTCGGCTTCCTGCTCGGCTGGTTCCCGACCGGCAACAGTGTGGATGTCAGACTGGAGGCAGGCAGCTGGGCCTACTACGTCAGTAAGTTCAAGCACCTTGTCCTTCCGGGAATGTCCGGTGCATTGCTTGCGACATTCGGTACGATCCAGTATTTACGGAACGATATCATCGACACGAAATTGAAGGACTTTGTAAAAACCGCCCGTTCAAAAGGGGTTCCGGAAGGCAAAGTATACACGCGTCATATTTTGCGGAATTCCCTGCTGCCGATTGCTGCATTCCTCGGCTATGAGATCACAGGATTGATCGGCGGTTCGATCTTCCTGGAAATGATTTTCAGTTACCCGGGCCTCGGTCAGCTTTTCATTCAATCGATTACAGGACGTGACTTCACGGTAACAACAGCTATCGTAATGATTTCAGGAGCTGCTGTTATCGTCGGTACAATGCTTTCGGATATTATCCTGAGTATCATTGACCCACGAATCCGGATTGAATAGAAAAAGCGAATGAGGAGGAATCACATATGGTAACGCTCGATGATAAAAAATTGATTGCCAAGGAGAAAGCGAACAACCCATCGTTCGCGAAAACAATTTGGCGGGAAATTAAACACGATAAACTGGCGCTCGTTTCATTGGTTCTTTTGATAGCCCTTCTGATTACGGCCTATGCATCTCCGCTGTTCATCGATCAGGAGCAGCTGCAGCGGGTCAACTTCCTGGAAACGTGGGAAGCTCCTTCGTCTGAACATATTCTGGGTACAGACGATGGGGGAAGAGATGTACTTGGTCAGCTCCTGATCGGAACACGGAACTCCTTCACGATTGCTCTAGGTGTAACTCTTATTGCAGGAGCACTCGGACTGACAGTCGGACTGATCGCCGGTTTCTTTGGCGGCTGGGTGGATAACGTCATCATGCGGATTGTCGACTTCCTGATGGTGCTCCCGAGCACGATGTTCATCATCGTATTCGTCGTCATTGTGCCGAACTACTCCGTGTTCACGTTTGTACTGATCATGAGTGCGTTCGTCTGGTTCGGAAAAGCGCGACTCATCCGATCGAAAGGTCTTGCTGAGCGGGAACTGGATTACATCAATGCATCCAAGACACTCGGCACGCCGAGCTGGAAGATTATGTTTTTTGAAATGTTCCCAAATTTAAGTTCCATTGTCATCGTCAATATGACGCTGGCTTTGGCGGGCAACATAGGCCTGGAAACCGGATTGACTTTCTTAGGCTTCGGTCTGCCGGCCAGTACACCATCACTCGGGACACTGATTGCATTCGCAACCAATCCTGACGTCGTGGTGAACAAATCATGGGTTTGGTTACCTGCAGCATTACTGATCCTGGTAATGATGCTGTGTATAAATTACATCGGGCAAGCGATCAAACGCGCGTCGGATGCAAGACAAAGATTGGCGTAAAAAAAAGGGGAGGTAAGACAATTGACGAAGAAACGATTTATGCTTCTGGCAAGCCTGATGCTCGTTCTCAGTATTTTCCTTGCTGCGTGCAGCGGAGATGACAAGGCCGACGGCAACAAAGACAAGGGGAAAGACGGCGGCAAAGACAATGCATCAGAAACAGATAAGGGCGATGACAACAAAGCGGAACTGGATTTCCCGCTTGAAGTCAGCAACGATGCAGAACCGATGGAAGACGGCGAAATGACCATCGCCATGGTAGCGGCTGAGCCGTTCGAAGGAACGCTGAACCGTAACTTCTACTCAGGCACATATGATGCTGAAATCCTTGGCTACTTCGACGAAGGATTATTGGATACAGACGGTGACTACCTGATCACAAACAACGGAGCTGCCACGTATGAGCTTTCCGAAGACAACAAAACAATGAAATTGACAATCAAAGACAATGTCAACTGGCATGATGGAGAGCCTGTTAAAACAACAGACCTTCTTTACTCGTATGAACTTCTTGGCCATCCGGATTATGCAGGCAACCGCTATGACTTCAACATTGAAAACGTAGAAGGCATGCCTGCATATCACGAAGGCAAGACAAAAGAAATCTCAGGTATCAAAATCATTGACGATAAGAATATGGAATTCCATTTCACTGAAGCATCACCATCCATCCTTTCCGGATTCTGGTCATATGCAACGCCGCGTCATCACGTAGGCGACATCATGACTGGTGAAACGACAATCAAAGAACTCGAGTCTTCTGATAAGATCCGTGTAAACCCAATTGGATTCGGACCTTACAAAATCGAGAAAATCGTACCAGGCGAGTCTGTACTTTACGCTCGTAACGACGATTACTGGAGAGGCAAGCCAGCTCTTAAATCAATCGTACAAAAAGTAGTGAGCCCAGCGACAATTGTTGAGTCTATGAAAAATGGCGATGTCGACCTTGCGAGCATCCCTGCTGACCAGTACTTGACAGTTAAAGACGTAGACAATATTGAATTGCTTGCAGACATCGACTATGCATACACATACATTGGATTCAAACAAGGTAAGTGGGATGCAGCAAAGAAAGAAAACGTAACAGATCCTGATGCGAAAATGGCGAGCAAAGAATTGCGCCAGGCGATGTGGTATGCAATGGACAACGCAACAATCGGTGAGAAATTGTACCACGGTCTCCGTTTCCCTGGTACATCATTAATCATCCCGGTATTCGAAAGTTTCCACGATGAAAGCATCGAAGGACGTCCGTATGATCCGGAAAAAGCGAAGCAGCTACTTGAAGACGCTGGCTTCAAAGACACGGATGGCGACGGCTTCCGTGAAGACCAGAACGGTGAAAAATTGGTCATCAACTTCGCTTCCATGTCAGGCGGCGAAACAGCTGAGCCAATCGCGAAAGCCTACATGCAGAATTGGGCTGACGTTGGTTTGAAAGTGGAGCTCGTTGACGGCCGTCTGCATGACTTCAACGCATTCTATGACATGGTTGAAAACGATGATCCGAAAATCGATATCTACCAAGGCGCTTGGGGAACTGGTTCTGACCCAGACCCATCCGGTCTCTACGGCCGTAAAGCATCGTTCAACTATACTCGCTGGACGAGTGAAGAGAACGATAAGCTCCTGAAAGACGGTACATCGGAGAAAGCATTCGACCTTGACTACCGTAAAGAAGTATACGACAAGTGGCAGGAACTCATGTTTGATGAAGTTCCAGTTGCACCGACTGTTTACCGCTATGCATTAACAGGTGTTAACAATCGTGTGGTTAACTACACAATGGACCCTGGTTCAGACCTTCGTCTGTATGAAATGGGCGTCAGCGAATAAGCAGCATACCGATCCGTCTCCTTCTTGGGGGACGGATTTTTTGTGAGTTTCGGCCGGCCGTTGGGTATACTAGCCGAAAGGAGCTGATTCTTGGTATGTCTGTAAAAAACTCAGAACGCTTTATCGCCGCCTACAATCGGCTGGAGAAAGCACTCGTCAAGAAAGTCGGAGAAAACAGTTACCTGCCGTTCTACCGGCTGGTCGATAAAGCGAAAGTGAAGAATTCCGTGGTCCGGAACAACGAAGATGATCTGAGGGAGTTCGGTGACCTGCGCAATGCCATCGTCCATCACCGGACGGGGGTCGACTATGTCATCGCCGAACCGCATGAGGACGTCGTCGACAAAATCGAGGAGCTGGACAAGAAGATCAGCAATCCGCTGAATGTCGGCGCTTTGTTCGGCTGCAAAGTCCACACCCTGCAAGCATCCGATCAGCTGACGGACGCATTAAAGATCATGCACGAGAACAAGTTCAGTCAGCTGCCGTTCTACGACCAAGGTAAATTCCAGGGACTGATCACTGCTGCCGGCATTACGTACTGGTTTGCCGGTCATTCGACAGCAAGCGATATTTCCCGGGAAATACCGACATTGGCGGACGTCTACAACTATGAAAAACGGAAAAAATCATTTGAATTTGTCAGACGGGACTTGTCCATATACGAAGCAGAGGACTACTTCAAGCGCGCCATCACGAAAGGCACCCGGCTGGAGGCCCTGCTGATCACCGAGACCGCCAAGCCGGACGAGGAATTGATCGGCATCATCACGCCATTCGACTTGCTGAAGATCCAGTGAAGGTGTTCAACAGGCTTCCGTCGGTGAAGTGCTCATAAAACGGCAAAAGTGATCATAAACCACTGGAAATGATCATAAACCTGGAAAAGTGATCATAAACCGCTGAATGTGATCATAAAACCTGCAGAGTGATCATAAATGTCCAAAAGTGATCATAAATAGCGGCGAAGTGCTCATAACGATGCCTTCAGCCCGTGTTCCCCTCGCGCAAAAACAATAAAAAGCTGCCATTTCCTTGTCATGCCAAGGGAACGGCAGCTTTTCACGTTATCCGGTATGCACGCGGTCGTACGAGTAGCGGAATGTCTCTTTCTTTTGGCGGATCAGCAGGAAGAACAGTGTCAGCGGACCGATCCGGCCGAGGAACATGACAATGCTGATGATCCATTCACCGGCTGGACTCAGGTCACCTGTAATCCCGACGGACAGGCCGACCGTGCCGAAGGCAGATACGGTTTCCATGAAGAGCGGCAGGAATCCGAACGATTCGGTCACTGTCAGCAGGAAGCATGCGAGGAAGACGACCATCGAACTGATGGCGGCAATCGCAAGCGACCTGACGATGATCTCGGTCTTGATGGTGCGGTTGAACAGGTGCGGCTCATTCGTTCCGCGGAAATAGGCGATGGTCGCAAGCACGATCACCAGGAATGTCGTCAGCTTGATACCGGAAGCAGTGGAAGCACTTCCGCCGCCGATGAACATCAGGGCAAGGGTCAACAGCATTGAACTGTCGGTCATGTCACCGATCGGCACCATGTTGAAGCCGGCTGTCCGCGGGGTGACCGCCTGGAAATAGGACGTCAGGAGCTGATCGCCGACCGGCATCCCGCCGATCGTTTTGGCATTATGGAATTCGAGCAGGAACCAGATGATCATCGCGACAGCATTCATGATCAGTGTACCTGCGACCATCATCTTCGTATGGAGCGACCAGTCCCTCGCCCGTCGAGCAGTGAGCAGGTCGAGCACTACCGTGAAGCCGAGACCTCCGATGATGAACAGCGAGGAGATGATCAGCGTCACCGGCCAGTCGCCTGCGAATCCGATCAGGTTATCCGGGAACAGGGAGAACCCCGCATTGTTGAATGCTGAAACGACATGGAACAAACTGTAGTACAGACCGTGCGTCCAGCCGAACTTCGGCACCCAGACGAGGGAAAGCAGGATGAATGCGATCCCTTCCGTGATGAACACGAAGGCGAAAATACTGCGCAGGAACTTGACTGTACCGCCGATCGACTGCTGGCTGAACGATTCCTGCAGGAACAGCCGGTTTTTCATCCCGACTTTCCGGCCGAGCAGGATGAGCACAGCGACGGCGAACGCCATGAGGCCGACGCCGCCGATCTGGATGAGTGCCAGCAGGACGAGTTCGCCGAACAGGGTCAGGGTGGAGGCGATATCAAACACCGACAGACCGGTCACCGTTGTGGCAGATGCAGCGGTGAACATCGCATCCGTCCAGGTGATCGGTGCAGTGGTCGCTGCCGGCAGTTTCAGCAGGATGGTGCCTATCAAGATCGTCAGCAGGAAACTGGCAGCGATCAGAAGCGGTGGGGTACTGCGCCGTTTTTTGTGCAAGAACGGAAGTTTCATAAGGGTCAGACTCCTTTTTCCGTGAACTATGTTATTGTTTGATTATTGATCGAAAAGGTATGAATACAATAGGCCGATTGAATTATTATTTAAGGGTTTTTAACAGGCGCAATCAGTAATGACTGAATGAGATGGGGGACCACTGAGGATGAAAGAAAAGATGAGTCAGGCAGATAATGCCCTGCGTCTGGCAGGTGTAACGTTTGAAACAGAGGACAAACCAATTATCCGGCAAGCATCCGGATGTGCACCGTCCGGAAAGATTACAGCACTGATCGGGCCGTCCGGAGCAGGTAAGACGACCTTGCTGAAGCTGTGCAATGGGCTCATCAGTCCGACTGCAGGACAAATTTACATAGGGAACGCGGCGATCCAGGACCTGCCGCCGGTCACACTGCGTCGGCAGGCGGGAATTGTACTGCAGAACTCCCCGATGATCGCCGGTACCGTGCTGGATAATCTGGCATTGCCAATGACTTTACAGGGAAAGAAACTGTCTGACCAAGAGGCGGCGGAGGTGATGGACCGTGTGGGACTGCCGGATGAGCTACTCGGACAGGATGCCCGCAATCTGTCGGGCGGGCAGCGCCAGAAAGTATCTATCGCCCGGACGCTGATAAATGAATCGAAGATCTTGCTGCTGGATGAGATAACAGCTTCTCTCGATCCTGAATCATTGCGGGAGATCGAGGCATTGATCGTCAGGCTGAACCGGGAACAGGCCGTGACGGTTGTATGGATCACGCATAATCTTGACCAGGCGTTCCGGGTCGGCGAGCATTTCTGGGTGATGGCGGATGGTGTCATCCGGGCAGAAGGTTCAGCAGCGGACATCCGGTCATCCGATGATGCGGCGGTCCGACAGTTTGCAGAGGGGGTAAAAGCATGAGCTGGCTGACATTGAGCCTGACGCTTATCTTCGTGCTCATCCCGCTGCTGCTGTCAAAGACGCTGCATCTCGGACTGGAGAAAGATACGCTGATTGCGACCATCCGCTCCGCCGTCCAGCTGATTGCGGTCGGCTTCGTGCTGAAATTCGTCTTCGAGTCGGAGCATGCGGTATTCATCCTCCTGATGGTGCTGCTGATGATCGGGGCGGCTGTGCAGAATGCGCGCCATAAAGGGAAAGCGGTGAAGGGTATCACGTGGAAGCTGTTCGTGACGTTTGCGGCAATCGAGCTGATCACGCAAGGGGTGCTGCTCGGGCTGCACATCGTTCCGGCGACCGCGCAATATATCATCTCGATCAGCGGGATGGTGATCGGCAACTCGATGGTGCTCGCCATCCTGTTTTTGAACCGGTTCACCTCGGAGATCGAAAGCCACCGGGATCAGACGGAACTGATCCTGTCGCTCGGCGGTACGCCGAAACAGTCCATCAACCGGCAGCTGCTGAAGGCGATCCAGGCGAGCATGATCCCGACGATCGAAAGCCAGAAGACGATCGGACTCGTCCAGCTGCCTGGCATGATGAGCGGCCAGATCATCGCCGGCGCCGACCCGATCCAGGCCGTGCAGTTCCAGCTGCTCATCGTGTTTTTGCTGTTGTCGACGGCTGCGATGACGAGTGTCCTCCTCGGCTACTTGTCGTACCGGAGTTTTTTTAATGAGCAGATGCAGCTGCTGAAGGTGGATTCAGATTGAAAGGAGCGCCCGCGGGCGCTCCTTTTCAGCAGGGCGATTATATTGGCGGCGCTGAGCGATCCATTCGACCGTGTAACCGCTCGATTGCCTGGCCCGACCGCTCGATTCGTCCGGCGAAGTGATCCATTCGCTTGGCTAAGCGCTCCAATCCTTTACCGAAGCGCTCCATTCCGCCACCGCTCGATACCCCAGCCGCCGCTTAGGTTTTATACGAAAACAGCACGAGCTCGGCGTGAGGTTCGTCTGCAATTGTCAGTTCAATGAACGAGTAGTACGGCAGTTTCCGCTTATCGGTCGGGGAGCCGGGGTTCAGCAGCAGCATCCCTTTGAAGTATTTGATGACGGGGATGTGGGAGTGACCGTAGATCAGGATATCGATGTCGTCATCCGTGAACGCCTCCAGAGCGCGCTGTTCGGTCGTCCGTTTCGCTCCGTGGCCGTGGACGAGGCCGATCCGCAGCCCGCCTGCGTCGAAAAGCTGCCGGTCGGGAACGAGGGCCTGGATATCTTCCCCGTCAATATTGCCGTAGACCGCACGTACTTTGGCATACGACGATAACGTCTCCAATACGTCCGGTGACCGGAAATCCCCTGTATGTATGATGAGGTCGGCGTCCCGGCATGCATCGAGCAGCCGTCGGGGAAGCCGGCTGCCGCGGCCCGGGAGGTGGGTGTCGCCGGTGATGATCAGTTTCAAACTGGTGTCCTCCTTCTGCGGGGCACCTTATTCGAGTCGTTTCGGTGCCCCGTTTTTCAGATCTTTGTTGGCGGTTTCCGTAAACAGGCTCTGCTCCGCCGGGATGTTTTCCGTGATATGCGGCACCGGGTACGCGTCCAGTTTTTTCAGGACGGCCTCCAGTTCCTGGCGCAGGATGTACAGGTCCTGCTTCGTTGCGGGCTTCGCACTCTCCATCAGTTCACAGCCGACCTGTCCGTTCGGTTCCAGCGTCGCCCATTTCACGTCCTCAATCCGGGTGATGTTCTGCTGGCGGAGTTCCATCTCCAGCTGATCCACCGTGAACCTGAGTTTCCGCAGCGTCTGTTCCTGCAGCACGCCGTCCAAAATGACGATTTTGGCACGGCCCGTCACCAGCCCTTCCACCCGGTTGACTTTGACTTCCAGGAATTCGATGACGATGAGGGTGATGATCAGCATCAGCCCGACGAGCATCGTGGACCAGACATTATGGCCGACGATCGGCTGCACGAGCAGGGAGCCGAGTCCGATCATGATGACCGTCTGTGCGAGCGTCATCTGGGAGATCGATTTGCGGCCCGCGAGCCGCAGGAACAGGGTCCCGGCAATCACGACCACGACCGCTTTCCATAAAAGACTCCAATCCATCCAACCACCTCTTTTACCCGATAGGATGGCCGTCGGACAGGGAAGTATGCGGCCCGTCTGCGGTCAGCGCACGGAGCGACTGCTGTTTGTCAGCAAGCCGTTCCGAATCGAGCGGCTCGAGTCCGGTATGATCGAAGCGGTTCCAGACGTACTCACCGATCCGTCTGACCTCATTCAGCGTCTCGTGGGAGGAACGCCGGCTCCTTGCGATATACAGGAGGGCATCGAGCATGGCATGCAGGACAGCGGCATCCTGCCTGCCGTAGAAACTCATCTGGCTGAACGCGGCATACAGATGATCGGCCAGACTCGCCTGGGGGAGGATCAGGCACGGTTTATTCCCCTCTGCATAGCGGACACGGAACCCGCCGGGCAGATGGGTGGCCCGCTCGAGGACTTCGCCGAGTGTATGGATGCAGCGCACGGCCGTGTTCGGGTCGTTGATGCCCGGGGATAGCGCGCGCAAGCCGATCTCCGCAATCTTTTCGATGCCGTACTCCACGTCCTGCAAGGTCGACCGTTCTTCGCCGACAGTGAACTTACGGGCCGGCTCAAAGTCCGGCAGCCTGCTGTCATGGTAGACGGCGGCAATCATGCTTTCCGTTCCGACAAAGGTGCCGATCGGCGTCAGGATATCGATCACCGCCTCCTGTTCAGCCGCCCAATCCGCCAATTCTCTGATCTGGATCGATTGGATGTACCCATACGTACCATTCCTGAATTCGGTGACGGAAGAATAGGCGGCAGCTAATGGGGGTTTCTCTGGCAGGGTGACGACCGCTTCTTCTTCCACGGCACGCATCGTCTCATCAATCGTCTCCAGCACATCATCAGCCAGATTCCGGATCAGCCGGCTCACCTGCACGGCCCTGCCGACTTTGTGGATGAAATACGCGAAGAATGCCAGGCAGACGACTGCCAGCAGGACAGCGACCGTAGCGGAGACGACTTCATGGGTGATGGACTGCTTGCGCATGAACAGCAGCGACAGGATCGAGTAGATGAACCCGCCCATGAACATGCCGAGCACCCGCTGCGTGGACGGTGCGTTCAGGAAATTCTGCAGCGTGCGTGGTGAGAACTGGGACGAATACATTGTCAGGACGACCATGATCGTCGAGAACGTGATCGTCGTCATCGTCAGCAGTGCACCGGAAATCGTGCCGAGAATCGTCTGGGCAAGATCAACGGATGTCCGCAAATACTCGGGAATGAACCCTTTCACTTGCGTATTGAAAGTCGTATCGACCAGGACCATGCCGAGTGCCAGCAGAGAGGCGAGCACGGCATATAGACCCGGAATGAACCAGATGCTGCTTCGGAGTTTCAAGATCAGTCTCGGTACCAAATGTGTGTGCCTCCTTGCAGCGGCTGTGCCGTTTCTAGTCTTACTTCCTGACTACCCTGCAAGGGCGCACGGGAAACGACTGAATACGGCTCGTAAAAAAACCCGTCCGCCCTGTGTCGGGGGAGACGGGTTTTCGGGTCAGTCGAGCACTTTATCCAGAAACTCGGAAAGTCTGCGTTCGTATTCCGCCGTGCGGTTGTCGAACGCTTTCGTATGGCCGGCATCCGGCACAATCCACAGTTCCTTGTCGCCGCCTGCGGCTTTGTACAGCACATCGGCCATCGCAGTCGGCACGAGGTCATCCTTGTCGCCATGGATGAGCAGAAGCGGGCGCGTGTTTTTCCGCACCTGATCGATCGCGGACGCTTCCTGCAAGGTATAGCCCGCTCGTACTTTCGCCACGACACTCGTCACGTCGAGCAGCGGGAAGGCGGGCAGCCCGTAGATCGACTTGAGCTGGTGGGCGAGCTCCGCTTTGACGGTCGTGTAGGAGCTGTCCGCGATGATCCCTTTCACCTGCTCGGGCAGCGTTTCCCCGCTCGTCATGAGAACGGTCGCCGCCCCCATGGAATTTCCTTGTAAAATGATCTCGTTTGCGTCATGCTGTTGAATAAGATACGTGATCCAGTCCTTATAATCGAGACGCTCGTGCCAGCCGTAGCCGATATACTCACCCTCACTCTGGCCGTGCCCCCGGGCGTCCGGCAGCAGGATATCGAATCCGCGATCATAATAGAATTTCGCGTATTTCCCCATATTGTCCCCTGTGTTGCGGAACCCATGGGCGAGAATTACGGCACGACGATCCGGGTTATCCGGATTTTTGATGAACTGCGCTTTCAGTTTAAGGCTGTCAAAGGATTTCATGGTGACCAGATTTTTGTCCTGTTCCATATACCAATCCTTGGCTTCTGTCAGAAGCTCCCGGTCTTCATCGGACGCCAGGTCGTTGACGCCGATCGGTTCGCTGTGCAATTTGACCTCGGTGCCCCGTTTGATGCCCTGGTTGTAGAAGTAGTTGCCGGCGAAGACAAGCGCAGCGATCAGGATGAGGACGAGGACCGCGACTGCGATCCAGATTTTCTTTTTCAAACGATACCACCCCCGGTCTTCCCAGTTTACCATCTTTTCACTGTTTGGGGAGCCTTTATTCCAAGGAGGAAATGGATATGAATTTCAAACCGCTTGTCAGCATCTGGTCGCGCCCGACCGATGTGCTGAACTATATGAAAGACCGGCTGTCGCTGAAATACGCGGTCGCCATCCTGGCGCTCGCCGCCCTGTCGACCGGCGGCTACCAGGCTGGCAATACCAATCTCACGTCCAGCCTGCCGTTAGGGGTCCAGATTCCGCTGCTGATCATCACGACATTCGTCGGTGCCCTGATCTCCTGGGTGATCGGCTCGGCGCTCTATACGTGGATCGGCCGTGGTATCTTCGGCGGACGGGGGACGTTCCGTGACATGCTGCGGGTCGTGCCGGCTTCGTCGATTCCGATGATCTGGATGGCACCGGTCAACTATGCCGTCATCGCCGTGTACGGGGAGCTTGCGTTCAAGACACCGGACCCGGAAAGTCTGACCATCACGTATCTGCCGCTGACGGTCTATCTGTTTGTGAACTTCCTGACGTTCGCGCTTGGCATCTATGCGATTGTGATTTCCAGCAAAGGGATCGGGCTGGTGCACGGCTTCTCCGCCTGGAAAGGGTTCGGTGTCAATCTGCTCGTGCTCGTCGCCGGATTCCTGATCGCCGCACTGATGATCCTGCTGTTCGTCTTCGTATTTGCGTTCGGTATGTAATGAATAAAACCGGAGCTCCTTCTGCGGGAGCTCCGGTTTTATTTGTCTCTATCCGTTCAGTAGACTTTATCGCCATTGAAGATCGAGTTCTTCACGATGGCATAGTCGACAGTGCGGATGGCATCGAGGTTGCGGCCGCCTGCGTAGGAGATGGACGACTGCAGATCCTGTTCCATTTCCGTCAGTGTGTCCTGGAGCGGTCCTTTGTACTCGACGTACATCTTTTTGCCTTCGACGTTCTTCTTTTCACCTTTTTGGAACTCGGAGGCGGAACCGAAGTATTCCTTGAACATGCCGCCGTCCTTTTCGACGGTCTGGCCCGGGGATTCCTCGTGGCCTGCGAACAGGGACCCGACCATCACCATGCTCGCGCCGAAGCGGACCGATTTTGCGATGTCGCCGTGCGTCCGGATGCCGCCGTCCGCGATGATCGGCTTCGAAGCCGCTTTCGCACACCAGCGGACCGCAGCGAGCTGCCAGCCGCCTGTGCCGAAGCCTGTCTTGATTTTGGTGATGCAGACTTTGCCGGGCCCGATGCCGACTTTCGTTGCGTCCGCGCCGGCGTTCTCGAGTTCACGTACGGCTTCCGGTGTGCCGACGTTACCTGCGATGACGAAGCTTTCCGGCAGGTGCTTCTTGATGTGCTGGATCATGCGGATGACCGCGTTCGAGTGACCGTGCGCAATGTCTATTGTGATGTAGTCGGGGATCAGGGAATCCGCAGCGAGCTGCTCGACGAATCCGTACTCGTCGTCTTTGACGCCGACACTGATCGATGCGATCAGGCCGCGGCTGTGCATATCGCGGATGAACGCCGGACGGGATGCCGGATCGAACCGGTGCATAATATAGAAGTAACCGCCTTCAGCGAGCTGAACGGCAATGTTTTCATCGATGATGGTCTGCATATTGGCAGGAACGACCGGCATGCGGAATGTATGGTTTCCGAGGGTGACGGACGTGTCGCATTCCGAGCGGCTGTTCACGATACATTTTGCGGGGATCAGTTGGATATCTTCATAATCGAATACTGCGTCCATTGTTGAACACTCCTAAATACGAATGATTTTGAGGACTTAGTTATAATTGTTCGTCCTTATGTACTGTACAAGATTCCTCTTGAGTTGTCAAACAAATCTTGCTGTTCTTTTAGGGACTTACTATTTGTGCGCTTCCTGCGGCTGTGGGATGATGGAACAGACAGCAGGCAAGACGCATAGGGCTGTCTTGCAAAGGCTTACATAACATCCAATCGGAAGAGGGAAGGGTGGACGCGATGGCGTATTTATTGAAACGGAGCAAGTTATTCATCTTTCTTTTATTCATCCTCATGCTGGTCGGGGTCTATACGTTCCTGACACTGCCGAAGCGTGAGATTCCGGAGACGCCGGTCGATCTCGTGATGGTGTCCGCGATCCTGCCAGGGGCGGAACCGAAGGAGGTGGAGCGGACGGTGACGGATCCGCTCGAGCGGGCTGTGAAGAAAGTGGACGGCATCGAGTCGGTGCAGTCCGTGTCCGCGAATTCGGCATCGATCGTGACGATCCAGCTGAAGGACGGGATCGACTCCGAGCAGACGGTCAGCAAACTGCAGCAGGAAGTGCAGCGGGCCGGTGCCGATCTGCCGGAGAACGTGCAGACGCCGGATGTCCGGAAACTCGACCTTGCCTTCCCGCTCGTTTCGTATATGTTTACGGGAGATGAGGCGGCGCTTGCGGAGCTCGAGAAACCGCTGTCCGGCCTGTCGGATGACATCCAGTCGGCGGAAGGTGTGGCTGGGACGACCGTGAAAGGGTTCGCGGACCGGCAGATTGTGATTGCGCTCGATCCTGCGAAGCTCGCACAATACCGGCTGCAGCCGTTCGATGTGCTCAATGTGCTCCAGCAGGCGAACCAGCCTGTGTCGCTTGGGACGCATGATGACGGCACGGAACTGGTCGCCCTGAGCGTTGCCGGGGAGGAAGGGATCGACAAGCTGAAGACACTGCAGGTCGGTGATGCGGCAGTGCCGCTGTCGAAAGTGGCGGACATCGGCGAAGCAGCGGGGGAGACGGAAGACATCGTGACGTTCGAAGGCGAGCCGGCCATTTCGTACACGGTGTTCCTCCAGCCGGGGCAGGATATCCCGTCGATGGACAAAACGGTCGGCAAGAAGATGGACCGGTTCATCGATGACCTGCCGGAGTCGGTGACGGCACATCTGTATGAGTCGCAGGCGGATAATGTGAACGATATTTTCAGCAGTCTGTATACGTCACTGCTGATTGCGGTGGCGGCTGTGCTCATCGTGACGACGGCGGGACTGACGCTGTACGGGGCGTTCGCGGTCGCGTTGACCGTTCTCGCATCGGTGCTGACGGGTCTGATCCCGATTCCGTTCATGGGCGTTGATCTGAACCAGATTTCCGTAATCGGGCTGATCATTGCGATCGGGATTCTCGTCGACGACAGCATCGTCGTCAATGACAACATCCAGCGGCGTTACAAGCTCGGGGATTCCCCGCTCGACGGCGCAGTGAATGGCGTGAAGGAAGTGTACACGTCGATCATTTCCTCGAGTCTTGCGATTGTCGTAACGTTCTCGCCGCTGCTGCTGCTCTCTGGCGGAAACGGCGCGTTCATCAAGGCATTGCCGAGCATCCTCATCACGACGATCATCGCATCGACCGTGCTGTCGGTGACGCTCGTGCCGATGCTGCAATATATGAAGACGAAGCGGCGTCGGAAGAAGATTTCCGATACGCCGGGCTTCCTCGGGAAACCGCTCGAGAAGATTGCGGTGTTCTATTCGGAGAAGGTGCTCCGGTTCGTTCTGAAACGGCCGCTGGTCGTCGGAATCGGCGGCCTGCTGGTTGCGACCGGCCTGCTGTGCCTTGCACTGCTGACGCCGTTCGAGTTCTTCCCGGCAGCCGATAAGGCGGAAGTGACGATGAACGTCCGGCTCGCGGAGGGGACGCCGATCGAACAGACGGATAATGAAATCCGGAAGATTGTCGATGAAGTGGCGGAAGAGGACGATCACGTCAAGGAGACGGCCTTGTTTGCAGGAGACGGATTGCCGAACCTGTTCGCCGCCAGCATGGATAACACGGGCGGCAACACCGGGCAGGCCGTATTCCGGATCGATAAAGAGAAGACGAGTGCTTCGGAATTCATCGGCAAATGGGAACCCGAGCTCCGGAAACGCTATGGGGATGCGGAAATCTTCTTGAACACGATCGTGCAGGGACCGCCTGTCGGGGCGCCGGTGACCGTGACGGTGACAGGTGCGGATATCGACCGGCTTGCGGAGTTGAGGGATGACTTGAAGCAGCGTCTGCTGGACGGCGGTGCGGATATCGTAACGGATAATCTCGGGGAACCCGTGCCGGCGGTCGTGTACGAACCGGACCGGACGGCGCTCGAGGCGAACGGCATTCCGCTCCGGTTGGTCACGAACCAGCTGCAGCTGCTGACGCAGGGGATTCCGCTGTTCAAGCAGTATGACGGGGATATCGCGAAACAGGTCGTCCTGAAACAGCAGGGCGTGGACGACGGCAAACCGATCGATCTGTCGTCGATCACCGTTCCGGCCATGTCGGAACAGGAACCGCCGAAATTCGTGCCGCTCGATGACCTGCTGAAGGAAGAGGAGGCGCCGCAGCTCGCCCAGATCCCGCACAAGCAGGCGGCGCGGGCGATCACGCTGAAGGCGTATGGATCGTCCGACAGCTTCAAGTCGGATATGCAAGAGATTGCGGATGAAGCGAAGGACGGACTGCCGGATGGGTACTCCATCTCGACGGGCGGGGAGAACTCCGATCAGCAGGCGTTCTTTGCGGAGATCGGCATCCTGTTCCTCGTCGTCCTGCTGCTCGTGTATCTGGTCATCGCGTTCCAGTTCAAGTCGTTCAGTCTGCCTTTCCTCGTGCTGTTTGCCGTATACCTCGGCATTTCCGGTGCGATTCTGGGATTGTTCATCACCCAGACGCCGCTCAGTTTCCTCGGCGTGATGGGAATTGTCTCGCTGACGGGAATCGTCGTGCGGAACGCAGTTGTGCTCATCGACTTCGTCGAAGCGCGCCGCCTGCAAGGGGACATGGATGTCATCGAGGCGATCGTCGAATCCGGCTACGCGCGCATCAAGCCCATCCTCCTGACGTCCCTGACGTCGATCGTCGCGCTCATTCCGGTGGCGGTGTCGGGCGATCCGCTGTTCGAGGCGCTCGCCATCACGATCATCGCAGGCCTTGCATTCTCCGGGCTGTTCACCCTGGTGATGATCCCGGCGCTGTATTTGGTGTATTACAAATGGATCGGGCACCGCGCGGAAGCGGTGTGAATGGAGCAAGCAGCCCGCGGGCTGCTTGTTTTTTTGGTGGGGTGGAGTGTAGGCTTGAGCGTTTCGGCGGGGTGCTTGAGCGGTTGTCCCCTGCTTGAGCGCTTCCCGGCATGCTTGAGCGTGCGGGCGGTTTCTTGAGCGTTTGACCAGCCGGCTTGAGCGTTTGACCCAGAACTTGAGCGCCAGTGCCACCTGCTTGAGCGCACCGGCCCTTGGTTCACTGGTGGCCCCAACAGAAAAGGCGCAGCCCACCATTCAAATTTTTCAGGGCTTGATTGGGGGAGGAGGGCACTTGGCGCGACGGAGGAATTGGCCGGGCGGGGGTGAGCGGCCGCGGGAATGGAGCGGTTGGGTGGCGAAATGGAGCGGTTCGCTGGGGGAAATGATCGCGCAGCCGTCGTAATGGAGCGCTCAGCCAGCGGAATGGATCGCTCAGCCGTCGGAATCGAGCGGTCCGCGGACAACGCCACGCAAAAAAGCTCCCCGCGGGGAGCTTTTTCAGTGATTACTTGCTGAGTGCGACGGCGATTTTCGCGCCGACGACGGCGTTGTGTTTGACGAGGGCGATGTTGGCATCCAGGCTCTTGCCTTCTGTCAGTTCTTTCACTTTCGCCAGCATGAACGGCGTGACGTCCTTGCCTTTGATATTGTTCTCTTTCGCTTCCGCGAGGGCCTGCTCGATGATGCGGTTGATCAGATCCGGATCGATCTCGTCCGCTTCCGGAATCGGGTTCGCGATGACGGCGCCGCCCGTGAGGCCGAGGTGCCATTTCACAGCGAGGGTTTCGGCGACGATCTCCGGGTTGTCCGCACGGAAGTTGATCGGGAAGCCGCTCTTGCGGGTGAAGAATGCCGGCAGCTCGTCCGTTTCATAACCGATGACCGGCACGCCTTTCGTTTCGAGGTACTCGAGAGTCAGGCCGATGTCGAGGATCGATTTCGCGCCTGCACAGACGACAGCGACATCCGTTTTGGCGAGTTCTTCCAAGTCCGCGGAGATGTCCATCGTCATTTCTGCCCCGCGGTGCACACCGCCGATGCCGCCTGTGACGAAGATGCGGATTTCTGCGAGATCCGCACAGATCATCGTCGCTGCCACAGTCGTTGCGCCGAGCTGCTTCGTTGCGAGAAGGTAGCCGATATCCCGGCGTGATACTTTCGCAACGTTATCGCTTTTGCCGAACATTTCGAGTTCTTCATCGGACAGGCCGATCTTGATCTGGCCGTCGATCAGTGCGATGGTTGCGGGCACCGCACCGTTCTTCCGGATGATCTCTTCCACCTCGCGGGCGGTCTGTACGTTCTGCGGATACGGCATGCCGTGGGAGATGATCGTCGATTCGAGCGCGACGATCGGCTGGCCTTCCGCTTTTGCTTTCAATACTTCTTCCGAGTAGACAATATATGATTTCATGATAATTCCTCCAGTTCGTTTTGTAATCCTGCTGCTGTCAGTTCAGGGCGTACCGTTGAGTCGGATGCGAGCGTTTTCGCTGCATTGACCAGTCCGTAACGGACCGCATCCTGCAGCGGGTTTCCAGTGACTGCGGCGTGCAGGGTGCCGGAAACGAATGCGTCTCCCGCCCCCGTGACGTCCTCGACATGGACACCCGCAATCGCTTCGTGGTGGCGGATGATGCCGGTGGTGCGGTCGCCTGCAGCGATGCCGTTCCGTCCGCGGGTGATAATAACGTGTTCGATTCCTTGATCGAGCAGCTGCCGGACGGCCGTCAGCCAATCCTCCATTGTCCGGATGGCGGTGCCTGTCAGCATTTCCGCCTCGTCCTCGTTGCAGATGAACCAATCCAGGCCCTCCAGTGAGTCGGGCAGGTTGGCCATCTTCGGGCCGGAGACCGGGACGATGGCGAACGGGACGCCGTGCCGCCGGGCGATGGTCCGGATGCATTGCACTGTGACTTTTGACACGTTCAGATCCGTGACGATGAGTTTCGCGCGGGCCAGCCGGCGTTCCATCTCGGAGATATACGCCGCATCGAGTGCTTCGTAGACATCCATCACCGCCATCGCGATGACGAGTTCGCCGTCCGGATCGAGCACCGCCGAATAGGAACCCGTGGAACGGTCCGGCAGAAGACGGACAGATGACAGATCCATGTATGCCGCTGAATTCGCGGCGATCAGTTCCCAGTCCGCATCGCTCCCGGCTGTTGTGAGCAGGCGGACCGGGTGGCCAAGCCGGCCAAGGTTCTCGGCGACGTTGCGGGCGACCCCGCCAATCGTGACAGACAACGACGATGGATTGGAGGTCCCTTGGGCAACCGGGCCCTGTACATGGAATTTCCGGTCGACGTTCGCACCGCCGATGCAGATGATCTCCTCTTCCTCCGCGAGCACATATGCCCGGCCTTCGATATAGCCGCGCTTCGTCAGCGAGGAGATCAGGTTGGCGACAGCCGGACGCGACAGGCCGAGCTGGTCGGCCAGTTCCTGCTGGGAGCAGTACGGATCACGGCGCAGCAGCTGTAGGAGCTGATGCTCTTTTTCATTCATGTCCTGACCGCCTTTCATTCAGAATGAGGTTTAAACTTATGTTTATATTATAAACTTATGTTTATGAGGATGCAAGGGAAACGTCAGCCTGTCCCAAGTGATTCTTCCGGGGAAAACGAGTACACTCGACAGTGTAGACAGAAAAGACTGTCAGGATGCAATACAGGCATCCAGATGCACGATGGCGGTAACTTATCAGGGAGGGGTATAGATGACGAACCAGCGTATAACAGCACCTTTGCAGTGGAGCACGCCGGAGACACTGCGCGGCCTGCTGTGTGAACTCGTGAATTGGGAGAGCCGGACGACGACGGAAGGGGAGAAGGCATTCCCCCACCGGCTTGCGGAAAAACTGCGCAGCATCCCGTATTTCGATGAACAGCCGGATCTCGTGGAGCTCCATGACGCGGGGCTCGGCAGGAATTCCGTGACGGCGCTGTACAAGCATCCGAACGCACAGGATACGATTGTGCTGATCAGCCATTATGACACCGTCTGGACAGAGGAATACGGCGTGCTCGAACCGTTCGCCTGCCATCCGGAAGAACTGACGGCGAAACTCCAGGAGCACAAGGAAGAGCTGCCCGATGAAGCGCTTGCCGATCTGGAATCCGGCGAGTATCTGTTCGGCCGCGGCACAATGGATATGAAAATGGGTCTTGCGCTGCATATGGCGCTCATCGAGAAAGCGGCGGACGCCGGCTGGCCGGTCAATCTGCTGCTGCTCACCGTCCCGGATGAGGAAGTCAGTTCCGCCGGTATGCGGACAGCCGTCAAATCGCTCATCCGTTTGAAAGAGGAGCACAGGCTGACGTATACGCTGTTCCTGAACGGCGAACCGGTCTTTTCACAGGAACCGGGCGACCCGAAGGAATACATCTATACAGGTTCCATCGGCAAGATCATGCCGGCTGCCCTGTTCTATGGCAAGGAGACACACGTCGGCGAGCCGCTGAAAGGCATTACGTCAACATTCATGGCCTCCTTCCTGACGCAGCGCATGGAGTGGAACAGCAACTTCGAGGAGACGGATCACGGCGAAACGGCCCCGCTGCCGGTCACACTCCAGCAGAAGGACCTGAAGACCCATTACTCGGTGCAGACGCCGTACCGGTCAACGGCCCTCTATAATGTCTTCACGATGAAACGGACCGCTGCGGACGTGATGGCGCTGTTCGAAGAAGTCGCCCGGGAAGCTGTCGGTGCGTGCCAGTCCGCCTACGATGAAATCTGCCGGCGGGCGGATGTGCCGGGGGTCGGCCAGGTGCGGCTGTTGAAGTATGAGGAACTGCTGACGTATGCGACGGAAAAACTTGGGGCGGCTGAAGTGAAACGGATGATCACCGAAATTGCGGGCGAGTGGGAATTGGATGATCGCGACAAATCGTTCAAGATTGTCGACGCACTGATGATCGAATGCCAGGAACTGGCGCCGGCCGCTGTGCTGCTGTTCGCGCCGCCATATTATCCGTCGGTCAACACATCGGAGGATGCGCTGGTCGGGGAACTGGTGACGCTCATGAAGGAGAAAGCGGTCTCCCTCGGCACGGAAGTCTCGCAGATCCATTATTTCAACGGGATCAGCGACCTGAGCTACGTCCATTATGAGGACGAAGGCAGCGGCTGGAAGTCGTTCGAGAACAACACGCCGGTCTGGGGTGAGACGTACTGGATGCCATTCGAGGAGATGAAAGCACTCGATGCACCCGTTCTCAACGTGGGGCCGTTCGGCAAGGATGCGCACCAGCGGACGGAGCGCCTGCATATCGAGAGCGCGTTCATCCGCCTGCCGAAAATGCTCGACAGCCTCGTGAAATATTTCATCGGGGAGTAGTAAACGGACTTCCCTGAGGGTACAGTACGATGAAAAGGAGAGTGGAGACATTGGCGAATTTCTTCAAGAAGATGGCGCAGTCACTGCGCGGGGAAACGGAAACTGAAGGAGCGCCGGCACCGGAGCCTGCCGGCGGCGGTCTGACGGAAGGCGCGTTCGTCATGCCTGTGACCGGAACTGTCATGCCGCTTGCGGACGTACCGGATCCCGTTTTCGCACAGGAGATGATGGGACCGGGGTTTGCGGTCGATCCGGAAGACGGGACGATCACCTCACCCGTGAACGGCAAAATCGTCAGCACGTTCCCGACGAAGCACGCAGTCGGCCTTATGTCCGATTCAGGGGTGGAAGTACTCATCCATATCGGACTCGATACCGTGAAGCTGAACGGAGAGGGGTTTGACCTGCTTGTAGAGGACGGCCAGGAGGTCCGGCAGGGGGAACCGCTGCTGAAAGCGGATTTTGCCCATATCCGGGCGAACGCCCCGTCCGCTGTGACGCCTATCATCTTCACGAATACGGAAAAAGGGAACGTTCACTTGCTGAAACAAGGCAGACAGGAATCCGGCACGGCAGGCATTGTGAAAGTGGATGGCTGACCTGCATGGATAGTCGGTGAGTAGTATGAGGAAACGCGGGCAGGGAAGATCATTCTCTGATTGCGTTTTTTCATATTCCCGCACTTTTTTTCATATCTTCAATAAAACGCTTACAAACTTCTTGGTTTCTGTTAAAATTGGTCTAGACAACTAGACCGCACCAGCGGTATAGTGAATAGTAAGAAAACTTAAAAGGAGTGAGAAGAAGATGATGAACTTTATTCAGCGCATCGGGAAATCACTGATGTTTCCGATTGCGACCCTGCCGGCAGCTGCCTTGCTGCTGCGTCTCGGGCAGGATGACCTGCTCAATATTCCGCTGATCGCTGCGGCTGGTGACGGAATCATCGGCAACCTGGCACTGATCTTTGCCATCGGGATTGCGATGGGATTCGCCCATGACAACAGCGGCGGGGCAGCCCTTGCCGGAGCGGTCGGTTTCCTTGTACTGACCAGTGCCCTCGGCGCCATTGATGAAAATATCAACATGGGTGTATTCGGCGGTATCATTTCCGGTATCATCGCAGGACTTCTTTACAACCGTTTTTATAATATCAAACTGCCGGACTTCCTGGCGTTCTTCGGAGGCCGCCGGTTTGTACCGATCGTCACTGCGGCAACCATGACACTTGCGGCTGCCATTCTCGTATTTGCATGGCCGCCGATCCAGAACGTTATTGACGCAATCGGAAACTGGGTGCTCGGTGCCGGAACGCTCGGCGTTGGCGCTTACGGATTCCTGAACCGTCTCCTCATCCCGACGGGTCTCCACCACGTCATCAACACCGTCGTCTGGTTCGACTTCGGAAGCTTCACGACGGCGACCGGGGAAGTCGTCAAAGGGGAGATCAACCGGTTCCTCAAAGGGGACCCGACAGCTGGTCCGTTCCTGTCCGGTTTCTTCCCGATCATGATGTTCGGTCTGCCGGCAGCATGTCTTGCCATGTATGCGGCAGCGAAGAAGGAAAAGAAAGCGATTGTCGGCGGGATGCTCTTCAGTATCGCGTTCACATCGTTCCTGACAGGGATCACCGAACCGATCGAGTTCGCGTTCATGTTCCTGTCACCTGTCCTGTACGTCGTGCACGCCCTGCTGACAGGCGCGTCCATGATCGTCTCGTACCTGTTTGACGTCCACCACGGATTCGGTTTCTCGGCCGGTGCGATCGACTATGTGCTGAACTTCGGTCTTGCACAGAATCCTCTCACCCTGCTCGTGATCGGTCTCGTGTTCGGGGTCCTGTACTTCATCATCTTCTACTTCCTGATCGTCAAGCTCGACCTGAAAACACCGGGCCGTGAAGATGACGACGATGTCTCTTCCGAAGAGGCGGTCTATGGGGACGATATCGTGGAAGTGAAAGCCTACCACACGATCGAAGCACTCGGCGGTATCAGCAACATCCAGGCGATCGACTACTGTACGACACGTCTCCGCCTGACAGTGAAAGACTCGGATATCATCGATGAGAAAGAATTGAAGCGCTACGGCGCAATGGGCTTCATGAAGATCAGCAAGACGAATGTCCAGGTCGTCATCGGCACAGCGGTCGAATTCCTCGCAGAGGCGATGAAACGGCGCATGACGAACGGCAATCCGCCGCCGGAGACGGAAGAGGCGATGGAACTGGATACACAGACACATGATGTAAAGGCCTTGCCGGAGACGGACTTCACGATGCCGGTCGACGGCGATATCATTCCGCTGTCGGAAGTGCCGGATGATGTCTTCGCTAAAGAAATGATGGGCCCTGGTTTCGGAATCATGCCGAAAGGGAAAACGATCCATTCACCGATCGACGGTAAAGTGGTGAGTGTGTTCCCGACAAACCACGCCATCGGTCTTGAAACGGACACAGGCGTCGAAGTGCTGATCCACGTCGGTCTCGACACGGTGAAGCTGAACGGAAAAGGGTTCGAACTGCTCGTTGAAAACGGCCAGCTCATCCAGCGCGGTGACGCTCTGCTGAATATCGACCTCGACTACATCGGGGAGCATGCGCCTTCCGTTGTGACACCGGTCATCTTCACAAACGTCGACAAAGCGAACCTGCATATCCTGAAAAAAGGATTCCAGCGTCAAGGAACCGACAAGATTCTGAAAGTGGACGAATAAATAAATACTGCGCCGGCCGGGGAGACAACAGTCACCCGTCCGGCGCATTTCGTTAAGGAGCGGACACATATGACAACAACATTACTCAGTAACGGAACAGTCGTGACACCCGATGGCCTGGCGGAGCACTGTGATGTGTTCATCGAAGACGGTGTGATCCGCGAAGTGGGCCCTGGCCTGAAGCGTGAAGCGGACGAGCATATCGATGCGTCAGGACAGGTTGTACTGCCGGGGTTCATCGACATGCATATCCACGGGGCGGCAGGAGCGGACGTCATGGATGCCACACCGGAAGCGATCCGGACGATGGCGGACGTGCTGCCGAAGGAAGGGACGACCTCCTTCCTCGCGACGTCCATGACACAGGCACCGGAAGCGATCAGCGCGGCGATGAAGAATCTGGCCGGCTTTGAATCGGTGCCCGGTCAGGCGGACATGCTCGGCATCCATCTGGAAGGGCCGTTCGTGTCGCCGAAACGCGCCGGTGCACAGCCGCTGCAGTACATCTGCCCGCCGGATGCCGATCAGTTCGATCAGTGGCAGAAGGAAGCGGACGGTAAGATCCGGATGGTGACGCTGGCACCGGAAGAGCCGGGCGGCAAGGCATTCATTGCCAAACTGTCGTCCGAAAGCGTCATTGCGTCTCTCGGTCATACGAACGCGACGGTCCTCGAGATGGAGGATGCGGCAGCAGCCGGCGCGAAGCAGGCGACGCATCTGTACAACCAGATGTCCCCCTTCCATCACCGGGAGCCGGGTGCGATCGGCGGGGCGCTGCTGACGGACGGCCTGTGTGCGGAAATCATCGCGGACTTCATCCACAGCCATCCGAAATCCGTGGAACTCGCCTACCGCATGAAAGGCCCGGATCGTCTCATTCTCATTACCGATGCAATGCGTGCGAAAGGCCTAGATCCGGGGGAATACGAGCTCGGCGGCCAGCCGGTCCACGTGACGGAAACCGATGCACGGCTCGCGGACGGCACGCTGGCCGGCAGTATCCTGAAGATGGGACAGGCTGTGCGGAATGTTGCCGTGATGCTCGGTCTCGGACCTGTGGAAGTGGCGAAGATTTCATCGGGCAACGCAGCGCGACAGCTCGGCTTGGATCAGAAGGGTGCCATCGCGGAAGGGAAGGATGCGGATCTCGTCCTGCTGGATGCGGACTGGGAAGTCACCCGGACGATCTGCCGCGGTGTGACAGGGTATGAACGCCATGGAAGCAAGTAAGGGACGGGCCGGCACCCCGGCGGATCGGCGGTGGTCATGATCGTCGACAAGCAATCATCGATTCCGATCTACGTCCAGATCGAGGAGCTGCTGCGCGAACGGATTGCCTGCGGAACCTATCCTGTCAATTCCCTCATCCCGTCCGAGCGGGAGTTGTCCGAGCAGTTCGGCGTCAGCCGGATGACCGTCCGGCAGTCGCTCATGAACCTCGTCAAGGAGGGGCTGCTGTACCGGGAGAAGGGCCGGGGAACATTCGTCGCCGAAGAGAAGATGGAACAGCCGCTGAACGGGCTGACCAGCTTCACGGAAGATATGAAAGCTCGCGGGTTCGTGCCGGGAACAGCGCTCGTCAGTTTCAAGGAGGTTAAGCCGGATAAGCAGGTGGCGGCCCGGCTTGGACTGCCGGCCGGTGCACTGGTCTACCAGATTGTCCGCGTCCGGTACGCCGACAATACACCGATGGCGATCGAGCGGTCGTTCCTGCCTGTGGCTCTGCTGCCGGATTTGACGGAAGCCGCCTTGCAGGGTTCGCTCTATGCCTACATTGAACAGGAATGCGGACTCGTGATCGGGCAGGCGGTACAGCGGATGGAAGCAGCCCTTGCAAAGCAGGAGGACGCAGAGTTCCTCCAGATCAGCCTGCCTGCCGCAGTCGTTCTGATCGAGCGGGTGAGCGCCCTTGACGACGGCCGTCCGTTTGAAGTGGTGCGCAGTACATACCGGGCGGACCGCTATAAATTCATCAGTGAAATCGGGAGGTGATCCTGCCATGACAGGGTATATTGAAAAGGTACAGCAACTGATCGGCGAAGCGGGGGAGGCAGCCGTCCCCGTTTTGAAGGGAGCGGCGGGTGAACTGGCCGCGCGTCTCAGCCGGGGCGGGATCATCCAGCTGTTCGGCTCGGGCCATTCACAGCTGCTCGCACAGGAAGGGTTCTACCGGGCGGGCAGCCTTGTGCCTGTCCGGCCGATCTCCATCGGGCCGCTCATGCTGCATGAAGGGGCTGTGAGTTCTTCCATGTATGAGAAAGATCCGGCATTCAGCAGATCGTTCCTGGACAAGCTCGATATCCGGCCCGAGGATGCTGTGATCATCATCTCCACATCCGGCCGGAATCCGGTTCCGCTCGACGTCGCTGAATATGCTGCTGCACAAGGCGCCTATACGGTTTCCCTGCAGTCTTTGCGGTATACTGAACAAGAGCATCCATCGCGCCATGCGTCCGGCAGGCGGCTCGAAGAACTCGTCGCGGCTGTGCTGGATACGCAAGTGCCGCCGGGCGATGCGGTCATGCAGGTCGGCGGTGTGCAGTGCGGTCCGGTGTCTTCGGTCATCGGCAATACGCTGCTGCATGCGCTGTTCTGCGAGACCGTCGCCGCCATGGAAGCGGACGGGCGCACCCCTCCGGTTTTCAAGAGCGGCAACTTGGAGGGAAATGCAGAGTATAACGAAAAACTGGTCGCCGCCTACAGCGGCCGCATCAAGTTCTAATTTTAAAGGAGAGATCGGTTATGGAAAAGAAAACGTACACAATCACAAGCAGTGAAGGGCTCCATGCACGTCCTTGTTCCCTTCTTGTCTCAGCTGTCACCCCGTTCCAGTCGGACGTCACAATCACCTATAACGGGAAGAAAGCGAATATGAAATCGATTATGGGTGTCATGGGCATGGGCATCGAGTCCGGCGCGCAAGTGGACGTGGAAGCGGATGGCGCTGACGAATCAGAGGCGATCGCGAAAGTGGACGAGATCATGAAGCAGGAAAGTATCGGCGAGTGACAAACGAACTGACAGGGATCGGGGTTTCCGACGGCATTGCGATCGCCAGAGCCTACCGTCTGGAATCACCTGATCTGACCGTTGAAAAGCGCACGATCGACGACCCGGCATCGGAAATCGCCCGGTTCGAATCCGCTCAAAGTGAAGCGGCTGATGAACTGGAAGCCATCCGTAAAAAAGCTGAAGAGAATTTCGGCGCAGACAAGGCGGCCATTTTCGGAGCGCACCTGCTCGTCCTGAACGATCCGGAACTGCTGTCGAGTGTGAAGGGCAGCATCGAGCAGGGAAACAACGCCGAGTATGCACTCCAGCAGGCGGCGGATACATTCACGGCAATGTTCGAAGCAATGGACAACGAATACATGCGCGAGCGGGCGGCGGACGTCCGGGACGTGACGAAGCGCCTTCTCGCCAAACTGCTCGGCGTGCACGTTTCCGATCCATCCTCGATCGATGAAGAAGTTATCATCGTGGCGGATGACCTGACCCCGTCTGCGACCGCACAGCTGAACAAGGAGTTTGTCAAAGGGTTCGTGACGAATATCGGCGGCCGCACGTCGCACTCCGCCATTCTCGGGCGGATGCTTGAAATACCGGCGGTGGTCGGCACGAAGTCGGCAATGGACGCAATCGAGCAGGGCACACAGCTGGTCGTGGACGGCACGGACGGATTGGTGCTGATCGATCCGACGGAACAGGCTGTCCATGACTACACGGTCAAACAGGAAAAGTTCCAGCAGGACAAGGAGCTGCTGAAGCGCTATGTGACGGAATCGACAAAGACGAGCGACGGACAGCACGTTGAAGTCGGCGCGAATATCGCATCTGTCGATGACCTGCCGCTGGCGGACAAAAACGGAGCGGAAGGCGTCGGCCTGTTCCGCACCGAATTCCTGTACATGGGCAACAGCGACTGGCCGACCGAAGAAGAGCAGCTGGAAGCATACAAAGCGGTGTTGACCGCAATGGGCGACCGGCCGACCGTTGTCCGGACGCTCGATATCGGCGGGGACAAGGAGCTTGATTATTTCAAGACGCCGGATGAAATGAATCCGTTCCTCGGTGAACGCGCCATCCGTCTCTGCTTCGCGGAGCCGGACATGTTCCGCACACAGTTGCGGGCACTCCTGCGGGCGAGCATTCACGGGAACCTGAAGATCATGTTCCCGATGATTGCGACGCTCGAAGAGTTCCGGAAGGCGAAGGGCATGCTGCTGGAAGAAGAAGAGAAACTGAAAGCGGACGGTTTTGCGGTAAGTGAGTCGTATGAAGTCGGCATGATGCTCGAGATCCCGGCAGCCGCCGTCATTGCGGACCTGTTCGCAAAAGAGGTCGACTTCTTCTCGATCGGCACGAACGACCTGATCCAGTACACGATGGCCGCAGACCGCATGAACGAATCGGTCTCCTATCTGTACCA
The DNA here is from genome assembly GCF_000826145.2 of Sporosarcina koreensis. Lineage (GTDB taxonomy): Bacteria > Bacillota > Bacilli > Bacillales_A > Planococcaceae > Sporosarcina > Sporosarcina trichiuri. Next base: position 159,627 of record NZ_LN651335.1, read on the forward strand.
GCCGACCCATCCGGCCGTGCTGCGTCTGATCCACAATGTGATCACGGCTGCGCACAAGGAAGGCAAATGGGCCGGCATGTGCGGCGAAGTCGCGGGCGACCCGCTGGCCATCCCGATCCTGCTCGGCATGGGCCTCGACGAGTTCTCGATGAGCCCGTCCAGCATCCTGAAGGCGCGGTCCCAGATCGCAGGTCTGTCGAAGGCCGACTGGGAAGGGTATATCCCGGAAATCCTGCAGATGGGCACATCCGAAGAGATCATCCGGTTCGTACAGGACCACAGCAAATGAAAAAAGCGGAACCGGGACGCGGTTCCGCTTTTTCGTATGTCATTTTTTATCTTCAAAGGTGAGTTTCTTGCCGTCCGGCATTGTGATCTCCATGTCGAACTTCACATAATCATCTTTCAGACCGAATGCGTCCAACGCCTGCTGGATGGCGTCTTCTTTCGACGTCGTTTCAGTGATGGTGAGTTCTTTCAGTTTTGGATAGATTTCATCGAACGCTTCCTGTCCGTTCAGGTTCTGATTGGACAGTTCATCTTCTACTTTTGCTTCGACGACACCATTGTCCTGCTCGATTTCGATTTCATATTCCTGGTCCTTGCCGTAGTCGACTTCCAGTTCGAATTCATCATACGCGAGCTGGTCCATCTTTTCCTTCATATCGTCCTGGCCGTCGGCTGCTGTGTCCGATGAATCGGATGTGCCGCTTGTATCCGTCTCTGTACCCGTACTGCCGTCTTCACTGTCCGTACCGGCATCGTCCATTCCGGTATCCGTGTCATTGACGGAGCCCGGTTCCGTGGCCGTGTCCTCCGTACCGGTTGTATCTGTCGCTTTGTCGTCGTCCGTGCTGCCGCAAGCCCCGAGTAGCAGGCTCAGCGCAAGGACGCTGCCTGCCGCTGCTGTTGGTTTCATGATGCAGTCCTCCTGTCTGAGTTCATTACAACCAGTGTTCCCGGTTCCATCGGTACCAAACAGAAAGAAGATGCGCTATACTTGGAAAATAGCGAAAACGGAAGGAAGGATCTTATGATAACTGCAATTGAACAGCTGACAGAGGACCTGTCAAAATTCCTGGAGCCCGATCAGATCACGGTGAACGAAACGGTCCGCGACCTGCATAGCAAGGACGAATCCTACCATACGCCGAGCCTGCCGGATATGGTCGTCTTTCCGAGGTCGACCGAGGAGGTGAGCCGGATCGTCAAAACGGCGGCTGCACACAAGATGCCGGTCATCCCGTTCGGCGTCGGCTCGAGTCTCGAAGGCCACGTGATCCCGTATGACAGCGGCATCACGATAGACTTCACGGAGATGGATAAAATCCTCGACATCCGTCCGGCGGATATGCTTGTTACGGTCCAGCCGGGCGTCACGCGCACTGCGCTTAACAAAGAACTGAAGAAGCATGGCCTGTTCTTCTCGGTCGATCCGGGAGCGGACGCCACGCTCGGCGGCATGGCCGCAACGAATGCGAGCGGCACGACGTCCGTCAAATACGGCGTCATGCGAGATCAGGTCCGGGATATGGAAGTGGTGCTGGCGGACGGAACGATCATCCATACGGGCAATATGGCGGCGAAGTCGTCGTCCGGCTATCATCTGAACGGCCTGTTCGTCGGCTCGGAAGGCACACTTGGCTGCTTCACGGAACTGACGCTGCGTGTGTTCGGTATCCCTGAGGTGACGGTTGCCGCCCGCGCCGTCTTTGACTCGGTCACCAATGCAATCGAAGCCGTACCTGCGATTCTGCAGGCCGGTATCCCGATCGCCCGGGTGGAGCTCGTCGACACGGAATCGATTCGCCAGGTGAACGCCTACAGCGAAACGGATTACGCCGAGCAGCCGACGCTGTTCCTGGAATTCCACGGCAACGAGGCCGGCCTCGCCCAGGATGTTGCGTTCACGGAAGAGATCGTCAACGACTTCGGCTGTAAAGAGATCCTGTTCGAAAAGGAGACCGCGAGCCGCAACCAGCTGTGGGAAGCGCGCCACAATGCGGCGTACGCCTACACGCACGGCTTCCCGCGCAAACAGATGATGCTGACGGATGTCTGTGTCCCGATTTCGGAACTCGCAGAGGCGGTCGTCTTCGCCCGGGAAGAGCTCGACCGGCTGCGGCTCGAAGGCGGCATCGTCGGCCACGTCGGCGACGGCAACTTCCACGTCCTGCTCATGATCGACCATTCCGATGAGGATGAACTGCAGCGGGCCAATGACTACAACGAAACCATCGTCCGCCGCGCCCTCGCCTGCGGCGGCACGTGCACCGGCGAGCACGGCGTCGGCGTCGGCAAACAGAAATACCAGCGTGAGGAACACGGTGCCGCCTACGACGTCATGCTGAAGATCAAGCAGGCGCTCGACCCGGAGAACTTGCTGAACCCAGGAAAACTGATTATAGAATGACGCAAGCGAGCTGCCGGCCGGGCAGCTCGTTTTTTTGATTGAAGAGGGCACATGACTGTTGGTGGTACAACTGCGACTCGTGTATGGAATTGTGTGCGAGTCGAAGATGCAGCCGTTTTAATTGCACGAAGCCCAGGGAACCGGCAGCATCATGCGAAAAGGGCCGCCTTACTTGCACGAAGCCCAGCAAGCCGGTGCCTTCATTGTAAAAAGAGCCGTCTTAATTGCACGAAGCCCAGCAAACCGGTGCCTTCATGTAAAAAGAGCTGTCTTACTTGCACGAAGTCCGGCCAACCGACACACCATGCAAAAAGCCAGGCCCTGCATCGCCAGACCACCATGCCGAATCTCTCATGCCGCTCCCGCCAAATCAGTTCCTGGCTTGTCGGCGCCGCCGGGACGGCGCATTCTTATTAAACCACTTCAGGCTGATTCCATTTTGCCCGCGCCCGGCGCCCGGCGTTTACCCAGCCGTTCCCAGGGAAAGGATATAGCAAAAAGGAAATGGAGCGGATCATACATGTCACCGATACCGAAAGAGGAAGGGATCGACCATACACTCGGCCTGATGAAGGAAGGCTATGACTACATCCCGAAGCGGAGCCGGGAGTTTGGCTCTCCGATCTTTGAAACGCGGCTGCTCGGGGAGCGTGTCATTTGTCTGACGGGGGAAGAGGCGGGCCGGATTTTCTATGATAATGATAAATTCATCCGTCATGGGGCGGCACCGAAGCATGCCCAGAAAACACTGCTCGGCGAAAACGGGGTGCAGACGCTGGACGGGGAAGTGCACCACCATCGGAAAGCGATGTTTATGGAACTTATGAATCCCGATCATACCCGCCAGCTCGGGAAGCTGACGGCGGACGAATGGGAGCGGAAACTCGATCAGTGGGGCAGCGGTGCGGACATCAACCTATATGAAACGGCCCAGGAGGTGCTCACCCGCGCTGCCGTCCGCTGGGCCGGCGTCCCGCTGTCCGAAGACGACGTCCAGAAGCGGACAGGCCAGATCGTCCAGCTGTTCGAATCGCCGACCTCCGTCGGTGTCCAGTATATCCGCGGCACCCGGGCGCGCAGTGATCTCGAAGACTGGATCGGGGGTCTCGTCGAGGACGTGCGCGCTGACCGGCTGCAGCCGCCGGCCGGCACAGCATTGCTGACATTCTCCCAGCATAAGGATCTGGACGGCAATCTGCTCGATGCCCGCACAGCTGCAGTGGAAGTGCTGAACATCGTCCGGCCGATCGTTGCCGTTTCCATCTATATTGCATTCACAGCGCATGCGCTCCTTACGCATCCGGAGGAACGCGCCAAACTGAAGGGCAGCAAAGAGGAACCAATCGAACACTTCGTGCAGGAAGTCCGCAGGCTGTACCCGTTCTTCCCGTTCAATGCGGCGCGCGTCAAGGCCGAGTTCAGCTGGAACGGGGAAACTTTCGAGGAAGGCACGCTGGTCATCTTCGATTTCTACGGAACGAACCACGAAGAAGCGAACTGGCCGGATCCGGACCGGTTCCGTCCCGGACGGTTTGCCGCAGATACTGTCACGCCTTTCAATTTCGTTCCCCAAGGAGGCGGCGATCACGCGACCGGCCACCGCTGTCCGGGCGAGTGGGCGACTGTCGAAGTGATGAAAGTGACGCTCGATTACTTGGCGAACAAGATGGAGTATGACGTCCCGGATCAGGAGCTCAGCTACAGCATGTCGAGCATTCCATCGATTCCGCAGAGTGAAATCATCCTCAACGGGGTTCATCGCCGCTGATTAAGGAAAACTGTCCAGGAAGCACCAGTACGGTCTTCCCCGGACAGTTTTTGGTTTTTCAGCCCCGCTGCCCGAACGACGTCAGATCATCCGCAGACTGCAGCAGATCCAGGAACACTTGCAGCGCTTTCGTTCGGTACGTCGAGTTGGTCACGACGGAAAACTGGCGGATATGGGGCAGCCCGGGTGCCTGTATCACTGCGAGATCTCCATGCGCCAGCTCTTTTTGCACAGCCCATTCCGACAGAAGGCTGATGCCGAGTCCCGCTCCGACAGCTTCCTTGATGGGCTGGGTGCTGCTGAACTGAATTGTCCGGTCTGGCGTGATGCTCTTATCGCTGAAAACGGTCTCTGCCGCCTCCCGTGTGCCGGAACCGCGTTCCCGCATGATCCACGTCTGCTCCGCAAGCGACTCCCAGCTGACCGGCTGGGCGGAATCCAGGAGCGGGTGCCCGGGCGACGCTGCCAGCACCATATGATCTTCCGCAAGCGGCAGTACGGCGAGCTGCCGGTTTTCCTTGAAACGGCCTTCCACGATGCCCGCGTCGAGCTGCTGGGCGACAATCAGATCGGCGATTTCGGCCGTATTCCCGATGGTGACATCCGGCTGGATGCGCGGATAGTCCGCCAGCAGCCGGGCCAGTATATGGGGAAGGACATATTCGCCGAACGTATAACTCGCCCCGATCGACAAAGGCCCACCCGCCTCGTTCGACAGATCATCGACGAGCCGGTGCATGCGTCCGTACAACCCGACGATGTCCTTTGCGTGGTCGTACACGATTTCACCCGCTTTTGTGAGTCGCACATACTTGTTCGTCCGCTCCAGCAGGCGGGCGCCCATCGTGTCTTCCAGTGCCCGGATGTACTGGCTGACGGCCGGCTGTGTCATGTGCAGATCCTCCGCGGCACGTGAAAAATTCCTGCGCTCCGCCGCTGTCACGAATACAAGCAGACTCTGGTCCATATCCACTCACCTCCTATGATAATGAAACACTTATGGCAACCATTATAAATTATTATTTTTCTTATGGAAACTCTGAGCGTATACTGGAAATCAGGAGGTGTTCTGCATGAATACACAAACTGCATCCCCTTCACCGAAACAGCCGTCAGCTGCGACAGCCTGGTTCGGCGGAGTGGCGTTCACATTTTTCATCGCACTATTAGGATTCCTGCTTGCCATGCTTCCAGGTTTCAGCCAGATCGGCCAGATGGCATGCGCAATTATCATCGCGGTCATCTACCGCCAGTTCTTCGGCTATCCGGAAGCTATCCGGCCGGGGATTGCCTTTTCTTCCAAGCGCCTGCTCAGGACAGCGATCATCCTGTACGGATTAAAACTGAACATCGATGTCGTCTTGAAAGACGGCCTCGGCCTGCTGGTCCGGGACGTCGGCGTCATCATCTTCGCCATCTTCATGACACTGTGGCTTGCGAAGCTGTTCAAAGCCGACAAGAATATCTCACTGCTGCTCGGCGTCGGCACGGGTGTCTGCGGAGCCGCTGCCATTGCGGCCGTCGCACCGATCGTCAAATCCAAGGACGAAGATACGGCAATCGGCGTAGGGATCATTGCGCTCATGGGTACTGTGTTTGCCATCGGGTATACGATCCTCCGCCCAATCCTGCCGTTCGACTCCATGATCCAGTACGGCATGTGGTCCGGCATCAGCCTGCATGAAGTGGCGCACGTCGCCCTCGCAGGGGCGCCCGCCGGGGAAGACGGCCTGGCGATCGCACTGCTTGCGAAACTGGGCCGTGTCTTCCTTCTCGTTCCGCTCTGTTTTATCTTCATTGCAATCATGAAGCGGAAAAACAAAGGATCCGAAGAGGGCGATGCGAAAATCGAGTTCCCGTGGTTCCTCGTCGGGTTCATCCTGCTCAGCGTCCTTGGCACGTACGTATTCGGTCCGGTCATCCCGGTATCCGATGGTGTCTATGATGCACTCGGCGTCCTGACATCCTGGCTGCTGACAGCCGCCATGGTCGGCCTGGGCCTGAATGTCAGCTTACGCGACCTGCGTAAGCGGGCACTCCGTCCGCTGGCTGCGATGGCTGTGACATCGGTCCTGCTGTCGGTCATTGCCTATTTCGTTGTATAACGGAAACACGCTCAAGGGAATCCGATTTCCCTGAGCGTGTTTTTTCAATTTACACGGACATATGCCCCGCAGGCGGTAGGTACCCGCATCCCAATGACTACCCGCTACATTCTCCCTGATTTAAATATGGAGTACAGCAGGAACAAAAACATGAGAAACGCGACGATGGCACCGATTTCGATGACAGGAAGGTTCAGCAGGATATTGTTCTGCCCGGCGATTGCCGATCCGATGATCAGTCCGGTCATCAGGATGCTGAAAGCGAGCAGGATGACGCTGAAGGCGAGCCGGTTGCTGATGATATCCAGACGCCGCAGGATGAACCCTGCCTGCCGGAGATTGATATCCAGCTTGAGTTTGCCTTTCTTCAGAGCCGTGCTGATGTCCTTGAAGTCCTTCGGGATGTTTGCAATGATCTCTGCATTTTCACTCAAGCTCTCCCAAGCGTTCTTCAGCACTGCGGATGGGCTGTACCGTTCCCGGATGAGCTGTTTGCCGAACGGCTCGACACCGTCCATGATCCGCATATGGGGATCCAGTTTGGAGATCAGGCCTTCCACCGTCAGGATTGTTTTGCCGAGCACCGTAATTTCACTCGGGATCCGGATCCGATGACGGTAGGCGACCTCGAACAGATCGACGAAGACGCCGCCGAGACTCACGTTTTCGAGCGGTACGTCATAATACTTCGTTTTCAGCAGGCCGAGATCTTTCTCGAGGCTGCGAAGATCGGTATCATCGTCCAGGATGCCCATCGCATCCAGTGCCTTGATGATCCCTTTCGTGTTTCCGCGTTCCAGTTCCATCACCAGTTTTGCAAACTGGAATTTCAAGTTATCGTCCAGGAATCCCATCATGCCGAAGTCGATGAACGACAGCGTATTGCCCGGCAGGAACAGGATGTTGCCGGGATGCGGGTCCCCATGGAAGAAACCGTGATCGAGCACTTGGCTGAACATTTCATGGACAAGGTTCCTGGCGAGGAGTCCGCGATCATATCCGAGCTCATCAAGACGCGCCAGATTGTCCGATTTCACCCCCTCGATCAGCTCCATCGTCAGCACACGGCCGCTCGAAGTGTCCCAATAGATTTTCGGTATATAGACGCCATCATTGCCTTCCGACTGCTTGGCGATCCGCTCGGCATTCCGGCCTTCGTGTTCATAATCGAGCTCATCGAGGAGGGTGTCGGCGAATTCGCTGATGATTTCCCTGATGCCGTACATTTTTCCCCACTCTGTATTGTTCTCGATAAGTCCTGCGATCTCTTTCAAAATCGACAAATCAGTATGTACTGTGTTCCGGATGCCCGGCCGCTGCACTTTGACCGCCACTTTCTGACCGTCATGCCGGAAGGCTTCATGGACCTGGCCGATCGAAGCGGTTGCCATCGGCACATCATTGAACGACTCGAAGGCATCGGTGAGAGGACAGTCCAGTTCATCCTCAACGATCTGCTTGACCTGTTCGAACGGGAACGGTTTGGCGTGGTCTTGCAGTTTCTCAAGTTCACGGGTGATTTCCGGCGGCACCAGATCCCTGCGGGTACTGGCGATCTGTCCGAGTTTGATGAAAGTCGGGCCGAGTTCCTGCAGGGTGCGGCTCAGTTTTTCGCCGATATGCTGCAGATTCGTATCGGACTGCTCGCCATCCGCAGCCCTGGATCTGCGTCGGTCAGTAAGGCCTAGACGGAACAGGACATGGCTGAACCCATTCCGCAGGAACGCATTGATGATTTCCTGGAACCGGTATGTCTTTCGAATTGACAGCTTCATCTCAACTGCACCTCCCCCTTAACTGTTTCCTATACCCATCCGGCGAGTATGGAAAACGATAGGCGGCCTGCTGGAGTCATTCGGGGCAGGACACCTGCAGAATTGCAAAAAAGCCATTCAGAAACCGGCGGAACCGGCATTCTGAACAGCTGCTTGTGCGTCATCATTGTTTTTCAAGTCGTTCGATCTGCAGGATCCGGAAGCCTGCCTTTTCAAGTTTCGTCTGAAGTGCCCGGGTCTCTTCTTCCGTCTTTTCACCTTCAAGTGTCAGGACGACACGGCGTACCAGAACAGATCCGTTATCGAGCGTCAGCATGCCTTCGATATTCTCTCCGCGGAGCGTACGGGCCAGCTTTTCGATCATGCCCCTCGCTTCCGTGGAGGAAATCGTCAGATTGAGACCGCCGGTTTTGACACCGAAAGCATCCTCGAATACGCCCTCGATCTGATTGTGTGTCAGGATGCCGACCAGTCTGCCATGATCGGTGACCGATATGAAGGGAAGCGCTTTGATTTTCAGCAAAGCATCCAAGAACGAGGAGGTCTCTTCGATACAGTCATCCTTGTGCTTGACGATCGATTCAACAGTGGCGTTCTCATCACCGTTCTGTTCATACAGGTACTCGATCAGGTGGATTTTGTAGATCATCCCTTTGTACGTATCCTGGGCATCCACCACTGGCACGGAACGGAAACCGCTCTTCCGTATTTTGTCCAGCGCCTCTTTTACAGTGTCTTTATCGTTCACAGTAGTTACATAGTTTCTTTCCACAAATAAGTCTCGTACACGCATGCAGAATCCCTCCAATTGTTTTCGATCATTTCTTACTATTCGGTAAAGTAAGTATAAGTGAAACAGAATGCAGAGAGCAAGGCTTATTTGAACGTGTTGTACAGCTCCATTGTATAGGAGACAACGCGAAAAGTCCTGCCGGTTGTTCAACTGACACAAGATGTTTGGATTCTTCCCGATTTCCGTCCTGACTAATCATCGTGACGGGGTTGCCCGTTCCTCAAATGTGGGTAAACTAAATTATAAAGCTATCTGGAAGGGGGAACCCGCCATGTATTTCTCTTTTAAACGAGATGATTGGGAATGGCTCGAAGCAGGGCAGGACGATGATCTGAAGAGCCTGTTGTCCAACCAGACAAAGATGAAAACGAAATGGTTCAAGACATTGGAGAATAGTGAGTTGGATGTCATCGGCAATACGACTGCCATCAAAGGTGAGGAAGCGCTTTGGGGACGGATAACCTATGATCAGAATGTACACGAAAAGAACGAGAACAGGACGTTTGCGTTTTTTCTCAATGTCCAAACACTGCTGACGTCGGAACTTGACCGGACGCTCTTCCCTTCAGAAGCAATGGAAGAGCTGGAAGGGAAAATGAAACAAGCAGACAATGCAGTGCAGGCGTTCATCATTCTGCTGAATACGATTCTCCACAAATTCCTTGAACAGCTGGATAAGTTCGAATGCGGGATGAGAGATCTCATATGGGAATTGAAAAACAATAACAGCAGTGAAGTGCTCGAGCGGATTGCAGAGAGCAAACATGAACTCATCGTCTGGAATAACCTCATCATTCCGCTCGTGGAAATACAGATGACCGTCAGTGAAACCTTTGAAGAAGAACACACGGAAACAGCGGAATACAAGAGGCTCTGCACTCGGCTGGAGCGGATCCGCATGCTGATCTACGAATACCGGAGGGAAGTGGAAGCGCTGACAGACATGGAAAGTCTCGTGTCGAATCACCGGGGGAATGAAATCATGAAGACTTTGACGGTCATCACGACCATCTTCACACCTGCAGCTGTCTTCGGTGCCATCTGGGGTATGAACTTCAAGTCGATTCCCGAGTTCGAATGGGCGCATGGCTATGCATTTTCCCTGGCCGTCATCATATCGTCCACACTCGGGCTCTATATCTACTTAAAGAAAAAGGGCTGGATGGGAGAAATCCTGAAGACCGGTTCCAAGAACAGGATGATCCGATGATCCGGAATGGAGGGGCACGAATGACAGAAGCAGAGCGGGATAGGGAACTCCGTATCCAGACGGAAGGGACTATCGAAATCCTGCAGAATTCCGCGCACTACAACCGGTATGAAGCCACACCGTACGATGTGCTGGACGAATTGTTCTTAGCCTATCCTCTTGAACCCGGAGATCATCTCGTCGACTTCGGCTGCGGAAAAGGCAGGGTGCCGTTCTATTGCTGTGACCGGTTCGGCTGCAGTATCACCGGAATCGATCTGAACGGACGGCTCCTGCAGGAAGCCTATGCCAACTTGGCAAGTTTCAGAAGAGGCGGCAGCAAAAAGCGCAGGGGGGTTATTACATTCGAAGAGGTGAAGGCGGAAAATTATCCGATCCAGCCGGAACAGACCGTCTTCTACTGTTTCAATCCGTTCTCGACCGAGATCTTCAAGTCTGTCGTCCATGGTATTCTCGAATCCCTGGAGGAGGCGCCCCGCCAGGCGGACATACTCTTGTATTATCCGACAGCAGACTATCTGGAGTTCTTAGATGAACAGACACCGTTTGTCCGAAAGGAAGAAATCGCAATTCCGGTTTTAGTGGAGAATGACCCTGACGAACGGGTTGTCATTTACCGACACGAATAAAAAGGGGAAAACACGGAAGGTTCCCGATGTTTTCTCCTTTTTCACCTATTCTCCTGCTCCATGAGCAGCTGAGTCAGTGTATCGGACGGCAGCGGACGTGAGTACAGAAAACCTTGGACTTCGTCACACCGCAGTGTGCTCAGGAAGGATGCCTGCTCGTTTGTTTCCACACCTTCTGCGATGACATCGATACTCAGGTTTTTGGCCAGTTCGATGATTGTCTTGATGATCGCGGTATTGCTGCTGCTCAGATCCTTCAAGAAGATCTGGTCGATCTTCAAATGGGTGATCGGGAAGGTGCTTAAATAACTGAGTGATGAATACCCGGTCCCGAAATCATCGATACTGACACGGATCCCTTCCTCATGCAGCTGCTTCAGTATCTTCTGTGAATAGTGGACATCGGTCGTCATGCTCTCCGTAATCTCGATGTTCAGGAATTGAGGCGCCAGACCCGTCTTTTCCAGAATAGCCAGTACAGAACTGACGAACGAGGGCTGCTTGAACTGGCGGATGGAGACGTTTACGCTGACCCTGCCCAGCAGCAGCCCTGCGTCCTGCCACTGTTTCGCCTGGCGGCATGCAGTTTCCATCACCCACTGACCGATCGGCAGGATCATGCCGCTTTCTTCCGCGATCGGAATGAACTGTCCCGGTGAGATCATGCCTTTTTTCGTATGGTTCCACCGGGCCAATGCTTCCACGCCGGTGATCGTGCCGGTTTTTATGTCATATTGCGGCTGGTAATGCAGTTCGAGTTCATCACGGCTGATCGCCTGCCGCAGATCCATTTCCAGCAGCGTCTTTTCGATCATGTTGCTGTTCATCTCTTCTGTGAAGAACCGGTATGTGCTTTTTCCCTGGTCTTTGGCCGTGAACAGCGCAGTGTCCGCGTTCCGCATGAGTGTATCGTAGTCTTCTCCGTCTGCCGGGAAACGGCTGATCCCGATGCTCGGCGTGATGAACACCTCCAATGAGCCCAGTGTGAACGGTGCGGAAATCTCCTCAAGGATCTGCCGAGCAGCCGCATTCACACGGTCCATGGCAGTTTCCTTCAGCATGATGACGTATTCATCCCCGCCGAGCCGGCTCGCGAGATCATCCGGCTTCAGACAGAGAGTGATCCGCTCGGCGACGGCTTTCAGCACGTTGTCGCCGACGAAATGTCCGAGCGAGTCGTTAATATTCTTAAAACGGTCGAGATCCAGATATAGAATCGAAAATCTCTCCGTACCGCTGTCCATCACTTTAGTGACCTCCGACTTGAACAGGCGGCGGTTCGCAAGTCCTGTCAGAGAATCGTAATAGGCCATATGTTCTGCGAGCTGTTCGGCCTTCTTCCGTTCCGTAATATCCACACACGTCCCGACAACCTCCGTTACAGAGCTGCCGTCAAGGATAGGGGACAAGTAGATGATGAATGTACGGCCGGCGTACGACAGTTCGAACTGGCCCGGTTCCCCGTCAAGCGCAGCGTACAAATACGGCCGTATTCGGGCGGCTTCGTCAGCGCTGAAAGGATGATCTTCTCCTTTGGCGTTCAGCAACTGTGCGGTCAACCCGATTTTTTCACATAACTTCCCTTCAAGCAGGGTGATGCAGATCTGCCCCTGCTCATCCGTTTCATATTTGAAAATGGCGTTCTGTAAGTTCTTCACCGTCTTCCGGAAGTCATTCTTCAGCGCACTCTCCAGCGCCTGCTCCGCCTCGATGCGAGCGGTGATGTCCGTCCGGATCGAAATGTATTCGAATGGCTTTCCACTGGTGTCGGTGAACGGGACGATTGTCGTGTTCATCCAATAGAACGAGCCATCCTTCGCCCGATTCTTCACTTCGCCGCGCCAGATATTTCCGTTTTTGATGGTCGCCCACATGCCTCCGAAGAATTCCTTAGGATGATAGCCTGAATTGATGACGCGGTGTGTTTTGCCGAGGAGCTCGTCTTCCGTGTATTGTGACAGCTCACAGAACTTCGGATTGACATAGCGGATCACGCCGGCTGCATCTGTCACTGCAATGACAGACGCGTGATCCAGAGCGGTCTCCAAATTGTGCAGGACCTGCAGTGTCTGCGTATAGCGTTCACTCGTCAGCTGTTCCGTGGTGATATCCAGATCGACAGAGATATATTGAACCGTTGCACCGGTTTCGTCCCTGACAGGCACCAGTGTTGCCAGAACCCAGTACGAAGTTCCGTCTTTGGCGATGCTCTTCACCTGCTCCTGCCAGACGCCCTGGGCTGTGACACAGGACTCCAGCTGCGAGAGGAACCGCTCTCTGTCGTAGGCTGGATTCAACAGGCCGTATGTTTGATTGATAAGTTCGCATTCCTCATATTTGGACAGTTCACAGAATCGCCGGTTGACGTAGGTAATTCTGCCTTCCGTGTCCATGATGGATACGCAGAATTTATCATCCAGCAGCTGTGTGACGGAATGCAAATTATGGGTTTGACGTAAAACCATTGGACAGGATCCTCTCTTTTTACATAACTGCAGTTCTTTTTAATGAGTTAAAGTCTATTAGACCTATTTTCTTCAGTATAACACTATATCTTTGTACCTTATATAAGTTTCTTGTGAAAAGAATGTGAAATTACTACCGTTTTCATAGAATTGTGGACCGGGAGGGAGGTGAGGACGGTTGCGGTTCTCCAGCCGGAACGGTACTATATGAATGAAAGCGGCCTGCATAAGGTATATCGGTACAATACCAATGATTTGTATAAAAAATCTAAATATATCAACTTTACAATAAGGAGCTGTCGGAAATGGAAGGACAGTTGGGACGGATCAGAAGAGAGTCGCTGCGGGAGAAAGTCGTGTCAGCCGACGAGGCGGCTTCGTGGATACAGGACGGAATGACATTGGGCCTCAGCGGATTCACACGTGCGGGAGACGCGAAAGCGATACCGGAAGCACTGGTGAAACGGGCGCATGATGAACAATTCAAAGTGAATGTCTTCACGGGCGCGTCACTCGGGCATGATATCGACAAGCTGTTCACAGAAGCGGGAATCGTCAACAAGAGGCTGCCGTTCCAGGCGGATGCCGCAATGCGCAAAGGCATCAACAATGGGGAATTGTTGTTCGTCGATCACCACCTGTCCAATACCTCTGAGTTGGTGCGCGGCGGTGTTCTGCCGCAAATCGATTATGCAGTCCTCGAAGCGGTTGCAATTGCGGAAGACGGGTCGATCATTCCTTCGACATCCATCGGAAATTCCTTGATTTTTGCAGAACATGCGAAGGCGATCATCGTGGAGATCAACGTCGCACACTCTGAAGAATGGGAAGGGGTCCATGATGTCTATGATCCCGGCGTGCTCGGAGACCGTGAACCGATTCCGCTCATGCATCCGGACGAACGGATCGGCACGTACGGCATCCCGGTGGACCCCGATAAAATTGCAGGGATCGTGCTGACCGAGGAATACGATTCATTCTCGACGATCGACCAGCCCGATGCGGAAACGGAGACCATGGCTGGACATCTGCTGCAATTCCTCCGCTCGGAAATCGAAGCGGGCCGGCTGACGAATGAGCTGGCACCGCTTCAGTCGGGAATCGGTTCGCAGGCGAATGCCGTGCTCCATGGTCTGCTGGATTCGGAATTCGAAAATCTCGAACTGTACTCCGAAGTGCTGCAGGATTCGGTCTTTGAACTGATCGACGCGGGAAAAGTGAAATCCGCTTCCTGCACCTCCATCACAGTGACGGAAGAACGGATGGACAAACTGCGGAACAATCTCCCGTTCTATAAAGAGAAAATCATCATGAGGCCGCAGGAGATCTCGAATCATCCGGAAGTCATCCGTCGTCTCGGTACGATCTCCATCAACACGGCACTCGAATTTGATATCTACGGCAACGTCAACTCGACACATGTCACAGGCACGAAGATGATGAACGGCATCGGCGGATCCGGTGACTTTGCACGCAATGCCAGACTGGCGATCTTCGTGACGAAGTCACTTGCGAAGGATGGCGCGATATCGAGCTGCGTTCCGTTCGTCTCCCATGTCGATCATACGGAGCACGATGTAGACATCATTGTGACGGAACAAGGCTATGCGGACCTCCGAGGGCTGGCACCGAAAGAGCGGGTGCCGCTCATCATCGACCGCTGTGCTCATCCTTCCTACCGGGATCAGCTGTGGACGTACTATAAAGAGGCGCTGAGCCGCGGCGGCCATACCCCGCATATTCTGGAGAAGGCACTCGGCTGGCATATCCGGCTGACGGAAACCGGCACGATGCACGAAACTCGGGAAGAAGTGAAACCACTATGAGAATTGCCATGTTCGGCGGTACAGGAAGAGTCGGTTCCCTCATGCTTGCGGCATTGCTGGAAGACGGCCATACTGTCACGGCACTCGTACGGGACCCTGGCAGACTGAAGGCTCATCCGCATCTGACAGTTGTCCAGGGAGATGTGAAGCAGAAGCAGGATGCCCAAAAGACGATCGAAGGAGCGGACTGCGTCGTAAGTGCACTCGGCACAGACAAATCGACAACACTGAGCGAGGCGGTCCCCCATATGATTGCGGGGATGGAACAGGAGGGGATCCGCCGAATCCTGACGATCGGGACAGCGGGCATCCTCAACAGCCGGCTGACGCCAGGGGCACTGCGCTACAATGGCGGTGACTCGAATCGCAAGCTGACAGCTGCAGCGGAAGAGCACCATGCTGCGTACAGCGCGCTTGCCGCATCCAGTCTGGATTGGACAATCGTCTGCCCGACCTATTTACCTGACGGCAGCGAGACAGGTGTATACCGCGTAATGGATGACTGGCTGCCGCCCGACGGCAGACAGATATCGACGGGGGATACCGCCCATTTCGCAGTGAGGGAATTGATTGAAGGCAAGCATGCGGGACACCGTGTCGGCATTGCTTATTGACAGTCGAAACGGCAAAAAGCTGAGGTGAAAGGTGTATAGACCTTTCGCCTCAGCTTTTTTTCATGTGAGTTTCGATAGGAACATCGTCGCGATGCCGAAATAAATCAGCAATGACAGAATATCGTTCAATGTCGTGATGAGAGGCCCTGACGCGACAGCCGGATCGACTTTGAATCTGTTCAGGATCAGCGGGATGACAGTCCCGGCGATTGTCCCGATGATGAGCGTGCATAGCAGTGATACGCCCACAACAAAGCCGAGAACCGCACTGCCCTGCCAGAAAAAGGCGATGACTGCGATGAGCAGACCGCAGGTGACACCGATCAGGACACCGACGACAAGCTCACGGAGAATGAGCTTGGTCGCCTTTTTCCAGGTCATCTCTTCGGAAGCGAGCCCCCGGACGACGACTGCAAGAGATTGGGTCCCGGTGTTTCCGGTCATCCCGGCAATCATCGGCATGAAGAATGCCAGCGCCACAACTGCTTCCAATGTTTCCTCAAAGCGGGAGATGATGCTGCCCGATACGAGTCCGATGAACAGCAGAAGGATCAGCCAGGGCAGCCTGCGCCTGGCAGCGGTCACTGGTTTCGTCCGGAAGTCGATCGACTTACCGGAAGCCAGCAGCATCTCGATATCCTCATCAGCTTCACGCACGACGATATCGAGCACCTGATCACCGGAAATCGTCCCTACGAGCACCTGGTCCCCCGATACGACGGGGATCGCCTCGAAATCGAACTGACCGATGATCCTGGCGACTTCCTCCTGCTTCATCTGGACGTCGACTGTAATCGGCTGATCCCGCATGATGTCCGAGATTCGGCTGCTGTTTTCCGACAACAGGAGATCGCGGAACGTCACAACGCCAATAAGGCGCTGATTCTCATCGACCACATATAGGTAATTCACAAAATACGCAAGGTTCTCAAACGTTTTCAGTTTCTCCTCCGCTTCACCGACCGTGCTGTCGGGCGAAATCGGGATATACCGGTTCGTCATGACCCGGCCTGCCGTTTTGGGCGGATAATCCATAATGTGCAGGATCGATTCCATTTCTTCACGCCGCATCTGGGCAATGAGATCATCGACTTTGCCCTTTGAGAGGCCAGTCAGCAGGAATGCCAGATCGTTGTTCTGCATCATGTGCAGAATATGTGTCGACCGGTCCGGCCCAATCCGTTCCAGGACAGTGAGCTGTTCGTCTTTGCTTAAATACCGCAGAATGCCGGTAATTTCTTCGATGGACAGCCATTCCAGAAATAGCGGTTTCCGTTTTTTCGGCAGCTCTTTATAATACTCTGCGAGTTCGTGAGGGGGCAGGGTGTGGACAATTTCAAGAAACGTATCTTTTTTGCCTTCACTTAAGACGCGGACAATCGCTCGTTCCAGTTTTTCCTTATCCCAATTCTCCTGTTTTTTCTCCTTGTTGAGCAGTCCCAATTTCATCACCTCAGCTTTTCATCGGTTGCCAGTAAAAATCTCTACTGGGACTATGCCCTGTCTTGCTGCAAAAGAAACAAGCCGGCTTTCATCGTCCAGAAATAAGCAAGAATACAAGAAATCCGATTTCACATTTCAGAAATTTCATGTTTTAATAGACGTTAACCTAAAATAAGGAGTGGATGGAATTCATGAAGAAGTGGTCGATCGGAAGTATGATGCTCGCGGGTGCTCTGCTGCTTGGTGCGTGCGGCGGGGGCTCTGCGGGTTCGGATGACGATGCAGATTACGAGTTGGTGAAGAAAGGGAAGCTGACGTTCGCGTCCAGCGGTGAGTACAAACCGTTCAATTATGAGGAGAACGGAAAGCTGACAGGATTCGATATTGAAATCGGCGAAGCAATCGCTGATAAGCTCGGTCTTGAGCCTGACCCCGTAACAAATCCATTCCAAACAATCCTGCCCGGCCTGGTGGCGAAGAAATATGATGCCATCATCGGCTCGATGGCCTATACGAAAAAACGGGCCGAGCAGGCAGCCTTCACTAAACCCTATTACTATTCAGGCGGCATGATCTGGGTCGCAGAAGACAACAACGATATTAAAACCCCCGAAGACGTGAAAGGGAAGAAAATCGGAGTCGGCGCGGAAACAACCTATGAAAAACCGGCCGAAACACTATCAGATAATCTTCAATACTACAGTGCAGACCAGGTGGCGCTGAAAGACCTGACTGTCGGAAACAGGCTGGACGCCGTTATTACCGCTGACATTGTCGGCTATGAAGCAATCGACAAAGGGTTTGCCATCAAGGAAGTGGGCAAACCGCTCTAGGTGGAACAGCCGTCCATTGCTGTCAGGAAGGACAATGACGGATTGCGGCAGGCGATCGATGATGCATTGCAAGAACTGATCGATGAAGGCACATACAAGGAAATTTCCGAGAAATGGTTTGACCGGGATCTGCTCGATATAGATTTGGAAAACGCAGAATTACTAGAGTGACAGGATGACTGGCAGTAATTGTTACAAAAAGATTACGGTTATTTCAATTTTCACGTTTACAAGAATTCATGCAGGGTAATGGGAGATAGAGTGTCAAAAAAGCCGGATGGCAGACAAAGGGGAGTTTCAGAGAATGGGAAAATTCAAGATGATGCTGCTCATGCTTGCAGCGTCCGTCCTTCTGCTGGCAGCATGCGGCAAAGACGATGACGGCAAAGCGTCAGGCAGCGACAGCGGCTCGAAGGATGCCGGTTATGAATTAGTGAAAAAGGGGAAGTTCACGTACGCAGCAAGCGGTGTGTACAAGCCGTTCAGTTATGAAGATAATGGGAAATTGACAGGGTTCGATATCGAGATCGGTGAAGCGATCGCCGATAAGCTCGGCCTGGACCCAGTGCCAGTCACGAACCCATTCGAGACGATCCTCCAGGGGCTCGTCGCAAAGAAATACGACGCAATCATCGGATCGATGGCCTATACGAAAAAACGGGCCGAGCAGGCTGATTTCACGGAGCCCTATTATTACTCCGGCGGCATGATCTGGGTATCGAAAGACAACGAAGATATCAAAACACCGGAAGATCTGGAAGGAAAGAAGATCGGTGTCGTTGCACAGTCGACCTATGAGGAGCCTGCGAAAGAGCTGTCGGACAATATCCAGTACTACAGCAGTGACGTCGTCGCGCTGAAAGACCTGACTGTCGAAAACCGCCTGGATGCGGTCATCACAGCGGACATTGTCGGCTATGAAGCCATCGATAATGGATTCGCTATCAAGGAAGTCGGCAAGCCACTGTGGGTGGAGCAGCCGTCGATTGCCGTCCGCAAAGACAACAAGGAGTTGACAGAAGCGATCGATAAGGCGCTGAAAGAGCTCGTTGACGAAGGGAAATACAAAGAGATCTCAGAGAAGTGGTTCGACCGCGATCTTCTGGATATCGATCTGGAAGGTGTCGAATTGTTGGAATGAGTGATATGAATGATATGAATGATATGACGGTATGTTTGACAGAGAGTGGGTGTGCCGGTGCCTGAAGTTCTCGTGACGATATATGAAGTGTTCATACGGACGTACAAAGGATTTCTGGAAGCGGGTCTGCTGACAATCGAAATCACGGCAATCGCTGTCGTGATCGGTACATTGCTCGGACTCTTGTTCGCGCTCATGAAGATCTCGAATTCCAAGATCCTGCAGACGATCGCAAATCTATATATCAACATAATCCGCGGGACACCGCTGATTGTGCAGATCATGTTTCTATACTACGGAATCACATCGATCATCATCCTGTCCAACTTCTGGGCCGGAGCGATCGCACTTGGTATCCACAATGGTGCGTACATTGCGGAAATTTTCCGGGGGTCAATCCAGGGGGTCGACAGAGGTCAGCGGGAAGCGAGTCTTGCACTCGGCATGAACCGGACGCAGACGATGCGCCGGATCATCTTTCCGCAAGCCCTTCGGCGGGCCATTCCGCCGCTCGGCAACCAGTTCATCATTACGCTGAAAGACTCCTCACTTGTCTATGTGATCGGTGTATCGGAGCTCTTCGGTCTTGCGAACCGGGAGGCCGCTTCCTCCTTCCTGCCACTTGAGACGTTCCTCGTGGTCGGCCTGTATTACCTCGTGCTCGTCATGATCTTCACAGCGCTGCTCAGATGGTATGAGAACAAACTGGACGTGGACAAATAATGGAGGCAGATACGATGATCAAAGCAGAAAATATCCATAAGTCGTTCGGTAAGCTGGAAGTGCTGAAAGGAATCGACATGGAAGTGCATCCCGGCGAAGTGGTCGTCATGGTCGGTGTCAGCGGATCCGGCAAGAGCACATTCTTGCGCTGCCTCAATTTTCTGGAGCTGACGAACGACGGTGTGATTACAATCGACGGAAAACCGGTCGATCAGAAAAAGGATGACCTGTCGAAAGTCAGGGCGGAAGTCGGTATGGTGTTCCAGCACTTCAACCTCTTCCCGCATAAGACGGTGCTGGAGAATGTCATGGAGGCCCCGGTCATCGTCAAGAAGGAAGACAAAGGCAAGGCGAAGACGAAAGCGATGGAGATTCTTGGGAAAGTCGGCCTGTCCGACAAAGCGGACGTCTACCCGAACAAGCTGTCGGGCGGACAGAAGCAGCGTGTCGCCATCGCCAGGGCCCTCGCGATGGAACCGAAGGCCCTGTTGTTCGACGAGCCGACGTCCGCACTTGACCCGGAACTCGTCGGTGAAGTTCTGCAGGTTATGCAGGAACTCGCGGAAGAAGGGATGACGATGGTCGTCGTCACCCATGAGATGAAGTTCGCGAAAGAAGTGGCGGACCGGATCATCATGCTGAACGAAGGCGTCATCATCGAAGATGCAGATCCCGATACATTTTTCAATCATTCGACAAATGAACGGACGCGGCAGTTCCTTGAAATGGTCAACGTCTGAATCAGAGAAAAAACCGCTGCCTGCAGTTTTATCAGGCAGCGGTTTTTCAGCGTTTCGGCGTATAGTTCAGCTCTTTGAACAAGTTGGTACGTTCCGTCTCCGTCAGGTCCCGCCATTGGCCGACAGGCAGACTTCCGAGCTTGAGATTCATGATACGCATCCGGCGGAGACTGACGACATTGTAGCCGAGCGCTGAGCACATCCGACGTATTTGACGGTTCAACCCCTGTGTCAGGGTGATATTGAATTTCCGGGCACCGAGCTTTTTGACTTTGCAGGGCTTCGTCACCGTATCCAGGATGGCGACCCCCTGTTCCATCTGGCGGATGAAACTGTCCGTGATCGGATGGTCGACCGTCACGATGTATTCCTTCTCGTGCCCATGCTCCTCGCGCAGGATTTCGTTAACGATATCCCCATCGTTCGTCAGAAGCAGCAGGCCATCGGAATCTTTGTCGAGACGGCCGATATGGAAGATGCGCAGCGGATGATTGACGAAATCCACGACGTTCCCTTTCACATGGCGTTCGGTCGTACTCGTGATGCCGACCGGTTTGTTCAGCATGATATAGACGAGCTGCTCTTGTGCGGCAACCGGTTTGCCGTCCACTTCCACCTGGTCGCCTGCAGCCACCTGACTTCCTAACTCCGCGGGCCTGCCGTTGATGACCACCCGTCCTTCGTCGATCCATTTATCCGCTCCGCGGCGTGATACGATGCCCGCTTCGCTCAGGAATTTATTGATACGCATAGTCCGTCCCACTCCATCCCGCTTTTTTTCTATTGTAGCCCGTTTTCAAGCTCCCGACAAAGACTTCGCAAGCGTTTTTGAGTTTTCGGAAAAGAAAATGTTTGACAGACTGATTGTGAAGCGGTAAGATTGGTGACAACTTTCAGATGGGCAGCCGGTGCCGGGAGCGGGACCACCCACGGAGAGCTGAGATTAGCAGAGAAGAGCATAGCTGAGAAATCATCGAATAAGAAAAGTAGCATCACAGCAGGCGCGTACAGAGAGTCGGCAGCTGGTGGAAACCGATCGCACCCGTGATGTGAATGGGCTTAGGAGAGCTGGAGAGACCTAATACTGGTTTTTTCGGACGTCATTCCCTCGTTACGGGAAGTGCACATACAGCACGCAAAGCGGGAATGCGCATGCATTCCAATAGAGGTGGCAACGCGGAATTTCCGTCCTCTGCAAGGAGACTTCATGGTCTTCGGGCAGGGGGCTTTTTGTCGTTGTCCGACAGAACAGGAGAGATGGAGATGGAAGCGGAACGAATGACTAGCAGAGTGACAGAAAAGAAGATGGACGGCAAAGGGCTGACACCTGTACAGCTCCTGAGACGGCTGGGCGGTGAACGGTGTTTCCTGCTCGAGAGTTCGGCAGGTGACGGAGAGCATGCCCGCTATTCATTCATCGGAGCGGATCCGATCAAATCATATAAAGGACGGGCGGACGGACTGCAGGAGATCGACTATCGGAAAGGGACATCGGTCTTTCACGAAGGGGAGCTGTTCAGCTTATTGAAGCAGCTGATTCCGAGAGTCCAGGATGATTCCCCGTTTCCATTCACGGGCGGAGCGGTCGGATACGTCAGCTATGAGGCGGGTGATCCTCAATCTGCCAGTGATGGGGCGGAGCCGAGTGCGCTGTATCACCTCTACGATACAATCATCATCTTCGACCATCAGCTGGATGAAGTGACCGTCCGCCATACGGAACTCACAGAAACGCCGGAAGAAATGGACCTTGAGACGATTGCAGGACGATTGCTCTCGGAAGACGAAAATGAGAGCGGCGGAACGGCTGAATTATCTGCATTCCGGAGCGGCGTATCGCAACGTGAGTTCGAGGCGGATGTCCAGACCGCGCTCGATGTCATCCATGGCGGCGGCGCGGAGCAGATCGTCCTGTCCCGTCGGATGGAAGCGGACGTGACGGGTGATCCGCTTGCCGTCTATGAACGGCTGCGGCAGCAGAACCCATCGCCGTACATGTATTACTTGGAATCCGATGAGCAGATCATCCTCGGCGCCTCCCCGGAAAGTCTTGTCAAAGTGCTGCAGGGAATTGTGCAGACGAACCCGATTGCCGGAACACGGCCGCGCGGGAGAGACCGTCAGGACGATGAGGCGCTGGAAACTTCTCTTCGGAACGATCCGAAAGAGCTGGCGGAGCACGATATGCTGGTCGAGTCGGGCAAATTGGAGATGGAGCAGTTCTGCGAAAAAGGGACTGTGCGGATTGCTGCGTATCAGGAGACGATCCGGTATGAGCATGTCATGCATCTGGTCTCTGAACTGGAAGGTCAGCTCGCTCCCGGCAATCATGCGGTGGATGCCCTCGAAGCCTGTCTGCCGGCAGGGACAGTGACGGGGAACCCGAAACGCACAGCGATGGAATGGATCCGCAAGATTGAGAGAATGCCAAGAGGCGTCTACGGAGGGGCAATCGGCTATATCGGTCTGAACGGCAATCTGGATGCAGCGCTCGCCATCCGGACAATGATTATCCGGAACGGCCGGGCATACGTACAGGCGGGCGCCGGCATCGTAGCTGCATCGGTTCCGCACAACGAATACTTGGAAACGGTCTACAAGTCAAGATCCCTGACGGCGCTCAGTCGCCAGGACGTGTAAATGACAGCTGTACGACTATGAAAACATGAGATGAGAAGAGACAGGAGAGATGAGTGATGAAAAACTATACAGAAACAATCCGGGCGAACCGGAATTTGACGTTCAGCGAGATGGAGCAGGCAGCAGAGGAGCTGTTCCGGGAAGAGACGGAAACAGCCGAAATCATCGAGTTCCTGAAAGCACTGGCACAGAAAGGGGAGACCGCCTCCGAAGTTGCCGCACTTGCGTCAGTCATGAATCGTCATGCCATCCGGCCGGATCTGCCGGGAACCCCCTGCTTCGATAACTGCGGCACCGGCGGCGACGGTTCCGGGAGTTTCAATATCAGTACGGCCTCAGCGTTCGTTCTGGCAGCGGCAGGCGTCCGGGTTGCAAAACACGGCAACCGGAAAGTGTCCAGCAGGGCGGGAAGTTTCGATGTACTGGAAGCTCTCGGCATTCCGAATGATCTGAGTATCGCTGAAACCGAAGGGATGATGGAGGAAACAGGGATGGCGTTCCTGTTTGCGCAAGCCTATCATCCGAAATTGAAACGGATCGGAGAAATCCGGCGGCAGATCGGCAGTCCGACAGTCTTCAACCTGGTCGGACCGCTCGCGAACCCGACGACGTTGTCATCCCAATACACGGGCATCTCCCGGAAGGAGTTCGTCATGGATTATGCAGCAGTGCTGAGTATGGCGGGACGGGAGCGGGCAGTGGTCGTCTGCGGTGCGGGCGGACTCGATGAAGCATCGCTGGCGGGCCGCAATACGCTCGTTCTGGCAGACCGCGGAGACCTGATCCCCTTCAGCCTGACACCGGAGGATGCCGGCCTGGCACGCGCCGGTCTTGAGGAAGTGAAGGGCGGTGATGCCGCAGAGAACGCCGGTATCATCCGCTCCGTCCTCGAAGGGAAGCAAGGTCCGAAGCTGGATATCGTGCTGCTGAATGCAGGCATCGGTCTGTTCGCGCAAGGAGCGGTTCCGACGGTGAGGGAAGGTGTCGAAGCTGCGAGAGAGTGCATCTCCAGTGGGAAGGCCGCTCAGCAGCTGTCAGACGTGATCGCCTATTGCCGGCAAGTCGGAAGAAAGGCGGTGGGGTGATGACAATCCTCGATACGATCCTGCAAGAGAAA
This sequence comes from Sporosarcina koreensis, assembly GCF_000826145.2. Lineage (GTDB taxonomy): Bacteria > Bacillota > Bacilli > Bacillales_A > Planococcaceae > Sporosarcina > Sporosarcina trichiuri. The sequence goes on from NZ_LN651335.1 coordinate 183,862, forward strand.
GAAAAGGAAGTTGCGGAGCTGCTGAAGCAAAAGGGTCCGGTCATCCATCGCACTGACAAACCGCGGCCGTCCCTGCTGCAGACGCTGCGGAAGACGGAGCACCTGCAGGTCATTGCGGAGATCAAACGGGCCTCCCCGTCGAAAGGAGAGATCCAGGCGGCGGTGGACCCGGTGCATCAGGCAAGGCTGTACGAAGAGGCCGGTGCCGCATGCATCTCCGTCCTGACCGATTCGAAGTTCTTCAGCGGTTCCTATGACGACCTGACCGCTGCAGCAGAGGCTGTCGGAATCCCCGTCCTGTGCAAGGATTTCATCATCCATCCAGTCCAGATCGACAGGGCGAAAGCGGCAGGGGCTTCGGTGATCCTTCTGATTGCAGCAGCCTTGCCGGATGCGGAACTGACGGCTTTGTTCGAATATGCGGAATCTCTTGGACTGGAGGTGCTGATGGAAGTGCACAGTGAACAGGAGCTGACGCGTGCACTTGGCACGGGAGCCCGGCTGATCGGCGTCAACAACCGCGACCTGCGGACCTTCGAAGTCGATCTCATCCAGACTGAAAAAATAACCGGGGCATTCCCGTTCGACGGACAGCAAGTACTTATCAGCGAAAGCGGGATTTTCGGCCCGGCTGAGGCCGAACGGGCTGCGGCAGCAGGTGCATCGGGCATCCTCGTTGGTGAAGCGCTTATGAAAAGCCCTGATCCCGTACAGATGCTGCGTACGCTCCAAGTGCAGCGGAAGGAGGACCTGTGATGACGAAAGTGAAAATCTGCGGACTGATGGAAGCGGCCCATGTCCGGGCAGCTGTGCAGGCCGGCGCAGATGCCATCGGGTTCGTATTCGCCCCGTCGAGCAGGCGGATCACGCCGGAAAAGGCGGCCGAGCTGGCACAGGAGATTCCGTCGGCGGTCCTGAAAGTCGGGGTGTTCGTCGATGCCCCGGCGGAAGAGATCCGGAGGACGGCTGAAATCGCCGGGCTCGATATGATCCAGTACCACGGCAGCGAAACGGAAGAGGATATGGCAATCGTCGGACTGCCGGCAGTGAAAGCAATCTCCGTCCGGACCGGCTCGGACCTGAGCAAGGCAGCCGGGAGCCGGGCCATGCCGCTGTTCGATGCCCCGGGACTTGAATATGAAGGCGGCAGCGGCCGGAAGTTCGACTGGGAGCTGCTGGAAGGGTCAGTCTTCGCGGAGCGTCCCTATATCCTCGCAGGCGGCCTGGACGCCGGGAACGTCGGCGAAGCGATCAGGCGATTGAAGCCTGCCATGGTCGACGTGTCAAGCGGTGTTGAGTACAACAAGAGAAAAGACGAGCAGCTGATCCGGGCCTTCATCCGCCGGGTGAAGCAGACAAAGTGAGGAGAGATGAGCATGATACAGACAGCAGAGGGTAAAGGTAGATATGGACGGTTTGGCGGACAATACGTCCCTGAAACATTGATGGGTGCATTGGCGGAACTCGAAGAAGCGCACGAAACGGCGATCGCAGATCAGGATTTCCATAAAGAGCTGGACGGATACCTGAAAAATTATGTCGGACGGGAGACCCCCCTCTATTTCGCTTCACGTCTGACAGAAGCTGCAGGAGGAGCCAGGATCTATCTTAAACGGGAAGACCTGAACCATACAGGCGCCCATAAGATCAACAACGCACTCGGCCAGGCACTGCTCGCAAAGCGCATGGGCAAGCGGAAAGTCGTTGCGGAAACCGGCGCCGGGCAGCACGGTGTCGCGACAGCGACCGCATGTGCGCTGCTCGGAATGGATTGTGTCGTGTTCATGGGGGAAGAGGATATCCGCCGTCAGGAGCCGAATGTGTTCCGGATGGAGCTTCTCGGTGCCAAGGTGGAATCGGTCAGCAAGGGATCCGGAACACTGAAAGATGCAGTCAATGAAGCGATGCGCTACTGGGTGGCGAATGTGGAAGACACCCATTACATTCTCGGTTCCGCACTCGGTCCTCATCCGTTCCCGAAAATCGTGAGGGATTTCCAGCAGGTGATCGGCCGGGAGACGAAACGGCAGATCCTTGAAAAAGAGCACCGGCTTCCGGATGCGGTTGTCGCCTGCATTGGAGGCGGCAGCAATGCGATTGGCATGTTCCATCCGTTTGTGGAGGACAGGGAAGTCGCACTGTACGGCGTCGAGGCGGCAGGCGGCGGTCTGTCCACAGGCAAACATGCATCCGCGATGGCGGAAGCGAAAGAAGGCGTGCTGCACGGAGCGTATATGTATGTACTGCAAGACGATGACGGACTTATCCAGGAAGCCCATTCCATTTCGGCCGGGCTGGACTACCCGGCAGCAGGACCGGAACACTGCCACCTGCATGATATCGGCAGAGTGACCTACACGTCAGCAACTGATGCAGAAGCACTGGAAGGACTGCAGCTGCTGTCACGCACGGAAGGGATCATCCCGGCGCTCGAAAGTGCGCATGCCATTCATTTCGCATGCGGGCTTGCGGGAAAGATGAACCCGGAACAGATAGTGGTCGTCTGCCTGTCAGGCCGCGGTGACAAGGATATGCAGACCGTACGGGAAGCACTGGGAGGTGGGAACCGATGACACAGCATACATTGACAGCTGCACTGCAAGAGAAGAAATCAGCAGGACGCCCCTTATTCGTTCCCTATATGATGGCGGGCGACGGCGGTCTCGGTATCCTGCATGAGAGGATCGGGTATCTGGAAGGGATCGGTGCGGATGCAGTGGAGCTCGGCATCCCGTTCTCCGACCCGGCCGCAGACGGGGAAGTCATCCAGGAAGCGGGCGAACGGGCGCTGTCTGCCGGAGTGACGCTTCGCCGTGTCTTGGAGGAACTGACGATGCAGGCGCATGACGTGCCGATTGTCCTGATGACCTACTTGAATCCAGTGCTCGCATATGGTCTCTCCGAGTTTGCGGATGCCTGCGGCCGGGCTGGGGTGAAAGGGCTGATCATCCCGGATCTGCCGCATGAGGAAAGGGAAATGGCAGCGGGTGTTCTGAAAGGGACTGATATTGCGCTGATTCCGCTCATTTCCCTGACAAGTTCGAAGGAGCGGATCGAAAAGATCGCTCGTGATGCGGAAGGGTTCATCTATGCTGTGACCGTCAACGGTGTCACCGGGGTGCGCAGCGGATTTGACGGCAGCCTGTCAGGCCATCTGAAGTCATTACGGGAAATTGCCCGCGTTCCCGTGCTCGCCGGTTTCGGCATTTCATCTCCCGGGCAGATCGTTGAATTCCAACAACTTGCCGATGGCGTCATCGTCGGCAGTGCGGTGGTGAGCGCATTCCACAAAGGGAACCCGGACACCATCCGGCAATTGGCCGAAGCGGGACGGACACCGATCCGCTCCTGAAAGATCCTTGACGGTATCGCCTTGTAAAGAGGAACGCATGAAACTTTTCCCTGTTGCATACGTACAACTTAGGAAAGGAGGGGACGGGATGGACTGGAAAACAGTGAACGCCGAGCTGGTGTGGACCCATGAAAAAGTGACGTCACTTGCAGGCTGGACGGTCGATGCAAAAGTGGTGCTGACGACATCGGCCTATTACGTGCTGGCACAGCAGGATTTTGATGCGGAAAGTTTTCTTTGTACGATGGATGAGCTGAAGAAGAGAGCCGGCTGGCTGTCCCCGGTGCGGGGGAATTTCCTGCCGATGCTCGCGTCGTTCCTGGATACCGCCGGAATGCCGGCAGAGCAGGCTGTCAGCGGCTTGTTTGAACGGCAGCAGGTGCTGAGGAAAGCTGGATTCAAGAACACGGTCCATTCCTTCCTGGCAGCCATGCTGATGACCCCCGTCCCCGCAACCTACCAAACCGAAGCCGTACAGGCGAAACGGCTGTACAATGAGATGAAGAAACAGCATTTCCTGCTGACGTCGGATGAAGATTACTCTTACGCCATGCTGCTGGGCAAGCTGAACAATGATCCGGCAGAACAGGCTTCATTGATGCGCAAGTATTATGATGAGTTGAACGGAACCGGTTTCAGGTCAGGGACGGAACTGCAATGGCTCTCGCAAGTGCTGACAATCGACCGCTGTACGTTCGAAGAAAAACGGATTGACCGTGCCAAGCAGCTGCTGAAGCATGTACATAAGCGTGTCAATCTGAAACCGATGCATTATCCGCTGATCGGTTTCATGGTCATACTGGATTGCAATGAAGCTCAGATCGAGGAACTTATCAGTCTGGCGAACTGCCTGGCGAAAGAGGACTTGTTCAAATGGCACAAGACATTGGCCTTCTCATTCGGCACAGGGTATCTGCTGCAGCAGTACATGGAGCAGGGCCAAGCTGCCGGGGTTCCAAGAAAACTCCAAGTGCTCATCAGGCAGGCGATCCTGGCTGCCACCATCGCAACTATCGCCGCCTCCACAACTTCCGCCCTCTCATAACTTTTACTGCGACAACTGGAGGAGTCCGGACAAGTCTTCTGTAAGACGGCCCCGGGCTGCTTTTTTTGTTCACGTTATATGATAGACTTGATAGAAACGCAATCAATCTAAGGAGGAAACAGTTTGAAACTCACACCGAAACGGCTGCAGCGCGGAGATACGATCGGCATCGTCTCTCCGTCCAGCCCGCCCAATCAGGAAAGCCTGGAGCGCTCGTATGTATTCCTGGAGCAGCTGGGACTGAAGTGGAAACTTGGCGAACACGTCAAGGATGTCAACGGGTACTTGGCCGGGGAAGATGATGACCGGCTGGCGGATATTGAATCGATGTTTGCAGATCCTGAAATCGACGGCATCATCTGTGCCGGCGGAGGATACGGTTCCGCCCGCTACGCCGACAGGCTGGATTACCAGCTGATCTCTGAAAATCCGAAAATTTTCTGGGGCTTCAGTGATATCACGTTTCTCCATACGGCGATCGCCAAGTATTCCGGTCTTGTGACGTTCCATGGTCCTATGCTCGCATCCTGTGTCGGCAAAGATACGTTCAGCGAACTGTCCGCGAAACTGTTCCGGCAGCTGTTCGAGCCGATGGAACTCCATTATTCGGAAGATATCAGTCCGCTCCGTTCAATGTCAGGAGGCGTCGTCTCCGGCGAGCTGACCGGCGGGAACCTATCCCTGCTGGCAAGCGGCATCGGGACGAAGTTCGAAATCGACACGAAGGGCAAGATCCTGCTCATCGAGGATGTCGGGGAAGAGCCGTACCGTGTCGATAACCTCATGAACCAGCTGCGTCTCGCGGGGAAATTCGCAGATGCTGCAGGAATTGTCATCGGGGATTTCGCGGATGCTGAACCGAAGAAGAAACCGTCCCAGTCATTGGAGAACGTATTGGAGTTTTATACAGCATCACTCGGGAAACCGGTCGTCAGCGGATTCAAAATCGGTCACTGTGAACCGCATTTCGCTGTGCCGCTCGGTGCAACAGCCCGCCTGGATGCCGACGGAAAAACGCTGACGATCCTGCCAGGCATCGAGTGAAACGGAGAAGGAGCTGATTGATAATGGAACAAGCAGAATCAATGTGGGTGTGTGCCGTACCTGTAGCGACGATCTGGACATCACCGGAGTCGGTGCGTCACCCGATGGATGAGGCGGGAACCGCTGCGCCGCAGAGCATGAATGACTGGATTTCTGCGATGACCCAGGACGACCGGTTTGCGCTCTGCAAAGAGAGCCGGGTCCAGAGCCAGCTGCTGTATGGGGAGCCGGTGATCGTCGATTCAATCGAAGACGGATGGGCGAAAGTGATTGCGGTCTGGCAGCGTTCCGTGAAAGACGAGCGGGGGTATCCGGGATGGGTGCCTGCCGCCCAGCTGAAAGAGTCGGAACCGCTCGATGATCCGGAAGGCGTTGTCAGAACCGACGTCCCGAAGTGCCAAGTATGGCGCACGGACGGTCAGCCGGATGCACTGGTCATCCCGTTCAATTCAATCTTGCCGCTGCTCGGGATGCGGGACGGCTGGGCGGCCGTTGCAACACCCCATGGTGAGCGGCTGCTGCGGGAACAGGATATAACTGCCGCAACGTCAATCCATCATTTTCAGAAACAAACGGCCGCTGAAGCAGCGGAGCGGGCTGTCGAGTTCCTCGACCTGCCCTACTTCTGGGGAGGCATGTCCTCGTACGGGTATGACTGTTCCGGATTGACATACAATATGTTCAAGTCATGCGGGCTGTATCTCTCGAGGGACGCGGGCGATCAGGCAGCCGAAGGCGAGGCAGTCCCTCCCGATACACAGGCTGCCTGGCAGCGCGGTGATCTGCTGTTCTTCACAGGGGAGGAATCCGACCGTATTACCCATGTCGGCTTCTACTATGGAGACGGGCAGATGATCCATGCCACCTCATCGAAGCGGGGGGCCGTCGTACTTGATGAGCTGAAGAATACGGCGTATGCAGAAAGACTGTGCGCTGTCCGGCGGTATACGTAAGCGGGCATACAGTTGAAACCATGCAGAAAAACTTCACGCAGAAAGGGACTTGACATGATGGAACCACGTAAAATGAGCGAATCCAGAACGATACAGACAAAATTGGTACTTCCGCCGGATGCGAACCACCTGGACACGATATTCGGGGGAAAGGTGCTTGCCTACATCGATGAAATTGCTGCAATTACAGCGATGAAACATGCAAGGACACCTGTCGTCACCGCATCGATCGATTCTGTCGACTTCCTGTCGTCAGCAGTGGTGGGGGATGTGCTCGAGCTCGAAGCGAATGTCAGCTCGACAGGCCGGACATCGATGGAGGTGTACGTGATGGTGCACTCCGCCAATCCGCTGACGAACGAGCGGAAGATGACCACCGAATCGTTCCTGACAATGGTAGCGATGGGACCGGATAACCGTCCGACACCGGTGCCCGGTGTCATCCCTGAAAGCGAAGGGGAGAAACGGATTTTCGAAACAGCACCGGCCCGTCGGCTGCACCGGAGACAGCGGATGGAAATGGAACATTAAAACAGGCTGCCTGACGGGGATGGATCTCCCGGTCGGGCAGCCTGTTCTGTTCATTTATGGTTTTTGAAAGACAGTGCGACGCCGGCCACACTTCCAACGAGGACAAAAGCGAATAGTGCAAACATAATATACACGAACCACATGAAAAAGCCCCTCCTTTACCAGGTCATTGACTCAACTGTACCATGACGGGCCCATTCCATCAATCCCGGTCAGGGCCAGGGCTGCTGGGTTCAGGACCTTCCCTTTCCGCATCCGGCGGAAGTGTCCTCCCCTGATCCGACTGTCCGTCTGCTGCACATTCCATAGCGGCGGACTGCTGGGCTTTCAGCAGATCCCGGATTTCCTTCAGCAGTTCTTCCTTCGCATCGACGGAATCCGCATTGTCCGGTTCATCCGCCTCTTCGATCTTGAACTTCGCAAGGAAACGCATCACGATGAAGATGGAGAAGGCGATGATAAGAAAATCGATGATGGACTGCAGAAAGACGCCATATGTAATGATCGCTTTTGTGCCGGGGAACCGGTAAGCCATCTCAGAGAAGTCGATCCCCTGCAGCAGAAGGCCCAGCAGCGGCGTAATGATGTTTTCCACTAACGAGGAAACGATCTTGCCGAATGCCGAGCCGATGACCACCCCGATCGCCAAATCAAAAATGTTTCCTTTGAATGCAAACTTCTTGAAATCAGACCACATAGGGACCTCCTTTTGTACTATCAGAACTAGCTACTCCATGCTGGCGTCCGGCGGGAACCACCGGTATCTCTCCAGATCGACGGTGCCGTCTTCCCGGAAAACGACCCCTTCCGAAAGCAGCAGCCGTTTTTGGCGGATACCTTTTTCTTCTGCGTCTGCCGGTGCGGAAATACCGCCTTTCGCGTTGATGATCCGGTGCCAGGGCAGCCGGTGGGAAACGCTCATGGAGTACAGGATGCGGACTACCTGCCGGGCCCCCCGCCGGTTGCCTGCAGCCGCGGCGACTTGTCCGTACGTCATGACATGGCCTTCTGGGATGGACTGGATCGTACGGACCGCTTTTTCAGTGAAGGGGTTCATACGGCACCTCCTCTGTCAGTTGAAGCCGCACACTCATCGTGGGAGCCCTGCCGCCGGTGATTTGCGATCGATGTATCCCGAATACACGCTTGTTGCGACAATCACCCAGAATGCACTCGCGCACAGACCGCCTGCGACGTCACTCGGATAGTGGACGCCAAGGTAAATCCGGCTGATGCAGATCATGGCGATCATGAAGGCGGCAGCAGCCAAGCAGATGGTCCGTCCAGTGTGCCGGAGATTGCACCATAGTATATATGCAAGTATTGCATACAGACTTGCGGCCATCATCGTATGTCCGCTCGGGAACGAGTACCCGCTGATTTCAATCAGCCGGTTCGTGTCCGGACGCGCCCGCTGGAAGAACAGTTTCAGTACTGTATTCAGCGCAGCCGTCCCTCCGATCACGACGACAAACAGGAGCGTCTGGGCTTTTTGACGATAATAGACGAGGAAGCCAAGCGTAATCACGCAGATCACCAGCACGGTTTTCGTTGAACCGATGCCTGTGAAGAATTTCATGAAAGCAGTCAGCGCCGGTGATTCCATGCCCTGCACGGCACTGATGACCGCGTTGTCGAACCGTACGATCCCTCCGCTTCCGATCGAGTAGGCAACATAGCCGAATACAGCGGCCAGGATAAGGCAAGAGACAAGGGCTGTAAGCAACCTGCCTGTCAATACACGCATTGCATTCAAACCTTTCTGTACATCATTTCACTACCTATTAATTCTTGCGAACGGCCGGACAAAATGCAAGCGATATCCATGGAGTCCGGCAGATGAAAGAAGATACAGCGGGGGACTGTTTATCAAAGATGCACAGGGGGGAAAGAGAATGAAGACTGTATACAGCAGGAGTACCGGAAAGGGGAAAATATACATGAACGAACTGAAGACGATAGAAGAATGGCAGGATGCCCTGCGTCAATCCGATGAGCATCCGGTGTTTGTACTGAAACACAGCAGCACGTGTCCTATCAGTGCAGCGGGCTATGAAGCATTCAGGGGATATGTCACAGATCTCCCGAAATATATGGTCGTCGTCCAGACAGGGAAGGATATTTCAAAACAAATCGCAGATGACCTGGGTGTCAGACATGAATCCCCCCAGGCAATCCTGATCAAAGGCGGGAAAGCCGCCTGGCATGCATCGCATTACGATATCCAGCAGGAAAACCTGCAAATGGCCGAGCAGCAGAATACCTGAACGCAAGAGGCATTCCAAAAAACGGAATGCCTTTTTTGTCCTGTTATGGTATGATTCGAATACTCAGATAGACAAAGGAAGAGGGCGATGGAATTGCGGATTACCGGGAAGACAGCTGTGATCACTGGCGGAGCAAAAGGAATCGGAGCTGTGACAGCCCGCTTGTTCTGCGAGCAGGGGGCACAAGTGGCGATCATCGACTTTGACGAAACGGCAGGGGATGCATTGGCAAGGCAGCTGCATGCGGAAGGGAATGATATTGCATTTTTCAAGGCGGATGTGTCGGATGAACAGCAGGTGGAACAGGCGGCAGCAGCAATCGTCCAACAATTCGGCAGTGTCGATATCCTCATTAACAATGCCGGCATCACGATGGACGCCATGACGCTGAAAATGGACGCTGAAGCCTTCCGAAAAGTGCTCGATGTCAATGTGACCGGCGTCTTCAATTGTACAAAAGCGTTTCTGCCAGGTATGGCGGAAGCCGGATACGGCCGGGTCATCAGTGCATCGTCCATCGCAGGAACGGGCGGCAACATCGGCCAGGCGAACTATGCAGCATCTAAAGCTGCGGTTGTCGGGATGACCCGGACATGGGCCAAGGAGTTCGGTCCGAAGGGCATCACGGTGAATGCGGTCGCTCCGGGGTTCATCGAGACAGAGATGATCCACACGATCCCTGAAAAGGTTGTCGCTCAACTGAGGCAGCTGACGCCTGCACCCCGTCTGGGGACAACCGACGATGTCGCCAACGCCTACTTGTTCCTGGCCTCCGATGAAGCCTCATTCATCAACGGGACAGTTCTGGAAGTGGATGGCGGCATGCTGAAATGACCGGTGTTGTGAAATTTTTCGCAAAGTGTGACACTTAACATACGAAACTCATGACAGTCATGTCTATTGTGTTTGCCTTCCTCTCTTTATAATAAAGGTATCACAGAACGGTCGGAGCTTTCGATCGTCTTACCGGGAGGCTGTCATGAGTAAAGAAAAGACAAAACAGCTGCACAAAAGTGTAGCCCCGTTCGCAAAATCCGATATGAAAAAAAGCATTCTGCAGCTCGTGAACACGATTTTTCCGCTGGTGATCCTATGGGCTGCGGCCTGGCAGGCATTCTCCGTGTCGATGTGGCTGTCGGCTGGATTCAGTGTTGCAGCATCTTTCTTTGTTGTCCGGACCTTCATCATCTTCCACGACTGCACGCACGGTTCGTTTTTCAAGAATAAGAAAGCGAATGATATTGTCGGAACCATAACAGGGATCCTTACGCTGTTCGCCTATGAAAAATGGAAGCGCGAACATGCAATCCATCATGCGACAAGCTCGAACCTCGATAAAAGAGGCGTCGGTGATATCTGGGTCATGACAGTCCGGGAATACGAGGAAGCCTCGTTCTGGACACGGCTCGGCTACCGTTTCTACCGCAATCCCCTCATCATGTTCGGATTTGGACCCTTGTATCTTGTACTGATCTCAAGCCGGTTCAACCGGAAAGATGCCCGTAAGAAAGAACGGATGAACACGTATCTTATCAACGGTTCACTTGTCGTGCTGTACACAGCCCTGATCCTCCTGACCGGCTGGCAGGCATTCCTGTTCGTTCAGGGAATCGCCATGTTCACTGCAGGCGCACTCGGGATCTGGCTGTTCTATATCCAGCATACATTCGAGGATTCCTATTTCGAAGAAGAGTCCGAATGGGATTATGTCAAGGCGGCGGTCGAAGGCAGTTCGTATTACAAACTGCCGAAGGTTCTGCAGTGGGCGACCGGCAACATCGGATTCCACCATGTCCATCACCTGGCGCCGCGCGTGCCGAACTACAATCTGGAAATGGCGCACGAGTTGACACCGCCTCTCCAGAAAGCCACGACGATTGATATGAAAAAAAGTCTCGAGTCGCTGCGCTACAAGCTATACGACCCGGAACACAAAACATTCGTCACATTCCGGGATGTCCGCAGGCTCATGAATGCCAAGACGCCGGCCCTCAAGCTGAAAGCGGAGAAAACGAGACTGGAAACGAAATAACAGGACTGAAGCCGTCTCTTGCGTGAGATGGCTTTTTTCTGTTTGAACCGGTACACTGAAAACAAACATGGAGGGAGGAGTGCTGATGGAGAATTGGTATAACCTGTTTCCCAGGAATCCATGGCTGAGCGGGTATATTTGGGTGGTGTTCTGCGTTTTGCCGTTTTTCTTCATCTTCCGGACATCCGACCCCGGAAATATCGGATTCGGCATCGTGATGGTCTTGCTGTTCTTCCTCTGTTACCGATTTTCGTTCCGGTCGAAGAGCGGGCTCGTCTATATGTGGATCGGCCTTGAAATGGCTATCAATGTAGGGCTCACCCTGCTGTACGGGTATGTCTACCTTTCGCTGTTCACCGCATTTTTCATCGGGAACATCCGGCGGCCTGTCGGTTTTTTCATCATATATGGTATCCATATCGCAGTGATGATCGGCGCCATCGTTGCCGGTTTCTTCATCGAAATCGAGCTGTTCCTGCCGCAGGTCCACTTTCTCATACTGACGCTGATCGGCGTTGTGCTGCTGCCGTTCAACCTCTATAACCGCAACAAGCAGGAGAAACTGGAAGGACAGCTTGAATACGCACAGGAACGGATCTCTGAACTGACATTGGTCGCCGAGCGGCAGCGGATTGCGCGTGATCTGCATGATACGCTTGGTCAGAAACTGTCACTGATCGGGCTGAAAAGCGATCTGGCGGGAAAAATGATTGAACGGGATCCCGTACGCGCAGCAAAAGAGCTGCAGGAGATCCGGCAGACAGCAAGCATCGCACTGAACGAGGTGCGGGAACTTGTTTCGACGATGCGTGCCGTGCGTCTGAACGAGGAACTTGCCCGTGTCCGGCAGATGCTGGGTGCTGCGGAAATCGAGCTGACCGTCCATGGAGATCCGGTCTATGAGTCGATCACACCGATTGCAGAAAATGTGCTGAGCATGTGTATGAAAGAGACTGTCACCAATATTGTGAAACACAGCTTTGCCGACCATTGCACCATCACATTCCAGCCTGCGGGCGACAGGTATGCCATCACCGTGACGGATGACGGAATCGGTTTGACGGAAGGCCGGGATTCGCTTCCGGGCAATGGATTGAACGGCATGAGGGAACGTCTGGATTTTGTCAACGGAACTCTTCATATCGCACCGGCTCCTGAAGGCGGTACCACGTTGACATTTTCTGTGCCCTCTGTTCTGAAACATATCGTAAAGGAGTGAAGGACGCATGATCCGAATTGTACTGGCAGAGGATCAGGGAATGCTGCTCGGAGCTTTCGCTTCGCTGCTCAACCTGGAGGAAGACATGGAAGTGATCGGCCAGGCGAGGAATGGCGAAGAGGCGGTGCAGCTCGTACAGCATCTGCAGCCGGATATTTGCATCATGGATATCGAGATGCCTGTAAAAACCGGTCTGGAAGCGGCCGAACGGCTCCAGACGGAACCGTGCAAGATCATCATCCTGACGACATTCGCACGGGCGGGCTATTTTGAACGCGCCAGGAAGGCGGGTGTCCGCGGCTATCTCCTGAAAGACAGTCCGTTCGAGGAGCTGGCCGGGTCCATACGCTCCATCATGGCCGGACGCCGTATTTACGCACCTGAACTGGTGGACCTTGCGTACGGGGATGATCCGGAGACGGAAAGCCCGCTGACCGAACGGGAGGCCGAGGTGCTGGAACTGATCTCAGACGGCAGGACGACAAAACAGATTGCGGCCGCTCTGCATCTCACGCCGGGCACAGTCCGCAACTATATTTCCATCATCCTCGATAAGATGTCAGCAGGAAGCCGTATCGAGGCGGTCAAGCGGTTCCAGGAAAAAGGATGGTCCAGAAAATGAGGGGAGGCAGCAATATGCAGACAATGGAAGAATGGGAGGAACGGTTCCCGAATATCCGACAGCTGAAAGAACGGAATGAGTGGCTGTGGCAGAATCCTCAGGTGTCAGATGCCGAAACAGGGCTGGCTGTTTCTGGGCTGACAAACACGGAGGTGAAGGAAGCTTCACGGCGTTTCGACCGGTTCGCCCCTTTCTTCGCAGCTGTTTTCCCCGAAACTGCTGAACGGTCAGGGCGTATCGAATCACCTCTTACGCAGATACCGGCCATGCAGAAGGAACTGGTACGGACAACCGGCATGGAAATTCCCGGTATGCTTCTGTTGAAACAGGACAACGCTCTTCCGATTTCGGGTTCCATCAAGGCGAGGGGAGGCTTCCATGAGGTATTGAAAGTGGCGGAGTCATTGGCTGCCGAACATGGCCTGATCGACACTTCAGAGGATTACCGCCAGTTCATGGACAGCCGGTTCCGTGACTTGTTCGCTTCCCGCAAAATCGCAGTCGGGTCTACCGGGAATCTCGGTCTGAGCATTGGAATCCTCAGCGCCGCATTCGGTTTCGAAGTGACCGTCCACATGTCCGCGGACGCCAAGCAGTGGAAAAAGGAACTGCTTCGCAGCAAAGGGGTCATCGTGAAAGAATACGAAGATGATTACAGCAAGGCGGTGGAAGAGGGCCGGGCGGAAGCAGAAACCGATCCATCCTGCCACTTTGTGGATGATGAGAATTCCAAGGACCTGTTCTTCGGATATGCTGTAGCGGGTGAGCGTCTTGCCAGCCAACTTGCGGAGCAGGATATCCGGATAGACGAGGAGCATCCGCTGTTCGTCTATTTACCATGCGGAGTCGGCGGCGGACCGGGTGGAGTTGCTTTTGGTCTGAAACTGCAGTTCGGCGATGCTGTGCATTGCTATTTTGCAGAGCCCGTCAATGCGCCCTGCATGCTGCTGGGCATGATGACACAGCTGCACGGACAGATCAGTGTCCGGGATATCGGGCTCGACAACCGGACGGCGGCAGACGGTCTTGCTGTCGGAAGGCCGTCAGGGTTTGTGGGAAAGGTGATGACCCCGCTGCTGGATGGGATCTTCACAGTGGAGGACCGGACCTTGTTCGGCTTGTTGAGAATGCTGGCAGATACGGAGAGGATTTTTGCGGAACCATCCGCCCTTGCAGGTATGATGGGTCCGGTCTTCTTGAGTGAAGGCAGCGTGAAGGATGCTGATTCGCCGAAAGCAAGGCATCTTGTATGGTCGACAGGCGGAGGGATGGTGCCTGAGGATGTCTTGGGTGAGTACTATGAAAAGGGGAAAGCTGTCGAATTATTTCCCGGGAAATCGACAAAAAACGATTGACCGTAAATGTGCAGTGATTAGAATTGATTGACAATGCGGAATTCGGGTTCGCCCGTTTGATAATCAGCCGCGAGGGGAATATATAGGGACAAACTTAATTACATCTCTATTGGAGGATGAACAACTATGAATTCCCCTCTTACTGAAACAGCAGAGAAGGAACAGGAAGCTTTCCGGCCGCAGCTGCCGGCGGCAAAATGTGCAACCGAGTACGATACACTCCGTCGTGTCGTTCTGTGTGAACCGAAATACATGGCAATCGAAGATGTCATCAACGACGTACAGAAAAAGTATAAAGACGAGAATATCGACCGTCCCAAAGCGATGGCGCAGCACCAGGCGTTTGAAAAAAAGCTGCGCGAGCACAACGTGGAAGTCATCAAGCTGCCGTCTTCAGAACGGTATCCCGAGCAGGTGTTCACGCGGGATATCGGCTTCACGGTCGGTGATCGGCTGTTCCTCGCAGATATGGCGAGCGATATCCGGAAAGGTGAAGAGGCGGCCCTCCAAAACTGGCTGCTGAAAGAAAATATACCGTTCCGCGTATCGGAGAGCCATGTGGAAGGCGGCGATGTGATCGTCGACCGGAATCGGGTATTCATCGGCATCAGCAGCCGGACGAGTGAAGAAGCAGTCAGCCAGCTCGAGAAGAGCCTTCCCGACCATGAAGTCATCCGGGTGCCGTTCGATGAAAAGTATCTGCATCTGGACTGTGTATTCAATGTCCTCTCGCCGGAGACCGGGCTCTATTTCCCGCAGGCGTTCGACGAGGACACACGGCAGATGCTGGAGTCGATGTACGATCTGATTGAAGTGAAGGAGTCCGAACAGTTCACGATGGGCACGAACGTCCTGTCGATCGGGGATGGACAGCTGTTCAGCCTTCCGCAAAATCCGGAAGTGAATGCGGCGATGCGGAAGAAGGGCTTCGACGTCATCGAAGTTGATTTTTCGGAGATCATCAAGTCCGGCGGCTCGTTCCGATGCTGTTCGATGCCGGTGGTACGCAAGGACTGACGGAAAAGAGACCGGTGCCGGACAGGCAGCCGGTCTTTTTTTACACGGGAAATTGCAGACTACGACACAGGAGGTCATTTAATGGGGAAAACCATATACTTGGTCAATCACGGCGAAGCGGAAGGCAATGGCGCGCATGACGAACTGACAGCGGAAGGCATCATCCATTCCGAGGAGCTGGGCGAGTTTCTGGAAGGATGTCCGGCGGCAGACCGAGTCATCACGAGTCCGCTGCGGCGGGCCCGCCAGACAGCTGCTGCCATCGGGGATAAGCTCGGAATCCATATCGAAGAGGACAGCCGCCTGGCCGAACGACAAATGAGCAGCCAGGTCTTCGATGACTGGCTGCTGAAAGTGGAGGATACATTCCTTGATCTGAATCTGTCCTATGAAGACGGAGAGTCGTCGCATGATGCGATGCAGCGGGCATGCGATGTGATCGCCGAGCTGCCGGATGACAGCAGGACCGTCATCGTCACCCACAGCCTGCTGTTCATCCTGATCCTCCGCTGCTACGACGAAAGGGCAGGCTTCGAGGATTGGCAGGCACTGAAGCATCCCGATGTCTACGAATTGCAGATTTCGGGTGACAGCGGCATATATAAGCCATTGCAGCATCATAAATGACGGAAAAACCGGGCAGCCGCCCGGTTTTTTGATGTCTGTATACAAAATAAAAGGGGGAGTGCTCATAAACCGCGGAAAGTGATCATAAATCGTGGAAAGTGATCATAAATCGCGGAAAGTGATCATAAACCGCAGAAAGTGATCATAAACCGGAAAAAGTGATCATAACCCCACAAAACTGCTCATACCATCCGCCGGCCCACGAACCTTTATCATGCATAATCCTTCACTTTCGCCGCGTTCAAGAGCGGAAAGTCAAAAGAAAGCTTGTGTGTGCCGGCGGGCCGGCGCATTTTCTGCAGAACCGTCATGCTCATGCCTGTCCAGCACACCAGGTACAGACCTGCGTCAAGACGTACACTCCAAAAAACCTCAGGCGCCACAGTGTCACCAGGATGCGAGCCGGCGGCCGGCCGGAAGACGCTGCAGCCGCGCAGCCAGCAGCCCGCCGAGAAGAGCACCGCTGACACTCGAAACAAGGAAAGGCGGCATGAAGAAGAAGGCGCCGGCCGACGTCCCCATCAGGACCGCTGCATATGGGACGGCGAACAGGGAGGCGATCAGGCCCGTGCCGATCATTTCGCCAATGGCAGCCATCCAAATATGCCGCCCTCTCGTATACAGCAGACCGGCCATCGCCGCGCCGATCATACCGCCAGGGAACGCCAGGAGGGAACCTGTCCCTGTCAAGATCCTAACAATGGCCGTGAGGAATGCAACCAGAACGGCGGGAATCGGTCCGAGCAATACGGCTGCCGCAACATTGACGGCATGCTGGATCGGGTAGGCGCGTGCAACCCCGGCCGGGAAGGAAACGAAGGCGGACCCGGCAACGGCGATCGCTGTCAGGAGTCCGATCGCTGTCAGCTTCTTCGCAGACATCATACGCGTGCCTCCTTCTGCGCCATCGCACTCAAGAATGCCGCTGCCGTCTGTTCAGCATCAGGGGCGGAGGCGATGGCGGAAATGACCGCCACCCCGCTTGCACCGGCCGCTAGGACAGCAGGGGACTTTTCTGCCGTGATGCCGCCGATGCCGACGATCGGCAATTCCGGAAAACGGCCGGCTGC
Organism: Sporosarcina koreensis; assembly: GCF_000826145.2. Lineage (GTDB taxonomy): Bacteria > Bacillota > Bacilli > Bacillales_A > Planococcaceae > Sporosarcina > Sporosarcina trichiuri. The sequence continues at coordinate 200,996 of NZ_LN651335.1, forward strand.
TGCATGGATGGCTGCTGTCCCGGCAACGGCCCGGGCATCCGCTTTCGAGCGGGTCGCAAAGACCGGCCCCATGCCGACGTAATCAGCTCCTGCTGCAACAGCTGCTGCCGCCTCGTCTTCCGAATGGACAGAGACGCCGAGGATCCGGTCAGGACCGATCAGCCCGCGGACAGCTGCAGCCGGTCGGTCCTCCTGTCCGACGTGGACTCCGTCCGCCCCGGTCTGCACTGCCAATTCCACGTCATCATTGACGATGAACGGGACTCCGAATGCTCTGCACAACCGGAGACAGCTCTCGGCGAACGCGGTTTTTTCCAGGCCGGTCAAAGCGGCAGGCCCTTTCTCACGGAGTTGGAAGCAGGTGACCCCGCCCCGCAAGGCAGCTTCGAGGACGGTCAGCGGATCACCGGCCGGAACATCTGCCGACCCCATGATGAAGTACAGACGCAGGTCAATTGGATGCAATGAGTTCAACCCCCTCTGTCCGTGCATCATTGTGCACGCGCCAGGCGGCGTGGTTCGTCGGTCCATGACCGCTGCCGATACCGGGGGCGTGTTCGATCGCGAGCTGGATGAACTGCTTCGCCGTCCGGGCGGCCGCCTGCAGACTATGCCCCTTTGCAAGCTCAGCAGTGATGGCCGCTGCAAACGTGCAGCCCGTCCCATGGGTATGCTGCGTGTCAATACGACTGGAGCGCATAAGGAAAGACGTTCCGTCGGCTGACAGGAACAGATCTTCCGCAAACGGCACATCCGTCCGGTGGCCGCCTTTCAGCAGAACAGCGGACGCCCCCAAGCCGAGCAGCTGCCGTGCCGCATTCTCCATATCGACGGCCGATCGGATCGTCATCCCTGTCAGGACCTCCGCTTCCGGAATATTCGGTGTGACGAGGGCAGCAAGCGGGAGCAGTCCGTGCCGCAGCGACCTGACCGCTTCTTCCTGCAGCAGGGACGCACCCCCTTTTGCGATCATCACCGGATCGATGACCAGCGGGATCGTCTTCCTGCTGCGGAGAACCTCCGCTGTCATCTCGATCAGCTCGGCTGAATACAGCATCCCCGTCTTGACGGCTCGAACCGGGAAATCTGAAAACACCGCATCCAGCTGGGCCTGGACGATCGCAGGCTCGACAGGCTGCACCGCATGAACGCCGCGAGTATTCTGTGCAGTGATGGCGGTCAGTACGGATGTCCCGAAGACGCCGAGTTCCTGGAACGTCTTCAAATCCGCCTGGATGCCTGCACCTCCGCCGGAATCGGATCCGGCAATCGTCAGTGCCACGGAAGTCATGAAATCATCTCCTCTTCAAAGCGGAATTGATCGGCCCTGACACATGGATCATCGAGGGAGTGGAGTGCGTTCAGGAAATGGACAGGAAAATCCCCGGGTCCTCCGGAAGCTTCCGCAGCCGCTTCCCCGCACTTTTTATAAAACGCCAGGCTGTACGCCGCTGTCAGGAGCGGCTCACTCCGTCCGACAGCAAGGAATGCCCCGCAGATGGCACTCAGCAGGCAGCCGGTGCCGGTTGTCGCTGTCATCATCGGGTGCCCGCCGGATATGCGGATTGTCCGTACCCCGTCCGTGATGATGTCATCGTCTCCGGTCACTGCAACGAGACAGTTGTGTGCCTTTGCCGCACGGCGGGCCGCTTCTGTGATGTCGGTATCCCCGCTGCCTGCGTCCACTCCTTTCGATTTCCATTCTATGTTGGCGAGCGCAGCGATTTCACCCGCATTGCCGCGGATCATCGTGATGTCGAGTTCCTGTAACAGGCGTTCTGCGGTCCGTTTCCGGTAGGGCGTCGCACCTGCGCCGACGGGGTCCAGGATCAGCGGATTACCGGCTGCCCGTGCGCTCTTTCCTGCGATGAGCATGGCTTCGATCTTCTGCGGATCCAGTGTCCCGATATTCAATAGCGTGCAGGAGGCGAGTGCAGCGATATCGGACGCCTCTTCCGCAGAATCCGCCATGATCGGGGACGCCCCTAAAGCCAGGAGGCCGTTCGCCTGGAAGTTCGCCACGACGATGTTCGTCATGCAGTGGACGAGCGGGGAGGAATCCCGGACAGCTGCAATCGTCTCGGCAGGCAGCCTCATACGGTCACTTCCTTGTCACCGAGCAGGGACCACTGCTGGCCGGTCCAGGCCATCTCCCAGAACTGTGTTTCGTAATGGCTGCTCTTCACGAAGTGGGCCTGCAGCTCTTTCCGGCGTGTTTCCGACAGTCCGTCCGCCAGTCCGTCCATCCGGTCGATCTGCTCCCGGGTCGCGCGTTCGAACCACTCCGAGCCGTAGGTCGCGACCCACTTGTCATAGACCGGATGATCCGGCTTTGCATCCTTGAGCCGCTCCCCGATTTCATAGTACAGCCAGTAGCACGGCAGGAGGGCAGCCAGCGTATCCGCCAGATCTCCGTTCATGGCAGTCCGGTACAGATGCGACGTGTAGGCATACGCAGTCGGAGCGGGTTCGAACTCATCCAAGTCCTTCTGTGTGATGCCGAGCAGATCGAAGAATCCTTCATGCAGCGAAATCTCCGCGCCGCACGTATCCTCCGCGTGCTGCGCGAACGCCTGGGTCGTCCGCAGGTCTTTTGCCTGGACAGCCGCCAGTGCATGCACCTTTGCAAAGTGCTTCAGATAATAGGAGTCCTGCAATACATAATGGCGAAACACCTCCTCCGGCAATGTTCCATCGGCGATCTTCCGAATGAAGGGATGGTTGAAACTCTCCTCCCAGATCGGGTCACACAGGCGCCGTACGTCTTCACAAAATGTCATCATCATCTTCCCCTTTCCTTGAAATACGAAAAAACCGCTCCATCGGCCCATCAGCCGAAAGAAGCGGTTCGCGAATCAGGGATCATTGCGGAAAGACAAATCTGCATAGTGGAACATCCTGCCTGCGAGCCACTTCCCTACGCTGGTATGAGCCAGATCAGGTTCGAAGGGTCCGCATATCCATATGCGTCTCAGTCTTGTGCAAAGACTCCCCCAGTGGTCAATCGTATTCAGTTTTCCCCACTACTATATCATAGTTTCAATTATTGGCAAGACGGGCAAAATACTACTACCACGTGTAAAGGAGGCACTACTCATGCCGGAACGATTTGAAATCACATCCGTGACGCACGACATCGGCCGGATTGCATTCGATTGGGACGATGCGGGCGGCACGTACCACGTCTACAAAGACGGGGAGCATGTATACGAAGGGACCTCAGCCGACTTCCAGGACACGGACTTCACTCCGGGGAAACTCTATGATTATACAATCGAACGGGAAGAAGACGGGGAAGTGAAAGACGTCATCATTGTCCAGACCTCTCCGCTCGATATGGAGAAGAACGCGGATAATCCGCTCCAGTCACTTGTTATGACGACAATTGTCGCGAAGACACAAGTGGCGCTGTCCTGGGAGCGCATGAAAGATACGGAGAGGTATACGGTGTACCGGAACGGGGAAGAATTGGCGACAGTGGAGGCGAACCGGTTCATCGACCGGGATTTCCCGAAGGACGAACCGCTGACGTATTCGATCTACAGTGAGCGGCCGATCGCGGACTCCGAAGAGAAGTACAATATTTCCAAGTCGATCATCGCAAAAGTGTTCGGGATCTTCTATCCGAAAACGACGGAAAAGAAGGCATCCATCGAAGGCTTCACGATGATGAAAAGCATCGGGAGGATCGACGCGCTCCTGAAGCCGGTCCGGGACCGGAAACCGCCGGAACAAGTGGAACAATGGCATTTCCGCTACAAGACCTTTCTGGAGGACGACATACTGGAGAACCCGAATGTCCTGTCCCCGAACCGTTATTTCAAAGGGGACAACCGCCGCTTCGATCCCGAGTCGGATGCGTTCCGGACGTGCGTGGACATCGATCTCGATTACAGCCGGAAAGATTCGCCGCTGATCATGACAAAGGAAGTGGGCGAAAGCGTTGCATACGGGCTCGACAAAAAGGTGCGGGAACGCGATACGGCATCCGACGAAGGCATCGGGATGAAGCAGCTGGATCACGGCGAAGGGGAGACGGGCTTCTTCCTGACACATGCTGTCGGGAACCCTCTGACGACCGCGCCGGACATCAACTACGAAGTGCAGGCGGTCCTCAGGAAGAATGGCACATTCGATCTGACCGGCTATCATGACCAGTCGCCCGATCATGAAATCTATCTCCGGAGAGGCAGCGGCACACGCTGGATCCCCGTCCATCAGAGCCGGAGTGAAGGACTGGCCTATATGACGGAAGTGACGGCCTTCCAGTATTGGCGGTATTCCAATCTGTCCTAAGAATGATTCGCCGCTGAGCATGTAAGTGGACGGAAAAACCGGAATGCGGTATATTTACCTTGAATTCAAGATAAAAAGGAAAAGAGGCGTTCGCATGGTTAAGACAGCAGTCGTATATTACAGTTCCACCGGCACGAACCACCAGCTTGCAGAGTGGGCGGCGGAAGCAGCGAAAGACGCAGGTGCAGAAGTCAGATTGCTGAAAGTGAAGGAGACGGCTCCGGCCGCAGCGATCGAGTCGAATGCCGCTTGGAAAAAGCACCATGAGGAAACGAAGGATATTCCCGAAGTGACCCCCGAGGATCTCGAATGGGCGGACTCCATCATCTTCAGCATCCCGACCCGGTTCGGCAACATCCCGGGTCAGGTACAGAGTTTCATCGACACGCTGGGCGGTCTGTGGGCACAGGGGAAACTGGCGGACAAAGCTGTCAGCGCCATGTCATCCGCACAGAATGAGCACGGCGGCCAGGAGGCGACCATCCTGTCCCTCTATACGACGATGTATCACTGGGGCGCGATCGTCGCGGCACCGGGCTATACGGACCCCGTCCTGTTCGCAGCAGGCGGGAACCCATATGGCACAAGCGTGGCCGTCGACCAGGCCGGTGAAATGAAAACCGACCGCAAGGCGATCCAGGAAGCGGTCGCCCATCAGGCGAAGCGCACCGTCCGCGTGGCGGAAGCCCTCCAGCATATGAAGTGAAAGAAAAACCGCCGTTCCGGTAAAGGAGCGGCGGTTTGCTATTTTACGAGCAGCACCGGGCAGGACACCCGTTTCATGACTTTGTGGCTGACACTGCCGAGCAGCATCTCCTGCAAAGCGTTCAGTCCCCGGCTGCCGATGACCACTAAATCCGTATTCTCGGCATGCGCAAAGTTGATGATCTCCGCAGCAGGATCGCCGTGGAGGATGTGGATCCGGTAAGGTGCCGCGTATTCCTGCAAAATCTTTTCGATCGGCAGGACCTGCTTTTTTCGTGCCGCCTCGAGCGCCTCTCTGCTTGGCGCATGCAGAACAGCTTCTTTCGCCTTGTCGAAGTCAGCGACGAACAGGATGGTGATGAGACTGTCATCCGAACAGTTCGCAATCCGAGCCGCCTCGCGTGCGGCACGGAGAGAGTTGTCAGAGCCATCGGTCGCGAGCAGGATGTTCGTGTACATGCACATCACCTCTTTCATCTGTCTGAAGTCAGGCGTCCAGTCCGCGCAGCAGACGCCTGCCAGAGTCCCCGAGTCCTTTCAGTTCCACATGGACACCGCGGAGCCGGTACGCGTCCGTCAGTTTGGAAACAGCAACAGCGGCGGAATCATCCCACACTTGGGAATCGGTGAAATCGAGGATGACCGTATCTGCCGTTTCCTCCATTTTAAACGAATTCTGGAAAGTTTCAACGGATGCGAAAAATAATTGGCCTTTGATTGCATAACGGACGGCGGATGGCTCGGCGATCCGGACGACTTCGATCTTCGAAATCTTTGCGACGAACAGGACGGCGCTCAGGATGACGCCCGCGAGCACACCCTTCGACAGATCGTCCGTAGCAACAACGATGACGACGGTCGTCAGCATGACAGCTGCATCGGCTTTCGGCGCTTTCCGCAAATAGCTGAATGAGCCCCAGTCGAACGTGCCGACGGACACCATGATCATGATCCCGACAAGGACAGGCATCGGAATCTGGACGACCCATTCGCCGAGCACCAGAATGAGAAACATGAGGAACATCCCGGCGACCAGTGTCGACAGCCTTGTCCGTCCGCCGGATTTAACGTTGATGACCGACTGGCCGATCATCGCGCAGCCCGCCATGCCGCCGAAGAACCCGGTTACGATATTGGCGATTCCCTGACCGCGCGCTTCCCGGTTCTTCTCGCTGCCGGTCTCTGTCATTTCATCCACAATCGTTGCGGTCAGCAATGTCTCCAGCAGGCCGACAATCGCGAGTGCAAGCGAATAAGGCAAAATGATGAGCAGCGTCTCCAGCGTGAACGGAACGTTCGGCAGCAGGAAATTCGGCAGGGACTGTGTAATCTGCCCCAGATCACCGACAGTACGCAGATCCGCGCCTGAATAGATCGCCGCGGCCGAAAGCACGATGATCGCGATAAGCGGAGCCGGTACAGCTGTGAAAAAGCGCGGCAGGATATAGACGATCAGCAGAGTGATGGCGACGAATACATACGTCATGGTGGAAATCCCGAAGAAGTGCGGCACCTGCGCCATGAAGATCAGGATGGCCAGTGCATTGACGAAGCCGATCATGACGGCATTCGGTATGAACTTCATGAGTTTCGCGACTTTGAAGACGCCGAATATCACTTGCAGAACCCCTGTCAGAATCGTCGCGGCAAGCAGATAGTCGAGACCGTAGTCCCGGATCAGCGGTGTCATCAGGAGGGCCATCGAGCCGGTCGCCGCCGAAATCATGGCCGGACGTCCGCCGGTGAAGGAAATGACGACCGCGATGATGAAGGATGCGTACAGGCCGACCATCGGATCGACCCCTGCGATGATCGAGAATGCGATCGCTTCCGGAATAAGGGCGAGTGCCACGACGATTCCGGAAAGGATATCGGCGCGTATATTTGAAAACCAATGCTGCTGTAAATAAGCTGTCATGTAAGAAAAAGCTCCGTTCTGCTGAATTTCAGCCGTCTGCCGGCTGCATCTGCCCAGTTTACCATGCAGGACGGCAGGAAAAAACAGCGGATTTGCAAATACTGCTGCCGTTCAGTCTGCTGCATGCGGCAGGCGGATCACGAAACGAGTCCCCTGACCTTTCCGGCTCACTGCGTCAATCGTCCCCCCGTGCAGGCTGACGAGCTGCCGGACGATGGACAGGCCGAGTCCGGATTCCCCGTACGGGTTCGAAGCCCGGGAGTCGACCGCTTTATAGAAACGGCTCCAGATCCGTTCGACTTCTTCAGGCGTCATGCCAATGCCTGTATCCTCTATTTCGAGGATATCCAGGCCGTCCTCATGACATGCGGACAGGGCGATGGTGCCGTCTTCTGTGAACTGGATGCTGTTTTTCGTAATGTTCAGCAGGATCTGTGTAAGGCGGTCATAGTCGGCATGGACAGTCATCGATTCCGATGCTTGGACGGTTATGGCTGTCCGGCGTTCTTCTGCCAGCGGTTCGAGCTGATCACGGACGATTTCGAACAGATCCAGAATCCGGATCTCCTGTTTCACGAGCGTGATCTGGTTGGAGCGGATCTTTTCGTAGTCGAGGTTTTCATTGACGAGCCGGAGCAGCCGCTTCGTTTCGCTGCCCGCAAGTCCAAGTGCTTTCCGGCGCTGCTGGTTGGGGATCATGTCGTTCTGCAGGCCCTCGATCGTTCCGCGGATCGTCGTCAGCGGTGTGCGCAGTTCGTGGGAGACATCCGCCATGAATTGGCGTCTGCGGTTTTCAAGGTTTTCGATCTCTTCATGGGAAGCATGCAGATCACGGACCATCGCATTGAAATCAGCCGCCAGCTCATCGATCTCATCCCGTCCGGAAGTTGCCAGCCGGATCGAGTAATCCCCGGAGGAAACGGCTGATGCCGCCCTTCGTATCTTTCGGATCCGGCGGCCGTAATAGAGCGCGAACAATCCGCTGAGAAGGACGGCGGCTGCCAGTGCGGCGATTGCTGCATAGACCAGGTACCGGTTCATCTGTGCGATGACGGTCTGCGTACCCCCGATTGGTGACGTCAGCAGGACGCCGCCGACAAACTGCCCGTGCTGGAAATAAGGGAGGAGCACGAAGGTCACAGCCTGGCTGAACCGCTCCTGTTCCTGCCTGACGGAGATCGTTTCACCGTCCTGCAGTTTCGTCCATTCGGATTCATCCAGCTCGATCAGCGGCGTCCGGAGACCTGTCGAGTAGATGATCTTCGACTGCTCATCGAACAGGCTGTACTCGATCTCCCGGCTCTTCAGCACCCGGCCGAATGAGCGCAGCACCGCATCCGCCGGCTGGCTGCTGCGGCCGAGATCGCTCAGGAGCGACTGCCCGTACTGGGTGAGCTCCTCTGTTTTCGTATCGTATACGTATTGCTCAAAGAAATGGGAGAACAGGAAGCCGGCCAACAGGATGGCCGCCAGGATCACGGTGACGTGGCTGATCAGCTGCTGGGTGAACACATTCACTTTCATCGGACGTCCTCCGGGAAGCCGTCGAACTTGTAGCCGACACCCCAGACTGTCTGGATGGCGGACGCCCCGAGACGGCCGAGTTTTGTCCGCAGACGTTTCACGTGCACATCGACCGTCCTGTCGTCCCCGTAGAAGTCGAATCCCCACACGTGTTCTAGCAGCTGGTCCCGGCTGAATACCTGCTTCGGGTGGCGGATGAAGAACACAAGCAGATCGTACTCCTTAGGTGTCAGATTATCGATCAGACGCCCATCAGCCGTGATTTGACGGGCCTGTTCATCCACCTTGAACAAGCCGGCCTGCAAGAGATGTACGCCGCCGGAAGCAGAGCCTCTCCTTCGTGTGACCGCCTTGATGCGCGCCATGAGGGCGAGCGGACTGAACGGTTTCGTCACATAATCATCGGCGCCCATCTCGAGGCCGAGCACCTGGTCCGACTCCGTGTCTTTGGCCGTCAGCATGATGATCGGAACGTCATTGCCGTCAGACCGGAGTGACCGGCAGATGGCGACTCCATCCGTCGACGGCAGCATCCAGTCGACGATGAGGCAGTCCCAGTTCTCTTCCTGCGCCCGGCGGAGCCCCTCTCTGCCGTCGGTGATGAACTGCCCCTCGATCCCTTCCTTCACAAAGAACAGCTCGATCATCTGCGATACGTTTTCGTTATCTTCGATAACAAGGATTTTCAACGGCCATCGCCTCCTGTATAGTCTTAACCTATCTGAAAACAAGGCGGCTGCGCAACTGTTTCACACATAGGCAAAGCCGTCCTGAAAAGGGATACTCCGTTTTCAGGACGGCTGGATCGATCGCGATTATTCAGTGGCGGAGGAGCTGCTGGCAAGCTGGGATGTAAGTTCCATCTTATCGCCGTTCCGGTAGATTGTGAACTTCGCCCGGTCGCCGATATGCAGGTCGGTATACAGCAGTTTGCGCAAGTCCGCGGACGACTCGACCGCCTTGCCGTTGACGGCTGTGATGACATCCTGCTCTCTGAAGCCGGCTTTCCCCGCGGGGGAGGAGGCGTCGACACTGCCGACCATGACACCGCCATGGACCTCCTCAGGCAGATCTCTGACATACATTTCCGGTACGTCTGCAAGATCGATGAGTCCGATGCCGATATACGGACGGTCGATTTTACCGTTCTTCATAAGCTGTGCCGCCAGCGTTTTGACTTCGTTGCTCGGGATAGCAAACCCAAGTCCTTCGACGCCGCTCTGTTCAATCTTCAGGCTGTTAATACCGATCAGCTCGCCTGCCGTATTGACGAGAGCGCCGCCGCTGTTCCCGGGGTTGATGGCGGCGTCTGTCTGGATGACGTCCATTTCCCACTTGCCGGCTGCGGTATCCACGGCGATGGAGCGTGAAGGCGCGCTGACGATGCCCTGTGTGACAGTTCCTGAAAAATCGATGCCGAGCGGATTGCCGATTGCAACGACCGGATCACCGGCACGCAGCTTGCTGGAGTCCCCGAGTGCCAGCATCCCTTCCGCATAGTTCTTATCCATCTTCACGACCGCGATATCGGTCAGCGGATCTGCACCGACAAGTTCGGCGTCTGCTTTTTGTCCGCCCGCTGTCGTGATGACGAGTTTCGAAGCGTTTTCGATGACGTGATTGTTCGTGACGACATATGCATGCTCGCTGTCCGTCTTATAGACGACTCCGGACCCTGTTCCAGCCTTCTGCGATTCGGCATTACCGGCGAACCGGTTCCCTGCCGTCTGATAGTTTTCAATAGCGACAATCGCTTTGCCGGCCTTGGCCACCATGTCGGAAAGAGGGAGCGCCGCTGTGCTTGTCTGCTTTACGTTGTACGGCTGTGCGGCTTCTGTCTTTTCCGCGGACTGGACATCCGTCTTCTGGGCCAGCACGTCCGTATTCAGGACGGCGCCGAGCGTCAGCACCGAACCGAGCGCACCGGCTCCCACTGTCGATAGGATCCATTTCGTTTTCGATGTATTCATACGTGATCTCTCCCTTTGTTTTCTATCGTACATTCATTGTAAGCGGGAGTTATGAACAAATTATTACCGGCTTGTTGCCGGGTTGTAAATTATGAAAGCAATTATTGCAGAATAAAGTTGTAATAGTTTGAGTAGTCAGATATAGTGATAGGGAAACGACCATTTTTTATTTTGCGGAATGAAAGCGTATACATCTTTCATGCGGCCGGACAAGCCGGCGTAGGATGGATGGCTGATCAAAACAGCCGGAATTACAAATACACTGACAAACGGGAGGAATGGAAATGGTACAGCAGGTCGAGAATCAGGCATATGCAAATCCGAACACAGAAGGGGCGCTTGTAAACTTCAAGGAACGCTACGATAATTTCATCAACGGGAAATGGACGGCACCGCTGAGCGGCGAGTACTTCGATAATCCGTCACCGGTCACAGGCAAGGTGTTCACGCAGGTGGCACGCTCGAAGGAGGAGGACATCGAGCTGGCGCTGGATGCGGCGCATGCTGCAAAAGACGCTTGGGGGAAGACGTCCGTTACGGAACGGGCCAATATCCTGCTGAAAATCGCCGACCGCATGGAACAGAACCTGGAAATGCTCGCAGTGGCGGAGACTTGGGAGAACGGCAAGGCGGTGCGTGAGACATTGAACGCCGACCTGCCGCTTGCCATCGACCATTTCCGCTACTTCGCTTCAGCCGTCCGCGCGCAGGAAGGCGGCGTCAGCCAAATCGATAACGATACGGTCGCCTACCACTTCCATGAGCCGATCGGCGTCGTCGGGCAGATCATCCCATGGAACTTTCCGATCCTCATGGCTGTCTGGAAGCTTGCGCCGGCACTTGCGGCAGGGAACTGTGTCGTCCTCAAGCCGGCGGAACAGACACCGGCCTCAATCCTGGTGCTCGTCGAACTGATCGAAGATCTGCTGCCGCCGGGTGTCCTGAACGTCGTGAACGGCTTCGGGCTGGAGGCGGGCAAACCGCTCGCTTCGAACCCGCGGATCGGTAAAGTCGCATTCACGGGCGAAACGACGACCGGCCGGATGATCATGCAGTACGCGTCACAGAATCTCATCCCGGTTACATTGGAACTTGGCGGAAAGTCGCCGAACATCTTCTTTGAAGACGTCATGGCGGAGGACGATGACTTCCTGGACAAGGCGGTGGAAGGGTTTGTCATGTTTGCCCTGAATCAGGGGGAAGTGTGCACATGCCCGTCCCGTGCGCTCATCCAGGAATCGATCTATGACGAATTCATGGAGCGTGCGCTCGCCCGTGTCGAAGCCATCAAGATCGGCAATCCGCTCGATCCGACTGTGATGATGGGCGCACAGGCCTCGAACGAGCAGCTGGAGAAGATCCTTTCCTATCTGGACATCGGCAAGCAGGAAGGGGCCGAATGCCTGACAGGCGGCGAGCAGAACAAGCTCGACGGGGATCTGTCTGGCGGCTACTATGTCAAACCGACGGTATTCAAGGGCCATAACAAAATGAGGATCTTCCAGGAGGAGATCTTCGGACCGGTCGTCGCCGTGACGACATTCAAAACAAAAGAAGAGGCGCTCGAGATCGCGAACGATACGCTGTACGGCCTCGGTTCAGGCGTCTGGACACGCGACATGAACACGGCCTACCGGTTCGGCCGCGGAATTGAAGCCGGCCGGGTCTGGACGAACTGCTACCATGCCTATCCTGCACATGCGGCGTTCGGCGGCTATAAAGCATCTGGCATCGGCCGTGAGAATCACCTGATGATGCTCGAACATTACCAGCAGACGAAGAACATGCTCGTCAGCTACAGCGAACAGAAACAAGGGTTCTTCTGATCGGAAAGAGGTGAACCGCAGATGACGGAACGAGTCACAGCGACGGAAGAGGCACTCGCCCTCATCCGACTGCTGGAACAGAAACACGGTCCGCTCATGTTCCACCAGTCAGGGGGCTGCTGTGACGGTTCCTCTCCAATGTGCTACCCGGAGGGGGACCTGCTCATCGGCAGTCAGGATGTCCTGCTTGGCCATATCGGAGGAGTCCCGTTCTATATGCTCAAGTCGCAGTTCGATTACTGGAAGCATACCCAGCTGATCATCGACGTCGTTGACGGGCGGAGCGGCATGTTTTCCCTCGAAGGGGTGGAAGGCAAGCGGTTTCTTACCCGGTCGCGGGCGTTCACGAAAGAAGAGACGGACCAATTACAGACATGAGAAAAGACGGCTTCCCGTGAGTGGGGAGCCGTCTTTTTTTCAGATGAACCGTTTCCGCTCGGATGGCGATGGAAGCATGCAGGCTTCCTCTTTCTTCCCGAACCATTTGTACCGGTTGCGCGCCACAAAATCATAGACGCTGTCCCGGATCGGCGCCGGAATGAGGATGAACAGGAAGGCGAGATGCCAAAGTCCATCCAGTTTCTTCGCAATCCGCAGGGCGGCCCCTGACTTCATATAGGTCTTGCCGTTTTCGATGAGGACCATGCTGTCCACATCATCAGGAATATGATAGTCCTCCGCCAGCTGCCTGCCGGTCTCACTTTCCAACGCGGCAAACTGGAAATATTCATAAGGGTCGCGTTTTATGATGAATTGTACGCTTGCATCACAGAAATTACATTCGCCGTCAAACAGGATAATGCGTTTCATGCGACAGCCTCCTCACTGCTTATGGTCTTTATACTATAGCCGAAATGGAAAGAGCTGAAACAAGGCGATAGCTGTATAACTATCTGAATAGAATGAATAGTATTGTAATGAGACGCGGAATATGATAGAGTAAGAGGTAGGAAGTCTGTTGTCTGTTTTGTCGCAGATCTTGTTCACGCACTGTTGTCCTGCCATGTGAAAACATCAGGGGAAGGTGATCCAAGTGGAACGTCAGCACATTCATCCAGACGAAATGAATCTGCGCAGCGATCCTGACTATATCGCAAGCCTGCAGATGATCGGCGAAGGAGCACCGGATTTCAGCAGACGGATTGCACACCGTCCGGCACCCCCGCCGGAGTATGGGTTCGATGAACACGAACTCCCAAGGGACTATCAATGAGAAAACCTTCCAGCCGGAAGGTTTTTTTGATGCATGGATGGATCCGGAAAACATAACTAGCGAATCTTTTTTCCTCCGAGGCGCAAGCCCGCTTCAGTTCGGCTCATTTGCATGTAATGGAGGGAGGAGGTGATGAGATGATGCATTCCAATCAGAACCGCTGTGGAATGAGACCGCAGCCGATGCCGCCGATGCAGCCATGCAACAGCGCGGCACAGCCGGTCATCTGCCCGACACAGTACCGCTATCACGATACGTTCACACCGCAGGAACTGCCGGTGGTCCACCCGTTCGTGAACGTCAACCGTCAGCATACCGTACAAGTGCCGCGCCACTATTACACAGAAGTGAACGAAACAATGCCGGGCCAGACCGTCCAGGCCATGCCGGGTTACGGACCGGGGATGGGTCCATGGGGTCCTCAGATGGGACCGGGTCCTATGCCGTGGGGCAGACGATAATAAACGCAAAAGAGCCTGCAGGCCGATGCCTGCAGGCTCTCTTTTTCCGTTCACTCGACATTGAAGTAGCGGGCATCCGGATGGGCAAAGACGATGGCGGAGACGGACGCTTCCGGTTCCATCATGAACTCCTCCGTCAAATGGACACCGATTTCCTCGGGTTTCAGCAGGCCGAATAGCTTGGCTTGGTCTTCGAGGTTCGGACAGGCGGGGTAGCCGAAGGAAAACCGCTGCCCCTGGTACTTTGCCGCGAAGCGGTCTTTCATCGTAAAGTCGGTGGCGTCCGGGAAGCCCCACTGGTCGCGGATCTCCTGGTGCACGCGTTCCGCGAACCCTTCCGCGAGTTCGAGCGCGGTCGCCTGGAACGCATGGCTTTCGAGGAACTTGCCGTCCGCTTTCAGGCGCTCGGCTTCTGCGCGGACGCCATGGCCGGCTGTCACCTGCATGAAGGCGACATAGTCCAATTCACCGCTCTGCACGGTTTTCAGATAATCCGCCAGACATAAGAACGGTTCCTGGTCCTGGCGCGGGAACGTGAACCGCTCGATTTCCGTCGTCGCATCAGCCGGATCATAGATGATGACATCGTCCCCGTCTGCCTGAGCCGGGAAGAACTGATACATACCGGACGCCCCGAGCTTCCCGGAGTTCAGGAACCCGGTCACCATCTCGTGCAGCTCGACGGCGCGGGGTTCCTGTTTCCGCAGCATGGCGTCCACGTTCCCCCGGAGTCCGAGATGATGCCCGATGAGCGTCCGCATGTTGACGTACGGAGACAGATGCGCAATTGAATAGTCCCGCAGCACGCGTTTCTTCAGATCCCCGGGCACGAAGACCGGCGCATCTTCCCGCACCGTCTTGACGGGCCGGATGGCGACCGCCACCGCGGAATCGGCACGCGCCTCTGCTTTCGCCGCTTTGATGGCATCATTGGCCGCGCGCTTCTCGAGCTGTTCATCGAGTTCGAGCAGGAGTGCGTCCTTGCCGTCGCTCTGCAGACGGTTGGCAAGGTCGAGTCCCTGCATGGCATCCTTCGCGTAGATGACCGGCCCGTCATATTCCGGGGAGATCTTCGTGTCCGTGAACCGGCGGGTGAGTGCCGCGCCGCCCACCATGACGGGCAGATCGATGCCCGCCGCCTTGAAGTCCTGCGCCGTCAGCACCATCTGCTGGGCGGACTTCACGAGCAGTCCTGACAGGCCGACGATATCGGGCTTCTCTTTCCGGATGACGTCAATCAGTTCAGCAGGGGTCACTTTGATGCCGATATCGATGACCTTGAAGCCGTTGTTGCTCAGGATGATCTCGACCAGGTTCTTGCCGATGTCGTGCACATCCCCTTTGACGGTGGCGAGCACGATCTTCCCCTTGCCGTTATCGTCCTCTTTCTTCTCCATGAACTGCTCGAGATATGAAACGGATGCTTTCATCACTTCCGCACTCTGCAGCACTTCCGCAACGATCAGCTGGTTCGCGTTGAAGAGACGTCCGACTTCCGCCATCCCTGTCATCAGCGGGCCGTTGATGACATCCAGAGGTTCGTCATACTGGGTCAGCGCTGCGTCCAGGTCGGGGATCAGCCCCTCCTTCGTCCCTTCGACGACGTAGTAGGCGAGCCGCTCGGGGACGGTTTTCGGGATATCATCTTCGGTTTTCTCCTTCTTCTTCCCCCGGTAGAATTCAGTGAACGCAGCAAGTGTTTCGTCTGTCGTCGAAAACAGCAGGTCATCCGCCATTTTGATCTCCTTCTCGGGGATGGATGCATACCGTTCCAGTTTCTCGGTGTTGACGATCGCATAATCGAGCCCGGCCTGTGTGCAGTGGTACAGATACACGGCATTCAGCACTTCGCGTCCGACGCCGGGAAGGCCGAATGATACGTTGCTGACACCGAGTACAGTCAGCGCACGCGGCAGCTTCTCCTTGATAAGCCGGATCCCTTCGATCGTTTCCACGGCGGATCCGATGTATTGCGCGTCTCCCGTGCCGACGGGGAAGACGAGCGGGTCGAAGATGATGTCTTCGGGCGCGAGCCCCCACTTACCCGTCAGTAGTTCATAGGACCGCTCGGCAATCTCGAGTTTCCGCTCACGCGTCACCGCCATGCCGGTTTCATCGATCGTCCCGACGACGACCGAGGCACCGTACTTCTTGACGATGGGCAGAACGGCATCGAAGCGTTCTTCGCCATCCTCCAGATTGATGGAATTGATGATCGCCTTTCCCTGTGAGTATTTCAATGCTTCCTCGATGACCTGTTCATCCGTCGAGTCGATGACGAACGGCACTTTCACCTTCTTGACGACTTCCCGCATGAAGTCTCTCATATCCGTCAGTTCATCGCGATCGGGATTCGCCAGACAGACATCGATGACATGTGCGCCATTCTTCACTTGGGCCCGGGCGATTTCCGCCGCCTCCTCGATCTTGCCATCGGCGATCAGCTGTTTGAATTTGCGCGAACCGATGACGTTCGTCCGTTCACCGACCAGGATCGGGCGCATGCTTGGATCATAGAGGAGCGGTTCGATACCGGACACCACATGCCCGTGTGCATCCTCCTCGGCAGGCCGTGTGCGCGGTGTTTTGCCATCAACGGCCTGCCGGATCGCCCGGATATGGGCAGGCGTTGTCCCGCAGCAGCCGCCGACGATGTTCAGCCAGCCCTTTTCGGCGAAGCCTTCCAGCTTGGTCGATAACGACTCGGGCGATTCGTGGTAATGCCCTTCTTCATCGGGGAGGCCGGCGTTCGGATAACAGCTGACGAATCCGGTTGCAAGCTCCGACAGCGACCGCAGATGGTCCGTCATGAATTCCGGGCCGGTCGCACAGTTCAGCCCGACGGACAGCGGCCGGATATGTTCGATCGATACATAGAACGCTTCGATGCTCTGGCCTGCGAGTGTTGTCCCCATCGGTTCGATCGTCCCGGAGATCATGACCGGCAGTTCACGGCCGGTCTCTTCGAACGCCCGCCGGATGCCGACCGTTCCCGCTTTGACGTTCAGCATATCCTGGCTCGTCTCCATTAGCAGCAGGTCAGCGCCGCCTTCGATCAGCCCTTTCGCCTGGACATAGAAGTCATCTGCCAGCCGGTCGAACGTAATACCGCCCGTCACGGACAGTGTCTTTGTCGTCGGACCCATCGCCCCTGCGACGAATCTCGGCTGTTCAGGTGACGAATAGTTGTCGGCCGCACTGCGGGCGAGCTCCGCCCCTCTCCGGTTGATCTCCTCCGCACGACTGCCAAGGTCATAATCATCCAGGACGACAGGTGTTCCGCCGAACGTATTCGTACAAATGATATCGGCGCCTGCCTCGAGGTATTCCCGGTGGATCTTCCTGAGCACTTCAGGCTTCGTCAGGTTCAAATACTCGTTACAGCCTTCGAAGGCGTCGCCGCCGAAATCTTCCGCAGTCAGGTCCGCGTTCTGCAGCATCGTGCCCATCGCGCCGTCCATGACCAGTATCCTCTTCTTCAGTTCTGTCTCAATGCGTGATTGCGGCATGGTGCATCTCCCTTTCTGCTTCGGCGTCGATTTCTTTTATATAGCGGATCAGTTCAGCTGTCATGTCATAGCGCAGGAATGGTGTGATCAGATAGATCCCGTTAAAGAGTCCTGCCGCTGTGTCGATCAGTTCCTTGGCGATGCGGAGCCCTTCCGCTGTGGCTGCCTCCCGGTCATCCCCGCAATCCTTCATGCGCGCGAGCACGTCATCGGACAGTTTGATGCCCGGCACTTCGTGATGGAGGAACTCGGCATTGCGGCTGTTCGTCAGCGGCATGATTCCGAGGAAGATCGGTGTTTCGAGATGGCTGACCGCTTCATGGATCTCGATGATCTTCTCTTTCGTATAGACCGGCTGGGAGATGAAATAATCCGCGCCGTTCTCAATCTTCTTCTCCAGCCGCTTGACCGCGCGCTCCACGACACGGACATTCGGATTGAAGGCGCCCGCAACCGAGAAATTCGCTTTTTTGCGCAGCGGTCTGCCGGAGAAGGAAATCCCTTTGTTCAGCTGTTTGATGAGTTGGAACAGCTCCATGCTCGATACATCATAGACACTGGTCGCCCCGGGGAAGTCCCCGATTTTCGTCGGATCCCCGGTCACTGCGAGAATGTCGTGGATACCAAGTGCATCAAGCCCCATCAGATGGGACTGCAGTCCGATCAGGTTGCGGTCGCGGCATGTGATGTGCACGAGCGGCCGGACATCATCCTGATGCTTCACGAGGGACGCCATGGCCACATTGCTGATGCGCGGGGAGGCGAGGGAGTTATCCGCCATCGTTACGGCGTCCGCACCTGCCTTTTTCAGCTGTCTTGCGCCTTCCAGGTAGTTTTCCGTCTCCAGGTGCCTCGGTGTATCCAGCTCCACGAGGATCGTCCGTTCACGCTTCGCTTTCTCGTGCAGCGGCTCATAGCGGGCCGGCTCCGGTTCACGGATGATGACCGGTTTACGCTCTGCAGTTTTCTTTTCCGAGATCGGCACCGTTCCGGCCAGCCTCGTCTTAACAGCCGAGATGTGTGCAGGCGTCGTGCCGCAGCAGCCGCCGATCAGCCGGACGCCTTCTTCCTGCAGCATCTTTGCCGCTCTCCCGTAATAATCCGTCTCCGACACATAGACGATCCGGCCGTCCTCCACGTCGAGCAGGCTGGCATTCGGATAGGCGGACAGGAATGCCTTCTCCGGCAGGTCGACCCCTTCGAATGCCTGGATGGTGTGATACGGGCCGAGCCGGCAGTTGACACCGACCACATCGGCGCCGAGAGACTCGAGACGGTGCAGCGCCTCATTCAGCTGAAGTCCGTTCTGCAGCACCCCGGGTTCGTGCATGGACACTTGCGCGATCAGCGGGATATCTGTAAGCTTCCGCAACTGGGTAACGACCGCGCTCAGTTCATCGAAATCATAGTACGTTTCCAGCAGCAGGCCGTCCGGACCGCCGGCGAGCAGCACTTCCGCCTGCTGCCGGACGATCGCCGGCACTTCTTCGGGAGAGACTTCGTTCTTACCGACACTGCGCAGCCCGCCGATGGTGCCGAGTATGTACTGACCGCCGGCTTCGGCAGCTTCCTTTGCGATGGCGATGCCCGCTTCGTTGAATTCCCTGACACGGTGCTCCAGGCCGTACCGGGCGAGTTTCACCGCATTGGCGCTGTAGGTGTTCGTCTGGATGATATCCGCGCCGGCAGCGATGTACTGCCGGTGGATGTCTCCGATCAGTTCCGGTTTCTCCACATTCAGCTGTTCGTAACAGAAATCATGCCCTTCGGCGTACAGCAAGGTCCCCATTGCGCCATCGCCGACGAGCACTTCGTTTTTCAAGCGTTCCAATAAGTCCATCTGATCATCCGTCCTTTCTTGCGGCAGTGCGCTGAAGCAGAGAATAGAAAAAAAGCCTTTTCGCAAAACGAAGAAGGCTTTGTCATCTGTATAATGATTGTCTTCTCCTCATCTGCCGGATCCTGTATCCGCTGGAATTAGCACCTGACCATATGGCTGGTTGCTGAAGCATCACAGGGCCAGTCCCTCCGCTTCTCTTGATAAGAATGACTATTCAGTTGTAATAATTATTGAACATATCATACCGTTGTTTGAGAGTTCCGTCAATAGACGAATTGATGTCTCCATCATGGCAGCCGGTGATCGGAGGAAAGAGGTATACGGCCCTGTCCCATCCCCGGCCGGATATGGTAAACTGGTGGACAAGTACGGAAAGGGGATTGCTATGCGGGCGTTTAAATTCATCATCCCGATTGCGCTGCTGGTCGGCGGGATCGCCTGGGTGATGCTAAGCAGAAATTATACGGATGTGCCCGTCATGTCCAGATTGTATATAACGATAGGCGCGATGATCGTCAGCGGGGTCATTTCATTTTTCCTGTTCCCGAAAGACGAAGGGGAGCGCCGCTGACGGACGGGGAAGCGCCTGTCCGTTTTTTTTGACTGAAATTGAGTCAACCTAAGTTAAAATTGAGTTGACACAAATCCAAAAGACACTTATTCTTAATCCATACAAATAGTTAAGGGGTGTCTGGGATGGGAACAACAGCAGCAATGAAACCGAACCGGTCGAAAACGATATCCGGTACACTCGGCCTCGTCTATTCCGCCATGTTCGCGGCTTTGATGATGATCGGGGCGAATATTACGTATTTCATACCCGCGATGGCGGTCAGCGGCGTGCCGATCACGCTGCAGACGTTTTTCGCGACGTTGGCCGGCCTGCTTCTCGGAAGCCGCTACGGCGCTGCCGCCATGACGGTATATATGGCGATCGGCCTGGCCGGCGCGCCGGTCTTCGCAAAATTCGGCGGAGGTTTCAGTACGGTCGTCAGTACACAATTCGGCTTTATCCTTTCCTTCATAGCTGTGGCATACGCTGCCGGTAAAATAGTCGAGAAGAAAGGCACCCTGCCTGCCTTCATCGCTGCAGCACTTATCGGATTCGTCATCAACTATGCGATCGGCACGAACTGGATGTACGCGGCGTACAAGCTCTGGGCAGCCGCGCCGGATGCATTCACGTATAAAATCGCCTGGATCTGGATGCTTCCGACAATCCCGAAAGATGTCATTTTGGCAGTCCTTGCCGGCATATTCGGCCATCGGATGGTGCGCATCCTCAAAATCCGCCGGTCACTGTAAATGCGTTCCATGCACCCGCCTGCTATTGCCGCAGGCGGGTTTTCAGCGTTTTCAGGCTTGCCGGCTGCTGAGTGGGGAATAGTGTAATTATTCTCAGACGAAAAAGGAGACAGAACGATGATCGATATACTGATGAAGCAGGCCAAGCATCTGTTTCCAGGCAGTTTCGCCTCCGTCATGGCTACGGGCGCTCTCGCAGTCGGGCTCAACCTGCTTGGATTCCACGGACTTGCGCCTATTCTGATCGCAGTCAATACAGTGCTGTATACGGTCCTCTGGCTGATGACGCTGATACGTCTGTTCCGCTGGCCGCGTGAAGTGCGGGTTGATGTCGTCAGCCACAGCAAAGGAGCGGGCTTTTTCACTCTGGTTGCCGGGACGGCTGTCTTCGGGAGCCAGCTGCTGCTGACAGGCGGCTGCATCATGATAGCGAAAGTCCTCTGGTTCACCGCACTCATCCTCTGGGCTGTTATTATGTATACGTTTTTCACGGCGATGACCATCCGGAAAGAGAAACCGCCGCTTGAAAAAGGGTTCAATGGCACATGGCTGCTGTCCTCTGTCGCGACACAATCCATTGCTGTGCTTGGAACCCTGCTGTCGCCATCTGTCCATCAGCATCAGGACATCCTTTTGTTCACATCGTTATCCATGTACTTCCTGGGCAGCATGCTCTATCTCCCGCTGATGGCCCTCATCTTCTACCGCTTTGCATTTGTCCGGTTTTCCTACGGCGAATTATCGCCGCCGTACTGGATCAGCATGGGCGCCTTGGCGATCACGACACTTGCCGGTTCCAGTCTGATCCTGCATGCCGAGTATTTCCCGCTTATCAATGAGATTACGCCATTCCTGAAAGGATTCACGCTGTTCTTCTGGATTACAGGCACCTGGTGGATCCCTCTGCTGGTGATCCTGACGATCTGGCATTATGGATTCCACCGTCCGCCGATCCGCTACAATCCGCAGATCTGGAGTATGGTGTTCCCGCTGGCCATGTACACAGCCGGAACATTCCAGTTTTCAAAAGCGCTTCAGCTGCCGTTTGTATCGGTCCTGTCGGAAGGGATGGCTTTTCTGGCAGTCGGTTCATGGATTGTCGTATTCCTCGCCATGTGTACCGCGATTTTGCGGTCTTTCGGAAAAATGGGGGATGTGAAGTGAAACGGATTGCGCTCTCATCCGTATGGTAAGACAGAAAAGAAGTCTACCTCGGAAAGAAGGGCGAAGCAATGATTCACTTACTAGTTTTTTCTCTCGCGGCAGGCGTTCTGTCAGCACTGCTTGCGGTTCCGTTCTCCAGGAAGCTGGGCACGGAAGAAAAGGGAGGCGGCACAGGTCTCCGGGCTGGACTGTTTGTCTCGGCTGCAGTCCTGCTGACTGCCGGGATCGCCGTTTTCTACTACACGACCAGCCTGGATCAGCACTGGTCCTCCCTGTGGGCACTGATTCTGGCGGCCGCCATCATCGGGACGGCTGCTGACACCGGCATGATGCGTAAATTGAAAGGGATTGCTGCTGTCCTCGCAGCAGGAGCGGGCATCTACGTGCTCACCGCGCCGCTCTTCAACGCAGACACCAAGTATGAGGCGGTGGAGATGGACCAGCAGGTGGAGATCGAGGCGTTCGACGAAACGAAGACCCCGGCAAGTGTCCCGCCGAAATTCGCACGGAACAAGATGAAGAAAGCATTCGGCCAGGTGCCGGACACGAGCTATTACGATCTGGGCCATCTGCAGATCCAGAAAGTCAAGGACGACTTCGTCTACATCGCCCCTGTCGAGTTCTCAGGGTTCTTCAAATGGTGGAACGGCAAGACGACACCCGGCTACTTCCGCATGAGTGCGACCGATTCTGCGGACAACCCGAAATTCATCGCTTCCGAGATGACCTATACGGAGACGTCCTATTTCAACAAACAGGTCGGCCGTCATATGAGATTGGAGTTCCCGGATCTCATCTTCTACGGGGACGTCCAGCTCGAAATCGACGATGACGGCAATCCGCACTACATCCGGTCGTACGGGGACTTCATCACTGCCAGGAACGGATTCGATGTGAAAGGGATCATCATGACCGATCCGATGACGGGCGAATCGGAGAAATTCCCGCTAGCGGAGATTCCGGACTATATCGATGGCGCGGTCTCCCCGCAGGCGGTCAGCCTCCAGAACAGCTACTTCGGCAAATACATCCATGGTTTCTGGAATTCGGTCGTCGGTAAGAAGGATGTCAAACTGCCGTCCGATGAAGGGACGGAAGCGAATGTCAGTCCGATTTTCTCGGAAGACGGGCGGATGTATTATTTCACCGATTTCACGAGCCCGAAAGAGGGCGTCGACTCGATGCTCGGCTATTCACTGACAGACGGCCGGACAGGGAAGGGGACGTACTATACCGGTGATCTGGAAGAATCCTATATGGACTCCCAGGGGGCTCTCCAGATCATCGAAAAGAAATTTATCGAGAAGAAGTGGTCCGGTGAAATGCCTGTGCTCTACAACTTCTACGGGGAAGCGAGCTGGCTTGTGCCTGTCCTCGATTCCAATGGGTTCCTGCAGAATTATTTCATCGTATCCGCTGCCAACCCGGAAATCTCGGTCTACGGCAATTCTCCGAAGGATGCGCTGAAGCTGTATAAGACCGCTCTCCAGCGGGGAGGCAGTTCTGTGGAGGGAAGTTCCAATTCTGCAGAAGCGAAAGCCGCCATCACGGTCAAGCGGGTCTATAAGGAATCAGCCGGAGATTATACGATCGTATCGGTGAAATCGTCGGATGGCCGGAATTTCCTCATTTCAACGGAATCCGTCCCGGAAGCTGTATACATCCAGGAAGGCGATAAGCTTGCCATCACCTATCAGGAAACCGGCGAGCTGTTCCTGCCGGTGAAGGAAATGACGAATATATCGCTCGGAGAATAACGAAAAAAGCAGAAGCGCTGGAAACGGCTTCTGCTTTTTCTATGGAACCATCGGGCTTACGCGCCGACTGTTGCGAACTCTTTCAGGATATTAGGTTTGCCTTCGGTCTTAAATGTTAACACTTGATGGCAAGGATCGTATGATTCCCCGTAAAACTCATCGTCTTTATACGTGTGGATCTCTTCATACGTCATCTTCATCGCATCATAGACCGTTTCTTCATCCGCATCATCCGGCGACCAGTACAGGATCTCGAGGTCCGTATGCTCGCCTGTTGCAAGCGAACGTCTGCTGTAGCCGATCCGCTGGGCGTGGTGGAATGACTCGCGGGCATAGAATTTCAGCCGTTTTGCTGTGTCGGTATCTTCGTAATCGACAGGCTCCACTTCCAGCAGGATCGGCTTCCCTTTCTCTTTCAGCTTGGTCAGCAGTTTCTTGCCGAGTCCTTCGCCGCGGGACGCTGCGGACACGAACAGATAATCGACAAAGACGAATGATTCGGTCTCCACGTACATAAGTACATGTTTCGGCCCTTCATCCTTATGGTAGACATTGTGCTTATCTTTCAGCAGGGCGTCCATATGCTCTTTTGATTTCATCTCTTCGATTGGGAAATACTCACTCAGTTTTTCGTACCAGTTCATACGTAAATCTCCTCCGTCGGTATGGGTGTACCCGGAGCTTTTTGTTTGGGGATCAAACATAAGGAGAGGAAAAAAGAGGTCAGAAAAAAATCCTCAGGATCTTTCACGCATTCAATTTTATCATACTATGCAGGGAGCGTTCAACTGATTCGGGCTTGCTGCATACTGCTGCGCCGCGGCAAAATCCTTGCGCAGCCTTCCTCCGTTGCGGTACAATTAAGTCAAAGATAGTCAAAGTCAACGGAAGAATCTGCCGGCAAAAGAGGTGAAAACGATGCGAAACATTTCCGACATCATAGAAGGGTATTTGAAGTCGATTATCGAACATGAAGATAATGGAATCGCGGAAATCAAGCGCAATGAAGTGGCTGAGAAATTTCAATGTGTCCCTTCGCAGATCAACTACGTCATCAAGACTCGGTTCACGATCGAGCGGGGGTACGCTGTCGAGTCGAAGCGGGGCGGCGGGGGGTACATCCGGATCCACCGCATACAGACCAATTCACGCAAGGAGCTCGTCGATCATATTTTAGAGAGTCTGCAGGAAGGGGCATCTTCCGTCATGACGGAAGATATCATCTACCGGCTCCTCGCTGAACAGGCGGTGACGAAACGCGAAGCACGCCTGATGCTGGCGGCGGTCGATCATGCCGCTAAACACTATCCCCTGCAGGAACGGGAAGTGATCCGGGCGCGGGTGCTTCAGGCAATGCTGTTTTCGCTCCTTTACGACCAGTCCGAATGAGCGGACAACCAACCAATCAGTGAGGTGGTATTATCATGCTTTGCGAAAATTGCAAGGAACGGCCGGTATCGGTCATTTTGAAACAGGAGACGCCGAATGGGCCGGTGGAACGGAACCTTTGTGACCAGTGCGCCTTCAATCTGCAGACGTTTTCTTTCAGTCCCCAGCAGGAGCCGATGTCGATCCAGCAGTTCCTCTCTCAGTGGCTGACCGGGGAAGCGATCCAGCCGCAGACGCGGGGGAACCAGGGGATGCCGGAATGTCCGGAATGCGGTCTGACCTTCCACAGGTTCCTGGAAATCGGTAAATTCGGCTGCCCGGTCTGCTACGACACATTCCGTGAACGGCTGCCGCGGGTATTCGGCAAACTGCACAATGGCAGCACGGCACATACGGGAAAGATACCGGCGTCATTCAATGAGAAGATGACAATCCGGAAAAAGATCGAAGCGCTCCGGGCCAGCATGCAGGAGGCCATCCAGGAAGAACGATTCGAACAGGCAGCTGTCCTGCGCGATGAAGTGAACGAGTGGAAGCGCAAGCTGGCTGCGGAACCGGCTGAAGGAGGGATTTCGGATGGGGAATGACAAGTACATGCAGAACGCCGTGACGGGATGGATGGTCCCGCATGGCGAGCATTCCGATATTGTCATGTCGACCCGCATCCGTCTTGCCCGCAATCTCCGCGGGTTCCGGTTCCCGATTTCCTTCCCCCACGAGGAAGCGGAAAAAATCGGGGAGCTCATTGCGGATGCGCTGCTTATCCCGGAGAAAAAAGGGTATTCCTATACCAGAATGAGTGATTTGAAGAAACTCGACAGGCAGACGCTTGTGGAAAAGCACCTCATCAGTCCTCAGCTGGCGGATGCGGTGATGTACGGGGCCGTCCTGCTGTCGGAAGATGAGACCGTCAGCATCATGGTCAATGAGGAAGACCACCTGCGCATACAATGCATCTATCCGGGTCTCCAGATCGAAAATGCCTATCAGAAGGCGGACGAGACGGACAATCTGCTGGAGAGCCGGCTGCCGTATGCATTCGATGAGCAATTCGGCTATTTGACGAGCTGCCCGTCGAAT
This sequence comes from Sporosarcina koreensis, assembly GCF_000826145.2. Classification (GTDB taxonomy): domain Bacteria; phylum Bacillota; class Bacilli; order Bacillales_A; family Planococcaceae; genus Sporosarcina; species Sporosarcina trichiuri. Next base: position 226,953 of record NZ_LN651335.1, read on the forward strand.
ACGGGAACCGGCATGCGCGCCTCGGTCATGCTGCATTTACCGGCGCTGACCATGACCAAGCAGATCAACCGGATCATTCCGGCTGTCTCGCGGCTCGGCATGACCGTCCGGGGGAGTTACGGAGAAGGCAGTGAAGCGCCGGGGAACGTCTACCAGGTCTCCAATCAGCTGACACTCGGCAAGTCGGAAAAGGAGATACTCGCCGAACTCGCCAACATCGTCAGCCGGATCATCGCCCATGAGCGGAAATCCAGGGAGATGCTGCTCGGCAAGTCCAGACTGGCACTCGAGAATCGTGTGTTCCGCGCGCTCGGCACGCTGTCGTACGCACGGCTGCTCCCTTCAGCGGAAGCGGCACGGTGCCTGTCCGATGTCAGGCTCGGCATCGACCTCGGTCTGATTGAAGATGTCGATATGAATATACTGAACGAACTGATGGTCTTCATGCAGTCCGGCTTCCTCCAGAACTACGAGGGGGAAGAGCTGACGTCCGAAGAATTGGACAGCAGCCGGGCGAAGCTGTTCAGGGAACGGCTGCAGCGCAGGACGGAGGACAGCAGCCGGAATCCGGAGTCGCCGTAAGCGTCTTTTTTGCGCAGAAGACGATAATCCGATAACCTAATCAAAGATAGTCAAAGTCAATTCGCGGAACTGCCGATTGTTCAGCGGTCCCATTGAATATAGATAGGTATGATGAAGAAAAATAGTCTGTGCAGAAGGAGAGGAAGAAATATGATGTTTAACCGATTCACACAACGTGCGCAAAAGGTCCTTCAGCTCGCTCAGGAAGAGGCGATCCGACTGAAGCATGAAGCGATAGGCACTGAACATATCCTGCTCGGGCTGATCCGTGAAGGCGGCGGCATCGCTGCAAAAGCACTGGAAGCGATCGGTGTCAGCTTCGAAACGATCGAATCCGGGGTCGAAAATCTGATCGGCACAGGCAGCAAGGACGTCGGGCCGATTGTCCATTATACACCCCGGGCGAAGAAAGTGATTGAACTGTCGGTGGACGAATCACGCAAGCTCGGTCACTCGTACATCGGCACGGAACATATCCTGCTCGCTTTGATCCGTGAAGGGGAAGGTGTCGCGGCACGCGTCCTGAACAATGCCGGTGTCAGCCTGAACAAAGCGCGGCAGCAGGTGCTCCAGCTGCTCGGCAGTGATGATGCAGCAAGTGCGAACAGCCAGAACGCGAATGCGTCGGCTGCAACACCGACACTGGACGGCCTGGCACGCGATCTGACCGAAATTGCACGGGAAGGCACGCTCGATCCGGTCATCGGCCGCGGCAAGGAGATCACACGGGTCATCGAAGTGCTGGCACGCCGCACGAAAAACAACCCTGTCCTCATCGGGGAGCCGGGTGTCGGAAAAACGGCGATCGCCGAGGGGCTGGCGCTCCAGATCGTCAGCAACGAAGTGCCGGAGATCCTGCGTGATAAGCGGGTCATGACGCTTGATATGGGAACTGTCGTCGCGGGCACGAAATACCGTGGTGAATTCGAGGATCGTATGAAGAAAGTGATGGAAGAGATCCGCCAGGCGGGCAATATCATCCTGTTCATCGACGAATTGCATACGCTCATCGGAGCCGGAGGGGCAGAAGGGGCGATCGATGCGTCCAACATCCTGAAGCCTTCACTCGCCCGCGGTGAACTGCAGTGTATCGGTGCAACAACGCTCGATGAGTACCGGAAGTATATCGAAAAAGACGCAGCACTCGAACGCCGGTTCCAGCCGATCCAGGTCGATGAGCCGACGGTCGAGGAAACCGTATTGATCATCAACGGTCTGCGTGACCGCTATGAGGCCCATCACCGGGTCAAGATCACGAATGAGGCGATTGAAGCCGCTGCCAAAATGTCCGATCGGTACATCTCGGACCGTTTCCTGCCTGACAAAGCGATCGACCTGATCGACGAGGCAGGTTCGAAAGTCCGCCTGCGTTCCTATACGACACCGCCGAACCTGCGTGAACTCGAAAAGAAACTGGAAGCGATCCGCTCAGAGAAGAATGCAGCGGTCCAGAGCCAGGAGTTCGAAAAAGCCGCTTCCTATCGCGACAAAGAGCAGAAGATGAAAGAAGAGCTCGAGACGACGAAGACCGAATGGAAAGAAAAGCAGGGGAAGAAAGAATCCGAAGTGACCGTCAACGATATCGCGGAAGTTGTCGCGATGTGGACCGGAATCCCGGTTGCCCGTATCGCCGAAACCGAATCCGCAAAACTGCTGAATATGGAAGAGGAACTGCATAAACGCGTCATCGGTCAGAAGGAGGCCGTCACTGCGATCTCGAGAGCGATCCGCAGAGCGCGTGCCGGTTTGAAAGATCCGAAACGCCCGATCGGTTCCTTCATCTTCCTCGGACCGACGGGTGTCGGGAAAACGGAACTTGCCCGCGCGCTTGCAGAAACGATGTTCGGAGATGAAGATTCGATGATCCGGATCGACATGTCCGAGTACATGGAGAAGCATGCGACGTCGCGTCTTGTCGGATCACCTCCAGGGTACGTCGGCTATGACGAAGGCGGACAGCTCACTGAGAAAGTGCGCAGGAAGCCGTACTCCGTCGTCCTGCTGGATGAAATCGAGAAAGCACACCCGGATGTCTTCAATATCCTGCTGCAAGTACTGGAAGACGGCCGTCTGACGGACTCGAAAGGCCGGACAGTCGATTTCCGGAACACCGTCATCATCATGACATCGAACGTTGGCGCCCAGGAACTGAAGAAGAACCGGTATGTCGGATTCAATCTCCAAGATGGGGAGCAGGACTACGAAGATATGAAGAAAAAGATGCTGGATGAGCTGAAGAAAGCGTTCCGCCCTGAATTCCTGAACCGGATCGACGAAATGATCGTCTTCCACTCGCTCGAAAAAGACCAGCTGGAAGAGATCGTGACACTCATGGCGCAAGAGCTGAGCGACCGGCTTGCTGAGCAGGACATCAGTCTCGAACTGACCCATGAAGCGAAGCTGAAAATCGCGGACGAAGGATTCGATCCGGAATATGGAGCGCGGCCGCTCCGTCGGGCTTTACAGAAACACGTTGAAGACCGGCTGTCGGAAGAGCTGCTGAAAGGCACGGACTTTGCCGGCCGAAAAGTGACAGTCGACTATGCAGACGGTGAATTCACGGTCAGCACGGCCGACCGCGATACAGCCGAAATGGTGGAACACTAATACGGAAGTGATGATCAGGATGGCCCGCCCCTTGGTGTGAAAAAAGGGGAAGGGCTGTCCTCTTCGTCGTTTGGAGGACTTACATGGCAAAAAAGAAGACAAAATTCATGTGCAGCGCCTGCGGCTACGAATCCCCGAAATGGATGGGCCGCTGTCCGGGCTGCGGTGAGTGGAACACGATGGAGGAAGAGACGGAAATCGTACAGAAAGGTCCTCGCGGCGCATTCCAGCATACGGGTGCAGTCAAACAGAAAGCGATGCCCATCAATGCTGTTGCCGTGGAAGACGAACCGCGCATCCAGACGGACATGGGGGAGCTCAACCGTGTTCTCGGCGGCGGAATCGTGCCTGGCTCGCTTGTATTGATCGGCGGAGACCCCGGTATCGGGAAGTCGACTTTGCTGCTCCAGGTGTCCGCCCTGCTGTCAAACCGACAGCAGCGTGTCCTGTACATTTCAGGGGAAGAATCGATCCGACAGACGAAACTCCGGGCGGAGCGGCTCGGTGTCCTGTCGGATGAACTATATATCTACGCGGAGACGGATCTTGCGATGATCCACGAGACGATCGAAAGCGTGAAACCGAAGTTCGTCATCGTCGATTCCATCCAGACGATCCACCATCCTGAAGTGTCTTCCGCTCCGGGCAGTGTGTCGCAGGTGAGGGAGTGTACCGCGGAGCTGATGAAAATCGCGAAGACCCAGGGGATTGCGATCTTCATCGTCGGACATGTCACAAAAGAAGGGCAGATTGCCGGTCCCCGGCTGCTGGAGCACATGGTGGATACGGTCCTGTATTTTGAAGGGGAACGGCACCATACGTACCGGATTCTGCGAAGTGTGAAAAACCGGTTCGGCTCGACGAACGAAATCGCCATTTTCGAAATGGTGCAGGCCGGGCTGAAAGAAGTGCTGAACCCTTCCGAACTGTTCATCCAGGAACGGTCGCAGGGCGGAGCGGGTTCGACGATTGTCGCCTCGATGGAAGGGACACGTCCGATCCTCGTCGAAATCCAGGCACTCGTCACACCGTCCAGTTTCAATTATCCGAAACGGATGGCGACGGGGCTGGATCAGAACCGCGTCTCGCTCCTGATGGCGGTCCTGGAAAAGCGGATGGGCATGCTATTACAGGCGCAGGATGCGTATATTAAAGTGGCGGGCGGCGTCAAGCTGGATGAGCCCGCAATCGATCTCGCCGTCCTGATGAGCATCGTGTCAAGCTATCGGGACACGGCACCGAGCGGGACAGACTGCTATATAGGTGAAGTGGGACTGACCGGTGAAGTCCGCAGGGTCTCCCGGATTGAACAGCGGGTCGGCGAAGCTGCGAAACTCGGATTTGAACGTGCAATCATACCGGCTTCCAATGTCGGCGGCTGGGAATACCCGGAAGGCATCCAGGTCGTCGGTGTCGAAACTGTACGGGAAGCGCTGGAACTCTGCCTGCCCGAGTAACTGCCGGGATGAGGGAACTTTCGCGGACTGCGGAGGGTCCTGTGAAAAAAGCAGGATTCCCCGTCCTCGCCGGTTCAAGAAAGCAATCGGCGGGGAATACCTGTATACTGGGACTATTAAAAAGGAGGTGGATCGTATGATGAAACGAGTTGTGCAAGTTATGTTTCTGTTAGTCGGCGGGACGCTCGGTGTCTTATTTCTTCCGTATTTATTCCAATTATCTCATTTTACAGCCTCTCCACTGATCGATAATCCGTATGTTGCTGCAATATTAGGAGCGCTGTTCCTGTTTGTGTTCAGCACCTTCCTCACTGATCCGATTGTCAATTTCATAAAGTGGCTCGAAGATCTGCTCTTGAAAGCGCCGATCCTCGATTTGTTTTTCGGTTCGATCGGCCTGATTGTCGGCCTGGTGGTTGCATTCCTGCTCGGATCGGCGCTGAATAACATCCGGATTCCCGCTGTGACAGCGCTGCTGCCGATGCTGCTTTCGGTGCTGTTCGGGTACCTTGGTTTCCAAGTGGGCTTCAAAAAGCGGGATGAATTCCTCAATGCCCTCTTTTCGATCCGCAATGTCGGAAGGAAAAAGGACGGGGAAACTCAGGAGAACACCGATTCCCAGCCGGTCCATAAAATTCTCGACACGAGTGTCATCATTGACGGTCGAATTGCGGATATCGTGGATACCGGATTTTTGGAAGGAGTGCTCGTCGTGTCCCAGTTCGTTCTGACAGAACTGCAGCATATCGCGGATTCCGCGGATACGCTGAAACGGACGAAAGGGCGGCGCGGGCTGGATGTGCTGCGCCGTCTTCAGGAAGGCGACGGCAAAAAGATCCTTATCACCGACGAGGACTTCCCGAATGTGGCGGAAGTGGATCTGAAGCTTGTCCATCTTGCGAAACGCATGAAAGGTCTCGTCGTGACAAATGACTTCAACTTGAACAAAGTGGCGGATCTGCACGGTGTCGAAGTGCTTAACATCAACGACCTGGCGAATGCCGTCAAGCCGGTTGTCATCCCGGGTGAGGATATGCACGTCATGGTCATCAAAGATGGAAAAGAGCATAACCAGGGGGTTGCATACCTGGATGACGGGACGATGATTGTCATCGAAGAGGGCCGCAGCTTCATCGGCACATCGATCGACGTCGTTGTCACGAGTGTTCTGCAGACGTCTGCCGGCCGGATGATCTTCGCAAAACCGAAACATAGCAAACAATCGAAATCCTGAACAGGCCGGGTTGCGCGGAAGGGAGACAGCATGGAGTATACAGTGATGATGCCGGCAGCCGGCAGCGGCACTCGGATGGGTGCCGGACAGAACAAACTTTTCCTCGGACTCGCAGGAAAAACGATATTGGGTCGGACTTTGGAAGTTTTCCAGGCGGACCCATGGTGTAAGGGAATCATCCTTGCGGTAAAAGAATCGGAGCGGCCGCAGATCGACGCCATCCTGGCGGAATCCGGCATTACGAAAGTGAAGGCGATGCCGGCGGGAGGTGCAGAACGGCAGAATAGTGTAGCGGCTTGCCTGGAAGCGCACAGCGGCGGCGGTATCGTGCTCGTCCACGATGCGGCCCGGCCGTTCATCAGGCAGAACGTCATCCATGAGCTGGCGGAGCGCGCAGCAGCCGGCGGAGCCGCGGTCGCCGGTGTGAGAGCGAAGGATACGATGAAATACGTAACAGACGGGCAGGTCGAAGAGACAGCGGACCGGGAACGGCTGTGGGCCATCCAGACCCCTCAGGCGTTCCGGTATGATCTTCTGCTCGAAGCCTCCCGCAAAGCGGCCGGAGAAGGGTTCCTCGGCACAGACGAATCCATGCTCGCGGAGTATGCGGGCTATCCGGTGTATGTTGTGGAAAGCACCTATGATAATATTAAGATGACAACACCGGAAGACTTGGAATACGGTGGGTATTTACTGAAAAAACGGCACGGGGAGACGATGGAATGATACGGATCGGACAAGGTTTTGATGTACATGAATTCGCGGAAGGACGGCCGCTCATCATCGGCGGCGTGACAATCCCGCATACAAAAGGTCTGATCGGCCATTCGGATGCGGATGTACTGCTGCATACAATCACGGATGCGGCTCTCGGAGCGATCGGCAAAGGAGATATCGGACACCATTTTCCGGATACGGATGCGGCATTCAAAGATGCTGACTCGGCGGTCCTGCTCGAAGAAGTTTGGAAAATCGTCGAAGCGGAAGGGTATGCGCTCGGGAACGTGGATTGTACGATCATGGCGCAGCAGCCGAAGATGGCGCCGCACATCGGGACGATCCAGAAACGGATCGCCGGGCTGCTGCATGCCGATCCCTCACAGGTGAATGTGAAGGCGACGACCACAGAGCGGCTCGGATTCGTCGGCAGGGAAGAAGGCATCGCCGCTCTTGCTGCGATCCTATTGGTGAAAGCTTAAAATTTTGGTACACTGAAAATCAGACTTGAATACGAATCGAACTACAGAACGGAGATGTTTCACCATGTCAGCAGAAGTACGCGTGCGCTACGCACCCAGTCCGACAGGCCACCTGCATATCGGCGGAGCCCGGACAGCGCTGTTCAATTACTTATTCGCCCGCCATCACGGCGGGAAATTCATTGTCCGCATCGAAGATACCGATACGGCCCGTAATATCGAAGCCGGGGAACTTTCACAGCTGGACAACCTGAAATGGCTCGGTATCGACTATGATGAGTCTGTCGATATCGGCGGTCCGTACAGCCCATACCGCCAGATGGAACGGCTCGATACGTATGAGAAATACTCACAGGAGATGCTTGAAAAAGGGGCAGCCTACAAGTGTTTCTGTACCTCGGAAGAACTGGAAGAAGAGCGTGAAAAACAGAAACAGGCCGGTATCGCGGCGCCGATGTACAAAGGGACCTGCCGCCACCTGACGGAAGAACAGGTTGCGGAAAAAGAAGCGGCGGGCATGCCGTATACGATCCGTATGCGGGTGCCGGAAGATGTCACGTATACAATCGACGATCTCGTCCGGGGCGCCGTCCAGTTCGAATCGCATGATATCGGTGACTGGGTGCTGGTCAAAGCGAACGGGATTCCGACATATAACTTCGCGGTCGTCATCGATGATCACCTGATGGAGATGACGCACATATTCCGCGGAGAAGAGCATTTGACGAACACACCGAAACAACTCATGGTCTTCGACACGCTGGGCTGGGAAGCGCCGCGTTACGGACACATGACACTGATCGTCAACGAAGACCGCAAAAAACTGTCCAAGCGGGATGAGTCGATCATCCAGTTCATCTCCCAGTATAAGGAGCTCGGCTATTTGCCGGAAGCGATGTTCAATTTCTTCGCCCTGCTCGGCTGGTCGCCGGTCGGTGAAGAGGAACTGTTCACGAAAGAGGAACTGATCGAACAGTTCGATGAAAGCCGTCTGTCGAAATCCCCTTCCATGTTCGATAAGCAGAAGCTGACATGGATGAACAACCAATACATCAAGAAACTCACGCTGGATAAAGTAATGGACCTCACACTTCCGCATCTCGTCAAGGCAGGGCTGGTAAACGAAGACATGTCTGCGGAGGAACGCAGCTGGGTTCGTGATCTGATCGCCCTCTATCATGGCCAATTGAGCTTTGGTGCTGAAATTGTCGAGCTGTCCGCCCAGTTCTTCAGCAATGCGATTGAATATGATGAGCAATCGAAAGAGATTCTGGCAGGCGAGCAGGTCCCTGAAGTGATGGCTTCGTTCAAGAAGCAGCTCGAAAGTCTGGAAACGTTCGACGCACCGTCCATCAAAGCGGCCATCAAAGCCGTGCAGAAGGAAACCGGCCACAAAGGGAAGAACCTGTTCATGCCGATCCGTGTCGTGGCGACAGGCCAGGCGCACGGCCCTGAACTGCCCGAGTCGATTGCGCTGCTCGGACGTGACAAAACCATTGCCCGTGTCGAAAAGTATGCACAGTGAGCGTCTGTTGACAAGGCGCGGACGCTGTGTACAATGAGAGATACAACAGCACGAATTGAATAGGTAAGCATTGAAGAGGAGAAGTACGCAAAAAACGGGTCCGACAGAGAGGCTCCCCCTTGGCTGAAAGGGAGCCGGACCGGCCGTTTTGCGGAAATGCACCTCGGAGCGCCGGGCTGAACAGTGAAGTAGGCCGGACGTCTTGTCTGCGTTATAGACATTGAGCGGCAAGACAGGATATCCCTGTCCTTGCCGAAACAAGAGTGGAACCACGCAAACGCGTCTCTGTCGTCAGACAGGGGCGTGTTTTTTGTTGGCGCAGCCAAGACCGCCAAACGGCTTCGGTCCGGCCGGATGCTGTTCACCAAACTCAGAAAGGGGAACGACATGTTTTCTCGAATGAAAGAAGACATCCACTGCATTTTCGACCAGGATCCTGCTGCCCGGAGCACTTGGGAAGTCGTCCTCACTTACTCAGGCCTGCATGCGATCTGGACACACCGGCTGGCGCATGCATTCTACAAGAGAGACTTGCGTTTTGCAGCCCGTGTCCTCTCCCAGGTGGGACGTTTTTTCACAGGGATCGAAATCCATCCCGGCGCAGTCATCGGACGCAGGCTGTTCATCGACCATGGGATGGGCGTGGTCATCGGAGAGACGTGTGAAATCGGTGATGACGTAACCATCTACCAGGGGGTGACCCTCGGCGGCACCGGAAAAGAGAAAGGCAAGCGCCACCCGACACTGCACGACGGTGTCCTCGTCGCAACGGGGGCGAAAGTACTTGGCAATATCATCATTGGAGAGAACAGCAAAGTCGGTGCAGGATCGGTCGTCCTGAAAGACGTGCCTGCCGATTCCACAGTTGTCGGCATCCCCGGCAAAGTGGTCATCGCGAACGGTGTCCGGGTCAAAGACCGCCTGAGCCATTCATTTCCCGATCCTGTATCCGACCGGTGCCAGATCCTCGAGGACCGGATCGCCCGCTTGGAAGCCGAGCTTGCTGCTGTACGGAAGGAACTGCCCACTACTTCAGAAAAGGATGATGTGTGATGACAATCCAGATTTATAACACGCTGACGCGGAAGAAAGAACCATTCGTTCCGCTCGAAGAAGGTAAAGTGAAAATGTACGTATGCGGACCGACCGTCTACAACTACATCCATATCGGGAATGCGCGTCCGGTCATCGCATTCGATACGGTCCGCCGCTACTTGGAATACCGGGGATTCGATGTCACCTATGTCTCGAATTTCACGGATGTCGACGACAAGATCATCAAAACTGCAAATGAGCTCGGCGAAGAAGTGCCGGAGCTGACGGAGCGTTTCATCCAGGCATACTTTGAAGATGTCGGCGCGCTCGGATGCGGAAAGGCGGATATGCATCCCCGTGTCACCGATCATATCCAGGATGTCATCGACTTCATTGCCCTGCTCATTGAAAAGGGATATGCATACGAAGCGGAAGGAGACGTCTATTTCCGGACACGGAAATTTGATGGATACGGTAAATTGTCTCACCAGTCCATCGATGAACTGAAAGTCGGAGCACGCATCGAAGCGAGCGAACGGAAAGACGATGCGCTCGACTTCGTCCTTTGGAAAGCAGCGAAAGAAGGCGAGATCTCCTGGACGAGTCCGTGGGGGGAAGGCCGTCCCGGCTGGCATATCGAATGCTCTGTCATGGCCCGGCAGCTGCTCGGCGACACAATCGACATCCACGCCGGCGGCCAGGACTTGACCTTCCCGCATCACGAGAATGAAATCGCCCAGTCCGAAGCGCTGACAGGCGAGCCGTTTGCGCGCTACTGGATGCACAACGGATATATCAATATTGATAATGAAAAAATGTCGAAATCCCTCGGGAACTTTGTTCTGGTGCATGACATCATCCAGCAGATCGATCCGCAAGTGCTGCGGTTCTTCATCCTGTCCGTCCATTACCGGTCTCCGGTGAACTTTGCTCAGGATCTTGTGGAGAGCGCAGCGAACGGACTCGGCCGGATCCGGACAGCCTACGAAAACATCGGTCACCGTCTTGCGGTCTCGGCGGATAATGGCGACCAGCATGATATCTGGCTGCATAAGATCCGGCAGCAGCAGATACTGTTCGAAGAAGCGATGGACGATGACTTCAACACAGCAAACGCCATTGCCGCGATTTTCGAACTCGCCAGTCTCGCCAATGTGTATCTGCGTGAGAAGAATACGGAAACGGCAGTGCTGGAAGCGTTCCAGGAGACGTTCCGCAGGCTGATGTCCGTCCTCGGCCTCCCATTCCGCGACAAGGAAGAGCTGCATGATGATGCGGTGGAACAGCTGATCGAAGACCGTCAGACGGCCCGCAAAAACAAGGACTTCGCCCGTGCGGATGAAATCCGCGACACACTGAAGGCGCAAGGGATCCTTTTGGAAGACACGGCCCAGGGAGTCCGGTGGAAACGCGCATGAAGGACTATACATTGCGCACGCAGGATGTGCGCCAGCTGAAAGCCCTCTCGCTGGCCTACATGGGGGATGCCGTCTTCGAGCAGGCCGTGCGTGAGCACCTTCTCCGCTCGGGACGCGTTAAACCCAATGTGCTGCACAAAGAAGCGACGACCTATGTCTCGGCCAAAGCGCAGGCCGCCATCTTGCGGACCATGGTGGAGGAAGACTTCCTGACAGAGGAAGAGTTCGCTGTCATGAAGAGGGGCCGCAATGCCAAGTCGGGATCCGTCCCGAAAAACACGGATGTTGTGACGTACAACCACAGTTCCGCGTTCGAAGCGGTCGTCGGTTTCCTGTATTTGCTCGGGGACAGCGAAAGGACTGGGGAGTTCATCCGAAAAGCGATCGAAATTGCAGAAGGAGGAGAGCGGAATGCCGGAAATTGATGGTGCCGAACTGATCGGCGGCAAGAATCCTGTTGCAGAGGCCCTGCGATCAGGACGGGAACTCAATAAAATCTGGGTTGCGGAAGGGCTGAACAAGCAGAGTATCGGTGAAATCACGACACTCGCCAAAAAGGCGGGGGTCGTCGTGCAGGCTGTTCCGAAAAAGAAGCTGGATCAGCTGCTCGATGTGAATCACCAGGGAGTCATTGCCTCAGTCGCGGCCTACAGCTATGCGGAACTGGATGACGTCTTTGCAATCGCCGAGCAGCGGGGTGAAGACCCGTTCATCCTGATGCTTGACGAGCTGGAGGATCCCCATAACCTGGGGTCCATTCTCAGGACGGCGGATGCTGCGGGCGTCCACGGCATCGTGATCCCGAAACGGCGTTCTGTCGGACTGACGGGCGTTGTGGCGAAAGCCTCCACGGGGGCCATCGAGCACATCCCGGTTGTCCGTGTTGTGAATCTCGGCCAGACCGCCGATGAACTGAAGAAACGGGGTGTCTGGATAGCAGGGACGGATGCACGCGGTTCGGCCGACTACCGGACGATGGATGCGACGCTGCCTCTTGCCATCATCATCGGCAGCGAGGGGAAAGGGATGTCCCGCCTGCTGAAAGAGAAGTGTGATTTCCTGTATCATCTGCCGATGCGCGGGCATGTCACATCCCTCAATGCCTCTGTGGCTGCATCACTCCTCATGTATGAAGTCATGCGCAAACGGCTGCCGCTCACACCGGCGCCGTGAAGAAAGATATTCTGCTGGTCGATGGCTATAACATCATCGGTGCCTGGCCGGAACTGCAGGAACTGAAACGGGTGAAGCTCGCGGAAGCAAGAGACCGGCTGATCGATCGGCTGGCCGAGTATCAGGCGTTCAAAGGGTGGCGTGTCATTATCGTGTTCGATGCCTACCTGGTCCCCGGTATCGAGAACAAACAGAAACAATCGAATGTGGAAGTGGTGTTCACAAGGGAAAATGAGACCGCCGACGAGAGGATCGAGAAATTCGTGGCGGAACTCTCCGGCCGGCGTGTCCAGCTGCACGTTGCAACATCCGATCGTACGGAGCAGTGGATGATCTTCGGGCAGGGAGCCCTGCGGATCTCGGCTCGTGAGCTGGAAATCGAACTGCAGGACATCGACCGGATCATCACGGAGAAAGTGAAAAAGATCCAGGAGGACCGGTCCTTCTCCAAGATCCAGCTGTCGCAGGAAGTGGCGGAAATCTTCGAAAAGTGGCGACGGGGGAACAGATGACCGGTTGACGCAAAAAAATCTACTGCGCTATAATTGACATACTAGTATGACAGACCGGAGTGATGGGAATGGCGGAGAAGACAGTACCTGCACCGAGACCAGCAGACTTCAGCACTTTTTCCGATGAACAGATGATCGGAATCATCCAGCAGGGGAACACGGATGCCCTCGATTTCCTGATTACAAAATACCAATCCTTCGTCCGCATGAAAGCGAGATCCTATTTCATGATGGGCGGCGACAGGGAGGATATCATCCAGGAAGGCATGATCGGTCTGTACAAAGCGATCCGCGACTTCCGGCCGGACCGCCTCAGTTCGTTCAAAGGGTTTGCCGAACTGTGCATCAAACGGCAGATCATCACAGCCATCAAGACCGCTACCCGTCAGAAGCATATCCCGCTGAATTCATCCGTCTCGCTGGACAAGCCGGTGTTCGATGAAGAATCCGACCGGACCTTGCTGGATGTGCTGACGAATGCAGAAAACGACGATCCGGAAAACCTGATGATCTACAAAGAGGAGTTCGTCCAGATGGAACTCGAGATGAACAAAGTGCTCAGCGGCCTTGAAAAAGAGGTGCTCGGCCTCTATCTGGACGGACAGTCCTACCAGGAAATCTCGCAGGAGCTGAATCGCCAGGTGAAATCTGTCGATAACGCGCTCCAGCGCATCAAGCGGAAACTTGAGCGCTTCATGACAGCCGGCGCGCCGACGTGAAACATCGCCAATTTTCTGACTAACATCGCGTTGACAGAGAATAGGTTAGGTGGTACTCTTTATCAAGACTATGGAAAGACTAGGTGTTCACTAGAAATGTCAAATAAAATTGTAGTTAGCTGTGAGAAATGCGGTTCCAGAAACTATTCGCTCCCGGCAGCAAGCGGCCGATCCGCAGAACGCCTGGAGCTGAAGAAATACTGCAGCCATTGCAATACGCACACATTACACAGACAAACAGCGTGAGGGTCTGGCTTGACTGAAGGCCGTCATATCTACTATTCGGAGGTTTGCAAAAGAATGGGCAAGATAACAAGTTTCTTCAAAAATGTTGTCACGGAAATGCGGAAAGTCAGCTGGCCGAAACGGAAAGACCTGACACGCTATACGATCGTCGTACTCAGCACAGTCGTCTTCATGGCTGTCTATTTCGGTCTTGTGGATCTTATCTTATCACGGGTCATGGAATGGTATGTTGCGTTATAATAGGGCATGTTAAATAGCATCTTGAAAATATCCCGTCTGACTGAAAGCACGGGTTTTTTCATTTTGACCAAAAAGGAGGGACGGACGCACAGTCCTCAGCGCTATGGAAATGGAGAAAAATTGGTACGTCGTCCATACGTACTCAGGTTACGAAAACAAAGTGAAAGAGAATTTGGAGAAGCGTGTCGAGACGATGGGCATGCAGGATAAGATCTTCCGGGTCATCGTTCCTGAAGAAGAAGAAACGGATTTCAAAGAAGGCAAGAAGCGGACGGTCATGCGCAAAACCTTCCCGGGTTACGTACTGGTTGAAGTCATCATGACGGATGATTCCTGGTATGTCGTCCGGAATACACCGGGCGTCACGGGGTTCATCGGTTCATCAGGCGGCGGCGCGAAGCCGACGCCGCTGCTGCCGGAGGAAGTGGAATTCATCCTCAAGCAGATGGGGGTGAAAGACAAGAAGATGGACGTCGATTTCGAGATCGGCGAGATGGTGGAAGTGCTGGAAGGACCGTTCGCGGGCTTCCAGGGCAAAGTCGAGGAAATCGAACTGGACAAAGGGAAGGTCAAAGTATCCGTCGACATGTTCGGACGTGAGACGAACATGGAGCTGGACTTCGGGCAGGTTGAACGCACCGATTGAAAAAAATCGTGCGTTCCCTCTTGCAAACCTGAGAAAATGATGGTATTATTTCAAAGGTCAGACGTCGTTTTGTCTGGACGTATTAACAAAATTCTACCGGCAGCCGCCGGCAGGCACATATTGAGTGGGAGGGGCAACCCAAATACCACATCACGGACTTAAGGAGGTGTGTCTCGTGGCTAAAAAAGTAATTAAACTTGTGAAACTGCAGATTCCTGCAGGGAAAGCAAACCCAGCACCGCCAGTTGGACCGGCGCTCGGTCAAGCGGGTGTGAACATCATGGGATTCTGTAAAGAATTCAATGCGCGTACATCTGACCAGGCAGGTTTGATCATTCCTGTTGAAATCACTGTATTCGAAGATCGTTCATTTACATTCATCACAAAAACTCCGCCGGCAGCAGTTTTGCTGAAGGTTGCAGCTAACATCCAAAAAGGATCAGGCGAACCGAACAAATCGAAAGTTGCAAGCGTGAAGCGTGATCAGGTTAAAGAAATTGCTGAACAGAAAATGCAGGATTTGAACGCTGCGTCTGTTGAAGCGGCGATGGCAATGGTTGAAGGTACTGCTCGCAGTATGGGAATCACGATCGAAGACTGATCGTTTTTGCGCATCCATTGAACATTGTTACGGGGGTTGCGGTCGTTCGTAAGAACACGCAACCCTTACTCGTGGGAGGACCATTCCGCTAAAACCACAATCGAGGAGGAACTATCAGATGGCTAAAAGAGGTAAAAAGTTCGTAGAAGCTGCGAAGCTTGTAGACCGCACAGCGGCATACGACCTGACTGAAGCGATTGAACTCGCTAAGAAAACAAGCACGACAAACTTCGATGCTACAGTTGAAGTGGCTTTCCGTCTCGGAATCGACACACGTAAAAACGACCAGCAGATCCGCGGAGCAGTCGTACTGCCGAACGGCACTGGTAAAACACAGCGCGTACTCGTTTTCGCAAAAGGCGAAAAACTGAAGGAAGCGGAAGCAGCAGGTGCTGACTATGTCGGCGATGCTGAATATATCGCGAAAATCCAGCAAGGATGGTTCGACTTCGACGTGATCGTTGCGACACCTGACATGATGGGTGAAGTCGGTAAAATCGGACGCGTGCTCGGACCAAAAGGTCTCATGCCGAACCCGAAAACCGGCACAGTTACATTCGATGTAACGAAAGCTGTCGAAGAGATCAAAGCAGGTAAAGTTGAATACCGTGCGGACAAAGCTGGGATCATCCACGCGCCGATCGGTAAAGTTTCGTTCGATAACGAGAAGCTTACAGAGAACTTCAACGCTGTCTTCGAAGTGATCCAGAAGGCGAAGCCGGCTGCAGCAAAAGGTACGTACATGAAGTCTGTTGTTGTGACGACGACTATGGGACCTGCTGTAAAGATCGATACTTCTTCAGTAACTGTAAAATAATCAGTTGACAGATGCCCTGCCGTTTGGTAGGATAACGTTTGTTACAATATACGATTTGTACCGCAGACAGCAGGGGCGCCAGCGCTTAATCATCCTGCCGAGGGACAAGACGCTCTTTTTCGAAATGAAAAGATGACGACTTTCCAGCCCTCCGTCTGTTTAACAGATCGGAGGGCTTTTTATGCATATGGTATGAATGCCCCTATACTAAACAGGAGGTGTCAAGATGAGCACAGTATTAGAAGCAAAAAAAGCGGTTGTAAGTGAAATCGCGGACAAAATGAAAGCTTCTGCTTCCATGGTCGTCGTTGACTACCGCGGTCTTAACGTTGCGCAGGCAACTGAACTGCGTAAGCAACTTCGTGAAGCAGGCGTGGAGTTCAAAGTCTACAAAAACTCAATGGCCCGCCGCGCTGCTGAAGAGTCAGGCCTTGAAGGTCTGAACGAACATCTTACAGGCCCTAACGCAATCGCGTTCTCGACTGAAGATGTCATCGCGCCAGCACGCGTACTCAACAACTTCGCAAAAGATAACGAAGCTCTGGAGATCAAAGCAGGTGTCATCGAAGGCTCGATCGCTTCTGTTGAAGAAGTGAAAGCATTGGCGACTCTTCCTTCACGCGAAGGACTTCTCTCCATGCTCCTCAGCGTACTGCAGGCACCGATGCGCAACTTCGCATTGGTTACCAAAGCGGTTGCCGAATCGAAAGAAGAACAAGGCGCATAATTCTGCGGCCTGACAAAATCACGGGATAGCCCGTAAAAACACATCCATTAGGAGGAACTATAATGACTAACGCGCAAATCTTAGACGCTATCAAAGAAATGTCTGTTCTTGAACTTAACGACCTTGTAAAAGCAATCGAAGAAGAATTCGGCGTAACTGCTGCAGCTCCTGTTGCTGCTGGCGCAGGCGCTGGTGCTGGAGAAGCAGCTGCTGAGCAGACTGAATTCGACGTAATTCTTGCTGGCGCTGGAGACCAGAAAATCAAAGTCATCAAAGTCGTTCGCGAAATCACAGGCCTTGGCTTGAAAGAAGCGAAAGAAGTTGTTGATAACGCTCCGAAGCCGATCAAAGAAGGCGTTGACCAGGCAGAAGCTGACGAACTCAAAGCTAAACTTGAAGAAGTCGGTGCTTCTGTAGAAGTTAAGTAATAGCCGGATTGCGGAGAAAGGCTCGTCTTTGTGACGGGCTTTTCTCCGTTTTTTTATACAATAAATCAGGCGGAGGAGGTCTGGGCGGAAGATGGCGGATCACTACTATACAAAAAATCCCGATGTCAAAAGCCAGCCCCGTCACTGGAGCACCGTACTGCGAGGGCGGAACTTCGCGTTCGCGACAGATGCAGGGGTATTCAGTAAGGGAGATATCGACTTCGGTTCCAAGCTGCTGATCGAAACGTTTCAGGTGCCCGGAACAGATGGGGATGTGCTCGATGTCGGATGCGGGTACGGGCCTGTAGGGCTGGCGGTCGCGTCACTGCTTCCCGAGCGGACGGTGCAAATGGTCGATGTGAATGAGCGGGCTTTGAGACTGGCCGAGACTAATGCGGAAAAGAATGCGATCGGAAATGTGGAAATCTTTTCGAGCGATGCGCTTGACCAAGTGACTGCCGGAGGATTTGCGGCAGTATTGACCAATCCGCCGATACGGGCTGGAAAAGAGACGGTCTTCAAAATTTATCGGCAGGCATATGACCGTTTGGCATCAGGAGGGGAACTGTGGGTTGTCATTCAGAAGAAACAGGGGGCGCCTTCCACGGAAGCGGAACTCAAGAAACTGTTTGGCAATGCAGAGATTGCGGCAAAAAGCAAGGGGTATTACATTTTCAAGTCGAAAAAACATTGACGGTGGATGGGCCTTGTGGTAGCATTATAAAATGCAACAATAAATATACTGCATTCGTATGCCTATTTATACACATTGCATAAGCAATGGAAATCTTAGGTATACTGACGTTGGATAAAAGATTGGTAAATCGAAAATGAGCTCTAGCCGGAACTCGTTTTCTTTTTGTTTTTTCGATATCATACACTATTTTTGTGATTTCGGAAAGACTTATTATGGGCTGTTTGGGCAGCATGGCGTGATTTTTGTGCCGGCTCGGAAGGATCATGCATGCCGAAATGGGCTCTATTATTGTCTTATGAGGGGTGAAAGAGTTGACAGGTCACTTAGTTCAGTACGGTCAACACCGTCAGCGCAGAAGTTTCGCGAGAATCAGCGAAGTACTCGATCTGCCGAATTTGATTGAAATCCAGACGGCATCTTATGAATGGTTTTTGGAAGAGGGCCTCAGGGAAATGTTCCACGACATCTCCCCGATCCAGGACTTCACCGGAAATCTTTCATTGGAATTCGTCGATTATCAGCTAGGCGAGCCTAAATATCCTGTGGACGAATCGAAAGAGCGCGATGTGACATTCGCCGCGCCGCTTCGTGTAAAAGTGCGGCTGCACAATAAAGAGACGGAAGATGTGAAAGAACAGGATGTCTTCATGGGAGACTTCCCGCTCATGACCGAAAACGGAACGTTCGTCATCAATGGTGCCGAGCGCGTCATCGTTTCCCAGCTCGTCCGCTCACCGAGTGTATATTTCAATGACAAGACAGATAAGAACGGCAAGCGCGGATTCGGGGCGACTGTCATTCCGAACCGCGGTGCATGGCTTGAATACGAAACAGACGCAAAAGACATCGTTCACGTGCGGATCGACCGTACGCGGAAATTGCCGATCACTGTTTTGATGAGAGCGCTTGGTTTCTCAAGTGACCAGGAAATCATCGACCTGATCGGTGACAACGAATACCTCCGAAACTCTCTTGAAAAAGATAACACGGAAAACTCCGAAAAAGCATTGCTCGAAATTTACGAACGCCTCCGTCCAGGAGAACCGCCGACATTGGAAAGCGCGAAGAATCTCCTCTTCTCACGCTTCTTCGATGCGAAGCGATATGACCTGGCGAATGTCGGACGTTACAAGATGAACAAGAAACTCCACCTGCAGAACCGTCTGTTCAACCAGACGATCGCAGAAACGCTGGTCGACCCTGAAACCGGCGAGATCCTGATCGAAAAAGGCCAGCTGATCGACCGCCGTACGCTTGATAAGCTGCTCCCTCATTTCGAAAACGGTTTGGGCATGGTGGAACTGTCACAGGCAGGCGGTGTATTGGATGAGCCAATCCGGATCCAGTCCGTCAAGATCTATGCACCAAAAGGTGAAGAAGGCCAGATCATCAACGTAATTTCCAACGGGTCCATCGATGATTCCATCAAACATGTCACACCTGCGGATATTATCGCTTCTGTCAGCTTCTTCTTCAACTTGCTCCATGGTGTCGGTACAACAGATGATATCGACCATTTGGGGAACCGCCGCCTCCGTTCAGTCGGTGAACTGCTGCAGAACCAATTCCGCATCGGTTTGTCGCGGATGGAACGTGTCGTCAAAGAACGGATGTCGATCAACGACACCCAGTCGATCGTCCCTCAGCAGCTCATCAATATCAGACCGGTCATCGCGTCCATCAAAGAGTTCTTCGGCAGTTCCCAGCTGTCCCAGTTCATGGACCAGACGAACCCGCTTGCGGAACTTACGCATAAGCGCCGTCTGTCAGCACTCGGACCGGGCGGACTGACACGTGAACGTGCCGGCATGGAAGTCCGGGACGTCCACTACTCGCACTACGGCCGCATGTGTCCGATCGAAACGCCGGAAGGTCCGAACATCGGGCTGATCAACTCCTTGTCCACCTTTGCGAAGGTCAACAAGTTCGGCTTCATCGAAACACCTTACCGGAAAGTCGACCCGGATACAGGACGTGTCACGGAACGCATCGACTATCTGACTGCAGATCTCGAGGACAACTACGTAGTTGCGCAGGCAAATGCGCCGCTCAACGATGACGGCACCTTCGTGAACGAAGAAGTTGTCGGCCGTTTCCAAGGGGACAACACGGTGTTCAAACGCGAACAGATCGACTACATGGACGTATCGCCGAAACAAGTTGTTTCCGCAGCGACAGCATGTATTCCGTTCCTTGAAAACGATGACTCCAACCGTGCCCTCATGGGAGCGAACATGCAGCGGCAGGCGGTGCCTCTCCTTAACCCGAAAGCACCGTTCGTCGGAACTGGTATGGAGCACGTATCTGCACGTGACTCAGGTGCAGCCGTCGTATCCCGCTATGAAGGGGTCGTCGAGCACGTGGAAGCGAAAGAGATCCGCGTCCGCCGCATCAGTGTCGTGGAAGGCAAGGAAGTCAAGGGTGACCTTGATGTCTACCGTCTGTCCAACTTCATCCGTTCGAACCAGGGGACATGCTACAATCAGCGCCCGATCGTCCGTGTCGGCGACCGTGTATCCAAAAAGGATATCCTCGCAGACGGACCATCCATGGAGAATGGTGAAATGGCACTCGGTCAGAATATCCTGATCGCCTTCATGACTTGGGACGGCTATAACTACGAGGATGCGATCATCATGAGCGAACGTCTTGTGAAAGACGATGTATTCACATCCGTCCATATCGAGGAATACGAATCGGATGCACGTGATACGAAACTCGGACCGGAAGAGATCACCCGCGACATTCCGAATATCGGTGAAGATGCACTGCGCAACCTGGATGACCGCGGAATTATCCGTATCGGTGCAGAAGTGCACGACGGCGACATCCTTGTCGGGAAAGTGACACCGAAAGGGGTTACTGAACTGACAGCCGAAGAACGGCTCCTGCATGCGATCTTCGGGGAAAAAGCCCGTGAAGTGCGTGATACGTCGTTACGCGTACCGCACGGCGCAGGCGGAATTGTCCTTGACGTAAAGGTGTTCAACCGCGAAGACGGCGACGAGCTTGCACCGGGCGTCAACCAGCTGGTGCGCGTCTATATCGTGCAGAAGCGGAAGATCTCGGTCGGAGATAAGATGGCGGGACGTCACGGTAACAAAGGTGTCATCTCCCGCATCCTCCCTGAATCGGATATGCCGTTCATGCCGGATGGTACTCCGGTGGATGTCATGCTTAACCCGCTCGGCGTGCCATCACGGATGAACATCGGACAGGTTCTGGAAATGCACCTTGGTATGGCGAGCCGTTCACTTGGTGTGCATATGGCTTCGCCGGTATTCGACGGTGCGAACGAAGAAGATGTCTGGGATACGATGGAAGAGGCAGGTATGGACCGTGACGGGAAAACCGTTCTCTATGACGGCCGTTCCGGAGAAGCATTCGACAACCGTGTGTCTGTCGGTATCATGTATATGATCAAACTCGCACACATGGTCGATGATAAGCTCCATGCCCGTTCCACAGGGCCATACTCACTCGTCACACAGCAGCCGCTCGGCGGGAAAGCGCAGTTCGGCGGACAGCGTTTCGGGGAGATGGAAGTGTGGGCGCTTGAAGCCTATGGTGCTGCTTATACACTCCAGGAAATCCTGACAGTGAAGTCGGATGACGTCGTCGGACGTGTGAAAACATACGAAGCGATCGTCAAGGGTGACAGCGTGCCGCAGCCGGGCGTACCGGAATCCTTTAAAGTTCTCATCAAAGAACTGCAGAGCCTTGGATTGGATGTCAAAATGCTTTCGGAAGACTTCCAGGAAATCGAATTGCGAGATCTGGAAGACGATGACGATATGCAGCCGACAGACGCATTGAACCTCATGAAAGAAGACCAGCCTGTCTGAAACCGTCAGGCGTAACCAATAAAAAAACGGGGGCACTGTCCCCCTTTTTGTGATGAACACAGGGCCAGCAAGGCAGCGACTAGACTAGAGGGAGGTAGGCTCCTTGGTAGATGTTAATAATTTTGAGTATATGAAAATCGGGCTCGCTTCACCGGATAAGATCCGTTCGTGGTCTTACGGGGAAGTCAAAAAACCCGAAACGATCAATTACCGCACATTGAAGCCTGAAAAAGATGGGTTGTTCTGCGAGCGTATTTTCGGACCGACAAAGGACTGGGAGTGCCATTGCGGTAAGTATAAGCGCGTTCGTTACAAAGGCGTTGTCTGTGACCGGTGCGGCGTGGAAGTCACCCGCCAGAAAGTGCGCCGGGAACGGATGGGCCACATCGAACTTGCAGCGCCTGTCACACACATCTGGTATTTCAAAGGGATCCCGAGCCGGATGGGTCTGATCCTGGATATGACACCGCGTGCGTTGGAGGAAGTCATCTACTTCGCTTCGTATGTTGTCGTCGATCCGGCTGATACGCCGCTTGAGCGGAAACAGCTGCTGTCCGAGAAGGAATATCGTCTGTACCGTGAGAAGTACGGCACGAAATTCACGGCGCTCATGGGAGCGGAAGCGATCGAACAGCTTCTGTCCGCAATCGATCTCGATAAAGAGACGGAGAGTCTGAAAGAAGAACTGAAAACAGTCCAGGGACAGCGCCGCACACGTGCGATCCGCCGCCTGGAAGTTGTCGAGTCCTTCCGTAACTCAGGGAACCGTCCGGAATGGATGGTTCTCGAAGTGCTGCCGGTCATCCCGCCGGAACTCCGTCCGATGGTACAGCTGGATGGCGGCCGTTTTGCAACGTCCGACCTGAACGACTTGTACCGCCGCGTCATCAACCGGAACAACCGCCTGAAGCGTCTTCTGGACCTGGGGGCACCTGGCATCATCGTGCAGAATGAGAAGCGGATGCTGCAGGAGGCCGTTGATGCTCTTGTCGACAATGGCCGCCGCGGCCGTCCGGTAACCGGTCCGGGCAACCGTCCGCTGAAATCCCTCTCGCACATGCTGAAAGGGAAGCAGGGGCGTTTCCGTCAGAACCTTCTCGGTAAGCGTGTCGACTACTCCGGCCGTTCCGTTATCGTCGTCGGACCGAACCTGAAGATGTATCAGTGCGGTCTGCCGAAAGAAATGGCGATCGAACTGTTCAAACCGTTCGTCATGAAAGAGCTTGTCGAACGCGGACTTGCACATAACATCAAGAGTGCGAAGCGTAAGATCGAACGCCTCCATTCCGAAGTATGGGATGTGCTGGAAGAGGTCATCAAGGAACACCCAGTTCTTCTGAACCGGGCCCCTACGCTGCACCGTCTCGGCATCCAGGCATTCGAGCCGATGCTCGTTGAAGGGCGCGCCATTCAGCTGCACCCGCTCGTCTGTACGGCATACAACGCCGACTTCGACGGTGACCAGATGGCTGTCCACGTGCCGCTTTCCGCGGAAGCGCAGGCGGAAGCACGGCTCCTGATGCTTGCCGCGCAGAACATCTTGAACCCGAAAGACGGAAAACCTGTAGTTACACCGTCCCAGGATATGGTTCTCGGTAACTATTACCTGACACTGGAGCGTGAAGGTGCAGTAGGAGAAGGGAAAACATTCAGCAATGTGAATGAGGCGCTGATCGCCTATCAGAACGGTCATGTCCATCTCCACTCCCGTATCGCCATCCAGGCAGGCTCGCTGAAAAACCCGACATTCACGGAAGAGCAGAACCGCAAACTGCTGATCACAACTGTCGGTAAGCTGGTATTCAATGAAATTCTGCCGGAATCATTCCCGTATATCAACGAGCCGACCCAGCAGAACCTCCAGGTGGAAACGCCGGATATGTATTTCGTCCCGGGGACAACTGATGTACGGGAACATATTAAAAATGCTGAAGTCGTTTCGCCGTTCGTGAAAAAATATCTTGGAAATATCATTGCGGAGATCTTCCGCCGTTTCCACATCACCGAAACGTCGAAGATGCTCGACCGCATGAAAAACCTGGGATTCAAATATTCCACACGTGCCGGCATCACGGTAGGTATCTCCGATATCGTCGTTCTTCCGGACAAACACGATATACTGCAGGATGCACAGGAGAAAGTGGACAAAGTGACACAGCAGTTCCGCCGCGGACTCGTGACGGAAGAAGAGCGGTATGACCGCGTCATCTCGTATTGGAGCCACGCGAAGGATGTCATCCAGGACAAACTGATGGGCTCCCTTGAAAACACAAACCCGATCTTCATGATGAGTGACTCGGGGGCACGTGGTAACGCGTCGAACTTCACGCAGCTCGCAGGAATGCGTGGACTGATGGCCAACCCGGCTGGACGTATTATCGAACTGCCGATCAAGTCATCGTTCCGTGAAGGTCTGACAGTACTCGAGTACTTCATCTCTACACACGGTGCACGTAAAGGTCTTGCGGATACAGCTCTGAAGACAGCCGACTCCGGTTACCTGACACGCCGCCTCGTAGATGTTGCACAGGATGTCATCGTCCGCGAAGACGACTGCGGAACCGACCGGGGACTTGAGATTACCGCGCTGACAGAAGGTGTGGAACTGATCGAATCCCTTGAGGAACGGATCGAAGGCCGGCACGCGAAGAAGAGAGTGCTCCATCCTGAAACAGGTGAAGTGCTTGCGGAAAAAGATCAGCTCATCACAGCCGACGTTGCACAGACTATCGTCAATGCCGGTATTACATCGATGTCGATCCGTTCGGCATTCACATGTAACACGAAGCACGGTGTGTGTAAGAAATGCTACGGCATCAACCTGGCGACAGGCGAAACGGTTGAAGTGGGAGAAGCGGTCGGTATTATCGCTGCCCAGTCGATCGGTGAGCCGGGAACCCAGCTGACGATGCGTACATTCCACACAGGCGGTGTTGCAGGAGATGACATCACATCAGGTCTTCCGCGTATCCAGGAGATCTTCGAATCGCGGAACCCGAAAGGTCAGGCTGTCATCTCGGAAATCAAAGGTATCGTTACGGATATCGACGAAATCCGCGAAGGACAGAAAGAAATCACTATCAAAGGCGACGTCGAGACGCGCAAGTACCTCGCGCCGTATAACGGCCGTCTGAAAGTGGCTGTGGAAGATACGGTCGAACGCGGTCAGGCACTGACGGAAGGCTCCGTCGATCCAAAAGAACTGATTGTCGTCAAAGACGTTTCGACTGTACAGGAATACTTACTGAAAGAAGTACAGAAAGTATACCGGATGCAGGGTGTTGAAATCGGCGACAAACACGTTGAAGTCATGGTCCGTCAAATGATGCGGAAAGTCCGTGTCATCGAAGCGGGCGATACGGAACTGCTGCCGGGATCACTTCTGGACATCCACCAATTCTCGGATGCCAACACAGAAGTCCTGAAAACGGGCAAACTGCCGGCAACAGCACGTCCTGTCATCCTCGGAATCACGAAAGCGTCGCTTGAAACGGAATCCTTCCTTTCGGCCGCGTCCTTCCAGGAAACGACACGAGTCCTCACCGACGCAGCCATCAAAGGCAAAACTGATGAACTGCTCGGCTTGAAAGAGAACGTCATCATCGGTAAACTCGTACCGGCGGGAACAGGCATGCAGCGCTACCGCGGCATTGAACTTGACCGCGAAGAGGAACTTGAAGAAGACGCAGTATCTGCAGAGTAATGATCAATGCAAACGGGAGGAGCCAGCCTCCTTCCGTTTTACATTTTTATTGTTGACACGGCTCCGCGCAGATGGTACTATACAAAAGGTTGATAGTTGAATGTCTGTACTTTGGAGGATATCATCATGTCTTATGATAAAGTCTCACAGGCAGAGAAGCTGATCATCGGTACAAAGCAAGCAGTGAAAACGATTCGCCGGAATAAGGCGCATGAAGTCTTCATTGCACAGGATGCAGAGGATCGGGTGACTGGTCCGGTAATTGAAGAAGCTGCCAGACAGGACATTCCGCTGACATATGTCGAATCGCGGACTGAGCTTGGGAAAGCATGCGGAATTCAAGTGGCTGCATCAGTGGTCGTCATCACTGATTAACGGTTTTTGCACGCATAAAAGTGCAAAACCTTTGTTTTTACCCAAAAATGAACCACCTGGATGTGTGGTCTTAAAAGAAGTTGGAAGGAGGAAAAAAACCGATGCCTACAATTAACCAATTGGTCCGCAAACCACGTAAATCGAATACTAGCGGCTCGAAAGCTCCGGCACTTGGAAAAACGTATAACAGTTTCAAAAAGTCGATGACTAACGTCAACTCGCCACAAAAACGAGGTGTCTGCACACGTGTGGGCACAATGACACCGAAGAAGCCGAACTCGGCCCTTCGTAAATATGCTCGTGTACGTTTGACAAACACTCTGGAAGTCAACGCATATATCCCTGGTGAAGGCCACAACCTTCAAGAGCACAGTGTTGTTCTGATCCGCGGAGGACGCGTAAAAGACTTACCGGGTGTCCGTTACCATATCGTTCGTGGTGCGCTTGATACTGCCGGTGTAACTGGCCGTATGCAAAGCCGTTCACACTACGGTGCGAAAAAGCCTAAAGAGAAAAAATAATAAAGCAGCAACTATTTTGAAAGGAGGAACACAACATGCCTCGTAAAGGTCCAGTTGCAAAACGTGATGTTTTGCCAGATCCGATTTATAACTCGAAGCTAGTTACTCGTCTTATCAACAAAATGATGGTAGACGGTAAAAAAGGTACTTCTCAGAAAATTTTATACGGTGCGTTTGAACTTGTGAAGGAGCGTTCAGGAAACGATCCGATCGAAGTGTTCGAAGCAGCGCTTAACAACGTAATGCCAGTTCTTGAAGTGCGTGCACGCCGTGTCGGCGGAGCGAACTACCAAGTACCGGTGGAAGTCCGTCCGGAGCGCCGTACGACTCTTGGTCTCCGCTACCTCGTGAACTATTCACGCACACGTGGTGAAAAGACGATGGAAGAACGTCTTGCGAACGAAATTCTTGATGCATCGAACAACACAGGCGCATCTGTAAAACGCCGTGAAGAAATGCACAAGATGGCAGAAGCGAACAAAGCATTCGCTCACTACCGCTGGTAAGATCCATTCGTTCACTAAATCGTTATTCCGATATGGAAGGAGCAATACAAAATGGGTAGAGAGTTCTCCTTAGAGAATACTCGTAACATTGGTATCATGGCTCACATCGATGCTGGTAAAACAACAACGACTGAGCGGATCCTTTATTACACAGGCCGAATCCACAAAATCGGTGAAACGCACGAAGGTGCATCACAGATGGACTGGATGGAGCAGGAACAGGAACGCGGAATCACGATCACATCGGCTGCGACAACAGCAAGCTGGAAAGGTCACCGCGTAAACATCATTGATACACCGGGACACGTAGACTTCACAGTTGAAGTTGAACGTTCACTCCGTGTACTCGATGGTGCTGTAACGGTCCTTGACGCACAGTCCGGTGTTGAACCGCAGACTGAAACAGTATGGCGCCAGGCAACGACTTACGGCGTGCCTCGTATCGTATTCGTCAACAAGATGGACAAAACAGGTGCAGACTTCATGTACTCTGTAGGAACACTCCATGACCGTCTTCAGGCAAATGCTCACCCGATCCAAATGCCGATCGGTGCAGAGGATGCTTTCGAAGCGATCATCGACCTGGTTGAAATGAAAGCGAACTTCTATCCTGATGACACTGGCATGAACGTAGAAGTCGGTGAAATTCCGGAAGAATACCGTGCAGATGCTGAAAAAGCCCGTGAAAGTTTAGTGGAAGCGATCGTAGACTTCGACGAAAACCTCATGGAAAAATATCTGGGCGGCGAAGAGCTGACAGTTGAAGAACTGAAAGCGGCTATCCGTAAAGCGACACTGGCTGTAGAATTCTACCCGGTCGTTTGCGGTACAGCATTCAAAAACAAAGGGGTCCAGCTCGTATTGGATGCAGTCATCGACTACCTGCCGGCTCCTACCGATCTTCCTCCAATGATGGGGATCAACCCTGAAACAGAAGAAGAAGAAGAGCGTAAAGCCAGCGACGATGCTCCATTCTCTGCGCTTGCGTTCAAAGTCATGACTGACCCTTACGTCGGTAAACTGACATTCTTCCGTGTCTACTCAGGCGTCCTGCAATCCGGTTCGTACATCAAGAACTCGACGAAGGACAAGCGTGAGCGTGTAGGACGTATCCTGCAAATGCACGCAAACCACCGTGAAGAGATTTCAGAAGTCCATGCCGGCGAAATCGCTGCTGCAGTCGGACTGAAAGACACAGGGACAGGCGATACGCTTTGTGACGACAAAGCTCCAGTCATCCTTGAGTCCATGGAATTCCCTGAACCGGTTATCTCTGTTGCGATCGAGCCGAAAACAAAGGCCGACCAAGACAAAATGGGTCAGGCGCTTGGCAAGCTGCAGGAAGAAGACCCGACATTCCGTGCACACACTGACCAGGAAACTGGTGAAGTCATCATCGCCGGAATGGGTGAGCTCCACCTCGACATCATCGTTGACCGCTTGAAGCGCGAATTCAAAGTGGAAGCGAATGTTGGTGCTCCTCAAGTATCGTACCGTGAAACATTCCGTCAAGGCGCTGAGGTCGAAGGTAAATTCGTACGTCAGTCAGGCGGACGCGGACAATACGGTCACGTTTGGATCGAGTTCGAACCGAACGAAGAAGGTGCAGGATTCGAATTCAAGAACGCGATCGTCGGTGGTGTCGTTCCTCGTGAATACATCCCGGCAATCGAGGCAGGCGTACGCGACTCACTGGCTAACGGTGTACTCGCAGGCTACCCGCTGATCGACATCAAGGCCCGTCTCTTCGATGGTTCGTACCATGACGTCGACTCCAACGAAATGGCCTTCAAAGTCGCTGCATCCATGGCCTTGAAAAACGCTGTCAACAAGTGTAAACCAGTACTTCTCGAGCCGACGATGAAAGTCGAAGTCATCATCCCTGAAGAATATATGGGAGACATCATGGGTGACATCACTTCACGCCGCGGCCGCGTAGAAGGTATGGAAGCACGCGGTAACGCACAAGTCGTCCGTGCAATGGTTCCACTTGCGGAAATGTTCGGTTATGCGACAGCACTCCGCTCGAACACCCAGGGACGCGGTGTATTCTCGATGGTATTCGACCACTACGAAGAAGTGCCGAAATCCATTGCAGAAGATGTTATCAAAAAGAATAAAGGCGAATAATTGAAATTCGTCTCCGATTCAAGTATAACTACTTTGTAAGTTATGATTCCGGAGTCATACGGCTCCGGTCCATATCTATAAAACTAAAATCACACTCAATTTAGAGGAGGAACTCCAAAATGGCTAAAGAAAAATTCGATCGGTCCAAAACGCATGCTAACGTCGGTACAATCGGCCACGTTGACCATGGTAAAACAACTTTGACTGCTGC
Source organism: Sporosarcina koreensis (assembly GCF_000826145.2). Taxonomy (GTDB): domain Bacteria; phylum Bacillota; class Bacilli; order Bacillales_A; family Planococcaceae; genus Sporosarcina; species Sporosarcina trichiuri. The sequence continues at coordinate 256,107 of NZ_LN651335.1, forward strand.
AATTGCAACAGTTCTTGCAAAAAAAGGCGGCGGTGAAGCACGTTCTTACGCTGACGTTGATAACGCACCTGAAGAAAAAGAGCGCGGTATCACAATCAATACTTCACACATCGAGTATGAAACAGCAACTCGCCACTACGCACACGTAGACTGCCCAGGACACGCCGACTATGTTAAGAACATGATCACAGGCGCTGCTCAAATGGACGGCGGAATCTTGGTTGTATCTGCAGCTGACGGCCCAATGCCGCAAACACGTGAGCACATCCTTCTTTCACGTCAAGTAGGCGTACCTTACTTGGTAGTGTTCATGAACAAATGTGACATGGTGGACGACGAAGAACTTCTTGAACTCGTAGAAATGGAGATCCGTGATCTTCTTTCTGAATATGACTTCCCTGGCGATGACCTTCCAGTTATCAAAGGTTCTGCTCTTAAAGCACTTGAAGGCGAAGAAGAGTGGGAAGAGAAGATCGTTGAACTTATGGACGCAGTTGACGAGTATATCCCAACTCCAGAGCGCGATACTGACAAGCCATTCATGATGCCTGTCGAGGACGTATTCTCGATCACTGGCCGTGGTACAGTAGCAACTGGCCGTGTTGAGCGTGGACAAGTTAAAGTCGGCGACACTGTTGACATCATCGGATTGGCTGACGAACCAAAATCAACAACTGTTACAGGTGTTGAAATGTTCCGTAAGCTTCTTGACTATGCAGAAGCTGGCGACAACATCGGGGCACTTCTTCGCGGGGTAGCTCGTGAAGATATCGAACGCGGACAAGTACTTGCAAAGCCGGGTTCAATCACACCGCACACTAACTTCAAATCTGAAGTATACGTTTTGTCAAAAGAAGAAGGCGGACGTCACACTCCATTCTTCTCGAACTACCGCCCGCAGTTCTACTTCCGTACAACTGACGTAACTGGAATCATCACACTTCCAGAAGGCGTAGAAATGGTTATGCCTGGCGACAACGTTGAAATGACGATCGAACTGATCTCTCCAATCGCGATTGAAGAAGGAACTAAGTTCTCAATCCGTGAAGGCGGCCGTACTGTCGGCGCTGGCGTTGTAGCTTCTATCGAAAAGTAATCACCTTGAAAAGCCCGTCGGCGCCGACGGGCTTTTTTCTATGCCTGCTTGCTCAGCAAGCATGTAACGGCTGCCGATCAGCGCTACGCGCATAGAACCAGACCTACCATCCCTAAGCCGCCCAAGCAGCCGTGAGGAACACTCAAGCGGGCAGAGGATACGCTCAAACAACTAGAGGATACACTCAAGCAGCCTGAGAAACGCTCATGCAACTAGGACAAACGCTCAAGCAGAAGAAGGAACGCTCAAGCAACCAGAGAAACGCTCAAGTGAGTATGGGAAACGCTCAGGTATCTGCAAGAAACGCTCAAGCAACCAGGACAAACGCTCAAACAATCTGGTAGCCAGCCAAGCGCTCTGTCAAAAATCACACGACCACCTCCGAAAGCAATCCCCACAGCACAAACATCCCTCCTCAAATCTGATAAAATACAACTCACACCGCTCTGCACAGCAACATAACAGTTGCATCTCATGCCATTTCGTTCTATACTATAAAAGTTGTTAAAGAATATCGCTAAACCTATTGCGACATTCTTTTTTTATGTGTATAATGTTTAGTGTTGGTCTTTGACTGCGATGAAGCGGGAGGTTACCGACACACCCGGCCGCTTTGCCATGGCATGTGTGTGGGAAAATTTCCGTGGAGAATGTCTAGAAAATAGGCGAGAGGGAGGGAAAATAATGGCAAAACAAAAGATTCGTATCCGTTTGAAAGCGTATGACCACCGTGTGCTTGATCAATCGGCTGAGAAGATCGTTGAAACTGCAAAGCGTTCAGGAGCTAGTGTATCAGGTCCGATTCCATTGCCGACAGAGCGTTCGGTCTACACAGTTCTTCGTGCGGTCCACAAATACAAGGACTCACGTGAGCAGTTCGAAATGCGTACGCACAAACGTCTGATCGATATCGTCAATCCGACACCACAAACTGTCGACGCTTTGATGAAGCTTGACTTACCGTCTGGCGTAGACATTGAAATCAAACTCTAATGGCAAACAATAATACTATAACTAAAACATTCAGGAGGTGTGACAAATGACCAAAGGAATCTTAGGAAGAAAAGTCGGTATGACGCAAGTATTTGCTGAAAACGGCGACTTGATCCCCGTAACTGTAATTGCGGCTGCTCCAAACGTTGTTCTTCAGAAGAAGACAGACGAAACAGACGGCTACGAAGCAATCCAGCTCGGATTCGAGGACAAACGTGAAAAGCTTTCCAACAAACCAGCTATGGGACATGTTGCAAAAGCTGAAACGGCACCTAAGCGCTTCATTCGCGAAATTCGCGGAATCGATGCAGCTGAGTACGAAGTTGGTCAGGAAGTCAAAGTTGATACATTCGCAGAAGGCGATGTCATCGACATTACAGGAGTATCTAAAGGTAAAGGGTTCCAAGGTGTTATCAAACGTCACGGATTCTCACGCGGGCCTATGAGCCACGGTTCACGCCATCACCGCGCACCAGGTTCAATCGGATCTGTTGACGCACAGCGCGTATTCAAAGGGAAGAAAATGCCGGGTCGTACAGGCGGCAAAACCGTTACTATCCAAAACCTTGAAGTCGTGCGGGTTGATACAGAACGCAACTTGCTGCTTGTAAAAGGTAACGTTCCAGGCGCTAAGAAATCACTTGTCATCGTGAAAAGCGCAATCAAAGGGAACTAATTAACGAAGGAAGGAGGAAACACTAATGCCAAAAGTATCCGTAGTGAATCAAACTGGATCTGCAGCAGGCGAAATCGAACTGAACGACTCCATATTCGGAATTGAGCCAAACCAGGCAGTCCTATTCGAAGCATTGGTTCAGCAGCGTGCAGCAATGCGCCAAGGGAACCACAAAGTAAAAACACGTGCAGAAGTAGCAGGCGGCGGCCGCAAGCCGTGGCGCCAGAAAGGTACTGGCCGTGCCCGTCAAGGCTCGATCCGATCCCCGCAATGGCGCGGAGGCGGTATCGTCTTCGGACCGACACCACGCAGCTACAGCTACAAACTGCCTAAAAAAGTCCGTCGTCTTGCCCTTCGTTCCGCTTTGTCCAGCAAAGTGCGTGAAGAGGAACTGGTCGTATTGGAAGGTTTGACTTTCGATGCACCGAAGACAAAGGAATTCACAAAAGTGCTTGCTGATCTTTCAATCGGCAAAAAAGCATTGTTCGTCACTGCTGACCTTGATGAGAACGTAGCATTGTCTGCTCGTAACATCCCCGGAATCAGCGTTGTGACTGCAAACGGCATCAGCGTGCTTGACTTGGCTGCACATGATCAGCTCGTCATCACAAAAGACGCTGTTAAAAAAATCGAGGAGGTGCTTGGTTAATGGAAGCACGTGATGTATTGAAGCGTCCGGTCATTACCGAGCGATCTTCTGAAGCGATGGAGTTCAACAAGTACACATTCGAAGTCGACACTCGTGCAAACAAAACGCACATCAAACAAGCAGTCGAAGAAATCTTCGGAGTAACAGTGGAAAAAGTGAATGTCCAGAATTACAAAGGTAAATTCAAGCGTATGGGTAAACATGCAGGCTACACAAACAAGCGCCGCAAAGCGATTGTTACATTGACTGCTGACTCTAAAGATATCGAACTCTTCGACATCTGATCACAATAAACGAAGGAGGGAATACCAATGGCGATTAAGAAATACAAACCTACCTCCAACGGACGCCGTAACATGACGACTTCGGATTTTGCTGAAATCACAGCAAGCAAGCCGGAAAAATCATTGCTTGAGCCGATCAAGCGTAAAGGCGGACGTAACAACCAAGGTAGGATTACAGTTCGTCACCAAGGTGGCGGTCACAAGCGCCAATACCGTGTCATCGACTTCCAGCGCCGGAAAGATGGCATACCAGGACGCGTTGCTACGATCGAATATGATCCGAACCGTTCTGCCAACATCGCATTGATCAACTATGCGGATGGGGAAAAACGTTACATCCTAGCTCCAAAAGGATTGAAAGTGGACATGACTGTCATGTCAGGACCTGATGCGGACATCCGCGTAGGTAACACTCTTCCATTGGAAAACATCCCAATGGGTTCAACAATCCACAACATCGAGATGAAGCCTGGCAAAGGCGGACAGCTTGTCCGTTCCGCTGGTACATCCGCACAATTGCTCGGACGTGAAGGCAAATATGTCATCATCCGTCTGCAATCTGGTGAAGTCCGTATGATCCTTGCAGCTTGCCGCGCAACAATCGGCCAAGTCGGCAACGAGCAGCACGAACTCATCAACATCGGTAAAGCAGGACGTTCACGCTGGATGGGCAAACGCCCGACTGTCCGCGGATCTGTCATGAACCCGAACGATCACCCGCATGGTGGTGGTGAAGGACGTACGCCGATCGGCCGTCCAAGCCCAGTTACACCTTGGGGCAAGCCTGCTCTTGGTTACAAGACACGCTCGAAGCGTAACAAATCCGACAAACTCATCGTTCGTCGCCGCAAAAAATAATGTGATTGCACTGCGGTTCAATGACTGGACCGTAGTACAAACACAAAGGGAGGTAACAAAATGGGCCGCAGCTTGAAAAAAGGACCTTTCGCAGACGATCATCTGCTGAAGAAGGTCGATGCTCAAAAAGATGCACAGAAGAAACAAGTCATCAAGACTTGGTCACGCCGTTCAACAGTATTCCCTTCCTTCATCGGATTGACAATCGCTGTTTACGACGGACGCAAACACGTACCTGTCTACATCACTGAAGACATGGTCGGCCACAAATTGGGTGAATTCGCACCTACCCGCACTTATAAAGGTCACGGTGCTGACGACAAGAAAACGAAACGCTAATTGAGAGGAGGAAATTCTGATGCAACAAGCTAAAGCATCTGTCCGCACAGTCCGCATTGCTCCTCGTAAAGTACGATTAGTCGTTGATCTTATCCGGGGCAAGAAAATCGGTGAAGCGGTCGCTATTCTGCGTTTGACGCCAAAAGCGGCATCTCCAGTCGTGGAAAAAGTATTGAATTCAGCTATCGCTAACGCTGAGCACAACTTTGAAATGGATCTTGAGAACCTGATTGTCAGTGAAGTATTCGTTGACGAAGGTCCGACAATGAAACGTTTCCGTCCGCGTGCACAAGGCCGTGCGAGCGCAATCAACAAACGCACAAGCCACATCACAGTAGTGGTATCTGAAAAGAAGGAGGGATAATTCGTGGGTCAAAAAGTACATCCTAATGGTCTGCGGGTCGGTATTATTCGTGACTGGGATTCGAAATGGTACGCAGAAAAAGACTATGCGACTCTCTTGCACGAAGACCTGAAAATCCGCAAATACATCGAAAAGCGTCTGGTTGACGCATCAGTTTCCAAAGTGGAAATCGAACGCGCAGCGAAACGTGTCAACATCACAATCCACACAGCTAAGCCTGGTATGGTTATCGGTAAAGGTGGTACTGAAGTCGAAGCACTTCGTAAACAGCTTAACGAAATCTCCGGCAAGCGTGTACACATCAACATCGTAGAAATCAAGCGCGCTGACCTTGACGCGAAACTCGTTGCAGAGTCGATCGCCCGTCAATTGGAAAGCCGTGCATCATTCCGCCGCGCACAAAAGCAGGCAATTCAACGCACAATCCGTTCTGGAGCGAAGGGTATCAAAACTCAAGTATCCGGACGTCTTGGCGGAGCTGACATCGCGCGTGCAGAACACTATAGCGAAGGAACTGTCCCGCTTCATACACTTCGTGCAGATATCGACTATGCACATGCTGAAGCTGATACAACATACGGCAAACTCGGCGTTAAAGTATGGATCTATCGGGGAGAAGTCCTTCCAGTGAAGAAGAACTCTGAGGAAGGAGGCAAATAATCATGTTAGTACCAAAGCGAGTAAAACATCGTCGTGTATTCCGCGGCAAAATGCGCGGACAGACTAAAGGCGGCGCAACGGTTAATTTCGGTGAGTATGGCCTTCAGTCCCTTGATGCTGCATGGATCACAAACCGTCAGATCGAATCAGCACGTATCGCAATGACACGTTACATGAAACGTGGCGGTAAAGTATGGATCAACATCTTCCCTCACAAATCTTATACAAAGAAGCCTCTGGAAGTCCGGATGGGTTCTGGTAAAGGTGCTGTAGAAGGATGGGTAGCAGTTGTAAAACCCGGCCGGGTGATGTTCGAAATCGCTGGCGTCTCTGAAGAGGTCGCACGTGAAGCACTCCGCCTGGCAGCGCACAAACTTCCTGTAAAAAGCAAGTTTGTAAAACGTGAAGAAATTGGTGGTGAATCTAATGAAAGCTAATGAAATCCGTGACTTGACAACTGCAGAGATCGAGCAAAAAGTGAAATCACTGAAAGAAGAGCTTTTCAACCTTCGCTTCCAGTTAGCGACAGGACAATTAGAAAACACTGCACGCATCCGTGAAGTACGCAAATCGATTGCGCGCATGAAAACTGTAATACGTCAAAGAGAAATCAGTGCAAATAACTGATGAAGGAGGTTGCACCCATGACTGAGCGTAACCAGCGCAAAGTATACACAGGCCGTGTCGTTTCCGACAAAATGGATAAGACAGTAACGGTAATGGTAGAGACTCACAAAAAGCATTCTTTGTATGGCAAGCGTGTAAAATACTCGAAGAAATACAAAGCACATGATGAGCTGAACGAAGCGAAGATCGGCGATGTGGTCCGTATCATGGAAACTCGTCCATTGTCCGCAACAAAACGTTTCCGTCTCGTTGAAATCATCGAGAAAGCGGTCATCATCTAATAACGTTCGGAACCTAGCATCCGAGGGGAGGTAACCAAATTGATTCAACAGGAATCCCGCATGAAAGTCGCAGATAACTCTGGCGCACGTGAAGTGCTGACAATTAAAGTTCTTGGCGGTTCAGGCCGTAAGACTGCTAACATCGGCGATATCGTCGTTGTTACCGTTAAGAAAGCAACACCAGGTGGCGTTGTTAAGAAGGGTGAAGTCGTAAAAGCGGTTATCGTTCGTACTAAGAGCGGTATGCGCCGTAAAGACGGATCATACATCACATTCGACGAGAATGCTTGTGTCATCATCCGTGATGATAAGAGCCCTCGCGGAACTCGTATTTTCGGACCAGTTGCTCGTGAACTCCGCGATAACAACTTCATGAAAATCGTTTCCCTTGCTCCAGAAGTACTTTAATAATAGAGCATTGCCAATCAAGGAGGTGCGACAGAATGCACATTAAAAAAGGCGATAAAGTAAAAGTGATTTCCGGGAAAGACAAAGGGAAGACAGGCGTCATCCTTTCCGTATTCCCGAACAAAGAGCGAATCCTCGTTGAGGGCGTGAACATCGTTAAAAAGCATACGAAACCGAACCAAGTGAACCCACAGGGCGGTATCGTAAGCCAGGAAGCGGCAATCCACGTATCAAACGTCATGCTCGTTGACCCGAAATCCGGAGAGCCAACTCGTATCGGTTACAAGTATGAGGAAAAAACGGAAGGCGACAAAACTTTCCGCTACAAGTACCGTGTTGCGAAGAAGTCCGGAGAAGTGATCGACCAGCTAAGCAAAAAAGAACTCAAAAAATAACTCTCTAAGAAGGGAGGTTCTTCTGAATGAGCCGATTAAAAGAGAAGTACAAAAGCGAAATTACTCCTGCTCTGATGAGCAAGTTTAACTATACATCTGTTATGCAAGTACCTAAAGTTGAAAAGATCGTTATCAACATGGGTGTTGGTGACGCGGTTCAAAATACAAAAGCGCTTGACGCTGCTGTAGAAGACCTGGCAACTATTTCTGGTCAGAAACCAGTCGTAACCAAAGCGAAGAAGTCAATCGCAGGTTTCCGTCTTCGTGAAGGAATGCCGATCGGAACGAAAGTTACATTGCGCGGAGAACGCATGTATGAATTCCTGGATAAGCTGATTGCTGTATCATTGCCACGTGTACGTGACTTCCGCGGTGTCTCGAATAAATCGTTCGACGGACGCGGCAACTACACATTGGGCGTAAAAGAACAGCTCATCTTCCCGGAAATCGACTTTGATAAAGTGTCTAAAGTACGCGGAATGGATATCGTCATCGTTACGACTGCCAACTCGGATGAAGAAGCTCACGAGTTGCTCAAGCAGTGCGGCATGCCGTTCCAAAAGTAAACATAAGGGAGGCGAAAACGTGGCTAAAAAATCAATGATCGCAAAACAGAAACGTACGCCAAAGTTCCAAGTTCAAGAATATACACGCTGTGAACGCTGTGGTCGTCCGCACTCGGTATATCGGAAGTTCAAACTTTGCCGTATTTGTTTCCGCGAACTCGCATACAAAGGACAAATTCCTGGCGTCAAAAAAGCAAGCTGGTAAACCCCATTCTGGGAAGGAGGTTAATGTAATGACAATGAGTGATCCGATCGCAGATATGCTTACTCGCATCCGTAACGCGAACATGGTTCGCCACGAGAAGCTTGAAGTACCTGCTTCAAACCTTAAAAAAGAGATCGCAGAAATCCTCAAACGTGAAGGTTTCATCCGCGACGTTGAATACGTGGAAGATAACAAACAAGGGATCATCCGCATCTTCTTGAAATATGGCAAGAATGAAGAACGCGTAATCACTGGACTCAAGCGTATTTCAAAGCCTGGTCTTCGTGTCTATGCTAAATCCAATGAGGTGCCGAAAGTGTTGAACGGACTGGGTATTGCCCTCGTTTCAACTTCCAACGGTGTTTTGACAGATAAAGAAGCGCGTGCTAAACAAGTTGGCGGAGAAGTCGTCGCTTACGTTTGGTAATCAGTAACATAAGAATGGAGGTGCACATAAATGTCCCGTATTGGTAAACGTCCGATTGAGGTGCCTGAAAACGTAACAGTTACGATCGATGAGAATAACTTCGTTACAGTTAAAGGACCGAAAGGCGAACTTACAAATCATTTGAACAAAGATATGAAAATCGAGCAGGAAGGCAATGTCATCACATTGACACGTCCGACTGAATCGAAAGAACACCGTTCGATGCACGGTACGACACGTTCGCTTCTTGCGAACATGATCACTGGTGTATCTGCTGGTTTCGAGCGCTCGCTTGAACTGGTCGGTGTCGGGTATCGTGCCCAGATGCAAGGTAAGAAACTGATCTTGAACGTCGGCTACTCACAGCCAGTCGAGTTCACACCTGAAGAAGGCCTTGAAGTGGAAGTGCCTGCGAACACGAAAGTCATCGTGCGCGGCATTAACAAAGAGCGCGTCGGTGCACTTGCTTCCAACATCCGCAAAGTGCGTCCGCCAGAGCCTTACAAAGGTAAAGGTATTAAGTACGAAGGCGAAGTTGTACGCCGCAAAGAAGGTAAAACAGGTAAATAATGCCCCATAGGCATTCGGAAGGAGTGACCTTGAGTGATCACAAAACAAGACAAGAACGTTGTCCGTAAAAAACGGCACGCGCGTGTCCGTACAAAGATCAACGGTACTGCTGAGCGTCCGCGCTTGAATGTATACCGTTCCAACAAACATATCTATGCACAGCTGATCGATGATGCAAACGGCGTAACTCTTGCGAGTGCATCTACAATGGACAAAGAATTCTCAGCGGATTCTTCTTCCAACGCAGACGCTGCTAGCAAAGTCGGCGAACTGATCGCGAAAAAAGGTTTGGAAAAGAACCTGAAAGCTGTCGTATTTGACCGTGGCGGTTACCTATACCACGGCCGCGTAAAAGCACTTGCTGACGCTGCACGCGAAAATGGACTTGAATTTTAATTAAGAAGGAGGGACATATTCCATGCGTCGTAATGAACAAAACAAAAGTGAATTCGAAGAGCGCGTAGTTACCATCAACCGTGTAGCGAAAGTCGTAAAAGGCGGACGTCGTTTCCGTTTTACTGCTTTGGTCGTCGTTGGTGATAAGAACGGCCGCGTCGGTTTCGGTACAGGAAAAGCACAGGAAGTTCCTGATGCAATCCGTAAAGCAATCGAAGATGCGAAGAAAAACCTTGTTGAAGTACCAATGGTCAAAGGCACAACGCCTCACGAGATCATCGGACGCTTCGGAGCAGGCCAGATTCTCATCAAACCGGCTGCACCTGGTACAGGAGTTATCGCCGGCGGACCTGTCCGTGCGGTACTTGAACTTGCAGGAATCACGGATATCCTTTCAAAATCTCTTGGTTCTAACACACCGATCAACATGGTCCGTGCAACGATCGAAGGATTGACGAACTTGAAGCGTGCTGAAGATGTAGCGCAGCTGCGTGGTAAATCCGTAGAAGAACTGTTAGGTTAAGGGGGGAAACACAATGGCGAACAAACTTGAAATCACCCTTACAAAAAGCGTGATTGGCGCTAAGCCAGCACAACGTAAAACAGTAGAGGCTCTTGGACTTCGCAAGATGAACCAAACAGTTGAGCATCAGGATAATGTTGCAATCCGCGGCATGATCAACAAAGTCAGCCATTTGGTAACTGTCAGCGAACAATAATTCGTATTTTTGAACAAGGAGGTGCCGAAGATGAAATTACACGAAATGAAACCTGCAGAAGGCTCTCGTAAAAAACGCAACCGCGTTGGTCGTGGTATGGCATCAGGGAATGGTAAAACATCCGGTAGAGGTCATGACGGTCAGAACTCACGTTCAGGCGGCGGTGTGCGTCTTGGATTCGAAGGTGGACAGCTTCCACTCTTCCAGCGTCTGCCGAAACGCGGATTCACGAACATCAACCGTAAAGAATACGCAATCGTCAACATCGATACATTGAATCGTTTCGACGAAGGCACAGAAGTAACACCTGAACTGTTGATTGAAACAGGGATCGTGAGCAAAGAAAAATCTGGTATTAAGATTCTTGGCAATGGGACTCTTGAGAAGAAGATTACAGTCAGAGCTCACAAATTCTCTGCTTCTGCGAAAGAAGCGATTGAGAAAGCGGGCGGGCAAGTCGAGGTGGTTTAATGTTTCAGACAATCTCCAACTTCATGAAAGTGAAAGAGATACGGTCTAAAATACTTTTCACACTGCTATTGCTCATCGTGTTCCGTATCGGGACGTTCATCACTGTTCCGAACGTGGACGCGACTGCGCTTCAGCAATCGAGTAACCAGTTCATCGGATTCTTGAACATCTTTGGCGGGGGAGCACTTTCGAAGTTCTCCATTTTTGCCATGGGAATCATGCCGTATATCACAGCATCGATCATCATGCAGCTCCTGCAGATGGATGTTGTGCCGAAGTTTGCCGAGTGGGCGAAACAAGGAGACGTCGGACGTCGTAAACTTGCACAGTTCACCCGCTACTTCACCATGGTTCTTGCGTTCATCCAGGCGATTGCAATGTCGTTCGGATTCAACCAGATGTTTCAAGGGACGCTTGTTGCAGACAACGGCATTTCGACATATATCGTCATCGCTCTTGTACTGACAGCAGGAACTGCTTTCCTTCTCTGGCTCGGTGAGCAGATTACAGCGAAAGGCGTAGGGAATGGAATTTCCATCATCATCTTCGCCGGTATCGTTGCTGCAATCCCGAATGCCGTCAACCAGTTGTATGTATCCCAGATCCAGGACGCAGGTGATGCATTGTTCATCCGCATCGCGACGATGGTCCTGCTGCTGATCGCTGTCATTGCAATCACAGTCGGCGTCATCTACTTCCAGGAAGCGCTCCGGAAGATTCCGATTCAGTACGCGAAGCGTGTCACTGGCCGCCAGCAGACTTCTGCCGGGCAGCAGACGCACCTTCCGCTGAAACTGAACGCTGCAGGGGTCATCCCGGTCATCTTCGCGGTCGCGTTCTTCACAACACCGCAGCTGCTGGGTACGTTTTTCAGCGATAACAATACCATGGCAGCGATTTCGAGAGTATTGAACTACTCGCATCCTGTCGGTATGGCACTCTATATCGGTCTGATCATCGCCTTCACGTATTTCTACGCATTTGTCCAGGTCAATCCTGAGAATGTGGCAGACAACCTGAAGAAGCAAGGGGCGTATATCCCAGGAATCCGCCCGGGTCAGAACACTCAGGACTACTTGACAAGCACGCTGTATCGTCTGACATTTGTCGGTTCGATCTTCCTTGCTGCTGTCGCGGTTCTGCCGATTATCATCATCAAAATCGCAAATCTTCCTCAATCTGCCCAGATCGGCGGTACGAGCCTTCTGATCGTTGTCGGGGTTGCCCTCGAAACGATGAAACAGCTCGAATCCCAGCTCGTGAAACGGCATTACCGAGGATTCATGAAATAACTCCATACGGAAAGGTCCCTTTCCTGATGGATACCAACGGAGGGCACGACGTATGAATATCGTATTAATGGGTCTGCCGGGTGCCGGTAAAGGAACTCAGGCAGATAAAATTGTCGAAAAGTACGGGATCCCTCATATTTCTACAGGCGATATGTTCCGTGCTGCCATTCAAGAAGGCACGGAACTTGGAGTCAAAGCCAAATCGTATATGGACCAGGGCGCTCTCGTTCCTGATGAAGTGACGATTGGTATTGTCAGCGAGCGGCTTCGCAAGCCTGACTGCGATAACGGTTTTCTGTTGGACGGTTTTCCCCGCACAGTTGCCCAGGCGGAAGCGCTTGACGGCATCATGGCTGGGATGAACCGGAAAATCGACCCCGTATTGAATATCGAAGTCGACAAGGACCTGCTGGTTGCCCGTTTGACAGGACGTCGGATCTGCAAAGTCTGCGGTGCGTCGTATCACCTCGAATTCAACCCGCCTAAGGTGGAAGGCGTGTGTGACAAAGACGGCGGCGAACTTTATCAGCGGGCTGACGATAATCCGGAAACTGTTACAAACCGTCTGGAAGTAAATATGAAACAGTCGGCACCGCTTCTGTCGTTCTATGACGAAAAAGGTGTGCTGACGAACATCAATGGTCAACAGGACATCGATGACGTATTCCGCGACGTGGATGCTGTGCTGACCGCACACGTCCTCTAAGCATTCCGAAGCAGGCAGACGTCAGGGCATCTCGTCCGGCAGCGTCCTGCTGTACGGAAAGATCATTTGATCAGAGTGGGCTGCAAAAGCAGTTGATGCTCAGCTGGAAATCGGGATCAGTCGACAGTTGAAGGCTCAATACTCCATGCATGCATTTCCTTGCTTTTTCGAGTATAATGTGTTGTGGTGTGCCGCTTCGCTGATTTACATCAGCAGGCCGGATGCCAGACTGTGGTCATGTGCGAACCGATTTGAAGTTCCAGTCACTAGTTCGGGATCGGCTAATCGGCATGAATTGTGATTTGCGTCTTTTCGAACATCACTCGCGCATACCGGACATATGTTGAAGGAGCTTGTAGAGCGACTGATGGCGCTTGAAGGTGAGGGCCTTTATTGGATATAGAAGGGAGACTGAGCTGATGGCGAAAGATGACGTAATTGAAATTGAAGGTACTGTTGTCGACACGCTGCCGAATGCGATGTTCAAAGTGGAACTGGAAAACGGACATACAGTGCTTGCACATGTATCCGGTAAAATCCGTATGCACTTCATCCGTATTCTGCCAGGCGACAGAGTGACAATCGAATTGTCACCGTATGACTTGACACGCGGTCGAATCACGTACCGTTTCAAATAAAACTTTTGCAACTCCGGACTAATGAAGGAGGTTGGGTAAGATGAAAGTAAGGCCATCTGTAAAACCGATCTGCGAAAAATGCAAAGTTATTCGCAGACGCGGCCGAGTAATGGTAATCTGTGAAAATCCTAAGCACAAACAACGTCAAGGATAATTTAAAGGAGGTGCGCAACTTATATGGCACGTATTGCTGGTGTAGACGTACCGCGCGATAAGCGCGTTGTAATTTCATTGACTTACATCTTCGGAGTTGGCAAGACGACAGCACAGAAAGTCCTCGCAGCTGCAGGCGTATCTGAAGATACACGCGTTCGCGATCTGACTGATGCTGAACTCGACAAAATCCGTGAACAACTGGATTCTATGAAAGTCGAAGGTGACCTTCGCCGTGAGACTTCATTGAACATCAAGCGCCTGATGGAAATCGGAAGCTTCCGTGGAATCCGCCACCGTCGCGGTCTGCCTGTACGCGGACAGAACACGAAGAACAACGCACGTACACGCAAAGGTCCTAAACGGACAGTCGCTAACAAAAAGAAATAATAGGTAAAGGAGGGTTTTTCGAACATGGCACGTAAACAACAAACACGTAAGCGTCGTGTAAAAAAGAATATTGAATCCGGAATTGCACATATCCGTTCAACATTCAACAATACAATCGTAACGATCACGGATACTCACGGAAACGCACTTTCTTGGTCAAGCGCCGGTGCACTCGGTTTCCGCGGATCCCGTAAATCGACTCCTTTTGCGGCTCAGATGGCTGCAGAAACTGCTGCAAAAGCTTCTATGGAACACGGTTTGAAAACGTTGGAAGTTACTGTAAAAGGACCTGGTGCAGGACGTGAAGCAGCAATCCGTTCATTGCAGGCAGCTGGTCTTGAAGTAACAGCGATCCGTGACGTAACGCCTGTTCCGCACAACGGATGCCGTCCTCCAAAACGTCGTCGTGTATAATGGTTTCTATTCCAATTGATTGAGAATCACAATTTTTGGTAAGAATGAATTGTGCGATTGCATTTTGCCGTCTACTAATCGATTTCAATGCGGAACGGCCACACAGACGTTTTGAAGGAGGGTACATGAATGATCGAGATTGAGAAACCGAAGATTGAAACCGTTATGGTCGCAGAAGATTCAAGGTTCGGTAAGTTTGTTATTGAACCGCTGGAACGGGGATACGGGAATACATTAGGGAATTCCTTGCGCCGCGTCCTGCTGTCTTCTCTGCCTGGAGCAGCCGTAACATCGATTCAGATCGATGGTGTCCTTCATGAGTTTTCAACTGTAGAAGGCATTGTCGAGGATGTAGCCACTATTATTCTCAACGTGAAGCAGTTGGCACTGAAAATCTATTCGGATGACGAGAAAGTCATCGAGATTGACGTGAAAGGCGAAGGAACGGTCACCGCTGCCGACATCACACACGACAGTGATGTGGAAGTGCTGAATCCGGATCTTCATATTGCAACACTTGGCAAGAATGGCCACCTGCGTATGCGGATGTATGCGTCGCGCGGAAGAGGCTATGCACCTTCTGATCATAACAAACGTGATGACCTGGCGATCGGCGTGATTCCGATTGACTCGATCTACACACCAGTGTCCCGTGTGAACTTCCAAGTGGAGAATACACGTGTCGGTCAAAGTACGAACTTTGACAAACTGACATTGGATGTTTGGACAGATGGCAGTATCGGTCCTAAAGAATCTGTTTCGCTCGGAGCGAAAATCCTGACGGAACATTTAAATATCTTTGTCGGCATGACAGACGAAGCACAAACTGCAGAGATCATGGTGGAAAAAGAAGAAGACCAAAAGGAAAAAGTTCTGGAAATGACGATTGAAGAACTCGATCTTTCGGTTCGTTCTTACAACTGCCTGAAACGTGCAGGCATCAACACCGTCATGGAGCTTGCAAACAAGTCCGAAGACGAGATGATGAAAGTGCGCAATCTTGGCCGCAAATCACTTGAAGAAGTAAAGCTGAAGTTAGACGAGCTGAATCTTGGGTTACGCTCTGAAGATTGACGCAGAATCAGATGAAGGAGGGAATCTTCTATGGGTTACAGAAAACTTGGACGCACAAGTTCACAGCGTAAAGCGATGCTCCGGGATCTTGCAACAGACCTGATCATCCACGAACGCATCCAGACAACAGAAGCACGTGCGAAAGAGCTTCGTTCAGTTGTTGAAAAAATGATCACTCTTGGTAAGCGGGGAGACCTGCACGCACGTCGTCAGGTTGCTGAATTCATCCGCCGGGAAGTTATTCTTGGGGAAGATGAAGAAGGCAAGGAAACGAAGACGTTTGCGATCCAGAAGCTATTTGATGATGTGGCACCGCGCTATGCAGAGCGTCAGGGCGGCTATACACGCATCATGAAGATGGGACCGCGCCGCGGCGACGGAGCACCTGTCGTTATCATCGAACTCGTGTAACAAACTTGGGGGTGTGACTCGCGACAGCCACACCCTCTTTCCACATACTGATTTATACGACAATATGAAAAGCTGAGTGTTACGATCGACAGGTTTCCTGATCGGTCTAGCTCTACGCATCTCATCCGCGATGTCGGCGTGAGCACCCGGCATCGACCCATTTTGCTGCGCATTCTTCGGATGAGATGCGCGCTTTTTTTATTTATCGGAAATCCATTATTGAATTTTCAAGCTACTTATCATACATAACAGAAAGCGAGGCGGGCCGCCATGCGGGAAGTGCTGTCCCTGGATGCTGTTTCATATGCCTACGAAACCGAAGAGGATGTCTTTGTACAAGCGGTCCGGGACGTGTCGTTCTCGATCCGGGAGGGTGAGTGGGTCTCGATTGTCGGACATAACGGCTCGGGCAAATCGACGCTGGCGAAACTGATGATCGGCCTGCTGTTCCCAGCATCCGGAACCGTCAATGTGTTTCTGGAGCCGCTGAATGAACAGAATCTCTGGGACGTCCGCTCGCGCCTCGGCGTCGTCTTCCAGAACCCCGATAACCAATTCGTCGGCGCAACGGTCCAGGATGATGTGGCATTCGCCCTGGAGAACAACGGTGTGCCGTATGAGGCTATGCAAACGCGGGTCAAAGAGGCGCTCGCGCAAGTCGGCATGTCCGAGTATCATCTGCACGAACCGCATCATCTGTCGGGCGGCCAGAAACAGCGGGTGGCGATTGCCGGTGCCCTCGCCATGGAGCCCGATATCCTGATCCTCGATGAGGCGACGTCCATGCTGGATCCGCAGGGACGTCAGGAAGTGATCGATCTTATCACGGAACTCCGTAAAACGTCGGGACTCACGGTCATCTCCATCACACATGACCTGGAGGAAGTGCTGCTCGCGGACCGTGTGCTCGTCATGAACGGCGGCCGTCTCGTCGACACGGGTACGCCTGAAGAAGTTTTTGAAGAAGGAGCCAAGCTGCAGGCCCACGGGCTCGATCTGCCGTTTGCACTGCGCATGTCCGTGCTGCTTCGGAAGGCCGGACTCCCGCTTGCCGGCGACTATATGTCAGAAGAAGAGTTGGTGAACGAGTTATGGACATCTCATTTCAGCAAGTGAATTTCGCCTATTCCCCCGGCACGCCATTCGAGAAGAAGGCATTGCACGGAATCGATCTGTCGATTCCATCCGGTTCCTATACTGCGGTGATCGGCCATACAGGATCGGGCAAGTCGACACTGCTGCTGCACTTGAACGGGCTGCTGAAACCGACGGAAGGGACTGTCCGTGTCGGGGATACGCTCATCACAGCCGAGACGAAAGGGAAGACGCTGCGTGACGTGCGCCGGAACGTCGGCATCGTGTTCCAATTTCCCGAACATCAGCTGTTCGAGGAAACGGTCCTGAAAGATATCATGTTCGGTCCGCTCAACTTCGGCATGCCGGAGGAAGAAGCACGGACGCGGGCTTTGGAGCTGATCGAACTGCTCGGTCTGCCTGCAGATGTGGCTGACAAATCCCCGTTCGAATTGTCGGGCGGCCAGATGAGACGGGTGGCGATTGCGGGCGTGCTGGCGTTCAAGCCGTCCGTGCTCATCCTGGACGAGCCGACAGCGGGTCTCGATCCGCAAGGGCGCCGCGAAATCATGGCGCTGTTCGAGAGATTCCACCGGGAGGAGGGGCTGACGACCATCCTCGTCACCCACAGCATGGAAGATGCCGCACGCTATGCAGAGCATGTCATTGTCATGCATGAAGGACATGCTGTGCTGACCGGGACGCCCGCGGATGTACTGACAAATAGGCAGCGGCTGGAGACCTTCCGGCTGGAATTGCCCCGGACCGTCCGATTCCAGCAGGATTTCGAACGGCTGATCGGCGAACCGCTGCCCGCGAAGGCGCTGACGGAAGAGAGACTGGCCGAACTGATCGCACAGCGGGCGCGGAAATCAGGTGATTCCCGATGATGCAGAAAATGATCTTCGGCCGATATCTGCCGGGCAACTCCTTCACCCATCGGCTGGATCCCCGTTCCAAGCTGGTCTTCGTCTTCCTGTTCATCGTAGCGGTGTTCCTGGCGAACAACACAGTGACGTATGCCATCCTGCTGGTCTTCACGCTGCTGGTGATTGCAGTCTCAAAGATCCGCCTGCCCTTCCTGCTCGGCGGGCTGAAGCCGATTCTGTTCCTTGTGGTGTTCACTCTGTTCATGCACCTGTTTCTGACAAGGGAAGGGGCTGTCCTGGTCGAGTGGAAATTCATCAAGATCTACGAAGAGGGGCTGCGGCAGGGGATCTACATATCGCTGAGGTTCCTGATTCTCGTCCTGATGACGACCGTGCTGACACTGACGACGTCACCGATCTCCATCACGGATGGGGTGGAGACACTGCTGAATCCGCTGAAAGCCGTAAAACTGCCTGTCCATGAGCTCGCCATGATGATGTCGATCGCCCTCCGGTTCATCCCGACCTTGATGGACGAAACAGACAAGATCCTGAAAGCGCAGCTCGCCCGGGGCTCGGATATCAGTTCGGGAACCATCCAGCAGCGCATCAAAGCTGTCATCCCGCTCCTCGTGCCCCTGTTCGTCAGTGCATTCAAGCGGGCGGAGGACCTGGCGGTGGCGATGGAAGTAAGAGGGTACCGTGGTGGCGAAGGACGCACCCGGTTCCGCAAACTGCACTGGCAGGCAGGCGATACGGCCGTCATGATCGTTTTTGCCCTGCTATGCGCCGTATTGGTGTATTTCAGAGCATGAGGAGGAGGAACATATGAATCGTATCAAGGCGACTGTCGCGTACGACGGCACCCTGTTCTCGGGGTATCAGTCGCAGCCGGGCAAGCGGACCGTCCAGTCGGATATCGATAAGGCCCTGCGCAAACTGCATAAGGACGATTCGGTGTACAGTGTCGCAAGCGGCCGGACGGATGCCGGCGTCCATGCATGGGGGCAGGTGATCCACTTCGATACACCGCTGTCCCTCGAGGATGACCGGTGGGTGATGGCATTGAACGTACTGCTGCCGAAAGACATCCGTGTCATTGATGCCGCCGTGGTGCCAGAAGAGTTCCACGCGCGCTATTCCGCAACAGGCAAGACGTATCAGTACCGCTGGACGCGGACGGCGATCCAGAGTCCGTTCGAGCGGAACTATGCCGTCCATCTCGGCAAGTGGAATCCCGACGCGGCGCGGATGCGCGAAGGGGCTGCCCGTCTTCTGGGCACGCATGATTTCTCGAGCTTCTGTTCATCCAAGACCGCGACGTCTTCGAAAGTGAGGACCATCCGGAAACTTGAGATCGAGGAGCAGGGCGACCAACTGCTCATGACGGTTGAGGGAGACGGGTTCCTGTACAACATGGTCCGGACGATTGCGGGCGTGCTATATGCAGTCGGGATCGGCTGGGACGAGCCCCATCACGTCACTGAGATCCTCGAGGCGCGCGACCGGAAACAGGCGGGCAAAACTGCACCGGCACACGGTTTGTATCTGATGAACGTAACGTACGGGGAATAAGCAACTTTTCCAGGTGTTTTATGCAAATTCTCTTGACTTCGCTGGGGATAACCGGTAAGATAATCAATGGTATTTCAATAACCCCACAAAAAAGCCCCGAAACTTTATTTGTGTTCAAGGGATAGAGAAAACGGAACAGACTGAAACCTAATTTAGGAGGAACTGAAACTATGCGTACAACATTCATGGCTAAAGGCCACGAAGTAGAGCGTAAATGGCTCGTTGTCGATGCTGAAGGACAGACGCTTGGCCGTCTTGCTTCAGAAGTCGCTTCACTGCTTCGCGGTAAACATAAACCGACTTTCACACCACACGTGGACACTGGTGATCACGTGATCATCATCAACGCTGAAAAGATCCAGCTGACAGGAAACAAACTGAAAGACAAGAAATACTACCGTCACTCAGGATACACAGGCAGCATCAAGTCGCGTACAGCACTTGAAATGCGCACGAACTATCCGACTAAGATGCTCGAACTGGCTATCAAAGGCATGCTTCCAAAAGGACCGCTTGGCCGTCAGACAGCGAAGAAACTTCATGTATTCGCAGGCGCGGAGCATACTCATGCAGCACAAAAACCTGAAGCATACGAGCTTCGCGGGTAATTAAAGAGGAGGAAACACTTTTGGCACAAGTACAATATATCGGCACTGGCCGACGTAAAAGTTCAACAGCACGTGTACGTTTGGTACCTGGTGAAGGCAAGATCATCATCAACAAGCGTGACGCAGAAGACTACGTACCATTCGAAACACTTCGCAATGTCATCAAGCAGCCGCTTGTTGCGACAAACACATTGGGAAGCTACGACATCCACGTTAACGTAAGTGGCGGCGGATACACAGGACAAGCCGGCGCAATCCGTCACGGCGTTGCCCGTGCATTGCTCACAGTAGACCCTGACTTCCGTCCGGCCTTGAAATCAGCCGGTCTCCTCACACGTGACCCACGTATGAAGGAACGTAAGAAATACGGTCTCAAAGGCGCACGTCGCGCACCACAATTCTCGAAGCGTTAATCATATGCATATGCAGCCCCCTTCCCGGCAGAGCCGGGGAGGGGGTTTTTTTGTATCGATAAAGTGTGCAGGGAGAGGGCGCTTAATTGCATGAAGGCGTTGGTCGCTGGTTGATTCGTGCAGAAAGAGGGTGCTTAATTGCACGAAGGCGCTGGTTGCCGGAGGCTTCGTGCAGAAAGAGTGCGCTTAATTGCACGAAGGCGCTGGTTGCCGGAGGCTTCGTGCAGAAAGAGAGTGCTTAATTGCACGAAGGCGCTGGTCGCCGGAGGCTTCATGCAGAAAGAGAGTGCTTAATTGCACGAAGGCACTGGTCATCGAAGGCTTCATGCAGAAAGAGTGCGCTTAATTGCACAAAGGGGTAGATTACTGGTAGCTTCATACAAAAAGAAGACAGGTAGTTGTATGTTTACTTTCACATGAGACATCATGACATATAAATAGCATGCGACCAGTTAATAAAACTGGTCGCATGCCTAATAGGAACGTCCTTATGAGTCGTCTCTGACTTCGTAATACCGGTGCTTGCGGCCGCCGCAAGGAGTGAAATTTCGTTTCAA
This sequence comes from Sporosarcina koreensis, assembly GCF_000826145.2. Classification (GTDB taxonomy): domain Bacteria; phylum Bacillota; class Bacilli; order Bacillales_A; family Planococcaceae; genus Sporosarcina; species Sporosarcina trichiuri. The sequence continues at coordinate 277,265 of NZ_LN651335.1, forward strand.
TGTTTGCCGGATGATGCTTGGCGATTCAAACACCGCACACCATTCATGCACGCGCGCCGTGGTGATCCGGTCTTCCGGGAACAGCAGGGCCAGCTCGCGGACACTCCGCAGGATGCCGTGTTCGGCGGGCTCTCCCCAGGTACAACCCGGGCAGCTCAGCGTGCGCTGGCCGACCCTGATCATGAAAGCGGAGCAGCGCGGACACGCAATTCCTTTCCGGCATTTGTCCCGCGTATAGGCGGGCAGCCGGGGCATCGGCCGGTCGGTCCGGCTGAGCGCCCGCAGCCGTCCGGCCAGCTCCTGGTGCGCTCGGCCGAGGACGGAAGGCGCCAGGTCAAGCCGGGCGAGGAACCGTTCCAGCTGGCCGGGCAGTACGATCGGAGAGTCCGTGGGCGCGTGGTACAGTGCGAAATGCGGATGAACGAAGACAATATATCCTGTCACGGGCAACCCGGCCTTCCAGGTTTTCATCAGGCCTTGCAGCAAAGTCCTGCTGCGGCTCAGCTGGTGCAGCGGATTGAGGATTTCCTGACCGGTGGTGAGCAGCCGGAATGCTCCGTCCTCATACACGTAGTCGCCTTCATAGTTCTTCACTTCGAACAGCAGGATCCCTTTTTCTAAAATCAATAATGAATCGATCTGGAATGCGGACTGGGCATGCTCCAGATACAGATCATGCTGCACGATGACATCGCCGCGAAGCTTTGCGGTCAGCCGCCCGAACATCTCTTCGCCGGCGTTCCCTTTCGACAGGCGGGCTGCACGCCGCAGTCCGTCCTCCGGGAGCACCCCGCGGATCCGCAGCTGTTCCAGCAACCGCAATTCTGTCGCGGCGCCGCTGCGTTCAATTGGTTTTATCAACTTTGATAGACTCCTTTTCCATCAGATAGTATAGCCGGCTGGCATCATCCGCGCTAAAGAGCTGGCGGAACAGCCTATGATGCAATACGGACGAGAGAGAAGAGAATGATGAGGGGGAACTTCCGCGGCAGAGCCGCCGGGGACGGAACCAGGGGAAGAGGTTCCTGCTCCCTGAGTTCGACAGCGACGCGCAATAGTCCTGCCTGCGCACTACCACGGGCAGGAAACCGTACCGCCTCCCGAACGTCCCTTACAGGAGAGACCGCTTTCCAGACATAGGGCGTCACCAAACAGGGAAGACAACCCCTGACTGAACAATTACTGCAACAGGAGGAACCACCATGACCATTATCCGCAGCCGCCTGCTCGCCTACGGGGTCGACGCAGCCTGGGCAGAGCTCCTGGCGTTCGTCATCCTGATCGGCGGCATTGCACTCGTCTGCCTGATTGCAAATTTCATCACACAGAAAATACTGGTCCGCCTGGTGACCCATATTTTGCGCAAGCACCGTTACCGGTGGGATGAGTACCTGCTGCGGCGCAAAGTGTTTCGCGTGCTGTCGCATCTGGTGCCGGCGATGATCATCTACTGGTCCGCGGCCGCCTTCCCGACGTACCGGAAGGCGATCGAGACGGCGGCATTGACGTATCTTGTCGCAGTGACACTCGTGGCGATCAGCCGCCTGCTCAGCGTCCTGAATGATATATACCAGACGTATGACATCTCCAAGACGAAGCCGATCAAAGGCTATATCCAGGTCGCAAAACTCGTGGTCATCATTGTAGGGATCATCACTATCATCGCCCGGTGGATGGGGGAGAGTCCGGCCATCCTGCTGAGCGGGATCGCCGGGCTGTCCGCCGTGTTCCTGCTCGTGTTCCGGGACTCGCTGCTCGGCCTTGTTGCCGGTATCCAGCTGTCCGCAAACGACATGGTGCGTGTGGGAGACTGGATCGAGATGCCGAATTACGAGGCGAACGGGGAAGTGATCGATATTTCGCTGAACACCGTCATGGTGCAGAATTTCGACCGCACGGTGACAATGATCCCAAGTTACGCGCTGATCTCCAGCTCCTTCAAGAACTGGCGGGGGATGCTCGAGTCGGGCGGCCGCCGGCTGATGCGTTCGCTACACATCGACATGACGAGCATCCGGTTCTGCACGCCGGACATGATCGACCGGTTCCGGCAGATTGACATCCTGACAGATTATATTGAAAGCCGCGAGAAGGAAATAAACGCATACAACGACGCACACGGCATCCAGGACGGCACGAGCATCAACGGACGTGCCCTGACCAATATCGGCGTGTTCCGTGTCTACATCATCCAGTACTTGCGCAACCATCCGGACATTGACCAGGAGGCACCCCTCATCGCGCGTCAGCTCGCATCGGGCAAAGACGGGCTGCCGATCGAAATTTATGCATTCGCCAAGACGACGGAGTTTGCCGTCTATGAGACGATCCAGGCAGATATTTTCGATCATCTCTTTGCAGTCATCGGCGATTTCGGCCTGGAGCTGTTCCAGAGCCCAACCGGCCGCGATCTGAAACAGATTAGCCCGTCTGCGACGGACATGGAATAAAGGCGGCTTGACGGGAAGCACCGCTGCGGCCTATCACTTGAAACGGCATGCCTCCGTGCGTTATGCTGATAAAATGCACTCACCAGCATGGGAGGTACCTGAAACAAATGGAACTATTCGGATATGAAATCCCCATTAATATGGAAAAGCTGCTGCAAACAGCAGGCAAGGTCGGCATCCTGATCGTCGTCTTCGCCATCGCCGTGCCGCTCGGCAAGAAAATCCTCAGCGCGACCATACAGAAAATGTCGCTGTCCCGGAAAACGAAACCGGGTCGCGTGAAAACACTCGATAAGCTGCTCGTCAACATCTTCTCCTACGTGGCGATCTTCATATTCATCGGCACGCTGCTGTCGATACTCGGTGTCAATATCGGACCGCTGATCGCCGGCGCCGGTGTCGTCGGCCTGGCTATCGGGTTCGGGGCGCAGGGGCTTGTCAGCGACGTTGTCACCGGGTTCTTCATCCTGCTGGAGCAGCAGATGGAGGTGGATGAATACGTCACAGTGGCGGGGATTGACGGCGTCGTCGAGGAGATCGGACTTCGCACGACGAAAATCCGTTCCTTCGATGGGACACTGAACTACCTGCCGAACCGGATCATCGAGAACGTCGCCAACCATTCGCGCGGTCACATGCGGGCGCTCGTCGATATCGGGATCAGTTACTACAACGATGTGGATCGGGCGATCGGCGTCCTGGAACAGCTCTGTGATGAATTCCAGAAGGACGAACGCTTCAAGGACGGCCCGAACGCAATCGGTGTCCAGACGATACAGGGGACCGACGTCGTCCTGCGTGTCATCGGGCAGGTCGAAAACGGTCTGCAGTGGGAGTGTGAGCGCGACCTGCTGAAAGCCATGAAGATTGCATTCGACGAAGCCGGCATCGAACTGCCGCTCAACTATCAAGTCATCCACAAATCAGAGGAACTGGGCTGATGCATGGACGGATCCGCCGTTTCCGGATAGAATACGGATATTGACGTACAGGAGGCGTATGTACATGAAGGAAATCACAGCTGGCGAGCTTGAAACGAAATTGGAAGAAGGACAGCAGGTCAACATGATCGACGTGCGGGAAGCTGACGAAATCGCAACCGGCAAAATCACCGGTGCTGTCCATATCCCGCTCGGGGAGATCCCTGCCCGGATGGAGGAGCTCGATAAGTCGAAGCCGTATACGATCATCTGCCGGTCAGGCGGACGCAGCGGCCGGGCAGCTGAGTTTCTGGAAGAACAGGGCTACGATGTCACCAACATGACAGGCGGCATGCTGAGCTGGCAGGGGCCGATCGAATAAGTCAGGAGAAGACGTTTCCCGTAACAGGGAGACGTCTTTTTGCTTGGTCATACCGCGGACGTCCCCTGCGTATAGTGGATGAAAAAGGCGGTGTCCTATGAAACGTGTTCTCATTATCGGCTTATTGTTGTTCTGTTCACTGGGTGTGGTATGGATGGGCGTCAGAGCATCAGACCGGGCGTTCTTCATGCCTGCGGAACTTGCAGGGGTGAAGGTGCTGCTGGATGCGGGTCATGGCGGGGAGGATGGCGGCGCCTCGACAGACGAACTGATCGAAAGCGATATTACCCTGACCATTTCGAAAGAGGTCGAGAAACGGCTGAAGCAGAAAGGCGCAACAGTCGTCATGACGCGTACGAAAGCGGGCGACGCGATCGGTGAGCATGCGCCGGACCGGAAATTCAGTTCCCTGCGTGACCGGAAGTTCGAAGATTTGAAGATGCGTGTCAAACTGGCGGAGACGGAAGAGCCGGATCTGTTCGTCAGCATCCACGTCAATGCCATCCCGCAGACCCAGTGGCGGGGCGCGCAGGTGTTCTACCATCCGGAAGGCCATGAAGGCGGAGAGGCGCTTGCCAAGTCGATCCAGGGCGCATTCCGGGATGGCCTGAAGAACACGGATCGTGAAGCCATGAAAATCAAAGGTATCTATTTACTGAAGAATATCCAGACCCCTTCGGTCATCGTGGAAACGGGCTTCATCTCCAATCCGGAAGAGCACAAGCTTCTCGCGGATCCGGCGTACCGTAAAAAGGTGGCAGATGCGATTGTCGACGGGATTGTCCGGCATCAGTCGATGGAAGTGAACTGAAGAGCCGAACGCCTTACGCATCCGGACGATTGTGCTATACTTGGGGGTGAATGTACTAAACCTCTAAGGAGTGTTCCGTTTTGATGAAAGAAGAGAACATGCGTGAAGTCGTCGGGAAACTGAGCGATCCTTTTTTACATAAACCGTTGGCGGAAACAGGCGGCATCATCAGTGTGTCGCTGAAGTCCGAGAAAAAACATGTGAGTGTAAAATTGGCCATTGCAAAGATCAACACCGCCGAACAGATGGCATTGCAGTCGAAAGTCGTGGAAGTGTTGAAAGCAGCGGGTGCCGATTCCGTCGGCATCCGGTTTGAGGAACTCCCGCAGGAAGCGATCGAGAAGTTCCGCGGTACCGCCACCGCGGCGGAAGCGCAGGATCTGCTGTCACCGCTGAATGATGTGACGTTCATCTCCATCGCATCCGGGAAAGGCGGCGTCGGCAAGTCGACGGTATCCGTCAACCTGGCAGTCGCGCTTGCGCGTCAAGGCAAGAAGGTCGGCCTGATCGACGCCGACATCTACGGATTCAGTGTACCGGATATGATGGGCGTCACGGAATCCCCAGTCATCCGCGGAGACCGGATCATCCCGGTGGACCGGAAAGGCGTCAAGATGATCTCGATGGGCTTCTTTGTGGAAGACAATGCCCCTGTCGTCTGGCGGGGACCGATGCTCGGGAAAGTGCTTGATCAGTTTTTCCGTGACGTCGAGTGGGGGGATCTCGATTACATGATCCTCGACCTGCCGCCTGGCACAGGGGATGTCGCCCTCGATATCCACCAGATGATTCCGGCATCCAAGGAAATCGTCGTGACCACCCCTCATCCGACGGCTGCATTCGTTGCCGCACGGGCCGGAGCGATGGCCTTGCAGACAGATCATGCCCTGCTCGGTGTCATCGAAAATATGGCCTGGTTCGAATCGAAAACGACCGGTGAAAAGGAATATGTATTCGGTTCGGGCGGAGGGAAGCGCCTGGCGGAAGAACTCCGTACGGAATTGCTCGGCCAGATTCCGCTCGGTCAGCCGGATTGGGACGAAGAGGACTTCGCCCCTTCCGTCTATGCGGAGGACCACCCGATCGGAAAGACATACTTGGATATCGCTGCTAAAGTGATCGGTGAAACGAAGAAATGACGGAAAAGCGGAGCGGGTTACTGACCCCCTCCGCTTTCTTCTTTGTCCTGGCCTTCCTGTTTGTCTTTTCCTTTATCCTTTTCCGTCGGTTTCACTTCGCCGGCCTGCAGGATAAGTTCTTGCCACTTGGCCTGGAGCAGCGGACTCTGGATCGTTTCCTCGATCGCTTTCTGGAACTCTTTCTTCAAGGAACCGGAATGCAGGATGTTTTCAAGCTGCTTCTGCATATCCGGGGTGCCGAAGAACTCCTCCAGTTCTTTCTGGAAAGACGCATCGTCCATGAGTGCTTTCATGATCTCCTGTTGCTGGTCTTTCATACTTTCTGCGACGGTTTTCTGGAATTTCGGATCCTCGAACGTCTGTTTCCAGAACGTTTTTCCGTCGTCGGACAGCAGGGTGGTTTCGATGGCGGCGGTCACTTCGGGCTGCTCCAGTACGAGCTGTTTCCTGAATTCTTCTTCCGTCAGAAGCTGACGGATCGCTTTTTTCCCTTCTTCGGTCTGGATGGCGTCCGTCATCATCTTTTTCGTTTCATCGTACGAGGGGGGATTGGCCTGCTGTGTGCAGGCGGCGGTCAACAGAAGGACGGGAAGCAGAGATACTGTGAATTTTTTCATGAGTGCAAGATCCCTCCGCAGGCTTTTCAATTATTGTTCACATCTTCCTGCCGATTATGCAAACGCTGTGTAATGAAATAGATTTTTCGGGAAATCGCTGGTACACTGGGTACAGTAAGGAAAACGGGGGAACGCTGTTGTGACTATACGAAATTGGATAAAATTCTTTTTACGCGCGCTGCTGCTCGGCGGCGGGATCACCGGTCTGGTCGGTTTGATCGTACGCTGGGATTTCTTCTACTCATACTTATCATCGGGTGAGATTTTTCAATTCATCGGGGCACTGTTGTGGATGATCTTCCTGGGCTTCACGATGAGTGTCATTGCCCAGATGGGCTTTTTTGCCTATCTGTCAGTACATCAATTCGGAGTTAACCTGTTCCGGACATTGACATTGTGGAACTGGGTGCAGCTGCTGCTGATTGTTGTCGTTTTGTTCGACCTGGTCTTTTTCCGTTTCCGTCTGACTGCGGATGATACCGGGCGTACTGTGCTCTATATGGTGCTTCTGTTCGTACTTGTCGGGACTGCAGCAGTGACGGCGTGGTTCAAGGCGAAATGGACGAAAAAACATATCCTCATATCGGCGCTGTTCTTCATGATCGTCATCACGACGCTCGAATGGCTGCCTGCACTGATGGTGCGTAAAGGCGAAGTCGATACATGGGTGACGATCATGCTGTTCCCGCTCGTGGCGGTGAATGCCTATCAGCTTCTCGCGCTTCCGAAGTACAATCGGAAGTCGGATGAAGATAAGGCGAAACTCGACGCCCGGAAAGCGGAGCGTCGGAAACAGAAAGCGGTAAAAGTGAAATGACAAGAGGCGCACATCCACAGCGGATTGTGCGCTTTTATTCATTCCGGTATTTTTTTGGTCTTGATGTCCACCGTAAACAGGACGTCTTCGACGGATTGGAACTGACGGCTTGCGAGCAGCTCATTCACTTCATCAAGGGACACCAGCTGACGACGGTCGAGTGACACGGCGATGATATCTCCTTCCTTCACTTTAGGAAGGACGCCGCCTCTCCAGCGGGTGGAGGATCCTAACGCGTTGATCTCTTTTTCCCACAGCACATCTCTCAGGACTTTCGGAAAGTACTCATCCTGTGTTCGGAACCAGAGCGGTTTCTTCTCGAAAATCCCGGTGAAGTGTTCCAGCTGGCGGTTGAACAGGGCAGGGTCTTCCTCATATGAGGCGCCGGGCTCACCGAGAAGGGAGATCGGTATGTTTTTTTCCTTGATAAGCTGTGCGGAATCGGGGAATCGTTCTGCCCAGGCCGGATCGATCATCAGCAGCGGATAGGGTGCCGAGAGCCCGGCGATCCATTCCTCGACCGGCTCGTCGCCGAACGACAGATCAATCGTCAGTGAGGTGCCTTTTGTTCCTTTGACAATGACATCCGGTCCGCTCGCGGCGCGGAATACATCAATCATTTTCGGTGCAGTGTTTGCAGCAGGCAGGAGGATGACAAGAAGTATGCAGACCAGTATGGCGATACCTATTCTTTTCAGCGCGGCGGGCTCCTTTCAACTCGGTTACTGTACTGTATGAGAAAGGCTTGACCAGTATGCGCGGCCCATGCTATTATGTAAAAGTCCTGAAGAGGAAAAGACAGTGTGTACAGAAAAGGCTTGCTTTCCTGTCCGACTGTGTTATAATTTTTCTTGTCTTTGAAATAACATTCATATGATTCCGCAGTAGCTCAGTGGTAGAGCAATCGGCTGTTAACCGATCGGTCGTAGGTTCGAGTCCTACCTGCGGAGCCATTTCCATGCGCATGCTTCCATAGCTCAGCAGGTAGAGTGCTTCCATGGTAAGGAAGAGGTCACCGGTTCGAATCCGGTTGGAAGCTCCAGAATGCAATCAGACTGTATACATACCAGAACGGCCCCTTGGTCAAGCGGTTAAGACACCGCCCTTTCACGGCGGTAACACGGGTTCGAATCCCGTAGGGGTCACCATGTTTGTTCCTTTACATACCGATAAGCGATGTTGCCATGCACGCTTATCAGCTCAGGACGACTCAGATGGTGGGGTAGCGAAGTGGCTAAACGCGGCGGACTGTAAATCCGCTCCCTCCGGGTTCGGCGGTTCGAATCCGTCCCCCACCACCATTTTACTTGAATAAAAACTGCAGAAAAGGGTATTCTCTAAATGTGCCGGACAAAGGTGCAGGGAACAGCCGCTTTTTTTGATTACTGGGGTATAGCCAAGCGGTAAGGCAACGGACTTTGACTCCGTCACTCGTTGGTTCGAATCCAGCTACCCCAGCCACTTTTACTTGCATGGCACACCTGATGAGATGTAAAAATACATGCTTCTGAAGAGACTTTCAGCTGCTCAGCAATGGAATGTATAGCTGAGATGCCGATATCTATACTGTATAGTAACTATCCTTCTCCATACAGGGAGAAAGGATTTTTTGTCTTTCCGGATTAATGGATTACTCATAAAAACACCAGGTATTCTGGATGAAAGAGGCGCTGTATGACCAGACACCATGATATGATCCGAAACATCAGCGAGTCTCTGCAGCACGGTTCAACCGAACAGCTGCTGAATGACATCGTCTATTCCCTCGACAATTCAGCGATAGTCGCTGTCACGGACCGGACGGGGACGATTCTGTATGCGAATGACTTTTTCTCAAGACTTTCGAAGTATCCAGTGGACGAGCTGCTCGGTGCCAACCAGTCGATTGTCAATTCCGGTTATCATCCGCCCGACTTCTTCAAGGACATGTGGCGGACAATCGGCAGCGGCCGGATCTGGCGCGGTGAGATCTGCAACCGGGCCAAGGGTGGTGCGCTGTATTGGGTGGATACAACGATCGTCCCGTTCTTGAATGAGCGGGGCATCCCTGTTCAATACATCTCCATCCGGCACAATATAACCGATAAGAAAAACAATGAGGCGGCACTGCAGAAACAATTGGAACTGTACAAGCTGATCACACAGGATGCCGGAGACTTTGTCGCTGTGCTCGACCGGCATGGATGCACCCAGTATTGTTCCCCGTCACTTGAGAAGCTGCTTGGTTCAAACACTCCCGAATTGCTAGATCATATGCCGACGGAAGAAGCACGGTTCCTGAAGGCTGCGGCAGCTCATTCATCTGCTGAAGCAGGATACCGGCAGGATGCGGAATTCCGGCTCCGTTCCGCCGGCCAGGAAATTCTTCAGATGAGCGGAAAACTGGCCCGCGTCCAGACGGAAGGGCAGTTCAAGGACTGCAGCGTGCTGTCGTTCCATGACGTGACCGCGGAGCGTGAACAGGAGCTCCTGATCCATGATCTGGCATCGACCGACCAGCTCACTGGTCTGCTGAACAGGCGGGCCTTCCTGAAAGAGCTGTTCAGGGAGCTGGAACAGGCGAAGCACTCAGGCCGGAGTTTAGGTCTTGTCTATGTGAATATCGATAAACTGCGGTATGCCAATGAAACGTTCGGTCATGATACGGGCGATGACATACTGAAGATAATGGCGGAACGGCTTACGGGACATTTGCAGGGTTCGATCTGCGGCAGGACAGCGGGCGATGAATTCGCGTTTGTCCTGAACAGCCGAGAGTCGGAAGAAGGGCTGTACGCACAGGCAGAGGCCATTCATCAGCTGCTGGAAGAGCCGGTGGAAGTAGCCGGGAATTTGTACAATCCATCCGTCAGCTGCGGGCTGTCCATGTTTCCTGAACATGCTGTGGAAGTACCCGGTCTGATGACGACGACCGAGCAGGCCATGCAGTCCGTTAAAATCCAGGGCGGCTCCGGATTTGCAATCTTCACGGCGGATATGTACACCCAGTCCCTGGACCGGATCATTCTCGAGAACGAATTGAGGAAAAGTGTGAAAGAAAAGCACTTCGTCTTGGAGTACCAGCCGAAGGTCGACTTGACGACCGGATATATTGTCGGATTCGAAGCGCTGGTCAGGTGGGAGCACCCGGATCTCGGGAGAATTCCGCCCGGCAAATTTATCGGAATTGCCGAAGAGACGAAAGTGATCATCCCCCTCGGTGAATGGATTCTCGAAGAAGTGTTCATGAAAGCTAAGACATTGCAGGGTCAAACCGTCCGGCCTGTCACGCTGGCAGTCAACCTTTCGGCCGTTCATCTGGAAAGTCCGGGGCTCATCGCTTTCGTGGAGAAGCTGGCGAAGCGGACCGGGATCGACCCGCATCTGATCGAAATGGAAGTGACGGAAAGTGCGTTCGCGGATCGGCTGGAGATGGGATCTTCGCTGCGGCAGCTAAGGAGCCTGGGATTTGCCGTATCCATCGATGATTTCGGGACGGGATACAGCTCTTTCAGTTATATTCGTGAATTCCCTGCAGAAACCCTGAAAATTGATATGTCGTTCGTGCGGGACATCGAGACAAGTGAGAACAGCCGTGCCATCATCCAGGCGATCGTCACCATGGCGGATACGGCGGGACTGAACGTCATCGCTGAAGGCGTCGAAACGGCAGAACAGGCAGCCATCCTGAAGCGGCTCGGCTGCCGGGAAGGGCAGGGCTATTATTACAGCCGGCCGCTGCCGGAGACGGAAGCATTCGGGCTCGTACGGAAACCGGACACCGCTAAGTGAATAAATATGCTTGAAAATGCGCGGTTGAGCCATTTGTCTGAAGAGGCTACAATGAAAGCGACAGACAAAGAATATTCCGGGGGGAACGAATTATGGAACAGCAACTGAACATTTCACTGCTCGGCATGCCGCTTGATTACGGTCAGAGCCGAAGAGGCGTGGATATGGGGCCGAGTGCCATCCGCTATGCAGGTGCCCAACAGCGATTGGAAGCGATCGGGCATGATGTGACAGACACAGGAGACGTCAATGTCCCAGTCGGCGAACGCGTCGGACAGGAGACGAGCGGTCTGAAGAATCTGGAGGAAGTCACGGCTGCCTGTACTGAACTGGCGGAACGGGTGGCGGCGATCGTGTCGTCAAAGCGGTTCCCGCTCGTGTTCGGAGGCGACCACAGCATGGCGATCGGTACGCTTGCCGGTCTGGCCGATCACTATAGCAATCTAGGTGTCATCTGGTATGACGCCCATGCGGACATCAACACAAGTGAGACATCGCCATCCGGCAACATCCACGGCATGCCGCTCGCGGCAAGTCTCGGGATCGGTCACGAGCGTCTCGTCAACCTGTACAAAGACGGTCAGAAGATAAAGCCTGAAAACGTCGTCATCATTGGTGCACGGTCGGTGGATCCGGGGGAACGGGCGCTCATCAAAGAACTGGGCATCAAAGTCTTCACGATGCATGAAATCGATCGGGATGGGATGACAGCGATCATGAACGAAGCGATCGACTACTTGAAATCCCGCAGCGTTGACGGACTGCATCTGTCATTGGATCTCGACGGCCTGGACCCACTGTACACACCGGGTGTCGGAACGCCGGTGCCGGGCGGTATCAGCTACCGTGAAAGTCATCTGGCGATGGAGATGCTTCAGGACTCGGGCCTGCTGACGTCAGCGGAATTCGTGGAAGTGAACCCGATCCTGGATGACAAAAATGCGACAGCGGACGTGGCCGTCGGACTCATCGGCTCACTGTTCGGTGAAAAGCTTCTATAAGCAGGCTAGACGGATCCTTATAAATACAGGCTGCCCGGCGTCACAAAAATGTGACGTCAGCGGGCAGCCTTTTTTCTATTTCAACGAGCTTTAGAAATAACAGAGAAATCCAGCAGGAAATTTGGTAAACTAAATTCAACATGAATGAAACCTGTTGACCCCTTCGCCCGTATAGGAAGGGACAGCCGCAGAAGAAGCGGAGGATGAGAGTCGTTGGATGAATTGATCAATAAACGGATAAATGAAGTGCTGAAAGGAAACCAGGATGCCTTTGAAGAAATAGTACTGCTGTTCCAGCACCGTCTGTACCACGTCTGCTACCGGATGCTCGGCAGCCGGGAAGAGGCACAGGACATCGCGCAGGAAGCGTTCGTCCGCGCGTACTCCAATTTGCATACGTTCGACCAAAAACGGAAATTCTCCACATGGATTTTCCGGATTGCGACCAATCTCTGCATTGACCGCATCCGGAAGAAGAAACCGGATTATTCACTGGATGCGCAGGTCCCGGGAACGGAAGGGCTGGATATGTACTCCCAGATTGCGGCATCCGAGGAGCTTCCCGATGAGGAAGTGGAACGGATGGAAACCCAGGAGCGGGTCCAGTATGAAATCGGCCGGCTGCCGGAAAAATACCGGTCCGTCATCACGCTCCGCTATATGGAGGAACTGCCGCTTCAGGAGATTGCGGACATACTGGATATCCCGCTCGGCACCGTAAAAACACGCGTGCACCGAGGACGGGAAGCTTTACGAAAACAGATGGGTACAATGTAGGAGGGGTAAGGATGACTAAATGTCCAATAGAAGTTGTCCAGTACATGCACGAGTACCTGGATGGAGAGATTGCACCTGAGCATGAACGAGAACTGCATGAACATCTGGAAGACTGCGAAGAATGCAGCCGGCTTTTCGATGAACTGAGCGGCACTGCAGCTTTTCTCGGGCTGGCTGAGCCGATCAAGGCACCAGCAGGGTTTGCCGAAGGGGTTATGGCCCGCCTGCCGGAGACCACAGCTAAGAAGAGGTCCGCTGCCAGCCGCTGGCTCCGCAAGCATCCGATGCTCTCGGCTGCCGCACTGTTCCTGATCCTGATGAGTGCAGCCCTCTTCTCCAGTTATAATACAAGTGAGCAGCTAGTCGTCACTATGCAGCCGAATCTTGTCATTGAGGGCGACACTGTCGTCGTACCGGCAGGAGAGGTTGTCAAAGGGGATGTGGTCGTCAAGAACGGCGACCTGCGGATCGAAGGGGAAGTCGACGGGAATGTCACCGTTATCCGCGGAGAGAAGTATATGGCATCGACAGCAGTCGTGACTGGCAATATTGAGGAAATCGATAAGCTGTTCGACTGGCTCTGGTACAAAATCAAAACCGCATTCAAAGGGCTTGTTCCTGAGGAGACGGAACAACCGGATTCAGACTGACCGACGGGCATGGGCCTGTCGGTTTTTTCGCGAAACTTACATTGGGACTGCACCGTCTGAATACAATACCGCAAGAGCTGTATGGTATACTGAACATACATTGGAAATTTGTCTGTAAAGGTAGGGGAAGCGCATGCCGGATTGGGGAATGATCACAGATATGAACGCAGTGGAAGTATTGAAATCCATTTTGGATGTGCTTCTCGTCTGGTTTGTGGTTTATAAGCTCATCACAATCATCAAAGGAACGAAAGCGGTCCAGCTCCTGAAAGGGATCTTCGTCATCCTGATCGTCAGGATCCTGACCGATCTCCTCGGTCTCGATACGCTGAAGTGGATGGTCGAACAGGTGCTGACATGGGGATTCCTCGCAATCATCATCATCTTCCAGCCGGAACTCCGGCGCGCGCTCGAACAGCTGGGACGCGGCCGTCTGTTTGCGCGCACGCAGATGCAGGAGGAAGAGGAACGCGACCGTCTGATCGATGCGTTCACCAAGTCGGTCAGCTACATGGCGAAACGCCGGATCGGAGCGCTGATCTCCGTTGAGAAGGAAACGGGTCTCAGTGAATATATCGAGACAGGCATATCGATGAACTCGGATATTTCATCCGAGCTGATCATCAATATCTTCATTCCGAACACGCCTTTGCATGATGGCGCTGTCATCGTGCAGAAAAACAAGATAGCTGCTGCTGCCTGTTACCTGCCGTTGTCCGAAAGCCCGTTCATTTCAAAAGAACTCGGGACACGGCACCGGGCGGCACTTGGGATCAGCGAAGTGACGGATGCCTTCACAATCGTCGTGTCGGAAGAGACGGGAGCCGTCAGCGTCACGATCGACGGGGAGATCAACCGGAATGTGACGATGGAGGAATTTGAACGGATCGTCCGTCTCGCGTGGTTCGGTGATACGGCGTCAGCACTCGGCGTCAACTCCATCTGGAAATGGGGGAAACGGAAAAATGGATAAATTCATGGACAGTCCCTGGTTTTTACGGCTTACGGCACTCGCCCTGGCGCTCTTCCTGTTTTTTTCCGTCCGTGCCGAGATGGAGAGCTCTTCGCTTGCGAGCACAGGGGATTCGGTGGACATGATCCGCGACGTCCCTGTGGAAGTCTATTACGATAACGAAAACTATGTCGTCACCGGTGTGCCTGAAACAGTCAACATGACCATCAAAGGGCCGGCGAGTCTCGTGCAGTCCACGAAACTGATGAAGGACTTCGCACTGAAAGTCGACTTGCGGAGCATGACGCTGGGCAGCCACACGGTCCAGATCCAGCACGAAAACCTGTCGGATAAGCTGGAAGTACACTTGGAGCCCGCCACCATCAACGTCAATATTGAAGAGAAGATATCGAAGTCCTTCCGGGTGGACCCCGAATTGAATGACAAAATGCTCGCGGAAGACTACACGCTGGTGAACATGGAAGTGGAACCGTCGACAATTGAAGTGACAGGTGCGAAAAGTGCGGTGGAAGCGATCAGCTTTGTCAAAGTATCCGTCACGGGGGAAGAGGAGATCAGCAAGTCGTTCGAGCAGGTCGGACGGGTCCGGGTCTTGGACAGGGATCTCAACAAACTGAATGTCACGATCGAACCGGAGGAAGTGACCGTGAAGGTCGACGTGGAAGCGTATCATAAGGAAGTTCCTGTTGTTGTAAAACAGACCGGGGAGCCTAAGAAGGGAATTACGGTCAACTCACTGACCTCCGACGAAAAGACGGTCAGCGTCTATGGACCCCGAAAAGCGGTTGATGCCGTCGAGCAGGTGACGGCGAGCGTGGACCTCAGCAAGATTTCAGGAAACGGCAAACAGACGGTCGGACTGGAAAAGCCGAAAGGGATCTCCAAGCTGTCGAAGGACAAAGTCGATATTACCATTGACGTCCAGGTGGATGGAGACGCCGCAGACACCGAGGACGAACCGGGGCAGGCCGATGAAGAGGCCGCTGCCGTTTCCGATCAGGAAGAAAACAGCTCGGATTTAGCTGCAGGCGAAGAACCTGCAGGAGCCGGTTCTGCTGCAGAGCAGGAAGCCGCCTCACAAAAAAAAACGAAAAAATTCACCAATATCCCTATTGGCATACAAGGATTGGATAAACAGTTCAGCGGTACCATCAGCAAGCCAGCAGACGGTGCAGCTGCCGTGACGCTGACAGGGGAAGAACAGGCAATCGCTGCCTTGGAGGAAACGGACATCAGCATCACAGCAGATGCCAGTTCCATAACAACAGCAGGTGAACACACTGCGGGGATTACGATACAGGTCCCTCCGGGTATACAGGTTGAGGTCGGTTTCAAAGAAGTCACCATACGGATTGAGCAAGTATAATAGAACGAACAAAGGATAGGATCGAAAGGGAGAATGAAAATGACTAAGTATTTTGGTACGGACGGTGTACGAGGCGTCGCGAACAAGGAATTGACACCTGAACTTGCTTTCAGACTGGGGCGGTTCGGCGGATACGTCCTGACACAGCATTCTTCGGACGGAGCCCGTGTGCTCGTCGGAAAAGACACCCGTATTTCCGGACAGATGCTCGAAAGCGCGCTTACCGCAGGTCTGCTGTCAACAGGCGTCGAAGTGATGACCCTTGGCGTTATCAGCACACCGGGTGTCGCGTATCTGACAAGAGCCATGAATGCGCAGGCCGGCGTCATGATTTCCGCGTCCCACAACCCTGTTGAAGATAACGGCATCAAGTTCTTCGGTTCAGACGGCTTCAAACTGTCCGATCAGCTGGAATCTGAAATCGAAGAGCTGCTGAATGCCGAAGAGGATACACTGCCGCGTCCGGTTGGCGGAGAAGTCGGAACAATCACGGAATACTTTGAAGGCTGCCAGAAATACATCCAATACTTGAAGCAGACGATTGACGGTGATTTTGAAGATATGCATATCGCTCTTGACTGTGCACACGGTGCGACATCGACGATCGCCACGCATGTCTTTGCTGATCTGGAAGCAGATCTCACGACGATGGGGACTTCCCCGAATGGTCTCAACATTAATGATGAAGTCGGCTCAACACATCCTGAGCAGCTCGCCAGACTGGTCGTGGAAAAAGGGGCGCAGATCGGCCTTGCATTCGACGGTGACGGGGACCGGGTCATCGCAATCGATGAGACCGGGGAAATTGTCGACGGTGACCAGATCATGTATGTGATCGGCAGCTACCTCCGTTCGAAAGGTGCACTGAATTCAGACACGATCGTCTCGACCGTGATGAGCAACCTCGGCTTCTACAAAGCACTCGAAGACAACGGCATGCACAGCGCCCAGACGGCTGTCGGCGACCGTTATGTCGTGGAAGAGATGCGGAAGAACAACTACAATTTCGGCGGCGAACAGTCCGGCCATATTGTCCTGCTGGACTACAACACGACCGGAGACGGCCTGATCACAGGACTGCAGCTCGTCAGCATCATGAAACGGACCGGCAAGAAACTGTCCGAATTGACGAAAGGGATGACCATCTTCCCTCAGAAACTCGTCAACGTCCGTGTCACCGATAAACACCGCGTGACGGACAATGCAAAAGTCGCTGCGATCATCACGGAAGTTGAACGGGAAATGTCCGGCGAGGGGCGCGTGCTCGTCCGTCCGTCCGGAACGGAGCCGCTCGTCCGGGTCATGGTGGAAGCGCCGACAGAAGATGCATGCGAGAGCTACAGCAACCGGATCGTCAATGTCGTGAAGCAGGAAATGGGTACGGAGTAATACAGCAAGGCTTGAACTGAAGTCCGGGGGAATCATACAGGACTTCAGTTTTCTTCTATACAGACAGAGTCGTCCAGGTGCTTGTCGGGGATGGGGGGTGTTTGCATGGACTATGGGAAGTATCAAAAACTGCTAACTGAAAAAATAGAGACGGCCTTCACGAAATGGAGTGTGCAAAAAACAGTCAGCGAATCTGAATTGTATGCATTCCTGCACACATTGAAAGGTACATCAGGAACGATCGGTCTGACGGATCTGGCGGAGTTCTGCAGCGCGCACCTGGAGATCCTGTCAAAAGATGATGACGCGAGCATACCCGTGTCCTCTCTGAAAAACTTCAAGAAGAATATCAGGCTGCTGGCAGCGGGCAATGAAAAAAAGGACCGGGGCAGTCTGATACCGGCAGTCTATTCCGAACGGTTCGACCGCAATACATTCGTCCTGGTGATCGACGATGATCTGGAGTTCGTCTCGTTTGTCAAAGACCTGCTCGAACAGCTGGGCGCCCAGGTCCTGGTGGCCATGAACGGTATGCGCGGTATTCAGCAATTTTACGACATGAAACCGAATATGCTTATGATTGATATGCAGCTGCCTGATATGACAGGTACCGAGCTATTCGGAAAAATCCGCGATACAGCGAACGACCGGCATGTCATCTCGATGCTCATGAGCAGTGAGCAGACAAATAAGATCATGATAGAAGCCTACAGATCCGGAATGATGGATTTCATCCAGAAGCCGCTCGATCTGACACTGTTCCTGCCATACTTGTTCAACCGGGATATGCTGCGGAAAAAAATCAGTCAGTCCATCACGACGGACGGCCTGACTGGCGCAGGGAACCGGAAGCGGCTGACGGAGATGCTGGACCATGCACTCCGCGTACATGAACGGACAGGGGATCCATTTTCCGTCGTCATGGTGGATCTCGATCACTTCAAGCACGTCAATGATACATACGGCCATCATACGGGGGATGAGGTGCTCCGGCGGTTCAGCGATATCGCGAAAACGGAAAAGCGGGAGACCGACAGCATCTTCCGGTTTGGCGGTGAGGAATTCGTCATCCTGGTCAACGGTCACAAAGGCGAAGCTTACACCTTCGCGGAGCGGCTGCATACGGCGTTCAACGAACAGGAATTCGAAGCAGCGGGCGGCTCCTTCTCGGTGACGTTCTCTGCGGGCATCGCCGAATATACACACGAGCTCGAGACCCTTCTGATTGAAGCGGACCAGGCACTGTATGAAGCGAAGCGGTCGGGCCGCAACCGGACGGCTGTCTATGAAAGCGGAACGGCACAAGTGAAACGGAAACTGCAGGTCATCATTATCGATGATGACTTGCTGATCCGTACCATGCTGGAAGAGCAGCTGGCCCAGTGGCGTCTGCCGGACATCGAGCTGTCGGTGCGCCTGTTCGAAGACGGCGTCACCTTCCTTAGGACGGATTGGTATGATGAAGATACGAATTTCATCATCCTGCTGGATGGTGTCATGCCGGGAATGGATGGACTGGAGGTGCTCGAGCAGCTCAAGAAACGCTCGGAGCTGAACAACGTCCTTGTCTCGATGATGACAGCGAGGGCCAGCGAAGAAGACATAAAGGAAGCCCTTGCACTCGGCGCAGACGATTACTTGACGAAGCCATTCCGGAATAAAGATATGCTGGCGCGTATCCAGAATTTGGCGTCCCGGATGTTTTAACAGAAAGAGGAGGCAGGAAGAATGAAAGAAAGCAAAAAGATTCTCGTAGTGGACGATGAAGAGATTCTGCGCATGCTGATCGCAGACACGCTTTCTTTCGAAGGATTCGAGGTCGAGGAAGCCGCGGACGGCCAGGAAGGGTTTGAGAAGGCATCAGCCGGCGGTTATGATGTGATCCTGCTCGACTATATGATGCCACGCCTGACAGGACCGGAAGTGCTCGAAAAACTGCGGCCGCTCGGACTCGGTATCCCGGTCATCATGCTGACGGCCAAAGCCCAGCAATCGGACCGTGACCTTGCCGCGGAACTCGGCGCCGCTTATTTCATGCCAAAACCATTCAGCCCGGCCGAACTGGTGGCGCTCGTCCGCCAAGTGCTGCAAGTGGATGAATGATGACCCTGAGAATCCCACGCCCGCAACTGCGCGCGTGGGATTTTTTCACTGGACCGTGCAGTGTGAGGAAAAGTGCTCATAAACAAAGCCATACCGCTCATAAAACGCAGGAAGTGATCATAAACGCAACGAACCGCTCATAAACTGGCCAAAGTGATCATAAACGCAAAATTCCGCTCATAAACTGGTCCGCAGCGCTCATAACTTCACAAATGGCTCCCCGCACGGCATCAATTTCGCGGCGCCCGCCCCGCTTCCGGCACCCCGCCGGGCCGCGCGAACAGCCAGCAAGTCAAAAGACCGGCTTGCCGGCTCCGCTGCGCTGCGCACTTTCTGTGGAGTGACGGCGGACAAGGGGTCCCTCCGCATGCCGAGTGCACGATACCGGCAGCAGACCGCTCCAATCTCAAAGACATCATCCCAACCAAAAAGAGCAGCCGGATCCTGTCCGGCTGCCTTCTTCATCCTCCCTATTCTCGTAACGGATACAAAATGCGTCCGTCTTCTTTCCGGATCGCTTCTGCGACGGTCTCCGACAGTGTGCGCAGCGGGTACGGTTTCGTCATGTAATGGCGGATATTGAACTTACGCGTCAATTCTTCTTCCTGTTCCAGAGCCGATGAGATGATGATCGGGATGTGGCATGTCACCGGATCCTCCTTCAATCTTCCGATCAGGTCCCAGCCTGTTTCTTGTTCCTGCAGCATCAGATCG
Organism: Sporosarcina koreensis; assembly: GCF_000826145.2. Lineage (GTDB taxonomy): Bacteria > Bacillota > Bacilli > Bacillales_A > Planococcaceae > Sporosarcina > Sporosarcina trichiuri. The sequence goes on from NZ_LN651335.1 coordinate 297,145, forward strand.
ATGACCATGCACGCCGGTGTGTGCTCCTTCGCGTAGGCGAACGAGTGTGCAACGTCGCTGAAGCGGATCACTTCGTACTGATGCTGGCTCAATTCCTCTTCCAGCAAGAGGGCGATGCTCGCATCATCTTCTACAACAACAATCTCCGGCTGCCCGCTCCGTTCGGCGGACTGTTCGGCGGCCCTCCCTTGCAGCGGGAGAGTGAACCGGACGGAGGTGCCGGCATTCTCTTCGGATTCCACGGAAATTTCCCCGCCGTGCTTCTCGATAATCTTGCGGCAGATCGCCAGGCCAAGTCCAGTGCCTCCGATTTTCCGGCTGTATGAATTGTCGAACCGATAGAATTTCTCGAACATATGCTTCAGCTGGTCAGCCGGAATGCCGATCCCTTCGTCCCGGACGGTCACCTGAAGATCACTGCCAGCAGCAGCCAGAGTAATTGTTACAGTGCCGCCGTCCGGCGAGAATTTCACAGCATTGCTCAGCAGGTTTGTGAACACTTGGATCAGCCGGTCCTCATCACCGATGCAGCAGACCTGGTCTGTCAGGCGTTCGAGCCGGATCGTGTGGGAGGCGGGAACGGAGAAGTTTTGGATCGTCTGGTCAGCGATGGACGCCACATTGACATCCTGCATGGAATACTCCTGGCTGCCGGATTCCATCCGCTGGACATCGAGGAAGTCGTTGATGAGCGACGTCAGACGCTTCGCCTCCTTATAGATCGCCTGCAGATATCGTGCCTGCCGGGCAGTATCCATCTCTTTTCCGATCAGCAGCTCGGTGAATCCGAGGATGCTCGACAACGGGGTCCGCAGTTCGTGGCTAACCGTTGACACGAGTTCGGTCTTCATTTTATCGACCTCGAATGCCTGCGTGATATCCCGGTGGACGAACAGCGTGCCGATCCGCCTGCCGTCATGGTGCACTGGAGAACTGTACAGCGCGACGACGACCGGCGTCTCCCCGGTCAGTGTGTAGACGGTCTCGGCCAGGCCGCCGGTCTCACCGGTGAGCGCCTGGCGGATGAATACCAGCAGTGCGGCAGGGTCTTCACTTCGTTGCGCGAGTTCGGCGGACCAGCCGGCTCCTGACAGGTCGGACGCCGGAACATTCAGCAGATAGGCGAGCCCATCGTTCACCTGCACGTCGGCTTCGTCGGCGGAGACGAACTGGATCCCCTCCGCCAGATTATCCAGGATCGTCTGGTTCAGCTGGCGTTCGCGGCTGATCGTCGTCCGCTGATCGACCCGGTCAACCGCAAGCGCTACCCGTTTGGCCAGATTGAACAGGTCTTCCTGATCCTCTTCCGTGAACGGGCGTCTGCTTCGCGACAGGACAAACAGCGCTTTGTAGTCATCTCCTGATACGACAGGGGCGGCAAACAGATCAAAGACCTTCGTGCCGTCCGCCAATGACCGCTCGGTTTGGAAACACGGCTCCTGCTTCAGTCGCGCCAGGGAGCCTGTATGTGCGTCATCATACGCTTTGTACCTCTCTTCGGAAATCCCCCGCAGGACATGCACATCATTGGAGGGCACGTGGATGATCCCCTTATCGACACCAAACAGCGTATCCAGATATTGCAGGGTCGCTTCAGCGATTTCCCGGACATTATCCGAGAAGGAGATCTCATGGCTCAGACCGCTGTACCGTTCCACACGGATATTCGCATACCGGGCTTCCGACAGCGCATCCTCGAGCTGCCGCTGGTGGCTGAACAATTCATCCTGCTGGGAGAGGAGCTCATCCTGCTGCGACAGCAGCTCTTCATTCTGAGCAACAAGCTCCTGCTCCTTCGTCTGGATGGTCGCCATCATGCCGGCAAATGACCGGGACAGTGAGCCAAGTTCATCCGGCCGTGTTTCCGGTGTATAATTGACATCTTGTGCATCGACATACCGTTCGGCTGCAGCAGTCATCGACTCGATCGGGGCGATGAGCTGACGGACGACCCGCCAGCTGAGCAGGATCAGGAACAGCAGGCCGCATACACCGAGAAGAGCCATTGCCAGATACAGCTGGTTCACCTGCTTCTCGGATTGCCTGTAGAACTCATCCCGCATCTGTCCCGCCTGCTGTCCGTAGCGGTCGGCGTATTTGATGAATTGGTTGACGGACAGGTTGGCGCCGCTGCTGGACAGCTCCCGCAAGCCTTCATAGTCATCCACTTCCACCAAGTTGACGGCAGCCGGGAGGACAGCGTTTTCATAATGGTCGATGAACACAGTAATTTCCTGTGCGAATTGCTGTTCTTTTGCAGACAGCGGCAATGCCAGCAGCCGCTCATTCACTTTGCGGATATGGGTCAATTCTTCGTGTGCCAAATCCAGTTCACTGTCCATCTTGAATGCGTAAAATCCGCGCGCCCGGAAAAAGACATTGGAAATGCTGTCCGACAATTCCCCGATCACTTCAGCTTTTTCCGATTGCTGCTCCATCGCTTCGCTGTTCTTCTTGAACACGGACGTGCTGTACAGATAAGCGGCACCGAGCAGGATCAGCATGGCCCCGCAGAGGGCGAGTATGATATTGATATAGGTCGTCCGGATTGTTCTCTTGCGCACAGGGCACCCCGCTTCATAGATGATGATGGATCGTTACGACTAAGTTATGTATTGTATCGGCTGCCTGCCAGCCGCCGTGAAGCCGGCGGATGAAAAAACCTTTCCGGACAGTGCCGGAAAGGCGATTCACGTATTATTCGAAAATATACTTCAGGGCTTTCAGCGCCTGGTCGGGCGTCTCCACGGTTACATCCGCTTTGCGCGACAATTCCTTCAGTGCGTGATGATGCGCCTCGGGACGGATCAGGATGAGCGGCTTGCCCATCGTAACGGCAGCACTCGCATCCATCGCCGTATTCCACTGCTTGTACTTCTCGCCGAACAGGGCGATGACGAGATCGCTCTTCGACAGCAGAAGCTTCGTCCGCAAGTTGTTAACGCTCGAGGCGGCGGCATCTTTTGCGATGGCATCGGGCTGCGCACCGAGAATCTCTTCGCCAATATTGTCCGACCGGTCATGATCTTCCATCGGTCCATAGAACACGACAGGAAGCCGGAGCGCCTCCGCTTTCTGTTTGATCTCCTCGCGCCATGAACTGTGGATCTCCCCTGCTAAGTAAACCGCCAACTCCATTCCGATCTCCTCCTTCGTTCTTGTACTATCAGTGTAGCAGAATATTGCTTCAACTTCCCGACAGGAGTACACTGGAAAGAAAAAAGGAGTCGATGGGGGATATGAAGACAGTCTGGCATAACGGCACCATCTATACGATGACAAAGGAAGGCGAAACGGTCGGGGCTGTCTTGGTCGAGGATGAGAAAGTGATTGCCGTGGGAACAGCGGAGGATTTACGGCCGCAGGCGGACAATGAGGTCGACCTCGCTGGCGCAGTCATGTACCCCGGCTTCATCGACAGTCACATGCATATGATCGGTCACGGTGCCCGTACGCTGCAGCTCGATCTCTCATATGCGAAGTCGGCGGAGGACATGCTCGGGATGCTGGCAGCAGCTGCAAACGACCATCCGGCAGAGGAATGGTTCACTGCGGACGGCTGGAATGAAAACAACTTCGAAGATCGGCGGATCGTCACGAAAGAGGAGCTGGATGCGGTCTGTACCGCGCCGATGCTCCTGAAACGGACATGCCGCCATGCCGCGCTTGCGAATTCGAAAGCGCTGGAACTGGCCGGCATCACGGATGCAACTCCCGATCCCGGCAACGGCACGATCGTCCGTGACAGCGACGGCAAAGCGACAGGGCTCCTGCTCGAAGGGGCGGCCGATCTCGTCGAAGCGGTCATCCCGGTGCCGGACGAAGCGGCACTCACCCGCGCGCTGCAGGCATCCGTCGAGGACCTGCTCGCCCGCGGCATCACCGGGGCGGTCACCGACGACCTCGGCTACTACGCCGATTACCGCAATCCGCTGCAGGCATTCCGCAACGTGATCGGGGCGGATAAGCTGAAATTCCGGGCGCACCTGCTGCGCCGGGCCACCGTATTCGAACAGCTCATGGAAGACGGGGCAGCGTACGACGAACCGTGGATCCAGGGCGGGGAGATGAAGTTCTTCATCGACGGGGCACTCGGCGGCCGCACCGCGCTGCTGAGTGAACCGTATGCGGACGATCCGGGAAATTCGGGGATGGCAGTCTTGACGGACGATGAAATCCGGAACCACGTCGCACTCGCCCGCAAGTACGGCGAAGCGGTCGCCGTCCATACGATCGGCGACAAAGCGGTCGAGAAAGTGCTCGACGCCATCGAAGCCGCCCCGCCTGCAGAAGGCAAACGGGACCGTATCATCCACGTCAACGTGCTGCGCGACGACCTGGTGGACCGGCTCGCGCGGCTCCCGGTTATTCTCGACATCCAGCCCGTCTTCGTGCCGTCCGACTTCCCGTGGGCGAAAGACCGGCTCGGCGGAGACCGGATGGACTGGGCGTATGCCTGGAAGCGGCTGCTCGACCGCGGCTTCATCTGCGGCGGTGGGTCTGATGCACCCGTTGAAGAAGTCGATCCGCTGCTCGGCATCTTTGCCGCCGCCTATCGTCGGAAGCCGGGCGAAACGCACGACGGCTATCTGCCGGAAGAGAAACTGACCCGCTTTGAGTCCGTCGCCCTTTTCACATCGGGCAGTGCCGCCACAATCGGCAAATCGGGCACCCGCGGCAAGATCGTCGCGGGCTTTGATGCCGACTTTACTATACTCGACCGTGATCTGCTGACCGTGGAGGGCGAAGATATTCTAGCCGCGAAGACGGTCATGACGGTCGTCGCAGGAGAGATCATGTACAAATGGAAGAACTGAACACCCCGCTGCTTGAATTCCTGCTGAGGAATTACTGCGGAGCCGACACGATCGATAACGGCTCCACAGCGATCGTCGAGTACCCGGATTGTCGTCTGTGGGGACATGACAGCCATTTCCGGGACACGCTGCAACTGCTTGGAATGGAGACCGATGCGTCGGTCGGCACCTGCCTGGAGTTTCCTCCGGAGATTGCAGGCCTGCTGGAACGCGGTGCCTCGGTCCATGAAACCGGCCTTGCCGCGCCCGGCCCTGAAGGAACCATCACCTACTGGGATGTGACGCTGAAACGCTTCCTGGAGCAAGAGGGACCGGAGTATCTGGTTGTCACCTTCTTCGATGCGACCGCCAGAGAAGAAGAACGGGACAGGCTCATCGGGGAGACCCGTGACATGCGCAGCCTGCTGAACAGCGGCCGGTCGGAGCCGGATGAAGAAAGCAGGGAATTCACCGCGCTGCAGGAAAGTGTCGATGAAATTTCCCTGTATTACGCGTCATTCGATTACAAAACGAAAGCGATCATCTTCTTGAACCGGTTCTCGTTCCAGGCCTTTTCGGAAGAATGGCCGGAGATCCGGACGGAAGCGGATGTCATCGGCAAGAACTTTTTCAACTATTACCGGGCGGAGGACCTGGAGACGCTGCTTCAGGATATCGACGAAGCGGTCGCAAACGGGGAGTCCTACCTCCACAAGCTGGAGTTCACGAAGGACGGGGTCACCTACCATACGAAAACGATTTTCCAGCCGGTCATGAACGGACAGGGAGAGGTGGAGAAGATCATCGCGCTCGGCATCGATATCTCCGACGAAGAGATGGCGAACCGATCCATGGAAAAACTGCTGAAAGATCAGGAGGACCTGTTCATCAACACGTCCCATGAGCTAAAGACACCGCTGACCGTCATCATGAGCGGAGCGCAATTGCTGGATCTGTACGTGGAGAAGGAATGCCTGAACGAGGTACGGGAGGAGATCCGGGACGTCAACAAACGGACGGTCGGCAACTGCTACCGCCTGAACCGGCTCATCAACAACATCCTCGATATCTCCAAGATCGAATCGGGACTGTCGGAATTGCAGACGGCCGACTACAACATCGTCGACATGATCGACCGGATTGTGGACTCCGTCACGGAATACACCAAATCCGAAGGGATCCGCATCGTCTTCGACCCGGAAGTGGAGGAACTGATCTTGCCGGTCGACATCGTCAAATTCGACCGCATGCTGCTCAACCTCATCTCGAATGCCATCAAGTTCTCCGTACCGGGTGAGGAGATCTTCATCCGTCTCGAACGGAAAAATGCACAGACCGTCTGCATTTCGGTCCGGGATGAAGGGATCGGAATCGATCCGGACAATCTGGAATCGATTTTCAATAAATTTGTGCAGGTCAACCGGAACCTGAACCGCACCGCCGAAGGCACCGGGCTGGGCCTGCCGATTGCAAAGTCACTGGCCGAGCTGCATGGCGGCACGATCCGGGCGGAAAGCACCCTTGGCAGAGGCAGCACGTTCACGATCGAACTTCCGATCGGAACGGGAGGCACCCGCAGCGGCCAGCCGCCAATGAGCAACCGTGACATGGATCGAGATCAGCTCATCAAGTACGAGTTCTCGGATATTTATCTATAATCAACTCAAATTATGAAACAACCTCCGCATGCCGCCCGGGACAGTCCGCTGTCCCGGGCGGTTTTGTGCGTGGTCTATGCATCGTTCATGGACAGCTTCTTTAGTGAGTGATGAGAAAATAATAAATATAAGTCTCTTTGATTTCTAGAATGATTAAAATAGCCTACAATGCAGGTGCATGCCTAGAAGGGATGACAAGTCACGACCCGGAACCCGAAAGTATACCAATACGAAGAAGAGGAGTGTGGACTTCATGAAGCTGTCCGAGGTGTGGGAAAACTACTGCACCGACAAGAAGATCGAGGGGTTCTCTTCAGCGACGCTGAAAATGTACGGCTACCAGCACAATCTGCTGCAGCGGTACTTGGGGGACCTGCAGGCGGAGGAGGTGACAGCGGACGAATTGAAATCTTATTTGGCCGAAGCGGCAGAGTACCTGAAGCCATCCAGTCTCGGCCACCGGGTCCGGTTCGTCCGCTCACTTTTCAGATGGGCGCACGAAGAAGGCATCATCCGGAAAAACCCGGCGGCCAAGCTGAAGGAGCCGAAAGCCGGGAAACGGGTGCCAAAGTTCCTGACCAAGCAGGACATCGAATACTTACGGGAAGCGTGCCGGACAGCAAAAGAAAAGGCGATCTTCGAATTCTTCTACTCGACCGGCTGCCGGATCGGCGAAGTGGCGGCGCTGGATCGGCTGGATATTGACTTCGGCACGAACTCGGTCATCGTCCGCGGGAAAGGGGACAGGGAACGGGAAGTCTATTTCAGCATCCGCTGCGCAATCTGGCTGAAACGCAGCCTGCAGGAACGATCAGACAGCGAACCGTGCCTGTTCACGACAACCCGGAAACCGATCAGACGGATGAGCATCGACTCCCTGCGGTATGTCATCCGGCAGATTTCCGAGCGGTCCGTATTGACGAAAACCATCCATCCACATCAGCTGCGTCATAGTTATGCGACGCACATGATCGACAACGGCGCACCGCTCGAAGTGATCCAAAGCCTCCTGGGTCATGAAAAGAGTGAAACCACCAAGATCTATGCACAACTGAGCGGAAAACTGCGCTATGATCTGTACAACCGATATTTTCCATGAAAATTTGGAGGAAATGAGATTTTTGAATAGTCGGTATGATAGAATGGAAGCAGAGTACCAGGTTTTGAGGAGGAGTCAGAGAGCGTCGACTCTTCCACAAACGGGCCATATTGTTAGATACGTTAAGGTGGTGAAATGATAAGTAAAAATGAAAGTATGTTTGACAAATTTATCAGTGATGAAATGATGGATATCGAAACATTTAATCTCATTTATGATTTTGTTGCATTGGATAACTTCCGTCAAGGTGAGTATGAAGGCAATATGTTTGTTGTTAGAAAGATAAATGCAAATCATATACAGTTAGAAGATGAAGTAGCGACAGAAAACACCTCCATTCCAGCGGTATATACATATACAAAAAAGAAGTTTTTATCGCTTTTACAATCACATAAGCCAAGTTTGTAAACTATGCCAGAATAGGGCGCGTTTGTGGAGGAAGAGATAGTTTGATTTCAGTAAGAATTGCTGAGTAGGCCGAAAAAAGTCGCTGACGTAAAAGAAAGAGCCTTGGAGAGTGCATACTCCCCAAGGCTCTTTCTTTAGGACGTGTGAGCTGGCTACCACTCAGTTGTTAGGTTTTGGCGTTACACACTCCGCTGCTTGAGGCGAAGCTAACAGACGTCACGGCTGAACACTGTCGGAATCGTCAAAATCGAGAAGCTGTGATGTCATACTGAAATGAGTAGAAGAAGATTTTGTCAATAGCGATGAAGTGGTCATCGTATCCAGACACGGAGAACTCATCCCGCCTATTCAGGAACTTTTTTACCTTTTGGTGATCGCACTTGTTTTATCCTGCTGGCCGGATCGTTCGGATAGGGTCCCTTTCTTACCGGATACAATACCCGCAAATAAAATTACGGTGGAAATGGCGATCAGGAAAAGGATCGGCAAGGACCAGCCGTGGCTCAGATCGTGCAGGATCCCGACAAAGACAGGGCCGCCTGCAGCTAACAAGTACCCGAACGATTGGGCCATTCCGGACAGCTCTGCCGCTTCTTGTGCGTCATCCGTCCGGATTGTGAAGAACATCATGGAAAGGCTGAATGCACTGCCGCCCGCAATTCCGAGCAGGATTGCCCAGAGAGGGATGAATGTCGGGATGCCAAGCAGCAGTCCGCTGAACCCGACGATGAACAGGACAGCCGTTGCGACTGATGCTCCGACCTGGTTTGTCAATTTCTCCGCAACGACCGGTACGATGAACGTGGTCGGAATCAATGCGGCCTGCATAAGGAAGACCATCCAGCCTGCTGCGTCCGCCGTGTAGCCGATCGACCGCAGAATGTCCGGCATCCAGGTAATCAATGTGTAAAAGGCAAGAGATTGGCAGCCCATGAATAGGGTCACACTCCAGGCGAGTGGAGAACTCCATAGACTGGCTTTCTGTTTCGTGTCCACCTTCACTTTAGGGGAGGCATCCCGCGGCTTGCGCAGCTGCGGCAGCCACATGAGCAGTGCGATGGCTGCCAGCCCTCCCCAGATCCCGAGCGCTCCCTGCCAGCCCAGATCACCTGATTTAGCGAGCGGGGCGCTGATTCCTGACCCGAGCGCGCCGAAGATATTCATGAAGATGGCGTAAATGCCAGTCATGATACCGATCTTCAGAGGGTAATTCATCTTGATGATGCCGGGGATCAGCACATTGCCGACGGCGATCGCCAAGCCGATCAGCACCGTCCCGGTGAACAGGAAACCGATCCCTGTCACGGAGCGGACGAGGATCCCGGCAATCAGCAGGCAGGTCGACAGTGCGATTGTCCATTCCATTCCGATCCGGTTGGCGATTTTCGGGGCGAAAGGGGAGAGGAACGCGAAGGCCAGCAGTGGCAATGTCGTGATCAGCCCGGCCGCCGCATTACTGATACCGAGGTCATCGCGGATGAACGGAATCAGTGCGCCGACTGACGTGATGGGCACCCGTAGCGTCGACCCTACCAATATAACCCCAATCAGCAGGAGCCACCCTGTTTTTGCTGTACGATTATCTGCCAATGTTGCGGTTTGTTTCTTCATACGATTCCTCCCGTGCATCCAAAATCATTTCTTTCAGCATCTTCATATCACGCGCTGCATAGCAGGCTGCCGATTCCGGGTCCTGTTTCCGGATGGCTTCCAGCAATTCAAGATGGACCTTCTGACTCTTCTGCAGGGCAGGCTCCATCGCCAGGACGTCCTGGATGAAAGCATACAGAATGCCGGTCATATGCTCATACAGATCTACGAGCAGTGGGTTGCCGGAAGCGAGCACGATGTTTTTGTGGAACTGCAGGTCGGAAGTGATGAACTGCTCCACATCTCCGTGTGCAGAGGCGCGCCTGCAGCTCTGGATACACGCTTCCAGGTTTGTTAAATCCGTCTCTGTTCTTCGTGCAGCGGCCAGCTGGGCCGCCTGCTTTTCCAACGCTTCTCGGACTTCCAGTGTTTCAAGCATCGTGGATTTTTTAGCTCGGCGCGCCAATGCGCTGCCGAGCGTACTGGATGAACGGACAAGAGTGCCGCTGCCTTGTTTCGTTTCCAATAACCCGGCGTGCACTAACGCCCGGATGGCCTCCCGCAGCGTATTGCGGCTGACACCGAATTCCGCCATCAGTTCCATTTCAGGCGGAAGTTTCATGCCGACGGTCCAGTGCTGCTGTTCAATGAGCTGCTCCATCTGTTCAGCCACCTGCTCCACCAGCGATTTGCGATGTGTTTTGCGTACCATGGCGTCCCTCCAGAAAGTTGTAGGATGATTGGTCCGGTGAATAGGGTACCATTGCCGGAATGGCTTGTAAACCATGAAAGAGGCTGGGACAAAACCCAGTCATTAAAAAGAACGGGTCCCGGAGGAATAAAACCTCCAGGCCCGTTCTTTTGATCTTTTAGACAAGTAAATAGGGAGACTCTCTGTTAAAATAGATTCACCACAAACCATCAACGGAGGTCTCCCTATGTTTAAAGAGTATACCATGAATCAACTTATTTTGCCGCTTGATATGGAAATGAAATTGCAAAAAGATGATATTGCCTACGCTGTGAATGACTTGGTCGAATCCATCCCCCAAGAAGCCTTCACAGGCTCGTGAAACCGGATGTCCTGCATATCATCCTCGTATGATGATGAAGATTCTTCTCTGCGCCTACACACAATCCGTGTTTTCCGGCAGGAAAATCGAAGCTCTTTTGAAAGACAGTATCCGCATGATGTGGCTGGCGCAAGGGTACGAACCAACGTATCGCACGATCAATCGTTTCCGCGTCCATCCGCAAGTCCAGGAATTACTGCGTCAGTGCTTTGTCCAATTTCGCTGCCGGCTGGTCGAAGAGAAGCGCATTGATGAAGAAGCCATCTTCATCGATGGTACGAAACTGGAGGCCAATGCGAATAAGTATACGTTTGTCTGGCGTAAGGCAGTGGAACGGTACAGTGCCGGTCTGGTGGAGAAATCGAATCAGATGTACGAGGAACTGTTGGAAAAGAATATCATCCCGGCGATACAAAGAGAAGATGCGGAGGAACTTTCGGCGGACGAGCTATCCAGCATCCTGAATCAATTGGAAGACAACGTCCAGGAGTATGATCAAAAAATTGAAGCGAGCGATGATACCCATGTTCGCAAGAAGCTTCGTTCCGAACGAAAAGAACCCAAACACTATCGAAAACAATTTGAGGACTTCTTGCGGCGAAAAGAGAAATACCGCAAGGACATGGAAATTTTCGGTGCTCGGAACAGCTATTCGAAAACGGACCATGACGCCACCTTTATGCGGATGAAGGAAGATCACATGAAAAACGGTCAGCTCAAGGCCGGTTATAATGTACAAGTCGCGACTGAAGGTCAATATGCCCTTGCGTACGATCTCTATCCGAATCCCACGGATACCCGCACACTCATTCCGTTTCTGGATCGAATTGAACAAGATTTCTTCAACCTCCCTCCCCACATTGTCGCAGACGCAGGGTATGGGAGTGAACAAAACTATGGAGATATTCTGGAAAACCGTGAGCGAGTTCCGTTAATCACCTACAACCAGTACCGCAAGGAACAGAAAAAGAAGTGGAAAGAGGATCCGTTCAACACAGCGAATTGGACGTATGATGAACAGAATGATGTGTATACTTGCCCAAATGGCCGGAAGCTTGGATTCAGTCACTTTGCGAAACGAACGGATAAGTATGAGTTCACACGCCATTACAAAATCTACGAATGTGAAAACTGTTCAGATTGTCCTTTGCGTGCCAGCTGTACAAAAGCGACCGAAGGGAACAATCGCAAATTAGCCGTAAATGAAACATGGGAAGCACATAAGACCATTGTTCGCAAGAAGCTTTCAGAAGAGAAAACCGGTGCACTCTACGGGAAACGAAAGATTGATGTAGAACCAGTTTTTGGATTTCTGAAGGCGAATTTGGCGTTCACTCGATTCTCCGTGAGGGGGCTTGAGAAAGCAAGGAATGAAATGGGATTTGCGTTCATGGCTGTGAATTTACGAAAATACACGGCCGTGAGTAGGTCCACCAGTTAGAAACAAGGGACTTGGGAAAGAAAAAAGCGAATTCTCACTAAAAACCAGTGAGGATTCGCTTTTTCGGTTCATTGGAGGCTAGTTATGTCCCAGCCCCGTATGTGAAGAAGACGCTGCCCGTGCTGGCCGCTGTCCTCGGAACACTCGGCGCAGGTTACGGTCTCACAAAACTGTTCGGGGCGTTCATCCCTGGGTGGATCAACCCCTTTCTGAACCTGTTACCGGGCGATCTTCTCCAGCAGCAGAACAGTCGGATGTGGTACGTGGCATTGCCCGTTACATTGGTAATTGCGATTGTGTTGCTGATGGTGGCTGTGCGGGAAGTGAGGAAGAGCCGGCTTGCCAATTAAATCCGAAGATAGTCCATGAAAGGTAAGTGTCTGCTGATAACTCCATAACTACAATGAAAAACCGCCCGGAACAGCAGATGCTTGTTCCGGGCGGTTTCATTCGATTATCGATATCCCGTCACCCGCGGAACGGCCACCAGACGCCGCGGCCGAACGATACGGTGATCGCCGGGATCAGGAGCGGCAGGATGATGAGGCCGTACAGCAGGAGGCCGGTGATGACGATGATCGCGATCTGCACGAGGCTCAGGACGCCGGACGGCATCATCGCACCGAACGTGCCGGCGAGGATGACGGCGGCGGTGATGATGACTGTGCCCATCTTCGCCATCGAGATGCGAAGCGCATCGCCGATTTTGCTGCCTTTGATGCTCTCTTCGCGGAAACGGTCGAGCAGGAAGATCGAGTAGTCGACGCCGAGTGCGATCAGCATGATGAAGCCAAAGAATGGAACAGCCCAGCTGACGCCGTCATAGCCGAGACCGTTGACGAAGATGAGCTCCGTCACGGAGATCGACGTGTAATACGTCAGCAGCAGGGAGCCGATCATATAGAGCGGCATGATTGCGGAGCGGAACAGGATCGTCAGGACGATGAACAGACCGACGAGCATGATCGTTACCGTACGTGTGAAGTCTTTCGATGAAATGTCATCGAGATCCGAGTTCATGCTGGAAATCCCGGCGAACGCTACGTCCGTCTTTTCGAACGGTGTGCCAATGACAGATGTTTTCACGCTGTCTTTGATGTCATGGACCGTCTGGATCGCTTCGCGTGAATACGGATCGTTTTCCAGGATGACTTCCATGAGGATACCGGTTTCGTCACCGAATGTATAGCGGTCGATGACGGGCTGGAATTCTTCTTCTTTGAGCGTGCCGGACGGGATGTAGATGCCGGTATCCCGGATGCTCGGCGTGTCACTCATGTCCTTCAGCATATCGGTCACTTCGGTGAGCCCTTTGCTGATGTCAGTCAGTCCGTTCTTCGAATCGGTGACCCCTTTCGCGAGCTGGCCGAGACCGCCGCTGAGCTGTCCGATCTGGGAGCCGGAGCCTTCGATCTGACTGGCAGCCCCGTTCAGACTGCTGGAAATCTTGCCGAGCTCCCCGCTGAGAGCATTCAGTCCGCCCGCAGCCTGTGCAGCCGGCATACCTTGCGACAAGCCGCCGGCAATCTGGCCGAGCTGGGCGTTGATCTGCCCGATACCTTGGGCGGCCTGGCGCAGACCTGCGCCGCCTGAGGAGGCCTCCGAGCCGGATGGCAGCTGACTGGCCGCATCGTTCAGTCCGCCTTCGACTTGCCCAAGGCCGTCCTGCACTTGCTTGATGCCGTCATTGGCATCGTTCAGGCCGTCTGCAATCAGACCGAGCTGATGATCGACATCGAGGTCCTCGATCTGTTCGCCTGTCGGGCGGGTGATCGTCCGGACGGATTTGACGCCGTCGACTTTTTCCAAGTTGCGGCTGATTGTCTCGAGATAGGGAACGTCTTTCTCATCGACAATGGAACTGTCATCTTTCAGGATGACCTGGACAGGAAGGGAGTCCCCTTTCCCGAATCCTTCTGAAATGAGGTTCAGCCCTTTGACGGACTCTTTCGACTGGTCGATTTCGTCCACTGTGTTAAAGGAAAGATCGTTGTCGTACGTCAGCAGCAATGGCACAGTGATGATTGCAACGATTGCCATCGACAGCAAAGGCCGTGCAACGGACAGCTTGCTGAAGCCGATCCACAGTTTGCTGTCATTGTGGGCTGTCGCTTGTTTCGACGGCCAGAACAATTTGTCTTTCAGCAGCATCATGAACAGCGGGACGACCGTGAACAGCACAAGGATCAAGACGGCGATCCCGACGGCGACCGCGACAGCGGATTTGAAGATCGGGAAGTCGGCGAAGCCGATAGCTGCAAACCCGATGAACACGGCAAGTGAACTGATGATCAGCGTCCGGCCGGCAGTTTTGTACGTATTGACGATCGCTTCCGTGATTTCATGCCCTTCGATGAGCTCTTCCTTGTACCGGCTCAGGAGCAGGATACAATAGTCGGTTCCGAGCCCGAACAGGATCGCGACCAGGAAGATCTGCGTATAGTTCGAAACCGGGAAGCCGAACCAGTCGACGAAGAACGCAACGAGTGATTGGCTGAGCAGGTAGGTGATCCCGACAGCGATGAGCGGAACGATCGGTGTCACGATCGAGCGGAACACGATCAGCAGCAGCGCGAAGATGAGGACGACTGTGATGACTTCGGTCTTCTTCAGTCCTTCCTGCGCGCTGTCGTTGACGTCGTTATTGATGATCGCTTCCCCGGTCAGGTAGACTGTCGTGTCCTTTGGAAGGATCTCCGACCGGATTTTATCGCTCAGGTCGATGATCTCTTCATCGGTTCCGTCAACTGTGATCGGGACGAGGACCGTTTTGCGGTCTTCGGACACGAGCTGTTCTTCAACTTCCTTGCTTTCGAACGGCTCCATCACATCTGTGACGGGTTTTCCGAGATCTGCAATTTCTTTGGCGGTATCACGGATCGAGTCTTTGTCTTTATCCGTGATCGCTTTGTCATAGTCATAGACGAGCGAAAGGGTGTCTTCCGACGCGCCCGCCTTCTCCAGGATATCCGCCGCTTTCTGGGAATCGGCATCCTTCGATAGCTGGAACGAACCGGCCTCTTCCGCCTGTTTGGCGAGGTCCGGTGCGACGAACAGCAGGCCGACGGCGAGTCCGACGAGGACGATGAAAATCGGCCAGCGGAATTTCAAGATGGTCTTCATTGGTCAGTTTCCTCCATTTTCAAGATGTCCTTCACTTTCCGGAATGTCTGAACGAAGGCGCGCAGCTCATCCTCAGAGATTTCCTTCTCGAACATCCGGGTGATCGTTTCGTTCAGTGCGCGGTTCGATGTCTCGAGGATCTCCTGCCCTTCTGCGGTCAGGCCGGCGGTTTTCGACCGCTGATCCGTCATCGACCGTTCCGTACAGACGAGCCCTTTGTCCTCGAGCTTCTTGATGCGCGCAGTGATGGCGCTCTTATGGACGCCCTGCAATTCTGCCAGCTTGCCGTTCGACAGCGGTCCGTAGGCGGCCAGCAGTTTCAGCGTCTGGATCTGTTCCGGGGAATACTCCTTCCAGACAGGTGCCTGCACGGACTTCAGGAAATGCTCAGTTCCGTAGATCATCACTTCTTCGAACAGCTCGATTGCCTCCAGCAATGTATCTTTCATCATCATCGTACACCCCCTAAACTGTTTACTAGTTTATAGGGTGAACAAGTTTCCGTCAACCCTTTCGATTCCTGCAGAAACAGCCGATTCCACAGGATATGCTACACTGATAGGAAAGGAGTGATCATGCGATGGATGGAAAGAATCGAAGTGATATCCGCCCCGGTCTCCGGGTGAACGTGATTTTGAAGAAAGACCAGCGGAGCGGGGTGAAGACGGAAGGGGTTGTCAAGGATCTGCTGACGAAATCCGCGCACCATCCGCATGGCATCAAAGTGCGGCTCGAAGACGGCCAGGTCGGCAGGGTCTGCGACATATTGGAGTGAAGGGAGGCAGTCCGATGAATCCGCTTGACAGATTCCACCTGAAGCATCCGATCATCCAGGCGCCGATGGCAGGCGTGACGACAGCAGAGTTCGTTGCAGCGTGCACGGAATCGGGTATGCTCGGTTCGATTGGTGCCGGCTACCTGGACGCGGCATCGACACGGAACATCATCCGAGCGGTCCGCCAGCTGACGGACAAGCCGTTCTCGGTCAATCTGTTCGTTCCGGATGAGCCGGTGTTCGATCAGCAGGACGTGCGCCGGGCGTATGAGGCGCTGCAGCCGATCGGCGAACAGCTCGGCCTGCCGTTCTGGAAGGCGCCGCTGTCAGAATCGGATTTTGAAGCACAGCTCCGGGTGGTCCTGGAAGAGAAGCCGGCCGTCTGTTCATTCACCTTCGGTCTGCCGTCATTGGAAACCGTGCACGAGCTTCGGCATGCCGGCATCCTGGCGGTTGGTACGGCGACGACGGCCGAAGAAGCGGCAGCCGCCGAGAGGATCGGGATGGATATGGTAGTGCTGCAAGGCTCGGAGGCAGGCGGTCATCGGGGTTCCTTCCAGCCGGATGGCCCCCTCGTTCCGCTCGATGATCTGCTGGACGAATCGGTGCGGCGGCTCGGTATCCCGCTGGTGGCAGCAGGCGGCATCATGTCTGCGAGCCGGATGCGGGAATTGCTCGGAGCCGGCGCGTCCGCCGTCCAGATCGGCACGGCGCTGCTCGCGGCGGATGAAAGCGGTGCTGCGTCCGCTTATAAGCAGACGATCCTGGACGCAACGGACGACCGGACTGTGATCACACCGGTCTTTTCGGGCCGGCCGGCGCGCGGTATCCGGAATGCTATCATCGATCGGATGCAAAGGATGCCGATTGCGCCGTACCCGATCCAGAACGACCTGACGAAACGGCTTCGGAAAGAAGCGGCCAATCTGGAGAATGCAGACTATTTGTCCTTGTGGGCGGGAACAGGTGCTGCACAGGCGGGCGGCGGAACGGTTGCCGAGATTCTGGACCGGTTTTTGGAAAGCTGAAAGGGAAGCGCTTTGCGTTTCCCTCTTTTAAAGTGACTGAATTCATTCTATAATCAGATGAAAAGGGAAGGGGGGCGGCCGCTATGCTGGACCTGCTGATCATCATGCTGGAGCGGGTCGGGACGATTGTTGCGGTGGCATTCATCCTGACTCGGTTCCGGTTTTTCAAACAGCTCATTCACCAGGATACGCTGACACGGCGTCAGTCGGTGAATGCTATTTTGTTTTTTGGGGCATTCGGGGTGATCGGCACGTATCTCGGAGTGGCGTTCAGCACGCAGACCCTGCATTTCAACAGCATGTCCATGAATCTCTCGGGGGATGAGGCCATCGCGAATTCGCGCGTCATCGGCATTGTGGTCGCCGGTTTGCTGGGTGGCTGGCGGCTGGGTCTCGGGGCCGGACTGATTGCGGGTCTCCACCGGATGACGCTCGGCGGATTCACGGCGTTCTCTTGTGGGTTTTCAACAATCTTATCCGGTATTCTTGCCGGCTTTTTCTATCGGAAAGGCAAGACGGTGCATCCCGTCATGGCGTTCGCCATCGGTGCACTGGCGGAAGCGATGCAGATGGGGCTGATTTTGGTCCTTTCCAAGCCGTTCACGGAGAGCTGGGCGCTTGTGAAGACGATCGGCCTGCCGATGATCCTTGCAAACGGACTTGGCACTGCCATCTTCCTGCTGATCGTCTACAACGTGCTGAGCGATCAGGACAAGGCGACCGCATTACAGGCGCAGAAGACGCTCCGCATCGCCAATCAGACGCTTGCGCATCTGCGGCAGGGGATGACAGCGGCGACATGCGACGCTGTGTGCCGGATCCTGTACAGGGAACTGGAGCCAAGCGCAGTGGCAATGACGAACCAGTCCGAAATCCTGGCGCATGTAGGTGTGGCGAGCGATCATCATCAGCCGCACAGCCCGATCCAGACGACGATCACGAAGGAAGTGCTGCAGCACGGCCGCCGTGTCACAGCGGATGACGGGGCGATCCACTGCATCGAAGCGCACTGTCCGCTCGGCGCTGCTGTCATTGCGCCGCTCAAGCAGCGCGATGAAGTGGTCGGGACCCTGAAACTCTATTATCCATCGGAGAAGGCGATCACGGATGTGACGATCGAACTGATCGACGGGCTCAGCTCGCTGCTGAGCGACCAGCTCGAGATCGCAGCCGCAGGACGGGCGCACGAACTCGCGAAAGATGCGGAAATCAAAGCGCTGCAGGCACAGATCAGTCCGCATTTCTTCTTCAATTCCCTGAATGTCATCATTTCGCTGATCCGGACCGATCCGGACCAGGCGCGCCAGCTTCTCATGTCGCTGTCAAAGTTCCTGCGGCAGAACGTTGAAGGGACAACGGCGATGCGTGTGACGCTCGAACAAGAACTGGCCCATGTCCAGGCCTACCTGCAGATCGAGCAGGCGCGGTTCGTCGACAAACTGACGGTGGAGCTCGACGTCGATCCATCCGTACTGTCGCAGCTGATCCCTCCGCTGACGCTTCAGCCGATCGTCGAGAACGCTGTCAAGCATGGCATCGCCGATATGGCGAGCGGCAGTGTGGTGACCGTCTCGATCGGATTGGAGGAAGGGGAGACCGTGATCACGGTCCGGGACAACGGCAAGGGGATTGCGGAAGAACGGCTGCCGCTTCTTGGCGAGGAACCTGTCGAATCGGCTACCGGAACAGGGATGGGCCTCTATAATGTCCACCGCCGTCTCGTCATGTCGTTCGGCAGCGAAGCGGGCCTCCGGTTCGGGGTCCCTGAAGGGGAAGGGACGGCTGTCCGGTTCCGCATCCCCCAGACAGCGAAAGAGGAGGTGCACGTATGAGTATCCGGATTCTTGTGGTGGATGACGAACGCTACGCCCGGGAGGAACTCATCTATTTGCTCGGACGCCATCCGGACGTTGAAATCGTCGGAGAAGCGGACTCGGGCGATGCGGCGATCTTGAAAACGATCGAGTTGCAGCCCGATGTCCTGTTCCTCGACGTCGAGATGCCGAAGATGAACGGCCTCGAAGCGGCAAAAGTTGCAAACGGTCTTAAGCATCCGCCGTATCTTGTGTTCGCGACCGCCTATCCCCAGTTCGCAGCGGACGCCTTCCGTGTGGATGCGGTCGACTATCTGCTGAAACCGTACGAAGAGGAACAGCTCGCCCAGACCCTCACACGGATCCGCGCAAAGCGGCCGGCAGGCGGGAAAGCACCGGCCAGGCAGCCGCTCGGCCGGCTCGCTGTTGAGCGGGAGGGGGAAATCGAGTACGTGCCGATCCCTGACATCCTGTACGTCAGCCGGGAAGAGAACCGGACGCGGGTCATCACGCGGACAGGGGAGCACGAAGTGAAGCTTCCGCTGAGAGATCTGGAAGCACGTCTCGTCCCTTTCTCGTTTTTTCGCATCCATAAGAGCTTTCTGGTCAACCTTGCGCACGTCCGCCGCCTGACCCCCTGGTTCAACGGCGCTTATCAGCTTGAACTGGAAGGCCGGCCGGAACAGCTTTCCGTCAGCCGGAATTATGCCAAAGCGCTGCGGCGTAAGCTGGAAGGGTGACAAGCTGCACGTCAGTACGGAGATCCGGCACGTCAGAAGG
Source organism: Sporosarcina koreensis (assembly GCF_000826145.2). Taxonomy (GTDB): domain Bacteria; phylum Bacillota; class Bacilli; order Bacillales_A; family Planococcaceae; genus Sporosarcina; species Sporosarcina trichiuri. Next base: position 316,730 of record NZ_LN651335.1, read on the forward strand.
AAGAAACGACATGATATCCCCGGAATGGCCAATTGTTAGAATAGTTGTTTTATAATCAAGGAAGACTTCTGACAGAGAAAGGACGGGGGATATATGTATACGTTTCTATTTGGGGTGGCATTGCTGATTGTCGGGTATTTCACGTACGGTAAGTTTGTGGAGCGGGTGTTCGGCGTGAAAGAAGAACGGCAGACACCTGCGTTTGCGAATCAGGACGGCGTCGATTACGTGCCGATGAATACGAAGAAGAACTCATTGATCCAATTGCTGAACATTGCGGGGGTCGGCCCGATTTTCGGTCCGATCATGGGAGCGCTGTACGGTCCGGTCGCATTCCTCTGGATCGTGCTCGGTGCAATCTTTGCGGGCGCAGTGCATGACTACCTGACCGGGATGATCTCCATCCGGAACCGCGGGGCACACTTGCCGGAGCTTGCAGGCAAGTTCCTCGGGAAATTCATGAAGCACCTTGTAAACGCTTTCGCCATTTTACTTCTCCTGCTGGTCGGAACGGTGTTCGTCTCGGCACCTGCAGGCCTCCTGTACAACCTGATGAACGGCTGGATGGCGATGGGTCTCATCGTTGCAGCGATCTTCATCTATTACATCTTGGCGACGCTGCTGCCGATCGATAAGATCATCGGCCGGTTCTATCCGATCTTCGGCCTGCTGCTGATCATCAGTGCGCTGGGTGTCGGCGGCGGCATGCTCATCAAAGGGGCGCCGATCCCTGAACTGTCTTTGACGAACCTGCACCCGGATAACATTCCCATCTTCCCGCTGCTGTTCCTGACGATCTCATGCGGCGCACTGTCCGGATTCCACGCGACCCAGACGCCGATCATCTCTCGGACGACTCAGCGTGAGAAACAAGGCCGCAAGATCTTCTACGGCATGATGATCGCAGAAGGGGTCATCGCAATGATCTGGGCAGCGGCCGGCATGGCGCTGTTCAATGGTCCGGTCGGTCTGAACGAACTGCTCGCTGCAGGCGGTCCTGCCATGATCGTCAGTGAAGCTTCTACACTCATGCTCGGCGCGGTCGGCGGAACCCTCGCCATTCTCGGTGTCATCATCCTGCCGATTACATCCGGCGATACGGCGTTCCGCAGTGCCCGTATGATTATCGCGGATTACTTCAAGTTCCCGCAGCTGAAGGTCATGAGCCGGCTCTGGATCGCCTTGCCGCTGTTCGCCGTTTCGATCGCACTGACATTCGTCGATTTCAATATCCTCTGGCGCTACTTCTCGTGGGCGAACCAGTCCACGGCTGTCATCGCCCTGTTCGTCGCTGCGACGTATCTGTTCATCGCCGGGAAGAATTACTGGATAGCACTTGTGCCCGGTACGTTCATGCTGATGGCGACGACGACATATATCCTGAATGCGCCGATCGGGTTCCGGCTGCCGATGGAAGTGTCGCTGATCGGGGCGAGTGTCATCTCGATCTTCCTCGTTGCGCTGTTCTTCTATTCCGCGGTGAAAGCAAAGCGTGCTCAAGTGCCGCTTGAAGTGGACGCCCCGGATTGGGATGACGCCATCGCAAGTGCAGCCACAGCAGCAACTCCTGAATAATGGATGGCCTCCGGGAGGAACAATCCCGGGGGGGTTTTCATGTTCCGCTTCCGCCGGCATCCGGCCGCCCTGTATACTGGAGACAGACAGGGGGAAGCATCATGAGGAAATACATAGGGGAAATCGGCCTTCTGGTCACGGCCATCATCTGGGGGACGGGCTTTCCGGTCAGTGCCATCGCACTTGATTACTTCAGTCCATACCAGATTCTCGCGGGACGGTTTGCGGTCGGTGCCGTTCTGCTCGGCATCGTGTTCCATAGGAAATTGAAGTCAGTGACCGCTGCGGCGGTCTGGAAAGGAAGTCTGCTTGGGATCTTCCTGTACAGTGCCTTCGCCTTGCAGACGGTGGGCCTGCAATTCACGACACCTTCGAACAACGCATTCCTGACGGCCGTCAACGTGCTTGTCGTGCCGTTCATCGCCTTCGTGCTTTACCGCAAGCGGGTCGGTGCATTCGAGGTGACCGGTGCGTTTCTTGCGATGGCAGGAATTGCATTACTGTCCATGAACGGCTCTTTGACGCTCAATCCGGGGGATGTGCTGTCACTCCTTTGTGCGGTGATGTTCGCCTTCCATATTTTCTACACAGGCCAGTTCGTGAAGACGGAAGATGCCATCATACTGACACTTATCCAGATGGCGGCGGCTGCGGTCATCGCCTGGCTGGCAGTGATTGCGCGCGGGGAAGCCGCAATCCCGGTAACGCCGGAGTCGGCTGCCGCGCTGCTGTACTTGGGAGTCTTCTCGACGACGATTGCATTCCTGCTGCAGACGGTCGCCCAGAAACATGTCACCGAAACGAAAGCTGCGATCCTGCTGTCGATGGAATCGCTATGGGGCATGGTTTTTTCGATCCTTCTGCTGCATGAAGCGGTCACAGGACGGATGCTGATCGGCGCCGGACTGATCCTGGCAGCGATCCTGCTGGCTGAGACGAAACCGGGCTTCCTAATGAAGCGTCGGCTCGGAAAGACCGGGTGATCTTATGAACCCGTCGCAATCCGGACGGAAACGTGCGATAATGGAAAAAACGCGCGGCAGCACTCAGCGGCCGGAGCAAAAAGGATGACACGATGAAAACAATTGATGTACTTGTAAACGATAAAAGCGCCAGCAGCCTGCGGAAAGGATATCCGCTGATTTTGAAAGATGCCGTCATGAATCCGGACGTGCTGAAAGAAGAGGGCAGCCTGCTCCGTCTTGTGGACCGGAACCGCCGTTTCATCGCCAAAGGCTATTACGGCGTGCAGAACAAAGGGGTCGGCTGGGTGCTGACCCGGAAAGAGGAGGAAGCGATCGACTTCGACTTCTTCGAATCCCGCATGGCAGCGGCCTTCGAGCGCCGGGAAAGCTTCCGCATGAACACACAGACGACCGCCTACCGCCTGTTTAACGGGGAAGGGGACGGCATCGGCGGGCTGACCATCGATTATTTCGACGGGTATTATATGGTGAGCTGGTACAGTGAAGGCATCTATACGCTCAAGCATCACGTGTATAGCGTGCTCGACAAGATTGCGGACGCGAAGGCGGTCTACGAAAAGAAACGGTTCGATACGAAAGGGCAGTACATCGATCAGGATGATTATGTGTCCGGCGAGCCGGCGGATTTCCCGCTCATCGTCAAAGAGAACGGCATGAATTTCGCAGTCGATCTCAACGACGGGGCGATGACAGGGGTCTTCCTCGATCAACGCGACGTCCGGAAGGCGCTCCGCGATAACTACTCGGAAGGCAAGCATGTGCTGAATACGTTCTCGTACACAGGCGCATTTTCCGTCGCCGCAGCGCTCGGCGGCGCGGTGAAGACGACGAGTGTCGATCTTGCGAAACGCAGTCTCGCAAAGACCATCGAACAGTTCAGTGTGAACGGCATCGATTACGAAGCACAGGACATCAAAGTGATGGATGTGTTCGACTACTTCCGCTATGCGAAGCGCCATGAATTGAAGTTCGAAGTCGTCGTCCTCGATCCGCCGAGCTTCGCGCGCTCGAAGAAAGCGACATTCAGCTCAGCGAAGGACTACCCGGCCCTGCTGCAGGATGCAATCGCCATCACTGAGAAGAACGGCATCATCGTCGCGTCGACGAACAACGCGAGCTTCAGCATGAAAAAATTCAAGGGGTTCATCGACGAAGCGTTCAAGGCGGCAGGCCACCGTTATAAGATCCTGGAAGATTCATCACTGCCGAAAGACTTCCGCACAAACCGTGACTATCCGGAATTCAACTATCTGAAAGTGTGTATCATCCAGAAACTGAAGTGATCGGGGCCGCCCGCTCGTACACCCTGGCGAATGATTAGTAAACTCGGCGATGTGCTCATGAATCGCTGAAAATGATCATAAAGCACAGGGAACCGCTCATAAAGCGCGGAAAGTGATCATAAATCATGGGGACCGCTCATAAAACGCGGAAAGTGATCATAAACCATGAAGAACCGCTCATAAACCAGCGCAACCCGCTCATAAACCAACCGGCCGCAGCCCTTACTCGCGGCCGGTTTTCCTGTTTATCCACCCAAAGACTGCCGCGCAGCAAACAAACCAAGACTGGCTTGTGTGCTTCGCCTTGCGAAGCATTTTCTATAGGATCCGCAACCCAAATAGGGAGGTACTGTCACAAAAACGCCCGAGACAGCGGCAGACTTATGAAGTAAGCTTGAAGTATGAGAACGACTTCAGGAGGTCAGTGGGATGAAACAATGGACAGGTCTGCTGCTGCTGGGCGCAGTGCTGCTGCTATCCGGCTGCGCCTATACGTTCGCGCATGAAGACGGCTACCGGATGGCGGTGATCAATGAGGGGTTCCCCGTGCCGAAAAACGCCTACGAGCTGAAACCGGAAGACTGCACAACAGAGATCGCCAAGTCGGCAAAGTACAAGCTGGCTGGCATCGGCGATGAAGACGGAACCCCGCCCGCCGCCTACTTGGCGGAAATCGAAAAATGGGGCTGGACCGAGATGACCGAGGCACGTGTCGGCAATGTCCATTATTTCAAGAAGAACGGCAAGATCATGTCACTTATCATCCAGAAGGACGTCTTCGATGTGCTGGAGATGAGTGATGCAGTCCAGCTAAGATAAGGCGTATAATCCTCAGGTTTCCAGCCACCCTTCCTGTAAGGAGGGTGACCAACCATTATGATACTAAAACAATTCTTACTGCCGGCGGCTGGCATGATGTGTCTTGCCATGATGACCGGCTGTAATCCGAAAGACGCAAAACTTCCTGTCAGCGCAGAGGCGGCGATGACCGCGGAAGCCGTCCTGATCGATACGGACGGCAAGGAAATCGGAGAAGCCCATTTCACGGAAGCGAATGGTGCACTGACGATCAGCGTACGGGCGGAAGGACTGGCGCCGGGCACTCATGGTATCCATCTGCATGAGAAAGCGGTCTGCACGCCGCCTGACTTCAAATCGGCGGGCGGTCATTTCAATCCGACCGGCAAACAGCATGGGTTCGATAATCCGAAAGGGTACCATCTGGGCGATCTGCCGAACCTGGAAGTCGGCGAGAGCGGGAAAGTCGCCGTGAAAGTGGTCATGCACAATGTGACCCTGCAGAAAGGGAAACCGAACTCCCTTCTCGATGAAGACGGCAGTGCGCTCGTCATCCACGCAGGACCCGATGATTACAAAACCGACCCGGCCGGCGATTCCGGCGATCGGATCGTGTGCGGTGCATTGGAAGCCAAGTGATCCCGGAAACACCTTTCGGCCAATTAAATAAACGGATAGTCCGAGCATTGCCCTGCGCAATGCTTTTTATTTTTCCAATTATCCGCTATTTCAGCATATACCTGTGCTATACTTCAGTTATCTGACTGCTGAAACACTACGTGCAGATTCACATGGCCGCCAGTCTCACTATGGACAGGGGGCGCCCAGAGAAAAGGGGAATGACAGATGAGAAAGATGGCAATGGTGCTCTTCGCTGTGCTCTTGCTCACAGCATGCCAGTCAAAAGGCGCTGATATTAAGGAAGTCAAGAACGTCCCGGCCAAGGTCCAGGACATGATCACGAAACAGGAGATGCTGGGCAGCAAGCACAACCTTTATATGATCAGCACCGGGGACAGCGCGTCCTATCTCGTCTTCCGTGCATCAGGCAGTGTCACCTCGTCGGTCGAAACCGATGGGGACCTTGTCACGTTCCGTCTGGATACAACTGGCGGATCGGACAAAACGGAACTCCATGTCTTCGAACTCCAGCGTCAGGGGGAAGATAACATGATCCAATTCGAAGTGAACGGTAAACTCGTTCCGCTCGACACCTATCTTATCGGATCGGCCGCTTTACCGGCGGCCTGATGAAACGAGGAGGGCTCCGATTGCGACTCGGCAGGAAAAGAACGTGCGAGTCGCAGATAGAAGGGGCACCACTGCGATCCAGCAGGGAAATCACATGTGAATCAAAAACAAAACCAGACCGCCTCGCTGAGGACGGTCTGGTTTTTAGTATCACCGCAGCAAAAATTCTTCCGAGTAGTACGGCTGCTGCTCCTTGCTGAATCCGACGCCGATGCCGAGACTGCTGTAGCCTTTCAGCAGGATATTGTCCCGGTGGCCTTTCGAGTTCATGAGCCCTTCGTGGGCGAAGATGCTGCTCGATTGGCCATAGGCGAGATTTTCGCCGGCCCGTTTGAAGCGGATGCCGTCTTCCTTGATACGGTCGAACGGCGATTGTCCCTCCTGGTTGTCATGGCTGAAATACGAGTGTTCCGCCATGTCGTTACTGTGCTTCCGCGCAGTGGCAGCGACGGCGCTGTCCCAGGTGAGGATGGACCGGCCATGGCGGACGCGCGCCGCATTCGTCAGATGGAACAGCTGCTGTTCGAACCCTTTGCGCAGCGCTTCACTCCGTTCGCCATACAACCCTTTCTTCCGGTCTTCGAGATCCGCCGAAACAAGTTCGACGGCCGTCACCTGGCTGTCCTGATGGAGATCATAGAAGACGTAGGCGTATACGTCCCCGAGTTTGAACAGGTCCATGCCTTCGTCGTCCTGCAGAATATAGACATTCAGCCCTTTCCGCATCTTGGTCAGCGGCTGCCCGAGCGCTTTCCGCACATCCGCTTTCGCAGACCCGTAGCGGACGCCGGATTTGGATGAAATGAGATCATCATTCGTATAGAGCGCGGCGACTTTATCCTTTTCGTCGAATGATACCATGACGAAATTCTGGTAGTCGGTATGGTAGGTGTTCCACTCGGTGCCGTACTCATTCAGCGACTGGTTCACAGGTTTGCCGAGAGCGGTCATGACGTCCGCGGCCGATGAACCGATTTCCAGGTTGCTGATGGAGATCGGCGTAGACGTCGGAGCCGCGAGCGCCGGCTTTTCGACGGGCTGCTTGACGTCACGGAGAGTATCGGTTTTCGACGAAACGATCCCGATGAGTTCTTCCGTCGCGTCACGCAATGTATGGTATGTCGATTCGATCGTGTCTTTGGAAATGATGCCTTCGAGCTTTTCATCCACGGGATCCAGGAAGGAAAGGTCGGCGTATTTCGAGACCGGTTCTTCCCAGAACGGTTTTGCGAGGTAGATGGCAGCAAGCAGAAGGATGAAGAGGAATAGTCGTTTCACATCAGTCGCCTCCTGTCTCCAGTATACCTTGCAGGGGCAGTCCGGATACAGCGGGAACACTTTTTGCCGTAAGGGGCGCCGGTGTTCAGGGAGGCGGAAAGCAGGTATACTCAGAAGGCAGAGGCAGATCGGGCAAAAACAGAGAAGGAAGTGACGGCAATGTTCAGCGGATTGAGTGCGGTTCCGGATTGGTTCTATATCCTGGCGTTTTCAGTGGTTATCCTGATCGTGCTGATCACGGAGTGGAAAACACGGTAAGGGGATGATGGAAATGGCGGCATGGAAACGGAAGACGCCGAAACTGACAGCACATCGCGAACCGGCTTCCGCCGGGGCAGTGCTGCGGGACTGCGAACTCGCGAACGAATCATTCCTCAGCATGGATACCGCGGGAGTGACGGCGGACAATGCGAAGCTGACGGACTGTTCGTTTGCGGAGAATGACCTGACGGGTGCAGTGTTCATCGATACAGTATTTGAAAGATGCGATTTCTCGAACGTCCAGGCGGCCCGGGCGGATATGCGGCGATGCGAATTCGTCAACTGCAAGCTGACGGGAGCCGACTTCTCCCAGGCGTCCGCTGCTGATGTGCTGTTCGCCCAGTGTGATATGCGCTACAGCAATTTCAGTTTTTCCGGGCTGGTGCGGGCGGAATTCAACGAAACCCAGCTGTCGGATTCTGACTTCTTCGAGTGCAGCCTGAAACCGGTCTCGTTCAGGAACAGCCGGCTGGAGAACGTGAATTTCCGGGAGACGGACCTCGCCGGCATCGACTTGTCTGACTGCCGGTTCGATCGGCTCGAAGTGACCCCCGCCAAAATTGCAGGCTGCCGTATATCCAGTGAGCAGGCGGTCGGCTTCGCCCGTATGTTCGGCTTATTGGTGGACGGGGAATCGTGATATACTGGAACGAACCAAACGAGGAGTGTGGACGAGCAATGCTGACATTTGAAGAAAAACAGGCAATTATTGAATCCTATCCGGAGCTGACGAAGAAAGACGTCTCCATGAAACGGGTAAACTACCACTATCTTGACAGCAAATTCGACAAGACGGTCGTCGTGCAGCATCTTCATCCGAACGGCAACGCGTTCGTGTACGTAGCGGATGTACCGGGATACGAGCCGGACGGCCGCGGTCTCGTCAATGTGCGGGAAGCATCGGAAGCGGAACTGCGCCAGACAATCGAGGATGCCATCAAAGGGCTGTCCGAAAGCGGTGCCGACCGGGAACCGGTCGAAGAGGTCTGGCTGGACGGCAGCAATTCGAAACTGGAACTGAAAGAGGAGCTCGATGCGTGGAACGTCTACCATGGACTCAATCTGGAAGACAGCTTCGGGGATTACCAGGAAGCTGTCGATTACTTGAAAGAAGAAGGTTTCCGGAAAGTCGGGGACGACGGGGTGATCGGATGAAAGGCAGGACGGTGACCATCGGGATCATTGCCATTACGATCATTGTCGTGGCGGTCATTATCTGGCTCATGCTGGCGACGTTCAAGCAGGATGAACAGAAGAGCGGCTCGGCTGCCGGATATACGGCGGAGACGGGCTATGTGGTTCAATGAAACAAAAGGCTGCCGTGCGGATTTCCGCACAGCAGCCTTTTTCACATGTGTTCAGGAGTTTTTCTTCCGGAACGGCAGCCACCAGTTCCAGTCGCCGAACAGTTTCATGAGACTCGGGACGAGCAGCAGGCGGATGATGGTCGCGTCGATGACGACCGCAATGGCGATTCCGACGCCGATTGCGGACGGGAACCAGCGCCGTGTCGGGGATTGCAAGCGCTGCAATCGAGATCGAGCACGGGCAGAGGCGGGATACGCGCGGCCCGGGGGAGAATACGCGCGCCAGGGGGGAAATACGCGCGCACCGGAGAATATGCGCGGGCAGAAGCGGGATACGCGCGGAACAGGCAAAGATACGCGCGGCCCGGAGGAGAATACGCGCGCGCCGGAAAATGCGGGCGGGCAGAGGCGGGGTACGCGCGGAACAGGCAGAGATACGCGCGGCCCGGGAGAGAATACGCGCGCGCTGGGAAATGCGCGCGGCCAAAGGCGGAATACGCGCGGAGCAGGCCGAGATACGCGCGGCCCGGGAGAGAATACGCGCGCGCCGGAAAATGCGCGCGGGCAGAGGCGGGATACGCGCGGAACAGGCAAAGATACGCGCGGCCCGGAGGAGAATACGCGCGGCCCGAGGGAGAATACGCGCGCCAAGAGGAGAAATCCACGCGGCAAAAAAAGTCCAAAGGTCAAAATAAACCTGCGCACTACAGATCCAGCGCATAAAAAAACCGCCCCCCGGAGGGAGCGGTTTTGTAAGGGTGAAGTCAATTAGTTCTTTTCAACGTTTGTAGCTTGAAGACCGCGCTGGCCTTGCTCGATGTCGAAAGTTACGTCCTGGCCTTCTTCAAGAGTCTTGAAGCCTTCGCCTTGGATAGCTGAGAAGTGTACGAATACGTCGTCGCCATCTTCACGCTCGATGAAGCCATAACCTTTTTCTGCGTTAAACCATTTTACTTTACCATGTTCCATGTTTGTTTCCTCCTCGTATGCAACGTGCATACATTGTGTTACTATCCTTGCTCAAGTCTTGAAAAGGTCAAGTGCACCTCGACCATCGCACCGAACAAAAATAATTCTTCTTTATCATAACAGAGGTGTTCTGGGAGTGCAACCCATACGATTCAAATTAAAAGAACAAGTCCAGCAATTGATACAGAACCGCTGCCATGGCCGCGGAGATCGGCATCGTGATCACCCAGGTGATGACAATCTTCTTCGCTGTGCCCCATTTCACGCCTTTGACCCGCTGTGCAGACCCGACGCCCATGATGGACGAAGAGATGACATGTGTGGTGGAGACCGGCAGATGGAGAAGCGTCGCACCGAAAATGATGGCAGCCGAGTTGAGATCGGCCGCCGCACCGTGGATCGGCCGGATCTTCATGATTTTACCGCCGACGGTCTTGATGATCTTATAGCCGCCGATCGAGGTGCCGATTCCCATCGAGGTGGCCGCTGCAATGCGGACCCACATCTGGATGTCGTCACCGGTCTGCAGGTTGGCCGCGATCAGCGCCATCGTGATGATCCCCATCGCTTTCTGCGCGTCATTCGTTCCGTGCGTGAATGACTGGATTGCAGCCGTCAAGATCTGCAGATAGCGGATGCGCTTGTTCGCCTTGAACAGGTTGCGGTTCTTCAGCACCCGGCGCAGCAGCGACATGACGATGAAGCCGCCGACGATTGCGATGACCGGGGAGATCAGCAGGGCTTCCAGGATTTTGATGAATCCACTGTAATTCAGGATCGCAAAACCGGCTGCTGAAATCGCAGCACCCGCGATCGAGCCGATCAGCGCATGCGACGAACTGGACGGGATACCGAAATACCAAGTCACCAAGTTCCAGATGATTGCGGACAGCAGGGCGGCCAGGATGACCAGGGAGCCGTTTTCCAGTGTGAACGGGTCGACGATGTCCTTTGAAATCGTCTTTGCGACCCCTGTGAACGTCAGGGCGCCGGCGAAATTCATGGTGGCCGCCAGCAGAATGGCCACACGCGGCTTCAGCGCCCGTGTGGAAACGGACGTCGCGATTGCGTTCGCAGTATCGTGGAATCCGTTGATGAAGTCGAAGGCGAGTGCACAGACGACGATTAAGATCGTCAGAAGGAGAACTATATCCATCGTAGGCCTCCTTAGGCGTTCCGCATGATGATCGTCTCAATCAGATTGGCGACATCCTGGCAGTAGTCTGCGATTTCTTCGAGCAGTTCATAGATATCTTTCAATTTGATGATTTGGATCGGATCGGTCTCCGTCACGAACAGCTGCTTGATGGATGTCCGCAGCACTTCGTCGCAGATGCGTTCGTACTCCTTGATGCTGACAGCGTGTTCGCGCATCTCCACGAGTTTCTTGCGCTCCAGCAGTTTCATCGCTTTAACGATTTCGTCCGAGCTTTTCACGATGTTTTCCATGAATTTGTGCATATATCCGTCGATTTCCGTGAGCGAGAACATTTCCAGGTTGGCAGCGAAATGTTCGACACCGTCGAGGATATCATCCATTTTGATGGCCACTTGCAGGATGTCTTCCCGCTCGATCGGTGTCATGAAAGAGGTATTGAGATTGGTGATGAGGTCGTGGATCAGATCATCGCCTTCCGTTTCATACCACTTCAATTTGATGCTGACTTCTTTCAAGTCGGCAGCGGAATTCACTTTATAATCATTTGCATAGTGCATCGCTTCCTGCACGTGTTCGGCAATGGCGACCAGGGCTGCAAAGAAAGGATCTGTTTTTCTCGGGCTGAACATGGCTGACCTCCATCCGGATATTCGGAATGTAATAATTTGATAACGCATCTATCATAGCAAACCGCCGCCGTTTAGACGAATAGATTTTTTCAGGATTCGACAATTTTCTCGAGTTCTGCATCCGGTTATCCATTTTTTATTCATATTTGTCAGCCTTCTCTCACTTTTAGTGCATTATTCAAAATTTTTTCAGCGGAATGAATCCTTTCGCTTGCTTGCCCGTATACAATAGGCAAAGGAGGTGTTTGAAATGGAAGTGTTCGGAATCCCGATCGGCGACCTATACTTACCTGTCCTTATCATTTCAGGGATTGCTACGCTGTTATACTTATTCTTCAGTGATCTGACAGATGGATCCGGTGAACTTCATCCATTGCTCGATCCAGCTGTGCTGCTTCCGTTCGTCACATTGACGGCGACATGGGGATACATCCTGGAGCTGGTTACGGGGCTCGGCAGCGGCTGGGTTCTGGCGATTTCACTTGCGGCATCAGCCGTGCTTGATTTCCTGCTGTATTTCTTCATCCTGCTGCCGCTCAAATCCGCAGAAGTATCGCTTGCCTATAATGATGAATCGCTTGCCGGTAAGGTCGGGAAGGTGATTGTCCCGATTCCGGCGGACGGATTCGGGGAGATCGTCATCGAGACGGTCAACGGACTGCTGTCGAAGCGGGCCGCCGGCTATGAGAACACCCCAATCGAGTACGGGAAGGAAGTTCTGATTATCGAGGTGACGGCCGGGACGTTCATCGTCAAAGAATACGAGCCTTTCCGTTTCAAATAACTTTTTAGCAGAAAAAAGGGGGAAAAGACATGCCAGCAGAATTGCCAGCGATGTGGATTGCCATTGCCATCGCCGTATTTGTTGTGTTAGCCGTTATTCTCGTGTACGTCACGAAGTACCGTACAGTCGGTCCGGATGAGGCACTGATCGTGACAGGCAGCTATTTGGGATCGAAAAATGTCCATACGGATGACTCCGGAAACAGAGTGAAGATCATCCGGGGCGGCGGTACATTCGTGCTGCCGGTATTCCAGCAGGCGACACCGCTCAGCCTGCTGTCGAGCAAACTGGAAGTGACGACACCGGAAGTGTATACGGAGCAAGGCGTACCAGTCATGGCGGACGGCACGGCGATCATCAAGATCGGCGGCTCGATCTCCGAGATCGCGACTGCCGCCGAGCAGTTCCTCGGGAAGTCGAAGGAAGACCGGGAGAATGAAGCGAAAGAGGTGCTCGAAGGTCACCTGCGCTCGATCCTCGGGTCGATGACCGTCGAAGAGATCTATAAGAACCGTGACAAGTTCTCACAGGAAGTGCAGCGCGTTGCTTCCCAGGATCTAGCGAAAATGGGATTGGTCATTGTATCCTTTACCATCAAGGATGTGCGCGATAAGAACGGCTACCTCGACTCGCTCGGGAAGCCGCGGATCGCACAGGTGAAACGGGATGCGGACATTGCCACAGCGATTTCCGAAAAAGAGACGCGGATTAAAAACGCGGAAGCCTCGAAGGAAGCGCAGAAAGCGGAAATCGAGCGTGCCACGGAGATTGCAGAAGCCGAAAAAGAGAACCAGCTGAAAGTGGCGGGTTACCGTCTTGAACAGGATGCTGCACGGGCCCGTGCCGACCAGGCGTATGAGCTGCAGACAGCACGCTCGAAGCAGGAAGTCATGGAACAGGAAATGCAGATCCGGATCATCGAGCGTCAGAAGCAGATCGAACTCGAAGAGAAAGAGATCCAGCGCCGTGAACGCCAGTATGACTCCGAAGTGAAGAAGAAAGCGGATGCGGACCGCTACTCCGTCGAGCAGAACGCAGCCGCGGAGAAATCCCGTCAGCTCGCGGAAGCCGATGCCGAGAAATACCGCATCGAAGCACGTGCAGCGGCCGATGCGGAGAAAGTCCGTCTCGACGGTACGGCACGCGCCGACGCCCAGCGCGCACAGGGTGAGTCCGAAGCGGAAGTCATCCGCCTGAAAGGTCTCGCGGAAGCGGAAGCGAAGCGCAAAATCGCAGAAGCCTTCGAACACTATGGCCAGGCCGCGATGCTCGACATGATCGTCGGCATGCTTCCGGAGTATGCGAAGCAGGTCGCAAGTCCGCTCAGCAACATCGACAAGATCACAGTCGTCGATACCGGCAGCGGGGAAGGCGGCGGTGCCAACAAAGTCACCGGCTACGCCACCGACCTCATGTCCACCATGCAGGAATCGCTCGGCGCGACAACCGGTCTCAACATCAAGGAGATACTCGAGAGCTACGCAGGCAAAGGATCTGTCCGCCCGAGCATCGACAGCCTGACCGACGAACTGAAGAAATCCCGCTCGCCGCTCGCGGCAACGACGGAAGAGCCATCCAAGAACGAACCGAAGCAAACAGAAGACTGATATGCAGCTGCCGCTCCCTGAACTGGGGAGCGGCAGTTTTTGTTATGGAGGAACCTTCATGAAAAACTTGAAAGTGCTCATAAACCGCGCCAAACCGCTCATAAACTCCCCAAAGTGATCATAAATCAAAAAAGTGATCATAAACCACACCCAAGCGCTCATAACTTCACAATTCAGTCCTCCAGTGCCCCTCGGCCGCGGCTCAACTGCTGCAACTTCAAACTCCCGGGCCGCGCAAAAATGAAGAAGTCAAGGGCTGGCTTGCCGGCTCCGCTGCGCTCATATTTTCTGAGGCGAGATCGGGGACGGGGAGTGCTGCCAAGGGCAAAGTGATCATAAACCTGGTCAAACCGCTCATAAATCAGCGAAAGTGATCATAAACACAGGTTTCCGCTCATAAACTCTCCGAAGTGATCATAAATCAAAAAAAGTGATCATAAACCACGTTCCAGTGCTCATAACTTCACAATTCAGTCCTCCAGCGCCCCTCGGCCGCGGCGCAATGCACCTCCCCCTGCGCGACTCTTCCAATCTTAAGAATTTCTTCATTTCCCTGCACACTTTATCTAAAGATTTGCCTGTCATACTTGGTCTATCAGCAAAACCAAGGGGGACACAATGGTGATCAAAGCAGAACATATATCACATTCATTCAAAATAGGAAAGAAGGGCAAGGAGCGGGCGGTGCCGGTCCTGAAAGACCTGACGCTCGAAGTGGGCAGAGGGGAGATCGTCTCGATCGTCGGCCGGAGCGGTTCCGGCAAATCGACACTGCTGCACATACTGGCAGGCTTCCTGAAGCCGGAATCCGGTACGATCACAGTGAACGGAACGGTGACTTCGGGGTTTAATGAGACCGAAAGCGCGGCGTTCCGGCTTGATCAGTTCGGTTTCATCTTCCAGAACTTCCAGCTCATGCCCGGCTTGACGACGTTTGAGAATATCGAACTGCCGCTCAAGCTGAAAGGGGTCAGCCGGACGGTGCGTCGCGCAGAAGTGACGGAACTGCTGAAGCAGGTCGGCCTGCAGGGAGTCCGCGATCATTACCCGAATGAGCTGTCGGGCGGCCAGCAGCAGCGGGTCAGCATCGCGCGCGCATTGATTACGAATCCGCCGGTCATTTTTGCGGATGAACCGACGGGCAGTCTCGACTCGGAAACCGAGCAGGAAATCCTGACCCTCATCCGGTCGCTGAACAAGACACGCGGCATCACGTTCGTCATCATCACGCATGACGACGAAGTGGCCGACACGGCGGACCGGGTCTATCAGATGCACGATGGCGTGCTTCTTGCAGGAGGTGCCCGTCATGCAGGTTAAGGACCAGTTCGATTTTGTCCGGCAGCATATCCGGAAGAACCGGCTGCGTGTGTTCATGACGGTGCTCGCCGCTACAATGGGGACGGCTTTCCTCATCATCCTGGCGTCCGTCGGCTTCGGCATCCAGGACACGCTGCGCAAGGAAATCCTCGACAACCGGCTCGTCACGCAGATCGAGGTGTATGCGCAAGATTTGAATGCAGAGAAAGCGGAAAACATGAAGAAGATCGGGCATGTCAATGCGGTCGTGCTGCGTCAGAGTGTCACAGCCTGGCAGAAGATGGAGCTCGACGGCTTCACCGGCCACAGTACACTGTCGGTCTCTGATTTTGAGGAAGAGGCGAAAGCCGGGTTTGCGCTCGATGAAGGGCGGCTGCCGGAAGACGCGCATGAAGTCGTCGTCGGTCATGACTTCGCAATAAGCCTCATTGATGAAGAAGCTGCCCAAGAGAAGACAGATGACGCAACGGCCGAGGACCCGGAATTGCCGACGTATAAAGAGCCTCTGCTCGGCAAAACATTCACGTACGAACTCGGCGACTACATGAAAGACCAGTCATTCGGCAAGCCCGTGGAACTGACGATTGTCGGCATCGCAAAAGCCCCTGCCAAGGATTTCATCCAGGATAACCGTGTATACGCCGACGCTGCGCTCATCCCGGAGCTTGAGACAATCTATCAGGACGGAGTGTCGGAAGAAAACAGCGATCCACTGTTCGGACAGAACCTCAATGTCTATGCGGATGAACTTGAACATGTGAAATCGATTACGCAGACACTGAAGGACGATGGCTATGACGTCTATTCGATATCCGAGGAACTCGATCAGATCGACGTCTTCTTCCTTGCCCTGAAGGCAGGTCTGATCTTCGTCGGTACGATCGCCATCCTGATCTCGTCGATCGGCATCTTCAACACGATGACGATGGCGGTGACGGAGCGGACGCGTGAAATCGGTGTGATGAAAGCACTCGGCGCGAAGCCGAAACTCATCCAGCGGCTGTTCCTCCTGGAAAGTGCGTGGATCGGTCTGATCGGTACGGTGATTGCGGT
The DNA here is from genome assembly GCF_000826145.2 of Sporosarcina koreensis. Taxonomy (GTDB): domain Bacteria; phylum Bacillota; class Bacilli; order Bacillales_A; family Planococcaceae; genus Sporosarcina; species Sporosarcina trichiuri. The sequence goes on from NZ_LN651335.1 coordinate 332,990, forward strand.
CATTCTGTCATACGGCGTCAGCCTGCTCGCCAATTATATCCTCCCGCTCATTGTCGGCGCTGCGCTCGGCGAAGAGGAATTCAGTGAACTGAATGTGACCTTCTCGATCATCCCATGGCAGCTCGTGCTGATCGCTTCGGCCATCAGTCTCTCGGTTGCGATGGTATCCGGGTGGAGACCTGCCCGCAAAGCGACACAGATCGATGTCATCGATGCGCTTCGCCAGGAACTGTAATGTAAGGCCCGCTTCGTTCCCGGCGGGCTTTTCTGCATTCATCCCCTATCGAATATCTTTGATTTTGCCGCCGAGTTGCGGCATGATAGAAAGAGAGTGAAATTATTTGCGAAAAGGGGTTTTCAGGATGGAGTACCGCATTGAACACGATACATTTGGTGAAATTCAAGTCCCTGCGGACAAACTGTGGGGTGCACAGACGCAGCGCAGTAAGCAGAACTTCAAAATCGGCGGCGAGCGCATTCCGACCGGCATCATCCGGGCATTCGCGCATCTGAAGAAGTCGGCAGCCATCGCAAGCCACTCGTTCGGCAACCTGTCCGAACCGAAGATGAAAGCGATCGCACAGGCAGCGGATGAAGTGCTTGCAGGAAAGTGGGATGAACACTTCCCGCTTGTCGTCTGGCAGACAGGCAGCGGCACACAGTCGAATATGAATATGAACGAAGTGCTCGCAAACCGCGGCAACCAGCTCCTCGAAGAATGGGGCAGCGAAGAACGTCTCCATCCGAACGACGACGTCAACAAATCGCAGAGTTCGAACGATACATTCCCGACAGCCCTCCATGTGGCGGGTGTGATCGCCGTCGAGCGGGAACTGCTTCCGGCGCTCGAGAAACTGAAGAAAACACTGGGCGAAAAATCCGAAGCCTTCATGGACATCATCAAGATCGGACGGACGCACCTCCAGGACGCAACCCCGCTGACGCTCGGCCAGGAAATGAGCGGCTGGCACCGGATGCTCGAAAAGACCGAAAAGATGCTGAAAGACAGTGTCCAGTCGATGAAAGAACTGGCAATCGGCGGTACGGCGGTCGGAACGGGCTTGAACGCACCGAAAGGATTCGGCGACAAAGTGGCGGAGGAGATCACGAAGTCGGTCGGCATCCAGTTCACATCGGCCGAAAACAAGTTCCATGCGCTGACGAGCTATGATGAAGTCGTCTATACACATGGTGCCATGAAAGCACTCGCTGCGGACCTCATGAAAATCGCAAACGACGTGCGCTGGCTGGCAAGCGGCCCGCGTTCCGGTATCGGCGAAATCACGATCCCTGAAAACGAGCCGGGCAGTTCGATCATGCCGGGCAAAGTGAACCCGACACAGAGCGAAGCCCTGACGATGGTCGTCGCGCAAGTGATGGGGAACGACGCAACAATCGGCTTCGCAGCAAGCCAGGGGAACTTCGAGCTGAACGTCTTCAAGCCGGTCATCATCTTCAATTTCCTGCAGACGGCGAAACTGCTGGCAGATGGCATGGTCAGCTTCAATGACAACTGCGCCGTCGGCATCGAACCGAACCGGGAAGAGATCGACCGCAAAGTCAAAAACTCCCTGATGCTCGTGACAGCACTGAACCCGCATATCGGGTATGAAAATGCTGCGAAGATCGCAAAAACGGCACATAAGGAAGGCACAACGCTGAAAGAAGCGGCACTGAAAACAGGCCTTCTGACGGAAGAGCAATTCGACGAGTGGGTCGATCCGTCGAAAATGACCGGACGCTGAGCCGCCACAAAGTTGTAACCGCACGCCCCGGTGATTTGCGGTATGCTGAACGGACAACCATGGAAAAGGAGTCGACATGATGAAAAAACTATTCATGCCCCTCATTCTTGCGTCCTTGCTGGTCCTGACAGCCTGCGGCAAGGAAGCGGCAAAACCGGTCCACGAGCATGGCGGCACAGGTGCGGCAGACAGCAGTGCCGTCCAACAGAGCAAAGGCGCAGATCTTGCTGTCGGGGAACAGCAGCAGCTGCCGAACGGTGACCTGCTGCAGGTTACAGCATCCGCTGATGAGCTGCCGGCTTTCCTTGCGGAGAAATCCGAAGACCTGCAGCTCGTCTACCAAGTCGCAGGCAATGCGGAGGATATCCTGAAGTGGATGCCCTGCTACTGCGGATGCGCGGACAGCGCAGCGCACGGCAGCAACCTGAACTGTTTTGTCGATGAAATCCGGGAAGACGGCGCGGTCGTCTGGGATGATCACGGCACCCGCTGCAACGTCTGTGTGGAGATCGCGGTCAAATCGGTAACCATGGCGAAAGAAGGAAAAACGCTGAAGGAAATCCGGGAGAAAATCGACAGCGATTATAAGGAAGGCTACGCGCGTCCGACTGACACGCCGATGCCTGCATGAACCGAACAGAACAGGTCCTCTCCGGAGGGCCTGTTTTTGCGTGCAGAACGACGTAATCCGGGTGTACTGAAAACACCTGAAAACCCTTTCAGGACGGGCTTGAACCATTATGGTTGTATTCCGTTCACAGGTGGTCTATGATCATTGTCATGCGAGCGGGAAAAGGACGGATATTTACTATTCTGACAGTATGAAATGGGGTTCCTTTTTCGTATGGATGGGCGTATGCTTGCTAATAGATTTTTTGAGAGTATGCAGACGTGAACACTGCGTAGGAGGGGTACAATGGTTTTTGAAGGCAATAACAAAATACGCAAAAAAATACTGCAGGCAGTCGCAGGACTGACCAACGAGGAGTTCAACCGGAAACCTGCGGACGGCGGCTGGTCGCCGAAGCAGATCCTCGAGCATCTCTCGCTCATGGAAACACTGATCGCATCGAATGTCGCCAAGGAATTGAAAAATCCAGACAGTCCGAAAGCGATGAAAAAACCGATTTCCATTTCCACCAACCGGATCATCAAAGTCGACGCACCGGAACGCACTGTTCCTTCCGATACATTCAAAACGCTTTGTGAAATGAAACAGGAACTGCACAATTCCCGTCTGTTCCTGCTGGACGTCTATGACAGCAGCAATAAGGACTGCCTGATGGCCAAATCATTCAAGCATCCGATCTTCGGCCAGATTCCTCTCTGCCAATGGTTCCCGTTCGTCGGTCTTCACGAAAAACGGCACCTGAAGCAGCTGCGGGACACAATCGAGTCACTGCAGCTGCAAAAGGCGATTTGACTATATTATAAGACAGCCCCTTACGTAAGATGCAGGGGCTGCTTTTTGTTCTATGAACTTTGGATAGAAATGTGTTGAAGAAATTGTGACATTTTACATGTAGTATTGTAATTTCCTCTGCATATACTATACTGACATAGTACCTTTCACACGATTGGAAGGACGATATATAGAGAGAGCAAGGGAAGAGAATGAACGAACAATTGAATGAACAGATCCTCGGGACAATCCGCACGACGATGGCAGCTGTGAGTATGGAGCTGGATATCATTGAACAGACGACTGGCGTCAACATGATGTATGACTTCATCGACCATTGTATTTTAGTCGACATAGAGCGGCTGTGCGAAGCGAGGTTGGAAATGGAAGAACCGCTGCCGCTTCTGGAGTATGTCACAGCACTGACGCTGCATGAACTTGGCCACGCCATGGACAGAAAAGCGCTTCTTGATTCACTGCCGCAGACGCGTGAGATCATTGACTTGAAGCGTCGGTACAGCTGGCGCGAACTATCCCGGAGTATGCCGCTGATGAAGAAACTCATCGACGAAAATGAACGGGATTACGCATTCGAACAAACCGCCTGGCACAACGCATCCCGCATGAACCGGATGTGCAGACTGGTGGACCCGAAGCGCCTGAACGAGATGCAGATTCACGGACTCCGCACATATGAAAAATCCTTCGAACACGACCGGGTCGTCTATGAAGGGCTGGCGGCGGCCGAAACAGCAATGGCCGACTGACATGAACCCTCCCGCTGCCCTGCAGCCGGAGGGTTTTCCAATGCAGTCCGTCGAGAATTGCTGAAAGTGATCATAAATCCCAGTTTCCGCTCATAAACCTGGCAAAGTGATCATAAATCTCAGTTTCCGCTCATAAACTCAGAAAAGTGATCATAAATCCAAAGTTCCGCTCATAACCACCAGCCAACCGCTCATAACTTCACAATTGCCGCGACCCGGCGCCAGTGCTGGCGAGAAAACCTTCCGCGCCAAGTGCCTTTCCACCAACAATACCAAGACTGGCTTGTCAGACTCCGTCTCTTCCGTGGAGACATCTGGACAGAAGTATTGTTCTAAGAGCCGTGTCGCTCATAAACCTTGCAAAGTGATCATGCCCCTCATCAGTCCCCGCCCGCGGACCGCTCCGGTATCTTCCGCACCCTCCGCCGCTAAGAAAAAGGCAAGTCAAAGACCTGCTTGTGGCTCCGTTTCACTCCGCGTTTTCTGTGGAGCCGTACAAGAACTGCGCCAGCTGCACCAGTACTCATTACCCCGCGTAAAAAGTGCTCACGTTCCTCCACCGCCCACCCTGCTGCCGTCTGCTATACTGGGAGCATCGAAGCAGAAGGAGGAATGCAGCATGACCAACAGAAAATTCACAGCGTCCTGGAGCGGCGGCAAGGACTCCGCCATGGCTGTCTATAAAGCGGTGCAGCAAGGGGATGAGCTCGCACGCGTCTGGACCATGTTCGAAGAGGAGGCGGACCGTTCGCGCTCCCATGCCCTGCCGGAAGCGGTCCTCCGTGCGCAGGCCGGCAGCCTCGGTGCCCCGTTCGTAAAACGGCGGGCGTCATGGGAAACGTACGAAGCCCAATTCATCGATGCAATGCAGGAGTCGGCAAACGACGGGATCCGCTTCGGTGTGTTCGGGGACATCGATCTGGAGGATCACCGCACGTGGGTCCGGCAGATGAGCGGGCGCGCCGGGGTGACGGCGCTGCACCCGCTGTGGGATATCCCCCGGCGGCAATTGCTCGAAGAATTCATCAGCGCGGGGTTCGAAGCGTATATTATTGTCATCGACACTGCAAGGATGCCCGCAGAGTTCCTCGGCCGGCGGTTCACCGTCAGTCTGATGGATGAACTCGAACAGCTCGGAATCGACAGCTGCGGGGAAGCGGGGGAATTCCATACTGTCGTTGCGGACGGGCCGATTTTCAGCAGCCGGATTCCGCTCCGGTTCGGTGAAGCAGTGACACACGGGAATTATCTATTCCTGCCGACGCACATTGCGGAGGCCGACTAACAGACAAAGGGGATGCATGTGAAACGGATCATGGCAGGAACGGTGCTTCTTCTGCTGTGCGGCAGCCTGCTGGCGGGGTGTTTCGGAACGAAGTCTGTCACGTTCACACACCGTCCGCTGACCGAAGACGAACAGCAGCTGATCTATGCAGCTGGCGGGGTGGATGCCCTCCACTTCACATCGGAGAAAGGACTGCCCGCAGGTGAGACGATCCAGCTTTCCTTGGAACAATTCGAACAGGGGAACTTTGTTGCAACACTTGGAGAAACGGCATGGATCGGCGGAGACGACCGGCCGGCCCATATCGGGTTCGGTGTGCAGCCGGCGGACGACCACACACCCGAACGGCTGCTGTTCAGCGGGACGGAAGAGCGGCTGATGCCGGAGCTCGAAGCGATGCCTGGCGGGTCGGCGCTTGCACCTGCCTTCGAGAAGGAACTCGTCCTGAAAAAAGGGGAAGCGGCGGTACTCGCTTATTATATCGTCTCTGCGAGCGGCCGTGTCGAAACCGTCTACCCGTCGGATGAAGACATGCTCGCCCGTCTGCAGGAGAATGACAGATGCCTGCTCGTGAAGGCGGAATGGCCGAAGTAGGCAGATCCTATGCATGCAAAACCCCCACCCGGGATCCAGGTCCCGGGCGGGGGTCTTCTTGTTCATTGACCAGAAGCGGCCTGCTGCTGTTCCTCTGCCTCCAGCCGTTCACTGTCCGCAGCATCCTGCTTATACTGCCTGCTGAACAGGACGGTGATCACGATGATCAGCAGCGCCATCACGGCCGTCGTGATGTAGATCGGTTCATAAGCCTGATGGGCCGCCTGCTGGAACGCTTCTTGGATGGCATCGCGGACATCCGGCGACGGGATCTTGTCGATCTTCGATTGGAGATCGCCATAGCTGCCGCCCTGGATCTGCTCCATCGAACCGGCCGGCATATCGGCCGGATTGACACCGTGCTCTTTCAGTTTCTGCGGAATCAGGTCACCGATCTTGCTGAACCCGTTCTGGATGAATACCGCAAAAATGGTGGGGGAAATCGTCAGGCCGATCTGCCGGGCGACGGACAGCGTGCCGATGGCGGATCCCTTCTGCGTGCCGGCCGCATTGGATGTCAGCACGGTCAGCGGGGCGCCGAGGACGAAACCGAATCCGATTCCTGCAATGACAGAGAAGATGATGAACGTCAGCTTCGTCTCCGTGAAGAGGCCGAGACCGCCGAATCCGATGATGCCGATCAATCCAGCGAAAATGAGCGTTTTCAAAGGACCTTTTTTATCCACAAAGTAACCGCCTCCGCCCGCGCCGATTCCAGATGCGAGCGCGAGAGGAGTCATCCAATACCCGGATTTCGCGGCGGAAATGCCGAGGATCTGCTGGGCGAATGATGGGATGAAAATGATCGCGCCGATGAACGTACCGGACAGCAGTCCCATCACCATGGTCATTGCATACGTCGGTTTGCGCAGCAGGCTGTAGGGCAGGATCGGGTCGATGGCATCCCCTCGCTCATTCCGTTTCTCGACGTAAATCAGCACTGCGAAGACTGCAATACCGAGCAGCAGCAATCCGAGAACGCTCCATTTCGCCGCGTCTTCAGTGAACGAACCGCCCTGACCGATATTATTCACAGCAAACATGATGCTGAGGATCGAGAACGACAGCAGGCTGATGCCGAGGAAGTCGATCTTCGACATGACATATGATTTCGTTTCGTGCAGGGAGAAGATCCCGAACACCACCAGCGCAATCCCGATCGGCACGTTGATGAGGAACAGCCAGTGCCAGTTGCCGGTCAGGTCGATCAGGAAACTCCCGATATTCGGACCGACGACAGACGCAATCCCGTTCATGCCGCCGAGCAGGCCGAGCATGCTGCCCTGCTTCTCTTTCGTGAATGTACTGAGGACATGGGAACTCGCGATGATGAAGATCCCGCCACCTCCGAATGACTGGAACAGACGGGCTGCCAGGAACAGACTGAAGTTCGGACTGAGTGCGACCCCGAGGGATCCGATCGTGAAGATTGCGATTTCGATCAGGAATAATTTTTTCCGGCCATACCGGTCGGCAAGTTTCCCGACGATCGGCGTCATCACGGCCAGGCCCAATGTGTATAACGTAATACCCCAGGAGCCTTGTGTCGCGCTCACATCGAAGGACGAATTGATGGTCGTAAGCGCCGCACTGATAATCCCGTTGTCGAGCGCTGCCATGAACACACCGATCAGCAGGACGACAAATCCAATATTGACTTTCGAAGTTTTTTCCGCTGCCATGCTCTTTACACCTCCATCTGGTAACTTGCTGCAGCTGTACTTGCTGCTCGCTGGAAATCATCTTATCTACCTACTGCACCACCCGCAGGTGAACGTAAGATAAACGCAAGATTACAAGTTCAGCAGGCAGCGAAGCCACCTCACCTGCAACAGCGGTCTGCCGGATCTCATACCTTCCAGTCTGCCGCCAGCATGCTGTAGACCGCCAAGTCATGGAAGTGATCGTACAGGAACTCGCCGTCCCGCTGGATCCCTTCCAGCCGGAACCCCAGCCGTTCGGGGATTGCCCGGCTCTTCAAATTCTCCGTCCCGCAGCGGATCTCGACCCGGTTCAGTTTGTAGACCGTGAACGCGTAGTCCAGCAGGGCGCCGACAGCAGCGGTCATGACCCCCTTCCCCTGATGTCCGTCTGCGAGCCAATAGCCGATGCTCGTACTGCGGTTCGTCCAATTGATGGTATGGAACCCGACCATGCCGGCAAGTTCTCCATCCACCACAATACCCGCCTGGAACCCGTCATGGCCGGCAAACTGCTGCAGCCACATGGCAATGACGGGACGGTAGCTCTCCGGAGACAGTGCCCCATCGACCCACGGCAGCCATTCCCGCAAGTGACCGCGTGAGCTGTGGACCGTCTGGAACAGTTCCTCCGCATCCTCCTGTTCCAGCAGTTTCAGTGACACGGTTTCCGAGACTTTCATGACAAACATAGACATCCCCCATTCTGTAATCCTTTCATTGTACCAAAAAGCTGCCATTCCTCAATTTCAGTGCAGATATTTTCAAAGAAATTGTGAGGCGGAATGAAAAAAACTTAAAACCTAGTTGACATATCGGAATTAAGTACATAATATAAATGGAGTCAGAAAAACATAACTTGAATAACTAAAGGGGGACTCACCATGGATATCGGATATATCCTGCTCAACGTTGCGGGCCTATTGGTACTGGCAGGAATCCTATTTTGGATGAACCGCAGGCATGTTTCATTTTCGAAACGGGTGTTTACAGGGCTCGGGCTCGGAATCGTGTACGGAATCGTACTTCACATCAGCTACGGAGCAGACGGGGCGGCACTCCAGAACTCGATCCCCTGGTTCAACATCATCGGAACCGGCTATATCAAGCTGCTGCAGATGATCGTCGTTCCGCTTGTCTTCATTTCCATCCTTACGGCCTTCACGAAAGTGGCAGCGGGCAAAAACTTCGGGAAGCAGGCCGCTGTCATTCTCGGCATGCTCATCGGGACGACAGCGATTGCTGCCATGCTCGGTATCGGATCTGCGCTGCTGTTCAACCTGAATGCTGAACAGATTGTGCAGGGGGAAGCGGAAGCCGCCCGGGGAATCTCCCTCGAAGAGACAGCCTCGACTGTGGCCGATAAGGCGCTGCCTGATCAGCTGCTCGATCTGCTGCCGGCGAATCCGTTCCTCGACTTCACAGGTGCCCGCCCGACATCGACCATCGGTGTTGTCATCTTTGCCGCCTTCCTCGGCTTCGCCTTCCTGGCCGTCCGCAGGAAACAGCCTGAACAGGCAGCGGTCGTCCAGAAAGGCATTGACGCGGTGTACGCACTCATCATGGCCGTCGTCAAAATCGTCCTCCGTCTGACGCCGTACGGAATCCTTGCCATCATGGCGCGGACAGTCGCCGTGTCCGACTACGGTGCAATCGTTAACCTCGGCAAATTTGTCGGCGCCTCCTATGCCGCATTGATCGTCATGTTTGCAGTCCACTTGGCGATTCTCGCCCTCACAGGCCTGAACCCGCTCAACTACGTGAAGAAAGCGGGCGACACACTCCTGTTCGCGTTTTCATCCCGATCCAGTGCGGGAACTCTCCCGCTGACCCTGACTACGCAGACGACCCGTCTCGGCGTGCCGGAAGGGATTGCGAACTTTGCGGGCTCGTTCGGCCTCTCGATCGGGCAGAACGGCTGTGCCGGCATCTATCCGGCGATGCTCGCGGTCATGATCGCTCCTACCGTCGGCCAGCCGATCGATGCGCAGTTCATCATCACACTGGTTGCCGTCGTCGCCATCAGCTCCTTCGGTGTGGCGGGCGTCGGAGGCGGTGCCACATTCGCGGCCATTCTCGTCCTGTCGGCATTGAACCTGCCGATCGCCCTTGCCGGCATCCTGATCTCGGTCGAACCGCTCATCGATATGGGCCGGACTGCGCTGAATGTCAGCGGCTCCATGACCGCCGGTGTGACCGCCGCCCGTGTGACGGGTGAACTCGATACCGAGCAATACGGTGAAGCGATGCCCCGCGATCCAGCTGTATCCGAATTGTGAACAGACAAAAGCCGCACTCCATGACGAGTGCGGCTTTTTGCCTTGGATGGCATGCAACGATCGGGCGGCTTGCAAAGTAAATACTGCAGACCGGGGAAGCGATCCATTCCCCGACCGAACCGCTCCTATCTTACGGCTAAGCGCTCCATTCGGCCCGCGAACCGCTCCATTTTGTTCCTTGACCGCTCATTTCCACTCCAGAACCGCTCCATTCCCCGACCAAACCGCTCATATCTTCCTTTCTTGAAACGCTCAAGCCCCGGGCACACCAAAAAAACGGGCCCAGCCACAGCGGGACCCGTCTCCAGTCAATCTTCCTTCAATATATCCAGCTTTAACTCGCGTTCCAAGAACGGCCGGGCGTGCAGCAGACGGCGGAATGCTTTGTACCTTTCTGCTGCGTCCGCCGTCACTTGCTTGTCCGAACGGTAGGCGCGGATCAGAATGTTTTTCGGTGTGTGTTCCATATCGATGAATTCCAGCAGCTGCGTCTCGTAGCCGGCGAGCGTCAGCAGCTCGGCGCGGAGCGAATCGGTCGCGAGTGCTGCGAACCGTTCCTTGATGAGCCCGTGCTGCAGCATCACGTCAAGTTCCGGAGCCTGCAGCTGCTTGAACAGTTCATGCTGGCAGCAAGGTACACTCAAAATCACACTCGCCCCCCAGCGGACTGCGCGGGCAAGCGCCATGTCCGTTGCCGTATCGCATGCATGCAGCGTGACGACCATATCGACCGACGTATCGCCTTCATAGTCGTTGATGTCACCGACGAGGAATTCGAGCTGCTCATAGCCGAGATCCTTGGCGATGTCCCGGCATTCCTCGATCACTTCCTTCTTGAGATCAAGTCCGGTCACCCGGATATCGAGCCCTTTCTCAATCCGGAGATAATGGTAGAGAGCGAATGTCAAATATGATTTGCCGGAACCGAAATCCAGGATGCGCACCGGCCGGCCGGTCGGCAGGTGGGTGAGCGCATCGTCGATGAATTCGATGAACCGGTTGATCTGCCGGAACTTATCATGCTTCTGCTTCTTCACCTGTCCGTCCGCTGTCTGGACACCGAGCCGGATCAGGAACGGATACGGTCTGCCGTCCTCCAGCAAATAATTCTTCTTCCGGTTGTGGGAAAGGTCCGGCACTTTCGATGACGCCGCAGCGCTCGATTTCCAGGAGATCTTGAACTTCTTGGAGAGCTGCACCTGCACGGTCTCATCCGTGAACTCGGCCTGCACTTGGCGGAACCGCATGAGCGCATTCGTCAGGAAGAGCTCCAGCCCATCCTCCGAAATATTGTGATGCTTCAGCACCCGTTCAAACTGCTCCTCGAACTGGATGAACAGCTCGCCTTTCAGCTCGATGGGCTTCGCCTTGATGCGCAGCAGGCCTTCTTCTTTTGTCCGGGGCTGGCTGAATGTCGCACGGATGAACGACCCGTCGGTCAGCCGTTTCGCCAAATCCGTGATTACTTGTTCAAATTCCATAAGGTTTGACTCCTTTGCAAGTGAGGTAGGGAAGACTAGAGGGAATGTCAGTCAAGGAGAAACCCCTTGCTCTGCAGGTATTCCTTCATATAGGGACGCTGGGCAGTCTCCAGGAAATCCGCCATCTGCTCCGTCCAGCCGGCCTGCTTCTGATTGGAACTCCGGGAGCCGTAATACTCCTGCATGGTTTCGTCATATTGTGGAAGCAGGGCGTCGTACTTGCCGGCATCATACATATTCTCATGAAGGACGGCATCGAGCGGCAGGCGCGGTTTCACCTCGTTGCGTTTGGCCGGCACGCCGATCGTCATGCCGAACAGCGGAACGGTGCCCGCTGGCAGTCCGAGCATCCTGCTGATTTCCTCTGGGTTATTGCGGACTCCGCCGATATAGCAGATCCCGTAGCCTTTCGACTCTGCGGCAATTGCGACGTTCTGAGCAAACAGGGCCGTATCCACCGCTCCGACCAGCATTGCTTCGGCGTGCGAGAAGTCGATCGTGCGTCCGTGGAGCGCCGCTGCCGACTGCAGACGTGTGAAATCTGCACAGAAAACGAATGCCGCACCAGCCCCATTGAACTGATGAGGATTTTTCGAGGCGTCACCGACCGCTTTCCGCAGTGCTCCATCCGTCAGATGGATCACTGAACAGGCCTGGACGAAATGGGAGCTTGCGGCATGCTGCCCGGCGCCGATCAGTTCCCGTACGGTCTCTGCCGGGATCGGTTCATCGGTGTAGGTGCGCACGGATGAATGGGAAGTCAGTAAGTCGATAACCATGTACATTCGCCTCCAACTAGTAATTGAATTCAATGGTACACCAGATTGGAAATAGAGAAAAGGAGTGAAACTTATGAGCTGGCTGGAAAGCGTATCCATGACGACGATGATCGTCATTCTCGTACTGATATTTGTGCCGCTGTCCATCATCCTCTACCTGTTCCTGTTCGACCGTAAACAGAAACAGCATGCGATTCTGCGGAATTATCCGATACTCGGCCGGGTTCGGTACATGATCGAAAAAGTGGGACCCGAATTCCGGCAGTACCTGTTCGACAGTGACAACGAAGGCAAGCCCTTCAGCAGGGAAGAGTATCTGCATATGGTCATGCCGGGGAAATACTTGAACAGTGTCATCGGATTTGGCTCGAAGCGTGATTTCGAAGCGCCCGGTTACTACTTGAGGAACGCCATGTTCACCAAACAGAACGACGAGATGCGGGTGGACAATGACACGCAGATCGAAACGATGCGCTATCAGGTGACAGACGAAGGGTTGTTCTCGCGTAAAGAGCACAGGGAGGAAATCAAGGCGAATCCATGGCTTCTGCCGGAGGAAGACGCGGTCGTCATCGGACCTGAATGCGCAAATCCGTTCCGGGTCCGCAGTATGCTCGGGCAGTCCGCGATGAGTTACGGGGCGCTTGGCGATCATGCCATCACCGCTCTGTCGAAAGGGATCGGCATGGCGACCGGTGCGTGGATGAATACCGGCGAAGGCGGCCTGTCGCCGCACCACTTGGCAGGCGATGCGGATATCATCGCGCAGATCGGCTCCGGCCTGTTCGGTTTCCGGACGAAAGAAGGGGAGTTCGACTGGGACCTGCTGACGGAGAAAGCTGAAAATCCGAAAGTGAAGGCATTCGAACTGAAGCTGGCCCAAGGAGCGAAAATGCGGGGCGGCCATGTCGAAGGTGCGAAGGTGACAGAAGAGATTGCGGAAATTAGGAATGTGGTCCCATTCAGGACGATCAACAGCCCGAACCGGTTCAATCAGTTCGATGATTTCCCCGGACTGTTCGACTTCATCGAAAAGATCAGGGATCATTCAGGAAAGCCGGTCGGCATGAAGATCGTCATCGGCGGGAAATCGGAAGCCGAGGAGCTCGCGCAGTTCATGCAGGAAACCGGCAAAGGCCCGGATTTCATATCGATCGACGGCGCGGAAGGCGGTTCAGGCGCAACTTATCAGGACCTGGCCGATTCGGTCGGTCTTCCTGTCCGGTCTGCACTCATGCTGCTGGACGATTCACTGCGCAAACATGGTGTCCGTGACCGGGTGAAGATCATCGCGTCCGGCAAGATGACGACACCCGACAAAGCCGCCATCGCCCTTGCGATGGGGGCGGATCTCGTCCAGATCGCCCGCGGCTTCATGATTTCCGTCGGGTGTATCATGGCACAGCGCTGCCATACGAATGAGTGTCCGGCGGGTGTTGCGACAACGGACCCCCATCTGCAGCGCGGGCTGGTGGTGGAAGAGAAGAAATTCCGGGTCACCAATTATATATTGACGATGCGGGAAGGGCTGTTCCGTATTGCGGCAGCGGCCGGACTGGACTCGCCGACAAAATTCACCAGGAGCGATGTCTTCTATAAAGATGAGCGCGGGAATGTCCTGCCGATCGAGACACCTGTCACAACCAATCAGGACAGCTGAACGCGAAAACAAGCAGAGGAAAATCCTCTGCTTGTTTTCTTTTGCAAATAAAATAATAATCTACACAATCTGAAAAATATGATAACATAGGAGATAATCAGTCGAAACTAGGGGGGATGGGGAAATGGAACTTCTGAACAAAACGGTCGGAGCAGTCTTGAGGGAGCAGGCGGGACGGTATCCGTTACAAGAGGCAATGGTATACCCCGAACGGCAGATCCGTCAGACATATTCCGAATTCGACAAAGAAACAGATCGTCTGGCAAAGGCATTCATGGGGATGGGTATCCAAAAAGGGGAGAATGTCGCCATCTGGTCAGACAACAAACCACAATGGCTGCTGAGTCAGTTTGCCACGGGAAAGATGGGGGCCGTCCTGGTCACAGTGAATACGAATTACCAGGCAGCGGAACTGAAGTACTTGCTGCAGCAATCCGAAGCGACAACACTGATTCTCGATGAAGGCTTCAAGGGGACGGATTATCTGGAAATCCTCCGATCCATTTGTCCGTCTCTGCGGCAGTCCCACAGCAGCCGTGTTGAATGCAAAGAACTTCCTCATCTGAAGCGCATCATCTTGATGACAGAGAAGAGTGAGCAGGGCATCTACAAATGGTCCGAATTTCTCCGCCATGCGGATTCCGTGGAGGACAGCGAGCTGGAAGAGCGGCTCAATTCCCTGGATCCCGATGACGTCATCAATATTCAGTATACATCCGGAACGACAGGCTTTCCGAAAGGCGTCATGCTGACACATAATAATGTCGTCAATAACGGCAGTATGATCGGCGGGACGATGAAGCTGACAAGTGAAGACAGCGTCTGCATCCCGGTTCCGTTCTTCCATTGTTTCGGCTGCGTCCTCGGCACGCTGGCCGCAGTCACACACGGGGCAGCGATGGTCATCGTCGAGCAGTTCGACCCGCTCCGCGTCCTGCGGGCCGTTGAAGGCGAGAGATGCACAGCACTCCATGGCGTCCCGACGATGTTCATCGCAGAGCTGAACCATCCCGACTTCAGCAAGTTCGATACCTCCTCCTTGAGGACCGGCATCATGGCAGGCTCGACCTGTCCGATCGAAGTGATGAAACAGGTGATCGGGGATATGGGAGCGGATGAAATCACGATCTGTTACGGGCTGACGGAAGCATCGCCGGTCATTTCCCAGACGAAGACGGATGACCCGATTGAAAAGCGTGTGTCCACTGTCGGGAAGCCGCATCCGCACGTGGAAGTGAAGATTGTCGACCCGGTCACAGGCGAGGAAATGGAGACCGGGGAAGCAGGCGAACTTTGCACGCGGGGCTACCATGTCATGAAAGGCTATTACAACAATCCTGAAGCGACCCGGGAAGTGATCGATGAAGACGGCTGGCTGCATACAGGGGATATCGCGAAGCTGGATGCGGATGGGTACCTTGATATCACCGGCCGTATCAAGGACATGGTGATCCGCGGAGGGGAGAATATCTACCCGCGGGAAATTGAAGAATTCCTATACACATGTCCCGGAGTAGCGGACGTGCAGGTCGTCGGTGTGCCGGATGAGAAATACGGTGAAGAACTGATGGCCTGGATCATTCCGAAAGACGGAGTTGTTCTGGATGAGAAGGATATCCGTGCGTTTTGCAAAGGGGCCATCTCCTACCATAAGATTCCTCGCTATATCCAGTTCACGGATGCGTATCCGATGACCGCATCGGGCAAGATACAGAAATTCAGACTGCGGGAGATGTCGCAGACAGCGGCCGCGGACTGAACATGAAAACGCATGCCCGTCACGGGCATGCGTTTTCTGTACTCACTTGTACAGTGTGTCCTCTTCCGTTCCGTCCGCGTGGTAGATCGTCAGGATCCCTTCATGATCCGTTACGTACGGTTTCGCTCTGTCCAGCAGATCTTTTTTCGAAGTTTCCCGGTATATGACGGACGAACTGTCTTTCTTCGTGAGCACCCAGTCATCGTTATCGGTCTTCGCCTCGAAATGAGGTCTGTCGCCCGGATCACCTTCAATTGTTTCACGTGCCTGTGCTAAACCGATGGAAATGGCACGGCCTTCCGAGTATCCTTCCCGCAGCAGCGCATTCGCGACCTCGATCGCTTTGTTGCGCACTTCGGGAGTTTCGTTCTTGAACGTGGCCGGGTAGTCATCTTTTGTCCAAGGCATGTCAAGCACCTCCTGACGGGTTTTGCGGCATCTCTGCAGCTGCGCCGCCGCGGCTGTTGGCTGCCGCTTCAAATGGTTCCAGCCGATGCGGTGTTTCCATATACATGAAGGGAACATCCCGCAGCGGGCCCGGTTTTTCGCGGTCACTGTAGAAATTCCTGGTCTTATCCTCTGTCGGCAGGACTTCCATTGCCTCCTGCTTGCTGCAGGCGTAGTAGATCTCACCGATCTTGGCCTGATAGGAAGCGGCAAGGCACATCGGACACGGCTCCCCGCTTGCGTAGAGGATCGTATTGGACAAGTCTGTCGAAGCGATGACCCTGCATGCTTCGCGGATGGCCGCCATCTCTGCATGGGCGGACGGGTCATGATCACCTTCCACGGTATTGACCCCGCTTGCGATGATTTCTCCATCGCGGACGATGACAGCGCCGTAAGGACCTCCACCTTCGAATACACTGCCTTTAGCAAGACGGACTGCTTCATTCAAAAAACGTTCGTGATCCATCATGATGCCTCCTTGTCGATTTGGGACGATTTCCCGGGAAATAAAACGAAAATAGGGATAGCACAATTACAGGTACTTGCTTATAATGAATCTGACCGGCGGCTGATGAAAACGCTTCCGGGAAAAATACAGAATATAAGGGGGATTTCAAATGTCAGCGGATACGTATAAATTGATAGCGATCATCGCATATATGGCTGCGATGGTTTTCATCGGCTGGTATGCATTCCGCCGTACGTCCAACTTGACGGACTATATGCTCGGCGGCCGTTCACTCGGACCGGCAGTCACTGCGCTCAGTGCCGGAGCTGCGGACATGTCCGGCTGGCTCCTGCTGGGACTGCCCGGTGCCATCTTCGACAAGGGTCTTGTCGAAATATGGATTGCGATCGGACTGACAACAGGTGCCTATCTGAACTGGTTCTTCGTTGCACCGCGTCTCCGGGTCTATACCCAAGTTACGAATGATTCAATCACGATCCCAAGTTTTCTTGAGAACCGTCTGAAAGACAAGTCGAGACTCCTGCGTATCGCATCAGGACTTATTATCCTAGTATTTTTCACATTCTATGTCTCTTCAGGGATGGTGGCGGGCGGAAAGTTCTTCCTCAGCTCATTCGGACTGGACTATCACCTCGGTCTGATCATCGTCTCGATCGTCGTTGTCGGCTATACGCTGTTCGGCGGTTTCCTCGCCGTCAGCTACACGGATTTCGTCCAGGGACTCATCATGTTCTTAGCACTTATTCTCGTTCCTGTCGTTGCGGTGTTCATCACTGGCGGGCTTCCTGATACGGCCGCGTCCATCAAAGAAGTCAATCCGAACATGCTCAGTCTTGTCAAAGGAGCTACTGTTCTCGGTGTCATCTCGTCACTGGCGTGGGGGCTCGGGTACTTCGGCCAGCCGCATATCATCGTGCGCTTCATGGCCATCAAGTCCGTCAAGGAAACGAAATCCGCACGCCGGATCGGGATCGGCTGGATGATCCTGAGCCTTGCCGGTGCCGTGGCGACTGCGCTTGTCGGGGTTGCGTACTATCAGCAGAACCCGGGTGAAACACTGGTCGATTCCGAAACGATCTTCATCGCCATCGGTCAGATCATCTTCCATCCGTTCATCGCCGGGATCATGCTTGCGGCGGTACTGGCTGCGGTCATGAGTACGATCTCTTCCCAGCTGATTGTCACGTCATCCGCACTGATCGAGGATCTGTACAAAGCGGTCATCAAGACGGACGGCACCGATAAGCAATATGTGTTCCTCGGCCGCATGGCTGTACTGGTCGTATCAATCATTGCGATGATCCTCGCATGGCCGAACAACGAATCCATCCTGAAGCTCGTTTCCTTCGCCTGGGCAGGGTTCGGCGGCGCGTTCGGCCCGATCATCCTGCTTTCGCTCTACTGGCGCAAACTGACGGCGAAAGGTGCACTGTTCGGGATGGTGTCGGGGGCGGTCGTCGTATTCGTCTGGGGCAATATCGAATCATTGACCGGCACGCTCTATGAAATCGTTCCGGGATTCATCGTCTGCCTGCTCGTCACATATTTCGTGAGTCTTGCGACATATAAAGAAAACAAGGAAATCCAGCGTGAGTTCACCGAGTCAGTTGACATGCTGAAGCGGGAACGCTGAGCATACCAAACGCCGTCCGGCCAGCCGGGCGGCATTTTTATATGGCTTCCGTCAGTCTGTCCTGTATGATGGTGGAAAAGGGGGAATGGCGATGAAGCTCGACCATGCAGTATGGTTCACCGAGAGAACACCGGACACGGTTGCCGGTCAATACGAAGGGACGTACCGGGGCGGCAGCCATGAGAAATGGGGCACCTATAATGCGCTGAAGTATTTGCAGAACGGCTACATCGAATGGCTGGCAGTGGAAGATCCGGAAACAGCGGGCCAGTCCGGCAATCCGCTCGTCAGGCTGCTGCTCCATGACTTGGCAGCCTACGGTGAAGGCTGGGGGACACTGTGCTTTTCAACCGACGGAATCGATCAGCTCGACGCACGTCTGACAACTGCGGGGTTCAAGACATCCGGTGTTCTGAATGCGTCCCGGAAAAGTACAGCGGGCAGCCTGAAAAAATGGAAGCTGCTGTTCATAGAGGAATCCTATACGGATAAGCTGCCGTTTCCGTTTTTCATCCAATGGGAAGAGGATGAAGAGACACGGCGCAATGTCCTCATGGAAGAAGGATTCCTCGGGGAGACCGGTGCTTCCGAACGGATTGAAGAGTGCGTGCTTGAGACGGATGATCCGCAGGCCGCTATCGGAAACTGGTGCCGCCTGCTTGATGTCCGGCCGGATACGGTTGACAGTTTCCTGCTTGGCAACATTCGTTTCCGGTTTCAGGAGGCGGCTGGACCGCGTCACCGACTGACCGCAGTGACAACGGGTCATACTGAATCTTGAATGCAATCATGAAAGTGAGGGAACAGCATGGACGAATTGGAATGGCTGGAGGAAACCGCATTACTGGTCGGCGTGGAAGAGCAGCAGGACGACCACTTCGCCTATGAAATGGAAGAACTCGCCAACTTGGCGGAAGCTGTCGGCGTGCGTGTCATCGGGCGTGTGGAACAGAAGCTGGAGAGGAAGCACCCGACAAGTTACATCGGCAAAGGGAAGATCGAGGAAGTGAAACGTGCGGCTGAAACGATGGATGCCAATCTCATCATCTTCAATGATGAGCTGTCGCCATCCCAGCTGCGCAACCTGGAGCGGGACATCGAAGTGAAGATCATCGACCGGACGATGCTCATCCTCGATATCTTTGCGCGGCGTGCAAGGACACGGGAGGCCCGCATGCAGGTGGAACTTGCAGAGCTGCAGTATACGCTGCCCCGTCTGGTCGGTCTGCGTGCATCACTCAGCCGTCAGGGCGGCGGGACAGGCGGCGGATTCCAGAACAAAGGGGCCGGTGAAACGAAGCTGGAGCTGGACCGCCGGAAGATCGAAGAGCAGATCTCGAAGCTCGGGAAGGAACTGGAGACGATGAAACAGCATCGGACGATCCAGCGGCAGCAGCGTGTCCGCAGCGGGACGCCTGTCGTATCGATCGTCGGGTATACGAACGCGGGAAAATCGACGCTCATGAACCGGATGCTCGCCATGGCGGAAGGGGATCAGGCGAAGAAGGTGCTTGAAAAAGACATGCTGTTCGCTACCTTGGATACCTCGGTCCGGAAACTGACGCTGCCCGATCATAAGTCGTTCATCCTGACAGATACGGTCGGATTCGTCTCCAAACTGCCGCATCATCTCGTCAAGGCGTTCCGATCGACATTGGAGGAAGCGAGGGAAGCGGATCTGCTGCTGCATGTCGTCGATGTCTCGAATCCTGAATATCGTCATATGATCGACGTGACGAATGAGACATTGGAAGCGGTAGGTGTGGAAGATGTCCCTGTCCTGTATGTCTATAACAAGGCGGATCAGGCGGAAGGATTAAGCTATCCGCGGGTGCAGGATGACCAGATCTGGCTGTCCGCCAAAACAGGGGACGGGATGCACGAACTTACCGGACTGATCGAAAAGAAAGTGTACGAGCGGTATTCGGTGTGTAAAGTCCTCATTCCGTTCGATCGCGGGGATCTCGTCGCTTATCTGAATGACTTTGCAAACGTGAAAGACACGGACTATGAAGAGAACGGGACGCTGCTGACTGTCGAAATGGAGGAGCGGGAGCGGAAAAAGTTCAATCCATATATGATCAGCCATTGACGGCAAAAGAACGGCAGCGCGGAATTCCGCGCTGCCGTTCTTTTTTCTATAAGAGAAAGGGGGGTGGGATAGTTCTAGTATGCCCGCTTCCGCCAGCCTTAAACCTCATTGAACTGATTTGCGTGCAGCCGGGCGAAAATCCCGTTCTTGTTCACGAGTTCAGCATACCCGCCGTCTTCGGCGATGCCGTCCGGTGTCACGACGACGACGCGGTCCGCATCGCGGATTGTCGCAAGGCGGTGGGCGATGACCAGTGTCGTACGGTTCTCGGACAGCTCCGCGAGGGATTCCTGGATGATCCGTTCCGTTTCCGTATCGAGGGCGGACGTCGCTTCATCCAAAATGAGGATCGGTGGGTTCTTCAAAAACATCCTCGCGATTGCGAGCCGCTGTTTCTGGCCGCCGGATAATTTAAGTCCCCGTTCGCCGATTTGGGTTTCATACCCTTCCGGCAGGCCGGCGACAAAGTCCTCCAGGTGGGCACGGCGTGCTGCTTCGTAGATCGCCTCATCTGGTGCGGACAGATCACCGTATGCGATATTCTCTTTGACAGTGCCCGTGAACAGGAACACATCCTGCTGAACGATGCCGATCTGCCGGCGGAGCGACCGCTGGGTCATGTCGCGGACGTCGATGCCGTCGATGGTGATCTGACCGGCATCGACATCATAGAACCGCGGGATGAGGGAGCAGATGGTCGTTTTCCCCGCACCCGACGGACCGACGAACGCAATCGTCTGTCCGGAACGGATGGACAGGTTCAGATGGTTGAGCACCGGCTTGCCGGCATCATAGCCGAAAGTGACGTCGCGCAGTTCGATGTCCCCGCGCAAATGGGGCACGGCCACAGCATCCTTCCGGTCGTTGATCTCCGGTGCTTGGTTCAGCAGCTGCCGGAACCGGCTGAACCCGGCCATGCCCTTAGGATACATCTCAAGGAGCGCACTGATCTTGTCGATCGGTTTGATGAGGATGTTGATGAACAAGATGAAGCTGACCAGTTCTCCGATCGTCAGCTTGTCCTGGAACGTGAACCAGGCACCGACGACGAGGATGATCAGGGTGACGAGCCGCGTCATCATATAGATGGAAGACGTCGTCCAGGCCATGACATGGTAGGCGACAAGTTTCGCCATCCGGAAATTGCCGTTGTCCCGGCGGAATCTCGAAAGCTCGAAATCTTCATTCGTGAACGATTTGACAACACGGGAACCCGACACCGAGTCTTCCACACGGCCGTTCACTTCGGCGATCTTGCCGTACATGTTGAGCCAGGCGGCGTTCATCCGTTTGTTGCAGAATGCGATCACCACGATCAGCACAGGCACCATGACGATGGCAATCAATGCAAGCTGAGGGTTGATGGTGTACATGATACCGAATGCCCCGATGACCGTCATGACGGCGATGAAGGCATCTTCAGGCCCATGATGGGCGAGTTCGCCGATATCGAACAGGTCAGTCGTGATCCGTGTCATGATGTGACCGGTCTTCGTGTTGTCGAAAAACCGGAACGACTGCCGCTGGACGTGGGTGAACAATTCCTCGCGCATATCGGTTTCGATGTTGATGCCGAGCTTATGCCCGAGATAGCTGACGATATACTGCAGGAACGTACTGAACAGATAGACCGCCAGCAGCAGAATGCTCGTCGTGACGATGAGCCCCCAGTCGCCTTCCGGCAGCAGTTTGTCGATGAACCACTGGACAGCGACAGGAAACGCGAGCTCGAGAAGCGCCACAAAGACGGCACTTGAAAAGTCGATGATGAACAGCCGCTGATGCGGTTTGTAATAGGAGAAAAATTGTTTGAGCATGATGTCCATCCTTTACTGTGATGTCTGGGTAAGTATACAGGAATCGGTAGAAAAGTTCGATAAAAATAGTCGGGAGACCAATATGGGGGACTTTGGATGCGAAAGTAAAGCTGGAGGAAAAGTTGGAATCTCGATAAATTCGACAAATTATGAAACTAACTGAGCTATAGTCAGTAAGAATAGACAGAGTGAAAAAGTGAAGAGGAGACGAGACTATGAAAAACTTGTTAAAAGGGACAGCAGCCACACTGTTGGCATTGACACTTGCGGCCTGCGGATCAGATGATACACCGAAGACGGAAAGCGGTGCTTCTGCAGAAACGGGCGCAAAAACGGAATCCGCAGAAACGAATGGAAATCAGATGACAACCAAGGAAGTCTATCAGAAAGCGGTCGATGCGTCGGAGACGATCGAAAGCCTTCACGGACAGATCACGATCGATCAGAACATGAAAGTCGTGGATGATGACTCCATGCGTGCGAAAAATAAGATCTCACTCGATATGGACGTCATCACGGACCCTATGAAACTCCACCAGGTCATGAAAATGGACGGCGGCCCCGACGCAGCTGCGACGATGGAAATGTATGCGCAGGACGGTGAACTGTATCTGCAGACGGATGATATGGAAGGGCAGTGGATGAGCATCCCCGCAGACATGCACGATGAAATACTTGATGGACTGGACAGCTCCAACGCCATGCTTGAACTGAGTCTTTTCCAGGAGTTCGACGATAAGTTCACGATGGAGGAAAAAGAGGATCAGTATGTGATGCACTTCTCGGCCGCGGGCGAGGAATTCAGCGATCTGCTGAAAGAGCTGATGGAACAGGACACTGCAGAAGCGACTGATGGAGAAGTCGGGGATATCGATGTGAAAAAGATTGAACTGACTGTGTATCTCGACAAAGAGACGTATTATACAGATTCGTATGATCTGAAACTTGATGCAATCATGGATATCGAGGGGTACCGGACGGTCGTCCTCCAGACGGTATCCGGTGATGTAACGGAAATCAATGAAGTGGAGCCGTTTGACATACCGGAGGAGATCCGTACTAATGCCGTGTCGATGGGTAAATGATTGAAGGGAGATCTTCTCGGTTGCAGAGACCGAAGGAGGGAACCATGATACCAAGACTGTGCCGGATGGCCGCCAAAGAGGCGCCGGCGCAGTTTTTTTCCGTTCACGATCAGTAGGGATGCAAGTGATAATCGTTTTCAGTTATCGGTTGACTTCCGTTTAAGCTTTGCTATAATGGGAACTGCGGCTAACTGATAATTGTTTTCATTTAAACAAGTCGGGTCCGCAAATATCTGGATATCGGAGTTCTTCATGAAGAAACGTTATTTATTCACAGCGCTGATAGCCCTGTCGCTGCTTTCGCTATTTGTCGGCGTCAGCCATATTTCACCGAAAGACCTGCTGGACTTCAAATCAGAAGAAACTGAGATCTTCCTGATCAGCCGTCTGCCCCGGCTGCTCGCTATCATACTTGCAGGGGCCGGCATGAGTATCACCGGGCTGATCATGCAGCAGCTGAGCCGCAACAAATTTGTTTCGCCGACTACGGCGGGAACGCTCGATGCTGCCAAACTTGGAATCCTCGTATCCATGCTTCTTTTCACGAACGCATCGACCATCGAAAAGATGCTGGTCGCTTTCGCATTTGCGCTCGGCGGCACGCTGCTGTTCATGAAAATACTGGATCAGGTCAAATTCAAAGATGCAATTTTCATCCCTCTTGTCGGCCTGATGTTCGGGAACATCCTATCATCGATCACGACATTCTTCGCCTATAAAGCGAATGTGATCCAGAACATGGCTTCCTGGCTGCAAGGAGACTTTTCACTGATCATGAAAGGCCGGTATGAATTGCTGTACATAAGTATCCCCGTCCTCATCATCACCTATTTCTATGCGAACCGGTTCACTGTTGCCGGGATGGGTGAAGACTTTTCGAAAAACCTGGGGCTTGCTTATCGGAGGATCGTCAATATTGGACTGATATTGGTCGCTCTCATTACAACCACTGTTGTCTTGACGGTAGGGGTCATTCCGTTTCTCGGCCTGATCATCCCGAATATTGTATCGATCATCAAAGGGGACAATCTGGAAAGGACACTTCCGCACACGGCCATGCTCGGTGCCATCTTCCTGCTGATCTGTGACATTCTTGGCCGGGTCATCATTTTCCCGTACGAAATCTCGATCAGTCTGATGGTCGGTGTCATCGGCAGCGCCATCTTCCTCTATATGCTGTTTAGGAGGAGAGCATATGCGTAACCGTACAAAGTTCATCATCCTGATTGTTCTGGCCGCCCTCTTTTCAGGACTGTATCTGTTCCAGGGGCTGAATGGGAGCTATGATTACGCACTGCCGCGCAGAGGTATCAAAGTGTTGGCGATGGCACTGACAGGTGTCGCGATCGCCTACTCGACGGTCATCTTCCAGACGATCACCCATAACCGGATCCTGACGCCGAGTATCATGGGACTCGATTCCCTGTATATCCTGCTGCAGACGGTCCTGATTTTCTTCCTGGGATCCACCCATGTGACGCTCGTCAATAAGCAGGTGAACTTCGTCCTGTCCGTCGGCGCCATGGTCGTGTTCGCACTGCTGCTGTACCAGTTCCTGTTCAAGGCGGGAAAGCGGCCGATCTACTTCCTGCTGCTTGTCGGCATCATCGTCGGTACATTTTTCCAAAGCATCTCGACATTCTTGCAGGTGCTGATCGATCCGAACGAATTCCTGCGGGTCCAGGATAAGTCATTCGCAAGCTTCAACAACATTAACGGAGACCTCGTCTGGTGGGCGCTCGGCGTCCTGGTCGCTGCGCTGATCATCGGTGCAAGGAAGTTCAATGAGCTCGATGTCCTGTCACTCGGCCGGGACACGGCCATCAACCTCGGGGTGAATCACGATAAAATCGTCAAAATGATGCTCATCCTGTCGTCCGTCCTGATTGCGGTCTCCACAGCTCTGGTCGGACCGATCACATTCTTCGGTCTGATCGTCGCCAACTTGTCGTACCAGTTTTTCAAGACATACAAGCATTCGGTATTGGTGGCGGGTGCGTCTGTCATGAGTATCATTGCATTGGTCGGCGGGCAATGGGTCGTTGAGCGGATCTTCACGTTCTCGACAACGCTCAGTGTCATCATCAACTTCGTCGGCGGTGCGTATTTCATCTACTTACTATTGAAGGAGAGTCGATCTGCATGATCCAAGTTCGGGAATTGACAAAGTCATACGGCAGCAAAGCAGTCGTGGAGAAGGTGAGTGTCGACATCCATCCGGGTAAGATCACGTCCTTCATCGGACCGAACGGTGCAGGGAAATCGACGCTGCTTTCAATGGTGAGCCGCCTGCTGGATGCAGATACAGGTGAAGTGCTCGTCGATAACGATAACGTCAAAAAGATGAAGTCCAATGACTTCTCGAAACGGGTTTCCATCTTGAAGCAATCGAATTTCATGAATGTCCGGCTGACGATCCGTGAGCTCGTATCATTCGGACGGTTTCCGTACTCGAAAGGACGTCTGACGGCTGACGACATCCAGATCGTCAACCAGGCGCTCGACTATATGGATCTGATGAGCATGCAGCACCAGTACTTGGAAGAGCTGTCGGGCGGTCAGAAACAGCGGGCGTTCATCGCCATGGTCATCGCGCAGGACACGGATTACATCCTGCTCGATGAGCCGCTGAACAACTTGGATATGAAACATTCCGTGCAGATCATGAAGATTCTGCGCCGGCTCGTCGATGAGCTCGGCAAGACGGTCGTCATCGTTCTGCACGATATCAACTTCGCCTCCGTTTACTCCGACCGGATCGTTGCTCTGAAGCAGGGACGTGTCGTGAAAGACGGACCGACGAACGAAATCATCAATTCGGAATCACTCCGGGAGATTTACGACATGGATATCCCGATCCAGCAGATGAACAATTGCCGCATCTGCGTCTACTTCAACTCATAAACCAAAAGGATGGTATGTTCACATGAAAATGAAAAAAATTCCCGTATTCCTGCTGGCGTTTGCATTAATGCTTGTCCTTGCTGCATGCGGTTCTGAAAAAGACGAGCAAAAGCCGGAAGCATCGAACGCAGGAGCAGATGATGAAACAGCGAGCAGTGAAGAGACGAAGACAGAAGAAATGACTTTCAAGCATGAACTTGGCGAAGCGACATTGGAAGGGACACCGGAAACAGTAGCGGTCTTCGACTTCGGTGTGCTGGATACGCTGGATGAACTGGGAATCGAAGTGGCAGGCGTGCCGCAAGCGACAATGCCTGCGTATCTTGAAAAATATGCCGGTTCGGATTACACGAACCTCGGCAGCCTGAAAGAGCCTGATTTCGAAGCATTGCACGCTATGAAGCCGGACGTGATCTTCATTTCCGGACGCCAGGCGGATCTGTATGATGACTTCAGCGAAATCGCGCCGACGATCTACGTGGGAATCGACTACACGAACTACATGGATTCATTCAAGCATAACATGGACGTCATCGCCCAAGTGTTCGATAAGAAAGACGAAATGGAAAAGGAATTGGCGGACGTCGATCAGCAGATCGCCGACATCCAGTCGAAGACAGCTGAATCCGACAGCAAAGCACTGATCACCCTTGCGACTGAAGGAAAAGTCAGTGCATACGGACCAAGCTCCCGTTTCGGTATCATCCATGACGTGTTCGGTTTCAAAGCGGCTGACGAAGGAATCGAAGCGTCGACACACGGTCAGAACATCACATTCGAGTACATTCTGGAAACCAATCCGGATGTCCTGTTCGTCATCGACCGCGATGCTGCCATCGGTAAAGGCGCAAATGCGAAGAACACAATCGAGAATGACCTCGTGAAGAAAACGAACGCATTCACGAACGACAAGATCGTCTACTTGGACGGGGAGTATTGGTACTTGTCAGGCGGCGGTCTGAAGTCCATGAAAGAAATGATCAAAGAAGTCGAAGCAGGACTATAAGAACGGCAAAAGACCGATTCCTTCCCATGGAATCGGTCTTTTGTGTCTGCCCGAAAAAAATCGGCTGTGCTACACTAAGCTCAACTTGAACGAGAGGGGGCAGGGTGACTCATGGGAAAAGCGGTTACAGTGCGGGGGAAGACAGTCGAGGAGGCGGTGGAAGCAGCTCTGGAAATACTCGGGCTCGAGCTTCAGGATGTCCGGATCCATGTCAGCCGGACAGCGGATACGGGTACATCACCCGGTGCGCTGCGTTTTGCCGAGGTCGTCGTCACGCCCGTGCAGTACAAAATGCCGGATGCATTGGAATGGAACGGTGAACCGCCCTCCACAGGTATCCGGATCATTTCCGGCAGAGTGGAGGTCCGCTCCGGAGATAGCGGAGGACAGCTGTCCATAGAGGCGGGACAAGGTGTACAAGTAATTGTGAACGGGCAAAAAACAGAAGGCACAGCACCTGTATCTGAGCGGGATGCCGTATATATCCGGACAATCGACGAACTGACCCGAGCTCAGCTGTCGATCACCATCCGTGAGCACGGTGCGCTCGCAAGCTTGAGTGTCATACCGGGCAGGAAACTGACACGAAGCGTGAAAGATGCACCTTTCACCCGTCATTTGAAGGCGGAGGCAGATGAATTCCAGGAGACTGTGAATGATTTGTCCCAGCAGATGATCCGGGATGCCTGCGACCAGCTCGGCATTACGGCGGTGCTGGATAAGCGGGTCCTCTGGGAATCTTGTGAGACGGACGTGCCCTATGAGGCGATCATCGCACGCGGTATCTTTCCGAAACCAGGACTGGACGGGGATGTTGAAATCCAGATCGATATGGACGGCAAATCGCTTACGGAATACGATAAAGTGGATTATCGGGAAAAGCCGGTTGTGCAGCTTGTCGAGGAAGGCCAATTGGTGGCTGCTGTATTGCCTCCTATCCCGGGACAGCCGGGAATGGATGTGTTCGGGAATATCATACCGGCTGAAGATGGCAAAGCGGCAAACATCCGATTGGGCAGGAATGTCACGCGGACAGGCAGTCACATTTTCGCGGCCTGTGCAGGCAAACTGCTGATCGATAGGGAAAACGGCAGTATTTCTATCGATATCGCCGACACATTGACAATGCAGGAAGTGGACCTTGCGAGCGGCAATGTCCGGTTCGATGGGGATGTTGCTGTGAGAGGGAGTGTCAGCCAGGGGTGCGTTGTCGAGGCTGCCGGCAGGATCGAAATCGGCAGAGACGTCCGGAAAGCTGAAGTGAAAGCTGAAAAAGCCGTCCATATCGGCGGGCATGTGTCGTCTTCCAGAATAGCGGCGGGACAGCAGATGACGGACGACAGGGTGTATGCGGAATCGCTCCGATCGATTTTGCCAATGCTTGGCACGATGGGGGACTTGACGAAAGCGGCTGCAGTGCTGCGTCAGTCGAGTGCGGCTGCTATAAACGGCGGGGAGCTGAAAAAGATTCTCAGAGTGCTGCTCGGTGACCGGTACCTGTTGTTCCGGGATCGGCTGCAGTCCTTCCTGACGCTGAAGTCCGATAACGCAAGTGAGGAATGGGGCGATCTCCAAACGACCTTGTATAACTTTTTCATCAATACCATGCATGCTGGCGTAAAGGAAGGTAACGAGTTCCTGGCGCTCATCGAGTCGGCGGAGCGGCTATATGAAATGTTCCAGCCCGATCCGGTCTGCCAGGCTGCGGAACTGACGCTGTCGTACGCTGTAAACAGTATGCTGTGCTGCTCAGGGGCAATCCGGATCACCGGGCAGGGGCTGGCCCAATGTGAAGTCCATGCAAAAACGGATATCATATCCGACGGGGTCTGCCGGGGAGGCGAACTGACAGGTGAGCGGTCCGTGTCGATCCGGGAGTGCGGTTCGAAGAGAGGTGTCCCGACAGTCATCCGCACGAACGCGCACGGGTCGATTGTCATCGGCATCGCCCATCCGGAAACTATCCTGTACGTCGGCGAGCAGTCGTACCGGGTGACGGAACTGCAGCTCGGTATTACAGCGAAGATGGAAGACGGAGTACTGCGGATCCGCTGAGTATGAAGTGAAATTGTTCTTTACCGTCCTGTTGGTAGACTGTATAATGACAAGTGTCATGACAGACGTTTAGACATGGAGGGGAAACTGATGGCGCATACGATCGCTCATTCATCAAACAAGAAACAGAATGCAAAACCAGTATCACGGAACAAACTGCTCGTCATATCAGGGACAGGCTGGATGTTCGACGCAATGGATGTCGGAATCCTGTCCTTCGTCGTAGCGGCCATAGCGGTGGAATGGAACTTATCCCCGTCGGCTATCGGCTGGGTCGGGAGTGTCAACTCTCTCGGAATGATGGTTGGGGCAATCCTGTTCGGCATGCTCGCGGACCGCATCGGAAGAAAGCAAGTTTTTATGGTGACGTTGCTGTTGTTCTCATTGGCCAGCGGCCTGTCCGCGCTGACGACGACACTCACGGCGTTCCTGATTCTCCGCTTCTTCGTAGGCGCAGGGCTTGGCGGGGAACTTCCTGTCGCCTCCACACTAGTCTCGGAAAGCGTGGAGGCGAAAGAGCGGGGGCGCATAGTTGTGCTGCTGGAAAGTTTCTGGGCTGCCGGATGGCTCATCGCGGCATTGATCGCCTACTTCGTGATCCCGTCCTTCGGCTGGCGGACTGCACTGATCATCACTGCCCTGCCTGCATTTTACGCACTATACTTGCGCCGGAACCTGCCGGATTCACCTAAGTTCCAAGAAGAAGGGGTTCGGCAGCAGTCATTCCTGCAGAAAACGGCTGCTTTATGGGCGAAACCGTACCGTAAGCGGACGCTGATGCTGTGGGTCGTCTGGTTCATGGTTGTCTTTTCGTACTACGGCATGTTCCTCTGGCTGCCGAGTGTGATGGTGCTGAAAGGGTTCGCGATGATCAAAACGTTCGGCTACGTCCTGATCATGACCCTTGCCCAGCTCCCGGGGTATTTCTCCGCGGCCTGGCTCATCGAGCGGGCAGGACGGAAGTTCGTCCTGTCTGTTTACCTGATCGGGACCGCAGCCAGTGCGCTTGCATTTGGAAGTGCCGATTCGCTTGCGATGCTGATGCTGTTTGGAGCGCTGCTGTCCTTCTTCAACCTCGGCGCATGGGGAGCGTTGTACGCCTATTCACCGGAGCAGTATCCGACGGCCATACGCGGTACAGGAGCAGGTATGGCCGCCGGCATCGGCCGGATCGGCGGGATTTTCGGCCCGTTGCTCGTCGGCTCCCTGTTGACGGCGGGATATGGGTTCGGCGTGATTTTCGGTATTTTCTGCGGGGCCATCCTGATCGGGGTGCTCGCAGTTGTATTTCTCGGAACGGAAACGAGTCAGATGGAATTGGAATGATTGGAAAAAAGACGCTGCAGCGTACTTGCAGCGTCTTTTCTGTTTTATCCTCTTGGAGTCAGCCAGCGCCGAAAGGGATCGGCTGTCGTCAGCCCGAAACCGGTCTGCTCTTTTTCCGGGCGATCAGCTGTTCGAGCCGCGGCCGGTTATATCGCTGTGCGATAATGATCGGCAGGTTGAACACCAGCGCGTAGGCGACATTCAGCCAGGCGGCCCAAATCGGATTCCATAGGAAGAACAGGGCAGCCGGCAGGATGGACAGCCAATGTGTGAGCTCGGCTCTCCTGGATTCCACAGCGAACTGTTCCAGGGAACCCCGGTCTGTCCCGTGGAGCCGCTGTTTGCTGTACCCGTTCCGGATGAACATCGTCCCGTCGGGGATCAGATGCTTCCAATGCTTCACTCTGACCAGCTGCCCCCAAAGCGCACCATTCCGCTCAAAAGCGCGGGGACGGAAAAAAGAGGATCGCCGGACCAGCCAGGTATCCGGTATACGGACGGCGGCGAATGAGATGGCTAAATGGAAAAAAGCCCATGCCGCGGCGTCCAAGACGATGATCCAGCCGATCGGCAGGTCGACTACAGGCATGGCCGCTCATCCTTTCCAATCTTGTACAGCCTGCAGCGCAGGACAGCAACCGTCTGGTCAGGGTTTGCCTCCCTTTCTTTACCTTGCTTCCCTGGAAGATCTCTCATCCGATCGACTCAGCCAAAATCCTGACCATTTCGCGCCGGGTGACAAAGTTGCGCTTTGCAAAGCAGTCATACTTATTATGCCGCACGCTTGTCAGGATTCTCCGGTACACCTGTGCAGAGGCAAGTACCGCAAACTGGCTGTCTTTGTCGAACTCGCCGATATATTGCAAAAACTGATCATATAACATCTCGGAACGGACTGCGAGTGTTTCCCATACTGTTATGAAACGGTCGGTAATCCGCTCTTCCGCAAGCTGTTCGAGTGTATAGCCGGCTTTCGCCATTTCCTCCTCGGGGAGATAGACCCTCCCTTTGTCACGGTAGTCTTCTCCGACATCACGGAGAATATTGGTCAGCTGCATGGCGATTCCAAGATTGACAGCGGCTGGCGTGCAATCAGCGGAGGCCCCAGATGCAATGATCGGCAGCAGCATCCTGCCGACCGATCCGGCTACATAATAGCTGTATGCCTCCACGTCCTCCATTGTTCTCGGTGCTGTAAATGAAATATCCATCCGCTGCCCTTTCAGCTGATCATAGAAGGGGCCCAAGTCCATATCATACGTATCGAACACATGCCGCAGAGCACGCCAAAGCGGATGGTCCGGCTCCTGGCGCCGGGAAAACCGGTCCAGTT
Organism: Sporosarcina koreensis; assembly: GCF_000826145.2. Classification (GTDB taxonomy): domain Bacteria; phylum Bacillota; class Bacilli; order Bacillales_A; family Planococcaceae; genus Sporosarcina; species Sporosarcina trichiuri. The sequence goes on from NZ_LN651335.1 coordinate 364,611, forward strand.
CAGACGCCAGCTGATCGAGTGCGGCCAGCTGGGCGGCACTGCCTGTATTTTCATCTACACTGTCATCTGCGGATCTGCAGAATGCATAGATGGCGAAGACAGCCTGTGCCTTTCTATCGGGCAGCCGTGAGAAGGCATAATAGAAACTTTTGGAATGCCGTTTGATGACCTGCTCGCAATAACGGAAGTCCTCTTGTAAGGAGACTGTACGGGTCATTGCTGTTTCCCCCTTTCATCGTGTATGGAACAGAATCCCTCTGTCATCATGCAATAATTCTTCCGTGGCGATCCGGGCGGACAGCAGGACGATCGGGACACCTGCACCAGGGTGTGTGCTGCTTCCGGTGAAATAAAGGTTCTCGCAATGGGTCGCCTTGCTTTGCGGACGCATATGGTTACTCTGCGCAAGAGTCGGCTGCAGGCCGAATGTAGCACCGTGATACGCATTGAAACGCTGTTCGAAATCATCCGGCGTCATATAGGATTCGGAAACGATATCGTCCCGTACACCTTCAAAACCCGGTACTTTTTCAAGAGCTTCCAGTACATACTCCCTGTAGTGGCGGATCGTCCCGTCATCCCACTTATACTCACAGCATGATTTGTCGGACACCGGGACAAGGATGTAGAGACCATCTTTCCCTTCCGGCGCCAGGCTGTCATCAAGCTTAGAGCCGATGTAGACATAGAACGAAGCCTTCTCGAGGCGTTTTCCAGTGAAGATGTCATTCAAATTGCGTTCCAGCTCCTCGTTGAAGATGAAGTTATGGGCATTTTTCACGTCGTCGTATTTCCGATCCATGCCGAGGTACATCAGGAAGCAGGAACACGAATAGTCCATACTGTCGATTTTTTCATCCGTGTATTTCCCTTTCGCTTTTGGCTCCTTCACCAGGTTCTTCATGGCGTATGGAAAGTCGGCGTTGCACATGACAAAGTCCGAAGGGATCACGTCCGTGCCGATCCGGATACCCGTTGCCATGCCGTCCTCGATGAGGATTTCATCAACCGATGAATTGTAATGGACCGTTCCGCCGAGTTCTTTGAACAGCCTCTCCAGTGACTGGGCCATCGTATACATGCCGCCTTTGATGAACCACACACCATAGAGGAACTCGATCATCGGAATCATCGTATACAGGGACGGCCCGCTGTAGGGGGAGACACCGATATAGAGCGTCTGGAAACTGATCATCTGCTTCAGGCGCTCGCTTTTGATATATTTGCTGATGAACGCATCCGCATTATCGAACGTCTTCAGCTTCAGTCCCTGCCGGATCATGGATGGATTATAGAAGTCGGATGGTTTCCGGAAAGGTTTCTGCAGGAAGTGCTCCTTGGCGACCAGGAACCGTTTGTAGATGACCTGCAGGTACTCGAAGAATCCCTGTGCGTCCTTATCGCCGAACGTTTCCAATGTCTTTGTCAGTTCGATCAGGTCCGAGCTGATTTCATAATGGTCCTCGGCGCGGTCCCCGAAAAAGACACTGTACATCGGGTCGAGCCGCTGCATCGGGATATAGTCATCCGGGTCGACGCCGCACACCTGAAATACTTCCCTGTACAGTTCGGGCATCATGACAATGGTCGGGCCGAGATCGAATTGGTAGCCGTCCTGCCGAATCCGGTGCATCTTGCCGCCGGGTAAAGATTCCTTCTCGTATAATGTTACATCGTATCCTGCATGCTGCAGCCGGCATGCGCTAGCGAGACCGGCCACCCCCGCACCGATCACTTTCACACTCTTCCTCATCAGTCATCTCCCCAATTCTAGGCAATTGCTTATTTCTTTTTCCTGTACAATCTTTTGTGTTAACATTATACAGAGTAATGCACAGTTCACTCTTACTAATTAGTAGGTTTTTTCCCATTATACTGAAGTTCAAACATTATACATAGCGGATGTTTGTACAATGTTCGTGAGGAAGCAGGACGGACCCGTGATTGAGAGTCTGCAGGAAAGGGGAAACACCGCTTGAAAACTGACAGAGAACCTAAACTCCTCATAAGCGACGTGTCACGGCTGACCGGACTGTCGCGCCAAGTCATCCGGAAGTGGGAGGACAGGTATAGCATCATCAGTCCGGAACGCCATCAGAACGGCTATCGTCTTTATTCGAAAGAAGATGTAAATGTACTCATGCATATCCGGAAACTCCGCGATCAGGGGCACGGTGTCAAAGAGGCCGTCCAGCTGCACAGACGACGATATTCAGCCGAGGCGTCCGTGTCGCTGCCGCTTGATGACTACGCACAGGCTCTGCTGGAAAAAGGGGCGGCGTATGATGAGGCCGGAATCATGCTGCTTCTGAAACAAGCGCACCATCGGTATGGTCTGGAAGCGTTCCTGACGACCACCATCCAGCCGCTCCTGGTGAAGATCGGTGAAAACTGGGAGTCGGGCGAATGGGATGAAAGCCAGGAGTCGATCACCAGCCTGGTCATCCGGGATTTCCTCGTGCAGATCCGCAGGAATTTCGATTTGCCCGCGGACGCGCCGAAAATACTAGGCTGCTGCCTTCCGAACGAGCTGCATGAAATTCCTCTGCAGATCATTCTGCTGCAGGCGATGATGGGAGGCTGGCGGACGATTGCTGCGGGACCGTCACCGAAGCTGTCATCCATCGAGTTCCTCGTCAGGCGGCTGCGCCCGGAGAAAATGTTCCTTTCAGCGGTGACAAGTGTCCCGTTCGACAGAGATCCTGAACTGTTCGATAAGCTTGAGGCGATTGCCGGACGGTATCCCGGGACAGCGTTCTATCTGGGCGGGCAGGGTGCACTGGATCATGCGGTCTTCCTGGAGCCGCATCGTATCCGGATTACCGGTGCGCTGCCGGAAATACTGGACTGAGTGAAATGGAACTTTCCGGGGCGATGGACGTACAGAAGGGAACTGACGGAAACATGTAAAGGGAAACGAGGTGCAGGAGTATGGATGGAAAACAGCCGTTCCGGATTCCGGAGTTTGTTGCTGAACTGGGACGAAAGCGGATTGAAGGATTTCCTGTGGAAGGTTTTGTATATGGAGAAGGCCCTCACAGGCCGAAACTGATGCTGATCGGTGAAGCGCCGGGGGAAACGGAAGCCATAGGGGGGATACCGTTCTCAGGAAGAGCCGGTAAGGAGCTGATGAAGTCACTGGCATCCATAGGGCTCAGCCGGGAAGATGTCTATATCACGAGTGCCGTCCGGAGCCGGCCGTACAAATACGGACATCGCAAAGAGAGGGACGGCACGCTGACAGAACGGAAGTACAACCGGCCGCCGACCCGGCAGGAACTGCTTGCCCATGCACCGGTCCTCGACTATGAAATCGCGAACCTTCAGCCGGAACTCATCGTGACGCTTGGCAATGTAGGACTGCAGCGGCTGATCGGACCGCATGCGAAAGTTACGGAGATGCATGGGAAACCGATCGAGCAGCAGGTACGCTTCCTGCGGGACCTGGCAGACAAGCAGCTGGACTGGACGGAGGAGGCTTACCGGATCATTCCGACCTTCCATCCGGCTTCTGTTTTCTACCGCCCTTCCCATCGTCCGGCCATGGAGGCGGATTGGCTGGAGATCGGCCGTATTTTGAATGGGACAGAGGAAGTGAAAGGCGGAGAACCGGATGGTGAATGAACTGGAAGCGAAAAAGGAACGGATGAATACAAAGGGGACTCTAACAGAATTCGCCGATCTGCTGAAGCAGCTGAATTGGCCGAAAGGCGTCACGGCCGCAGCGCTTGTACTGTCCCTGTTCTCAACAATCGCGAGTCTCGCAATCCCGCTCGTGACGAAACAGCTGGTCGACTCGCTGACAGGCGGTGATCTGTTCAATTGGAAAAGTGCCGTCTTCCTGTTTGTGGTATTCATCGTCCAGGCGCTGTTAGGCGGACTCTCGTATTACATGCTCGCCTACATCGGCGAAACGATCGTTGCGGACCTGCGGACGAAACTATGGGGGAAAGTGCTGCGCCTGCCCGTGTCTTATTACGACGATACGGAGACAGGTGAGACGATGAGCCGGATCACACAGGACACGACAATCCTGAAGCAGCTCGTCTCCGATCATCTCGTCTCCCTGATCACAGGTCTCATATCCATTGCAGGAGCCGTTGCGATCCTGCTCTACCTTGACTGGCGGATGACGCTGATCATGCTGATCAGTATCCCGGTCAGCATGGCGATCATATTGCCGCTCGGACGGATCATGCACAAGATTGCAAAGGCGACGCAGGCTGAAATGGCGAAGTTCTCCGGTCATCTCGGCCGTGTGCTCGGTGACATCCGGCTGGTGAAGGCATACCGGGCGGAACCGGATGAACAGGAGAAAGGGTCTGCGGCTGTCCGTTCCCTGTTCGGGTACGGCCTCAGGGAAGCGAAAATACAGGCGGTCATCTCCCCGGTCATGACACTGATCATGATGGGGATCCTGGTGGCGATCCTCGGCTATGGCGGTGCGCAGGTGGCGTCCGGCGCGCTGTCAGCTGGTACGCTCGTCGCGATCATCTTCCTGATGTTCCAGATCATCGTCCCGTTTGCGCAGATGGCCCAGATTTTCACCGTATTCCAGAAAGCGGTCGGTGCAACGGAGCGGATCCAGCAGCTGCTGCGCATGGACAGTGAGCGTCCAGAAGGCGTAACGGGTGCACCGGAGGCTGTTCTTGCATTCGACAGCGTGTCGTTCGGCTATGAAGCCGGAAAACCCGTGCTGGATGCGATCACATTCCAGGCAGCCCCGGGAACCGTCACCGCATTTGTCGGGCCGAGCGGCGGCGGGAAGACGACCTTGTTTTCCCTCATCGAACGGTTCTACCAGCCGACTGGCGGCGAGATCCGTCTCGGAGAACGCCCGATCGCAGACATCAGTCTTGCCGACTGGCGCAGCAGAATCGGCTATGTCTCGCAGGAGAGTCCGCTGCTCAGCGGAACGATCCTCGACAATATTGCATACGGACTTGCGGAACGGCCGCCACTTCCTGAAATCCGCAAAGCAGCCGCCGCTGCGAACGCACTCGGGTTCATCGAAGAGATGGAGGAGGGTTTTGAGACGCTGGTCGGGGAGCGCGGTATGAAACTGTCAGGCGGTCAGCGGCAGCGGATTGCAATCGCCCGGGCTTTGCTGCATGATCCGTCGATTCTGCTGCTGGACGAAGCGACGTCGAATCTGGACAGCGGCTCGGAGACGCATGTCCAGGAAGCGCTGCTCCGGCTGATGGAAGGCAGGACGACGCTCATCATCGCCCACAGGCTTTTCACGGTGATCGGCGCCGATCAGCTGATCTTCCTGGAGAAAGGGAAGGTCACCGGCATCGGTACGCATGCCGAGCTGCTGAAGACCCACGGGTTATACGAAGAATTTGCAGCAGGCCAAGGCTTGGCCTGATAAGAACGGCCTTCCATCCGGGAGGTCCTTTTTTCTGTGCGGCTGCCGGCTGAGCAAAATACGATTGTGAAAAATGAAATTGGGTAAACCTTAGTAAGAAACCTCGCAGCTGACACGGTGCAATCCTGTTTCTAAGCTGTATAAGGAGGAGGGAGAGGAGGCGAATCAATGTATCGGCCAGTGAATAAGGAATTCTTCCAAAAGCCGGTTCTGGAATTGGCGGAATCGCTGATCGGGCACCTGATCGTCCATGAACTGCCCGGCGGACCGGTCATCGCCCGTATCGTTGAAACGGAAGCTTATCATGGACCTGAAGACAGGGCGGCGCACAGTTACGGCAACCGCAGGACGAAGCGGACGGAAGTCATGTTCGGCGAACCGGGCAGCGTCTACACGTACCGGATGCATACACACACGCTCATGAATGTCGTCTGCGGTCCGGTCGGCACACCGCATGCCGTCCTGATCCGTGCGGGGGAACCGGTTGAAGGACTTGAGTATATGCGTGAACGGCGGGGGGAGAAGCTGGCGATGAAAGACTGGACCAACGGCCCTGGCAAGCTGACGAAAGCGCTCGGCATCACGATGGATTACTACGGACACCACTGGGCGGAGCGGCCGCTGTTCATAGCGGATGCATGCGCCGCAGGTGAAATTGAGACGGGCCCGAGGGTGGGTATTTCCAACTCAGGCGAAGCCGTCCATTATCCATACCGGTTTTTCGAGAAGGACAATGCCTTCGTATCGAAATACCGCCCATAGGTTTATCTGAAGGAATTTAGAGGAAAACATATCAGTGGAGAACGAAATCGAAAAAGAAGGAGTGTTCATCAGAAATGGCTAAAATTGCAACCGTACTGACAGACATGTTCGAGGACTCGGAGTATACAGAACCTGCAAAAGCGTTCAAGGACGCAGGTCATGATGTGATCACTATCGAAAAAGAAGCGGGCAAAGAAGTGAAGGGCATGAAAAAACAGACGCCCGTCAAAATCGACAAAGGAATTGACGACGTAAAACCGGATGAATTCGATGCGCTGTTCATCCCGGGCGGATTCTCACCGGATCAGCTGCGGGCGGATGACCGTTTCGTGAAGTTCGTCAAAGCATTCATGGATGCGGACAAGCCGGTGTTTGCGATCTGTCACGGTCCGCAGCTCCTGATTACGGCCAAAGCGCTGGAAGGACGGGATGCAACAGGCTACAAGTCGATCCAGGTCGATATGGAATATGCAAAAGCGAAGTTCCACGACAAAGAGGTCGTCGTCTGCCACAACCAGCTCGTCACGAGCCGTCAGCCGGACGATATTCCTGCATTCAACCGCGAAGCACTGAAACTGCTGGAAGCCTGATCGGTCAGCAGAAGAACTAGCAAGACTGCTTGGAGCGGTCGGACAGAGACCGCCTCCGGGTGGTCTTTCTTTCTGTTCTGTCATTGTGTGATGCCTGATCTGGGCAGGAGCTGCCCGTCCTTCCGGTTGAAAAGAGATTCCTTGAGTGGTAGATTAAATGAAGTGTGTACATAAAGTGAATAGACTGAAAAGTCAGGAGGCGTCGTCTGCAGATGGCTAGCTGCTGGTCCGGTATGCGGCTGAGAGAATCTGCGCATGCGTGCTGCCGTACATATGTTTACCAGGTATCCGGCTTGTGCCGGTGCAGCATAAATTTACGGGTCTGTTTGGAGAACCACCAACAGAGATCGGATGGACAGCCAAAAGGCACTATCTGCAGATCGTACGCTGAACAGGGGGGAAGATGCTTGAAAGTCTTGAAAATGGGAAGCGCATTCATCGGAATCATTGTAGGAGCAGGTTTTGCTTCCGGTAAGGAGATCGTCCAGTATTTCACAAGCTTCGGGATGCTCGGCATCATCGGTGCCATCCTGTCGACCGTGCTGTTCGCCTATTTCGGGATGGTGCTGACACGGCTTGGCAGCCGGATGCAGACGATATCGCACAAGGAAGCCGTCTACAGGATCAGCGGGAAATACTTGGGTCTCATCGTGGACGCGGTCATCGTCATCACGCTGTTCTCGGTCGGCGTCGTCATGATTGCAGGAGCGGGGTCCAACCTGAATCAGCAATTCGGCCTTCCGCCGTTTGCGGGAAGTCTGCTGATGGTCGTGCTCGTCTACTTGACGGTCCTGCTGAACGTGGACCGGGTGGTAGGGGTCATCGGAAGTGTGACGCCTTTTCTGATTCTTGCTGTAATCGTTGTATCAGTCTACTGTCTCACGACGATGACCGGATCATTCGAGAGCCTGAACGGTGTTGCGACATCGATCGATACACCATTGCCGAACTGGTGGATTTCCGCCATCAACTACGTATCATTCAACATTGCTGTCGGTGCAGCCATGTCACTCGTCATGGGCGGTGCGGAGAAGGATGAAAAAGCGGCCGCACTCGGAGGGCTCGTCGGCGGACTCGGGCTCGGCATCATGATTTTACTGAGCCATCTGGCCATCTTCTCCAAAATCGACATTGTCAAAGATGCCGACCTGCCGATGCTCGCCATCATCAATGACATCTCGCCGATCTTGGCGGTGCTTATGGCTGTCGTGCTGTACGGCATGATCTTCAATACGGCTGTCAGTATGTTCTATTCGTTCGGTGCCCGGTTCGTCCGGCGCGGCACTGCCGGTTTCCGCCGGTTTGTGCTAGTTATCCTGGTGGTCGGGTTCGGCCTCAGTTTCGTCGGTTTCTCCAAACTGCTCGATATTCTGTATCCGTTCATCGGCTACATCGGGCTGTTCCTCATGCTCACGCTACTGATCGCTTCGTTCCGTCTTCCGAAGAAGGCTGCACGCAGCAACTGATTCCTTACAAAAAAACCGCTGTCGCGTTTCTTGCGCGACAGCGGCTTTTTCAATTATCAGGAATGTGCCAGTTCAAGCTGGACTTTCGGTCCGAAGAATTCGAAGTGGACTTTTTCTTCATCCAACCCCATTGCATACAACTCGCTGATGACTGCCTGCATGAACGGAGTCGGTCCGCAGACATAGACGTCACTGCCATCCAGGACATTCTTCTCCAGGAATTCACGGTTGATGAATCCGTCGCCTTCTTCGGAGTAGAGGGCTGCGTAGTTTGATGAAGACAGGGAGTCATTCATCTCGCGGACCACTTTGTCGAACGCCTGGTGGTTCCGTGTGCGTGCGGAATGCAGGAAGGCGACCGGACGTTCAGGTGCAGTGCTTGCGATGGTCTCGAACATCGCCATCATCGGCGTGATACCGACACCGCCGCTGATCAGTGTGACCGGTGTATCCATTTCCATGTCCAGATAGAAATCACCTGCAGGTGCGCTGAGTTCAACTGTATCGCCCACGTCCAAGTGATCATGGAGATAGACGGACGCTTTCCCGTTCGGATTGTTGTCCGCTTCCCGTTTGACGGAAATACGGAATGTTTCCCCATTCGGAGCCTGTGACAGGCTGTACTGGCGGATCAATGTATTTTTCTCACCGGGAATGTCGAGTTTGATGCTGATGAATTGGCCAGGCTTATACTGAGGGACTTTGCCGCCGTCCACTGGCTTGAAATAGAAGGAAGTGATGACTTCACTCTCTTTGATTTTGTCGGAAAGGACGAAGCCTTTGAAGAGCTTCCAGCCGCCTTCTTCCGCTTCCATCTGGTCATACATGCCTGCTTCCACGCCGATGAACGCATCCGCAATCACGCCGTACGCTTGCTCCCAGGCGTTGAGGATTTCAGGGGTTGCTGCGTCGCCGAGCACTTCTTTGATGGCGCCGAGCAGGTATTTCCCGACAATCGGATACTGCTCGGGTACGATTCCGAGTGACACGTGTTTGTTGGCGATCTGGACGACCGCCGGAACGATCGCTTCCAGGTTGTCGATGTATTTCGCTGCTGCGAGCACAGTATTCGCAAGTGCTGTCTGCTGACGGCCCTGCTCCTGGTTCACGTGGTTGAAAATATTCAAAAGTTCAGGGTGGGCTTCGAACATGTTCTTGTAGAACACAGTTGTAATTGTTTTGCCATGCTGTTCGAGAACAGGTACAGTAGATTTAACGATATCGATTGTCTCTTGGGATAACATAATTGGACACGACCTCTCGTAGTTGGTGAATTCATCGTACCGCACATGGATTTTAAAAGCTATATAGAAAATACATCTTTACGCAATGTTCAAAGGTTAGCCACATTTCATTCAAAAAATGGTCAACAATTCAATAACGAAAAAGGAACGGTGAACAGAATGCGGTTAACGCTCTATACGGATTATTCGCTCCGTGTGCTCATATACCTTGGTGCCAAGCCGGTGGGGGAACGGGCGACGGTCCAGGAGATCTCGGCGGCTTTTCATATATCGAAGAATCATCTGACGAAAGTGGTGCATGAACTCGGAAAAGCGGGATACATCGAGACGGTCCGCGGCAGAGGCGGCGGCATCCGGCTGAAACTGCCGCCGGAGCAGATCAATGTCGGCATGGTCGTCCGGCAGACGGAGGACGACTTCCAGCTTGTGGAATGCTTCAACAGGGAATCGAATCAGTGTGTGCTCGCGCCTGCCTGCAGGCTGAAAGGGGTGCTGCAGGAAGCGCTCCATGCCTACTTACGGGTGCTGGACGATTACACAATCGCCGACTTTGTCGAAAATCGGCAGGAGATTGAACAGCTTCTGTTTCCGGGACCCCTGACATGATGGTAAGATGAAAAGGATTGCAAAACGCAAACGTACTTAGGAGGAATGGAACTATGAACAAAGTGCTTGTATTCGGCCACAAAAATCCCGATACGGATTCCATCGCTTCTGCGATCACATACGCCTATTTGAAACAGCAGATCGGCATGGACGCAGAGGCGGTAAGACTCGGTGCGGTCTCCGAGGAAACACAATACGCGCTGGATACCTTCAGCTTCAAAGCACCGCGTCTGACAGAGCGTGTCTCTGATGAAGCAGCACAGGTCATCCTCGTGGATCATAACGAGAAACAGCAGAGTGCCGACGATATCGATGATGTCCAAGTCATTGAAGTGATCGACCACCACCGCGTCGCGAACTTCCAGACGAGCGATCCGCTCTATTACCGGGCGGAACCGGTCGGCTGCACGGCGACGATCCTGAACAAACTGTTCAAGGAGCACGGCGTTGAAATTCCGAAAAACATCGCGGGCCTGATGCTGTCCGCCATCATTTCGGATTCCCTGCTGTTCAAATCACCGACCTTCACGGAGCAGGACAGGAAAGCGGCGGATGAGCTGGCGGAAAAAGCGGGTGTCCATGCAGAAGAGTACGGCATGAGCATGCTGAAGGCAGGCGCCGATCTCAGCAGCAAATCACTGGAAGAACTTATCACACTGGATGCGAAGACCTTCGAAGTCGGCGATGTAACGATGGAGATCGCACAGGTGAATGCAGTCGACCTGAATGATGTGCTGGGCCGCAAAGATGACCTCGTCTCCCTGCTGACAGATGTAGTATCTGTGAAGAAACTCGATCTATTCCTGTTTGTCATCACGGATATCATTAACAGTGATTCCGTCGCAATTGCGGTCGGCGAGAAAGCATTCGCCGCCATGTCGGCATTCCATACAGTCCCTGCGAATGATATGGCGGTGCTGAAAGGGATCGTGTCACGCAAAAAACAGATTGTCCCTGTATTAACGGAAGCCTTTAAGTGAACAATGGAAAGAAGCTGTCCGGTGAGCGGGTATCCCCTCACTGGGCAGCTTTTTTGCTGGTTGCATGATGTTATTCGGACAGGTCGAGCGGGCGGACAGCGGGTCCTTCGAGCACAGTTCCGTCCTTCCGGAAACGCGACCCGTGGCATGGGCAGTCCCATGTTTCATCCGCCTTGTTCCACCGCGTTCTGCAGCCCATATGCGTGCAGATTGGGGTATCCGTGCGCTGGACATGCCCCGTTGTGAATTCCTTTGCGACATAACCGGTTGTCTTCAGCGCCTGAAACAGCAGGGACCCGAACCCCGTCCGGTCAGGTGCGTATAAGCTGATTGCCGGATTTTTCGTACCTGTGATGACGTCCGTGATGATACGCGCAGCAGCCAATGAGTTCGACATGCCCCACTTCCGGAAGCCAGTGCAAATGTGGACATACGGCATGGAGTCGGAGATCGGCCCCGCGTACGGAATACAGTGCGGTGCGGTGGGATCCTGTGCAGACCACTGGTGGGCGGGCCCGCCGAGGTTATATACGGTCTGCAGTTCCTGCGCCAGCCGGCTGTACCGCTCATCCGTATCTCCTGTGCTGCCGGCGACATGGCCCTCCCCGCCAAGCATGAAATGGGGACGCCCGTCGATGAATGCCGTCCGGATCGATCGTTTTTTCTGATCGGTTGAAAGATACTGGTTCTGCAGCGGCATGTCTGCGGGTGCCGATACGACATAGGACCGCTTCACTTCGAGTTTCAGGACGTTCAATCCGCGGATGGCTTCGATCGGATAATGTGTACAGAGGATGAGTTCGTTGAATCGGACAACAGCGCCAGATGCAAGTTCCAGCGATTTGTCCTTCAGATCCATCGAGCGGACATCGCTCTTTTCATGGATGCCGGCACCTTCCTTCATGGCCAGCTCGCACAAGTGCTGGCCGAACCGTACTGGATGCAGCTGTGCCTGATCATGGATCGTCAGTGTGCCGAGGATATCGATCGGCAGCTCGCTGTTCAGTTTCCGGTCACCGTGAATTCCGATCTCCTGGTAGGCGGCTGTCTCGTTTTCGATCTGCTGGAGTCCGTCTGCCGTGCTGGCGTAGAGGACAGACTGGCTCGTGCGCAGCTCATCGCCTGCCGCAATCGACTCGGCGAACCGGATCGCTTCGTCATTCGTCCTATAATAGAGACGGGCAGCATCCGCTCCGTGTTTTTTGATAAGTTCAGCGTATATGATGTCGTGCTGGGTTGTCAGCTTTCCTGTATTGTTTCCGGAAGCTCCCTCCAGAATACGGTCCTTCTCGAGAAGTACGACATGCTTGCCGGTTTTCGCAAGCAAGTAGGCTGCGGTCAGGCCGCTGAGCCCGCCGCCGATGATACATACATCACATGTCACATCTTCCTTCAGCGCAGGCAGTTCGGTGCGCGGATAGGCGGTTTCCAGCCAAAGTGAGTTCAACAAATGGGTCCCCTCCCAGTTAGTCGGCAAGCAGTACTGTCAGTATTCCCCGAATCGGGGGAATTTAACGGGGCTTCTGCATAGAATGGAGGAATGGGGATACTCGTACCTCTTGTCAAAAAACGAGATTCACAGCATACTGATAAAGTGTCTTGAACTTTTGAAAGGATTGGGTGCAATGACGAAGCAGCAATGGGTGACAGACTTACAATCGGAAATTACAAAGGGGCAGCTTTTGCTGGATGAACCCCTGTCAGCTTATACAAAGACGCAGCTCGGCGGCCATGCCGATCTGCTGGTCATTCCGGAAACGGAAGAAGAAATGCAGTCGGCCGTCCGCTATGCACATGAAAATGATATCCCGATACTGCTGCTCGGGAACGGATCGAATATGGTCGTCCGGGACGGCGGTGTTCGCGGAATCGTGCTGCACCCCGTGAGATTGGATACGATCACGATTGACGGAACGCATGTACACGCGGGGGCAGGTGCGCATATCATCGATGTCTCCCGTGCTGCAGCGGCAGCCGGGCTGACCGGTTTCGAATTTGCCTGCGGTATCCCGGGATCCGTCGGTGGCGCGATGGCCATGAACGCAGGAGCTTACGGCGGGGAGATCAACGACATCATCGTCCGCTCGACCCTCATGGACCGGACCGGCCGCATCTTTGTACTGTCAAAAGAGGAGCTGCAGCTCGGCTACCGGAAAAGCATCATAGCGGATGAAGGCTATTTCGTTCTGTCATCCGATTTCGAGCTGGAGCCCGGTGACCAGGAGGCGATCGACGCCAAGGTTGCGGATCTGACGTTTCAGCGTGAATCCAAACAGCCGCTTGAATATCCATCGGCCGGCAGTGTGTTCAAACGGCCGCCGGGCTATTTTGCGGGCAAACTGATCCAGGACAGCGGTCTCCAGGGCAAAGGCATCGGAGGCGCGGAAGTCTCCACTAAACATGCAGGATTCATCATCAACAAGAACAATGCGACCGCCACGGACTATATCCGCACGATTGAAATGGTGCAGGCGGAAGTGAAAAAGCGGTTCGGTGTCGACTTGGAACGGGAAGTGAAAATCGTCGGTGAACCGGCTGAATGAATGCACAGCTCTTTACAAAAGGCCTGCCCGGAAAGTCGGATGACTTTCCGGGCAGGCCTTTTCTGTGCTTTCTCAAGCGTCGAGTTTACAGCTCACTTCCGACGGCCTTTCCACGCGGTCATCCGTAATCCGGACCTGGCACATCTTGCCGTCGTGCATGAATTTGAAGATCCCATTATTGAAATCGGTTCCCGTCTCCTTGAAGAAGATCCCCTCGAACCGTGCGTTCTTTGTATAGTTGAACGTCACGCGGTATCCTTCGCCGTCATCCGTCAAATAAGCCCGAAGACCTTTTTCGAACATCCCTTCCACGTCATGCTTGATGGAGCGGGCGACAGAGACGACGTGGAAATCGACGAACGTGATCTCGCGGAGAAGCACGTTCATGAACGACCCTTTCGTGATCTCCTCCCAGCGGCTCTGGGCGGTCTGGCCGATGATGATCTGGGTGATATTGCGGTCATGTGCGACTTGTTTGATGACTTTGGCGGTCGGCCGGCTTTCGTTATCCCGGATGATGAATTCATCGGCATCGAGTTCTTCCGCCAGCTCACGCCATCGGTCGACGTACGCTGATTTTTCAGCATCCATCTCATCCAGCGGAAGTGGGTCGACGGTCAGGATATAAAGCGGGCAGTCCAGAGCGCTTGCCATCTGAGAGCCCCGCCGGATGAGACGTTCACCGTTCGGTCCGTAATACACGCAGACAAGAATGCTCTCGTCCATGCGTCCTTTCACTTTTCCCATCGTGTCGTTCCCTCCATGAATCGTATTGCTGTCCCAGTTGTCAGCGTACGCAGCCCATTCGAGTGCCAAGGCAGGCGCAGTCGTGTATAATTTGAAATGAAACGAAAAAACACAGCGAGCAGCATGCAGACGATGCCCGAACCGCGGATCCGGTTCCGGGGTGCTGCGTTATGCTCATGTCGGACTCATTATCGCCGGCTTTCCCGGCCGCGTCAACCCGTCCCGGCAATTTCTCCGCAGATTTGCGAATCTCCGCTGTTCATTGTGCTCTGTTCCTGCATGTTTTCACCTGTGAATTGAATTGCCGCATTTCCCTGCAGGCCTGTTTGTGTTCTGTTTCACGATTGGGGGTACGACGTATTGATCATTCCGCTGCTCATCCTGCTGCCGTTTGCAGCGTCCTTATTTGTCCCTTCACTGTATACATACGTACATAGCAGAAAAATCGGATGGGCCGTGCTGCCTGTCCCGCTCGTTCTGTTCATCATCCTCTGCCTGCAGATTCCGAATGTGGCTGCAGGGGAGACCGGCTACCATACGATCCGGTGGCTGACCAGCGCCGGCATCCATTTCACCACCCATCTCGACGGGCTCAGTATGATTTTCGGCCTGCTGATCACCGGTATGGGGACACTGGTCGTCATCTATTCGACGTACTACCTGTCCGAGCGCGAGGCACTCGGACGGTTCTATATGTATCTGCTTCTCTTCATGGGATCGATGCTCGGCGTCGTGTTCTCCGATAATATCCTGGTCCTCTATGTGTTCTGGGAACTGACGAGTGTTTCGTCATTCCTGCTGATCGCGTTCTGGCATCAGCGCAGACGGTCGCGTGAAGGTGCGCAGAAGGCGATGCTGATCACTGTCACAGGCGGTATCGGGATGCTCGTCGGGTTCCTCATGCTGCATTCGATGACGGGGACATACAGCATCCATGAGATGATCGGCATGGCGGGGGATCTGCCGTCGCATGATCTGTTCATACCGTCGATGCTGCTGGTCCTGCTGGGCGCTTTTACGAAGTCCGCCCAATTCCCGTTCCATATATGGCTTCCAGATGCGATGGAAGCACCGACGCCGGTCAGTGCATATCTGCATTCGGCGACGATGGTGAAGGCGGGCATCTATGTGGTGGCGCGCTTCATCCCGCTGTTTGGCGGAAGTGAGCTATGGTTTTATCTGGTGACATTCACAGGTCTGCTGACGCTTCTATGGGGTTCGTTCAACGCGGTGAGGCAGTATGACCTGAAAGCGCTGCTCGCCTATTCGACCGTGAGCCAGCTCGGATTGATCATGAGCCTGCTCGGGATGGGGTCTGCCGTAATGTTGGACTTACCGGGAGCTGATCTCAGCCTCTTCGCAGCTGCAGCATTTGCTGGACTTTTCCATCTCATCAACCATTCCACGTTCAAAGGCGCCCTGTTCATGATCATCGGAATCGTCGACCATGAGCTCGGTACGCGGGATATCCGCCGGCTCGGAGGTCTTGCGGTTTTCATGCCGGTGACCTTTACGATTGCGCTGGCGGGCAGCTTCTCAATGGCAGGGCTGCCGCCGTTCAACGGCTTCCTCAGCAAAGAGATGTTTCTCGAAGCCAGCCTTGCTGTCCAGCAGCTGTCTCTTCCTGGAATCCATGTCTGGGTGCCGGTTGTGGCATGGCTTGCGAGTGTCCTGACGTTCGTCTACTGCCTGATCATCGTGTTCCAGACATTCTTCGGCCGGCAGCAGCAGTCCCCCGCATGGGTGGACCGCGGCGCGCATGATCCGCAGCCGGGAATGCTCGCTGCTCCGGGCATCCTCGGACTGCTGATCCTCGGGCTGTTCTTCATCCCGAATATCCTTGGTAAATGGATCCTCCGGCCGGCGATGGACGCGATCTATCCGGCATACAGCGGAATACCGGAGCTGGTGCCTCATATTCGGGCATGGCACGGGTTCAGTCCGGTGCTCTGGATGACGCTCGGCATCATCACGGCCGGCGTCTTCCTCTATGTGTTCCTCCGTAAGTGGCGGGTCCTTTATACTGTCCCGCCATTCAGCTGGAAGATCGACAACATGTATTCACTGCTGCTCGTGCAGCTGGAAAGCCATTCGCATCATCTGACGAAACGGTACATGACGGGGCATCTGCACCGGTACTTTCTGTATATCTTCTCGTTCTTCATCGGCATGATGCTGGTTGCGCTGGCCTTCATCTGGCGGCAGGCATTCGATCTGTCGAATGATTCGCTCGTCAACGTGAACGAGTACTTGCTGACCGCTGTCATGATGGCGGCGGCGATCTCGATCCTGTTTGTCAGATCCAGACTGATCGCCATCCTGCTGAATGGGGTGCTCGGCTTCACGGTCGCATTCCTGTTCGTCGTCCTGAGTGCACCGGATCTCGCGCTTACACAGATTGTCGTTGAGACGGTGACGACGGTGCTGTTCCTGCTGACGTTCCGTTTCATGCCTGACTGGACGAAGGAACGGACGTCACGGAAAGTGAAGGCGGGAAATGCGGTGATTGCCGTCATGACAGGCCTTATCGTGATCGTCACGGCTCTCGCGGTGCAGGGGAACCGGCTGGCGGCGCCCATTTCAAAGTTTTTCGAAGACACGGAGGAGATGCGGGGGGGCGGCAATATTGTGAATGCCATCCTCGGGGACTTCCGTGCGTTCGATACGATGCTTGAGATCGTCGTGCTGTTCATCGGCGGTCTCGGTGTCTATGTGCTTATCAAACTGAAGAGCCGGAAGGGGGACGGCCCGCATGAAGATTAACGACGTCATCCTGCGCACGGTGACCAAAATCATCGTGTTCATCATCCTGACATTCGGTGTGGAGCTGTTCATCTCGGGACACCATGACCCGGGCGGCGGATTCTCGGGCGGGCTTGTACTCGCCTCGGCCCTGCTGCTGCTCTATATGACATACGATATTGAAACGGTCCATCAGGGAATTCCGTTCGATTTCAAGAAGATCGCAGGACTCGGCGTGTTTCTGGCTGTTGCCGGAAGCGCCGTGCCCATGCTGTTCGGCAATTCGTTCCTGACCCAGGGGAAGGGGGAGGTCCTGCTTCCTATTTTCGGAGCGACGGAGATTTCCATGGTGCTGCTGTTCGAAGCGGGTGTCGCCCTGACAGTGGTCGGAGTCGTCGTCACGGTTCTTCTGACGATCAGTGAGGATGTGAAATGATATGGAAACGTTACTGACAGTTCTGGTAGGTGTCCTGGTCATGGTGGCGGTCTATTTGCTGCTGTCCCGGAATCTGCTGCGCATCATCCTTGGATCGGCCGTCCTGTCCCATGCCATCCATCTCCTGCTCCTGACGATGGGCGGCCTGAAGAAGGGGGAGGCGCCGCTCGTCTCGGAGGATGGCTCCGCCTACGCGGATGCCCTGCCGCAGGCGCTCATCCTGACGGCGATCGTCATCAGTTTTGCCGTCACTGCATTCCTTCTGGTCCTCGCCTACCGTATCTACCGGGAGACTGGATCGGACAATCTGGACGGCGCAAGGAGGAGTCTCGATGACTAACGAACTTGTACTGCCTGTGCTGATCCCGCTGCTGGCTGCGGTCATCCTCACATTTTTCAGGGAGTCGCTTTCCGTTCAGCGGCTGCTCAGTTTCCTTGCTGCCGCCGGTTCTGCCGCTGTGGGGAGCCACCTGCTGCTCCGCGTCCGGACGGAAGGCATCGTGCGGCTCGATTTCGGCGGATGGGACCCGCCGTACGGCATCTCGTTCGTCGGCGATTCGTTCGCGCTGCTGCTCGTCTCGGCAGCCGGCACGGTCACGAGCCTGATCCTGCTGTACGCCTTCTCGACGATCGGGGAAGCGTTCGAGAAGATGTATGTATACCCGCTCATGCTGTTCCTGCTGGCCGGGGTGAACGGTTCGTTCCTGACAGGGGATATCTTCAATCTGTTCGTCTGTTTCGAAGTGATGCTGCTGGCTTCATATGCGCTGCTTGTGCTCGGTGGCCGGAAAGTGCAGCTGGTCGAGGCGTTTACATACATTACGATCAATGTCCTGGCGTCCTGGTTCTTCCTGCTCGCCATCGCTTATTTGTACGGGGCGGCCGGCACGCTCAACATGGCACATCTCGCTGTCCGGGCCGCTGAAAGCGGGCAGGATCCGATTCTGACGGTCATCGGCCTGATCTTCCTCCTCGTCTTCAGCCTCAAGGCGGGCCTGCTGCTCTACTTCTGGCTTCCAGGTTCCTATGGCGCACCGCCTGCAGCCATCGCTGCACTGTTCGGTGCGCTGCTGACGAAGGTCGGGATCTATGCGATGATCCGGCTGTTCACGCTTGTCTTCAATCAGGCGCCGGGAATCACAGGTCCTCTGATCGGCGGTATGGCGGCCCTGACGCTGATCGGCGGCAGCATCGGTGCGCTGTCATCGCGGGATATCCGGCAGATCATCTCCTATAATGTTGTCATTGCCGTCGGGTTCATCCTCACCGGGCTTGCCGCGGGCAGTGAAACTGCGCTGCAGGGGTCAATCTACTATGTGCTCCACGACATGGTCGTCAAGGCGATGCTGTTCCTTGCGGGCGGTCTGATGATCACGCTGACGGGCAGGACGCGGATCGGGGAGATGAGCGGGCTGCTGCGCAACTATCCGAAACTCGGCTGGCTGTTCTTCATCGCCATGCTGTCACTGACGGGCATCCCGCCGTTCAGCGGGTTCATCGGCAAAGTGCTGCTCGGAGAGGGGCTGATCGGCGCGGAGCTCTACCTGCTGCTGGCGCTCGCTTTCCTGTCGAGCCTGTTCGTGCTGTACTCGCTCCTGCGCATCTTCCTGAACTGTTTCATGGGTGAATCGATCATCGGGGAAGAGGAACAGGTCCCGCTGAAAAAGCGGACACTGCTGCCGATCGCAGCCCTCGGCGTCCTGACGTTCGCGATCGGCATCGGAGCGGACTGGCTTGCGCCGTTCGTCAATGATGCGGCCGCTGTGCTGACGCATCCCGACAGTTACGTCGAAGCCGTGCTGGGAAACGATGCGCAGCCGGGCCGGTAGACTGATAGAAAGGGGGCGGGTCATATGCCTGCGCAACTGCTGCTCAACCTGTTCATCGCATTCCTGTGGATGCTGCTGATCGATGAAGACGAACTGCGGCTTTCGACATTTGCTGCCGGATTCCTCGTCGGGATCGGCATCCTGTTCTTCATGCACCGCTTTTTCGGCACGCGCTTCTATTTGCGCCGTGTGTATGCGGCAGTCAAGCTGCTGTTCATCTTCATATCGGAACTGGTGCAGTCGAGCGCCATCGTGCTCCGGCAGATCCTGAGCCCCCGGCTGAAGATCGAACCGGGCGTCTTCAAATATGAAACGGTGCTCCGGAGTGACGTGGAGATCACGATGCTCTCCATGCTGCTGACGCTCACCCCGGGCTCGGTCGTGATGGAAGTCACGCCCGGCAGTGAAGCCCTCTACATCCATGCGATGGACGTCCAGGAATCACGTGACGGGCTCATCAAGCAGCTCAGGAATTTCGAAAAAGCGATTATGGAGGTGACCCGCTGATGATTGCTGGAATGCTCGCTGTATCCGTCGTCCTGTTCGCCGTCACGATTGCAATCGCTCTGCTGCGCATGATCCTAGGCCCATCCATGCCCGACCGTGTCATCGCCATGGATGTGATCGGCGTCAACCTGTTGGCGCTGATCGGTGTAGTATCCGTGCTGTACGGAACGAAAGCGTACTTGGAAGTGATCCTGATCCTCGGCATCCTGTCGTTCATCAGCACGATCGCCTTTTCGAAATATATCGAGAGGGGGGTCATCATTGAACGGAAACGAGACCGGTGAATTCGTCGGTGCCCTGCTGATCCTGTTCGGCAGCATCTTCAGCGTAATCAGCGTGTTCGGCCTCATCCGGCTGCCGGATGTCTACACCCGGTCGCACGCAGCGACGAAGAGTTCGACGCTGTCCGTGCTGCTGACGCTGATCGGCGTGTTCCTGTACTTCCTGTTCCGCGACAACTTCGTCAGCGTGCGCGTGCTGCTCGGCATCGTCTTCGTCTTCCTGACTGCGCCGGTCGCCGGCCACCTGATCATCCGCGCCGCCTACCGCTCGAACGTCAAGCTCGCCGACATCTCGGTGGAGGATGAACTGCACAGCGTGCTGCACGCGGAAGAGCCGGCGGACCGGAACGAAGAGAAGTGATCATTAAATGGTATGGAACGGTTTGCGTCCGCGGCCGGCGTCTGGTGGTCGGGACACCCGAGCCGCGCAGAAACCGAACAAGTCAGTACCTGAATGGGGTGCGCTGCCGCGGCAGCGCATTTTTTCGTGGGGAGGATAGGGAAGCGGGTTTGCGCTCATAAATCGGGAGAATCGCTCATAGACTCGGGGGCAGTGATCATAAATCATGGAAAGTGATCATAAACCGGGAAAAGTGCTCATAAATCACGGAAAGTGATCATAAACCGGAAAAAGTGCTCATAAATCACGGAAATGATCATAAAACGAGAAAAATGATCACAAACCTGGAAAAGCGCTCATAAAGCTGTAGCCCTTAGGCTGTCGTCTAGGATTCTCAAGGTCTGCATCCAACTTAAATGGAACATTTGCCATTAGGATGCCCTCTATTTTCTGGAACATCGGTAATTTCCAAATTCTTCACAGGAACGGAGGGATTTTATTTCCTGACCGCGAATAGATAGTAAGGGGAAGAGAAAAGGGGGAATAGCAGTGGGAACACGCAGGCAACAAAAGAAATCGATGGGCCGTCCGCTGAAGATCGGCCTATGGGTGCTTGGTGTACTTGTCGCCCTGGCAGCTGCAGCACTCATTTTTGTAAACGTTTACATAGGGAAGTCCAAACCGGTCATTGAAGGGACAGCATCCGTTACCATCCTGGATGAGGATGTCACAGTGACACGGGACTCGGACGGTGTGCCGCACATCGAAGCCGCCTCGGACGCCGATCTCTACCGGGCGCAAGGGTATGTCCATGCCCAGGACCGTCTGTTCCAGATGGACCTGGCGCGCAGACAGGCGAGCGGACGGCTGGCGGAAGTCGTGGGGGCAAAAGCGGTTGATACGGATAAACGGTTCCGGACCTTCAGCCTGCGAGATGCGGCGGAAAAGTCCTACGATACGTACAGTGTCGATGCGAAACAGGTCCTGGACTGGTATGCAGAAGGGGTCAATGCATTCATCCACGAGGTGAAAGGGAACGGGAAACTGTCGTATGAGTTCAAGCTGCTCGGGTACGAACCGGAAGATTGGACACCGATCGATTCATTGACAATCGGCAAGTACATGGCGTACGATCTCGGCGGCAAGTGGACACCGCAGGCGATGCGGCACTGGGCACTCAATCACTATCCCGCGGAAAAGGCGAAGGAGCTGTTCATCACCTATCCGGAGAATGCCGAATCGATCATGGAGGCAAATCGGGCCAATCCGGTTGCGGTAGCGGACCAGTTCGACCCTGATACGCTGCCGCCTGAATTCAACGGCAGCAACAACTGGGTCGTCTCCGGCGACAAGACGAAATCAGGGAAGCCGCTGCTCGCGGATGACCCGCATCTCGGGCTCAGCACGCCGTCTGTCTGGCATCAGATCCATCTGACATCGCCGGAACAGAACGTCAGCGGTGTCATCTTCGCCGGGATTCCGGGCATCATCCTCGGACATAACGACACGATCGCCTGGGGCGTGACGAACGTCGGACCTGACGTGCAGGATCTGTATATCGAGATCCCGAACCCGGACGACCCGACCCAGTTCGAGTATGACGGGAAGTGGGAGCAGGCGGACGTGCGGGATGAACCAATCAAAGTCAAAGGGGAAGACGATGTCCCGTTCGAAGTCCTCGTGACCCGTCACGGACCGGTCATTACGGATATCATTTATGAGAATGAAAAACCGGGTGCCGTGTTCTCGATGCAATGGACGGCGCTCGAAGCGAGCAACGAACTCGAAGCTGTCATGGATCTGAACAAAGCGGAGGATTGGGAGTCATTTGAAACGGCGCTCGAATCATTCAGCGCGCCCGCACAGAACTTCGTGTTTGCATCGAAAGACGGGACGATCGCCTACAAAGCGAACGGCAAGATCCCGATCCGCAAGAAAGGCGATGCACAGCTGCCGGTGCCGGGCAACTCTTCCGAATACGGCTGGGAGGGCTACGTACCGTATGATGAACTGCCGACGCTCGTCAATCCGCCGGAAGGGTTCATTGCGACAGCGAACAATGAAGTGGTCGATGAGAAGTATCCGTATCATATAACGAAGTTCTGGGCGCAGCCGTACCGGTACGAACGGATTGCGGAAGTGCTCAGGGACCGCGATGATTTCACGGCGGACGACATGATGGCGCTGCAGATGGATCAGAAGAACCTGCATGCGGGGGAGTTTTTGGACCGGATGCTCGGCTCCGCTGAGAAGATGGACCGGAAAGGACATTACGAAGGGATTCTCCGGCAGATGAGGGAGTGGGATCAGGTCGATACCGCAGAGTCGCCGCAGCCGCTGATTTTCCATAAGTGGATGACGCAGCTGCCGAAACTCATGTTCGCGCCGGATATGCCGGAAGACGTCTATGCGTTCATGCCCGGCAAGCCACAGCTGACCGATCAATTCCTCCGCAATTCATATGACGGCGAGGCGCCGTCCTGGGTGGCGGACTACGGCGGTGCTGACCGATGGGTGTACGACGCGTTTGAAAAGACGATCGCAGGTCTGAAAGAGGACTACGGGGACAATCCGGAGAAATGGCAGTGGGGCGACTATCATCAGCTGGTGTTCCCGCATCCGCTGTCCGGTGCGTCGCCGATGCTTGCACGCTTCCTGGACCCGGACCGCCAGCCGGTCGGCGGATCGGGGATCACTGTGCAGGCCGCTTCGTTCAAGGAGGATGGAAGTGCAAACCACGGCGCGTCCTGGCGCTTCGTTGCGGATCTGAATGATCTGTCCAAAGCATATCACATTGTCGGGCCGGGCCAGAGCGGCCACCTGAAGTCCGAATGGTTCCACGACCAGGCGGACGACTGGGTCCGAGGGGACTTCCATGAAACCGTTACGGACGGTTCGGTGAAAGATGGCCATGTGCTGACATTGACAGCGAATTGATGGAACCGGGGACTTCGCACAGTCCCCGGTTTTTTGGTTTGTCCGTTGTTCGTTATGACGGAGGACTGATTCAGGGTTGTGCTTAAGAGAGGGAAGATCTTGAAGTGTCCGTTTCTGCGCGGCACGATGCTGCGTGTCCGCGCGAGAGGTTTTAATTGCACGACGGCGGTGAAACTGGAGAGCTCCGTGCAAAAAGAGGCGTCTTAATTGCACGACGGCGGCGAACTGGAGAGCTTCATGCAAAAAGGGCCGTCTTAATTGCACGACGGCGGTGAAACTGGAGAGCTCCGTGCAAAAAGAGGCGTCTTAATTGCACGATGGCGTTGAACTTGGGGAGCTTTGTGCAATAAGCACAAGCCCAACTGCGACTCAGCCAAAAAATCACCTGTGAGCCGAAAATCGCCTGCTAAGCCTCTCTGCCAAGCAAGCGATTTCCAAAGTTCCCGGCAGGTCATTCCTTAACGTTCAAATGCCCGTTTGACTTTGCTTGCCAAACCGAATTGTCCGGCATATACTGAACGTACAATCAAATCATCGTTTGAATAACAACTACAGAGGAGCGGTCCTATTGAAGATGATCGATACGTGCGATGAGAAACTCGTCCATGACGAAGTGGTGGAAGGTATACAGCAGGAACTGCCGCGGGTCGGCGGCATGGTGCAGCTGTTCAAGGCGCTTGCCGATGAAACGCGCCTGAAAATTGCGTACTCCCTGACGTTGAAAGAGGAACTGTGCGTCTGCGATGTCGGGGCGATCATCGGTGCCTCGAATGCGACAGCCTCACATCACCTGCGGTATTTGAAAGAGAACGGACTGGCGCGTTCCGAACGGAGAGGCAAGATGGTGTATTACTCCCTCGCGGATGAGCATGTATTCCAGCTTGTGAAAATTGCACACGAACATACGATGGAAGGTGAACTGGATGGAGGACACTAAGCAGAATGAATACCGGCTTGAAAACTTGAGCTGCGCCAACTGTGCAGCCAAATTTGAAAAGAATGTGAGCCGGCTGCCGCAAGTGGAAGCTGCCACTGTCAATTTCGGCGCAAGCAAACTGTCGTTTGCGGGTGATGCGACCGTCCAGGAACTCGAATCAGCCGGTGCTTTCGACGGCATCCGGGTCGTCCCGGTCACCCAGAGGAAACCGACGCCGAAAACGCCGTTCTTCAAAAGACGGGAAAACATCGTTTCGCTCATTTCCCTTGTTTTACTGGTGGCCGGACTGTTCGTTTCAAACCAGTATGGCGAAACGAACCTGACGGCAATCCTCCTGTTCGCAGCGGCCATCGTTGTCGGCGGCACCTCGATGTTCATCGACGGACTGAAGAATCTTGTCCGCCTCGATTTCGACATGAATACACTCATGACGATTGCGATCATCGGCGCGGCGATCATCGGTGAGTGGCGGGAAGCGGCCGTCGTCGTATTGCTGTTCGCGATCAGTGAAGCGCTCGAATCCTACAGCATGAACAAAGCCCGGCAGTCCATCAGCAGCCTGGTCGACATCGCCCCGCCGTCCGCCGAAGTCCTGCGCGATGGCCGGACGATCGAACTGCCGACCGAGGAGATCCGGATCGGTGATGTGCTGATCGTCAAGCCGGGCCAGAAAATCGCTATGGACGGCACCGTGTCAAGCGGACGTTCCACCGTGAACCAGGCGGCAATCACAGGGGAATCGATCCCTGTCGTCAAAAAGCTGAATGATACCGTTTTCGCAGGCACCCTGAACGAAGAAGGGGCGCTTGAAGTGACGGTCACGAAACTGGTCGAGGATACGACAATCGCGAAGATCGTCCACCTTGTCGAGGATGCGCAGGCGGAAAAAGCGCCGTCCCAGCAGTTCATCGACAAGTTCGCAAAATACTATACACCGGCCATCATCGCGATTGCCGCGCTGACAGCCGTCCTGCCGCCGCTGTTCGGCGCCGACTGGCACACATGGATCTACCAGGGGCTCGCTGTTCTGGTTGTCGGCTGTCCGTGCGCACTCGTCGTTTCGACACCTGTCGCCATCGTCACGGCGATCGGCAACGCTGCACGTCAAGGCGTACTCATCAAGGGCGGTGTCCATCTTGAAGAAATGGGGCACATCCGGACTGTCGCCTTTGATAAGACAGGCACGCTGACAAAAGGCTACCCGGAAGTGACAGATATCATTACAGCAGATGAATTCAATGAACAGGACGTCCTGCGCAGCGTCGCCGCTGTCGAGCGGCTGTCACAGCACCCGCTCGCACGCGCGCTCGTCAATGCTGCGGACGCCCGGGGATCAGAGGAAGTGAAGTCCGAACAATTCCAGTCCGTCACGGGTAAAGGCGCCATGGCAGATGTGGAAGGCAGGCAGGTAGCTGTCGGCAGCATCCGGTGGGTGGAAGAGCTTACCGAGCTGCCAGCAACCGCGGCATCCGAAGCAAAACGTCTCCAGCAGGAAGGGAAATCGGTGATGGGCACAGTGATCGACGGTGCATTCGCCGCATTGTTCGCGGTCGCCGATCCGATCCGACCCGAGAGCCGTCCGGTGCTCGAACGATTGAAAGCGATCGGTATCGAGTCGACGGTCATGCTGACAGGGGACGACCCGAACACCGCTGCATCGATTGCTAAAGAACTCGGCATGGATGACGTCCGTGCAGGACTCATGCCGGAAGACAAACTGACTGCAATCCGCAGTCTGAGCCGGGGGAAACAGCGTGTCGCCATGGTCGGCGACGGTGTCAACGATGCGCCTGCACTTGCAGCAGCGTCCGTCGGCATCGCGATGGGCGGTGCCGGCACCGATGCTGCGCTTGAAACGGCGGACATCGCACTGATGGCCGACGATCTGGAACAACTGCCTTATACTGTGCAATTGAGCCGAAAAACATTGCGAACCATCAAAGAAAATATTATGTTTGCAGTAGGACTAAAAATTGCTGCACTGCTTCTTGTCATCCCAGGCTGGCTGACGCTGTGGATTGCGATCTTCGCGGACATGGGCGCCACCCTGCTGGTCGTGCTGAACTCACTGCGGCTCATGCGCATACAGAAATAAGAAGCAGGCGTTTGGGGGATCCTTATTATGCAACTGTACGAATGGACGATGGTGGAACAAGAACAGCTCATCCACTTTTTGACGACAAATACGTGGCCGTTCCATGCAACCCGGAATTCCGGGCGGCAGCTGATCGAAAAAGCGATCCGGGAAGGCGGATACGAATCGGATGAAGTGAAGACCTTCTGGCTCGTCAACGATCAGGGGGAGAAAGTCGGATTGGCAAAGATCCACGATATGCAGGATGACATCCCGCTCTTCGATCTGCGGATTGCCGATCAATACAGGGGACGGGGCTATGGGGCGGCAGCGCTCCGGCTCATCACCGATTACGTGTTCGGGCTGCCGGAGGGCAAAATCCGCCTTGAAGGACATACCCGTTCCGACAACCTGGCCATGAGAAAAACATTCGAACGGGCAGGCTTCGTCAAAGAAGGGCACCTGCGGCAGGCATGGTTCTCCCCAGAGGAAGACCGCTATTACGATGCCATCACCTATGGAATCACGCGTGAAGACTACATGGCCGGGAAGAAGACGCCGGTCGTCTGGGAAGACAGCGGCGGGGAAGAACAGCAAGTTCCGGAAATCCCCGACTTTCCGGATCGGTTCGAATCCGACCGGCTGCTGATCCGTATGCCCCATGTCGAGGATGTCTCTGATGTGAACAACGCCGTGCTGCAGTCGTTCAGCAGCCTTAAAGAATGGATGGACTGGGCCCAGCATATCCCGTCACTTGCGGAGACCGAACGAGTGACGCGGCAGGCGGTAGCGGATTTCATCACAAAAAAGGATCTTCGTTTCCATCTGTTCGACAAAGAAACCGGGGAATTCGCCGGTTCGTCGGGTCTTCACAGGATCGACTGGTCCGTCCCGAAATTCGAAGTCGGCTACTGGCTGGCAGAAGGGTTCACAGGGAAAGGTCTGATGACCGAAGCGGCCGGCCGGATCACGCAGTTCGCGTTCGAGGAGCTCGGCGCGAAGCGGGTGGAGATCCGGTGTGATGAGCAGAACAAAAAAAGCCGCGCCGTCGCTGAACGGCTCGGCTTCGAATTGGAAGCGATCTTGAAGAACGATGCACGTGCTGCAGACGGCACGGATCTCCGCAACACCGTGATCTATGCTAAACTGAGCCAATAGGCACAAGAAAAAAGGGATGCCGGACAAACTGCCTGGCATCCCTTTATTCAAACCCTTTTCCTTCCGGTGATCAAGTTGATGATGAAAATGATCAGTGCAATAACAAGAAGGATATGAATCAGGCCTCCGCCGATATGTGCTACCAGACCGAGCACCCAGAATACAAGTAGTGCTACAATGATAATCCAAAGTAATCCGCCCATGATGCCGTTCACTCCTTTCAGCAATCGGTTGAATTGGTTATGGTGTATAGTTACCCCGTGATAAAATGATGTAAACCCATCAGGTTTTGCGATCGGGTTCGCACAGCTACAAATGCACTTGGAGGTGTTTGGATTGGCAACACCGAGTATGGAAGATTATATCGAACAGATTTATCTGCTTATCGAAGCGAAAGGACAGGCGCGCGTGTCGGATGTGGCGGAATCGCTTTCCGTCCTTCCGTCTTCGGTTACAAAGATGGCCCAGCGTCTCCATAAGGAGGGGTATGTCGTATATGAGCGGTATAAGGACATCGCTCTCACCGGCCGGGGCCAGAACTTCGGCGAGCGTCTTGTGCAGCGCCATGAGCTGCTGGAACAGTTTTTACGCATCATCGGTGTGAAAGAGGAGAATATCTATGGCGATGTCGAAGGGATCGAGCATCACCTGAGCTGGGATGCGATGGACAGGATCACCGACCTGGTGCAGGCGATGAGGGAAGATCAGGACTTTGTGACGCAGCTGAAAGATCGCAGCGTGTGAGTTTACGGACACAAACTTAAGGAAATGGGAGATTATTATGACGAAATTATATGCGGGTACAATCCAGTCCGCCTGTCTGCAGGAGCAAGAAGGCTCCAGATGGCGCCTGACGGTGGGCGATGAGGAAGTCTATATGAATGCTTCAGAAGCACCCGAAACACTGCAGGCGGGGGACCATGCCGATGTCTTCCTGTTCAATAACAGACGGGGGGAGCTGGCAGCGACGATGCAGCTGCCTTCCATGACAGTCGGTTCATATGGGTGGGCGCGTGTGCTGCGCGTCGATGACCGGGAAGGGGCATACGTCGATATCGGGGCTTCCTTCGAAGTCCTGGTGAATAAGGCGGATCTGCCGCGTGTCCGCAAGCTGTGGCCGAAAACGGATGATGCCCTCTACATGACGCTCCGGACCGACCAGGGCGGCAATCTTTTCGGACGGCTTGTGACAGAAGAGCGTGTCCTGGAGGAAATCGGGTTTGCGGAACCTTGGCGCATGAATGAAAACCTGACAGCACGCCCATACCGGCTGCTGCCGGTCGGCTCATTCCTCCTCAGCATTCCGGATAAGTTCCGGATTTTCGTCCATGAGTCTGAAATGCTGGCGGAACCCCGTCTCGGTGAGGAGCTGTCCGTCCGTGTGATCGACGTCCAAAAAGACGGCACATTGAACGGCTCCCTCATGCCGCGCAAACAGGAGCGGCTCGATGATGATGCTGAGATGATTCTCGGTTATTTAAACGAAGCTGGCGGCAAAATGCCGTTCACCGATAAGTCGGAACCTGAAGAGATCGCCGAAATGTTCGGCATCAGCAAGGGTGCGTTCAAGCGGGCGCTCGGCCGTCTGATGAAAGACGGCAAGGCTGCTCAGCAGGACGGCTGGACCCGTCTGTCCGAGTGAACCGGGAACCTTTTCCTGACGGGAATCGTATCTATTGGAAACGAGGAGGTAGACGAATGAAACGACTATTCATGACAGGCCTTGCTGCCGTATTGTCAGTGGGACTGCTTGTGCCGGGCGCTGTTTCGGCCGATTCATCCATCAATGAGAAACTGGGCGTGCCGATTGTCGTCTATGGCGCCAACCTTTCCAAAGATGAACAGGCGAGCGTCAAGAAAAGTCTGAAAGTGGACGAAGAGGCGGAAGTCGAAGAAATCGACGTGACAGGCAAGGACCTGGTCACGTATATCAAAGACGGCGATCCGAATGCACGCATGTATTCCTCGGCGAAAATAATGAGACAGGATGCAGGAAAAGGATTAGTCATCACGATTGTTACACAAGATAACATTACGCAAGTAACGCCGGATATGTATGCAACGGCTATGCTGACCGCCGGCATCGAGGATGCGAAGGTCGATGTGGCAGCTCCGAAGAAAGTATCGGGGCACTCGGCACTCGTCGGTATCTACAAAGCATATGAAGTGAGCGGCGAGACGCTCGACAAAGAGCGCACCGACGTCGCAAACGACGAACTGGAAGTTGCAACAAAGCTGTCCGGGGAAGGGGTCGACAAAGAAAAAGTCGCCGAACTTCTGACGGACATCAAACAGCAGATCGCGGACAAAAATCCTGCAACGAAAGAAGATGTCGAGCGCATCGTTAAAGAACAGCTCGAGAAGCACAAAATCGAACTGAGCGATGCCGACCGTCAGCTGCTGATCGACCTGATGGACCGGATCCGGAATCTGGATATCGATTTCTCGAAGCTGTCCGATCAACTGAATGATATGGCTTCCAAGGTGAAAGAGAAACTTGGCGATATCGACCCGAGCTTCTGGGAAAAAGTGAAGGACTTCTTCAATGGTCTGGTCGATTCAGTGAAGTCGATTTTCCAATGACCCGGGCAGGAATGTTTGAGCTGACGGACAAATCTGGTAGCATAGGAAAAAAAGGAGGCTGTTCTCATGGAATTTGACTTGAAGGAGCTTGGCGGCGATGCATATGCGTTCCAATATGTACAGGATGAAGCGAAGAAAGCGGAAATCACGTGGACACTTCTTGGCGATGTCATGGTGATGGACCATACGTATGTGTCCGAAGATCTGAGAGGCGGCGGTGTTGCAAAGAAACTGCTGGACCGTGCAGCCGGCTATGCGAGAGAGCACAACTACAAGATGGAGGCTGTCTGCTCCTATGTTGTAACAGCATTCAACCGGTATGATGAGTATAATGATGTAAAAGCATGAACAGATGAATATCCTGCCGTATGAAAAAAGCGGGCTGCTTGAGCAACGAGCAGTCCGCTTTTTTTAGTGAACGAAATGTGAAACGTTTTGTGCTATCATGCGTATAGGTAACTATCAATAGAAAAAGAGAGGCGATTTATTTGAGCAGGACAGCAGAACGCGTACTTGGAATCATCGGCATCGTATTTACGGTGATCAGTATTTTCGGCGCAGTTTTCGGCGCGGTCATCTTCCGCATGTTCACCACCAATGCGGACTTCAGGCAGGAGATCGAGATGGAACTCTACTCCGACCCGGCGATGACGCCGGCGGACATTGATATGTTCTTCAATATGTTCGACGCATTTGGCGGGTTCCTCTGGTTCGTTGTCGTGTTCTTCCTCATCAGTCTCATGCTCAACATTTTCGGACTCGTGAAGATCTGGAACAACAAAAATCCGAAACTGGCAGGCATCCTGTTCATCATAGCGGGACTGACCGCAGGGATTGTGTCACTGACATCGATCCTGCTCTACGTTGCAGGCATCATGTGCCTGACGCGGAAAGAGACATTGCCGCCGCGCGACTACCAGGATCCGCTTGTGACGGACACACCACCGGGAGACGACGGAATGCGGCCCTTGTAAAACAGGACTGGAGCAGCCGAATCGGCCGCTCCAGTTTTTTATACGCAGACAGCGGATGGCTGCCGCAGTGCGTATACATATTGGGCTGTTTCGACAGGCACCCCTTCGAACTCTTCATCGAACACATCGAGAAGTTCGAAGCCGAGGCTTTCGCAGAATGCTTTTGCCGGGTCATTGAGGTCGTCGACATAGATATACAGACGGGATGCCCCTTCCAGCAGCGACAGCGCTCCCTTGAACAGTTCCCGGCCGATTCCGCGGCGCTGATACTCGGGCAGGATATACAAGGCCGTCAGTTCTGAATCACCATCCTGGTCGACGAACGTCATATTCAGGAATCCGACCGGCCGGCCATCGGACTCGGCAATCAGGATTTCCGTCTTTTCCATCCGCTTGGCCATCATCGGCGCGGAATAGGCGCCAGCCAAGTAGTTCTGCTGCACAGATTCCGGCAGCAATTCAGTAAATGCATCTTTCCACGTATCATAGGCAATGTGCTGGACAGCGGCAATATCTTCTTCGATCATTTGGCGAATCAATGTGCTCTCACCTCAACATTCCTTTCTTTTATCATAACAAAATGATGGACCGAAGACTAGGGATAGTCAGACTTGTCATGAAAATGAAATGTCCCGTGAGTTTTGTTGTGAAGATACAGGGTATACTTTCTATACGATTCGAATATATGATATCGATAACGTCAGTAAAAACTTGGAGGATTGATCCATATGGCTAAAAAACGTAATGGGATATTGCTTGCAACACTTGCAGCGGGCGCTTATGCGTATTTCAGTAAAAAAGAGAATCGGGACAAGGCACAAGTGGCCGTCAACAACCTGATGACGAAAGTGGACTCTTTTGTCCAGTCGAAAAAAGCCGAGTATTCCGATGATACAAAAGCTGGTCTGTCGGATCCTTATGACTTCCAGGATAATAAGATGGTGGAAGAAGGCGCACAGACGAGCGTACATTATTATAATCAGGAAGTGGAAGATAAGAGCAAGGAATCGAAAGAAGATGGACTGTATCATAAGAAGGTCGATAAGAGCATAACGGACAACCTTGAATCCGGCGAAGCTCAGAAGGATTCGGATAAAGCCTAAGAAGGCAGGGTGCTAATCCTGCGGACTGCCGCAATTTCATAACGCACGAGCCTGCAGCATACGCTGATTACAGTGATGCGTGCAGGCTTCTTGTCGTGTCTGTTTATTTCTGATGGGTTTCATTGTAATTGTGAATCGGGTTGAGGTATACTTTCTGAAGGGACAAAAGTTTGTCAGACGTTCTGAAATTTCCGTCAGTGTCCAGTCGGTCGACGGATATGCCGGATATGCTGATAGTTTGAAAATAGCGAAGGTGGATTTTGTGAAAAAAAGAATTGGCTTTGTGACAATGTTGGCGACAGCTGCTGTTTTGCTGAGCGGCTGTACAAGTGTTCAGGAACAGCGGGGGACATTCTATGGGATATTCGTCAAACCGATGGAATGGCTGCTCCATAATTTAGGGGAAGCCTTCAATGGCAGCTACGGTCTCGCAATCATCGTCATCACTATGGCGATCCGTCTGCTGCTGATGCCTCTCATGTTGAAGAACTATAAATCTCAGCAGGAAATGAAAGTGAAGATGGATGCACTGAAACCTGAAATGGAAGTCATCCAGAAACAGATGAAGGAAGCGCAGAAAGCGGGCAACAAAGAACAGCAGATGAAGCTGCAGCAGGAAATGATGGGCCTTTATTCGAAGCATAATGTCAACCCGCTCAATATGGGCTGTCTGCCGCTGATCATCCAGATGCCGATCATCATGGGCCTCTACTTCGCCATCCTGTATGCCGATGAGACGATCAAAAGCCATCAGTTCCTCTGGTTTGAGCTTGGGAAGCCGGATATCATCATGATGCTGGTTGCCGGAGCCGTCTATTTCGTCCAGGCACGTGTCTCACTCTGGACAATGCCGGAGCAGCAGAAACAGCAGATGAAACTGTTCGTCTACATTTCTCCGATCATGATCATGTTCATCTCCTACCGTGTCGCCGCAGCACTTCCGCTGTACTGGGCAGTCGGCGGTCTGTTCATGATTTTCCAGACATATTTGGGCCGCAAGTTCTACTACAAACATACGGCAGCTGAGCTGGAAGTCGAACCGGATGGTCAGGTGGATGTTGAAATTGTCGATCCGGCTGATGAGAAAAAGCACACGGGCAAGAAGAAGAGCAAATGATCTGCTGATGTGCACAAGCCGGGGCCTTTCGCTCCGGCTTCTTTTTATACATAGCACAGGAGGAAAGGGTGATCCGATGAACATCAGTTGGTTATATGGAATCGGCATTGTAGCGGCAGGACTGTTTTCGCTTGTTTTCATCATCAGGCTGGATTTCCCGAATGCGCTGATCGGGATGATCGCCTTGTTCGCTCTTACGAACAGTGCACGGGCCAGACAGTTCCGGGGACAGGGGGCCGTGCGGGAAGCACGCTGGATGCAGGGCCTGTCCATCCTCTTTACTGTCGCGTTAGCGGTCGTCCTTATTTTAAGGATGATTTGACAGGCAAACAAACGGAACGGCCATGCTGAAGGCAGCATGGCCGTTCCGTTTTTCAGTAGTGCAATCGGTTCCGTGTCGCCAGGACGATCAGGACAGCGGGTATCGTACAGACAGCCATCCCTAAGAAGGCAAGCCCCGGTGAAAAATCATACAGATAGCCGGCTGGTACGGTCAGGACAGCTGTACTGAGACTCATCGCGAACGCGGCATACATCCC
Source organism: Sporosarcina koreensis (assembly GCF_000826145.2). Taxonomy (GTDB): domain Bacteria; phylum Bacillota; class Bacilli; order Bacillales_A; family Planococcaceae; genus Sporosarcina; species Sporosarcina trichiuri. The sequence goes on from NZ_LN651335.1 coordinate 398,477, forward strand.
TTGAGCGGGAGCGATCTGCTGTTTCGGCAGCCGGGACGATATGTAATGGACGAATGCATAATGGGCCACACCGAACGAAATGGCATGGAGAGTCTGGGACAGGACGAAAACCGGTGTGATCGGAAACAGGAAGACCAGGAACCAGCGGACTGTTGAACCGATGCCCGCGATGAGGAACATCGTCGACGTCTTCACATTTGCAAGAAGCCTGTCAGATACCCGAAAGAAAACGATCTCGAACAGGACGGCCACATTCAAGATGACCCCGATCCAAATGCCGGACACCCCAAGATCATCCAGGTAGATGAATCCGAAACTGTAATAGGCGGCATGGGCGCCCTGCAGAAGAACGGCCAGGACAGTGATCGTGAAGAATCCTTTTGTCCTGAAAAGCGTCCGTAACTTTGCGTGCCCGCCATCATTCTCCGTCCGTTTCGGTACCGTACGCAAAGCAGCCGGTGCCGGACGCGTGTAAAACAGGAGAGCGGCTGCAAGACCGGCAATCATCAGGTAGAGAATCGATTGTTCGCCCCAGACGCTCGTCGCTGCGCCGACAAGGAGCAATGCAGCTGTATAGCCGATCGAGCCGAACGAGCGGCTGCGTCCGTAATGGATACGCTCGGTCTGCATCAGCAGCGTAGCCCCGCTTTCTGCGGCGGGCAGGCTCATCGGATAGATGGCGCTGAACAGGATCGTGACAGCTGCAAGCACCCAGACTGGTGACTCCGGAATATAGAGCACCGCGAAAACGAGTGAAACGGCCGCGAGCCACTGGGTGATCGTACGGAGGGATGCACGGCGTGTCAGCGCAGGAAAGACGAGGAATGTGGTGAGTGCGCGGGCCGCCATACCGACACCCATGATCACGCTGGCACCTGACACCGAGAGACCTTTTTCGAGCGTCAGCCAGCCTGTCCAGTAAGGCAGGAAAATTCCCCATGTAAAGAAAAATGCGAAAAAGCTTGCAGACAGCCAGCGCTGATTGTTCATGAGGGTTCATCCTTCACTGAGAAATAGATTTGAAATCCCATGATAGCATACTTTCCGGAAAGGACAGTAGTCGCTGGACGAAAATGATGGTAGACTATGAAATGGACTGTTTGTCATCAACCTGTAACAATACGGAACGACCAATACAAGTTTTCACAGAAGAGAAAGAAGGCAAGGCAACGATGAAGCGAAGTACGCATGAGCGGCGGCCGGGAAGAAAACAGCCGAAAGGACGGATTGCCATCCTCTCGGTCATTGCAGCTGCCCTGGCAGGTATCGTCATATGGATTGGCGTCAATGATTGGAATGTCACAAAAACGATGGAACAGGCGGGGCTTGCCGAGTCATCGGCGGAACTGACGGAAGCCCCCGAGCAGCAGCAAAAGCCGCTAAAGCAGCCGGAACAACCGGCACAAACGGAAAAACAAGAACCGCCTGTAACGGAGACGGAACCGGCAGAACCGGCAGACGCCGATGATGCAGAGGAGCCTGAAGAGCCGTTCGATGGCGGGTATGTGGAGGGACAGACCTTGCCGAAAGAGCCGACCTATGTAAACGGGATTCTGGTCGCCAATAAGAAGCATCCGCTGCCGGAAGACTTTGCTCCTGGAGAGGACAAAGCAGCACGCGCGGCTTTCGAGGAGATGGCAGCTGAGGCCAAGCTGTCCAGCTTCAACTTGACGGCATTCAGCACATTCCGGTCGTATGACTACCAAGTGACCTTATACAACCGGTATGCGGACCGGGACGGACAGGAGGCTGCGGACCGGTACAGCGCGCGGCCGGGCTATTCGGAGCACCAGACAGGCCTTGCGTTCGATATCGGGGAAGTGAACCATGAAAAACATTGGGCATCGGAGTCGTTCGGCGAAACCGAAGCCGGTAAATGGCTTCTTGCAAATGCGCACCGGTACGGCTTCATTCTCCGCTATCCGAAAAACAAGGAAGACATCACGGGCTATATGCACGAAGCCTGGCATTTCCGCTATGTAGGAAAAGAGATGGCGGAAGAGATCTTCAAGAAAAACATCACGCTGGAAGAATATTTAGGGCTGGAATGAAAAACTGCACGGCGAGGCGTAAATGCCTTTCCGTGCAGTTTTTTGTATGCTGGTCAAACAATGGAACGCACTGAACTTGGATGCCTGCAGTGCTAAAGAATTGGTGAAAGCAAGCGGGAGACGGATTCTTTGACCTTGATGGTGCGGGAGCGGTTCAAATACATATCGTACGTCAGCTCCGTCGATAACTGGATATCCTGCTCGAACAGCTCTGCGAGTTCCCTTGATATCTCACGGTCATACAAGAAGGCGTTGATTTCAAAGTTGAGGCGGAAACTGCGCTCGTCGATATTGGCTGTACCGACCGTCGACAGTTCATCGTCCACGACGATCTGCTTGGAATGGATGAAGCCATTCTCATAGATATAGACACGGGCTCCCGCTTTCAGCAATGTGCCGATATTGGAGTAGGTCGCCCAGTAGACGAACATGTGATCCGGTTTGTTCGGAATCATGATCCGCACATCCACGCCGGACAGGCAGGCGATCCGCAGCGCATCGAGGAAGCTGACATCCGGTATGAAGTACGGTGTCTGGATATAGATATATTCCTTCGCGATGAAGATCATCTTCAAATAGCCGTCCTTGATCTGCTCCCATTCGTTGTCGGGACCGCTGGAAACAATCTGCATACCGACGGATCCCTTGCGGGGGATCACCGGGAAGTAACGATCATTGTATTGGACCTCACTCGATGACAGCGCCTGGTTCCAGTCGAGCAGGAAGCGGGTCTGCAGCGGATGGACGGCGCTCCCTTCGATGCGCAGATGCGTATCCCGCCAATAGCCGAATTTCTTGCTCATGCCGAGATACTCGTCTCCGACATTGAAGCCGCCGACGTACGCAATCCGGCCGTCGATCACGACAATCTTCCGGTGATTCCGGTAGTTCAGCCGGGGATTGATCAGCGGCATGAGTGCAGGGAAGAAGGCGGCTGCCTCCCCGCCATTATCCGTCAGCTCCTTCAGATGCCTGACATGCAGCCCACGGGAACCGATATCGTCGAACAGCACACGGACCTTCACGCCCTGTTTCGCTTTTTTCACAAGAACTTCCATTATGTGAGAACCGATTTTGTCGAGGCGCAGAATATAGTACTGGAAATGGATATGATCTTTTGCATTCTCCAGATCCTTCAGGAGGGACTCGAATTTGGCTTTGCCGTCATTGAAGACTTCTACGTCATTGTCCTGTGTCAATACTGCATGGTTGTTTTTCAGATGGAGATAGATCATATCGTGATAATGTGCGGTATCATCAAGCTGGAATTCGAACGTTTCGTCTTCGATGGCTTCCATCTGGTAATCGATGAGTGTTTCAATACCGATCCGGTCGCGCCCCGACCATCTGAACAGATGCTTTTTCCGCAGCTGCCTGCCGAGAAGCAAATAGATGATGAATCCGAACAGAGGAATGAAGAACAGGACAAGCAGCCAGGCCCAGGTCGCGGCCGCATCCCGCCGTTCCAGAAATATGAGGATCCCGGCCAGCACCACGTTCAGCGTCAGGATGGCCACCGTGAGAATGCCGATAATTTCAGTCATGTTATGCCCCCTTTCTCAACTTTGCGTTATTCCTATAGTATACATGAATGGAGCGGATTGTCTCCGATTACAGGCGAGACAGCTGTTCGGCCGTGTGCGGACCCAACAAGAACTAAAACATACTGTAATGAAAATGAAAGGTTAAAAACTTGACAATCGTGGTATGATATAGATATCGAATATAGGCGATCCAATACCGAACAAATTAGAACCTTACATTCAATTTGTGCGTCCTGCACTATAGAAAGGTTGAGGTGGACCCAGATGGCGAAAGAAATGGACTTGAAGAAGATCATCACAAACTTGGCGAAGTTAGGTGTTTCCGCTACAATGACAAAATCTCGTCTCGACATGCTGAAGGCATTGACACCGCCTGCCCAGCAAGACCCGCAAATCCAACCATGAACGAAAATGCGCTCCGGGGAATCATTCTCCGGAGCGCATTTTTCGTTGTCCTGGTCAGTCCTCATCGGAGCTGAACAAATACGTCCGATGATGGAATTTCATACTGAATATCAGACCGATCGCGAGCATATTGCCCATCAGCGAGCTCCCGCCATAGCTGATGAACGGCAGCGGGATGCCTGTGATCGGCAGCAGCTGGATTGTCATGCCGATGTTTTCGAAGACGTGGAAGGTGATCATCGCAATGATGCCGGAAGCGATATACGTGCTGAACGGATCTTTCAGCTCGAGTGCGATTTTCGTCAAATGGTAAATCAGGAAGAAATACAGGCAGATGACAACGCTTGCGCCAAAGAATCCCCACTCCTCACCGATCACACTGAAGATGAAGTCCGTATGGCTTTCCGGCACATACACTTCTCGTGCCTTGAACCCTTTCCCGAACAATTCACCGGAACCGATGGCATTCAGCGAGGTGATCAGGTGCAGCCCTTCGTTCGACGAATACGAATAAGGGTCGAGCCAGGAATAGATCCGCTGGAACTGATACGGCTTGAAGCCGAGCGACGTCAGGAAATCCTGTGCATACATCGCCATGAGCAGCATCGTACCGCCGATCGATGCACTCCCGATGAATATCGGAAGCAGGATCTTCCAGGTAATACCGGAAACGACGGCAAGCGCTGCCGTGATGGCCAGAAAAACGAGCGCCGTCCCAAGGTCCGGCTGCAGCAGGATGAGGACGAGCGGTACGAACAGGACAATACCGATTTTCATCAGCAGCATGAAGTCCGTCTGCAGTGTCTTTTCCGTGAACTTCTCATGGTGCTTTGTAATGACGCGCGCCAGTCCGATGATGAAGAACGTTTTCATGAATTCGGCGGGCTGCAGACTGCCGATACCCGGCAGATGGAACCAGCTCTTTGCACCATTTTTCCGGGCGACCAGGTCCAGGCTCTCCGGCAGGATGAACAGGACGAAAAGAAGGAACAGGCCGCCGCCGTATATGAGCCAGGCAGCTTTCTTATACTGTTCCGGCTCAAAGTACATCGTCACCGCAATGATGATGGAGCCGATCACGTACCACTGGATCTGTGAGGGGATGAAGTTCGTGCCATATTGCCCTGTTGTCTGTGCGGAGGAGATCGCCACCAGGCTGATCGCCCCGAACAGGAGCAGGAGGAAAGCGAGAGGCCAGTCAAACCGGTCCGCCGCTTTTTGTTCGATTTTCATAATAGTTTCCACCTATGTCGTTTCTTAAGGATGCCAGAAAAAACCCCGGTCGGGTGGGGCAGACAGATGTTCAGGACTATAATCATTATAGAGCATAGAAGGACCTCCGATGTAGATGAAATTTGTCCTGTTTTTACGCTTCCTCGGCTTCGAAAAGGAAATCCTGCTGATGGAACCGCATGCTGAATACAAGCCCGATGGCGAACATGTTGCTGAACAGCGAACTGCCTCCGTAACTCACGAACGGCAGCGGGATCCCTGTGATCGGCAGCAGCTGGATATTCATGCCGATATTTTCAAGTACATGGAAGCCGATCATGGCGATGACGCCTGCAGTGATATATACGCTGAATGGGTCCTTCAATGTTAGCGCGATCTTCGTCAAATGGTAGATGAACACGAAAAATAAGGTGATGAGCAGGCTTATCCCAACGAAGCCCCATTCCTCACCGATCACACTGATGATGAAATCCGTATGATTTTCGGGTATGTACACGACGCTCTCCCGGAATCCTTTCCCTGTGAACTCCCCGGATCCGATAGCGGTCATCGCCTGGATCAGGTTATAACCTTCCTCTCCGGGATACGAGTACGGATCGAGCCACGAATACACCCGCTTGAACTGATACGGATCGAAGCCGAGTCTGACGAGGGAGTCCTGGGCATAGACAGCCATCCACAGCAGCGTCGCACCAGCAGATGCACCGACCGCCATGATCGGCGCCAATAGCTTCCAGGAAATCCCTGATGTGATGATAACGGCAGCAGTGATGGCGATGAAGACCAGCGACGTCCCGAGATCCGGCTGCTTCATGATGAAAGCGAGCGGGACAATGAGCATCACGCCGGCTTTCGCCAACAGCAGCGTATCGGTTTTCAAGGTCCTCTCCAAATTGTTCTCATTATGCAGGCTGACCATCCGGGCCAGTCCGAGGATGAAGAACGTCTTGATGAACTCGGATGGCTGGATGGTGCCGATCACCGGCAGATGCAGCCAGCGCTTGGCCCCAAGACGGGTTTCGGCAATCTGCCCTTCACCGCCGGGCGCGAACATCAGGAACAGCAGCAGGAAGATCCCGAAGCCGTACAGCGGCCAAGCGAGCTTTTTGTATGCCTGGGGTTCCAGCTGGATCATCATGAAGACGATGAACGCACCGAGCACATACCACCGGACCTGCAGCAATGCGAAGTTGGTGTTGTGGGGGCCTGATATTTGTGCGGAAGCGATGGCTGTTAAACTCACAATGAAAAATAAGACCAGATAAAAGGCAAGTGTCCAGTCGAAGCGATCTGTCCACTTGGTTGAAAGTTTCAAAGCGAAACTCCTTCCTTATGAAATGATTGCTCCAGTATAGCGCACATCAGCTGTTTTTTCATGTGATTCAATAGACGCATAACCGGAAACAGAGGTTTCTTTCCGGCCGCATGCATAGAATGAATCTGACAGCCGGATGAAAGGTTTTCTCTAGCATCGGCCCCCGTTCATGGTAAACTAGTGAGACGAAAACTAACGGATCGAGAGGGATCAGTATGAAAAAAAAGCTTGGATTGGTGTACGGGGGAAAGTCAGCGGAGCATGAGGTGTCACTGTCGACCGCCCGCGCCGTAACGAACGCAGTGGATTTCGATACGTATGAAGTGACCCCCATCTACATAACGCCCGAAGGCGAATGGCGGACAGGGGAGCCCCTGGCAGCACCTGCACAGACGGTCGATGAGCTGCGGCTTCCGGGCAGCGGGGGCAGTGAACCGGACAGCATCGCCAGGTTCCTGCAGCTGAAGCGCAAACCCGACGTCATCCTTCCGCTGCTTCACGGTACAAATGGAGAAGACGGCACCGTACAGGGGCTGTTCGAAGTGATGAACATACCGTATGCGGGAAATGGCGTTCTTGCATCCTCGGCAGGCATGGACAAAGTCATCATGAAGCAGCTGTTCGCCCAGGCGGGGCTCGCCCAGGTGCCGTACGTGCACTTCATCCGCTCTGCGTGGGAGAACAACGAAGCCCGTCTGCTCGACGCGGCGGAACAGACACTGGAATACCCGGTATTCGTAAAACCTGCAAACCTCGGATCGAGTGTCGGCATCAGCAAAGCGGACTCACGCGAGGGCCTCGCGAAAGCCATCACATTCGCTTTCAAGTTCGACCGCAAAATCATCATCGAGCAGGGCGTGACGGCCCGCGAAGTCGAAATGGGTGTTCTCGGCAATGATGAGCCGGCCTGCAGCGTCCCGGGGGAGATCAAACCTCTTGCGGCGTTCTATGATTACGAAGCGAAATACCAGGACAGCAGTACGGAGCTTGCCATTCCTGCAGAGGTGACGGAAGAGACCGCAGACCTGATGAAACAGATGGCAATCCGTGCGTTCAAAGTGCTCGACTGCTCAGGATTGGTGCGCGCCGATTTCTTTGTCACGGAAACGGACGAGGTGCTCATCAACGAAGTGAACACGATGCCGGGCTTCACGCCAACGAGCATGTTCCCGCTGCTTTGGCAGCATACAGGTGTCAGCTATCCTGAACTGATCGACAGACTGATCGAACTGGCCATTGCACGGCATGCGGAAAAGCAGCAAATACAATACACAATGGATTGAGTGGGGAAAACATGAAACGGAAACTTACAGAACTGGCAGACTGGCTTGGTGCATCCGGTCAGCTGCTTGATGAAACCCTTGTAACAGGAGCGGCTATCGATTCACGGGCAGTGAAACCAGGAAATCTGTTCATCCCGTTCCGCGGAGAGCATGCAAACGGCCATACATACGTCCGCGGTGCATTTGGTAAAGGGGCAGCTGCCTCACTCTGGCTGACGGACGAACCGAACCCGCCGGAAGACGTGCCGCTCATCTTTGTCGACGATGCAGAACTGGCGCTGCAGCAGCTCGCCCGCGCCTACCGCGCCGAACTGACGTGCAAAGTGATTGGCGTCACCGGATCGAACGGCAAAACCTCCACGAAAGATCTGCTCGCGAGTGTCCTGGGCGCAAAGTTCAGCGTGCAGAAGACCGAGGGCAATTTCAACAATGAACTCGGTCTGCCGCTGACGATTTTGTCACTTGAAGAAGAGACGGACATCGCAGTCCTGGAAATGGGCATGAGCGGATTCGGCGAGATTTCATTCCTGTCGAAACTGGCGGAACCGGACATTGCGATCATCACGAATATCGGCGAAGCGCACTTGCAGGACCTCGGCAGCCGGGAAGGTATTGCGGATGCGAAATTCGAGATCATCGACGGTCTCGCGGAAGACGGCGCGTTCTACTATGATGGCGACGAACCGCTTCTTGAGGAGCTTGTCGGCCATCACCCTGAACTCAATGCCTGCTCGTTCGGATACGGCGCATCATGTGATCTTCGTGCATCCGATATCCGCGTGACCCCTGACGGGAGCGGATTCACCGCGGCGGGCATGCTGGAAGGGAATTTCGTAATCCCGGTATACGGCGAGCACCAAGTGAAAAATTCACTCGCGGCGCTCCTCGCGGCAGACCGGCTCGGCATGACGGCTGAGGAGAGCCGGGAGGCGCTGCTGCATGCTGAACTGACGCCGATGCGCATGCAGCCGGTCCATGCAAAGAGCGGTGCATTGTTCATCAATGACGCCTATAATGCAGCGCCGACTTCGCTTCGTGCCGCCTTGTCATTCATCGGCAGCACCTCTCTCCGGAAAGACAAATGGGCCGTTCTCGGCGATATGCTGGAACTCGGGGAGAACGAACGGCAATTCCATGAATCAGTCGCGGATCAGCTGGGCACACTGTCCTTGAAAGGAATTGCCCTGTATGGACCCAGAATGCGATGGCTGTATGAAAAGCTGCTCGAAAACGGAACGGACGCGCAGCTGGTCTGGTCGGAGGATGACTATGAGCCGATCATCCGGACGCTGGCCGAGTCAGCTGACGAGGACACCGTCATCCTGCTGAAAGGCTCAAGGGGGATGGCGCTGGAACACGTGCTGGAAGGCGTGCTTGAAATGGAGGCGTGACCTGTGAAGACGGGGGTTATCGTACTGCATGGTTTCACCGGCGGATCTTTTGAGGTCCGCCCGCTGCTCCGCCTTCTCCGGGAAAAGACGGACTGGATCGTCAGTGTGCCGGTGCTGCCCGGCCACGAGATCGGCGGCCGTCTGGCGGACGTCACAGCCGAGGCCTGGCTCATGGAAGCTGAAATCGAATATAGGAAACTCGCCAAACAGACCGACCGCATTGCCGTCATCGGCTTTTCGATGGGCGGGCTTATTGCGCTCTATCTGGCGCTCCGCTATCCGATCGCCCGGCTTGTACTGCTGAGCGCGGCTGCCAAGTATATCGCCCCCCGGCTGCTGATGGAGGACGCTGCTGTCATACTGGCCCAGCCGGTGCTGCGCCGGTTTCCGCCGAATACGTTTTATCACCTGTACCAGTATAAGCTGCGCCATACACCTGTGCGGGCCGCTTTCCAATTCACCCGTATCGTCCGTCAAGTTGCCCCTTATTACAGCTCCGTCACGGCGCCCGTCTGCATCGTGCAGGGGAAGGAAGACGGAATTGTCCCTTCGTCGAGCGCGGAATTGCTCTATGAGGCAATCGGCTCCGAAGAAAAACATCTGATCTATTCGGAAACAGGGAAACACCATATTTGCTACAGTGAAGATTATGAAGCGTGGTCCGGAAAAGTGCTGAACTTCCTGAAGTCCGATCCGTTTGCGCCTGACGGATGATCCTGAAGTGTTTCGGTTGCGGCAGTAAGGTTCCTGTGGTATACTAACTGAAGCATTGGATACATTTACGCAGAACTCTTCCTCTTGTGAAGAGTGCTTTTTTTTGAATAAAACGGTTTGACGATATGCCGTCACGGCATCATTAAGCGAACCGCTCGGCAAAGACCGGGCTTTCCTTTCATCCATTCCATCTGAACCATGAGAAGATGCAACCAGTCTTCCGCGTTGGATTTGTATACGTTCGGAAACATACCCAAAGCATAAGGCTCCGATTTGCCGCGCTTTCATTTGCAAATGTAACCAATTGTCAAATGGAAAACAAAAGGAGATTGAGAAGTTTGACGAATTTTTCAGAACTGAATATCAGTAAATCAACACAAGACTCACTAAAGAGGATGGGCTTCGAAGAGGCCACTCCGATCCAGGAAGGCACAGTCACATTCGGTATGGAAGGCAAGGACGTCATCGGCCAGGCCCAGACAGGTACAGGTAAGACAGCCGCATTCGGTATACCGATCATCGAAAAGATCGATACGAGCAATCCGGCTGTACAGGCGCTTGTCATTGCACCGACCCGTGAACTTGCCATCCAGGTATCCGAAGAAATCTACAAAATCGGCTATGGGAAACGCGCACGCATCCTTTCCGTTTTCGGAGGTCAGGAGATTTCACGCCAGATCCGCGCGCTCCGCAACAATCCGCAGATCGTTGTCGGAACACCGGGCCGTATACTCGACCACATCAACCGGAAGACGCTGAAGCTTGACGGCGTGCAGACGCTCGTATTGGACGAGGCGGATGAAATGCTCAACATGGGCTTCATAGAAGATATCAACGCAATCCTTTCGAACGTTCCGGATGAGCGCCAGACACTCCTGTTCTCGGCAACCATGCCGGGACCGATCCGCAAAATCGCGGAAACGTTCATGAAAGATCCTGAAATCGTAAAGATCAAGTCGAAGGAAATGACTGTCGAGAACATCGAGCAGTTCTTCGTCAAAGCACACGAGCGGGAGAAGTTCGACATCCTGTCCCGTCTGCTGAACGTCCACCAGCCGGAACTTGCCATCGTATTCGGCCGCACGAAGCGCCGGGTAGACGAACTGGCTCACGCGCTCAACATCCGCGGATACCTTGCGGAAGGCATCCACGGTGACTTGACACAGGCGAAACGGATGTCCGTATTGCGCCAGTTCAAGGAGAACAAGATCGACGTGCTGGTTGCAACAGACGTTGCAGCCCGCGGACTTGATATTTCCGGCGTAACGCACGTTTACAACTTCGATATCCCGCAAGATCCTGAAAGCTACGTACACCGTATCGGCCGTACAGGCCGTGCAGGGAAGAGCGGGATGGCGATCACGTTCGTGACACCGCGTGAAATGGGCTACTTGCGCATCGTCGAGGAAACAACGAAGAAACGCATGAAGCCGCTTCAGCCGCCGACATCGGATGAAGCACTGATGGGTCAGCAGAAACTGGCTGTTGACACACTCGAAGAAGCAGTCCAGAAGAACGAATTGAACGATTACACTCAATTCGCGACGGACCTGCTGAGCAAATATGATGCAACCGACCTTGTAGCGGCTGCATTGAAAAACCTGACAAAAGAGCCGGATGCAACACCGGTTACGATTACGGAAGAACGTCCATTGCCTTCACGCCGATCTTCTGGCGGCGGACGCGGCGGTTACAAGGGCAACCGCAGCGGCGGCAACCGTTCATTCGGCGGAGGCCGCGGATATGGCGGCAACCGACGCAGCAGCGGCGGCCGTGATGGCGGACGTCGTGATGGCGGACGCCGTGAAAGCGGCAGCCGGGATCGCGGCCGTTCGGATCGATAAAATTCAATGACGCAACGGACCCGGGAGACATCTTAACGGATATCTCCCGGGTTTTTCTTTTGCCATTTTGAAACATTCCGACGGCTTGTGCGTATGTAAGACTATAGAAGGAGGGAGTAATTTGAGAAAGCAGCCAGCAAACAAATTATCCAGAAAAGGACTGACGGTCTGGCGCCTGTACGGTATCCTGCAGACGCTTCTCGCGCTGCTGCCGGCTGCCGGTGCAGGAGTCCTGGCATACATATTCGATTGGCACTGGTGGGTGTACGTTGCCGCTTCGGCAGCCGTGATCATTTTCGGCATCCTGTTCATCAATCTGTTTCCGCGTCTCCGATGGTCCAGATGGCGATATGAAGTCCGTGAGACGGAGATCGAACTGCAGCACGGCATATTCATCGTCAAGCGGACGCTGATCCCGATGGTGCGTGTCCAGCATGTCGACACTGCACAAGGTCCGATTTTAAAGCGCTACGTTTTATCNATCTCCCGGGTTTTTCTTTTGCCATTTTGAAACATTCCGACGGCTTGTGCGTATGTAAGACTATAGAAGGAGGGAGTAATTTGAGAAAGCAGCCAGCAAACAAATTATCCAGAAAAGGACTGACGGTCTGGCGCCTGTACGGTATCCTGCAGACGCTTCTCGCGCTGCTGCCGGCTGCCGGTGCAGGAGTCCTGGCATACATATTCGATTGGCACTGGTGGGTGTACGTTGCCGCTTCGGCAGCCGTGATCATTTTCGGCATCCTGTTCATCAATCTGTTTCCGCGTCTCCGATGGTCCAGATGGCGATATGAAGTCCGTGAGACGGAGATCGAACTGCAGCACGGCATATTCATCGTCAAGCGGACGCTGATCCCGATGGTGCGTGTCCAGCATGTCGACACTGCACAAGGTCCGATTTTAAAGCGCTACGTTTTATCAGCGATTTCGATCTCCACTGCGGCGACCGTGCACTCGATCCCGATGCTGGAGGCCGGGGAAGCGGATGAATTGCGGAACCGCATTTCAGCGCTTGCAAAGGTGGCGGAAGACGATGTCTGAACGGCATTACAAACTGCACTGGGTGACAGTGCTCGTGGAGACACTGAAAGCTGTGAAGGATGCGATTCTCCCGCTGCTGGTCGTCCTGTTCACCGGCAGCCGGAATAACGACACGGGAAATTGGTTCCTCGACAACTGGTCCCTGCTGTTCGGGGGAGGGCTTGCACTATTCCTCATTCTGAGCGGCCTTATCAAATGGCTCCGGTTCTCCTATTGGTTCGAAGACGGGGAACTGCGCATCGAGTCGGGACTGTTCGTCAAGAAGAAGCGGTATATCCCATTCGAACGGATCCAGAGCCTGAATTACACGGAAGGCATCTTTCACCGGCCGTTCGGTCTGGTGAAAGTGGAAGTCGAAACAGCCGCGTCAGGCAGCGGCGAGTCGGAAGCCGAATTGACAGCTGTCACCCGGGAAGACGCCGACCGTATCAAACAGAGGATTGCGGCTGGCAAACGAAAACAGGTGGAAGATGGAGAGACGGAATTGTCAGAGGACCGGGAGACCGCCGAAGAAGAAGGGGAACAGATATTCGCGATGACGCCGAAACAGCTTATCATCCTGGCGACAACCTCCAGCGGAATCGGCGTCATCTTTTCGGGCGCTGCCCTCTTCCTCTCGCAGTTCGGTGAATTCCTGCCGATCGACAAAGTAAGTGCAGAGCTGGCCGGCCTGTTGAAGTTCGGCGTCCTGCTGATCGGACTGCTTGTCTTGGCAGCTCTGCTCGGTGCGTGGGTCCTGTCGATCGCGATGACGTTCTTCTCCTACTACGGCTTCAAGGCTAGAGTAGTCGAGGATGAACTCATCATCACACGGGGGTTGATCGAGAAGAAACGCACGACCATTCCGCTGAGCCGCATCCAGAGTGTCAGTCTGCAGGAGAACCCGCTCCGTCAGTTGTTCGGCTACGCCCGGGTTGTCGTGCACAGCGCCGGGGCGGCCGGAGACGGCTCACGGATCCAGCTGTTCCCTCTGGTGAAGAAGAAAGAAGTGTATGGGCCGCTTCAGGAGATCTTCCCGGAACTCGATCTGAGAGACCCCGTGCAGAAGCTGCCGAAGCGGGGCCGCAAGTTCTACTATCGGATCGACTTTTTCTGGATGGTGCCGATCGCTGCGCTGATCAGCTGGTTTTTCTACCCATATGGACTCTGGTCGCTCCTTATTTTTCCGATTGTCATGGCATTCGGTCTGTGGCAGCACCGGTCGGCCGCCTGGCGGATCACAGGCAATCAGGCGACTATCCGGTCACGCAGTTTCGGACTGGATACTTCCTATACGATGCGCAGGAGAATCCAATCGGCCGAAGTGCGGCAGACCATCTTTCAAAAACGGAAAGACGTCGCTACCATCCATTTAAACGTAAAATCAGGAATGGGCGTCCACCGTGTCGGCATCAGGCAGATGGAGCATATTGAAGCGGAGCGGATGCTGGAGTGGTACGACCCGGAACCGGGCACCGGGGAATCCGGAGATCCCGCCGGCCGGCCGCTGGATCCGGCATGGCGATCTTGAACCGCGGGAAGTGATCATAAAAACGGATTTCCGCTCATAAACTACGAAAAGTGATCATAAATCCAGGATTCCGCTCATAAAACGCTGAAAATGATCATAAACTTCGAAAAGTGATCATAAAACCTGGAAACCGCTCATAAACCGGCGCAATCCGCTCATTAACCCGTCACGCCGCATCCGCCGGCATACAAAAAGACTGCCAATCTGCCGGGACAGCCGGCAGATTGACAGTCTTCCTTTACTTGCGGACAATTTTCACTTTCGGCTTGCGCCAGCTGACGATTCGCTTCGGATGGAAAATGCTGAGCCCGATCAGAAATCCTACGATGAGACCGGCGATGTGAGCGGCGGCATTGATATTCGGGCCGACGAACGTCATCACGACACCAAGGCCGATAATCGGCAGGATGATCTGGCGGAGCTGCGGCAGCAGATGTTTCGTATGATAGACAAGTGCGCCGAACGCGCCGAAGATACCGAAGATTGCACCGCTCGCCCCTACATGCGTAAACTCGGGGCCATACACGAAGAACGTCGCGATGCAGCCGAAAATCCCGGACAGGAAATAGACGGTGAGAAACCGGGCCTTCCCGGACACCTTCTCCAGTTCCGGCCCGAAGATGAACAATGAAAACATGTTGAACAGCAGGTGCATGAAGCCGCCGTGCAAAAACATCGGTGTGACCAGACGCCAATATTCCCCTTGTTCAACAAGGTAATTGGCCCCGACGCCGAACAGGAAGATCCTGTCCCCGATCCCGGGAATCATGGTTAGAAGATAGATGAGAATATTACTGGCAAGCAGTGCTGTCACAACTGGATACTGCCGGATATATTGTGAAAAACTCTCAGTACGGATAAACATTGCTCTCCCCCGATCTTTGTATCAGTATACAATTATTCAGCGCTATATGGAAAGAAGGTGATTCAATGATCACAGGAATCGGATTGGATATTGCGGAACTCGATAGAATTGAAACGCTCGACCGGAAATCAGCAAAATTCCGGGAAAGGATCTTGACGTCTGCGGAACTGGCACTCTATGAAACGCTCTCCGAGAAAAGAAAAATCGAGTTCCTCGCCGGGCGGTTTTCCGCAAAGGAAGCATTTGCGAAAGCGCTGGGCACCGGGATCGGTCCGGAATGCAGCTTCCAGGATATTTCCGTGCTGCCTGCACGAACGGGTGCGCCTGTTCTCAAGTTCAAAGGGGACTCGGCTGGAATCCTCGTCTCCATCACACACACACGTACGGTCGCCGCCGCGCAAGTTATTTTGCAAAATACCGCACACATCGGATAAGCTCCGCATAAACGACTGTCCCTCCTCATAAGATGACCTACCCGATTGAAATAGGAGAGGATGAACTGAATGCGGAGCAGACTAGTTGCGGTGTTGTTGGGTGCAGTTCTTTTGTTGCTTACAGCGTGCGGGGCGCCGTCCAAGGAAGACGTCGTCAAAAAATTGAGCGGAAAGTGGAATGATTCCAGTGGGTATGACCTGCAGGCCACCATGGAAATCAAGACCGGGGAAGAGCCGCGGACGTACGATGTGAATGTTTGGCACACGAAACCGGACTTCTACAAGGTGGATGTTTCACAACAGGGGAAAGATGAATCGCAGCTGATCGTCCGGAACGAAGAAGGGGTCTTCGTCGTGACGCCTTCCCTCGGAAAAACGTACAAATTCCAAAGTGACTGGCCGGCACAGAACAGTCAGGCTTACCTGATCAGCACACTCTCGGATGACATCAAAGCCGACAAGAAGTCGACGATGACCGAAAAAGACAAAACGTATGTCTTTGAAACGGCGACCCGCAACAACCAGAAAGCGGTATTGCCGACACAGCAGATCCATATTGATAAGAAGACACTGCTGCCGACGCATGTTACGCTTCTCGATGAAAACAAAGAGGAGAAAATCCGGGTGACATTCAAGAAGATTACACTTGGTGTAAAACGCGATGCGAAGGATTATGCAGTGGAAATGGAAAACATGGATCACGAGAAAAAAGACGAGAAACCGAAAGGCGACGATAAGAAAGCTGAGCTGGAAACGTACTATCCGACTGCCCAGTTCGAAGGTGTCACACTGTTGAGCGAAGAAACGGTCGAGGCTGATTCGGGATCACGCCTATTCCTATCTTATGGCGGCGGCGGTAAAGAGTTCGTCATCGTCCAGGAACCGGCAGTGGCGATGGATAATCAGCTGCCTGTCTCGGTTGAAGGTGATCCGGTCGATCTCGGATTCACGGTCGCGGCGCTGTCCGGTCAGACAATCCGCTGGGAACAGGACGGCATCTCATTCTACGCAGCATCGGAATCCCTCAGCGAAGGGGAGCTCATCCAAGTGGCGTCTTCGATGCAGCCGAACGTCGTCAAATAAGACAGCGTGACCGCACATCTCCTCTGAATTGACGCATCGCCCTTTCAGGATGATAATAATCATACCGATTCTGAAAGGGTGATCGTTATGAGGCAGCGTGCAGAGTACCGGCCGACACGGGCAATCATAGACCTGGCGGCAATAGAGTCCAACGTAAAGAATCTCAAGACCGCACTTCCCTGCCGCACCGCCATAATAGCCGTCGTCAAGGCGGATGGCTACGGACACGGCGCCTCCGAATGTGCCAGAGCGGCGCTTCGGGCAGGGGCATCCATGGTATCCGTCGCCACACCGGACGAGGCGCTTGTACTGCGGGAAGACGGCATAGAAGAACCGATCCTGGTCATGGGACCGGCTCCTGTTTCATTTGTCCCTGAAGCGATCCGCCGCCGCATCGTCCTGACTGTCCCTGGAATTTCCTGGGCGAAAGAAACGGCGGCATTTCTGAAAGGTTCCAGAGAAACATTGCATGTCCATGTAAAATTTGACACAGGAATGGGCAGAATAGGGATCAGGGACGAACGGGAGGCAGAGGAACTTGCTGAACTCCTGGCGTCCGCTCCTTCAATCCAAGTGGACGGTGCATTCACACACTTTGCGCGCGCAGATGAAGAGGACCCCTCCAAAACGAAACAGCAGTTCAGCCGTTTCCTGGATGTTCTCTCGGTATTCCCCGAGAGACCAGCATGCGTGCACGCGGCAAACAGTGCCGCAGCATTCCGTTTTCCGGAATACGCCCTGGACGCTGTGCGGTTCGGCATCGGGATGTATGGAATTCCACCGAGTGACGTCATCGCAAGGCGGCTCCCGTTTCCGCTGAAACGTGCGCTGCGTCTCGAAACGGAAGCTGCTTACGTCAAACGGGCTGAAGAAGGCGAAACGATCAGCTACGGCAGCACGTACGCCGCACATGAAGGAGAATGGATTGCCACGCTTCCGATCGGATATGCAGACGGCCTGAAGCGGAATCTCCGGGAGCAGCAAGTGCTTGTCCGCGGAATCCGGATTCCTATAGCAGGAGCAATCTGCATGGACCAATGTATGATCACCCTGCCGATGGAAATTTCGGAAGGGGAACCAGTCGTCCTGATCGGCACCCAGCAAGGCGAAGAAATAAAGATGGAAGAATGGGCCGATCGTCTTGGGACAATACCCTATGAAATCGCTGTGACGATCGGCGGACGTGTACAAAGACAGTATATCAGGGGATAAGCCGGCACTCTAACACTCTCGCACTTTCGACAAATTTCCGTACCGAATCTCATACCTTGTCGCTATATTTCCTGTTTTGTCTTTTCATTGTCGAACTCCAATGGTAAGATGAACTTGTATAGAAATGAGGAACGGGTCTTTGTCGGAGGTGCTTGAGTTGAATGGTAACCAGAACAATAGAGAACTGCTTATTGAAATCCCCAACAATATGCTGAAACAAAATGAACAGACGATCGTCCATCAGGAGCAGCAGGGAGATTTCGGATATTACTCGGCGAAGCGTGTGAGGACTGATTGTGAGCTGACGACAATCAGGGAAGAGATGATGCGCGGATACGTGGAAATGTCGCAAATCAATCTCGGCATCGCAGCTGAATGTCTGCATGCGGAATTCGAAGCTCAGCATACGGTGGAACGAATCGTAAGCGGAGGATGAAAAGTTGGCAATTAAACGCGGAGATGTCTTTTTTGCGGATTTGTCGCCTGTTGTCGGTTCTGAACAGGGCGGCACACGGCCGGTCCTCGTCATCCAGAACGATATCGGGAACCGGTTCAGCCCGACTGTGATCGTTGCGGCGATCACAGCCCAAATACAAAAAGCCAAACTGCCGACTCATGTGGAGATTGATGCGGAGCGTCATGGATTCGAGCGGGATTCCGTTATCCTGCTCGAGCAAGTCCGCACACTCGACAAGTCGAGACTGACCGATAAGATCACACACCTGGACCAGCATGTCATGCAAAAGGTGGATGCGGCACTCGAGGTGAGCTTCGGCTTGACCAATATCTAGGCATACATAACAAAGAAATTCATTCCGTCTCTTTAACGGGATGGATTTTTTTGTACAGAAAAGATGCCTCTGGACCGTTTATCCGTTATACTAAAGAGTAAACAGTGAACGCAGCAGTATGAGAGGGAGGACAAGGCAGATTATGAACAGCAAAATGAGGTCCGTCGTGAACGAGCACATGGACACGATCATAGATAAATGGATAGAGATGATGAAGGAAGAGAAGGGGGAGCGTTTCTTCCATTTCATGCCCCAGCATCTTGTCGAAAAGACAAGCCGTGAGTTCACGACACTTATGACTTCCAACATAAATGAGGACCAGTCCGTGCAGAACAACGAACGGCTGGACGATTTCACGGAGAAGGTCGTCCGGTTCGGATGGTCCATCAAATTCGTGAACAAAGCAATCGATAATTTTGCTTCAGTCGTATTCAATCTGCTTGAAGACGAAGAAGTGATCACTGAGCAGAACCTCCGTATCTTCATGGGCGTCTTCACCAGCTGGATCAACCCGCTGCGGGAGAGCATCATCGAAGCATATGCCATTAAGTGGGAACAGACCGACACATTACAGAAAGTCGCTCTTCAGGAGCTGTCTGCTTCTCTGATTCCTGTTGTGGAAAAAGTATCGATCATGCCCCTCGTCGGCACGATCGATACGGAACGGGCGAAGCTGATCATGGAAAACCTGCTGGAAGGGGTTGTCGAACAGCGGGCGGAAGTCGTGCTGCTGGATATTACAGGTGTTCCGGTCGTCGATACGATGGTCGCCCATCACATCATCCAGGCCGCTGATGCGGTGCGTCTTGTCGGCGCCAAATGCATGCTCGTCGGTATACGCCCGGAGATTGCCCAGACTATCGTCGCACTGGGCATCAATTTGAGTGATTTTACAACAACCAGCACACTGCGCAGAGGGATGGCGGAAGCGCTGAGTCTGACAAACCGAGAAATTGTGGAGGTTGAGTAATTATGAATGTCCGGATACCAATTTTGAAACTAGATGAAGTGTTGATCGTATCGATTCAATGGGAACTGGATGATCAGACAGCAATCCAGTTCCAGGAGGACCTGCTGAACAAGATGCACGAAACAACCGCAAGAGGTGTGGTCATCGACCTGACGTCGATCGATTTCATCGATTCATTCATAGCAAAAGTACTCGGCGACGTAATCAGTATGTCAAGCCTCATGGGTGCGAAAGTCGTCATCACCGGAATCCAGCCGGCTGTAGCCATTACGCTCATTGAGCTCGGCATCCGTCTTGAAAACGTGATGACAGCCCTCGATCTTGAAAACGGACTTACGAAGCTGCGTAAAGAATTGGAGGCCTGACTATGGACAACCGGTCTTCTGTAGAGATTTTCACGGAATGGGATATTGTTGCTGCACGACAGCTCGGCCGAAATGAAGCGAAAAACTCCGGATTCGGAACAGTGGACCAAGCGCGTATCACGACTGCAATCAGTGAGTTGGCGCGTAACATCTATTTGTATGCCGGAAAAGGCAAGATTGAAATCGAGCGGCTTTCGACAGACGGCATGAAAGGCATCACGATCATCGCCTCGGACGAGGGACCGGGGATCCCGGACATGCGCAAAGTGATGGAAGACGGATTCTCCACATCCGGAGGCCTCGGTGCGGGAATGCCGGGCGTCAAACGTTTGATGGACGACTTTAAAGTGGAATCAGAAGTCGGGAAGGGAACAACGATCACCGCTACGAAGTGGCTGCGATAAGGAGATTGACAAATGGTTCGAGACGTTGGAAAACAGTATGATGAACTGTTGAAGAAATACATCGCCAATGAGGATGAAACCGATCTGTATGCAGCGCAGCAAGTGAGCCGGAAATTCATCGAATACAAAATTTCGCCCGAAGAGGTCATCAGTCTCCATAAGACTTCCGTAGAGGAGATTTTCCCGGATCTCGCTGCACGTATCGGACCGTCCTATGATTTCCTGATCGAGGTAATGATCCATTACGGCCTTGCGCTCATGGAACACCAGAGCCTCGTTCGTAAACAGGAAGCGATGCAGATCGAGATGGATGTGGCAGTCAAAGTACAGGATATGCTCCTTGAGACATCGGTCCCGAAAGTCTGCGGATTGGATATTGGTGTCGTGAGCAAGCCGGCGAAAAAGATGAGCGGCGACTATGTCTATTTCATCGAGCAGGAGAACGGCGAAGCGTGTGTGGCGGTTGCGGATGTGATGGGGAAAGGATTGCCTGCTGCCTTATGCATGTCGATGATCAAGTTCGGCATGGACAGTCTGCGTGAGAAAGCGACAGAACCGCACCATGTTCTGCAGGTCATCAATCAGATCGTTGAAAAGAGTATGGACGATTCGATGTTCATCTCCATGTTCTATGCCAAATACGACGGCGCTCATAACAGATTCACCTATGGCTCTGCGGGGCATGAGCCTGCACTGCTGTACCGTGCATCGGAAGACCGCTTCATGGAACTCGACTCGAAAGGACTGCTTCTCGGTATCCGGAAAGAGGTCGAATTCGAACAGAAGTCTGTCGAGCTGCAGCCTGGCGATTTCATCGTCATGCTGACCGATGGGGTGACAGAAGGGCGGAATGCCGAAGGGTTCATCAGCGAGGATGTCATTTTCGATATGCTGAGAAGCGTCAGAGAGCAGCCGGCGCAGCAGATTGTCGATTACATGTATACAGAGCTCTTCAAGATGCAGAATTATATGCTTCATGACGATTTCACTTTAGTTCTGTTTAAAAAGGAATAGGATGTTTAACGGCGTGCCCAGCGGGTATAAACCACTTTAGAGGTCTAATTCAATTTAGAACAGAAAGTATGGGGTGCAGATAAATGAATTTACAAGTCGATGTACAGGAAAAAGACTGTGTGCATGTTTTTAAGATTGTCGGAGAAATAGATGCCTTTACAGCGCCTATTCTGAAAGAACGGCTAGACCAGGTGGCTGACCAGCCGGAATGCCAGGCGGTGCTCGATTTTTCGGAAGTCGACTATATGGACAGCACAGGACTTGGCGTATTCGTTGCATTTTATAAAAAAGTGAAGGCGCTGGATGGCTCTGTCAAAATCACCGGCTTGAACAAACGTTTGAAACGCCTATTCGAAATCACGGGACTCGATGACATCGTAGAGATTGAAATGGAAAGTGGGGACGTAAATGGCACCGTTTGACTACATCGAAATTAAGGTTCCTGCGAAAGCCGAGTATGTGGGCGTAGCACGACTGACAATTTCAGGATTGGCAAGCCGATTGGGGTTTACATATGACGATATCGAGGATCTGAAGATTGCCTCCAGTGAAGCGATCACGAACGCTGTCCGGCATGCGTATGTTGAGGACGAAGAAGGTGAAATTGTAGTCGGCTGTGCATTATATGAGGACAAGCTGGAGATCATGGTGGCTGATCATGGACAGAGTTTCGACTTCGAAGAAACGAAAAAACAGGTAGGACCTTATACGGAAACCGAGTCCGATGTCCAACTGCTGCGCGAAGGAGGACTTGGGCTCTATCTGATGGAAACGCTGATGGATGAGGTGAAAGTCCATCATGAAAAAGGAGTCACTGTTTTCATGACCAAATATCTTGGCAGAGAGCGGGGCGAATTGGATGTCAAACAAACAGCCTACTCGTGATCCGCTTGTGCAGGAGCAAGTGCTTGAGTGGATACGCCGTTACCAGGAAACGGAAGACGAAGAAGCGCAGACACAGCTGGTTCTGCACTACGAACGGCTTGTCCAGTCGATTGCACGCAAATATTCCAAAGGGAAATCGTATCACGAAGACATCGCGCAAGTGGGGATGCTTGGACTGCTGGGTGCCATCCGCAGATATGACCCTGACTTTGGACGCAGTTTCGAAGCGTTTGCTGTCCCTACCATCATCGGGGAAATTAAACGATTCCTCCGGGACAAGACGTGGGCGGTTCACGTGCCGCGCCGCATCAAAGAACTCGGCCCGCGCATAAAGGCTACTGTCGAAACGCTGACAACTGAACTGCAGCGCTCTCCATTGGTGAGCGAAATTGCCGATTACCTCGAAGTAGATGAAGAATCCGTACTGGAAGCGATGGAAATGGGACGCAGCTACCAGGCACTTTCCATGGATCACACGCTGGAGGCTGATTCCGAGGGTGGCACCGTTACGCTGTTTGATATTATCGGCTCGACTGATGAGGGCTATGAGAAAACGGACCAGCGGCTCCTTGTCGCAAATGCCCTGGATGTATTATCGGATAGGGAAAGACAGATTATCCAATATACATATATTGAACAGCTGAGCCAAAAAGAGACTGGGGAACTGCTTGGGATATCACAGATGCACGTATCGAGACTTCAGCGAAAAGCGATTAAAAAGCTTCAGGAAGCGATACTTGCGGCTGGCGGAGCTTCGTAATATGGAAGCGTTCAGAAACGATCATATCGAGGCCTATATATTCCAACAAGCCAAAGGTGGAAATCGTGACTCGGGCGACGTCTACTTCCTGCACTCTGAAGAGGACTACTTCGTGTGTGCGATTGCAGACGGACTGGGCAGCGGCGTACTGGCCCGGCAGTCGGCTGAAGTGATGCCGCAGATTCTGGAAGAACATCATGAAGAGACGATCGAAGAACTGCTCAGCCGCATCAACGAACACATGGTGCAGAAAAGAGGCGCAGCCGTCGCAATCATCAAAGTGGATTATGCTAAAAAAACCATCCAGCACAGCTGTGTCGGCAATGTGCGTCTGTACATCCGCCAGCAGGATGGCAAGATGCTGTACCCGCTGCCAGTCATGGGATATCTGTCAGGACGTCCCCAAAAAATGAAAACACAAGAGTATTCATATGAGCATGGAGATATCTTCTTCATGCATTCCGATGGCGTTGAATTGCGAAGTCCGAAAGCATTGCTGAGCCGCAGCGACGATCCGCTTGCGCTTTCTGAAATGGTGCGGGAAACCGTTAAACCGGGCGACGATGCGACATTCATCACAGGAACCCTGCTTCTGTAAGTGAGAAGCGGGCTTTTTTGTAGTTGTTTTCATGGTAAACTGACTAGTACAGACAGGGGGAATGGATATGGAAGAACGCATCATGGAGTTGACCGCCAAGCGGGCTGGCCTTTCGGTAAAACAGACAAAGCAAGTGGTGGATCTACTGGAAGAAGGCAACACGGTCCCTTTCATTGCGCGGTATCGAAAGGAAGCGACGGGGTCACTCGATGAAGTCCAGATCAAGGATATTGAAGACGCATACCAATACAGCAAGGGATTGGAGCAGCGAAAAGAAGAAGTGCTACGGCTCATCGGAGAGCAGGGAAAGCTGACACCGGAGCTTGAAACGCAGATCCAAACTGCGGATGTCCTGCAGCGGCTTGAGGACTTGTACCGCCCCTATAAACAGAAGCGCCGGACACGGGCGATGATTGCCATCGAAAAAGGGCTGGAAGGACTTGCGGATAAACTGTCTCTGTTCACGAACGAACAGCCCGAATCAATCGCATCAGCCTATGTGAATCCTGAAAAGGAAGTCGGTACTGCCGACGAAGCACTTGCCGGTGCACGCGACATTCTGGCCGAGCGGATGGCAGATGATGCTGCTGTACGCGACAAAGTGCGGAAGCTGTCCTGGGCTGGGGGAACGATCCTATCCTCGATGAAAAAGGCTGCTGACGATGAAAAAGGCGTCTTCGAGATGTACTACGACTATGAAGAACCGCTAGCCAAAGTCGTCCCTCACCGGGTGCTGGCACTCAATCGCGGAGAGAAAGAGAACGTCCTGCGGGTTGCCATCGGCTTTCCTGCTGAACGGATCATAGGCGACCTGCAGCGGTTTGTTATCAAACGCGCTTCCTCGCCTGCGGCAAAGCACGTCGAGGAAGCACTGGAAGACTCGTTCAAGCGGCTGATCGCCCCGTCTGTGGAACGGGAAATACGGGCTGCTCTTTCCGAAAAAGCGGAAACCCAGGCAATCCACGTGTTCTCGGAAAACCTGAAAAGCCTATTACTGCAGCCACCATTGAAAGGACGGATGGTGCTCGGCGTGGACCCTGCATTCCGGACAGGCTGTAAACTTGCTGTCATCGATGAGACGGGCAAGATGCTGGATATTTCCGTGATTTATCCGCATCCGCCCAAACCCCAGAAGGCGGCTGCAAAACAGACTGTCCTGCAGCTGCTGGACAAGTATGGGATCCAGCTCATCGCAATAGGAAACGGCACGGCCTCCAGGGAGACGGAGAAGTTCATTGCTGACATCATCCGGGACATCGATTCAGAGGTATCCTACGTCATTGTCAATGAAGCAGGGGCAAGCGTCTATTCGGCTTCACCGCTGGCACGGGCGGAATTTCCGGACCTGCAGGTAGAGCAGCGCAGTGCAGTTTCCATAGCGCGGCGTCTGCAGGACCCGCTCTCTGAATTGGTGAAAATCGATCCTGAATCCATCGGGGTGGGACAATACCAGCATGATGTGCCGAAAAAGCAGTTGACAGACTCACTGTCCTTTGTCGTGGAAACCGCCGTGAACAGGGTCGGTGTCAACGTCAACACAGCGTCTGCTTCACTGCTCCAGTATGTTGCCGGGCTGTCCAAGAATGTTGCGGAAAATATCGTCAGGAAGCGGGAAGAGGAAGGCCGGTTTGAAAAACGGACTGAGCTGAAAAAGATTCCGAGACTCGGTGCCAAGACATACGAGCAGGCGATCGGCTTCCTCCGCATTCCGAATGCGAAAGAACCATTCGATGCAACAGGCATACACCCGGAAAGTTACAAACTTGCGGAAGACATCCTGAAAGAAGCCGGTCTAACGAAGAAACAGATCGGATCCAGCGAAGCAGTGGAAGCTTTGTCAGCCCTCGACTGCAGGGAGACGGCAGAAAAGCTCGGCAGCGGCCATGCAACAGTGAAAGACGTCATTGAGACGCTGAAACGTCCGAACCGGGATCCGCGTGATGCATACCCCCAGCCGCTGCTCAAAGCGGACATTCTGGATTTGAAAGACTTGCATGAAGGGATGGAAATGCAGGGGACCGTACGGAATGTCGTCGATTTCGGAGCTTTCGTCGATATCGGCGTGCACGAGGACGGCCTTGTCCACATATCTAAACTGAAAAAGGGATATGTGAAACACCCGCTGGACGTAGTGGCTTCGGGGGATATCATAACGGTGTGGGTAGAGGCGGTCGACAAAGCAAAAGGAAGAATATCCTTAACGATGCTGCCGCCTGCAGGTAAATGAGCCCCCAAGAACGGCAGATGCCTGAAAGCGAACTCCAGTCATTGGCCGAGCAGCTCTCCCTGCGCTATTTTCATAAGCCGTTTGTGCATGAGGCTGTCTATAATCCCCGCCTCCGCACAACTGGGGGCAGGTATATGCTTGGAGATCACTCCATCCAAGTGAATCCAGAAGTGGAGCGCGTCCATGGAAGGGAAGAAATGATCGGCGTCCTGAAACATGAATTGTGTCATTATCATCTTCATATAGAAGGCAGAGGATACAAACACGGTGACCGGGATTTCAGGGAACTGCTGCAGAGGACAGGTTCCCCCCGATACTGCAAACCGATGGCCGCTAGACAGGCACGCAGAGTACGCGAGTATACGTGCAGTGTCTGCCGGATGAAATATGAAAGGAAGAAACGGGTGGATACAGCTCGGTATCGATGCGGAAAGTGCCATGGGAAGCTGGAAGAAACAACATGAAGATCTGTTCAAAGGCGGCTGGATCCTTGATAGCAAAAGGGTTCGGCCGCTTTTTAAAACTTTTTCAGAAAAACTGTTGACGATTGCTGAAAGACTGTCTATAATAGAAAAAGTCGATTGGGAACAACGACAACGCAACACAGCAACCATAATGACGGCCCCTTGGTCAAGCGGTTAAGACACCGCCCTTTCACGGCGGTAACACGGGTTCGAATCCCGTAGGGGTCACCATGTTATTCTTCAATGAATATGTGAATACTGGGGTATAGCCAAGCGGTAAGGCAACGGACTTTGACTCCGTCACTCGTTGGTTCGAATCCAGCTACCCCAGCCAAGTTTTTTAAACTTCGTTTAAAAAACTTTGCGCAAAATACTGTCAGGTATTTTAAGCAAACATTTTCGTTTTGGATTTTAAATGAACGAGCCATTAGCTCAGTTGGTAGAGCATCTGACTTTTAATCAGAGGGTCGCAGGTTCGAATCCTGCATGGCTCACCATTCAATACTTTTTTTAAAAAAAGTATTGACAACAACTGCGAGTCCTGTATAATAAGGGATGTCGCAAAAATAATAAATACGCGGTAGTGGCGGAATGGCAGACGCGCTAGGTTGAGGGCCTAGTGGGTGAATAACCCGTGGAGGTTCAAGTCCTCTCTACCGCACCAAATTTATTTATCTCAAAGAGCGCCCGTAGCTCAATTGGATAGAGCGTCTGACTACGGATCAGAAGGTTGTGGATTCGACTTCTGCCGGGCGCGCCATATAATGCGGGTGTAGTTTAGTGGTAAAACCTCAGCCTTCCAAGCTGATGATGAGGGTTCGATTCCCTTCACCCGCTCCATTATCATTACAACATGAACCTTGAAAACTGAACAGCAAAATGTCAACGAATTAACGTTTGGGAAGCCGACCCCGTCGGCGGAACAGACAAAACCAGATCAACAGATCTGATAGACATCTTAAATGATGCCAGCAAGAA
>NZ_LN651336.1:2500-162500 GCF_000826145.2 Sporosarcina koreensis
AGCGAGGACGTCCCCGAAGAACGCACTGCCCCCCAGCCGGAAATCACCGAAGCTGATGATCACACTGCCCATTATCGCAATTACTGCGGACAGAATGGTTTTTACCGATATCTTCTCCTTAAAGAAGAAGTATGTACCTGCGAATGCGAATATCGGCTGCAGTGTCACCAGAACGGTCGAGCTTGCAACCGATGTATAATTCAATGATTCAAACCAGAAGATGAAATGGAACGCTAAAAAGATTCCTGCCAGGGTGGAAAAAACCCAATCCCTTTTTGTCAGAACCCTGATTTCCTTCCGGTATTTCAATAAAAAAACGGGAAGCATGAAGATCACCGAGAAAAACATCCTATAGAATGCGGTGACTCCGGCTTCAGCACTCACCAATTTTACAAATATGGCAGAAAGGGCAACAGAAATTACACCTATGATAATAGGGATTGCCGGATGGACAGCAGGCTTGTTCATGAACAACACTTCACTTTCTATCAATGACAGCGATTGAAAAAGATTGAGAATGGTTATAGCAATCAGTATAGCACAGCCGGTTGTTCTGCACATTCAGCAAATAAAACAGCCGGCTGCTGCCTGACCGGACTTTCCCATCTGGCTTGCTATACTATTGCCACTAGCGACTTAAAAGGAGACTGATGTAATGAATGGTTGGATCGGATTACTGAAAAACGGAAACAGATCCGCTCTCATGGCGGCAATCGTCAATTTAATAATCTCTGTATTGAAAGCAGGCGCCTTCTTTCTTACCGGCAACGTCGCAATGTATGCGGAGATGATGCACTCATTGGGTGACGCCGCAAATCAGCTGTTTGTCTATACGGGATCCGCTCTATCCAAAAAGGCCCCGACCCCGAAGTTCCCCAACGGGTTCGGACGTATCGTCAATCTGGTCTGCCTGGGCGCCGTCCTTGTCGTTGCCATTCTTTCCTATGAAACGATCATCGGAGGTATCCATCACATTTTGCACCCTGCGGAGAGCACCGGACTCCTCATTAACCTCGGTGTATTAGGGCTAGGCATTGTTCTGGAATCATTCGTGCTCTACAAAGCTTCCAAGGAAGTGATGCACGATGCAGGACTGGCCCATAATGGGATCTCTTCCCTACCAAAGAGCTTTGCTCATCTGTCCAAAGCGAAGCCCCCGACAAAGTTGGTATTCATGGAAGATCTGGTGGCAACGAGCGGAGGTGTCATTGCATTCATCGCTGTCCTGCTGGCCCACTTCCTCGGATGGACAGCAGCCGAAGGGATTGCATCCATCGCAATCGGTGGGATGATGTTTTACGTCGTCGGCAAGGTGTTCCTTGAAAACGCGCGCGGAGCAATCGGCGAGACGGATGAGGAAATGCTGGCCCATATCGCACATCTGGTTGCCGAAGACCCCGACATAGTCGACATCCAGCGTGTGGAAGTTGTGAAAGAAGGGGAAAGCCTGCATGTTGAAATCGTCGCGGAAGTCTCTACTGCCAATACAGTGGAATATGTGCTCGCTGTGAAAGATCGCCTGATGACTCTCGTGCTGTCACAGAAAGGAATACAGGACGTGATCATTTCGCTGATCGGTGATGACGGCATCCAGTCCTGGAACGACACGAACAGCTCCCGTCTCATCGAAAACCGAAAAAAATTACCAGAATAAAAAACGGACCGGATCGCCAAATTTTGAATTGGCGCCGGTTCGTTTTTTTATAGTGAATTTGTCAGAATCTGAACAACATCCTGTTTGGACAGCTTGGCGAAATTGCCGAGCGGGCCATTGACAGCTGCTTTTTCTGCCATCAGCTCGATTTTTGAATCATCGATGTCGTAGTCCGCAAGCTTGCGCGGCGCACCGATCGATGACCAGAACGCTTCCAGTTTCTCAATGCCTTCGATTGCTATTTCCTCATCTGACTTCCCTTCTGGGTCCACACCGAATGCATTCACTGCGAGCTGTGCGTACCGTTTCGGGTTCAGATGCATCGTATAGCGCATCCACTCAGGGAACAGGATTGCAAGTCCTCCGGCATGCGGGATGTCGTAGACTGCCGATACTGCATGTTCGATGTCATGGGTTCCCCAGTCACCTGTATACCCCATTCGCAGGAAGCCGTTCAATCCCCAGACGCCTGCGAGCATCATTGTCGCACGGAGCTCGTAATCATCGGGGTGATCGACGACTTGGGCGCCTGTACGGATAATCGTGCGGAGAGCACTTTCACACATCTCGTCCTGGAATGGCGTATTCGAGGATTCATTGAAATACTCCTCGAAGATATGGGACATTGTATCGACGATTCCATTGACTGTCTGATCACGGGGAACAGACATTGTATACGTCGGATCCAAAACGGAGAATTTCGGGTAGTTGAGGGGTGTTCCCCATCCGTATTTCTCTTGCGTTGCTTCGTTCGTTATGACCGAACCGGCATTCATCTCCGAGCTGGTCGCTGACAAAGTCAGGACAGTGCCGAATGGAAGTGCATCTTGCGGTGTCGCTTTGCGGACAACGAAATCCCATGGATTCCCGTCATACTTTGCCGCACAGGCGATGAGTTTTGTGCAGTCGATGACCGAGCCGCCGCCGACGGCCAAGATGACGTCGATTTCTGCCCGCTTACACAGATCGGCTGCCGCGATCGCTGTGGACAGACGGGGATTCGGCTCCACTCCGCCGAATTCATGGATCGTCATGCCGCCGTCTTTCAGGACATTCATGACATCATCATACACACCATTAGTTTTGATGCTCCCGCCGCCGTACACGACAAGCACTTTGTTTCCATATTGTTTCAGTTCGTCTGCCAAGTTGCTGACCTGTCCTTTTCCGAACAGCAGTTTGACAGGATTTTGGAATACGAAATTATCCATTTCCATCGCCTCCTCAGGTACCTTCTATTATGTTTCACAGCTTTCAGCGGTGCAACTGATTTGCATAGACCGCCAGACAGGAAAAGAGCGCCCCGGCAGCGGGACGCTCTTCTGTACTCCTTATGCCCATCCGCGGAAACGGGAGGCTTCCGCTGTTTTGCGGATTCCGATCATATAAGCTGCAAGACGCATGTCAATGCCGCGCGTAGTTGCCTGCGTGTAGACATTATCGAAGGCTGTGACCATTTTCTCGGTCATACGTTCACGCACGTCCTCTTCAGACCAGTAATAGCCCATGTTGTTCTGCACCCACTCGAAGTAGGAAACCGTTACGCCGCCAGCGCTTGCCAGCACGTCCGGAACGAGGAGGATACCGCGGTCCGTAAGAATCTTGGTCGCTTCGCTCGTTGTCGGTCCGTTCGCCGCTTCCACAACGATATTCGCTTTGATGTTGTGTGCGTTGTGCTCCGTAATCTGGTTTTCGATCGCTGCCGGAACGAGGATATCGCAATCCAGCTCGAGCAGTTCTTCGTTCGTCAGTGTGTTTTCGAACAGCGTCGTGACTGTTCCGAAGCTGTCGCGGCGGTCAAGGAGATAGTCGATATCCAAACCGTCCGGATCATGCAATGCACCGTATGCATCCGAGATACCGATGACTTTCGCACCTGCATCATGAAGGAACTTCGACAGGAAGCTTCCGGCGTTGCCGAATCCCTGGATGACGATCCGTGCACCTTTCATATCAATGCCACGGCGTTTCGCTGCTTCGTTGATGATGATTGTAACACCTTCAGCAGTCGCACGGTCACGGCCTTGTGATCCGCCGAGGACAATCGGTTTGCCTGTGATGAAGCCCGGAGAGTTGAACTCGTCGATCCGGCTGTATTCATCCATCATCCACGCCATGATCTGAGCGTTCGTGAAGACGTCCGGAGCAGGAATGTCTTTTGTCGGCCCCATCACTTGGGAAAGAGCGCGTACATAGCCGCGGCTCAGACGTTCCAGCTCACCCATCGACATTTCTCGCGGATCACAGACAACGCCGCCTTTACCTCCGCCATACGGGAGATCTACAATACCGGCTTTCAGCGTCATCCACATCGACAGCGCACGGACTTCGTCCAATGTCACGTCTGGGTGGAAGCGCACGCCGCCTTTTGTAGGGCCGACTGCATCGTTATGCTGGCCGCGGTATCCAGTGAATACTTTCACTTTCCCGTCGTCCATTTTGACCGGAATGCGGACTTCCGTCATGCGCATCGGTTCTTTCAGAAGATCATACATGCCTTCATCGTAGCCCAGCTTGTCAAGTGCCTCTTTGATAACAACTTGTGTAGATGTGAACAGATTCAGGTTTTCAGTCATTGGTTTGGCTCGCCTCTTTGTTTCATAATGGTTTTTCCTAGTTCATCGTATCATATCGGTCTGTCGAATTGGAAAGTTTTTTAGTTCGCAAAGACACTTTTGATCTTCTCGATTGCCCAGTCCAAATCTTCTTTGCTGATCACTAAAGGCGGCGCAAAACGGATGACTGTATCATGCGTTTCTTTGCAGAGCAGGCCAAGTTCTTTCAGTTTTTCACAATATGGCCGCGCTTCTTCTGTCAGCTCCATGCCGATGAAGAGACCGCGTCCGCGGACTTCTTTAATGACGTCGTTCTCGATCTTTGCGAGCTCGCTTTTGAAGTAGTTGCCGAGTTCTTCCGAGCGTTCAGCGAGTTTCTCATCCTGCAGGACATCCAGGGATGCGATGGAAACTGCGCACGCCATCGGGTTTCCGCCGAATGTCGAACCGTGTGAACCAGGGTTGAACACTTCCAGGACTTCCTTATCTGCAACGACACAGGAAATCGGGAACACGCCGCCGCCCAATGCCTTGCCGAGGATATACATATCAGGATCTACATCTTCCCACTCACATGCAAACATTTTACCAGTACGGCAAAGACCCGCCTGGATTTCGTCTGCAATGAACAATACATTGTTCTCCTTGCAGAGTTCGCGCGCTTTTTTCAAATAGCCTGCAGGAGGGATGAGGATTCCTGCTTCCCCTTGAATCGGCTCGATGATGAAGGCAGCTGTATTTTTCGTGATCGCTTGTTCAAGTGCATCAATATCGCCATACGGCACAAGCTTGATGCCCGGCAGCATCGGACCGAACCCGCGCTTGTATTCAGGGTCGGATGAAAGGGAAACAGCACCCATCGTCCGGCCATGGAAGTTGCCTTCGCAGCCGATGATCTCCGCTTTGTCCGCTTCAACGCCTTTGACATCATATGCCCAGCGGCGCGCTGCTTTGATCGCTGTTTCTACAGCTTCAGCTCCTGTGTTCATCGGAAGAGCCATTTCTTTGCCTGACAGTTCAGTCACTTTTTCATACCATGGGCCCAATTGGTCGCTGTGGAATGCACGGGAAGTAAGGGTTACTTTGTCTGCCTGGTCCTTCAGTGCCTGGATGATTTTCGGGTGACGGTGTCCTTGGTTCACTGCAGAGTACGCAGAAAGCATATCCATATATTTGTTACCTTCCGGATCCTTTACCCATACACCTTCGGCTTCAGAAATAACGATCGGCAGCGGATGATAGTTTGGTGCACCATACTTGTTTGTTTGTTCAATCACTTGTTGAGATACAGACATTCAAAATCCCTCCTCGGTTTGTTATGTAAAAGCAGCGCCTGCCCTGGGGCAGGCTGCTGTGATAGTTGTCTGATCAGCTTATTAGAACATTTCCGAAGTTGTCTTGCCCTGCATGTGGAGCTGCAGGTAATCCGGGCCGCCTGCTTTCGAGTCAGTTCCGGACATGTTGAATCCGCCGAATGGCTGGTATCCAACAATCGCGCCTGTGCAGCCGCGGTTGAAGTACAGGTTCCCGACATGGAAGTCTTCACGAGCCTGCTCCAAGTGTTCACGGTTCGTCGTGATGACTGCGCCTGTCAGGCCGTAGTCTGTGTCGTTCGCCATTTCGATAGCTTCTGTGAAGTCTTTCGCTTTCGCCAATGCGACGAACGGTCCGAATACTTCTTCTTTCATGATACGTGCATCAGGCTTGACGTCAGCGAATACTGTCGGTGCGATGAAGAACCCTTTTGAGTCGTCCCCTTCGCCGCCCGCGATGAGACGTCCTTCTTTTTTGCCGATTTCAACATAACCCATGATTTTATCGAAAGCATTTTTGTCGATAACAGGACCTGCGAAGTTCGACTGGTCCGCCGGATCTCCGTACGTCAATTCCTTCGTCAGTTCCTCGACACGGCCGACAACTGTGTCGTACACATCTTCATGGATGATGGCACGTGAGCAGGCCGAGCATTTCTGACCGCTGAAGCCAAACGCCGATTTGACGATGGACTGAGCAGCAAGTTCAAGATCCGCTTCGCTGTCCACGACAATTGTATCTTTACCGCCCATTTCAGCGATGACACGCTTCAGCCAGATCTGCCCTTCGTTCACTTTCGAAGCGCGCTCGTAGATGCGTGTTCCGACTTCGCGCGATCCTGTGAAGGAGACGAACCGTGTACGCGGGTGGTCGACGAGGTAGTCGCCCACTTCAGCGCCTGAACCCGGCACGTAGTTTACAACACCTGCAGGCATTCCTGCTTCTTCGAGCACTTCCATGAACTTGTAGGCAACAACCGGAGTTGTCGATGCAGGTTTCAGAAGAACTGTATTACCTGTCACGAGTGCTGCGACAGTTGTTCCGGCCATGATCGCGAATGCGAAGTTCCATGGGGAGATGACAACGCCTACGCCGAGCGGAATGTAACCGAAACGGTTGAACTCGCCCGGACGGCTTTCTACAGGGATGCCGTCTTTCAGCGTAAGCATCTGGCGGCCGTAGTATTCCATGAAGTCGATTGCTTCAGCAGTGTCCGCGTCCGCTTCGTTCCAAGGCTTCCCTGCTTCTTTCGTCAGAAGAGCTGAGAATTCGTGCTTGCGGCGGCGTACGATTGCAGCTGCTTTGAACAGGATATCCGCACGCATCTGCGGATCTGTCTTTCTCCATGTGCTGAACGTTTCGTCAGCGATTTTCATCGCCTTTTCCGCGATGTCTTTGCTCGCTTTGGATACGCGGCCGATTGTTTCTTCTTTGTTGGCTGGATTGAATGACACTAGCTTGTCATCTGTCATGATACGCTCTCCGCCTACAATCAGGGGATAATCTTTACCAAGGTAAGCTTCAACTGTTTTCAAGCCTTCCTCGAATGCTTTTTTATTTTCTTCCTTAGTGAAGTCTGTAAATGGTTCATGTTTGTAGGGAATCATGATAGTCCTCCTTTGAATTAGCGCAAAAAAAGTTTGCACTCCGTTCGTGATTACATTTATAATAATGCAAGATATTATTGCGCATTGCAAGTATTATTGTTTAAAACAGAGAAAAAGTTGGGCGGTGTCAATGAATGAACAGTTTCGACGAATCACTCTTCCCTTTCTATGAATTCGCTGTCCAGAATGCGGGAATCGGCATCCACGCTGTCAACAGTGATGGCCGGACGATAATCTACAATGACAAGATGAAAGAGATCGAAGGGCTGGAACTCGAGGATATCCGGGAGTTGTCCATCCTTGAACTGTTTAAATTCCGTCAGCAGCCGAGCACACTTATGGAAGTGCTGCAAAACGGAAAAGAACAGCTGAATATCAAACAGACGTACTGGAACCGCAATGAAACCGAAATCACGACCATCAATAACACCTATCCGATCGTCCAGGACGGACGGCTGATCGGCGCGATCGAATTGTCACATGACGTCACTGCACTCGAGAAGTTCGTCCTCCAGCCGCTGAAGAAGGACAGGGATCCCATCCTTCTCAACCATATCGTGGCTGAGTCGGAGTCCATGAAACGAATCATCGCGACGGCCAAGAAAGCGGTGCGCGCACGGCTCCCTGTTCTGCTCATAGGAGAAGCCGGCACTGGGAAAGACCTTGTCGCGCAAGGGATCCATCATGAGGTGCCTGATGAGGACTCATCGTTCTATACGCTATATTGCAATCGTTCGGATATGCAGGCCATCGAACGGCTGGCTGGAAAATTGGCAGAAGACGCACCGTTCACGTTATTTTGTGAACGTATCGACTTTCTATCCATCAAGCTCCAGCGAAAATTGCTGGAAATCCTTGAAACCTCTGAAGCAGGGTCACGGCAGTTCATCGCAAGTATCGGGGAAGATCCCGTGGAACTCATCTCCTCAGGTGTACTACTGAAGGAACTCTATTACTTCTTTGCCTCTTTCACGATCCGCTTCCCTCCTTTGCGGGAACGGACGGAAGATATCCTGCCCTTCGTCAGGAGATATTTGGCCAGACGCAGAGAAAGCTTCGGGACGGTCTTGGAAGACATCACAGAGGATGTACAGGATCTGTTCCTGTCGTACTCCTGGCCGGGAAATATGCGCGAGCTCGAAGTGCTGCTCGATGAGGTCGCGTCACTCGCCTCGTCGGAGACGATTATATCAGTGGATATGCTGCCGCTCCATTTCAGGAACAAGAGCAATGCATTGGAAACCGGCACAGCCCTTGCCTCCCCATTCCAGCCGGCAGGCGGCAGTGATTTCCTGCCGCTCGACAAGTTCTTGCGGGAAGCGGAATCCTACTATATACAGCGGGCGCTTGCCATGCATGACGGAAATATCACCCGCACAGCGAATGCCCTGTCGATGAGCCGGCAGAATCTGCAATACCGGCTGCGGAAAAACAAAAACGGAGGAGAGGCATGATGCCCCTTCTCCGTCTTCAATAGCCTGATTTGTCGATCCAGTCGCGAAGTTTGTCTTTCAGTGAGTTGAATCCTGTTTCGTCCTGCTCGTCGACCCGTTCTTGCAGCGACTTGCGGGGGCGGTTGTTTTTCTTAGCGGCAGCAGGCGGTTCCTGCAATGCCCGGATGGACAGACTGATCTTGTGATCTTGTTCATCAACATCCAAAATCTTCACGTTCACCTGCTGCCCTACAGCCAGATGCTCATGGATGTCCTTCACAAATCCGTATGTGATTTCGGAAATGTGGACGAGCCCCTGTGTCTGATCATCCAGAGCGACGAATGCGCCATAAGGCTGAATCCCCGTCACTGTACCTGACAGTTCCTGACCTGCTTCGTATTTACCTGTCATGCGAACAGCTCCCAATCGTGTTTTGACTATCTGAAATTGCCATAACGGCCACTATCAGTATAGCATCGGAACACTAGCGGGAGCAAAAGATAGTCACTTGACGGCCGTACTGCCTATTACGATATGATACATTTCGCTTCGAACTTCACAGCGAGCAGCTTATAGGAGATCTGCATGCAGTCTTCCAGCGGAATCCACAGACCGCAACAAGGTTCATAGACATCGCGGATCCGTTTTGCGAGATCACTCGGATGATCCAGGACTTCCAGTTCGCCCAGGATTATCGCGATCTCCCGTCCATACGCTTTCGGCCCCGCTAGGAACGGGTCCCATTCTTCCAGCAGAGCCGCTGCTTTTTTATTGATTTCTGCAGTTTGCACACCAAGTCACCTGATTTTTCTTTTTTATTTATGATAGCATAGGATTGTGAAAGAATACAGATGGTACAGGGGGAATACATATGACTGAATTTACGCAACTTGTCGAAAGACGGAATACGACGTCCATGAAGTGGGATCGGATGGATAGGATCTATGGCATTGAGAATACGGAGGACATCCTGCCGATGTGGATAGCGGACATGGATTTCAAGGCGCCGCAGCCTGTGCTTGACGCGCTTCAGGGACGGCTGGATCATGGCGTGTTCGGCTATTCATACGTGTGCGAGGGCTGTAAAGACGCTGTCCGGGAATGGTTTTCGAAGCGGCACGGCTTCGAACCGAAAAACGAATGGATGCTGTCCCATCATGGTGTCGTGCCTGCCATTGCTTCCGTCGTCGAGACACTGACCGAAGAAGGAGACACTGTCTTACTAACACCGCCTGTCTACCCACCGTTTTCCAGCGTGCCGAGCATGCAGCACCGGACTCTTGAAGAATGCCGGCTGACGGAAGGGGACGGACAGTATTCACTCGATCTTGAGAAATTGGAAGATTCTTTGAAGAAAAATGTCAGACTATTCATATTTTGCAATCCGCACAACCCCGGCGGGATCGTCTGGCCGGTCGATGTGCTGCAGGAAGTCGTCCGCCTGTGTGCAAAGTACGATACGCTCATTCTGTCGGATGAAATCCATGCGGACCTGGTCTTCGCTCCGCATAAGCATACGCCGCTGCACCTGGCAGCAGGTGACGACTACAAACGGATCATCACATGCGTCGCACCGACGAAAACATTCAACCTGGCCGGCATCCAGGCGGCGATGATGATCATCCCGGACGATGCGCTGCGTCAGAAACTGCAGGACAACGGCATGGCACACGGTCAGATGGAATTGAACGCCTTCGCCGGAACTGCGCTGCAAGCCGCCTACCGCCACGGCGAATCATGGCTCGAGACATTGCTCGACACGGTCTCGGGTAACATGGATTATGTGGTGGACACACTTCCTGCACAGGTCCCGGGCGTCCGTGTCACCAAACCGCAAGGCACGTACCTGCTGTGGATCGACTACCGGGGAACCGGCCTGTCGGAAGATGAGATGATGGACAAGCTCCTGAACAAAGGGAAACTTGCCCTCGAACCGGGAACGAAATACGGTGAAGCCGGCCGCGGGTTCCTGCGCATGAACGTCGCTGCATGCCGCTCCACCGTTGAGGACGGCGTCACCCGGTTTGTCCGGGCTATGGACTAAGAAGAAAGAAAACAGCATCCTCAGTCATGAGGATGCTGTTTTTGTCGTTCTCCGGCCTCGCGAGCTTCTCGCCGTTCGCGCAGGATCCGTTCTTCCAGTTCTTTCGTTTCCAGTTCCTGTTTCTTCGAATTCCGTCTGAACCAATAAAGCGTCAGCGCCATGAGGATCATGAAGAAGACAAAGGAAATGGCCGCTGGAATGTATTCCGTCTTGTCTTCCGGAAAGTAAAGGAAAGGCATCAGAATCGTCATCATGCCAAGCACTTCCTAACACTAAAAATTTACAAAATCCTTACTGGACGTCGATCGATTCAATCTTGACATCTTCGAGAGGCTTATCGTTACTGTTCGTTTTGACAGCAGCAATCTTATCAACGATATCCATGCCCTCGATGACCTGTCCGAATACGGTATGCTTCTGGTCGAGGTGCGGCGTGCCGCCCATTTCCCCATATGCTTCCGCGATTTCTGCCGGCCAGCCGCCTTGTTTCAGCTGCTCGACGGATGCCCCCATCAGCTTTGGCGCCTGCACGATGAAGAACTGGCTGCCGTTCGTGTTCGGACCTGCGTTCGCCATGGAGAGCGCACCGCGCAGGTTGAACAGATCCATTGTGAATTCGTCTCCGAATGAGCCGCCGTAGATGCTTTCGCCGCCCATTCCTGTACCTGTCGGGTCGCCGCCCTGGATCATGAAGTCCTTGATGACCCGGTGGAAGATGATTCCGTCATAGTAGCCTTCTTTTGCGTGCTCAATGAAGTTTTCAACCGTTTTCGGCACCTTTTCTTCAAAAAGCTTGATTTTGATCGGTCCCATTGTGGTATTCATCGTAATAAGACGTTCGCCTGCTGCTGTTTCTTTTGATAATTGCGGATACATGTGGGAATCCTCCTCAGGAATAGTGTTTTTCGGCTGTTCTGCCGTGGCTGCCTCTTCTTCGTCGGCTGTCTTCCCCTCTTTCGCCTGCTGTTGTCCGCATGCGGACAACACGAGCAACAGGACAGCCGTAAGTGCAACTATGCACAGTTTCTTATTCAATTTGCTTCACCCTGAACAAGTTTACCATATCCGGCGTTCAAACCGAACTGCAAGCACTTGACTTCCTTCGGGTGCCGAATTGTTCTATACTGAAAAAATACAGTTTGTACAGAGGGAAGGACTTCTATGGATATACAAAAACGAAATTTCATCATCATCTGGGTTTCCAACTTCCTCGTCGCAGGCACCATGACGATGATCATGCCCTTCTTATCTCTTTATATCGAGACGTTCGGGAACTATTCCGATGCCTACGTGCAGAAATGGTCAGGCCTTGTATTTGGTGCGACATTCATTACAGCGCTGATCATGTCCCCGATCTGGGGGCGGATTGCGGATAAGTACGGCTTCAAACCGATCCTCATTATCAATGGATTCGGGATTGCCGTCTCCGTCTTCCTGATGGGGTTCATCCATTCAGTGGAAGCTTTCTTCATATTACGCCTGCTGAATGGTGTCGTCACCGGCTTCATCCCCACCTCACTCGCATTCATTTCAGCTAATACGAAACGGGAAGAAGCCGGGAAACGCCTCGGGACCCTCCAGATGGGGAGTGTCACCGGGACGCTGTTCGGACCGGTGCTCGGCGGACTGCTGGCAGACGCATTCGGGTTCCAGTATACGTTTGTCATCACCTCCGTTTCCGTCATCATTGCAGCTTTGATCATCATCTTTGGTATCAAGGAAGAGCGGAAGGTGAAAAGCAGCCGGGCGGTTTCCTATTCACGCAAAACGATTCTCGGCGGGCTGCTGAAACACCGGCTCATGCTCAACGTTATGGTTGTGACGTCGCTGATCCAGATCGGGAATTTCAGCATCCAGCCGCTGCTGTCCCTGTACGTTTCCCACCTGACGACCTCCGAGGATGTGGCATTTCTGGCAGGCATCACGTTCAGCGCTGCCGGTGTCGGAAACCTGCTGTTCGCCCGGAAATGGGGCAAGCTCGGCGACCAGATCGGCTATGAGAAGATTCTCAGCTTCCTGCTCATCCTGTCTTTCCTCTTCATCATTCCGCAGGCATTCGTCGGCAGCCTGTGGCAGCTCGTCATCTGGCGGCTGCTGTTCGGTATTTCAATGGGCGGCATGATCCCGATCACGACCGCGCTGGTACGGCGGGAAGCCCCGATCGATATCCAGGGCGAAGTGATGGGCTACAATACGAGCTTCCGGTTCCTCGGCAACATCATCGGACCGATGTTCGGCGGGATTGTCAGCGGATTCCTCGGAATTTCATCAGTTTTCATCACGACCGGGGTCCTCTTCCTGCTCGGCTTCGCTTTCCTCTATTACGCGAAGCGGAAGCCAACCCAGGACTTCGAAGATTTCCTTGCCGAGTCCCAGGAGAAATAGATTTGAAATATAGCACACTCCACACGCCGGAGTGTGCTATATTTTGTTACAGTGAAACAATTTGAGGGGGAACAGACCGTGAGACAGCTGGCAGGAATCGCTGTTGCGCTGCTCAGCCTCCCGCTGCTCTTCTGGCTGCAGAATGCAGTTGCGGCAGAGTGGCAGGAAGCGAACGCGTATAAGGAACAAGTTGAAGAGACGATTGAACTTTCAGAGCCGCCCGTCACTATACCGATGACGTTATATGATCGGAACGGTGCACTGTTCGCGGAGGACTATTCGGAATGGCGGGATCCGCTGCCGATCGGGGAAATCCCACTATTTGCGAAACAGCTGTTCCTGGAAAGTGAGGACAAGGGGTTCTACGAGCATCGCGGATATGATGTTGCCGCGATTGCACGGGCCTTCGCAGTGAATGCCGCATCCGACGGGCTGACCCAGGGAGCGTCGACGATCACCCAGCAAGTGGTGAGGATGCGCTTCCTCTCCCCTGAAAAGACATATGAACGGAAATTCAGGGAAATCCTTTATTCGGCGGAACTCGAGAAACAGTCGACGAAAGAGGAAATCCTTGAGATGTACATGAATGAAATGTATTTCGGCAATCAAGTATACGGCATAGGAGGCGCCGCCACCTACTATTTCAGCAAACAGCTGAGCCAGCTGAACGAAGAGGAGACCGCATTCCTGGCGGCGATTCCGAACAACCCGTCGATGTATGACCCGCTGCGTCATTTCGATGCCGCGAAAAAACGGCAGCAGCGACTGCTCGATGTGCTGGCAGCAGCCGGCGTCATTACAAAAGCGGAAAGTGAAGCGATCGGAAAACGTCCGGTCGTCCTGCAGGTCAAACGGAAGAACAGCAGATTTCCCGTTTATCATACATACGTGATGCATGAACTGAAACAGCTTGTGTATGAAAAAGAAGGATTCTCGGAGCGGCTGCTGAAGGCGGAAAACAAGGAGCAGCGGACAGCGATTCGGCAGCAGGCCGATCAAAAGGTATCGGAGGTCGTCGATTCCGGTGTGCAAATCGATACAGCGCTCGATCCGCTGAAACAGCAGAACGTCGAAGAGCGGATATCTTCCCTGCTCAATGGCCGGGGCATCCAGGCCGGGGCTGCAATTATCGATAACGACACACGCGAACTCGCTGCCCTGTACGGCGGCTATGGTTATCGTAAAGGTGATTTCAACCGTTCGTATCAGGCCGTACGCCAGCCCGGTTCCGCCATCAAGCCGCTGCTCGTCTACGCGCCTTACCTGGAAAGCGGGCCTTTCACGGAAAACTCACCGATCGACGGCAGCCCGATCTGCATCGGTTCCTACTGTCCCGAGAACTTCGGCGGGTATCAGTACGGCGTGACAACGCTGAAGAAAGCATTCAGCCGAAGCTATAACACGAGTGCCGTCCGGATCATGCAGCGTGTCGGTGCAGACAAGGCGTTCTCCTATCTGGAGCCGTTCCAGTTTGACCACTTCACGGCGAAGGACCGGCAATACACAGCTGCGCTCGGCGGATTCGAGCACGGGACCACACCTTATGAAATGGCGGACGCCTATACGAGCTTCGTCGACGGTACATACAAACCGTCCAGAGCAATCCGTTCCGTGAAGGACCGGAACGGAACGGTGCTGTACAAATGGGATGACATGCGTCAGACGGTCTGGTCAGCCAAGACCGCTGCCGCTGTCCGCTCGATGCTTGCGGAAACTGTGCGGACCGGCACGGCAAACGGGGTCCGGCAGACAACCGGCTACACTGGCGCGAAAACCGGAACGACGTCAGACTATAAAGATCTGTGGGTCGCCGGCATGGATGCCGATCATACAGCAGCTGTCTGGACAGGTGATGACCGGCCGCGCAGACTCCAGCAGGAAAGTGAACAGAAATTACATTTGCGTTTATTTTCCGCCGCTCTGTCAGACTAGCTGCCCATCGGCAGCTGGTCTTTTTCCATGCCCGGAATACTCGCGGAGATCCCATTATACAATCTGAGCAGTATATAGACGACGGCGAACAGCAGGACCGCCCATATGACAACCTCGAAGAAAATGACGCCGATAATCGTCATCATGGAAAATTGATGGTGCAGCTGATACGTACTGTAGATGAAATAGATGAATGCAGCCGCCAGAAAGACCGCACTCAGCCAGACGATGGACTGGACAGCGGCGACTGATGCCAATGCGCCGATGAAATAGATCAGTTTTCCGCCCCGTCCGTCAGGGAGCGGTATCCCCTTTTCATCATCGGCAGGACGGTTCCTGTAAAAGAACAGCATAGCCGTCTCATGTATTGTTTCCGCTATGAGTTTCAGCGCGCTGAAGACCATGAAATAGGCAAGTGCGTAGATGGTCAGCAGGAACAGTTTCATCTGTGTGTCCGTCAAAAATTCTAGAAGTCCGTTATACAGGCCGATCTCCCGGAAGATGCCGAGCGACCAGCTGACTGTATAGACGCCGAACGTCAGGCTGAATAGCATGATCGTGAAGAACGGCAAGTAACTGAATAAGTATGGATTTTTCATAATACACCTCTGCGGGCTTCTATTTTTCTCGGTTTTCCCAATGACTCTATAATATAGGAAGTGATTGACCTCCTGCAATTGTTTCTAAGTGCCGGCTGTGCATTCGGCCTGGTTTTGCGTTATACTTTAAAACAATGTCGACATCTAGTTAGCTTAGGAAAGGGGAAGTTTACGTGGAGTTTGTTTGGTTCATATTTCTGCCGGCAGCCGCTGCCCTGCTCATCCCGGCATTGTTCCGGCGTGTCACCGGCATCCACACAGGCTGGTTTGTCCTGGCTGTTCCGGCTGTGCTGTTCGTCTATTACAGCACATTCGTCCCGCATATTGCAGGCGGAGGACAGTCGGTCTCAGCGTTTGACTGGATTCCTTCACTCGGAATCTCATTTACATCCTATCTGGACGGGCTCAGTCTCCTGTTCACCCTCCTCATCACAGGCATCGGCACCCTGGTCGTCCTGTATTCGATCTTCTACCTGGATCGCCAAAAAGAGAATCTTGGGAACTTCTATGTATATCTGCTGCTTTTCATGACGGCGATGCTCGGTGTCGTCCAGTCTGATAATGTCATCTCGTTATACTTATTCTGGGAGCTCACTTCCATTTCCTCCTTCCTCTTGATCGGATACTGGTATAAGCGGGACGGTTCCCGTTTCGGCGCGCTGAAGTCGATGATGATCACGGTCGGCGGCGGGCTGATGATGCTCGGGGGATTTGTCCTTCTCGGAACAATGGGCGATACATATTCAATACGCGAACTGATTGTAC
Organism: Sporosarcina koreensis; assembly: GCF_000826145.2. Classification (GTDB taxonomy): domain Bacteria; phylum Bacillota; class Bacilli; order Bacillales_A; family Planococcaceae; genus Sporosarcina; species Sporosarcina trichiuri. Next base: position 18,790 of record NZ_LN651336.1, read on the forward strand.
GGCTGCCTGACTACGCGGGTGATCCGCTGTTCACGCTGGCTGCCGTCCTGCTGCTCCTTGGTGCATTCACCAAGTCTGCCCAGTTCCCGTTCTACATCTGGCTGCCGGATGCGATGGAGGCACCGACACCGGTCAGTGCGTACCTGCACTCGGCGACCATGGTCAAGGCCGGCCTGTATCTGGTCGCACGATTCACGCCGATTTTCGCAGACTCCTCCGTATGGATCTGGCTCGTATCGGGAATCGGCCTGCTCACCCTGATGTGGGGTTCTTTCTTTGCCGTGAAACAGACAGATCTGAAAGGAATCCTGGCGTTTTCAACAGTCAGCCAGCTCGGATTGATCATGTCGCTTCTCGGTGCCGGGGCGATCGCCTACCATACGGACGACAAAATGTTCCGGATTGCGATGTTCGCGGCGATTTTCCATCTTGTCAATCATGCCGTGTTCAAAGGGAGCCTGTTCATGGTGGCCGGTATTATCGACCACGAAACCGGCACGCGTGACATCCGTAAGCTCGGCGGGCTCATGAGTCTCATGCCGATCAGCTTCTCGGTCGCTTTCATCGGCGGACTGTCGATGGCCGGACTGCCGCCGTTCGGCGGATTCCTCAGTAAGGAGCTGTTCCTGGAATCCATGGTGAACTTGAAGAATTTCGATTTGTTCAGCTTCGATACGTGGGGCGTCCTGTTCCCCGTCATCGCCTGGATTGCAAGCGTATTCACGTTCGTCTACAGCTTCTACTTCGTCTTCAATACGTTCGCAGGGAAACGGAAAGCGGACAAGCTGCCGAAACAGCCTCACGAGGCACCGGCTGGCATGCTCGTTTCACCTGTGATCCTGGCAGTCGGCGTCATCGTGATCTTCTTCATCCCGAATGTGGTCGGCAAATGGCTGGTCGCGCCTGCAGTGGCAGCTGCCCAGCCGCAGCTCTACAGCTCACCTGCTGCTGCGGAAGTCCATGTAGCCGCCTGGCACGGGTTCGAATCCGTCCCTCTCTGGCTGACAGTCGGCGTCATCGTGTTCGGTTCCGTGCTGTTCGCATCGATTCCGAAATGGCGTGCGGTCTATGCGCTGCAGCCTGAAAAGCTTTCCCTGAATGGACTGTATAACGGCATCATGTCCGCTTCGGAACGCGGTATGAACAAGCTGTCACGCTCCTATATGACAGGGGTCATCCGGACGTACCTCATCTATATGTTCGCATTCCTGTCCGTGATGACGATCGTCATCCTGTTTGCAAAAGGGGCTTTCCGTCTCGATATGGACAGCCTGTCACCGATCACACTGTTCGCTGTCATGAACGCGATTGTGGCCATTCTCGGCGCCGGCATGGTCATCATGTCGAAAAACCGGATTTCCGCCATCATCGCTCTCGGTGCGGTCGGCTATTCCGTCGCTTTGTTCTTCGTCCTGTTCAAAGCACCTGACCTGGCACTCACACAGCTTGTGATCGAAACCATTTCCGTTGCGCTCTTCCTCCTGGCATTCCGGCATCTGCCGGCGATGAAGACCCATGGGGAGACAAAGCAGAACAAAGTGGTCAATGCGGTCATCGCAGGCAGTGTCGGACTTGCGATGACACTCGTCGCCATTTCGGCGCATTCCAACAAACTGATCGACAGCATCTCACAGTTCTATAAGGACACCGTCCACACGGAAGCGGGCGGCGGAAATATCGTGAACGTCATCCTCGTCGATTACCGGGGCTTTGATACACTGTTCGAAATTGCCGTCCTGTCGATCGCAGGCATTGCGGTGCTCGGCATGATCCGTCTCCGCCTTGCAGGAAAGGGGTCAGATGATGAGAAAAAATAACGTCATATTGCAGACGACGACCAAGGTCGCGTTCTTCATCATTTTCTTGTTCTCGATCCATATTTTCTTTGCCGGACACTTTGCCCCGGGCGGCGGGTTCGTCGGCGGGCTGCTGACGACAGGCGCAATCGTGCTTCTGCTGCTCGCGTATGATCTGGAGACGATCCAGGCGACGCTGCCGTTCAATTTCACAATTGTCATCGGCATCGGCCTGCTGCTATCGTTCAGCACAGCTGCCGGCTCGATACTGTTCGACGTTCCGTTTTTCACTCATGCATTCGGCCATTTCGACCTGCCGCTGTTCGGGGATACGGAGCTTCATACGGCGATGCTGTTCGACGCAGGGGTCTACCTCGTCGTCGTCGGTGCTGCCATCACCATCATCCAGTCGATCGGAGGGGATGACTAATGGAATTACTCATGGCTGTCACAGCGGGCCTGCTCTTCACAGCTGCCATCTACTTAATACTGTCCAGAAGTCTCATCAAGGTCGTGCTCGGTACTGGGCTGCTGAGTCACGGCGCCCATCTGTTCATCCTGACGATGGGCGGGCTCGGCGGCGATGCCCCGCCTGTTCTCGCTGACGGAGTGGATTCATTTGCAGATCCTCTCCCCCAGGCGCTGATCCTGACGGCGATCGTCATCAGCTTCGGGGTGACGGCGTTCATCCTCGTGCTGGCGTACCGGACGTATGCTGTCCATAAGACGGATGACCTCAGTCTGATGAAAGGAAATGATGAACATGATTAACCTTTTGTTGTTTCCGATCATCATCCCGTTCTTCACTGCGATCCTGCTGCTGTTCTTCAAGGAGCAAGTTCGCATCCAGCGGGTACTGACGGTTATCGGGCTCAGTGCCGGCATCGCTGCCGCACTTTCTCTTGTTTATAAAGTGAAACAGGACGGGATCCAGTCGATCACGCTCGGCAGCTGGCCGGCGCCGTTCGGCATCACGTTGGTATCCGATATGCTGTCCGCACTCCTCGTGACGACGACACTGATCATCACACTGATCATCGTCATCTACAGCTTCAGCTCGATCGGGCGTGAACGGGAGCGCTTTTTCTACTATCCCGCCATCCTGTTCATGATCACCGGGGTGAATGGCGCATTCACCACGGGAGACATTTTCAACATGTTCGTATTCTTTGAGGTGCTGCTGATTGCGTCCTACCTGCTGATCGTACTCGGCGGTGAAAAGCGGCAGCTCCGTGAGTCCATTAAATACATACTGGTCAATGTCATTTCATCAGCATTCTTCGTCATTACCATTGCGTATTTGTACTCAGTCGTCGGCACGCTCAACATGGCGGATATCGGCGATAAGATTGCAAGCATCGGACAACCGCCGATCCTATCGGTGATCGGTGTGCTGATGATGCTCGTCTTCGGCATCAAAGCGGGGATCTTCCCGCTGTACTTCTGGATGCCCGGTTCATATGCCGCGCCGCCTGTGCCGATTCTGGCACTGTTCGGCGCTCTGCTGACGAAGGTCGGCGTCTACGCCATCATGAGAATCGATACGCTGTTCTTTGTGAGTGACCTGGGCTTCACGCACACGATCCTGCTTGTGCTCGCCCTCCTGACCATTGCAGCCGGCTGTATCGGTGCACTCGCCTATTTCGACTTGAAGCAGATCATCATCTACAATATCCTGATCGCAATCGGTGTCATCCTGTTCGGCGTCGCGCAGATGAACGAACCCGGCATGCAGGGTGCCATCTTCTATCTGCTTCATGACATGCTCATCAAAGGGGCCCTGTTCCTGCTCATCGGCATTATCATCTATGTGACCGGGACATCGAATCTCCGCGAAATGGGCGGTCTCATCAAGACTCATCCGTCCCTCGGCTGGATGTACCTGGTTGCGGCCTTCGGGCTGGCCGGCATCCCCCCGCTCAGCGGGTTCGTCGGCAAGCTCCTGATCGTCCAGGGCGGTTTTGAACACGGCCGTCTGTTCAGCACGATCGTAATACTGGCTTCCAGTCTCGTCGTCCTGCTTTCCGTCATCCGGATATTCGTCTATGCGTTCTGGGGAGAACCGAAAGTCCTCAGGCCGTCAGACCGCAGCATATACCGCCGGATGATGTTTCCTGCAGTCCTGCTAGTCGCTCTGTCCGTTGCATACGGAGTCGGAACGGAGTGGATTTACCCGTACATCTCGGATGCAGCACATGTGCTGCTCAATCCGGACAGTTACATCACTGCCGTGTTAAAGGAGTAGATCACGTTGGCATTTCAAATCTTATTGAATTTCTTCATCGCAATTACGTGGGTGCTCATTACGGCGACTTTCACTCCATCCACTTTTGTCATCGGCTATTTGATCGGCGTCCTGCTGATCTTACTGACCCGGCGGTTTTTCCGGGACAGGCTTTACTTTTTCCGTCTGTGGGCATGTGTCAAGCTGACGGTCATCTTCTTCAAGGAACTGATCCTGTCGAATATTTCAGTCGCTATGCTCGTCTTGAGGCCTAAGCTGCATCTGCAGCCGATGATCTTCGCGATGCCGACGCTCCTCGAAAAAGACTGGCAGATCACTCTTCTGTCCAGTCTGATCACGCTGACACCGGGTACCATCGTCGTCCATGTCTCAGATGACCAGCGGACGCTGTATGTGCACGCCATCGACGTGGATGATGTTGACGAAGCCATCAATTCCATTCGGGAATCATTTGAAAAAGCGATACTGGAGGTGAGCCGGACATGAAGCTGTTCATATGGATCTGCCTGATCATCGTCTTCCTGTCGATGCTCGGAACGCTGGTGCGGGTCTTCAAAGGGCCTTCGACACCTGACCGGCTGATTGCACTTGACGGGATCGGTATCATGCTCATTTCCATCATCGCCCTGCTGTCCATTGCGTTCGACACGATGTACTTCATCGATGTCATTCTGCTGATTGCGATCATGTCATTCATCGGCACGGTATCATTCTCGAAATTCATCGAGAAAGGGGCGATCATCGACCGTGATATACGTCGCTAATCTAGTTATCGGGTTCTGCATAGCCGTCGGTGTGTTTTTCACAGTTGTCACGGTGGTCGGTATCCTGCGGCTGCCGGACGTCTATACACGGGCGCACGCCGCTTCCAAGAGCGCCACGCTCGGCGTACTCGGCATCCTGGTCGGGGTGTTCCTCCACTTCTGGTGGATCAAAGGGCATTTCAGTATCCAGCTTCTGCTCGGAAGTGTGTTCCTGTTCATCACCTCTCCGGTCGGGGGTCACTTGATGAGCCGCGCCGCCTACATGTCCGGCGTCAAGCCGACCGACCTTACCGTCGGTGACGACTTAGGTCAAGCGATCGGGGAACAGAAATCACATGAAGAAGAATGAAAAAGCAGCTTTCCGGTATTGTGCCGGGAAGCTGCTTTTTTCCGTCCTGCCGATACAGCAGGTATAGCCTATTTTAAGTGTCACCAATAGCCGTAAGGTGAGTACGGCGGATAATAGCTGTATGGGGAATATCCATATGGAGGATACCCTCCATACGGCGGATATCCTCCATATCCGCCTCCGTAGCCGCCTCCTCCGTATGGCTGAAACGCATTTCCAATGAAACTGCCGACGAGCCCCCCGAGGAACGGCGCACCGAATCCATAACCGAATCCGCCGCCTCCGTAGCCTCCAAAGGAATTACCTCGATAACGTGACATCGTCCTCCCCCTTTCCCACCTATCCTATTCAATGGGCTTACGGGGAGGCAGGCAGCTGCCTATTCCGCGTCCGGCTCTTCCTCCGCCAGGCGCTCGATGAATGTCGCAAGCGTGCGGGACATGACGCCGGTCGCCCCTTTCGGCCCGAGATCATGCGGTGCGCCTGCTTCTGACGTACCCGCGATATCGAGATGGATCCACGGGGTATCGCCTGCAAATTCGCCGACAAACCCCCCGCCGAAAATCATATGGCCGTCACGGCCAGGGGAATTGTTAAGGTCCGCCATATCGCTTGTGCGCAGACGCTTCTTGTCGTTTTCGGTGAGCGGCAGCCGCCAGACGAACTCGCCAGTTTCGAGGGAAGCTTCCATGAACGATTCGAAAAATGCCTCATCATTCGTTAAGGCACCCGTCTTATCCTTGCCAAGTGCGACGATGACGCCGCCTGTCAAGGTCGCGACATCGATCAGGCAGTCCGCACCCGACTGCTTCGCGTAAGTGACTGCATCCGCCAGAACCAGCCTGCCTTCCGCATCCGTATTGAGCACCTCGATCGTCTTGCCGGACAGGGACGTGATGACATCATCCGGTTTGAACGCATCACCTGATACCATGTTGTCTGTCGAAGCGATGACTGCAATGACGTTCTTTTTCGGACGCAGCTCACCGATGATCTGCATTGCGCCGAACACAGCTGCAGCGCCTCCCATATCTCCCTTCATGCCGACCATACCGTCTTTCGGTTTCAGCGAGTAGCCGCCGGTATCATAGGTGATGCCTTTTCCGACCAGTCCGACAACATCCGTCCAGTCCTCATTGCCGCCCGCATACTTGAGGACGATGAGCCGCGGCTCTTCGACAGACCCTTTGTTGACCGCAAGGATCGCTCCCATGCCGAGTTCTTCCATCTCCTCTTTCCCGAGCACTTCCAGTTCGAAATCATACCGTTCCGCCAGTTGTTCCGCATGCTCCGCCATCTTGACCGCTGTCAGGATATTCGGCGGTGTGTTGACGAGTGTCCGTGCGGAATTGACAGCTTCCGCATGCACTCTTCCCACTTCGGCTGCGGCCTTCAGCTCGTCCTCATCTGCCGTGCTGATCAGTTCAATTTCAGCGAAGCAGAAGTCCTTTTCATTCGACGTCGTTTTATAGTCATCGAATTGGTAGCTGCCCAGAAGCATTCCCTGGATTGCGGCAAATGCAGTGTCATCCGCTTCCAGTGTATCCGTTGTAAAGGAATCCGCCCAGATCGAGACATTTTCCGCTTTCCGTCCTTTCAGCTCTTTTCCGGCTTTCGCGAAGACTTCCAGCAGAATCTGGTCAGTCAGCTTCTTCGCTGGACCGAGGCCGATGAAGAGGACACGTTTGACCGCTGTACCGGAAGCAGCCGGCAGTTTTGTGACCGCTTTCAGATCGGTGGAGACATCCCCTTCTTTCACCCAATCCAGCAGACGTCCGCCGAACAGGTCATTCAGACTGTCCCATCTTTCCAAGTTTTCCGGATGTTCCGGCAGGCCGACGACGAGCACATCGAGCGCCGCCTGTTCGATTTCCTTGTTCGCAATGGTTGTTTTCATTTGACTACCTCCTCATTTTCATACATTCTAATTATATACCAGTTGAGGAGGAAACGAAAAAGATTCTTCGGGTTCCGTACTAATACAATGACTATTTCATACGAGGAGTGCCTGCATGATGATACTGAACAACGTCCCATTGCTCGTAGCGCTGTTTGGGATCCTTTTTGCCCAATTCGTCAAAATACCGATCCACTTCCTGCTGACGCGGGAGCTCGACTGGAAGCTGATGACGTCGACAGGCGGTATGCCAAGCTCCCACTCTGCGGCTGTCACGGCACTTACAACCGCTGTCGCCTATGAGCATGGACTCGATTCGTCCCTGTTTGCGGTATCGGCCATCTTTGCAGTGATCGTCATGTTCGATGCGACGGGCATACGGTATCAGGCCGGCCAGCAGGCGGTCATCATCAACGAAATGCGGAGGGACTTCCAAGTGTTCGTCAGTGAAGCGAAAGACTGGGTCCAGAAAGACGATGAGCAGAAGATGCAGGAACTCAAGACCCTTCTCGGCCACAAGCCGAATGAAGTGGCCGCTGGCGCGATCACCGGCATCCTGATCTCCGTTATCACCTATACCTTCATACTATGACAAAACGCCCGGACAAAGCCGTCCGGGCGTTTCGTTAAAACATCTGATAACCCTGCTTACGCAAGAGCTTGCTGACGATACCTGAGATGATCGCACCGAGCATTCCGCTCGACAGGATGACGATGTCGACGGTGTGGAGCGCCATCAGTTTCTCTCCGAGCAGGCTGAATGCATGACCCGGTTTCGTGATGTATTCATATGCCTTCACTTCATCTATGATCAGGATGACGACAATCGGGTAGATGACCGCCATGATCCACGACATGCGCAATAGCATATTCAGCAAAAAACCGATGCCGAAGAACATGACGATAAAGATGAGGACTGACAGGATGATCTCTGTGAGTGAAATTGTTCCCAAATCGATGACCTCCATTTTCCTTAGTCTAGTTTACCGGATTCCTCCCCCCCTTTCAACAGCCTGGACAACTGTCATGAAGTTGTCGAAAAAGCAAAAGACTTGGGGATCATACTGCAAACCGGCCCGTTTCCCTTCGCTGCAAAAGGCACGCTTTCCGCGGGGCGCCCTTGAGCCTCCTCATCGCTCCGCTTTTGCGGAGTCTCAAGACTGGCGCTGGTTCCCGCAGGAGTCGGCCTTTTTCCGCTCAGGTACACTCTGTTCACGCATTAGTAAATACTTGCAGCAAATAGAAAATGCGCAGAGGATGTAATTCCTCTGCGCATTTTTGCGTTCCTATCGAATCTCGTCAACTTTAAACTGCATGTCTTACAGGAAATCGAATTTCCCTTTTTTGAATGTCAGTCCGGCACCGCCGATCAAGTACAGCGCGCGGTTGTCGACCATCTTTTTCATGAACGAGGCTTTCGCGCCGGTCATCTTCTTGCCGAACGCGACACCGATCGCGTCACTTGAGCCGAGCGACGCAATGCTGCCCTTCAAGTCCGGCACAAATGGAGATGTCGGCTGGCCTTTCATGAGAGCTATGAGGTTGTTCGCACACATGTCGCCCTGCTGCATCGCGATCTGCGCAGTCGGCGGATACGGCCGGTTGACCTCTTCGTTGATCATCAGTGCGCAGTCCCCGACGATGAACACATCATCGTATCCAGGCGCGCGCAGGTCTTTTTCGACTTTGACACGGGCACGCATATTTTCGATGCCCGTTTCTTCAATAAGGCGGTTGCCGCGGACGCCTGCAGCCCAGACCACAGTCCCCGCCTCGATGAATTCGAATTCGTCCTCGCCCTTTTTGAGCTTGACGCCTTCCGGTGTCGCTTCGACGACCGGTGTGCCGATCGAAAACTCGATGCCTTTGGACTTGAGCTGGCGCACTGCATAATCGACGAGTTCCGGGTCGAATCCGGGAAGCACCATCGGCGCAGCCTCAACACAAAGGACTTTCACTTTGTCCGCCGGCACGTCGAATTCTTCACAAAGTTTCGGGATACGGTCCCCGAGTTCGCCAAGGAACTCGATGCCGGTGAACCCGGCGCCGCCGACGATGATGGTCAGACGGCTGTCGGACTTCTCTTCTTCTTGCGACCAAGTGGCGAACTGGTACTCGATATGCTCGCGGATCTGACGTGCAGCGTTTACATTGGCGATCGAAAGCGCATATCTGTCGAGACCCGGGATACCGAACGTCTCGCCTTCGAATCCGAGTGCGATGACGAGATAGTCGTACGTGAAGTCTCCGGCAGTCGATGCGACGGTCTTCCCGCTGACATCGATTCCTGTCACTTCCGCTTTGACGAATGTCACTTTATCCTTTTTAATGACGCGGCTGATATCGTACCGCACCTGCTCGGGGCTCAGTGTCCCGGCAGCTGCTTCATGGAGCCAGGTCGATTCGTAGTGGTAATCGTTTTTGTTGATGAGGATGATTTCGGCTTCGTCTGTTCCAAGTGACTTCTGAAGGTTCACTACAGTAGACAATCCGCCATATCCGGCGCCTAACACGAGGATTGTAGGTCTTTTCACGGCAATCGGTTCCACCTTTACATGTATGATGTGCCGGTTTGCAAAAATCGTGCGACCCTGCAATCCAGCGCGGTTATTTCGTTTCCACATATTATAGTAGCCTTTTTACCATGCCAATACAATAGCAGTTTCGGTTTCTTATGATTGCTGTCGAAATAAGTTCGGATGAACTTCACAATTCACGGAAGTGTATTTTGCGCTGAGCGGGCCCTGCACCCGGGCCATACGAAAAGCCCTCCGCCGGCTGACACCGGTGAAGGGCTTTCCTGAAATGCATCATGTGCAAATGGCCGATCAGTCGCAGCTCGCCGGCGCGCCGGCTTTCTTTGCTGTGCGGAATGAAGTCCCGCATCCGCATGATGCAATCGCATTCGGATTTTCGATTGTGAATCCGCCGCCCATGAGAGACTCCTTGTAATCGATTTCCGTTCCGGCCAGGATGTCGGTATCTTCGGAAGAGACGACAATCTGGATACCGTGCAGTTCAAGCATCTGATCCGTATCATGCTGTTCCTTGTCGAATCCCATGCCGTATGTCAGTCCGCTGCAGCCGCCGCCATTGACCGAGACACGGAGGAAAGAGCCTTCTTCCCCGTTATGCTCCATCATCTGTTTGACGCGGTATGCAGCTGATTCCGATAAGTTGATCAGTTGTGTCATATGATCTCCTCCTAATTTGTTTCTATTATATCAATATTAAAATTTCCAATCCAACAAAATCCCTTTGGTCCTGTCTGTTTGGTATACTGGGAAGGAATGCATGAAAGGATGATCTGCCATGGAAGTGACCCCGCTCTATGATAAGAAGATGACTTGCCTGAACTGCAAGGAGCACTTCACGACGACAAAGGTGCGGTCCCGGTTTGCAAGAGTCGCGTCGACCGATAGCGATTTCAAACCGAATTACAAGGACCGTGCCGTAAACCCCCTTTTCTATAATATTGCCGTATGCCCGGCGTGCGGCTTTTCGTTTACGGAGGACTTCGCTCCGTACTTTGCGCCGGGAACGAAAGAACAGATCGCTGCGGTCATCACTGCCGGCTGGCAGCCGCGCTCCCTCGGCGGCGAGCGGACACTCGAAGAAGCGATAGATGCCTATAAGCTCGGCTATCTGAGCGCAATGGTGAAACGGGAAAAAGCACTTACGATTGCGGGTATTGCAGTACGGACGGCCTGGCTGTACCGTGAGTCAGACAGCCAGGGAGAAGAAACACGATTTCTGAAATTGGCACGCAATCTGTACGAAGAAGCCTATTCCAACGACGATCATGCCGGCACGCAGATGTCGGAATCCCGTGTCCTCTATATGATCGCGGAACTCTCCTGGCGCATCGGTGATCGGGAAAAAGCGATCCAGCACTTCTCCCGCATCATCGAACACCAGCGGATATCCACGGAGCCTCAGCTCATTGACATGACGAAGGAGCGGTGGCAGGAAATCCGGAACGAAACGTAAAACAGGAACAGGCCCGGTCGGCCCATTCCTGTCAGGTTGCAGCGGAAGATCAGAATACTTGCTCCACTTCCACGACACCGGGCACTTCTTCGAGAAGCGCACGCTCGATGCCGGCTTTCAATGTGATCGTCGAACTAGGGCACGTACCGCATGCGCCAAGCAGGCGCAGTTTAACGATCCCGTCTTCCACGTCGATCAATTCACAGTCACCGCCGTCACGCAATAGGAACGGACGCAATTTATTCAAAACTTCCTGGACGGATTCGTTCATGGTAGCTTCAGTCATTGGTTGTAAACTCCCCTTTCCTTTATATTCATTATAAACTGGATCACCCGAAAAATCCATTGAAGAATCAGGAGGCGTTGTTGATGGAGACAAAACATGTCCTAGTTGAAGTATACGGTGCAGAGGTGGTCTGTGCAAGCTGCGTGAACGCACCGACCTCGAAAGATACGTATGAATGGCTCGATGCCGCAATCCGGAGGAAATATCCAGATCAGCCATTTGAAATAGTATATATCGATATCGATTCTGTCATTACGGATGCTCGGCAGGCCGATATTGCCGCCAAGGTGCAAGATGATGAGTACTTCTATCCGCTTGTTCTTGTCAATGAGGAAGTGGTCGGCGAAGGACACATCCAGCTGAAGCGGGTGTACCGGGAACTCGAGAAGAACGGTTACATCCCTGCCGGCTGAGTGATAATCGCGAATTTATAAATGAGAACAAAAAATCGCACGCTGCCGGCCGGCACGTGCGATTTTCTCTTCAGCCGTTATGCCATTTGTACATCCAGAGAACACCCGATTTCAGCAGCCGGGCGATCCTGCCTGTGACAGTGCGGTCAGCGAGATAGGCGAATCCCTGCTTCTTGCCGAGCGATCCCATGAATCCTTTCAGCTTGATATCCGGCATCGTGTCCGGCAGTTTTTCCCCATTCCACGTGTGGCGGAGCACCGTGACGATCTGTTCCGCCTGACCTTCTGCCAGCTGCGCGCTCGGCGCATGCGGGAGTGAGGCGATATCACCGACTGCATACACGTCTTCACGGCCCGGTATCTGATGATACTGATTGAGCACAACACGGTTGGACTTGTCTTTTTCGACATCGAGGTCACGAACCACTTTTGTCGGCTGGATGCCGGCAGTCCAGACGACTGCGTCGACTTCGATGCGGTCCTCGTGATTGAACAGGCGGTTTTCTTCCACCCTTGTAATGTTGGAGTTTGCAATGACGTCGACATCGTGCTTGTCGAACCAGCTCTGGATGAAATTACTCAGGCGCTCCGGAAAATCACGCAGGATCCGGGGACCGCGGTCGAACAGTTTGATGTTCAGATCCGAACGGCTTTCCCGCAGCTCGCTTGCCAGTTCTATTCCGCTGAGTCCCGCGCCGACGATCGCGACGGTGGCACCGCCGCTCAAGTTCAGCAGTTTCCTGTACGTTTCCCGGGACTGGCCGATCGTCTGGATGCTCGATGTATACTCTTGTGCACCCGGGACGTCATGGTAGTTGTCTTCACAGCCGAGTCCGATGACCAGCTGATCATAGGGCACTTTCCTTCCATCTGCGAGCAGGACGCATTTCTCATCCAACTCGATGGATGCAATTTCGCCTTCCGTCACTTTGAGCCGTTCGTGGGTCGGCAGCTGGACACGCACATCGCTGTCAGGGACTGTGCCGGAAGCGAGGGCATAGAATTCCGTTTTCAAGCTGTGGAAGGAGGTGCGGTCAACGAGCGTCACCTCGACATCTTCGGGCAGATTGCTGAGGATCCGGCTCAGGATTCTCATATTGCCGTATCCGGCGCCCAATAATACTAGTTTCTTCATAATAGTCTCCTTTGCCTGAGAGATTTCCGATCGTTCTTCATTCCTGAGTATAACAGTTTGTGACTTCCTTCACAATAAGGCAAGTGTTTTGACGGCTTCGGGAAAAAAGAGTACCATCGGATAAGGTGAGGTGATGGATGTGAACCCGATAGTGGAGTTCTGCATCAGTAATTTAGCGAATGGTTCTCAAGAAACCCTCGAGACGCTCGAAAGGGATCCGAATATCGACGTACTGGAATACGGCTGTCTCAGCTATTGTACACTTTGTGCAGAGTCGCTGTATGCCCTGGTGAATGGTGAAGTCGTCGAGGGGGACAGTCCCGCCGAGCTGACGGAAAATATTTATCAGTTCATCGAAGAGAACCCTCTTTTTTAATAGAACAAATGGAGAAGGCTGTCCTGCCGGGTCGTTGTTGCGACCTTACAGGACAGCCTTTTCAATTGTACGGCCTTCAGAATAACTGATGATCTTTCCAGTCGGCAAGTGATTTGAATACATGCGTAGGCTGTTCAGGTTTGCTGAGGACGAGCTCACGCGGTGTAACACCGCCTTCAAGATGGATCGTATCGATGCCGTACCGGATGCCCGACAGAATATCCGTATCATAATTATCACCGATCATGATCATCTCATCTTTCCGGACACCGCTCTCCTGGCGGATGAATTCCAGCATATATGATTCCGGTTTGCCGACGATGACCGGCGCCACACCTGTGGAGGACCGGACCAGTTCGGCAAACGCCCCGTTCCCCGGAACGAGCCCTTCTTTGCCAGGCACGGACAAATCTCCATTCGTCGCGATGAATTCAGCACCTGCCCGGATGGAAAGGCAGGCATCCGCAAGCTTGTCATACGTAATGCCGTGATCGATTCCCATGACCACCACGTCTCCGCCCCGGCTGACGGTCCGGATGCCCTTCTCCGCAAGCGCCTCTTCCAGCCCTGCTTCCCCGATCATCTGGATGGTCCTGCCGTGCAGCTCCCGTGCGCAGTATTCAGCAGCGGCAATGGCGGACGTCATAATATGCGATTCATCCGTCTCGATACCGAATGCCGCAAGCTTCCGAACGATCTGTTCGCGGGTATGCGAAGAATTGTTCGTGATGAAATACGCATCGGCTGAAGTGCCTGCCAGCGACTTGAGGAACGCGACCGATTCTTCGATCGGCTCGTTCTCTTTATAGACAGTGCCGTCCAGGTCGAAACAAACCGCCTTATAATGTGTCACTGGATGACTCCTCCGGAAGGAACGCGGACACAGGCCCGAGCTCGTTTTCGAGATAGGTCAGCACCCGCTCCGGGAACCGCTTGAGTGCCGGCAGGCTGCCTTCAAGTGTCTTCGTCACTGCGTCGAGATCGACGTGCGTGAAATCGCGGACAAGCATTTTGCGCAGGCCGATCACGTCTTTCAGCGGCCGGTCCATGTCAGGATCGATGACTTTCTCGTCGTTCATGATATCGATGATGTCATCATAGCTGCCGGGATCCCGCATGATGAAACCGTCGATCATCGAATTGCCGACATCGATGACGGATTCGATTACACTCTGGGCGATTCGTTCCAATGCAAGTTTCTTTAGGGAGCTGTCCTGCCAGCCGCTCTCCGATGAAAACTGAGTGAGCAATTCTTCCATATAGCCCAGTGTTTCACTGATCTTCTTCCTGTCGATAAAATACATACAGACGCCTCCAGTGTGTAAGTTTCTCTGCCACAGCAAACAGGCGCCGCCGAAGTTTCTGACTGACGCCTGCCGATCGATCATGAAGTTTTCTTAGTTGTCTCCGCAGGTCCGTCCTTCGGCTGCTGGGATGCATCCGGCTGCTCTTTCTTCACTTTGCCGATTTTCTTCAGGACGAAGTGCGCACAGCCGAAATTGCAGTACTCGTACAGATAGTCCTGAAGTGTACTTATTTTGGTTTCGTAGGTGGCCTTCGAACTGCGGTCATCGAAGAACCCTTTGAGCCGCAGCTGGCCATATCCCCAGTCACCGAGAATATAATCGTACTTGGACAGTATTTCGCTGTATCGGCTTTCCAACGCTTCACTATTGAACCCGTCACGGTGATTTTCGATCACTTCGAATTCAACCTGATCCAGCGTAATCCGCTGTTCTGTCATGCTGACTCAGCCTTTCACCGTCAAGGACTCCAGTTCCTC
Source organism: Sporosarcina koreensis (assembly GCF_000826145.2). Classification (GTDB taxonomy): domain Bacteria; phylum Bacillota; class Bacilli; order Bacillales_A; family Planococcaceae; genus Sporosarcina; species Sporosarcina trichiuri. The sequence continues at coordinate 33,824 of NZ_LN651336.1, forward strand.
TTCGCCCTTGCGCTGGCGTTCCTTTGCCGCGCTGTTCACCTGTTCGTCCGCATGGTAGCTGGAACGCACGAGCGGACCGGACTGGCAGTGGGAGAAGCCTTTGCTCATCGCGATATCGAAGAGCTGCCTGAATTCCTTTGGCGTATAATATTTTTGGACAGCCAGATGTTTTTTCGTCGGCTGCAAGTATTGCCCGATCGTCATGATGTCCACACCGTTTGCACGGAGGTCATCCATCGTTTCGATGATCTCTTCCCATGTTTCACCGACACCGAGCATGATCGAAGACTTGGTCGGAATATCCGGATGCATTTCCTTTGCCCGGCGCAGCAGTTCGAGCGACCGGTCGTATTTCGCACGCGCCCGCACCCGCGGCGTCATCCGTCTCACCGTTTCGATGTTATGGTTGAGTATATCCGGCTTCGCATCCATCAGGCGCTTGATGTTGTCATACTCCCCGCCCATATCGGAAGGGAGCACTTCCACTGTCGTGAACGGATTCTTTCTCCGGATCGCACGGATGGTCTCCGCGAACACCCCGGATCCGCCGTCTTTCTGATCGTCCCGCGCAACCGCCGTCACAACGACGTGCTTCAGATTCATGAGCGCGACCGAGTCCGCGACCCGCTCCGGTTCTGCCAGATCCAGTTCGGTCGGCAGACCTGTTTTCACCGCACAGAAACGGCAGGCCCGTGTGCACGTATCCCCGAGGATCATGAACGTAGCTGTTCGCCGTTCCCCCCAGCATTCATGGATGTTCGGACAGCGTGCTTCCTCACAGACCGTATGCAGATTCTTTTCACGCATCAGCTTCTTCAGATCTGTATAGTTTTCATTCGTGTTCAGTTTGATTTTCAGCCAATCCGGTTTCCGGATGTGCTCTTTTTTCGTTCCCGTCCCAGGTGTGCAAGACATCGTGACATCGACTCCATTCCCTTTAAACATTTTCAGAATTCCCGCTTCAGTAAATGTACCATACTATCCGGCGGCGGACAACATACCGGACAGCGGGCTGCATGAGAAAAAGCACCCTGCGCAAGGGTGCTCTCCGCCGTTTTCCTTCTATCGTCAATGTCCTCCGAGATAGGCGTTCCTGACCTCTTCACTCGACTGCAGTTCTTCTGCCGTCCCGGACAGGATCACCCGTCCGGTCTCGATGACGTAGCCCCGGTCCGCAATCGATAATGCCAAGTGGGCGTTCTGCTCAACGAGCAGGATGGTCGTCCCGGCATCATTAATATCTTTGACCGTTTCGAAGATCGTTTTCACCATGAGCGGCGCAAGGCCCATCGACGGCTCGTCGAGCAGCAGCAATTTCGGTCTTGCCATGATGGCACGGCCCATCGCAAGCATCTGCTGCTCGCCGCCGGACAGTGTCCCTGCCGACTGCTTGCGGCGTTCGTACAATCTCGGGAAGATGTCGTACACTTTCTTGTAATCCTTCCCGATTTCCCCTTTGTCCTTGCGGAGGAACGCGCCGAGTTCAATATTCTCCTCCACGGACATTTCCGCGAATACCCGCCGCCCTTCCGGCACCTGCGACACTCCCATCTTGACGATGGACTGCGCAGGCTTCCCCTGGATGGCGGACCCGGTATACTCGATCGTCCCCTGTTTCGGTTTCAGCAGGCCGGACACCGTTTTCAGGAGAGTGCTCTTCCCTGCTCCGTTCGCGCCGATCAATGTGACGATCTCCCCTTCGTTCACCTCGAGCGAGACGCCTTTCAATGCATGGATGCTGCCGTAGTAGACATTCAGATCCTGGATGCTCAGCATGCTCATACGACTTCCTCCCCCAAATACGCTTCGATGACTTTCGGATTGTTCCGGATCTCAGCAGGCGTCCCTTCCGCGAGCAGCACACCGTGGTCCAGTACATAGATCCGTTCACAGATGCCCATGACCAGGTTCATGTCATGCTCGATCAGCAGGATGGTCAGCCCGAATTCCTTGCGGATGAACGCAATCAGATCCATCAGTTCCTTCGTTTCGAACGGGTTCATGCCCGCAGCCGGTTCGTCGAGCAGCAGCAGCTTCGGATTGGCCGCCAGCGCCCGTGCGATTTCCAGCCGGCGCTGTTTCCCGTACGGCAGGTTCATCGCCTTTTCGTCCTTATACTGGTCGAGTTCGAAAATCTTCAGGAACTCCATCGCCTTCTCTTCCATTTCATGTTCACTTTTGAAATAAGGCGGCAGCCGGAGCATGGAACTGAGTACGGAATCCTTGGCCAGCGAATGGTAGGCCACTTTCACGTTATTCAGGACGGACAGTTCGTCGAACAGCCGGATATTCTGGAACGTCCGGCTCATGCCGAGTCGCGTCACTTTGAACGGCGGCAGGCCGTTGATCTTCTTCCCGTCGAAAAAGATCTCCCCTTCAGTCGGTACATAAACGCCCGTCAGCAAGTTGAAACTCGTCGTCTTGCCGGCCCCGTTCGGACCGATCAGACCGACCAGTTCCCCTTTATGGATTTTCATATCGAATCCGGAAACAGCTTTCAAGCCGCCGAATTGGATGCCGGTATTCTGGACATCCAGTAAGATGTCACTGCTCATGCTGCCGTCCTCCCTTCGGCCGCATCCACATCTTCAAGTAATCGGTGAATTCCAGCTTGCCCATCAGCCCTTTCGGCCGGTAGAGCATGACGATGATCAGAACGAGACTGTAAAGGATCATCCGGGTTTCCGGGAAATCCTGCAGGAATGTCGAGACGACCGTCAGCAGGATAGTTGCCACGATCGCCCCTGACAGACTGCCAAGACCGCCCAGCACGACATAGATCAGAATATCGATCGATTTCAGGAACCCGAAGTTCGCTGGCTGGATAATATAGAAGTTATGCGCATAGAGCGCACCTGCCACGCCTGCAAAGAACGAGCCGATTGCAAATGCGAGTACCTTGTAGTACGTCGTGTTGATGCCCATCGCGTCAGCGGCGATTTCATTTTCCCTGACTGCGATGCAGGCCCGCCCATGCCTGGAATTTGTGAAGTTCACGATGACGAGGATCGTCACGAAGAGGCAGATGAATGTATAGGTCCACGTCGTCAGGTGGGTGACCTGCATTCCGGCCGCGCCGCCGACGTAATCGATGTTGAGGAACACGATCCGGATGATCTCCGCGAACCCGAGCGTGGCGATGGCCAGATAGTCTCCGCGCAGACGCAGACTCGGAATCCCGACGACGAGCCCGGCAAGCGCTGCGGCGATGCCGCCGATCAGGATGGCAGCGACGAACGGCAGGTCGAGTTTCATCGTCATGATCGCGGCGACGTACGCGCCGACCGCCAGGAATCCCGCATGGCCGAGGGAAAACTGTCCGGTGATACCGATGACGAGGTGCAGGCTGACCGCAAGCATGATATTTATTCCCATGAAGATAAGTGTATTGGAGTAGAAATTATTCAGGAAGCCTCCGCTGATCGCAAACTGGACAGCCGCATAGAAGACGATCGCCAGTCCGGCAAACACCCAGAACTGCTTAGATTTTTTCATCATTTCCTTTCACCTACACTTTCTCTCTTGTGTGTTTGCCGAAGATGCCGGAAGGCTTGAAGATCAGGATCAGAATCAGGATGATGAAGGCCGCCGCATCGCGCCACAGGGAGAACCCGAGCGCGCTGACAACCGTTTCCACGACACCGAGGACAAGTCCGCCTGCGACAGCACCCGGGATGATGCCGATCCCTCCGAGCACCGCAGCGACAAACGCCTTCAAACCCGGGATAACACCCATCAGCGGATCGATCTTCGTGTAATAGATTCCGAAGATGACACCTGCCGCGCCGGCAAGCGCCGATCCGATCGCAAACGTTGCGGAAATCGTGTTATCCACGTTGATGCCCATCAGTTTTGCAGCTTCCGCATCGTAGGAGACAGCGCGCATCGCTTTCCCGATCTTGGTCTTATGTACAACGAACTGCAAGATGATCATCAGGACAACAGAGACTGACAGAATCAGGATCGCCTGTGTACTGATCTGTGCGCCGAACAAATTGAATGTCTTATTCGCGAACACTTCCGGGTATGCAGCAGGCTGTGCGCCCCGGATGTAGATCACTCCGTTCTGAATGAGCAGGGACACGCCGATCGCCGTGATGAGCGCCGCAATCCGTGTTGCGTTTCGCAGACGCTTATACGCGACACGTTCTATGATGACGCCAATCACCGCACAGATCGCCATCGACAGGAGCAGTGCCGGAAAGAAGCTCAGGCCCCATCCGGTAATAGAAATGTAACCGATGAATGCGCCGATCATGAACACTTCGCCGTGCGCGAAGTTGATCAGCTTGATAATGCCGTACACCATCGTATAGCCGAGCGCAATAAGCGCATAGATACTGCCTAACGAAATGCCGTTGATGAGCTGCTGCAGCCATTCCATGAAGTCTCACTCCTTATTTCTCATCTGACTTCCATCCAAAAAAAGAAGGGGGAGGGAGTTCCCCCGCCCCCCTGATATTACGGATTCACCTTCGTATTGAACACTTGCTCGCCATCTTTGTATTCAAGGATGGTGGCCGATTTGACAGGATGGTGATTTTCATCGACGGAATACGTACCGGTTACGAGATCCAGTCCGTCCGTCTTTTCGAGTGCCTCTTTGATTTTCGTGGAATCTGCGCTGCCTGCCCGCTCAATTGCATCTTTCAGCAGGTACACCGTATCATAGCCGAGCGCATTGAAGGCATCCGGGGACTTGCCGTATTTCTCATTGAACTTATCGTTGAATGCTTTTACGGCTCCATCCGGGTCATCAGCTGAGTAGTGGTTCGTCGTGAATGTATTGTTGAGCGCATCCGCGCCTGCCAGATCCAGCAGTGTCGGAGAATCCCAGCCATCGGCGCCCATGAGCGGAACGTCGATGCCCATTTCACGCGCCTGCTTGACGATCAGTCCGACTTCTTCGTAATAGCCCGGGATGAAGATGAATTCAGGGTTCGCGGATTTGATACGTGTCAGTGTCGAACGGAAGTCCGAGTCTTTCGCTACATAGGACTCTTCCGCGATCACTTTCCCGCCAGCCTTCTCAAAGTCCTCTTTGAATGAAGCGGCCAGGCCTTTCGAATAGTCGCTCGAGTTGTCCGCATAGATGGCGACATTCTTCACGCCTAAGTCGTTATATGCGAAGTTCGCTGCGACAGTCCCCTGGAAAGGATCGATGAACGATGTCCGGAAAACATATTCGTTCACGTCGCCCTTTTCATTGACCGTGACGGTCGGGCTTGTGCCGGACGGACTGATGAGCGGTGTCTTATTGTCATTGGCGATCTGTGCCTGTGCGACTGTCGCACCGCTCGTTGCAGCCCCGATGATGACGGATACGTTTTCCTGTGTTGTCAGTTTGATAGCTGCGTTCGTTGCTTCCGCAGCATCGGACTTGTTATCGATTTTGACGAGCTTGATCTTTTGGCCGTCGATTCCGCCGTCGTCGTTGATTTCATCGACCGCCAGCTGGATGCCGTCCGCTTCGGATGTCCCATACGAGGCGACCGCTCCCGACAATTCGAGGTTCACACCTACCTTGATGTCGCCGCCGTCTTTCGAACCGGAAGCGCTGCCCTTATCTCCGTCTCCGTCTGAACAGCCGGCCAGGAGACCGACGCCAAGCGTCATTGCTGCCAGTAAACTCCATGCTCTTTTGAATTTCATTTCTCTTCCCCCTTATTTTTAACTATTCTGAAATTTGGACAGAAAGCAAAACACAAGGCGGATCAGCAGATTGTCTGCCGGCCGTTTCTGTCTGTAACCCTATTCTAGAACAAACTTCTAATTCAGTCTATACAAATTTTCATAATCTTATTACAAGATTGATAAATCAGCATTATCCCGTCATTCCTGTCCTCTGGATAATGGGAACTATTTCTAAATAACTAGTTGATGAATTCCAGGAAACAAGAAAAAAGGTATCCCCCACAACTATGGAAGAATACCTTTCACCTATTATTCAGCTGCAGGAGCCACTGCATTCTGACGGGACCGCATCGTCCAGAAAGTGAACAGGACTGCAAGGATGATCACGACAGCGATGAGGCCTATCCAGATCGAACCGGTCAGACCGAGCACGATATACCCTCCTGTTGCAATCCCCGCTGCGACAAGTGCATACGGCAGCTGTGTGGCAACATGGTCGATATGGTTGCTGCCAGCCCCTGTGGACGACAGGATCGTCGTATCGGAGATCGGCGAACAATGGTCACCGAACACTGCGCCCGCAAGCACTGCAGACAGCGCCGGCAGAAGCAGCTCAGGTGCAGCATTCACCATGATCGTCCCTGCTATCGGCAGCAGGATTCCGAACGACCCCCACGACGTGCCTGTCGAGAATGCCATCAGGCCGGCCAGGACAAACAATACGACCGGCAGGAAGCCGACGGGAATATTCGACTTCGAGACGGCTTCGGACAGGAACAGCCCAGTCTCCAGCAGGTCGATGAGATGCGTCAGCGACCAGGCCAGGATCAGGATCAGCACAGCCGGCAACATCGCTTTCACGCCGCTGACGAACGCTCTGCCGATCAGGCCGGCGGAAGCGGTCTCATTCACCTTGAACTGTGCGGCGTACAGGATGATCGCTGCAAGTATGCCGGCAGCACCGCCGAAGACCAGTGACAGAGGTACATCCGTATTTTCGAAAATCGTCCAGAGGTTGAGTTCCCCGCCGATCCGGAATCCCGTCACGATCATCGCTGTCAGAGTGACGGCCACCAGTGTGACAATCGGGGCGACTAGATCGCGCACATGACCGTGGGCATGCTCGGGAAACTCGTCTTTCAACTGTCCCGGTATCTCTTTTTCAGGATCGAACAGCTGGCCTGTTTCCTCTGCCCGTCTTTCGTGTTTCTTCATGGTGAAGAAATCGACATTCGTCCAGGCGAAGAAGAAGACCATGGCGAGTGTAGCGAGAGCATAGAAGTTCATAGGGGCCATCAGCAGGAAGGCCCCAAGCGGTGAATAGTTCACTGCTGTAGTTGTCGCCAGGATCAGCGTCAGCTGTCCGATCAGGAATGCCCCCCAGCTCGAAACCGGGGAAATGACGCAGACCGGGGCGGATGTCGAGTCGATGAAGTATGCGAGTTTTGCGCGTGAAATCTGATGGCGGTCGGTGATCGGCCGTGCAATCTGCCCGACTGCCAGTGCGTTGAAGTAGTCATCCACGAAGATGGCGATCCCGACAGCGACTGTCAGCAGTTTCGCACTCCGCCGCGTCCGGATGCGTTTCACAGCCCATTCGGCAAATGCCCGGCTGCCGCCTGACAGGCTGACGAGCGCGGTGATGACGCCGAGAAAGAGGATGAACACCATGATGTAAATATTGTACGTATTAAGTGCGCCATCGTCCCAGAAGGAGACAGCCAGTGCTTTTCCGAGCTGCATAGCCGTTTCCCCCGGTGCGAACGATGCGACGAGCAGCGCAGCCGACAAAATTCCTGCGCTCAGTGACAGCAGGACCCGCTTCGTTGTCAACACCATGACAATCGCAATTACGGGCGGCAGAATCGAAAGCCAAGTACCGATCATTCCAATTTCCTCCTTTGTTTTCGGGTATGCGGGAAAACAAAAAGCCGGCACCCGCTCACTTGTGAAAGTGTACCGGGCACCGGCTGTCTACATGTCGTTTGTTTGATAATCACGTTCGTTATCCAACTGACGATTGTAGCTCATCACGGACAATATAACGTCCATGACAGTGCCATTCCTGTTCGAAATGACCCCAACCGCAATGGAGATGACCTCCATACGGCTTCGGCAAAACTTCCTTTTTCACATGGTCTTCAACGTCACTCTCGCATGTGATACTCATAAGCAATGCAGCCTCTACCCTATCGAATATGATATTACCTTTTCAGCATACCAGATAGTGAAGGGACATGCAAGGGAGCTTACGGAGCATTCGTGTCGCCCATCGGCACTTCGATATTAGCCGGACTCTGTCCCCCCTTCGTGTAGATTTGAGGTACGACTCCCTGGATGATGCCGATCGCCACTGGGAAGGAATGCTCGACAGTACTCTGTTTTGTCGCCACCGGGATGATGATTTCAACATTGACTTCCAGGATTATGTTCACTTCCATATACACGTTGTTAATGCCGTATTCCGTGATTTTCGTATCGATATTGCCATGGACATCACCGATGATATGGAAACGGATCGGTATTTTCGGGCCAAGATTACCGAGCAGCGGAATGCCCGCCACCTGCCCGATCGGCACGAAAAAGACGACCCCGCCGTGTTTCTCCATTTCCTCAGTGTCAAAGTCGATCCCTTCCCCGTCCGGCAGCATTGCCAGATCTCCGGATTCCGCCCGGTCCAGATGCTCCTCCACAAGCTCATGGATCTCCGCCATGATCTGACTGATCGTCTCGGCATCGACTTTCATCGTCACGGTCTCTTTTGAATCGTTCGGGATATTGATGAGCACATCATTGACATCCAGGACACTGTCCGACCTGGATTGGATCGCCTGGCTGATGACGTGCGCCGCTATTTTACGTGTCTGCACCTCAGCATATTTCATGTAGACGGGTGTCAGTTTGGCATTCAGATAATAGAAACTGAAGACGATCGCCACCACTAACGACGGCAGGAGGATTTTGAGCCATCTGCCTTTCGATTTCTTCCGCTTCGGAACTTGCGTATGGAATCTCAAAAAGGCAGCACCTCCTTTTCATATCCTATGAAAGGGGGGTGCTGCCTATGTCAGTTTCCAAGCTGCCTGCCATACCAGCCGGCGATATCCCGGATCAGTTCAGGGACGAGATAATCGATCTTTTCGGACTTCATGTCCGGGTAGAAGAAGCCGAATGTGAACATGTCCAGGGTGGCCAGCTTATAGGTTCTATCCATCCGGACACGCTCGCTCCCTATGTACAGCAGGCCGTCTTCCATTGAAAGCCGGGTCTGGATCATGGCCCCCATCATCGTGCCCCGGAAGCCGAGCCCTCTCACTTCCGTACGGATCCATGAAGGATCATCCGAAATGATCCAATACTCGAGCAGTGCCCGGCCGGTCACCGTCATGACACAGGCATTGATGGGATGCGGCAGAACGCGGTGCAGATCGCGCAGCGTCACATCCCCTTCCGGCAGGCTCCCGAGAAACAGACCGGCATTGAATAGTGCGCAGTCCGCACCTGTATACGCCAGCAGCGCCCTTCCGAAGAAATCCGACAGGCCGCTCGGACCCGACAGATTCTGGCTGAGCGGACACGGGGACTTGAACACAGTTTCATCAAGCAGTTCCTCACCCGCCTGCAGGAAAAGTCCGAACGCCCGCTCCGCTGCCGGCGGAGCATTCAGCTGTTCAGCCGGTATGACGGCAGCTACCCTGTCCGTGATTTGTCCGGCTTCCAGCGTGATGCACATATGGCCGACATACTGCCCGTATTTGCCGGTGGCGGCGAGAAGGGTAGTTCCTTCCCATTCACCGCGCAGGAACAGGTGATGAGTGTGTGCACCGAGGATGACATCGATGTCCCCCGTCTCCGCTGCAAGTTTTCTGTCTTCATGGATCCCCAGATGGGACAGGCAGATGACCACATCGGATGTTTCTTTCAGCTGTTCCGCGAGTGTCTTCAGGATGGGCAGTGGCTCACTGACAGCCCAGCCGAGCTTCCCGTAGAAGGCTTCATAGACCGCTGTCGCCGCGATGACGGCAACTGAAGTGCCCTGTGCTGTCTCGTATTGTTCATAAGGGACTGCCCACTCCAGCGGACGGCCGCCCGCTTCCGACAGGTTTGCGACGATGACATCGAACGCCGCGTCATCGTACAGATGTGCAAGATCTTCCGGAGGCAGTGTGATCCCTTCATTGTTGCCGATCGTAACCGCATCGTAGCGGGCCCGGTTCAGCAATTCGGTATTCCCTTTCCCATGTGTCGCTTCCGTGAAAGGGTGCGAGCGGTCCACGAAGTCCCCGAGATCGAACACGAAGACCGATTCTCCAGCCAGCTCATGCTGTTTGCGCTGCTGGAGCAGATACTCGTGGATGCCCGGCCAGTTGTCAAAATGGCTGTGTACATCATTCGTATGATAGATATGGATCGTTTCCGTTTTCTGTGTAATGCCGATCATCCCCAGATTCCGTCAATGATTGAATTGACCCCGAACAGCAGAAGCAATATACGCAATACGACAACGAGCGCTTCGGAGCTCAGCTTCTTATTCAGCATCGAACCGACCGTGCCGCCGATATAGGCGCCCGGAATGACTGCGAGCGAATACAGCCAGGGCACATGGCCGAGATAGATATGCGTCCCTGAATTCACAAGCGCGGACAGGAACACCATGAGCATCGATGTGCCGACCGCCACGTGGGGCGGGAACAGGAACAGCAGGATCATTCCCGGCACGAGCATCGCTCCGCCGCCGATCCCGAAAAGACCTGACGTCAGGCCGATGAAAAAGGTGAATACGAGTGCGAACCAGATGGGATACCCGTACACATGGTCCTGACCCTGCGGATCGGTGAATGTGATCGGTTTGCCATGGTCGACGAACCAGCGGATCGGTTTTAAATATTTTTTCACAAGCAGAAGTGCCGCCAGGAAGATCAGCAGCAGCCCAAAATAGATATTGAATGAATTCAGATCGAGCCCTCTGTTGAAAAAGGCACCGACAATTGTCCCGGGAACACTCCCGGCGAAAAAGATGAGTCCGCTGCGGTAATCGACGGTCTTCGCTTTCAAGTGATACAGCGTGGACGACAGCCCGTTGAACACCATCATGATGACGGACATGCCGACGACCGTCTGCGGCGTCACATGCGGAATCCACCCGAGATCAATGCCGACGAGCAGTGTCACCGGCACGAAGATCGTCCCGCCGCCGAGCCCGACGAGCGAGCCGACGACGCCCGACAGCATGCCGATGGCAATGAGCAAAATATATTCCATTCCTATTCCCCCTCAAAGATGTCGAGCTGCTTCGGGGCAAGGTCTTCGAAGGAGAGGCCGAGCATCTGCTGGAACTGTTTCGCATTCCCGGCAGCATGCCCGCCTGAATTATTGTTGAAGATGACTGCCGTATACGCCGCGTGCTCAGACGCCTGCTCCACAGCCGCCTGGATCTCCTGTAGCTCCCGATCATTGTAATCATACAAATAGCGGACTTTCCGCCAGGCTTCCCGGCTGCCGCCAGGGTTTTTCCAGCCGGCGAGATTGCGTCCATGCAGCCGTACCATCGCCTTATCCGGATGCGTCACCCGGGGGATGAACGGCACACTGCCTTCCCCGGCCTGCGGTTCGTCGGTGATGACGTGGATCAGTTTGTTGTCGGACAGGAACTTGAACGTCTTTTCCCGCAGCTGCTCCGAATACCAGGACTGGTGCCTGAACTCGACAGCCAGATCGAACCCTTCCAGCTGCCCGCATATGTATCGTATTTCCTCGACATGCTCTTTGACACAATCGAACCAAGGCGGGAACTGTATGAGGATCATCGACAGCTTGTCCGCTTCCTCGAGCGGCTGCAATGACAGACGGAACAGCCGGAACATTTCCTCCTTCGATTCATACGGCAGCTCCCCGCGCAGATGACCGGTCATCCCCTGATACGCTTTGACGATGAACTGGAAATGATCCGGCGTCTCCCGTATCCATTTCCGGATATTGCGCTCCGGCTGAATCGCGTAAAATGTAGAGTCCAGCTCCACGATCGGAAAATGCGCGCTGTAATCGATCAGTTTGTCTTTGGCGGATGAGGTCGGTGCATAGACATCCGGATGGTCGCCCCAGCCCGTCAGGCCGATTTCTATCATGAGAATCCCTCCATTCTTGTCTTGTTCCTTACCCGTATCATATCATAACTAGTCGTCCTGGCCGGGCAGTCTGCCTGAACGCAGCAACAGCCGGCAGATCGGGATCCGCCGGCTCTCGTTACTCTTCTTTTACATAGACGGTCCAGCCATGGGCGGCCTTGATCAGCTCTGCCGCTTTCTCTGCACTGTCCCGGCTGCTGAATGTGCCCGTCACGAGCCGGTATGCGCTGCTGCCCAGCGGCTTTTGATTTTGCGGTGTCAAAACCAATCCGAAGTACGCAGCTATCGCGGAAGCTGCTGCCCTTCCTTGTGCCTGCAGTTTCTGCGAATTGCGGAGTGCAGCAATATCCGTCCGGGAATCCATGAACCCACCTTCCATAAGCACGGCGGGCATACGGGTCTCCCGCAGGACATGGAGATTCTTCTTCTTCACTCCCCGATCGCGCAGCCCCATCGCTTTCACGATCTCCGGCTGGATTAACCGGGCGAGCCGGACAGACTCTGGATTCGCATTCCGTGCATCCATCGTGTACGTTTCCACGCCGCCCCAATCGCCCCAGGAGCCTGTATTCGCATTATGATGGAACGAGATATACAGATCGGCCTGCTGTGCATTCGCTCGATCTGTCCGCTGTCTGAGCGGTATGTCCGCCATTCCTGATGGATCATCCACCCGTACGACTTCTACGTTTTCATATTGCAATAATGCCGTCTGTGCAGCCAGCAGAACCCTGTTGTTGAACAGCCATTCCTTCTCCCCGGCGGGCGACTGTTTCCCTGGGGTGCCCAGCCCATGTCCTGCATCCAATACAATACGAACCAAAGTCATCGTCTCCTTTCCTTCCTGCCCGTTATATAGGACCCTGCGGCGGAAAGGGATAGCGGCTGCCGGGCAAAAGCATCTGGACGGACAAATTGTAATCCTGAACCTGTCCGGGTTCCCAAATGAAAAAACCTCTGCACGGATGTGCAGAGGCAGGAGGGGGATCAGCCGATCGATCCTTCCATTTCGAACTTGATCAAGCGGTTCATTTCCACCGCGTATTCCATCGGCAGTTCTTTCGTGAATGGCTCGATGAAGCCCATGACGATCATTTCGGTCGCTTCCTGTTCGGAGATGCCACGGCTCATCAGGTAGAAGAGCTGCTCTTCCGATACTTTGGACACTTTCGCTTCGTGCTCGAGCGAGATGTTGTCGTTCAGGATTTCGTTGTACGGAATCGTATCGGATGTCGACTTGTCATCCATGATGAGCGTATCGCATTCGATGTTGGAACGGGCGCCGTCCGCTTTCCGTCCGAAGTGGACGATACCGCGGTAGCTCACTTTTCCGCCGTGCTGTGAAATCGACTTCGACACGATTGTGGACGAAGTGTTCGGTGCCAGGTGCATCATCTTCGCGCCGGCATCCTGATGCTGGCCTTTTCCGGCGATGGCGATTGATAATGTCATACCGCGGGCGCCTTCACCTTTCAGCAGGACTGCCGGGTATTTCATCGTCAGTTTGGAACCGATGTTGCCGTCGATCCATTCCATCGTCGCGTTCGCTTCACAGACCGCACGCTTCGTCACGAGATTGTAGACGTTGTTCGCCCAGTTCTGGATCGTCGTATAACGGCAGTACGCGTCTTTCTTGATGATGATTTCGACGACTGCACTGTGCAGGGAGTTTGTCGTGTAGACAGGTGCTGTACAGCCTTCCACATAGTGGACGCTTGCGCCTTCGTCGACGATGATGAGCGTACGCTCGAACTGTCCCATGTTTTCCGAGTTGATCCGGAAATAGGCTTGCAGCGGTGTATCGACTTTCACGCCCGGCGGCACATAGATGAACGATCCACCCGACCAGACAGCCGAGTTCAGTGCGGCGAACTTGTTGTCCGAATTCGGGATGACGGTGCCCCAGTACTGCTTGAAGAGTTCTTCGTTCTCGCGGAGCGCGGAGTCCGTGTCCTTGAAGACGATCCCCATGTCTTCGAGCTCTTCTTTCATGTTGTGGTAGACGACTTCCGACTCATACTGAGCCGACACGCCTGCCAGGTATTTCTGTTCCGCTTCCGGAATCCCAAGCTTGTCGAACGTCTGCTTGATCTCTTCCGGCACTTCGTCCCAAGAACGCTCAGTCGCTTCAGACGGTTTGACGTAGTATGTGATCTCGTCGAAGTTGAGCGAGTTCAGATCGCCGCCCCATTGCGGCATCGGCTTGCTGTAAAACAGCTCGAGGGATTTCAGGCGGTAGTTGAGCATCCATTCCGGTTCTTCTTTCATGCGCGAGATCTCTTCGACGATTTCTTTCGTCAGACCGCGCTCGGAACGGAATACAGATACGTCCTTGTCGTGGAACCCGTATTTGTAATCGCCGATTTCCGGCATTTGTTTAGCCATTTGCTATTCCTCCCGTTCATATCATTCGGAATCGTGTGCGATCCCTTTCTCCATTGCTTTCCATGGCAAGGTTGCGCACTTGATGCGGGCCGGGAATTTGGCCACACCCGTCAATGCCTCGATATCTCCGAAGTCGACGGTGTCGTCCACGTCCTTGCCGAGCATCATATCGGAGAATGCATGCGCTGCGTGAAGGGCATCTTCGGTATTCTTCCCTTTGACGAGCTGTGTCATCATCGAAGCGGAGGCCATCGAAATCGAGCAGCCTTCCCCTTCGAATTTGGCATCTTTCACGATATCGTCTTCCACTTGCAGAGTCAGATGGATGACATCGCCGCACGTCGGGTTGTTCATGTCGATAGTGACGTTGCCTTCGTCGAGCACACCTTTGTTCCTTGGTGTTTTGTAGTGATCCATGATGACCGATCGGTACAGCTGGTCGAGTTTTTCGTTTTTCATTACTGGAAATACTCCTTTGCCATGCGGAGGCCTTCTACCAGACGGTCCGCATCTTCTTTCGTGTTGTACAGATAGAAGCTGGCACGGGCGGTGGCTGAGACATCGAGCCATTTCATGAGCGGCTGGCAGCAATGGTGCCCGGCACGGACGGCAATCCCGTTCATGTCAAGGACGGTCGCCAGGTCATGCGGATGGACGCCTTCCAAGTTGAACGTGATGATGCCCGCACGCTTGCCCGCATCACGCGGACCGTAGATTTCGAGACCTTCCACTGATTTCATCTGTTCCATTGCGTAAGCGACCAATTCGTGTTCGTGCTGTTCGATTGCGTCCAGACCGATCGCCTGGATGTAATCGATGGCTGCCGCCATGCCGATCGCTCCGGCGATGATCGGCGTGCCGCCTTCGAACTTCCAAGGGAGCTCTTTCCACGTGGAATCATACAACCCGACAAAGTCGATCATTTCCCCGCCGAACTCCGTCGGTTCCATCGCTTCGAGCAGCGCTTTCTTTCCGTACAGCGCACCGATACCGGTCGGTCCGCACAATTTATGGCCGGAGAACGCCAGGAAATCGCAATCGAGATCCTGGACGTCCAGTGCGATGTGCGGAGCCGCCTGGGCTGCATCGACGACCATGATAGCATCATGGGCATGGGCGATCTCGGTGATTTCCTTGATCGGGTTCACGGTGCCGAGCACATTCGAAACGTACATCATGGAAACGATCTTTGTCCGGTCGGTCATGGCATCGCTCACTTTTTCGAGTGAGACGGTGCCGTCTTCCTCCAGGTCGATATATTTCAGGACAGCCCCTGTCGCTTTTGCAAGCTGCTGCCACGGGATGATGTTGGAATGGTGTTCCATATAGGTGATGATGATTTCATCGCCCTCCGAGATGTTGGCACGGCCGTAGCTGTCCGCGACCAAATTCAGAGCGGTTGTCGTTCCCCGCGTGAAGATGATCTCCTTATCGGAAGAAGCATTCAGGAACTTCCGCACGGTTTCCCGGGCACCTTCGTAATCTTCGGTTGCCCGGTTGCCGAGCGTATGGACGCCGCGGTGGACGTTGGCGTTATCGTATTTATAATAATGCTCCAGCACCTCGATGACCTGGCGCGGTTTCTGTGACGTCGCCGCGCTGTCGAGATAGACGAGGGGGAAGCCGTTCACTTCCTGGTCGAGAATCGGGAAATCATTGCGAATGTCCGGATTTAGCATTAGCGCACTTTCCTTTCAATTACCTCCGTCAGCTGTTTCTTGACGCCTTCAATCGGAAGTTTGCTTACAACCGGCTCCAGGAATCCGTGGATGACGAGGCGTTCCGCTTCGTGCTTCGAAATTCCGCGGCTCATGAGGTAGAACAGCTGCAGCGGATCGACACGGCCGACGGATGCCGCGTGGCCGGCAGTTACATCGTCTTCGTCGATCAGCAGGATCGGGTTGGCATCGCCGCGCGCCTTTTCACTCAGCATCAGGACGCGTGACTCCTGCTCGGCATTGGAGCGGGTTGCCCCTTTTTCAATCTTTCCGATTCCATTGAAGATCGAGGAAGCAGCATCTTTCATGACGCCGTGCTTCAGGATATGGCCTTCCGTATCCAGTCCCCAGTGGACGATCTCGGATGTGAAGTTCTGCTTCTGCGAACCGCGTCCGACGACGACGGACTTCATGTCGCAGCGAGAGCCGTTGCCGACGAGGTGTGTCAGGTTGTCGGAAATCGTGTTGCTGTCATTCATGAGACCGAGCGCCCAGTCGATACGGCTGTCACGGCCTGCGACACCGCGGCGGTTGACGTACGTCGTGAACCCTTCCGCGAGCACATCGACAGCACCATATGTGACAACGGCATTGTCGCCTGTGAACACTTCGGAGATGATATTTGCAAGACCTTCCGCATGCTCGACTGTGGACAGGTAGTTTTCCACGTATGTCACGGAGCTGTTCGCTTCCGCCACGACGATGACGTGGTTGAATAGGGACGCTTTCTCATCATCATGCAGGAACAGCACTTGGATCGGCTGCTCGACGACAACGTTCTTCGGCACATATACGAATACGCCGCCGTTCATGAGGGCCGCATGGAGCGCTGAGAGCTTGTGCTCGTCCACTTTGACGCCGTCCGTCATGAAATACTTCTTCACGAGGTCCGCGTGTTCCCGTGATGCAGTGAAGATGTCCGTCAAGATGACGCCCTGGCCTTTCAGATCTTCGGAAAGTGAAAGATAGGCAGGTGTATTGTTGTGCTGCACGTAAATGTTCTTCTGGTTCTCTGCATCGACAAGCAGCTTCGCATCTTCCGGAAGCTCACTCAGATCCGCATAGGCGCTGCTGTCGACCGCATGTACAGGAAATTCCGTGAAATTCCACTTGTCGATCTTCGTTTTGTCTGGTTTCGGCATTGGAAGTGCTGCCGCTTTTTCGAGCGCTTCCAAGCGGAGATCGGACAGCCATCCTGCTTCGCCTGTAGAGGCGGCATAAGAGCGGACGTCGTCTCCGGTCAATGCCAATTTCGTTTCAACCGTCATGTTCAATCGTCCTCCCTCTTACGCTTCTTGTTCTACTGTCTCTTCTTCGATACCGAGTTCTTCTTTGATCCAGTCATAACCGTGCTCTTCCAGCTTGCGTGCAAGTTCTTCGCCGCCTGATTTGACGACACGGCCCTGCATCATGACATGGACGTGGTCCGGCGTGATGTAGTTCAGCAGGCGCTGGTAGTGGGTGATGATCAGGCAGCCGAAGCCTTCGCCGCGCATTTCGTTGATGCCTGTCGAGACGATACGCAAAGCATCGATGTCAAGACCGGAGTCGATCTCGTCGAGTACTGCAAATTTCGGTTTCAGCATCATGAGCTGCAGGATCTCGTTACGCTTCTTCTCCCCGCCTGAGAATCCTTCGTTCAGATAGCGTGTTGCCATATCTTCATCCATTTCAAGGAGTTCCATTTTGCTGTCGAGTTCACGGATGAACTTCATGAGGGAGATCTCATCCCCCTCTTCACGGCGAGCATTGATAGCAGAACGGAGGAAGTCCGCATTCGTGACGCCTGTGATCTCACTCGGATACTGCATGGCCAGGAACAGACCGGCTTTCGCACGCTCGTCCACTTCCATTTCAAGCACATCTTCGCCGTCCAGCAGGACCGTACCTGATGTCACTTCGTATTTCGGATGCCCCATGATTGCGGACGCGAGCGTGGATTTACCTGTTCCGTTCGGTCCCATGATTGCATGGATCTCATTTGTATTGATGGTCAAGTTGACCCCTTTAAGTATTTCTTTGTCTTCGATTGAAACGTGAAGATCTTTGATTTCCAAAGTTGCCATTCCAATACCTCCAGTATGCGTAATAAGATGATTGCTCACCTTCTAATTATCATCATTCTAATCTTACCCCATCCCACCGTCCGTTGCAAATCATTGAGAATGATTATAAATAATATAAAAATCCTTTAATTCTTCGCGATCAGCAAGTATTTTCATTTTCAATTAAGTTTCACAGAGTGAGAATATAAGCCTTCATAAATTGGCTTAAAACCGCGGCTCAGACGCAAAAAACCGCTTCCTCCGAAAAGGAAACGGCTCGGGCCCGGTCATTTGGCCGGTGTTCTGTCTGAAAAGCTGTCGACGATGATGGCAAGGGCTCCGTCGCCCGTGACGTTCGTCGCTGTGCCGAAACTGTCCTGCGCCATGTACAGGGCGATCATGAGCGCAATCATCGACTCGTCGAATCCGAGCATCGATGCGAGAAGTCCGGTCGCTGCGACGACTGCGCCCCCCGGTACGCCCGGAGCTGCGATCATCGTGACGCCGAGCATGAAGATGAAGCCCAAATACGAAACGAAACTGATCGGTGCTCCGTTCATGAGCATGACGCCGATCGAGCAGGAGACCAATGTGATCGTACTGCCGGACAAGTGGATCGTGGCGAACAGCGGAATGGTGAAATCCGTAACTTTCGCGGACGCTCCGGTCTGCTTCGCCTGCCTGAGTGTCACCGGGATCGTTGCCGCCGAGGACTGTGTCCCGATTGCTGTGAAATAGGCGGGAGCCATCGTTTTCATCAGGCGGAACGGATTGCGCTGGGACACAGCGCCCGCCACGGTGTACTGGACTGTCAGCATGATCAGATGGAGCACGATGATCATGACGAACACGAAGATGAAGATCGACAGCACTTTCGCAACTTCACCTGTATAGGTCATGTTCAGGAAGATCCCGAAGATATGTATCGGCAGAAGCGGGATGATCACGACGCTGATGACTTTTTCAATGATCGTATTCAATTCCTCGAACACGCGGAGCATCGTCTTGCTGCCGATTGACGCCATGCCGATGCCGAGCACGAACGCCAGCAGCAGGGCCGTCATGACGCCCATGAGCGGTGTCATCTCCATTTTGAAGAAAGCGGCCGCGGCTTCCTTTCCCGTACTGATGGACTTATCCGACAGTCCATTGATATAGGAAGGCAGAATGGCCGTTGCCGCAAAGTACGCAAGGATTCCAGCCACGATCGTGGACGCATAGGCGAAAACGGTTGCAAGACCGAGCAGCTTGCCGGACCCCTTCCCGAGTTTGGCAATTCCCGGTGCGATGAACGCCAGGATGATGAGCGGCACGACGAAGTTCAGGAACCCGCCGAACAGCATATTGAATGTCGCAAACAGACGGGTGAAGTTTTTCGCGAACCCTTCCCCGATCAGCGGAGTCAAATAGCCGAAGCCCACGGCCAGGCCGATGGCGATGACAATTCTCCAGATGAGTCCTATCTTAAATTTCAAAACGCAAACCCCTTTCACTTGCTAAGTCGGTAAAGACCATTCCATCATACAATATATTCATCTATATTATTAGCCCGTAAACCTTTTTCTTTCTATTCAAAAAACCGCTCCAGCCGGATGAGCGGCTGCAGCGGTTTGGATAGCTATTATTTTTTTACCGGGACAACGGATCCCTTCCATTTGTCGAGGATGAAGTCCTGGATCTCTTTTGACGTCAGGACTTCGACGAGTGCTTTGACAAATTCTTTGTCTTCGTCCCCCGAACGGACGGCGATGATATTGACATACGGCGAATCGGAATCTTCAAGTGCAATCGCGTCTTCCAGCGGGTTCAGGCCTGCGTCGATCGCATAGTTCGAATTGATGAGGACTGCATCGCCTTCTTCGCTTTCATACATTTGCGGAAGCAGGGCCGCTTCGTAGTCCGCTTCGAACTTGAGGTTCTTCGGATTGTCCGTGATATCTTTCACTTCGGCTTTTGTCTTGTCGATACCGTCTTTCAGTTTGATGAGTCCTTGTGCTTCAAGCATTGCAAGGACGCGTCCGTGGTCTGCGACCGAGTTGCTGATCAGGATGGTCGCACCGTCCGGCAGTTCATCGAGGGACTTGTATTTCTTCGAATAGACACCGATCGGTTCGATATGGATACCGCCGGCATTCTTGAAATCATAGCCGTTGTCCGCAATCTGTGTCTCCAAATACGGAATGTGCTGGAAGTAGTTCGCATCCAGGTCCCCTGACTCCAGATCTTTGTTCGGAAGCACGTAGTCCTGGTATGTCTCGATTTCAAGATCGTACCCTTTCTCTTTTAGCAGCGGTTTCGCTTCTTCAAGGATTTCAGCGTGAGGCACGTTGGATGCCCCGACTTTGATTGTTTTTGATTCTTCGTCCGAACCGCCTGCGCTGCCGTTCTTATCATCTTTCGTACCGCAAGCCGCCAGTGCCAGAACGAGCACAGCGAGTAAAATACCTGTCAACAGTTTTTTCATCCATTCCACTTCCCTTTACTGTATTTTTATAATGCAGGCTGTGATGCCTGGTAATGCCGGATCAGCGTTTGTCGAGCTTTTTGACTGCCCAGTCCCCAGCGAACTGGAGGATGAAGACGACGATGAGGATGAGTACCGTGGACACGAGCGTGACGTCGGTGCGGCTCCTCTGGAAACCGTCCAGGAAGGCCAGTGTGCCGAGTCCGCCTGCGCCGATGATGCCCGCCATCGCCGTATAGCCGACGAGTGCAATCGCCGTGACCGTGATGCCCGAGATGAGCGCGGGCATCGATTCAGGCAGCAGAACTTTGAAGATGATGGTGGACGTCTTCGCCCCCATTGACCGGGCCGCTTCAAGCACCCCTTTGTCAATCTCCTGCAGAGCGATCAGCACCATCCGTCCGTAGAACGGCGCGGCACCGATGATCAGTGCCGGCATCGCCGCCATCGGCCCCCGGATCGTCCCGATCAGGTATTTCGTGAACGGAATCAGCAGGATGATCAGGATGATGAACGGGATCGAGCGGAAAATATTGACGATCGATCCTGTGAGCAGGTTCACAAGGCGGTTCGCCCACACATGACCCGGTGATGTCAGGAATAATAGGATACCGAGCGCAAGGCCGAGCACGAAGGTGAAGACGGTGGAAACGGACGTCATATAGAGCGTCTCGGCGGTCGATTCCCACATTTTCGCCCAATCGACGTTAGGCAGATACGTTTCAATCATTTCCCGAACACCTCCGTCTGGACACCCTGCTCATTTAAGTATCCGATCGCTTTGCCGATGGCCGCTTCTTCACCGGTCAGCTGCAGGATCAGCGTTCCATATGCGCCGCCGCGTGTCTGCGAAATGTTGCCCTGCAGGATGCTGACGTCAATCGGGAATTCACGGATCAGACTGGCGAGTACCGGCTGTTCGGTCCGTTCCCCGACGAACGCGAGCTTGACGAGTGTTCCGTCCGGATGGTCCTCCCGCATGAGCGACATGACTTTCTTGGCGTCCTCCGGCTCGGTCACCTGTGATACGAACCGCTTCGTGATCGCCTCTTTCGGCGCCTGGAAGATTTCCAGCACATCGCCTGTTTCGACGACACGCCCCTGTTCCATCACCGCCACCTCATGGCAGATTTTGCGGATGACGTGCATTTCGTGTGTGATCAGGACGATCGTCAGGCCGAGGCGCTCATTGATGCTCGTCAGCAGGTCGAGGATTGCATCGGTCGTCTCCGGATCGAGTGCGGAGGTTGCTTCATCGCAGAGAAGGACTTCCGGATCGTTGGCAAGTGCTCGCGCGATGCCGACCCGCTGTTTCTGACCGCCCGACAGCTGGGACGGATACGCATTCTCCCTTCCGCCCAGGCCGACCAGTTCGATCAGCTCGGCCGCTTTCCGTTCACGCTCCGCTTTCTTGACGCCGGCGATCTCGAGCGGGAACGTGATGTTCTCTTTCACGGTGCGTGACCAGAGCAGATTGAAGTGCTGGAAGATCATGCTCACCTTCTGACGGGCGGTGCGCAGTTCCTTTCCGCCGATCGACGACATGAGCCTGCCATTCACTTCGACAGAGCCCTCTGTCGGCCGCTCCAATCCGTTCAGCAGACGGATCAGCGTACTCTTGCCGGCGCCGCTGTATCCGATGATGCCGTAAATACGGCCTTCTTCGATCGTCAGCGTGACGTCATCGACGGCTTTGATACCGGACTCCACCGTGCCGAACCGCTTGTTGACATTCGTTAGTTGAATCATCCCACTCCACCTCATCGTTCATTCAAATAGATCATTCTGTCCGTATGACGCATAAAAACAAAAACACCTTTCTGCAGATTCACAGAAAGGTGTACGCAAAAAATTATGTGCGTTCAACCGATCTCTCATCTTTCAAAGCATGCGCTTTGCGTGACTTGGCACCATTTCAAATGAATTTGACGGTTGCCGGGCTTCATAGGGCACTTCCCTCCACCACTCTGTATAAGAGTCAGCTATTCAATTGGTTGCTACTAGTTATACCATAAGGGTTTCCGGGTGTCAACTGAGTTTTTCGAGGATATTCTGGACAGACCGGAAGGCGTAGACTTTCTGAACAGGCTGCCCTTTCCGCTGGATGAGCAGACAGGGCACGCTCTCGACCTGGTAGTCTTCTGCGATCTGTTCTTCATAGTTCAAGTCGGTTTTCCCGATGACGAGATCGGGTTTCAGTTCGGTCACGACGGAGAGGATTTTGGAAGCGACGGCGCATGTGCCGCAAAGAGGTGTGTATAAGTAGAACGCACACAGGTCCTCTTTGTCCGTGATCTCTCTCCATTCGCGGTACGACCATTGTTCCATATGGCGTCTTCCCCGCTTTCTGTTACATGCTGATCAAAAAGAAAAAACGCCGGAGCTGCCCGGCGTCTGTTTGCTGCTGTTATTCTCCGACAGTCATCTTGTCGTAGTCTTCCGCCGACATGAGCTCGTCGAGTTCTTCCGGCTTGGACGCTTCCACGACGACCATCCATGCGCCTTCATACGGAGACTCGTTGACGAGTTCCGGGCTGTCTTCGAGGTCTTCGTTGACTTCGACGACTTTGCCTGTGATCGGTGCATACAGTTCAGATACTGTCTTCACGGATTCAACGCTGCCGAACGGCTCGTCCGATTTCAATTCATCGCCGACTGACGGCAGTTCCACGAATACGATATCGCCGAGTTCGGATTGTGCGAAATGTGTGATCCCGATCCGGTATTTACCGTCTTCTTCTTTTACCCATTCATGCTCTTCGGAGTACTTCAAACCTTGTGGTGTGCTCATTCCATTTCCCTCCAGCTATCAAATTAAATGTCTAATTTCATATTGCCACAGCCGTCCGTGAAAGACAAGAAATGAACTCAGGATTTCCAGGTGTCTTCAAACGTCTGTTCCGAAAACCCGACTGTCGTCTTAGACCCGTCCGTCACGAGCGGGCGCTTGATGAGCATGCCTTCTGAGGCAAGCAGTGCCAGCTGTTCATCCTCGGACATTGCCGGGAGTTTGTCTTTCAGACCGAGTTCCCGGTACTTCTGGCCACTCGTATTGAAGAACTTTTTGAGGGGCAGACCCGACGTCTCCACCATCTGCCTGAGTTCACCAGCGGATGGCGGCTCTTCCACGATATTGGCAGCCGCATATGAAATGTCGTTCTCCTTCAGCCATTTCTCCGCCTTTTTACATGTCGTGCACTTCGGGTATCCGTAATACGTCACGTCCATTCCAGTCACCTCCATGGTGATAAGTGTACCGCAAAAACACCCAGACTGCCGAGCGGCAGTCTGGATGCTCATCAGGCCTATCCCTTATCAGACGACATAGCGTGCAGCATCGATCAGTTTCTCGGATGCTTCGCGCTTTTTCGCGATGATGTTGTACGGGTTGGACCGGGTCAGTTTGCGCAATGCCGACACCATCATGCGCTGGTTGTCGCCGTCCACTGCGGCGTACAAGGTTTCCTTCGCATCGCGCTCGATGGCGGCGAATGCTTCCTGGCAGATGATTTCCGTATACAGGACTTTCTGACGCTCTTTTTCCGGACCGTTCTTATCGACCGCCTTCTCCGCGCGCAGCAGTGCCGACTCCATGGCGAAGATGTTGTTCGCGATGTCCGCGATGTTGACAAGCACTTCCTGCTCTTCTTCGAGCTTCGTGCCGAAACGCTGCGCGGCAAGGCCGGCTGCAAGGAGACCGATCTTCTTCGCGTTCTTCACGAGCATCCGCTCCTGTGCGAGCGGCTCGTCACCGGGCTCTTCCGGCATCATCATAAGCAGCTCTTCCTGCAGGGCCTGGGCCTGCTGCAGCAGAGGCAGCTCGCCTTTCAATGCTTTCTTCATGAACGTGCCCGGTACGATCATCCGGTTGATTTCATTCGTACCTTCGAAGATCCGGTTGATGCGTGAATCGCGGTAGGCGCGCTCCACTTCGTATTCCTGCATGTAGCCATAGCCGCCATGCAGCTGGACCGCTTCGTCGACGATGTAATCGAGTGTTTCCGATCCGACGACTTTGTTGATGGAGCATTCGATCGCATACTCGGCAATCGCTGCAGCGATCGCTTTCCCGTCTTTCTGCTGCTCTGCCGTCATCTGGCTCTGCCGCTGTTCAAAATAACCGACTGTGCGGTAGATCAGGCTTTCCGTCGCGTACAGACGTGCCGCCATCGTTGCGATCTTCTCCTTCGTCAAGTTGAACGAAGAAATCGGCGTGTTGAACTGCTTGCGCTCGTTCGCATACGAAATCGCGAGTTCGAGTGCACGCTTTGCGCCGCCCACTGTCCCGACACCGAGCTTGTAGCGGCCGATGTTGAGGATGTTGAATGCGATAATATGGCCACGGCCGATCTCGCCGAGCAGGTTCTCGACGGGCACTTCCGCGTCAGACAGGATGAGTGTCCGTGTGGAGGAAGACTTGATGCCCATCTTCTTCTCTTCCGCACCGACCGACACGCCCGGGAATTCACGCTCGACGATGAACGCCGAGAACTTCTCGCCATCCACTTTCGCATAGACGACGAAAACATCTGCGAACCCTGCGTTCGTGATCCATTGCTTTTCACCGTTCAGAATATAGTGTGTGCCGGCGTCGTTCAGCTTTGCAGTCGTCTTCGCACCAAGCGCATCCGACCCCGAGCCCGGTTCCGTCAGCGCATATGCAGAAATCTTGTCACCTGCAACCGAGTTCGGCAGATACTTCTTCTTCTGCTCTTCGTTCCCGAACAGGACGATCGGCAGTGTCCCGATTCCGACATGGGCGCCGTGCGTGATCGAGAAGCCGCCCGCGACGGCCATCTTCTCTGAAATGAGTGCCGAGGAGATCTTGTCGAGACCGAGACCCTCATATTCTTCCGGTACGTCAGCGCCGAGAAGGCCGAGGTCCCCAGCCGACTTCAGCAGACGGACGGAATGCTCGAATTCATGGTTCTCGAGTTTCTCGACGACCGGCAGCACTTCGTTTTTCACATAGTCCTCTGTCGTCTTCGCGATCATCTTCTGCTCATCTGTATAGTCTTCCGGTGTGAAGACACGGTCCGGTGTAATATCCTCCGTCAGGAACGCCCCGCCTTTTACCAGCTCGTTTGTAGTTGTCTCACTCATATCGTTTTCCTCCTCATGTATTGGATAAGGTTGTCATAGTAATTCGAACACGCCTGCAGCGCCCATGCCGCCGCCAATGCACATCGTGACGACGCCGAACTGTTTCTTCTGACGCTTCAGTTCATTCATCATGCGGACAGTCAGGATCGTACCCGTCGCACCGAGCGGATGACCGAGCGCGATCGCTCCGCCGTTGACGTTCACCTTGTCGGTATCGAGACCGAGTTCCCGGATGACCTGCAGCGACTGAGAGGCGAATGCTTCGTTCAATTCCCATACATCGATATCGTCTTTCGTCAGGCCTGCCAGTTTCAGCGCTTTCGGGATTGCGGCGACCGGTCCGATCCCCATCACTTCCGGCGGGACACCCGCGACTGCGAAGGAGCGGAATTTCAGTATCGGTGTCAGCCCTTCGGCAAGAGCTTTTTCCCGGTCCATGACGAGGACGGACGCCGCTCCGTCTGACGTCTGCGACGCATTGCCCGCTGTCACAGACCCTGTGACGGAGAATGCCGGCCGCAGTTTCGCGAGGATTTCCGTCGTCGTCCCTCTTCTTACGCCTTCATCCATCGAGAACGTTTCGTGCTTCTCATCGAATTTGCCGCTGCTGTCCACGTACCCTTTCATGAATTCGACAGGGACGATCTCTTCGTCGAATTTCCCGGCATCGATCGCAGCGGCCGCCCGTTTGTGGGATTCCACTGCAAAGGCATCCTGGTCCTCACGGCTGACCCCATATTTTACGGCGACCTGCTCTGCGGTATGCCCCATGCCCATGTAATACTGCGGCGCCTCTTCCGCAAGTTTCGCGTTCGGACGGACCGTATTGCCCATCATCGGCACCATGCTCATCGACTCCGCACCACCTGCGAGGATTGCTTCCGATGCACCGAGCATGATCCGCTCGGCTGCATAGGCGATCGACTGGAGACCGGACGAACAGAACCGGTTCACTGTGATGGCGGGAGTCGTATCCGGGAGTCCCGCAAGCGCTCCGATATTGCGCGCCATGTTCATGCCCTGCTCCGCTTCCGGCATGGCACAGCCGATGATCAGGTCCTCGATCGGCCCGTCATAGCCGCCAGCGCGTTTCAGCGTTTCTTTTATAGTAAGGGCCCCGAGGTCATCCGGCCGTACTGTCGCGAGCGATCCTTTGCCCGCCTTCCCGACCGGTGTGCGGGAACCCGCAACGATTACTGCTTCACGCATTGTATTTCCTCCTCTGTTGATTGCTCTCTTTCCTTCAGTTGCGGAGCGGTTTGCCTTTGACGAGCATATGCTGCATGCGCGCCTGTGATTTCGGCTCCGCCACCAGGCTCAGGAAGGCTTCCCGTTCCAGATCGAGCATGTACTGCTCATCGACGAGTGTACCGTACGGCAGCTTACCGCCAGCGAGCACGTAGGCCAGTTTCTTCGCGATCTTCATATCATGATCGCTGATGAACCCTGACAGCCGCATGCCTTCCGCACCGAGCAGCAGTGTCGCATAGCCGGTCTCCCCGACGACCGGGAATTTCTCTTTTTTCGGCGGCTGGTAGCCGTTTTCCGCTAACGCGAGCGCTGCTTGTTTTGCGTCATAGAGCAGATGATCTGGATTCACACTGATCCCGTCCGCGAAATCGAGGAAGTTGTTCTCCCGCGCTTCCTCGGCGGAAGTGGAGACGTTCGCAAGCGCGATCGATTCGAACACTTTGTTCGCGATGTTCTGATAGTCGACCTGCACGCCCTGCGGCAGCCCTTTCAGATGCTTCAAGTAGAGTCCGACGTTGCCGCCGCCGCCCGGGATGAGTCCGACACCTGCTTCGACAAGACCGATATACGTCTCCATCGATGCCTGGATGTGCGCAGCCGGCAGACAGACTTCCGCACCGCCGCCGAGTGTCATCTGGAACGGCGCCGCAACGACCGGTTTCGTCGAGTACTTGATTTTCATCATCGCGTTCTGGAAGGTGCGGACGACGAAGTCCAGTTCAAAGATGTTGTCGTCCTGTGCTTCCATGAGAATCATGCCAAGGTTCGCGCCGACGCAGAAGTTCTTGCCCTGGTTGCCGATGACGAGCCCTTTGTAGTTCTTTTCGACTTCATCCACAGCAAAGTTGATCATCTGCATGATGTCGAGTCCGATCGCGTTCGACTGGGAATGGAATTCAAGCAGCGCAATGCCGTCGCCCATGTCGATCAGGCTCGCGCCGGAGTTCTTTTTGATGACACCGTGCTGCTTCTTGTACCGCTTCAAGTCGATCACTTTCTCATTGACCGGCACTTCCGAGTAGCCGTCGCCATCGAAGTAGTAGCGTGTATGGTCTTCTTCCTTATAGAACGTTTCATAGCCTTTGCCGAGCAGGTTCTGTACGAATTCCGGGATGGTGTCCCCTTCTTCTTTCATACGTTCGACGGACTTGGCGACGCCGATCGCATCCCATGTCTCGAACGGTCCCTGCGTCCAGCCGAAGCCCCACTTCATGGCATTGTCGATGGCGACGATATCGTCTGCAATCCGGCCATGCATTTCCGCGGAATACCGGAGTGTCGGCGCGAGAATATGCCAGAGCAGTTCACCGGTCCGATCATCTGCATAGACGAGCGATTTCACACGGTTGCCGAGGCCCTTCTGCTGTTTCGCCATCTCGATTGAAGGCGTTTTCAATTTTTTCGCCGGGCTGTACTCGAGCGTCGCCGAGTCGATCTCGAGGATCTCCTTGCCCTTTTTCAGGAAGAAGCCCTGCTTCGCTTTGGCGCCGATCCAGCCGTTGTCGATCATCTTCTGCATGAACGGCGGCAGTTCGAACACTTTCTGTTCGTCGCCTTCCGTCTTGTCGTAGGCGTTCTTCGCTACGTGCATGAACGTATCCAGTCCGACCACGTCAAGGGTGCGAAATGTTGCTGATTTCGGGCGTCCGATCAGTGTACCGGTAACGGAATCGACTTCCCCAACGGAATACCCACGCGCCTCCATTTCACGCAGCGTGACGAGCAGCCCATATGTCCCGATCCGGTTGGCGATGAAGTTCGGGGTGTCTTTCGCCAGAACAACACCTTTCCCGAGACGGTCCTCCGCGAACCGTGCCATGTAGTCGGTCACTTCCTGTGATGTCCGCTCAGCCGGGATCACTTCCAGCAAATGCAGATAGCGCGGCGGGTTGAAGAAATGGGTGCCGAGGAAATGGGTCTGGAAGTCTTCCGAACGGCCCTCGGCCATATCATTGATACTGATACCGGATGTATTGGATGTGACGATCGTTCCCGGTTTCCGCACACGGTCGATTTTTTCATAGAGTGACTTTTTGACAGCCAGGTTTTCCACAACGACTTCGATGATCCAGTCTGCGTCGGCCAGTTTTTCCAGGTCGTCTTCCAGGTTGCCGGGTTCGATGAGGGACAGATTCTTCTTCGATGTCAGCGGAGCCGGTTTCTGTTTCAGCAGTTTCTTCAATGCTCCGGCCGCCATCCGGTTGCGCACTGCCGGACTCTCGATCGTAAGCCCTTTCTTTTCCTCGTCATCTGTCAGCTGGTTCGGCACAATGTCGAGAAGAAGCACAGGGATCCCGATATTGGCGAGGTGCGCCGCGATTCCGGAGCCCATGACACCGGACCCGATGACCGCCGCTTTCTTGATATGATAAGCCAATTGAATGTCCTCCCTTAACGTTTGAATGAATACTCATTCATTTTATACGTAAAAAAATAGAAACCCCTTCTATGAATACAAGTCTAGCTCATTTCCAGCGTTTTCGCAATATTTAAATCTGAAAAACTTCCATCACTATGGGGAAGGCAAGTTCGTTCCCACTTACCGGTTTTCATTGTACACTGGGGGTATGAAAGGTAGGGATTGCAATATGGAATCAATCAAAACTTCAGAACAATTTTACGACATCATTTCGGATAAGTGCCGCTCCATCGTCAAGTTCCAGGCCGGCTGGTGCCCGGACTGCCGCGTGATGGACATGTTCATCGGACCGATCGAAGAGAAATACGACGAGTATGACTGGTATGACGTCGACCGCGACGTTCTCCCTGAAATCGCCGAGAAATACGATGTCATGGGCATTCCGAGTCTTCTTGTGTTCGAAAATGGCGAAAAGAAGGCGCATTTGCACAGTGCCAACGCGAAGTCCCCGGATCAGGTGACCGGGTTCCTTGAAGGGATCTCCATCTGACAGCACGCGCAACCGGATGTTTCGGCATCCGGTTTTTTCGTGCCATTTTTCCAAGTTCCTGTATAATAGGGGAGAACCATAGAAACTACACAGAGGTGTACCATGAATCCAACAGAAGAGATCCGGCAGTTGAAAGAGAAGATTGCCAATTATGAAGAGATCATCAGTGAGACGTCCGTTCCGATCATTCCTTCGATCGTCGAAAATACAATTCTTCTCCCCATCACGGGACATACAGACCAAAGCCGCTTCGAACGTATCCGGTCCACTGTCCTCGCATATACAGGCGACCACAGGGATATCGAATATGCCGTCTTCGACTTTTCCGGTCTCCGGCTGGACGAAGAAGATGGCCCGGAAGTCATGACAGCGGAACTCCGTCTCATGCAGGCCGAACTGCAGATGATGGGGGTCCGTCCTCTCATGGTCGGGTTCACACCTCCTTTCGTCCGCGAATTGACGAACGCCGGAGTTGCCGACCAGATCGAGTCCTATGCAAACTTCAAAGGCGCTCTCCAAGTCCTCATGAAAGAGAATGGACTGTCGTTCGCCAGGAACTGATAGGAGGTACCGCAATGCCGCTGTTAAAAGAATTCACGGGGAAATCCCAGTATGACAGCGATATCGGTCAAAAAATCCGCTCATCCGCATGCGGGCCCGTGACCGCTTCCCTGCTGCTGCGCTACGCACGCCACCCGCTCGGGGATGTGCCTGTGGATAAGCTGTACCGGCTTCTCGGGACAACACGGATCGGTCTGTTCACAGGCCGCTTCGTCCGCCGTCTGCGGAAACTGCTCGGCGCAGGCTGGACGGTCGAAAAATGCACCGTTGAAGAAGCCCTCTCCGAAATCGATGAAGGGCGGCCTGTTGCAGCGAAGTTCGATAAATGGCTGTCCCGGAAGTGGCGGCAGTCTGCAGCATTCGACTACCACTGGGTGCCGGTCATCGGTTACGAAAGAGCCGCTGGGGATATCCAGCTGGCCGTCCATGATAATGGCTCCCCCTCTTCACCGAGCCGCCTGCGGTATATTTCCTATAAGGAGAATGCGCCGGTACTGACGTTTGTGCGCATTGTTCCGCGCCGCCTATAGACCGCAGAATGGAAAACCGGACCTGCCTGGATCACTTCCATGGCAGGTCCGGTTTTCCTATGCGAGTTTCAGGACACGTGCTCGATTGCCGTTTTCAGATTCCCGAAGCTGCGGATCGCTCCGAAATCGAGGCCCAATCCGACCAGTGTCTGGGCAATGACCGGTGTGATGCCGCTCACGACGGGCGTTGTCCCTACAAGTGTCAGAGAATCGAACAGCGTGAACAGCTGCTGCGCAACATAGGTATCCGTCGTCTGGAGGCCCGACAGGTCGATAATGAGATATTCCAGTCTCATCCGGACAGCTTCCATCAGCACCCTTTCCTGCAGCACGGTGCTCCTGTTGAAATCGAGGACACCGATCAGCGGCAGGATGGCAGTCGTATCACTTATCGAAGAAATAGGTACAGACAATGCCTCGACCGCTTCCTGTGATTTCAGCAGCATCTCTTTTTCATACTGCAC
Source organism: Sporosarcina koreensis (assembly GCF_000826145.2). Taxonomy (GTDB): domain Bacteria; phylum Bacillota; class Bacilli; order Bacillales_A; family Planococcaceae; genus Sporosarcina; species Sporosarcina trichiuri. Next base: position 65,013 of record NZ_LN651336.1, read on the forward strand.
GAACGGGAGGCTGAAGTAATAGACGATGTCATTGACGATCCTGTCGAAGTCGGTTGTCAGGTCATACATCTCTTCCGCACTGATCCCCTGGTTCAGTCCTTCATGTTTCATAACGGTTCCAATATACTCGCGGTACTCAGGAACTTCACGGAGCATCATATCCAGTGAGATGATCTCCTTCTTTGCGAATGCCGTGCCGACTTCCTCACCCCAGCGTTTCAGCCGTTCACTCCGCTCTTCTTCATCCATCATCATCGCACTCGCATATAGTTTCACCAATTCCACACGGGCCGGATAGAGCTCGCCTTCCAGTTTCCGCATGATCGGGTACCGCTCGTTCTGGGCACGGGTGATCAGACCCGCCAGCTGTTCAGCGTTTCCGATCACTTTCTCACTCAAACGGATCAATAAATTCCTCATTCCGATCCCCTCCTGACTGTAATACCGGCTCGGATAACACCAGCTGATTGACAACACCGCGCAGGCCGTTGCCGGACAGCCTGCTGATGACCATGCTGTCATAAGACGGAATCATGAGGTCCTCCAGTGTTCCTCCGACGTCCGCTTCACAATGGATTTCCGCCAGTTCCCTGGAGATACGCAGCATGTCCAGGTTCTGCTCGATCTTGGTCCGTTCTGATTTGGTCAGCTTGTCCAGAGACCGGGCCACGTTCTCTGCTGTACCGTAGGTCTGAATCAGTTTCAAGGCGGTTTTCGGCCCGATCCCTTTGACGCCCGGATAACCGTCGCTCGGATCGCCGATGAACGCTTTGTAGTCGATGAACTGCTGCGGCGTCATCCCATACTCCTCGACAAAACGGTTTTCCGTATAGACATCATAGATGGAATGGCCTTTCTTCGTCAGGGCGATCCGGACATCAGGCGCCAGCAGCTGGAGCAGATCCTTGTCTCCGGATACGACGGTCAGCTGTGCCTCGGCTTTCCATCTTTTCACAAGCGATCCGATCAGGTCATCCGCTTCCATGCCGGCGATGCCGAAATTTGCCCAGCCCATGTCTTCGGACACCTGGCGGGCGAGATCGAATTGAGGCACCAGTTCCGGAGCCGGTGCGGGCCGGTTCGCTTTATAGCCATCATAGAGCTCGTTCCGGAACGTGACAGCTCCCATATCCCAGCAGACCGCCAGATGTGTCGGCCGGAAGACGGAGACGGCGGTCAGTGTATGCCGGACGAATCCCTGGACGCCGTTCGTCGGAATCCCCTGCTCGTTGTATTGGTATCGATTGTGCACAGCGGTCGCAAAGAATGAACGGAACAGCAGAGCCATTCCGTCAACGACCAGGATGTGCGGGCGCATGTCTGTCATGAGGCACTCTCCTTGGTTGTTAGATGCTGTTTTCATCATATCATGTTTGCACTGCTGGTGGCAGAAAGGTTTAGCCGGGCGGATGTCCAGACGGCGATGTGCGGGCTGCATAGGATAGAGCGAAGAGCGAATGAGTGAGAGGAGTTTTTGGATGAATCAGATGAACAGCGGTGACGGGCAGTGGTTTCCGCAGCTGCCGGAAGGCTATGTCCCGCAGCAGGTTGATTGGCAGATGGATTCGATGACAGCGAGGAACCAATGGAACCAGCCGGGGTGGGGCGACTGGCAGCAGCCGGGCTGGCACGGCAGTCAGCAGAATTGGCCGTGGGGCGGATGGCCGGGACAGCAGCCGGGCCATCCGTCTTATCCGGGGGGATGGCCGGGCACACCGTCCTATCCAGGGGGCCGTCCGGATCAGCCATCCCGACCAGGCGGCGGCCAGTCGCAGGGCGCTCCGCAGTCTGCACCCCCTTCGCAGACACCCGCCTATCCGGATCAGCAGCTCATGCGGGTCGACCCTGGCGGCATCCGCAACTGTATGTACCGCTACACGTACATCTGGACGTCCCGCCGGCGCGGTTTCTGGTTCTATCCGACCTTCGTCGGCCGGACATCGATCGCCGGCTACCGCTGGAACAGCCAGTGGCGCCGCTGGGAATATACCGGCTTCGACTTGGATCGGATCGATACGTTCACATGCATGTAACGCAAAAAGACCAGCCGCGGCTGGTCTTTTTGCGTTGGAGGGCGGGAATGGGCGGGTTGCTGGTTCGAAAGGGCGGGTTCCTATTGAGAACGGGCGGGTTCGGCGTGGGAACGGGCGGGTCTTGCGCAAGAACAGACACCAGCAGATTGAACACTCGCATGCTGACAATGTTCATCTCCGACAGAAAAGGCGGAGCACCAGCGGAGCCCGTCCATTCAATCTCGGTTTTGCCCGATAACCAGAGACGGGCTTGGCCGGTCGCGTTTATTTTTGCACGTACACATCTTTGCTGCCTTCTGATAGAACGTAAAACACCATCCGTGATGGAGGGTGTTCTGTTCGTTTGCCAAAGAGGTCCGCTTGATCCGGAACAAAATGCTGCAAGCCCGGATTCCCTCATTCCCCGCGGATTGCCCTTCTGACGGCGGAAGCGTCCGTGTCCGAATACCGGGCAGACCCCTTGCCGCCTGTCCTGGCGATGAGTTCGTTCAATTCGTTGTACGTCAGCCCGGAATTCGCGTTCAGCCGTTTCACTTCCTCGATGTCAGTGCCGGCCACCGTGTACTTCTTGCTGTTCTGCATAGCGATCCGCCTCCTCGTGAGCAGTGTTCCCGATAGTGGAAGTTCTATGAGCGCATGTGTGCGGTGATGTACGGCAGCCATGCTGAATTATCGGCAGGCGTCGGGTGGAGTTGTGAAGTTATGATCACTTTCCTCGGTTTTATGATCACTTTCCCAGATTTATGATCACTTTCTCTGTTTTATGATCATTTTTCCTGTTTTATGATCACTTCCCCATTTTTATGATCACTTCCCTCGATTTATGATCAAAGACCCAACTTAATAAGCACCCGTCAGTTATCGCACGTGCTTTCCCCTAACACAAAAACACCATCCGCGATGGATGGTGTTTCTGTAAAGGCCAGGGCAGCCTGCGGTTACTGCACTCCGTTGGCTGTGCTCTCTGCATCCTTCTTATAATCCAGCTCAGCCGGATCGGCCGGCGTGTAGTCTTCCGGTGTGTAGAACCGCAGCAGATCGCCGTTGACGACTTTGTCGGACAGCTGCAATCTGTAGGACGCTTCTTCTTTCAGCGCTTCTGCGGCTTCGTGCTGACTGTCGTCGAGCAGCTCGCCGGTTTTGTTGTCATACAGCTTTTCATTGATGGAATCGATAGCCGGGCTGATGAAATCACCATTCCGGAACGGCACCAATTCCTTATGCCCGTCAGACAGCAGGTCAGATCCGAACTGGATATAATCCTTCGATTCGATGCCGAGCAAGTGGAGCAGTGTCGGCAGCAGGTCTGTCTGACCGCCGTACGTATGGTCGATGCCGCCTTTCATGCCCGGCACGTGGATGAATAATGGTACACGCTGCAGCTGGGCGCCTTCGTATGGCGTGATCTCTTTTCCCATCACCTGGGCCATCGCCCGCTTATGGTTGTCGGAGATACCGTAATGGTCGCCGTACAGAACGATCATCGAGTTGTCATACAGGCCCATTTCCTTCAGCTGATCGAATGCCTGCTTGATGGCTTCGTCGGTGTAACGGGCTGTCTGGAAGTAGCCGTCGACACTTACATCGCCTGTCTGCGCCTTCTCGATCGTCGTCAGCTCCGGCTGGATCGTATACGGGAAGTGGTTGGCGACGGTGATGAACTTCGCATACAGCGGTTCGGGCAATTTTTCAAGGTACTTCTCGGATTGCTCATAGAACGGCTTATCGAGCAGGCCGTATTCCGCCATATCTTCCGGCTTGCTGGTGTCATAGTAGCTTGCATCGAAGAAATGGTCGTAGCCGAACTGTTTGTAGACTTCGTTCCGGTTCCAGAAACTGCCGTTATTTCCGTGGAAGACCGCTGACGTATAGCCATGGCTCTTCAGCAGATTCGGCGCCGCCTGGTACGTATTCTGCGCTTTTGTGATGAACGCGGAACCTTGCGGCAGGCCGAACAGCGAGTTCTCCAGCATGAATTCGGCGTCGGATGTCTTCCCTTGGCCGGTCTGGTGGAAGAAGTTGTCGAAGTACAGGGTATTCTTGTCTTTCGCCAGTGCATTCAAGTATGGGGTCACTTCTTCTCCGTTCATCTTATAGTCGATGAGGAAGTTCTGGAAGGACTCCAGATGCAGGTAAATGACGTTCATGCCTTTCGCTTTGCCGAAATACTCCCGATTCGGGCTCGCATAGTTCGACTGCGTGTAATTGATCACTTCGGCGATGTCACTGCTGTCCGCTAGTGCACGCTGCGACGAGGCCTTCGCCGTTTCGACAGTGTCGTAGATTGAGTAATTGTACATACCCAAGTATTTCACGATGTAGTTGCGGTCGAATCCGCGTGTCAGCAGCTGCGGACGGTTCGCTTCCGCGAGTCCCAGGTTGACGAGGGACACTGCCAGGGCGAACGCAACGATTGCGACAGCTTTCCGCCGGCCGACCCGGTCCGTCTCTTTCTTGACCTTGCGTGTGAACAGCAGGGCGAACATGACGAGAACGTCAACGAAGAACAGGAGGTCCGTCGGTTTCATGAGCGTCATGATACTGCCGCCCAGATCGCCGAAGTTCTGCGTCTGGTAGATTGTCGGCAGTGTGATGAAGTCACTGAAGAACCGGTAATACACGACGTTCGCATACAGCAGGAACGACATCAGTGCGTAAATGACGGTCAGTACTGTGTAGCGTCTCTTCCCTCTGAAAAGGAAGGCGATGCTCAGGAATAACAGGGCTGACCCCAATGGGTTGATGAGCAGAAGGAAATGCTGGAGCGGCCCTTCCACGCCAAGCGTGAATTGCGAGGCCTGCGTGAGATAGGTCTTCAGCCAAAGCATCACAACCGCCAACCCGTATATGCCTAAGAACTTATTCAAGAAGTTGTCCGTTCCGCTGGTCAGATCTTTCAAATTTCCCACCCGCCTTTTATATAGTCTCAATTGTCGGTTCAGTTTCATTTCGGAACAGTCCATTGTATGGACGCAGAGCATTTATCGGAGGTTTCCCCGACAATGAATTGTACCCCGAAACTGTCTTCCTGTCAATTACTAGGCTTTTGTTCGGCAGGAAGATACACCAGGTTTCTTGAAATGAACAGCTTCGGCGGATGGGATGCCAATACGGACTTTTCGCGGTGTGTTGAATGTCCAGCGGGAGCAATTTCAAAAAACCCCTGCAGGCTCATGTTCGTGAACGGAGTGCGGCGGCTACAAAATCCATATCTTCCTGGAACAGCCGGAGAAGATTCGGCCGGCGGCGCACCGCCAATGGATGATACGCTGCTGCGGTCGGGATCCCCCGCACCTCATGCCAGGCTCCGCGCAATGGTCTCACTTCTGCATCAGGTTCGCCAAAGAATGATTGGACCGCTACATTTCCGAGACAGAGGATCAGTTCCGGTCGATGGGCGGCCAGCTGCTGGTCCAAGTGCTGCATGCAGATGGACCGGGTCTCTTCCTTATCATACTTTCGCACGGGCCGCCGTTTGAGAATATATGTGACATACAGCTGGTCCTCCGTCATCCCCGCTTCGCGGACCGCGCGCTGCAATGTCTGACGCGTCGTGCACACCGCAGGGTTCCCCTCCCGATCTTCACGCGCACCCGGATTGTCCAGTATGATCATGACCGGCGCCCCGGGCGTCCCCTCTCCCCATACCATGCGGGATCCTTGGCGGTACAGTCTGCAGCATGTGCATCCTTTCTGATCGGCCGGCACTGGATCCTCCGGCCACAGGCAGAACTCTTCCAAATCGATCACCCTCCTTACTGGACAGGTTTCCCGGGGAACCCGAAGGTCAATCACCAAAGCGCCAAGTGGATGAAAGGGAATGTGAAACCGGCCTTTGGCTGCAGCCGCCGTGCTCCCTGCCTGGATCGGAAATCCGCATAGAAAAAAGACCGGCCGCGGCCGATCTTCTTCCTGATGGATCATCCGTGCTGGGCGCCGCTCAATTCCGCTGTAACCTGGCGTGCGGCCGCGCAGACTTGTTCGATGAGACTGTCGAGACGTTCTTCCTTGAAATCGTAGGCGAGCACCTCGGCACTGATTGCACCGACGGGCCGCCCTTCGAAGTCGAAGACAGGAGCACCGACAGCGATGGTCCCTTTCGTCTTCTCCCCATAACTGATTCCGTACCCCTGCTGCTTCACGACGGCCAGCACCTCCAGCAGTTCTGCACGCTTCTGTTCATCAGACACCAGCCGCTTCAGTATCTTCTGTACTTCGGTACTCGGCAGATTGGCGAGGATCGCTTTGTTCGCACCGCCGATATGGAGGGGAATCCGGGCACCGACACTGTCCTGGATCTTCACGCTCTTTGGACTGTCAATCCGTTCAATGATCATCGAGTAGTCACCTCGCGGAATATTCAGGTAGACGGTCTCCTCCACGCCGGCTGCGAGCTGTTCAAGCACGGGCCTCGTAATGTCCCGGACATCGAGCTTCTCGAACATCTTCAGTCCGAGTTCCATCCACCTGTAGCCCAGACTGAACTGTTTTGTTGTCTCGTCCTGGATGATCAGCCCGTGCTGCAGCAGGGACTGCGTGATCCGGTAGACCGTACTGATCGGAAGTTCCGTCTCTTCTGCGAGCTCTGCGGCAAGCCAGAGGTCTTTCCCGTCCGCAGACAGTGCTTCAATTAGTTTCATTGCCCGATCTATCGACTGGATCATCTTGTCAGCTCCGTTTCAATTGCCAGCGGGTGCTTTCCGGCTGTACCTTTCTGCCGCCCGCTCACCGCTCTTCTTATGAAGAAAGTCTTGTCTATTGAGTCTACAAGACATTGACTGTTGTGTAAATTATGAAAACCGGTTTGTTCGTAAAATAAGGAATTGACAGTGCCAGATAAGTAGGATTAAATAGTACTTGCGAAGTTATTCCGCATTACAGAATACATTCCACATTGCGGAATGTAAACGCTTTCTATTAGAGTTCCATTCATACGAAAAGGGGTTGGAAGTGTGGCAGAATTCACAAAACTGATTTCATCCGTATCAAACTTCATCTGGGGGATGCCGCTGATCCTTCTGCTTATCGGCGGCGGGCTGTTCCTGACCGTCCGGCTGAACTTCTTCCAGTTCCGTTACTTCCCACACATTGTGTCACAAACGTTCGGCAAGATCTTCGCCCAGTCGGATTCACCCGGCACCCTGACACCATTCCAGGCGACAACCGCTGCACTCGCTTCTACGATGGGTGCCGCCAATATCGTCGGCGTGCCGGTTGCTATCGCGCTCGGCGGTCCCGGCGCCATCTTCTGGATGTGGCTCGTAGCCCTGATCGGCATCGGCACGAAGTATTCCGAAGTTGTACTCGGCATCGAATACCGGGAGAAGAACAAGCACGGCGAGTATGTCGGCGGTCCGATGTATTACATAAAGAAAGGGCTCGGCTGGAAGAAGCTCGCCTCCTTCTTCGCCTTCGCCCTCATGATCGAAGTCATTGCAAGCGCAATGGTCCAATCCAACTCCATCGCGGCCACACTGAAAAGTTCGTTCAGCATCCCGCCGCTCGCTTCCGGGATCATTGTCGCCGTCCTGGTCATCCTGGTCACGTATGGAGGAATCCGGACCATCGGGAAAGTGTCCGAGAAAATGATTCCGGCGATTGTTGTGCTGTATTTGCTCAGCGTGCTGATCGTCCTTGCGGTCAACATCAAGGAAGTGCCAGCTGCGTTCGGGCTGATCTTCCAGCACGCCTTCACCCCGATCTCGGCAGCCGGCGGATTTGCAGGGGCCGGAGTCGCTGCAGCAATCCGTTGGGGGCTCGCACGCGGCCTTTATTCCAATGAAGCGGGTATGGGAACCGCGCCGATCGCACACTCTTCCGCCATGACTGATCATCCGGCCAAGCAGGGGTTCTGGGGGATTTTCGAAGTCATCGTGGATACGCTGATCGTCTGTACACTGACCGCCCTCGTCGTTCTGACGTCCGGCGTCTGGAAAGGGATTGCAGCGGATGACGCTTCGACGATGGTGGCCGCTTCATTCGCGCCTGTCTTCGGCGAATCGCTGAGCGGATTCATCATCTCCGCAACGCTTTTCCTGTTCGTCATCACGACAGTCGTCGTCATCATCTTCTACGGTGAAAAGCAGGCGGAATTCCTGTTCGGCACTGCTTTCTCTAGAGTCATGCGCTTTGTCTATATCATTGCCATCGTCATCGGAGCGGTCGGCGGTCTGCAGTTCATCTGGCAGTTCCTGGATCTGCTGCTGGCAGCGGTCGTCATCCCGAACCTGATCGCCGTCCTCTTCCTGAACGGAAAAGTGCGGGAAATCACGAAAGATTATTTCACGAACCTATATCCGAATAAGAAACGACACTAATTTGAAGCAGGAGGTATTTGCTATGTACGCATCCATCCACCCACTGACAACGGAACAGAGACTTGAGGCGATTACGAAACATCTGGTCGGCATCCCGAGCATCAACGGCACATCAGGGGAAGTCGAAGTGGCGGGAGAGCTCTTCCGGATCCTGAGCTCCTTCCCCTACTTCCAGGAGCATCCCGAACACTTGTGGATGCAGCCGGTCGAAAATGATCCGATCGGACGCAAGAATGTCTTTGCGTTCGTCGAAGGGAAGTCGTTCTCGAAAAAGACGATCATCTATCATTCCCATATCGACACGGTCGGCGTGGAAGACTTCGGCCAGCTGAAAGACAGTGCCTTCTCGCCAGATGCGCTCGCGGAGTTCTTCAGCTCCTACGAAAACGATGATGAACTCCGGCGGGACGCCCAGTCCGGTGACTGGATGTTCGGCCGCGGTGCCGTCGACATGAAGAGCGGCGCAGCAGTCCACATGGTGAACCTCCTGCATTTCTCCGAGCATCGCGACGAGCTGGAAGGCAATCTCCTGCTCCTGCTGAACGGCGACGAGGAAAGCGAACACCGCGGCATCATCGGAGCGCTCGCCGAATTGAACAGGCTGCAGGCGGAACAGGGCCTCGAGTATGCGCTCGCCATCAACACGGACTTCATCACCCCGCTCTATGACGGCGACCCGCACCGGTATATCTACACTGGCGCGGCGGGCAAGATCCTGCCTTGCTTCCATATATACGGCCGTGAGGTGCATGTCGGCGATACGCTGTCCGGCATCGATCCGAACTTCATCGCTGCGAAACTGACAGAGCGCTTCCACAACCGGTACGAACTCGCGGAGCAGATCGAAGGCGAACTCGTCCTGCCGCCGACCTGCCTGTACCAGCGGGACACAAAAGACATTTATACCGTCCAGACTGCCTCGAGCAGCCATCTGTACTTCAATTACTTCGTCTACGAAGACACGCCGGGTGAGATCCTCGGCAAGCTGCTGAGGGAAACGAAGAATGTCTGCGCGGAAACCGAGCAGTATTTGCAGGAGCAGTTCCAGCAGTATATCCGCTTCACCGGTCTGCCGACACGCGACCTGTCATGGGAGATCGATGTCGTGACGTACGAGGAGTACATGCAACAGCTGATCGAACAGGGCATCGATGTCCAGCCGATCATCGAACAGGCGATTGCAGACAGCAAATCGGACGACTTCCGGGAGATCAGTTTCGAAATCGCCGGCGCCCTGCAGGAAGCGGACCCAGCCAAGAAAGCGCGCGTCATCGTGTTCTTCGCGCCGCCGTTCCTGCCGCACAACTATTTGAAGACGGACGTTGCGCGCGACGCGGCAATCCAGGAGACGCTGACAGCGATTCTGGCGGAAGCATCGGCTGCGACCGGCGAACAGTTTGCTTTGAAGAAGTTCTTCCCCTATTTGGCGGACGGCAGCTTCCTGTCCATCCACGAGACGGAAGACGAGCTGGCTCCCCTGCTTAACAACCTGCCGGAATGGGAGACATTCTTCCCGATTCCATATAAGGCGATCCAGGGGCTCGACATCCCGTCCGTCAACATGGGCGTCTACGGCAAGGACGGCCACAAATGGACCGAGCGCCTGTATAAGCCATACTCGTTCGGCGTGCTGCCGGGCCTGATCCGGACTGCGACGGTGGCGCTGCTCGCACAGGCTGCGGAATCGGGGCTGCAGCCGGCTTGATGGACTGATTGTGACGAAATATGAAAAAGCTGACCTTTCGGGGTCAGCTTTTTTGTGTGGTTGGACAAGCCGGGACGTGCCGGATGGGTTTATGAGCGGTTTGGCGCGGGTTATGATCACTTTTTCGGGTTTATGAGCGGTTTCCGCATTTTATGATCATTTTTCAGGGTTTATGAGCGGAATGACGGATTTATGATCACTTTCCACGGTTTATGAGCGAAATCCATAGGTTTATGATCACTTCCCCCTCATCAGCAATTGCTGTATGAATTTTGCTGGTTTTATCACAACTTTTTCATTCACTGTTTGCCTCATATCCATACTTCCTGCCATTTACCTATCTTCCCAAAATAGTTTTATGTAAATTGGTGTTTGTCCATCCTAGATTAGTGGTAAAAAAGTAGTAACGAACTCAATTACAGGCCCGGAACTACTAATGAGAGGAGTTTTCATAATGGCTTCACGATGGATCAAACTAGCGAGCCTCTACTTCATCACCGGAATCGGACTCGGTCTGTTCATGTCCGCAACCATCCAGCTGAAATGGGCAGCGGCACACGCTCACGTCAATTTGGTCGGATGGCTGTCGGCTGCGGTCATCGGCCTGGTCTACGCGACTTATCCGCGAGCGGGACGGAGTGTGCTCGGAACCTGGACGTTCTGGCTGTATCAGATCGGCCTGCCGTTCCTGCTGGCGAGCATGTTCATGGTGCAGATCCCGAGCACCCGGGGGTTCGCCCACGTCATCACATTTTCGGGCGGCGGCGCGTTGGCTCTCGGCATCGTCCTGTTCATCGTAAACGTGTTCATGAATGTGCATGATGAGGATCTCAGGCATACGTGACGGTGCGGTCCCGTGTTTCAATCAATTCGCTGCGCTAAAACTTTGCAGGGACCAAGCTGATAGGCTCGGTCCTTTTTTGATTGTTCCGGTATGTACTTGTGCAGAATGACAGACTGCGTTCCGGCACTAGTCCTAGTCATGGAAAACCCCGTCATTGATTGTCAGTCAACCACTGCTCCATAATCCCTGCCGCATACTTACGTTCACACGTATACCAATCCTCTATCAGTCCAAGCTCATATGCCGCTTCTTGGAACTGCCGGAATGGTTTGCGACCCTCTAGTGCCGCCAACAATGCCCCAACTGAATTCCTTTCTGTCTGCTTTTGCGCAAATTCGGCTCTTAGCTGGTACATCTCAGCAGACGTGGACACTGGAACTTCCACTGCCATTTCATACTCTTCGTCATCCAAGTCGATCTCAGGTTCGCCCGTCAGTGACGTCGGCGCATCCAGCAAGATGCGCTCCGTGCGCCGGTCGAAAAGATAGTGCATCTCCCCCTGCACTCCTTCTAAATAGATATCTGTTAGTTCATCGATCAGTTTCATGGAATCCTCCTTTTGAGAATATCTGTGCGAGACGTTTTTCAAAGTTCGGCGGTTATCATATATCCGTTCTGCAAGCCTTCATGCATTATTGCGAGCTGGTACATGTTGCAATTCCATACAACCGGTTCGCCCGCCCGGTTGCCCCCCCCCTGAAGGGACAGCTGCCCGCCGATAAGATGATACTATAACGGCAAATTCATGTTAAGACTTTTCTTATCGCCCTCCATATTTCCGCCAAATTTAAGTGTCTGCTTTTCAAATGGCCTATTATTCTGATTTTAACTAGTATACTGAAAGTAACGAGTTACCAGGAAACGAGGCGGCCGCTCCCCCATAGGGCTGACTGCCGCAAACAGGAGGAATTATTATGGATGAAAAAGGCATCATGTCTTCCCCGCATACAGTGCCGGCCATTCTCGACATGGACGCCACGGAAACAGCAAGAGCCATCAGAGCAGGTGAGCTGACCTGCACCCAAGCAGTCGGTGCGTACGTCAACCACTTGCAGAGGGTGAACCCGCACATTAACGCCATGGTGGAAGACCGCTTCCAGCAGGCGCTCCAGGAAGCTGAGGAGAAAGACCGGCAGCTCGCAGCCGGGGCAGCCGCCGGTGAACTGTTCGGCGTGCCGATCAGTGTGAAGGAAGCATTCGACACAGCCGGCATGAAGACGACGGGCGGCCTGCTTCACCGTCAGCACATAGTGGCGGAGAAGGATGCCGAAGTGGTCAGACGGCTGAAGCAGGCCGGGGCCATCATCCTCGGCAAGACGAATACGCCGGAACTATGTTTCTGCCAGGAGACCGACAACAACCTGTATGGCCGCACCAACAACCCATGGGACCCGGCCCGGACAGCCGGCGGCTCGAGCGGAGGCGAAGGTGCTCTTCTTGCGGCAGGCGGCGCCGCGGTCGGCATCGGCTCGGATATCGGCGGCTCGATCCGGTTCCCGAGCCATTTCAACGGCGTCATCGGCTTCAAAAGCGGCCGGTTCCAAGTGTCCGGCGACGGCTCATTCCCTGCAGTCGGCGTCCCGATCCAGGAGCGGATGATCGGCTTCGGCCCGATGGGGAAGTCGGTCCGTGACATGCGCCTGCTGTATGGCCTTATCGCCGAGCAGTCAATGGAGGAACGGCAGACAGACGATTTGAAGATCGATGTGCTGCCGCCGGCCGGCCCCTATCCAATGTCAGGGAAAACGGCAGATGCACTCAACCAAGTGGCGGCGCACCTCAAACAGGACTTCCCCGTTGCGCGCAAGGAGCCGCCCTACTTCCGGGACAGTGCCCGCTTGTGGCAGGAGATGATGTCGTTCGACGGCGCATCCGGCATGCGGGACATCGCCCTGCCCGGCAAAGGGGCGAACGCCATAAAGGAATTCGCCAAAGCCAAACTCGGCAGACGATCCGCCATCCATCCGTATCTTTCGTGGGCGATCATCGGCGCCACCCTGTTCCGTCCCTCTGCCAAACGGCGGGCGGAAATCGATGCCATCATCGAACAAGGAGACCGTGAGCTCAACAGCTATCTCGCCGACCGCATTGTCGTGTTCCCTGTCTACCACACCGGCGCTCCGCTCCACGGCCGGATGTATAAGGAGATCTTCTCCCTGCGGAAAGGATTTTTAAAGTATATGCCATTCACCGGCTATGCGAACGTCTGGGGACTGCCGTCGCTTGTTGTGCCGGTCGGCAGAGATGAGGATGGTATGCCGATCAGCGTTCAGCTGATGAGCAGGAAAGGGAATGAAGAGCTCTTGTTTCAAGTTGGGGAACTGTTGGAGCGGGAGTTTGGTGGGTACCGCAGATGTTTGGGGATTGGTGAGTGATGCCGGGCTGGCTGGCCGCTCAGAACAGGGCGTTATGATCACTTTCCGAGGATTATGAGCGGATTTCCATGTTTATGATCGCTTTCACAGGTTTATGAGCAGAATCCGAGATTTATGATCACTTTACCGGTTTTATGAGCGGAATCGGGGAGTTATGATCACTTCCAGAGATTTATGAGCGGAACGCCAGTGTTTATGAGCACTCCTGCACTTGTATGACTGCTCCCGTCATTTCAACAGTAGTCCAAACAAAAACACCACCCTCGGCGGGTGGTGTTTTGCCATATTACTATGGAGACGGCGGGAGTCGAACCCGCGTCTTGTAGGAATGTCGTCATATCAAGGTTTTACAGGGCTTGTTTTCCCTTATAAAAATCTTTGACTATGGTTTTGACTATGTTTATAAAAATTTGCTTACGGAGACAAGAATTATTAATCGATTTCTTGAAGAAGGATTCTCTTTCTATTATAACGGTGAAAACTTCAAAGACCACCCTAACAGTTTAATTCCCTACTTACACCTACCACTTTCTTGGCCTACTTTTCCGTCATCATTCATCTTCTAAATAGTACGCTGATCGATTTACAATTTCGACGAAACTCATTTCCTCTGTCTTAAAAGGCTCATATCTTTCATCAATCAGGCCTTCCTCGTGAAGTCTTGTAGATACAATTTCAATCCACTATTCATTCAATATTACTCTAACCACGATCGACTATAAATGTCTGCTATTATGTCTTTGACTATGGTAGCTGAAATATCTTTACCCATAACCTTCACAACCTTTATATCGATAAATGAAATATAAACTTGGGATCTTCCCCTGTAAATCTATTTATCAATTACTTGTATTAATTCAGAGTAAGTGATTATAGGGTATTCTAACTTCTTATATCTCGATGTAAATAGTTTGTTAGTTACCATATATGGTATAACTTTATAATCTGATTCCTCTAACCCTATTTCAGATATAACTTTACTAAGATTACCCCTCATATAATCAATTCTTCTTTGAAACTTCTCATCATCTTTATGTTGAAAGAAGAAGCTCTTTTGTTGCATTTGATCTTCATAAATTGATCCTACTTTTTGTAGAACTTTGCTTTCAATTACCCATATTTCTCTTTTTGTTTGGTTAACAGCAAAAACATCATAGTCACCTAAGTAATCAGGAAAGTTGCTTTTAGGATATCTAAATGCCAATTCAAAATCAGAAAAAACAGGGTGAAATCCCTTTTCAGTAAATACATTAGCTATATCCTTCACCATCTCATCTTCATATCTTTTCTTCCACTTAGTTAGTACATCTTTTACACTTTGTAAGCCTATTTCATAAGGTGGATACCAATCTAATAATCCACTTCTCCAAGATGTAGCTAATTGTTTAATAACAACTGGAGAAAATATATATTTGCCGTCTTGAATTATAAGAGGATTAACGTCAAATCTGTCTTTACGATTTTCTCGGTCCCAAAATGGTAAAACATCATGATTTGATCCATTCAGAAAATTTAATTTACTACAATCAAGTGTAATAAAATGTAAAGCATTTTCAACTTCTTCAATATCCTTATGCTCTAATAACAGATTAAGGAAATCACTTATTAGGTCATCCTTTGGAACTTCGAAAACATTTGGATATATCTCCTCCACAAATGGCTTCTCTACGACTTCTAGCTGCAGGTACTCAAGCAAAGAAAATAATAAGCTCAATTCTATTCCTGTATCCTCTAAAAAGGCTTTTGAACATTGAATCAGGTAACCTTTATCTATTTCATCATTTTTAATTGTGTAATCTTTTTGCCCATACTTTCGCAGGATAATTTCCTCATACTGCAGCCTACTATATTGAGACAAAACAGTATCGACCTTGTATTCATGATCAATTTGAATAGAAACATCAAGATCCGAGAAGTAGCAATTATCGGCATTGTCTTGTAGTACCACTAGCCAATCAGCAAAAGCCAATAAATTTTCAAATTCATCATTATTACAGTCAGAACTGTTTTCTTGATGTTGAATTGCAAGGTTACTCTCTAAAAGATACTGAGCCGTCCTTAGGTTCCGCCTATATTCTTCCCGAATACTTCTTGTTTTCTCCTCAAATTCACTTAGAACTAAAGGATCTAAGTCTTTAAAGCTTGAGTATCGTTTGAGGTTAATAATTATTCCATGCAATTGAGTAGAATAATAATTTAATACTTTATTGTGTAAGTTAATTTTGTTGTATTTTGATATTTGATTTTCAAAAACCCTTACAATTTCTGTTTGCATTTTTCTTATAGCTTTAGTTGCTTTTCTTCCACTATATTTTCCAGTCTCTACCCCCGCTCTGAAACAAACCTTTGCAATTTCTTTCCTTGCTTTTACATAGCTTTGTGGCTCTATTTTAATATCTGGTGCAATCTCAGAATAATAGTAATCTAGTTCTACTGTAAATACCCCAACTTCTTTTTTTAGTGAAGAATCATTCTTGACTATCGCCTCCAACCTTTCAAAAGATGATTGCATATATTCTTTTAAAGGAAAAATCAACTCTAAGAAATATGCCGATTCTATACTTTTATCACTAGCATTCATTATGTCGGACATTAATTTATCTGAATTTACAGCGTATCTAATAATTATTGTATCCCCTCCGACATAAATGTCACTATAGACATATTTTTTATCCTTGTCCAAAGTGAATTCAGAGTGGTCAACCCCTTTTGCATAATGCATGGGCATATACATAACTTGCAATATTCTTCCCTTTAGAAGTGAAGACGAGGCAAGTATTCCACCATATCTATTAAATATTCGCTGATTTAACTCATCAATTGTTCTTATCCCAGTATGATTATCAGGTGTGAAGTCATCTTTTATAAAAAACTCGACGTTGTGGGCAAGGAAGAGAAAAGTTGATGCTCCAATCATCTTACCCTCTCCCCCAAAGCCACGACATCCCTTGTGATCAAAATTAGAATATCCCAAATCCGCTTCTCTAACTTTCCATTCAAGTGGATTAGCAAACATTTCAGATTGTAAACCAAAAGGGTAATTGTTCAGATTGTTTATAAAGTATTCAAACACGTAATGATCTGCACTTCCGTATGATACAGAAATTAAATTAAACTCAATTGCACCAGATGAAATGTGTTGATGTGCATTTTTCCAAGAAAAAAAGAGATTACTTTTCCCACCGATGGCCATTATACGGGCTTGTTCTGTTTGTTCATATTCAATAAAATCCAACAACTCATCAAAACTTTCCATAAAGCCCAACATATAAAACAAATCAAGAGCAGAACATGAGAAATATTCTGAAGCATTACCAAACACCGCACCATGTGCAGAAATATCAGTGAAGGGTTCAATCAACAAAATATAAACTGGCATATTAGCTAAAACATCAAATGCATATCCGCCTCTTAGTTCTTTTCTATATAGCGTTTCACAAATGCGCAGTTGATTTCTTGCATGCAATGAATTTATTAGAACAATTTCATCATTGATGCTATCAACATTATCAAAGTCTCCTTTATTTATCGCAACTAACACTCTGTCATTACTAACAGTCATAAACGCCAAATGATTGTCAGTGCTGGGTTTCCCCGTGCTTTTATTAAAAATTTTAGGCGCGATAAGTACTCGTGACCTAGTATTATCCGAAAAGTTAAAGGCATTTTCTATCAGATTACTAAGTGTTAAGTTGATATGGCGATTGTATTCCTCCGCTGTTGCCAATGAAAGAAGCCTTTTATAAAAGTCTACCATTATTGAAGTATTAAAAAGTGGATAGTAATTTCCCTTATATACGAAAAAATGGCGCATTTCAATTGGGCCTTTTTGATATCCCATTATTTGAGACGCTTGGTTGGCATGCTCTATAAATACCTTTGAATTTAAAAGAGAATTGACAGAAAGCCAAAATTGCTCTGAAGGAACTTCAAAAGCAATATCATAGTTTTCATTATATGAAGTATTACTATCAGCAAGCCAATCAATTATTAAACGGTTATAATGTAAAATAATTTTAAGGGCATCTGTCATTTCGGTAACTTTTGCCAGGACAGGCATAAAATTCATTACACCAAACACCTGCTCATGACCAGTACCAAGTATTACTGGAAAAGTCTCACCATCAACAATAATTTTCACTTCTCCAAAATCATTTAATGTCAAATCTTCTCTATGTGTGATTGGTAAATACATAGCAATCGCATTAAAAAATGCTTTGAATTCCGAATACTCCTTAATATTTCGTTTTCCGAACTCTTTAATATTACTTAATGACTGATTTAGCGTTAATGTTTGAGCCAACGCAGAACGATTATCTGCCCATGAATTAATACTGAAAATAGCACTTGTTACATCTTCAATGTTATATTGAGAAATAATTTCCTCAAGTTCCTTTGAATTATCTTTAATGTATTCAAAGTCTGACTCAGAATTTTCAATTGGTATGGTATTTACATTGGAGAATTCACGACCAGATTTATTAATACAACACTTTTTATATTTCTTTCCACTTCCACAAGGACACGGATCGTTACGCCCAACTTTCATTTTTATTACCCCCAATCGTATAATCAGGTTTGTTTTACAACCTCTATAATCACTTTCTATGGTTCAAACAAAAATGTCAGCCATCCTAGTTCTATTTTATAACTTTACCTAGAAATGACTGACATCGTTGTTATGATCAATATTCGCCTTTGGACTCCACTGGATTCGCTAAAACATCTTCCTTACACTTCCGACCTCAATGTTTTATAAACATCCGCAGCAATAAATGCATAGACAGTTTTAAAGTAGGAATCATCTGCCCCAATTAATCGTTGATAAGCTTCTGTATTCTTTGTGTATTCATCCATTACCCGATCAAGGAATACGTCTTTAAACAAGCTATTTTCAAACATTTCTTGGCTATTATTTTTAGCCATGTTCACTATTTTCGCATCTTTTACTTCTGTGAATGCCTTGTGCAAAGTTTCTACAATTACTCGATCTTGTGGTGAGAAATCATTTGGGAACCGTTCGTTAATTCGGTGAATAATCTCTTCTAACGAATCTCGTTCTTCTACCGGCTTTACGTTAGCATTAAATTCTTCAGGGTGCTTTAATTCTCCGCCCTTTTCATTTTCTGCAACCAGCAAAATCTCACCTTCAAAATCTTTTTGAAGCTTGTAATACTCAAGTTTTATTTTATCTTCAATATCTACTTTTTCACGTTTTTCTTTCGGGATAAATTTTAATAAATAACCTGTATAAATACTTTCTTCTAAGAGTTCCATGTCAAATGTGCGATCCAGCTGCGAGACATAGTTATACCACTTTCCAAAGTTACGCAAAGTCACCCTAAATTCATATTGTGTATCATCGGGTAAGTCTTCATAACGCTTTATAACAGGCATAAATAAACTAGACATGCGACCTAATAAACGCTCGTCCTGCCTCTTTTGTGCTTGTTTGACTAACTTCATTACCTGTGCAATATCATCGTCATTATACAAAGCGAATTTACGTAATTTACTCTGTGTATCGTATATTAAGTTCAAATTCACTTCTTTTTGTAGCGTTGTTGATTCATAAAAAGGTTGGAAAGCTTCTAATATTTCATCCTCTGTGTTAACGAAGTCTAAAATAAACGTATCTTTCTTTCCTTGCATTGTTCGGTTTAAGCGTGATAATGTTTGAACTGCTTTTACACCGCGCAGCTTTTTGTCAACAAACATTGTATGAAGTAATGGTTCGTCAAAACCTGTTTGATATTTCTCAGCGACTATTAATAAGTTGAAATCGTCGCTATTAAAGGCTACTTTCAGTTGGTTTTCTTTAATGCGTTCGCCATCTTTTGTTATGTTCATGCCTGGTTCTGTATATTCATTATCATCATCTGTAACAGAACCTGAAAAGGCGACAAGTACATCAAGATCTGTATAACCTTTTTCTTCAATATACGCTTTAAACTCTTTCATATAGCGAACAGCATGTAATCGCGATGGTGTAACAATCATCGCTTTAGCTCTTCCACCAATCGCTTTTTTTGTTACTTCCCTAAATTGCTCAATCATCACTTCTGTTTTCTGGCGTAATACCCAGGGATGGAAAGATTGATAACGCGCAATTGCACGAACTGCTTCAGTTTTTGGTAGCTCAGGATTATCTTCTATTTCCCTTGCAATTTTATAGGATGTTTTATAGGTCATGTAATTGCTTAACACATCTAAAATAAATTCTTCTTCAATTGCTTGTCTCATACTATAAATATGAAACGGTGCAAAGCTTCCATCAATTTGCTTTGTCCCGAACATTTCAATCGTTTTTTCTTTTGGAGTGGCTGTAAATGCAAAGAAACTTAAATTCTTATGCTGACCTTGGGATAATAACGTATTCACAAGCTGATCTTGATCATCTAACGTTTGATCTTCAATACCTTCTTCAATTTCTTGATACTCTTTTAACGAGGCCGCTTTATCTGCAAGCGCTTGCTTTAATTTTTGCGCGCTACTACCTGTTTGCGAGGAGTGAGCTTCATCAACAAGTATCGCAAATCTTCTTCCTGCCGCCTCATCAACTTCATCATAAATAACAGGGAACTTTTGTAAGGTCGTGATAATAATTTTCTTTTTATCGTTAATTGCATCTTTTAAATCTTGAGATGTTTTATTATCGCCAATCACCTCTACCTGACCCGTTGTATGTTCAAAACTTGTAATTGTATCTTGTAATTGTCTATCTAGCACTGTCCGGTCTGTAACAATTAATACGGAGGAATAAATAGGATCATTATTTTCATCGTGTAAAGAAGCAAGATGATAAGCGAGCCATGCAATACTGTTTGATTTTCCTGATCCTGCCGAATGTTGAATAAGATAATTTTTCCCCGAACCATGCTTTTCCACATCTTGTACAAGTTTGTTGACAACGTCTAATTGATGAAAGCGGGGAAAAATTAAAATATTCTTCTTCGCTTCGAAATTCATAAAGCGTTCAAGAATATCCATAAACTGATTGCGATTTAATACCTGTTCCCATAAGTACGCTGTCGGGTAACTTTCTTCGTTATGGGGGTTTCCTTTTCCTCCTACTCGACCAGCACCATTTGAACCTTGGTTAAAAGGCAAGAAATATGTTTTATGTTTTGCTAGTTTGGTCGTCATATATACTTCGTAATGGTCAACAGCAAAATATACTAAAAAACGTTTATTAAATTGAAATACGATTTCATTAGGATCACGATCATTTTCAAACTGTACTTTTGCATGTTCAACTGTTTGTCCTGTGTATTGGTTCTTCAATTCCAAAGCGACTAAGGGTATTCCATTGACTGCAAGTGCCATATCAATCGTATTTCGGTTATTGTATGCAAATTGACGAATACATTGAAAATGATTCGATTTAAACTGCTCAATATTTTCATAACTTAAAGATGAAACAGGCCGAAAATAAATCACTTGTAAAGTGACACCACGATCTCTGACACCTTTTCGAAGGACATGTAACATGCCATGCGCATTAACCTCTTCATTAAATCGCTTTATAAATTTCTCTTCAGCATCTTCATGGTAAATCCTTACATAGCGCTTCCAAGCTTTTGGTTGTGTTTCTTGAACAAAAGACACTAGTAAAGAAGTATCTAATCCATTTTGTGGATTATAATTTGTATCTTTGAAGGCGACTGATTCCCAGCCACCTTCATTTGTTAAGCTTGTTTCGATATCTTTTTCAAAACGAACTTCCTTATTTTCAAGCACCAAAAAGACCTCCTCATACTTCTATTTTACCAGTGACATATTCGTAGATAAGAGATTTTTTGTATTGTTCAAGTTCTTCAATTACTCTTTCTTTATCTTGGATTAAAGTATCAATTCTTTTTGTATGTTCATTTAAATAAGATACAATCTCTTGTTGCTCTTTTAAGGAAGGTATAATAATAGGGAGTTTTTTCAATAATGGTTGACTCAAGGATGCCCTAGTAACTAAATTCATCTCCTTGGCAAAGAAATCCCTTATAAAAGATGCCTCTAAATAATATCTTGCATACTCAGAGGCGAATGGAATATTTTCAGTTGGTCTAAATCGTATTAAAAAACCAGCAAAAGTTGCTTGGTCGATACTATGTAGACATACTGAAGCCATTCCTACTTCTTCAATAATTTCCGAAGTACGAGTAAAAAATATATCTCCTTTTTTAACCGAATAAATTTCTTGATCATTCTCTGTTGATTTCACTAATCCTTTTACTGAATAAGGAAGCACCCTATTGTGATAAACATCTCCATAACTAACAAAAGGGTAACCTTCGCCAAAATAATCCCCTGATTTACTAATTCCATTTTGGAGCATCCCCAGATACCCTAATGGAATAATATTATAGTTACTTTTTACTTTTCCTATAACTTCAATCCCACTATCTATCATTTCAACATTAGGATTTAATCCTTTTGTTACTGCTTCCGTGATAATCGATTGTTTGTATTTTTTTAACTCTTCAACGGATTGTCCGGTATTAATGATAATGTCATTAATATTTTTCATTTTTTCTTCCAATAGTATAATTATCTCATCCTGAATTTCTTTAGGTGGTAACATAAACGGTAATTTCTTTATATCGTTAAAAGTAACATTTTGACGAACACCGCTTCCCATCCCATAAAAACCTTTAACTATATCAAATGAATGTAGTAATAAATGAATATATTTTGGATTTATTACATTTAAATCTTTAGGTCGTATCGTTATATAAGCCGAAGTTATTATTCCCTTTTCAGTAACATATCCTGTTCTTAGGCTGGTTTGATCATTTTGCAAGTCTGTCATTCTAAGCACTATATCACCGGGATGTACAATGTTATAGCTGCTAAAATTTGCAGGCAATAAACCATCTGAAGTATTTATGTCTCTCCTTATAACAGAACCATACGATAGAGATAATAAATTACTTTCCAATAAATCGTTGTTTTTATCTTTAACCTGGTTAAAATAGTTGCCGATTTTTCTATACTTCCAGCCCTTTGGAAATTCCCCAATCCATTCAATTCCCGAGTCTTTTATTTCCCTAGTCAACATTACTCACATCCTTACCTGATAGCGCTTGGAAATTCGCAACGATTGATTCTTCTAGTTTTTTAATACGTTCAGCAATCATTTCAGAAGGCTCAGGTGGTGTGTATTTATAAAACAATCGTGTAAATGGAATTTCATAGCCGACCCTGTCTTTACTTCGATCCATCCATGCATCTGGGCTAAATGGCAGTACTTCACGTTCAAAGTAATCATCAATATCCTCTTTTAAAGGAATTTCCTCTGCATCCCGCAAATTAGTATCTGCTGCTGGCTTGTTTTGCTTGAAGATAACATTTCCTTCTTCATCCCGTTGTGGACTTTCGACTGTTACCCGCGTGAAACCAAGCTCTTCATTTTCAAAAACTTTAGATTCAACTACCCGTTCATCTAAAAAATATTCTTTGTTATCGAATTCTCCATATGCTTGCACAATCTTATCTCTGCATTCTTTTGAGATATCAACGCGCTTCTCTCCAATGTTTTTCCGACGCTTTTCAAACATATTAGATGCATCGATTAATTGGACTTTTCCTTGACGCTCAGGTGACTTGTTCTTTGTAATGATCCATATATATGTTGAGATACCTGTATTGTAAAAAGAGTCATTTGGTAACTGTACAATCGCTTCTAACCAGTCATTTTCTATGACGTGTTGACGAATTTTACTCGGACCACTACCAGCAGCTCCAGAAAATAATGCAGAGCCATTATGAATAATCGCCATTCTTCCTGTTTCTTTCAATTTAGAAATCCCATTTAACTGGAATAGTAATTGTCCATCACTGATACTTGGATGACCTACGCCAAAACGGCCACTTTCTCCAAGTGCATGTTCAGCTTTTACTGCTTTTTCATCTCTTTTCCAATCACTTCCAAAAGGCGGATTTGATATACAATAATCGAATTCATAACCTTTAAAGCCGTCATTTGATAGCGTACTTCCTAATACCATGTTGTCGGGATTTCCTCCACGAATCATCGTGTCCGCCTTAGCGATTGCATATGTTTCAGGATTTAATTCTTGCCCATACGTTCTAACTTCTGCATTTTTACTGAAATCGTGAATCCGTTCTTCCATAGCTGATAACATTTGCGAAGTCCCCATAGTTTGGTCATAAATCGTTTTCACGACATCTTGACCTGTCAATGTTTCTTTATCTTCTACTAACAACAAATCAGTCATTAAATAAATAATATCCCGACTCGTAAAATGTTCCCCTGCCTCTTCGTTATAGCTCTCTGAAAACTTACGAACCAACTCTTCGAATACATATCCCATATCTGTACTTGTTACTTTATCTGGTCCTAAATACGACTCTTTTTTATTGAACTCTTGAATAACGTGAAACAGTGCATCGTTGTTTGCCAAAGTGGAGATTTCATTGTCAAACTTAAAATTTTCTAGTATATCCTGCATATTTTCCGAAAAGCTGTTTAAATAAGCCCGAAAATTAGTCTCTATATTTGCCGGATCTGCTAATAACGTATCAAACGTATATACGCTCGTATTATAAAATGAATAACCCGAAGCCTGTGTCAAAAAGCGATGTCGGAACGCTTCATTCATCTCTTTATACTGATCCGATGCCTTCAATACTTGTTCTCTAGTTGGTAGTAATGTATCATGCAAACGTTTAATGACCGTCATAGGCAATATTACTTTCCCATATTCATGTGGTTTATATAATCCTCTTAAAATGTCAGCAACATTCCAAATGAGATTTGCTTGTCTTTGTACATTAGTAGTCGTTTGTGTATTACGATCTTGTTCAACCATTTTTTTCTTCCTCTCTCAGCTTCTGTGGCTATTTCGCTATACTTATTCTAACATATTTAATGAAAAGCCTTAACAACACACTGGCTAAATAGTCTTATGAGATTAGTACTTTCCCTAACATTCATTCACGAGTTACTCCGATTAACTCCAAATCATTTTTTTATTGGTAAATATTGAACGAATGGACTCTCTAAATAGACTTCAGGGAAATCGAAGCTAATTTTTCCCCCAGATCTAACATCATTATATTTTGGTGATAACAACGGCTTCTCAATGAAGGACATAAATTCAACCTTAATCGGACATTTAAAACCTTAATAAATAAAAGACAATCTCAAAATAAAATAATTCCCGACAAATTCAATGTTGCGGGTCTATGGACAAAATGCTACGGCCTTTTAGGAACTAAATTTATATACCTATTTTCATGCCCCTAAAGTGACCGTTCATGACGATGAACTGACCAGATATGGCAATAGCATTTATTCTTACGCGATTAGGATTTATATTAGTACCGATAAATTAGAAAAGGGGGGCATCGAGATATGAAAACAAAAAGCTCAGTAAAGAGAGGTGGAAGAACGCCAAATTTTTGGGGACGAGCTAAGAGTAAGCTAACTCAAGGCTTTAAAGATAAGATTTACAGTCAGTACTATAGCGAAGAGACATTGTATATTTACTGCGACTGTTCAATGAATGGAGAAGGATATAGGATGTCTATCGCATGCTCCTATGTACAAAGGGGTTCTGTAACTGTCAGTAGTCACATTATTGATTTACCAAGCGATTGTAGAGGTAAAAATATATACGGAGAACTAGAAGCTCTACTTGCAGGTCTAAAGGAATTTGAGCAGCATATTGATAGATTTAATGAAAATGTAATAATTTATTCGGATGTCGATCATATAGATCACATTTTTAGCACTCAAGCGACATTCAAAATAGACTCTTTAATGAAGCAGCAAAAGGCATTGATACAACTTTTAAATTTGAAGCGTTCGGAAAATCCCGATCTTAATATATCTGTTGAATACCTATCGATTGACTTTAAAAACTATAATCCCTTCGCAAAAAGCGCTCATAATGCAGCAAGAAAACTATTAAACATGCCTACGTCGTCATTTTGTAGATAGGAACGTGTAATGGCCTAACCCAATTCTCTATCAAACACTACCAACAACTGAAAGGAGTATATTATCTATGTGTTTTTTATCGGACGAACCAGATATTATTGGTCTGTATATCAATCAAAATCTAAAGGTTCGAGTTCAAAAAATAATTGAATATGGAATAGAAGTCACCACCGATGTCTATGTCAAAAATCAACTTGTATTTCCAAATATAGAAAATTATTTACACGAACCCAATAAAACATATCAATGGCTTAAACGTGTTTTAGATAAGTACCTACTTGAACCTATTACGACTCATGGATTACGTCATACGCATTGTTCGTTGCTATTTGAGGCGGGTGCGACTATTAAAGAAGTCCAAGTTCGCTTAGGACATAAAGACGTGAAAACAACGTTGGATGTCTATGCGCACGTTACGAAACAAGCAAAAGCAAGCACGATTGAAAAGTTCAATAACTATCTATCGAACTTAATTTGACTTTTGACTATGGTTTGATGAATTTCCGTTGATCATTCGATTTCACAAAGCCTGATTTTATCGATGTTTCGGCCCTGTTTTTGACTATGGTTTTGACTAT
The DNA here is from genome assembly GCF_000826145.2 of Sporosarcina koreensis. Classification (GTDB taxonomy): domain Bacteria; phylum Bacillota; class Bacilli; order Bacillales_A; family Planococcaceae; genus Sporosarcina; species Sporosarcina trichiuri. The sequence continues at coordinate 90,827 of NZ_LN651336.1, forward strand.
GGATTGACTATGTTTTGACTATATTTCGTTGAAATCAAATGAAATCGTATGACACTAAAAAACGCCACAAACCTTGATATGACAAGGTTTATGACGTTCAATGAAACTCCATGATATTAAACTATGGAGACGGTGGGAGTCGAACCCACGTCCAGAGGCTCCAATACGTAAACGTCTACGCGTGTAGTCTTTCTATTTAGGTTCGCGCACCCGTATGCCGGAAGACGAGGCGTCTGGGGCGCTATCTCGTGAATCTCTTCTGGACTGCCTCGAGACGCAGCAGCCAGCGTATCCCACTATAGGTTGAGCCTTACAGCGCCACATGGGCGATGGAACCATAAGGCAGATTCAACAGCTTACGCTGCGAATGCTAGGTTGTTGTTTGTTTTGCCTGTTATTATTAAGGTCCGTTTCTGACGGAGACGAGCCTCCGACGCGCAGCTCACGCTCAGACCACCCCTGTCGAATCCGTAACGTCCCCGTTAAAGGGATGTCCGGGAAACGTCCGGGGTCACAGCAGTCTCCTGCTGATCCCGAGACTTCGGAACTGACTTTCTGTACCCAGTATACCAAAATCACAGGCTGACTTCAATAGTTCTGTTTGTCTTTCAGTGCACGTGCCATTTCCCGATTGGCTTCCTTCTTCTTCAGGTCGGCCCGCTTATCGTAAAGTTTCTTCCCGCGTCCGACGCCGATCAGCACTTTTGCGAAGCCGTCTTTGATGTACATCTTCAGCGGCACGATCGCCGTCCCTTTTTCTTTCGTCTGACCGATGAGTGTCGCGATCTGTTTGCGATGCATGAGCAGCTTTCGGGAGCGCACCGGATCGTGGTTGTACCGGTTGCCCTGCTCGTACGGGCTGACGTGCATGTTCGAAATCCACGCCTCATTGTTTCGGATCAGCACGAACGCGTCGCGCAGCTGCACTTTGCCGTTGCGGATCGACTTGATCTCCGTGCCTTCGAGGACGATGCCCGCTTCGATCGTCTCTTCGATGGCGTAGTCGAAATTCGCCTTCTTGTTGACGGCGAGCACTTTCCCTTTACCTTTCGCCATGGCCCTTCACCTCCCGCGAACGGAATGGCCGCCTGGCCACTCCGCTCACTTTCGTTTTCTCGGTTTCTGTTTCTTGTTCTTCTTCGCGACGCCTTCATAGAAGCGTTTCTTCTGGCTGCCGCCGTTCTTCTTACCAGGTGCTCCCCCGCTGTCTTTCTTGCCGGAGCCGTTTGGTTTTCCGGACTGACCGGACTGTCCGGACTTGCCGGATTTGCTGTCGCCGCCTGATTTGCCGCGCGCATGGATCACTTTCGGCGCTTCTTTCCGCGTCCGGTGGAATTTCTGCTTCATGTCGGCGATCTCGAAATCGATTGACGCCTCTTCCGGTTTCACAGCCGCCACCCGCACGGTGACTTCATCGCCGATGCGGTATTGCTTGCCCGTGTGCTCACCGATCATCATCATCGACCGGTCGTCGAAGCGGTAATAATCGTCCGTCATGTAGCTGACGTGCACGAGTCCTTCTATCGTATTCTCGAGTTCGACGAATAATCCGAAGTTCGTGACGGATGAAATGACCCCTTCGAACTCCTCACCGACTTTGTCCACCATGAACTGCGCTTTCTTCAGTGCATCGGTATCGCGTTCCGCATCGACTGCGCGGCGTTCCATCTCGGATGAGTGCTCCGCGATTTCCGGCAGCTCCGCATCCCAATGGGCGATCGTCGTCTGTGAGACATCCTTTTCGAACAGGTACGTCCGGATGAGCCGGTGGACGATCAAGTCCGGATAGCGGCGGATCGGTGATGTGAAGTGTGTATAGAAATCCGTCGACAGGCCGAAGTGTCCAAGACTCGCCTGATAATACTTCGCCTGCTGCATCGAACGCAGGAGCATCGTCGAGATGACCGTTTCTTCCGGAAGGCCTGCAACCGATTCGGTGATCTCCTGGAGCGCACGCGGATGGATCTTATTGCCCGCCCCTTTGACGAGAATTCCGAAGTTGGTCAGGAACTCGAACAGCCGCTGCAGTTTCTCCGTCTTCGGGTCTTCGTGGATCCGGTACATGAACGGCACCTGCATCCAGTGGAAGTGCTCTGCGACAGTTTCGTTCGCCAGCAGCATGAACTCCTCGATCATGCGCTCCGCAATCGTCCGTTCCATGATCTTGATGTCGACGGGCCAGCCTTCGTCATCGACGATGATCTTCGATTCCTTGAAGTCGAAATCGATGGCACCGCGGTCTTCCCGCTTCTGGCGCAGGATCTTCATGAGATCTGCCATATCCATCAGCATCGGTACGATCTCTGCATATTCTTCACGCAGGGCTTCGTCTTTCTCTTCCACGATTTTATAGACGTTCTGGTACGTCATCCGGTAATCGGAATTGATGACACTCGGGTAGATCTCGTGGTGCGTCACTTTCCCGTTATGGTCAACCGTCATGCGGCACGTCAATGTCAGACGGTCCACATGAGGATGGAGTGAACAGATGCCGTTCGACAGCTTGTGCGGCAGCATCGGGATGACGCGGTCCGTCAAGTAGACACTTGTCCCGCGCTCATATGCTTCGTTATCGAGCGGTGAGTGTTCCGTCACATAATAGCTGACGTCCGAAATATGGACGGACAGTGTATGCGTGCCGTCTGCATTCTTCTCGAGCGAGATTGCGTCATCCAGGTCCTTCGCATCCGCGCCGTCGATCGTGATCGTCAGCACGTCGCGCAGGTCGGTCCGCTTGAACCAATCTTTTTCCTGGATTTCCGCCGGCACGTTGTCGGTCTGCTTCATGACGTCGTCCGGAAATTCGATCTCGATGCCGTGCTTGTAGATAATCGAGAGTATATCGACACCCGGATCGTTTTTGTGGCCGAGGATCTGGATCACTTTGCCCGTCGCCGATTTCCGGTCGCTTGGGAATTCAGTGATCTCCACGACGACTTTGTGGCCTTCGATCGCGCCTAAGTTGTCGCCTTTTGCGATGAAGATATCCATCGGCAGTTTCTTATCGTCCGGGATGACGAAGCCGAAGCCGCGGTTATCCTGGTACGTTCCGACCACTTTCGTCGTCTTGCGCTCCGCGATGCGGATGATGCTGCCTTCCCGGCGGTCGCCGGATGAACCGTTCGCCACGCGGACAAGGACCGTGTCGCCGTTCATGGCGGTATTCACTTCCGTCGGCGGGATGAAAATATCATCCATCCCCTCCGTCTCCGGTGTCACAAAGCCGAATCCCTTCGCATGGCCGATGAACTTCCCGCGCACGAGATTCATGCGCTCCGGCAGGCCGTAGCGGTCCGTCCGCGAGCGGATGACCACACCTTTCTGCTCCAGGTGGACGAGCATCTTGACGAGTTCCTTGAATTCCGCCGCCTGTTCCATGCCGAGCAATTCCTGGATTTCCTGCACGGTCAGCGGCTTATATGCATCCTCTTTCATAAGTGATAAGATCTGCTGTTCCAATTGTTGTTCGAATGTATCCAATTCGCACCCCTCCTTACTCACTAGTGTTGCCTGAACGCCTCTTGTTTACTCTTCCCAGTCAAGCGACTCGAGAAACGCAAAGACATCTTCATGAAGCTGTTCTTTTTCTTTGCCGAGCGTGATGACATGTCCCGAGTTCTTGTACCAGGACTGCCGTTTGTCCGGAGATTCGATCGTCTCGAAGATGACATCCGCCGACTCCGGATCGATCACCTCATCGTGCACGGACTGTACGACGAGCGTCGGTGCATAGATCAGATCCAGTCCGCTGCGCACGTCCGCTATGAGCTGCTGTAGATCGGCCAGGGACGGCATCGTCTGTCCGCGGAGCGCCTCCACTTCTTCTTCGATCTCCGCTTCGGATTTCCCTTCAATTTTCTTATACTCGCCAGCGTACCGCAGCACACCTTCATACATGAGATCCGTCGAGCGCATTGACATCGGGGCATTCATCGTCACAATCCCCTTCACCGGCATCTCACTGCCGAGTTTCAATGAAAACACACCGCCAAGCGACAACCCGGCAACCGCGATCTGGTCATATCCCGCTTCCCGGAGCGTCCGGTAGCCTTCGAGCACATCCTGCCACCACTCATCCGGTCCGGTATGTATCAACTCTTCCGGCGCCACACCATGACCTTTATAATGCGGCGCCAGCGACGTATAATTCTTCTTCTCCAAATACCGCCCGAGCATCCGGACATCCGCCGACGTCCCCGTGAACCCGTGCAGCAGCAACACCGCCCGCTTCCCATGCTTAAAGAAAAACGGCTTCGCCTGTCCAATCTTCATCCAAAACGACCCTTTCTGTTATGAACACTTTTGAAGTTGTTACACAATCCAGTTGCTTGGAGCGGAAGGCGGCGACTCCGAGGGGATCAGCACGAGCTGAAGACCCCACAGCTGCGTAGCAGCGAGGAGGCTGAAGCCGTGCCCCCCGGAAAGCGTCCGCCTGCAGCGCAAAGCAACCGCTTACGTTGACACCCTGCCAAATAAAAAAGCCCAGCCGTACTGATGGCCAGGCGGAAATTGCTGTTCGTTTATATTTTCATAATTGCAATCGCCAATACAAAGAACACAACGGACAAAATGATGGTAACGCGCTGAAGGACCAAGTCCAAGCCGCGTGCCTTCTGTTTCCCGAATAACTGTTCCGCTCCGCCGGAGATGGCTCCTGACAGACCTGCACTTTTCCCTGATTGCAGCAGTACAACGACAATTAGTGAAAGTGAGACGATCACGAGCAATGTCATTAACAACGCATGCATACTATTGCACCTCCTGAAACTAGCTCAACTGCCCTTACTAGTTTACCAAACTATGGAGCATCCGACAACCGCTGTTTGCAGCAGTTGTCGGAATGCTTCAAAAAAGATCACTTCAAGTTGTAGAACGTGTCTTTTCCGAGGTACTGGGCTGTTTCGTCGAGCTGGTCATCGATGCGCAGCAGCTGGTTGTACTTCGCGACGCGATCCGTACGGGACGGCGCACCGGTCTTGATCTGCCCGGCGTTCGTTGCCACGGCGAGATCTGCGATCGTCGTATCTTCCGTCTCACCCGAACGGTGCGAAATGACCGCTGTATAGCCGGCGCGCTTCGCCATTTCGATCGCATCTAATGTCTCTGTCAATGTGCCGATCTGGTTCACTTTGATGAGGATCGAGTTGCCGACGCCTTCTTCGATTCCGCGTGCAAGCTTTTTCGTGTTTGTGACGAACAGGTCATCACCCACGAGCTGGACACGCTTACCGAGACGGTCTGTCAGCAGCTTCGTGCCGGCCCAGTCGTTCTCATCGAGGCCGTCCTCGATCGAGATGATCGGGTACTTATCCACAAGGCTCTCGTACCAGTCCACCATCTCTTCGGACGTCTTCTCGATGCCTTCTCCGGCAAGCTTGTACTTGCCTTCCTCCGCGTTGTAGAACTCGGATGCTGCCGCATCCATCGCCAGCATGATATCTTCGCCCGGCTTGTAGCCCGCTTTTTCGATCGCCTCGACGATCGTGGACAGTGCGTCTTCGTTCGACGACAGGTTCGGAGCGAATCCGCCTTCGTCCCCGACTGCTGTGTTCAATCCTTTTTCCTTCAGGACGGACTTCAGGCTGTGGAAGATCTCAGCACCCATACGCAGCGCATGGCGGAACGACTCCGCGCCGACCGGCATGATCATGAATTCCTGGATGTCCACGTTGTTATCCGCATGCTCGCCGCCATTGACGATGTTCATCATCGGGACAGGCAGCTGTTTTGCGTTGATGCCGCCGATGTATTGGTAGAGCGGGATGTCCAAGTAATCCGCCGCCGCATGGGCAACCGCCATCGAAACACCTAGAATCGCGTTCGCGCCGAGCTTGCCTTTGTTCTCGGTACCGTCCAGCTCGATCAGTGCTTTGTCGATGACGACCTGATCGAGGACAGAGTAGTTGTCTTCGAGGGCATCCGCGATGACTTCATTCACATGATCGACCGCTTTCAGGACGCCTTTCCCGAGGTAGCGGCCTTTGTCGCCGTCACGCAGTTCCACTGCTTCGTATTCACCGGTGGAAGCACCGGACGGGACGATGGCACGGCCGAATGCGCCGCTTTCCGTGAATACTTCCACTTCGACTGTCGGATTGCCCCGTGAGTCAAGAACTTCCCTTGCTTGAACAATACTGATTACCGGCATGCAAATCTCTCCCTTTAGTTAAAATAATGGCGTTCCTGTCATTTCTTCCGGCTGTTCGATTCCCAGCAATTTTAGCATGGTTGGTGCCAGGTCTGCGAGAATCCCGCCCGCTCTGAGCTCGATTCCTTTTTTCGTGACGATGACAGGGACCGGATTGGTCGTGTGCGCTGTCATCGGATTGCCTTCCGGCGTGATCACTTCATCCGCATTGCCGTGGTCCGCTGTGACGATGGCCGCGCCGCCCTTCTGCTCCAGCAGCCCGACAATCCGGCCGACGCATGCATCCGTCGTTTCAACCGCTTTCACGGTCGGCTCGAGAAGCCCGCTATGGCCGACCATATCAGGGTTTGCAAGATTGAGGATGAATGCATCGATCCGGTCGTTCTCGATCTCTTCGATAAGTGCATCCGTCACTTCATAGGCGCTCATCTCGGGCTTCAGATCATAGGTCGCAACTTTTGGTGAAGCGATCAGGATCCGTTTTTCACCGTCGAATTCCTCTTCCCGGCCGCCGCTCATGAAGAACGTTACATGAGGATACTTTTCCGTCTCCGCGATCCGCAGCTGCCGCAAGTGGTTGGCGGACAGCACTTCGCCGATCGTATTCTTCAGATCCTGGCTCGGAAAGACCACTTCGGAGGCCACTTCTTCACTGTATACTGTGAATGTCACGAATTTCAGGTCGGTGAACGGCTTCACTGGGAACCCGTCGAACCCGTTCTGCGTAAATGCACGTGAGAGCTGGATCGCCCGGTCCGGACGGAAATTGAAGAAGATGACCGCATCGCCTTCGCTGATACGGACGGCTTCACCGCCAGCTTGCTGTACGATGAACGGAACGACGAATTCATCGGTCACTCCCGCATCATAGGACGCCTGGACACCTTCTTCCGCCGTTTTGTACCTTGGGCCTTTATCATTGACCATGACATCATAGGCCAGCTGGACACGGTCCCAGCGCTTGTCCCGGTCCATCGCATAATACCGTCCGGACACCGAAGAGATTTTGCCGATGCCCGCTTTTTTCATCACTTCTTCCGTCCGCTGCAGGAACGCCATCGCCGTTTTCGGTCCGACATCCCGTCCATCCAGGAACGCATGGACATAGACGTCTTCCAGTCCGTGCATAGAGGCGAGTTCCAGCAGTGCGAACAGATGCTCAAAATGGCTGTGTACGCCGCCGTCCGACAGCAGTCCCATGACATGCAGCGCGCTGCCGTGATTTTTCGCATGGTTCACAGCGGACAGAAGCGCCTCGTTGTCGAAGAACTCCCGCTCACGGATCGATTTGTTGATGCGCGTCAGACTCTGATAGACGATCCGGCCGGCGCCGATATTCAAGTGGCCGACTTCGGAATTCCCCATCTGCCCGGGCGGCAGGCCGACCGCTTCTCCGCAGGCGGTCAGCGTAGAATGCGGATACTCCTTCCACAGACGGTCATAGTTCGGCTTCGAAGCATGCGCCACAGCATTTCCGGCAGCTGTTTCGCGCAGTCCGAAACCGTCCATGATGATGAGTCCGACGGGTCCTTTACTCATGGGAACCCGCCTTCGCAAGTTCGGCAAACGAGTCCGGATCCAGGCTTGCCCCGCCGACTAGCGCGCCATCAATGTCGCTCTTCGCCAGCAGTTCTTTGATATTGGCAGGTTTTACGCTGCCGCCGTACTGGATGCGGATCGCTTCTGCAGTTTCTTCGGAGAAGATCTCCGCAAGAACAGTACGGATATGCGCGCACACTTCGTTCGCATCCTCCGCAGTTGCCGTACGTCCTGTGCCGATCGCCCAGACAGGTTCATAGGCGACGATGGATTGTTTCGCATCCTCTTCACGAACCCCTTCGAATGCCTTCTTCACCTGGCGTCCGACCACTTCCGCTGTCTCTTCGGCCTCACGCTGTTCAAGTGTCTCACCGACACAGACGATCGGCGTCAGACTGTGTGCGAAAGCCGCTTTCACTTTACGGTTCACACTCTCGTCCGTTTCGTTATAATACTGCCTGCGCTCCGAGTGGCCGAGGATGACCAGTTCAACACCGATGCTTTTCAGCATGACAGGGCTGACTTCGCCTGTGAAGGCTCCCTCGTCTTCCTCATGCATCGTCTGTGCACCGATTTTGACTGGCAGCTTCTCCGCTTTTCCGGCAAGTGCCGCCAAGTATGGGGACGGCGGACAGATGACGAGTTCGGCCGCTCCTGTGCCGTCCAGTCTGCTTTCCAATGCATTCATGAAGTCCATTGCTTCCTGCATCGTCTTGTACATTTTCCAATTTCCTGCAATGATCGGTTTTCTCATGACTTGTCCCTCCTCCTTAAAGTCGGTCGTCCAGTGCTGTCACGCCAGGCAGTTCTTTCCCTTCCATGAACTCCAGGGAAGCACCGCCGCCTGTCGAGATATGATCCATCCGGTCAGCGACATCAAACTTTTCAACCGCTGCTGCGGAGTCGCCGCCGCCGATGATCGTGAAGGCATCCGTCTCCGCCATCGCCTGCGCCACTTGTTTCGTGCCTTCGGCAAACGGCGCCATTTCGAATACGCCCATCGGTCCGTTCCAGATGACGAGCTTCGAAGCCTTGATGACATCGGCATACTGTTCCGCCGTTTTCGGACCGATATCGAGCCCCATCCAGCCAGCTTCGATGCCGTCGATCGGAACAACTTTCGTGTTTGCGCTTTCAGAGAACGTATCCGCCACTTTCACGTCGATCGGCAAATAGAGGTTGACCCCTTTTTCCTTCGCCTTCTGAATGAAAGATGCCGCAAGATCGATCTTGTCCTCTTCCAATAGGGAGTCGCCGATCCCGTGTCCCTGCGCTTTCGTGAAAGTATACGACAGACCGCCGCCGATCAGCAGATTATCGACCTTATCCAGCAGGTGGTCGATGACGCCGATCTTGTCTTTCACTTTTGCGCCGCCGATGATCGCAGTAAACGGCCGTTCCGGATCGGATAAGGCTTTACCGAGGATGCTGAGCTCTTTTTCCAGCAGGAGCCCCTGGACACTCGGGAGATACTCCGCGATGCCTGCAGTTGTCGCATGTGCCCGGTGAGCAGCGCCGAACGCATCATTGACGTAGACATCCGCCAGACTTGCGAATTGCTTGGCAAGCTCCGGATCGTTCTTCTCCTCGCCCGGGTGGAACCGGACATTCTCAAGCAGAAGCACGCCGCCGTCGGACAGCTCTGAAATGCGGGATTCCACTGCAGCTCCTGTCGATTCATCAAGCTTCACAACGGGCTTTCCGAGCAGTTCTTCCAGCCGCTCACCTGCTGCAGTCAGACGGAACTCGTCGTTCACCTGGCCTTTTGGTCGTCCAAGATGACTTGCGAGGATCACTTTCGCTCCCTGTTCGGACAAATACTGGATCGTCGGCAGCGCCGCACGGATGCGGGTATCATCGGAGACCTTTCCGTTTTCCATCGGTACGTTGAAATCGACGCGGCAGAATACACGCTTCCCCTTCAAGTCCATGTCTTTCATCGTCTGTTTCGGATTCATGGGAACAAGCACTCCTTTACGGCAAATGTAGTTGTGAAAAAAAAGGAGGAACGGGGCAATGCCGTTCCTCCTGCCCATCTATTCAGTATAATCGGTCACAATCCGATAAGCCAGATTTTATGTGTCTGTATGGATCTGTGGCCAGGTTGATCAGAGACCTTTTTCGTTCATATACAACGCAAGGTCGATACAGCGTGCAGCGTATCCCTGCTCGTTGTCATACCAGCTGATGACTTTCACCATGCTGTCCTGCAGTACCATTGTCGACAATCCATCGACAGTCGATGATGCATGTGTACCGTTATAGTCTTTCGACACAAGCGGCAGATCGCTGTAGAACAGGTAGCCTTTCAATTCGTTCTCAGAAGCCTCTTTCAGTGCGCTGTTCACTTCTTCGACAGTGACATCCTTGCCTAATTCCGCAACGAAGTCGACGAGCGAAACGTTCGGTGTCGGCACACGGACTGCCATTCCATCCAGTTTGCCCTTCAGCTCAGGGATGACTTTCGTCACGGCAGAAGCCGCTCCCGTAGTTGTCGGGATCATCGACTCGGCAGCTGCGCGGGCACGGCGATAGTCCTCATGCGGCAAATCGAGGATCCGCTGGTCGTTCGTATACGAGTGGATGGTCGTCATCATGCCGCGTTCCACGCCGAATTTGTCGTTCAGCACTTTGACGACCGGCGCCAGGCAGTTCGTTGTGCAGGATGCGTTGGAGACGAACTTGTCTTCCTTCGGATCATACTCCTGCTCATTGACGCCCATGACGAGTGTTTTGACATCGCCTTTCGCAGGTGCTGACAAGATCGCTTTCTTTGCACCCGCATCGATATGCTTCTGCAGACCGGCTGCGTCACGGAACACACCTGTGCTTTCCACGACGATGTCGATACCGAGATCTCCCCACGGAAGGTTTGCCGGGTCTTTTTCTGCATAGACACGGATCTTTTTGCCATTCACGATGATGTGGTTCTCATCAGAAGAGACATCCGCATCGAGGATACCGTGCACCGAGTCGTATTTCAGAAGATGTGCAAGCATTGGGGCATTCGTCAGGTCGTTGACTGCCACGACTTCCAATTCGTCATGTACCAAAGAGTCTCTCATCACAATACGTCCAATACGTCCAAATCCGTTAATCGCCATTTTTACTGTCATCTTGAATCCCTCCAGAGTTTTGTTTATATAATAATGGGTTACGCAGCGTCAGCCGCGGAGCCATTTGGTAACAGTCTTCTCACGTTCGTCAGATGAAATTCATGAGTTCCCTTGCTGCCCCTTCGTCGGTGATCAGTACGGTCTGTTTCGCGGCAGCATGCAGGTAGGACAAAATCGCTTCCGCCTTTTCCGAGCCGCCCGCAACCGCCAGAATCAGCGGGATGCGCTTCAGGTCGTCCGTCTGGATGCCGACTGTCCGCAGATGATGTACAATCTCGCCCTCGCGGTTAAAGTAGTAGCCGAATGCTTCGCCCTTTGCCCCGCGGGCGGCGAGGAGGCGGCGTTCGTCTTCGCCGGACTCCCGCATGACAGCCATCTTCTGGGCATCCCCGATGCCGTGCAGGAGACAGTCGGCCGAGCTGTATAAGTCCATCATCCGCTGTGCACCCGGCTCTTTCAGGAAGATGGCATGTGCTTCTTCACTGAGTGATTCCGGATAGTACAGCGATTTGTAGGAAGCGTTGCATGTCTGGGCGAACGTGGCGGCAATGACGTTGGCCTGCAGGCCGATATCATCGCCGACACCACCCCTCGCCGGGATGAACAGCGTATCCTCCGCCCCCGGATAGCAGCTCAGATGCTTCGGGATGGAAGCCAGTGTGCTGCCGCCAGTAACTGCGACGACCCTGCCCTTGCCGATACGGCTGCTGAAAACAGAAGCCGCCTCAGCACCGAGCAGTTCGTTCGAAGCACCGATTTCCGAGCTGTCCCCTTTGACGATATGGACATCTTTGATGCCGAACGTCTGCTTGATGCGCTTCCCAAGGATATTCCGTTCGTACTGCAGTTCGATCAGGGGTTCGAGATCGTACAGGACGCTCTCCCCTTCCGCAGTGATGCGCGCCCCTTCTTTCGCCACCTGGATCAGGTGCTGGTCACGGAGTGCCTCCATGACGGAACGGGTTTCCCGTTCCGAGAGGCCGGCTGTCTCCGCAAGCGGCCGCCTGCCGATTGGGCCGGATGTCTTGATGAGCTTCAGCACAAGATACCTTTGCTGGAGCGCGGCCATCATGTCAGGGACCAGCTTTTCCTGCGCCTCCACAATAACCGGTTTCAGAAAGACTCCTCCCTTCGTTTCGCTCGCTTGCCTAGGACTGATTTTGCCCTGAATGGTTTAAAAACGTCCCACTGAAGTCAAAAAAATAGAATAGCTTTATACTCCAACTATACATCCTATTCCCCCATTGCACAACTGTAAACATCAGTCGCCGAAAAGAAGGACAAGATCGGCATACCCGATGTTCCCATAGCAGAGGACGCGTCCTTCGTTCTCGACAACCGGAATCATCAGCATATATTGCTCATGCTTATCATCATCGTCCTCGATATTGACGGATGTCCAGGTCAGCGGATACTCCTCGCTGACAAGCTGCATCATCTGCTCTGCTTCATCGCACAGCGTACAGCCCGGTTTCGTATAAAAGGTCACATGCATGGGTTTCCCTCCTGTCTGTATCCAGTGTAAAAGCAAAAAGCGATGCGCGCAACATCGTTCGCTGCACACACCGCTTATTCATCAGAAGCTACGGCCGGCGCCGCCTCCGCCGCCTGAGCCGCCGCCTCCGAATCCTCCGAAGCCGCCTCCGCCGGAACCGCCGCCGAAGCCGCCTCCTGAGCCGCCTCCAAACGAACCCGGGAAGAAGATCGGGCCGACACCGCGGCTTCTGCCTCCTGGCCCGCCGCCGCGTCCGCCTCCTCCGCCTCTTCCGGAATTAGCGAATATCTGGATGAGGATGAACGCGATGACGATTATCGGTACAATCGGGATGCCTCCTCCTCCTCCGCTGTCGCCTTCGTCAAATGTTGCGACAGGGAGTTCTTCACCATTCAGATCATACTCTTTAGCGATTTCATTATAGAAAGCTTTGTAGGCTTCCAAAATCCCTTTGTCAAACTCGCCATTCTTAAGATAAGGCATTGCGACTTCATCAATGATGCGGCCCACTTTCCCATCAGGAAGAGCGCCTTCCAAACCGTATCCTACCTCAAGACGAATGTGTCGTTTACCCGATTCATCCGGTTCGCTGGTGACCACAAGAAGAGCTCCGTTATTCTCCTCTTTACTGCCAAGCTGGAATTCACGCAGCTTATTCAGCGAAAATTCGTCGATTGGCCGTCCCCCGGTATCTGGTACAATGAGCACCGCCAGTTCGGCACTGGTAGCGCTGTACAGTCGCTTGCCGTAATCATCCAGTTCTCTTTTCACATCTTCTGAAAGTATTCCCGACTTGTCTTGGACAATGTCTACACCACGTGCATCAGCTGACGGCAGGATAGCTGCCGATAGCATCAGGAGCATGCCGAGCAGGGCAAGTGCCCGGGCAGCTGTCCGTTTCATTACTCATCGTCCCCGAAGTCGACGCTCGGCGCCTGTTCGGCACCTGCTGCCGCTTTAAAATATTCCTTCTTGTCAAAGCCGAATACCGATGCAACGAATTTGCCCGGGAAACGCTGCACTTGCTTATTGTAGGATGCGACTTCTCCGTTGTAATCCTTGCGTGCGACGGCGATCCGGTTTTCAGTACCCGCCAGCTCATCCATCAGCTGGGTGAACTGCTTGTCGGCCTTCAGCTCCGGATAGTTCTCAGTAATGGCAAGAAGGCGGCTCAGTGCCCCCGACAGCTCATCGTTCGCCGCTGCCTGCTCTTCCGGTCCGTTCGCCCCCGCCAGTTTCGAGCGGGCATCCGCGATGTTCGTGAAGACTTCCTTTTCGTGCTTCGCATAACCCTTGGCTGTGTTCACCAAGTTCGGAATCAGATCGACCCGCCGCTGCAGCTGGGTTTCGATTTGTGAATAGGCCTGATCAACGTTTTCTTCCGATGTGACAAACCTGTTGTAGCTCGGAACTAATATTAATCCCAGTACAACAATGATTCCGATGATGATGCCAATCGGCCCTAATAACTTTTTCATTTTGCCAGCCCCCTATAGTGTTTTCCTTTCAGGAGTTTACCCGTACTGATGAGCACTCCAAACGTTCGGTCTATAAGGTAATACGGCCGGCAGCCCGAAAAGTTCCGGGTTGCATGCAAAAACCCCTGATTGTGAACATAGGCTGTTCACGATCAGGGGGTTCTGTTGTTCTGATGTCCTCGGCGGGAGTCGAACCCACATTTTAAGCTTCGGAGGCTTACGTGCTATCCATTGCACCACGAGGACGTTTTGTTTTCTTGTTTAGCGGACAAATAATAGTATACTTGCTGAGAAGCCGAAATGCAACAGGTAATTTTCAAAGCGTTATATTTGACCTTTGTTGACCATACTCTGTATGATTAAGACATGGTTAAGCGGGGCACCGTTTTAACATACGACCATCTTCATTCATCAAAAGGAGGAACGGAACATGAACTTGATTCCTACAGTTATTGAACAGACGAACCGCGGCGAGCGTGCGTATGATATTTACTCCCGCCTGCTGAAAGACCGCATCATCATGCTCGGCAGCCAGATCGATGACAACGTGGCAAATTCCATCGTTGCCCAGCTGCTATTCCTGGAATCCGAAGACCCGGATAAGGACATCTCGATCTACATCAACAGCCCGGGCGGCAGCATCACTGCTGGTATGGCGATCTACGATACGATGCAGTATATCAAGCCGGACATCCAGACGATCTGTATCGGCATGGCCGCTTCCATGGGATCTTTCCTATTGGCAGCAGGTACGGAAGGAAAGCGCTATGCTCTCCCTAACGCCGAAGTGATGATCCACCAGCCGCTCGGCGGCGCGCAGGGTCAGGCGACTGAGATCGAGATCGCTGCAAAGCATATTCTCTTCATCCGTGAAAAGCTCAACAAAATTTTGTCGGAACGCACCGGCCAGCCGATCGAAGTGATTGAAAAGGATACGGACCGCGACAACTTCATGACCGCTGAACGTGCGAAAGAGTATGGTCTCATCGACCACATCATTACGCGCAGCGACATGCGTGAATCGGAAAGCAAGTAAAGGAACAGACAAGGCGTCCCGTCAACCGGGACGTTTTTTTCTGTTCACGCTTCCCCTTCGATGAACGCAGTCAGCGTCGCAGCTGCCTGTTCTTCATCTGCTCCTTCTGTGATCACCTGGACCGTGCTGCCCTGGGCGATAGCCAGGCTCATGACGCCCATGATGCTTTTGGCATTGACCTGCCGCTCATCCCGCTTTACATAGACATCCGAAGTAAACCGGTTCGCCTCCTGCACGAACAGGGCCGCCTGTCTCGCCTGCAGGCCGGGTTTAATCTTCACTTCTGCTGTTTTTTCGATCATTTCCCTCTCTCCTATCCGTTACGTTATTCCGCCCACCCGCACTTTTTCGGCGATTTCATCGATTTTGCGGAGCCGGTGGTTGACCCCCGACTTGCTGACGGGTCCTCCGGAGAGCATCTCTCCGAGCTCCTTCAGCGTAACATCCTGATATTCCACACGCAGATGCGCAATTTCCTGCAGACGGTCCGGCAGCGATTCCAGGCCGATTGTCGACTGGATGAGCTTGATGTTCTCCACTTGGCGCTGGGCTGCTCCGATCGTCTTGTTCAGATTGGCCGTCTCGCAATTCACAAGCCGGTTCACGCTGTTCCGCATGTCACGCACAATCCGGATATCTTCGAATCGCATGAGGGCGACATGCGCCCCGATCAGGCTCAGGAAGTCCGCAATCTTTTCCGCTTCCTTCAAATACGCCACGAACCCTTTTTTCCGTTCGATCGACTTTGCGTTCAGCTGGTAGTCGTTCATGAGCTCCACAAGAGCGTCGGAATGCTCCTGATAGAGCGAGAATACCTCGAGGTGATAGGATGACGTCTCCGGATTATTGACGGAGCCGCCTGCCAGGAAGGCTCCGCGAAGGTAAGCCCGTTTGCAGCAGTCGTTCGGGATGATGTCTTCCGAAATCTTCTGGTTCGACTGGAATGTATTCGTCAGGATGTCGAGATCGTCCAGTAATTCCCGTGCTTCTTCCCGGATCCTGCAAATATACACATTGTTCTTCTTCAGACGCATTTTCCGGCGTACGAGCAGTTCCACTTTGAATGTATATAACTTCTTCAGATTGGAGTACAGCCGTCTCGCAATGGCAGCGTTTTCCGTCTGCACATCCAGCATGATCATCTTATTGGAAAACGACAAGACCCCGTTCATGCGGATGAACGCGGCGATTTCCGCTTTCGTGCAGCAATCTTCAGTTTCGATCTGCGTCAGTTCTTTCTTTGTTTCCGATGCGAAAGACATGATCTTCCCCCTTTCCCGGCGGTGGTCACGCCTCTTCTTTGCATGGTTCTTCTGCCAGTATGTCCTCCATGAACCACCGGGCCACCTTATCGGCATCGTGCAGCACACGGCCGTCTTTCGCGAATGCGATGTCCTCCTGTACGATTTGGGGAACGAGTTCTGCAAGCCTGTCCAGATCGCACTCGACCGGCCAGGAGGTGACTGCCTGGCCGGCTGCTGTCAGTACCGGCATAAGGTCCTTGCTGTTCAGCAGGACGGCATCCAGGAACGGCTCCCCGACATGATCGTACAGCGCAGCGACATGTTCGGACGCCGTGTATCGGTACGTTTCCCCTTTTTGGGTTGTCAGATTGCCGACATAGACTTTCCTCGCAGCGCTCAGCAGCACGGCATCCCGGATATCCTGCACAAGGAGCGACGGAAGGATGCTCGTATACAGGCTGCCCGGTCCGACGATGATCAGGTCCGCTTCGCGTATCGCGCGGAGCGTCTCCGGCAGCGGTTCAGCATCCTGCGGTGACAGATAGACCCGGCGGATCTTCCGTGCGTACATCGGGATCTTCGATTCGCCAGTGACGATCGTGCCGTCCTCCAGCTCAGCGTGCAGTGTTATACGTTCATTGGCCGCCGGCAGCACTTCCCCTTTTATGTTCAGCACTTGGCCCATCTTTTTGATGGCCGTAGCGAAATCACCTGTAATATCAGTCATCGCAGCAAGCATCAGATTGCCTAATGAATGGCCATCCAGGCTGTCCTGGGCAGTGAACCGGTATTGGAACAGCTCTTCAATCAGCGGTTCCACATCTGAAAGCGCTGCCATCACTTTTCTTACATCCCCTGGCGGCGGGATATCATACTGATCCAGCAATCGGCCGGAGCTGCCTCCATCATCTGCGACTGTCACGACCGCTGTCAGTTCGAGAGGATGTTTTTTCAATCCTCTCAAAAGTGTGGACAGTCCCGTGCCGCCGCCGAAAACCACTACTTTCTTGCGTATTGCAGAAGGCTTCATAACGTCAGCCCTTTCTTTTTTCAATATGCTGATGGGTCACATAAGTTGTATAGTCCTCTTTGAACAGGTTCCCGAAATACTCCGCAAGCGTGACGGAACGGTGCTGTCCGCCTGTGCAGCCGAATGCGATGACCACCTGCGACTTGCCTTCCTGCTTATATTGAGGGATCAGGAACTGGAACAGGTCCGTCAGCTTGCTGATCAGCGTCTGGGTATCGTCCCATTTCAGGACATAGTCATAGACATCCTGGTCGAGACCGGTCTGAGGACGCATCGCTTCGATATAATAGGGGTTCGGCAGGAAGCGTACATCGAACACGACATCCGCATCGATCGGCATCGCATGCTTGAAACCGAACGATATGAAGTTCAGCGTGAAGTTCTCCCCTTCTCCTGCCGAGAACTCCTTGATGATCTTTTCACGGAGTTCCTTCGGTTTCATGACGGACGTATTGAAGATCGACTTGGCGCGTCCTTTGATATCGCTTAAGAGACCCCGTTCTTTCCGGATCCCTTCGAGCGGCTGCCGGCCGTTTGCCAGCGGGTGGGACCGTCTCGATTCTTTGTATCGGCTGACGAGTGTTTCATCATCCGCTTCGAGGAACAGGATCCGGGTCGTCACATTGTCCATCCGGTTGACACTGTCCAGTGCATCCAGAAGCGCGTCGAACAGACCGCCGCCCCGCGTGTCAATGACAGCTGCGATTTTCGGTTTTTTATCCGAGGATGCCAGCATCAGGTCGAGAAACGTCTCGAGCAGCTCAGGCGGCAGGTTATCGATGCAGTAATAGCCCATGTCTTCGAAACTCTGCATGGCGACCGATTTTCCGGCCCCCGACATGCCTGTGATGATGACCAGTTCCAGTTCCTCCGTAAATGCCTCATTATCCATCCGTTCAATCACCTTCCATGGAGTGTTGAATTTTTTCATCCAGCAGGACGAAATCTTCCGTGTACGTGAATGTGCCGTACTGCATACCCGGTTCTGACACTGCAAAGAGGAGATTTGTGCGATCCCCTTCCGCCATCGGCAGCGTGCGCAGCGCTTCTTTCGGATGCCATTCGAGCTTCCCTTCCACGGTATCCTCCATCGGCGTGCCGATCAGGTCATGGCCGGTGAATGTATAGAGCATCCACTCATCCACTGTTTCGTCCCCTCTGCGGATCACCATTGTGTAGATGCCTTTCAAATGGGGGTCCACAGGAGTCGCTCCTGTCTCTTCCGTGAATTCACGGATGGCTGTCTCGACGATCGATTCCCCTGCGTCCATTTTCCCGCCCGGAGCGACGTACCAGCCTCTCCGTGGTTTTTTGAGCAACAGTACCTGACCATCTTTTTCTACTAGCAGATTAACAATTCTTTGCATACACGATGCCTCACTTCTTTTGTTCACATAGTTTTAAGTATAATCGATTTCATAGGAAAACGACACAAAAAGAAGCTGCCGGCAACGTACTTTCCGGCAGCCTTCAAAAGTATTTAAAAATAGGGGGTCAATCAACACTTTTAGTATATCCCTTTTATATTGCGAGAACATTACAAACACATTAATGTTGCGTTAAGGAAAGACTTTTACACTTTGGTTTCGAGGGCGTCGTTCAATTCCTCGACGTATTTCTGGCAGGACTGGGCTGCAATACTTCCGTCACCTGTCGCTGTCACGACTTGACGGAGAAGTTTTTCACGGACGTCGCCTGCGGCGAAGATGCCCGGAATTTCCGTTTCCATCACTTCGTTCGTCTTGATGTACCCATGCTCGTCAAGGATTCCGAGATTCTTGAATGGTGCGGTTATCGGGTCAAGTCCGATGTAGATGAACATACCTTCCGTCTTGAATTCCCGCTCGGAGCCGTCTTTCGTGGAGACCAGTGTCACGGAATCGACCTTGCCGTCTTTTCCATGGACCTCTTTGACAGTCGTATCCCAGATGAAATCGATCTTGTCGTTTGCGAAAGCGCGTTCCTGAAGGATCTTCTGAGCCCGCAGTTCATCGCGTCTGTGGATGATTGTCACTTTGCTCGCGAAACGCGTCAGGTACGTACCTTCTTCGACTGCCGAGTCTCCGCCGCCGACGACGATGATCTCTTTGTTTTTGAAGAATGCGCCGTCACAGACCGCGCAGTAGCTGACACCGCGGCCGGTCAGTTCAGTTTCGCCCGGGATGCCCATCTTGCGGTACTCAGCACCTGTCGTGATGATGATACTCTTTGTTTTATACTCTTTCCCGCCTGCGGTGATCGTCTTGTATTCCTTGCCGTCTTCGATGCCGCTTACGTCCCCGTATGCATACTCCGCTCCGAAGCGTTTCGCATGGTCGAACATTTTAGTGGAAAGATCCGGCCCGAGGATCGACTCGAATCCCGGATAGTTTTCAATTTCTTCCGTGCTTGCCATCTGGCCGCCCGGCACACCGCGCTCCAGCATGAGCGTATTCATATTCGCGCGGGCAGTATAGACGGCTGCAGTCATACCTGCAGGCCCTGCGCCGATGATCACTACATCATAGATTGTTTCAGCTGACATTCAAGCTCCTCCTCTTTCGGTAGTTCTTCTGTCCAAATCGTATAAGTTTTTCGATGTTCCATCAACTAATCTGCCTGTACTCCAGGTGTTCCGGCTTACTCAGGAGAAGTTCGGCAGGAAGGTGAATAACTCGCCGACGTACTTGGTCAGTGTCTGCGTACTGATTCCGTACTGTTTGGAGATGCCTGTCTTGGTGATCCCTTTGGCGCGGGACGAACGGAACATATAATCAGCAGCCGCAGCAATCGCGGGAGGGTTCTTGAATGGGTATTGTTTCTCAAGGCCGATTTCAAACAGGGAGAACCACATCTGGAACAAGTGAGTTCCCTGACGGTCAAGCGGTCTGTTCTGTTCATACAGGTACTCCGTCGCCGCCATCGCCCGGTTGAACGCCTTATCGGCCGCCGTGTCTTCCACGAGCTGATAGTCAAGGCTGCCTGCCAGTACAAACTTCTCGAGATCGGACAGTTTTTCTACGTCAATGTATGCCGGATGGGCGATGATCTCCTGTTTGTGGATCGACTTCCCAAGTAGGAAAAACCCGAACATCCGCTCACTCCTGTACATATTGCCGATCTTTTCAAGGAGGAATTGCTTGTCCTGCACATAGCTTGAGTCGTCCTCTAATTTCTGCAGATCCGCATCGAGCCATGGTTCCAGCCCTTTCTTCGATGGGTCGAGTTCGATCAGCCGGGCGAATGCCTCCTCCGCCTGCTTGCGGCGTCCCGAGAAAAAGGCCGCTTGCGACAGCCAGAAGAAAAACCCTTCGTCTCCTTCGAAGCCTTTCCGCTGGATGCTCCTGAGCCAGTAGTAGGCTTCCGGGTGGCAGCCGATGAGGGCGAACGTCGCGCCGAGCTTATATCTGTGATCGAACTGGTACGGGCGGATCTTTTTCAGCAGATCGATGAGCGGCATCAGCTTCTCCTGATCGCCTTCATAATAGTAGAAGACCGCCAAGTTGCACAGTGCATGCACATTTCCCTTGTCATTCTTCAGGATATCGTACAGCAGCTCCCGGGCATCCGCTGTCTCCCCGCGGTAGAAATAGGCGAGCGCCAAGTTATTATACGTCGTCCAGGACTCCGGATAATCGGCGATGATGTCCTCGAGTACACCAACGGCTTTATCGAATTCCCCCGACTCCATCATCCGCCGGGCTTTTTCCTGAAGCAGCAGGACCTCTTCGTCCTCCGGGTTCTCTTCCGCCAGGAACGCAGCTTCCTGTTCGGCGAATTCGATGATCTCCTTCGCTTCCTCGTACAGTTCCCCAGACGGCGCCCTTTCGGTGTATTGTTCCGCAAAGAGGCGTGCTTCCCTCAGCATACCGAGATGCGCATGCACTTCCGCAAGATAATAGACGACATCCGCGTCCTGCGGTGCTAATTCAAATGCCTGCAGCAGCAGTTCAAGTGCTTCATCGAACCGTCCCTCCTCCATGACCATAACACCGTATTGCGTCAGGATCCGGGGGTCGGAAGGACTCAGTTCGGCTGCCCGCTTCAAGTATTTCAGCGCTTCCTGGAACTGCTCCTTCTGGATTTCGGTCAGTGCCCGGGCGTAATAGAAGTCACCATTCGGGACAAATGGGATTATGTTAGTTGTGTTTTGATGCTGATTTTTATCCAAACAGATTCCTCCGAAAAAACAAGAAGGAACGATTGAGGACGCCCCTTCTTGCAATGTGTCTTCAGTATACCATATCTTCTTTCCCTCAATGCTAAACCTTCGGGACATCCGTCTTCCGCCTGGCAGCTTCTTCTTCTGTGAAGATGATGCGGACAGGGTTGCCACCCGCCATGGCGCCCGGCGGAATATCTTTGTTGACGAGCGACGCAGCGGACACAACAGCTCCGTCGCCGATAGTCACGCCAGGGAGGATCGTGCAGTTCGCTCCGATCATGACCCTATCGCCGATGATGACATCCCCGATCCGGTATTCATCCGTCAAATACTCATGCGCAAGGATTGTTGTGTTAAAGCCGATGATCGTGTTGCTGCCGATGCGGATCCGTTCAGGAAACATGACATCCGGAAATACCATGAGGGCGAACGCGGTCCGATTTCCCACTTCCATACGCAGGAATGTCCGGTACAGCCAGTTCTTCATGCGGAAAAACGGCGTATAGCGGGCGATCTGGATGACCGCGAAATTTTTCGCGACTTTGGCGAACGACACGGTCTTGTACAGATTCCAGAGTGAGCTGCCTTCCCACTTCACCGGATACCGCTCCGTCTTCCTCATTGCGCGGGCACTCCGGTAATCTCATACAGATCGGATATGTGGGTCAGCATAAAGTCGGGATTCCAGGTCCACAGAAATTCCGGCCCCTTCGCAGACCAGGCGACGCCGGCAGTCCGGACGCCCGCGTTCTTCCCGCCTTCGATATCATGGGAATTGTCCCCGACCATGAGCACCTCGTCTTTCGATGCGCCGAGACGCTCGATCGCCAGAAGCAGCGGTTCGGGATCCGGCTTTGCGTTCGTAACATCATCCAGTCCGACGACGGTGTCGAACAGGCGGCCGATACCGATGAGTTCAAGCCCTTTCCAAACCATATCATTGCGTTTCGTCGATACGATCGCCATGCGGATGCCATGCGCTTTGAGCCGCGTCAGCACTTCCGTGACCCCGTCGAATTCGACTGCGAGCCGGTCATGATTGGCCATGTTCCACTCGCGGTATTCTGAAATCATCTGATCCGTCTTGGCCGGATCGATGCTGTCGAATGTTTCCTTAAGCGTCGGACCCATGAACGGAAGGAGATCCGGACGCGTATAGCGGCCCGGATAATGGAGTTCCAGCAGCTGTTCGAATGACTGCAGGATCAGTTCGTTCGTATCAAGCAAGGTTCCGTCAAAATCGAACAGGATGGTCGTAATTGGTTTATCCATGAACAGCATCTCTCTCTTTCTCTAATTTCTCCTGCAGCCGGTTCCGCCAGAAAAAAGCGACTGCAATCGTCAGGGCGAATGCAGTGACGATCCGGATGAGCAGCAGTGGCCATACCGGGATGCCGAGCGGCACGAACAGCAGCGTATCCTCGATGACGGCGTGGCAGGCCACGAGGAAGACGAACGACAGCGTCGCGTCCCGATTGCTGACGCCGTCTTCCTGGACAGCCTGGATCATGACGCCTGCACCGTACGCCAATCCGATGACGAGACCTGCGACCAATGTCAGCGAAGCATTCGGCTGGACGCCGATCAGCTTCGTCACAGGCGTGAACCTGGATGAGAACTTCTCCAAATAGTGGCGGTCCTTCAGGAACTGGACGATGATCATGAGCGGTATGACAATCAGCGCAAGCTGGAGTACACCGAACGAGGCCTTTTGCAGACCGAGCAGGAAGATGTCCAGCCAGCCTTCCGGCACAGCGGTCACTTCAGGGGACAGCCCATATTGCGCCAGTTCCCCGCCCCCGCGCCAGACGAGATTGATGACGATGCCGGACAGCGCCGCCAGCCCAAAGCGGACGGTGAGCACGATCCACAGTTTGACGCCGACTTTCAAGGCGACCCCTGTTTCAATGAAAATATTGTGTGCGAAACTGAGCATGACCGCGAGAATGAAAACTTCTTTCACCGTCAGGTCCAGCGACAGGATGCCGGCGATACCGGCGTATAAGTTCAATGCATTTCCGAGTACGAGGGGGATTGCCGCCTCCCCGCTCAGTCCGAATAAGTTCATGAATGGGGAAATCAGCTTGACGATCCAGGGCAGTATTGGCGTATGCTGCAGGATGACGACCAGAATGGTGATCGGAAAGATGATCTTTCCGAGCGACCAGGTCGTTTTCAGTCCCGCTTGTGTCCCTTTCCGCAATGTTGTTGTGCCAGCATTAGTTGTCATTGTACCTCACATCCGTCTTCATGATGAACCGCCGGTAGACAAACAGGCCGATGCCGAGAAGGACACCAAGGATCGATACAACCTGTGCCGCCCGCAGCCCTCCGCCGTACAAGCTGTCCGTACGCATGCCTTCGATGAAAAACCGCCCGATCGAGTACCAGGTGATGTAGAAGAAGAAGATTTCGCCCCGTTTCAGATTCACCCTCCGGAGCAACAGGATGATAGCCAGGCCGACAAGGTTCCATAATGATTCGTACAGGAAGGTCGGGTGATAGGTCACGCCGTCGATCGTCATCTGGTCCATGATCCAGTCCGGGATGATCGTATGCTCAAGGAACGCCTGGGAAACCGGTCCTCCATGTGCTTCCTGGTTCATGAAGTTGCCCCAGCGGCCGATGATCTGGCCGATCAGCAGGCCGGGCGCCGTGATATCAGCGACTTTCCAGAAGGAGACCCCCCGCTTTTTCGTGAAGATGACCGCCGTGATGATTGCGCCGATCAGCGCACCGTGGATGGCGATGCCGCCTTCCCAGATTTTGATGATATCAGCGGGATGGTCCTTATAGAACTCCCACGAAAAGACGACATAATAGATCCTTGCTGAGATGATCGAGATCGGAACTGCCCAGATCAGCATGTCTGTCAGCAGGTCGGGGTGCATATGCTGGCGCACCATTTCTCTTTGCACGAGCAGGAATGCCAGCACGATTCCTGTCGCAATCAGTATGCCGTACCAGCGTACGTCGATAGGTCCAAGCGAGAATGCAACCGGATCGATTGCCAATAATGTAGTCATTTACTCAGAAAACCTCTTTTCTTGCGCAGCCTCGGATTTCTGCCGGATCACTGCATCCAATTTGTTCGTGAACTCTTCGGCGGCATTGATGCCGAGTGTTTTCAGCCGGTAATCCATGGCGGCCACTTCGATGATGACAGACAGATTCCTGCCCGGGCGGACGGGTACGACGAGTTTTGTCACTTCCGAGTCCATGATCCTCATCTTATCATCGTCCAGTCCAAGCCGGTCGTACATTTTGTCGGGATCCCACAGTTCCAGCTCAATCGCCAGGACGATCCGTTTGTCGTCTTTGACAGAACTTGCCCCGAACAAGGTCATGATATCGATGATGCCGACACCCCGGATTTCCAGCATATGCTGCAGAAGCGGCGGCGGATTGCCGATCAGTATGTTTTTGCCCACTTCCCGGATCTCCACCGAGTCATCTGCCACCAGCCTGTGCCCCCGCTTCACGAGCTCCAGTGCTGTCTCGCTTTTCCCGACGCCGCTTTTCCCGGTAATGAGCACACCGACCCCGTATATATCGACCAGCACACCGTGGACAGTCTCCATCGGAGCGAGCCTGCCCGCGAGGAAATTCGTCAGCATCCCGGACAGCCGGGTCGTCTGGATGTCCGATCCGAGAACGGGGACCGCATTCCGATCGGCTGCTGAAGCCAGTTCCGGTGGGAGCTCCACACCGTGTGCCAGCACGACGGCAGGAGTTTCCGGTGTACAGAGCAAATGCATCCGTTCTATCCGGTCGGCTTCCGGCAATTTTTCAAAAAATGAGATCTCGGTCTTCCCCAACAGCTGCAGCCGGGTCCTCGGATAGAAATCGAAATAGCCGGCCATTTCAAGACCGGGTCTTGAAATATCACTCAAGTCTATTTCCCGCTCGATCCCTGCCCCGCCAGCCAGCAGATCGAGATTGAAACGCTGACGCATCGCCTGTACAGATACACCGCCCATTTGACAGCCACCTCCGCTAACATAGATTGTCTACGCATTATTCTACCATTGTATGCACGGTTGTGAAGGCAATTTCGCTTCTTCTTTTTCCAGTTCCGCCTGCCGCAAGAAAAAAAGCTGCCCCCGCAAGAGTCCTGGACGGGACTGTCACGGTGCAGCTTTTTATGCAATCATTTGGATTCGCTATTGTAGCAGACAAGGATGGAGCCCGTCTTCGACTCTGCGAACGTATGGAGCAGCGCTTTTGAATCGTCCGTCTCCTTTTTGAAGTTCATCGAACGGTGGAGCAGCTGTTCCTGGTTGGCCGTCTTTTCAACATCAGGCAGCTTCACACTGATACTGCCGATCGATGATTTCAGATTCCCGACCAGCGATTGGTCATTCGGCACATACAACTCAATATTGCCGCCGACGCTCTTCACATCAATCTTATCAGCCTTGTCGTGGGTAGTCGTGACGGAAATGGAACCGTTCAGAGTCCGTGCCGTCGTCTCCTTCACCTTCCCATCGACATAGACCAGACCATTGACAGTCTGAGCATCCAACTCGTTGGCATCGAATCCGAGCAGCCGGATTTCTCCGTTCAGCGTTTCGGCTGCCGCTTCCCTGCACTTCACGTAGGACATGCTGACTTTGCCGTTCGCTGTTTTCACGCGAAGGGTGTCCGCCTCCAAATTGCGGATGTCAAAACCGCCATTCAGCATCCGTACGGAAATCTTCCGGTACAATTTGCTTGGGACGGTCAGCATCGTGTTGACCTGGACCATCTTCGAGCTGCTGGCGACATGGAATGACTGAGCATCCGCTGTGCAGACCAGTTTGTCCAGGAATTCACGTTTCGCTTCTTCTTCCGTCTGGCTCGTGAATGTCTTGACGGAAAACGCTGCTGTGATTTCATCCCCCTCCCCGGGTATGATGGAGCACTTGCCATTATCGATATCGAGAATCAGCTCCTCGATATCCTTTCCGTCCTCTTTCACCGTATGCTCGAACGTGACGGCATTGCCGAATGGGTTTTCCATGTCGAACTGCTTCACTTTCTGGACAGCTGTCTGCATGAACTGCATGAACTGTTCCCCGGCCTGCGACAGGTCTCTCCGTAGATCTTCCATGAACTCGTCAGCAGATGCTCCGTCCCACCGTTTGCCAGATGTATTTTGTTTGCTCTTCGGCTCTTCCTGCTGTTGCGACCGCTGCTGTGTCTGTTCTTGTTCTTGTTCCTGGCTGTCGTCCTCAGCTGGCTCAGGACCTGCGGCCGTACTGCCTGTCTGCTGTCCGGGTACTTCCTGGTGCGAAAGTGCTTCCAGCAGGGTCAGAGCTTCATCCGTTGAGATCGTCCCATTTTCGAGCATATTCAAAATGCGTTTTCGTTCATTCTGCATTTTTTCCGCCTCCTTGTGGAATGATGGTGCCTCGGTTCTGTCTACTAATACGGTTCAGATGCGAAAAAGTTTCACGACACCGGATTCTGGGCGTGTTCCACACGCTGCGCCATGCGGTTCCGATCTCTTTCCAAGATAGGTTTCAAGTATTGGCCGGTATAGGATCTTTTATTCTCCGCCACCTTCTCGGGTGTGCCGGTTGCGATGATCTGGCCGCCTTTGTCCCCGCCTTCAGGGCCAAGGTCGATAATATGGTCGACCGTCTTGATGACATCCAGGTTGTGCTCGATGACCAGTACAGTATTGCCCGTTTCGACGAGACGCTCCAGCACTTTCAGCAGTTTTGCGATGTCATGGACATGGAGGCCGGTCGTCGGCTCATCGAGAATGTAGAACGACTTCCCGTTCGAGCGTTTGTGGAGTTCCGACGCGAGCTTCACGCGCTGCGCTTCACCGCCCGACAACGTAGTCGCCGGCTGACCCAGCTGCACATACCCAAGGCCGACATCGACGATCGTCTGCAGCTTGCGCTGGATTTTCGGGATGTTCTCGAAAAACTCCGCAGCCGTCTCGACGGTCATCTCCAGCACATCCGCAATATTCTTCCCTTTGTACGTGACTTCCAGCGTTTCGCGGTTGTACCGTTTGCCGTGGCAGACATCGCACGGAACGTAGACATCCGGCAGGAAATGCATTTCGATCTTCAGGATCCCATCTCCGCGGCATGCTTCACAGCGTCCGCCCTTCACGTTGAAGCTGAAACGTCCTTTCTTATAGCCGCGCACCTTCGCTTCGTTCGTCATGGCGAATACATCCCTGACATCATCGAAGACGCCTGTGTACGTCGCCGGGTTGGAACGCGGGGTCCGGCCGATCGGGGATTGGTCGATCTCAATGACCTTTTCCAATTCTTCCAGTCCGGAAACCGATTTATACGCCCCCGGCCGCATTTTCGCCCGGTTCAGCTTCTGGGCCAGGATCTTATAGAGCACTTCGTTGATGAGCGTGCTCTTTCCGGATCCCGACACGCCGGTCACCGCGATGAATTCCCCAAGCGGGAAATCGACATCGACTTTTTTCAGGTTGTTCTCAGCAGCCCCTTTGATGGTCACTTTCCGTCCATCGGATTTCCGGCGCTCCGTCGGCAGGGGGATGAATTTCCGGCCGCTCAAGTATTGGCCTGTCAGTGAATCCGGATCTTCCATCACTTCATGCGGAGTTCCTGCTGAAACGATTCTGCCGCCGTCAACACCTGCACCCGGTCCGATATCGATCAGGTAATCCGCTTCCATCATCGTATCCTCATCATGCTCGACAACGATCAGGGTGTTGCCGATATCCCGCATGCTTTTCAAGGTCCGGATCAGACGGTCGTTATCCCGCTGATGAAGTCCGATGGAAGGTTCGTCCAAGATATAGAGGACACCGGTCAGCCGGGAGCCGATCTGCGTGGCAAGCCGGATGCGCTGGGCTTCCCCGCCGGAGAGCGTGCCCGCCGAACGGGACAGAGTGAGATAGTCGAGACCGACATTCTCGAGGAAACCGAGGCGTTCCCGGATTTCGCGCAGAATCAGTTCTGCAATCTGTGCGTCCTTTTCAGACAGCTCAAGCGTGCCGAAAAACTGCAGGGCTTCGACGATCGACTTCTCAGTCACTTCACCGATGTGGAGCCCATCCACTTTGACGGCGAGCGATTCTGCTTTCAGCCGGTATCCCTCACATGTCGGACACGGCCGCTGCGCCATATATTTCTCCATCTGTTCCCTGACATAGTCGGAGGACGTCTCGCGGAAACGGCGCTCCACATTTGCGAGCACCCCTTCGAAATAGATCGAGTTATCCCGCGTCTGGCCGAATTCGTTCGTATAGCGGAAACGGATCTTTTCATCACGCGAGCCGTACAGGATCTTGTTCAGATCGTCTTCTGCGAGTTCGCTTACCGGAGTGTCCATCGGGATGCCATAATGTTTCGCTACAGTCTTCAGCAGTTCGGGATAGTATTGCGAACTTGTCGGGATCCAGGGGACGATTGCATGCTCTTTCAGCGACAGCGAAGGGTCCGGGATGACGAGACCCGGATCGACTTCAAGCTTTGCGCCGAGACCATCACAGTCCGGGCATGCGCCGAAGGGACTATTGAACGAAAACATCCGCGGTTCCAGTTCACCGATCGAGAACCCGCAGATCGGACAGGCATGATGCTCGCTGAACAGCAGTTCCTCGCCATCGATGATATCCACGACTGCGGTGCCTTCGGACAGCCGGAGCGCCGCTTCCAGTGAGTCGCTCAGCCGGCCTGCGATCCCTTCTTTCATGACGATACGGTCCACGACGACTTCGATCGTATGCTTCTTGTTTTTGTTGAGATCGATATTATCATCGAGATCATACGTTTCGGCATCGATCCGGACACGCACATATCCCTGCTTCTTCAGATCCTCAAGCAGTTTGACATGCGTCCCTTTCCGGCCCGAGATGATCGGTGCGAGCACTTGGATGCGTGTCCGCTCTTCGAGTTCGAGCACCCGGTCGGTCATCTGTTCGACAGTCTGGGATGTGATTTCAATGCCATGGACCGGGCAGATCGGTTTGCCGACACGCGCATAGAGCAGTCTCAGATAATCGTAGATTTCCGTCACGGTGCCGACCGTCGAGCGCGGATTGCGGCTCGTCGTCTTCTGATCGATCGAGATTGCCGGAGACAGCCCTTCGATCAGATCGACATCCGGCTTGTCCATCTGCCCGAGGAACTGACGGGCATAGGAAGACAGTGATTCGACATAACGGCGCTGGCCTTCGGCATAGATCGTGTCGAAAGCGAGGGATGATTTCCCTGATCCCGAAAGGCCGGTCATGACGACGAGCTCATCACGCGGAATGGTGACGTCGATATTTTTCAAGTTATGCGCACGGGCGCCCTGAATATAGATTTCTGTATTTTTCATGCTTCCTCACCTTTCTGCTTTCAATTCCAGGATCGTATCCCGAAGTTCTGCCGCCCGTTCGAAATCGAGTGCTTTTGCTGCATCTTTCATTTCTTTCTCGAGCGATGCCAGCAGGTCGGCTTTCTCTTCTTTGGTCAGTTTCTTTCCTTCGGTGACTTTCTCCACATACGAAATCGTTTCATCAGCAGCCTGTGTGGCTTTGATGACATCACGGATTCCTTTTTGGATTGTCTTCGGAGTAATGCCATGTTCTTCGTTGTATGCCATCTGGATCTCACGCCGCCGCTGTGTCTCCTCGATAGCTTTTGTCATGGAATCCGTATATTTGTCAGCGTACATGATGACGCGGCCTTCCGAATTCCTCGCAGCCCGTCCGATCGTCTGGATGAGCGAACGTTCCGAACGGAGGAAACCTTCCTTGTCCGCATCGAGGATCGCAACGAGCGACACTTCCGGTATATCGAGCCCTTCCCGGAGCAGGTTGATGCCGACCAGGACATCGTATGTACCGAGCCGCAGTTCCCGGATGATTTCGATCCGTTCCAGGGTTTTGATCTCCGAGTGGAGGTAGTTCACTTTGACGCCGGCTTCTTTCAGGTAATCGGTCAGATCTTCCGACATCTTTTTCGTAAGCGTTGTTATGAGCACCCGCTCGTTGCGTGCGGCACGCTCGTTGATTTCATCCAGAAGGTCATCGATCTGGCCTTCGATCGGCCGGACTTCGATGATCGGATCGAGCAGCCCTGTCGGACGGATGATCTGTTCGACCATCTCAGGCGTGTGTTCGATTTCGTAAGGACCGGGTGTCGCCGAGACATAGATCGCCTGGTGGATATGCTTCTCGAACTCTTCGAACATGAGCGGACGGTTGTCTAGGGCGGACGGCAGGCGGAAGCCGTGCTCCACAAGCACTTTCTTCCGCGCCTGGTCGCCGTTGTACATCCCGCGGATCTGCGGCAGGGTGACGTGGCTTTCGTCCGCCACGATGAGGAAGTCATCCGGGAAATAGTCGAGCAGTGTATAGGGTGTTTCCCCCGCTTCGCGGAGGGACAGATGGCGTGAATAGTTCTCGATACCGGAACAGAAGCCCATCTCCCGCATCATTTCCAGGTCATAGCGTGTCCGCTGCTCCAGACGCTGCGCTTCGAGGAGCTTGTCGTTCTCCCGAAGGATCTTCAGTTGTTCTTCGAGTTCCGCTTCGATGCGTACGATCGCTTTCTCCATTTTCGCTTCGCCTGTGACGAAGTGGGAATTCGGGAAGATGGCGACGTGCTCACGCTCGCCGACGACTTCGCCTGTCAGTGCGTCGATTTCCCGGAGCCGGTCGATTTCATCTCCGAAGAATTCGATACGGGTACACCGTTCGTCCTGCGACGCGGGGAAGATCTCGACCACATCGCCGCGCACACGGAATGTCCCGCGTGTGAAGCTGACATCATTCCGTTCGTACAGGTTATCGACAAACCGCCGGAGCAGCTGGTTCCTGTCGATTTCCATGCCCGGACGGAGGGAGATCATGTGGGAACCGTATTCCTCCGGGGACCCGAGGCCGTATATGCAGGACACCGACGCGACAATGAGGACGTCGTTGCGCTCGAACAGCGCAGCTGTTGCGGAGTGACGCAGTTTGTCGATTTCGTCATTGATGCTCGAGTCTTTTTCGATATACGTATCCGTCTGCGGCACGTAGGCTTCCGGCTGGTAGTAATCATAGAAACTTACGAAGTACTCCACCGCGTTGTCCGGGAAGAACTCCTTGAATTCACTGTACAGCTGCCCGGCAAGTGTCTTGTTGTGGGCGATGACCAGCGTCGGCCGGTTGATCTCCTTCACGACATTTGAAACCGTGAAAGTCTTTCCGGTTCCTGTCGCCCCGAGCAGTGTCTGATGCTTTTCGCCGTTCTCCACGCCTTCCACCAGCGACCGGATGGCGGCGGGCTGGTCTCCCTGCGGAGTATATGGCGCCTGCAGGCTGAATGTTTCTTTCACTGAACGTCACTCCCTAGTATTGCTCGTATTCCTTTAGTTTAGCACATTCCCGTTCTTCTCCAAAGCAAAAAGCGAACGTACGTTTTTTCTCACAAAAAAAGCTGCACGCGGTAATTGCGTGCAGCCAGAAGCATTCAATTTTCATCCAAAGACCGGAGCGAAGACGTCAGCTTACGGAACGCCAGCTCGTCACGGCTGTCCAGGGCGCTGTCGATATCACCAAGCAGGCGCACCCTTGTTTGTTCACGGTGAATATGGTTCAGAAACAAATCGATGTAGATATCATTCAGCAGTTTCTCCGCCTGCATAGTGGAACTGTTCTGTCCAACGGCTTTGAGGAACTCAGCATGTGAATACTTCTTCTCCATCCTTCTTCACCTCGGAACTCTTTTTTCCATTGTACCGAAATCAGAGCTGTCTTTGCAAGGACTTTTTCGAATATTCCTACTCCTGTTCACTTGTACCTGTCAGACGGATGGTCGCCTCCGAAACGATCAGGACGATGCCCCCGAGGAGAACCGGTGTCAACGACAGCCCGTGGAGGATGAACGCCGGGACCATGACAAGGACGGCCTGGAGCCATTGAACCCGCTCCGTCAGTCGGAAGATCTCCCTGCCGCGGGTTTCTTCGGCATGCGGGAACAGGAGATCCATCCGGAATTCATCGCCGCCGCGCAGCGCCTGCAGCGTCTGGATCGCCGATGCAAAGGCGAGCGCCCCAATAAAGATGAACGCGACCGCCGGAAACGGGATGAACACAGCGCCTGCCATCGACAGCATTGTCAGACGAAGCCACAGCCAGAACGGCTCATCCGTCCTGATGAACGTCCGGCGCAGCAGGAATGCCTGTGCATCCGTCGTTTCCACGGCGGGATCGCGCATGAACAGGCCGAGCCACGACCGTTTGCTGACTGACCCTTTCAGATGGGGCACATCCGTGAAGTAATTTGCAAAACGGTAGAACCCCATCATCCTGTTCTGTTCAAGCTCGATGAAGTGGGTGTACGGGAACGGCTTTCCGGCCGCGCGCCTCACCCAGTATACATAGTAGGCAGCAAATATGACTGCCGCCCCTGCCGCCAGAACCCAGGAGGCGGTCAAGACTCCGTAAATGGTGATTGTCCCCGCCAGGAACCGGATAGCACGGTCCACCCAGATCCCCTGCCCTTCTTCGGCACCGCGAAACGCGAATTCTGAGCGCACATTCAGCCAGACTGCGCCGAGAATCAGGATGAACAGCACGAGATACAGCGGTTTACTGCCCAATCCATACGCACTCAGCATCGGCAGCGAAACGATGAACAGGATGACCGGTAGCGGCAGCTTCGAGAAGAATGTCCACGTCAGGGCACGTCCCATATAAGCAGGCAGTTCCGTCTCCAGAGGCAGCAGATAGACGGCATCCGCCGGTTTCAGCAGTGTGACAGGCGTTGCCAGCGTTATCACCGCGGCAATCAGGACAGCGGCAATCCAGGCGGCTGGTAATCCAGGCGGCACATCCTTCAGCCATTCACTGTATGCATAGCCGGCGGCTCCGATCGAGAACAGCAGGACGATCGCCAGGTGTCCGGTGAAGA
Organism: Sporosarcina koreensis; assembly: GCF_000826145.2. Classification (GTDB taxonomy): domain Bacteria; phylum Bacillota; class Bacilli; order Bacillales_A; family Planococcaceae; genus Sporosarcina; species Sporosarcina trichiuri. Next base: position 123,930 of record NZ_LN651336.1, read on the forward strand.
CATACTGTAAATAACGCTGCAGCTCTGCTGCATATTTCCCGAACCGGTTCCCCCACAATTCACGTAAGCTGTTCATGGTCCGCTTCCTCTGTCATTGCAATATAGAGATCATCCAAGGATGCATCCGGCCGCCCGAACGCTCTCCTGAGATCGTCCATCGTCCCCGACGCACGAACCCGGCCTTCGTGCAGCAGGATGATCCGGTCGCAATGCTTTTCCGCTGTCGCCAGGACGTGTGTCGACATGAGCACTGCAGCCCCCCGCTCCGTCCGTTCCGTCAGCTGGGCGAGCAATGACCGGATACCGAGCGGATCCAGCCCGACAAACGGCTCGTCAATGATATACAGAGACGGTTCTGCCAGGAAGGCGCACATGATCATCACTTTCTGCCGCATCCCCTTCGAGAAGTGGGACGGATACCATTTCAGCCGTTTTTCCATACGGAATTCTTTCAGCAGTGCCGCTGAGCGTGCCTCGAAGACATCTTGGGGAATGCCGTACGCCATCGCCGTCAATTCCAGATGCTCGCGAAGTGTCAGCTCCTCATACAGCACCGGTGTCTCCGGAATGTAGCTGAACGATTTCCTGTACATTCCTGCATCTTCGGCGAATGTGACCCCGTTGATACTGATGGTGCCGCCCTGCGGGTTCATCAGCCCGATCACGTGTTTGATGGTCGTACTCTTGCCGGCTCCGTTCAGACCGATCAGTCCGACCAGTTCGCCTTTTTGAATGTTGAATGATACATCGTGCAGGACAGGTTTCCTCGTGTAACCGCCTGTCACGTCCTGTAACTCAAGTATAGCCATGCGTCTTCCTCCAATCTTGTTCTCAGTTTACCAAATCCCGGACAACTATGCCTTGTCCGGCGCATGATGATTATCTGAAAATATGCTACACTGAGGACATTCATGAAAGGAAGTGTCTAAATGTCCTCTTGTATTTTCTGTCAGATCGCCGCGGGTGAACTCCCGGGGGAAATCATCTACGAAGATGAGCATTCCGTCGCTTTTATGGATATCATGCCTGTCACGAAAGGCCATGTGCTGCTCATCCCGAAAACCCATCGTGAAAACATCTATGAACTGACTGCAGAGGAATCGTCCCATCTGTTCGCTGCAGCTCCTAAAATCGCAAATGCCATCAAAGAGGCATTCGAACCTGCCGGCCTGAATCTCGTCCAGAATAACGGCGCAGCAGCCGGCCAGGCCGTGTTCCACTTCCATCTGCATTTCGTCCCACGTTATGACGAAACAGACGGGTACCAGCCGACCTGGAATCAGAAAACGGAAGAGTTCCCGGCCGAGCGCATCCAGCAGCTTGCTGCAGATATCAAAAAACAGCTGAATTGATCTGCACCAAGGCCTCCGGCAGGTTTCAACCGGGAAGGCCGAGGAAATGATACCAAAAGGAAGGAGTGTGCAATCATGAAATCATCTACATTTTTTGCAGGTCTCGCAGTGGGCGCGACAGCTGCCGCAGTGACTGTCCTTTACTCAACCCCCCAGACAGGGAGCGACATGCGCATTTCCGTCAAGACCGCTTCCGCCGATCTGATGGCGAAGCTGAAGGACGTCAGAGGGAAAGTCGACGACCTCAAGGAATCCGTCGCCGATTTCAACAGTGAAACGGTACAGCCCGCCATCGACGGCGTGAAAGATTCCATCGGCGGCTGGCGGACAGCTGACGAAGGCTCACGGAACCGACTGGAGAGCGAAATCCAGGAAATCCAGGATGCCATTGCCGAACTCGAGCGGTCTGTCGCTTCCCAGCACAATAATTGACTATCACGACCGATGGCAGAATCAGTCATATGAATACCGGCCGGAACCACTTCTTTCCTGTGGCTCCGGCCGTTTTTTGCCGTACGGATGCTGGTCATTCCGATGCCGGCTCTCATGGAAATAGCTTGAATTGAATTATTTTTAAATTCTAACTTTTTTATTTGTTGCTTTCCTGCTATAATTAAATCATCTATAGAAAAACAGGAAGCAGGTGCTTGCATGTCCGAACAAGAATACTCCTTGAAAGAAGCGATGATTTACAGTCAGCGGCTTGCTCAGATGTCGAAAGCGTTGTGGAAAGCTGTCGAGAAAGACTGGCAGCAGTGGATAAAACCTTATGACTTGAATATTAACGAACACCATATTCTTTGGATCGCCTATCATCTGCAGGGCGCTACGATTTCGGATATTGCCAAGTTCGGTGTCATGCACGTCTCCACCGCTTTCAACTTTTCAAAGAAACTGGAACAGCGCGGCTACTTGGAGTTTTTCAAAAAAGAGGAAGACCGGCGGAATACATATGTGCTTGTCACCCAAGAAGGAAAAGACCTGCTTGACGGAATGACCGAGAATTATTTCGATACCCATCATGCAATCCTGGACGGCTCCCTGCCGATCCAGAGGATTTACGGTAAGTTCCCGGAGTTCCTTGAAGTTATGTCCGTCATAAGGAACGTATACGGAGAGGATTTCATGGAGATTTTTGAAAAGGGGTTCGACAGTCTCGGCAGCTCCTTCAGCGACGAGGGCGGGAGCCTGAAAACAGCGGCCCCTGACCTGAAGCTCGCATCCGGTGAACATAATTAGTTCCCATAATTCGTCCCTGTCTGCTATGATAGAGTGAGATGTCCAAAGGGGGTATGTCCGTGATTTTGATAATAACCGTTCTCTTTTCACTATTCTACCTGTTCCAAATCAACAAAATGACGTTCGCGCTCTGCGAATCACGTGAAATTCCGGAAGAAAAGCAAAACAAGATATATGCAACCGTCAACGTACTGATCACCATCCTGATGCTGTCCCTGTACGTTGAGGTTTTCCTGAAAGTCTGAACGAGAAAAAGTCCATCCCTCCGGAAAGGGATGGACTTTCTTTCATTATTTAGTACAGGTAAGCTGCGCCTACAATGATCAGCAAAATGAACAGGACTACCAGCAAAGCGAATCCAGAACCTGCTCCAGTATTTCCACCGTAACCACTCATTGAAGCACCCCCTCTCTTCTCTAACAGTCTATGCGATTCCCTTTTCAATGGCTGGGCGGTCAGGGATGGAACTTTTTTGTGCTCAATTCGTTTGTATGGTATAGTGTCACTTGTTAATTACATTTACAGAGGAGTATCAAAGTTATGAAAAAAACTGTTCTATCGTTCACATTAGCAGCATCCGTTCTCGCCCTTTCTGCTTGTTCCGGCAATGCTTCGGATGACGAAGCCATCGTTACCTCAAAAGACGGGGATATTTCAAAGAGCGAGTTCTATAAGGAAATGAAAGACTCCGTCGGGGAGCAGGCCGTGCAGATGATGGTCATTGAAAAGGTCCTCGAGTCAAAGTATGACGTTTCCGACAAAGATGTGCAGGCGGAATACGACGATGCAAAAAAACAGCTCGGTGACAATTTCGATCAGTACCTCGCTTCCCAAGGTCAGACGGAGCAAAGCTTCAAGAAGTCCATCAAGCTGAACAAACTGCAGGAAGCCGCTTTGACGGACGGCATCGAAGTGAGCGATGACGAAGTCAATAAATATCTCGAAGAGAAGAATGTGGAGCTGAAAGCGAGCCACATCCTTCTGGATGACGAAGAAAAAGCGAAAGAAGTCCAGAAAAAAGCTGAAGCGGGCGAAGACTTCGCCAAACTGGCTAAGGAATACTCCACTGAAGAAGCCGCGCAGCAATCAGGCGGCGAGCTCGGCTGGTTCAAGAAAGGCGATATGGTCGACGAATTCTGGCAGGGCGCACTGAAGCTGAAAAAAGGCGAAATCAGCGGTCCCGTCCAATCTGAACACGGCTTCCACATCATCAAGCTGGAAGACAAGAAAGTAGATGACAAAAAGCCATCCAAAGAAGACAAAGAAAAAGCAAAAGAAGAATTGAAGATGAACAAAGCCGACAGCAGCAAGCTGGTCGACAAAGTTTCGAAACTCGTCAAAGATGCTGATGTGAAAGTGAAAGACAAGGATCTGAAAGGCGCTCTGGATCTTTTCAATCAGAGCCAGCAGGCACCGGCCGATGACGCAGGTGAACCTGGAGATGTTGAAACAGATACTGATTCAGAGAAATAATGCGATACTGGCAAAACCGCCCTCCCGGTTATCGGAGGGCGGTTTTTTTGGTGCGGGCGGCTCTGTTGAGACTGGGTGCTGACTATTGTGAAATGTAAATCTCCCCCGCCTGAGGGTTCCATAAAAAAAGCGGAGCGCAGCGAAGCCGACAAGCTGGATCTTTAGAATTTTCTTGAAGGATTAGCGGCGCGGCAGTCTTTTCACCTGTCCCCTGTGGAACGGCCGCGGGCATGCTGTGTGGATGTGTGAAGTTATGAGCGGTTTCACGCTGGTTATGAGCGGAATCCGCTGTTTATGATCACTTTGCCGGGTTTATGAGCGGTTTCCGCCATTTATGATCACTTTGCCAGAGTTATGAGCGGTTTCCGCCAGTTTATGATCACTTCCCCGCAATCCGGGCCCGCTCTGCTCGCCTGGCCGATGATGATAGACCAAAAGGAGCTTCCCCGGCATGGGGAAGCTCCTCTAGTTTTGATTTATTCAAATGCCGGCTTGTAGAACGAGCGGTTTTCGAGCGGGAAGATCCGTTCCGAGAATGTGCCGGGTTCGGTCTTGCCCATCGCCCGGTTGAGCATGTTCATCTTTGCATCAATATTATCGATATAGTGAAGCATTTCGGCTTCCGGCAGCATCGGCCGTTTCGGGCTGCCCCATTCCTCTTTGCCGTGATGGGACAGGACCATATGCTGGAGCAGCATGACTTCCTCCCCGGATACGTCCAGCTCATCCGCTGTTTTCGAGATTTCGGTCACCATGATGCTGATATGGCCGAGCAGGTTCCCTTCCACCGTATAATGCGGCGCGACGGCACCGGACAGCTCGATGACTTTCCCGATATCGTGAAGGATGACCCCTGAATACAGAAGATCCTTGTTGAGGGTCGGGTACAGATCCGATATCGCCTTGGCCAGCCGCAGCATGGAGACGACATGGTCCAGCAGACCGGTCACATAGTCGTGGTGGTTCCGCGTGGCAGCCGGGTAGGTCATGAAGTCGTCCTGATGCTTTTTGATAAGATGGCGGGTGATCCTCTGGATTTTCGGGTTCTTCATTTCGAAGAAGAACTGGAGCAGTTCCTCCATCAGTTCCTCTTTGCTCTTTTCTGCGGACGGCACGAGATCCGACAGCGTGATGCCCTCTTCTTCCCGGATCGGGCGGATGCTCTTGATGCGCAGCTGGTTCTTTCCGCGATATTCGTGGATTTCCCCGCCGACGCGCACGATGCCGCCCGCTGCGTACAGACGCTCTTGTTCGTCCCCGGTGTCCCATAGTTTCGCTTCCAGGTCGCCGCTTTTATCCTGCAGGACGAGCGACATGAACGGGCTGCCCTGCTGGGTGATACCCTTGTTCGATTGCTTGATGAACAAATAGAGATCGATCGGTTCCCCTACTTTATAGTCCAATAGTTTTTTCATAGTTTCACTGCCTCCTGACTGTTTCCGATTTCGGAAACATTGATGATCGCTGCGTCCGGCCATTGTGCAGCCAGTTCTTCATGGCAGGTGAAGATGAACAGCTGATGGTCTGCCGCAAGAATCTCCAGCAGACCAATCATACGGCTGAGCCGTCTGCCATCGAAATGGACGAACGGGTCATCCATGATGATCGGGAATGGTGCGTCTCCCAGCAGCTCCCCTGCCAATGCCAGACGGAGTGATAAGTACGCCTGTTCTTTTGTCGCCTGGCTCAGTTCGGCGATTGAAAAGGACTGTCCGTCACTGCGGAGCGCAAGAAAATGATCGCTGTCCCCTATAGCCAGTGTATCATAGGCGCCGCCTGTCACATGATGGAAGTGCCGGTTTGCGCGCTGCAGGACGGCAGGCAGTTTCGTCTCTTTCAAGTCTGCCATCGTCTGCCGGATCGCTTCCGCGACTGCCTGCTTCACCGACCACTCCATGGCAAGTTCATTGAATTCGGCTTTTTTGCTTTCGAATTTCTGCTGTGTCAGCAGATGGGCGTCCTCCGTCAGCAGCGCCTCCGTTTTGTGCCGGAGAGCAGCCTGCTCCTCGGTCAGTGCGGTCAGTTCCTTTTCGATATCCGCAAGGCGCTGTTCCTGATGATCTTCAAGCGCCGCGAGTTCCGTTTCTGAAATATCCCGGACATCCGCGTCACGCTGCGAGGCCAGCTGCGCTTCCAGGCTGTCGAGCCGAGCCGTCAGTGCCTGTCTGCGCTGCGACCGGTCATATGCCTCGTAGAATGTCTTTTTGTCCGCGGCATCGGCTTTTGCGAACAATGCAAGTTCCTTCTCCCGATATGTCTTGAGCTCATTTTCCTTATCATGGATCGTCCGCTTGAGCTGCTCCGCCTGCACACGGCCGGTTTCCGCTGCATTCACCTGCTCCTGCAGGCTGCCTGCATACTGTCTGATGACAGTATACAGGTCGGTTTCCGGAAGTTCACGTCCGAGGCAGTCCTCGGCCTTCCTCCGATGGGTGTCCAGCCGGCTGCGGATCGCAAGCAGCTCATCCGTCAGGTCAGCCAGCAGCCGATCGGTTTCCTGGAGTTTGTTCAGCATGCGGAACAGCTCGGGAATCATGCCGGGGCTCGCATATGGCTGGAACCCGTGTACTGCAAGCGCCTGCTGGAGCAAGCGCCCATTCTCCTCTTCCGTGTCACGGATCCTTGCCAGTTCCGCTCCAAGTGCCTCCCGCTGCCCCGCGCTCTGCCGGACAGTAAGCTGAAGCTGCTCCTCCGTTCTCGCATATTCCGCTACACGGCTGCACAGCTTTTCATAGTCCTCTTCTTTCCCGGCATATGCTTTCACCAGGGCCCGCATCTCTTGTTCCCGATCATCCTGCCGATCTTCCGCAGGCCGCTTCTTCAGGAGGATGACGGCGGCTGCGGCTGTCAGCAGACCGAACAGGACAAGCGCCCATTGCTTCAGGAAGGCACCTGCCGCCATGGCGATCAGAGCTGCAGCAATGATCACCCATCCAGCATTCGAGGCTCCGTCTGCCTGCTGTCCGCCGGCGAGTGCCGTGTAGGCTTTCGCCTCCGCCAAACGCATTCTGACTCCCGGCCATTTCGATGCAGCCGCCTCGTCTTCCGCAGACGGTTTCCCGGCTTGGTGCTGTCTGAGAGCTGCAAGTGACCGGTCTTCCTGTTCTTTCGCCCGCCGCCATTCCGTTTCGCAGGATTGTGCGGCCTGTTCCGCCCTCTCAACTGCCGCCGCCAGTCCCTGCAGCCGCTGTTCGGCGGCAAGGGAGCTGTCGGCACTGCGCAGTTTGGCGGCCGTTTCCGTATCCGCCGCTCCCAAGCGGTCGAGGAGGTGCTGCTGTTCATTCAGGAGGCGTGTCTGCTCGGATGCACAGCGGTATTCCTGCTGCCGGAGATCCTGCCAATCCTGCTCTTTGTCCAGAAGCACCTTTAAAACCGTCAAGTGTTCAGGGTCCGCCTGTCCCTCCGTACGATCGGTCAGTGCTTCCAGCTCGTAACGGGACCGGCTGAGCACCGCTTCCGTCTCCATTTTCTTCGCTTCCAGCATTTCCTGCTCGCGGATGCCGTTGGGCGGGAACACAGCATTGCCAAGTCGTTCCAATTCAGCAGTCAGCTTCTTCCGCTCTTCTTCGGCCGGCAGCCTGAGCCGCATAGCCTGCAGCTTTCCTGCTTCCTGACGAATTCCATCCAGTTCCTGCCGCTTCTGTGTAATGAGCTGTCCCGTTTCGTGCAGACGCTCCATGGAGGGACCGTACTCATCCATTCGGCTGCGCTGTTCTTTCATTGCCGTCTCGAGTTCGCGCAGTTCCTTCAAAACAATATTCATCCGCGGATTCTTGCCCGATTTCTTGAACAGTTCGCCCTTCTCCTTCTCCAGCTTCTTTTCCAGCTGCAGAAGAAGGTCGACTCCCGTCGTTCCGGAAGAAAGAAGAGTCCGGCTCAGTTCGTCCGCATCCATCTGTTCGAGCCCCTGCAGCTGGAACAGCGAAAAGGAGAAGATCGACTCGAAAGCGGTCCGGTCGTATTGCCTGAGTATCGCCGACAGCTTTTCCTGACCGGCTGTCGTGCCATCCGAAAAGCGTACGGTCACATCGCCTGCCGACCTGCCGCGGACCCTCTCCACTTCGAACTGCCCATATTCCGGATCTTCCAGCAGCAGCTTCCCTCCGTAGGCCGCACCGTCTTTCGGTTCATAACGCAGGAGCGCACCGTTTTTCGGCGGAAATCCGAAAAGGACCTGGAGGATGAACTGATGGATCGTCGTCTTTCCCGCCTCGTTCTCACCAAAGAATATTGTAATCCGTTCTCCAGGCGTCACCGTGACATTGCGATGCCTGCCGAACCCATAGATCGTCAGCTCTTTAATGCGCACTGCCGCTCCCCCTTTCTCATTTCGCCAGTTCCCCGGCAACCAGATCGGCTGCCGCCGCCTTCACGCGCTGCTGCCTCTCTTCATCAGCCGGCTCGAGATACGGAGCCGATCTGGCATGCTGATAGACGTCTGCCAGTACGGATTGCCATTCTTCTGCGTCCCAGCCTGAAAGCCGCTCCATCACCGAACGGATCAAAGGGGAATCCCCGAGACCTGAACCTGTTCCCGAAGGTTCAAAATCCACCCCGGAGAACCAGACGTCATCGCCTGCCGATTCACGGAGAATCTCGAGCCATTCGGCACGCGGCGCTCCCGCAAAAAGCTGTTCCGCTTCTTCGGACAATCTGCAGTTGTGGACCCGCAGGATAACGGGACCAGTACGGGCTGTCATCGATCCCGCCTTCGCCAGACAGGCATTCAGCCAGTCGGTCGCATGACGGACATGTGAGCAGTCGACCTCGATTTCCCCGAAAACAACTGCCGAACATGGGACGAACTGCATGGAAACTTCAGGTCCGCCGAGTTCCACATCATAGAACCCTTTCATGCCTGGCTCGGTTTTATGACGGCCCTGCAGGCAGCCGGGGTAGACGATCGGCGGATTGCTGTGCAGCAGCTGCCGTTTATGTATATGACCGAGCGCCCAGTATGCATAATTTTTCTGAAGCAGCGATTCTTTCGTGAATGGCGCGTAGACGGCATGGCTCTTATCACCTGCTATGCTGCCATGCAGCATTCCGATATGGAGGATGCCGTCATCCGGCGCTGCAGCCGGATAGTCTGTGATCATCGCCCGTTCGATATGGCGCTCGCGATAGCTGAAGCCATGGATGGCGACTTTGTGTTCCCTGACCGTAAGCTCATATGTCTCCACATCCGGTCCGAATACGGTCACATTGTCCGGCAGGCCGAAGCGCACCCAGCCGCCGGACAGGTGATCATGGTTCCCATGCGACAGGAAGACCGGAATCCCGGCGGCACCCAGCTGTTCAAGACCGTCGTGGAACCGTTTCTGCGCACGCAGGCTGCGATCCTCCCCATCGTAGATGTCCCCGGCGAGCAGCACGAAATCCGGCCGGACAGCCAGAGCATGCCGAATCAGGTTACGGAATGCTGTGAAAGTGCTTTCCCGAAGACCGGCCAGCCGGTCTGCCGGCATGTCTGTGATCCCTTTGAACGGACTGTCGAGATGCAGGTCGGCTGCATGTAGAAAACGGATCATCTTTTCCTGCTCCTTCCGGTCGAATATTTGTTCTAATTTTACCATAGTTCCCCTCATCCCGCGACCGTCTCCTGGAGATTCCGGGAACGGTTAAAAAATCGAAAAGCGGAGGAACCGGCTGTTCCCCCGCTTTTCGATGGGTGAGTTACTCTTTCCCTAATTGGATCGCCTTCTTAATGTCCTTCAATGAACGGGATGGGCCGTACATGAGCACGCCGCCCCGATAGACGCGAGCGCCGAACCAGCCGAGCACAAAGATCGTGACGAGCATGATGGCGATGCCGAGCAGCGGTTCCCATACCGGCAGATCGAGCATACCGACCCGCAGGAACATGACAAGCGGTGTGAAGAACGGGAAAAACGATGCGTATTTCAAATACCCGAGTTCCGGATTCCCGAGGCCTGATGCCGCCAGGATGAACGCCGCCACAATCAGGAGTGTCATCGGCATGATCATCTGCTGGACGTCTTCCGTCCGGCTGACGAGCGAGCCGAGCAGCGCCGCAAGGGTCGCATAGAGGAAGTAGCCGAGCAGGAAGAATATGACCGCATAGACGAGTGTCATCGGATCGATATCCGACAGACTGAAGAAACTTGCAAATCCTTCCGTCGCTTCCGACGCAGTCGTCTTGAAGGCGATGAATCCTGCGATTGCGTAAACGACGATCTGGACGATCCCGAGCGACCCGATGCCGAGCACTTTCGCGAACATGTGCTTGACCGGTGACACACTCGAAATGAGGATCTCCATGACGCGTGACGATTTTTCGGTCGCCACTTCCGTCGCGATCATACCCGAGTAGAGGATGACGGCGAAGTAGATCACGAACATGAGCACGTAAACGAGGATCCGCGCCTGATTCAGTTCGTCTTCGGATTTCGCAGTGGCCGAAATGTTATTCGTTTCGAAGTTCACCTGCGTGAAGAGCGAATCCACCTGTTCGGAAGACAGGGACAGCTCATCGGCCTTGACTCCGGCCTGGACGGTCTGCAGAGCATTCCTCACGTCGTCTGGAAGTCCGGTGTCGATGCTGCTGAGTGTCGTGTAGGTCGCGTGGATTGTATTTGTCTTGTCGAGATCGAGCGTCAGAAATGAGTCGATATCCTCCGACCGCACTTTCTCTTCGAGCGCCTTCGGCTGTTCGTCCGTTTTCTCCAATTCGATGTAGGAATCCGGATCGTTCGCTTTCACAACAGCCGCCAGCGGATCGAACAGCTGCCCGCTTGCATCATATACTTCCAGCGTCTCGTTTTCGCCGTCGCCGATACCGTCGATGGCGTCCAGGATACGCGGCAGGTTGGACAGCAGGAAGATGCCAGCGATGACCAGAACAGTTGTGATGACGAACGATTTCGTCCTCGCCTTGGTCAGGAAGGCCTGTTTGAAGATGATCCAGAATTCACGCATGTTCTTTCCCCACCTTTGCTATGAAGATATCCTGCAGTGTCGGTTCCTCGATCTCGAACTGACGGACCGGCCCGGATTTCAAGGCTTCTTCCAGCAGTTTACCGGCTGTTTCATCGGACTCCACCTGATAGACGGCCCCTTCGATCGTCGTCGTTGCCGCGAGCACACCTGGCACCTCGTTCAGTGCATCGAGCGGGTAGTCCGAACGGATCCGGACATTCTGTTTGCCGAATGACCGCTTCACGTCCTTCAGCGTGCCGCTGACGATCTGCCTGCCGTGGTCGATGATACTGAACTGCTCGCACAGCTCTTCCACATGATCCATCCGGTGGCTTGAAAAGATGATGGTCGCCCCGCTGTTACGGATGTCGAGGATCGCTTTCTTGAGCAGTTCCACGTTGACGGGATCGAGACCGGAGAATGGTTCATCCAGTATGATCAGCTTCGGCTTATGAAGGAGTGCCGCAATGACCTGGATTTTCTGCTGGTTCCCTTTTGACAGTTCCTCCACTTTCTTATTCAAGTATTGCGGCACTTCGAACCGGTCGAGCCATGCGCCGAGCTCGCGTTTTGCATCTGCCCGTTTCATGCCGCGCAGTTCAGCAAGAAACAGCAGCTGGTCCTCGACTTTCATCTTCGGATAGAGCCCCCGCTCTTCCGGCAGATAGCCGATCTGCGGGCTCGTCGCGTAGTTGACAGGCCGGCCATTCCAGGTAATCGTTCCTTCGTTCGGCGTCAGCAAGCCGAGGATCATCCGGAATGTCGTCGTCTTGCCGGCGCCATTCGCACCGAGGAAGCCGTACATCGTCCCTTCCTCCACGGTCAGTGATAAGTCATCGACAGCCGTGAAATCACCGAATCGCTTCGTTACATGTTCGATTTGCAGTGTCATCAAATATCCCCTTTTCTATATACTCAGTTTTCTATACGCACGAGACTATAATCCGTTTCATAGTTTTCGATTCAGGATGAACACGCTGCTCATATAAGACAGGAGCAAGACAATATATGCTGATAAAACAAGATAGAATGCCAGTTTCGGACCTTCCATCAATAGGAGGGTGATCCACATGGCGGTCAGCGTGACCAGTGTCAGCGACCAGGACACATTTCTCGCAAGCGTGTGGATCCGTTCATACCGTTCATCGAAACGCCGGTCTTTTTTGCCTTTCCTGAAGTACAGATATAGCAGCAGCAGACTGACACCAGCCCCTGTGAAAAAACCTGCAATCGTGTCTATAGAAATATCCATTGACAGTCCTCCTTCAATTTTGGCTGGATGCAACAGCGGCGCCGATCATATAGGAGAGCATGTGCACAACCCAAATACCGGTCAGCAGAAAGAATGCAAGTTTCGGTCCCTGCACAATCAGCACAATCATCCAGGCAGCCAGCACTGCCGCAGTCGTCGCCATCCATGAAATCGAACGTGCGTGACGGTGGATGGTCCTGTACCGTTCGTCGAAGGCGCGTTCCTTCTTCAGCTTTCTCCGTGTCAGCAGCCACACCGCTCCGGCAATCAGAAGCCCAAGCGGCAGTCCCGCCAGAAATGTCCATATATTGAAATTATCATACATCTTCATTCCTCCTCGGGTATGAAAATATCCTCTATCCTGCAGCCGAACAGCTTCGCGATCTTAAACGCCAGGATGAGCGACGGATTGTAACGGCCTTTTTCAAGTGAAATGATTGTCTGTCTGGAAACATCCAGTTTTTCCGCAAGATCATCTTGCGTCCAGCTATGCTCGGTCCGCCGTTCCCTGATCTTATTCTCCAGGTCGATACCCTCCTTCAAGCTGTGCGTGTATACCGTCCTTTACGTAAAGCTTACTTTACGTCACCCGCCATGTCAAGCATCCTTTACAAAGTGTTTGAAATGAATGACTGTTCACCTAATGATTTTTCATAGTATAATGGTGGAAACACCAGGGAGGGGACTGATTAAATGAGAACTTACAAACTGACAGCGTATGAAAAGGACGGAACACTGATCACGGACGAATCATTCACAGCAGAGACCGACGAGGCCGCAAAAGTCATCGGCCGTGAAATGATCGAGAAGCAGAACCTGTCCGATCAGACACACCGGCTCGCATCGCCGGCAGGCAAACTGCTGCTGTTCCACGTATGAGGTATGAAGCTTGATATTATGATATCCTTAGGCTGACCAGAGGGGAGTGTCAGACGTTGAAGATTGCATTGATTGCACACGACGAGAAGAAAGACGAAATGGTGAATTTCGCCATTGCCTATGAATCGATTTTCAAGAAATTCACGCTGTACGCGACGGGGACAACCGGAAAACGGATCATGGATGAGACGGATCTGACCGTCAATCGGATGAATTCGGGACCTCTTGGCGGTGATCAGCAGATCGGTGCGATGATCGCGACCGGCGAGCTGGATCTCATCTTGTTCTTCCGGGACCCGCTGACGGCGCAGCCCCATGAGCCGGACGTCAGCGCCCTGCTGAGGCTCTGTGATGTGTACGGCATCCCGCTCGCCACCAATATCGCGACGGCCGAACTGCTGATCCGGGCTATCGAAAAAGGATATTTCGAATGGCGAACGACTGCCGATAAATACAAACAAAAAACGCTTGCCCGCTTTGAACGCGGATAAGCGTTTTTTCTATTACAAATACCATTGGATGGCTTGCTGGAGCGTACCGAGCGTTTCCGTGCCGCTGTCGAATTCCCGTCCGAGCACCGCCATCTTGCGTACAACATCCGGTCGCAGTCCGGTGATGACGACTTCGCATCCCATCAGTTTCGTGCTGTCGATCACTTTCCCGAGATTGTCGATGACCTCGTCTTCCATTTCAGCGATCCCTGACATATCCAAGATCAGCCGCTGTATGTGCATCCGGCTGATTTCGAACAGCACCTTCTCCTGGATGACCGTCGTCCGGAAATAATCCAGTTTGCCGATGAGCGGCAGGATGCTTATCGTTTCAGTGATCGGTATGATCGGTACCGACAAGTCCTCCACAAGCTCCCGCTGTGATGTGATCTGCTCGTCCTTGTAGCGTGAATAGCTGAGGAAGAACTCATTCAGGAAGACATCCAGCCTGGAGTTGATTTTCTTCTCCAACTCGAAAAACTGGCCGGCTGTAAAGTCTTTCTTATACTGCTCGATATACTGGCGGATGAATTTCCACATGGTGCGGCGGATGGCTGATACCCATTCCAGTTTAAAATAGAGTGTCAGCGAATGCTTCGCCCATGCGATCCCTTCCACTTTCGCGAAAGCGACCAGTTCATCCTGCTGGGCCTCACTGACAAAGGTGACGAGTTTATGTGCATTATTGATAAGGTCGATATTGCCGATCCGGAGTATTTCACCTATCTTGTCATTCACCGTAACTGCTTCGATCAGCAGCTGCCTTTCAAACTCGTCACGGTGATCGGCGATGAACCTCTTAACATCCGGCCGGATTTCCGCGTTCCCCACGACTGAGCCCTCCTCGACTATAGTTTCCGTATGCAGGTTCCTGCTGCAACATTCATTATAACGCTTTCCCGATATACTGCACTCTAATTTGCTTTGCCGATGAAAAACCGGCATCTTCCTTTTGGTCGGATGCCGGTTTTTAACTTTACTTCCCTTCAAAAACAGGTTTTCTTTTTTCGATGAATGACCGGATCCCTTCCGTATGGTCGGCTGTCTGCCTCATCGCAATCTGAGCGGCAGCCTCCCTGTCCAGGATGTCCGCAAGTTCAGCCTCATTGCTTCCATGCAGGATCCGTTTCGTTGCCATCATGGCGGACAGCGGCGACTTCAGCAGGGAAGACACCAGATGAGTTGCGGCCTGCCCGGATTGGCCGCTCGGCACGAGCTCGTCGACGAGACCCGCCGCCTTCGCTGTTTTCGCATCGAGCACGTCGCCGGCCCAAATCATCTTCTTGGCGTTCGCGGCACCGATCCGTTCTTTCAGGTAGAAGTGGCCGCCCCCATCCGGAACAAGACCAATTCCGATGAAGTTCATCGCAAGCTTGCTGTCCTCTTCCGCGATGATGATATCACACGCAAGCGCCAGTGTGAATCCGAGCCCGGCGGCCGATCCGTGGACAGCCGCAATCGTGATCTGCGGGAGCAGATATAATGCTCTCGATAAACGTGTGATCGACTTCATCACGTCTGTCATGTCCATCGGTGATGCGGGATCCGCCATCTTTTTTATATCTCCGCCCGCCGAAAACGTCCGGCCTGCCCCCCGGATCGTCAGCAGCTGGACTTCTTGATCATCCCTTAGTGATTCGAACGCATCCGCAAGCTCAGCCATCATAATATCATCCATGGCATTCATCGATTCCGGACGATTCAGCGTCAAGGATGCGTGCCTGCCGTTTTTTGTAAGTATAATTGTCTGAAACATGGTAGTCCCCTTCCTTCCCCGTTATCCGGCCAGCCTTCTGTAAATGAATGGCTGTTCAGTACCTATTCGGGAACGGAAGGGAAACTCCTTTAATTCGTGACGGTTTCCGGAAAGATTTCATCCAGCAGCTCCAGCTTCTTCTCCATCGACTCCTGATACGACAAGATATACGCAGCCGGGTCTTTCGGATTCTGGAATTGCGTGATGCGGCCCGTTGCAGGGTCGCGGAATTTACTGGATGCTCCGCAGCCGATGCCGATGATCGACTGGACCTCTTCCATGATCATGATATTGTAGATGCTCTCTTCACCGGGCTTGGAATAGCCGACGTTTTCCAGATTGCCGAGGATGTTTTTCTGGCGGTACAAGTAGTAAGGGACGTAGCCGTTCTCCTCTGTCCATTGTTCACCGAGTCTCATCATCTCTTCAGCGGTCGGACGGTCGGCCACTTCGTACTTCTTTTTGTTGCGTGTCATTTCGGATGCCCGCTTGAACGACAGCGTATGGATTGTCAGGGATTCCGGCTGAAGTTTTCCGGTTTCCGCAAGTGAATGGCGGAACTCTTCCGTCCCTTCGTTCGGCAGGCCGATGATCAGGTCCATGTTAATGTTCTTCATGCCCATCGAGCGTGACAATTTGAACTTGTCGATCGTCTCCTGGACGGTGTGATGGCGGCCGATCGCTTTCAGGGTTTCGTCCGTATAGGATTGCGGGTTCACACTGATCCGGTCGATGCCCCACTTCTTCAGCACGTCGATCTTTGCCGGGGTGATCGTATCCGGACGTCCGGCTTCCACGGTCACTTCCCGCACGTGCTCCATGAACGGGAAGGATTCGGCCATCACTTCGTACAGCGCGTCCATCTCCTCCGCTTCGATGGACGTCGGCGTGCCGCCCCCGAAATAGATCGTCGTCACACGGATCTGCCGGCGCTCGAGCCATTCGCCGAGCTGACGGATCTCTTCGTGCAGACCGTCCAGGAAATTTTCCACCCGCCCGTTTTTCCGGTGGATGGCATACGCAGGAAACGTACAGTAGGCACATTTCGTCGGGCAGAATGGGATACCGATGTAGATGCTGACCTCCCGTTCCAGTCTGTACAGGTCCGGAACGGCTTCCAGCTGCACATCAGCAATCTTCTCCAGCAGGTCTGCCTTCCTGCGAGACACCCGGTGTTTCGACATCAGCAGACCCTTGGCCTCTTCCTGGCTCAGCCCCTTCTGCAAATAGGTATGATACAGCTTCGTCGGTCTGATTCCCGTCAGGATGCCCCACTCCTGCGTTATACCAGTGTACGCCTCGAGCGTTTCAAGGAACACATGGGAATACAGCCGTTTCCATTGACGGTTCCGTTCCTTTTCCGTGCCGCCTTCCGCCTTTTCGGTGAATGATGCTTCGAATGTGCGTTCATCCGCTGAAAGGAAGCCTTTTACAGAAAGCTGTCCTTCTGCCGCCTGTTCTTCAAAACGGAACGTCAGGCTGCCGGACTCACCTTCCCGGCAAATATGGGTCTCCTCGAAAAACAAATTCGCCAGGTGGATGAACATCCGCTTCCAATCTTCTTTGAAATCGCCCTGCAGCGCGATCATTTGCATAACTAGCCCAACTTTCTCCGGCAGTCCGTGCCGGTCTTCTCTGTCACTCAGTATAGCAAATCCGGAAAACAAAAAACCAGCCTGTCCGGCTGGTTTTTTGCATCAATTCATTGTTTCGTACAGGTCCTGCACAGGTTTCATGAGGATGCGGTTGATTTCATCGATGATACCGCTCAATTTCATCTCCGCTTCAAGCATTTCCATGATCTTCGGGTTCTGCTGGGACAGCTGCGCCGTCTTCTGCGCGTGCTCCAATTCGTCCGGCTGGATCTCTTCCCCTGCCATCTGCTTCTGCTGGAGCGTCATCTGGATCTCACGGAAATTACGGAACAGTTCCAATGCTTGCTTATCTTGTTTTACGCGCTCGATCGCTTCTTTCACGCCTTCAAATTCGTCTGTTGCGCGAAGTGAGCTTTCCAATGTGTTGATGTCGTCATAGATGTTGACTGCCATGTTCAATTCCCCCTAAATGATTACGTCAGATTGGTAAAGTATACAATGAGTCCTTGTACAATTCCAATGATACCGCCGAGCAGTGCACCAAGGACAGTGATCATTTTGAACTCCCGTCTCGAGATGCCGAGCACAAGATCCTCGAGGACGGCTACCGGGAACGTATCGACCTGTTCTTTGACGATCTGGTCGAGTTTCAATCTCTTCAAGGACTGCTCGAGCTGGACTTCCGCCTGTGCAAACGCGAACTCGACGAGCTGCGGTGTAAGATGTTCTGCGGTCCAGGCAGCCCCGTCCGCCCAATAATGGCGGATCGGCTGTGCCAGACGGCCGGCTGCATCCAGCTCATCCAGCGCATAATTGCGCAGGGATGTGCCGAGCCCTTCCCAGTCGAACCCGCCAGCGAGTTCTGCCATCGGACGCTGTTTCAGCTTAGTCCATTCATTCGTCAGCATCGTTTCGATCAACTGCGTCGTCCCAGGTGCGGCGATGAACTTCCTCGCTTCCCGCTGCACCTTCTCAACCAGCGAATTCGAATCGCCGAACAGCATTTTGACCATGCCGCCGAGCGTTCCTTTCGATTCAAGGAAATCCGTGATCAGCCGCTGGAACATCACCTTGCCTTCATAGCTGTCCACAAAGCCGTCCGCCCTTCCGAGTATGTAGGAAGTGAGTGACGGGATATGCTCTTCCGCCTGCTCCAGCCACTTGGCCGGGACTGTCTCCTCAACTGTTCCGGACAATACAGCCGTCTTGACCGCCTGGAACCGTTCATCGATCAGCTGACCGGCCTTTTGGTCGATCTTCCGTTCCATTCCGTGCACGCCGCCGAGTTCCAGCCAGTCCGCGAGCGTCCTGTCCGACAAGAGAATCTCCTTCTCCAATTTACCTTGCAGGAACGTCTCGGTCTTCTTCGCCATTTCAGGTGTCAGCAGGCGTTTCCGGAACGTTTCCGGCGTCAGCAGATAATTTGTGACCGTCTTGCCGAGCTGGACAGCCAGTTCATCCCGGCGTTTCGGAATGAGACCCGGTGTGAAGGGGATATGCCACTTGCCTATATATTTCGCTTCATGCGGACGGAACAGCATCTTGATCGCCAGGTGGTTTGTAAAGCCGCCGATCAGTGCCCCGATCAGCGCCATGAACAGCAGTACCCATAGAAAATCCATTGCCTCACCTTTTTCTGTTCAGTTTCATCCAGTATACCAGAACAGCGCTTTCCGCCCAATCGTTAGGGCCGGACAGCTCAGGGTGCGGCGGATGAATTCCATCTGTGTTTCCTGTACGATGGAAGTGACATAGAGGTCATGAGTTAAATGCAGCGCCGTATTGGCATGTTGCCGTTTCGTATGGAAATGCCATTCAGGCAGACTGCTGCCACTACTTTAAGCTGAAAGGATGATTGCATGGAGCGGACAGTTACGGACGCACTCGGCCGGACGGTCACGTATACATACCCGCCGAAGCGGATCGTGTCCCTATGTCCTGCTGTGACGGACACCCTGTTCGCACTCGGACTGGCGGATGAAACGGCGGGACGCACCCGGTTCTGCATCCACCCTTCTCCGGATGTGCTGGACGTTCCGGCGGTGGCCGGGACGAAAGATCTGAAACTCGATCGGATCCTGGAATTGCAACCCGATCTGATCATCGCCGAGAAGGAAGAGAATACGAAAGAAATGGTGGAAACGCTTGAACCGCATGTGCCTGTCTACGTGGCGGAAGTACAGTCCATCGAAGACGCCTATCGGATGATGATAGACATCGGCGATATAACCGGCCGTCTGCCCGAAGGTCGGCAGCTGGCAGAGAAGGCGAAAGCAGGATTCCAAGCGCTGGAAGGAACCGTATCAGGTGACGTGCTCTATGTCATCTGGAAGAAGCCGTATATGGCTGCCGGGAGGACGACATACATCCAGTCGGTTCTGGAGCACCTCGGCTTCACGAATGCTGCGGCACGATTTCTCGGGCGTTATCCGGCACTTGAGCCGAAAGACATCCAAGACCTGGATCCTTCAGTAGTCCTTTTGGCTTCCGAGCCGTATCCATTCAAGCAGAAGCACATCAAGGAATTTCAGGAGATCCTGCCGCATTCCCTGATTCTCCCAGTAGACGGCGAGATGTTCTGGTACGGTCCGAGGATGCTGGAAGCCGTCCATTACTTCAGCAGCCTGCTGTCCGATATGCAGCACGAGTGAGAGGAAAAGCCTGGAGCGGCCAGTATACATTCCCAGCACCCCGGATATTTACACCTCCCCGTTTTAGTGCTATAGTTGTTTTGCCGGCAGATCTTTACTCATGCAGCAGGAGGATAACACAGGGCTTATAGTAATGTCCTCCTGACCGATCTTCCAACATATTCTTCGTGCAGTCCTTTGGCAGCATGCTGTCTACTGAACGATGACTTTCTGATTGGCCTCAGGAATTCATTTCAATGCATTATATATAGTTCTTTTTTCGAACCGTCCTTCCTGCGAGGACGGTTTTTACTTGTTCACTGAAGTCCATTGTAGATGACCGACAGCCGGATCGCGTGCTCCATCTCATCCTGCATGGCGATGAACAGCGGGTTATAGGCGTCCTGGATCGGTATGGACAGCAGCATCTCCTTATAGGTTTCAACTGCTTCCAGTTCATCAAGAAGCGCCTGCTGGACGCATGCTTTGACGTCATAGCAGGGAGCCGGACGTTTCGGATTGGCAACATAACTGCCGGTCAGCATATAATGGAGCTGCTGGAACATCTCATAGTGGCTTTTTTCGTCTTCATACATATGGCGGATGAAGTCTTTCCACATCGGCTTCTCGACTGTATCGTACAGCGACCGGTATAGGAAATACGCTTTGTATTCCTCATGGATGGCCGATTTCAGTTTGGCAACGAACATGTACTGCCCTCCTGTCCCCTTTTGCAGTTACTGTATGCCTAAAATCTTTGAATCATGAAAGGAGGCGATGGATATGCTTCAGCACTTCAAAGTCCAGCCGATGTTTGCAGGCGGACAGCTTCCGGGATGGACTTTCTCCTTCCACCTGGGCCCGGATCGCTACACCGGCGACTATCTTCCCGACGGAACGATCCGGTGGACAGGCAGCATACCGGATGATGAGGATAAAGTGAAGAAGATGGTCCATGAACTGATGATTTTCCATGTATATGAATAATAGCTGGCGCGGGATCCATACTACGTCCGATCACCAGTTACGGAGGGATGCAGGATGGATGGCAAAACACCTGATCAGCTGAAGAAAGAAAAGACCCAGCTGCACGTCGAGGATCAGAAAACGGAGAATGTCTTCGAGGACAAGAGCCGGGTTCCGGACGAGCAGAACGCCTGGAAAGAAACACAGCCGAAGCGCTGAAACGCTTCCATGCAAAGATGCCCGAACAGTCAATTGACTGCCCGGACATCTTTTTTTCATTCGGCGGATAAGTCCTGCTTGCCGATCACAATGTAATAGTAGATGGATGAAACGACATACAGACCTGCCGTGATGGAAAATGCGACGGCATATCCCCAATAGAACCCCTGCGCCACTACGAGACCCGTGGCAATCGGGCCCATCGATGCCCAGCCGAGCTGGAATACCGTCTGGTTCATGGAATTTGCGAGCCCCCGGTACTTATCGGTCACCAGTTCCATGGCGATGGCACTCTGGATCGGATTGCCGGCATTCATGAGTGCCTGCCGGAGCAGGAAACCGAGCGATGCGAACAGCAGTGAATTCGTGAAGGCTGTGAGCAGGAGGAACGGAATCGACAGCAGCTGAAAAATGATGAGCGCTTTCACTTTGCCCACCTTCTTGACCAGTATGGGACCGATCATCGCCGCCACCGCCGTCATGGCAGCACCGAGTGACAGCACAAGTCCGATCGTCGAATTGGACGCATGGAACCGGTTGGCGAAGTACAAGTTCAAATAAGGGACGACGAGCCCTGAGCCGAGACCGATCAGCAGTCCTGCGAATGAGAAATGGAGGATGAGCGTAAAATTCCGTTTGAAACTGTCGGCGGCCGCATCAGCGGGTGCTGTCCCGGCCTCATCACGGACCTGCACAGGCACAGGCGGCCGATCTTTCAGGGCGAACAGCGGGGGCAGTCCGAGCGCAAAGATTCCTGCACCGATATACAGCGACCAGCGGATCGCATCGACCGTCTCCATCTTGAAAAGCAGTTCCAGCGCATCCGCGAGCAATCCTCCCGCCAGGCTCCCTGCCACTTGTGCGACCGTCACGAGTGCGAATTGTATGCTGAACAGCTTGACCCGTTCGGACGGCGACGAGTTCTCTGCAAGAAACGGAATTCCAGACACCTGGACAAATGCCATGAACACTCCCGTCAGCAGGGAAGCGAAGACGATCGGCCCTTCCAAAACAGCGGCACTCCGCAGGAACAGCGTGGCCATCGCAAGGGCGGTCCCTCCGGCTATGAGCCACTTCCTGCCGAACCGGTCACTCAGGAAACCGGCCGGCACAAGCATGACAGCCGTCGCAAGAGCTGTCATGGAAATGACCTTCCCGTTGACCGTTTCCGGCATGCCGAGTTCCCGGATGTACAAGTTATACATGACCATGAACACGCCAAGACCGATCTGGATGAATACATTCGCCAGCAGGAAATTTTTGATATTGCGATTAAAGGATGAAATCGTCTGGACCCAGTCCTTGATGAGATTCAAAAGATGCCCTACTTTCTTGTCAAAACATTTCGATACTCTAAATATATGTTTTTTTCTGCCGCTTGGCAATCTTTTTCATACAATCCTCAGAAACTCATGAAACGAAAAAACTGCCCCGAACCATCTGTAGGATGATTCGGGGCAGTACGGTTCACTGCATATTCAAGTTACGAAACGGAAATGCCCGATTGCAGTTTATACATCTGGGCATATTGACCGTCCAATGCAACCAATTCGTCGTGGGTTCCGCTTTCTTTGATCTCTCCGCGGTCAAGCACGAGGATGCGGTCGGCATTTTTGATGGTCGACAGGCGGTGGGCGATGATGAACGTCGTCCGGCCCTTCTTCAGGACATCCATTGCATGCTGGATGATTTCCTCGGTTTCGGTATCGATGTTCGAAGTGGCTTCATCCAGTATGAGGATGGCCGGATCGAATGCAAGTGCACGCGCGAAGGAGATGAGCTGGCGCTGTCCGCTCGACAGCGTACTGCCCTTCTCTACGACCGGCTCGTCGATGCCGCCCGGCAGATGTTCCAGCACACGTTCGCCGCCGACCGCATCGAGCGCTTCCTGGACAGCATCCCGGGTGATACGCGGGTCCCGCAGGCTGATGTTGGACTCGACAGTGCCTGTAAACAGGTACGGATCTTGCAGGACGATCCCCATGTGGCTGCGGACAGTCTGCCGCGGAAGCGCAGTGATGTCCTGCCCGTCGATCAGGATCTTCCCTTTCACCGGGTCGTAGAAGCGGAACAGCAGGTTCATGATCGAGCTCTTCCCTGATCCTGTATGTCCGACCAGGGCGACCGTCTCTCCCCGCTTCGCTTCGAAATTGATATCTTTCAGCACGTACTCATTTTCCTTATAGGCGAACCAGACGTCTTCGAAGGCGACATTCCCTTGATAACGTTCCATCCGTTCGTCGCTGACCGGCTCTCCCGCACGGTCCATCAGCTGGAATACACGCTCCGCCGCAACCAGCGAGTGCTCAAGACGTGCAAACTGGTTGACGATTCCCGTCACCGGGTTGAACAGCCGGGTGATATAATCCACGAATGCATACAGCATCCCGACAGAAATGACACTGCCCGCAGAAAATGATGCGCCAGCGAAATACCAGATGAAGATGACGAACGTCAGCGACCGGATCGTGTTGACCAGGTTGTGTGAGGTGGCCGCTTCGACTTTCAGCAGTTTCGTCTGATAATTGTAATGCGTCGTATTCAGTTCCTCGAATTCCTCTTCCATCTGCTTTTCCCGTCCGAACGCCTGGATGATCGTCATCCCGTTGATGGACTCATTGATCATCCCGTTCATGTCGCTCACTTTCGAGCGGATGACATGGTTCACCTTGGAGGCGAATTTCCGGTACAGAATCATCCAGACATAGAGCAGCGGCAGGACGAACAGCAGGATGGCACCCATTTTGGCATCCAGGCTGAACAGGGCGATATAGATCCCGATAATGTACATGCCGCTGATCGCGAACTGCGAGACGACTGTCACATACAGATGGCGGATCGCTTCCGTGTCGTTCGTCACACGTGCCACCACTTTTCCGGCAGGCAGATTATCGAAGTAGCTGATCGGCAGTGTCTGGATGTGCCGGTACAGCTCATTCCGCATCTTCTGCACGATCCGGTTCGCGGTCGCCTGCAGCATGATGTACTGACCGTAGCGGAATATTGCCGTCACGACGGCGAGGGCAAAGAAGATGACGAGCAGTTTCGCAATCGGAGAGAAGTCGATGCCCCCGGAATCCGAGCCTGCGATATGGTTATCGATGATCTGCTTCGCGATGATCGGCCCGAGCAGGTCGGCGCCTACCGCGACGGCGAGCAGCGCCATGCCGCCGATGAAGTACCCTTTGAATTGCAATGCATAGTGGACGAGCCGTTTACCGGTTGTCATGACTCGTCACCTCCAATCTGCTGCCGGTCATATTGTTCCTTGTACCAGCCATTCTGTTCAAGCAGTTCTTCATGTGTGCCTTCTTCGGTGACACGGCCGTTTTCAAGCACGATGATGCGGTCTGCATGCTGGACGGCGGACAGTCTGTGTGTCGTAATGATTGTCGTCTTCCCGCTCCGCTCGTTCTGGATGTTTTCAATAATCCTGGTTTCCGTCTTGGCATCGACGGCCGACAGTGAATCATCCAAGATGAGGATTTCCGGATTTTTCACGAGAGCCCGGGCAATCGAAATCCTCTGCTTCTGGCCGCCTGACAGGGCCACGCCTTTTTCACCGACAAGCGTTCCAAGCCCTTCCGGCAGCATTTCCAGATCCTTTTCGAAATGGGCAAGGCGGATCGCCTCCGCAATATCCGCTTCCGTTGCATCCGGCTTCCCGAACAGGATATTGTCACGCACGGAACGGGAGAACAGCACATGGTCCTGCGGGACGTAGCCCACCCAGTTCCTCACCTGCTCTTTGGTCATATCATCGAGCCGTCTGCCGTCGAACGTCAGCAGCCCTTCGCCCGCCGGATACTCACGCAGCAGCTGTTTGACGAACGTCGTCTTGCCGCTGCCTGTTTTACCGACGATGCCGAGTGTCTGGCCGCCGCCGAGCTGGAGACGGATCTGATCCAGATTCTTCCGTTCGGACGTAGGATAGCTGAAGCTCACATCACTGAAACCGACCATGCCCGGTCGTTCCATCTGCACAGGCATTGACGGATCACGTACATCTTCAACAGCATCGAGCGTCTCCTGGACACGGTCGAGCGATGCGTTCCCCCGCTGCATGACGTTGATCAGTTCCCCGATCGCAAACATCGGCCAGACGATCATGCCGAGATAGACGTTGAAGGTGACAAGACCCCCGAGAGTGATATCGCCGACCGAGACGAGATAAGCTCCGTAGCCAAGACCGATAATGTAGGACATCGACGTCATGATCTTGGAAATCGGTGTGAACAGAGCGTCAATCCGCTCGACATCCATATTTTTCTTATAGACATCTTCCGTCGCATCCGCAAAGCGCTGCTCTTCAGCACGTTCCTGTACATAAGCTCTGACGACACGGACACCCGCCACAGCTTCGAGCACGTCATCGTTTAAATCGCCGAATGCACGCTGCGCCGTCACGAATTTCAGATGGATCCGTTTGCCGAGCACCTGCATGAGATAGGCGAGGATCGGCAGCGGCAGGATTGCTGCGAGCGTCAGTTTCCATGAGACGGCGAACCCCATCATGACGATGAGTGTGAACAGATAGACCGTCGAGTCGATCAGCGTCATAATACCGAATCCCGCAGTCTCCGAAATCGCCTGAAGGTCATTCGTCGAACGGGCCATCAGATCGCCCGTCTTATTCCGCTGATAGAACGAAGGCGTCATCTTAAGAAAATGGCGCATGAGATTGCCCCGCAGCTTCCGTTCAATGACATTCGCGCCGCCGAACAGCTGATACTGCCAGACGAAATCGCCGATATAGCCGATGACGGTGATTACAAGCAGAATGCCGATGTACGTCCACAGCAAGTGCGGGGTCATCGTATTCAGGTGGATTCCGTCGATCGCCTTCCCGATGATCCATGGGGGAACAATCGCAAATACACTCGTCATGATCAGCAGCAGCAATGCTACTGTGTAACGCATTTTATTCTCTTTGAAAAACCATCCTAATTTCCCTAATACCGAAAACATACTTTTCTACGACCTTTCTTTGAAACATCCGGCTATCCGCCATCACCTGTCTCTTTTTTCTCAGTTTGTTCCGCTTTCATTGCTTTTTCGATCTGAATCACATCCATAACGCTCCTCTCGTCATCATTTCTATGCACCACGCTGACGCGTGAGGACATCCAATTGAAGACAGAAAAAAAGACACGTGCCCGCATTTTCAGCAGCACGCGTCTGAATCGGGATCATGCCCCTCCGTCCATCCTTTCCGCTAAAGAGAATGCGGAACAGGCAATCGTCCAAAAGGGGGTGCTTGAAATTGGCGGCGCGTTTTCTTTTCGGCTGTCATCATGTCAGGCACCCCTTTCTTTCGGATTTCGAATGTTTTCAGATTATCATGCTTTTTTCACTATTGTCAATAGTTTCTTTTAATCTTTTGAAAATTTTCTCATATAGCAGCAGGAAAACCGTTTGGAAGGAAAATTCATTGAAATCCACGCCCTTTTACCTTATTATTGAATCAACTACCCTATTTTAAACCACAGGAGGTGTACGCTTTGTTCCCCCCTTGTTCGGCATGGAACAAAGCACCTATTTGGATATTCCCATACGCTTGGCAGCATTTGCTGCCTTGATCGCCCTCACTGCCTTTTTCGTGGCAGCTGAGTTTGCAATAGTGAAAGTGCGGATGACACGGATCGACCAGCTCGCTCTTGAAGGAAATAAAAGAGCGATCAACGCCCAGCGCGTCGTGACCAACCTGGACGACTATCTGTCTGCCTGCCAGCTCGGTATTACGATCACTGCGCTCGGGCTCGGTATGCTCGGTGAACCGACCGTCGCCCTGCTGTTCGCGCCTGTTTTCGATCACTTGGCCCTGTCTCACAGCCTGACCGCATTTCTGTCCTTCGCCATCGCTCTGATCATTGTGACGTTCCTCCACGTAGTTGTCGGGGAACTGGCACCGAAGACAGTCGCAATCCAGAAGGCGGAGCGGATCACACTGTCATTGGCCATGCCGCTCATCATCTTCTACCGGACAATGTATCCGGTCATCAAGCTCATGAACCTCAGTTCTCGGTTTGTGACACGGCTGTTCGGCTTCCAACCGATGTCCGAAGCAGACGTCGCCCATACGGAAGAAGAGCTGCGGATGATTCTGTCCGACAGCCTCAAGAGCGGAGAGATCAACCAGTCCGAATACAAGTATGTGAATAGAATTTTCGAATTCGACGACCGGGTCGCAAAAGAGATCATGGTGCCCCGGACCGAAATGATGTCGATCGACAAAGAGATGACCGCGAAAGAGCTGTTCAACACGGAAGGCGTTGAGCAATTCACACGCTATCCGGTCATCGACGGTGACAAGGACCACGTCATCGGGCTAATCAACATGAAGCACCTGCTCACCGCCTATATCAAAAACCCGAAAAACGGTGAACTTCCGGTTGTTGCCTACATGCAGCCGATCATCCGTGTCATTGAAACGATGGCAATCGGGGACCTTCTGCTGAAAATCCAGCGGGAACGCATCCACATGGCAATCCTTATGGATGAATATGGCGGGACATCGGGCTTGGTGACCATCGAAGATATTCTGGAGGAGATCGTCGGGGAGATTCAGGACGAGTTCGACAAAGATGAGCTTCCGGATGTCCAGGTCATCGGAGAGAACCATTACATCCTGGATGCCAAAATGCTGCTGGAAAACGTCAATACGACACTCGGCATTGACATCGATGAAGAAGATATCGATACGATCGGCGGCTGGTTCATGTCCCAGCGATTCGAAGCGATTCCGGGAGAAAAGATCATCGAGCAGGGCTATGAGTTCTCCGTGAAAGACGTGGAAGGCCATCATATCCTGTATTTGGAAGCGGAAAAACTTGTACCGGATGAAAATGATCCGGACACAGAAGATACGGAAGACTGATCATCAAGTAAAACGGCTGACAAAAGGGTTGGAAATCGAAAAGATTTCCAACCCTTTTGGTTTTGTACGTGTAAATCAGCAAGTAGTCAAACGCCGTTGATCTCCGTTCCGGGCGGACGCTTTCCGGGGGGGGCTTGCCCTCAGCCTCCTCGTCGCTTTGCTCCTGTGGGGTCTTCGCGCTGCGCTGATCCCCCAGGAGTCGCCGCCCTGCACTCCGATCAACTCAATTCCCCGCAGAACACTGGATATGTGTGGGCATCTTTGTTATCAAGTGGACTTCATGTCCACCTGGCGAGTTTCTTCAAATTTTGGACGCCAAAAGATGGCATCGCCTACATGGACAATTTTTTAAGGCCCTTCAGGTCTGTCCATTGCATTCCATGCTTCTCTTTCGCATCCGCAAAAACACGTTCAACCGGATCGACGCTCGTCCGTCCCACATCGGAGTACAAGTTCTCGACCAATGGACAGATGAACGAAAAATCAATCGCTGCATCCAGTTTGCGAACCAAATGATTTGGTGGAACCAATTGCTCGACCGCCAAGATTTCCATCTGTTTTCGTTCATTGACTTGTTTCTTCTTCATCATATCCATCACCTCATCTAGTCATAAAAGACACTTGTTGATCGGAGAGGAGAGCGGCGAATAAAAGCGAAGTGTTATGAGCAAGGCTGTCTGAATTTCTGCAAAGTACGCAGAAATACGGCCAAGCGAACCCTTGTCGCGATTCGTTTGGCTGAAGCCGTGCCCCCCCCGGGAAAGCGGCCGCTCGTAGCGGAAATCAACAGATTTCGTGTTGAATCTATTGTAATAGAAAAAAACTGCAGGCATGAGTCGAGTCCGTTGAAAAACGCACGACTAATTTTTATGCGGTGCAGCGTTCACAAAAAAAGACGTTCGGTGAGTCGAATTTGACCCACCGAACGTCTTTTCACTGCTCCGTACCTTGTTTTCTCTGCTCCCTGAGTTTGGGGTCCGTTTCAAGTTTACTACAACTATGGAGACAGCCCCTTGCGTCAGCCCGTTTCCCGTTGATTGGAGCGGAAGGCGGCGACTCCTGCGGGAACAGCACGCGCGGAAGACCCTGGACTGAGCGCAGCGAGGGAAGCGGCTGGAGCCGTGCCCGCGGAAAGCGTCCGCCTGCAGCGGAAATCAACCTTACCGAGGATGTTCCAGCTTTCATGAGACTTTTTCAGCAGCCCTCATGAGTCTGCAGCCGTTTTTTCATTGCTCCGGATTCTTGGCGAAGTATTCAACCCGGTACACGTCATGCCGGCGGTCCTTCAGCTGTTTGACGGTCCCTTCCTGCCGCTGACGTTTCAGCACTTCCAAGTCCACGTCGCCGATCAGCACCGTCTCCAGATTGGCGTTCGTTTCCCCGACGATCCCGTCACGGGCAAATTCAAAATCGGACGGCGCGAAAATTGCCGACTGTGCATACTGGATGTCCATATTGACGGCCTGCGGCAGGTTTCCGACTGTGCCCGAAATGACCGTATAGATCTGGTTTTCCACAGCGCGCGCCTGTGCGCAGTATCGGACACGCAAATAACCTTGGCGGTCTTCCGTACAGAACGGCGTGAAGATGATATTGGCACCTTTTTCCGTAGCGATACGGGCCAGTTCCGGAAACTCGATGTCGTAGCAGACCTGGATGGCAATCTTGCCGCAATCCGTATCGAACACCCGGACGGAATCCCCCGCGCTGATGCCCCAGTACTTCTTCTCATTCGGCGTAATGTGAATCTTATACTGCTTGTCGATCGACCCGTCCCGGCGGAACAGGTAGGAAATATTGTAAATTTCCTCGTCCTCTTCTTCCACGAAGTGCGAGCCGCCGATGATGTTGACATTATATCGGACGGACAGCCCGTTGAAGAGCTCGATATACTCCTCGGTGTATTCCGAGATTTTGCGGACCGACTGGCTGGCGGACGGCTCATCGAGGAATGACATGAGCTGCGTCGTGAAGATTTCCGGGAACACAACGAAGTCCGAGTTGGCGTCAGCCGCCACCCGTACGAAGTATTCCACTTGCGATGCAAGCTCATCGAAACAGGATATTTTACGCATCAGATATTGGACGACGCAGATCCGGACCGGATAGCTCGTCTTGTAGTGCCGTTTGCTCACTGCCTTGTAATCGATGTTGTTCCATTCCATCAGCGTCGCATACCGCTTCGATGCCTGATCATCCGGCAGATAGTTCGGATTGATGCGCATCAGTGTGAAGTCGTTCATGAGCTGGAACGTCAGGACCGGATCATAGATTTTGTGACGGGCGACGGCATTCACGTATTCACGCGGTGACATTTCATCGGCATGCTTGTGATAATTCGGAATGCGGCCGCCGATGATGATCGATTTCAGGTTCAGCTGGCGCGCCAGTTCTTTCCTTGCCTCATACAGCCGTTCCCCGACCCGCATTCTTCTGTATTCCGGATGCACCATCACTTCGATGCCGTATAAGTTATAGCCTTCCGGATTGTGGTTCGTTATGTAGCCATTGTCCGAGATATCATCCCACGTATGGCGGTCATCGTATTCCGCGAAATTGACGATCAGGCTCGAACACGATCCGATGATGCTGCCGTCAAGCTCCGCTACGAACTGGCCTTCCGGGAAAACCGATAAGTGGCTTTCCAGATGTTCCGTCTCCCAAGGTTCCATCCCCGGGAAGCAGACTTTCTGCATTTCAAGTATTTCCGGTATATCCGTCAGCTGCATCTGACGGACAATCATACTCATTTCAAATGGCGATAAATCAAATTCCTCGCTCAACACAAATCACCTCCTTATCCTTAGTACCCGTTTTTCTGATAATCATGCCGCAGAATGGCTTAAATTATACTTTCCCATTATAATTGAGAACGGATAAGCGCGGAAGGAGAGAACTCATGGACAAACGACAGGAAAACCGGCTGGTATTCATATGGACAGTTGCGCTTGTCGCAACTGCTGGCTCACTCTATTATTCTGAGGTGAAAGGCTACATCCCATGCTTGTATTGCTGGTATCAGCGAATCCTTATGTACCCCCTTGTATTGATTGCGGGGATCGCCCTTTTCCAGAAGAACAGCGGGATTGCACTGACGACAGCTGTCTTCAGCCTGATCGGCGGTCTGCTGTCAGGCTATCATTATGCACTGCAGAAGATCACGCTGCTGCAGGAGCATGGCGGTACGTGCGGAGATGTGCCTTGTACAGCCCAATATGTGAATCAGCTGGGGTTCATCACTATCCCTTTCATGGCGCTGACGGCGTTCACCCTCATATTCATCACGAGTGTGCTCATGCTAAAACAATCGAAGGAGCGTAACTGACTTGAAGAAACTTCTGATCATCGGCGGAATCGTCGTCGTATTTTTTGTGGCGATCATCGCGCTGACCAATGCATCGAACAAATCCAAGCTGCAGGATAACCCGTACGGGACGGATGATCTCGAGAAATCGACAATCGACCTGATCGGCAATGAAAACTACGACAGCATCGTGCTCCCTGACGTGGTGGATAAGAAAATCCAGTCCGGCGAACCGACGACGGTCTACTTCTTCCACCCCGAGTGTCACTATTGCATGGAAATGACACCGATTCTCATGCCCATCGCAAAAGAAGAAGGCGTGAAAGTGAATCAGTACAACATGCTGGAATTCGGGCAGCAGGCGAAGGATAAGTATGGGATCGACCAATGGCCGGCTCTCGTCCAATACGAAAACGGCAAAGAGGTCGGACGTCTTGTCGGACTCCAGCCGGAAGAAAATATCCATGAATTCTTCAATACGTATTATGGAAATTAACCATTCGGAAAGAGGCGTATAAATGATCATCTTCCACTATACTGTACCGGAAGACGGCCGGACGCTCGAACAGCTCCTTCGGGATGACTGGCGTGCCGGCAAGAAAAATATCCACGAGCTGCGGATGACCAATGGCGTGACGCTTGCTTCCGGGGAAGCGGCAGTCTGGCGCACCCCGCTCGCAGCAGGAACAGTGCTCACCTTCCGGCTGCCCGATGCAGTGTCGGAGTATGAACCGATGGACGTGCCGGAAGTCCGTGTACTGCAGGAGGACGCACATTACATGGCAGTCTTCAAACCTGCCGGAATCCCTGTCCATCCGGACAACACAGCCAGCGGACCCACGCTCATGAACGCCGTGATGGAACAGATCCAGGAGGATGGCGGCACGTATGCCGAACACATCCAGCGGCTCGATAAAGGGACGAGCGGTATCATCCTCATTGCAAAACACCCGATTGCAAAAGCGATGTTTGACAGGATGCTTGCGGAAAATGATATCCACCGGACCTACCACGCAGAACTCGAGGGACGGCTGAAGAAGACGAAAGGAACCGTCAACTTGCCGATCGGACGCGACCGCCATCATGCTTCGCGCAGACGTGTTTCCATGTCCGGCCAATCTGCGGTCACCCATTTCAATGTTCTTGAGCGCAAAGAGGTTTCCACGATCATCCAGGCAGAACTCGATACTGGCCGGACACATCAGATCCGCGTCCATATGGCCCATCTCGGGCACCCTGTAGTGGGCGATAATCTATATGGCGCCAAGTCACTTCCGGACGGTACATACCGCCTGACCGCTGCGGAAACATCGTTCGTCCATCCGCTCACCGCGGAAAAACTGTCGATCTCGATTGATAACTGAGCCATAGCAAAAGACGGCATGGAACCGAATCCATGCCGTCTTTTTGTATTATCCGAGTGAATCGGGATCCGTTCCTGTCCGTTCGTTCCGGTTCAGTCCGTCGATTGCAGTCATCTCTTCATCCGTCAGCCGGAAATCCCCGATCTGGCTGTTCTCCAAAATCCGTTCCGGTGTGATCGACTTCGGGATGACGATCAGATCATGCTGCAGATGCCAGCGGATGATCACTTGTGCAGCCGTCTTCCCGTGCCGTCTGCCGATTTCGTTCAGTACTGTGTTCTCGAGCAGCTGTCCTCTTGCAAGCGGCGACCAGGACGTTATCGCAATTCCATTATCCAGGCAATAATCGCGCAGAGGAATCTGTGTGAGAAGCGGATGCAGCTCGACCTGATTGACCATCGGCTGCACATTTGCCGTCAGTTTCAGTTCATCCAGATGGCGGACGTGGTGGTTCGACACCCCGGGCACACGAATCAGCTTCTCTTCGTAGAGCCGCTCGATGGCACGGTATGTATCCACATAAGTCTCTGGGACTGGCCAGTGCGTCAGATACAAGTCCAAATAGTCAAGGTCAAGCTTTTTAAGGGAAGTTTCGAAAGCACGGAGCGTCTGGTCATAGCCCTGATCGGTATTCCAGACTTTCGAGGTGATGAACAGTTCGCTGCGATTGATGCCCGCTGCACGGATCGCCTCCCCGGTTTCCCGCTCATTCTCATAGACGGCCGCCGTGTCGATTGCCCGATAGCCGTTCTTCAAGGCAAAGGTGATTGCTTTCACTGTTTTTTCAGGGTCTGTCATTTTGTAAACACCAAGACCGAATCTCGGCATGTCGACTCCGTTCCTCAGCTGCTTCGTCTCTGTATACATTGAAGTCATCGTCCTTCCTCCTTTTCGTCTCACTGATATCCTACCACTTCGGCGGACTGGAGGAAAAGCAAATGCAGCCGCATCGTCAAGGAGATGACACAATTTTTCGGGCCGGTCATTTCTTTTTCGCTCCTGTTCCGGTATAATGGGGAAAGAACAAGTGATCCAACAGGAGGGTATCTGATGAGACTAATCTTAATCATGGGTGTCTGCTTCGCATTCCTTTCCGCAATCTTCACAGGCGGGTACGAAGACAAGCCAGGCAAGGTGAAAAAATAACACATAAAAAGGATGCAGTCCCCCGGGGCTGCATCCTTTTTTTAGTGTAATCCGGGGTATTGCTGCTGCCGCAGCGCTTCATAGACCAAGATGGCTGCTGTGTTCGAGAGGTTCAGCGATCGGATGTGGTCATTCATCGGTATGCGGAGGCATGTATCCTTGTGCGCCGCCGTCACTTCATCAGGAAGTCCCGTCGTCTCCTTCCCGAAGACGAAGAAGATATCCCTTGTGCTTCCCGAGAAATCGAAATCGGAATACGTCTGTTCCCCGAACTTGGTGATGAAATAGAAATCAGCATCCGGGTACTGGCGGAACAAGCCATCGATACTGCCGTGATAGGTGATATCGACATGCTCCCAGTAATCGAGTCCTGCACGCTTTAGCATCTTATCGTCTGTGGAGAAGCCGAGCGGTTCGATCAGATGCAGTTTCGCCCCTGTCCCTGCACATGTACGTGCGATGTTACCTGTGTTGGCAGGGATGAGCGGTTCAAATAATGCAACATGTATGGTCATCGTTTCACTTCCTTTTCAGATTGTGCTGCAAGCTTGCGGAGCGCCTCTTCAATCTCTTCGCACACCGAAGAGTCGTTTTCTGTGTGAAGCGACTCGTCCAGCGCGGTGTACCCCTCATCCGTTCCGATTTCTCCGAGAGCCCATGCGGCGGCCCCTCGGATCATCGGCCGTGGGTCTCCATGCAGCAGCTCCGCAAGTTCCGGAACAGCAGCGGTTTCCTTGAAATGGGCGAGCGCCAGGATAGCATTCCGCTGGATCGGGTTCTTTCCCCGCCACGAACCTGACATATGCCCGAATGTCTCCTTGAACTGCCGATTGGACAATTTCAGCAGAGGCTGGAGCAGCGGCTTGACGAGATCCGGTTCAGGCACGAAGGAATCCTGGTCCAAATTATACTTACGTTTGTTCTTCGGACAGACGGTCTGGCAGGTGTCGCATCCATAGATCCGGTTGCCGATCTCTTTCCTGAATTCCTCAGGGACAGGCTGCTTGGTCTGCGTAAGGAAGGCGATGCAGCGCTGTGCATTGAGCTGCCCTCCCTGGATAAGCGCACCAGTCGGACACGCATCGAGACAGAGTGTACAATCGCCGCATTGGTCTTCCATCGGCAGGTCAGGTGCAAACGGCAGATTCGTGATCATCTCACCCAGATAGACGTAGGAACCGAATTCGGGGGTGATGATCGAGCAGTTTTTCGCCGACCAGCCGAGACCTGCCCGCTCAGCGACAGCCCGGTCCGCCAGTTCGCCCGTATCCACCATGGAGCGGGTTTTGACGCCAGGCAGACGTTCATGCAGAAAAGCTTCGAGCAGGGACAGCTTCTCGCGCAAGACAAGATGGTAGTCGGTCCCCCAGGAAGCACGGCAGAACATCCCCCGCCGCTCCCCTTTCTTTCCTTTTGGAGCATCTGCAAGCTTGGACGGATACGCGACAGCAATCGAGATGATACTCTCCGCCTGTTCCAGCAGCAAGGACGGCTCAGTCCGTTTTTCGATATCCGGTTCCTCAAAACCGGATTGGTAGTTCAATGCCTGCTGACGTTTCAGCCGATTTTTCAATTCCCGAAAAGGAGCGGCTGTCGTAAATCCGATTTTATCGACACCAATCTCGTCTGCGTATGCGGTCAGGTCGCGCTGCAGTTGAGCGATATTCACCAGTTGCCACCTCCAATATGATAAGCTTGAGAAAAATATGAACAGGGGGATTATATGAAATTTGAAATAGCATCCTCTATTTTTGAAAAGGTTCCCGGCTTTAAGCTCGGTATACTCCATTATAACAAAACAACCGTCTCCGATTCTCCTCAAATGCTGAAAGGGCGGCTCCAGTTATTCCAGGAGCAATTGTTTTTCGAATTGGAAGAACGACCGCTGACAGACATTAAGGGGCTTTCGGAGTGGCGTGATAGTTGGAGAGCGTTCGGGGCGGATCCAAACCGACACAGACCGTCAGCAGAAGCCCTATACAGAAGAGTCCGCAGCCAGAACTTTTTGGAAAGCCACTCCAGTGCAGTCGATCTGAATAATCTGTTCAGCCTGCAGTATGGGATTCCTGCCGGGATATATGATGCAAGTGAGCTGGTAGGCGATATCCGTGTGTCAGTCGGCCATGAAGCCGATGGGTATGAAGGATTGAATGGAAGATACAATTCGCTGCACAAGCTGATCATACTCCACGACCAATACAGCCCATTCGGCAGCCCGTATGTGGATTCTGTACGAACCGCTATCACACAAGACGCAGCAGAAATCATTCAGGTGCTGTACGTGCGCCCGGGGATGCCGTCGGAAGAGGCCCGGAAGCTGACAGAAGCATGTGGAAAAATGTACACAAGCATCAACGGCGGAGAGGCGGCAGCCTACATCATCGACAAAGAGACACCGATCATGCGGCTGCCGGTCGTATCCAGCAATCAGCTGATCGATTGAAAAGACTGAAGAAAAATGCAAGAGCCTGACTGCTGAACAGCAGCTGGGCTCTCTGCTTTGCGGACACCTGCGGATACCAGAACATAAAAAAAAGAACAACCGAAGTTGTCCTTTTGCAAGATACCCGAGGCCGGACTTGAACCGGCACGCCTCGCGGCATCGCATTTTGAGTGCGACGTGTCTGCCATTCCACCACTCGGGCATTACGATAACACAATAACGGAAAACATAGATTGGAGGCGGCAACCGGAATCGAACCGGTGGTAAGGGTGTTGCAGACCCGTGCCTTACCGCTTGGCTATGCCGCCGTAGAATAAGTGGAGCGGAAGACGGGATTCGAACCCGCGACCCCGACCTTGGCAAGGTCGTATTCTACCACTGAACTACTTCCGCTTAAAACTGGGGTAGCTGGATTCGAACCAACGAATGACGGAGTCAAAGTCCGTTGCCTTACCGCTTGGCTATACCCCAAAAGTAAAAAGGGGCGACCGAGGGGAATCGAACCCCCGAATGTCGGAACCACAATCCGATGCGTTAACCACTTCGCCACGACCGCCATAATAAAATATTCAGTTCACCGAGACACATATGTGAAATGGCAGGGGCAGTAGGAATCGAACCCACACCAAAGGTTTTGGAGACCTCTATTCTACCGTTAAACTATGCCCCTGTAAAGATGGTGGTGGGGGACGGATTCGAACCGCCGAACCCGGAGGGAGCGGATTTACAGTCCGCCGCGTTTAGCCACTTCGCTACCCCACCAAAGGGTTATGGTGCCGGCGAAAGGAATTGAACCCTCAACCTACTGATTACAAGTCAGTTGCTCTACCAATTGAGCTACACCGGCAAGATGAAAGGTGGTTCAGGACGGAATCGAACCGCCGACACAAGGATTTTCAGTCCTTTGCTCTACCGACTGAGCTACTGAACCAGATGATGTTTCAGAAAAAATGGCGGTCCCGACCGGGATCGAACCGGCGATCTCCTGCGTGACAGGCAGGCATGTTAACCGCTACACCACGGGACCATTTGGTTGCGGGGGCAGGATTTGAACCTGCGACCTTCGGGTTATGAGCCCGACGAGCTGCCACTGCTCCACCCCGCGATAATAATACTACTGTCACATCGAGCTTTCACGCTCAAGTTTACTTCTTTGCAAGGTTATGGATTTCCTTTCAGGAATTCCTACAAATCGTCATCTTCGTATAACGCTTTGCTCCACCCCGCGATAATATTATTAGTATTGCATTTGAGCTTTCAAGCTCGTTGTTTACTGTATGCAAGATGAACTTGCAATAGAAGTGTTATGGTGGAGGATGACGGGCTCGAACCGCCGACCCTCTGCTTGTAAGGCAGATGCTCTCCCAGCTGAGCTAATCCTCCGGGTGAAATTGCGATAAGCTTCATTCGATCAATCAGTTACGTACGCAAGTACGCTCCTTCCTTCTCTCAATCGCTTCCTCGTTCCCTCGCTTCTCCCAATTTCACAGGAGTCGCAATAAACTTCGCATTATAATTTTAAAGATGGTGACCCCTACGGGATTCGAACCCGTGTTACCGCCGTGAAAGGGCGGTGTCTTAACCGCTTGACCAAGGGGCCGTATTGGAACTAATAAGATAACTGGCGGAGAGCAAGGGATTTGAACCCTTGATACGCGGTTAGCGTATACACGATTTCCAATCGTGCTCCTTCGGCCACTCGGACAGCTCTCCATTATGGCTCCGCAGGTAGGACTCGAACCTACGACCGATCGGTTAACAGCCGATTGCTCTACCACTGAGCTACTGCGGAATAACTGGTATTTGTTCAAATCAAGTGTTTCACTCGAAAGTGAAAGCCCGGCGACGTCCTACTCTCACAGGGGGAAGCCCCCTACTACCATCGGCGCTGAAGAACTTAACTTCCGTGTTCGGTATGGGAACGGGTGTGACCTCTTCGCCTTCATCACCAGACTTTTTCACAACACAAGTATTATTATATCACACTCGGATTGTAGAAGCAAGCGTTAATTTCAATTAAAATTGCTCACTCAAAACTGGATAAAACAGACATTGTGTTTTCAAGACCGCCTTGCGGCGCTTCCGCTTCTAATCCAGCTTCGACTCCCTGATGCTCGAGGTCATAAGTCAACTCGTCTGCGTGGCAGAAACCGCCACTCCGCCGATTCGCCTTATGCTTGTCGCATCAAAACGGTCGTCTCCGCTTTTTTGTTTTGGTTAAGTCCTCGATCGATTAGTATCTGTCAGCTCCACATGTCGCCATGCTTCCACACCAGACCTATCCACCTCATCATCTTTGAGGGATCTTACTTACTTGCGTAATGGGAAATCTCATCTCGAGGGGGGCTTCATGCTTAGATGCTTTCAGCATTTATCCCGTCCACACATAGCTACCCAGCGATGCCTTTGGCAAGACAACTGGTACACCAGCGGTGTGTCCATCCCGGTCCTCTCGTACTAAGGACAGCTCCTCTCAAATTTCCTGCGCCCGCGACGGATAGGGACCGAACTGTCTCACGACGTTCTGAACCCAGCTCGCGTACCGCTTTAATGGGCGAACAGCCCAACCCTTGGGACCGACTACAGCCCCAGGATGCGATGAGCCGACATCGAGGTGCCAAACCTCCCCGTCGATGTGGACTCTTG
>NZ_LN651336.1:167500-370082 GCF_000826145.2 Sporosarcina koreensis
TCAACCGAATCCGGTCATTCGCACTGTCACTCATCTTCATCGGAGTGATCGTGATGTATATTGGTCTGTTCTTCCGTAAATACGAAATACTCATGCTCCTGTTCATGGTTCTTGGTGTCGTGGCGATTCTGGCAAGTGTTGTCGTCTATGCATGGATCGGGACATTATCCACCCGGGCAGTGCAGATCGTCTGTCCGAATTGCGGCAGACAGACAAAGATGCTCGGCCGTGTCGATATGTGCGGACATTGCCGCGAACCTTTGACTATGGATCCTTCGCTCGAAGGCAAGGAGTTCGACGAAGTATACAACCGTCCGAAACAAAAGAAGAATTGAAAAAACACCTATTTCTCCTGAGAGAAATAGGTGTTTCAGACTGTTGACAAAAGGGTTGGAAATCAAATCGATTTCCAACCCTTTTGGTTTTGAAGTAATAAAATTGCAAGTGATCGAAAGCCGTCGATCTCCGTTCCGGGCGGACGCTTTCCGGGGGGGCTTGCCCTCAGCCTCCTCGTCGCTTCGCTCCTGCGGGGTCTTCGCACTGCGCTGATCCCCCAGGAGTCGCCGCCCTGCACTCCGATCAACTTGGTGTCCCTCAGGACACTGAACATGTATGGGCACTTTTGTTACCAGGTGAATTCCATGTCCAGCTGGCAAGTTTCTTCAGATTTTGGGCAGCAAAAGAAAGCATCGCCTGCATGGACAATTTTTTAAGGCCTCTCAAGGCTGTCCATCGCATTCCATGCTTCTCTTTTGCATCCGCAAAGACACGTTCAACCGTCTCTTTCCGCTGCTCATAAATTTCTTTGATCTCGTAATGGTGTCTCAATTCCTCTGCCATATCCAGATAGTCCTGCCAGATGTGCCGCTGGATGATCTTTTGCTGATTCTTGCTGTTTGTACATTGATCAATTACCGGACAGCTGGCGCAGGTAGAAGGTGATGAGGCATATTGACGGTAGCCTTCCTTCGTGGTCGTTCGATAAGGTAGGACTTGTCCTTCAGGACACAGGTAACAATCATAATGCTCATCGTAAACATACTCATGTTTCTTGAAAAATCCCTCTTTCGTCATCGGTCGTTTATAAGGCAAGACGGGTAAGATCTGATTCTCTAAAAGAAAGTTTGCAATCGCGGGCGTCTTGTAGGCATCATCTGCCGCAACGGCCAGCGGCCGTTTCACCTCATCAATCACCTTCTCAACAAGCGGTTGTAACATATGGCTGTCGTGAACATTTCCGGGCGTGACGATGCTGGCGAGCACGAATCCCTTTTCATCGGTTGCAGCGTGGAAGGAGTACGCAAACTGTTTGGTTCGCTCATCTTTTACGTAATAACCGCTCTCAGGATCAGTCATGGATTCTTTGATCTCTTTGTACTCCTCTTTCTCGAACTTCTCGATAGGAAATGGCTTCTTCCCATGATTCTCGCGGTCCAGATTGAGCTCCTCCTGGAGCTTCTGTTCATACGCACGGCTCTCTTTCCGTACCGTCTTCTTCTCAAATCTCCGTTTGTTGGCACTGGCTTTTACATGGGTTGAATCAATGAAAACGTGATCCGCACTCAGCAAACCACGATCTGCGACTTCCTTGAGCACTCGATAGAAAATCTGTTCAAACAGATCAGTATCGGCAAAGCGACGAACATAATTCTTTCCGAACGTCGAGAAATGGGGCACTTCTGTATGAAACCCAAATCCAAGGAACCACCGATATGCCACGTTGGTCTCGATCTCTTTGATGGTCTGCCGCATGGAACGGATACCGAAGGTATATTGAATGAAAGTCATCTTAATCAAGACAACTGGGTCAACGCTTGGCCGTCCTACATCTGAGTACAAGTTCTCAACTAATGGATAGATGAACGAAAAATCAATCGCGGCATCCAGTTTGCGAACCAAATGATCTTGCGGAACCAATTGTTCAATCGCCAAGATTTCCATCTGTTCTCGTTCATTGACTTGATTCTTCGTCATCATATCCATCACCTCATCTAGTTATAAGAGACATTTGTTGATTGGAGAGGAGAGCGGCGACTCCTGGGGGATCAGCACGAGCTGAAGACCCTGGACGGAGCGAAGCGGAGGAAGCGGCTGAAGCCGTGCCCCCCGGAAAGCGTCCGCTCGCAGCGGAAATCAACAGGTTCAGTGTTGATTCCATTGTAAAAGAAAAAAGACTGCAGGCAAACTCCCAATCGAGAGAGTTTGTCTACAGTCTGAAACACCTATTTCTCCTGAGAGAAATAGGTGTTTTTTCAATTAGCTTTAGTGGCGCGGCCTTGTTCTTGACACGCAGGACAGACACCGTACACTTCCAAGCGGTGGGAATTCACTTTGAATCCTGTCACATGGGACGCAAGCCTTTCCACTTCTTCCAATCCGGGATGATGAAAATCGACAATGCTTCCACATTCGTCACAGATGATGTGGTAATGATCGTGTGTCACGAAGTCGAATCTGCTTGAAGCATCTCCGAAGGTCAGCTCTTTGACGAGCCCCGCATTCCTGAATACACGCAGATTGTTATAGACTGTCGCTACACTCATATTCGGAAAATCCTGTTCGAGTGCTTTATAGATTTCATCCGCCGTCGGGTGGGTTTCAGAAGAAATGAGGAATTCCAAAATAGCGTGGCGCTGAGGAGTGATCCGCACACCGCTCTCTTTCAATGTGACAAGCGCATTTTTCAGCATTGCACCTGGCATGACGAACACCTCTATTCCGTAAAGATTACTTAATTATAATGATTATAATTAGTTTACTGAATTTGTGGTGTCCTGTCAACAATTG
The DNA here is from genome assembly GCF_000826145.2 of Sporosarcina koreensis. GTDB lineage: Bacteria > Bacillota > Bacilli > Bacillales_A > Planococcaceae > Sporosarcina > Sporosarcina trichiuri. Next base: position 170,288 of record NZ_LN651336.1, read on the forward strand.
TGATTACCGGCGAGCGCGTCTCTTGCGGGTCAATAGCCGCGATCCGGTTCAACGATATTCTTGTAAGAACCTTCCGATGATAACCATACGCGCAAATTCTCTTTGAAGATTTCCAGAGCCCGTTCCACATACTTTGCCGATAGTGCAGAGACATGAGGCGAGACCGTACAGTTCTCAAGCTTCCAGAGCGGATTCGTCTCCGGCAGCGGCTCCTGCTCGAATACATCAAGGACAGCTTGTGCGATCTCCTTGTTCTTCAGGGCTTCTATAATGACTTCTTCCTTCACCAGGTCTCCTCTGCCGAAGTTCAAGAAGACAGCGGTGTTCTTCATGCGTTTGAAATGCTCTTCGTTCAGGAGCCAGCGGGTTTCCGGAGTGCTCGGCAGGACGGAAATCACATAATCCGCTTCCGGCAGATGCTCGTCGATGCAGTCGAACGAAATGTCTTCGTGCATGCCATCATGCGTGCTGCCTGATCTGCTGCATCCGATTGTACGGACGCCGAACGCCTGCAGCAGCCTGCCGATTTCCCCGCCGATCGAGCCGGGACCGAGTATGAGGGCTGTGGAGCCTTTCAGTTCGCCAGACTTCACTTTTTCCCATACTTTCTGCTTCTGCTGTTCCCTCAGCTGAGGGAGCGCGCGTTTCAAAGATAGAATGTGGGCAAGAACGGTTTCGGCCATCGGGGTTTTATGGATTCCGCTGGAATTCGTGACGAGGATGTCCCGCTCTCCCAGCTCTTTAAGCGGCAGCTGGTCCACACCGGCTGACGCGACCATGACCCACTTCAAATCCGGCAGTCCGCCGAGCGAAGCGGCATCCAGATCAGAACCGTAAGTTACCAGAATGTCGGGGTGTTTCCGCTCGGCATTCTCCATAGTACCTGAAAAGTCGAATTCAGCTTCACTGAATTCCTTTTCCAGCTCATTGCGGAATTGTTCTTTGATAGGGAACGTGAACAGTACTTTCGGCATCAGCCCTCTCCCCCTACTTCGTCTGTCAGCTGAAGGAGTGCACGATACACGTCATCCGTATGACCGTCCACCTTCACTTTCCGCCACTCTTTGACAATGGTGCCCGTCGGGTCGATGAGGAATGTCGAGCGTTCCACGCCCATATACTCTTTGCCGAACGATTTTTTCAGCTTCCATACCCCGTATTGCTCCGCTGCTGTATGATCCGGGTCGGCCAGCAGTGAAAACGGCAGATTATACTTGTTGCTGAACTTCAAATGGGATTCTTCCCCGTCCGGACTGACACCGAGGATCACTGCATTGATGTCTTCGAAATCGGAGTGGCTTTCACTGAACGACTGGGCTTCGAGTGTACACCCAGGCGTTGCATCTTTCGGGTAGAAATAAAGGATTACATATTTCTCACCAGCGAAATCGGAAAGTGAAACTGTTTCGCCGCGTTCGTTCCGTAAAGAGAATTCAGGCGCATGCATGCCTTCCATTGACGACATAAAACATTCCTCCAATCAGTTTCTTTCCATTAATAGTATCGGACTACTCCGTCTTTTTCAATTCCTTTGGTGTTTGCTTTGTTTTTAGGTAGAATAGTGAAGAACTGATTTGAACGGAGGAATTATTATGGAAAGATCGAATTCAGAAGCAATCTATGCACAGGCGTGCGAGCATATTGTAGGAGGCGTCAACAGCCCGTCCCGCGGTTACAAAGCGGTCGGCGGCGGAGCACCTGCTGTGATGGCGCGTGCGGAAGGCCCTTACTTCTGGGATGTGGACGGCAATAAGTATATCGATTACTTAGGCGCCTACGGACCGATTATCACCGGCCATGCCCACCCGCACATTACGGCAGCCATCACGAAGGCTGCTGAAAATGGCGTATTGTACGGGACACCGACCGAGCACGAAGTGAAATTCGCCAAGATGCTGAAGGACGCGATTCCGGGGATCGATAAAATACGGTTCGTGAATTCCGGAACGGAAGCAGTCATGACGACAATCCGTGTATCTCGCGCCTATACCGGCCGCACGAAGATCATGAAATTCGCAGGCTGCTATCACGGCCATTCCGATCTCGTGCTGGTTGCGGCAGGTTCCGGTCCGGCCACATTGGGTACTCCGGATTCCGCCGGTGTTCCGAAGACGATCGCTGAAGAAGTGATCACGATTCCTTTCAACGATCCGGAAAGTTTCAAAGCAGCAATGGACCGCTGGGGGGATGAAATCGCATGCATCCTCGTGGAACCGATCGTCGGCAATTTCGGTATCGTCGAGCCTCAGGAAGGATTCCTGCCGCTCGTACATGAGATCGCCAAGGAAAAAGGGGCTCTCATCGTTTACGATGAAGTGATTACGGCATTCCGCTTCCACTATGGTTCAGCGGCTGAACTGCTCGGACTCCAGCCGGATCTGATGGCGATGGGCAAGATCATCGGAGGCGGCCTGCCGATTGGCGCATACGGCGGCAGAAGTGAGATCATGGATAACGTGGCGCCGCTCGGTCCTGCATACCAGGCGGGCACGATGGCAGGAAATCCTGCATCGATGCTGTCCGGGATTGCCTGCCTGGAAGTGCTGCAGACAGAAGGCCTGTACTCGGAACTCGACCGCCTCGGGGCCCTCTTGGAGGATGGGATTCTCGAAGCTGCCGGAAAGCACGGCGTTCCAATCACCATCAACCGGAAAGGCGGCGCACTGACCGTGTTCTTCACGGACGAAACGATCGTCAATTACGATCAGGCGGAAGCGACGGACGGAGAGCGGTTCGGTAAGTTCTTCAAACTGATGCTGGCACAGGGTGTCAACCTGGCGCCTTCCAAATATGAAGCTTGGTTCATCACGTCAGCACATACGGAAAAAGATATCCAGGATACTCTGGAAGCTGTCGATTCTGCGTTCTCACAATTGCTGTAATCGAGCTGTTGACCCATACCGGAATTTATTGTAAAGTAGCGCAAAAGAGACCGCGAAAGAGAGGAAGACAGATATGAAACTTGGTGCCCGCAGTTTGAAGACGGGTATTGCCATTGTCTTCGCATTGTTCCTTGCGCAAGTGTTCCATCTGCCCAATCCTGTGTTTGCAGGGATTGCAGCGATTTTCGCCATCCAGCCGACGATTTACAGATCATACAAATCAGTTGTGGAGCGGATACAAGGTAACCTGATCGGCGGAACGGTAGCTGTTTTGTTTGTATTGATGTTCGGTCATCACTTGATGATTGTCGGATTGGCAGCCGTGATCGTCATTCTGATCATGCTGAAGCTCGGACTTGAAAAATCGATTGGATTGGCGCTCGTGACAACGATCGCTATTATGGAAATCAAAGGCGATGGGTTTCTGTTATATGCTGGCCTTCGGATACTCTCTATTACAATAGGCGTCTTGGCAGCCTTCCTGGTCAATCTGGTGTTTGTGCCGCCGAAATATGAAGTGAAGCTGTTCCAGTCCATCCACCAGGTGCAGGATGAGATCATCCGGTGGATCCGGCTGACCAGCCGCCAGGCGTCCGATTTTCTGGCAACGAAGAATGTCATCGAGAACTCACGTGATCAGCTGACGACAATCGATCAGCTGTATGCCCTGTATAAGGAAGAACGGTACTACCTGAAAAAGAACCAGTATGCCAAAGCGCGCAAACTGGTGATCTACCGACAGATGATCGTCGCTTCCAATGCGAGTCTCCAAGTCCTCCGTAAATTGTTCATGCACGAGAGCGAACTGGCTGCACTGCCGGACCATTTCAAGATGATGGTGCAGGAGCGTCTGGATGCTTTGCTCACCTATCATGAGCAGCTGCACTTGAAATTTGTCGGTAAGTTGAAATCGGATCAGCTGTCGACCGGATTGCATGACGAATACATTCACCGGCAGGAAGTCATGGATATCTTCTTGAAAGAAATCGCTCTTTCGAAAGAGGAGAATGAGGAGTTTTCGACATATTATCTGTTGCATATCCTGTCTTCCATCTTGAACTACGAAGAACAGCTGGAGCACCTCGACAGTCTGGTCGTCAGCTACCAGCGCCGTTATGAGAGTGAAGCCAATACGCAATTCGAAGATGAAATCTATTAAAAGAGCTGCCCCGGCGAAGGGCAGCTCTTTTTTGTTCAGCTTTTCATTTTCGGGTCGAGTGCATCCCGCAGTCCGTCACCCATCAAGTTGAACCCGAGGACCGTCAGCATGATGGCGAGACCCGGAAAGATCATTGTCCACGGTGCGGATTGCAGATAATCCCGTGAATCAGCAAGCATTTTGCCCCACTCCGGTGAAGGTGCTTTCGCTCCAAGCCCGAGGAAACCGAGCGCAGCCGCTTCCAGGATAGCCGTTGCAACAGCGAGTGTACCCTGGACGATGACAGGTGCCATGGAGTTCGGCAGGATGTGCGAGAACAGGATACGCGCATCCTTCATGCCGATCGCTTTGGCGGAGGTGATGTATTCATCCTCCTTGATGCTCAGCACTTTCGATCGGATCAGCCGGCCGAAATTCGGCACGTTGATGGTCGCGATGGCAATCAGTGCATTCTGCAGGCTCGGTCCGAGTACGGCGACAATGGCAATCGCCAGCAGGATCGAAGGAAATGCGAGCATGATATCGAAGATCCGGGAGATGATCACATCCACCCAGCGGCCATAATAGCCGGCAATGATGCCGAGTATACTTCCGACAACAACGGAACCGATGACCGAGAAGAACCCGACCGCGAGAGAAATCCGGGCGCCGTGCATAATACGGGAGAAGATATCTCTGCCGAAATCATCCGTACCGAACCAATACTCCGCTGATGGCGCATGCAGACGGTCAGCCATGTTCTGTTCGTTTATGCCCTGCGGAGCGATGAATGGCGCAAGAAGTGCCATCAGGATGAAAAAGATGACAACCGCCATTCCGACAACCGCCACTTTACTCTTCCGGAAACTCCGCCATGCATCCCGCCACGGACCGGACTCTTTTTCAATCTTCGCTTCTGCGATGCCATCAATCTTCGGTGACAATTCAGACATGTTGTATTCCTCCTCCCTCAATCATACTTAATCCTCGGATCGATCACACCGTAGAGCAGGTCCACGATGAGGTTGATCATGACGAAGAAGAATGCGACGACCAGGATTCCCGATTGGATGACCGGGTAATCACGGTAGTTGATGGCGTCATAGATATATCGGCCAATCCCCGGCCATGCGAAAATCGTTTCTGTCAGGATCGCCCCGCCGAGGAGCATCCCCATTTGAAGGCCGACAATTGTCAGCACTGGAATGATTGCGTTTTTCAAAGCGTGTTTGTAGACGACCCAGAACATTTTCTGCCCCTTTGCGCGGGCTGTCCGGATAAAATCGGACCGCATGACTTCAAGCATGCTGGAACGGGTCATACGTGCGATGATCGCCATCGGGATGGTCGCAAGGGCAAGTCCCGGAAGGATCAGGTGCTTGAATACTTCCCACAGCTGGTCGAACCTGCCGTTCAGCATGGCATCCAGCAAATAGAGATGGGTGACCGCTGATACGGGATCGCGTACTTGCTCACGTCCTGTGGTCGGCAGCCACTGCAGTTCAATGGCGAATGCCCACTGCCCCAGGAGACCGAGCCAGAAGATCGGCATGGATACACCGACCAGCGCCAGGATCATCGCTGTATAATCGAACCATGAATTTTGGAACCATGCGGAGATGATGCCGGCGTTGATGCCGATGACGACAGCAACGATCATGGCGAACAGTGCCAGTTCCAATGTGGCCGCGAGATACGGCCAGATTTCATCGGCCACCGGCAGCCGGGTTCTCATGGATTCCCCGAGGTCACCCGTGAAAATCCCTTTCAGATAACTGAAGAACTGGATATACCACGGCTGGTCCAGCCCGAGTTTTGCATTGAGCACCGCAACCGCTTCGGGTGTCGCCTGCTGTCCCAGTATCACTTGCGCAGGGTTGCCCGGTATCGCCCGGATCATCATGAACACAACGAATGTCATCCCTAACAGTACAGGGATGAGCTGGAATAACCGCTTCCCTATGTAACTGAGCATACACTTCACCCCTTTAGGCTCTTTTTGGCTTTTCAGGAACAGGAAAGGGGGATAAGCGAATCGCCTCCCCCCTGTTGCCTGTCAGCCTGAACTTACTTGAAATCTACGTTCGAGAGCAAGTCGGAACCTGTAGGATGCGGTTTGAAACCAGTCAGATCAGCAGCTCCGCCGAGCAATGGTGTCGAGTGAGCCAACGGCACCCATGGCGCTTCATCATGAAGGATCTCTTGTGCTTTCATATACAGTTCGTTCCGTTTGTCCTCATCCACTTCCGTCTGTGCTTCCAGGAAGAGTTTGTGTGTTTCATCGTTTTTGAAGTACGTATAGTTGTTGCTTCCGATATTGTCTTCATCAAGCAGGACATACAGGAAGTTATCGGCATCGCCGTTATCTCCTGTCCAGCCGAGCATGAAGGCATCCGCTTCCCCTTTGCTCGCTTTGTCGAGGTACGTCGCCCACTCATACGAGACTATTTCCGCTTTGATGCCGACATCTGCAAGGTTGCTCTGGATGACTTCCGCTACCTTTGTGCCGTCTGGCATATATGGACGCGGAACAGGCATTGCCCACAGTTCCATTTCGAAGCCGTCTTCCAGTCCTGCCTGTTTCAGCAGTTCTTTCGCCTTTTCAGGGTTATACTCATATTCTTCTATCTCATCGTTGTACCCCGAGATGGATGAAGGCATTGGGTTCTTCGCCAGTTCAGCACGGCCTTCGAAGAACGAATCGATGATTGTCTGCTTATCAATCGCGTAGTTCATGGCCTGGCGTACTTCTTTCTTATCGAACGGCGGGCGTGTGACCGTCAGACCGAGGTAGCCGACGTTCATGGACGGACGTTCGAACAACTGCAGATTTGAATCGTTCTCGATCTTTTCACCATCCGACGGGTTGATGCCGTCAGCCAGATCGATCTCGCCGGCAGTCAGCGCGTTCAGACGTGCTGCATTGTCCGGGATGGAACGGAATACGACTTTGTCGAGCTTTGGAAGCCCTTCCTGCCAGTAGTCTTCGTTCTTTTCGATTGTGATCGAATCGTTCGCTTTCCACTCCACGAACTTGAATGGCCCGGTACCGACCGGATTCCGCTCGTAGTCGTCATCGCCTTTCGCGAATGCCTCAGGACTTGAGATGGCGAACATGCTCATTGCCAGGTTTTTCAGGAATGGCGCCTGAGGGCGTTTCAGTTTGAACACGACTGTGTTCTCGTCTTGCGCTGTCACCGACTCGATGACCGCTTCCTCGTCTCCTTCAAATCCGCCGAACATGGAACTGTAGTACGGGAACTTCTCAGCATCCCCGCCTGCCCATCGTTCGAAGTTCGCGACGACTGCATCTGCATTGAAGTCGGTGCCGTCATGGAACTTGACGCCTTCTTCAAGGTGGAACGTATACGTCAGACCATCATCGGTTGTTTCCCATTCTTTCGCCAGCCCCGGCTGGATCGTTGTATCCTGCTCGCCGAAATTGACGAGAGTTTCAAACAGGTTGACCGTTACTTTGAAGGTCTCCCCTTCTGTTACGCGGGATGGATCGAGTGAAGTGGAATCCCCACCCCGGCCGAAGACCAGCGTCTTTTCCTTGCCGCTGGACTTTTCTCCGTCCCCGCTTGCCGTCCCCTCTTTGCCGTCATCGTTTCCGCATGCAGCGAGCGCAGCGGAAAGGACAAGCAGCATGATGAGTGCGGCCGACCATAACTTCCCTTTTCTCATACAGACCCCTCCATCTCTTTTTCTTTCCATGCTATGTCAGTGCCGGCCTGTTCACTATAAAGATGACAGGCGACAGAATGACCGTTCTGTTGCTCCATGAGCTGGGGTGTAACTTTTGTGCAGACGTCCATCTTGAACGGACAGCGGGTATGGAACGTACAGCCTGATGGTGGATTAGCAGGACTTGGGATATCCCCTTCGATGGTTACCTGCTCCTTCTGGTAATCCGGGTCCGGGATCGGTACGGCTGACAGCAGCGCCCGGGTATATGGATGGAGAGGCTCTGCATAGAGCTGCTCGCTCGGTGCAATCTCGACAATCCTCCCCAGATACATGACCCCCACCCGATCACTGATGTGCCGGACCACCCCCAGATCATGGGCGATGAAGATATACGTCAAGTCGAATTCCTTCTGCAGATCCTGCATCAGGTTCAGCACTTGCGCCTGGATCGATACGTCCAGGGCGGAAACCGGTTCGTCCGCGATGATGAGCTTCGGATTCGTCATCAGCGCCCGGGCGATGCCGACACGCTGCCGCTGCCCGCCGCTGAACTGATGCGGATACCGTTTTGCATGGTAAGCACTCAATCCGACAATCTCGAGGAACTTGTTGACGGTCTTCTTTCGCTCCTTCGCATGGGAAATACCATGTACGATGAGCGGTTCCTCCAGGATCTTGCCGATCGTATGGCGTGGATTCAGGGACGCATAAGGATCCTGGAAGACCATCTGGATATCCCGGCGCACCTTCCTCATATCGCCGGCAGACAGATCCGTCAGCTCCCGGCCGTCGAATTCCACGGTGCCTTCTGTCGGTTCCAGGAGCCGCATCAGCACCCTTCCTGTCGTCGACTTGCCGCATCCGCTCTCTCCGACAATACCGAGTGTCTCCCCTTTGTTCACATGGAAGGAGATATCATCGACCGCTTTGACATACCCAGCCGTCCGCCCGAGCAGCCCTTTCTTAATAGGGAAATACTTTTTCAGTCCTTCAACTTTCAATAAGGGCTTTTGCTCCATCGTCCTTCACTCCTTCCTCGCTGTATAAGAAGCATCTTGTCTGATGGGCCGCCTCTGTATGGATCAGTTCCGGATCTTCCGACAGACATCTGTCGAACGCGAACTCACAGCGCGCTGCGAACTTGCAGCCTTGCCGTATGGAACCGGGCTTCGGGACATTCCCCGGAATCGAGAACAGCCGATCCTTCTTATACCGCATATCCGGAACGGACTGAATCAGCCCCTTGGTGTATGGATGCTGCGGATTGTCGAAAATCGTCTTGACCGGCGCTTCTTCGATCACCTGGCCGGCATACATGACGATGACGCGCTGGCAAGTTTCCGCAACAACGCCGAGATCATGTGTAATCAGCATGATGGCCGTGTCCAGCCGGGTGTTCAGGTCTTTCATGAGCTTCAGAATCTGCGCCTGGATGGTCACATCAAGTGCCGTTGTCGGTTCATCCGCTATGAGAAGTTTCGGATCACAAACCAGTGCCATGGCGATCATGACACGCTGCCGCATACCTCCGGACAACTGATGCGGATACTCGTCGATCAATTCGTCCGCCCGCGGCAGCCCCACCAATTTCAGCATTTCGACCGCACGGGCTCTCGCTTTCTTTTTCGACCATTTCTTTTCATGGATGAGAATCGCTTCGGACATCTGGTTGCCGATCGTAAACAGCGGATTGAGCGAAGTCATCGGCTCCTGGAAAATCATTGCGATATCGTTCCCCCGGATGGAGCGCATCTCTTTTTCGCTTTTCGCAAGCAGGTCGCTACCTTGGAATAGTATTTCCCCGCCTGTGATCTTGCCGGGCGGGCTCGGCACCAATCCCATTACTGACAGCGATGTCACGCTTTTCCCGCACCCGGATTCCCCTACGATTCCGAGAACTTCGCCTTCTTTCACATGGAAATCGACGTGGTCCACCGCAGAAATCTCCCCTGAGTCGGTGAAAAAAGTGGTCTGCAAGTCTTTCACATCCAAGACTTTCTTTCGTTCCCCCATGACATCTTCCACCCCAATACTATTTTTCTTAAAATAACATCTATTCAGTATTATACGGTTTTTTAATCTCAAATCAAGGTAATTTTCAAAGCAATCAAAAAAAACAGACAGCGAGGGAGCATTCTCCTGCTGTCTGCTACGGTTAAACGGATTGTACTTTGAAGAGATCGTAATAGGTGCCTTGCTTATTCATCAGCTCGGCATGCGTCCCCTGTTCTTTCAGCTCCCCATGACTGATGACGAGTATTTTGTCAGCATGGGTGATGGTGGAAAGCCGATGGGCGACGATGATCGTCGTCCTGTTGTGCGCGAGCCGGCTGAGCGATTCCTGGATAAGTGCCTCACTTTCCAGGTCGAGCGCTGACGTTGCTTCGTCCAGTATGAGCATCGGCGGGTCTTTCAGAAACACACGGGCGATCGACAGGCGCTGCTTCTGGCCACCTGACAGTTTCACACCCCGCTCGCCGACTTCCGTGTCATACCCTTCCGGCAGCTCCATGATGAACTCATGGGCGTTTGCAGCTTTCGCGGCTGCGATCACTTCTTCTTCCGTCGCATCCGGGTTCCCCATCATAATATTGCTGCGGACGGAATCACTGAACAGTATACTGTCCTGCAGCACCATGCCGATCTGGTCTCGGAGCGATTTCGTCTGGATATCCCGGATGTCAATGCCGTCAATCTTGATGGCACCGGCTGTGACATCATAGAACCGGGGGATCAGGCTGACAATCGTCGATTTCCCCCCGCCGCTCATCCCGACAAGTGCAGCTGTCTGCCCGGGTTCCACTGTGAAGTTCATGTCGTCCAGGACCGGTATCCCTTCTTCCTCATACGCGAAGCCGACATGCTCGAACTCGACTTTCCCGCGGATCGCCGGCAGCGGACGCGCATCCGGCTTATCGGTCACTTCGTATGGTTCCTCCATCAGTTCGAGGACACGGTCCATTGACGCGAACGACTGGGTGAGCGAAGTCGATGCATTGACGAGCCGGCGCAGCGGACTGTACAGCCGTTCGATATAGGCGATGAATGCCACCATCGTACCGACGGACAGGCTGCCGTTGATGACCTGATAGCCTGCGTAACCGATCACAAGCAGCGGTGCCACGTCCGTGATCGTATTCACAACTGCGAACGCTTTCGCATTCCATTTCGTATGCTGGATCGCTTTGTCCAGGAACTTGCCATTCACATCATCGAACCGCTTCTGTTCAGTATCTTCAAGCGAGAAACTCTTGATGACACTGACGCCCGCCACCCGCTCATGCAAATAGCTCTGGACGTTGGCCAGCGACTGCGACCGTTCGCGCGTCAGTGTCCGCAGCTTTCCGAAGAAGTGCTTGACGCTATACGCATAGAACGGGAAGGCAAGAAGTGTCACGATCGTCAGCGGGATATCCATCGTCATCATGATGACGATGGCGATCAGGATCGTCGCAACATCGAGCCAGACGTTCATGAGTCCGATCATCACGAAGTTCTTTGTCTGCTCGACGTCATTGATGATCCTTGAAATCACTTCGCCTGCCCGTGTTTCCGTATAGAAGCGCAGGCTCAGCTTCTGCAGATGGCCGTACAGGTTCTGCCGGATGTCGTAGAGAATCTTGTTGCTGACGTATTGCGCATAATATTGCCGATAATACTCGACCGGCGGACGGATGATGAAAAAGACGAGTGCGGTGCCGCCGAGCCAGTAAAACAGCTGCTTCGTCTGCTCTGCAGCCGTCATTGTGTCGGATCCGATGATCGAGTCGATCACGATCTTGATGAGAAACGGGATGAACAGCGGAATGGCGAATTTCACGATCCCAATGACAACCGTCAGGACGATCATCCAGTTATACGGTTTAACAAATTTCAAGTAGCGTCTGATACTTTCCCCCATGCAATCCCTCCTCGAGAAAAACCGGCCGCAGACGAAAGCAGCCGGTTTCCCTAGTGTTCCTTCTTCAGGTTCTTATAAAACTCATAGCGTGATGTCCAGACGTCGATGAAATCGGGAGCGAACGGTCCTTTTCTCTGCTTGATCCAGCTCAGGAGCATTTCCAGGTTGCGCCGCAGGATCTTGTCGATCACTTCCGGGTAGCCCATCTGCTTCTTATGGTCTGCGTATTCGTCCTCATCGAGGATCAGGTAGCTCATGTCCGGGAATACTTTCACGTCCAGATCATAGTCGATGTATTTGATCGAATTGTTATCGAATACGAACGGCGAGCTGATATTGACGTAGTAGTACACTCCGTCTTCGCGGAGCATGCAGATAATATTGAACCAGCGCTCTGCGTGGAAATAACAGATGGACGGCTCGCGTGTGATCCACGTACGGCCGTCCGATTCCGTGACAAGCGTGCGGTCGTTCGCACCGATAATAATATTGCGCGTGCCTTTCAGGACCATCGTCTCCTGCCATACTCTGTGGATATGGCCATCATGCTTATAGCTATGTACTTGTACAACTTCTCCTTCTTTTGGAATGTCCATCGTAAAAACCACCTTTTTCAGCCGGGTAATTGTTCGTCCATTATTATCAGACCATTATACCAACCGTTCCTGAAAATAGAAAACGTTAGTGCCTGGACAAGAAAAAACCGGCAGGAGTCCAATCCCCTGCCGGCCGGTGGTGTCAATCCATTATTTTGTCTGGTCTCCGTAACGATTTGCACGCTGGCCGGAAGCTTGGCGTTTGTTCGCTTCAGCTTTCCGGTTCTGCTCTTTTACGTGCTGTACATCTGTTTCAGCTCCGAACTCCTCGTTTGAATACGGGTTGTTCTGTGCCTTTACATGTTGTACATCGGTTTCAGCTCCAAACTCTTCATTCATTTGCGGTGTGTTCTGCTGCTTGTTTTTCTGGTTCCGCTGGTTGTTGGTTGTCATGGATTTTTCACCTCCGTAACAACTAGCATAACCAGTGCACGGAAAATTATCCGGCGTCCATCAATTTTTGATGGCTGCCCATAATATGTTCATCGGCTTCGACTTCGGCAGGCTTTCCAGGTCGTCTTCAGTGAAAAAACAATATCCTTTAGGCAGCGGCGATTCGTCCAGCAGTTCAGCGAAATGACCGCTTACCTGCCAAGTGACATGCGAAAAGGCGTGTTTAAATTCGGTGAACGGCGTTTCGTCCACCACCGCCAGCAGTCCGCTTCCGTCCGCAAGCGAAGCCGATAGCGCTGCACCATTGCCGTCTTCGATTTGCGGAAATTCATAGAAGTCACCGAGAAGGCCGCCGGATGGCCGCTTCCTCAGCAGCCATCTGCCCTTCAGATCCCGGATTCCAAAGGAACGTACATCCACAGATCGGTTCTTCGTCTTTTTCGTTTTGACGGGAAGTTCCTCCTGAATGCCTTCTTCAAATGCATCGCAGAATTCCCTGACCGGGCAGAGAAGGCAGCGCGGCCTCGGTGTGCAGATTGTCGCCCCCAGTTCCATCACCGCCTGATTGAAGGAGGATGGATCGGTCTCATCGATGATCTGCATCACCTTTTCTTCGAACACTTTTTTCGTTTTCGGAATGGCGATATCTTCCCGTATGAGGAACAGGCGGGAAAACACCCGCATGACATTGCCATCTACGGCATGTTCAGGTATTCCGAATGCTATACTGAGGACCGACCCCGCCGTATAGGGGCCGATCCCTTTCAGTTTCAATATGTCTTTACGGCTCCGTGGGATCTCCCCGCCGTACTGTTCCACGACTTCCCGGACACCTGCCTGTAAGTTGCGGACCCGGGAGTAATAACCAAGGCCTTCCCAGTGTTTCAGTACGTTCTCTTCATCTGCGTACGCCAGGGCCTCCATTGAAGGGAATGATTCGAGGAACCGATTATAGAACGGGATGACGGTTTCCACACGCGTCTGCTGGAGCATCACTTCCGAAACCCAGATCTTATAGGGATCGGATGTCCGCCGCCATGGCAGATCGCGCTTTTCATGCGCATACCATGCCAGCAGCCGTTTATTGAATTCTTCTTTCTGATCGATATTCATGGACTTGCTCCTCATTGTGTTGTTATTGCTTTTAGGTTGTCCTGAAATGGGTATATACTGAACAGGAACTCAGGAACTGCACCGTTCATACGTGCAGATCGTTCCATGTAAAGGGGTGATGTTTTGGACACAGGTACGCACATAGCCATGGGGATAGCGATCAGCGGTCTGGCAATGGCAGATCCGGTTGTCGCCTCGCATTCAGCTACCATGGGGCCGGTATTTGCCGGCATCATGCTCGGGTCCCTGGCACCTGACATCGATACCATACTGAAATTACGGAATAACGCTGTTTATATAAGGAATCACCGCGGAATCACACACTCCATACCTGCAGTGCTGCTGTGGCCTGTGCTGATTTCGGCCATGCTGTACTTATTCGTACCGGAAGCGAATTATCTTCATCTGTGGTCATGGACGTTCCTTGCTGTCTTCATTCATGTCTTCGTGGACATCTTCAATTCATACGGAACACAGGCGCTCCGGCCGTTTTCCCAGAAGTGGGTCGCCCTCAGCGTCATCAATACGTTTGACCCGATTTATTTCGGTCTGCATGCGGCTGCCATACTTGCTTGGCTGCTCGGCGCACCGCCCGTCCGGACGATGATTGTCCTGTATATCCTGATCTTCCTGTATTATCTTCTGCGGTTCGCAGTGCAGGCCGCAGTCAAACGGGCTGTCTGCAATACGATTCCCGACGCTGTCGATGTGTACGTCGCACCGACGATGCGCTTCTTCCAGTGGCGGATCGCCGCATCCACGAAAAAGGATCACTACGTCGGCAGGGCATACGGCCGGTCGATCAGCATATATGACCGGTTCGACCGGAAACCGCTTCCCGACTCCTTATATGTGGACGCAGCGATGACCGACAAGAATATTGAGGCGTTCATGTCATTCTCTCCGATCTACCGCTGGGAAATCACCCAGGTCGATATGCTGACGGAAGTCCGCCTGATCGATTTGAGATACCGGAGCAAGACCTTCTATCCGTTTGTCGCAGTCGCCCATGTGGATGAGGACATGAATGTCGTCAACAGTTATACCGGATGGATCTTCTCCGAAGATAAATTACGGAAGAAGCTGAACTTCATCCAGCAGGATTCCTGACAGACGGGGCATCACTTGCCGGATTTCACCGACTTGAGCATTGCAAGCGGCAGAGCCTCTTCTGCCAGCTCGCTGCCGAGCCGGTATCCCCACGCAAAGCGGCCTTTCAGATAGTCCACTTTGAAGAAGTTCCCTTCATCCCCTTGGATTTTGTAGATTTCTCCGGGGATTATACTGGCAGGATCGATCAGGAAGGATTGCGCCATTAGTGCTTTCCGCTGGTAAACGGCGAATTCGTTCAGAATCCCGAGCTGCTCCGCCTTCCTCGCTTTTTCCATGAGACGGGCGATTTCTGCACGCAGCTCATGCTCTGTCATCTGGCTGTATGATTTTTCATTCTCCATCTTCTTCAAGCTCCTTTTTCTCAATGAATGCATCGATGCGGTCAAATGGGATGCCTTTCTGGTACATCGCCTGCTTGACCCGCTGTTTGCGTTCGTAGCCCTTATATTTTGCGTTGATGCGGCGCCACGCTTTTTCACCCGCCGTCTCGGTGATGGATGTCCATTCATCCTCATCCGGTTCGAATTCGATCGATCCGACTGCTTCCTTGATGATATCGAAGGAGAATCCTTTCCGCTGGAGCGCATTCTGGATCCGCTGCTTCAGCTGAGCCGGTGCAACTGCGGAATGTTTTCTGGCCGCTTTGTCGGCGAGGCGTTTTGCAGTGGCAAGCTGTTCCGCCGGGTCATACTCTTCCAGCACCGCTTCCTGGACTTCCGGGTCGATCCCTTTTTTCTTCATTTCCGCTTTAATGGCGTTCGGCCCCTTTCCGGATGCGGTTTTCTGATTTTGCAGCAATGCTTCGGAATATGCCTGATCATCCAGGAAACCGAGTTTTTTCAACTTGAGCAGGGCTTCCCGGGTGACCGCCTCACTGAACTCCGCCTCGAGAAGCTTCTGTCTGACTTCCTGTTCACTTCTCATACGGCGGCCGAGATAGTGGAGCGCCCGATTGAAGGCACGCTGGATCTCTTCTTCATACACCAAGTCTTCCTTGACCCATTCATCCAGCGGCATCCCTTTCGTCAGGCCGAATTTAATGAGATTCGTTTCATGGACACTGAACGAATAGACATCATCCAAGAATATATTGAAGCGTTCCTTGTCTTTTTTCTGCTGTGTGATTTTAGTAATGACCGGCATGCTGACACCCCCATTTACTTCAAGTATAGACGTTCGCAGGCAGCACGTCAGCTGAACCGTATCATCCAATCGAAAGGAGTGGATACAATGGAAATTCTGATAACCGGAGGCACCGGGTTCGTCGGTTCCCGGCTGGTCCGCGCGCTGCAGGGCGAACAGCATTCACTGACCATCCTGACCAGAAGCGGCTCACGGGAAAAAGATGGGATCCATTATGTACAGTGGCTCAAACCCGATGCCAGACCTGAAGAACTTGTGACGCCCCCGGATGCTGTCGTTAACCTGGCCGGCATCTCCATCAATGACGGCAACTGGTCGGAAGAACACCAGAAAAAAATCTATGAGAGCCGGATGGAGGCGACGGATGAACTGCTGCGGATCCTCAGTACGTTCAGCAAGAAGCCGGCAGTCTTTGTCAACGCAAGTGCTGTCGGTATCTATCCGACATCCGAAACGAATGTCTACACGGAACAGTCGGAGGAAATCGCTCCTGACTTCCTCGGCAGGACGGTGCATGACTGGGAAAAGAAGGCGGCGGCCATGGAACAGTACGGCACCCGTGTCGTTTTCACACGCTTCGGAACAGTACTCGGTGAAGACGGCGGTGCATTGCCGGTAATGGCACTCCCATATAAACTGTTCGCCGGAGGTCCGATCGGTTCCGGACAGCAATGGATATCGTGGGTCCACGTGGAGGACGTCGCAAGGGCCATCCGGTTTGTCATCGACACGCCGTCGATGCACGGTCCTGTCAACGTCACAGCTCCGGCGCCTGTGCGGATGTCAGAGCTTGGCCGGACGATCGGTTCGTTGCTGCGCCGGCCGCACTGGCTCCCTGTGCCGGCGTTCGCCATGAAGGCGCTGCTCGGCAATAAAAGCAAACTCGTCCTCGAAGGCCAGCATGTCCTTCCGGAGAAATTAATCGACAGCGATTTTGAATATGCGTATCCCGCAATCCGGCCGGCACTGGAAAACATACTGATCGATTGAAACGGCGGACGTATAGAATACCCGGTTGCGCACACCTTAGAAGAAAAGGAGTGTGTTCGCTCATGATGGAACAGCATGGACCCGGTATTTTAATGGCCGCTTTCGTTATTGTTATCGGTCTTTCGTTCAACCCGTTTGCCGCACATGCGGATGAATTCCACTGGGGCTTCAAAAAGTCGCAGAACGGGGAGCCTCCGAATGCGGGCGGTGCGCTGGAAGGGCTTCTCGACGACCACGGGGCGATCTACAAAGGGAAACCCGATAAGAAAATCGCCTATCTGACATTCGACAACGGCTACGAGAACGGTCTGACCGAAAGTATTCTGGATACGCTGAAAAAAGAGGAAGCGCCGGCAACGTTCTTTCTCACCGGTCATTATTTGAAAAGTGCAGCCCCGGTCGTCAAACGTATGGTGAAAGAAGGGCACGGCATCGGCAACCACTCGTTCGATCATCCGAACATGGCGAAATTGTCACCCGCTGGTATGGAAGAGGAATGGAAAAAGTTCGATGCACTGCTCAAAAAGACGGCAGGCGTGGAGCGGACGGTCTATGCGAGACCGCCGGAAGGGATTTTCAATGAAGAGGTTCTGTCTGTCGGCAACGCGCTTGGATACCGGCATATTTTTTGGTCAGTCGCGTTCATCGACTGGTATGCGGATAAGCCGAAAGGCAAAGCATACGCATACAACGAGCTCATGAACCAGCTGCACCCGGGTGCAGTCATCCTGATGCATACCGTCTCGACCGATAATGCTGAAGCCCTTCCCGATTTCATCCGCGATGCGAAGAAACAGGGCTACACATTCGGATCGCTCGATGAACTAGTCATGGAGTACGAAGATATCCAGCTCGGTCTCGCGAATTGACCGACTGCATACTGACAGGCTGTTCCGCTTCGTGCTGACATACGCGGAACAGCCTGTTTAACATATAATTATTCATTGTTACGAAGCTGTCTGTTTCTTCCCTCTCAATGTCAGCAAAAACAGTGTGCCGAGAATCGCGCTGAACAAATACAGGTAGCTGCCCTGCATCGTTTCAAGAACCCAGCCGCCGAGGATCGGCCCGGCCAGGCTGCCAAAACTGAAAAATATTCCGCACAGCAAATTGCCTGTCGCAAGCAGCGTCTTCGGTGTCAGATCGGACATATACGCCACGCCGAGTGAAAACAGCGAGCCGCAGAAGATGCCGCCGACGAAAAATGCAGCCATGATGACAAGCGCAGCCGTGTTGAAGACAGCGGCTGTTGTAAAGGCACCTACTCCCCCTCCGAGCGCAATCAGCAGCACAGGCCGCCGCCCGATGCGGTCAGACAGAATGCCGAGCGGAACTTGGGATAAGATGCCCCCGATCGCGAAGGAAGGGATGATAAGAGAGACCATCGTCAGCGGAATCCCATTCCGGAGAGCGAACACCGGAAACATCGCATTGAGGGAGGATTCCAGGAAGCCGTATGCGAGCGGGCCGAGTAATGCGACCCAGGCAGCAGCCACCGTCGTCTTCGCCCGCTTGAAGAAGCGGCCTTCCGAGACGGCCCCCACTGCCGTTTCCGGGAAATCATTCCGCAGCGTGAACACCAATGCCCATGCCATGAGTGTGAGCCCGGCGGAGACGATGAATGGCAATCCCTCGAAGACTGAGACAAGCGGCACGAACATCGGTCCGACTGCGAAGCCGGCACCGACGGACAGACCGTAGATGGAAATGCTCCGTCCGAGACGCTCAGGCGGCACACTGCTCGTCACCCATGTCTGAGTAGCAAAATGTAGCGCATGATCCCCGATGCCGATCAGCAGGCGCAGCACAAACCAGAACACAACGCTTTTCCACACAGGAAATGACAGCAGCGAGACCAGGACGACGAGTCCCCCTGCAATGATGACCGGTTTGTATCCAAATTTGCGGAGCGGTGCCTCCATGAATGGCGAGACGAGAAGAGTTCCTATGTATAGACCTGTAGCATTCAAACCGTTCAGGGTGCTTGAGATACCGTCCCGTTCGAAAATAGACGAAATAAGCGGCAGCAGCATCCCTTGGGAAAATCCTGAAATAGATACGATGATGACGAGCACCCAGAACCGGTGCCGCATCTTCTGTTCTGCAGCTTCCATGCATTCCACACCCCTTTTGAAACAAAAACCTCTATAATGATAGCATAACGAGGAGGGATTATTCATGAAACTTGAAATGACAGAACATGGATTTGAAACCGAAACGGAATTTGGGACATTAACGATTTCGTCAAATGAGGAAAAAGGATTCCGTCCGTATCAGCTGATGGTGTCTTCCATCGCCGCATGTACAGGCGGCGTCATGAGGAAGATCCTCGATAAGAAACGGACTCCTGCCGAGTCGCTGTCAATTGAAGTGAAAGACGTGCAGCGTTCGCAGGATGACGCCAGCCGCCTTGAAAAGATCCACCTCCACATCACAGTGCGTGCAGAAGGCCTGACGGAGGAAAAGATTCCGAAAATCATGGAACTGACAGACAAGAACTGTTCCATGTACCAATCCGTCGCGGGCTGTATTGACGTAGTGAAGACTGTGGAACTTATCTGAAGACACATGAAAACCCGGTCTCTTCCGCTAGAGGACGAGCGCCGGGTTTCATGTTGGTAAATAAGTATCCATGGTCATATCACGAATTCGCCAGCAGATTTTCCACTTCCAGACGTCTTCGAATCGCCTCCTTCTTTGGTAAGGATCCTTGTACGCCTCCTTCCTGTTTTGGTTATCCTCATCCTAACATGGCTGAATTTTTATTCAAATAGTCTAAATGTATCATATTTTCAGTTTATTGATTCTCCTATGTATCTCCTGTAGACTGATGAACAGAAAGAGGTGTCTGTTTTGCAAAGCTCACAACCTTCACAAGTGGAAGAACTCAAGGAACGGCTCAGTCAATTCCTTGAAACCCTGGACTCCATCGAGCCGGAGACAACTGACTTGGATGAGATCGACCATTTGATCCGTCTCGTCGACGATCTTGAAATCCAAATGGGTAAGTTGAAATGAAATCCTGGAACCGCGAATAGCCGGACACTCCTGCAAAGGAGCTGTTCGGCTTTTTTTGCGGCCTTCCGTCTGGCCCGGTATGGCCGCATTGCTCCCCCTTCTGCTCTGAATATAAAAATCCCCATTCTTAATTGTTCACTTTCCGACTTGTTGTGGTATAGTATAGTATAGATGATAATAATTATAAATAAGTAATATGTATCATTACATGTGTATTCAAGTTGGAAATGCTGAATTTCAAATCATTATTAGAAGAATGAAAGTGAAACTCATTCTCAATTAGGAGGGATACTATGGTCATTCACACAGCAGCAGAGGAAACGAGATCATTTGACTGGAAAGAGCACCTCGAGCTGGCAATGGCAATCATTTCAGGGGTACTGATCATCGCCGCCTGGCTGAGCGGCAAAAATGGTGCTGAGATGTCTTCAATCGTTTTGTATGTCATCGCTTTTCTGATCGGCGGGTATGCGAAAGCGAAGGAAGGTATCGAAGAGACGATTGCGAACAAGGAATTGAACGTCGAGATGCTGATGGTGTTTGCTGCTGTCGGATCCGCCATGATCGGATATTGGGCGGAAGGCGCCATCCTGATCTTCATCTTCGCGCTGAGCGGTGCGCTGGAAACGTACACGATGAACAAAAGCCATAAGGAAATCTCTTCACTCATGGAACTCCAGCCTGAAGAGGCCCGGCTGATCCAGGAAGACGGATCGGAGGAAAGCGTGCCGACCGCATCCCTGCAGGTCGGTGCAAGGCTTCTGGTGAAACCTGGTGAGCGGATACCTGTGGACGGTTCGATTTTGAAAGGAACTACGTCTGTCGATATGTCAGCCATCAATGGCGAATCCGTACCTGCCGATAAGGCAGCAGGTGATGAGTTATTCGCAGGGACTGTCAACATCAGCGGCGTCATTGAAATGGAAATGACGAAACCGAGCAGTGAGTCTCTGTTTCAGAAGATCATCGCAATGGTTCAGAACGCGCAAAGTGAAAAATCACCATCTCAGCAGTTCATCGAGCGGTTTGAAGGAAGCTATGTGAAGGTGGTGCTCGTCGCTGTCGCAATCATGCTGTTCCTCCCCCACTACCTTGTCGGATGGGACTGGACGACAACGTTCTACCGGGCGATCGTCCTCCTGGTGGTCGCTTCACCTTGCGCATTGGTCGCTTCGATCATGCCTGCAACCCTTGCAGCAGTCTCCAATGGAGCAAAACGGGGAGTTCTCTTCAAAGGCGGCGTCCATCTGGAGCACTTGAGTTCACTGAAAGCGATCGTCTTCGACAAAACCGGAACATTGACAACAGGACGGCCGGTCGTGACCGACTTCATCGTGCGGGATGGTGCGTCAGAAGAGGAGACCCTTTCTCTTCTTGCCGGCATCGAATCCCGCTCCAACCACCCGCTCGCATCTGCGGTGACGGCCTATGCAGCAGAACGCGCCGTGTCGCTGAGACGCGACTTCCAGATCGAGGAGGTCCCAGGCAATGGGCTCCGTGCATATCCGCCGGAGGGTGAAGTGATCGTGGGAAGTCCGCGATTCGTCGGTGAATCGGAAGCACGTGCATTCCGAGACGGCAGTGCCTTCAATCTGACGGAAGATGGCAAAACGCTTGTCTTCATCAGAGACCAGGAAGGGATCCTGGCAGCGGCCGCGCTGCAGGATGTCATCCGCCCTGAGGCTGTGCGGGCCATCCAGGAATTGAAACAGGCCGGCCTGAAGACGATCATGGTGACAGGTGACAACGAAAAGACAGCCCGGGCCGTTGCGGCACAGGCTGGCGTCGATTCCTATGCTGCAGACTGTCTGCCTGATATGAAGGTCGAGAAAGTGAAGGAGCTGATGCAGCAGTACGGAACGGCAGGGATGGTCGGTGATGGTATCAATGATGCGCCAGCGCTCGCCACAGCGACGAGCGGCATCTCGATGGGTGAAGGGACTGACGTCGCGCTGGAGACAGCGGATGTCGTCCTCATGAAGAACGACTTGACGAAGCTCCCCTATACAATCAAGCTGTCCCGCAAAATGCAGCGGATTGTCAAGCAAAATGTGTTCTTCTCGATTTTCGTCATCGCGGTATTGATCGTTTCGAACTTCATGCAGGCGGTCGATCTGCCCCTCGGTGTCATCGGCCACGAAGGCAGTACGATCCTCGTTATCCTGAATGGCCTGCGTATGCTGAACTCAACAGACTAAAAAACAATGCTCCAGCCGCTTAGGCCGGAGCATTGTTTTTTTGCTGTCTGATTTTTTCCACGCGCTCTTTGGCAACGGCATTGATCTGCCCGCCGATCATCAGGATGATCGAAGAGAAATAGAGCCACAGCATCAGGATGATGATCGTTCCGATACTTCCGTACGTGTTGGCATAACTTCCGAAATTCGAAACATAGAACGAAAATGCAAGTGTTGTGATGATCCAGCCGATCGTCGCAAACAGCGCTCCCGGCAGAGCAGCCTTGAACGGTATCTTGACGTCCGGCACGAGCCAATAGATGAGTGTGAACACGACGGCGATCAGCACAGGCGGCAGTATGAACCGCAGCGAGTTCCAGATGGTCGCGAACCCTTCTTCCAAGCCGAAATACGAGAAGATGACCGACCCGATCTGCTGCCCGAACACCGGCAGAACCAGTGCCACTACGACAACAAGGACGAGCATGAGCGTGAATACAATGGACATCCCCCGCTGAATGATGAAGGAGCGTGAGTCTTCCTTGAAGAACGAGCGGTTCAGCGCTTTCGTAACGGCATTCATCCCTTTGGAGGCTGACCAGATCGTCGCCAGGATCCCGACCGAGAGCAGACCGCCGTGGCGGTTCGACAACACTTGCGACAAGTTGTCATCGATCAGTTTCGCAACTTCGGCAGGCGCATAATCACGGATGAACATCATGATCTCCGCCTGATCCAGGTTCAGATACGGCAGCAGGGTGAACATGAAGATCAGCAGAGGGAACATGGAAAGCAGGAAGAAATACGAGAGTTCAGCACCGAGTCCCGATACGTCCACCGTTTTTACCCGCAGAATAAGCTCTTTCATGAATCCGTCTTTCGTTGTTACGTCGAATGAATGGATATCCCCTTCCTTCACATCAGCCACGAATCCTCCGACTTTTGTATCTGAAAAGCCACTCGACTGATTATTGGACCGATGGGATACTTGGTTTATGTACTGCTTGTCCTGATGGGCCTTCTCGAGAGAAGGCGACCCATCGGACTTATTCTTTTCGTCTTGTTTATTCAATGCGCTTCACTCCTTCGGGTGCTGCTTCGTCAGGTAGTCGCTTTTGCTGCGGATTTCGAAGGGTCTTTCAGAATCTCTTCGTATTCTTCCTTCGAACCGGTGAATGTCTCTTTCGTATCCGTCACAAGTTCTTTCACTTGCGGAGTCAGGGACTTGAGCTCTTCCACTTGTTCCTTGATGTAGGAAACGTCTCCTGAGAGCTGATCGTATGCCGCCTGGAACTTGTCTTTCTGCTCCATCAGTTTCTGTTTCAGCGTATCCGGGTTCTTTGCGTAGTAGGAGAGCTCATTTGCAGTCTTTTTCGATGTCGATACAACAGTTGTACGGGTCGAGCGGTCGATCATCGCAGCCGCTACACCGAGTAATGCACCAATCAGGACAAATCTTCCGAGTTTACTGTTTCCCATTTCAACGACCTCCAAAATGTGTATTGAATTTCTTACCGTATTATACCCGGGTCAGTAAGAAACAAACAAACACATACGCATAAGAAAAAAAGTACTTGACGCAGGACTATAAGTTTCGCAATATTAATAATAATCAAGTATATGATTTTTAGGGAGGGGATCCACTTCAATTCTTTCAAAACATGATCAGGACACGACCACACATTAGGGGGGATCGGGGATGGAACAGGTACAGAATTTTTTAGGGAAGATGAGTGATATCGTTTGGGGGCCGCCTCTGCTCGTATTGCTTGTGGGAACCGGTATTTTTCTTACATTCCGGCTGACCTTCATCCAGTTCAGGATGCTGCCGTATTCACTGAAGCAGGTGTTTTCAAGAAAGCATGACAAAAAAGCGGATGGCGATATCAGTCAATTCCAGGCTCTCATGACCGCCATGGCGGCGACCGTCGGGGTCGGCAACATCGTCGGTGTCGCCAGTGCCGTGGCAACCGGAGGTCCGGGAGCGATCTTCTGGATGTGGGTGGCCGGGTTATTCGGGATGGCGACCAAATACGGTGAAGCAATCCTGGCCGTCAAGTACCGTGTCAAGGATGCGAACGGGCAGATGGCCGGCGGGCCGATGTACTATTTGGAACACG
This sequence comes from Sporosarcina koreensis, assembly GCF_000826145.2. Classification (GTDB taxonomy): domain Bacteria; phylum Bacillota; class Bacilli; order Bacillales_A; family Planococcaceae; genus Sporosarcina; species Sporosarcina trichiuri. The sequence continues at coordinate 194,562 of NZ_LN651336.1, forward strand.
GCCTGAAACAGAAATGGCTCGGCGTCCTATTTGCAGTGTTCGGCGCGTTTGCTGCGTTCGGCATCGGTAACGGGACACAGTCAAAAGCTGTTGCTGACGCCATGAACAACGCATTCAATGTCCCGTTCTGGATTACAGGCATCGCGCTTGTCATCTTCGGCGCCTTGGTCATCCTGGGCGGCATCAAGTCTATCGGGCGCGTAACCGCTTTCTTCGTACCAATCATGGCATTGTTCTATTTCATTGCAGGTGCAATCATCCTTATTACCAACTTCAATCTGGTTCCGGCTGCATTCGGTCTGATTTTCAGTGACGCGTTTTCCGGGCAGGCGCTTGCCGGAGGTGCAATCGGTACGGTCATCCGTTTTGGCGTTGCACGCGGTCTCTTCTCGAACGAAGCCGGCCTCGGTTCCGCACCGATCGCTGCCGCGGCAGCGCGTACGGATATGCCGGGTCGCCAGGCACTCATTTCCATGACGCAAGTGCTGTTCGACACACTCATCATCTGTTCTATCACTGGAGTTACAATCGTCATGTCCGGCCAGTGGGACAAAGGAATCGACAAAGGTGCACTAACAGGGGAAGCATTCGGCACATTCCTCGGCAGCGCCGGACCAATGATCGTTACGATCGGGCTTATTTTCTTTGCAACTTCCACCATTCTCGGATGGAGCTATTATGGAGAGAAATGTTTCCAGTACTTGTTCCCGAATCCGAAGGCGGTCTTCGCCTACCGCATTATCTTCGTCCTTTTCATCTTCGTCGGAGCTGTCGCAACGCTTGATGTCGTCTGGTCTCTGGCTGACGTGCTGAACGGCCTGATGGCGATTCCGAACCTCATCGGACTTCTTGGTCTGTCGGGAGTGATCGTCTATGAGACGAAACGATTCCAGGCAAAGATCAAAGAGGAAAAGCAATTGGAATCCGGTGTTCCGGTTGACACCAAAGCGAAATAATGGAATGATGGGTTCCATAGAAACCGAAAGGCGGAAACTCTATGGATCTTACACAGCCCACTCCTGAAAATGTCTCGTATATGATCGATCAGATTAAAGAAAAGCTGCGGATGGTGAATGTCGATGCCATGAAAGCTGAGAACTTCAGCACATCCCAATACGAAGACTTGCACTATATCTATGAAATGGTCATGAAGCGTGACAACATCACGCCGAATGAAATGCAGGCGATCGTGTCGGAACTCGGCTCGCTCCGCAGCTGACACGATCTGATGAAATAAGGGATGGGTCCCGATTGGTGATCCATCCCTTTTCTATTTGATGGGCACTGGATGCACGTTAAAAGGACTGTCCCGTTTACCGGGCCAGTCCTTTTCTGTTTGTGTTATTCGGACGGGGCTTCATAAGCTGATCCGTCTTTCAGGACAAGCGGCTGGATCAGCACTTCCACACGCCGGTTCTTCGCCCGCCCGGCTTCTGTGTCATTGGTTGCAATCGGGCGGAATTCCCCGTACCCTTTCGCACTGAACACCATCGGGTCGATCTTGTCATTCTCAGCGATGATGGACAGGAAGTTGACGGCGCGCATGACGCTCAGCTCCCAGTTCGATTTGTAAGCTCCGCTCAGCATCGGCACATTGTCCGTATGTCCGGTGATGACGATCTGTCTCGGTTTTTCAAATACAAGCAGCTTGGCGATATCGGTCGCAATCGACTTATACTGGCTGTCGATCTCCGCCCGTCCCGGTCCGAACAGTACACTGTCCCGGATTGTTACGAGCAGACCTTCTTCCGTCAGTTTCGTATCGAACTGGCCTTCCAGCTCATTATCCGCGATATAGTCTTCCAGGTTCTCCTGTATTTCACCGAGCGAGCGCTGGTCTTCCAAATAAGAAGAGTTTTCGTTTTCGGTGTCTTCACCATTTTGCGGCACTGGCATGGTCGTAGGGGCGGAACTTTCCATTACACCGTTGCCGCCATCGAAGATTTCACTGAACACGGAAGACAGCTGGCTCAGTTTCGCTTCATCAATGGAACTCGATGCAAAGAGAACGATGAACAGCGCCAACAGCAGCGTCAGCAAATCAGAGTACGGGAGGAGCCAGGACTCATCCACGTGGTGCTCTTCTTTTTTACGTTTACGCTTCTTCGGCAACTTCCCCCGCCTCCTTGCCTTTCGGATCTGCATTGGCTAATTTGCGGCGTTCCTCCATAGACAGATATGAAGACAATTTCTGTTCGATCACCCGGGGCGCTTCTCCTTCCAGGACGGACAGGATCCCCTCGATCATCATGTTCTTCTGCCGGACTTCTTCAGCTGACTTCCTTTTCAGCTTATTTGCAAATGGATGCCACAGCACATACCCTGTAAAAATCCCGAGAAGTGTCGCAATGAATGCTGCGGAAATTGCATGTCCGAGCTTCTCGATATCATTCATATCACCAAGAGCGGCAATCAGGCCGATGACCGCCCCGAGTACTCCGAGTGTGGGCGCATAGGTGCCCGCCTGGGAAAAAATCTGTGAACCGGCTGAGTGGCGTTCGGCCATGGCATCGACCTCTTCGCTGAGCACGTCCCGTATATAATCCGCATTCTGACCGTCGATGGCAAGCCCCAGTCCGTTTTTCAGGAATGGGTCCTCTATGGAATCGGTCTGCGCTTCCAGGGACAGCAGTCCTTCCCGTCTTGCCACATCAGCCCAGGAAGAGAACATCCTTATGATATCCGCGTCGGACGACAGTTTCTGTTCCTTGAAAAGTATACCGAATAATTTCGGCACCCGTTTGATTTCATTCATAGGGAACGCAATCACGACAGAAGCGATCGTTCCGAAGATGATGATCAGGATAGCTGCAGGGTTGATCAGACTGGACAGGGCAGCACCTTTGAGGAACATCCCGACTCCAAGTGCCACGACCCCGATGATCAGACCAAATACTGTTGATAAATCCATGCAAAGACCTCCATGTCTTTCATTCTGCTTATTATTTCGTCAAAATCTGCTAGTTCTTTAGAGGATCCGCAGAGAAATCTCGACAAGTTTGCCCTGTGTCTGCTGAAAGCGCTGCCAATACTTTCTTTTTGCACTTTTCGAATCCTTCTTGGTACTATAAGGACAGACAGGGAAAGGGGTTAGACAAGTTTGAAAACATTTGAACAGCAATTGCAGAATTACGCAGAACTGGCCGTGAAGGTCGGTGTCAATATCCAGCCGGATCAGAAATTATTCATCAGTGCGTCGATCGATACGGTGGAATTCGTCCGTATCATTGTCGAAAAAGCTTATGCAGCAGGTGCCCGGCAAGTATTCGTGGACTGGAGCGATGATGTCGTATCACGAATCCGCTACGAGCAGGCACCAGCCGATTCGTTCGCCGAATTCCCTTCTTGGAAAGCGGACGAGCGAGTTGAGCTCGCGAAACAGGGTGCCGCATTCATGAGCATCGTCTCGCAAAGCCCGGATCTCTTCAAAAACGTAGATCCTTCCCGTATCCGTGACGCTCAGAAGGCAAGCGGGCAGGCGCTCGATGAGTTCCGCCAGATGATGCAGGCAGACAAAGTGAGCTGGACTGTCGTCGCAGCACCTTCGAGGGACTGGGCAGCCCTCGTCTTCCCCGACCTTCCGGAAGCCGAGCAGGTCCCCGCATTGTGGGAAGCGATCTTTAAAGCCGTCCGGGCGGACAAAGAGAACCCGGTTGAAGAATGGAAGCAGCACGACAGCACGCTGCATGAAAAAGTCGATTATCTGAACGGGAAACATTATAAGAAACTGCATTACACCGCCCCGGGGACCGACCTGACCATTGAGCTTCCCGAGAAGCACACATGGTGCGGTGCCGGCAGTGTGAATGCCGACAAAACGGAATTCATGGCTAACATGCCGACAGAGGAAGTGTTCACAGCCCCTCTGAAAACGGGTGTCAATGGATATGTATCCAGTACAAAACCGCTCAGCTACGGCGGAACGATCATCGATGATTTCAAAATCACATTCAAAGACGGTAAAATCGTTGGCGTGACAGCCGGCAAAGGGCAGGATGTCCTGGAGAACCTGATTGAGGCGGATGAAGGCGCAAAGTATTTGGGTGAGGTTGCGCTCGTTCCCCACGAATCACCGATTTCCGCATCCGGCCTGTTATTTTACAATACGCTGTTCGATGAGAACGCATCCAACCACTTGGCGATCGGCAGTGCTTATGCATTCAACCTTGTCGGCGGCAAAGAGATGGACCGCAAACAGCTAGAGGAGAATGGGCTGAATCAGAGCATCACGCACGTCGACTTCATGGTCGGTTCCGGTGATATGGACATCGACGGCATCTTGGAAGACGGCACAACCGAACCGGTCTTCCGCAGCGGAACTTGGGCTTTTTAAACAAGATTTCACACCAACTGGCCAAATTCGCTTAAAATCCTTCTCGAAATAAGGTATACTGGTAAGAGATACTGATTATTAAAAGAGAGGAGACTTATTATGGCCTTGCTTATCGTTACAGTTCTTGGGTTCATGGTTGTCTTCAGCATTGCTGCGATGTTCATTATCCATTATATGAACGATTCTCTGGTTTCGCACGATTCGGAAACAATCGATCCTAAACCGGATGTCCGTTATTAACGCACTATCCTCTTGTCATCGAACACATACAGAAAAAAAGGGCGGCCGCTTGGCGCCCTTTTTGTTTCTGATATCCTAATTACGGAGGTACTGACCATGACAAACCTTTCAGCCATCCTGGACCATAATGCGAAATTTGTGGATGAACACGAATATGAGAAGTATGTAACAACCAAGTTCCCGAACAAACGGATCGTCATCCTGACTTGTATGGATACACGGCTGATCGAACTCCTGCCGAAAGCGATGAACCTCAAGAATGGAGATGCCAAAATTGTCAAGAGTGCGGGCGCCCTTGTTGCACACCCGTTCGGCAGTATCATGCGGAGCCTGCTGATTGCCGTCTATGAACTGCAGGCCGACGAAGTCTACATAGTCGGACATTACGATTGCGGTATGAGTTCCATCAATACGGATGCAATTATCGACAAAATGGTGGACCGGGGAATCGACAGGGATTTGTTCAGTACGCTGACTCATGCCGGTGTCGACCTGGAAGGCTGGCTGCACGGTTTCAAAGACGTCAAAGAGAGTGTGAAGCAGAGCGCTGACGCTGTACGCAACCACCCACTTATGGACAAGACTGTCCCTGTGCACGGGCTCGTCATCGACCCCGAGACAGGACGTCTCGATGTCATAGAAGACGGCTATGAGAAAGTGTCCGGATCGGGAAACTGAAATCCGCCTTATTTCCCGGGAAATAGACAAAAAACGCATTTTGCAGACTGGAATGGTCTGCGAAATGCGTTTTTCAATGGTGAAACAGAATCCGGAGACGGCTTTTCAAATACCGCCACGCGGCCTTACCCTTTCAAAAATCGTCTTCAAGCCGGGCATACATGTAATGATCCTCCCAGACCCCATTGATGTAGAGCAGTTTCCGATGAAGCCCTTCTTGGCTGTAGCCGGCTTTCTCCAGCACACGGATCGATGCGATATTGCGAGGTGAAACGTAGGCTTCCACACGATGGAGTCCTGCTGTTTCAAATGCAAATTCGGTAATGAGATGCAGTGCTTCGGAGCCGATTCCCTGCCCTGCAGCTGCATGATCGATGGAATAGCCGACAAAGCCGCTGGAGAACGGCAGCCGTTTGATGCTGTACAGTGATATCTGCCCGACGATCCGGCTCGTTTCACTGTCGAAGATACCGAAGTTGTATTCTCGCCGGTCACGCATCTGATACAGGGATTCACGGATTTTTTCACGCTGCATGCCGACAGTGTAATAGCTCGCATCGTGACGCGGTTCAAAAACCGTCCAATACTCCCTGTTACGGGATACCAGCTCGGTGAAGACAACAGCATCTTCTTCCGTCAATATACGGAGATAACATCGATTCCCTTCAAGTATGATCACAATCCGATTCACTCCTCACAGCGGCAGTATGCAATAGCCGCTGAACAATTACAAAAATGCCTGCGGTCCTGATGATTATACCATGTTATTCAAATTGACAGCTTTTCCTCATATGTGTACATTTCAAGTGAATTGTTATGAAAACTTCATAAATGCATCCTTACTGCCTGCTGCTTCCTAGTATACTAAAGTCAGGAGGATAGTACATGAAAAAAATGATTTGTTCTTTCGCTTTTCTTTTGCTCACCGGATCGGTTCTTCTTTCGAACACGATTCCGGTCAATGGCCAGACAACAATTGAAATCGCCCATAAACTTCCAGTCCTGCTGCTGCCTGCTGACTATGCACTCCTGATCCGTCCGCTGCTGCTCGTGATTCTCGCCTATTGGATCATAAAGATGCGATCTTCGGATTTCTCCGCACCATTACGGATTGTCCTTTTTTCAATTGCCTGCCTGCTGAATGCAGTCTGGTTCCCTCTTTGGCATTACAGTCACTATGCATGGGCATTTACTGTTACCATCGTACTTCTTATCACATTGTATCTGCTTTACCGGACGTATCCGAAGAAGCGTAATGATCTCGCCGGCCGTGTGCCGATTTCCTTGTTTCTCGCATGGACAATCGTGGACCTTGTCTTGAATGCCAACTATCTTCTTGTCTTCGATGAATGGAGCAGGCTCGGTCTCAGTATTGTATTATGGACAATCCTCAATTTATCGATACTGGCAGCGGTGGCGCTGCATTTCAGCTTTCACCACAGGGATGGAGCGATTACAGCCGTCATTCTCTGGGTTTTCCTCGGCATTATCGTGAATGTCTGGATGGATGAGCTTTTCATCACTCTTTCTGCATTATTCCTGATGGCGCTCATGGTCTTCGGGTATTGGATTCTTTCGCCTTCAACCGTGCAATCGAAATCTGAGGAAACCCTGTTCTAGCATATGCCGGGACAGGGTTTTCCCGTACCCGCTGAATTCCATGTAGGTTTTGCGGGAGGAATGGCTATACTGATGAACAAACCGTTTCTCTGAAAGGAGCCTCCTGCCATGACATCCGCTAAAGCGCTTTCGTCTCTCAGCTACTTCAGCATCTTTTTCGCCCCCCTTCTCGTTCCGCTCATCGTCTGGTTTGCTGTGGAGGACCGGGACGTCAAGCACCATTCCAAACGGGCCTTCATTTCCCATCTGATTCCCGCATTTCTGATCGCTGCCGCTTCCGTATTTTCGTTTTTCCGCCTGCTTACGATGAAGACCCGTACTGAACAGCTACTGACCGATCCGGGTGCAGCCGGGATGCTGGAATCCTACAGTTACATGGGCGCCGCCCCGCTGCTCATCATGCTCGCTTACGGCTTCCTGTTCCTGATCGTCCTGATCTGGAACATCGTCCAGGGCATTAAAGTGTTCAAACTGTAGAAGAAACAGCCTGTTCGAAGTGCGGCAGAAACTTGTGGTATAGTAAGGAAGACAACCGACGTACAGAAAGAAGGATTTAACATGATTGCAAAGACAGAAGAGGAAATTGCAGGTCTGCGTACAATCGGACGGATCGTAGCGGAAATCCGCGAAGAGATGAAAGCCGCCACCAAGCCCGGCATGACAACGAAGGAGCTGGATGAGCTCGGCGGCAGGCTGTTCGCAGAAAAAGGAGCTGTGTCCGCCCCTATCGACCAATATGACTTCCCTGGCTATACGTGCCTCAGTGTCAATCACGAAGTGGCGCATGGTATCCCGGGGAAACGTGTACTGAAGGATGGGGATCTCGTCAACATCGATGTCTCCGGTTCTTATGGCGGATATTTTGCGGATACTGGAATTTCATTTGTCATCGGGACTGCCGATGACGCGAAACAGCGGCTTTGCGATACAGCAAAACGCGCATTCGACCGTGCGATGACAAAAGTGAAAGCGGGATCCCGCCTGAATCAGATCGGAAAAGCGGTGGAACGGGAAGCGAAGGACAACGGTCTGAAAGTCATCAAGAACCTCACCGGCCATGGGATCGGCACGTCACTTCACGAAGAGCCGCAGCATGTGCTCAATTATTTTGATCCATGGGAGCCGACGATCATGAAAGAAGGCATGGTTCTGGCCGTGGAGCCATTCATCTCCCAGAAAGCTGAGCATATTATCGAAGAAGGCGACGGCTGGACGTTCATCACTCCTGATAAGTCCCTTGTCGCGCAGATCGAGCATACGATCATCGTCACGAAAGACAAGCCGATCATCCTGACGGAAATCTGAAAAAAGGTCCTGCCCGGAACACTCCGGGCAGGACCTTTTTTGTTAGTTTTTCTTTTTCGGCATCGTGCGGGCTGAAGTGCCGACCGTCTTGGAATTGCCCTCGATCAGTTTTCCGCCGTGCCACACTTTCTGCACGGGCTTGTAGCCTTTTGAAAGTTTCCGGTAATCCCGTTCCTCCGCATAGGACAGCAGCGTCAGTACTTCTCCGTCCGCTCCCGCCCTGCCAGTCCGTCCGGAACGATGGACATACTGCTCGATCGTGTGCGGGACGTTGACATGGATGACATGCGTCAATCCTTCGATATCGAGTCCGCGTGCCGCGAGGTCGGTGGCGATGAGGATACGGATCTCCCCCTTCCGGAACTTATCGAGCGTCTCCTGCCGCTCGAACTTCGTCATATCCGAATAGAGCACGCCGACGGGAGCGCCCTCGTATTGGAGTTTCATCTCTTTCATGCGCAGCTGGTCGACATTATTCAGGAATGCGAGTCCCCGCATGCCTTCCACGTGTGACAATCCCCGCAGGAGATCCGTTTTGTTCCTTACATCCGTCTTCACATACGAATGGATGACTTCCCCGGAGGCAGGCATCTCTTCGGCCGTCACTTTCAGCCGGATCGGGTCTTTCATGAAACGTGACGCCACGTCCTCAATCTCTTCCGTGATTGTCGCGGAGACGACAGCGACCTGCCGTCCTTCATGTGACGCCTCGATGATCCCTTTTACCATGACCCGGTTTTCGCGTGACAGCAGCTGGTCGCCCTCATCCAATATGATATGGCGGACTTCCGTCATCTTGAGCTTTTTGTTCTTGATGAGTTCCGCCAGCCGGCCTGGGGTCCCGACAACGATGGTCGGTTTCTTCTTCAGCTTCTCGATCTGACGCTGCATGTTGGCGCCGCCGATCAGCTGGGTGACCGTTACCTGTGTACCTGCCACCCATTCACGGATAACATTGACGATCTGCATCGATAATTCCTGTGAAGGCGCGATGATCAGTGCCTGCGTCTGCTTTCTGCTGCCGTCTGTCAAATTCAGCAGCGGCAGTACGTACGCAAGCGTCTTTCCCGACCCTGTCGGTGATTCTGCGACAACATCACGTCCGGCCAGCATCTCCGGAATCATCTGTTCCTGGATGGGCATTGCGTTCTCGAATTTCCATTTTTCCTGAACCGTACGTTCAAATCCTTCTAAAAAGGACATAGCCATCCCCTCTTTCACTCTCTTCCTTCCAGTTTACCATAACTGGAGGTCCGCTTGTTAGTCACTTCTAGACAATTGAGGGTGTCTGCCTTGCCTGTGTCAGCTGTTCGAATGCATAGGCATAGCCGATCAGGTCCGGTTCCGAGAATGCTTCCCCTGTGAACGTCAGCCCGAATGGCTCGCCTTCCGCAGTTACACCAGACGGGACCGTGACGGACGGATAGCCTGCAGCCGCTTCAAAGCTGCAACCGTGATCCTGAGGGAATACGAGCACGTCCACCCCGTTTTCCTCCATCGCTTTCCCGAGAGCGACATTCTCAGCGAGATGGCGGTTCCGGATGAGTGCTTCAATATATGCAGGTTCCGTCAATCTGCCACTCCGATTGTTGATGTCCTTCAGCAGCTCCTGGCCATAAGCGAGGGTATCCGCCGGATGTTCTTCGTTGTAACGGATGATGTCATCGACTGAGCGGATCGGGTTTACTGCAGGGGTCCTGCCGAGATACGCGTTCAGCGCGGCCTTGCACTCGTGCAGCAGTACGTCATACCATAAGTCATCTTCCTTCGTCCCTAAGTCGATCGTTCTGATAATCGCACCTGCCTGCTCCAGTACAGCCAGCGCCGACTCGAACAGCCCCATCCGTTCATCGGACACTTCGCGTGCGAAGATCGATCGGGCGACACCGACCCTGACGCCTGCCAGCGAATCCTTGGACAGGAAGCCAAGCCAATCGTCAGCCGCCCGGAATGGGCAGGTCGCTGTGACTGGGTCTTCCGGATCCTCTCCGAGCAACGCCTGGAATACGATAGCCGCATCTGAAACTGTTCTCGCCATCGGACCAGGCGTATCCTGCGATACCGACAGCGGAATGATGCCCCGCCTGCTGATGGCGCCGACGGTCGGTTTCAATCCGACAATCCCGTTCTGTGCAGCCGGATGGATGATCGACCCTGTCGTCTCCGTCCCCATGCATGCGGCTGCCAGACTTGCTGACGCGGCCACAGCGGAGCCCGAGCTTGAACCGCCGACTTCGAAGGGACCGTAAGGGTTTTTGACTTGCCCTCCGCGGGAACTGTAGCCGTTCGGCATATCCTCGGACAGGAAATTCGCCCATTCCGTCATATTCGTCTTTCCGAGAAGGACTGCTCCCGCTTCGCGCAGTTTTGCAGCCAGGAACGAATCGCGCGGCGCATAATAATCCGCAAGCGCCAGGCTGCCCGCGCTTGTATGCATCGCGTCTCCGGTATCCATGTTGTCTTTCAAAAGGATCGGGATCCCGTGCAGCATGGAACGTCTGCCTGTCTGCTGCCGCTCCCCGTCGAGCATCTGTGCAATCTGCAGTGCGTGCGGGTTCACTTCGAGAACAGCGTCCGTCTCCTGTCCGACAGTTGCTATCCGGTCCAAATAGAACAGGACCAATTGTTCGGCGGTCAGTCTGCCGTCCTCCATCGCCTGCTGCAGCGTCAAAATATCGGTATCGATCACCCAGCGGAACTTGTCCCGTATCGATGTACTGCTGTTCATGACATCTCCCCGTTTCCGTGTTTTTCCCTGATAACAAAACCGGCTAAGGGAAAAGTCCTTAACCGGCTGTCAGCATTACACTTGCTTATAATATTCTTTCATGAGTGAGTAGAATGGAAGTTCATACAATTGCTTTCCGTCGATTTTAAAGATACCGCGATCCACCAGGCGCTGTATGACATCCTCGCGCTTCATATCCATTTTGGTTTCTTCGATTTTCATCATCTTGCTTGTTCCTCCTTGTTCTCGGACCCATCTATCTATTCCTTTTCCAAAGGGGTCGTAAACCTTACAGCAGGGCATTTCGACAAAGAAAAATAAAGAAGCCGGAGAGGCAGAAAACCTTTTGTCTCAGCGATTTCTCAAAGGTGCACCACAACGGATGACTGTCGTTTCGGACAGAACACGGAGTGCGTCGATGAATCGGCTGCCGAGCGCCAGTTCCTCCTTCACGATCGACAGCTCGGTGCATCCGAGAATGATCCGGTCGCACTGCTGTGCTTCCATAGCGGCGGTGATTTCGTTCCAGACCGCTTCATCTGCAGGCTGTCCCGCTTTCACCTGATCATAGATGACACGCATCACCAGCTGCTGGGTGCTGTCATCGGGCACTACAGGTGTCAGTCCGGCCTGTCTGCAGGCATCCTGGTAGACGCCGGCCCGGATCGTACCTGTCGTCGCCAGAATCCCGACACGCACCGCCCCTTCCGCCGCCGCCCGATCCGCCGTCTCCCTCACCATATGGATAAGCGGAATGCCGATGGCCTGCTGGATATCTCTGTAGAATGTATGGGCCGTATTGCAGGGAATTGCAATGACATCAGCGCCGAGCGCCTCGAGCTTCTTCGCGTCTTCCACGAGCCGGGGCACAGGGTCCTCCTTCGTATCGTCCAGAATGAACGCCGTACGATCGGGAATTGCGGTGTCATTCAGGATGATCATGTTGATGTGTTCCTGATCGGTCTTTGCATCGGTCAGCCTGACAACCATATTGCCGTAATACATCGTAGCCAGCGGACCGACACCGCCGATGATTCCTAATGTTTTCATATGTCATCTAACTTTCTGTACGGATTTTTCATATTTGATGAATGCTCTTCTTATAGGAACGAACGGATATCCGTTAAGTTCCGCCAGCAGGGGCCGGCAATTGAAAAAGAGCTGCCGGAGCAGCCCCTGTTCAATTGCGTTTCAGTTTTTTCTTCAGCTGCTGCACCTTCGGCACGACTTTCACGAACATGCTGTACAGGAACGGCTTGTAGACGTGATCGATTTCGCCGATATATGTTGTCACACTTTCCTCTTCATTATTGAAGAAACTCTTCTTGAATGAGTAGAGGCCGTCTTTTTCCGAATCCGTGCTGAAAATACCGCCTAAATCGTATGAAACCGCTCCTTCATCGAGTCCCCACTTCATCATTTCGAAGTTCATAAGATGATTCGGGTTCATGTTGCGTTTGACGTTCGTGCTGCCGGCATAAAGATAATACATTTTACCGTTATAATTGATGGTGACAGCGCCGGCCAACTTGTCCCCTTCGTGCGTCATCAAATAGACGCGGAGACCTTCGAAGTTATCGCGGAGCTTGACGAAGTATTCATACGACCGTGTCGTGATATGGTTCCGCTCCGCCATCGTCTTGTAAATGTCGTAGAACGCAGTGAGATAATCATCGGTCCGTGCCCAGGATGTCTCGACCCCTTTTTTCGCAGCACTGCGGATCAGGTTGCGTGTTTTTTTCCGGAAGCCCGCTATCAGTGTCTCCTCGTCCTTCCCGTCGAGCTGGACGATCATGTTCATGCGCGGCTGGATGAGATCATCCTTTCCAGCTTCCGAGTTGTGCACGGTGTAGCCGGCATCCCGGTAGATCCGGTCAAGCCGGTCATCGTATGCCGCTTCGGGATCCATCTTCAAAGCGAACGCTTTGTGCTTTTTCGCCAGCGGCTCAGCTTCTTTGATGAGCGCGGCCACTTTCTTTTCATCGTAAACATCACAGACAGGTCCGCGCGGTGCATAGAGCAGCGAATAACCGCCCGGTACGCGCTTGATGAGCAGGGACATTGCCGCGACAATCTCACCCTCTTCTTCCAGATATACTTGTTCATTGCCCCAATCGTCTTTAACGTGCGACCAGTTCAGGTCCTGTGTCAAAGCCCGATGAGGAGAGGACCGGATGAACGCATTGTAGCGTCCGACATCGGCCGCATTGTTTTTATCCAAAATTGGCACTGAATTGACACTCCTTAGCTGCAGTACACCTGCCGAGGACAGATGCGGCTGTACAATTGCCGTTAGTCTTTGTGTTTAAAATACTGATCGAACCGCTTGTAGTAGCTGCGGTAATAGTTGCGGAGTTTCAGCGTGCGCATCAGGTTCTTGTCCTGCTCGTAATACAGCGTGGACGCCGTCTTCCCTTCGCGGATAAGCCGTTTCACCTGACTTTTGAGCTGATCGTCCATCGTGTACTTGACGAGCAGTTTAAGCGGCACCGCATGCCAGAGAACTTCGTTGCGGCCGTATTCCACGGGGTTGTCCCGATGATAGACACGGTCTTCCACCAAATACTTTGCCATGTTGTAGCCGTTCGCTGTGACGAAGAAACTGCTGCGTCCCTGACGGATGTTAAGTTCGAAGATTTTATATTTGCCGTCCCGGCGGTCGTACTTCAAGTCGATATTCGCATAGCCGGTGAACCCGATCGCTTCAAGGAACGTTTTGTACTGGTCGTACAATGCCTGGTTCTCCTCGCCGACGATGCCGACGTAGTTGCCGATCAAAACCGGCGTGTAGTCTTCCAAGATCACATGTCCAAGGCACATCATCCGCACTTTGCCGTTGCGGTCGCAATACGCATTCAGCACGCGCATGACCGTATCATCGCCGGGAATGTAATCCTGGATAATCAGTTTCCCATCGTAAGACGAGCCGTAGATCTTCTCAATCGCATCGACATACTCCTCTTTTGTATGGAGGACGTACGCCTTTTTTTTCCCTTCGAACTGCGCGATGAAATAACGCATGCTGTCCGAAGGCTTGACGACAACCGGAAAGTCGAATGGAAGAGGAGCATGGGGATCCATGCCCTTTTCAAACATGACCGTGTCCGGGTAATCCAAGTTGTATTTCTCGGCCATGTCGTAGAAGTTTTCTTTGAAGATAATGTCATCCATCATCTGTTCATCCACAAACGGCAATATGTAATAAGGTTCCAGCTCACTGCGGCTGCGGACCGCAAGCTCGACGTAGTTTTCATTGCTGGCAATCAATAGAAGTTTTTCCGTACGTTCCAGCAGATCATCTTTCAGCTGCAGAAGGCTCTTGACGAACACGGCAGGCTCGTCGAAGTCTGCAAAGATCCGTTTGTCGACGATCTTACTGTGCATCGTCGACAGCAGTTCGCCTTTCGTCGCCACGATGCTGACAATCCCATACTGTTCATGGAAAGCGCGTGCCATGCCGTATGCGTTGTCATCAGACCCGAGTATGACGGGCAGAAAATCCGTTTTTTCCATGAGGCTCCTCCATTCCGGGACAGCAAAACAGCGCAGGGGCGCGTGTTCAATCACTGTCCGTACCTGTCACAAGTTTAGCCTACCCCCTATTGCAAGTCAAGAAACGGAGGCGGCCTTATACAGACGGAAAAAAGCCGCTCCGGTTCCCCGGAACGGCCAGTCATTACTCGTTTTCGAGATCGACGTTATGGTAGACCTGCTGCACATCTTCCAGATCTTCGATGGCATCGATCATCTTTTCAAACTGCTCGGCAGCTTCCGGATCCAGCTGGACATCATTCTGCGCGATCATCATCAGTTCCGCTACGGTGAACTCAGTGATGCCCTCTGCTTTGAACGCTTCCTGCACATCGTGGAATGCGGATGGGTCCGCGTAGACGAGCACTTGTCCGTCCTCTTCCGAAATATCATTGACGTCGACGTCATGCTCCATCATCAGCTCCAGTACGTCATCCGCTGTTTTGCCTTCGACACCGAATACCGCCGTATGGTCGAACATGTATGCGACCGAGCCGCTGACTCCCATGTTGCCGCCGTTTTTGCCGAACGCTGCACGCACTTCGGAGGCTGTCCGGTTAACGTTGTTTGTCAGTGCATCGACAATGACCATGGAGCCGTTCGGTCCGAAGCCTTCATAGCGGAGTTCGTCGTAATTCTCGTCGCCTCCGCCTTTTGCTTTCTCAATTGCCCGCTCGATGATCGTTTTCGGAACGCTGTACGTCTTCGCACGCTCCAGAACGATCTTCAGCGCCTGGTTCGATTCCGGATCCGGTTCCCCCTGTTTCGCTGCTACATATATTTCACGGCCGAATTTTGCGTAAATCCGGCTGGTGTTCGCATCTTTTGACGCCTTCTTTTCTTTGATGTTGTTCCACTTACGGCCCATTGTGACCACTCGCTTTCTGTTTGCAGAATCAGTTGTAATTTCCTTACTCCTCAGTATATCATGACTGAATTCAATGGGAAAAGGAAAAACCGCCCGAAGAACCGAGTTGCAGGTTCACCGAAAGTATGGCAAAGTGGTAGTTGGATAGACTAATTTCATCACTGACAATATGTAGGGGTACCGGACAACCGGTTGAGATGCAGATTCTGCAGACCCTTTGAACCTGATCTGGGTAACGCCAGCGGAGGGAACATATTCATTGCATAATGATTATGTGACGCGCACTCCTGCTGTATGGGAGTGCGCGTTTTCTTGTTGCAGTGTGAACCAACAGGAGGGAAACGGATTGAAACGATTGACAGGCATCCTGCTTCCCGCCATGCTTCTGCTCGGCGCATGCGGAAGCGGAAGCGGCGGTGAAAACGCCGAGGATACAGGCAGTAGTAAGGACTCCGTGAAAAATGTCCGCTTTGCGCTCGATTGGACGCCGAACACGAACCACACGGGAATCTATGTTGCTCAGGAAAAAGGCTATTTCAAGGATGAAGGGCTGAACGTGGAAATCATCATGCCGGGCGAGGCGGGAGCTGACCAGCTCGTCGCATCAGGAAAAGCAGAATTCGGAATAGGTGCACAGGAAGCGCTGACCGAGGCGCGCGCAGCGGATATCCCGATCGTCTCGATCGCCGCGCTTATCCAGCACAACACATCGGGCTTCGCTTCCCTGAAAGAAGAAGGAATTGAATCCCCGAAAGACTTCGAAGGCAAAAACTATGGCGGCTGGGGCGCACCTGTTGAACAGGCTGTCGTCAAATCACTCATGGAGCAGGATGGCGGCGACGTCAGCAAAGTGAATTTCATCAACATGGGGTCTTCCGACTTTTTCACGGCAATCCGGCGGGATGTGGATCTGGCCTGGGTGTATTACGGCTGGACAGGAGTCGAAGCCGAGATGCGGGGCATGGAACTCAACATGCAGTACTTGAAGGATTATTCCGATAAGCTCGATTATTACACACCGGTCCTGACGACTGGCGAAAAGCTGATCAACAAGGATCCGGACACCGTCAGGGCATTCACAGCCGCCACAGTGAAAGGTTATGAGTTCGCGATTGAAAATCCCGAGGAAGCTGCGGAAATTCTGGCGAATGCCGTACCTGACCTGGACCCGGAACTCGTGAAGAAAAGCCAGCAGTGGCTCTCTCCGAAATATCAGGATGACGCCCCGCGTTTCGGCGAGCAAAAGCTTGAAACCTGGACAAACTATGCGGACTGGATGAAAGAAAACGGGCTGCTTGACGGGGAATTCATTCCCGAAGACGCATTCACAAACGACTTTTTACCGAATTGAGGAGGAACCCGAAATGGCTAACGCACTTGTCAGCATTCAAATCATCCCGAAGACACCGAACGGAGAGGATGTCATCCCGTACGTGGATGCCGCGATCGAAGTGATCGACAGCTCCGGAGTCCCTTACCGGGTTGCGCCGCTCGAGACGACGATGGAAGGTGAACTCACTGAACTCCTCGGAATCATCGAGAAGATGAACACCAGGATGACGGAGCTAGGTGCCGTAAGTGTCATTTCCCAAGTGAAGATCTATATGAACCCTGAAGGCGCGTCCATGGGCAGGCTGACGGAGAAGTACGATTGAGCACGTTATGGAAAAAAGGATGGCGGCCCGCTGCGGTCCTCATCCTTTTGCTCTTTCTGTGGGAAGCTGCTGTCCGGCTGTTCAGCGTTCCCGCCTGGCTTCTCCCCAGACCGTCAGGGATTGTGGCAGAAGCTGTGACTGGTTCGGCACTTTATTTACCGCACATCGTATCGACGATCACCTTGTCCGCCGCCGGCTATTTCGCGGGGCTTACAGTCGGCATCGGCACAGCTGTCGTCCTGTTCCGTGCGCCGGCGCTGCAGCAGGCGTTCTACCCGCTGCTCATCCTCTCGCAGAACATCCCGGTGATCGTCCTGGCACCGCTTCTGGTCATCTGGTTCGGCTTCGGCATCCTGCCGAAAGTGATCGTCATTACACTCGTCTGTTTCTTTCCGGTTACGATCGCCGCACTGGATGGGTTCCGCCAGACGGACCGCGATATGCTTCACTATCTGAAGATGATCGGTGCCTCGGACCGGCAGATTTTCTGGAAACTGCAATGGCCGCATGCGCTTCCTTCCCTATTCTCGGGACTGAAGATTGCTGCAACCTACAGTGTCATGGGCGCTGTCATTTCGGAATGGCTCGGCGCAAGCAAGGGCATCGGTGTCTATATGACCCTTGCCTCTTCATCGTTCAAGACGGACCGGGTATTTGTCGCGATTGTTCTGATCATGGTGCTGAGCCTTCTCTATTTCGGGCTCATATCCATGGTTGAAAAAGCCGTGCTCCGTACACGCGGCAAAGGAGGGACTGCAGATGGCGCAGCTTGAACTGCATAACATAGCGAAGTCGTACGGAACGAACCATGTCCTTGATGCAATTTCGCTGACTGTCGGTGATGGTGAATTCGTCTCAGTCCTCGGTCCGTCGGGGAGCGGAAAAAGTACGATCTTCCAGCTGATCGGCGGCTTGTATCCGCCCGACAGCGGCACGATATCCCTCGATGGAACGGTAGTGAACGGATCGAGAGGCCATATCAGCTACATGCCCCAGAGCCCCGCGCTGTTCCCGTGGCGCACCGTACTGCAGAATGTGCAGCTCAGTGCGGAAATCGCAGGCACTGCACAGGATACGGAGAAGACGCTCGGCCTGATACAGAGCGCCGGTCTTGCAGGCTATGAGCATGCGTACCCCGGTGAATTATCGGGCGGCATGAAGCAGCGTGTGTCGTTCATCCGGAGTCTGAATGCGCCGCAGCCGATCATCTGCCTCGACGAACCGTTTTCGGCGCTCGATGAATTCACACGCCTTGAAATGCAGCAGTGGCTGCTGTCCATCTGGGAAGCGAACCGGAAGTCGATCCTGTTCATCACCCATGATATCGACGAAGCCCTGTTCCTTTCCGACCGGATTCTCGTGCTGTCGAACAAACCCGCAGTGGTGAAACGGGATCTGACTGTACCGTTCGCACGGCCGCGATCCGAGGAGCTGCTGCTCAGTGAAGAGTTCCTCCAGCTGAAACGCGATATCTACGATGATCTCCGAAAAGAAATACATTCCAGCAACTGACAGGTTTACCCTGCTTCCGCTTACGGGAATGGAGTACTACTAAGTTGTTGGGGAGAGATTGCTATGAAACTGACCAAAGTCGTGAAAAGTGCGATCAAATGGGGACCGATCATCCTGCCGGTCGTCATGAAATTCATGAATGACAAAAAAGAACAGAACAGGCCTGCAGGACGCAGACGCTGAAAAAAAGCTGTCCGGGAATCCAGTCGGATTTCCGGGCAGCTTTTTGTATAGTTCTTATTCAGACGAGTACCGCTTCTTTCTTTTCACCGCAGACGAGGGCGTGCACTTCCTCACCGTCCAGCGTCTCTTTCTTATACAATTCCGTCACCAGGTTCTCGAATTGCACGGCATGCCCCGTGATGAGCTCTTCGGTACGTTTGACAGCCGTATCGAAGATCTCCTGCATTCTCTTCTCTTTATCCGTATTGCTGAATGTCAGGGTGAAGCCATCCTGCAGCAGGCCGGTATCCACCATCTTGCCGATGATGTCTTTCGCCTGCTCGACGTCTCCGCTCACTCCGATGCTGTGCTCTCCGAGATAGAGACGTTCCGCGATACCGCCGCCGAGGATCATACTCACCTGGTCGAGCAGTTCGCTGGCCGTCTGCAAGTGCAGCTCCTTTTGGATGGGAGCTACATAGCCGAGCGCCTGCCCCCGCGGAATGATAGTCGCCTTGCGGACGGAGTGCGGCTTTGTGAGGGCCGAAATAAGGGCGTGGCCCGATTCGTGGATCGCCACACGGCGTTTCGTCAGCGGATCGTTCAGCGTGCGGGACGTATTCCCAAGAATCGTACGGTCGATGGCGAAATCCATATCACTTTTATCGATTTCCGTCCGGCCTTCCCGGATTGCCCGTTTGCTCGCAGTCGTAAACAATGCACTGATCTGGGCACCTGAAAAACCGAATGTGCTTTCCGCAAGCATGTCGAGGGAGGCTGCGACGTTCGGCGCGAGCGCCTTGCCTTTCGTATGGATATCCATGATCTCACGCCGGCCGACAGTGTCGGGCAGCGGCACCTGGAATGTGTAATCGATCCGGCCGGGACGCAGGAACGCTTCGTCGAGCATGTCCTTCCGGTTGGTCGCCGCGATGAACAGGACGCCTTCGTTATCCGATCCGCCATCCAGCTGGACGAGCAGTTCCGTCAGCGTCTTTTCCCCTTCTTCCCCGCCGTGCGCCTTCCGTTTGCCGGCAAGTGCGTCGACTTCATCGATAAAGATCACCGCGTTGCTCTGCTTGCGGGCGTTCTGGAATAGTGTCCGGACACGGGAAGCACCAACACCCACGAACAGTTCCGTGAAGGCGGCCCCGCTTGACGAGTAGAACGAAGCACCGATTTCGTGTGCAATCGCCTGAGCGAGGAGGGTCTTACCTGTTCCTGGAGGTCCTTCGAGCAAAATACCTTTCGGCGCTTTTACTCCAAGGGCAGCAGAGCGTGTTGGATCTTTGATGATTTCCAATGTCTGGAGAATCTCATCTTTCATCTCTTGCGACAGGCCGCCGATATCATTCAGCGTGATATCGGGGAGCGGCGTTTCCTTCGAAGCGCTGTGCTTCATGGATGAGGCGCCGACCCCGAGCTTCCCTTTCCGCTGGAGGACGAAGAACGTCAGCAGGGCCGCCAGCAGAAGCCCCGCCACGATATAACCTGAGGCATTGCTGCCCGAATAGGTGTAGGAAACATTATATGTTTTGACAAGCTGCTCCGCCAGTTCGCTTGCAGGACGGACGTTTGTCACATACAGGCCGCTTTCTGTCTGCAGATAGAGTTTGCCTGATGAGGTCTCTTTTAGTGAAGCTTTGTCGGTCGCAGCCGCCAGCTTCTGCTCGAGTGAGGCATAGGACACCG
Source organism: Sporosarcina koreensis (assembly GCF_000826145.2). Taxonomy (GTDB): domain Bacteria; phylum Bacillota; class Bacilli; order Bacillales_A; family Planococcaceae; genus Sporosarcina; species Sporosarcina trichiuri. The sequence goes on from NZ_LN651336.1 coordinate 214,886, forward strand.
GGTTTGCACGATGGGCATCACTGGTCAGCCAGAAAAAAACCGATGCCGCGCCAATGACTAACAGGGACAGGATGATATAAACTTTTGAAGCAGTCGATTTCCCGAACTTCAAATACTCCAGCTCCTTAACTAAGATACTTTCATTATAGGGAGTTCCCTGAGGAAAAGACAACCAATTTTTTGCATTATCCTTGTCGATTACGTGAACTTTTATTTAACATAAAAAGAATAGCTGCCGACTGGCGGTATTCCAGGTCCGGATGCCTCATTGAGCAGACGGTAAAGCGTCCGGACACCCTATTTTGCCGGCTGACCGATTCTAACGGGAAACAGCCAAACAATACCATTGCATTTTTCCGCAGTCAGGCGTAAGATAAGTCCATAAGCTGCATTGTACGTATTCCCATAAAGTTTTAACCTTTAAGCTGTAAAAGGGAGTTTTATATAGGACTGGAAATGGCAAGCCGGCCAGCTGACTGGCCGGACGGACAGGAAGAGTCCTGCGAACACCCACTTTGAGGAGTGGTGGTTTAAAACTTTCTATGTATTGCAATACGGCAAAGGCGGCCATATCAAAAACGCACTTCCCTTCGCGGGCAGTGCGTTTTTTTGTTTTTCAGTTATGCCAGAACTTCAAAAATATCCGGGATACCAGATGCCCCGGGGACTGCTATGCTTCCCAGCCACAGCGGACAGCCGGCGGACTGGTCTGGCATCCCGGTTCATGCTTCACCATCTGCGGGCGGCAAATTATACGGAAAGACGTTCAGCCCGTCATGGGTGCAATGGGAACAAGAGATATAGCGTTCCGTCTTCTTCAAGTACTCGATCTTTTCCTCGGAATCCGTGAATTCCCGTGCGTCCGAAGGCGTACCGATGAATCCGCACGCGTCCCCGGCTTTTGCGCCGTTATGGATTTTTTTGTTAAAATGGTCGATGAAATACATACCGATCCCAGCCTCTCATACATAATAAAAATAAAAACGCCAAAAAGAATGAACTGAATCATTCTTTTTGGCGTTATTGCCAGCTCTATTGTCTGGAATACTCAGCCTGCGCTATAGTGTGCCTTTATGCACGAATGGTACCTATCATTGTGATAAGTCTACCCTATCTATATTGGATAAAAAAGAGGACTCGCAGATAATTTACTCTGTTCGCCCAGTGCACTATTACTCACGTTTCCGTACGGGCCGGCCCCAAAATGAAAACGATATAGCCGACATCCAGATCGAATTCCCAATCCATGTAAACTTCCTCGATATCCCGCCTCAAGATCGGTTCAAGTCCCGCCTCTTTGAACAGTTTCCGCTCCAGCGGCCGCTTGACGAGCCGCAGCACTTCATCGTAGCCCTGCCGGACAAGCTCTTTCTCGATTTCCACTAGAATATCAGCCCGCTTGATGAGCACTGTTCGGTCATTCAGCCAGAAACTGTCTAAAAAGCCAGGGACCTTCTGCGATTTGGCATTTGCCTGTGCGACGCGCTTATGTAATTCTTCTTTATCCACCTCGTCAGGCCAGCTGAAGCCGTTTTCTTCCGGCGCCGCTCCTGTCAGCCCAATGATGATACCGGTGCGTTCGTCCAAGTTCCAATCCGCAAACAAGTCGGTGACTGTGTCTCCGAGCTGCTCCCCCAGACCTTCCATCAGAAGCGGACCGATTTCCTGCATGAGCAGATCCCGCGTTTCGAGAATACGCTTCTCTTCCCCCTGTCTGCAGAGGATCGCTTCCATGGGCGCCATGAATCCTTTCAGATGCATGACGACGTAGGGTTTTTGAATCGTCACGCGTATCGATGTCGGTCCTTTTCCGAAGTGCGTTCTGAGAAAAGTTGAAAGAAATCCTGTAATATTGGCTTCCGTACTTTTTCCACTCACAGTGACTCCCCCCTCCCTCACCGGACTCACCAGCCGCCCCGTGTTATACCGCGTTATTGGAACGCAGCAAGAATTTCATCCTTTTTCAGCAATCCGGCAGCAATGAGCCCTTTGGCGATCCCATCGTTCGAACACGTATCCGTGATCAGGTCCGCCTGTTCCTTCAACTCCGGAAGGGCATTTCCCATCGCGATGCCAGTGCCGACATACTCGAGCATTTCAAAGTCGTTCGGACCATCCCCGAACGCATAGCTGTTCTCTGTACGGATTCCGGTGTGCTCCATCACTTTCAGGATGCCGACCGCTTTCGAGGCTCCTGCCGGCAGCATGTCGACCGCGTTATTGCTCCAGCGGATGAACGAATAGTCCGGGTAGCGTTCCTTATACAGGTCCATATCCTCTTCTGAACAGTACACTTGGATCTGATGGACCGGCGATTTGCGGAACACTTCCTCGTCCACTTCCGGATAGCCGATCTTCAGTCCGCCGAGACTTCCTTGGATGAATGCGTGATCCGCCACGTTGGCCGCGAACTGATCATGGTTCGAATACGTAATGCCGTGCCCTTGTTCTTTCGCAAGCCCGGTCACTTCCGCCAGCATTTCTGCATCCATCGGGTTCGAGAAGATCTCCTGGCCTTCGAAAACCACATGCTGGCCGTTCATGGACACATAGGAGTCGAACTCGAGGTCCTTTGTCAGCTGTCTGAACATGAACGGGGAGCGTCCGGTGCAGATGACCGTGATGATCCCTTTTTTCCTCAATGCATGAAGAGCTTCCTTCGTGGAAGGCAGTATTGTTTTGTCCTCACTCATCAGCGTACCGTCCAAATCGAAAAATACAATTTTACGTTCTGTCAATTTTGTTCCTCCTTGCCGAAACGCCTTTTTCCGTTTCCGTCATCTTCCGCCAAGTCTATCTGATGAGGCTGTCGGGAAGCAACTTCCGTGATTCCGCCGTCCCCGTCATTATAAAGTTACTCAGTTTATTTTCTGGAATACGAACCGGTCTTTCAGCGCCTGCCGCAGGGAACTGTAAGTAGAAATCGAAGTGAAATCCAGTCCCAGCTGAATGGATGTCTGCGCAATCTCAGGACGGATTCCGGTTATCGTCGCTTTCACGCCGAGAAGACTGAGCACTTGGATCACTTCATAGATTTGGTTCGCTACCATCGTGTCGATGATCGATACCCCCGACAAATCAATGAAAAGATGCAATATATTCAATTCCGCGCACTTTTCCGGGACGGTTTCCAAAATCATCTTTGCACGGTCCGTATCGATATCCCCTACGAGCGGCAGGATCCCGACCGTCTCATTCACCTGGATGATCGGCGAACTGAGCTCATGGATCAGGCTCTGCTGGGCAGTGAGCCGAGTCGTCATCAATTTATAGTATTGTTCGGTGAATGCTGTAAGCAGTTCATCGAAGGCAAGATGGATCGTTTCGCCCCACTGGAGCACTGCCGAATTGGGAATGTCTGTGTCTTCTTCGCCAACGAAACGCTCAATTTTGCGCCAAAATACTTTGCGGACTCGGCTGATAGCCTCCACAACTTGGTGGATCGGGGTATTCGAAGCGACACGGCTCGCAGCCAGGAGCTGCGCCCATTCCCGTTTGAGTTCATCAAAATTGCCGGACGGCCCGAGCAGACTGCTGGCAATCGTCCGGTTCGTCATATTATTCTGTTCGCGCAGCATTTTTTCAGCTGCCTCGCCTGCATCAAGAGAGTAGATCGAGTCTTTCTCCTGATCGCGGAGCGCGAGCCAGTCGTCTGTAATCTCAGTTATCCTATCCATCAGATAGTCATAGACCTTTTTGTTCCAATCAATCATTATAGTTTGCCCCTATTCTTCTGCAATATGTATGTCATCCCGACTCCCATTCTACAGCAGTTTCAATTTTTCTGCAGGAAAAAGCCGGAGAGGTTGTCTCCGGCTGGTCAGTTCAGTACTTTCACCCGCACTTTTTTAACACCCCAGGCCACAGCTGACGACTGCGACGGAATGAACACATCAATCTTTTGTCCTTTGATGGCCCCGCCCGTATCTCCGGCAATCGCTTCGCCGTACCCTTCCACCCACACTTTCGAGCCAAGCGGAATGACGGACGGATCGACAGCGATTACTTTAAGACCTGGATTCGCCCTCAGGTCAATGCCCGTCCTCGTCGTTCCTGAGCATCCGGCGCAATATGCCGTGTAGGCTGTCGCGGTCACGGTAAGCTCTCTTCCCGACGGGGCGGAAACCGGGACGGTCGCTGCATTGGATGGCGGCGCAGCAGCCGGCTGTGCAGTCTCTGTCTTCCCTGAAATCGCAATGGTCTGCTTCGGCTCGATAGTTGCTGCCTTTACAGCGGCGGTTGTCATCCTGGCCTCATTCGTTGCCGAGCCGGGTGCACTCCGTGCAACATTCAGCGTATCACCTGGGTGAATCAGATCACTGGTCAATGCGTTCCAGGCAACAAGTGAATCCAGCGGAACCTTGTGAGCAGCCGCAATCGCAAACAGCGTATCCCCGGCTTTCACTGTATACGTAAGAGCAGGTTTTTCAATCTCTGCAGCTGTCTGTCCCACTTGCTGTCCGGTGCCAGCCGCTGTCTTGAAGAGGTGGGCCAGCTGTTCGGTCTGTTCCCCTGTTTTCGGTCCTCCCCGAAAGTCCAGCGGCTCAGCGGATGCAGTGGCTGCAAACAAGGACATCGCCGCCGCGAAAGTAACTAGCTGAAAAATGGTTTTCAAATACGTTCCTCCTTCAATGATTAAAATCTGTGTTCAGCCTGTGCTCCGGCTGAATCTGCTTGTAAGTATTTCCACAGATGCACGTTTTAATCATATTTTCAGGAAGTCGTTGGGAATGGAGCGGGCTCTGCATGGAAAAGAGCAGGCCTCCCATCCGGGAAACCTGCTCCGGTCTGTCACTTCCTATCACCATTTCATACTGTGGAGCTGGTCGATCAGTTTCGTTTGATCTGCTGCCGGGATCGGCCACGTCCTGAGTTCGATGGTCAGTTCCTCTTTTGACCCGAAACTTTTCACCACCCCATTGAGCCGCGCTGCGTAGGCAGACGGGGTCAGCAGTGATTCCTCCGGGTACAGGGCTGACAGCTGTTCCAGCGCTTTCGGATACCGTTTCAGATAGTATTTCTGATGCGGCTCCTCGGCGGGCGTGAACGAAGCGAACGGAGCGATGTCCGTTTCGATCGGTTCGCCGAGCCGGTCCTCCATCTCCTGTTTCACCCGTCCGATCGTCTCCTTCTGTTCTTCGCTGAAATAGCGTATCAGTGAAATGTACTGACGCCCTTTGTACTCGTCCCGGTTCGGGTAATGGTTCTCCCAGAAGACATGCAGCAGGTCCTCATAGGAAATGACTGACGGCCGGAAGACGATTTCGACCGTCTCCGTGTGGTCGCCCATGTTCCGGTAGACGGGCTGTTCTGTCGTTCCGCCGGCAAAGCCGACCCGGGTCCGCAGCACACCCGGCAGGCTGCCGAAACGGGAATCCGGCCCCCAGTAGCACCCCATCCCGAACAGCGCCGTCTCTTCCTGCTGCCCATGCAGCCCTTCCTCGATCCCGACAATGGTCTGTCCCTTTTCCATACGCTCACCCCTTGTCCTTCTGTACCCGATTGTGCCGGGTTTTGCACCTTGACTGTTTAAAAAGCAGCGGAGTGGGCTGCAGGGTGACGGACGGGTGAATACGGAGCATCGTCGGCAGGCCGGCCCTTGAATTGTGTCCGGATGCCGATACATTCGGCGAAGTGTCCGATATGCCGCGCCAACTGTCCGATATCTTCGGCGGAATGTCCGATACTTCCCGCCAAGTGTCCGATACTCCCCCTCATTTGTCCGATACGCCTGGGGCAAAGACCTGACTTGCCCCTTTTCTCGCGCCAGTGAGTGTTTCGTGTACCAGCCAGCCGCCGCGCCCATGGTCGCTCCACAGAAAACGAGCGGCGCGAGCACCAGGCCGGCCCTTGAATTGTGTCCGGATGCCGATACATTCGGCGAAGTGTCCGATACACCGTGCCATGTGTCCGATACTTACGGCGAAGTGGCCGATACCTCAAGCCATGTGTCCGATACCTGCCCTCAACTGTCCGATAGGCCGCTGCACTAGTCCGGCGCCCGACCCAATCCAAAAAGGAGCTGCCGCGGCAGCTCCTCCCTCTCTTAAAACATCTTGGTCGTCCACGTCTCCCCGTTCCATACATGGTTCACAACGCCATCATAGAAATCCGGCTCGTGCGAAATTAGCAGCACGCTGCCTTTATAATCCTGCAGCGCGCGCTTCAGTTCCGCTTTGGCATCGACATCCAAATGGTTCGTCGGTTCATCCAGCACAAGCAGGTTCGTCTCCTCATTCACGAGTTTGCACAGACGGACTTTCGCCCGCTCCCCGCCGCTCAGCACTTTCACTTTGCTCTCGATATGCTTGGTCGTCAGGCCGACCCGGGCAAGTGCTGCACGCACTTCATACTGCGTGAAGCTCGGAAACTCGCTCCAGATCTCTTCCAGGCACGTCTTGTCGCTGTCCGATTTCAGTTCTTGCTCGAAATAGCCGATATGCAGGTGCTCACCGCGTTCCACAGACCCGGACAGTGCTGGGATTTCCCCCAGCAGACTTTTCAACAGAGTTGTTTTCCCGATACCGTTCGCGCCGGACAGCGCGATCTTCTGCCCGCGTTCCATTACGAGATCCAACGGGCTCGACAGCGGCTCATCATAGCCGATCACGAGCTGTTTCGTCTCGAACAAGTACTTGCTCGGGGTCCGGGCCGCCTTGAAATCGAAATGCGGCTTCGGCTTCTCGGCATCCAATTCAATGACTTCCATGCGGTCGAGCTTTTTCTGGCGGGACTTCGCCATGCCGCTCGTTGCGGCATTCGCCTTGTTGCGCGCGACGAAATCCTTGAGTCCTGCAATCTCCTTCTGCTGCTTCTTATATGCGGCTTCCGCCTGCTGTTTCTTCATCTCATGGACACGCAGGAATTCATCATAATCGCCCGCATAGCGAGTGATTTCCTGATTCTCCATATGGTAGATCAGGTTCACGACACTGTTCAGGAACGGGATATCATGCGAAATGAGGATGAATGCGCTCGGATAATTCTGCAGGTAATTGCGCAGCCACTCGATGTGCTCGACATCCAAGTAGTTCGTCGGCTCATCCAGCAATAGGATATCGGGTTTCTCAAGCAGCAGTTTGCCGAGCAGCACCTTCGTCCGCTGCCCGCCGCTCAAGTCATTCACATCCCGGTCAAGGCCGAACTCGTCCAACCCGAGCCCGTTCGCGACCTCTTCCACTTTCGCATCGAGAATATAGAAATCATGCTGTTCGAGATCATCCTGGATCTGACCGGTCTCTTCCAGAATCTTCTCCAGCTCATCCGGCTCCACATCCGCCATCTTCTCGAACAGTTCATTCATCTCACTTTCCATGTCGTACAAGTACTGGAACGCCGTCCGTAAGGCATCACGTATCGTCATCCCCTGTTTCAGTGCCGCGTGCTGATCCAAATACCCGACCCGCACACGCTTCGCCCAGGAAACCGTTCCGGCATCCGGCTCCAGTTTCCGGGTGATGATATTCATGAACGTCGATTTGCCCTCGCCATTCGCCCCGATCAGTCCGATATGCTCGCCGGCCAGCAGCCGGAACGAAACATCTTCAAAAATCGCACGGTCACCAAACCCGTGGCTTAAGTTCGATACTGTCAATAAACTCATTATGCACACCTGTTCTCTCTTCCAAGATTCAAGTGAAACGGCTGTCTCCCCATTTCACAACTACAAGCTATCATACTAAAAACTCAGGACGTCTGCCACCTCATCCGCCAAAAAACGCCTCTGCGGGCAGAGGCGTTTTCCAGTCAGCCAAGATCATGGCCTGTGATGACGATATAGCCGATCAGGAACACATTCAAGACGATGATGACGACCGTGCTGATCCATGCCAGCAGCTTGACCGGCAAGGAGTTCACGAACTCCCCCATTTTCTCCCTGTCACTCGTGAACTTCACGAGTGGCACGACTGCAAACGGCAGCGCGAGGCTCAGGATCACCTGACTCCACAACAGCAGTTCCCCGGTTCCTTTCGACCCTGCAATCCACGTGACGATGAATGCCGGAATGACCGCGAGCAGGCGGGTGATCAGTCTGCGCAGCCAAGGAGAGATCCGGAGGTTGATGAATCCCTCCATGACGATCTGGCCGCTGATCGTACCAGTGATCGTCGAGTTCTGGCCGGAGGCAAGGAGCGCAACCGCAAACAGCGTACTCGCTATCCCCACACCGAGCGTCGGACTCAGCAGTTCATAGGCCGCTTCGATTTCTGTCACCTCGAGGTCCGTACCGTAAAACGCAGCCGCTCCTAAAATCAGGATGGCGGAGTTGATAAGGAACGCAACCGTCAGTGAAAATCCCGAGTCGATCAGCGAGAACTTGATGGCTTCCTTCTTCCCTTCCTGGGTCCTTTCATAGTTCCGCGTCTGGACGATGGATGAATGGAGATACAGGTTGTGCGGCATGACGGTCGCTCCCAGAATTCCCAGGGCGATGAACAGCATACTTGGATCTGTAACAATTTCCGCATGAGGGACAAATCCTGCAAACAAGTCGGACACGTCCGGATTGGATGAAATCACTTCAAATACGAACACCGTGAAAATCGTGACCATCAGCACAATGACGATCGCTTCGATGATACGGAATCCCTTGCTCTGCAAATAGAGCAGCAGCAGGACATCCAGAGTGGTGATAGCGATACCTGCCAGCAGCGGGATGCCGAACAGCAGATTCAGTGCGATGGCGGACCCGATCACTTCAGCCAGATCGGTCGCGATGATCGCAAGCTCTGTAATGAGCCAGAGGAAGACCGATGTCTTCTTTCCAACGGACGCGCTCGTGGCCTGTGCCAGGTCCTTCCCCGTAACGATGCCGAGCTTGGCAGAGAGCGACTGCAGCAGCACAGCTATTAAACTGGAGATCAGAATGACACTTAGCAGCAAATAACCGAAACGCGCCCCGCCCGCTATGGAAGTCGCCCAGTTGCCCGGATCCACATACCCGACAGCTACGAGTGAACCAGGACCGGCAAACGCCGCCAGTTTGCGCCAGAACCCTTTTTTGTTCCGGACATCGATTGTACTATTGGCCTCCTCCAGGCTAATTCCGGAACTTTCCCGGAGCCAGCCGCCTTTGCCCTTTCCCATGAAACGCCACCTCACTATCTTTCCCTTGTGCAACTTTTTAGATGAAAAGCTTTTTAATGTTTTACAGCATACCACGATTTTTCAATTAGTAAATTAATTTGCTCGCCATTGGTAAAACGATCAGAAACCGTCCAGCCCAGTCTGAACGGTTTCTGCATCACCTAATCTCATTCTGCCTGGTCTTCGATTGTCCTGAACGTCTGCTTGTGCAGGACATGCCGGGTGCCCCATTCATGCATCGCCTCGAGGATCGGACCGAGCGTCAGTCCATACTCAGTCATGGAATATTCCACTTTCGGCGGCACTTGCGGATAGACGGTCCGCTCAATAATATCTTCATCTTCCAGTTCTCTCAGCTGCTTCGTCAGCATCTTCTGCGTGATGCCCGGCATGCTGCGTTTCAGCTCGCTGAAGCGCTTCGTCCCTTCGTGCATCAGATGAAGGATGATCACGGGCTTCCACTTGCCGACAACGATACCGAGTGCCTCTTCCACTTTGCATTGTGAGACTTCGACTTTCTCGCTTTCCATCCTATCCATCCCCCAATAGTTTCTTTTTAGATACTATAGCACTTTAAAGTGCGTACTTCCACAATGGACAGTCGATGACTATACTAAAAGAGAAGCAAACGAAACTGCGTTTAGCTTATTCAACCAAGGAGGAATCCATCGTGTCCAACTCTTTTTTGAAATCTGTTGAAAACCGGCGTTCCATTTATGGAATCAGCAGTGAGCCGATCCTATCCGACGAGCAGCTCGAAGCGCTCATCCAGCATGCCGTCAAGCATACCCCATCCGCTTTCAACTCACAGACCGCCCGTGTCGTCCTTCTGCTCGGCGAACAGAGTGACCGCTTGTGGGAGATCACAAGTGACACATTGAAGAAAATCGTTCCTGCCGAAAACTTCGGGTCGACTGCACAGCGTATGAAAATGTTTGCAGGCGGTTATGGCACCATCCTCTTCTTCGAAGATATGCAAACCGTCGAAACGCTGCAGGAGCAGTTCGAAGAATATAAAGATAACTTCCCGACATGGTCGCAGCAATCATCCGGCATGCTGCAATATGTCATCTGGACAGCGCTGTCGGATGAAGGCTACGGCGCAAGCCTCCAGCACTACAACCCACTCATCGACGATGCCGTGAAAGCCGAGTGGAACCTGCCGTCATCATGGAAGCTGATGAGCCAGATGCCTTTCGGTAAAGTTGCAGCACCTGCAGGCGACAAGGAGTTCATGCCTGTCGAAGAACGCATGCACGTATTCAAATAAACGAACGACAAAAAGCAGGGAGCGCCGCATACCGTGCGCTCCCTGCTTTTTTTGTTCAGACGTCCAGCCGCCCAGCGGTTTCTTCTACAAAGTGTGCATAGGGAGAATCCGGTAACTGCGCCATATTCTTTTTCGCAATTCTCGCAAGGTCTCTTGCGTACGCCAGATCCCCGATCTGTTCTGCGCAAAGTGCCGCATAGGCATCCTTTTCATAATAGATGGACAGGTCAAATGGATGATGGATCTCTTCCGCAATCACTACCTTCTCCAACAGACGCAAGGCTTCCCGGTACTTTCCCGTTCCATACAGTGCTTTCCCGCGTTCCAACAGAAAGAAATTCCGGAAGAAATCAACCTCCGGTATCGGCTCCGGCAGCTCATCAAGTTTTCGAAGTGCCCCTTCGCTGTCCCCCCGCATGGAATTCAGCTGGTGGATCCGCATCAGTTTCGTATACCAGATAGCGTGTTCGTCCTCCGCAAATTCACCATACTGCAGAATCTTCCGCTCGTAATAATCCAGCGTCACTTCATCGCCGTCAATGACCGCTTTATATGCAGCCACACGATATAGCTGTCCGATCTGATAGAAAATACGATGTTCTTTCGAATACGCAATCGCTTCCTTCAATAGCGTTGTAGCAGTTTCCGTATCATTTACCGCAAAGCGCATGAGCACCTCATACGTGTAAAAATCCAGATGGGTCAGCGGATCGATATAGCCGCTCCCGCTGGTCACCTCACCTTTTTCCTCCATCAGACAAGCGAGCGCTTTTTCATAATGATGCTCCGTAAACAAAACAAGTGCCTTGAAAATCCCAACAGCTGCACGGCGCGGCAGAATATTGAGCTCTCCGTATAGTTCCGATGCCATTTCCACGGCTGGCTGCCAGTCCGGCCGCTTCAAGTGAAATTGCAAGCGGCCATAAATTTCGAGCAATCTCGCTGCTTCATAGCCCCTTTTCAGCTTAGGTACGAGTGGCTCGATCAGATTCACCGCTTCATCATAAGCAGCCGAATCCTCCGACTTGTACAGTTGTTCCGTCTGGTCGAGCAATTCACGCAGTTCACTGCCGCTCAGTTCTTCCAGAAGTTCCGATACTTCCACTTCGAGCCGTCCTGCCAAATAATTCAAACTATCCATGGAAGGATTCGCTTTGTTATTCTCAATCAGACTGAGCATCCCTTTCGTCATCTGCTCCCCTGCGCAAGCTTCCAATGTCAGCTTCCGTTCTTTCCGCAGAGTCCGGATCCGTTCACCTAATGTAGTCATGATGCCTCACTCCCGTCCGTTTGCATAGTTTAATTATATTAAACTTTTGCTTGAAATGGAAGCATCCTCATGATATCCTTTGTTTAATTCAATTAAACTTTCAGAATGGAGTGGGAATTATGGACGGCACCTCCGTCAAACTGAGACGCGCCACCTATCATCTTTGGACGTTCACAGCGAGCAAGCTGATCGGCTCGTTCGGCGCGCAGATCTACTCGTTTGCCATCAGTTTCTATATTTTGCAGCTGACCGGCTCTGCAACCAGCTTTGCCGCCAATCTCATCTGCAGTATCCTGCCGCGTACGCTGCTCGGACCGTTCGCGGGATATGTCGCCGATACGTATTCACGCAAGCGGGTGGTCATCACCGCCCAGGTCGTCTCCACCGCGGCTATCATTGTCCTGATGGGGATTAGTATCCTCTACGGATTATCCCTGCCGGCGATTTACGGAACGACGGTCGTGCTGTCGATCGCCTCCACTTTCTCGGGTGTGGCGTTCACGTCATCCATCACAGGTCTTGTCGATGAAGACCGCGTGCAGCGCGCTATGTCCATGAACCAGATGTCCATCTCCCTGTCGGCCATCGCAAGTCCGGCGGTCGGCGGTCTGCTGTATGGATTCGTCGATATGCCTGTTTTCCTCATGCTCTATGCCGGCGCCTCCCTTCTTGCCGTGCTGCTCGAGTCGACGATGGATTTCACATTGTTCGCCGTCAGGGCGGAAAAAGCGGAAGGTGCACCGAAGGAGAAGATGCTTGACAGCATGAAAGCGGGGGTCGCCTACGCCCGTCTGCAGCCGCTCCTGATGGCAATGATCTGGGTCGCACTGCTCGTCAACTTCCTGTTCGGTGCAGTCAGTGTCGGCTATTCGTTCATCCTCATCGAAAAGCTGAAGATCCTGCCGGAGCATTTCGGTCTGATCGAAGGCGCCACTGCGGTGGGCGCACTTCTTATGTCCGTGTATTTGGCAGCCCGGAAGCCGTTCAAGTCCCCTCTGCTTGTTTCGAAATGGGGAATTCTCGGTCTCGGCATCCAGATGAGCCTGCTGGCACTGCCGCTTCTCATCCTGCTCCCTTATGGCGGAATGTTCGGATACTACGCTATACTCGCGCTCATCTCCGGCTCGGTCATCCCGCTCATCAACACGCCTCTACAGGTATACATGATGAAACTGATTGAAGACGACTACAAAGGCCGTGTATTCTCCATTCTTGAAACGATGGCGATGGCGCTCATGCCGCTCGGGATGGTGCTGTTCGGCTTCCTGTATGATGTCCTTCCTGCCCCGTGGATTCTATTCGGATCGAGTATACTGCTCATCTTAACGGTTTTCGTGCTGCTGCGGGCGTCCGTCCTTAAGTCCGTTTCGGAACCTGCAGTTTCACTTCCGGTAGAGACTGCCGCAGACCAATAAAAAAGCTGCGACTGCCGGGAACTTTCCCGCGGTCTCAGCTTTTTTTCATTTCCGATCCAGTGACATTTCCTCAAGAGCTGTTCCGTCAGGCTCCATCCGGAATAGCGCCTGATCGGAATACATCTCGCCGAACGCACGGTCGACCATGAAATAGACGGCTCCATCCGCCCCCTGGATCGGGGAACCGGCGTAGGCATGGAGTCGGGTCAGCTGCCGGATCTCCTGTGTGTCCCAGTTGTAGGAGAACAGTTCGTACTCCAGCATGCCGTCCTCACCCGTGCCGGCAATTGCCTGGTAGATGAGTTCCGCCCGGTCGGGGACCAGTACGAAATCATACAGATCGGAGGTGTCTTCCGGTATGCTGATGATCAGTTTGCGGTCCGGCCGATCGATCGGGATTTTGAAGATCCTCCCTTTCACGGACAGTTCCCCATCGGCCGCCATCCCTTCTTCCTCGTCCATCTGGACATAGACTGCGTTTTCATCACCGGACACCTGGAGCGAAGACATGCTCTGCTGCGACATATCTGTCAGCCGCTCACGCCGGCCGCTCTGCATATCGTATCGATGGATATCGAAGTCGTATGGAAACAGGCTTGCTCCCGGGGAATAGCCGGAGAACTTTTCAGCCTGCAGATAGAATAAGTGATCCGGTGATTTAGGGTCGGCCATCAATTCCGTTATGATGTCCGGAACAGTGAAAACCTCTTCGCTCTGCCCGCTCCCCAAATCCGATTTAAACAGTGTGCTTGTACTGTTTTCTCCAAGTTCTTCATCGGAAACGATGTAATACACAGCTTCGGCATCCGGTGTGATAGCCAGATCCAGTATCGACCGGTCGTCAGGCAGCTGGACGATCTGCCTGCTGTTCTCCGTCTTCACATACAGCGTCGGTTTCCCTTTTTCGTACGCAGTGTAGGCGATGATGCCATCTGCCGAGACATCGAACTGCCCGGTTAGCCCCTGTTCCTTTTCCGCAGCCGGGACACGGTACATGTATCCAAGAAACAGACATGCCCCGGTCATCGCGGCAACGACCACCAGCATGGCGAACCGTTTCTTCATATCCATCCCTCCCCGGCTGTGATCGTGCGCCACAAGAAGTAGAGGACGAGCGGCAGAAGGAGCTGCACGATACCAAGCCCGAGACGGAGCAGCCGGTTTTGTCTCCCGCCCAGCAACGCCTGCCCGCTGTAGAGGGCAGCAAATAATGCCAGCGGGATCCCAAGCAGCCAGACTGCACCCCGGCCGTCCTCACTGAACAAGTAATACTCATACAGCAGCCGGGCTGTAACAGCGGTCAGCAGGAAGCCGAACACTATGTTGACGACATGGAGGAACCGGCCTTCCCGCCGGTCTGCAGCCAGGACCGAACAGAGGGCGGCCGCTGCGAAGGTCATGGCAAGCCAGCCGGTCAGCTGGACCACGAATGCGTACCCGGACAGCACGGCAAGCCAGATGCCATAGGCGGAACCGCCAGCCGCCAGAAGCACCAGCAGCACAAGTGCAGCCCGGCGGGATGAACGATCAGCGGCTCCCATGCCCTTGTACATCAAGACGGCTGATACCGCGGAGACAAAGACGAGCCAGGCCATATGCGCATCACCGAGCGCAAACAGATCAGTCAAATAGATGCAGTATGCAAAAACCAGTGATGCTGCTCCTGTCAGAAGGAATAGTCTATTTTGCAAATTCATCCGAACCATCTCTCCCGTCTTATACCGTACAGTCGTTTCCTCAAGATTACCATTGAGCCGGTTAGGTGACAATGGACTATTTGAATTTACCGTTGGAGGCCCAGGGCTTCTGCCTCATTTCCCCGGAATAGGGGTGATCCTGCCGAGCATGATGGCGTCATGATAACAGCCTTCGATGAAATAGTGATCCCGGAGCCTGCCTTCCTGTTCGTAACCGTTCTTCGCGAGAATGCGCAGTGAACCAATGTTTGCGTCCACAACTTCCGCCCGCAGCTTATGGAGTCCCAGCGTGCGGAAGCCGAACCCGCTGACCAGGGCAGCCAGTTCCGTTCCGAAGCCGTTGCCCCAGCTGGACTGTCCGATGACATAGCCGATCTCGGCCTGGTTCGCTTCATCGTCGAAGTTGAAGAGTATGACCGTCCCAATAACAGTCTGACTCGATTTCCTAATAATGGATGAATACAGATGGGTGCCTTCCACTTCACGCCCGATAAGTGTCTGAACGTGTTCTTCGGTCTCTTCGATACTTCCCATCTGTTTCCAGCCGATGAACCGCGAGACCGCTGGGTCGGAGGCGAATGCGTGGACAGCCGGTACATCCTTCATCTCCAGCGGTTTAAATTCGATCAGATCCCCTGAGAGTGCATGGAACTGCTCCTTATGACGATTCATGAAATCCCTCTTTTCAATATGTATGCGACGTCATTTGCTGCCAAACAAAGTATAGCCCCCTTCCGTCATTACGCGAAAGGGGGATCGTCTTTTTGTTACTCGTTGAGCGGCACATGCTCAGTATCCCCGGTTTCAAGATCCATCCGGAACAGAGAGTAATCGGGCTTGCGGCCCGCAAAGTTGTAGTCGATCATGTAATACAACTTACCATCTGCCCCGTACACCGGCCGTGCCGCGTGCTCTTTCTGAAAGGTGAGCTGTTCGTTTTTCATCGTCTTCCAGTTGAAGCCGAACAATTCATATTCGAAGATCCCGTCATCTCCTGTACCGGCGACCGCCTGATAGACTGCCGTCTCCAAGTCGGGAATCAGCGTGAAGTCATAGACATCGTCCATCTGCATCGGCATGAAGA
Source organism: Sporosarcina koreensis (assembly GCF_000826145.2). Classification (GTDB taxonomy): domain Bacteria; phylum Bacillota; class Bacilli; order Bacillales_A; family Planococcaceae; genus Sporosarcina; species Sporosarcina trichiuri. The sequence goes on from NZ_LN651336.1 coordinate 230,709, forward strand.
GCAGCTTCGGCTGGTCCGGGTGCTCCAACGGTATCTGGAAGATCCGCTGTTTCGTCTCGAACACATCATCGGCTGTCCCGGCACCCGAATCGTCGTCCATCTGCACAAAGACGCTATGCTCTTTTCCGGACACTTGCAGGGACGCCATATTGTACTTCTTGAAGTCTGTCAGCTTTTTGCGTTCCTGCTGTTTGATATCGTATTGGTGAATATCGAAATCATGCGGCTGCTCGGCGGCGATCGGTGAATAATTCTCGAAGACATCCGCCTGCAGATAGTACAGCTCATTCGGCTCTTCTCCGTCCAGTGCCAGTTCCGTAATGATGGCGTCTTCCGTGAACAGGATGTCATCGGTGCCTGCGGCTGTATCCGCTTTATGGACTTCGCTTTTCACTGTGCTGCTCCATTGTTTATCGGAACTGACATAATAGACAGTTTTCCCGCCAGGCATGATGACGAGATCCGTGATCGCCCGGTCGGACGGCAGCTGGGACGTTTGTTTCAAGTTACCGTCCTTTACGTAAAGTGTCGGCTTCCCTTTTTCGTACGTAACGAATGCGATCGCCCCGTTATCCGAGATATCGTAGATACCGGTGAGCCCCTGCTGTTTTTCATTATCAGCCACTTGGAAATTGAAACCGAGCAGAATACAGGTCGTTGTGGCAAAGATGATTGCTGCGGCCAGTACGGTGATCTTTTTCATGATCAGGCACCTCCCCTGACAGTGAAGATCCATAGGCCGAACAAGGCGAACGGCATCAGCAGCTGCAGGGCCGCCATCACCCAGGCGGTCCGCGGCCGATGCCGCTTCAGCAGCGTCAGCTGCAGTGCGTAAACGGCACCCCAGACGACGAGCGGCACTCCAAGTTTCCAGAGGTCCAGGTAGCCGTCCGACGCAAAAATCAGATATACCCATAGGAAGAAGAGCGTTCCGCATATGAGCAGCAGTCCCATGAACAGATTGTAATAATGGAGAATCTTCGTCCCGGTCTGGAGATTGATATCCGTGGCCGGCACATCATAGATCGTCGTCCGGAAAATCAGCACCAGGCCGAGGAGCAGCACGATCGCGTCATAGATGAGGAACACCGTCGAATATGGCTTTTCAAGGTCCATCGCCAACAGCAGCCCGGCGCCCATGACAGTCAGATGGACAACGAGCAGCGTATTCATGACAGCGCGGCGGTTGAGCGAGGCGACTGGCCGGAGTATCAGAAATAGCATGGAGGAACTTGTCACGACACCGAGCAGAAGCCAGCCATAATGCATATCCCCCATGACGAACAGCTGGCTCAGATAGAGACCGTATGTCATGAGAAGCGATGCAATACTGAGCACCAACAGCATCTGCCGGCGATATGGATACATCGCCTGCTGCAATGTTTTACCGACATACTTGCCATCCCCGAAACTTGTCATCGCCATCTGTTCCGCCTCCTTTTCACTGTATCCGTTCCGTTTGTAGTCGGCCGCCGCACATTCCAGGTGGACGAGCAGCTCCTCGCACAAGTCTTCGCGTTCATCGCGGCTGCAGTCGGTTTCCTGGACAACACTGTCCACGAACCGCTCGAATGACGCATTCATGTGAGACCTTCCGAACTTTTATGGACGAGTTCGTTCATCCAGTCCCAGTTCTCTTTCTTCACAGCCTGGGCTTTCATCCCTTCGTCTGTAAGTCGGTAATATTTCCGTCTGCCGCTGTCCGTCTGCTGCCAATAGGACGCCACCCACGCCTTTTTCTCGAGCCGTTTCAATGCGGCATACAGCGTTCCTTCACTCATTTCATACGTGTCATCACTCAGATCCTTCAGCACTTTGACGATTTCATACCCGTACATATCCCGGCGTGAAATCAGTGACAGGATGAGCAGGTCCACACTACCTTTCATCATTTCCTGATCCATGCAACCACCTCGTTCCAGAAGATTATTTCACCACCTCGCATTGCAAGGGTCTGTCTACTTCCAGAATACTGCAGACACCCTCGTAATGCAAGGGCCGAATGGAAAATAAACCCGATGTTTTGGGATCACCAAAAACATCGGGCTTACTTGTGGATTATCCGGCCGCTTCGAGGATGTCCGCAATCTCCAGGAATCCTTTGTCTTTCGCATGCTGAAGCGGCGTCTTGCCATCGTTATCCGTTATGGACTGATCGGCGCCGTGCTTCAGGAGAAGCTTGACGATTTCCTGCTGCGGGATTCCGCCATCCCCGAGAACCACGGCTTCCAAAAGCGCCGTCCATCCGAGCCGGTTCACATGGTTCACGTCGACGTCTGTTTCGGTCAGCAGCACATCCACCATCTCGACGTGTCCGCGCTCGGATGCCGGAATCACAGCCACTCCGCCGTACCGGTTGGTGATCGACGTATCTGCGCCAGCCTCATAAGCAAGCCGCACGATATCGATGAACCCTTCCGCGCCGGCATACAGGAAGCAGTTGTTCTGCAGGTTATCCTGTATGTCGACGTCTGCGCCCGCGTCAAGCAGCGCTTTCACTGTCGGTGCATCGTGATTATATGTCGCAATCATCAGCGCGGTCCTGCCGTCGCTGTCCTGCTCATCCAAAGGGACGCTGCGGCCGATCAATTCCTTGACTTTTTCTGTATCTTCCGCTTTCGCTGCTTCAATAAGTTCAGCTGACATCGAATCACTCCATTCCCTAGTCCATTCCCACTCAGGCGGCCGGTCAATCCTGTCTAGTAAGACCCGGAAGCCTTACATACGGAGGTTGCCGTTCATAACGCGGTCTTCACCGTCTTCCTGTAATAACCGACTGTCAGGATAGCAAAGACGAGATAGATGGCGACGTACACGCCCATCGCAATCATCGTCGGGATCCGGATGTCCGACATGAAGATGAACGAAGCGGACTTTACAGCGAAGATGGAATGCAGCAGACCGATGGCGAGCGGAAGCCCGAAGACGAAGAGCTGTTTCTTCATGATCCCTTTCATGATTTCCGGGATGCTGAATCCAAGCTGCCGCAACGTTGTATAGCTCGCTTTCTCCTGTTCCGCTTCCGTCATCTGCTTGAAGTATAGGATACTGCCAGTCGAAATGAGGAATACCAATCCGAGGAACCCGGCAATGAAGATCAGTACACCGGTCGATTGCAGGGATTGCTGGTAAGCGGAGTAATAATCATCTCTTTTGCCTTCGCTTGGAATCTTCCCATAGAGTGCATATGCTTCTTCCAGATCTGACTCACTATTGATCGTGAATACATAGGCTCTTTTAAGTGCCTCCGGATTTCCGCTGAGTACAGAGGACTTGATCATCTTGAATTTCTCGGCGCTGACCACTAAAGTTTGCTGGAAATCGTACGTGTTGAACGCATTCCCTTCCGCAAACTTTTCAACTTGTATGCCCTCTCGCGCACCGTCCGGCTGAATTGTCAGCCCAACAGGCACTTCCGTGTTCTTCAGCAGCCAGTAGACCGGTCCGTCAAGTACCGTTCCCGATTGCCGGCCGCTGATGCGGACCGGATGACCGGACTCCTCCATCTGCTCAGCATTCACGACACGCAGGGATACCTCCTTATCCAGGAATGTCGCGTTCAATGATTTCTCGTATTCCCCATCGACATACAATCCTTCAATTACGGAGGAACGGTATGGAATGCCAGCGCGTTCAAGTTCCGTTTCAAATTGTTTCGCCGCCGCCTCGTCGTTGTCATACATGTAATCGTATGGTTGCAGAAGCCGGGTCTCTTTCTCCGCAGAATAGTAGGACGAATACGACGAGGCCAGCATTGTCAGTGTCATGGCGGACAGGACGGTGATGATAGTCAGCGAGTTTGCGTTCGATTTCATACGGTGCATGAGCGGCGCAATCGACAGACTGTCGGCTACTCCAAGATGACCATTCTTCCCTTTACGTATTTGGTAAAGCACCCAGCCGATTGTCACACGGAACAGCAGATACGTACCGAGGATGACAGAACCGAGCACCAAAAGCATGTTGACGAACAGCATGGCATTGAGCATCCGGCCGGACAGCCAGTAACCAAATGAGATAAGGGCGATGCCGGCGATTGCGAGTATGGCAGATACAGCCGTCTTCGGTTTTTTTATGTTCTCTCCGGTTCGGTCTCCTTTGAACAGGGCGATCAGTGTGCTCCGTCTGACAGCCCATATCATCTGCAGGGAAGTCAGCAGCAGCAGTACGAGGAAAACCAGGACAGTCTGAGCGACGGCGGCTCCGGAAAACGACAGGGACAGAATCCCTTCCAGTCCGACCAGCCGCATCAGCAGCAGGAGAAAGACCCTGGATACGAGCAATCCGGCACCAATCCCGATAGCGAGCGCTCCCGTTCCGAGAATCAGGTTTTCGGCGACCAGCATCCGGCTGACAGTAAACTTTGACAGGCCGACCAGCTGATAGAGACCGACTTCCCGGCTTCTGCGCTTCAAGAAAATACTGTTCGCATAGAGAACAAATACACCAGCGATGCATAGCAGCAGGATGCCGGCGGCCTTGAACGCCGATGACATCTTAAGGGAACCCGAAACCTCGGCTGCCACCATCTGGTCATGCTGCAAGGAAGCGAAAACGAAATAGAGCACCACGCTGACGATCAAAGCGAAAAAGTACAGATAATAATGCTTCAGATTTTTCCTCATACTGCGGAGGACAAGGTCAAAGAGCGTCAACAGTGTCACCCCCGAGGATTCCCTGGACTTTCAGGATTTCCTGGAAAAACTGCTGGCGCGTCCGGTCTCCCCGATACAACTCCGAGTACACTTTACCGTCTTTCAGGAAGACGACCCGGCTGCAGTAGCTCGATGCGGCTGGATCATGTGTCACCATCATGATCGTCACCTTCCGTTCCCGGTTCACCTGTTCGAGCGTACCCAGCAGCGAAGCCGCCGATTTCGAATCCAAAGCACCCGTCGGCTCATCTGCGAAGACGATGGACGGCTCATTGATGAGTGCGCGTGCAGCAGAGGTCCTTTGTTTTTGACCTCCTGAAATCTCAAACGGATATTTATCCGCCAAATCCAAAATTCCGAGGATGCGGGCAATCGATTTGAACTGTTCTTCCGCTGCAGCCCGCTTAACTTTTCCTACCGAGATGGGCAAAAGGATATTCTCTTTCACGGTCAGCGTATCGAGCAGATTATAATCCTGGAAGATGAACCCGAGCTGGTCACGCCTGAACTGGGCGAGCTTGCGGTCATTCATGGATGAAACAGGTGCACTGTCGATCGTTATGGCTCCTTCCGTCGGCCGGTCGATGGTTGCCAGCACATTCAGGAGAGTGGTTTTTCCGGCGCCCGACGGTCCCATGATGCCGACAAACTCCCCTTCCATTACACGCAAATCGATCCCTTTCAGTACTTGCTGCACCTGTTTGCGGACTCCGAATGATTTCCGGAGGGACTCCGCCTGAAGCATGGTATGTGAGTGTGTCATAGTATTGCCTCCCTGTTTTCTTATACGTCCACTTTACGTCAGACAAACAGCGGAGTCGTTCGATTCGGATGACAATTTGCCATCCAACCTTACAAGTTCGTCACATTCGGGTTGCATCGAATTCGTTTTCAGCAGGAAAGATCATCATCATTTCAGTACCGCCTCGTTCCCTGTTTCCGCTTCGCAGTCCGACCCCGATTTTCCCGGCAGCCCGGCTCGCCAGGAACAGGCCAAGGCCTGTGGCGGCATTATGGATACGGCCGGCACTGCCCGTGAACCCCTTGTCGAAAATCCGGGGCTGTTCGTGCGCCGGGATGCCCGGACCTTCATCCAGCACACTCAGCGTCAGACGGCCAGCGGTATCGCGCCCGGTTTCAATCGTGATCACACCTCCGGCAGGACTGTATTTGACGGCGTTCGTCAACAGCTGACGGATGATGAACCGGCACCATTTCTGATCCGTGACAGTCTGGACAGGTGACTCACTGATGTCAACCGCGATGTTGCGCTCCAGACACCAAGGCATCAGATAACGGACTTCTTCTGCTGCCAGTCGGATCACATCCGTATCTCCCACTGTATAATCCGCTTCAAGAGAAGGCAGCCGTGATATGTACAGCTGCTGGTCGATAAGCAGATGGATCCTGAGCCATGCCGATTCGATCTTTTGGATAGCAGGTTCTGTCCGGTTAGTGTCAATGACGAGCTTCATCGCTGTCAATGGTGCTTTCACTTCGTGCACCCAGGCAGCCGTATCAGTTTGCTCAATGCTGACCGCCTCCTGCAAGTCGGTCAGCTGAATGCGCAAAGAGCGGTCGATCTCCGCCAGCAGCCCGGTCACTACAGACTGCTGGTTGAATTCCGCCGCCGGGAGCGCTTCCAGCCAGTCGCCGGGCAGATCTTCCGCCAGTGCCTGCAGCTCCCGGTAATAAGCGGTCTCCTTCCGGTACCGCCAACCGAAAAATGCGATGAATACGACGAAGAGCAGACCATTCAAGTACAAGACGGAAATCATGCGCACGGGGAGCCCTGCGTCAAGAAACAGCAGAAGGTCTGTCAGCAGCAGTGCGGCGGCATACAATCCGATCCAGCTGATCCGGTCTGCAATGTACTCCCTCAGCATTCCGCCTCACCTTTCAGCGTGACCGCCATATACCCCATTCCTTTTTTCGTGACAATCGCTTCCCCCAGGCCAAGTTCGCCAAGTTTCTGCCGAAGGCGGGTGATGTTGACTGTCAGCGTATTATCGTTGACGAACCGCTCATCATCCCAGAGTTTCCGGATCAGTTCATCACGGGATACGATTTTGTCTGAAGACTTGACGAGCAAAGCTAAAATATAAAGTTCGTTTTTCGTCAGTTCGATTTCCCGGCTGCCGGATTCGATCATTCCTTTCTTCAGATCGATACTGGCGCCGTTCCAGGAAAGTATATCCGACTGGTCTTCCGTCTCGCTATAGGAATAGGCTCTCCGCATGGCCGCTTGGATCTTAGCTAGCAGCACGTCCATATGAAACGGTTTCTGGACATAGTCATCGCCGCCCATATTCATCGCCATAACGATATCCATCGGATGATCGCGTGAAGAAAGGAAGATGATCGGCACTTTCGATACGGAACGGATTTCCCGGCACCAATGGAACCCATCATAGGCCGGCAGCTGGATATCCATGATGACAAGCTGCGGCTCGGCGGCAGTGAAGCCGGACATCACATCGTGGAAGGAGTCAGGTCCCGCCACCCGGTACGACCACTGTTCCAAGTGCTCCTTCACTGCGTCGAAAATCGCATGATCATCTTCCACCATATAAATCATTCCGTTCACGATCAGGCCCCCTCCTGCAGACGGTTGAGCACATGGAGCGTATCCATGACGTGCTGCAGGAATACCGGCAGTTCGTTCATGTTCTCTTCGGTCAGCCGTTTCTCGAATACTGCATCGATCGTGTTCAGCAGGCTGCTGCCCTGTTCTCCGTATGTATAGCTGATCGTCTGACTGAGTGTGATTTCGCCTTCCCATATTGAATTGAGCACCTGCGCAACCGCAGGGCACTCGCTGCCGGGATCTTCGCAGGCCACTATGAAACGAAGCGCCAGTGTGCACGCCGGCTGGGCGTTCGGCAGTTCCATAATCTCCCCTGCCAGATCCTGTACGCCTGCGCGCAAGATGACTTCGGATTTCACTTCCGGTTTCCCCGCGAGTGTAAATGCCAGTCCGAATTCACGCGCCAGTTTCGCAAAGTCCATAGTGTCCTTGCGATCCTCAATAATGATCAGGTTCTCAATCGTCTCATAATCATACAGCTGGTTTTCCAGCGCCACTTTCAAGTTATCGAATATCGTCGGATCGTACATCGTTCTCCGCTCCTCCTTCTATTGGATCAGCTGCCGAACAGCCGGTCGATCCAGAATCGGCGGACGACCGTGCCGTCGTCTTCCGTGAAACTTTCGTCTTCGGCTCCGCCATTGTTCAAAATGACTTTCGCAGAGCCCTCGTTGTCCGAGTTGCATGTCACAAGGACACGCTGGATGCCGAGGGCGTCCGTCTTCTTCAATGCTTCCGCAAGCATGCGGGTCGCATACCCTTTCTTCCTCTCGGACGGCCGCACGCCATAGCCGACATGGCCGCCTACCTGCAGCATATGCTCGTCCAGTTCATGACGGATGTCGATCATCCCGACGATCCGTCTGTCGTCATCGATATAGAAGCAGCTTGTGCTCGGCAGCCATCTGCCTGCTCCCGACTCCCGGAATGCCAAGTGCTGTAAATAGTCTTCATAGGATACATCCGCTTGAAGCTGGAAGATGCTCGGTGTCATCCGTGCATCGTCCCACTCGTTCATATAAGCTTCGTGTTCTTCCTTCCATTCCATGGACGGTCTGACAAGCTGCATAGTTTCTCCCCCTGCTCTTTTCATTACCTGTTTTTTCAGTTCTTTCCCTACAGTGTACCATGTACTTCCGTCCTTCCTGTATAGTTCCATACACTTTCATCCATCCTGACAGCAGGAGGTGATGAACACATGGGCAGCAAAAACAATCCGAAGACGATGAATGAACGGACCCATAATCCTTTTGATGCGTATCAGAACAAAGACTTGGATGCCACGGCTTCCAACAGCAACAATCCGCTCGATAACGCGGACACGGAATTCGCTCCTGAGTTCGACGCGAAAGTGAAGAACAAGAACAACAAGACCAATCATGACAAAACCCAGCAATCGAACAAAAATTGACGGATCCTGAAGGCTGCCATTACCGGACAGACTTCTTTATTCGCGCACACATGCCTCAGTCTCATTTCAGGGAAGCAGGACTTTAGACTCGAACTGGCGATAATCGAATCTTTCTTTCTCCCAGCACTGTACACTTACTATGTACAGTTGGGGAAGGAGAATCTCATTGAATCCATTATTATCGATTTGGGGACGTCCGACAGAGACCATCCATTATGTATTAGCACATAAAAAACTCACTTACAGTTTACTGATCCTGGCGCTTGCAGCCGTCACGACTGCACCGTTTTCCGCCATGCAGTTCCTGTTCATGGAGGATTTTCCGATAGCAGGGGTGCTGTTCATCGCCTATTTCGGAGTGTTGGTGTCGACGGCGGCGGGCTGGTTCATCGGTGCCGGGCTGTATACATGGGTGGGCAAGTGGCTGGGCGGGAAAGGCACTTACAAGGAGATGCTCGCCATCATACCGCTCGGGTCACTGCCCATTGTATGGGCGCTGCCGTTTTCCGTGCTGCTCGTCATCTGTTTCATCATCATCCGGCTGAACGACTCGGCATTTGCCGCTTCCTTCGTGGTCGCCGCCGTGTTCCTCGGTCCGCTCCTCATGTTCGTCTTCATCGGGCTTTCGATCTACGGCATGGTCATCTTGTCAAAAGGAATCGGGATCGTCCATCGCTTCTCTGCCTGGAAAGGGTTCGGTACTATCGCGATTATACTCGGTTTTTTCATGGTCCTGTATATCATCTTCATGATTTCCCTGATCATGATCATATTCCCGGCCACCACCTGACGATCGAAAAAGCATCCGCAGAAAGAAGCGGATGCTTTTTATATGTGACAGTCCCCCGGCCCACCCTCGCGGCCGATGCAAATCAGTGCACGGTAGTGACAATGACAGTCTACTTGTACGGTTGTGACAGTACTGGGCATCAGCTGTCTGCGGTTTAAGCCGCAAAGCAGGCCCCGCTGCTTTTCGTAAATCCAGCTTTCCCTGCTGGCGGGTCCGCACTCGCCTTTGACATCGGCTGCTACCGACTGTTGTTCGTCATTGCTGAAGGTCGATCGTCCAGTTCATCCCCTGGATCTGCGTATCCATTTCCCGGAATGCTTTCGACAGCTGATCGGCCTGCTTCTGGAGCGCCCTCACATCGACCGTGCTGACGATCCGGATTTCCGACTGACTGTAGCGGTCGATGTGCTGGGAGGCCTCTTCCACCACTTTCGCCAGCAGCTGCCGCTGATCGTACAGCTGATCGCGTTCCGTCAGGGCATCGGCAAGCGTCCGTTCTCCGTCATACCGGACTTGGCAGTTCGTCCGATTGATGCGCTTGATGAGGCCGGTCAGCGCCTGCCGGATCTCCGCCAGTTCCGCCAGCATCGCTGATGGGTCTTCGGCTGGCTCGTCGCCTTCCTGCACTCTCAGATTCATATGGATCCGTTTTTTCAGCTGCTCGATCCGTTTCTGGTAATCCGCACGCTCAATGAGCGCTTCCGCCAATTTCATGGTATCTGCCTCCCTCTCGCAGTCCTGCTGTTCAGGTATTTCAACATACTCCTTGTATTCTCCTCTTTCTTTCCGGTCAAACACGTCACCAGAGAGGCTCTTTGTCGGGATCATCGAGCTGCAGGTCGACATAATAAGGAATCAATACAGTCATGAAGATGAAGTACAGCCCGAGGAATACCAGCGTTCCATACAAACTGGCGTCAAACAGATTGGATACCGGAATCAGCAGCGGGATGAACAGATTGAACAGAGCTGTCTTCCACCGCGATTTCTTCGTCTGGTAATTGGCTGTGCCACAATGTGGGCAGTCCACTTTTTTCCCTCTCCAAAATTTCTTCAATGCCAGCCTGCGGCTCCATACTGTCCCGCAATTCGGACAGACCGGCAGTCCTTGCCTCTGCTTCTTCAGGTTCCATTTCAGAAGTGCATACACACTTACGAATAGGAGCACGAGCAAGACAGTCTTGACAGAATCATAGCCGAGCAGCTGAATAAGCTGTTCCGTGGTACTCCCGGCAGCTTGATGGGATTTCGGAGATGAGGGAGACTGCAGGCCGATTCCTGCCAGCACAACCGCCAGAAGGATGGCTGCCACGAGGACTGTCCGATAGCGCCAGACATAAGAGACCCGCTTTTTGGGCGCCTCCTCCTTTACGCGCCGGATCATCCGCTTCCGGTCATCGTCCGAGAAAGTGATTGTCTCCAATTGCTCCTTGAGCCGCTGTTCAATCGAATCCATGCGAGAATCCCTCCTGTTGTTCCAGTTTGTCTTTCAGCTGACGGCGTGCCCGCTGCAGCCGTGTCCGCACGGTCGCTTCCGGGCAGTCCAGGATCTCAGCGATTTCAACAGTCGACCAATCGTCATAGTAATACAGCGCAAGCACTTCACGATACTGTGTTTTCAAAGCAAGCAATGCACTCAGCACATCCTGGGAAACTTCTTTATCCATAGTAATTGTTTCCGGACTGCGCTGCCTTCCTAAGCTCACCAGACGATCCGTCAGTATCATCCGTGTATGAGCAAAGCTCCGCAGGTGATCGTGGCTGCGGTTCACTGTCATGCGCACGAGGTACGTTTTCAGCGAACTGCCGTTCCGGAACTGATCCCCATGCTGATAAAATCGGATGAAGACATCCTGTACGATATCTTCTGCGGTATTCTGGTTCTTCACGTACACAAAGGCGACGCGAAGCAAATAATCACTATATTCCCCGATCACCTGTTCAATCGTGCTGCTGTCCAAGCCGTGATCACCTGCCTTCTGTTCTATAGACGGAAGCCATTGCGTTTCCGATTCACTTTCCAGCAAAAAAACCTGCAGCTCCCGATATCTTCAGGAGCTGCAGGCCGATCATCAAGAACACGACGCAGCAGCCATTCCAGTATCACGCTGCTGAATCAGTATATTTTTTTCTGTATCCAGTTTGAATTCGATCCCCCGGTCATCGAGGCAGTTGATCAGGTAATCTCTCGAGATATCATTCACATTCTTGTGATCCCCGTAGATGATCCATTCATTGTTTTCATCCGCACAGGCGCCAAGTGCCAGTATTGCCGCAAGGCACAGTATAGGAAAGACGAGCGTTTTCCTTTTTTGCATCCCTATCATTCTCCTTTTTGCAGGATCTCTCGAATCTCCTGCGCTGCGGAGCCGGCTTCCTGTTATCCATTTCAGTATAAGGAATGAATGGAATAAAATCCATATGAATTTCCGAACGCACAACCCGGTAATATCCCCGCAATCACGGGCTCCGGTGAATCAGGCATTTCCCTTATAGGAATTCGAAGTAGAACGGCGTACGATAATAGGTGAGAAACATTATCAATCATCTTCTAGGAGGCAACTTACATGTCAACCATCACACTTGGCCACCACGTCTCTGATATTGTCACGGCAATTCCCCAAAGCGCGGACCTGTTCCGCAGCCTGCAGATCGATTACTGCTGCGGTGGTAAGATTCCTCTGCAGGAGGCGGCTGTCCAGCGCGGTCTCGAACCGGAAGAGGTCCTCGCTCGAGTCCGGCAGATCGGCGATAAGCAGGAATACCGGCAGCAGCTGGAGCCTTCGTCGTTCGGTGAAAAGACATTGATCGCCTACATCCAGGAGAAATACCATGCCGGCCTGCGCGAAGAGCTGCCGCTCCTCGCTCCTTACATCACGAAAGTTGCACGCGTACATGGGGAACATCACCCCCACTTGCTGCGTGTCCAAGAAATCTTCAAACTGCTGCGCGCAGAACTGATCGATCATACGGATGACGAGGACGAAAATGTCTTCCCGCTCATTCTGGATTATATGCAAGAGCCGACTCCTGCCAAAAAAGAACACCTTAAGCCGCATGTCACCGAATTGGAGAATGAGCACGACAATGCCGGCCGTCTTCTTCACGAGTTGCGGGAGATCACCGATAACTTCACCCCGCCTGCTGAAGCGTGTGGAACCTACCGCCTGGTCTATGCGCGGCTTGAGCAGTTCGAGAAGGAAACGTTTGAACATGTCCACTTGGAGAACAATGTCCTGTTCGACCGTGTCCGTGCAGCCATCTGAAAAGACTGCAGCCCGCTGAAATCCGGGCTGCAGTCTTTTCACTTATCACTTCCGTCCCGCATACTGGATGACACAGGATAATCCGTTATGGCCGGTCCCTTCGTGGCGCTCGACTTCCTTCTGTTCGAGCCGGAGGGTTTCCCACTCCCTGAACACGTCGAAGTCGGCCAGGCTGTACAGGTAGTCCTCTTCTTTCGGCCCGCCTGTTCCATATGCCAGCTGCTCTTTTGCATACACTTCCGTGATGAAGAGTCCGCCCGGTTTCACTGCAGTCCGGACACCTTCCAGCACACGCGCCCGCAGCTCCGGCGGGAAGTGGCCGAAGACACAGATGACTGCATCGTACTGGTTTTCCGGCCATGCCGCTTCGGCCAGGTCTTTCAGTTCCGTCGCCAGCTGCACGCCGTTCTCCTTTGCAAGCTGCTGTGCCTTAGCGAGTCCGGATTCCGCGAAATCCCAGATCGTGACCTGGTTGCCATGTCCTGCAAGATAGACAGCATTGCGGCCTTCCCCTTCAGCAATTGCCAGGATGTCCGGTCCCGGGTTATACAATTTCGCCGCTTCCCGGATGAACTCATTCGGCTCTTTGCCGAAGACGTATTCGTCTGTGTCAAAACGCGTCTGCCATTTATTCATGCGCTCACTGCCTTTCTTCTGGAGAAACTCTGTCCGCAGTCATCTTGCCGTTTTTTCCTTCAATTGCGAGAAACAGCTTGCCATAGTACTCATCCACGCGATCGACTGTAATTTCGACCTTGCGGATCAAGCCGAGTGTGTCACGGTTCAGCTGGCAGCCGTCACAGACCCTGCTCCACATCGGGTTCAGCCAGTCCTGGAGTTTCCGCAGGACCGGCTGCCGGAGCCGGACGTGTTCGAAAAACAGGAGTTTGGCACCCTGCCGGCTGACGCGCTGTATCTCCCGTAGGGCTTTTTCAGGGTCCGGAATCGTACAGAATACGAGCGTCGCGACGACCGTGTCGAACGTGTCATCCGGAAATGGCAGCTTCTCGGCAGGTGCCGCAGACAGCCGGATCGGCACACGGGCGTCTTGCAGCTTCTTCTCAGCCCGCGCGGCCATTGAAGGATTGGGTTCAATCGCATCAACCGATACGGCACTTCTATAGAAAGGGAAATTCACGCCTGTCCCGTATCCGATTTCAAGTACCCGTCCGGCAGCTCCTGTTACGAGTTGTTTCCGTATCCGTTTGAATTCCCCTTCTTCCAGCGGTTTCATCGCTGTGTCGTAGATTGCCGGAAACCATGTCCCCATCCAGCCTCTCTCCTTTTCCTATGCCTGCCTTACGATCCTTGACGTTCATGGATATCGTACCATGGAAAGCACAGAATAAGCGGTTCATACGGTTTTCGCATGAAGTTCCCGCCTGCCGACGAACCGGATGATCATCTCCGCGACAATCAGGCTGTAGACGAAGTGGCTGGCTGTCCAGTAAGCCCAGGCAATCGGATCATCTGCAGCCGGCGGCAGATCCGTCAGCAGTGTAAGGAAGTACAAAATCCCGCTGCCGATCGTATAGACAGCGATGTAAGGCCACAGTGTATATTCCATTCCGAAAACTTTCAATATGTAATACAGACCAACGACACTGGCAATGCAGAATACAAAATGGAAAGCAAGGCCGAATCCGGGCACATCCTGGAAGACATGGATGATTGGCCAGTAATCGACGTTGTAGAGCAGGACATATGCTTGACTGCCAGTCAGTTCATATATGAGCTGCATAAGCGCTGCGAGTACCGCCCCGCTGACGATGCCGATACCGGTCAGTTGTAGAATTCGTTTCATCGAAGACTCCCTTTCTGCTGTGGTTTGGTAATCTATTCCCCGTCCGTCTGCATCGGTAAACGGAGGTCCATCTGTTTTCCGGCATTGCTCGCTTGCCATCTGGCCTTACTTGTGATATAGTAGGGAATAGAAAAATTTTAAATAAGGCCGATCTGTATAACCTCGATAATATGGTTCGAGGGTCTCTACCAGGAACCGTCAAATCCTGATTACAAATTTCTATTTGTAATCGGGATTTTTTTATTTTCAGAAAACAGACCGGTCCTTGCCTTAGGAGGAGATTAATTGGATTTTCGTGTACTTCTATTAGCCATCTCCGCGATCACAGTCGGATTGGTGGAGCTTGTGGTCGGCGGTATCTTACCGACCATTGCAGATGATCTGGACATCTCGATTGCAACCGCCGGGCAGCTCATTACGATTTTTGCGCTCGTCTATGCAATCGCTGGACCCGTCCTGCTGTCACTCACTGCAAAATTTGAACGCAAAAAGTTATTCATCATCACCCTGTCCATCTTTTTCGCCGGCAACGTCATGACCGTCCTCAGTCCAAACTTTGCGCTCATGATGACTGCCCGTGTGATCACTGCCGCCAGTGCCGCACTCGTCATCGTATTGGCGCTGACGATCACAGCCCGCATCGCGCATCCGAGCAAACGGGCGAAAGCGCTTGGCTATATCTATATGGGGGTCAGCTCCTCGCTCGTACTCGGCGTACCGATCGGTATCGTCATTACAAATGCATTCGGCTGGAGAACGGTCTTTATCGGCATCGCCGTCCTTACGATCGGCTCGATCCTGCTGATCAGCAAGTTCTTTGAGAAGATCCCTGCGGGTGAAGTGCAGCCGCTGTCCGAGCAGCTGAAAGCGCTGGCCAATAAGAAAATCATCTTTGCGCATCTTGCGACGATGTTCATGCTTGCCGGGCATTATACCGTGTATGCCTACTTCACACCGTTCCTGGAGACGACGATGCATCTTGCCCCATCCTGGATCAGTGTCTTCTACTTCCTATTCGGCATCGCGGCAGTCGGCGGCGGTGCGTTCGGCGGCAGCCTTGCGTCACGTCTCGGCTCGAAGAAGAGCATCCTGATCATCCTTGCCGCTTTTTCTGTCAGTCTGTTCATACTGCCGGTCTCTACGAGTTTCATGCCGGTCTTCATCGTCGTCATGATGGCATGGGGAGCGTTGAGCTGGGCGCTCGCACCAGCGCAGCAGGATTACATCATCCAGACCGATCCGGCATCCTCGGATATCCATCAGAGTTTCAATAACTCGGCGCTGCAGGTCGGCATTGCACTCGGCTCCGGTATCGGCGGGATCGCCTTCAGCCATACCGGCAGTGTGACCAGCATGCCGGCGGTCGGGGGATCGATTGTCATCATCGCCTTCGTCTGTGCCGCCATTTCCCTTTCGATGGCAGTCCGGACACGTCGATCCCGTCAAAACCCCCTTCCCCATGCGAATGAAAGATTGCATTGAAAAAACGTGCCGCCCCGGCAGAACAGGGGCGGCACGTTTTTTCGTTATCTCCTCGATATACAGAGTCCTTCCCACTCAGATTTTTAACTTAAACTAAAAAACCTAATCTTTCTAACATCTCACCTGTGACATTCATAGTTATATTATCACTTACCGACTCTGCGATAAAAGCAATCTGCTCATCCCAACTCCCATATTAAGAACCTTTTTTGACGACACAGTTTCGCCATTGTATTTTCAATTAAGCCGTTCTATGATGGGTATCGCACAAACGTTCTTCCTCATTTAATCCATAAATATTTAGTTAATACATTATTTTAAATATTTTAGGATTAAAATAGACAAAGACAAGCAGTTCACTATTTTACTCGGGAGGAGTACTGATATGAAAAAGAAGCGGATTGCATTTCTGCTCGTTGCCCTGACGGCTGCTTTGCTTGCCGGATGTGACAACCCACTGCTCATATTCGACCCGAAAGGTCCGCAAGCCCGGACTCTTTCCAACACAATTCTGTTTTCGATCGTTATCATGGCGGGAATTTTGCTCGTCGTCTACGTACTCTACACAGTCGTCCTGCTTAAGTATCGCGCCTCCAAGCTGGATGACTCGTACGAACCGCCTCATGAAGAAGGCAACAAGTGGCTCGAAATCATCTGGACAGCGATCCCTGTGGTCATTGTCATCATCCTGTCTGTAGTGACAGTCTCGACAACAAGCACAGTGGAACAAAAGTCGAAAGTGTATGCCGATCAGAAACCATTAGTGATCTACGCATCGTCTTCGAACTGGAAATGGCATTTCAGCTATCCGGAGGAAGGAATCGAGACGGTCAACTATGTGAATTTCCCGGCGAATCGCCCAATCGAGTTCCGTCTCTATTCTTACGGACCGATTACAAGCTTCTGGATTCCGCAACTCGCGGGTCAGAAATACGCAATGAGCGACATGGTGACAAAAATCCATATGTCGGCTGATGTACCCGGCTCGTTCATGGGGAAAAACTCCAACTTCAGCGGGGAAGGTTTCGCCAAGATGGAATTCGAAGCTCAGTCACTGACAGACGAAGATTACAAGGAATGGGTCGCCGATGTAAAAGCGACTGCTCCTGCACTTACAGAGAAAGAGTTCGACAGTCTGCTCGCAGCCGAACATGTCGGACGGAAAACGTATTCTACAACCCACCTGTCATTCCGTCCTGCACCTGAAGGCGAACATAGCGGACACCATCATGGATCAGCCGATAATGATGGCCAGAGCGACATGGATATGGACATGGATATGGAGGGACAGCATGATGCTCATTAAGGAAAATTGCTGCATGTACGTCCCCTACGGAATGCCAGCTGACGAAAGGAGCACAACACGATGAAATGGGACGAATTTTTCGTAACCGGAGAGCCGATGATCTACGCAGCAATGGTAAGTATTGTCGTCGTTTCACTCGCGATTCCGATTGCGCTCACCTACTTTAAAAAGTGGAACTGGCTGTGGACCAACTGGCTCACCACTGTCGACCATAAAAAAATCGGTGTCATGTATATTCTCGCCGCCCTCCTCATGCTCTTCCGCGGAGGCGTCGATGCTCTGCTCATGCGGGCCCAGACAGCAGTTCCGGACAACGGACTGCTCGACGGTCAGCATTACAACGAAATCTTCACCACACACGGGGTCATCATGATCCTCTTCATGGCGATGCCGTTCATCATCGGGCTGATGAACGTGGTCATCCCTTTGCAGATCGGTGCCCGTGACGTCGCCTTCCCGCGGCTGAACGCCGTCAGCTTCTGGCTGTTCTTCGCCGGAGCCATGCTCTTCAACATATCGTTCGTCATCGGGGGATCGCCTGATGCAGGCTGGTCTGCGTACTTCCCGCTGGCAAGCCTCGAGTTCAGTCCGACGGTAGGAAACAACTATTACTCCATCGCCCTGCAGATTGCCGGGATCGGTACGCTATTGACAGGTATCAACTTCCTCGTGACCATCCTGAAAATGCGCGCTCCGGGAATGACGCTCATGAAGATGCCGATGTTCACTTGGTCGGTACTGATCACAAACGTGATCATCGTCTTCGCATTCCCTGTCCTGACGGTTGCACTTGCACTGATGACACTCGACCGCCAGTTCGGAACACAGTTCTTCGCCATGCAGAACGGCGGGATGGACATGCTCTGGGCCAACCTGTTCTGGGTATGGGGTCATCCTGAAGTATATATCGTCGTACTGCCGGCATTCGGGATCTACAGCGAGATCATCTCAGCGTTCGCACGTAAGAATCTGTACGGCTATAAGTCGATGGTCGTCAGTATGGTAGCGATCTCCCTGCTGTCGTTCGTCGTATGGGCCCACCACTTCTACACAATGGGTCACGGCGTCATGGTCAACAGCGTCTTCTCCATCACGACGATGGCGATCGCCGTACCGACCGGTGTCAAGATATTCAACTGGCTGTTCACCCTCCGGAAAGGGAAAATCAGCTTTACGACGCCGATGCTCTATTCTCTGGCGTTCATCCCGATTTTCACAATCGGCGGTGTGACGGGCGTCATGCTCGCCATGGCCAGTGCCGATTATCAATATCATAATACGATGTTCCTGGTCGCCCACTTCCACTATGTGCTGATCCCGGGTACCGTGTTCGCGGTCATCGCAGGATTCCACTACTGGTTTCCGAAAGTGTTCGGCTTCCGTCTCAACGAAAAACTGGGGAAATCGGCGTTCTGGTTCATCATCATCAGTTTCAATGTCACGTTCTTCCCGCTCTTCCTGCTGGGTCTGAACGGTATGACTCGCCGGATGTACACCTATTCGGAGAGCACAGGGTACGGTGCGCTTAACATGCTGTCTATGGTGGGAGCTGTCGGTCTGACGATCGGATTCATCCTCCTGGTGTACAACATTTACTGGAGCACCCGTTACATGCCGCGCGACACGGACGGAGATCCTTGGGACGCACGCTCGCTTGAATGGAGTACGCACAGTCCTGTACCGGAGTACAACTTTGCGGTCATCCCGAAAGTCAACCGTCTGGATGCTTACTGGTTTGCGAAAAAAGAAGGCAAACCACTGGCGGATACGGCTTACGAACCGATCCATATGCCGAATAACAGCGGGATGCCGGTTATCATGGGGGCCATCTTCTTCTTCTGGGGCTTCTTCATGGTTTTCAGCTGGTGGATTCCTGCCATCATCACCGGATTGGTCATCATCGCACTGATGGCACACCGATCATTCGAAAAAGATCACGGACACTACATTTCTGTTGAAGAAATTGAACGGACAGAAAATGCATATCGAGGTGAACGACATGAAAATTGACCACACAGTGCCGATGGAATACAGTACCGATGAGAACAAGATGAAGATCCTCGGATTCTGGATCTTCCTCGGGGCGGAAATCGCCCTGTTCTCCACCTTGTTCGCCGTATATTTCACGCTGCAGAGCAATACGAATGTCGGCCCTTCCGCAACCGATCTGTTCCATCTCAGCCCGGTCATGATCGAAACGGTCCTCCTGCTGTCCAGCAGTTTCACGATCGGACTTGCCATTCATGCCATGCGGCTCGGCCTGAAAAAGCCGATGCTGACATTTTTCGGGATCACCCTTCTGCTGGGTGCCTGCTTCCTCGGCGTGGAAGTGTACGAATTCGTCACCTATGTCAGTGAAGGGGCGACGATTCAGACGAGCGGCTTCCTGTCCGCCCTGTTCACCCTTCTCGGCACACACGGACTGCACGTCACGTTCGGTCTGCTCTGGGGCGGCGCGATCATTGTACAGATCGCCAAACGCGGCTTCACACCGGAAACAGCGAACAAATCCTTCATCTTCTCGCTGTACTGGCACTTCCTGGACGTGGTCTGGATTTTCATCTTCAGCTTCGTCTACCTGAAAGGACTGATGGGATGATGAAACAGTTATTTCCCGCCCAGCATGTCATGGGCTTCCTGTTTTCGCTTCTACTGTCCCTCATCGCGCTCGTCGCTGTTCTGTTCGACCTGTCCTTTGCGGCCGGCATGACGATCCTCGTCGTGACGGCTCTTGTTCAGGCCGGACTCCAGCTGTTCCTGTTCATGCACGTGAAAGAGAATGCAGAAAGCAAAACGCTGTATATGAATATCATCTATGCGCTGTTCGTCGGACTGGTCACCATCTTCGGCACCCTGTTCGCGATGCAGTGGGGATATATGGTGAAATGATCCTCCTGTTCGGCAGGCGGCATATGTACTCACAAGCGCCTATTTCCTTCAATTGGAAATAGGCGCTTGTTTTCTTCTACTATCTTGGAGTAACTGTCCCGGTAGTTATTCTGCACATCGGCGATCGGACGGTTCACCGGCAGCTCCCCTCAGAATCACTGGCAGCTTGTGTACAATAAGGAATTTCGGTAGACTGTAATCTATTACGTTGGCTGGTGGCAGTCCATTCAGCCCATGGAGGTGTATATCGTTGGAGAATCCGTTGCGATTGTCTGATACCGCACGCACTCATGCAAAGCCCGGAAACGGAAAGGCGATACTTTGCATGGGGCTGACCGATCTGCTTTATCGCTAATCTGCTTTTTAAAAGCCCGGCTTTGCTCCCTTATTCCATTACGCTAATAAGGAGCGAGCGAACGTGAACTATGTAAACGCAAAAAAAGTACTGCCGGAGGAACTGCTAGCAGCCATTCAGCAACATATCCAAGGAGAAACGCTGTACATTCCGAAACAACGCGGGGAACGGTTGCGCTGGGGAACCGCCTCCGGCAGCCGGCACACGCTGGATGAACGGAACCGCGAAATTCGGAGACAATTCACGGAAGGTGAACGGATCGGCGACTTGGCGGCCGCCTATCACCTGTCTGCTGACACCATCAAGAAGATCGTCTATACGAGTAAGTAAACGATGAAAACCCCTGCGCAGCCGTCAGACGGTCTTGCGCCAGGGGTTTTGTGCACTAAACAGTTCCTACTTGTTTTCCCGCTAGCCTCCCTGCCGCGGCTCGGGTACACTTACATCAGAAATAACATAGAGGAGCAGTTCCAATGACAGAGAAATTCATCCGAAACGAACAATATAATTACATCAGCAAACAGGTGGCCGCTATGCGCCAAAGCACGAAACCACACTTGACGCCCGCTGTCAGGAATTCAATCATCGCATTGTCCGCGGACCGGATCTTATCCTGCATCCCCGGACTGACGGCGGAACAAGAGAGATTGCTGGACTTCACCCCATACAAGACGATTGAAGAATACGACCATGGCCTATCCCGCCTGGCTGCGTATCGTCTTCCATTCCCCGAAGTCACCGATCCGCAGTTGAAGAAATTATTTCCGAAACGCAAAAAGTTGAAACTGCCGGACCTGACGGAATTTGATTTGGAACAGACGACCTACCTGGGCTGGAACGACAGCCGGTCGAACCGAAAGTATTTGCTGTATATCCTCGATGGCAGGCTTGAGGGTCTCGAGTGCAGCTATTCCCCGAATATCCTGCATAACACGTGTTCCATCTGCCATCAGCAAGGGCCTGTCACGCTGGTTACGACCGTGACGAAAGAGCGCAAGGCGAACAATCCCGACTATTACCGGACGATCGGCAACTTCATCTGTACCGACAGCATTGCATGCAACCGGGCGATCACAAGTACGGATTACTTGGAAAGACTGTTCAAAGAGGCTCTCCATCGTTAATAAAAGGGTGCGCTGTGCGCAGTACAGTTATGCCCCTTGTGGTGACGGCTCTCGTCCAGGCAGGTCTATAACTGTTCCTGTTCATGCACGTGAAAGAGAATGCAGAAAGCAAAACGCTGTATATGAATATCCTCTATGCGCTGTTCGTCGGCCTGGTCACCATCTTCGGCACCTTGTTCGCGATGCAGTGGGGCTATATGTAAGGTAATTCCTCTGACCCGTGCCCGGTTTACACACTCACAAGCGGCCATTTCCACCTAACGGAGATGGCCGCTTGTTTTCTGTTCAAAAACAGTATCAGCTGCTATCCGGCCGCAGAAACGGATAACAAAAATTGTTTTTTTTAATCATCGATATAATAGAGGACAAAAAAGAAATTGAGGTGATCGCTTGAAAGACTATTTATCCTTGACGGATCACGTCTACAATTACATCGTCGAACAGATCAACAGCGGTTCCCTGACCGCTGGACAGAAAATCAATGAAAGCGCCAACATCCTTTGCACGAGCTGAACTAACTGCAGGAGGTCCTTTTTCATGAACGAACACAACTTGGAGCTGGCTGTCCAGCTTCGGCACGAGCTCCATGCCCATCCGGAACTGTCCAACGAAGAGACATGGACGAAACAGCATCTTATGTCCTTTTTGAAAACGCATACAACCAATCTGGAATTGATCGACCGCGGCAATTGGTTCTATGCGGCATACCGTTCCGGTGACGGTAAGCCGAACATCGCATTCCGGGCGGATTTCGACGCTCTTCCAATGGATGAAGTCATCGACCTGCCTTGGGCATCCGAATATCCGGGTAAAGCCCATAAATGCGGCCATGACGGGCATTCCTCCACCCTGGCAGCGTTTGCACTTGAAATCGACCAGAACGGTGCGGACCAGAACGTTTTCTTCCTGTTCCAGCCCGCTGAAGAGACCGGTGACGGCGCCATTCAATGTGTGGATCTTATTGAAGATGAGCAGATAGATGAAATCTATGCTTATCACAATATGAGCGGCCTCCCATTCAAGACGGTTGTAGTAAAAGACGGGACGATGATGTGCGCATCCAAAGGGATGACCATCCAACTCGCTGGGTCCCCGGCGCATGCAAGCCAGCCGGAGAACGGGCAGAACCCGGCACTGGCAATCGCCAATATTATCCGGTCCATAGAAGACTTTACGTCACCTGAACAGAACGAAGGACTTGTACTCTGCACAGTTGTACAGATCGATGCCGGCGAGAAGGCGTTCGGCATGTCCGCTTCCAAGGGGACGCTCCGAATGACGATCCGTGCGCTGTATGAAAAGGAACTCGACCGTCTGCAGAGCAACCTGGAAGATTGTGCAAACCACCAGGCGGAAGAGCATGGACTTGCGGTGTCATTCGAATACCAGGACGAATTCCCGGAAACGGCGAATGCCAAAGAGTGCTCGGACAAATTCCGGGAAAGCGCCAAGGCCGGGGGGCTGGAAATCCTTGAGCTGCCGGAAGCCTACAGAGGTTCCGAAGACTTCGGCCATCTGTCCAAACGAACGAAAGGCGCCTATTGCTTCGTCGGCAATGGGGAGGAGTATCCGAATGTCCATACGAGCGAATATGACTTCCGTGACAAATTGATCGAGACCGGTGTCCAGCTGTTCAAAGGGGTACTTGCACAATAACCGATCTATCAAAAAGGGTTTTGGGGAAAAGAGATGTCACAGCCAAAGAAAGAGCGGAAAGGGTTCAACTTCCCGCACGTCTATATTATGTTCCTGCTTGTCATGCTGCTTGTCGTCGTCCTGTCTTGGGTTGTGCCGAGCGGGCAATATGAGCGGACGACGGATCCGGAGACCGGTGTCCAGACACTGAACACGGATGTCTTCCATTATGTGGATCAGCAGAAGCCGATCGGTTTCCTCGACTTTTTCACCGCACTCCACAATGGGGTGGTACAGTCTGCGGATATCATCGTCATGCTGCTGTTCGCAAGCGGCGCGCTGTATCTTCTGGAGAAATCAGGAGCAATCGCGGCCGGCATCCACAAGCTGCTGAGAGTCGCACAGGGCAAAGAAAAACTGATCATCGTCGCTTTGCTTACTGTATTCGCGGTCATGGGGACGATCGGCTTCGGGGAAGGCGGCATCCCGTTCATCCCGCTCGCCATGGCAGTCGTCATGGGAATGGGCTATGACCGGATCACCGCGTTTGCAACCTCCACAGTCGGTCTTGCCTTCGGCTTCACGGCAGGTGCGGTCAACTTCTATACAACAGGGGTCAGCCAGTCGATTGTCGGACTGCCGATCTACTCAGGTCTGCTGTTCCGTATTATCGCCCTTGTCATCTTCTTCGCCATCTCAGTCATCTACATACTGCGGTATGCCAACAAGACGAAAATCCATCCTGACAAAAGCATCGTCGCGGATGAGTATGCGGTACAACTGGAGGAGGCAAAATCGGCTGAATTCGAAGAAGAGCCGTTCACCCTCCCCCGCAAGATTGCGCTCCTCGGCCTCATCGGTGTCCTTGTCGGCAGTGCATACGGGGCTATCAAACTCGGCTGGGCGATGCCTGAACTATCTGCAGTCTATGCCATCTATGCGCTGTTCCTCGTCATCATCCTGAGGATGAAGCCGAGTGAAGCAGCAGCCGACTTCGGTATCGGGGCTTCACGACTGCTGCCGACCGCACTTGCCATCGGGTTCGCCCGATCGGTCATGATCTTCATGACCCAGGCTGAAATCATCGATACAGCAGTCCATGCACTCGCAGGCCTGCTGAGCAATACAGGCTCGATCATCACGTTGCTCGCCCTGTTCCTGGTCGTCATCTTCTTCAATTTCTTCGTCGTCTCAGGAAGCGGGAAAGCGGTCATTCTCATGCCGATCATGGGGCCACTGGGGAAAATACTGGGCATAAACCAGCAAGTCATGGTTCTTGTCTACCAATTCGGGGACGGGTTCACGAACTACTTGTGGCCCACATCGGGGGCCTGATGGCTGCGCTCGGCATGTCGAATGTGAACTACGCTGACTGGGTCAAGTTCTCGTGGAAATTGTTCCTCATCCTGCACTTTGCGGCGTTCCTCCTGATTGTGATCGCGCAGTACATCGGACTCGGACCAAGCTAACAGAACAAAAGGAGAGATCGATATGTCTTCAATTTTCAAAGAAATTACACAATTAGAAGGTCAGATCATCAAAGACCGGCGCCATCTTCACCAGCATCCCGAATTAGGCTTCGACCTGCCGAACACCCGGGACTATGTCCAGAATCGGCTCGATGATCTCGGCATTGCATACAGACAATGCGGCACTCTGCCGGAGGAAATCCGTCAGAAATTTGCCCGGGCCGGGTTCCCGGAACAGACCGACTGCACCGGTATCTTGGCGGAAATCGGAAGCGGCTCGCCGTGCATCCTGCTCCGCGCCGATATGGATGCACTGCCGATCGAGGAAGAGACGGACTCGGCTTTCAAGTCGGCGGCTGCCGGCAAGATGCATGCGTGCGGTCATGATTCCCATACGGCGATGCTCCTTGGAGCGGCGGCTGTCCTGAAAGAAAGGGAGTCCGAACTGCAGGGGACCGTCAAACTGTTCTTCCAGCCGGGAGAAGAGTGGGGCTACGGCTCCAAGCTGGTGATCGACGACAGAGCGCTCGAGAACCCGAAAGTGGACGCGGCGTTCGGCATCCACATCATGCCCGACCAGGAGGCCGGCACGCTGTCCGTCACCAAAGGGACGATCACCCAGGCAATGGATACGTATATCGTGGACATCCAGGGCAACGGCGGGCACAGTTCCCAGCCGCATAAGACGGTCGATGCCAACATGATCATGACCCAGCTTTACACAAGCCTGAACCTGCTGCTTACGCGTGAGGCCGATCCGAAGCAGAACGTCACGTTCTCCGTCGGCTCCATGAGTGGCGGAACTGTCACGAATGTCATTCCGGACAAGGCGGTCTTGAGCGGCAATATGCGCAGCTTCGATCAGACAACGCGCGATCATCTGTGCCAGCGGATCCCTGAAATGATCGACCATACCGTTAAAGCTTGGCGTGGCACTTATACGATCACCGATTTCCACACGCCGACCACCTACAATGACCCTGCGTTTGTCGATTCGATCAGCGGCTCGCTTGCGGATGTCATGGGAGAGGGAAATATCGTCGACCTCGGAGCTATTAATGGGTCTGAAGATTTTCCATACATTTCACAGGCGGTCCCTTCGGCGTTCGTCATCCTGGGGACCGGGAAAGAAGGCAATCCGCCTGTCCACAATCCGCGCATGAGCCAGGATGAAAGCATCTTCAAATACGGGGCCGCCCTGCACGCACAAGTCGCTATCGACTGGCTTCGTTCCCAGAACGTCTGATATGACAAGAAAGCACCGTGTCCAAAACCGGACACGGTGCTTTCTTGTTGTGAGGGAACCATTCACCCGAACGCTCTGTTCAGTATTAGACGCCTGCCTCTGTCTTTTTCCGCACAGCATGTTTCTACTGGGATAGAGCCCCTCCTGAAACAGGAAGAGCGGCTTGTCTAAGTATCAGGTTATTGCCACAACTCAGTCAAGGAGCCTGTTATTGCTGTCCGTCTCACGAGGTACGCTGCCGTCGCTGCCGGTACGTCTCCCGAGATACCCGTTCCCTTCACAAATCGAGCATCCATACTGCCAGCCTTCATCGTCCGCCAGCAGCCCGGTTCCTTCACATGCTTTACATGTCATCTCACGGTCGATCATTCGTCCATCCTCCTTATGCCTCGATTTTGTTCTGACGCGCTTTCGCCCAGTTGATCATCCCGCCTTCCAGCATGACGTCGATCTGCCGGCCGGACAGCGCATGCTCAACACGGATTTTGCGGCTGCTTCCTTGGATGCTCACCGTGAATGGCTTGCCTGATTTGACATTTTCCCTCACGTCCGTCATCAGCAGTACATCTCCGTCACTCAGGAGGTCGTAATCCGCCGGGTCACTGAAAGTGAGCGGCAGGACACCAAAGTTAACTAGGTTCTGCCAGTGGATGCGGGCAAAGTCTTTGGCCAGCGCCACCCTCAACCCGAGATAGCGGGGGGCCAGCGCAGCATGTTCACGGCTCGACCCTTGTCCATAGTTGTACCCGGCAATAATCGTATGACCATTCGGTGTCCCTTTGGCACGGGAATAATAAGTGCGATCCACGTTTTCAAATGTGAACTTGCTGATTTCCGGCAAGTTGCTCCGGAACGGCAGCACCCGGGCACCGCCTGCCAGGATTTCGTCGGTGGAAATATTGTCACCCATCTTGAGCAATACGGGGAGTTCCATGTAATCATGCAGAGGATCCATGTCCGGAATCAGCGCGATATTCGGGCCTTTGTAGAGTTCTACATTCCGCGCTTCCTCGTAAGGCAGAGGCTCTGACAGCAGTTTGGTGTCCACTGTCGGCTCTTCCGGATCCTTGACCCGCGGATATGGCATGTCAAGGGTCCGCGGGTCTGTGATCACCCCGGTCAGGACAGACGCCGCAGCGGTTTCAGGACTGCAGAGAAAGACACTGTCCTCCAGTGTCCCGGAACGTCCCGGGAAATTGCGCGGGGTTGTCCGCAAGCTGTTGCGCCCTGTAGCAGGTGCCTGTCCCATGCCGATACAGCCGTTGCAGCCTGCCTGATGCAGCCGGGCGTCCGCCTGCAGAAGCGAAGCGATATGCCCTTCCTTCACCAGATCCGTCAGCAGCTGCCGGGATGTAGGGTTGATATCAAAGGATACGCCTTCTTTCGCACGCTTCCCTTTGACGATTTCAGCGACGACTGCAAAATCGCGATACCCCGGATTGGCGGAAGATCCGATGTATGACTGGTAGATCGGTGTCCCCGCGACTTCCGTCACCGGCACGACATTCCCGGGACTGGACGGTTTCGCAACCAGGGGCTCCAATGCCGACAGATCGATCTCTTCGTACAGATCGTACTCTGCTCCTTCATCCGCCTTCAATTCTGTCCAGTCCTGTTCACGGCCCTGTGTCTTGAGGAAATGCCGGATTTCCTCATCAGACGGGAACACTGTCGCTGTTGCACCGAGCTCCGCCCCCATGTTGGCGATGACGTGGCGGTCCATGGCACTCAGATGTTCGAGTCCAGGGCCGTAATATTCAATGATCTTGCCCACGCCGCCTTTCACGCCATGGCGCCGGAGCATCTCCAGGATCACATCCTTCGCACTCACCCAATCCGGCAGCTGTCCGGACAGACGGACTCCCCATATTTGCGGCATCTTGATGTATATCGGATTGCCTGCAATCGCCAGCGCCACGTCGAGACCGCCGGCTCCCATCGCAAGCATCCCCATGCAGCCATTCGCGCACGTATGGCTGTCCGAGCCAAGCAGTGTTTTCCCAGGCACAGCAAGTCTCTGCATATGGACGGGATGGCTGACCCCATTTCCAGGTCTGCTGTAATAGAGTCCGAAGCGCTGTGTAGCACTTTGCAGGAACAGGTGATCATCCGCATTCTTGTTGTCGACCTGGATGACATTGTGATCCACATATTGTGCGGACGCTTCCGTCTGTGCTCGTTTGACACCCATCGCTTCCAGTTCCAGCATGACCATCGTCCCGGTGGCATCCTGCGTCAGTGTCTGGTCGATCTTCAGACCGATTTCACTGCCGGGTGTCATCTCTCCCGACACTAAATGATTTTCAATCAGTTTCTGTGTGACGTTCAACGGCATTTCGCGTCCTCCCTTTTCTGTTCTTTACAGGAAAACAGGGCAGGCAAGTGCAATTCACAATTGCCTGCCCTGTCAGGGTCAGTTCACACTCATTTCCGGTTCCAGAAGCGCTGCTGTGCAATCGCTTCGACGAACTGGTCCGTGAATGCCCCGCTGTCCTTCGCATAGACAACGCCTTCCATGTTGTTCATCTCACTCATTGCGACGTACTGTTCAGCTCCTGCTGCAACTCCGATCGGCTTCTTGTGCGAGTAGTGCACTCGGACATAATCCATGACATCGGAGTCGAATTTCATCTGCATCGGTGATTTGCCTCCGACCACATAGATGGCATCATAGAGAGCAGGGTGGACGGCGATGAATGATTTGAGCACTTCCAGTTCGGTTCCGTCGTCCGCTTTCAGCATACCCTGTTTTTCGGAAATAGTTTCAAACAGGATGCCGTTTTCCATGAAAGCTTCCAGTGTTTTTTTCACTTCTCTTCCATTGAAGCCTTCTCCAACAAGGACTCCCACTTTCATGGTCTTGGCAGAGTGCGGTGAATTCAGCTGGCTCAGTGAAGCATATTGGGTATCCACGTCGACGTTCTTGGTTTTGGGCGGTTCCACCCCGATATTCCCAGCGATCAAGGTGGCCATTTCCGTATCGACATTCGCCCAGAATTCAACGTTCCGCTGACGCAATTGTTTGTCTTTGACCGCTCCGATGTGGAAACTGAACGATTCCACTAAATCCTGTTTTTCAGGTATGGACAGGCTGTTCCAGAAGATCCTTGCCTGTGAATAATAATCCTGGAATGAATCACTCGGGTGCTCCCGTGTCACATGGCCTTCGACCTTCCCTGGGTAATTCTCGTACCCGCCTTCTTCCGGCGCTGTTTCCGACGGTGTGTTATCCGCCAGTGAATTGTTATGGTAGTGGACGGTGTCCGTTTCGATATCATACTTCGAGTAGCTGTCCCGGAAGTTGTTCTGCACATCGGCGATCGGACGGTTCACCGGCAATTCCTCGTAGTTTGCAGTGTTCTGTCGGTAGAGTTCCGTATCCCGATAGGCGAATGAACGCCCCTGGAGAACCGGATCATTCGAGAATTCAATACCCGGCACAAGGTTGCTCGGATTGAAGGCGGACTGTTCTTCTTCCGCAAAGAAATTATCCATCAGGCGGTTCAGTGTCATTTTGCCGACAAACTTCGGCGGAATGAGCTCTTCCGGCCATAATTTCGTATCATCCAGAATATCGAAATCATACTTGAATTCGTCCTCCTCAGCGATCATCTGGACACCGAGTTCGTATTCAGGATACGCCCCGTTCTCGATTGCCTGGACGATGTCGCGCCGATGGAAATCGGGATCCACGCCGCCGATCGCATTGGCTTCATCCAGCATGAGGGAATGGACACCGAGGATCGGTTTCCAGACGAGCCGGAAGAATGTCGACTCGCCCTCCTTATTCACGAACCGGAACGTATTGATGGGATAGCCTTCCATCATCCGCCAGCTTCTCGGTCTGCCGCGCATGGACATCAGCCACATCACCATATGGGCGGCCTCCGGGTTGTTCACGACATAATCCCAAAAGCTATCATGAGCCACCGTCGCCTGCGGCATATGCGTTTTCGGATTCGGTTTCGCCGCATGTGTCACATCCATGAATTTCATGGCGTCCGCGAGCAGGAACACAGGGAACTGGAGGGCCAGCGAGTCGTAGTTCCCTTCCTCCGTATAAAATTTCACTGCGAAGCCGCGGATATCCACGGCAGTGTCCTTCGATCCCCTGTTGCCGACGAAGTTCGAGAAACGGACGAATACAGGCGTCTTCTTCCCTTTCCCCTGCAGGAATTTCGCCATCGTATAGTCTTCCATCGACTCGTACAGTTCAAAGTCGCCATAGACGCCGAATCCGCGTGCATGGACGACCTTTTCAGGAATCCGTTCCCGGTTGAAATGGGACTGCTTCTTATAGAAGTGGAAGTCCTGCATCAGCAGCGGACCCCGCTTCCCTGCACGAAGAGTCTTCTGGTCGTTCGCAGTCTTCATGCCGCTTTCGTCGGTCATCGGTTTGTCCGGTCCGGTATTCTGTTTCCGGTACTGTTCCAGCTGTTTGTCCTTGGCATCCATACCATTGTTGTCTTGTTTCGCCATTGCTACTCATCCTCCTGTAAGTTGATAGACTTCCGTACAACTGATGCTTATCCAACGGCCATTAGAAACGTTTTCCAACAGTAATCGATTACCTGTTTCCCTCAAACTATTTCGGATAAACAAATAAATTCAAAGTGTATAACTGCTTTAAAAGACATTACTATTTCATCAGCAGACCGGCAGCGGCTGTTGAACGAACGGCAAACAGGCACATGCCTGGATGCCTGGATGCATGTGCCTGTGATGTGTTTTGATAAGAAATGAAGAAACTATCGCAGCACGTTATCATCTGCGGAGCCGGCAGTGTCGCCCAGCAAGTGTATAAGCAATTGACTGCGGGGGAAAACGACGTAGATATTCTGTTCATCAGCGAGAAAGGCGATGAACTTTCCGAAATCCTGGGGGATGATGTCCTGCGGCTGATTGCGGACCCGGCAGACAACCGGATTCTTCAGAAGGCACGTCTGACTGAAGCCAGGGCACTGATCGCTGCAATGGAGGAAGACTCGCAGAATGTATTCATCACATTGGCAGCGAAATCCCTGAACGGATCGATCGAAGTATCGGCAATCGCTGCACAAGAGGATTCCGGAGAAATATTGAGAAGAGCCGGAGCGGATCACATTATCATCCCATCCGTCATCGGCGGACGGGAAGCGGCAATGTCCGTGCTGTGCCCTTCTGGTGCCGAATATATCAGCGAACTGCTGCAGACGGCATCCGACGCATTCAGTATCGGGGAACTGCCGGTCAATGAATATCCCTATTTAAAAGGGAAAACATTGGAGAAGCTGCAACTTCATGACCAAGACCAGGTCATCCCGGCTGCCGTCTCACGGGAAGGCCGTCTCGTCAGCAATCCAGGGAATTCGTTCCATCTGCAGACAGAAGACGTCCTGCTCGTCCTCGGGAAACAGGAAGATATCAGGAATCTTCAGGAAAAACTGCTGGCAGCGGACAGACACTGACAGACAAGCCTCCTGTCCCGAAAACGGGCAGGAGGCTTGTCTGTTGCTCAGGATATTTTGCAGCAGATCACTCTGCTGGATGATCGTTTTCCCCGCCTGGTCTTCTGATTGCAATCCCGGCATAGCCGGCCAAAAGCAGACCGCCAGCTATGAACACTGTCAGGATGGCTGCCAGCTGATGTGCCGGATGCAGAATGAACGGAAGGAAACCGACCATTGTCACGATCGCAGTATGACTGATGACTGCAGCGGCCAAGTACCGCCAGTCCCACCGACGGATGCACTGCAGCATGAGTACAGAGAGTCCGATCTGCATCATCACGATACTCAGCTGTTCGACGGATGCGGCTGCATAGACATCCGGATGATGCGGAATGGACGGACTGATAAGAGCACCAACTGCTGGCACCCCGACCAGCAGCAGGGCTTCCGCACTTCCCTGTCCTGTGCCGAAGAAGACGGCCGACTGCCATGTCTTCCGTTTCAGCAGGAGGAACATCACCAAAAAACGCAGCAATTCTCCCGCAGCGGCACCTGCTGATCCTATGAGGACCGAGAAGACGGCAGGGTGCCGCATCTGCCAGATCTCCAGCATGCGGCTCCGGCCGAGTAGATGATCGGGCAGATGCAGACGGATCACCAGCAGTCCAAGTACATATGTCGAAACACCAAGCAGAAAGACCGGAGCTCTCCTTCTTCCTATAGATATGCCGAACAGGATGAACGGCAGGACGATGCTTATGATGATCGCTCCGGGCATATCTGCCATCCCCCTTCCAATGACGCTTTTCGTCAGCTGTTATTGTAGCGTATGTCGTCATCCGCTTGCAGAGGAGACGCATTATGCGCATGTTCCTGCTCGGCCCGCACTTCACCCGATCCACAAGTTCCGCCACGCCGCCCAGTTGCATTCCGGATTGCCATCCTATATACTGAGCAATATACAAAGGAAACTAATTCAGTTTAAAAAGTTTACGCACAAGGGGGCTGCCGGATGAGAGAGCGGATCATGAGAGGGTTTTTGGAAGAAGTGCAGGAGACGAGCATGAAATTCACGATGGACGATCTGGCGAAACGGCTGGGGATCAGCAAGCGCACGCTCTATGAGCATTTTTCATCCAAAGGGGAGATCCTCGATGCGATCATCGATACGACGCTCCGTGAGTTCGATGAGAAGACCGCCGCCATTCTCGCAGATGACTCCCTTCCTTTATTGGAGAAAATCCGAAGCGCCATCACCGTTGTGCCGACATATAACGAATTTTACACGAGACAGATTCTCGAGCAGATGAAAAAATCGTTCCCCGACCAATGGCGCCGGGTCGATGCTGCCCTCAATGAGTGGGATGAAGTCGAAGAACTCATCCGTCAGGGGATGGCGGAGGGGCTGATCGCCGATCGGAATGTCCCCCTTCTCATGAAGCTGATCATTGAAGCTGCGAATGCAACATTGGATAAAAACTTCTTCTTGCGGAATCATATTTCCTCACAGGAAGCGCTCGAGGAAATCGTCGATGTCCTCTTATACGGCATTGCCCGCCAGCCGGACCGCTGAAAAACCGTTGTGCACGCACGGTTTTTCATTTGGCCTTTTTAAACTATAAAAACAAAAACAGTTTCCTCGTTTTACAACTACTTTGAAAGAGAGATGGAATTATGAGGTACGCAATACCGCACGCAATGATCCGGCTTGAAGGGGGTGAGCGCTGTGCAGACATCTTCGGTTCAGCTGAATGACTTGGATACCGCGCCAGTCGGCCGGATCTTCCTCCGTTATCTCATCCCCTCGATGATCGGGATGCTGCTGATGGCCGTCAATATCGTAGCCGACGGGACCATGGTCGGCAACCGGCTTGGTGCAGCGGCGCTCGCCGGCGTCGGTATTGCAGCGCCCGTCTATTCCATATTCGTTGCGGTCTCTTTATGGATCGGCATCGGCGCAGCAACGAAGTATTCCGCTGCAATGGGCGCCAAGGAATTGATGGAAGGCCGCCGTATTTTCAGCCATGCACTCGTATCGATCATCCTGATCACGATCATCATCGGAGTCATAGCCTATTCAGCCCGGACACCGCTCGCCTATCTCCTCGGGGCGAATGCAGAGACCCTGCCGTTCGTCAGTGACTACTTGTATGTCATACTGATTTTCGGGGTCATTCTGACTGTTGAGAATATGCTCAGCATCTTCATCCGCAATGACGGCGGTCCGACACTTGCAATGAGCGCTCTTATTGCAACGTCGGTGCTCAACATCGTGCTGAACTACCTGTTCCTATTCGTCTATGATTTCGGGGTTCAGGGTGCAGCATTTGCGACCATCCTCGCTTCTGCCTTAGGCATCCTGATCATGTCCCTCCATTTCTTCAAAAAGACCAACAACCTCAAATGGAGACGATTCACATTCGACCGCCGGCTGTTTGCAGCCATCGTCCTGATCGGTTTCCCATGTTTCCTGTCGGAAGTCGGCATCTCGGTATTCACGATCTCCCATAATATCGCGTTTGAACGGACTGCAGGAACGGACGGGGTCGCCGCCTTCGCCATCC
Organism: Sporosarcina koreensis; assembly: GCF_000826145.2. Lineage (GTDB taxonomy): Bacteria > Bacillota > Bacilli > Bacillales_A > Planococcaceae > Sporosarcina > Sporosarcina trichiuri. The sequence goes on from NZ_LN651336.1 coordinate 264,721, forward strand.
TGAATTACGTCCATAATGTGCTGCTCATGCTGTTCCTCGGACTCGGCAGTGCCGTGCAGCCGCTCATCAGCTATTACCGGGGCGCTAAAAACAATAAGCGGATCCGCAAGACGATGCAGCTGGCGATGGGCACTGCCCTCGGATTGGGAATTGCTGCTCTCCTGGCGGGTCAGTTCGCTGCAGGCACGCTCGTCTCGCTGTTCGGCGACTTCAGTCCGGCCGTCCGCAGTCTGGCCGTTTCAGGCATCCACCTGTTCTTCCTTGCCTACCTGTTCACCGGCATGAATTTCGTGATGATGACATATTACCAATCAACCGGGAATGTCCGGATGGCGACCTGGATCACGGCATCACGTGAAATCCTCATCATGCTGCTGTTCCTCGCCATCCTGCCGCCACTGTTGGGCGTCACTGGCATCTGGCTGGCCATTCCGGCATCCGAGTTCGTTGTATTCCTCGGTGTCTGGCTGGTCCAGCGGAAAGCTGCAAGTCCAGTGACAACCTAATGAAACCCCCTCCGGTTCACCAGTCCGGAGGGGGTTTTCGCTTACAAATCCCTTTTCTGCAGGAAAGAGGAATGAGTAATGATTGAAAGGAAAGCGCAGAGAAATCGTAAGTTTCCCTTACGCAACTTTTGTTTCCTTCGTGCAACTTTACCTCACCTGCCCCGTACTGTCAACCGGAACGGTCACCGCTATTCAATTGTTCCAAGTTACCTGTTTACACCCATTCATACGAATTGAGGTAGGGGGTCCTGCGTTCCGTTCCATCCTGCGGCCATCTCCTCCTCCGTTGCGAGACAGTCATCGAGCGACCGTTCGATCGATGCACGGTCCATATCCAGACCGATGAATACCAACTCTGTCTGCCGGTCGCCATGCTCCTCGTGCCAGCGCTCTGCAAGACCGGGATCATCGAGGATGGCGGCCTGGCGCTCCTCTTCCGGCATAGCCGCCACCCACTGGCCGGCGCCCTGGAATACGATGGAAGCGCCCGCTTGCGACAGAAGACCTGCCATTTCTTGACGGGTCGCAAGCCAGAACAGCCCTTTGGAGCGTATGATCTCACCCGGGAACTTCAATAGCCAGTCATGGAAACGCTGCGGATGGAACGGCTTGCGACGCCTGTAGACGAACGACGAAATCCCGTATTCCTCGGTTTCCGGCGCATGCTCCTCGTTCAGCTCTTTCAGCCATCCCGCTGATCCGCTCGCCTTTTCAAAATCGAACAGCCTCCTGCTCATCAGCCGTTTGCTGTCTGTCCAGCAGCGATTCACCGCTTTCATAGTCCGTAAAGAACCGGTAAGCATCCACAACAGTGATCATACTGTCCAATCTGCAGTAATCCGAAAGCCGGATTTCCAGCTGCTCATCCTCATAGGTGAAGGTCTGTGCCACAGGAATCGGTTCGGATATGCCTGTCGATTCAATCACGATGGCATCCAGACTGCCCGCTTCCGCAAGCTTCTTCACTTCAATCATCAAATCTTCCCGTAAAGTACAGCAGATGCAGCCGTTCGACAGTTCCACCAGACTTTCTTCCGTGCGGGTAAACCCGTTTTGCTGCACCAGCATGGAATCGACATTCACTTCACTCATATCATTGACGATGACTGCGATCCTCAATCCCTGCCGGTTTGCCAGCAGATGATTCAGCACAGTTGTTTTTCCCGCCCCCAGGTAGCCGCTCAGCACAGTCACCGGTATTTGTTCAGCCAATATGCTTCCTCCTCGTAAATCGTAATGGTTACACTTTACACATGTCTCTTATTTTTGTAAACTGTTTTTGCGGATGTTTTTTTGATGCCGTCTGTGCGTAGCTCTCTCCCGTCGCCATGCAGGTCTCATGTACATAAACCGAAACACTGTCCAGCAGCTGGCGAACAGACATGTAACGCAGTGTGCTCATAAAACTGGATTTCCTCTTATTTAAGTGACAGAAGTAATCATAAACCAATAATTCCGCTCGTACTCACGCCAGAAGTGATCATGCCTTCAGGTTTAAACTCGTAACTTCACACAACGGGCAGCCAGGCATCCGAAGCATCTCGTTCGCATAGTTTGTCTAATCAGACAGTTTGACCATCAATAGTAGAATAGGAGTGCATCTGTACATGCAACAATCGAAAATACCCGTTTACATCTTGAGCGGCTTCCTCGGCAGCGGAAAAACGACGCTGCTGATGAGGATGCTCGCCCACTGCAAGGAAACCGGCAAAGAGGCCGCCATCATCATGAACGAACTCGGCAAGGAGAACGTGGAAGGGCATCTTTTCGAAACCGGCACGATGTACGAACTGCTCGAAGGATGCATCTGCTGCACCATCCAGGATGATCTTCGGGAGACGCTCGAAGAAGTGAGCGCACGGTCTGCAGACAGCCCGGTCGACGTGCTGTTCATCGAAGGGACGGGTGCCGCAAACCCGATCGATATCCAGGAAGTGCTGTACAGCGAGCCGTATGTCTCAACGTATGAACTGATGTCCGTCATCACCGTCGCGGATGCCGCCCAGTTCCTCGAATACCAGAGTCTGTTTGCGAGCACGGGCGAAGTCCGCCGGCTGATTGCCGATCAGCTTGCGTGCTGCAGCCTGCTGCTGCTGACAAAGACGGACCTGGTCTCGGCTTCCATTTGAAAAAGGTGCGCAGCAAGATTTCGAAGACACCAGGCGGACAGAACCTTGCCGATGTACCCGCAGCAGATTTCCCGATTGATCGCCTTTTTGAAAAACGTATCCATTCCGTTTTACAATCCAGGGCATCTGACTCTGCTACGGCACACCGGCACGGCACACTGCAGGCGATCCGCCTTACGGATATCCCGATCGTTACGAAGAAAGAGCTCCTCGCATGGTGCCGTCATCTGCCGGCCCATGTCGTCAGAGGAAAAGGGGTTGTCTCGCTTATCGGCAGTTCCGGAGCAGCCGCCCCTTACAGCCTCCAGCTGTCGGGCGGGAAAGCGGTTGTCTCGCCCTTGCCGGCCGACTGTGGGAAGGAACCGGTCATCATCCTAATCGGACCGTCGCTCGATCGGCAGGAGATCCGTGAATTCTATGAAAAACTCATACACCAGTAAGACAAGGAGACTCCTATGGCCTTAAAATTGAATTACTTCACGTACCCGCTCATCCTTCTCATCCTGCTCTATTTCTTTGTAGGTGCGGGATTACAGGAAGCGATCCCGAAAAGCTTGCTGCTCATGAACACGACATTCCTCGGCATCGTGCTGGAAGCGCTGCCGTTCGTGTTCCTCGGCGTCTTCATGTCGGCGCTGATCCAGACGTTCGTCTCGGAAGATGCCGTCCGGCGGTCGATCCCGAAAAACGCCTATGCCGCCATCGTGCCCGCCGTCCTCGTGACCGCGATCTTCCCGGTGTGCGAATGCGCCATCATCCCGGTCGTACGGCGACTCATGAAGAAAGGAATGCCGCTGCACGTCGGGATGATTTTCTTAGCCGGGGCGCCGACCCTGAACCCGATCGTGTTCGCCTCGACGTACTTCGCATTCCCGCAAGCACCGGAGATCGCCTACGCCCGCATGGGAATCGCCGCAGTGGTTGCGGCACTGATCGGTCTGCTCGTCTATGCGTTCTTCAGCGACCGGAGCCAGCTGAAATGGTCGGCGGAGGAATTGGTCGGACAAACGGAACGGGCAGACGGCATCGGCAGGAACGGCTGGCGCACCGTCCTGTTCCACGCGAGTGACGAATTTTTCGATATGGGGAAATTCCTGCTGATCGGTGCGCTCGTTGCAAGTGCCGTCCAGACATTCTTCAACCGGAGCGAGCTGCTCGCCCTCTCGCAGAACGACAATCTTTCGCCGCTGCTCATGATGGCATTCGGATTCGTCCTGTCGCTCTGCTCTGAAGCGGATGCCTTTGTCGCCGCCTCGTTTGCCGGGACGTTCACGACCGGGTCCCTGCTCGCATTCCTGATCTACGGGCCAATCCTCGACATAAAAAGTACAATCATGCTGTTCGGCTATTTTCGCGCCAAGTTCGTAATCGGCTTCATGGCGATCGTGACAGTTATCGTATACACGATCGTTCTGCTGTATCAGACTTTCTTTTTGTGAGGTGAACTATGGAAACTGCATCGAACTACAGGATCCACGCTCTCTTGCGCGGACTTCTCTTACTGGGATTCTTCGCCCTGCTGCTCCGGCTGCTCGTCACTGGGGACATCCTGCTGTACATCGCGCCGAAAATGGTGAAGTTTTCGTATATCGCACTCGCCGTCCTGCTGATCCTCGGTATCATGCAGCTCATCAGGAGCCTGTCTGCCGATGAGGAGGAGTTATACTGTGACTGCGGATTCTCACACGGTCCGTCTGCAGCACCACTTCAATCGGCGATCATCTACCTGCTGTTCGCCTTGCCTGTCCTGACAGGTCTCTGGTTCCCGTCCGTCTCCCTCGACAGCTCTATCGCTGCGAAACGAGGGTTCCAGTATCCGTCCGCGGCAAGCGCTCCTGGGAATGGAGAAGGGATCGCAGCGGACACAGGTCAAACCGTCGATCCCGCTGCAGACGTCCTGCCGGGAGATCCGGCTGCGGATCCATATGAAGCGGCCTATGACGAGAGTGAATTCGCCATTCTCCGGCAGGAACTGCTGGACGCGGACACGATCGAGATGACGAACGAAAACTATATGGATGTCATGTTCTATCTGAACGATGATCCAGTCGCATTCGAAGGAAAACAGCTGTCGATGACCGGCTTCGTCTTCAAGGATCCGATCTTCCAGGAGAACCGGTTCGTCATCGCACGGTTCGGTATCAGCTGCTGTGTGGCGGATGCCGAAGTGTACGGTATCATGTCAGCCGAACCGCCCGCAGCCCCCTTTGCAGAAGATGAATGGCTCGATGTCACGGGTACACTGACGACCGTCCAGCATGAAGGCATGACCCTCCCGTTCCTTGAGATGTCGGACCATCAGGTGATCGATCAGCCGGAACTCCCATATGTCTACTGACGAGACCCGCATACCATATGAAAAGCCCCGCCGGCCTGCACAATGCAGGATCCAACGGGGCTTTTCATGGGTGATCACCGCACTATCGACGGCCGCCTGACCTTCTTCTTGCCAAGCAGGATGAGAGCGATCGCCGCCACCATCCACAACGCGATACTCGCGCCCGGTGGTGTGCCGCCTGTGTAGGAGGTTACAAGCCCAGCGATCGAACAGAGGATCGACAAGACGCCCGCAGTGACGAATACCAGCCGGAAGCGGCTCGTCAGCTGCATCGCCGCAGCACTCGGCAAGATGATGATCGCTGAGACGAGCAGCATGCCGGTCATCGGAATCATCGTGGAGATGAACAGCCCGATGACCGCACTGAACGAAAAGGACAGCCATTTTGTCCGGATCCCCGCTGCCCTCGCGATGTCCTCGTGCAGCACCATCCTGTACAGGGATCTCTTCGCAACAAGGAAATACAAACCGATGACGCCGGACATGATCAGCAGCGTCACGAGCTGCTCCTGTGTCACTGTGACGATGGAACCGAACAAATACTGGTTCATCGTCTTCGTGCCGGTCGGCATGACAGTCATCAGACACAGGGCGATGGAAAGCCCTGCCGCCATCATGATGGCGATGGACACATCCGAATAGCTCCGGTATCGGGTCCGCAAATATTCGATGAGCAAGGCGCCGAGCACGACAACCAGTCCGCTGATCCATCCCGGCCGGTCGCCCAGCAGCAGCCCCACCGCAACGCCGGCCAGTGCGATATGGCTCAGCGTATCGGCGATGAGCGATTGGTTCCGCATGATCAGAAACACGCCGATCAACGGTGAGATCAGGGCGATCAGCAGACTCGCGGCGAGCGCACGCTGCATGAACACTAATTCGAACATATACAGGTACCTTCTTCCATCTGAAGGATCCGGTCGAGGTACGGCTGCAGCTCATCCAGGTGATGGGTGATCATGACGATGGTGACGGCAGGCGTCATCGCTTTCAGCACCTGATAGAACTGTTTCCGTGTCTTTTCATCCATTCCCGAGGTTGGTTCGTCCAACAGCAGGATCGACGGCGCAGCCATGAAAGCCCTCGCTGTGCAGGCTTTCTGCCGCTGACCGCCTGACAGTCTGCCGATCGGCCGGTCTGCCAGCTCCGAAAGTCCGAATTGGCCGATCATTTCAGCGGCCTTGGCTTTGTCTTCTTTCCGGATGCGCTGAAACCATTTCTTTCGGTCCCAGACACCCGACAGGACGAACTCCCGGACGGTGCTCGGAAAGTCCGGTTCGATGGCCGCGGCATCCTGCGGCAGATAACTGACCGCTGACTGGCGCATGCCGAACCGGGAACCGCTCCATGGCACGAGAAGACCGCCGAGCAGCTTGAGGGCTGTCGTCTTTGCGGCCCCATTCTCCCCCGTGATGACGGTGAACTGTCCGGATGGTATGGAAAACGAAAGATTATCCATGACAGGCTCCGACGTATACCCGAACGTCACGTGCTGAAGCCCGATTGCTGCTGTACTCATTGCTATCATCCTTTATCGGAGAGCTTTCGCCAGCACATGCAGGTTGTCTGACATGACACTGATATAGGTCGCTCCGCTGTTCTGTTCGTCTTCACTGAGCCCTTCCAGAGTATGGAGGACGGCGGTCTTCGCCTGCAGCTCCGCGGCCAGTGTCTCCGCGACTTTCGATGATGCGTTCTCCTCGAAGAAGATCGTATGGATATCATGATGCTCTGCGAACTCTTTCAGTTCTTTCAATTTTTTTGCACTCGGTTCATTGTCAGGCGACAGACCGGCGATTGGAACTTGTGTCAGACCATAATCCGCTGCCACGTACCCGAAAGCTGCGTGCTGGGTGATGATCTCTTTGTTGCTGACGGAAGACAGTGTCTCTTGGTACTCCTTATCAAGCGCCTTCAATTTCTTCACGAATTCATCTCTGTTCTTCTCATAATCGCTTTTGTGGTCAGGATCAATTTCACCGAGACGGGCAGCGATCGTTTCCACTTCGGTGATCGCCCGGGCAGGACTCAGCCAGAGATGCGGATCGAAATCATGGTGATGGCCTTCATGCTCATGATCTTCGTCTTCATGGTCGTGCGCCTCACCTTCATGGGCGCCGGCTTCCTCTCCATGCTCATGACCTTCGCCTTCATGGCTGTGTTCATCACTACCGTGGTCATAATCTTCTCCCTCATGTTCCCGGGCATCTCTATCGTGATCATGATCGTCATACTCATGCTCGTGCGCTTCCCCGGTGAATGGCAGCAGCTCGATCCCTTCCGAAGCGTCGATCAGTTCGACGGAGGATCCGACCGCCCCCTCAATATCATGGATCCACGTTTCCATATTTTCATTGTTATAGACCAGTGCGTCTGCGTCCTGGATCTCCTTCAGATCTTTCGCCGCCGGCTCCCAGTCATGCGGTTCCACGGATGCCGGAATCAGCATCGTGACATCGGCATTGTCCCCCACCACTTCTTTCGTGAACTCATACATCGGATAAAAACTCGTCACGATCGACAGTTTCGCTTCATGACCTTCATCAACCGCCGCTTTCTGTTTCTCAACGTCCTGCTGGCAGCCTCCGAGGAAGACCGCTCCTGCTGCAAGTGTCAAAGCTATCCATACTTTATTCATCGAACTCTCCTATCTCTTTCCGCTAGTTATGCCTGCTTAAATTTTTTCGCAGTGATAATCAACAAATAGTAATCATTACGATTTAAAAAATGTTAAAATTTTTAATCGGTACTAAAGATCTTCATTCTCCCTATTTAGTCTCCCGGTGCAAGGTCACCCGGCGGAGTCGCGGACAATACTTCTTCAGCTCAATCCGCTCAGGATTCGTCCTCTTGTTTTTCGTCGTTATGTAATTACGGTCCCCTGTTTCCGTGCACGCCAGCGTAATATTCACTCTCACTATGAACACCTCCTTAGTTGCAATGTCTACGATTTTAGATGATAACCGTAATGATTACGATTGTCAACGATTTTTTTCTTACATACTTTGATGAGCTGGTCCGTACTGAGTTCCTCTGCCAGCCGGAAGGATCAGTTTGCTCATAAACCTTGGCGTTCCGCTCATAAACTGCACAAAGTGCCCATAAAAGCTCTCCCTTCGCTCATAAACTTGCAATAGTGCTCATAAAACCAGAATTCCGCTCATAAACCACCCTCCAGCGCTCATAACTTCACAAATCCTTCCTCGCCAGGCCTCATCCAATACATAGGAAGAACGCAGAGTGACCGGCCTGTCCCCATTTTGATGAACCAGCCGGACAGCCTCCCGATCCACAGCAAAACCAATGGAACCGGAGAAAACCTGTACGTAAACATTGTCAGGAACACATAAAAAAAACGCACGGCGGCCGCTGTGCGTTCTTGTTTTCAATAGATGACCGACTTTATCACTTCACCGAGTCGACCGCCTGTTTTGCCTGCAGCAATGTCAGCCCGAACTCCTGCCGAAGAATTTTGACTGTCTCGATGTCGGAGGCAGTCTCGCGGGTCTCCCGGGCATACGCCTGGATCCGTTTCCGCTCTTCGGGGTCCAAGGAGGTGAATGGCTTCATATCACCGTCCCCTTTGTTTCTGAGCATGATGAACAACACCAGCAGAATGAGCAGCGCTGTAATTCCCGAAGACATCCTCTCACCTCCCTCGCTTTAGAATTCATCCTCCTCATGCTATCACACTTTTTCCTGACCACCTGTTCAAAAGGTTCAAGGCTGCGCTCACCGGAGGTTTTTTGGTTATCCTGCCTTGTCGGCTTACAGTGAGCATCCTCCACCCCCAGCCAGCGATGCACAGAATCCACGTGTTGATTAAAATATTTCCAGCCGGGCATATTGGCAAGGAATGATAAGCATGACGAAGGAGCGATCACTTTGGTATCCCATAACTCAAACACCCGTCTTCCTCAAAATCTCCGGCAACGGGACATGTGTGCTGCGCGCAACCTGTGGTCCGGTCTGCTGTTCGGGGTCGGAGCAGCCGCCTTTGTCGATGAGACCGTTTTTCACCAGTTGCTGCGCTGGCATCATTTCTACGATAAGTCGACCACGGATGTCGGTTTGATCTCTGATGGGCTGTTCCATGCGTTCAGCTGGTTTGCAACGATTGGCGGACTTTTCATCTTTGCCGACCTGCGGCGGCGCAGCGCCCTCCGTCTTCCCAGATGGTGGAGCGGGGTTCTTCTTGGAAGCGGGATGTTTCAGCTCTACGATGGCACAGTCCAGCACAAACTTATGCGCCTCCATCAAATCCGGTATGTCGACAACTTGGCCGTCTACGATTGGATATGGAACCTGATTGCCGTTCTTCTTATAGTCGCTGGTCTGTTGCTGGCATACCGCACCCGAAAGGACACGCTCCATGAAGAATGACCATCTTGTTCACCATCTTCCGGCTTCAGGCGATCCGGCTGTTACGCTGGGCGGCTTTTCTCAACCTCTTCTGGCCCTGCTGTTCGCAACAGCCATCATTCTCTATATTGTCGCCGCAAAACAGACGGGCCGACATTACAGGAGGTGGCCGGTCTCCCGTGTGATTTACTGGATTGCAGGAGTTCTTTTTGCATGGCTGTCAGTTGCAGGGCCTGTCGCTGACCGGGCTCATACCGACTTCACTGCGCATATGGTCGGCCACCTCTTCCTGGGGATGCTATCTCCTTTGCTCCTTGTGCTGGCGGCTCCCATGACTCTCATGCTGCGGACTCTTCCCACGGAAGCGGCACGCAGGCTCACCCGTCTGCTGAAATGCCGGTTTTCCCGACTGGTGACACATCCTGTCACGGCAGCCATCCTCAACTTGGGAGGTCTGTGGCTGCTCTATACTAGTGATCTTTATTCACTGATGCACACATACCCGTCCCTTTACTTGCTTATCCATTTCCATGTGTTCGCAGCGGGATATGTGTTCACGGTATCCATGCTCTATGTCGACCCGTCTCCCCATCCGCACTCCTATCAGTTACGTTCAGCCGTACTGCTAGTCTTTCTGGCAGGTCATGCGATTCTGTCGAAGTTCATCTATGCACACCCGCCAGCCGGCGTTCCGGCAGAACAGGCCCAAGCCGGAGGACTGGTTATGTATTATGGCGGCGATGCCATCGACGCTTTTCTTATCTTTTTCCTTTGTCTCCAATGGTACCGCTCTGTCCGCCCACGGCAAAAAGGCGGCCGGAAACTCCGGCAATCCTAACTGGTTCCGGTCATTCACCGCCTATGATTGCAGGAGCTTCAGCCGCAGCATTCAAGCTTCCCTCAGTATCTTCTCCATCTTCTTGCCTTTCGCCAATTCATCGATCAGCTTATCCATATAGCGGATCTCCTGCATGACCGGTTCTTCGATGTCTTCCACACGCACTCCGCAGATGACGCCTTTCACGAGGCGCCGGGCCGGGTTCAGTGCAGGGGCTTGTTCGAAGAAAGTCTCGAAATCGGTTTTGTCTGCAAGCACTTTGCTGAATCCTTCCTCCGTGAAGCCCGTCAGCCAGTGGATGATCGTATCGACCTCTTCCTTCGTCCGGCCTTTTCGCTCCGCTTTCGCGATATATAATGGATACACGTCCGCAACCGGCATCGTATAGATCTTATGCTTCGTCATCAGATTCTCTCCCTGTTAAACGTTCTGGTAAAACAGACCGTGCTCTGTACAAAATGACAATAACATGCCGTGCCGGCGGTTTGCAATTCTGGCTTGCAGCGCCCATTCCGGATACTGTTTGAACACTTGGATCTGGTCTCCTGTCGCGAATGCGACAAATGAAATCGAATGGTCTTTGTACATAGGATGATTACTGGAGACATATAACTCCCCGTCGATCTTTTCACAGATCATCATGTGCTCTCCTGCCGCTTTCCCGGCTGTCAGCGGATCCAGTTTCCGGCCGCAGCATGCCACCGATGCACTGCCCGTGCATACGGAAATATTACCGCACGACGGACATACAAAATAGTTTGTTTTTTTCATATTGCCTCCTGTGAGATCACCGGCGTCCAATCCGCCGGCCAGAATGTCTTCGATGTGCACACCAAGAAGGAAGGACAGCTCAGGCAGCAAGGACACGTCCGGATATCCTGCACCCCGCTCCCACTTGGAGACGGTGCGGTCGGACACCTGCAGCCGATCCGCCAGGTCTTTCTGTGTCCATCCTTTTTCCCTGCGCATCTGCTGGATTATACTGCCCGTCTTTTCCATATCCATCTCTCATCGTCCCCTTCCTGATGAACTTATCGTACACCGCAGACAGTCCTCTTCACAACAAACGTTCCGTAGAGTCGGCTTCCCACTCTTCCCGCAGGATGCCCATCCGGATCGAATCATAATAGGCCCCGTCATGGAACCGGACATTCCGCATGCGCCCTTCGAGCTGCATGCCGAGTTTCTCGCCGACCCGCATCATCCGGTGATTGCCGGACCATGTCGTCAGGCCTACACGAGGCACCGGCAGTGTCGTGAAAATATGAGCGATCCACATCGTCAATGCCCTCGTTCCGACTCCTTTGTTCCAATTACTTCCTTCATGGATGGCGATGCCTGTCTCCAGCCAGATTTGTGTGGTGTCCTCAAAATAATAGGACACGATTCCCCAGACGACTCCTTCTGCCTCGATCACCCACATCTCCTCGCAGCCGACCCAGCCGGGTGCTGTCTCCATGAATTCACCGAGAGGCTTTGCATGATGAGGAAAGTAAGGCGCATCCCACTGCTTCCACTCCGGCGATTCTTCTTTGTAGATCAATTCCCATAACCGCGGCAGATCCCGCTGCTCGATCGGCCGGATCACCAATTCTTCATCTCTGTACATACTGTTCCCCATTCCCTCAGTTTCCTTCCATCCTACCATACAATTCGGTGAATAAGGCGAGACATAGAAATCCCTGCGGCAAATGGTCTGCCACAGGGTTCCGCTCCATAATACGAGTTCACTTTCCGGACTTCCTAACGAGATACGCAGCACTCATCCAGGACGAAACCGGAATCACGAGCGCGACACCGATCCCCGCGCTGAAGACGAGCAGCACCTCCGAGCTGAACACTTTCGCATTGACGATCTCCCCGAGGTTGTACTGCAGATCCTTGAACCAGATGAGCAGGCCGAGATAGCCGCCAAAGAACGCGAAGAATAGCGTATTTGTATCCGTCCCAAGAATATCCCGGCCGACTTCCATTCCGGAAGCCGCCAATTCATCGCGGCTCATGAGCGGATTGCGCCGGTGCATCTCCTGCATGGTCGACGTGATCGAAATCGCGACGTCGAGAATCGCTCCGATCGTACTGATGATCACGACGGACGCTCCGATCTTCACGAAGTCGACGCCGACATATAAGGAGAAGCCACTCAGGGAATCGGCCTCCTCCTCACCGAAGCCCTGGATCATCAGCGCTTCTGACAGGTAGACGATGAACAGCAGCAGGACACTGATGACGAGCATCGTTGAGATGAATGCGATCACCGTTTTGCTGTTCACCTGATTGATGTAAAACAAGCCGATGCAGCAGACGAGGATGCTTGCGATAAATGTGATGATGATCGGATTGACAGACGGATTCGTCATGAAGAACAGCATGAAGAACAGCACGCCGAAATTCAGGAACAGAGCGAAGAACGACCGCAATCCGCTCGATCCGCCGACCCACACCATGACCAGCAGCAGAACCGCCCCAAGAAGTATGATGACATTCACAGCGCCGCCCTCCTTCTTCGGATGAAGTACAGGACCGTGTAAAGGGTGATTGGAATGGACAGGACGATACCGATGCCGCCAGTCAGCGCCCGTGCGACTTCAAGCGACAGGTTCATCGGCAGTGCGAAACTCAGAGAGGATGCATTCCGCAAGTACAGCAGGAGCATCGGCAGTGAACCGGTCAGATACGCAAAGAACAGGATGCTTGTGATCGTGCCCATGATGTCTTTCCCGATATCCAGTCCTGACATCTTCAGTTCATGCATCGGGATATCCGGATTACGGTGCTGCAGCGCGAACAGCGACGACGAAATCGTGATTGCCGTATCCATGATCGCCCCGAGCGAGCCAATGAACAGACCTGCGAAGAATACGGTCCTATATGGACGTGTCAGGAATTGCATCTCTTCATATCGGAGCCCCTTACCGTCCATCAGCCAGATGACGGCGGCCGCGATAGCGAGCGATATCGCGGTCGCGATCAAGGTAGCGATGATGGCCGCATAGGTCTTTTCATTGAATCCGCTCACCAGCAGCAGCGACACGACAGTGAACAGCACAGCACAGACGCCGGCGATGATCAGCAGACCTTTCGGGAAATGATCGGTGTACAGTTCCAGGGCCACCGTCAAGATGAGGACATTCGCCGCAAAACTGACGAGGGCGAGCATCCCTTTCCGGCGGCCGATCGCAAGCAAAGTGAGCACGAACAGCCACGCGATGAGAACGACATACCCATCCCGTTTCAGATCGATCACTTGTCCGGTCAGCAGCCCGTCCGCCGTCCGGTCCTTGCCGATCGTCAGGAACACCCGGTTCCCGACTTCATATTGCTGGTCATAGACGCCCGAGTGGGAATAGATGTTTTTCAATGCGATCCACTCACCCTTGTGCTCACCATTCCGCACTTCTGCGACGAGCTGCTGCGTCACGAGGGTGTCCCGGTTGCCATGCTCGTCCGTGACAGCTTCCCGACCTGCGTCGTGCGTCTTGACGATCAGACCGATCGGCCTGTCGTACAGAGATTCGTTATGGTGCACCGCAAACAGCGAACCGACGAACAGCACCGCAAGCACTGCGTACAGCCAGACCGCCTGTCGCCCGAGCACCAGTTTTTTCAGAGTAAACCCATTCATGTACAATCCTCCAGAAGGTGATCCGGAGAACCGACCGGGATCACCAATACCATTTTCGTTTCTCTATCGTACCATGAAATCATATTGTCTTTTTCCTCGGGAGAATCTTCAGCTGCAATTTGTCAAATTCCCACAACAACTGGTAAACTAGTTGTTATCGTGATTGGAGGAGTAGCTATGACGGCACCCCAGATGATGTCGGTCCACAGAGCACTGGCAGAACTGAAGACATTGAACGACCGGATCGAAAAAGCGGTCCGGGATGCGGAATTCATCGCAACGGATCGGAAATCCGCTGAAAAGGTGAACGGACTCCCGATCGAGGAATTCGAGAAGACCCTGCAGGGCGGGTTCGACAAAGCTGTCTCCCTCATCGAGCGGCGCAACCGCCTGAAGGAAGCGATCGTGCAGTCGAACGCCACCACGGAAGTGACAGTCGGCGGTGAAACGATGACGGTCGCCAAAGCGATCGAGCGGAAGACGTCGATCCAGCTGGAGGAGGACCTTCTGGCAGCGATGATCGCGAAACGGCGTCAGGCTGTGAACCGGCTGACGATGGAGAACGATACATTGCCGCAGCGGCTCGAGGCCTACTTGGCAGAAATTCTCGGAAAGAAAGAGACTGCCAAGAAAGAGGAAGTCGACCTGCATACGAAGGCGTTCCTCGCACGGAATGAGTTCATGCTCATCGATCCGCTCCATCTCAGCAAACGGATCGATGAACTGGAAGAACGCATTTCAGCTTTCAAGACGGACGTCGACGCCGTCCTCTCCGAGTCGAACGCGATCACACAAATCACCATCTGATCTGTTGTCCTGCATGGATACCTGAAAACGGCAACCACAAGACCCTTCGTTTACCGGAGTTTGTTTGGGACAATAAGCAAAACCGGCCAACTTACACTTATGATTCTAATGAATAGTTGAAGAGAACTGAAAGCTCAGCGCTTACAGCTCAAAGCTGTAAATCTTACGTATCAAAGTTCTTACACTGTAAAGTTCAACCGATAACGCACAACGCTCTTTCAAATCTTGGACAGACAGTTGCGGGGTTCTTGTGCCGCCCGCCGTTTCCTGCCAAGCTGGGTAGCCTGTGCATCCGAAAAAGCCGATGGATCTCCCATCGGCTTTTTTGCATATCTCGCTGGCGCCCATCGCTGATTCCGTATGACCTATACGGTCCACTCCATTCACTTCCAACGGTCCGGCACCCAGGCTGGATTGTAGCGGTACAGTTTCGATGGTCGGTAGGCGCCCGTCGTGACCTCCTTGCCTGTGTCGAGCACCATCTCCTCGGCATACCGTCGGAACTGGACTTTGTTCAGCGGGCGGCCGAGGATCACTTCGTAGACCTGCTGGAGATCCGGCAGGGTGAACTCCTCCGCGACGAGGTTGAACGCGATGTTGGTATAGTTCACCTTGCCGCGCAGCCGTTCGAGCGAGTACAGGATGATTTCCGCGTGGTCGAAAGCAAGGCCGTCCCGTTCCGTGATCGTTACGGACGTCTGCGTATTCGTCCCCTGCGTCACCGTCACCCGTTCCAATCCGGCACGGACCACCGTCTCCCCGGATGTCAGTTCCAAGCGGATCTGTTCCGTGCGGCGGGCCGTGCCGCCAAGCACTTCATCGTGCGTATCCAGCACCGTATCCCGAACGGTGAACCAGGCAACCTCCTCCGCATCATCCCCCGCCTGCAAAGAAGGCAGCCGGCTCTGGTCGACGAGCGCCAGATAGCTGACGCTGACGATCCGCATCCGGGGGTCCCGGTCCACCGCACTCCATGTATAGAGCTGTTCGGCGTAGATCCCTTCGACGCCGGTCTCCTCCTTCAGCTCCCGGCGGACCGCTGTGTCGAGATCCTCATCAATGCCCATGAAGCCGCCGGCAAGCGCCCAGTCCCCCTTATACGGATGACCGCCCCGCCGGATCAGCAGCAGCTGCAGCTCCTTCGCCGCCTTCTTCCGCCGGTCCTGCACCGTATCCGTCGCCACGGTGAAGATGGCCATATCTGTCGTGATCGACGGCTTTTCGTACCGGTCCTTCTCCGTCTTCCTGTATTGTTCGATGAACTCCTGCTCCCCGAGTTTCCGCAGTTCCTGCTCCTCCACAATGACACCCTCTTCCGATTTGTCGATGTAGTCGTATTCTACGCATTCCGGCACGGGAAGACAAGCGGGTGTCAGCGGACGGGGTGCGCCTCAATGCCGCAGCAGCTCCGTGATTTCCGCGATCGCCTGGTCCAGCCGCGCCTCGTAATCGCCGCCGATGCTGACATACGGGATGCCCCGCTCGTCGAACATCCGCTTCAGCGTGCGGTTTGTCTCTTCCCGGACGGCCGGATCACTGAACGTCCGGAAGCCGTCCGCCACCCAGTCGACATCCGGTTCGAGATACAGGTACAGGTCGTACGCCTGCGAACCGATCACCCCTTCGATGAAGTCCAGTTCGCGGCCGAAATACATCTTGGCATAGTATTGGGAAACGACCGCCTCGCTGTCAGTGAACAGCAGTTTATTCGCCTTCTTCAGCTTTTGGAACTCGAGATGCTTATGGCCGTAGACGATCTCCTGGTAATGCTCTTCCGTCAGCAGGGAGCTGCCGTCACCGACCGCTTCGCTCACCGTGCGCCCGTACTCCTCGACGTATTCCGTGCCGAACAGCGACGCAAGATTGCGGGTCAGTGTGGACTTCCCGCACGACTCGACGCCGACGATGGCGATCCGCTTCGTGAAATACGGCCGTGCCGCTTCCGGGATCATGTCCCAGTTCGCATACACCCCTTCGTTCCGGATTTTCGTTGCACTGATCGGGAAGATCGTGCGGGCCTCATCGATGACAACATGCTGGACGTCTTCCCCGTAGATCTGCCGGAACCAATGATCGTAGGCGTGCTCCGAGCTGAAGATGTGGGTGATGTTTTCCGGGATCGCGTCGATCATGCGCCGTCCCCCCTCGAGCCACATATGGGTTTCATCCACCCAAGGCGGGTCTTCCACCGCGATCACCTGCACGTTCGGCATCCCTTTCACACTCGTCATGATCCATTGCTGCCGGCGGCGGTAGTCGATATAGCCGAGGCCCGCCTCCGCGCACAGCCTCCGGTCCCGCTCTTCGTCGTAGCTGACGACGACATACAGCGTATCCACCTGCGCCGCTGCTTTGGTGATCGCATACAAATGACCTTTATGGAACGGGATGAACTTCCCGCCGTAATGTCCGACCTTTTTCATGCTGCGACACTCCCTTCCGCTTTCTGGACTTTCGATAACAGGATCCAGTTCACATAGCCGTAGATCGAGTTCACGAGGAACGCGGTCCACATGATGACCATGTTCCAGTCATTGCCGCCTGTCTGCACGAGGGTCACGACCCACAGCGTGATCGTCAGCACATTGACGAGGATCCAGATGACCCACTGTTCCGCATAGCGCTGCACCATCAGAATCTGCGCGATGACGGACAGGACGACCGCCATGCTGTCGATCCGCACCTGCTGCGCGGACAGCACCTTCAGCAGTTCTGCATACAGCAGCGCCCCCACTGCGAACGACCCGATGACGATCAGCCAGCCTTTTGGTGTCAGCCGTTTCACATAGACGTCCTCGCCGCGCTCCGACTCCTCTTTCTTCTTCGCATGCCGCATCCAGAGCCAGATGCCGATGAACTGCGTCGGGAAGTAGAACGCCCAGTTCAGCATCGCCTCCCCATACAATCCGTAGCCGAATGCGATATAGCCGTAGGTCGCCGTCTGCACGACCCCGAACGCATAGTTGGACACTTTCCCCTTCGCGACAAGCACCACGCAGAGCATCCCCGCGATCGAACTCACGAGTCCGAGCAGCGTATCCTCGAATGCGAAATACAAATACACCGTCACCGCCGTGAATACGGCGATCCACCCTTTTTCAAACCCGGTCCATTGCGCCAGATACCCTTTCAGCCGTCCTTCCATCTCGCCCACCCCTTTTACTTAGTTTTATTTTGTTTCTAACTTTTTACTTAGTATAAATTATTATCTATGTAGTTGTCAAGAGCAGAATGGAATTTGTACACCCCTCAAAAAACGGCAGTAACCGGGGGAAGTTGCGGGGAACGACTGGTGTACCTATGTAAAGAATCCCTGCTCGCCAAAAAGTAATAAACATACACACCAACGTCCCGGTCTCTTCTGCTTTTCATAACTGATCGCCGACTGACACTGCAAAGCCTCCACTTGACGAGCCTTTCTAGAAAACCTTATACTTACTTATAGTAAGTTTTCAGTGTGAAACAGTACAAGACTGCTACTCAGGAGATGATTCCATGAACTTCCATAACGCGCCTGTAACATATGTCGACCACGTTGCCTTGAAGGTCCAGGACATTTCGCGTTCCCTGACCTTCTATCAACAAGTACTTGGCTTTCAAGTGATGAGCCGGACCCCTGCCAAAGCTTTCTTGACTGCAGATGGGGAGAATGTGTTACTCACCATTGAACAGCCTGATCAAACAACCCCCAAACAGGCAGGCACGACCGGCTTATATCACATTGCTCTGCTGCTTCCGGCACGCGCGGATTTGTCTGCTTTCGTCCGTCACTTGGACTCGCTCGGCATTCACTTCGGGGCCGCCGATCATCTTGTCAGCGAAGCGATCTACCTTCCGGATCCCGACGGCAATGGCATTGAAGTATACATCGATCGCGATCCGTCGTCGTGGTTATGGAATGACGGGTCTGTTGCCATGACAACAGACCCGCTGTCGTTCACAAGTTTGCTTGCTGAACCGACCCGATCATGGGAAGGTCTCCCTGAAGACACGGTCATGGGACACATCCATTTACACGTGTCCGACCTTGGACGAGCAGAGCAATTTTACTGCCAAGGTCTCGGTTTCAACCTCGTCAACCGATTTGGAGCAGAGGCGTTATTCCTCTCGGACCGCAATTACCATCACCATATCGCGGTCAACACCTGGGCCGGGAAGGGAGCGCCTGCACCTTCCGCAACAAGTGCGGGACTCCTATCGTTTTCGATCCGCTATCCCGACGAACGCACAAGACAAGAAGTGATTTGCCAGTTGGAAGCCATTGGTGCGCCGGTAGTTGAGGATGAGGCTATGTATATGACTCAAGATCCTTCCGGGAATGCCATCCAGCTGGTACTCGACTAACCGGCAGAGGGCCCGGTTCGGCTCCAGACATGGAAACCGATGAAATCGGCGGTCATATGAAAGAACTGATGCAGGGAGCGGACATCGTCATCGACTGCGTCGGCATGGATGGCAAGAAAAACGTCTATGGAAAAATCGGACAGAACATGCAGCTCCTGCTTGATCAGGTAGCATCCGGCCAATTCGACCCGACTGATATCATCACCTCTATCGAAGCCCCATGAAGCCACAGAGGCGTATCAGAAGTTCCATGACCATGAAGACGGATCCAACAAAATCATTCTCAAACTGTGAATGTACTGTTGCTCGGAAAGCGGTACCTTTGGATGATACGGATAAATAAGAAAGAGACAGGGCGAAGTTGCAGACCTGTCTCTTTCTGGTTAGTATTCAGTTTGTCCGTCCGCTGTCTCTTCCAGGCACTGTTTTATATGACCCGGAAGCAGTGAAGCTTCCTTCAGCCAGTTACACCTTGAGCTTCTCAGGGAAAAACTCATCCAGCTGCTGTTCATGCTTATCAAGCATGATCTGTTCCGGTTCGATGCCCTGTCCGCGCAGCACGTCGATTGTCTGTGCCAGGAATTCGTCGCTGCCGACGACATAGAACAGTCCATCTTTGTCCGCTGCAAGTTTTTTGGCTTCCTCATAATACTCTGTTCGGCTGCCGACGAACTGTGCCGTGAACTTCTTATCCGGGGCTGATCTGAATACAGCAGGGAATAAAAAGTCTTTTGAGGAGTCGACATTCAAGGAATGGATCTGATTCACCCCATCTGCCTTCTGCAGGTAATCCAGTACAAGCGGCCGGAATGTTGCCAATCCAACCCCTGCCGAAAGAAGGTACACATTCTTCCCTTCCCGTTTCAGCGGAACGTTGGAATGTGTTTTGAAGATCGCCACTTCCTGGCCGACTTGCATATTCCGCAAAATCGACTTGAATTCGGAACACTGCTCCCGGATGCGTGTCGTGATGCCAATCGAGTTTTCATGCGGCAGCGTGGAAATGGACATGTGCCGGATCAGGCTGCGGTTCGGTTTGTCTTCGGCATTGAAGCCCTCCAGTGCGAAATGCGTATGGGACCCCTCTTCCCAAACAAAGCCTTCCGGACAGTCGAGCATGTATGTTCTGACCTCAGGTGTCTCTTCGATGATCTGATTGATTTTCGTCCAATGGATCTGCATGAATCATTCCCCTTTTCTCCATCTAGTCGCTTCACGCCTCAATATACATTAATTGATAACGATTATCAATGAAAGAATGGGAACAGTTCGTCAACTTCAAAGAATAAAGGTCCCTTCAAGCGGCAGGCATACAACAAGAGAAGCACGGCAGCAGACGTCTCGCGGCTGCCGTGTCTCCGTTTCAACTGTTCCCAATGATGCATCCGCAGTCACCGGACACCATAGTTTACTGGCAGTTCCAATTGACTCTATAGTAATGGGCCACTTTGAAATCTGTTACCTCACCTTCCCGCGGATCAGCAAGACGATGAAATACGGGACGCCGATGATGGCGATCACCACTTCGAGCGGAATTTCCCGGGACGCAATGGTATGGCCGAGATGATCCGCGATCAGGACGAGCAGCATGCCGATCAGACCGCTGAGCGGCAGGATGGCCCGGTAGGTGCTGCGGGTCAGCTGCCTCGCGATATGCGGGGCGATCAGACCGACGAACGCCACATTGCCGCTGATCGAGACACACGCACTGACGATGCCGACACTGGCCAGCAGCAGGAGCAGGTTTTCCCGGTTGACGTGCACCCCGAGACCGAGCGATGCCTGATTGCCGAGCTGCAGGATATCGAGCGTGTACCCTTTCCAGATGATGACCGGTACAAGCAGCAGAAGCCACGGCACGACAGACAATATGTACGGCCAGTTCGCCTGGTACAGGCTCCCGTTCAGCCAGAAGGCCGCTTTCTGGAAATCGTCCGGATCCATCTTCAGCGACAGGAACATCGAAATCGATCCGAACCCGGCGGAGATTGCGATCCCCATGAGGATGAACCGCTGGATATCGAGACGACCATTTCGCCACGCAAGCGTCAAAATGAGGAAGCTCGACAGCAGCCCGCCGGCCCACCCGAACAGCGGACGGATGAACAGGCTGGTCCAGCTTTCTGCATCGACCGATGACTGGAAAAAGAAGATGTACACCATGATGCCCGCACCGGCGCCTGCCGTGATCCCGATGATACCCGGATCGGCCAGGCCGTTCTTCGTGAGCCCCTGGACGGCGGCCCCCGCAATCGCAAGTCCGAAGCCGACGACGAGCGCCATCACGATGCGCGGCAGCCGGTATTCGAAGATGATCGTCTGATTGACCGGATCATCGCCCTGTCCTGCCAGCGTCCGGAACACCTCACCGACGGACAGATCGAAACTGCCGTTGGTGATGACCCAATAGAAGGCCAGCAGCAGGAGGGCGGCCACTCCGGCGAACGGCAGAAGGGCGGCTGTCCTGGATTTATCAAACACCTTGGGTCCCCCCTTTCCGGTGGATCAGATACATGAAGAAAGGGATACAGAGAATCGTGATCACAAGCGAAACCGGCGTTTCATACGGATGGTTGACGAACCGGCTCAGCAGGTCGGCGTAGCATAGGAACACCGCGCCGAGCATGGCGGAACACGGGATGATCCAGCGGTAGTCATGCCCGACGAGGAAGCGTGTGATATGGGGCACGACAAGCCCGATGAATGAAATGCTCCCTGCAAGCGCGACACTGGCCCCTGTCATGAGGGCCACCGAGACGATCGACAGTGTCATGATCAGCTGCCGCCGTACGCCGAGACCGACCGCCGTTTCTTCCCCGAGACTGAGAATCGTGATCGATTTCGACAGCAGCAGGGCAAGGACAAACCCTGTGACGATGAACGGCAGTCCCAGCTTCAGCTGGTCAAAATCGAATTTATCCAGACGGGCGTTGTACCAGAAGCTCAAGTTCTGCGCTTTGCCGAAATAGATGCCGAGCCCTGTCGCGACACTGCCGAACAGTGTGCCGGACACGAGTCCGATGATGGCGAGGCGTACCGGCTGGAACCCATGGGGCACGAGCCGGGCAATGCCGAAGACGATCAGCAGCGACACGATCGAGCCGAGGAAGGACAGCACGAACAGTTCCGTCCGGCTGCTCGACCAGAACACCATCCCGACCGTCACGAACAGCACGGATCCTTCGGTGACACCGAGGATCGACGGCGCCGCCAGGTAATTCCTCGTCACGCCCTGCATGACGGCACCCGACACCGACAGCAGCGCCCCGATCAGCATCGAACCGAGCGCACGCGGCAGTCTCGATGACAGGACGATCTGGTCCTCCATGACGGATGGATCATACTTGACGAGCGCATGTACAAGGTCCGCCAAGGCGATGTCGGCGGATCCATAGCGCAAGGACAGCAGCAGCCCCGCAGCAAGCAGGACGGGGCCCGCCAGCAGGATCAGCGTGGGATTCCTGCCGGTCATTTCAGCAGGTCAGCCGTCGCTTTCTCGAGGAACAGCTGCTTGCTCAAATACGGCACGCCGAACAGATCGGGATGCACCGGATTGACAAATACGTGATCTTCCTTGACAGCGGTGATTTCGTTCCACAGCGGCTTCTTTGCGAGATCATCGATCGCTTTCAGATCATCCACCGGCGTCAGGACGAACAGGTAATCCGGATTCTCCTGGGCCAGTTTCTCGAGAGGGATCTCGTCACGGCGGTCGATGTCCTTGATGACGTCCGGCACTTGGAAACCGAGTCCGTCATACAGGGTCTGATTGTAGGTGATCGTCTCATCATACCCGCTGATCCCCCACTCCGAACTGATCCGCAAATACATCACTTTCTTGTCGGCAAGGCCCGCTTCCTCCACTTTCTTGCGAGATTCCGCCGCCTTCTCTTCATAGGCTTTCACAGCCGCTTCGGCTTCGGCTTCCTTCCCGACGATGGCGCCGATCGTCCGGATCGTTTCCGCAGAATCATTGCCGCCCACGGAGACAGGGATGGTCGGAGCGATCTTCTCGAACGCTTTCAGATCGGCAGGCTCCATCCGGGCCGTTGCGAGGATCAGATCCGGCTGCAGTTTCAGCAGCTGTTCCTTGTCGGGTTCATACCCGCCGTCGATCCATTCCACATCGGTCAGTGTCTTCTGCACTTCCTCCGGAGGATCATCCAGATAGATCCCGTCCGCCACCGCATACGGTTTGACGCCGAGCAAGGTCATCTCTTCGATCGGTTCCACGGTCGACACAAAGATCCTCTTCGGCTCAGCAGGCACTTCATAGGTCTTCCCGAGATATGTAATCTCCTTCGTTGCGCTCTCTTCTTTCTGAGCAGTTTCTTTCTCAGTACTGTTGCCTGCATCTGTCTTCCCGCACCCGGATGCCAGCAGTCCGACGGCCAGCACAGCGGACAGGAAAGTTGTATATTTCTTCATTGCTTCTCCTCCTAATTGAAAATGATTATCAATATCAGGTATAGTGTATACTAGAGAAAGTTGAAAAGTAAAGACTATTTTAAAAAGGAGTGAATGGCGCATTGAAAACAACTGACAAACTTGATGTATTGGCAGAACTGATGGAGGAGCATGGATTTCACGGGAATATTCTCGTCGCTCATCAAGAGGAGGTCGTGCGCTCCGTCTCCAGGGGATACGCGGACTACCGGAAGAACGAGCCGCTGGACAGCGACTCGCTGTTCGAGCTCGCCTCCGTCTCGAAACCGATGACGGCGATGGGCATCCTGCTGCTGGCGGAGCGCGGAAGTCTGTCGCTTGAGGACCTGGCCGATGACTGGCTCCCCGGCTTCCCGTACCCTTGCATCACCATCCGCCAGCTGCTGACCCATACGTCCGGACTGCCGGACTACATGGACCTGTTCGAAGCGCACTGGGATATGGACCTGATCGCTGTGAATTCGGATGTCCTCGCGCTGCTGAACACCTACCGTCCGGACGCCGGCTTTCCGCCCGGCGCGAAATACCAGTACAGCAACACCGGCTACGTCTGCCTTGCGGAGATCATCACCCGCGCATCCGGCATGCCGTATGCCGAATTCCTCGGCAGCGCACTGTTCGCGCCCGCCGGTATGACGCGGACGAAAGTCATGAACCGCCGGTACCGGCCCGAGCCGACCGATAATTTCGCGCTCGGCTGGATTGCGGAACAGACGGAAGACAGGACCGCCTATCATCTGCCGGAAGAACTGCCCGAGTACCGGTTCGTCCAGTATCTCGACGGCATCCAGGGGGACGGCATGACCCATTCCACGGTGACCGATCTACTGCAGCTGGACCGGTCATTGAGCGCCGGCACCCTTCTCAGCAAGGAATCCATGGACCTCATGCAGACCCCTTCCCGCACCGCAGACGGGATCGACAACGGGTATGGCTGCGGCTGGATCCTCGGAAACGTGCCGAACGCTGGCCGGAAGGTGTACCACAGCGGCGGCTGGCCCGGCTACTCGACCATGTTCTGCCGCTACCCGGACGCCGAAGCCTGTATCATCGTCCTGTCCAATCTGGAACCGGCCGACCGCAGCGTACATACAGGGGTCGAAGCGATCGTCGAAGAAATTGAGCATCATCTGTTTTCGTGACGATCCCTCCTATCGTCCGGGCCTGGCAGTGATACACTCAAAAAAGGGTGTCAAAATTGCAAAAAACGAAACGGTTCGTTACAGGGTTCCTCATCACACTGCTGGTACTGTTTCTGACCCTGTCGCTCGTCACGGACAACTGGAAGTTCCTGCTGTTCAGCATCGTCCCGATCGCCATCGGATTCACCTTGATGGTGTCGGTCACAAGCAGACAGGGCCGAGGCCGACAAATCGGAAGACAATAAAAAAAGAGGCATGGCAGCAATCGCTGTCATGCCTCTTTCGATTCACTTCACTTTCCGTACAACGAGCACCCACCAGATCAGGACGAACTGGAGGGGCAGACGCAGCCAGAGGGCGGCCGGAGGCAAGTCGAACTTCTCCGGCACGAGGGCCATATAGATGTTGACCGGGAATACGAGTACCAGAAACACAGCAATCCATATCCCTGCCGGCCGGCGTGACCGCTTCCACAGCAGCGCGAGCGCGAGGAGAATTTCCACGATGCCTGACGCATAGACGATGGCCGGCCGGAACGGCACCCATTCGGGTATCGCCTGGATGAAGAACGAATCGAGCAGGAAATGCCCGATCCCGGCACCCGCGAAAAGCAGGCAGAATAGGTACAGCAAAATTCGTTTCATAAGGGCCTCCCAGTCTCCATCCGATATCTTCCTTTGCCTTTAGTATACCACGCTGACAAATTCGGAAACCGAGTGGGAGCCGCACGAGATCGGCTGGCTTCGCAACGCACAAGTATGAACAGCTCCGAAGCTGCGTGCTGCCTATGCACGATCCTTCCGACAAGCTTTCGGGTCTCCACAAGGGCATATCGGACATTTGGTGTGAAGTATCGGACAGTTTCTGTGAAGTATCGGACAGTTGCTCAGACATATCGGACAAAATGTGTGAAGTATCGGACACTTCGCCGAATTTATCGGCATCCAGTCACAATTTAAGGGCGAATCTGCACAGAGAATGCCTTATCGCCCTGGGAATTGGCAGGATCCTGTCGACACAACCAGGCGCTTGATCGTATACCGGTCATCCGTCATCGAGGTGCTGCGCCGGCAACAGAAAAGGGTATCCGGAATAAGCCGGATACCCCTTCTTAATACGCGATTCTGTTCTCAATAGAGCAGATACTGTTTCCGCACTTTCTTGAACTGCTTCAGCTCTTTCTCCCACCGTTTCTGCATCTCTTCGACCGTCATCCCCTGCTCGATCCCTTCGCGGACCCAGCCGTTGCCGATCAGTTTGTCGAAGAACGGGGTGAGCTGGACTTGCTCCGGATACAGATCCTTCAGCGTCTTCACGATATGAAGGCCCGTGACGACCGGATCATACTTGTCGTAATCGGTGATATGGACCTGGATGCCGTGCGACAGTTTGCCGCTGTGCTTCGAGAACGTCGGTGTGAACGACGCCGCGCGGAATTGGACGCCCGGCAGGTTCAGCTGATTCAGCTGATGGACGAGCTGCGGGCTGCTGACGAACGGCGCGCCGATCAGCTCGAACGGTTTCGTCGTGCCGCGTCCTTCCGATACGTTCGTCCCTTCGATCAAGGCAGCACCCGGATAGGCGAACGCCGTATCGAGTGTTGGCATGTTTGGCGACGGCAGGACGAACGGTAATCCTGTCTTGCTGAAATCGTCTTCCCGGTCCCATCCTTTCATCTTGACGACCTTCAGATCCGCGCTGATGCCGAATTCCTTGTTGAACAACTGCGCAAGCTCCCCGACCGTCATGCCGTGACGCAGTGGAATCGGGTACTGGCCGACGAACGAGGCGAATTCCGGATCGAGCACCGGCCCTTCGACCTTCTCCCCGCCGAGCGGATTCGGACGGTCGAGGACGATGAACGGAATCGCTTTTTCCTTCGCTGCCTCCATCGACAGTGCCATCGTGTAGATATACGTATAGAAACGGGTGCCGACGTCCTGGATATCGAACACAAGCGCATCGATGCCGTCCAGCATCTCAGGCGTCGGTTTCCGCGTCTTGCCATACAGGCTGTAGACCGGGAGTCCGGTCACTTCATCGATGTAATACTCGACGTAGGCGCCCGCCTGCGCATCGCCGCGCACGCCATGCTCCGGACCGTACAACGCTTTCAGCTCGATGTCCGGATCATTGTTCAGCAGATCGACGACACTGTTCAGGCTGCTGTCCACGCCGGTCGGATTGGTGATCAATCCGACCCGCTTGCCTTTCAGCAGCTTCTTCTCTTTTTTCAGCAGCACTTCCGCACCGACCGTCACCGTCTGCCCGCCTTTGCCATGCCCTTTGTGCTTCTTGCTGCCGTTCCAGTACTGGTTATCCGCCAGTGCGGCTGTGCACGTCGTCATGATCAGCAGTGCTGTCAGCACCATCATCATCCACTTTTTCATCGTACCGCTCCCTTCAGTTGTCATACGTCAGTCCATGGCCGAACGGATACAGCGTCCCGCCCGACGGATCCGGAATCGTCACCGGCAGTTTGCCCTGTGGTGAGATCTCACCGAATATGGCGGATGCGGCCGCGTCAAAGCTCGCCGAACGGAAACTGTACTGCGCGAGATACGCGTCGACTTCCGGATACGCCATGATGTCATACGGGTTCCGCACGCCGACCGCGATGACCGGCACGTCCGTCTTGGCCATCAATCCATTCACCATCTGCATCTGCGGATGGGATGGCGCACGGCCCGCCACCGTTGAAGTTGTCGTGCCTGCGATGATGGCGGACACGTCCGCAAGCTGTGCATATTGCTCATCCGTCAGCGGTTCCCCTGTCTTGATGAGCACCGTGTTGGTATGGCGCTTCTTCACAGAGGTGTATAGATCATCGATATACGAACTGCCGACAACCGCGATCTTGTCCGTCGCTTCAGGCACAAGCGGCAAGACCGACTCATTCTTTACAAGCGTCACGGATTTCTCCGCCACCTCCCGCTCGACCTGCTTATGCGCATCGGAACCGACTGTCTTTTCAGCGTTGGCGATCACTGATTCGATCGGTGCCGGCAATTCTTCCTTCACGATACCGCGTTTCAGTTTGAGTGACAGAATCCGCTCCACGGACTGCTCGATGCGCTGCTCCGAAATGTCACCGGAACGTACAGCGCCCAACAGACCGTCCGCAACACTTTCCAATCCGACTGGCATGAGGACGAGATCCGTACCTGCCTGTACTGCACGGATGACTGCATCGACCGGTCCGAAGTGTTCGACGATGGCTCCCATATTGAGGGCATCCGTCGTGATCAGTCCTTCATATCCCATCTCCTCGCGCATCAGTTCCGTCAGTACTTTGTGCGAAAGTGTCGCCGGCAGGGTGATCTCCGTGCCGTCCTTCTTCGAGATCACCGTCGTGCCGTCTATCTTCGGGAACGTCACGTGCGCTGTCATGATCGCATCGACTCCCGCATCCATCGCCTGCTGGAATGGATACAGCTCGACCTGTTTCAGCCGTTCCTTGTCATACGGTACTTCTGGAAGTCCGAGGTGGGAGTCGACTGCCGTATCCCCGTGGCCCGGGAAGTGCTTCGCCGTCCCGGATGTCCCGGTTCCCTGAAGGCCGTTCGTGTAAGCAACCCCGAGCTTGGCCGTAAGTTCCGGATCCTCGCTGAACGAACGGACGCCGATGACCGGATTGTCCGGGTTATTGTTGATATCGAACGATGGGGCGAAGTTCATGTTGATGCCGAGTGCATGCAGTTCCTCACCGATCGCCTGACCGACCTGGTGTGCAAGCTCTTCACTGCGCGCTGCACCGAGTGCCATGTTGCCCGGCATATCCGTCCCGGACTGGAGACGCGTCACGATGCCGCCTTCCTGGTCGATCGACATGAGGAGGCCGTATTTTTCGGAAGCCTTCTGATAATCCGCGACCAGTCTTGCGGTCTGCTCCGTCGTTACGACATTCTCGCGGAAGAGGATCACACCGCCAAGATGATGTTTCTTGACAAGTGCTTCGATTTCCGGCGTCAGTTCGGTGACATTCTTGCCGTTCATTGTCCGGAAATCAGGCATGAGCATCTGCCCGACTTTCTCTTCCAGCGTCATGCCGCGGATTGCGTTCGGCACGAGGTCATACTGCTTGCCGTGCATCTTCTTCACTTCGTACGACAGCGAGAATTTCCCGTGTTGCTTGCCTGAGTTTTTCACCGGCTTTGCGATGACGAGGACCCGGTCCGTCAGCCGCCCGTCCCGCACCAGAATCGTCGAAGCGCCGGGTTTTCCGGTCATCTTGACAACGCCGTCACGGCTGACAGAAGCGACGCGGCGGTTCGTCGATGTCCATTGCAGGCGGGCCGCCGGTTTCACGAAATGCCCGTCTTTGTATACATGCAGCGGTGTCAGCTGCAGCGTGCCGTCTTCGAACTGATCAGTCGACTGCGGCACGTTCTGCAGCAGGACAAGATCATGCCCCTGTGAATGGTGCGGTTTTGCCTGGACTGCAGTGCCGCTCATCGCTGCAGTCAGCACCAGGATTCCCGCCAGCAGCGGGACGAACAGATAGTTGCGCAGTTTCTTCATCGCCATCTCTCCCTTTTAATGATTTCGTCGTTCCCATTCGGACGATTGCTTCGCAGGCTTCACCGTCCTGCCGTCCAGTTTGAAGTCCCCGACATACCAGCCGCGGCCATTGACCAGTGTATCGGTCGTATACCGGAAGCGGACGAACTGTGTGCCTGGAGGCAATGAAACCGACATCTGACGCCATTTCGAGTTCGTCCCTGTGAGCCGGATGCCCGCTCCCTGCCAGTCAGTCCCGTTCACGGACGTTTCGACGATACCGAAATCGGAGTCCTGTTCAAGCTCGTACCACGTGCCGAACGTCAATTTTCGTGCGTTCTTCCAGGTCTCCAGCACCAGCGTGCGGTCCTGCTTATCACCGTATCCTGCGAACCAGGCATCCGTCCGTCTCGGAATCGGTGCAGGGATTGCATCCGCAGCGTGACGGACGAACTGACGGCGGACACCGTTCAGCGAGATGGTCTTGCGGGTCGGGTGCACCCGATTCGTCAGCAGCACCGCAACCGTTTTGTTGGTCGGACTGATCACGAGGCTCGTACCCGTGAATCCGGTATGGCCGGCGGTCGACGGACTTGCGAGCGCATCCATATACCATCCTTGGTTCAGTTCCCAGCCAAGACCATGATCATTCCCTTTGGATTCAGGAATTTGATTCTGCCCAAGAAGTTTTACAGTGGACGGCTTCAGAATCCGTTTGCCGCCGTAACGACCTTCATTCAAAATCATATGGCCGAAAATACCCAAGTCCTTCGCTGTCGAGAAAACGCCGGCATGTCCTGCCACCCCGCCGAGTGACCAGGCGTTTTCATCATGCACCTCTCCCCAGACGAGGCCGCGCCCGATTTCCGGCTGGTATTCCGTCGCAGCAATCCGCTGTTTCAGTGATGCCGGCGGATTGTACATCGTGTCCTTCATGCCGAGCGGTCCGGTGATCTGCTCCTTCACAAACTGATCGAGACGTTTGCCTGACAGTTTTTCGATGACCGCGCCGAGCGTGATCATGTTCAGGTCACTGTACGTATACCGGGTTCCGGGCTCCGCTTCCAGACCTTGCGCGAATACGAGCTGCAGCCTGTCCTCCCGATTGTTCCCCTTCGAGTGAAGCGGAATCCACGCCGTGAACCCGGACGTATGGGTCATCAGCTGCCGGATCGTCACCGCCTCCTTGCCGTTCGCCGCAAATTCCGGGATGTAGCGCGCAACCGGCGCATCGAGTTCGAGCCTGCCGCTTTCGTACAGCTTCATGGCGGCGACCGTCGTGAAGATCTTGCTGATCGACGCCACGTCGAAGATTGTGTCCGTCCGCATGGCGACCGGCTTGTCCATCTCTGTGAACTGATTATCCGTGTAGCGTGCAGCATCCCCGTAGGCCTGCTGCTTCACGATATGGCCGCTGCGCGCGACCAGTACGACAGCACCCGGAATCGTCTTCTCCGCAATCGCCTGTTCCATGACCCCATCGATCGCCCGCAGCGGTTCCTGCCGCATTCCTGCGCCCTTCGCGGAACCCGGATGCAAAACAGGCGCCCCGTGCCCTGGATTGTTCCACGCCTTGTGCGGAACCGAACCTCCATACGCTTCTGTCGTACCCGCCATCACCAGCCCACCGGCAAGTGCACCGGCCAGCAGCGCCGCCAGCAGTTTCCTCCTCGGTTTCCCCATCAGTCCATCCCCTCTCATCGTAGTGTAAGCCCTTTCACTATAATCAATAACCGATGTAGCCGCCATACGACCGAAGGGCAAATGTTTCCAGTGAACATGGGAGATAAGAACAAAACATTGCTAGTATAATTGTCTGATAAATGAAATAAATAATCCGTGTTATTCCGATTAATTATGAAACAAAACGACAAAAAACACCCTCCGTCGAAGACGGAAAGTGTTTGATTTGATACTTGCAGACTAGACCATCTCAGCAACTGAATGCCCAGTAGTCTGGAAACGTACTGGGCAGAGATAGACACAGGGCAGAAGGAAATCCAATTCCTATTCAGGGTCATTTCCCGATAACACCAATCACAAATCCTTCATATAGGTTTTCCCGATCCGTTCCCCATCTGAGATGCAGCGAAGACAGGATTTCCACGTGGTCAGCCGGGAACTCACCAGATCTTGAACCGGTACTGACCATTTCATTCTCCACCTCATCCGGGGCAGGATCATAGTCAGCACCCGAGCTGATGACGCTTTGGATCTTTCCGGCCGATGGATCGATATCCACAACCATCTGCAGACGGACAGTCCCCTCTTTCGTCGGAACCTCCCTCACCACTTGCCGCTCAGGTCCGGAACCGAGGGATTCTCCATATGTATACAGAACGTCTTCGGTGTCTTTATCCGTGACATCGACAAACACATGGGAATCCGTCGTCCGCTTCGTCAGGAGGACATCCTTTTTCTCATAAGGAATTTCCACATACAGCTGATTCAGCGCCAGCTGGTGTCCCGTCAGCCCCGGCGGATCAGTATACTCGGATGTACCGTACTGTTCCGCAGGATCTTCCTCATCTGGACGGTCGATCACCAGCACCGCCAAAAATATGACTACTGCCAGAAGGACAGCAATCCAATATTCCTTCTTCATTCCACATCCTCCCCTCACTGCCGAAAAAACCCTACTTGCGCGCTTCACGCTTCGCCCAGACAATGGACAGCAGACAACTCACTACGAACGCGACAATCGCGCCAAAGACACTTTGCGAAATGGAACGATTGGCTATATAAATGCCGACGAACGTTCCGATCGTGATTCCAAGCGGCAGTGTCCACTTCATAGCAGCACCTCCCCTTTCAGTTCCCACGGCTGTCATCCTGATCATCTCGTGTACACTGTTCCGCCGTAACACTGCGTTTGTTTTTCCGATTCCAGACTGTGAACAACAGCCAGCCCCAGGCAACCAGATAAGCGACACCGAGCCCTTTGGTCGCCCAATGGCTGAAGCCAAGCGTGAACACGCACACCACATACGCCAACCATGCCACAGCACCGGCTGCCAGCAACCCTGGATATTTCTTTTCCACACGGCACCTGCTTTCGCGGTTTCTCAGAGACATTCCGATACAGAGACTCTCCACACAGCCTACCATTCGTTGAATTGTTTGTCAGCAGCAGATCTTGTTTGCTTTGATTCAGCAGACATCGCGCTTACCCAAACAGCCGCGGCCGGTTCAGAAAGAGATCCGTTTTTTGAGCAAATAAAAAAGACCCTGCATAATGCAGGGCCCTTTCCATGATGGTAATCAGTTCTTTTCAACGTTAGCAGCTTGCAGGCCGCGCTGTCCTTGCTCCACATCGAATGTGACGCTTTGACCTTCGTCTAAAGATTTGAAACCTTCACCTTGGATAGCTGAGAAATGTACGAATACGTCTTCTCCGCCTTCACGCTCGATGAAACCGAATCCTTTGTCTGCGTTGAACCACTTAACTGTACCTTGTTCCATAATGGTTTGCCTCCTGGTGCGGATCTCCGCACAATTTGTTACTATGCTTGCTCAAATACTTTAGACGAAAAACAAAACTTTTTGTCGTACTGATAAAGAACAAAGATAATACTCTCTAACCATAACAGGTATGTGCTGGAATAGCAAACAATATCGTCAAATTAAATAAATCTCCGCCGCAATCCATCCGTCGCGTCGGCGGCCGACGTCTCACTGCTGGGCGTGCTGAACCGAATAGCATCCCGGCTTCCCGGTGAATACAGTATGGGAGATGAATGATAAGGAGAGAAGCGGATTGCAAATCCACACCGTAAAACAAGGCGATTCCTTATGGGCCATTGCCCAGAGAACCGGAGTCACAGTAAATCAGATCGTCGCAGCCAATGGGCTCGCGAACCCGAATGCGCTCGTTGTCGGTCAAGCTCTGGTCATTCCCACGGCATCCCGCGCCACGGCGGCGAAACCGGTTATCGACGTCAATGCATATACCATCAATGCCGGTGAAACCGGCGCGCAGGAGATCCAGGAAGTCGGCCGGTATCTGACGTATTGGATGCCGTTCGTCTACAGGGTGAAAGAAGACGGCACGTTATCAACGCTCGATGACACGGAAATGCTGAGATCCGCCGCAGCCGAACGGATTGTGCCGGTGCTGGCGATCACCAACTTCAGTTCCACTGAGTCCGGAACGGCCCTCGCACATACCATCTTATCGAGCAAGGAACTCCAGGAGAAAACCATCGCCAGCATCCTCACGGTCATGAAAGCGAAAGGCTACCGGGGGCTCAACATCGATTTCGAGAACGTCCGCCCGTCGGACCGTGAATTCTATAACCAATTCCTGCAGCTGGCCGTCGACCGCCTGCATCCTGAAGGGTACTTCGTCTCCTCCGCGCTGGCCCCGAAAACAAGCAGTGACCAGAAAGGACTGCTCTATGAAGCGCATGACTACGAAGCACACGGCAGGATCGTGGATTTCGTCGTGCTGATGACGTATGAATGGGGCTACCGGAAAGGACCCGCCCAAGCCATCTCCCCGCTCAATGAAATCAAGAAAGTGCTCGATTACGCGGTCACCGTCATCCCGCGCGACAAGAT
Organism: Sporosarcina koreensis; assembly: GCF_000826145.2. GTDB lineage: Bacteria > Bacillota > Bacilli > Bacillales_A > Planococcaceae > Sporosarcina > Sporosarcina trichiuri. The sequence goes on from NZ_LN651336.1 coordinate 298,318, forward strand.
CCTGATGGGCTTCCAGATCTACGCACGCGACTGGCAGCTGCCGTTCGTCCGGGGCCAGGAGGCGGAGACCTTCAGCCAGCAGGAAGCGGTCCGCCGCGCCATCCAGCATCAGGTCGCGATCCAATATGACCCCGTCGCGCAATCCCCGTTCTTCCGGTACACCGATTCAGCCGGACACCGGCACGAAGTGTGGTTCGAAGATGCCCGAAGCGCCCAGGCGAAATTCGACCTGGTGAAACAGTACAACCTGAGAGGTATCAGTTATTGGGTATTGGGCTATCCATACCCGCAGAACTGGCTGCTGCTGGAGGATAACTTTACAATCCGGAAGCGTCTGTAAGATTTAAAAAACCGGAACTCCATTGAATTCAGCATTCAGAGGAGTTCCGGCTTTTTGGATAAGTTCATATCTCAGCAACAGAGGTAAACAGAGTCGTATGCCGTAACTTTATTCAAAATGGTAAATCATCATCTTCTATGTCTGGAATTCCAGCACCATCAGCAAAGAGATTTTCCGTTTCTGCTTGTACCCATGTTATCCCGTAAGGCGCTCCGCCTGACGTGTATCCTGCTGTATAGAACAGTCCGCTGCCTTGACAGTCTTCCATGTACTGATCGCTCTTCCAGTCGTTCCTCTTGTGTCGTTTAGCCCTCTATAGCTCTCCCTCTACAGAACACTCAAATACAAATCGAGTGAGTCTTCCACTTCCCGTGCCACCAAGGCAATGAAATCATCATAATTCCCTGTAGTATGGGCTTTATCAAGCGCCTCGTAATAAGCCAGCCGATTGCTGACTTTGATGACCACCGCTGGAAATCCTTCTTTCATGATCTCCAGGTTCAGCAACAGTCTGGACGTGCGTCCGTTCCCATCAATGAACGGGTGGATCCCGACAAATAGGGCATGCAGCATAGCTCCGCGCTCAACAGGATGGAGGTGGGTCCCTTCCGTTTCATACCACCTCAACAGCTGCTCCATTTCCTCTTGGATCAGAAAATGGGCAGGCGGTCGATGGTTCGCCCCTGAGATGAAAACCTGTTCTTTCCGATAGACACCGGCATGTTCCTCATGAATCCCTTTCAGAACGAGCCGATGCAGGTTTTTGATCTGCCATTCGGAAAGCGGTTCTTCGTTTCGGACAATTTCCTCGACATATTGGATTGCATCCCGATGGTTGATAACTTCCAGATGCTCCCGTAACGTCTTGCCTCCCACCGTAATTCCTTCCAGCACCACTTTTGTCTCGTTGATGGTCAGCGTATTCCCTTCAATGGCATTGGAATTATATGTCCACTCTAGGAACAATTTCTCTTTCAAGCTTTTTAATGTGTAGGCAGGCAGTGGCCTGGCAGCATCCAACCGGGCTTTCTTTTCATCGATGATTTCAAACAATCCCGCCGCCCCCTGTCTCCCGATTTTGCGTTAGCTTTAGTATATCGCAGTACATGGAAATATGTAAAAAACGCACCTGCGCAGGATACAATCGTGTTTATTCAATCATTCACGTTTGTTTGGTGCACAGATGCGCTATTCGTTGTCCTAGAGCCGCGTCTAAACGTCACTTCAATCACAAAGTCCCCGTCCTCCATCCCTGCCGCCGCACGGCCGCCCTGTTTCTCCGCGAGCTGGCGGACGATGTGCAGGCCGAGGCCGAGCTGGCCGCCGCTGCGGCTCGGGTCCATGCGGTAGGTGCGGTCGAAGATACGGTCGAGCTCCGCTGCATCGAAGGTGTCGGTGTCATTGGCTGCACGCAGGCGGATGGTCTCCGCGTCCTCGATCAGGTCGATCGCGATATAGCTTTTGCTGTAGGCGAGCGCATTCTGGATGATGTTTGCAACGATGCGGCCCGCCGCTTTCCGGTCAGCGAGCGCCGGAACCGCCGTCAGCCCGCCCATGCGAACTTCGAATCCTTTTTCTTCGAACGTATTGTGCAGTGTCAGCATCGCATCGATGATGAGCTGATCGAGGGCCACTTCCTCGAGGACAAGCTCATGGTCCAGCGAGTCGAGCTGCGACAATTCGAAGAACAGATCGACCGTGCCGATGAGATGGTCGATCTTCTTCTGGACGACAGCCAAATACTCTGCTTTCTCCTCTGCGGGCATCGAAGCGGACGCCAGCAGATCCGAAAACCCTTTGAGGGAAGTGAGCGGCGTCCGCAAGTCATGCGAGATATTGGTGATCTCCCGCTTCAGATCGAGCTCCGCTTTCCGGCTCTGCTGCTGCTTCTGTTTGGTGTCCTCGATAAGCCGATTGACCGCCTCGACAAAGCGGGACAGCGGCCGGCTGTGCGTAGTCGTGCGCACCCGTTCGTTGGTCATATCCGTCCCGATAATCCCGTCGAGCTGCCGGGTCATCTTCCGCATATCTGCATGCACGATCAGCAGCCAGCCGCATGCCAGCAGCAGAAGAACCGCAAGTAGTAACGCAACCAGCCAGCCGCCCATACGCCTTCCCCTCCCTCAGTCGATCGTCTGTTTCGTAAATTTCGTGATGCCGATTCCGATGGCCACAGCCGACAGGATTGCGCCTGTCATCCAGCAGGCCGCGCTGAACTGCAACGACTGATCCATAAAGTCCATCAGATTCCGGCCAAGCAGCGTATCGGGCGCATAGTCATAGAGTGTCCGGAAGATATCCAGCTTCTGAGCACCGATGCGCATCAAATAGCCGGAGAACATATAGACCCCAAACAGGACGATGAACACATAGACATCCCCGATTCTGATCATCTTGAGTGAATGGATGAACAGGAACGCACTGAATACGATCGGCGCCATGTTGCCGAGTGCCGTCAGGAAGTTCCCTGCCGACCCGCTGTCTGTGACAAGCATCGTTTCACCGAGTGCCAGCATGAGTGCGACTCCTACGATACTGATCAGCACAAAATAGACGAGTGTCAGCAGCAGTTTGCTCCAATAGATCGTACTGCGCGGGATTCCGAACGACACTGCGTTCTTCAGGACATCTGTATCCCGGCCAGTCAGACTGGCGTTGAACAAGAAAATGACGATTAACACCAAGACGGTACTGCCCAGGACATTCGAATAGTAGAAACTTGCTGTCCCATAGGGGAACGTCGGATCCGTCTGCTTGAAGTAGGCCAAGACAACCGCCGCTGCGGCAATTAATGCAAGACAGACGAAACTCGTGATGTACAGCGATTTCTTGCGAATCATCCGGTAGCCTTCACTCTTCACATAGTTCATCATGCCGGCTCACCTCCGACCAGTCCGAGGAAGTACTCCTCGAGATTGCGGGCATCGACACGGAACTCCGTGACGGCCACCCCGTTCGTCAGCAGCAGCCGATTGATGTCCGCGCTGCGGTCAATATGGTTGTGAATGGTCAGCATCCCGTCCGGCAGAACCCGGTAGTCAATATCCGGATATGCCTGTTCGAGCAGGCGGGCTGCCGTTGCCGAATTATCCACCGACACAACGAGCTGTTTACGGCTCTTCGCCTGCAGCGTCTCCTTGCTGACGTCCTCGACGATCGCGCCGTCTTTCAGGAAGACGAACCGCGTCGCAAGCAAGTGCAGCTCCGCCAGAATGTGACTGGAGATGAAGATCGTGATCTGCAGCTCCTCGTTCAGCCGCAGCAGGAGATTCCGGATTTCCCGGATCCCTTCCGCATCGAGCCCGTTGATCGGTTCGTCGAGCACGAGACAGTCGGGATGGCTGAGCAGACAGAGTGCGAGGCCGAGTCGCTGCTTCATCCCCATCGAGTAGGCCTTGAATTTCTTGCGTTTCTCCTGGGCGAGTCCGACAATCGCGAGCACTTCCTGCACACGTTTCTTCTCCACGACACCGCGCTGCAGCCGATAATACTCCAAATTCTGTGCTCCTGTGAAATCTGGGAAGAAAGCCGGCGTCTCAACTAAGAATCCCATTCGGCTGCGGGCATCCCCCGCCCCGCTCCCCGTCTTGCCGAACAGCCGGATCTCACCGGCTGTCGGTACAAGCTGCCCCGACAGCATCTTGAAGATCGTCGACTTCCCGGCACCGTTCCGTCCGATCAGCGCACAGATCTCCCCCTGCCGCAGCGTGAAATCGAGCGGCTCGATCACCTGTGTGTTATTGAATGTCTTCGTCAATTGATGGGTCTGGATGACCGTCTCCATCTGCGTTCACTCCTTCGCTTGCCTTGTGATACTTCCAGTCTAGCAAAGGGTGTTTTAAAAACCTTTAAGCAAAACGTAAAGATATCGTAAGGACTGGATCAGGGATGAAATCATCGGCTGTGCAGCACCTGATAGGACACCAAGTACGACAGCAGCCCTGCAACCGGGATGGCCGCTGTGGAAAACATCGGATACCAGACATAGTCCAGATAATACGTTGGGATGATCATATACGAGCCGATCACGAAGAACGACACGACGAGAACGGTGACAAACGCAATCCGGACCGCTTTTCCTGTATTCGCCACCGCCCGTTCGTCGCGGACATCGTATTCCGGCAGAATGTATTCCTTCGTATGCGCATGACGGTTCCTCGCCGTCATCACCACCTGCACGATATTGAGCACCACAAGCAAACCCGTCACGGCGATGAACACCCAGCCCGGCCAATCAATGATCGTCGTCGTGAACCCATTTGTATACCCGCGCGCCATCAAGTCGAACTGCTGCTCGACCCGCACGAAATCGAATACCATGAATGCCAGGGACAAGTACAGCAGCACACGCAGCACTACCGTTATCATCATATTCATTCCTTTTCCTCCCCTTCCTTCCTGAAAATCTCCTCGATCGGCACCCCGAACACTTCCGCAATATTCATCGCCAGCAGCAGCGACGGCGTGTAACTGCCTTTCTCCAGCGACACGATCGTCTGCCGGGTGACGCCGACCCGCTCCGCCAATTTCCCCTGCGTGAGATCATACCGTGCCCTGAACTCCTTCACCCGATTCACCAGCATCGCCAGCACCTCCTATTATTTAGATAGTATAGTCAACTTTACTTTTTGTCAATTCAACTTGACAAAACGAAAAAAGTGCCGTGAATCCTCACCCCGGTAGGTTACCCACCAGGTGAGAGATTCACGGCACTCAACAGCCGAACCCTATCATGGTTCCGTCACGTCAATGACAGCTGTATGGATTTGAGTAAAATACGTCTCCAGCCGCTGTTCCAGCTTCGCCTCGAGCGCATGGTACGCACCATCCGCCTGCTCCGCAACCTCGTAAAACTCTTCTTCTGCTCTGTCATTCCCCTCTAGGGAGATGAACAGCCGCCACAATTCCGGTCCGTATGTCTTTTCGATCACGGCATACTCCTCCGCCCCTATTATTGCAAGAGCGTCCGCGAGCTGCTGTACATAGCTGCCGATCCCCATCTCCGAGATCTCATCACCGAACCACGTCAGCAATCCTTCATGGCCGCCGCTCTCCATCTCCGAATAATAATGATACAGCAGGAAGGCTTCGCGCATCACTGGGTCATCTTCCGGCAGGTCTGCCTCGCTCAGGACGGAAACGACCGCATTCCAAATACTCTCGTTGTCCAACAGCTCGTTCCGATTCATCGTCGGCTTCATCAATTATCCTCCCACTTTCCGCATGCCGGATCATCAGGTGCCGGCAGCTCTATCATAGATTCTTCCATATTTCAGATTCATCCTATCAATGCCGAACCGCCCACGATACATACAGATCACGCAAATGTATCTCAAATTATAAACGTGTGCAAATACGCAGCTGGTTGCCATCAGGATCGGTGAGGGTCATCATCCGAAGTCCTTCGAGATCTTCATTCGGAGGCACCGTGATGCAAAGTTCCTTCGCGTTTTTCAAATCGCTGTACCAACGGTCAACGTTGGGAACAAAGAAGTGGATCAGCCCGCCCACCTGGCAGTCTCCAGCATGTTGGGTCAAGTAGAGAGTCATGTCGTCCTTCGTCAGTTGAAGGAATGCCGGGAAATGCGGTTCAAAGCGATGCTCCCAGTCCACTGCAAACCCCAAGGTGTCCACGTAAAATGCCATACTGCGATCATAATCGGTGATGCGGAAAGCAGGAATCACTGTTTGCATACAGTCCCCTCCTTGAATTGGATAAATTCAAAAATCTTCTATGCATTGTTTGGTCTAAGGTTCTTGAAAACCCGTCCGTCACAGCAGCTGCGCCTGGAACAGCGTCAGCGGATACACACGCTGGTGCAGCAGATTATCGACGATCTGCTGCATGACCTGCGAATCCCGGTGAGGCTGCTGCAGAAAGACCGATAAGTCACCTAGCGAAATCCATTCCCCGGCAAGCAGTCCATCTTACAGGCGTACAGAACCTCCGACCATCTCCCCCACAAAGTGGAAGAGGATCCCCTGATCGCCTGAATCGCTGACGAAATTATATACACCCGTGCTGCTACGCAGCTTCACATCCAAGCCAGTCTCCTCTTTCGCTTCTCTGCAGGCGGCTGTAAGGATGTCTTCGTTATATTCGATACGGCCGCTCGGAAAGTTCCATTTACCGTGTGCAGCCGGCTTTCCTTCCTGGACAAGGAACACCTTGCCTTCTCGAATGATGGAGACACTTGTGACCAGTACACTGTGCTTTTCCGCCATTTTCCCACTTCCCCTTCCTTTGTGCCCCGTGCCAGCAACGATCCATCGGATTGTCGCAGATGCCCCGTTCGGCAGCCATCCCGATGGACATCCGGCAGCCCGTTACAAGTGCAGCTTCATCCCCTCGTGGCTTGCTTCGAATCCCAATCTTTCGTAAAACCGATGGGCATCGGACCGGTGCTTATCTGTCGTAAGCTGCACCAGACTGCAACGTCCCGCTCGCGCTATGGAGATGGCCTCCTGGAACAGCTGTTCACCGATCCTTTGACTCCGATACTGACGATCCACCCGGACCCCTTCGATCTGCGCCCGTTTCATCCCCCGCCGGGCCAACCCAGGAATGAGAGTCAGTTGGAGGCACCCGACAACCTTTTGGCCGTCGACCGCAACAATCATTTGATTTCCAGTCTGAGAATCCATTGCTTCAAAGGCTTCAAGATATTCGGCGGGCAGCGGATCTTCGTATCGCTCACGCTGTGCTCCTAATTCGTCATCGGCCAGCAGCCGTACAATGGCCGGCACATCCGCTCTTGTCGCCTGTCGGATTTCCATCTGCAGTACCTCCATTTCTATCAGTTTCTCACTTCTTCAACTCACATACAGCAGACAAGCATACGGGGGCATTCATCATCCGACCGGAAGCCACCGTCAGTCCAACAGCCACGGCACATTCAGTTGGATCTCAAATTGAACAGCCGGCTGCGGAAAATTGTCCGGGACCAAGTCCAGCTCGTCGCTGAAATCCATCTCCACCCGATCCGGACACACGAACCGAACATCGTGTTCACCGCCCACAGCTGGATAAGGACCTGGTCCAGCTAAGATCTCCCCGACCAGATGATAGAACGCAACATAGAGATGCGTGCCATCGGCATTCACGCCAACCTCGGAGACCTCCCCTTCTTTCCGGGGGTCAATCCCGAGAACGTCAAACAGATCCTGGATTTCCTGTGGGAAGTGATCACAAGCCAACCTGTAATTCGCACAATACGAACAGCCGCAATCCTCCGTGATGAACTGGTGCGTATCATAATAGTTTTTTGTGCTCGTACGATCGATTGTCACTACATAGCGTCCTGTTGTAAGTCTGATCACAATCCCCTCCTGCATCCGACCGTTTACTATCGGCCGCCTGTTCCCTAAATTCTGCGGGCAGGTGGCCGTCACATTTCATCCGGCGAGGAAATGCCCAATAGCTTGAGCGCGTCCTTCAGAACGATTCGCACACACGAAACGAACGCCAGCCGGTCCTGCCTCCCCGGACTTTGTTCCAGCACTCTGGTTGTAGCGTAGTACTTATTGAATTCCCGTGACAGCTTCAGACTGAACTTCGCAATCAGGGACGGGTCCGCTTGGTCGAAGGCTTTCTGGATCATGAGCGGATACTCGCCAAGCAGCTTAACAACAGGCCATGCCGATTCCCCTAAACCATCGAAACTTGGCGTGCCCTCTTCATCCCCTCCTTTTGTCAGCAGCGAAGAGATCCGGGCAATCGTATACTGGACATAGGGACCGGTTTCCCCCTCGAAGTTCATCATTTGCTCTATTGAGAAATCGATATCATGTAAGCGGTAGGTTTTCAAGTCGTTGAACAGGACAGCTCCGACGCCCACTTGGACGGCTACCTTGTCTTTCTGCAGAAGGGCCGGGTTTTTTTCTTCGATATTCCGCTTGGCTGTTCCAATCGCCTCGTCCAGCACATCTGCCAGCAATACGATTTTCCCCTTGCGCGTGGACATCTTCTGGCCGTCCTGCAGGATCATCCCGAATGGCACATGCGTCAAATTCTTTGACCACCCAAAACCCATTTTACCAAGCACCGTGAAAAGTTGTTTGAAGTGCAGAGATTGCTCATTACCCACTACATACAGCACTTTTTCGGGAATGTATGTTTGTTGACGATAGATGGCGGCCGCGAGATCGCGGGTCGCGTACAGCGTGGCCCCGTCCTTTTTCGTAATCAGACAGGGCGGCAGGTCTTCAAGTTCCACGACATGCGCGCCGTCGGATCGGGTCAACAGCGATTTCTCCTTCAGCTCCTGGACGACCGTTTCCATCTTGTCGTTATAGAACGCTTCCCCTGCATACGAGTCGAATCGGATTCCCAGCAGCTCATAAATCGCTTCGAATTCCTTCAGCGACTCTTCCCGGAACCACTCCCACAGTGCGTAAGCCTCCGGATCGCCGTCTTCCAGCGACTTGAAAGCCACACGCGCCTCCTCATTCAACGAGTCGTCCGTTTCGGCAGCTTCGTGGAACTTCACGTAGATGTTCAGTAATTCCCGGATCGGGGACTCTGCAATAGCTGCCTGGTCTCCCCAGCGTCTGTACGCCACAATCAATTTACCGAACTGTGTGCCCCAATCCCCTAGATGATTGATCCGGATCGGCGTAAACCCGTTCTTTTCCGCGATGTTCGCCAGTGCGTTTCCAATTACCGTGGACCGCAGATGACCCATGGAAAAGGGCTTCGCAATATTAGGGGATGAATAATCAATGAGCACGTTCCCCCGCATCGCTCCATGCGAGCCGTACTGTTCCTTGGCAGCCAGTATTTCCTGCAGAACCTGGTCCATCACGATCTGGCGGTCTAAGGAAATGTTCACATACGGACCGACTGCGGTAACATTTAGTATCAGATCGTGGTGTAGCCGGCCTGCTAAGTCGGCGGCAATCAGATGCGGAGCTTTCCTTTGTTCCTTCTCAAGGCGGTAGCAAGGGAATGCGATGTCCCCCAATTTCGGATCTTTCGGTTTTTCCAACAGCTGTTCAAACTGAGAACGCGAGACTATGTGATCCAGCGCTTCGGCAAGCAGCTCTGCAATCATTCGGTTTTTATCCATTTTTTCCCTCCATATAAAAAAGCCCCGTCTCCAATAAGAGACGAGAACATAGATTCCCGTGGTACCACTCCAGTTGCCACAATACGTGACCGCTTTCCATTGGTAACGGGGTGTCGCCCCGATCTTCTCTACTGTAGTTCAAGAAACATCTCAGAAGTGCGTTTCGTTTACGTACCGTGTATTAGGCTCCCACTCTCCCTAACTCGCTTGCCACGGACCCGTAAATTACTCTCTTCGTCATCGATTTTAAATTATTGTAATTTATCCAACAATACACATCTTGCGGACGGCTGTCAAGGTTGTCGTGGGTACAATGGAAATTCAAGACAGTCCGTACCGGCCGAATTCGCAAGCCGCAGCCGCCTGCTGAAGAAGAATTCATTTCACGAACCGCACCAATGTTTTTTCCGGCATGCGAATCCGGTCCATATCAAAGTTGTTGAGCGGTAATGTGACTTCCCCTTCCCGCTTATCGCATTCTTCTCCTACCCAACAAGTGTAGTGCTCAAAGAACTCTCCCGTCTCAAGATATTGGTCCATGAGTTCACAAAGTCTGGACAGCTTCATTTTTGAGTCATCCAAGATAGCGGTGTCCGTATGCTCGGATATCTCAATGCCCCAATCACTTGACACTTCATAGACATACGGCGTAGAGAATTGACATTCCTTCACATTCCGGAGTTCAGCAGGACTCGAAAAGCAGGGCCCGATGATAAGGAGATCCTCCGAACCGTCGCCGCTGAGCGGTATTTCTTTCATACATCCAATATAGCCCGCTAAACTCATGGGCACATCCCTCCCTCCTAAAATTTGTTTGCCAAGCCCTGATATGTACCTTTCCCCATTATGATTGCCTCCACTTCTGGCATCATGTAGGTTCAGTCATTCCTGCGATGCACGAACTGCTTGATGGACTGGGAAAGTACTAAATAGAGTGCGACTGCAATCGCCACTCCGGCCGCGGTTATACTGACTGTCATCATATAGCCGCCGATCGCCGTGTGAAAGACATTGGTCAATAGAAGAGTCGCAGCCACAAATACGATCCCTGCTATCCAGATGGTTTTTCTGCTCATCGTAACACCTCCGTAATTCATGCGTACGCCTGCCCACTGTACAGGTTCGCCATGATAGCGGATTACAGTAACATACTCTTCAAGATCGAAAGGTTCTTGTCAAAAAACATTGCGTTCTTCTCAATGCCGCGTCGTGCACACCAGCCAATACTATTGAACGCATCGGTAAATTGATAAAACGGCAGAACCGCCTCTAAGTCCATTAAGGGTCTCACACTGGTATAGCCTTCTTGATAGGACTGATACAAGCTGGTATCGAAGCTCAGAAAATCGCGATACAGTTTTGTGAAATCGATTTCTGTGGCGCCGAACCGGACACTTTCGAAATCGATCACGCCGGATACCCGGTCTCCGTCCACGATGATGTTGGCTGGCCGGAAATCCATATGGAGGAAGCACGGGCCGTCGGGTGGCGGCAGCTCTCGTTTCATGCGTTCAAACGTTTCCATCGACTGGTTGTATAGCGTTCCGTCCAAGAGCTCTTTCACGTCTTCCGCGAAACTGGTAAATTGGCGTTCCACAAAGTCGGGCCACCCCGGGTATTCATTGTCGATCCCGGCCAGTTCCATATCAGCTGGCGGCCGGACCTCGTGCATGGCGGCATGCAGCACCCCGACTTGGAACGCGACGGCGGGGCTGTCCGTATTGGCCAGCGGCCGCCCCTTCAGTTCAGATAGAATGAACGCGCCCGGACACTCTTCATCGCCCGGCCAAAAATCCAACATGTCCGGGATGGACACCTGGTCTTTCAGCACTTTGTAGGCGGCCAGCTCCCGGTCATATTTCACTTTTGTATACGGGATCTTCAAATAGACCTGTTCCCCTGTACGCAGTCTGCACTTGTACACAGTGGAACTGTGGGAATCGTCGACTTCGTCAAAGGACAGGACATCCAATTTCAATTGCTGCAGGACACGAGTCAGCATCCAACTCCTCCTTTCTTTGCGAGGCTCGCATCCAATTATACGAGCATGAACCCGATGCCCCAGATCGTCTTGAAATACTCCTCGTCCGTCACCGCGGCGATTTTCTTCCGCATGTTGGACATATGGACGCTGATCGTGTTGTCGTCGCCGTAATACGGACCTGTCCAGAGGCTTTCGTAGATCTCCTTTTTCGAGAACGCCTTTTCCGGATGGCGCAGCAGCAGGGTCAGGATGTCGAACTCGGCGTTCGTCAGCTGAAGGGGCTCTCCAGAGAGTGTGACGGTCAGTTTGTCCGTGTCGACAGCGAGATCCCGCCACGCAAGTTCCGCGGACGGCGGCTCTGCTCCAGCGGATTTCCGCAGCTGGACCGCCACCCGTGCGGCGACTTCCTCCTGATGGAACGGCTTCGTCATATAATCATCCGCTCCCATCTGCAGCACCGCCACCTTATCGGCAACCCCCGCCTTTGCGGAGATGACGAGGATCGGCACCGCGCTGTCCCGCCGGATTTCGCGGATCAGCTCCTCTCCGCTCATCCCCGGCAGCATAAGATCGAGCAGCACAAGATCGAACAAGTCCGTCCGCAGCCGCAGCAGTCCCTCCGTCCCCGAATACGCCGCCGTAATCGCCCGGCTTTCCTCTGCCAGCATCACTTGCAGCAGCCGGCTGATATCCGGATCGTCCTCGATGATCAGTATCCGTTTCGTATCGTCCATGTCGCGTCACCTGTCTTTTGGAATGTATTGGTTTGAGTATACAGCAATGGGTGGGAAGAGTGGGAGAATTCGGGGAATGAAAAATAACCACCCTCTGCTGTCCTGGTAAGCAGATGGGGTGGTTGAACCTGACTATTTCTATAGGGACACTTTCTTATGGCAATGACGCGCTATCCACTGGACAACTTCCTGAAACGCCGGTCGGGTCTCACTGTCGACCACCAGAATGACAAATCGATAAATCTCCTCGTCCTCAACGCTCAATTGGCAGCCATTGATGTCCAAAAAGGTGAAGGCCGCCAAGAAGGAGGTTCTCTTGTTCCCATCCTTAAAACAATGGCCACTCGCCAGTTCGTACAGATAACAGGCGGCTTTCTCTTCTAAGGAAGGGTACCTTTCATGACCGAAGACATTCGTTTTAGGCAATGCCAATTTTGCATCCAGCTTATTCATGTCCACACCTGGCAGGCCTTCATAATCTTGAAGGGCCAGATCATGAAGCATGATGACATCCTCGACATCGAAATAATCCACCGCCATCAGTTCTTACTAAGCTTTTCCAAAGCTTTCCCGTTTGCCTTCACAGCTTTTTCGTAGCTGGCCTTGATCATTTCTTTTCGTTTTGCGGATTCGGTTTGTTTCTTATCTGTAGCTTGCATAGTTGAATCCTCCTTTTCGTTCTTCATTTGATCGCCCTCCGTACATACATTGATTGTTTGGTGCATAGGTGCGTTCTTCAAAAGCCAGGACCCCCGTTCTACGGTGCAATCGGTAGGATACTGGCTTTAATTTTTGTATTTTTAAGGTGAACTTTTCTAATCTAGTTAAGCTTTTTATAAGCCGACTTGAGTAACAGCATACAATGCTACATCATTACTAAAGCCTTCAAAAACCAACTGCTCAATCAATCCGCTACGCGAGAATGCAGTATAGTCCAAGTAGTTCTGAGCCATTAGCACAGCCTGCTCTTTCCAATCTACACGAATAGAATTGACAGCATACTTGGCATCCGCCTCACTAAAACCTTCAAATACCAATTGTTCGATTAAACCACTAGGTGAGAATGCAGTATAATCAAGGTAACTCATCGCCATTTTTACTGCTTGTTGTTGGGAAACCGTTTCTGCATCCCTTTGCTTCTGTTCTGCTTCCACGGCTGCTTGGGCTTTTGCTTCTTGCGCCTTTTTTTCAGCGTCAGCCTTTGCTGTCGCCTCTCGTTCTTTCTTCTCCGCTTCTGCTTTAGCTTTAGCTTCTTGTTATTTCTTAGCTGCCTCTTCCTTAGCTTTGGCTTCTTGTTCTTTCTTAGCTATTTCTTCCTCAGCTTTGGCTTCTTGTTCTTTTCTAGCAGCCTCTTCCTCAGCTTCGGCCTCTTGTTCTTTCCTAGCGGCCTCTTCTTCTTGTTTCGCTTCCTCTTCTAACTTAGCAGCATTTTTTCGTCGTCATCTTGCTGAGCACTTTTTTCTATTGCACTTTGTTCACTTACCTCTGCAACGTCGTTCTCAGGGGGCAAGGTAACACCAAAGAGAATAAAGAATGCAATGACAGCTAGCCCGAAGTATAGTGCGGCTGATTTTCTAGATCTCTTATCCATCGGCATCCACCGCAACAAAAGAACTGGGCGAATCAAGCCAACAATTAAGGCTAAGAAAGATAATAAAAACAAAAGAAAAAATAAGTTATTCATCTGTCTCCTTCATTCTCGCTATTTCATTCATATACGAGTAGAATTCCACAAGACACCAATAAGTTACATTTATATTTTAATCTCGCTAATTTTTTACATCGCACTATATTCAACTTATAATAGGGCACCTATGCATGAAACAAACGTGATTGTTTGAATGAACAGTAACGGTTGTTTGCTGCACAGATGCACTCTTCATAATTCACTAAATCACCCGCAAACTCCTACCACTCATCCCTGCCGGCATCGCTTCGTGCAAGCGCCAGACAAAACTGATCGGCTGATTGCCTTCGTGGCTTACATACTCCGCTGTGCCAAAGAACGTAAACGGTGACGTAAAGCCGTCTTGTTGCCGATACTCGCGCACAAATAACGCAATCGTGTTACCGGTATCCCGTTGATGAATGTAGCGCTGCCCCGTCGGACTCGTGACCGATGTTCGATTCTGGGATTGCCAGTGGAACAAGTGGTCATTGATCGCATAGTCTTCATATTGCGTGGAAGGAGAAAAATCCTTTTCCGTTTTATTTAATGTGATGAAGAAAATATCCGTCTGCTTGTCCTCTAAGTACTTGACCCCTTCTCGAAATGCAGGTTTTGCCGATTCATTGAAATAGCCAAATGCCGCTAATACTTGGTCGGACGTATACTGTGCATGCACGCGTAACGGAGAGACATACGAAAACGGCGATGGTTTCTCAACGGTTCTAATCCGATTCAGGCATATTGTCAAAACCTCTGTTACTTCCTCTTTCAATTCCTTGCTCATTAGTAATCGCTGCAGCCCATCGTCCATGCTTGAAAATCCCTGTTTCTCCGGCGGGTTGGCAAAGAAAGAGTAGTAGAGCATTCCAATCATCAGGTGCTGTTCTTCCGTGTCTACTCGCCCTGTCGACAAGTATGCTAAATAGAACCGAATGAGATCAACGGAGTCTAAATGGAAAAGAGAATGAATTCGTTTACAGACGATCTCCTCATAGGCACTTGTGAATTCTTCTTTGACCCCAGCTTCCACTCGCAAGCGAGCAAATGTCCGATTGCGACCCTTCCCATAAAAATCAGCAAACGACAAATCATAGTAGCGAAGGAAATTCGCCAGCGTCATTTCTTCCCCTGTATCCGCTTTAAAATAACGCATTTTACGAATCAAATTCGCTTTCGATGTCCGTGACTCTTGGACATTTCGTAGAATATAGTCCTTCGCCTGGCGCTCCATGACAATGGCCGATCCTTTCGGCATTTGAGAAAACCCGTTTTCTACGTAGTGACGAATGGAATGCTTTGTTTTTCCAATGAGCGCTCTAAATTTTGATTCGAATGGATAGTCGGCGTGCGCTTGCCCGACAAAGTCTAATACAGTTAAGCACTCTTTATTATCGGCTAATCGTAATCCCCTTCCGAGCTGTTGCAAGAACACCGTTAGACTTTCCGTCGGACGCAAAAAGAGAATGGTATTCACAGTTGGAATATCGACGCCTTCGTTATATAAATCGACAACGAAGATAAACTGAACGTCTCCAGCTTCAAGCTTTCGTTTTGCTGAGGATCTCTCGTCATCCGATGATTGCCCGTGCAGCGCAATTGAGGACAATCCCTTCGCGTTAAAGTAACGGGCCATATAGAGGGCATGGTCAACAGAGACGCAAAAACCAATCGCTTTCACTTCATCAAGACCTGTGACGTATTTCCGAACGCTCTGGATGACCAGGTCACTCCGCCGGTCATTCGCCGTATACAAATTGGACAGCTCTTGCACGTCATAGCCTTTTCGTGTCCATTTGATTGCAGAAAGATCTACTGTATCCGTTACACAAAAATAATGAAATGGGCTCAACAACTTCCGATCAATCGCTTCTGTCAGTCGCATTTCCGAAGCAATCCGATCATCAAAATACTCCAAAACATTTTCGTTATCCATTCGTTCAGGAGTTGCAGTTAACCCTAACAAAATTGTAGGCGTATAATGACCGAGCAAAGCCCGATAACTTGGTGCGATCGCGTGATGGAATTCATCCACGACAATGAAGTCATAGAAATCAGCAGACGTTTTCTCGATCATCTTGCAGCTGTTCCAACTTTGTATACTCATGAACACATGATTCAAACTAGTCGGCTCATGGCGTCCTACAAACAATTCACCGAAGTTAGCGTCCTTTAGAATAGCCCGGAACGTATGTAAGCTTTGCTTTAAGATCTCTTCACGATGCGCAATAAATAAAAGTTTCGCCTGTCGATTGTTCGCATAAAAACGTTTGAAGTCAAAAGCGGAAATCACAGTCTTCCCAACACCCGTTGCCGCAACTATCAAGTTCCGTCTATGTCCGTAAATCGTACGCTCTGCTTCCAATTCGTCCAATATTTCTTGCTGGTAATGATAGGGCCGTATATCTAGAAAGTACTGTTCCGCCGGATCGTAAAGCACGTTCTTACGCAATGACGTTTGCACAAGAGCCCAATTATCTTCATGCTCCATCGCCAAGCTCTTAAATTCCTCGTCATTCCAATAACTCTCAAAGGTCGCTTCAAATTTGCGAATGATATCAAACGAATCTTGCTCGGTTACTTTCAGATTCCACTCCAAGCCAGACGTAAGGGCCGGATTCGACAAATTCGACGAGCCAATATACGCCGTACTGAATCCAGTCTTTCGTTTAAACAAATAAGCCTTGGCATGCAAACGAGTCCGTTCTTTGTCGAGCGATACGCGCACTTCCGTATTTGGCAATTGACGCAGCTCTTGGAGCGCTTTGACGTCGGTCGCCTCCATATAAGAGGTCGTAATGACATGAAGACGTCCACCTCGTTCTGTGAATCGACGTAACTCTTCCATAATGATTCGCAAGCCCGACCATTTCATAAAAGACACGAGCCATTCAATCTCGTCAGACGACTCGATTTCTTTCTTGAGCTCTTCGACCATATTCGGTTCTGCATGTGAGCCCGTAAACAAAGAGCTTTGCGACAAAGGGGTCAGCGGACGCTGTACGTTTTGCGCACCAAATGAACGGGCGTTGTTCAACGTCGAATAGACAGCGGTCAGGACTTCAGCTTGTTCATCAATCTTCAAATCGGCAAACTCTGTGTCATCCAGTTGCCGCTGCAAAACATCGATTACTTCGTTACACGTTTGGATCTGGCGTAATAGCGCTTCGTTACGATCGCCACCTTCGCGTATATGCGACAGTGCGATTTTCGTCACAGCCGACACATAGCTCGCCAACACGACACGAGCCTCCGCTTCCTCTAGCGATTCCTTCTCAATTGCAAACGCATCGGAGGATAAAGAAGCCAACTCCTGCTTGACTCGTTCATTGATCAGCTGCTCATACAATCCTTCTTGCATAACGCAATCACCCTTTCTACAGCCGGGATATCTGCCGGCGCCCACTCAAGTGCATGTAACTCTTGCCAAGGGACCCAGCGTAGTTCACTGTGCTCCGTTGCGACTGGCAGGCCCTCTACCAGTGTGGCCATGTATGTCTCTAATCGAATGGTAATGAATCCATATGTATGGGTCGTGTTTTCAACAAAAGCGCCAACAGCAATTTGGCAACCCAGCTCCTCTTGTATCTCTCTTGCTAATGCTACTTCAGCAGTCTCTTCACTCTCCACTTTCCCGCCAGGAAATTCCCAAAAGCCAGGTAACGTCATTTGAAAAGATCGACGAGCGCAGAGAATTTCACGTTGGGCATTTTGGATGATGGCTGCGACTACGTGGATGGGTGTGAGCATTTTTATCAATTCCTTTTAAACGTGATATTCCAATGACTTTAAAAGTAATTCAATATTGATTGTCTAGTATTTCTTTTAATTGTTTAATCACTTCTTCACTCATTTGGATAGTTTGACTAACTGACCCTTGTACTTTACGATCATTTGAACCATATGTATTTATCTGGATGTATTTCCTTCCACCACTCTTAAAAACATTATATGTCGCTTCAACTGAACTGTGGAGTTTAGCATTTCTTACTTTTTTCTTAATTTGATTCACTAACGCCATCCATATCAGCTCCTAATAGTTTTGAAAAGTCTATGTTATCCTTTATGATATACTAAAAGTAAAATCCAGGAAAGAGGGATCTATATGCCAACCTACAACAAACTAGTAAGAGACCTAATTCCACAAATCATCGAAAATGACGGCAAAACTCCTGTGACTCGGGTTTTATCTGGTGCTGAATTTGCAGAGGAAGTGAAGCGTAAACTCGCGGAGGAATTGTCAGAGTATGAAGAAGCAGCAACCTCTCGTGAGCGGCTGGAGGAGCTGGCGGATCTGTTGGAGTTGGTCTATGCAGCTGCTAGCTTGGAAGGAGCGGATGAGGATGCATTGCAGGTAATCCGTGAAGAGAAACGCGCGTTACGCGGATCGTTTGATGAGAGGCTCTATTTAGTCGAGGTGCAGGATGACTGATGTCCGGCTGCTGACGCGCAATTTGCTGAGCGAATTGCAGCGGCTTGGCGAGACGGCGGATACGATTTATATCGTGACCGCCTTTTTGATGCGTTCGGGGGTTCGTGAATTGCTGCCAATGCTACAGCGGGCGATCGTGCGGGGTGCCGATATGAAGATCGTCACGGGCGACTATTTAGCAATTACCCAGCCGGATGCTCTTACGCTGCTTTTTGAATCACTGCCTGAAGCTGAGATCCGGATGATCGAAAGCGGCGGTGTTTCGTTTCATCCGAAAGCCTATCTATTTGGGTCGTCTGCTGGTGATTCTGTGATCGTTGGCTCGTCAAATGTGTCGAAATCAGCACTGACGACTGGGATTGAGTGGAACCTTCACGCTCCCTCGTCAGCCTCTCCCCTACTGTTCGAATCGGCGGCTGCGAAGTTTATGGAGCTGTTTTTATCACCACTCGCTCATGTTGTGAATCTGGAGCAGATCGCTCACTATCGCGAACAGTATGATCGGATGAATGCCCGCCTGCCCTTCAGCCGGGAGTGGGAGGAGGCTGAGGAACTAGCACTAACACTGGGTGCGGCGGAGAAACCGGATGTCGTGTTCGAACGAGCTGACGACTACGGGCCTGTTATATTGGAACCTCGCCCTGCGCAGGCACTTGCCTTGCAGGCGCTGAATGACTCTCTCGCTGAAGGTCGCACTTCTGCGCTTGCCGTGCTTGCGACCGGGCTCGGCAAGACATATTTAGCTGCATTTTTTGCTAAGTCGTTTGGCCGCATATTGTTCATTGCCCATCGGGAGGAACTGCTGTTACAGGCAAAGGCATCATTTGAGCGAGTACACCCTAAACGATCTTGCGGAATTGTCAACGGATTTACGAAAGAAACTACCGCTGACATTGTATTTGCCTCCATTCAAACACTCAGCATGGATCGTCATCTGCGACAATTTGACAGCGATACGTTCGACTTGGTGATTGTCGATGAGTGTCACCATGTGATGGCTGCTTCATATGAGCGGGTGTTGGCTCATTTCACACCAAGGTTCCTGCTGGGACTAACAGCGACGCCTGAACGTCTGGACAATAAAGACGTCTACAGTTTGTGTGATGGAAATGTAGCGCTTTCCGTGAATTTCTTTGAAGCCATTCGAAACGGCTGGCTGTCCCCCTTTGTGTACTACGGCGTATTTGACGAGACCGATTACAGCGGCCTGTCGTTTCGTAATAATCGCTACGATGAGGAAGAATTGCTACAGCTGCAGATCCAAACAGATTATGCGGCAGCCGTATGTGCTGCCTGGTGCAAGCATAAACAAACACGCACACTCGCGTTCTGTTCTTCCGTACGGCAGGTACAGTTTTTAAGCAGCTATTTTGCGCAGAAAGGAGTTCGTTCTGTTGCATTGCACGGCAGTAGTGAACGAACTGTGAGAACTACTGCACGAGAGCGGCTGGAGACTGGACAACTCGATATTATTTTTACTGTCGATCTATTCAACGAAGGGGTTGATATCCCCCGTACTGACACACTGCTGTTTGTACGACCAACTGAATCGACGGCTGTCTTTACGCAGCAAATCGGCCGCGGGCTGAGGCTTGCGAACGGCAAATCTCAATGTGTTATTATCGACCTGATCGGCAATTATCGGACAGCTCGCAGTAAGTTTACTGTCTTTACGGATCAGGATTTGAGTGGGACTGCGACAATCACTAGTGAGACGCTCTCCCTGCCTGGCCAATGGGAGTTCAACTTTGAAACAGCCGTCATCGACTTGCTGGAAGCCCTGAAGCCTAAAATGAATCGGAAGGCAGAATTGGTCGCGGCTTTTCAGGATTTGAAACGAACACTCGGACGGCGACCGACTTATTTGGAGTATCACTTGAAGGCGGACGCTAATGCACGGGATATCAAACAATTATTTAAATCCTATCCTCTGTTTCTCCAGAAAGCCGATACACTCAGTGAACTGGAAGAAGAGGTTTTAACATCGTATCGCGAATGGTTTGTCAATGTGTCAACGACCAGCATGACCAAGAGTTACAAGATGGTATTGTTACATGTCATGCTTGCACGGGGTGAACAAGATTGGTATAAACCGATCTCGCCAAAGGAAGCGGCAGCCGAATTTCATCGGTATTTGACGGCAGCACCTTACCGGCAAAAAGACTGGTCTTCCAAGAAAGGCAAAGCACTGTTGACCTATGATGAAACCACTGTAGCGAAACTGATTGCCGATATGCCGATGAACAAATGGAGCGGGTCTGCTAATGGGATTGTGTTGTTTGAGGACGGATTATTTTCCATACAGATCAATCCGCCCGCTGAACATTTGGCCATTTTGTTCGACTGGACACAGCAGATTTGTAACGGGGCCTTGCATATGTATTTTGAACGACGATCAAATGAAGACTTCTCTATTTACCAATCGACTTACACGCCCTGATATGTTCACTACCTCCTAATGAAGGTTATATTTACAAGTAGATTAACCAGCAGAATGGAGGTCATTTCTATGAAGAAGAACTTACTGCTTTTGCTTGTTGCATCTGTATTAGGATTGGCTGCCTGTGGAGAAACTAGTGAGGAAAATGTTGGAGGTACAGTGAACTCTGATGATTCAGGTCCGGAAGCCACAGAACCCGCTGAAGATACCGAACAAAACGTCGAGGGAGAAGACAATGAAATTAATGAAGTAATTGCTGACAACGAAAACTTGAAGGCAACTCTAGTCAAGATTGTAAAGAAAACTCACAGTACTTGGGGAAACTCGATAGAAGTGATTTTCGATGTGGAAAATAAACGTCAAGATAAAATCGAAGTACAAGCACGAAGTGTCTCTGCGGATGGAAGAATGGTCGATGAGACATTACTAAGCATGAGTCAAGAAGTAGCGGCTGGTAAGTCTGCTAAAGCAACCTTGAGTATTGAAGATTACGAGGGATATAAATTCCCCGAATTAAATTCTGACTTAGAAATGGAACTTCATGTATTTAGTTGGGATGACATGGAGTATGAAGAAAACTTCCCTGTGAAAGTGGAGCTATAATTATATTGTTCAAAGACAGGCAGCTACTAAAGTGCCTGTCTTTATTCATTCATTCGCAACCCTTTTATTCTATTGCCTCCTTGCTCACTTTCAATTAATTTAAGTGCAATATGAAATATATCTTGCAACATTCTGATAATTGAGTATAATAGGTTTCATTCTTAGAGCCGACAGAGTTGGTTCTTTTATTACTCAGTTATGAGAAATCGGGGGTTTTTGCATGAAAGTGCTGGAATCGGTGAGTTCGTTTGCCGGGAAGTATTTTGCGGTGTGGGTGATTTTGGCTGCGGCTTTGGCGTTTCTGTTTCCGACGCCGTTTCTTGGACTCGGGGCGTATATTTCGATTTTGCTGGGCGTGGTGATGTTCGGCATGGGACTGACACTGAAGGCGGTGGATTTCAAGATCATTGCGACAAATCCGCTGCCGGTCCTTGTCGGGGTGGCGGCGCAGTTCGTGATCATGCCGCTCGTGGCGTTCGGCTTGGCGTATCTGTTCCAGCTGCCGTCTGAGTTGGCGGCGGGGCTTGTGCTGCTCGGCTGTGTGCCGGGCGGGACGGCGTCGAATGTGATGGTGTATTTGGCGAAGGGGAACTTGGCGCTGTCGGTGGCGATGACGTCGCTGTCGACGCTGCTCGCACCCATTGTAACGCCGGTACTGTTGTTGTGGCTTGCGGGCCAATGGCTGCCGGTCGATCCGCTGTCGATGTTCAAGTCGATCGTGCAGGTGATCATCGTGCCGATCGTGCTCGGCCTGCTGATCCGCCGGTTCTTCCCGGCGGCGGTTGAGAAGAGCGTGTCGGTCGTGCCGCTCATTTCGGTGCTTGCCATCCTGATCATCGTGGCGGCGGTGACGTCCGCGAATGCGGGCAATGTCATCTCATCCGGGTTCGTCGTCTTTGCGGCGGTGTTCCTGCATAACGGGTTCGGCCTGCTGCTCGGCTATATGACGGCGCTCATGCTGCGGCTGAACGAGACGGACCGCCGCGCGATTTCGATCGAGGTCGGCATGCAGAATTCGGGGCTTGGTGTCGCGCTCGCGACGGCGCACTTCGGACCGCTTGCGGCGCTGCCGAGTGTGTGGGGTGCGATCTGGCATAACATTTCGGGGCCGATCTTAGCGACGATCTGGTCGAAGAAGCCGGCCGCGGAACTTGCGCCTGAGGCGGAGCCGGTCGAACCGTCTGTGCAGCGGGCGGAGACGCTTTGAATTGATTTATGGACATACGGAGTGTACCGGGTATCCTGAGGCGGATGCCCGGTTTTTTGGTGTGTCTTCAGACCGTGCTGCATCCCTAATTGATTCTCAGAGAAGGCTGTTAAGAGAATCTTCATAGATATGCTGCCCTGCGCTTCATTATTTCGTCGTATGCTTGAGGCTGAGGTTTGATCAGAAAGGCTGATACTGATGTGGAAATTATTCCGTTTGATACTCGTAATTGCATTGCTTTTCTTTATTGGCTCCCAAGTCGCCGGCCGCGTCCATATCGGCCTGCCTGGAATGTTGGGCGGCGCTCCAGCGGACGGGTATGCGAGCCCTCATATCTATATGACGGAACGCGGCAGCGGGAAGATTGCCTATGCGAAAGAAGCGGAGGCAAAAGCTTTTCCGGCATCGCTGACGAAAGTGATGACAGTGCTCGTCGCTCTGGAGCACATCGATGATTTATCGGCTGCCGCGCCTGTCGATGTCGAGACCTACCAGCGGATGGTGGCGGTGAACGCATCGATGGCCGGGTTCTACGGCCGTGAACGGGTCACATACCGGGATCTGCTGTACGGGACGATGCTGCCGTCAGGTGGTGAGGCAGCGAATTCGCTCGCTGTCAATATCGCGGACAGTCCGGACAAGTTCGCCGTCCTGATGAATGAAAAAGCGAAAGCGACCGGGATGACCGGGACGCATTTCGTGAATCCGGAAGGGCTGCATGATCCGCAGCAGTATACAACGGCGGCCGATATGGCGAAGCTGCTGGATCATGCGCTGGACAACCGGGACTTCCGCGCAATCTTCACGCGGGATCAGTTCCAGACGACGGCGACCGCCGATCATCCGGGCGGCCTTCTGCTCCGATCGACGGTGCTGTCCTCGCTCGCTGGCGCGGAACAGCCAGGGTTCGAGATTCTCGGCGGGAAATCGGGCACTACCTACGAAGCCGGCCAGTGCTGGGCGACCTTGGCGGCAATCGGAGACGCTGAATATATCACAGTCGTGATGGGCGCACCGCTCGGCGATATCAGCCATCCGGATTTTGCCCAGCGGCAGGATACGCTGGCGCTGTTGCACGAGGCAGCTGCGGGGTGGCTGAAGTAATTTCTCATACCTCTCGGCCGACTCACTGAAGTACCGGTTTTCGCAGAATCACCTCCAGCGTTTGTTGCGGATTCATCCAGGGAAGACTGAGAATGATCGGAATGACTGCAGACACAACAGCGATGAGGAGAGTGATCGTGTGGCAAACACAGTGAAAACAGTGGCACAGGTGATGCTTGAGCAGCTGTCGATGTATGGGGTGGAACGGATTTACGGAGTGGTCGGCGATGCGAGTTTCGGACTGATCGATGCGCTTGCGAAGCAGGATGAGATTGAATTCATCGCCTGCAAGCATGAGTCGGTGGCGGCCTTCATGGCGTCGGCGGAAGCGAAATTGACCGGCCGGCTCGGTGTCTGCACGGCAACGATGGGTCCGGGAGCGACGAACTTGCTGAACGGTCTCGGGGATGCCTATGCGGATCATGCGCCGGTGCTTGCGCTGACCGGACAGGCGCCGAGTGACAAGATCGGCACGGAGTTTCCGCAGTTCATCAACCTGCAGGATCTGGTCAAGCCGTTTGCGCTGTATTCGGCGAACCTCGCGAGTCCGGATGCCGCACTCGACCTGCTGGAACGGGCCGCTGGGACGTCGCTCCGTCAGCGGGGCGTCACGCATTTGTCCGTGCCGAAGGATCTGTTCATGGCGCAGTCGACGGATACCCCCCGCCCGCTTGCGGATGTCATTGAAGGGGCCGCCGTCTTCACGCAGGAAAGTCTGGAGAAAGCGGTATCCATCATGAAGTCCGCCAAGCGGCCGATGATCCTCGCGGGATCGGGAGCCGCGGAAGCTGTCGAGGACCTGAAGCGGCTGTCGGACAGCTGGGGCGCCGGTATCCTTGCGAGCCTCGGCGGGAAAGGGCTCGTGGAAGCGTCCTTCCCCAACATGCTGCAGGGGATCGGTGAAGGCGGCAATCCGCATGCGACACCGCTGATGAAGGATGCGGATGTTGTCCTGCTGGCTGGTACGACGTGGTGGCCGGAGGGGCATGTGCCGTCCGATGCGCAGGTGATCCAGATCGACCGCCACTTCGATAAACTTGAAAAGACGATCCCCGTCGACCTCGGTATCACGGGCAAGACGGATGACGTGCTGCCGCTGCTGGCGGACAGTCTGGAAGGGTTCTCCCGTTCCGATGACTGGCTGGTGCGCTGTGCGGATGTGAAAGAGAAATGGGACCGCCAGAACGAAGAGGAAGGCAATACGGAAGGCTTCCCGGTCCATCCGTCGCGGCTCATACGCGCGCTCGACCGCACGGTTTCGTCCGACGCCATCCTGGCACTCGATACGGGTGATAACACCGTGTGGATGAACCGAAACTTCCGGCAGACGGACCAGACGATTCTCGTATCCGGCTACTGGCGGACGATGGGCTTCGGCCTGCCTGCCGCGATGGCCGCGAAACTCGCGCAGCCGGAGAAACAGGTCGTGGCGATCGTCGGGGACGGCGGTCTCGAGATGGTGCTCGCGGATCTGCTGACGGCAGCCCGGTACCATCTCAATATTACGGTCGTCGTCCTGAATAACGGCTCGCTGCAGATGGAAGTTGATAAGCTGAAAGTGCTCGATGCAAAAGGGATCGGTACCGAGCTGACGAACCCCGATTTTGTCGGCGTCGCGGAAGCATGCGGCTGGACAGGGTTCCGGCCGGATTCCGATCAGGCTCTTGAGTCGGTGCTGGAAGAGGCACTCCGCACGGACGGCCCGGCGCTCGTCGATGTCCGGACGGCGCAGGCGTTCTTCCCGGAGACGGAATAAGCAAGCAAACAGCGGTGATCGCACATTCGATCACCGCTGTTTTTTGTTGGCACAGCTGCTATTCGGTATTTCCAGCTGATCACGAATGCTTGCTGTGAAGGTCTGGAATTCATCCAGGGACTCTTCCCTTCCCAGTCACATCGCTTCCTTGATGCCCCTTTTGATGAGCCATGCATTGGCGGGGTAGCTGGTGGCAAACCCTAAAATCATCGCGATCTGCATCATGAACCAGTAGACGGGGCTTGTCGGTTCGGGGGGTGTCTGGAACAGCACGTAGTGGACGAGCGCCATCCAGCCGAACATGCCGACCTCGAAAGCGATCAGCGAGATGGTGTCGGCTTTGGCGGCGCCGATGAGGGCGTGCCACTTCCCCTGCTCTTTGTTCATCGGATAGATGGAGGCGAACTGGAACAGGATGCCGAAGATGTAAGCGAGCACGAATTGGACGGCGTAGTGGGCGAACAAGACGGATCCGGCGATTCTGAAGCTGGTCAGGACGACGATCGGCACGCCAAGCGCATCGCCGAACGAACAGCCGGATGCACAGTGCGATGTGGACACAAAGGTTTTGGCGCTCCGGCCGCGGCTGTCGTCCAAGTTGAGATCCTTCGCCTGGATGCGCCCCCATTTGAAGTAGGACACGAGGGCGATCGGGCCGAAGAACCAGCCGTTCAGCGGCCAGACGACATTCATGATCGCCATCTTCTGCGGATGGCGGAGGACGTCGATGATGATGACGGCACTGCTGAGCAGGCCGATGCCAATAGCAATCCAGGAAATGACGACAAGCATATTCTCACCTCTCTTCCGTCTATAACCTTCAAGCCGTAAATGAAAACAGCAGCACCGCTTTCCCAGTATGGGATGCGGTGCTGCGCGGCTGATCAGTCTTCTTTCGCTGATAGTTCGTCTTCCGTCACCCATTTATGATTCTTCACTTCGTCTCCGCCGTCGGTCGGCATGTAGTCGATCATATAGACGGTCGTCTCTTTGGACGTTTCGATGACGGCTTCCGCTCCTTTCATGCCTTTCATATGATCGGCGAGCACGGTCACTTCGGTGCCGTCTTCCACGGGCGCTTCCGGAGCATCCTCGAGTTCTTCCTGAATGACCCACTTATGATTCTCCACTTTCGCTCCGCCGTCCGTCGGCTCGTAGGTGATGACATACGCCGTCGTACCATACGCACCGACGATGGTCGCCGTCGCGCCTTTCATGCCGGGCATATGGTCGGTCTCGATGATCGCTTCCGATCCGACCGGATACTTTGGATCGGCCGCTTCCTGCAGCCCGTCCGGGATCGAGCCGTCGGAAGAGTGCTCCATTCCTTCGTGCCCGGACTCCTCCTGCTCCCCGGCGTCCTGATTTTCATCAGCAGCTGTATTCTGATCCGCGCCTCGGGTTTCCTCGACGCCGTTTTTCTCCTGCTCTTCCCCTTCGGAAGCGCATCCCGCGAGGACGAGGGCGAGCGCTGCGCTTGCTGTCAGTAAATATTTTTTCATGAAAATTCCACTCCTTTTTCCGATGTCGCTGTCTGTCTTCCCCGGAGACTTCACGGGATAACCGATTTTCGCGAAGTCCTTACAAACTCCTTATTTGCGTTCGATTTGATGATGTTTCCCGTGCGTTCTGCACAAATTTTCGATACGTTAGCGGTATACTGTGGACACGAATGAAAAGGGGCACACATTGTGAACAAGATATCGACGAAGCTGGCAGCCGCATTCATCGTCTCCTTTCTGGTCATGGACACGGCGCTGATGCTGTATTTGCACCATATGATCACGGATGCCCGGGTCGAGGAAGAGCTCGATCGGCTGCTCGAGGCCGGCGGCAATCACCGGGATGTACTGGAAGACAACTTCAGCGACCGGACGCTCGCACACATCTTCCTCATGGAGCGCGGGGACAGACGCAGCGTCGCCGTCCTGGACAGTGACGGCCGGCCGATCGGGTTTTCATCCGGAAGCGAAGAGCGGTTTTCGCCGTATCTTCCGGACGTCCGCGATATGGCCGGGGCCGATGACAGGATCCTGTCCCGTGACTGGAAGTCCTCGCCGTATCTCGTCGGCGTCCATCCGTTCCGCGCCGGGGCGGACAGCGGCACGCTTGTCATGCTGCAGAGTACGGCGCCGATCCGCCAGCTCGTCAGCCAGCTGAATGTGCATTTCCTGCTGGCGGGCGGCGGCAGTCTCGTGATCCTCGTGTTCGTCTATTGGCTGCTGTCGAAGTGGCTGACGCGCCCGCTCATCCGCATGAAGGAAGCGGCGGAGCAGATGAGCGACGGGTCGTATGACGTCGATCTGCCGGTGATGCAGGAGGACGAACTCGGCGAACTCGCTGCCGCCATCCGGAAGCTGTCCGGCGATCTCCGGCGGGTCAAGCGGGAGCGGAACGAATTCCTCGCCTCCGTGTCCCACGAAATGGGGACGCCGCTCACCTATTTGAAAGGATATACCCGCGTCGCGCAGCGGCCGGATCTTCCGGAGGACGAGCGGACCCGGTATTTATCCATCATCGAAGAAGAGGCGGCCCGGCTCGAGTCGCTCGTCAAGGATCTGATGGCACTTGCGCGGATGGATGAAATGACGTTCAGTGTTGAGAAAACGGACTTTGAGGCGGAGGAATTTATCCACACCGTGCTGCAGCTGGTGAAGCCGGCGTATGATGCGAAAGGCATTGCGCTGCACCTTATCCTGTCCGGAGATTTCACGGTGCAAGCGGACCGGATGCGGCTGGAGCAGATCGTGCTCAATCTGCTGGACAACGCCCTTCATTATTCGGAAAGCGGCACAGCGGTGACGGTGCGGATGGCCCGGGAGCAGAAGCAGACCGTCCTGCAGATCGAGGACGAAGGACGCGGCATCCCGGTGGACGAACAGCCGTATGTGTTCGACAAATTGTACCGGGTGGAAAAATCACGGTCCCGAGCGTTCGGCGGTGCGGGGCTCGGTCTCGCCATCGTGAAAGAGCTGACGGAGGCGCACGGCGGGACGATCCGGCTGGATAGCGAACCCGGGCGCGGCAGCATCTTCACGATCCGCTTATGAGGAAGGAGTTTGGCGATGCAGACAATTTTACTGGTGGATGACGAACAGCGGATGCTTGACCTGCTGGAGCTGTTTTTGCTGCCGGCGGGCTACCGGTGCCTCAAGGCGGACAATGGGGACGACGCACTCCGGCTGTTGGCGGCGGAGACGGTCGATCTCGTCCTGCTCGACGTCATGATGCCCGGGATGGACGGCTGGGAGGTATGCCGGCGCATCCGGCAGCAGTCCGCCGTGCCCGTCATCATGCTGACGGCGCGCGACAGCATGCCCGATGTCGTGAAAGGGCTTGACGAAGGCGCGGACGATTACATGACGAAGCCGTTCGATGAGCGGGAACTTTTGGCACGGGTCCGGGCGGCGCTGCGGCGGGTGCCGGTCGGATCGGAGACAGAGGTGCTCCGTGCCGGGGAAGTCGTGTTGGATTTGGAGTCCTATTCCCTGCGATTCCGGGAATTTGTTGTGCAGCTGACAATGAAGGAATTTTTAATTGTGGAAGCGATGATGCGCCGGCCGAACCGGACGTTCACGCGGGAGGACCTGCTGCAGGTGGCGTGGGAGCACGATACCTACACGGAAGGCCGGACCGTCGATTCCCACATCCGCAACTTGCGGGACAAACTGCGGCGGGCGGATTTCCCGGTGGAGTCGATTTTGCAGACGGTGTGGGGCATCGGGTACAGGTGGAAATGAGGGATATTGTGAGAAACTCGTGGATAGCAGGGGCGGCGGTCAGCACGGTGCTGCTGCTCGGCGCCTGCTCTGGAAAAGATGAGGCTTCGTTCGCATATGAGCCTGTGAAAAACACCGAAGTCAGCCATATCCATGGCATGGGGTACATCAACGGCGACGACGATCTGGTCATCGCCTCGCACGCCGGCCTGTATGCCTACGGTGCGGACGGCTGGACCGAAACCAACCAGATGAAGAACGACTACATGGGCTTCCAGGCGGTGGACGACGGCTTTTTCGCAAGCGGACACCCTGCAGTCAATTCCGACATGAAGAATCCGTTCGGTCTCATGAAGAGCACGGACAAAGGGGCGACATTCGATCAGCTCGCCTTCTACGGCGAGATTGACTTTCATTATCTCGGCGCCGGCTACGGTTCGAATGCGGTGTATGTGTACAATGAAACACCGGTCCCCGGTCTCCCCGGCGGTCTGAATTACACGCTGGATGAAGGCGAAACGTGGTCCGCGGCTGCCATGGAAGGATTCGAGGCATCGACCCTGTCAAATGTGGCGGTGCATCCGACACGGCCGGAAACAGTCGCACTCGGCAGCCAGGAAGGTCTCTTTATCTCGGAAGATGCCGGTGATACCTTCACACGGCTCGGCGACATGGACGGCGTAACGTATGTCGTGCTGACGGAAGACGGCGGCTTCTTCGCTGCGATGGACAGCGACGAGCGGCCGTCCCTCTGGAAATTTGAGAACGGAGGCGGGACTGTCACCGGAGTGCCGCTGGGTCCGGAAATCCGGACGCCGATCCAATTCATCGCCGTTTCTCCGGAAAGCACGGAAACGCTTGACGTCGCGACGTTCGACAATTCAATTTACCGGTTGAAGGGTGCGGCGTGGGAACCGATCGCCGAAGACGGGACCCTGCTGGAAAGCTGACGTGAATTTAAATAATGAAATCCCGGCGCTCTGTTGTGCGCCGGGACTTTTTTATTGCGACTCGGGGCAGGTTTGGCGCGTGAGTCGCAGTTGGAACGCGTTTATTTGCACGAAGACCTTGTTTTCTTCTCGCTTCGTGCAGTTAGGACGGCTCTATTTGCACGAAGGCCCCCGGTTCACCGTCCCAGATGCAATAAGACCGGCTCTATTTGCACGAAGCCCCCCGGTTCACCGCCCGAGATGCAATAAGACCGGCTCTATTTGCACGAAGCCCCCCGGTTCACCGCCCGAGATGCAATAAGACCGGCTCTATTTGCACGAAGCCCCCCGGTTCACCGCCCGAGATGCAATAAGACCGGCTCTATTTGCACGAAGCCCCCCGGTTCACCGCCCGAGATGCAATAAGACCGGCTCTATTTGCACGAAGCCCCCCGGTTCACCGCCCGAGATGCAATAAGACCGGCTCTATTTGCACGAAGCCCCCCGGTTCACCGCCCGAGATGCAATAAGACCGGCTCTATTTGCACGAAGCCCCCCGGTTCACCGCCCGAGATGCAATAAGACCGGCTCTATTTGCACGAAGCCCCCCGGTTCACCGCCCGAGATGCAATAAGACCGGCTCTATTTGCACGAAGCCCCCCGGTTCACCGCCCGAGATGCAATAAGACCGGCTCTATTTGCACGAAGCCCCCCGGTTCACCGCCCGAGATGCAATAAGACCGGCTCTATTTGCACGAAGCCCCCCGGTTCACCGCCCGAGATGCAATAAGACCGGCTCTATTTGCACGAAGCCCCCCGGTTCACCGCCCGAGATGCAATAAGACCGGCTCTATTTGCACGAAGGCCCCCCCGGTTCCCCGCCCGAGATGCAGTTAAGACTGTTTCATCAGCACGAAACCCAGATCCCTTTCCGCATCACGACATTCGCCCATTCAGAAACAGCATCCCGATCGCGCAGGATGCTGTTTTGTGTCTTTCTTATAAGGTGCCTTTGAATTTCTCTGGGTTGCTGACGTAGGATTCGAGGATAAAGCCGCAGTCGGTGCAGAGCAGGAACTCGACGGCCGAGCCGAACCGGATTTTGCTGACGGGTGTCATGACGGCGTAGCCGTTCTGTTTGCCGCGGCCGAGTTCACGGCTGCCGCATTTCGGGCATTGGTCGGGTGTGTGGGCGGTGTCCATTGGTCGACCTCCTTTTGTCAGAATGCAGCGGCGGATGAGGCGGCGGACTGGTCGGCTTTGACGCAGTCGATCGCGACGACGAGGGCGATGATGAACGTTTCCATCGATTCGTCGAAGACTTGGACGGAATACGTATCGCCCCAGTCGAACCATTTCTTGTCGACCGTGCCGGCCACTTTGCCGTCTTTCAGCACGTCGAAATTCATCTCCCACCAGGTGCCGAGCACTTCGATGCCGGCTGCGTCGATCGTGTAGCGCGGTTTGAAGAACGTGAACTCTTTCCGAATGGTGACCGTCTCCCGCCCTTCCGTCTCCACCGTGAACACCGGCAGGAAACTGAACGGTTTTTTTGTGATCACCGAAATTTCGTGACCCGCCATGTCCTGGATCGTATACGTCTTCGGAATCCGGAGAAAACTTCCTTCCACTTCGTAGACATCGCTGCCTTCCAGATCTTTCACCGTGAACTGGCCGTTCAGCCGCATCAGTTTCTGCCGGATGATGAATTCCTTCATACTGGCTCCCCCGCTTTCCGTTTCGTTCTTATCCATTCTACGGAAGCTGCAGCTGTAAAGTTTCAGTCCGTTCTACTTATATACAACTTCAAACCGCTCGCAGACGACAGGGATATCCTCTTGGAACTCCATCCCTTCGGCAATGAACTCCCGTGTGAAGAAGTCTTCGTGGACATCCCGCCAGTACCCGAGGGACCGGTCGCCTTCCCCCTCGAGATAGGCATGCTCCGCGGGCACTTCATTGAACGGAAGGACATCGACCGCAACGCATCGGATGACGGCGACAGCCGAACCGCTTCCGTCAAGGACGATGTCGTACTGGCCGACTTTCGGGAGCGGCTCATCCCCGAGTTCATACATCTTATAGTTGGAGGCGGTCGCCGTCTTGGTTCCGTCAGCGACCAGCGCCGCGAGCGTATCGGCCATCTCTTCAGAGTCGCCGAATCCCCAGGCCGCGGCGGATTCCGGTGCCTCAGGGTGCAACTCGCGGAATTCGTTCCAGAGCTGCTCAGGTGTTTTCATTGTCATGTCACTACTCCCTTTCCTGTTGAACAGGTGCGTCTGTATTCCCTCTATGACCGTCCTGTAATACTCTTCGGTATGCGGAACGAAATCCGCGCGCGTGATCGTCTTCCGGAAGGGATGCTGCCGCCCCTCGGGACCTCTTGTGACGCCGGCAGTGTCGATGGCATCCCGGCAGCCGCTCCATAGGTCGGCAAAATCGTCCAGATCCACCCGGCTGATGCCGGCGACTTCTTCAGGCTGCAGTTCAAACTCTGCGGGTTCACGGTCCGTCACATACAGGAAGACGTGGGCGAATTCGTTGTCGTCGATCAGTTCCGTGCGGATGCAGTCGCGGATGACGCCTAGCGGATGAAGTTCATCGAATGAAACCGGCACGCCGAGCTCTTCCTCGATTTCCCGCACGCCGTCATGGACGGTTTCGGTTGCAAGCAGATGACCTGCGGCAGTGATGTCGAACAGGCCCGGGTAATCTTCCTTATCCGGGCTGCGCTGCTGCAGATAGACGGAACCGCCATCCGGGGACACGAACCAGCACTGGAATGTTTCGTGCCACAGTCCGTCGCGGTGGATGTCATCGCGCAACGCGGTGCCGACCGGCTGCCGCTGTTCATCGAAAATCGTTAGCCGTTCGGCTGTCATGGCAATCTCTCCCTCCTGCGGTTTCCTCCTATTGTAACAGACCGGCCGAAGCGAGTGACTTGATATCCCGTCCTGCGTCCTGAATACTTGATGAAACTGAGTGATTGAACAAGTATCCGGAAAGGGGCTGGAGCGGATGGGACCGGAGATCACTGTCTATACGTCACGCACTTGCCCGGTCTGCGGGATGGTGAAGCAGTTCCTCGACGATAACGGATTCACTTACACTGAAGTACCTGTCGACCTGAACCCGCTGGCGATGCTGCGGCTGATCGCCAGGCGCGGCCGGTTCACTGTGCCGCAGACAGAGGTGAACGGCGTCTGGATCGGCGGATTCGACCCTGTGCGGATGCTGAAAGTGATGAATACGGACTGACGAAAAAAGCAATTCTCCGCATTCACCGGGAGAATTGCTTTTTCGGTTCAGATCAGGACACGGCCGCGGAATCCCCGTGCGCCGTAATACGAATCCGCCCCATTATGATACGTGAAGACATGGTCGTAGCGTCTGTCGCAGAACAGCGCCCCGCCCTTCTTGCGGATCGCTTCCGGTGTCAGGATCCAGCTGGATGTTTTCCGGTCCAGCGGCTCGATTTCCTGAAGCGCTCTGTACTGCGCTTCGTCCAGGATTTCGATGCCGAGCTCGGCCGCCAGTTCGGCAGCACTCGTCTCGGGCTTGTTCTTCTTCCGTGCCGCCAGTGCCGCCCCGTCGTAGCAGATACTTCTGCGGCCAGCCGGACTTTCCGGTGAACAGTCACACACGATATAGGCGTCTTCCGCGCTGTCATAGCCGATAACGTCCGGCTCCCCGCCTGTCCGCTCCATGCCGGAGAGGACTTCCAGTTTCTCCGGATCGGCTTCGAGCCTTCTTTGGATTTCCACCCAGCGGATGCCAGGATGACGGTGTTCGTTCTCTTCGAACCGTTTCTGCAGAAGCGTGAGGAGTCCGTTCTCCTGTTCAGTCATCTATACATCCTCCATTCCTGATTCGCATACTTGCGCTTTTTGGCAGTTGCGCTATGGAGTTAAACGTAGCTCAAGAGCCGGATAAACGCAATGGATTTTTATATGCCTGTTCTTGTGGTAAACTAGCCTAAGATAATTGGAAACACGAAATACGTACGCAAAGGAGCCTGCCATGTATATCGTCAATTCGACATTCAACGTACCCGCCGGGAAAGCGGAGGAAGTGATCCGGATCTACAGCGGCCGCTCGAAGCGGGTCGACCGGGCAGCAGGCTTCCTCTCTTTCCAACTGCTGCAGAACCAGAAACGCCCCGGCGAACTCGTCGTCCATATGGAATGGGACACGCGGGAGCACTATCTGGCCTGGGCGCGGAGCGATGAATTCAAAGAGATCCACGAACTCGAGAAGAAATACCCGGATCAGGAACTTGCGGGGATCATCCCGAAAGTGGCGCAATATAAGGTGGTGGCGGACTGATGGAGCAGGAGGCAAAAGACCGGGTTGTCGATGAAGTCGTCTGGCAGATCTATGATGCCCACCCGTGGCTGACCGAAAAATTCGGCGATAACGGACGGATGCGGACTGCTGAGGATAACTACCATCATCTGAACCACCTGGAGACGGCGTTCCAGATGAGCGACAGCAAGTTTTTCACGGATTATACAAAATGGCTCGATCAGGTGCTGACAAGCCGGAATGTCGGCACGGACCTGATCATCGATAATTTCGAACGGCTGCTCGCCGTCCTGCCCGGCGAGGTGGATATTGAGAGGCAATCCGCGTACACGGATTATCTGAAGAAGGCACTTGCCATCTTGCAGCCGAATGACTGAAGACCGATTGAGGAGGGATCGAATGACCGAATACGCCAAACAGCTGACCGACCTGCTGCTGAGGGGAGATGAGCAGGCGGCCATTTCCTATATAGACGGCGTGCTCGCCGGGAATGACCGGCTTACGCTGTACGAGGATCTCCTGACACCGGCAATGATCCGTATCGGTGAACTGTGGGAACAGAATGAGATCACCGTGGCGGACGAACACCTGGCGACTGCGGTTTGTGACTATGTGATCTCCGATTATGAGTACCGTTCGTCTTCGGACGACGCGCCGGATCGGAAGAAAGTGATGCTGTTCGGAGTCGAAGGTGAAGAGCACTATATCGGTTTGAAGATGGCGGCGGCCGTGTTCCAGGAATTCGGCTGGCGTGTCCGGTATCTCGGCCCGAATTTGCCGCTCCGCCATGCTGAGACCGCTGTCAATGCCTGGCAGCCCGACGTTGTCGCCATGTCCGCGGCATTGTCCTATCGGCTGCCGATCCTGCGGAAATCTGTCCAGGTACTCGCGAATACGGACTGCCGGCCGTCCATCGTGATCGGCGGGCGGATGGCGCCGCATGCATCCTTCACAGAGGAAGCGGCGCCCGGCCAGGTGCTCGTCATGCCGAATCTGCGGGAACTGCACGAATGGCTGGCAGCTGAGGGAAAAGGAGCGAGCGTGAAACATGTCCTATCCTAATCCCCTGATGCCGCTTCCGATGTACACGATCGATACGGATCTCCAGATCGTCCGGGTCAATCAGGCGGCCGCGACAATGCTCGCCGCCGGCTCGAGCATCCTGGACGTCATCGAGTCCGAAAGCCGCCGGAAGGTCGAGCGGCGGATCCGGGAATCGGACACAGTCGAAGCGCTCGAAGTCAATGTCCTGTCCCCCTCCGGTTCCGTCCTGCTTGCTGATCTGTATGCTTCCTGGACGGAGGAGCCTGCCTGCGAGGTGGTCATCGTCAAAAAAGACCAGGCGATCCTGAAAGTGAGCGAACAGCTGACGCGGCTGCGCACCCGCCTGACGGAGACCGACTTCCAGCTGCTCGAGGCGAAGGAATCGGCGGAAACCCTGCTGCAGGAAAACATCAAGCTGTCCTCCCCGTTCATCGAGCTGACGGATACGGTCGCTGTCGTGCCGATTTTTGGCGATCTGGATGAGGAAAAATCTTCCGCCATCGCACGCGGGCTCACCGAACGGTCTGCGAAATCGGGCGTGCAGACGATCATCCTCGACTTCACCGCGGTCGGGCGGATTGAGCAGGATGGCTTATATGGATTCGAAAAACTGATCGGCGTATTGGAACTGCTCGGCTTTTCCCTGATTGTGACCGGCCTGAACCCGCTTCACGTGAAAGTCTGGAATCAGCTGGACTTCACCGCCGAGGTGCGGTTCGTGAAAACATTGAAGCGGGCCATTGCCGAGCTCACGCAAAAGAAAACACAGTCCATCCGAAAACCAGCCTTGTGAGGGCTGGTTTTTTCATTGTCCGGGTTGTGCTGGATCCATTTCCTGTTCAGCCGCCAGCGCGCTTCTTTCAATCCACCCGTTTTTCACTCATCAGCTCACTCACCATGCCGAGCCGCAGACCTTTCGCTTTGATTTGCTTGATCATCTCATCTAATCCTTTGGCCACAGGATCTGTCGGGTGCATGAGAATCATCGTGCCATTCTCCGTTTGCGACAGGACACGCTGCACCATCTCGGACGGCTCGGGCTTTTTCCAGTCGACCGTATCGGCTGTCCAAAGGATCGTCTTCATGTCGAGCTCGGCAGCAACAGCGACCGTCTGCGCGTTGAAGCTGCCGCTTGGCGGTCCGAACCATTTGGGCTGGATGCCGAGTGTCTGCTGGATGACCTCGTTCGTCTTCTGCAGTTCTTCCCTCGTCTCTGCGGCGGAACGTTTCTGCAGGTCAGGATGGCTGTATGCATGATTGCCGATCTCATGTCCCGCCTCGTGAATCGTTTTTGCCACTTCAGGATTTTTTGCCGTCCAGCTGCCGTCGAAGAAGAACGTCGCTTTGACTTCGTTTGTCTTCAAAATCTGCAGGATGGCAGGGATGTATTCCTCTCCCCACGCGACATTGATGAGCAGCGACACCATGGGCTTGCCAGGATTGCCCCGATAGATCGGATGGGGATCCAGATCATCCAGGTGCACCCTCGGCTCTGTCTCCTTGAATACCAGCTTGGTTTTATCGAATCTCCCAGTTTTCTTCATCCGGTCATGGCTGGCCACCCGGTCGACCTGCCAGCCGTTATAGCCGGGAACCGCTTTCCATATCCGGTCCACGACGGCATCGACAGGCTTGATATCATGCTGGGCTGCGTACGCTTGGATTTTTCGTCTCAGCTCATCTTTCGGCAGTCCGCCGTGCTGTCCCATCGCACTTTCCGAGAACAGTAAATTGCCGATCAGTATAATGGAAATACCGATCACTCCTGCGAACACCCACCTGCTTGTCTTCATAGTCAGTCCTCCGTCCGGCGTTTTGCGTTTAGGATTACCTGTCCGAAGGGAACTATTCACATTTGCCGGAACAGCCGCGTCTTGCCCAGTCCGAAAGCACAGCATTCATCCCCTTTCAGCCGGGTATCAAAACGGGTAAGATGATATACTGGTGTCAGGTATCTGAGAATGTTCCAAAGCAGATATACGGTATCCAAGATCCTGTCTGCGGTTACACGGCCCGACCGCCGGGCCTGCGGGATAGCTGACAGGATCCCTCCAAAACAACCTGTTACAGAACTGGAGCTGAGCGTACGTGACTTATGTGTTATTGCTGATCGGATTTGTCTTACTCATAAAAGGGGCGGACTTTTTCGTCGATGGGTCGTCCAACATTGCAAGGCTGCTGCGGGTTCCGCCGATCTTGATCGGGCTGACGATCGTCGCGTTCGGAACGAGTTCTCCCGAAGCGACGGTCAGTATCATCGCGGCACTGGAAGGCACGGCAGGCGTCGCGGTGGGGAATGTCGTCGGCAGTAACATTTTCAATATCACCCTCGTTGTTGGGGTCGCGGCGATTTTGTATCCGCTGAAAGTCGAGAGTGAAAACGTCAAGAAAGAGATCCCGTTCACGCTGCTCGCAAGCATTGCGCTGTTCATCGTCATGAGTGATGTGGCGCTGCAGGGCTTCGGCAGCAATATGATCACGCGGGCCGATGGGTTCATCTTCCTGCTGTTCCTGTCGATCTTCTTGTATTATGTGATCGAGCACGGTCTGAAAAGCCGGAAGGAGTCGATGAACGAACCCATGGCAGCTGTCAGCGGGTCGTGGGGGAAAAACATCCTCATCACCCTGCTCGGGCTTGCCGCTATCATCTTCGGCGGGGATCTGGTCGTCGATAACGGCACCGCGATCGCCTACTCCCTCGGGATGAGTGAGACACTTGTAGGTCTGACGATCATCGCGATCGGCACGTCGCTGCCTGAACTGGTGACGTCGATCACCGCGGCGCTGAAGAAAGAGAGCGAGATTGCGCTCGGCAATATTATCGGCAGCAATATCTTCAACATCCTGTTCGTGCTCGGTGTCTCTTCGGCCATTTCGCCGCTTGCGGTGGACGGCAAAGTGCTGATCGACGTCGTGTTCATGATCGCACTGACACTCGTCCTGCTCGTCTTTGCGCGGACCGGCTACCGCATCGGAAAACGGGAAGGCTGGGTGCTCGCTGCGTTCTATGTAATCTATCTGGTGTACATCATCGTTCGGAACTGACATCACGGCAAAAAGGCTGCCGGCTGCAAGGATTCCTTGCAGCCGGCAGCCTTTATTCAATCCAGTCCGGGTCAGTCCCGGATGTTCCTCACGTAACTCCATTTTTCCTGATCGAGCAGGTCGTTCATGTCCACTTGCACGTTTCCGCCCAGATAGACGATGTCCCCTTCGATCGCGACAATCATCGCTTCCATGTCAATTTCGCTGTCCGCCCTGCGGCAGATATCCCCGATGCCCGGGATGTAGACTTCCTGCAGGTCGTCGCCGGATGGTTCGTCTTCTCCATCATCCGTTTCCAGATCCGGGTCCTGAAGGTCGATGACCGTCGCACCGTCTGACAATCCGGGCACCATGACCCAATATTCGTTGAAACGGATACCGTTGGACTGGTTCGTGATGACCCCGTTCCCTTCGACGGACGAGACGGCCTCGATCGTATTCAGATGATGCTGGTCGAGCGGGTCCGGCTGCGGGTTGATGACGATGATGTAGTCCCCGACTTCAGCTTTGACCGTTTTGTCGAGCGTGTACCGTTCCCGGTTGAATACGAAACTGTCGAGGTGCTTCGGCTTATAGAAATCGATCTCTTTCGCTGTTGCCAGCTTCTGTTTGAAATCCTCCATGCGGATCAGATGGACCGACTTCTTGAAGAACGGCTTCACCGAATAGACCTTATGCAATTTGTTCTGATAGTAGACGAATTGTCCTTTCCGGACGTTGACGAGTTTCATTTTTTCTCACGCCTTTCCATAGATGTCGTTCGCAGTCTCCGTCCTTCATTCTCCCTGATGGTTCTGTAAAAAGCAATGACCATCATGATCAATATCAAAGAGAATGGCAGTGCCGCAATGATCAGCATGTTCTGGAACCCTTGGATGCCGCCGGAGTACAGGACGATCGCCGCCATACCCGATAACAGCAGTCCCCAGGCGATCTTGACGACGTTCGACGGATTCAGCTGTCCGCCCGTGGTGAACATGCCGAGGACGAATGTCGCGGAATCCGCGGAGGTGATGAAGAAGATCGCGATGACCACAACGGTCAGCAGCGACAGGACCGCGGTCATCGGATAATGGGTATACATGCCGAACGTGACGGTTTCCGTCGCCAGCTCGGATAATTTCGCAATGCCGTTCATCTGCACATTCAACGCCGAGCCGCCGAACACCCCGAAAAAGATGAAGGTCACGAGTGTCGGTGCGACCAGCACGCCGATGATGAATTGCCGGATTGTGCGGCCTTTCGATACCCGGGCGATGAACATTCCGACGAATGGCGCCCAGGAGATCCACCAGGCCCAGTAGAAGAGCGTCCAGTCATTCACGAAACCGCGCTGGGTGACATTGACCGGCTTCAAGTCGAAGCTCATCTGGACAAAATGGCTGATGTAATTGCCGAATGAGGTGACGGAAATATTCATGATGTAGACTGTCGGGCCGACGACGAACAGCAGCACCAGCAAAATGCCCGCAAGCCACAGATTAATGGTGCTGAGGTGTTTGATGCCGTTGCCGAGACCCGACCAGGCGGATGCGATGAATGTGACGGTCGCGATACCGAGAATGATCATCTGGAACCAGAACGTGTTCGGGGCATCGAACAGGAATGTCAGCCCGCTGTTGATCTGCGCGGAGCCGAAACCGAGGGTGGACGCCACACCGACAACCGTGGCGAAGACGGCAAGGGTATCGATGATCTGTCCCAGCGTGCCGCGCATCAGTTTCTGTCCGAGCAGCGGTTCAAGTGTCGCGCTGACAAGCCCTGGGGCGCCGACACGGAACTTGAAATACGCGAAAATCATCGCGACGACCGCATACAGCCCCCATCCATGGAAGCCCCAGTGGAGAAACGCATATTGCAGCGAGTCGAGGACAGCCTGTTCGGAACCCGGCTCTCCGTTCGGTGACTGAATGAACGCATGCGAAATGGTTTCCGCGGTCGTGAAGAACATCAGACCGATCCCCATTCCTGCGCTGAACAGCATGGCGAACCACGCCATCAGGCTGAAGTCGGGTTCGTCATTGTCCTTACCGAGTTTGACATTGCCGTACTTCGAAAACATCATATAGATGCAGAAGCTGATGAGGGCGATGATGACCAGTGTGTAGAACCAGCCGAAATCATTGGAGATGAGTGCCGTCGCCTGGCTGGTGATGCTATTAAGATTGTCAGGGGCTACGAACCCCCAGATGACAATCGCCATACAGATGGCGACCGCGTACCAGAATACGTTTGTTATGTGCAATTGAATTCCCCTATTCTCTATCCATCAGATTTCGCACGCCTTCGCGCCTGCCCCAGGCAGTCGGGCGGTTTACAGAAGTCCTGGTTTGAAACATATGTAATAAGAACCAGTAACAGGATACCGTCATTCCGCTTAGCGAATTCCGCGCCAGTAGTATAGTGTTCCACACAGCGCCCTCCTGCAAACCTTCAGACTGCAATTTTCTGTATGTCCAGCGGTATTGGCAGAGGTTATAGGAACTGAAAAGGCCGCCTGGACTGCAGCCAGGCGGCATATATGTTTATATTCATCGTGTTTCCTCAGCAGTCGTGTCACCCGGATCCGTCACCGGTTCCCGGCTTGCGGTTTGCAGAGCAGCATCGATCATTCTCCCACCATGCCGTCGTGGTCGTTGTCCCGCATGTATTTGTATAACCAGTGGTCGCTCGTGATCGGCATACTGAAGCCGGCCGCTTTCGCTTCGGCGATGGTCACCATGCCGTTCCCGTTTGCGTCCACGCTGGAGAGATCCCCTTCTTCGGAAGAAGGGGCAGCTGGTGCCGAAGGCGTGGATGGAGCAGATGGCTGTGATTCGTTTTTCGGTGCCGTCCCGCCATTGCCCGTCAATCCGAGCGATTCGTTCACACTGTCCGGGTTTTCATTGTCAAAATCCTCGGTGACCTGGTTGCCTTTCACCGTATAGGTGTAATGGTAATGGGATGGGATCTGGGTCTCCGTATCCGGGTAGGTGATGATCGCTTCGAAGTCCGTCGCACCGCCCGCTGTACGGATCACTTTTTCCATATAGGCCTGGTCGCCATGCCGGTTGAGCACACTGTCCTGCGGGGTGATGTTATACGCATTGGAGACGCCGCCCAGGGAATCGGCGATGACATGCCCTTCATCCAGCACGGGACTTTCCACGCCAGGGACCTTGGCTTCATCGGAATAATATCTGCCGGATGATGTTACCGATTCGTTGCTGTCGTCCTGCGGGATAATCTCGTCCGCCGTGACACGCACCAGCTGCCCATGTTCGTTCGTGAATCCCCAATATTCCCGGCCCCCGTATCCGATATCGACGACCGTATTCGGTTCACGTGTCCCCGAGAGGTCTCCGCCGTCAACGTCGATCAGGTGGTATCCGGCGAACCGTTCCTCTACCGGCTGGGCGGGCGGTTCCTCCGCTTTGGGCTCTTCTGCTGCTGGTTCCTCCTCTTCCGGTTCACCGGAAGCCGGCTCCTCCGCAGGAGCTGTAACGGGTGATTCGTTTTGACCTGTATTTGTTACGGCGGCCGTCTGCTCTTGTGAAATCTTCTGCTCGTCCGATTCCGCCGTATCTCCTGAATCGGTACAGCCGGCCAGCAAGATCATCATTGCCGATAAAATCAAATAGTTTAGTCTTTTCATTAATATAAACCCCTGTATATGGTATTTTATACGGATATCACAGGATTTACCTGCGCAACCGCATAAAAACCATAGTACGTCACATTCATCCGGGACGCAATGTAAATTTTCAATTTATGGAATGAAAAAGTGAAAGATCCCTCTCGCATCACCATCAACCTTATGCCTCCACAGCTTCCCGCAGCCATCTTGCCGTGGCTGTGTCCGCTTTCAGCATGTCGGCCGGAGTTCCTTCAAACATTACGGAGCCGCCTTGTTTGCCGCCGCCGGGACCCATCTCGATGATCCAGTCGCTCGCTGCGAGCAGGTCCAGATTGTGTTCGATGATGATGACCGTGTTCCCCCGCTCCACAAGCTTCTGAAAGACGTCGAGCAGTTTCTCCCGGTCGTCTGCGTGCAATCCGGACGAAGGTTCATCCAGCAAATAGATCTGGCCTTCCTTCTGCAGCTGGCTCGCGAGCTTGAGCCGCTGGATCTCCCCGCCGCTCAGGGAACTGGTCGTCTGGCCGAGCGTCAGGTAGCCGAGTCCGACATCTCGGAGCGTCTTCACCCGGTTCAGGATCTTCGGCTGCGTGAAATAGTCACCGGCTTCGTCGATTGTCAAAGCCAGGATTTCGATGATGTTTTTCCCTTCATACCGGTAGGACAGCGCTTCGTCCGAGTATCTAGTGCCGCCGCACGCTTCACAAGGAATCGTCACTGGATCCGCAAACGCCACTTCCGGCGTCAGCACACCCTTCCCTTTGCAGACGGGACAGGCGCCGAGTGAGTTGAAGCTGAACAGTCCCGCCGGCTGCCCCGTCGCTTTTGCGAATGTGTGGCGAATGTCTTCCATAATGCCCATGTACGTCGCCATCGTGGAACGGCTGGAGGTTCCGATCCCGCCTTGCCCCACGGTGATCGATTCGGGATAACGGCTTTTGAAGGCGTCGAGTATCAAGGAACTTTTCCCCGAACCGGAGACTCCGCAGACCGAGACAAAGACGCCTTTTGGAATCCGGATGTCCACGTTCCGCAGATTGTTGGTCGACGCTCCCTGGATGGAATAGCTGCCCGTCCGCTCCCTCGGGTGTCCGTTGACCCTCAGTTTGTGCTGCAGTGCGAGTGCGGTCGGGGACTCCGTCATGCCTGCGAGAGGACCTGCGTAGATCACTTCCCCGCCATTCGCGCCGGCACCCGGCCCCAGCTCGATGATTTCATCCGCCATCTGGATGACAGCCAGGTTGTGTTCGATGACGATGACGGTATTATGCTGCTGTTTGATGCGCTGCAGCATGTGGATCAGCAGCTCCCCTTCACTCGGATGGAGTCCCGCGCTCGGTTCATCGAAGATATACGTCATATTGTTCAGGCTGCTGCCAAGATGGCGGGCAATCTTCACCCGCTGGCCTTCCCCGCCAGACAGCGTAGCCATTTTCCGGGAAAGGCTCAGATAGCCCAAGCCCATGTCGATCAGCTGTGTCACGTACGGAATTGCCTGCCGAGCGATCGATTTCCCCATCGGCTCCTGGATGGCCTCGAGTTCCCGGAGGAGTTCCGGCAGCTCGAGCTGGTCGTAGTCCGCGATGTTCAGGCCGTTGATTTTACTGGCCAGCACTTCCGGATTAAGGCCGGATCCCTGACACGTCTTGCACGGAGCCTGGGTCGTCATCGCGAGGACATCCTCTTCGGTCAGCGTTTTCAGCTTGGAGATATCCCGGTTGATGTACACCCGTGTGAAGCGCGGCAGCAGGCCGTCCCAATCGGCTTTGTGCGGGCCGTCCTTCGTATGGAACGGCGCATTGACCCGTTCCCCTTCC
This sequence comes from Sporosarcina koreensis, assembly GCF_000826145.2. Taxonomy (GTDB): domain Bacteria; phylum Bacillota; class Bacilli; order Bacillales_A; family Planococcaceae; genus Sporosarcina; species Sporosarcina trichiuri. The sequence goes on from NZ_LN651336.1 coordinate 342,127, forward strand.
GGCGGACCGTAGAGGAACAGTTCAAGCGTCTCCTCCGGATAGTCCTTCAGCGGCAGATCGGGGTCGAACAGTCCGCATGTCATCATCCAGTGGCCCTGCCAGCCGGTCGGCGACAAGGGCTTGAACTGCACCGCACGCTCCCGCAGCGATTTAGTGAAATCGACAAGCTTGTTCACGTCCGGTGCAACCACTTGGCCGAACCCTTTGCACTCCGGGCATCTGCCGAACGAGCTCTGGCTCGAGAAGTCCGTCGCGGACCCGATCGCCGGCTGGCCGATCCGCGAAAACAGCAGCCGGATCAGCGGATGGATATCCATGTACGTCCCGACCGTCGACCGGGTGCTGCTGCCGATCGGCTTCTGCTCCACGACGACGACCGGGCTCAAATTCTGCATCAGATCCGCCTGCGGCCGCTCGTACCGCGGCATCTGGTTCCGGACATAGAGCGGGTAGTTCATCGTCATCTGCCGCCGGCTTTCCGTCGCCAGTGTATCGAACACGACCGAGCTCTTGCCGGAACCGGACAGTCCTGTGAACACGACGATCTTCTCTTTCGGTATCGTCAGGTCGATGTTTTTCAGGTTGTTTTCTTTGAGCCCTTTGAGGATGATTTCGTCTTTGGCATTTGCCATGGATTGATCCCGTTCCCTTCATGTTTAATCATTCGTTTCTGTATACCCTACCATATCGGTTTCATGACTTGAGCGGATGGTGCTTAATGGGGCAGACCAGACGGTAGAAATCGAGCATATTTCTGTTTCATAAATTGAAACTAAAAATCCTCCAGGCTGATTCGCCTGGAGGACTGCATATACATCTTACGACTTAAACGAATCTCATCACCCTGCTGACGACGATTTACCGCAGCTCGATCCGGGCCACGCACTCGACATGTGTACTATGTGGGAACATATCCACCGGCTGGACTTCCTTCGTTTGATAGCCGCCGTCTTCCAGGATGCGGAGGTCGCGGGCGAGTGTAGCCGGATTGCAGGAGACATAGACGATGCGGGCCGGTTTGTGGGTGAGGATCGTTTCCAGCAGTTTTTCGTCGCAGCCTTTGCGCGGCGGGTCGACGACGAGGACGTCGAATGTCTTGCCTTCGCTGTACCATTTCGGAATGACGTCTTCCGATGCGCCTGTTTCAAAATGGGCGTTGTCGATGCCGTTCAGGACGGCGTTCCGTTTTGCGTCTTCGATCGCCTGCGGGACGATTTCGACGCCGTATACCTCTTTCGCCTGCTTGGCGAGGAACAGCGAAATCGTGCCGATGCCGCAGTAGGCGTCGATGACGGTTTCCTGTCCGGTGAGCTGGGCATATTCGAGTGCCTTGCTGTACAGCGTCTCCGTCTGAACGGGGTTCACCTGGTAGAACGACCGGGCCGAAATTTCAAAGTCGACGTCGCCGATCGTGTCGATGATGACGTCCTTGCCGTAGAGGCAGAGGGTTTGATCGCCGAAGATGACGTTGGTCTTCTGGGTGTTGACGTTCTGCATGATGGACGTGACGTCCGGCACGGTGCGTTTGATGGCGTCGATGACTTGCGCCGCTTCCGGGAATTTGCGGCGGGCGGTGACGAGGACGACCATGAGCTCGCCGGTCGCGCGTGCTTTCCGGACGACGAGGTGGCGCAGGAAGCCTTTGTGCGTGCGTTCGTCGTAGGTGTCGATACCGAGTATCTGCAGCTCGCGCTTCAGCATGGCCATGAGGTCGTCGGCTTCGGTGCTCTGGATGATACAGACGTCGGTGTCGACAATGTGATGCGTTTTTGAGCGGTAGAAGCCGGAGACGATCCGGTCCTCGCGCTCTCCGAACGGGATCTGGGATTTGTTGCGGTAACGCCATGGGTCGTCCATGCCGAGCGTCGGATGCACAGGGACGTCCGGGAGCTTGGCGATGCGGTCCATGACGTCCCGGACGGTTTTCTGTTTCTGTCTGAGCTGTGCGTCATACGTCAGGTGCTGGATCTGGCAGCCGCCGCATTCCGGATACACATGGCACGGGCCCGTGATGCGGTCGGGGGACGGCGTGAGGATGTTGAGCAGCTTGGCGAAGCCGTAGTTCTTCAGTGTCTTGCCGACTTTCACTTCGACTTCCTCGCCAGGCAGCGCGCCGGGGATGAAAAGCGGATAGCCCTGCACTTTGCCGACGCCGGAGCCGTCGTGCGTGAGGTCTTCTATTTGGACGACGAGTCTGTCGTTTTGGTGGACTGCATAGGTCATGGTTCGGTGCCTCCAGTTTGTGGTCTGACCTGTAGTTTATCATAGGTTGGCGGCGGGTGCTTGGGGGAATGGGCGGGTTGCGTGAATAGAGCGGTTCGTTGGCAGAATTGATCACTTGGCTGATGGTATTGATCGGTCCGGCAGTGCAATTGAGCGGTTGGCCGGTGGAATTGATCGGTTCGGCATTGGAATTGATCGGTTCGTCCCCGGAATGGAGCGCTCAGCGCTGCCACTCCCTCAACAGAAAATGCGGAGCGGCAGCGGAGCCGACCATTCAATCTTGGTTCTGATTGGTGGAAGGGCATTCAGCGCGGCAGAAGATTCGCATGCAACCAGATGGCCGGCCGCGGGAATGGAGCGGTTTGCCGGCGGAATTGAGCGCTCCGCTGTGTGAATTGATCGCTTAGCGGGAGGAATTGAGCGCTTCACCGTGGGTAATGATCGCTTAGCTGGGAGAATTGAGCGGTACGCCGCGGGAATGGAGCGGTCAGCCGCAAATTTTCGCTCCCCCCACCAAAAAGAGCTGCCCGCGGGCAGCTCTCCTCTCACTTCTTCTTTTTTTCATTCTTCAAAACCCATCCGTCCATCGGTGCCACGACGAACGCGGCGATGATCAGTCCGATGAGGACGATGAAAGGTGCATAGAATATGATGAACTGTTCCATAGTATCGTCTCCTTATGCATGGTAGTCGCCTTTGCCGCGGACATAATCCTTATCGAACAGGAACAGCCGCAGCACGAGATACAGCGCCGGAATGAGCAGGCACAGTCCGAGGATGAAGACGACGACGAGCGAGATGGCCATGGCCGGGTTCGTGAAGCTGTCGTAGATCGTCAAGTACGGATACAGCAAGTACGGGTAGTGCGATGCGCCGTAGCCGTAGAACGCGAAGGCGAACTGGCCGGCGAGCATCGCGAACGCCCAGCCGTACTGGCGCTTCGTGTAGAGCAGGAACACCGTGCCGGCGAACAGCAGTGCGGAAATCAGGAACATCGGCCAGAAGTTCTGGATGTTGCTGTAATGCTCCGGCTGATAACGCCGCAGCTCGACAATGATGCCGCCTGCTGCGATGATGGTCGGCAGCGCCCACGTCAGTGCGTAGCGCCGCAGCAGCGCAGCGGCTTCCGTGTCTCGCGCCTTATTCGCATACCATGTCAGGAACACGGCAGAAATGTAAAGCGTCGCGGACAGGCTGAGCACGACGATGGACCATGTCAGCGGGCTCGTGAACAGCTTCCAATAGTCGAGCACCGGATTGTCGTCCACCAATTCGATGAAGCCGCCTTCCGAGATCGTCAGCACGATCGACAGCGACGCCGGGATCAGCAGTCCGGCGAGACCGTACATGAACGAATAGCCTTTGTGCCCGCGTGCCCCGTACGTCTCGAACGCATAATACGAGCCGCGGATTGCGAGCAGGATCAGCCCGAAGCTGACCGGCACGAGCAGTGTCGTGCCGTAGTAGAACGCCGTTTTCGGGAAGAACCCGATGATGCCGACGAAGAAGAACACGAGGAAGACGTTCGTGATCTCCCAGACTGGCGACAGATAGCGCTGGATGACCCGGGTGAGCACGCGCTCTTTCCCCGTGATCAGGCTGTAGGCATTGAAGAACCCTGCACCGAAATCGATGGCGCCGACCATGATGTAGCCGAACAGGAACGTCCATAAGACGCTGATTCCGAGTATCTCGAGGTTCATCGCACATCACGTCCTCTCATCGCATGGCGGTCTTCCAGTTCCTTCTCGACCGGGTTGCGGCGGAACATCCGGCGCAGCACGACGATACTGCCGACACCGAGCACGAGATACAGCCCGGCGAACAGCACGAGCATGAGGTCGACCTGACCACTTGTTGTTGCCGCTTCGGACACTTTCATGATATCCCGCAGGATCCATGGCTGCCGTCCGACTTCTGCGAACCACCAGCCGAACTCGATGGCGAGTACCGACAGCGGGCCGCCGAGCACGATCAGCCAGCGGAACCATTTACTTGAGACGAAGTTCCAGTTCCGCCACTTGCCGAGCAGGAACACGGCGGACAAGAGCGACAGCCACATGCCGATGAACACCATGAAGTTGAACAGATAGTGGATGTACAGCGGCGGCACTTCATCTTCCGGGAACTGATCGAGCCCGGTCACTTCCGCGAATGGGTTGTTCGCAGCGAGCACGGACAGGCCATACGGGATCTTCAGGGCGTACTTGACTTCATTGTCCTCGGTCAAGACCCCCATGAGGATGAGCTCCGCCTTATCGGTCGTCTCGAAATGCCATTCGGCGGCCGCGAGTTTCTCCGGCTGGTATTCCGCAAGATATTTCCCGGAGAAGTCGCCGATGATCGCAGCGCCGATCGAGAAGATGAAGCCGACTTTCAGCGTCAGCATGAGCGCTTTCTTGTGATAAATATGGTTCGACCCGCGCAAGAGCCGGAATGCTGCAATGGACGCCAGAAGGAACGCTGCGGTCATGAAGGCGGTCACGACGACGTGCGCCACTTTCGTCGGCATCGCCGGGTTGAACATCGCGAGCAGCGGGCTGATGTTGACGAGCTCTCCGTTGACGATGTCAAAGCCGCGTGGTGCGTTCATGAACGCATTGACGATTGTGATGAAGACTGCCGAGAACGCAGCTCCGAGCGCTACCGGAATGAGCAGCAGCAAGTGTTTCTTCTGGTTTTCGAAGCGGTCCCACGTATACAGGTAGATCCCGAGGAAGATCGCTTCGAAGAAAAATGCAAAGGTTTCCATGAACAGCGGAAGTGCGATGACATTCCCGGCTAGTTCCATGAAATTCGGCCATAATAAGGACAGCTGCAGGCCGATTGCCGTCCCGGTCACGACGCCGACCGCCACGGTGATGACGAATCCGCGAGCCCACCGTCTGGCGAGCAGGATGTAATGTTCGTCGTTCTTCTTGATGCCCACCCATTGGGCGATCATGATCATGAGCGGCACCCCGACACCGATGGTCGCATAGATGATATGGAATGACAGCGTCAATTCGGTGAGGACCCGCGAGAAAAATACGGCTTCTTCATTTCCCATCCAAGTTGCCTCCTTGTAGTGAATAAATCGTACGATGTGTCAGCTGAACAATCTGCCGAGAATGGACAGAAGCATGATTCCCGCGACACCAAACGCCAGCCACATGAGGACTTTTTCTTGTTTCTTGTACATCGGGACACATCCTTTCGTTCTCCTGTTACCCTTATTCTACTTGTTTCTATTAGGGTTTTCCCTAATCAGGATTGAAATATGCAGGTTTGGGTATAGAGATGTGACAGATGTGTAACGGGGGTTCAAATAAATACTTGAATTATTCTAAATTAAGTGGTATAATTGATCAATTAAGCGAGGTGAACACAATGAAATTAAAACGGAAAGTACTTGCCTATATTACGCGGGGCGAAGAAGAGGACCGGGACCTTCTTGTGTTCGAACACAGGGACCACCCGGAAGCGGGGCTTCAAGTTCCCGGCGGGACGATCGAGCGGGATGAACTGCTGATCGACGCGCTGTACCGGGAAATCGAGGAAGAATCGGGCATCCGCCGTGACGAGCTGATGCTGTGCGGCAAGCTGCACAAGACAAACTTCTTCCCAAAGGACAAAGACGAAGTACTGGAACGGAACGTCTTCCATTTCGACTATCTTGGAGATCATGATGGCGAGTGGGATTACCAAGTGCAGGGCGATGGGAAAGATGAAGGACTCATCTTCCACTTCAAATGGCTCCCTGTCGAGGAACTGCCGAAACTTGCAGCGAAGCAGGATGCTGCCTTGGAGTTCATCGAATAACAGAACGCGGAAAGCAGCGGGCAGATGCCTGCTGCTTTTTTGTGTGGGGGGATGGTGTGCCGGTTCGCTTCCTGAGTTCGTGAAGCGATCCATTCCTGCAGCTAAGTGATCTATTCTACCGGCGGACCGCTCTATACTTCTGCTAACCGCTCCATTCGAACGCTTAACCGCTCCATTCCGCCGTCTGACCGCTCTATTCGAACATTTAACCGCTCTATTCACCCGCCCGCTTGAGTGCTCTGCCGCCCGCGCCATCTTCTTCAAACAAAAAAACTCCGCCAAGGCGGAGTTTCCGGGTACAGCTATCACCACGTACGGTCCTGTTCGCGCAGTTGGTCGAACGGGACGCACATCTCGATATGACAGGACAGGTTTTCGAAGACAGCGGGAGTCTTTCCGCCGTACTCCCCATCCAGATTGATGAGCACTTCCTCTTCTGATGTTACTTTCACAGATTGGGCTTTGCGTGAGATGACGAGCGGATCATTGAGATGTTCCCCCCGTACAGCGAGCGTGACCACCCTGATGAATTCGGCGATGTTGCACTTTTTCAGGATGAGCACCGTGAACTTCCCGTCGTTGATGCTGGATTCGGGAGCAAGTTTCTCGAAACCGCCGACGGAGTTCGTCAGGCCGACGAGGAACAGCATCGCTTCATCGTCAAACACTTCTCCGTCATATTCAATCTTGACCCGGCTTGCGTGGATGGACGGCAGCATCTCGATGCCTTTCAAATAATACGCAAGCTGCCCGAGCATCGTTTTCAGCCGGGACGGCACTTCATAGGTCAGTTCCGTCATCCGGCCGCCGCCTGCGATATTGATGAAGAACCGGTCGTTCATCTTGCCGACGTCGACAGGGATTTTCTTATCCTCCAGGATGATATCGAGCGCTTTGTCGATATCGCGGGGAATCCGGAGCGCCCGGGCAAAGTCGTTCGTCGTGCCCATCGGGATCAGACCGATCGGAGGGCGGTTGTCGTAACCGGAAATGCCGGCGACGACTTCGTTGAGCGTTCCGTCACCGCCTGCTGCGATGATCAGGTCGAAGCCGCGTTCCACTGCCGCCGCGGCTGCAGTTGTCGCATCCCCTTCACAAGTCGTCGCATGGGCGGACGCTTCATATCCTGCCTGTTCGAGCCGGATCAGCACCTCCGCCAGGTTTTTGCGGAATGCTTCCCGTCCAGCCGTCGGGTTGTAAATAATACGAGCACGCTTCATACGTTGTTCCCTCTTTCTTCTGCACTCTTACTGACAGAGGCGCGCCTTACACGTGCGCCTGCAGTTCAGGCGTCCAGGTGTTTCGGATGTCTTCATAAACTGTCAGCCACAATTCGGGCTTCGCTGTGTATTCCGATGTGATCCGTCCGAGGACCGTCCGCTGTTTCTCTTCGAAATCCGGCGCGTCTTTCGGCGGAATCTCTTTCTTCAATTCCATGACGTGTTCCTGAATCGTTGCAGCGCGCGGTCCCCACTTTGCGAACACGTCGCCGTCAGCATCGAGCAGCAGGTAGATCGGGATCGATCGTCCGCCGTTCGTCAGATGCCGGTCGATCAGTTCGGTGTCTTCATCCCGGTACACAGCACGGACGTCGAGGTCCGCGGCTTCCGCAATGCGGCGGAGCACCGGATTGTTCAGCATCGCATCGCCGCACCAGTCCTCGGTGATGACGAGGATCCGGGGGTTCACTTCCTTCAGCAGTTCGATGAACCCGTCATCCTGCGGCACATCGAATTGTTCGTAGATTGAAAAGCTGCTGTCTTTATGGTGCTCCATCTTGTCCATATACGCCTGCAGTGAAATCGCCTGTTCAAAGTATTCCAGCTCAGTAGTCAACAGTCTTCACACTCCTTTTCTTCAGTGTACCCCCATCGGCGTGCGCAAAGCAATTTTCCAGCAGTCAGGAAAACGCCCTGCCCCCGGCTAACGCAGCCGGCGTGCAGGACGTTCCGATAGCCGTTATCGTTTGCTGATTTCGTCCAGCAGCAGTTTGTTGACCATCGGCGGGTTCGCCTGGCCTTTTGTCGCTTTCATGACCTGGCCGACGAGGAATCCGACAGCACGGTCTTTGCCGTTCTTGTAGTCTTCGATCGACTGTTCGTTCTTATCGAGGATTTCCCCGATGATCGTACGCAGGGTGCCTTCATCGGAAATCTGGACAAGCCCTTTGTCTTTGACGATCTGGGCTGCATCGCCGCCGTTTTCAGCGAGTTCTTTGAACACTTTTTTCGCGATTTTCGACGAGATTGTGCCGTCTGCGATCAGCTTGACGAGGCTTGCAAGCCCTGCTGGTGTGAGCGGTGTCTCGCCCAGTTCCTTGCCTTCCGCATTGAGGTAGGCGGATACTTCACCCATCAGCCAGTTCGAAGCCAGTTTCGCATCCGCGCCCGCCTGTACCGTTTCATCGAAGAAATCGGACATCTCCTTCGTGAGCGTCAGGACATGCGCGTCGTATGCCGGCAGGCCCAGCTCGCTGACATAGCGCGCTTTCCGGGCATCCGGCAGTTCAGGAATCTCATTCTTGACCCGTTCAATCCAGTCTTCGTCGATGACGACATCCGACAGATCCGGATCGTTGATGAACCGGTAGTCGTTCGCACTGCCTTTGACACGCATGAGCACCGTCTGGCCTGTCGCTTCGTCGTACCGGCGCGTTTCCTGGACGATCTTGCCGCCGGACAGCAGGACTTTTTCCTGTCGTTCGACTTCGTTCGCGATTCCGCGGCGGACGAAGTTGAAGGAGTTCAGGTTCTTCAGCTCCGTTTTCGTGCCGAATTCCTCTTGGCCGAACGGTCGCAGGGAGATGTTGGCGTCGCAGCGGAGGGACCCTTCCTCCATCCGGACATCGGAGACACCGGTGTACTGGATGATTGCTTTCAGTTTTTCGAGGAATGCATACGCTTCGTTCGGAGTGCGGATGTCCGCTTCCGTGACAATCTCGATGAGCGGCGTCCCTTGACGGTTCAGGTCGACGAGTGAATAGCCGCCTTCCGCGTGTGTCAGTTTGCCGGCGTCTTCTTCGAGGTGGACACGTTCGATACGGATTTTCTTCTTATAGCCGTCCACTTCGATTTCGATCCAGCCGTTCGATCCGACAGGACGGTCATCCTGGGAGATCTGATACGCCTTCGGGTTATCGGGATAGAAGTAATGCTTGCGGTCGAAGTTCATGACGCGGGCGATCTCACAGTTGAGGGCCATGGATGCCTTCATGCCGAAGTCGATCGCCTGTTTGTTCATGGTCGGCAGCGTGCCGGGGTACGCAAGGTCGGTCGGGTGGATGTTCATATTCGGTTCTGCGCCGAAGTGGGCAGGTGCCGGTGAAAAGATTTTCGTATCTGTTTTCAGTTCAACGTGGACTTCAAGTCCGACGATCGTTTCAAAGTTCATGGTCAGTTCCCCTCCCTTGCAGGCGGCGTCTGCTTGTGGAATTCAGTCGCTTGCTCATATGCGTGCGCCACTTTATACAGCAGCGGTTCGTCGAAATGGTTGCCGATGATCTGCATGCCGACCGGAAGTCCTTCTGCAAATCCGCACGGTACGGAGATCGCCGGGATTCCGGCAAGGTTCATCGGTGTTGTCAGCAAGTCGTTCGCATACAGCGTCAGCGGATCCTTGATGGTCTCACCGAGTTTGTAGGCGTTCGTCGCACTCGTCGGTCCGACAATGATGTCGTATTTCTTGAAGACATCCTGGAAGTCCTGCGCGATCAGCGTACGAACTTTCTGTGCGCGTTCGTACAGGTCTTCATGGTGGCCGGCGCTCAGTGCGTACGTACCGTACAGCACACGCTTCTTCACTTCATCCCCGAAGCCTTCCGCACGGGAACGCAGGTAGATCTCGTTCAGGTCCTTTGCATCCTCAGGACGGTAGCCGTACCGGATGCCATCGAACCGCGCCAGGTTGGAAGAGGCCTCTGCCGATGAAATGACGTAGTACGTCGGTGCGGAGTAACGGGAATAATGAAGGTCGATCTCGTCCACCTCGGCACCGAGGGATTCGAGGACGCCGATCGCCGTCTTCACGGCATCCCGCACTTCCGGCTGGACACCTTCGCCGAGGTAGCGCGCCGGCACTGCGATCTTGAGTCCTTTGATATCGCCTGTCAGGGCGCTCCGGTAGTCCGGCACCGCTTTCTCGGAAGCGGATGGATCCCGGTAATCGGATCCGGCGATCGCGCTCAGCAGCATGGCGTTATCTTCGACCGTCTTCGTGATCGGCCCGATCTGGTCGAGGGATGATCCGAATGCGACAAGGCCTGAACGGGACACACGTCCGTATGTCGGCTTCATGCCGACGACGCCGCAGAAAGCTGCAGGCTGCCGTACGGAACCGCCTGTATCCGAACCGAGCGAGAAGAGGACTTGTCCCGAAGCGACCGCAGCGGCCGAGCCGCCTGACGATCCGCCCGGCACACGGTCGAGTCCCCAAGGGTTATGCGTCTTCTGGAAGGCGGAGTGCTCAGTTGTGGAACCCATTGCGAACTCATCCATGTTGAGTTTCCCGACGATCACCATACCGCTGTCCTTCACGCGCTCCGTCGCTGTCCCTTCATAGACAGGCACGAAGTTCTCGAGCATCTTGCTCGCGCATGTCGTCCGGATGCCTTTCGTGATGATGTTATCCTTGATGCCGATCGGCATGCCGAAAAGACCGCCGCGCTGCTCGTCCGGCAGGTTGTCCAGCTGTTCAGCCGCCTGCAGCGCTTCAGTTTCCGTGACGGTCAGGAATGCCTGGATCGGACCGTCCGTTTCTTTGATGGTCTGGAGCGTTTCCTTCGTCAGTTCCGTCACCGACAGTTCGCGGCTATGTAAAAGTGACTGAAGTTCAGACGCTGTTTTGTTTACTGCCATAAGTCAATTCCTCCTCTATACGGGTCAATCCAGGATGTTCGGTACTTTGATCATACCGTCTTCGTGCTCCTCGACACTCTTCAGCATATCATCACGGTCGAGGATGTCCGCAGGCGTGTCTTCACGCAGGACATTTGTAAAGGCAAGCGGATGGGTCATCTTGGCCACATCCGACGTATCGATCTCTTTCAGGCGATCCGTGAACTCGAGCAGGGTGTCCAGGCGGTCTGCAAATTTCTGTGCTTCTGCATCCGGCATGTCGATCCGGGCGAAATTCGCATAGTACTGGACTTCCTCTTTAGTGTAATTGGACATACTCTCTCCTCCTGGCTTTTATACAGTACGATTCATCATAACACCTTCGATGGATGATGAAAAGTTCCCCCGGTCAATAGGAATAAATATGGATGGACGGCTCTTCATCCCCCGCATTCTTCGTGATGAGGGACTCCGGCCCATTGCCGGACGTGATGCTCACTTCCACTTCGGTTTTCGGGTAGTATTTCATGATGAGCGAGGTCATGTACTGTGTCAGCGCGACGACCTCGTTCTTGCCGTAGAACTGGATCGGGACGTTGATCTTGATGGATTCCAAGTTGTTGTCGCTGTAGAATGCCGTTCCGACGACACTGATGAAACCCGGGAAATAGTCATTGATATCTTGTTTGACCTTCTCGAACCTTTCGTTGACATCCCGGTAATTGTCAACGTCCGATGAAGCCGGCAGAAGGACGAATTTCTCCTTCACTTCCTTCCAGCCATTCGGTTTGTCTTTCCCTTTGTCGACGTACGCCTGTGCGAAATACGTACCCGGCACGATGGAATTGCGGGACTGCTGTTTGAACAGGCCGACCGTGATCGGGACATCCCCGACACCGTCCAGCTTGCGCATACGCTGCACGATCGTCTCCGCCATCTTCATCCCCTGCTGTTCGATCGTCTTGTCAGGGATCTTCGCCTCGGCCGCGTCCCGCTGATAATAGACCGAGTTCATGGCGAGACCGATGGAGATCCCGGCAAGACCTACTTTCTTATCGCCTGTCTTGACGTAATAGTTCTGTTCGACGATGTGCGCCAGGTACACAGGCGCTTTCTCGCTGATTTCCTGAGGCGTCATCTTGTCGTTGATGGGCGGGTTGAGTCCGTCGTCGAATTTCGAGCTCCGGGACAGCCAATGAATCGCTGTCTTCTCATCGATGAACTGCCCTTCCTGGAAGAAGTGATCGTTCGGATCAAAATGCTTCGCGGACAGCCGGAGCAGCCCTTCTTCGACTTCCCCGATATCATATTTGCTGTAGACCTGATTGACGATCAGCCCGCGGGTCGCACTTTTCTTGAATGGCAGCAGTGTCCGGTAGTATTGCTCATTCAGCTGTACTTCGGGAATGAGTACGGTTTCCTGCTCGACGTCTTCGTTCTCCTGGATGACTTCCTCTTTTTCGGGCCCGATCGAGGGGATGCACCCGCCGAGCACGAGAACTGCAGCGAATGCCGGCAGTGTGAATAACCTTTTCATACGTTGTTTTACTCCTTTGTTCCAAGCACTTCGATCAGCTTCGCTTCGTTCCAGACGTCAATGCCCAGCTCTTCCGCTTTCGCGAGTTTCGACCCCGCGTCTTCTCCGGCAATGACAATGTCCGTCTTTTTGCTGACGCTGCCGCTGACGTCCCCGCCGAGCGCCTCTATTTTTTCTTTCGCTTCGTTCCGTGTCAGTATTTCAAGCTTGCCTGTCAGGACAATCTTTTTGCCGACGAACGGTCCTTCCTCAGGGATTTCCTGGGCTGTCCGGCCGCTGTACATCATGTTGACGCCGTACGATTTCAGTTTGCCGATGACTTCGAGCACATCCTCATTTGCAAAGAACGTTTCGATTGCATCGGTCACTTTGTCCCCGATCTCGTGGATTGCGAGCAGCTCTTCGGCAGACGCGGCCATCAGGTTATCGAGCGACCCGAATTCGCGCGCGAGGATCTGGGCCGCTTTCGCACCGACGTGGCGGATGCCGAACCCGAACAGCAGCTTTTCGAACGAGTTCTCTTTCGATGCCGCAATGGCGTGCACCAGATTCGAAGCGGACTTCTCCCCCATCCGGTCGAGTGTCATCAGCTGCTCTTCGGTCAGACCGTACAGATCCGAAAAGTCCTTCACAAGACCTGCTGTATAGAGCTGATCGACGACACGCTCACCGATGCCTTCGATGTTCATGGCATTCCGGGAAACGAAGTGGATGAGCGCTTCTTTCAGCTGCGCCGGGCATTGCGGGTTGACGCAGCGCAGTGCCACTTCCCCTTCAATGCGGATCAGTTCCGACCCGCACACCGGGCAGTCGGACGGCATGTGGAATTCGATTTCGTCCCCTGTCCGCCGGTCCGCCAGCGGGCCGATCACTTCGGGGATGATATCGCCGGCTTTCCGGATCTTCACGTCGTCGCCGATCCGGATATCCTTCTCGCGGATCAGATCCTCATTGTGGAGGGATGCCCTGCCGACCGTCGTGCCTGCCACGCGGACGGGTTCGAGGATGGCGGTCGGTGTGACAGTGCCTGTCCGGCCGACACTGAGCTCGATATCGAGCAGTCGGGTCACCACTTCTTCCGCAGGGAATTTGTAGGCGGTCGCCCAGCGCGGGCTCTTCGCTGTATAGCCGAGCTGTTCCTGGTCTTCGAACTTGTCGACTTTGATGACGATGCCGTCGATTTCATAATCGAGTGCGGCACGTTTCCCGCCCCAGCTGCTGACGTAATCGAGCACTTCCTCGATCGTTTTGCATTTCTTCCGTTCATGGTTCGTCACCAGCCCGAGGTCATCCAGATAGTCGAGCGCCGCCGAATGTGCTGCCTGACCGTACGCTTCCCCGTCCCCTCCGACGCCGTACAGGAATACGGCGAGATTGCGGCTTGCTGCAATCTTCGGGTCGAGCTGGCGCAGGGAGCCGGCCGCTGCATTGCGGGGGTTCGCGAACGGCTCGTCACCCGCTTCGTCGCGTGCTTCATTCAGCTTGACGAATGATTTCTTCGGCATGTACGCCTCGCCGCGTACTTCGATCGTCACCGATTCGTTCAGTTTGAGCGGGATCGACCGGATGGTACGCAGATTCTCTGTGATGTCCTCGCCGACCGTTCCGTCCCCGCGTGTCGATCCCTGTGTGAAGCGGCCGTCTTCATACTTCAATGAGACGGCAAGCCCATCGATCTTCAGTTCACAGATATAGGTGACAGAATCACCGACACCTGCACGTACACGGCGGTCGAACTCCCGGATATCTTCCTCATTGAACACGTTCGACAGACTGAGCATCGGATACTCATGACGGACCTTCGTGAAGCCTTCCAGCACAGGTCCGCCCACGCGCTGCGTCGGGGAATCGGGATAGATGAGATCCGGGTGCTGTTCCTCGATGGCAAGCAGCTCCTGCATGAGCTTGTCATATTCAGCATCCGTGACAGCCGGACGATCGAGCACGTAGTAGGCGCGCCCGTATTCGGTCAGCAGCCTGTTCAGCTCCTCGACGCGTTTCTCGAGTTCGTGTGTATCCTCCATCTCGCGTTCCTCCTTCACACTTTTTCGATCGGTGCAAATTTCGCAAGCAGACGTTTGACGCCGACGTCCGGGAAAGCGATGTCGAGTTCGACGTCATCCGCAGAACCTTTGACGCTGACGACCGTGCCTGTCCCCCACTTCTTATGTTTGGCCTTGTCGCCTGCTTTCCAGCCTAGTTTCTCCCCGCCGCTCGCTTCATAGACAGGTTTTTTCACTGCCGGCCGGCGCGGTGCTTCGCTCCGGGCGCTGCCTCCGAACGAAAAGCCGCCGGATCCGCTGACGGTGTCGATGACATCGCCGGAAATCTCGGAGATGAACCGGGAAGGATTATTGTAGCTCGAACGGCCGTACAGCATACGGCTCGAAGCGGAGCTCATGTATAGTTTCTGTTCCGCCCTTGTGATGGCGACATATGCGAGACGGCGTTCTTCTTCCATCTCTTCGTCGTCACCGATCGACCGCGCGTGCGGGAAGATGTTCTCTTCCATGCCGACGACGAAAACGACCGGGAATTCCAGTCCTTTCGCCGAGTGCATCGTCATCAGGACGATTTTTTCCGCTGATTGGTTCTCCTCTTTGTCGAGCGAATCGATATCCGCGATAAGCGCGAGATCGGTGAGGAAGGCGACGAGCGATTTATCGCCTTCGTCCTCTTCCGCCCGTTTTTCGAACGCATCGGTCACGGACAGGAACTCATCGATGTTTTCCAGCCGGCTTTCGGACTCGATCGTCTTTTCGCGTTCGAGCATCTCCCGATAGCCGGTCTTCTCGATCACCTGTTCCGTCAGTTCCCGGACGGACAGGAACTCCTGCATCTGTGTGAATCCCTGGATCATATCCCGGAATTTCGCTGCTTCGATGGCGGCTTTTTTTGTCAGTCCCATGAAATCGAGTTCCTGCATCGCATCGAAGATCGACCGGTCGTTCTCGATGGCAAAGCCCGCCATCCGTTCGAATGACGTGGCGCCGATGCTCCGTTTCGGTTCGTTGATGATCCGGGCAAGCGCGAGATCATCGTCATTATTTGCGATCAGCCGCAAATACGCGAGGATGTCTTTGATCTCTTTCCGGTCATAGAACTTCGTGCCGCCGACGATCGTATAGTCGAGATTCGATTTGACGAGGTATTCCTCGATCATCCGGGACTGGGCGTTCGTCCGGTACAGGACAGCGAACTGGTCGAGTGCGAGTCCATCTTCCTGCTGATGCTCGATGATCCGGCTGACGACGAACTGCGCTTCGTCTTTTTCATCGGAGGCTTTATAGACGGTGATGGCGTCGCCTTCGTCGTTCTCCGTCCGCAGCCGTTTGTCATACCGGCTCGCATTGTTCTGGATGACGTCGTTCGCCGCCTTCAGAATTGTCTGCGTGGAGCGGTAGTTCTGTTCAAGCAGGATGACTTCAGCGTCCTTGTAGTCTTTCTCGAATGACAGGATATTGCCGATATCCGCGCCCCGCCACTTGTAGATCGACTGATCGGAGTCGCCGACGACACAGATGTTGCGGAACTTTGCAGCAAGCATCTTGACTAGTCTGTACTGGGCGTTGTTCGTATCCTGGTATTCGTCGACATGGATGTACTGGAACTTGTCCTGATAGAATTCCAGGACGTCCGGCACTTGTTCGAACAGCCGGAGGGTGAGCATGATGAGGTCATCGAAATCGAGCGACTGGTTCTTGCGCAGCTTTTTCGTATAGCCATCGTACACATCGGCGATGACCCGGTCGAACGGATTCGACTCGTTCATGCCTGCGCGATATTCGCCCGCATCTATGCATTCGTTCTTCGCGGAACTGATGATGTTGAGCAGCGTGCGCGGATCATACTGCTTCGGATCGAGGTTCCGTTCTTTCAATACGGCTTTGACAGCTGACAGCTGATCCGCTGAATCGAGGATCGTGAAGCTTTTCTTGAAACCGATCCGGTCGATGTTGCGCCTGAGGATCCGTACGCACATCGAGTGGAATGTCGAAACCCACATCCGGTCGCCCGAGCCTTCGCCGAGAAGGCCGTCGATCCGGCTGCGCATTTCCCGTGCCGCTTTGTTCGTGAATGTAATGGCGAGGATCTTCGATGGGTAGACATCCTTTTCAATGACAAGGTATGCAATCCGGTGGGTCAGCACACGCGTTTTCCCGGATCCTGCGCCTGCCATGATGAGCAGCGGGCCTTCCGTCTTCTTCACCGCTTTTGCCTGCTCGGGGTTCATGCCCGCAAGCAGGTCTTGTGAAAGTTCTTTCATGTTTTATAACCGCCTTTTAGGAACGTTTGTTCTTCAGTATACACGAGTCACATAGGGGCTGCCACGGATTTCACGGCATCGACCGTTGCCAGTGCGGTTTTCAGATCATCATAGATGACGTTGCCGACAACGACTGTGTCGGCGATATTCGCCATTTCCGCAGCTTGTCCGGCTGATGTGATGCCGCCGCCGTACACGAGCTTCGTCTCCTCGAGGACGGACGCCGCCGCGCTGACCATCTGCGGATCGCCGTACATGCCGCTGTATTCCATGTAGAAGATCGGGAAGCGGAACAGGTGCTCCGCCATACGGGCATATGCGGTGACATCCTCTTTTGTCAGAGGCTGCGTTGCACCGGTCAGCTGTGCAGCTTTGCAGTCCGGGTTCAGAATGCAGTACCCTTCCGCCGCCACCTCTTCCCATTTCATCATATGACCGAATTCCTTCAATGCCTCCAAGTGGACACCGTTCATCCACTTCACGTCATTTGCATTCAGCACCGTCGGGATGAAGTAGTAATCGTATCCGAACGTCACGGCATCCGCGTCCGAGACTTCGAGCGCGAGCGGCACAGCGTAACGGCGGAGCCGGGCAAGCAGATGGAGCACACCTTCGAGCGTGATGCCGTCCGTCCCGCCGACGATGATGCCGTCGGTTCCTGACTCTGCAAGTTTTTCCAGTTCTTCGTCGTGAATCGTTTTTGCGGGGTCCAATTTAAAGGCGTGACGCCAATTATGATAGTCCATTTCCAGTCACCTGCTTCTTCTTGATTCCATTCATCCATTATAGCAAATATTGCTGAGCGATTCGCCCCGCCGGCCGTCTGAAACGAAAAAAACCGAAACAGCAGTCCGCTGTCCGGTCATTCGTTCGTTTCAGATGAAGGCTGGTCGCTCTCGCCGAGACGGTCGACGATCAGATTATATCCGCCTGATCCATAGTCGACACAGCGCCGGATCCGTGAGATTGTCGCTGTACTTGCACCGGTCTCCGTCTGGATAGTGTCGTACGTCTGCTTCTTTTTCAACATGACGGCGACATCCAGCCGCTGGGACAGCGACTGCACTTCGCCGATCGTGCATAGATCGTCGAAGAACGCATAGCATTCTTCGATTGTCTGTAATTCTAATATTGCGCGGAAAAGCTGATCTGTCCGGTCGTTCCTGATTTTTTCGAGCATCGGTTGTTCCTCCATTCTTACGGGGTGTAGGTGACGGATCGGCCGATCGACTGTTCCGGCACGATGTGGACCCACGTCTGGCCGGGAACCAGTTTGGCCGGCACCCCATGCTGGACCGGCATGATCACACCATCGAGCACCTTCCATTCCGTATCCAGTGCGACGCCGTTCTGGAATAATATCGCCGGGCCGCCTTTCGACAGATCGAGTGACTGCCGCCCCTCGCTGTCGATCGTGTCATACGGCGCTTCGATCACAAAGATATTGGCCGGTGTGATGGTCGTGTCGTCCGCTTTGTCAGTCGTGAGGATGCCGTTGACTTCCCTCATATACGTGTGGGCTTCCGGATCGAACGTATAGGTGCTCGTGAAATTCGGATCTTTCTGGCCCACGACAACAGTTGCTGCAATCTCCCCCAGTTTAGCACTTTCCGCATCGGGATGGAACGACAGATGAGGCTCTTTGCGGATCGTTCCGTCGATTTGCAGATCTGCCATCGCTTCCTCAATGTGGGCTTTCGATATATAGGAGTTATGCGGCGCTTTCCGTTCACGCGACCGCTCGAAGTACGTGCCGTCGTACTGCATGCCGTTGATGGCGTCGACGGTGTTCTGTGCCAGCAGATCCCGGGCGTCCGGACTGTAGCCATGGGCAATGTAGAATGCATCCAACCCTTCCGCAATGTCGATGAAGTAATCACGGGCGCTGCGGATCGGACCAATTTCGTCAGGAAGTCCGCTCTGATACAGGGCGAGAAACCGTGTGATATTCCCTTCTGCCAGTACTTCATAGACGATGTCCGCTTTGCTGAGACCGGATTGCGGCCGGGCAAGCGGATGGTTGTTGATGGTGGCGAGGATCGGCCGCATCGGGAATGCCTCTCCCTCCATACCTGTAAATGGTGCTGCGGCGAGAACAGCCTGTTCAGCCTGTTCAGTCTTGGCACCTACGTCTTGTCCGTCTTTCGGGGCTGCAGCTTCACTTTCATTCTTCTGCGTGCATCCTGTCAGCAGCAGAGCTGTGCTGACCAGTGCGGCGGCAGCTAATTTCGTTACGTTCATGGCCGGTCTCCTATCGTTTTGTCGTCGGGATCAGTTCGGCGTTCCGCATGACGTCGAGTACGCCGGTCTGTGTAATGCGTACATATGGCAGATGGGTGGACTGCAGGAAGAGCAGGCTGTAGATGGCATCCCCTTTGTCGTACCCGCGCGCTTTCAGATCCTCTTTCAGTGTCCGTTCCTGTTCACGGATGATTTCGACGGGCTGGTCGGACAGGCTTCCGCCGATCGGCAGCGGAAGTTCCCGCAGCACAGCTCCATTCTCCGTGAGGACGATGCCGCCGCCGATCTCTTTCACGCGGCGGAACGCCCGAATCATCTCCTGCTTATCTTTACCGATCAGGATAAAATCACCTGTATTCGAATAGGAGGAGGCAAGTCCCTGCAGTCCATCCGCGAAACCTTTCAGCATCGTGTTCACCCGCCACTTCCCGTCGCGATCGATGAGCGCGAGGAAGCATTCATCATGCTCGGTACCGAGCGTATCGGCCCGGAAATCCGCTTCAGATTCATACGGCTTCGTGATGACATCGTTCAGCATGCGGATGCCGGCCGGTTCCGTCACTGTGAGATCATCTGCCGTCAGATCGAAGTCCAGTTCAAGATCCGGGACCGCAGACCAGTCCGCTTCATGGAACGTCATGCACGCCTTGCCGCCGCGCTTCAGCCAGACCCCTTTCGATAAGACATCAACCGGGTTCGGCTCACGTATATCCGTCAGGAAATTGAACGTTGCGAAACGACCAGGCGCTAGTACACTATGCAGATCATCGATGCCATAATACCGGGCGATATTATAGGACGCCATCTGATAGGCATCGATCGGCTCCACGCCCGCTTCCAAGGCGATCCTAATGCATTTGTCCATCACTCCGTCCTCATGGAAAAGAGGCGGCGAGCCGTCCGTCGTCATCATAAGATGATCGAAGACGTCGAGCCCTTTTGCGAGGATCCCTTCCAGCAGCGGTTTCAGGTCGGGACGGATGGATGACTCGCGCAGTGTGACGGCATACCCTTGCTGCAGCCGCAGCTCCGCTTCGTCCGCTGTCATCGATTCGTGGTCGCCGTCCGCACCGAACAGCCGCATACGGGCGAGTGTCCGTTCCGAAGCGCCGGGGAAATGGCCTTCGATCTTTTTGCCGTATTGTTTCGCAAGCTGCATGGAAGCCGTCATGGCGGGATCGCCTTTCAGCAAGCGCGGCCAGCCGGTCAGTTCCCCGCCCATCAGTACATCATCCCGCTTCAGCCACTGCTCCACCTGGTCAGGCGCGAACAGTTCCGCCTCATTCCGGAGGACAGTCTGCGAATCGAACCGCGCCCACCAATAGAACGAGAACGGCAGCTTCTTCAGCTGATCGAGCAGGCTGAACGCGTTCGGCCGGTCGACCGCCATCAGCAGCATGAGTGTATCCGCCAGGAACGCCGTCGTGCCGTGCTGGGCTGCGAACTGCGCGAACGATTCCGGGTTATAGAGCTGGAACGGATGGACATGGGGCTCGATATAGCCGGGCACAATCCATTTACCTGCAGCATCGACCCGTTCGGCCCCTTCAGTGACAACAGGCAGCCGGTCTCCTGTGTATAGGATGCGACCATGCTTGACCCAGATTGTGCCGGTCTTCCACTTTTTCAAGACTGAGTGTAAGTATGTAGCATTTTCAATAAGCAGATCCGGAGCTTCTTTTCCGTCGATGACGGCGATCTGCGAAGCGATTTCTTCAGCAGTCCACATGCAATTCGTCCCCTTCTTCCGATTCTTTCTCTGTTCATCGTACCACAGAGGGAAAAAGCTGGATAGGGGCGGTAAAGCAGGAAACCGGGACGCATCTGACGAAAGACAAAGCATGAGACTTGTTCAGGAAGGTGATAGGAGATGGATGAAAAATTGACGTTCGACGAAGGAACAGCGACTGAATACGACAAAGGGATCCGGCGGACGCTCCCGACCTATGACGGGCTCATCCGGCTGTCGGGCTCGGCATTGCGGCTGTATGCAGGAACGGAAGCGGATGTCCTGCTCGTCGGTGCGGGAGGCGGCAATGAGCTGATGGAGTATGCCGCACACTATCCCAGTTGGACGTTCACAGCGGCGGACCCGTCAGCGCCGATGATGGCGGAAGCGAAAAGGAAAGCGGTGCCCCTTGCAGATGGGAAGGTTACATTCATTGCGGGCTCTGCTGCCGATGTACCGGCGGACAAGCAGTTCGGCGCGGCGGCCTGCCTGCTTGTACTGCATTTCCTTGAGACGGAGGATGAAAAACGGGAACTGCTCGGCCAGATCCGCTCACGGCTGGCTCCCGGCGCTCCCTTTGTCATCGCATCGATGACGGGGGATGCCGCCTCTGCTGAATTTGACGTGCAGTTCGCTCTTTGGCGCCGGCATTGGCTCGACCGGACTTCGCTCAGCGAAACGCAGGTCGATGAGATGGAAAAAGGCATCCGCGCGCTGTCCTTTCTCCCCGAAGAAGAGATTGAACAGCTACTGGCGGATGCCGGCTTCGAACAGGTCACGCGTTTCTTCCAGACGACGTTCTTCACCGGCTGGGTATGCCGGGCAGCGGGTGCATGAAGCCAGCCGGCCGAGGTATGCGTCGTCCAGCGGCGACACCGTTCTTCGATGGCTGCCGTCCCGGCAAGAAATCTCTTCCTGTTTATTTACAATGTTGACGTTTCTCCTGAAAAGAAACTCGGCATCCTTGTCTTCCGATCTCCTCTGAAACTTGAAGTGCCTGCATAGAAGCAGTCCATTTCGGTTAGGATGTACGCAAACGACCGACGTGCGAAGGGGTGGCAGAAAGATATGACAGGCAGCAAGCAGCAGACAATGCCTAAATTCATGAAGACACTGACTGATGCGCTTCCGAAGTCCTATGATGTGCTCCACGTGCCGCTCAACTGCAATGGACAGACCGCACAGCTGCTCTATATAAAGACTGTTGTGGATGGTGCAGTCTTGCAGGAAACGATCATCAAGCCGTTTTTCGAAATCGAGGATGCCGCCAAATTCGCCGTCTATGTGGAGGGAATGCCGAATCGGATCGACCTGCCGAGCACGGACGAAATGCTGATCATGCTGACGGCCGGTTTCGTGCTCGTCTATGCTGACGACACGTTCAGCTTTCTCGAAGTCCGCCGGCTCGGCAATACGGAGCAGGGGGAAACGATTGTCGAGGCGACCATCCACGGGCCGCAGCTCGCGCTGAGCGAGGACCTGGAAACGAATGTAAGCATCGTCCGGCAGCATTACCATTCACCGAGTCTATACGTCGAAAGCCATCAGCTGAATGACAAGAGCCGGATGGCGATCGCCCTGATGTACGATGAAAAAGAAGTGGATATCGAAGTGCTGCGCCGTGTGAAAGAACGTCTCGATGCATTAGATGAGCCGCTGATCCAATCTGCAGGTGATCTGGCGATGCGTCTCACCAAACGGCGGTTCAATCTGTTTCCGCAGTCGATCGTCACTGAGCGGCCGGACCGTATTGTCTACAATCTCACTGGCGGTAAAATTATCCTTCTTGTTGACAATTCACCATTCGGCATCGTCCTGCCGATCGTCTTTTTCGATTTGATGGTGTCCATGGAGGAAAACTATCATACGTATTTCGTCTCACTGTACAACACCCTGCTCGGGTGGTTCGGCCTGTTCGCCTGTCTGACGCTGCCCGCCCTGTATGTAGCCGTGACAGCATTTACTCCGGAAATACTCCGGACAGAACTGACCCTGTCCATATCAGGCAGCCGGATCGGCGTCCCGTATCCGTCCTTCATCGAAGCGGTCATCATGCTGCTGTTCGTCGAACTGCTGACTGAAGCAAGTGTCCGTCTTCCGAAGACCATCAACGCGGCGGCGACGACGGTAGGCGGACTGATCCTCGGCACTGCGGCAACGGAAGCCTCGCTCGCTTCCAACATTCTGATCATCGTCGTCTCCATCGTTGCGATTTCCACGTTTGTCATACCCAACAATGAACTCAGTTTTGCCGTGCGGATCTGTCGGCTCGGTCTGATAGCCTTTACGTCACTATTCGGTCTGATCGGTCTCATTTCCGGTTTCCTGCTGATCATTCTCCATCTGACCAATCTGGACAGCTTCGGGAAGCCGTATTTGCGGATCGGCTGGCGCAGCAAACGGAGCGAAAAGCAGGTGAGCAGTGAATGAGCCGATTTTTATATTATTTGATATTCACCAACATGGTGGCTATCATCACCACGCCGATTCCGCGCCTGCTGCTGCAGGATGCCGGAGACGGTGCAATTGTATCCATGGGCCTCGGTACTCTGGGCGGCATCCTGTTCACCTGGATCATCATACGCTTCTTTTCTCAGCATCCGGGTATGGACCTTCCCGACCTGCTCGTATCCTACACAGCCGACTGGTTCCGGATCCCTGTCACTTTGTATTTTGCCATCCTCTGGTTTCTGGCCGGCGCCGTCAACCTGGTCATGACTGTGTTCCTGCTCATCACGTTCCTGTCTCCCGAGATGTCGATCTATACGATCACCGCCTCGATTCTGGTCACTGTCTATTTCGGTGTTCTGCTGAAAACGAAAAGTGTGCTGTTCAGTCTGGAGATCATCTTCGTTTTGATGGTACCGTTCGGTATTCTAATGATGCTGAAGCTGTTCACGAGCAGCGAGCTGGAATGGGATCAGATCAAGCTGAGTGTCATGCATATCAATCACCTGCCGACATTCACATCGTTCACTTCCACTTTTTTTATGTTTCTCGGCTGCGCGAATCTGATCATCTTCAATAAGTATTTCAAGGAAAAGCAGCACGTCTCCATCCTGTCTCTCGGCTGGGTACTGCTGTTTGCCATCATGATGCTTGTGACTTCGTATTTCTTCCCGATCGGCCTGTCCGGTTTCGACAGGATCGGCCAGCTCATCTTTCCCTGGATCTCGTCAGCGGACGCCATCCGCATGAAATATGGATTAGTGGAGCGGGTCGTATTCATTTTCATGTTCATCTTCGTGACGATCGCTTTCATGAGTATCATCATCCACTGGCATGTCGCCTATAAACTCATCAATAGCGTCTTCCGGCCCGGTTTCCTTCAGGTGAACCAGCAGAACTTCGCTCCCTTCGTACTCGTCTTCTTATTCTTGGTAGTCGGTACGGTGCTCGTTGTCAGGATGACGCAATATGATATTTATCACTACAGCATCTACTATTACAATACGCTTCCCGTATTCATCGCCGTCTTCTTTCTGATGATGTTTGCGGTCAGGAAAGGAGCGTCCTCCTCATGAAAAAACAGGCACTGTGTGTTGGATTCCTCTGTCTGCTTATGCTGCCGCTGCTGTCAGGCTGCGGATACAAAGGGGTCGACAAACGGTCGTTCGTAGTGGGAATGGGGATAGATCCGGCGCATGATTCCGAGCATAAGTACCGGGTCACCGTGAAAGTGGCAAAACCGATCTCTGCGCTCAAAAATGCAACCGAGACGGAATATGCCTTCCTTACGCAGGAGAGCGACTCCGTTGCGGAAGCCATCCGGTTCCTTGAGACAAAGGATGACAAATTGCTCGATTTCAGCCAAGCGAAAATACTGGCATTGAACGAGGAGCTGCTGCAAGGAGACTTATTTGAATTGATGGATTACGTGGTACGGCGAGGGGATATGCAGCTGGTCCTCTATGTATTGGTCGCCCGTCCTGACGCTGAACAAGTTTTACGGGTACAGCCGACACTGGAGTCAGCAGGGGAAAATGCACTGTACAACTTCTTTGACGGCACAGGGACGGAGAGCCCGTTTGTAACGACGACGTTCCTCTTTGAATTCCGCCGCGACTACGACACGAAAGGACTGAGTTCTGTGCTGCCCATCGTGATCGAAAAAGAGAACGGAAAGGAACTCGAAGTGAACAAAGCCATCGTCCTGAAAAACTCCGTTCCCCCAGTCGTCTTATCTTCCACCGAGACCAAACTGTACAATACCTTATACAAAGGTGCGAACGGCTACGGATACCGCATCGAGAATGACGGATACAAGTTTCTCCTGACCATTGACCGGGCTAAGATGAAAATCAAGATGAAGGTCGATGGGACCGGACAGCCGACCGCGAAAGTTTCTGTAAAGTTGGTCGGTGCCGTCAACGAGTCGAATAAGATCCTTTACATGAATGAGCTGGATAAGTACAACAAGATTTCAGAAGAGCGGCTCACAGAGCAGCTCACCGGCTTTTTGAAGAAAATGCAGGAGAAGAACGTCGATCCGTTCGGCTTCGGGCTGAAATACAGAGCGTCCCGGCTGAACACCGACGGGACGGTCGAGGAATGGAAAAAAATCTACCCTGAACTGGTATTCGATGTGGCGGTCGATGTGAAACTGAAGTCGGTCGGTGCACTGCAATAAGAAAGGCACCGGCTGGAGTCTGCTCACTCCGAGGCCGGTGCCTTTTCCAATACGACTCATTCAGGAGAGCCCGATCCGTTCAAAAATCATGTCGATTTTCTGCAAATGATAATTGTAGTCGAAACAGCCATCGATTTCCTCTTCACTGAGACGCTCTGTGATCGGCTGACTGCCTTTCACGAGTTCCTGGAAGGAACGCTGTTCATCCCATGCCTGCATCGTAAGGGGCTGCACGGTATCGTATGCCGCTTCCCGGGACATCCCTTTGTCGATCAGCGACAGGAGGACACGCTGTGAATAGATCAGCCCGTGGGTCCGGTCCATGTTGCGCTTCATGTTATCCGGGTAGACCGTCAAGTTCTTCACGATATTGCCGAAGCGGTTCAGCATATAGTTCAGCACGATGGTCGCATCCGGAAGAATGACACGCTCTGCAGACGAATGGGAGATGTCACGTTCATGCCAGAGCGGCACATTTTCGTACGCGGTCATCATGTACCCGCGCATGAGACGGGACAGCCCCGCCATGTTCTCCGAGCCGATCGGATTCCGTTTGTGCGGCATCGCAGAAGATCCCTTCTGGCCTTTCGCGAAGAACTCTTCCACCTCACGGGTTTCCGACTTCTGCAGCCCGCGGATTTCGACAGCAAACTTTTCAATTGATGTCGCGATCAATGCAAGTGTCGACATATACTGGGCATGGCGGTCACGCTGCAGTGTCTGCGTTGACACAGAAGCCGGTGTCAGCCCGAGCTTGCGGCAGACATACTCTTCCACATACGGGTCGACGTTAGCGTATGTGCCGACCGCACCTGAGATCTTGCCCGCCTGGACAGAAGCAGCCGCGGCATCGAAGCGCTCCAGATTCCGCTTCATCTCTTCATGCCAGAGCGCAAGTTTCAAGCCGAACGTCGTCGGTTCTGCATGGACACCATGCGTACGGCCCATCATGACCGTGTATTTGTGCTCCTTCGCTTTTGCCGCCAGGATCTCGATGAAACGGACGAGGTCTCCCCGTAAAATTCCGTTCGCCTGCAGCAGCAGATACGACAGCGCCGTATCCACGACATCGGTAGACGTGAGACCATAGTGGACCCACTTCCGTTCGTCCCCTAATGTTTCCGATACTGCGCGGGTGAACGCGACAACATCATGTCGGGTCTCCTGTTCGATTTCCAGGATCCGTTCTACGGAGAATCCGGCATTCTTCCTGATCTTCTCAACGTCTTCTTTCGGGACATCCCCAAGCTCAGCCCACGCTTCACTGGCGAGAATCTCCACTTCCAGCCATGCTTTATATTTATTTTCATCTGCCCAGATTGCGCCCATTTCGGGCCGTGTATACCGCTCTATCATCTTCTGTTCCTCCTTGATCAGTCACCTTCCGCCAAAATCCCCTTCAGCTGGATGATCTGGCGGATCGGGACATACTCGCCGTCCCGTTCTTCAAATAATGGCTCTTCCCGGCGCCCGGCCGGCAGATAGCCTTCCGCTTTCATGCGGTCCAGGCAATCGGAAATGGTTTCCTGCTCATCGACTTGAAACCAGACTGTTTTCCGTTTACTCACTTGAATAATTTCCCCTTCTTGATGCTCTTGACCCAGAAACCGCCTCTTATCGTTTTTGGCTCATATGAAATAATGAATGCTTTCGGATCAAGCTCCGCAATCGTAGTATACAGCTTCAGCTCATATTTACGCGGTGTCAAAATTTGCATAGCCGACCGATTGCCTTCCAGCCCATGGGCTGCCCAATCCGTCACACCATATCCCTTTGCCCGCAGCGTCGTTGCAAGCTCACGGTTGATTTCATCGGTTATGACATTCACCGTTATGTAGCCAAGCGCCATCTTTTCTTCAATTTTGGTTCCGATAATAACACCCGATCCGTACCCGACGGCATAGGCGATCAGATTCTGGATTTGATCCAGGCTGTCCAGAACAAGCCCCAATCCGACGACATAGACCACTACTTCGACCATACTGACCATCGCGGCAATATAGCGGTAGCCTTTCAGTGTCAAAATCATCCGTACTGTGGAGAACGACACATATACGATGTTGATCACAAAGATGATCAGCACCAGCGTCCACGCATTCATGAGGCAACCCTCCAATCTACTTCATTTATCGTACAGGTGAAACAGGCGGATTACAAGCACAATCCCCCTTCTGACCAGCTGGTGAATGTCAGCAGTTTCCGGGGGTTCCGCTCATAAAATCTGATTTCCGCTCATAAAATCTGATTTCCGCTCATAAAATCTGATTTCCGCTCATAAAATCTGATTTCCGCTCATAAAATCTGATTTCCGCTCATAACCGGCCTGCTGGCGCGGCCGGTTATGGGGTTCTGACGACGCATTGCGAGCAGCGTGGTGTCCAGCAGATCAAAACCAAAAGCTGACTGGTGGGCTCCGCTCCGCTGCGCCTTTTCTGGGGAGCGGCCATGCCAGTCAGCGTTCCATACAAATAAAAAAAGCGAGCGGAGACATATCGTCTCCACTCGCGTTAATCCAGCTCCGACTCCCTGATGCTTGTCGCATCAAAACGGTCGTCCCCGCTTTTTATAGTGCCCGGCAACGTCCTACTCTCACAGGGGGAAGCCCCCTACTACCATCGGCGCTGAAGAACTTAACTTCCGTGTTCGGTATGGGAACGGGTGTGACCTCTTCGCCATCATTACCAGACAGATGAGCT
>NZ_LN651337.1:0-2112 GCF_000826145.2 Sporosarcina koreensis
GAGGTGGATAGGTCTGGTGTGGAAGCATGGCGACATGTGGAGCTGACAGATACTAATCGATCGAGGACTTAACCAAAACAAAAAAGCGGAGACGACCGTTTTGATGCGACAAGCATAAGGCGAATCGACGGAGTGGCGGTTTCTGCCACGCAGACGAGTTGACTTATGACCTCAAGCATCAGGGAGTCGAAGCTGGATTACGCGAAAGTCGAAGCGCCGTGAGGCGGTCTTGACTGCACAATGTCCGTTTTATCCAGTTTTGAAGGAACAATAAATTCTTTCAAAAAAACTCTTGCACTTTACATGGTTTATAGTATATAATATGAAATGTCGTTAAGCGGCAGATCACTTGTCTGGTAATGATGGCGAAGAGGTCACACCCGTTCCCATACCGAACACGGAAGTTAAGTTCTTCAGCGCCGATGGTAGTAGGGGGCTTCCCCCTGTGAGAGTAGGACGTTGCCAGGCAGGCGCAGCAATGCGTATTATGGAGGATTAGCTCAGCTGGGAGAGCATCTGCCTTACAAGCAGAGGGTCGGCGGTTCGAGCCCGTCATCCTCCACCATATTTTGTGCCGGTGTAGCTCAACTGGTAGAGCAACTGACTTGTAATCAGTAGGTTGAGGGTTCAAGTCCTTTCGCCGGCACCACTTTGTACGAGCCATTAGCTCAGTTGGTAGAGCATCTGACTTTTAATCAGAGGGTCGCAGGTTCGAATCCTGCATGGCTCACCATTTCTTAGTTTCATCAAAAGGATGCATTAGCATTATGCGGGTGTGGCGGAATTGGCAGACGCGCTAGAATCAGGATCTAGTGCCTTCGGGCGTGGGGGTTCAAGTCCCTTCATCCGCATCCTTTACGCGGAAGTAGTTCAGTGGTAGAATACGACCTTGCCAAGGTCGGGGTCGCGGGTTCGAATCCCGTCTTCCGCTCCACTTTACTTAATCAGGTAATACAATGTATATTGCGCCCGTAGCTCAATTGGATAGAGCGTCTGACTACGGATCAGAAGGTTGTGGATTCGACTTCTGCCGGGCGCGCCATTTTTATGCTTCTACTTACAGATGACCCGGGAAGTAGCTCAGCTTGGTAGAGCACTTGGTTTGGGACCAAGGGGTCGCAGGTTCGAATCCTGTCTTCCCGACCAGTAATTCATGGGGCCTTAGCTCAGCTGGGAGAGCGCCTGCCTTGCACGCAGGAGGTCAGCGGTTCGATCCCGCTAGGCTCCACCATAAGTATTCCATTCATTTCTTGGCGGCGTAGCTCAGCTGGCTAGAGCGTACGGTTCATACCCGTGAGGTCGGGGGTTCGATCCCCTCTGCCGCCATCTAAAGGACCTTTAGCTCAGTTGGTTAGAGCAGACGGCTCATAACCGTCCGGTCGCAGGTTCGAGTCCTGCAAGGTCCACCAGTATTGCTGTCCATATCGGAGGTATACCCAAGTCTGGCTGAAGGGATCGGTCTTGAAAACCGACAGGGGTGTCAAAACCCGCGGGGGTTCGAATCCCTCTACCTCCTCCATTTTCATCACATAGCACGTAAGAGTGAAAGCTCACATGCATTACTAATAATATTATCGCGGGGTGGAGCAAAGCGTCATACGAAGATGACGATTTGTAGGATTTCTGAAAGAAATCCGTAATCTTGCAAACAGCAGAACCATGAGCGTGAAAGCTCAAATGCAGTACTACTATTATTATCGCGGGGTGGAGCAAAGCGTCATACGAAGATGACGATTTGTAGGATTTCTGAAAGAAATCCGTAATCTTGCAAACAGCAGAACCATGAGCGTGAAAGCTCAAATGCAGTACTACTATTATTATCGCGGGGTGGAGCAGTGGTAGCTCGTCGGGCTCATAACCCGAAGGTCGCAGGTTCAAATCCTGCCCCCGCAACCAAATGGTCCCGTGGTGTAGCGGTTAACATGCCTGCCTGTCACGCAGGAGATCGCCGGTTCGATCCCGGTCGGGACCGCCATTTTTATTTTATACATAGTTCTCTTTGCTGGTTCAGTAGCTCAGTCGGTAGAGCAAAGGACTGAAAATCCTTGTGTCGGCGGTTCGATTCCGTCCTGAACCACCATAGTCGTGCGGGTGTAGTTTAGTGGTAAAACC
>NZ_LN651337.1:3773-1313622 GCF_000826145.2 Sporosarcina koreensis
TATTATTATCGCGGGGTGGAGCAGTGGTAGCTCGTCGGGCTCATAACCCGAAGGTCGCAGGTTCAAATCCTGCCCCCGCAACCAAATGGTCCCGTGGTGTAGCGGTTAACATGCCTGCCTGTCACGCAGGAGATCGCCGGTTCGATCCCGGTCGGGACCGCCATTTTTATTTTATACATAGTTCTCTTTGCTGGTTCAGTAGCTCAGTCGGTAGAGCAAAGGACTGAAAATCCTTGTGTCGGCGGTTCGATTCCGTCCTGAACCACCATAGTCGTGCGGGTGTAGTTTAGTGGTAAAACCTCAGCCTTCCAAGCTGATGATGAGGGTTCGATTCCCTTCACCCGCTCCATTTGGGCCTATAGCTCAGCTGGTTAGAGCGCACGCCTGATAAGCGTGAGGTCGGTGGTTCGAGTCCACTTAGGCCCACTATTCCGCAGTAGCTCAGTGGTAGAGCAATCGGCTGTTAACCGATCGGTCGTAGGTTCGAGTCCTACCTGCGGAGCCATTCATACGGGGAAGTACTCAAGTGGCTCAAGAGGCGCCCCTGCTAAGGGTGTAGGTCGCGAAAGCGGCGCGAGGGTTCGAATCCCTCCTTCTCCGCCATATTTGTTTGGCCCCTTGGTCAAGCGGTTAAGACACCGCCCTTTCACGGCGGTAACACGGGTTCGAATCCCGTAGGGGTCATACTGAAAAAACCTGACTGTTTTGCAGTCAGGTTTTTTGTATTCATTTATCTACATAACTGTCTCTTTTCCGGTATGGAATGTCGCCGAGTTCAGATTCCAGGTTCTCATCATCGAGATTTTCTTCGTATTCGGCTGTTGTGTCACTGCGCACATAGCCAGCCGGTTCTCCGTCGATGTCGCTCGCTGCGATGACATCGATGTCTTCCGTGCTTTCATCTTCCACATTGGTATCATACAGATCTTCATAATTGTCGTGGTCCCCTGTGAAGTCGGATGGGGTTTCCGACGTCCCTGATTTCGCGATCGCTTCAAAGCTGTCGATCGGATCTTCGTATATCCCTTCCCGCCGATCTGCAAATGTGTTCGGCTTCGCCATCTTCAGCAAGTCGTTTTCCACCGGTCTGTCATCAGGCACTTCCTGTACTGCATCTTCCACGCATACTGTCGTATAGGGAATTGCCTCCAGTCGTTCAAATGGAATGTCTTTGCCGCATTCCTCGCAGACCCCATAGGTGCCTTCTTCCATCCGCTTGAGAGCTGTCTGCACTTTCTCCATTTCCTCGGATGCATGCTCGTTCAGGGCCCTGTCCTTTTCCCTGTCATACAGTTCTGTCCCCATATCTGCGGGGTGATTATCATAAGTGGAGAGTTCGCCGATCTCGTCCTGCGGTGCTGTGTCTGTCGTCGTCCGTTCTTCGGTCACCGTTAAGTCGTCTTGTAGACGAAGCAGTTCCTTCTTCAATGTCATGGTCTGTTCTTTTGTCAGCATTTCATTCACGTCCTTTATGGATTTACCTGCTAGTATGGATCAGAACGGCTGAATTCATATGCATTCAGCTGTTAGTTCTCTGAATTCCTTTTTCGCCCGGTCCTTAAACCTAAGCGGAACAACTTCAGACAGGATCAGCAAAGCAAAAAAAAGAAGACCGTATGGTAGACGGTCTTCCAGCAGATATTAGTGGAGGAGGTGGCCAATGAGCAAGCCGACCGCCAGAAGCAGGCAGAAGAAGGTGTTCGTCTGCGCTGTGAATTTCATGGCTGGCATCACTTGGAGCGGTGCTTCGTGATTTTTGAATATCCTGATGGCGGAGATGGGCTTCTTGACGCACAGGATGACGAGCAGGCTCCATGGAGTGAGTCCGCCGAAGAGCACGAGACCGATGATCCAGGCAAATGCCAGGATGAAGAATCCGCTCTGTACCCGGATGGCATTCGCCCGTCCGAGCAAAATGGCAAGCGTCTTCCGTCCTCCCAGCTTGTCGCCTTCGAGGTCCCGGATATTGTTTGCCATCATGATTGCAGCTACGAGGAGAACACTCGGTATGGACAGCAGCACAGCCCGTTCCGATACGGTCCCTGTCTGGATATAGAAGGCGATCAGGACGAGCAGCATCCCCATGACAACACCGGAAAACAGTTCCCCAAGCGGGGTATAGGCGATCGGGTAGGGGCCGCCTGTGTAGAAGTAACCGATAGCCATCGATACGAGACCGATTGCTGCAAGCCACCAGGACGTCTGCATGCAGATATAGACGCCCAGCAGTACGGAAATGCCATATAGGAAAAGAGCCAGGTTCAGGATCGTTTTCGGGTTCACTTTGTTGCGGACGATCGTTCCGCCGATGCCGACCGAGTGCTCGGTGTCCAGGCCTCTTTTGTAGTCATAGTATTCATTGAACATGTTCGTCGCCATCTGGATGAGCACACTTGCGAGCAGCATGGCTGCAAAGAGAGGGAAGTCCAGCCGTCCGAACGGCAGGGCGAGCATCGTGCCGAGGAATACAGGTGCAAAGGCTGCGGTCAGTGTGTGCGGCCGGGTCAGCTGCCACCACATCCTCCAGCCTTGTTCGATTTTGATTGTATCTTGCATTTCGTTCTCTCCTTCACTTTTGAATCCACTTTCCATTGTACTCTATTCCGCCCGTGTTCGGTATCCCCGGGTCCCCAAAAATGCGGGAGCGGCCCATTTCCGTTATAATGGATACTGCAATGGCATCTAGTACACGCCAACAGAGGAGAGAATATTATGAATCGGAAGCTTACGGAACTGCCTGCACATACTGATCGTGCAGCCAACCCGCATATCCGCTTCTTCACTGAAACGATAGAGGCGGGCGGAATTTCTCCGCTTTCTTTTTTTGAGGCCGGGTCTTCCATCGGATATGCAGAACGGTTCTTTTGGGAAAACGCCTCGAAGACATTGACACTCGTCGGGATCGGGCATGCATTGACCCTTACGGCTGACGCGGAGCACGATCGCTTCGGGAAAATAGAGGCTGAGTGGAAACAATACTGCACGAAACTCATCAAAGAAGAAAAAGACATGGACCCCATCCTGGCAGGAGGTTTTTCATTCACTGCTGAGCAGGGATCCCGCAGTTCTGAATGGGGGGATTTTCCGCGCGCATTCTTTTCAGTTCCTGTTTTTCAACTGAAAATCGAGAATGGGCGGACAGCGGTCGCCATCAATCTAATTACGGACTCCCCGGAGAGCTCCGGCAAGTTTGATGAGCTGCGGCAGCAGAGGGACCGCTTGATACACGAAGCGCAGATGCGGGATTCACTGCACTTTACGAAGCCGTCCGTCCTCTCGATGCAAGAGCTCGGAAAAGACAGCTATCTGGATACAGTTACGGCGGTCACCGGGAAGATCGCTGCCGGGGAAGCGGATAAGGTCGTCATCGCCCGTTCGCTCGCCCTGCAGTTCGATGAGCCGGCAGACCATACAGCAGTGCTGCAGTCGATCACAAACGAACAGCGCGACAGCTACCTGTTCGGCATTGAACGCGGCAGCCAGCTGTTCTTCGGGGCGACTCCCGAACGGCTGGTCGAGATAAAGGACGGGAGAGCCTATTCGGCATGCGTGGCGGGTTCGAGCAGACGGGGGACGACAGCCGAGGAGGATCGCAAGCTGGGCGAAGCGCTTCTGGCGGATAAAAAGAACCGGGAAGAGCATCACTATGTCGTCGAGATGATTACCCGTGTGTTCGATTCACTTTGTGCATCCCGTACATCAGCAGCAGGTCCGAAACTCATGAAAGTGAGAGATATCCAGCATTTATATACCCCTGTCGAAGGAACTCTCGTAGTTGAAAGCAGCATTTTCCAGTTCATCAAGGCGCTCCATCCGACGCCGGCTCTCGGAGGTGTCCCGACGGCGACCGCGATGGATATCATCCGGCATGAGGAAAAGCTGGATCGCGGTTTCTATGCCGCTCCGGTCGGCTGGACGGACGCTTCCGGCAACGGGGAATTTGCCGTTGCCATCCGGTCGGCTCTTCTTGAGCAGGACAAGGCTTGGCTGTATGCAGGCGGCGGAATTGTGGCCGATTCCAAGGCAGACGAAGAATATGAGGAGACATGGGTGAAATTCAGGCCGATGCTCCGCGCCCTTGGAGGGACACTGCATGGATAAACGTATAATACTGACCAACCATGTAAAACGGATGACGGAATCTCTTGCACGGCTGGGAATGGTGCATGCTGTGATCAGTCCCGGATCCCGTTCCACTCCGCTTGCGTACGCGCTGGCATCTGACGACAGGTTCGAGACCCATCTGCAGGTGGATGAGCGTTCTGCAGGGTTCTTCGCCCTCGGGTTAGCGAAGGCCACGCAGCTGCCAGTTGCCCTGCTGTGTACATCGGGGACAGCCGCGGCCAATTTCCATCCTGCAGTCACGGAAGCCTTCTACGCGCGTATCCCGCTCGTCGTGATTACAGCGGACCGGCCTCATGAACTCAGGGACGTCGGTGCGCCGCAGGCGATCCGTCAGCCCGGTATGTTCGCGGAACACGTGAAGTACCATGTCGATCTGCCGATTCCTGAAGAATCAGCAGCCGTCGATGACTTTCTGGAGCGGCAGATTGCCCGAACTGTCGCTGTGACGATGACCGAACCGAAAGGACCGGTTCATGTGAATGCACCATTCCGTGAACCGCTGCTGATCGATCTCGGCCAGCCAGCGCCTCCGGTCACATTCCAGGCAAGCATTGCCGGAAAAAGTGTATTTGCAGAAGACCGGAAACGGCAGGTCAGCGGACTGTTGAGCAGAGCATCCAGAGGACTTTTGGTAGCGGGGGAACTGCCTCCAGGATTCCCGAAAGAAACCGTCTGGGCGTTTGCAGAGCGGATGAACTGGCCGGTCCTCTGTGATCCGCTGTCCAACCTGCGTTCTGAAGTACCGGAGTCCTGCAGGCATCTCTGCATCGACTCGTACGACGCGCTGCTGAAACAGGACCGGCTTGCAGAACGGCTGGCGCCGGATACCGTCTTCCGCATAGGACCGCAGCCGGTTTCGAAACCGCTGACCCTGTTCTTGAAACAGGCGCGTCCGGCTGTCTATGCAGTGGTGGATGAATCCGCGCTGTTCAGGGATCCGATCGGCATTGCGACCCATCATCTGCAGACCTGCCCGGAAGAAGTCCTTTCCCTGCAGTCGGAATCCCATCAGCAGCCTGCCTATACGGAGGACTGGTCGGAGGCGAACCGGATTGTTTCGGAAGTCACTGCGTCGCACAGATGGGACGAAGAGCACGAAGGCGATTATGTCCGTACTCTGCTTGATCAGCTCCCTGACGGAAGTGATCTGATCAGCGGCAGCAGCATGCCGATCCGGGATCTGGATACGTATTTCCGCAATACATCCCGGGATATTGCCTGCTTCTCGAACAGAGGGGCAAACGGCATCGATGGTGTTGTATCGACAGCGCTCGGAATTCAGGCAGCGCGGAAACGGCCGTCCTGGCTGCTGATCGGCGACCTGTCGTTCCTCCATGACAGCAATGGCCTCATCGTCTCCCGGATGGAAGAGACGGATCTCACGATCGTGCTCAGCAATAACAATGGCGGCGGCATCTTCTCCTATTTGCCGCAGTCGACGGAGCCTGCGCATTTCGAAGAGCTGTTCGGAACACCGACAGACCTGTCCTTCGCGCCGTTCGCCGAGCTCTATGATATCCAATACAGTTGTGTATCATCAGTTGCGCAGCTGGAAGAACAGCTGCAGCAGCCGAAGACAAAACCGCTCCGTATCATCGAGATGATCTCAAACCGGGAACAGAACACGGCGGCACATCGGGCTCTCTGGCAATCGGCAGGGGAGGAGCTGGACAGGCATGGCTTCTGAATATCTCTCTGTTGGTGGGGAGTCTCTTCATTATGAAACGTATGGATGCAGTGACCGCCCGGCAGTTGTCCTGCTTCATGGGTTCACAGGCAGTACAGTGACATGGCATTCGATTGCCGGCCTGCTGGCGGATCGGTTCCATGTGGTCCTCGTGGATCTTTGGGGGCACGGCCGGTCCGCAAGCCCTGCGGACAGCACCCGGTATTCAATGGCGTCCCAGACGGAAGATCTCGATCAGCTGTTTACGTATCTCGGGCTGGACCGCATCCTTCTCGTCGGCTATTCGATGGGCGGCCGCACCGCACTTGGATATGCTGCGGCGTTTCCGGAGCGTATCGCAGGCCTCCTATTGGAAAGTGCGTCGCCGGGCCTCCGCACAGTAGAGGAACGCGCCGACAGACGGCGGCATGATGCGGCCCTGGCAGCACGGCTGCGGAATGAGCCGCTGGCGGAGTTCGTCCGTTTCTGGGAGGCAATCGCTCTGTTCGATTCCCAGAAATGGCTGCCCGAACAGACGCAATCTGCTATACGCAGCGAGCGGATGAACCAGAAAGCAGATGGGCTGGCCGGCAGCCTGGAAGGGATCGGAACCGGCAGCCAGCCATCGTATTGGAGGGCGCTTCCTCATATGATGTTCCCCGTCCTGCTTGTGACCGGAACACTCGACGGAAAGTTCACACGGCTCGCGCAAGAGATGGAAACACTGCTGCCGAATGCTGTCCATGAACAGGTGCCGGATGCGGGCCATGCAATCCACGTGGAAAAACCGAAGAAATTTGTTACAATAATAGAGAACTTTGCAGCACATCATTCATTTTGAGGAGGACAATTATGACACGGCAATGGGAAACGCTTCATACATATGAAGATATTAAGTATGAAAAGTATAACGGCATCGCTAAAGTGACGATCAACCGTCCGGAAGTGCGCAACGCATTCCGCCCGAAGACGGTTACAGAAATGATCGATGCATTCTCACGAGCACGCGACGACGAGAGCATCGGGGTCATCATCCTCACTGGCGAGGGAGAGAAAGCATTCTGTTCCGGCGGCGACCAGAAAGTCAGAGGTCATGGCGGATATGTCGGAGACGACGAAATTCCGCGCTTGAACGTACTGGACCTCCAGCGCCTGATCCGCGTCATCCCGAAACCGGTTGTTGCGATGGTTTCCGGATTTGCTATCGGCGGCGGCCATGTGCTGCATGTTGTCTGCGATTTGACGATCGCTGCGGACAATGCAATCTTCGGCCAGACGGGTCCGAAAGTCGGCTCATTCGATGCCGGTTATGGCTCGGGTTACCTGGCACGTATCATCGGCCACAAGAAAGCCCGTGAAATCTGGTATCTGTGCCGTCAGTACGACGCACAGCAGGCACTTGATATGGG
Source organism: Sporosarcina koreensis (assembly GCF_000826145.2). Classification (GTDB taxonomy): domain Bacteria; phylum Bacillota; class Bacilli; order Bacillales_A; family Planococcaceae; genus Sporosarcina; species Sporosarcina trichiuri. The sequence goes on from NZ_LN651337.1 coordinate 10,974, forward strand.
ACTCGTCAATACAGTCGTTCCGTATGAACAACTGGAGGATGAAACCGTTCAGTGGTGTGAGGAAATGCTCTCCATGAGCCCGACGGCACTCCGGTTTGTCAAAGCAGCCATGAACGCGGACACGGACGGTCTTGCAGGTCTCCAGCAGATGGCGGGGGATGCGACACTTCTGTATTACACAACCGACGAAGCGAAAGAGGGACGGGATGCATTCAAAGAGAAGCGCAAGCCGGACTTCGGCCAATTCCCAAGGTTCCCTTGATAAATACAGACAAAAACTGCCGATACCGGCAGTTTTTTGTTTAGGAAGGAGCATGTCCAATGATACCTAATTGGCTGATGAAACGGGCATCCCTCAGCCCGGAAGCGCCGGCACTTTCATTTGAAGGGGAAACGCTGTCCTATGCGGAACTGTATGACCGGGCTATGGACCATGCAGGGAAACTGCGGGCCGCCGGACTGCACGCGGGAAGCCGGGCAGCCCTGCTCGGCGGAACTTCCGCGGAGATGGCTGTCCTCATCCATGGCTGCCTGCTGGCAGGTGTTGAAATGGTCCTCCTGAACGTCCGTCTGACAGCGGAGGAAATCGGATATCAGCTCGGCGATGCGGCGGCCGACCTGCTGATCTGCGAAGATTTTTGCATACCGCAGACCGGTTCTGCAAACTGTGGTGCGCTTTCCTACAGCGACTTCAGCAGACTTCCGGCACACCCCGTGGAACCGGAGAGAGAGTGGCAGGACGACCGCACCCTCACCATCATGTACACATCCGGCACGACCGGATTTCCAAAGGGTGTTCGCCAGACGGCGGGCAACCATACTGCCAGTGCAGTGTCGGCAGTCCTGAACAGCGGTCTGCGGGACGGGGATGCCTGGCTCCATATGATGCCGCTGTTCCACATCAGCGGCTTCTCGATACTCGCGAGGGCAGTGCTGTATGGTACGGAGGTGCGGCTGTTCCGTAAATTCGACGCATATCTCGCCGCGGAGGAAATCGGCAGCGGCCGGGTATCGGGCATGTCTGCGGTGGCCGTCACACTGGAACGGCTGCTGACGGAGTTCGAAAGAAGCGGACGGACCGTGCCCGAAACGTTCCGCACATTGCTTGCCGGCGGGGGACCGGTGCCCGTCAATTACCTGGAGCGGGCGCAGCGGATCGGTCTGCCGGTCCTGCAGACATACGGGATGACGGAGACCAGTTCGCAGACCGCCACCCTGTCAGCAGGAGATGCCCTCCGCAAGATCGGGTCCGCCGGGAAGCCGCTGTTCTTCTCGGATATCCGGATCGAGGGAGCGGCCGGGCCCGGCAGCAGGGGGGAGATATTGATCCGGGGACCGCACGTGACGAAAGGGTATGTCGGCCGTCATTCCGGAAAAGGTGCCCTGCAGGATGGATGGCTCCATTCCGGGGACATCGGTTATTTCGACGAGGACGGCTTCCTGTTCGTCTCCGACCGCCGAAGCGACCTGATCATCTCGGGCGGGGAAAACATCTACCCTGCTGAAATCGAGGAAGTGCTCGCCGCGCATCCCGCCGTCAAAGAGGCCGGCGTCTGTGCTATGCGGGATGAGAAGTGGGGGGCTGTGCCTGCTGCATTCATCAAGACGACCGGACCGCAGCAGCTTGACCCTGAGGACCTGGAAATCTTCTGTAGGGAGCGGCTGGCCGCCTATAAAGTTCCGAAGGTATTCCGTTTCATCGAGGAGATGCCGCGCAACTCATCGAATAAGCTGATGCGCAGCAGACTCCGTGAACTGGCTGCGGACGAAAACGTGGATAGACAGCATTAAAAAGGCAGGGAAAGAGCCGGATAGCTCCTTTCCCTGCCTTTTTTCAGTTTAATACACTTGTGAGCACTTCAATATTCCGGCGTTGGAGTGTGAAGTAGTCTTCGTCCTTTGCGATGTCATCCTCCGTCAACACGGACAGGTTGTGGAGAACGGCTGAATCGGCGCCGATTTCATCCTGAACGACTTTTGTCAGTTTCGAGCTGACATTCTGCTCGAATAATATTGTCTTCACATGCTTTTCCTTAGCTTCTGCAACGATGGCAGCAAGCTGTTTCTGGGACGGCTCGCTCTGTGTGTTCAAGCCGGCAATCGCCACTTGTTCAAGGCCGTATTGGTGTGCAAGATAGCCGTAAGCGGCGTGGGAGACGAAGAATGTTTTCGAAGAGGCACTGTCACTCATCTGTCGGAACTCATCATCGAGTTTTTCGAGATCTTTCTTCAGCTCTTCGAAATTCTTCTCGTATAACTCCTTGTTTTCGGGTGCCTGCTCGGTCAGCCCATCTTTGACAGCCTCCGCAAGGTCTGCACTGAGGATAGGGGAAATCCAGACGTGCGGGTCCATCTCCCCGTGATGATGGCCGTCTTCATGTTCTTCATCTCCATCGTGATGATGGCCTTCCATCAAGCTGGACGGATCGATGTTCTCTGAAGCCGCAATCATCTTCACGTGCTGATCTTTCAGTGTCTTTTCGGCATTATCGACAAATCCTTCAAGGCCGAGTCCGACATAGAAGAACAAGTCGGCATCCGCAAGCTTCATCATCTCTTTCTGCGTCGGTTCGAAAGTATGCTCATCCGTACCAGCCGGATAGATCGTCTTTACTGATACAGTGTCACCACCGATCCGTCCTGCGAAGTACTGCAGCGGATAGACGGTTGTGTAGACAGAGATTTTACCTTCAGCACCTTCAGATGCAGCCTTATCATCGTTTTTGCCGCATGCACCCAAGGCGAGCAGCAGGATGATCAGGAACACGGCAGCCGCCCATTTGCTATGTTTCATCAGAATACCTCCAATTAGTAATCATTACGATTTAAAAAAGCGCCTGTCTATCATAACGGAAAAGACAGGTGCTTGCAAGTGCTAAAGTTATCGGGCCTTCTCTTTCTTAGGAGGCACGGGATCGAATCCGCCTTTGTGCAGCGGATGGCATTTCGAGATGCGGATAATGGTCAGGAAGATTCCTTTGACAGCGCCGTGCGTTTCCACTGCTTCGACACCGTAATGAGAGCAGGTCGGATGAAAGCGGCATGTCGGCGGCGACAGGGGGGAAATCCATTTCTGATAGAAACGGATCAGCGTCACGATGATCTGCTTCATAGCAACGAACTCCTTATGTTGAACTGTGTTTAGTGTACTCCCTCCGGTGGTAAAATGACAGGGAGACGTATTTACTATATGAATGGAAAAGGGGTTTTTGTCATGTCTGCAGATTTACTGAAGGAATTGAACACACAAGTTTCCACTTGGTCGGTCATGTATGCGAAACTGCATAATTACCATTGGTATGTGAAGGGGCACCAGTTCTTCACTCTGCATGCCAAATTCGAGGAACTGTACAACGAAGCGACACAGCACATGGATGATATAGCGGAACGTGTGCTGACGCTCGGCGGTGAGCCGACAGCAACATTGAAACAGCATCTTTCGGATGCGGTGATCAGCGAAGCATCCGGTGACGAAAAGGCGGAGCAGATGGTGGCGACACTCGTGTCTGACTTTGCTGCGATCATGAAATCCCTGAAGAAAGGGATGGAACTGTCGGTTGATGAAGGGGACGTCATGACAGAAGATCTCCTCAATGCTGTGTACCAGAGCATCGAGAAGCACCAGTGGATGCTGAACGCGTTCCTCGGTGAAGACAACAAATAAGGCGGATCGCTTCACCCCTGCACGGCACAGCCGATAACAGAGGGGAAAGGAGCTGATTTCATGGATATAACATCCATCATGTCGAACCAGCTGCGAAGCCTGCAGTCCGCCGTCCAGCTCACCATTTTGGATAAGAGTATGACGTCCGGTGCGTCCGCTGCAATGGAATTGCTTCAGTCGATGCCTGAAGCGGCACACCCGACAAAAGGCGGCTCGGTCGACGTGAAAGCCTGACCGGCAGCGCACTCCCCTTCCGCGGGGGAATGCGCTGTTTTTTGTTTTCATTGTCTAACTAAAAGTGAATGTGTAAAATAGGTCTGTGACTCAACCAACAAAGATACGGACGATACAAAGGAGAATTCAGAATGTCAACCACACCCTATTTACGCAACCTGATCATCGAAACGCCTTCAAAGCCGGGCAATTTAGCAAAAGTGACATATGCAATCGGCCAGCTGGAAGGGGATATCGGTGACATCCAGACCATCAAAGTCGGAACACTGTCAACAATCCGGGACGTATCCGTTCAATGCAGCGACGAAGCACAGCTGATGGAAATAGTGGACGCCATCAATGCAATCGGGGACGGCATTCAGGTGCAGGCCATTTCAGACGATGTTTTGCGTGCCCATGAAGGCGGGAAAATACATATGAAGAGCAGGATGGAGATCCGGTCTCTCGGGGATCTGCGGCGCGTCTATACGCCGGGCGTCGCGAACGTCTGCAAAGTGATCGAGAAAGATCCGCAGCAGGCCCAGTTCTTCACAGGCATCTCGAATACGGTCGCCATCGTGACGGACGGAACTGCAATCCTCGGGCTCGGCAATATCGGCCCGGTCGCCGGAATGCCGGTTATGGAAGGCAAGTCCGTCCTGTTCGACCAGTTTGCCGGAATCAGCGGAGTGCCGATCCTTCTCGATACGAGCGATCCTGACAAAGTCGTCGAGACCGTCAAACATATCAGTCGGACATTCGGCGGTATTCTGCTCGAGGATATCGGATCGCCTCACTGCTTCGAGATCGAAGAGCGGCTGAAGAAAGATCTGGATATCCCCGTCATGCATGATGATCAGCATGGTACTGCGGTTGTCGCGCTTGCGTCCACGCTGTCCGCGTGCCGGCAGGCCGGCGTGAAGCTTGAAGACTCCGTCGTCGGCCAGATCGGACTCGGAGCTGCTGGTCTTGCGATCAGCCGCATGATGATGGCGTACGGCGTCAAGGAAATGAAAGGAACAGATCGAAATGACGCCGCACTTGAGCGTCTTGCCGGATATGGGGGGACCATTGCGGAATCTCTGGAAGACATTATGGCGACAAGCGATATTATCATCGCGACAACGGGCGTTGAAGGACTTATCAAACCCGAGATGGTGCGGCCGGGCCAAATCATCCTGGCGCTGTCCAACCCGTTTGCTGAAATCCAGCCGGAGGCAGCACTGCAGGCAGGCGCCGCGTTTGCAGCGGACGGCCGGCAAGTCAACAATGTCCTCGGGTTCCCTGGTATCTTCCGCGGCGCGTTGAACGCACAAGCATCGAGCATCACATACGATATGCTCATAGCTGCCGCTCTGGCAATCGTGGAATCCACGAAGCCCGGCGATCTCGTCCCTCATCCGCTCGATCCGAATGTCCATCAGAATGTCGCCGATGCTGTGGAAAAAGTTGCAAATTTGACCTCTATGTAACCTGAGGATGGCATACATACATCCTGCCGTACAGAACCATACTGTACGTAAAAAGGATGGGATCCAATTGGCGGAACCGAAAGTGAAGATGTATGTATCCATCACGAACCAGCAGATCATGCAGTATCCGGATGATTCACCCTATGAATTCGCGGTGGAGATACCGAAGTCATATCTGGAAATCTTTGAGCACCTCTTTGCTCAGACGAATGAATTGGAATTCAGGAATTTCCTGCGGGCGCACCTGCCGTATGTTCCTTATCATTACGATCGGGACAACCATCACGTTGACCGCCGGCTCTACAAGATGTATGCCCTCGTCCATGAATTCACAGACGAGGAATCGAAGGCATTCATTGAAGAACTGCCGTTTTTCAGACAGCCTGTGAAGACTCGCTGAAGAATCGTCAGCAGGGGCAGCCGGTCAGCCAGACAAGGATGTGATTGCCGTGTTGACGTTTGAAGATTTGAAAGGCAGCCGCGTTGAGCTCATTTTCGGTGAACAGGAACTCGAAGCAAGGCACGTGCTCGTCGTCCTGAAACACGACGGGAAGTGGCTGCTGACTGAGCATGTTATCCGGGGTACCGAGTTTCCTGGAGGAAAAGCGGAGCCGGGGGAGACGATCGAGGACGCAGCAGTTCGGGAAGTGAAGGAAGAGACAGGTGTGACGATCGGCCGTCCTGAAAAATTTGCCGAGTATGTCGTTTACACCGAGCCGCCGTTCTGCAAGGCGGTCTTCACGGCAGACGTTGCTGCGATCGACGAGGATCCGGAACTGTACGAAACGAACGGTGCTGTATGGATGACCGATGAGGAGCTCGATTCCTGCGTGACACTGAGCTTCCACATGAAAGACGAAGGGATGCATAAGCTCAGGGAGTGGGTGATACGTCATGATGAATGATGCGGAGATTGTCTCATACCGGGTATATCCTTCCCCGAACGCATCTGTGGAACTTACGGAGATCACCTACATGTCCGGCGGTATGAAAGTGAAGGGGCTACTTGCGGAACCGAAGCAGGAAGGGGAATTCGAGGGCATCGTCTATATGCGCGGCGGAATCCAGCATGTCGGCATGGTGCGGCCTGCCCGTGTCGCCCAGTTCGCAAGCCGGGGATTCGTCGTGTTCGCCCCGTATTACCGCGGCAACCGCGGCGGGGAAGGCCGCGATGAATTCGGCGGCGCGGATCTGCAGGATGCTGTCAGTTCAGTCGATGTCCTGAAACAGAGCACCAAATGGAAAGACGGCCGGATACACCTGTTTTCGTTTTCCCGCGGCGGTCTGATGGCGCTCTGGACAGCGATCCTCAGGGAGGATATCACTTCCACCGTCCATTGGGCGGGGGTGTCCGACGTCGTCTTCACTTACAAAGAGCGGGAAGACATGCGCAGGATGATGAAGCGGGTCATCGGCGGGTCCCCGAACAGTGCGCCGGATGCATACCGGGAACGGACAGCCTTGTTCCGAGTCGGTGAGATAGACGCACGTGTCCTGATCATCCACGGGCTGAAAGACGAGAACGTTTCGCCTGAGCAGTCCATCATGCTGGAGGACGCCCTCAGGGAAGCGCAGAAACCTGTGGAAACCTGGTATTTCCCGGACTACACCCACCATTTCCCTTCCTGGCACAATGCAAAGATCGTCCGTGATCTGACGGATTGGATGAAAGCACAATAAAAGAACCTCCCGGCCGGGAGGTTCTTTTCGCTGCGTCAGAATCAGATGATCGGACCGCCTTTTTGGATGATCTCAGGTGAAACGTGATTGAATTTCTTGAAGTTCTCCTTGAACAGGTCCGCAAGCTCTTTTGCTTTGGCATCGTAGTCAGCCGGATTGCTCCAAGCGTTCCGCGGGTTCAGCACTTCGGCAGGCACGCCTTCGATCGCTGTCGGAATCTGAAGACCGAACGTAGCGGACGTTTCCGTTTCCGCAGTATCGAGCTCTCCGGACAGTGCTGCGCGCACCATCGTACGGGTATGCTTCAAGTCCATCCGTTTGCCGACACCGTATGCGCCGCCCGTCCAGCCTGTGTTGACCAGGAACACGCGGGAGCCGTGCTCATCGATCTTCTTCCCGAGCATATCGGCATAGACCGTTGCAGGAAGCGGGAGGAATGGGGATCCGAAGCATGTCGAGAATGTCGCTTCCGGAGATGTGATGCCGCGTTCCGTTCCGGCGAGCTTGGATGTGAAACCGCTCAGGAAGTGGTACATCGCCTGCTCCTTCGTCAGCTTTGAGATCGGAGGGAGGACGCCGAACGCATCCGCAGTCAGGAAGATGATTGTTTTCGGGTGGCCTGCCACGGACGGCAGGACGATGTTGTCGATGTTGCCGATCGGATAGGCAGCCCGCGTATTTTCGGTCAGCGTGTTGTCATCGTAGTCCGGGATGCGTGTATCTTTATCGAGCACGACGTTTTCGAGAACTGTGCCGAATTGGATCGCACCATAGATTTCAGGCTCCTTCTCAGGGGAGAGGTTAATGCACTTCGCATAACATCCGCCTTCGATATTGAAGATGCCGTGATCCGACCAGCCATGCTCGTCATCACCGATCAGCTTGCGGTTCGCATCTGCTGAAAGGGTTGTCTTTCCTGTCCCGGACAAACCGAAGAATAATGCGGAATCGCCGTCTTCTCCGACGTTTGCTGAGCAGTGCATGGACAGGATCCCGTTTTCAGGAAGCAGATAGTTCATAACAGAGAAGATGGATTTCTTCATCTCTCCCGCATATTCGGTTCCGCCGATCAGGACGACTCGCTTTTCGAGGGAGATGATCACGAACGTCTCGGAATCCGTTCCATCGACTGCAGGATCCGCTTTGAACGAAGGGGCAGCCAGGATCGTGAACTGAGCCTCATGCGTCTTCAGTTCCTCTTCCGTCGGCCGGATGAACAGCTGGTGGACAAACAGGTTCTGCCAGGCATACTCGTTGACGACCTGGATGGAAAGTTGTGATGATTTGTCGGCACCTGCGAAGCCTTTGAAGACGAAGAGCTCATCTTTCGCTTTCAGGTGGCCGAGCACTTTGTGGTACAATGAATCGAAATGGTCCTCGGAAATCGGACGATTCACAGAACCCCAGTCGATTTTCTCTTTGGAAGGGGTCGCTTCCACTATGTAACGGTCTTTAGGTGAACGGCCGGTGTATTTACCGGTCTGCGCTGTAACGGCTCCATCGGCTGACAGCTTTGCCTCTCCGCGGGACACTGCCTTTTCAACCAATACAGGCACTGACGGCTGCAAGGTGACGGTTGGTCCGGAAAGAAGCTTTTTGAGTCCATTATCAAGTTTCGCTGAAATCATAGGTCGATTACCGTCCTTTTCATTATAGCCCTCGATGGGGCGCTATATTTTGAATTAGTATAACACATTAAGAATAATAAACTATACTAATTGAAAACTCAAGTGAGAGATACGGAAAAATGTTTGACAACCGGTGTCTTTTTTCGTAGCATAGATAGTTGAACGGATACTCTTATCCCGAGCTGGCGGAGGGACAGGCCCTATGATGCCCGGCAACCTGCACAGACGTCCTTGTCTGTGAGAAGGTGCCAAACCTGAAGCAGGGATCACTCCCTGGACGATAAGAGTGAAAGGTGCCTGTAAACATATGCCTTTCCTCATGTATGCGATACGTGAGTGAGAGGCTTTTTCTATTATATGGTTCGCCTTTGTCCTTGGTACCGTTAACGTCGCTTCTCTTCAGGCGCGGGACGAAACTGGGAAAACGAGAGTACCGTATCACGAATCCGCTGCAGGGAAGCCTGCGGCTGAAGGAGGAAATCAGATGACTAATCGGCGGCTGTTCACTTCAGAGTCGGTAACGGAAGGCCATCCGGACAAAATGTGCGACCAGATTTCAGATGCGATCCTGGATGCCATCATCGCAGAGGATCCGAATGCACGGGTGGCATGCGAAACAACAATTACGACAGGTCTCGTGCTGGTGATCGGTGAAATCACGACGACGACCTATGTCGACATCCCGAAAGTGGTCCGGGAAACCGTCAAGGAGATCGGCTACACACGTGCGAAATTCGGCTTTGACTACGAGACATCATCCGTCCTGACGTCAATCGACGAACAATCACCGGATATTGCGGCGAGTGTGGATGTCGCCCTCGAAGCGAGGGAAGGGCAGATGGACGACGAAGAACTGGAAGCGATCGGTGCTGGGGATCAGGGCCTGATGTTCGGCTTTGCGTGCAACGAAACGGAAGAGCTCATGCCGCTGCCGATCAGCCTGGCGCACAAGCTGTCGCGCCAGCTCACGAAGGTCCGGAAAGACGAAACCCTCGATTACTTGCGGCCGGACGGCAAGACGCAAGTGACAATCGAGTATGACGGGGACAACCAACCGGTGCGTGTCGATACGATCGTCACATCGACACAGCATCATCCTGATGTGACTCTCGAGCGCCTGCAGCACGATATCCGGCAGTATGTCATCGACGCGGTCGTGCCTGCGCATCTGCTTGATGAGGAGACGAAGTATTTCATCAACCCGTCAGGCCGTTTCGTCATCGGCGGACCGCAGGGGGATGCCGGCTTGACCGGACGCAAGATCATCGTCGACACGTACGGCGGCTATGCCCGCCACGGCGGCGGTGCCTTCTCGGGCAAGGATGCGACGAAAGTGGACCGCTCGGCTTCGTATGCGGCCCGCTACGTGGCGAAGAACCTGGTCGCTGCAGGGCTTGCCGACCGCTGTGAAGTGCAGCTTGCGTATGCAATCGGTGTTGCGAAACCTGTGTCGATCTCCGTGGATACGTTCGGCACCGGTCAGCTGTCCGAAGATGTACTGGTGGAACTCGTCAGGAAGCATTTCGATCTCCGGCCTGCCGGGATCATCAAGATGCTCGACCTGCGCCGTCCGATTTACAAGCAGACGGCCGCCTATGGCCACTTCGGCAGAACGGATGTCGATCTGCCGTGGGAACGCACCGACAAAGCGGAGACGCTGAGAGCAGGAGCGGTCCATGCCGGCCGGACGCTATGATGAAAAAAAGCAAGGCAGCGGAATAGTCGCTGCCTTGCTTTTGGTATAGGATGATCAGCTCTTCTGCTGCATCCGCTTATACGATTGTCCCTTTTCCACATAGCTCGCGGTGATACGCGCCATATCCGCCCGGTCCGCTTCGTTCAGCTCCCGTACGACTTTTGCCGGGGAGCCAAGTGCGAGCATGCCGGGAGGGATTGTTTTTCCCGGCGGCACCAGGCTGCCTGCGCCTAGGAATGCACCTTCTCCGATAACCGCGCCGTCCAGGACGATAGATCCCATTCCGACCAATGCCCCTTTTTTGACAGTGCAGCTGTGCAATGTAACCTTATGGCCGATGGTGACGTCATCTTCTATGATAAGCGGGGTGCCCGGGCTCTGGTGCAGGCAGGACAGATCCTGGATACTGACGTTCCTGCCGATACGGGTCGGTGCAACGTCACCCCGGATGACTGTGCTGAACCAGACGGATGATCCCGCACCGATCTCGACATCGCCGGTGATGACGGCATGGTCGGCGACAAATACCGATTCGTCAAGGACCGGTGTGACTTCATTATATGGATAGATCATGGAATACCCTCCTTGTGATGCAATGCTGTATAATAATCTTATCAAAGTTTCAGAGTGTGCACAAAGAAGGTTGCATAAGGCAATAAAGGGAGGAACCTATCATGTGGAAATGGGAAGCGGACGGCCAGGCGAAAGCGGTTGTCGTGATCGTGCACAGTGCGTATGAAAATCATCATCGCCATGCCTGGCTCATCCAGCAGTTCCGTATCTCGGGCTTTGATGTCATCACCGGGGACCTTCCCGGTCACGGACCGGATGACAAAGGCAGTCCGCACGGCGAGTCTTTCGATGACTATATGGAATTCACGGGTAAAATGATCGAGGCGGCACTGAAGGAGACGGTGCCTGTATTTGTAGTGGGGCATGGGCTAGGAGCCGTGATGGTGATCCGGACGCTGCAGCGAAGACAGTTGGAGTGCGCCGGAGTCATCCTCAGTTCGCCATGGCTCGTGCTCAAACACCAGCCGCCGAAATTTTCGTCGATGCTGACGCGTATCGCTGGATCCATGAAGCTGGACCACGGTATCACATACGATATGCTGTCGAGGAATGAGGAGGAACGGCCGAAGACACGCCATGCGCCGGAAGTCCGGTCAATTGTCACCGGGAGCTGGTATAAGGAGATGGCGGCGTTCACAAAAGGGGCCGTCCAATCCGAAAAGCAGGTGCAGGACGTGCCGATGCTCATCCATACAGCGGGTGCAGACCGTCTGACGGACATCCGGGAAACGAAAAAATGGCTGAAGCGCCAGCCGCTGACTGAATTTCAATTCAAGGAATGGCGCGGTTTTTATCACGATGTCTATCTGGAGCCTGAACGGGAAGAAGTGTTCCAGTATACGAAATCATTCATCGATAACGGCCTGCGCTCGCTTGGCTATGTGATAGAGAACTGAATTGGAGGGACAGCTATGGAAGAAGGAACAAAGAAAGAATTTTGGTCATGGGGGAAATCCCTGGTCGCCGCAGTCATCATCGCAATCATCGTCCGGCAATTCCTATTCACGCCGGTCATCGTCTCCGGCGAGTCGATGGAGCCGACCTACCATGACCGGAACCGTGTCGTCATTTCAAAAATTTCATCACTCGATCATTTCGATAAAGTCGTATTCCATGCGCCGAATGCTGAAGAAGATTTCATCAAACGGGTTATCGGACTGCCGGGCGATACGGTCGTCATGAAAGATGATGTCCTCACCATCAACGGCAAGCAGTATCCGGAGCATTATCTGGACACCAACAAAGCAGCACTGCCGGAGGGCCAGAACCTTACACAGGATTTCGAAGTGACCGTGCCGGAAGGCCAGCTGTTTGTGATGGGAGACAACCGGACGAACAGCATGGACAGCCGTATCTTCGGCAGCATCGATGAAGATTCGGTCGTCGGCAAGGTGAAGTTCCGGTTCTTCCCGCTAACCCAGATCGGCAGTCCGGAATAACTGGCGAGCCTTTGGGTTATCCCTCTTTTTTGCGGGTATACTGACCGTAGATCGAAAAGGAGGGATTCACGATGGCAAAATCCAATGAAAATGAAAAGCGTCGGACCGACCAGGAATCCAGCGGTATGGAAGGGACCGAATACACGGACGAACAGCGCCATAAGAACGAAGTCGCTTCCACCGCCTACACAGGCAGCGATGATAAGAAAAAAGACTTGAAGAACGACCGCCTCGAAACCGGCGGCTTCTGAATTGAAAACAGCTGTATACCCGGACCTTCCTCTTTCGCTGAGGAAGGTTTTTCAATTGCCCTTTGTACACGTCCGGACATTCTTTGTGGTAAATTGGAGATATGAATTTTACGGGGAGATTTGATGCAAATGGAAGACTTTTTTGAACGGAAACAGCATCAGCTGTCCATCCGGCTGAATGATGTCCAGCAGGAAGCCGTACGGACGGCAGAGGGCCCGATGCTGCTGCTGGCATGCCCGGGATCCGGGAAGACGACGACAATCATCATGAAGATCGGTTATCTGATCGAAGAACTTGAGGTCAATCCGCGACGCATCAAGGCGATCACGTTCAGCAAGGCATCCGCGATCGACATGAAACAGCGGTTCGGTTCACTGTTCCCCGATCTGCCGCCTGCCGACTTTTCCACCATACATAGCATGGCCTTCTCGATAGTTAAAAAGTGGCTGGCAAAGCAAGGAAGCAGCTTCACGCTCCTGGAAGGGTATGCGAAACAGAAACTGCTGAAAACCGCCTGCCGGACCGTCCTGAAGGAGAATGGGACCGATGACCAGGTCACTGCGCTGTCGACCTATCTTAGCCTGATGAAGAACCGGATGATCCCTGCGGACAGCTGGAGCCCGAAGTTGGAGCCGTTCGAACAGGCTGCAGCCATTGCAAGGAAATATGAGCAGATGAAAGGGGAGCAGGCTGGACCGAAGCTCCTCGATTTCGACGATCTGCTGCTGACAGCGGAAGAAGCGATGAGGGTCGACGACAGCCTGGCAGGGGAATTCCAAGGCAAATACGATTATGTCCTGACGGATGAAAGCCAGGACACTTCATTCGTCCAGCACAAACTGGTGGAGCATCTCACCGCCATGCACGGCAATCTCTGTGTCGTCGCGGATGATGACCAGTCGATCTATTCATGGCGTGGCGCGGACCCTGATTACCTGCTCGATTTCAAACTTGTCTACCCGGATGCCAAGCTGCTGTCCATGGAACAGAATTACCGGTCATCCCGGGAAATCGTCGGCCTGTCCGCCGAGTTCATCCGCCGGAACAAAAAACGCTGGCCAAAAGAGATGAAGACGGACAATGGAGAAAAGGGAGATGTCAGTCTCCGTCGGTTCGACGATACAAAGCGGCAGGTGGACTATGTGATTTACGAGCTTCTTGCTGAAACGGACTTGAGCGAAACGGCTATTTTGTTCCGCAACAATGCATCCTCCACTCCTTTCGTCAACGAACTGCACAGGAGGGGCATCCCGTTCTATATGAAGGATGCCGATGACCAGTTCTTTTCCCACTGGGTTGTGGAGGATGTCCTGAACTTCATGCGTCTCAGTTTCAATTGGGAACGGAAAGACCTTTTTGCAAAAGTGGCAGGAAAGATGAACCTCTTCATATCACGGAGCGCGCTGACCGCGTTCGCTGTGAGTACGCTGCCTGGCAATGTGTTCGAAGCGTACCGCCAGTCAGCAGTGCTGAAGGAAAGCCAGGTCCGCAAACTGGAAGAGTATGAGGCCGCCTACCGCAAGATCCCCGACATGCGGCCGGCGCAGATCATCCGGATGATCCGGTATGAGCTCGGCTATGAAGAGAGTCTGGTGAGTATGTCTTCGAAGTTCGGCTACCGGGCGGACAGCCTGAAGGGCATCCTGGATACACTCGAATCGATCGCGGAACAGACACGGACGATGATCGAATTCGCGGACCAGCTGAAAACACTCGAGCAGGCTGTACAGGAGGCGAAGAAACAGCCGGACGGACAGGCTGTGACACTGTCGACATTCCATTCCGCAAAAGGGCTGGAATTCCGCAGGGTGTTCATGGTGGATCTGGTCAAAGGCGTCATTCCGTCGGATGAAGACCTGGATAACCGTCATGCCCTCGAAGAGGCACGGCGCCTGTTCTATGTGGGGATGACGCGCGCGAAGGAGCGGCTTGAACTGTGTTCGTTCGCTTCGCAGGACGGCAAGGGGAAAGAAGACTCCAGATTCCTCGATGAAGTCCGGGGTATTCTTCTGCCTGCCAAAGAACGGAATCCGTCCTCCAAACCGGCATACAGCACGATTGCCCCGAAATCGGTCCCTGTCAATCCGGACGGCATCGGTGAGCTGCAGCAGCTGCATGCCGGCACGCTCGTGAAGCACCGGGTCTTCGGCAAAGGGGAGATCCTTGAAGTCGGGGAGGAGTCGATCGAGATCCGGTTCGCAGGAACGACCAAAAAATTGGCGCTGCAGCCGGTCCTGGAGAAGCGGATGCTGGAGATGGCGGAGCTATGAAGACCTATCTGGCAATCGGGGCGGCAGGTGCTCTCGGCGCACTCGCGAGGACGGGGATCAGCCTGCTGTACCCGATGACGGACGGCTTTCCAGCCGGCACGTTCGCCGTCAATATAGCAGGTGCGTTCATCCTCTGCTTCCTCGTCGAACGCGCACTGCAGTGGACACTTGTCAACAGGACGGCCTTCGACGCGATTTCCGTCGGCTTCCTCGGGTCGTTCACGACGTTTTCCACATTCAGCTTCGAGACGCTGTCGCTCGTTGAATCGGATCCCGTGCAGGCGCTGCTATACGTCGGGGCAAGTCTCATCGCCGGCTTGGCCGCCGGGTCACTCGGCATCGTACTTGGCGGAAGGAGGCAGAGCACATGACCGCAGCAGATATACTTGCAGTCTCCGCCGGAGCGTTTTTTGGCGCCATGCTCCGGTTTGCCGTCTCGAAAAAACTGAACCAGGACGCTCATGCACCAGTCGGCACCTTGGCCGTGAACCTTTTTGGCTGCCTGCTGATCGGGTTTGTCATGAGGCTTCAGCTGCCGGGACCGATCACATTCTTTCTCGTGTCCGGGTTCGCCGGCTCCCTTACAACGTTCTCCACGTGGATCAAAGAGGGGATCGGCATGATGCGGCTCGGGAAGTACGGCAGATCGATCCTCTACCTGGCCGGCTCCGTCCTGTTCGGTCTGCTGTTCACCGCTGCAGGTTATGTCACAGGAGGATTTTTCACAGGCTGACAGTTTAGCGGGAAAGTCTCCGGGAATAGAGGATAGACAGCTATTCTTGAATGGAGGCGGAACAGTGCAAAACGAAAAAGACATGCAGAACGAAAAGCATCGCCAGCTCGAGACGTTTCGTTCCAATGACCATAACAAATCGATGACGACGAACCAGGGACTGAAAGTTTCGGAGGATGAGCATTCGCTGAAAGCGGGTGACCGCGGGCCGACCCTGATGGAAGACTTCCATTTCCGTGAAAAGATGACGCACTTCGATCACGAGCGTATCCCTGAGCGGGTCGTGCACGCGAGAGGGTATGCCGCGCACGGTGAGTTTGAACTGTACGAGTCGATGAGCGAGTATACGAAGGCCGGCTTCCTTCAGACGCCAGGAAAGAAAACACCGGTCTTCACACGGTTCTCGACTGTTGCCGGAAGCCGCGGTTCCGCGGAAACGGTGCGTGACGTCCGCGGATTTGCCGTGAAGTTCTATACGGAAGAAGGGAATTATGATCTCGTCGGCAACAATATGCCGGTATTCTTCATCCAGGATGCCATCAAATTCCCTGACCTCGTCCATGCCGTGAAGCCGGAACCGCATAATGAGATGCCGCAGGCGGCGTCCGCCCACGATACGTTCTGGGATTTTGTTGCGAACAACCAGGAATCCGCACATATGATCATGTGGCATATGTCCGATCGTGCGATTCCGAGAAGTTTCCGCATGATGGAAGGGTTCGGCGTACATACCTTCCGGTTCATCAACGCGGAAGGGAAATCTCATTTTGTCAAATTCCATTGGAAGCCGAAACTGGGCGTCCACTCGCTCGTCTGGGATGAGGCCCAGAAAGTGAGCGGGAAAGATCCGGATTTCCACCGCCGGGATCTTTGGGAAAGTATCGAGAACGGTGATTATCCGGAATGGGAGCTTGGTGTGCAGATCGTACCGGAGGAAGATGAGTTCAATTTCGAATTCGATATTCTGGATCCGACAAAAATCTGGCCGGAAGAGGATGTGCCGGTCAAGCTCATCGGAAAGATGACGCTCAACCGGAATGTGGACAATGTATTCGCTGAAACGGAACAGGTGGCATTCCATCCCGGCCATGTCGTGCCGGGCATCGATTTCTCGAATGACCCGCTGCTGCAGGGCCGTCTGTTCTCCTATACGGATACACAGCTGATCCGTCTCGGCGGGCCGAATTTCCATGAACTGCCCATCAACCGTCCGGTCTGTCCGTTCCACAACAACCAGCGGGATGGCTACGGCCGTCAGACCATCAATACAGGACAGGTCGCCTACCACAAAAACTCGATGGCGGATAACACACCTTCCGTATCCTCGGAAGCGGATGGCGGATATGTCCATTATCAGGAGAAGGTGGAAGGTCGGAAGGTTGCCGCACGGAGCGATTCGTTTAAAGACCATTTCTCCCAGGCGAAGCTGTTCTGGAACAGCATGAGTCTGCCGGAGAAAAAGCATATTGTCGATGCGTTCAGCTTTGAAGTCGGCAAGGTGAAAAACAAAGACGTCCGCCAGCAGGTCGTCGACATGTTCGGCAACGTAGATAACGGGCTTGCTTCTGCAGTTGCCCATGCAGTCGGTGTACACGCACCGAACGGCGATGAAGAGAGCACTGTTGAGAAAGAGTCACCTGCTCTCAGCCAGGAAAACAAAGCGAAACTTCCGGATACCCGCAAAGTCGGAATCCTGATCGGCAATGGATTCGACGACAAAGAAGTGGAGACACTTGTCGAGACGTGCCTGAACGCAGGTATGAATGTCGATCTGATCGGTGAACGGTACGGAACCGTGACCGGAGCAGGCGGCCTGGAAGCGGAAATCGATGAAACGACCCAGACGATGCACGCTGTCCTCTATGATGCAATCGTCGCTGCAGGCGGGGACGCGGAGAACCAGCAGCAGTATGAAATGGATACGGTCGACTTCCTGAACGAAGCGTACAAACATTTCAAACCGATCGCCCTTCTGTCGAAAGCACAGCCGCTCGCAGAGAAATCGAACGTCGAAATGACGGACGGTATGGTGGCAGCCGGACAAGATGGATTCGCTGACCAATTCGTCCAGGCAGTCGCACAGCACCGCCACTGGAACCGATAAATTCAGGAGCAGCCGCCATTGCCGCGGCTGCTTTTCATCTGCCTGCAATGCTGGTAAACTGACAAGAATGACGTAAGGAAAGTGGTGGGCGAAATGCCGCAGAACAGAAGCAGACGGAAGACGAAAGGGAGCCTGTCCGCATTAGTCATCGCTGTCATCCTGGCCGGTGCCTATTATTTGTTCGGCCCGGCGGAAGAGACGGCTCCGACCAGGGAAGGGCTGATCCCAGTTGAGCTTATCAAAACCATTGACGGTGATACGATCAAAATCGAGTACGAAGGCAAAGAGCAGAACGTGCGCTATCTGCTGATCGACACGCCGGAGACGAACCATCCGCGTCTCGGAAAGCAGCCGTTCGGCGAAGAGGCGAAACGGCGGAATCAGGAGATCCTCAATAGCGGCAGATTGGAAATCGAGTTCGACGTCGGACCGAAGTATGACAAATACAACCGGCTGCTCGCCTATATCTACATAGACGGAGAGAGTGTGCAGGAGAAACTGCTGGAAGAGGGTCTTGCGCGTGTGGCGTATGTGTACCCACCGAACACCCGTCATCTCGATGAGTATGAGAGGAAGCAAGCTGAAGCGAAAAAGAAGGGGATCGGTATCTGGACGCTTGAGGACTATGCGACCGACCGCGGTTTTGACAGTACTGCCTATCCGGAGGGGAAAGGAGCATCGTCAGCGCCAAAGCCGTCTTCAGCAAAAGATAAGGCGAAAGAGACATTCGCGAACTGCACCAAATTGCGTAAAGTGTACCCGGATGGTGTGAAGAAAGGCCATCCCGCGTATACGGATCGGCTGGACGGCGACAAAGACGGCGTCGCTTGTGAACAGCGATGAAATCGATGCGTGCTTGACAATCCGATTTTGCGTGGTAAGATTTCAATAACATTCGTTCCGATATATCATGAATAGTGATCAAAGTGATGATGCAGTAGCACATCCGGGTATGCAGAAGACAGAGACTGGACGGTCGGTGGGAGTCCAGGCAGCCGGATTGTGAAGTACGTCATCGGTTGTACAGCTTTGAGACCAATGAAGCGGACGGGCCCTGGCTGCCTGTCAATCTGGGTGGTACCGCGGAGAACTCCTTCGTCCCTGTTTATGGGGACGAATGGAGTTTTTTGCATTTGCCGAGGAGGGCACGACATGGACCACATCCAGCCAGTTATCAAACCATCATTCACAGCATCTCTATCACTCGCCGTCCTGATCATCCTGACAATCAGTGTCAGCATCATCGGGTTCGGCGCCGTGCCGCACCTCCCTATACTGGCCGCCATCCTTCTGCTCATCGGATACGGCCTGTTCAGGAAAGTCCCGTACCGCACGCTGCAGGAAGGGATGACCGAAGGTGCCGGTGCCGGTATGGGCGCAGTGTTCCTGTTCTTTTTCATCGGCATGCTGATCAGCAGCTGGATGATGAGCGGGACGATCCCGAGTCTCATCAATGCGGGGTTCCAGCTCATTACACCTACGTACTTCTATGCGATCGCCTTCACGGTCACAGCGGTCATCGGTATCTCCATCGGCAGCTCGCTGACAACCGTGGCGACCGTCGGCGTTGCACTGCTCAGTATGGCTGGTGTGCTCGGTCTGTCGCCTGCGATCGCAGCTGGAGCCATCGTTTCCGGAGCGTTCTTCGGGGACAAAATGTCGCCGCTTTCGGATACGACCAATCTGGCGTCTTCGCTCGTCGGAGTCGACCTGTTCGCCCATATCCGCAATATGATGTGGACGACCGTGCCGGCATTCGTGCTGTCGTTCATCATCTTCGCCATCCTGTCGCCCGCTGCTGACGGAGCGAAGATGGATACGATCCACTCGTTCCGGGAGGCGCTGATCGAGACAGGACTCGTCCATTGGGTCTCGTTCGTGCCGCTCGTACTTCTGATCGCCCTGACACTGATGAAAGTCCCTGCACTGATGACGCTTGCTGGCAGCACAGCTTCGGCAGTCGCGGTCGGCTGCGGGCTGCATCCGTACAGCGCATCCGAGGTGTTCGGCATCCTGTTCGGCGGGTTCGTCTCGGAAACGGGCGTGGAGGCGGTGGACAGCCTGCTGACCCGGGGAGGGATCAGCAGCATGTTCTTCACGATCACTCTGGTGGTACTGGCTCTTACGATGGGCGGCTTGCTGTTCAAGCTCGGGATCGTCCAGACGCTGCTTGCACGAGTGGAGCAGTCGCTCCGGACAGCGGGCTCCGTCATCGGGGCATCCGCCGCCACCGCTGTCAGCATCAACGTCCTGATCGGTGAACAGTACTTATCCATCCTGCTGACCGGCCAGGCGTTCCAGGGGCAGTTCAAAAAGCTCGGACTCGCCAGCAAAAATCTGAGCCGCGTCATGGAGGATGCCGGGACGGTCGTCAATCCGCTGGTCCCATGGAGTGTCTGCGGGATCTTCATCGCCGATGTACTCGGCGTCCCGGTCGCAGACTATTTCGGTTTCGCGCTGTTCTGCCTGTTCTCTCCCGTACTGACGATCCTGTTCAGCCTGACAGGCAAGACTCTCACATATGATAGAGAATCCGCATGAAAAAACAGCGGTCCGTCTCGATGACGGACCGCTGTTTTCAATTATCCAATGAGAACTTCTCTTTGTAATTGGTGGCTTCCTTCAGCGCACGCTCTTCTTCCGGAATCCGGACGGACATCATCCAGATGTTCAGCAGTGTGAAGAGGATGGCCGTGATCCAGGCACCGAATATCAGCGGCAGAACCAAGATCTCCGTTGCGACGATAACATAATTCGGATGGCGGATGAAGCGGTAAGGGCCTCTCATCACAACATCCGCACCGGGAAGTATGATGATCTTCGTATTCCAATACTTGCCGAGGGATGCCAGGCACCAGATCCTCAGCACTTGCGTAAGCAGGAAGACGGCGAGCAGCAGCCCCCAGACCGGCGAGAGCGGCGGCTTCCGGATGAGCACTTCAAGCAGCAGGGAGACGAAGAACGCTGTGTGCAGCAGGACGATCGCCGGATAATGACGTGCACCAACTTCATACGCCCCCTGCGCTTTCATCCTCTTTTCGTTGCTCTTGGCAACAGCCAGTTCAGCGAGACGCTGACAGACGACGATCAAAAACAGGATCCAGAACAGCAATCAGTCCACCTCATTCCCATTTCAGCAGCTGGAGTTCCCCGGAAAACCCGGGACCGAGCGCTGCCAGCACACCGTATTCGCCGGCCGCAGGTCCGGTTTCCATGAACCGCTTCAAGACATACAGCACAGTAGGGGAGGACATGTTGCCGTTCATGCGCAGGACATCCCTCGAAATGGCCGTCATGGAACTGTCGAAATGCAGGGCATCTTCATACGCCTTCAGCACCTTCTTGCCGCCTGGATGGGCGACGAAATGTGAGATGTCCTGATCATTCAGCCCATGACCTGCCAAAAACTGATGGACGAACGGCCCGAGCCATTCAGTGATGATTGTTGGAATGCTTTTCGAAAAAACGACATACAGGCCGTTGTTCTTCACATCCCAGCCCATGACCTCCTCGGAATCCGGCATCAGCTTGGACGTTGTCCCGATGATGGAAGGGCGAACCCGGTCCGTTGACAAGGCCGAATCATCACCCGCAATAAGTGCACAGGCGACGCCGTCCGAGAACAAGGAGACGCCGACCAGGTTGCTCTTCGAATAGTCGTCTTTCTGGAACGTCAGACTGCACAGTTCGATCGCCAGGACGAGCACGTTCGCCTTCGGATAGGCACGGCAGTACTCGTGGGCGCGGCTGAGCCCCGCTGCACCCCCGGCACAACCGAGCCCCCACAGCGGAATCCGCTTGACGTCATCGCGGAAAGGCAGCTTGTTCATGATGCGTGCTTCGATGCTCGGTGTCGCGATACCCGTACTGGAAACGAAGATGATGGCATCGATATCTTCGTAGGAGACGGGGTGATCCAGAAAACTTGAATGCAGGCAGTCCGTAACTGCCAATGTGCCGTATTCTACAGCTTTCGATATGTACAGATCGTTGCGCTCTTCAAAGTCATGCGGTCTTCCATACCAATCGAGCGGCATGCAGACATTCCGCTGTTCGATATCACCGTTCTGGAACACATTCAAAAGCCGTTCGATATCCTTGAAACGGCCGCTGAATACGGACCGTGACAGCTCGACGGCTTCTTCCTGCTTCACCAGATTCGGCGGAAGGTGAGTGCTTACCGATAAAATCTGTGGCATTTAAAATCCTCCTAACGTCTTTAAGTTACTTATTTCCTATTTAGCATCTTTGCAAACGCGGTTAGACAAGATATGTGATAGCCGGGACGGAAATCTGTACAATGAAGACAGACTGCAGCAGTGCTGCCGGATATGCGGCGCGCACTTGGCTGAACGAGGAGGAATTCAGGATGAAACTGATCGAAACGAACAATCAGCTTGTACAGCAGGCGAAATCCGTGAAGCCGGTATGGTCGGGAACCAACGGCAAGATATTGAATATCCAGCTGCGCAAAGGTGAGGAGGTCGCCGAGCATGATGCGGATATGGAAGTGCTAATCATCGTCAGGAAAGGGACCGTCCGCTTCACAGTGGAAGGCGAACCGGTCTCCGTCACTGCCGAAACCGTTCTGCACATGGCGCCGTTTGAGAAACACAGCCTGTATGCCGAGACGGACGCGGATGTATGTGTTGTCCAGCTTGCACCGTAACGCGTTAACTATATGCAGGCAGGCGGGTCGCTATGTCTATCAGGAATCAATCAGGTAGCCTGCTGGGCGATCAATCTTTCGAGACTGCTCAGGAATGCCTCATTCTGCTCGGCCGTTCTCTTTTTCGGTCCTTTCAGCCGCCCACCGGCCTGTCTGACCTTTTGCGCGGTGTGCCGGGCGAACAGCAGCTGGTCGATGTTGTCATCCGTATACCATCTGCCGTTCTGATCGATCGGCCTGCCGCGTTTTGCAAGTGCCATGGCGGCAAGACCATAATCCTGGGTGACGATGATATCACCCGGCTGGATCCGGTTGACAAGGACGAAATCCACAGCATCTGCACCCTTGGAGACGACAAGTGTATCCGCGCCTTCACGTTCCATCTGATGGGCGGTATCGCAAATGAGCAGGCAGGGGATCCCGTGCTGCCTGGCAGTTTGTACAGTTAGATCGACGACGGGACAGCCGTCGGCATCGACTAATATGTTCATCTGATCACCTCTTCTGATATTCAGCGTACCACAATCCTCTCAGCGAATTCATCCGCCTGCAAAATGTTTTGAATATACCTGGCGGGGGAATACTGAGTTACCGAAGTGTTTCAGATGGAAGGGAGATGAATTGCAGTGGATGTACCAGAGAACGCACCGGAAAACAGCCAGATGACCGTTGACGAGGCTGAGCGTTACGGGCGTGACGTGGACGCGCGTAACCGCAAGCTCGAGAATACGCAGTACTTGGAAGAGACCCCGGTCGAAGAAAGCAAGATCACTCCGCCGCTGTCCGAAGAGGAAATCAAGAAACGGACAGGCGCTGCGAATTATGAAAATGTCCAAAAAGGTGATACGATGAATTCCGTCAACAGCTGAGCCATTCCTGCAGAGGGGTGGCTTTTTTGTTTGCCGGCACTGGGGGCGCTCAAGTTTGTGGAGAAACGCTCAAGCTGGATGCCGGGGCGCTCAAAGAGTCAGTGGGCCGCTCAAGCAAGTCCCGAAGCGCTCAAGCACCTGGAAGAAGCGCTCAAGCAATAAGCCGGCGCGCTCAAGCAAGTGGGAGAAACGGTCAAGCAGCAAAACGCATGAACTTGAAAAATGAATCTTCAATAATTCGAATCATCTGTGTTCATATGGTACACTGGGAACGGAACAACAATCCTAATATAGCAATCCAGACAGAATGGGGAGAATGAGAATGACACAAGTTAACGTGCTCTTTACGACAGACGAAACCATCCAGCAAAACGAGGAATTACGAACGTTTGCACAGCAGATCCCGGCTGGCTCCGGCAGCTCCGTGTTCGCGGACGGGCAGCAATGGTATGTCCTGAATGTTAAAGAAGGCAAGGAAGGGTGCCTGGAAACCGTCCGCTCCATTGCGGGGGAAGCAGCCAGGACACTGAGCCGTGCGAAGGTTGAAAGCGCCATAGTGTCCGCGACATCCATCAGCCGGCAATTTTCCGCCATCCCGGCAGAAGACGCTGCGGTTGCATTCACAGAAGGCTGGTACTTAGGGGCATATCAATTCCTCACATATAAGTCTGACGCTGAACCGTTCTGCACGAAACTGTCCATAGAAGGGGCAGCAGAGCAGCATGCGCACACGGGAGAGCTGCGCGCGGAGGCCATGTCCTTCTCCCGTGACCTCATGAACGAACTGTCGGATGTCCTGAATCCGGAAACGTACCCGGAGCGGTTGAAAGAAACATTCAGCGGCACCGACGTCGAAATCACCGTCCATGACAAGGCCAAACTGGAAGAGATGAAGATGAACGGCGTGCTGACAGTCGGCCGGGGAAGCCGCTATGCACCATCGTTCGTCGAAATGACCTACCGCAGCAATCCTGACAAACCGCTCGTCGCGCTTGTCGGCAAGGGCGTCACATTCGATACAGGGGGCATCAGCCTGAAAAGCGGCAAGGACCTGAGCGACATGCGGATGGACATGGGCGGTTCGGCGGCAGTAGCAGGCGCGATGAAACTGCTCGCTGATTCCGGTGCAGACGTCAACGTAGTCGCCCTCATTCCGATGGTAGAGAATACAATAGACAATACCGCTGTCCTGCCGGGTGAAGTGATCCGGTACAAAAATGGGCACACCGTGCAAGTCGGCAATACGGATGCAGAAGGACGCCTCATCCTCGCCGATGCCCTGATACGGGCGGGTGAATTGAACGCCAAGTACACCCTCGATATCGCGACGCTTACAGGATCCATCGAAAATGCGCTCGGCTCGGATATCGCCGGTGTATTCGGGGATGAAGAACTCGCAGACAAATTAAAACAAATCGGGGCAATGAACGGCGATGCCGTCTGGCCGATGCCGCTCGTGGAAGCGTACGATACCACGCTCGCCAGCGATTACGCGGACTTCAACAATATCAGTTCCCTGAGCTTTGCGGGTTCGATCACGGCCGCACTCTTCTTGCGCCGATTCGTCGCCAAGGACACGCGGTGGCTGCACGTCGACATGGCTGGGGCCATGCAGAAAACATCTGATTCCGGCTATTATCCAAAAACAGCAACCGGATACGGAGCTCGGCTGCTGGCGGATTATGCTGTGGAGATTTCAAAATAAGACCAATTAGGATATTCGAATGAGGACTCTCAGCTGCGACAGGGTATTGGATTGCTTCCATCTGCTGTAAAGGCAGATGGAAAGCAGCTGAGGATTGTAACGTGTATTGTTCCACAAACGGGCCATTTATCGGAAGAAAGTTTTAAACGCTAAAAAGTATGGAATTTATTCTTTACTTTTTAGCGTTTTTTTAATTGACTTTAAGAAAATGTAATGTAAAGTATAAGTTACGTAAGTAATATATATATTGCAAGAAAGTAGAGGTATCTATGAAAAATAACGTGAAGATAGCTCGGATAAAAGTTTCTATGAAACAGGATGAATTAGCCACAGTAACTGGAGTAACCCGACAGACGATTGGTTTAATTGAAAAGGGAGACTATAATCCAAGTCTGAATCTTTGTATTGCAATTGCAAAAGCATTGGATAAAACACTTGATGAATTATTTTGGGAGGTAGATTGAAATGGAAAAAACGTGGATTGCTAACTTATTATCAAAAGATGAATATAGGGAAAAACGATTTCTGTATTTTGTAGCTGAATCAGTATTAATTTTAAGTATATTGCTCTTTCTATATTTAATTGTTGATTCTTTTTTAATAGATTTAAATGTTCCTGGAGATGTGATGGCACTTATTTCTTTAGGGTTTTTGAGTATTTATATACTTTTGAGATCGACCTTGACGGGTATTGAATATCCTGAAATTGCAACAAAAGCAAGATACAAAAAGGAAAAACGTTCTAAAGTTTATGGATCGATTCGTTTCGGAATCCTGTTTATAATCGTTTATGGTGTATTTAAAGGAATTCCAGCTAACTTACAAGAAGTAGTAAATGTTATTGGACCAGCTACATTAGCAACAATATTTTTCTTTCTTTTAAATTATATTTCTTTGAGAAAGTCATATAGTAAAAACCGAAAATTGCTAGATGACTAACATAATATCGATTGTGACTTTTTAAGGGTTTATTCTAGAATAGGGCGCGATTGTAGAAGAGTAATATGCATGCTTTAATAATAAGCGGCTGGGAGACTTGATTACACAATACCAGCCTGGTGATTCATACAAACAAACAAGCCGCCCAAATTGGACGGCTTGTTTCTTTTCATTCACAAACCACAACTTCCCGTTCGAAATGGGCTTTCCTCGCGATGCACCGGTCGGTGATCGTAAAACCGGCGTCGGCGAGCAGGTCGTCCATGTTTTCGATCGTCACGAGGACGAGCTTGTCGGTGAGCGGGCGGGCGGCCTTCAGGATGGAGGCCTGCTGCTCACGGGTCGCATGCGTGTAAAGGTTGTACGGCATATCGATGACCGCCGCGTCATAATAGCCGGCGGCTTCCTCGATCGGTCCGACATCCACAGTGCCCGTCAAACCGAAATGTTCGAGGTTCTTGCGCGACCCGAGCACAGCGAGCGGGTTGATGTCCCGGCCGGTCATGTCGATGTCCATCGAGCGGGCTTCGACGAGGACATTGCCGATGCCGCAGCACGGATCGATCGCCCGGACGCCTTCCGGATGGGGAACGGCGATATTGGCGACAGCACGGGCCACGTGCGTGCTGAGAGCTGTCGAATACATTTCAGGCTTCTTGATATGGTTGCGCCACCCGGCCGTATTTTCTGTCAGGCTGCCGAACAGGAAGGTGTCCCCGATACGGACGACACCGTATAGCAGGTCCGGGCTGAACAGGTCCGCCGCTGCAGCCATCTTCAGCCCGATGGATCGCTCGATCTTGCGGCGCTCGGGGTGCGGAATCTTTTCGGTTTCACCGAGAGCCATCGTATTCAGGCAGCGGATCTGGAAGGTTGTGCCGTCATCCGGCAGGGTTGCTGCGAACCGGATGATTTCTTCAATGGAATCGGCGGCTGCCAGCACGTCGAGCCGCTCTTTCATGAAAGGGCTCCTCTCGGGATCGATACAGCGGCCGCTGAACAGGTAGTTGGCTGTGGTGTCTTGTCCGAAGAGCGCGCGCATTTCGAGCCGGCAGAGGTCATGATCATCGGTCTGCCGGACATACGTATAGAGAAAACGGTCTGTCTGCATCGTCACGCCTGGTCCTCGAGAGCGGTCAGCATGCGGAACAGCCAGCTGTACAGCAACTGCAGCGTGTCATTGAACGTCAGTGCATCCGAGAATCCTTCCGCGTGATCCAGAGCGATATTCACATCCCACAGACCGTCTTCATTCGAAAACATCATGCTCCGGGTGCCGGGAGCTGTGCCGAGATCCTGATCGATATACTGTTTCAGCCACTCTCCGTGCTTTTTTTGCAAACGCAGGCCGAACAGGGCGGTCACTGTGCCGAATACATCATCGGCTTCCAAAGAGACGCCATCGACCCCGACGGTCTGGAACAGCGGCTCTTCTGCATAGACGTAGCTGCCCGGATGGTCTTTCACCCAGGTGATTGGCCGGCTGCCGATCCCGTCTTCAGCAGGGGTCTCTTCGTCCGTCTCCTTGTCCGCCGTGACATAGGACGGATTGAACAGTGGAGGCGCCAGGACCTCTGAGCCTGCTGGAAGAAGTCCCCTCTCCCTGGCGTAAGCGGCCTGCGCTTCCGTCAGCGGTATTCCCTCATCCGTCGTATTCGCTTCTATATAGGCTGTCAGCCAGTTTGATATCATTGCCACCACTCCTTCAATATTGTCCAGTATACATCATAACGTCTTTTCCGGCAGTTCGACATCATCCGGATACCATGGATTCACATGGATGAGCACTTCCCCCACGTCCGGATTGGCGTCTTTGATGGCGTTCCGCAGCCGGCTCGTAATATCGTGGCCTTGCTGGATCGACAGGTCGGCAGGGATGCTGAGCCGGATATCGACCAACACATAATGCCCGTGTTCACGTGCGCGGAGGCGGTCGATCCGCTTCACTTCCGGGAACTCATGGATGAGCTCACCGAACGCGGCCAGGCGTTCAGCGCTCACAGTTTTCTCCATCAGGATATCGAGGGCCTCTTTGCCGATATGGATGGCAAGGCGGAAGACGAGCACAGCGACGATCAATCCTGCAACAGGATCGCCGTACAGCAGGACCGGGATATCAAAGTAGCTGCCGAGCAGGCCGAGTCCGATCCCGATGACAGCGGCCAGCGACGCATACACATCAGCCAGGTGGTCGTATGCGGTTGCGATCAGCCCTTTGCTGTTCTCTTTCCTGCCGATCCGCATCGTATAGAAATAGAGGGCCTGCTTCCAGATCATCGAAACAACAGCGGTGATCAGCGCAAGCAGGCTCGCGGCTGCCGGTGTTTCAAAGATTGCCCTGACTGCTTCCGCAGCGATATAGATGGCTGCCGCCCCCAAAATGAGGCCGACGAGTGCGGAACTGATGACTTCCGCCTTGCCATGTCCGTACGGATGGTCTTCATCCGGAGGGCGTTTGGAAATCCGCATGGATGTCAGTGCGGCTGCGGAAGCGACGACATCCCCGGCATTATGGAAGCCGTCCGCAAGCAGCACGGGACTGCGGAACAGCGATCCGACGATGATCTTCAGGACGGTGAGCGCGATATTGCTGATCAGGCTGACCCAGATAGCGATGAGTGAGGGACGGGAATGGGTGGTGTTCGTCATGATCGGATCGCCTCCATTTCACATAGTTGCAGTGGGGAAACAAAAACCCCTGACACAGGTGTGTCAGGGGAGTGGGTAGAAAATTTATAAGTTCGGTCAGTATTGGACAATATGGACATAAGGATCACCCGCTTTTCAGTTCTATGAGCGTACTGTTTAGTATACCCCAAATCCGTGTCCGATACAAATGCACGAGACGGCAAGAGGGAAGTTTGCAAAATGGTTAAGATTGAATTATAATTCATCTTAATTAATAATTATACATAATGGAGGATGGGCATATGAAATTATGGGGCGGACGTTTCACATCGGAAGAACACGAACTTATGGAGCAGTTCAACACGTCGCTGCCGATCGACCATCGACTGATTGCAGACGACATCGCAGGCAGCCTTGCACATGTTGCGATGCTGGTACATTGCGATTTGCTGACACCGGAAGAAGGGGAGACGCTTGCGGATGGCCTGGAGGCGATCCAGGCGGACGTCAATTCCGGAGCTTTGAAAGTCGAAGGCGACTATGAAGACGTCCACTCGTTCGTCGAAATGCAATTGACACAGCGGATCGGTGAAGCAGGCAAAAAACTGCATACAGCGCGCAGCCGGAATGATCAAGTGGCGGTCGATATGAGGCTGTACGCGAAACGGACAGCAAGGGAAACTGCTGCTGCCCTTCAATCGCTCATCGACTCCCTGCATGCAAAGGGGATGCAACATGATGTCATCATGCCCGGATATACGCATCTGCAGCGGGCACAGGTCGTCACGTTCAGTCATCATCTCGGCGCGTATGTCCAAATGTTCAAACGGGACAAGAAGAGGATCGAGAATGCGGCTGAACTGATGGATGAAAACCCGCTCGGCTGCGGGGCGCTCGCCGGCACGACACATACGATCGACAGAACTGTGACGACCGAGCTGCTGCACTTCGCTAAACCCGTGGATAATTATATGGACGGTGTCAGTGACCGCGATTTCCTGCTGGAGCTCATGTCGGATTTCTCCATTGCCATGATGCATCTGAGCCGTCTCAGCGAAGAGCTGATTTTGTGGAGCAGCCAGGAATTCAAGTTCATCACGATGGCGGATGCCTATTCAACAGGCAGCAGCATCATGCCGCAAAAGAAGAATCCGGACGCCGCTGAACTGATCCGCGGAAAGACAGGGAGGGTCTATGGGTCGCTGTTCGCTCTTCTGACGACGCTGAAAGGGCTGCCGCTTGCCTATAACAAAGACATGCAGGAGGATAAGGAACAATTCTTCGATGCGGCTGACACCGTCATTGACTGCCTCGGCATCATGGCGCGCATGATCGACACGATGCAGGTGAATGAGCAAAACATGAGAGGCGCGGTCAAAGCAGGGTTCCTGAATGCGACAGAAGTCGCGGACTATTTCGTCAGCAAAGGGGTGCCGTTCCGGGATGCCCACAGTATCGTCGGCCGCCTGATCTTGTATTGCGAGCAGGAAGGCAAGGGGATCGAAGACCTGACAGCTGCCGAACTGCAGCAGTTCAGCAGCACAATCGGGGAAGACCTTTTCGCCTATATCGATTATGATGCGATCATCGGAAAAGGGACGAAGAAAGCGATGAAAGCCAACAACTGATTTGAAAAAACAGGCTGTACGGAATTAACCGGTATGCACCGGTCGTTCCGACAGCCTGTTTTCTACTAGTTACCGTCAATCAGCCCATGATGTTATAGCCGGCATCGACATAGACGACTTCACCTGTCACACCGCTCGACAGATCGCTGAGCATGACCATGCTCATCTTCGCGACCTCTTCCAGTGTGATATTCCGGCGAAGCGGCGCTTTTTCCTCGATTTGGTGGAGGATCGTATTGAACGAAGGAACGCCTTTTGCGGACAGTGTACGGACAGCGCCCGCCGAAACCGCATTCACACGGATCTTCTCTTTCCCAAGATCATTGGCCAGATAGCGCATCGATGATTCGAGTGCCGCTTTTGCGACCCCCATCACGTTATAGCCATCCAGCACACGTTCTGCGCCCAGATAGCTCATCGTGATGATCGACCCGCCTTCTGTCATATACGGACGTGCTTCCCGGGCTGTCGCGACGAGGGAGTAGGCGCTTGTGTCCTGGGCGAACGCATAACCGTCCCGTGATGTCTCGACGAAATCGTTGTGCAGGTCCTCTGCGTTAGCGAATGCGACAGAATGGACAACGCCGTGGATGACGCCGACTTCCTCGCCGATCTTCTTGAACGCGGCACGAATGCTTTCATCCTCATTCACGTCACATTCCGCAACGAGCCGTGCATTCCGGCCGTTCTTCTCCAGCGCTTTCTCGAGCTTGGCGAGCGACCGTTCTTTCCGGTACGTGAAGATCACGTTCGCACCGACGTCGAACAGTACGGATGAAATTCCCCATGCAAGGCTCCGTTCATTGGCAACCCCCATGACGACAATATTTTTCCCTTTCAAGTTCAGCAATTCATCAAGCATGTGATATCCCCCTCAGCAGGTTTTCTTTTACAATTAGCAGTCCGTCTCAATACCAGGTACCAAAACGATTATAGCATAGTTTGTTTTTACAGTTCCATCACCAGTATGGAATCCGCCGGAAAGCAGATACTACGCTAAAAGGAAGAGACAGGAGTGTTGAAATGATTGAACTGACAACGGGACTTGAAGGACGCAAGACTAATTATGGCAGCATCCGGCACCGGCTGGAAGAGGCCGGCTATCATCTTGGCGGCAACTGGGACTATGACAGCGGGTTTTTTGACAGGGTGCTCAACAGGGAAGGAGGGGAGACGATCTACGTCCGGGCGCCGTTCCGGGTGGTTGCGGGAATTCTGGATGAGGATCATGCGGCTCTCCTCTTTGCGAAACCGTTCCTCATCAAGCATGTCGTCAACGTCGGTTTTGAGTCCGATGAGAGCTCATTGCTGACAGCCACCTTCAACCAGTTCCAGGAACCGGTCGATAAGGACGGCCGTATTGCGGACAAACGGAAATGGGAGGAAATCGGCACAAGGGAAATCAACAGGCTCCTAGAAATCATGCGGTGAAATAATTCAGTTTCCTGACTGAAATAGTCTATACAGAACCGGGTAACTCGTGTACCTTTAAGGTATCAACTGGTTCAGGAGGCTGTACATGGTTAAAAAACTGCTTTTCCCCATACTGCTTGCCGCCCTTTTTTTCTCTGTGACATATGATGCATCTGCCGCCGGAGTCTACAGCGACGTGGGCGACCAATACGCGGCCAAAGCCGAATTGGAGTTTCTCGCGGAACGGGGTATCACAGCTTCAGGTCCGAACGTCGCTTTCGGCGTCAACAAGTCCATCACCAGACTTGACGCTGCTGAAATGCTCGTGAAGGCACGGGACCTTCCGACTTCCGGCAGACCGGATCCGAAACTCGCCGATGTGAAGAAAGGGATGCCGGGGTACGGCATCATAGCAGCCGTCGCCGATGAAGGGATCATGGTCGGCAGTCTGCAGGGGAAATTCAATCCCCGGGCTTATCTGACGCGTGCCGAGATGGCTGCCATCCTCGTGCGTGCGTTCGACCTGAAGACAGGACAGGGCCAGACAGGCTTTGCATTCACAGACGTGAATCAGAAAAGCTTTGCAGCCCCGTCCATCGGGATCCTGTTCGCGAACAATATTACGTTCGGCTATCCGGACCACACGTTCAAGCCGGAAATGACATTGACCCGGGCCCATTTCGGAATCTTCCTCGCCCGGATCCTGGAGCCGGACTTCCGTGAAGTGCTCACGTGTTTCGCGCCGGTCAGCAAGAAGACCTACCATGTCAGCACGCCGGTGACGACTTTGTGGAAAGCCCCGAATCTTGCACGCACCGTCGACCGGCCGGCCACAGGGGATCCTGCCGATATGGCGAAATGGACGAAGTCGATGACGATTCCGCAGAAGCAGTGGCTCGTCGGGAAGACGGAAACACAGGCCCTGTACGGACAGGAAGTCGAAGTTCTGAAGACATCCGGAAAGTGGATGCAGATTGCAGTGAAAGACCAGTACTCGCCGAAGAACAAGGCAGGCTATCCGGGATGGGTGCCGGCAGCACACGTGAAGGCAAGCTATGCCGATTACGATGGATGTGCAAAAGCGGTTGTCAGCTCACCGACAGCCAAGCTTTATACTTCTGCAGCATCAGGACAGCCGTTCATGACGATCAGTTTCAATACGGAGCTGCCGGTGATTGACAGTTCGTCCGGCTGGGTCAAAGTGCAGACACCTGTCGATGGTGCAATGTATCTCCGCCAGACGGACGTGAAAGTGAAGAAGCCGGGGGAAGCCGTTCCGAAGCCATCCCAGAAAGATATCCTTGCGACTGCGAAGAAATTCAACGGACTGCCGTACTTGTGGGCAGGCACTTCCGGCTTTGGCCTGGACTGCTCCGGGTTCACCTATTCGGTCTACCGTCAGCACGGAATCGAGCTGCCGCGGGATGCCAGCGTCCAGGCAGTGCATGGGACGGCAGTAGCGAAAAACCGCCTGCAGCCGGGGGATCTCCTCTTCTTTGCACATAACAGAGGGCAGGGCAGTGTCCATCATGTCGGGATGTATATCGGTGACGGGAAAATGATCCACTCGCCAAATCCGAAACGGACTGTCGAAATCATGCCGATCACAGCTGAACCGTATAACAGGGAATATGCCGGTGCACGCCGATACCTCAGGTGATGAAAAAGGAACAGACCATGCCGCCGGCATGGTCTGTTCCTTTTTTCATTTCAGTATGTCGTTATAGAGCATGCCGTCATCGACGAGCGAGATGACTTTCAGCCGGTTCTCTTTTTTCACGAAGATACTCTTCACTTTCTTTTCTCCATTTTCGTCTTCATACAGAATGACACGGGTGCCGGGATTATCGGTTTCCACGATCCCTTTCAGGCCATCGATGTCCGCTGTTTCCTTGACCGTGCTGTATTCCTCGAAGTCTGCAAGCGCCGGGTCATCCACGGAAGTTTCAGCTTCGCCGCTCTCGACCGCCTGATCGGAATCCCCATCTGTTCCTTCCATTTCCGCTTCTTCGGAAGCCTGCTGTTCTGCATCAGCTTCACTGTCCGGCGGAGTATTCACTGAGTTATCCTCCAGCGAGGAAGTCTGGTCATCCGCTGTGTCAGGCTCCTCGGTGTCCTGATTGTCTGAGCATCCCGCCAGCAGGACCCCCATCGCTCCAAGCAATAGAAACTTTTTCATAGGTGCTGCCTCCCAGATGTTTTTACAGTGAGTCATTGTATGGGAAATAGTATTCCATAACAAACAATTGACCTCCATTCTTTGCTGTACCAGCTTTTCAGATAATAATCCTTTCTAATTTGCTGAATGTTTGTTACGCTCTACAATGAGAAAAGTTTGTTTAATCCGTTTATTTCCATGTACTATGAGGAGTTGTACAAGCATTGACAATTAAAAAGAATTTCATCATCGGTTTCATGCTCTTTGCACTGTTCCTGGGAGCAGGGAATATCATTTTCCCGCCAAAACTCGGACAACTGGCAGGGACGGACCTCGCCATTGCGATGTTCGGTTTCCTGATTACCGGAGTCGGCCTGCCGCTGCTGGCGGTCATCGCGATCGCACATGCCGGCGGAGATCTGAGGTCGATTGCAGACCGGGTCCATCCGGTATTCGGCATCATTTTCACGACAATTGTCTATTTGGCGATCGGTCCGTTCTTCGGAATTCCACGGACGGCTACGGTTTCCTATGAAATCGGCATGGCACCCTTCCTCCCGGAAACACTTGCAAGCGCACAATGGCCGCTCGTCCTGTTCAGTATCGTGTTTTTCGCTATCACGATCGGGCTGGCGCTGAATCCGGCCAAACTCGTCGATCGGATCGGTAAGTTCCTCACGCCTGTCCTGTTCGCCGTCATCGCGCTGCTCGCCATCAAAAGCTTTCTGACGCCTGTTGGAACGATCATGTCTCCGGATGAAGTGTTCGGTGCCCATCCGTTCTTTAAAAGTTTCGTGGAAGGGTATTTGACGATGGATGTCATCGCGGCGCTCATCTTCGGAAGTGTAATAACTGTGGCAATCCATGCGGAAGGTGTGACGACATCGAAAGGTCTGCTGAAATCCATGATCATCGCAGGCGGCGTCGCAGCCGCAGGTCTGAGTTTCGTATACATATCGCTCGGCTTTATCGGCGCTTCCAGTATGGAAGTGCTCGGTGCCCAGGAAAACGGGGGGATCATCCTCTCCCTGGCATCTGAACTGCTTTACGGATCACTCGGGCCGATCATCCTGGCGGTCACGATCCTGTTCGCCTGTCTCACAACATCGGTCGGTCTCGTATCGGCGTGTGCGCAGTTCTTCTCTAAAGCATTTCCATCATTGCCATATAAGTCGTTTGTCGTCCTGTTTTCCGTATTCAGTGCGCTTGTCGCGAATGTCGGACTGACACAGCTCATCTCGCTGTCACTGCCGGTTCTGCTGATGATCTATCCGCTTGCAATCGTTCTGATGCTGCTGTCGTTCGTCGACAGAGCATTCGGCAGACGGCCGGTCGTCTATGCACTCGCATTAACGGGAACTGCCCTGGTCAGCATTTTCGACGGGCTGGCTGGCGGCGGTATCGTCATCGAACCGGCTTTGGATGTTCTCGGACATCTTCCGCTTCATGAGCAGCAGATCGGCTGGCTGATCCCGGCGATTGCCGGTGCGCTGATCGGCTGGGTGATTGTTTTGGCGACACCGGGCCGCAATAAGGCAGTGTGACGCTGGGGAAGCCTTTCCAGGTTTAGTGAACTCCTATAGAAGGAATACTGGGAGTAGCTGATCGAAAAGGAGAGGGTACCATGAATACAAAAGAAACTGCGCAGAAAATCCTGGAGAACAGTCATGTCGGCACGATGGCGACCGTACAGGCAGGAAAGCCATTCAGCCGGTATATGACATTCTTCTCCGAAAACTTTACGATGTACACAGCGACATCGAAAAAAACTGAGAAAGTGGACGAACTGGAGAGCAATCCGAATACGCATATCCTGCTCGGCTACCAAGACGAAGGATATGGCGATGCGTATCTTGAAATCGCAGGGACCGTCACGATCTCGGACGATAAAGGACTGCGTGAGAAAGTCTGGAACGATCATATGAAGCCATGGTTCGAAGGTCCGGATGACCCGGACTTGGTCATCTTGAAAGTGATTCCCGATGAGATCCGTCTGATGAACAAAAAAGGCGAGCCGCCGCAAACAATCGACTTCAACTGAAAAAACTGTCCTGCGCCTTTGAAATCGGGCCTGCAGGACAGTTTTTTTCATTCGTTTGTTTCGAATTCCTTTTGCGCCTGCTTGACAATCTCTTTGAGTTCGCTTTCATCTGCGCCGCGCAGGAAATAGGCCATCGCCGCTTTCCCGATCGCATAGGTGCCGCCGCTCGCGATGCTTGCACTGATGGCTGAGCCGGCGCCTGGCACGATGAGGTTCGCAAATTTGCTGCCCTGCTGTGCGATCATCCGCAGTGTGAAGCCGGTTGCCCCGATGCCTCCTAGCGAGACGATCACTTCGCGGGCGGTCTTGAAGTCGAGCTCACGGCCTGACAAGAACGCGATGATCATCAGCAGGATGGACTGCAGCGCAAGCAGCACAGCGATGTCCGTCGCGATCAGCGGGCTGAGGGCTACAGTACCTGCGAGTGCAGAGAACACTTTCGTGAAACGGAGAGCGATCCGTTCAGTAATTGTGTTCAGGCGGATTGACAGGCTCAAGTGGATGGCTGCCCGGATATCCAGGCTGTCTTCCAAAAAATCGATCAGTTCCTCGATGCCATATCTTCCGTCAAAGGCGATATTCGGGCTGCCGCCGTCCTGCTCCGTCCATTCGAGGTAGGAAGATACAGGCAGGATGGCTGCCGGTTCCATCCCTTCCTGTGCGAAAATCCTCTTCAGCTGTTCTGTCTTTTCGGCGATCAGCCGGATCTTCTCCGGCGGGTAGCTGTCAGGTTCCTTGATGCGGGACGGATTCAGTTCGTCCACCTGCGTGATCACACCGATCAGCGGAAGGCCTTCCGCCGCTTTCTTCATGAGCCGTTTTGTGATTTGAATGTCCTTATCGATATGCGCACGCTCCGCCGCTTTCTGCAGGAACAGCACAGCATCCGGTTCAAACGACTGGATGACGTTTTTCAAAGCGTCTTCGGCATTCGTATCGAACGTCTCCGACTCCCCGATGCCGCGTGTGTCGATCACTTCGAAATACGTATGGCCGTCCGCTTCGTATGCAAACCGCTTCGCCTCTTTCGTTCCGATCTCGACGTCACTCACTTCCGCAAGATAGCGGCCGCTGATCGCATTGATTAGACTGCTCTTGCCGACGCCCGTCCTGCCGACGAGCACGAATTTCGGCGGACGGGGGTTTTTCAGTCCGTCCAGGAGATTCTGAAGATCTTCATCATCCATCATAATTTTCATCATTTTTTTCCGCTGTTTCTCGGAGATCAGATTTCCGGGCAGTTTCGTGAAAAGGTCTTCGATATAATTCGAAAGATTGCCGATATGATGCAGCCTCTGCCGCATTTCTTCAAATTGGTTTCCCACGTACAGACACCTGCTTTCCTTGTTCTCTCTATCCATTCTCTACCCGATGTCCGGCCGATTCAAGCGAGGGGCCGCAAACAATTGCGATGACTGCCAGTCCATCATGCTATACTGTAGAACGAAATTATATCGTATTGTGCTGAAAGGGAGGGCAACTTATGAAACAGCTTGCGGGCGGAATACAATGGGCCGTCTTCCTGATGGCCTCATCCATCGCCGCGCCGATTGCTATCGCTCATGTGTTCGGCATGGATCCTGGCGGCACGGCATTGTTCCTGCAGCGGACAATTTTTGTTCTCGGCATCGCCGGACTGCTGCAGGCATTTTTCGGCCATAAATTGCCGATTAATGAGGGGCCAGCCGGTTTATGGTGGGGTATTTTCGTCGTTTACGCCGGAATGGTCGGCGTCTTCTACAATACATCAGGCGAAGCGCTGCAGGCACTGCAGAGCGGCATGCTGTACAGCGGTGTGCTGTTCCTGCTGCTCGCCGCAGCTGGTGTCATCTCGAAGATGAAAGCGCTGTTCACACCGGCCATCACGTTCACTTACCTGATGCTGCTCATCCTTCAGCTGAGCGGCACGTTCCTGAAAGGGATGACGGGTACGGAATCGGCGGGGGATCTGCTCAGCATCCGGACTGCAGCGGGAAGTTTCATCGTTCTGCTGGTCACGTTCACAGCCATGAAGAGCAGTCGCGGTTGGCTTTCAAGATATGCGGTCCTGTTCTCCATCCTGATCGGCTGGGCCGTCTTCGCGATTCTCGGATTGGCACCGGCAGTCAGGCATGCGCCGGGCAGCTGGATCGAACTGCCGCGGCTCTTCGTCTTCGGGCCTCCTGTCTGGGATGGGGGAGTGGCGGTCACCGCGCTGTTCATCACCCTGCTGCTGATTGCGAATCTGCTGGCATCTGTCCGGGTGATGGAGACGCTGCTGAAGCAGAAGTACGGCCAGACCGGCGAAGACCGGATCCGTCAGAGTTCCTTTGTATCCGGTGTCAACCACCTGCTGGCGGGGGCTTTCTCCGCAATCGGTCCTGTTCCGATTTCGGGAGCTGCCGGGTTCGTGGCGGCGACCGGGATGGCATCCATCATTCCGTTCATAATCGGAGGCGTGCTGATCGTGATCATGACACTGTTTCCCGCTGTGATGTCCGTTTTCGCCGCACTGCCTGCACCCGTTGCTTATGCGGTGACCTTTGCGATCTTCACCAACATGGTGTCGATGGCGTTTTCCGAGCTGGATGAAGACCCTGACAAATACCGTGCACGCAAAACAGCGGCCATCGGACTGATGACCGGTGTCGGAATCATGTTCATCCCTTCTGCAAGTTTTTCCGGCCTTCCGGCTGTGCTCGCTTCCGTGCTGTCCAATGGCCTGATCACCGGAACGCTCGCTGCGATTGCGGTTGAACAGCTTTCCTTGAGGATCCGCAAGAAAATATGAACGTGCCCTGCTCTGTAAGGTTTGCGGACTCTCCCAATCAGGGAATGAGACAAG
Source organism: Sporosarcina koreensis (assembly GCF_000826145.2). Taxonomy (GTDB): domain Bacteria; phylum Bacillota; class Bacilli; order Bacillales_A; family Planococcaceae; genus Sporosarcina; species Sporosarcina trichiuri. The sequence goes on from NZ_LN651337.1 coordinate 49,572, forward strand.
CATCCGAGATGGAGAGAAAGGGAGATTACGATGAAGCTGACAACAGGACAGACATACTGGGACCGGACACAAAACGGGGAGGAAGCCTTCCCGGCACTGCAGCAAGACCTGGAAACGGAGGTGCTCGTGATCGGAGCGGGCATGTCGGGCACCCTTGCCGCTTCTGTTTTGGCGCGTGCCGGCAAGCAGGTGGCTGTCATGGACAGCGGAAGGGCAGGTATGGGAAGCAGCTCTGCCAACACCGGTCTGCTTCAGTATTCGAGCGATACGATGCTGTCCGAATTCGTTGATTCGATCGGGGAAAGGGATGCTGTCCTGTTCTACCGCATGTGCCTGGAAGCGATGGATGAACTGACGGAGCTGGCAGGGGAGCTGCCGGATGCAGTGGAATACCGCCTGCGGGACAGCATCTACTATGCGTCACGCGAAGAGGATGCCGAAAAATTGAAACGTGAATACAGCTACTTGAAAAAATACGAGTTTCCGGCCGATTTCCTGAGCCGGCAGGCACTGCTGGCCGAGTACGGGATCGATAAGCCGGCCGCACTGCATACATGGCATGATGCCGAAGTGAACCCGTACCGGTTCATCCGTGCACTCACTGACTTCAATGCAGCGGCCGGCGTGCAGTACTATGAGAACACACCTGTTGATGTGAATTCCCGCACGGGCAGTTGTGTGAGAACTGAGAGCGGCCATACAATACGGTATAAGTCCCTGGTCATTGCGACGGGGTACACCGATCTGTATCCGGAAATCAGGGACAAGGCGCAGATCAACCAGACATTCGCCATTGCCACCGAGCCGTTGGCCGGACCGCTCTGGCCCGATCAGGTCATGGTGTGGGAGACGAAGAAACCCTATTTATACTTCCGGACAACGGCAGACAGGCGTATCATAGCCGGCGGACTCGACGAGGAGTCGGACCGTCTGCATGAAGATCAGGAACTGATACGGCGCAAAGGGCAGGAGATCCTCGATGAAGTCGCCTCCATGTTTTCCTTAGCGGATGTGAAAATAGCGGATGCCTGGAATTCCTTATTCGGTGTCTCAAAGGACGGTCTTCCATTCCTCGGCCGTTCAGCGAAAGAGGAGAACACATACTTCCTGCTCGGCTACGAAGGGAACGGCACCTGTTATTCCATGGCCGGTGCTCGTATCATATGCGATCAAATCGACGGGATTACAAACGAATATGCACCGATCGTTGCTCCAGGGAGATGATCCGTGCGCATGAAAAAACGTTCCGGCAGCCGATTGGCCTGCCGGAACGCTTTTTTGTCAGAAATTCAGCCCGGCAAACGTATTGCCGCCTTCGATCGTGCCGTTGTCGTACCCTTTTTCGAACCAGTCCTGCCGCTGTTTGGATGTCCCGTGTGTAAAGCTTTCAGGGACGGCATACCCTTGCGAGCGGCGCTGGATCGTATCATCTCCGACGGCGCTTGCTGCACGGAGCGCCTCCTGGATATCCCCTTTTTCAAGAAGGTCCATTCCATTTGCCCGGTTTGCCCAGACGCCCGCGAAATAATCGGCCTGCAGCTCCAGCCGGACGCTGTATTTGTTGTACTCCTCCTTGGAAAGCCGGTTGCGGAGTACGTTCATCTTATCGCTGGTGCCGAGCTGTTTCTGGACGTGATGCCCGACTTCGTGTGCGATGACGTAGGCCATGGCAAAATCGCCGGGTGCCTGGAACTGGTTTTTCAATTCATCGTAGAAACTCAGGTCGATATACAGCTTTTCGTCGCCCGGGCAATAGAACGGACCTACGGCGGAACTTGCAGTGCCGCATGCCGACTGGACGCTTCCTGTATACATGACAAGCGTCGGGTTGCGGTACGTCATGCCTTCTTCGGCGAACACTTCCGACCAGACATCTTCGGTGTCGGCGAGTACGACTTTCACGAAATCCGCCCGGTCGTGTTCCTGATCGGTCTCCTGGTATTGCCCTGACGGAGCCGTTCCGCTGTCCGAGAGCACCCCGAGCAGCTCGGACGGATCTCCGCCAAGAAACATGACGACAAGGAGGATGACAACCGTTCCGAGTCCGCCTCCGATGGCGAGGCCTCCGCGACTGCCTCTGCGATCTTCCACATTCGTGCTTTCTCTCCGTCCGCGCCATTTCATATGCATAACCCCTTGCTGTAGAATGATGATTGCTGACTTGTTTTTTGTTGCTATACCCAAAAAAGCAGTCTGCTACGCAAAGGTCAGTTCCGGTTAAGTTTCCAGATCGAATAATTCAGTGTCCAGGCAAACGATACCCAGCCGATATAGGGAAGGAGCAGCTTGCCGGCCGCGGAGTCGACTTTTTGGAACTCGTAGGCCGTCAGTGAAATCATTGCCAGCAGGACTGTCATCTCGATCAGAGCGGTGCCCCGCAGATTCCATTTGAAGAACAGGAACGACCAGATATAGTTCAGACCGAGCTGCAGTTCGTAGGGGGTGAGCACTTTTGCTTTCATGGCGGGCGGGGTCTGCCGGTCTGCACGGTATTTTGCATATCCCATCAGCCCATACAGTGCTGTCCAGGCGATAGGAAATACCGAAGGTGCCGGACTGAACGACGGCTTTTCCAGCTTGTTGTAGCGATCCTGTGTGTTCCGGTTCGCCAGCCAGCCAGCGAGGGATCCACCAAGGACCGGTACCATGACATCTGCAGCAAGCTTTTTCCAATTCGTACGTGCTGTTTCGGGAACGTGCGCAGTCAATTGAATCGTCTCCTTTCGGTTACCCCTCATATTCCCTTACGGTTATGTGTAAAACAAAGAAAACCGGCCAAAGCTTGGAGCGTTACGGGAAAACTGTCACAGGTTTTTCATTTCACCCCTTTCTGTTCCCAGGCGAAAAATGATATAGTAGAATGAAGGAACGGACTTTTTAACTTTCTTATCATTCTTCAAAGGATGCGAACTTATGCAAAAACCAATGGAGCGGACGCTCGAAAAGGGACGGCATGTGTCTGACACGCTTGCCAGTGACCTGAAATATCTCTTTAAAGGCCCTGTGCTGATTGCGAATGTCCTGCCTGTCTTTGCGGGGTTCTGGCTCGCGATCTATTTCTACGGCGGGACGTTTGCCGAATATATCTCGCTGTTCTTCCTGACAATGGCGGGCAGCACGGCTCTGATGGCAGGTGCTCTGACTCTTAACAACTGGTACGAAGTGGACCTTGACCGGGTGATGGCCCGGACGCAGAAACGTCCGACAGTCACCGGTAATATCCCGATGGAGACGATTCTGAAAATCGGCATCATCCTGTCGGTTGCCGGTATCCTGCTGCTGTATGCCGCTTCGCCGGCAGCCGCCATTTATGGATTCATCGGCTGGTTCACCTATGTCGTGCTGTATACGATGTGGTCGAAACGGAAATATACACTGAATACGGTCATCGGCAGCGTTTCCGGAGCTGTGACGCCACTGATCGGCTGGGCGGCAGTCGGGCCATCGTATCATATGGTGCCGATCGTCCTCGCGATTGTCCTGTTCATCTGGCAGATGCCTCATACATTTGCAATCGCCATCAAAAAAGCGGATGAATACCGTGCGGCGGGTGTCGCGATGCTGCCGGTCGTCAAAGGGATACCGATGACAAAGCGCCAGTCGGTCGTCTATGCAGCCTGTCTGCTGCCGCTGCCATTCTTCCTGGCCGCATTCGGCATGGGATTCATCGTATTCGTCACGATCATGAATATTGGTTTCCTCAGCCTGTCTCTTGCGGGGTTCATCATGAAAGACGATTACAAGTGGGCGCACTGGATGTTTCTGTACTCGGTCAATTACATGACCCTCTTCTTCATGACGATGATCCTCATGACGACATCGATCCTGTAACACAAAAGCACGGCATGCTTCCCGGAATGGACGGGAGGCATGCCGTGTTTTTGTGTGTCAATAGTCGGTGGATGCATCCTGCTGCTCCCGCTGCATGTCTTCGGCGATCAGCTGCAGATCATCGGCGGTGATGGTCAGGATTTCATACGGATGGGTATCCGCGAACTGTTCCGCCATCCGTTTCATGAACTTCGGGGAGCCCTCGTTTTCCTCGTCGTAGACGATGAGCAGGCCGTCCGTCTTCCGCAGCAGGAACTTGTCCCGTTCGATGAACTGCCAGGGCGCCTCGTATGGACGCTTGGTCAGGCTGACCTGGAAGTCCGCCATCATCTGCAGTTCCTCATACTCTTCCTTTTTCGCCTCATTCCAGTTCTTCTCCTGCTCAAGGAACGGGGTGATCAGCGCGAGCTGCAAGTCCGGGAACTGGTCCCGCAGTTCATCTGCCGCTTGTCCGGCCCACGTCTCGACACCAGGCTGCCCGCTGATCATCACCCATTCCAATCCGTTTTCAGCGAGGGTCCTGAGCCGCTCGCCGATCGCTGTCTTGATGATGCCGATGCCGGGGTGCTTGGCATCGAAAATCCCTAATTCATGCGGTTTGTAGCCTGTCACGGCAACTCGCTTCATCGTCCTCCCTCATTTCTCGGTAACTTCGCAGTGCATCGCCTCTTTTGCATCTTCCCAGCCGACTGTATACCCTTTGCCTTTCGCACAGAACACGGAAGAGGAACTATAGGCAGGATCTGCATCCTTGTCATAGCCGATCCGGCTGATCACTTCCCCGGGATTATGGCAGGGGCCGTAGCCGCCGAAGGTCAGGGTGAGCAGTCCTTTGCCGCCTGTATACGAGGCGAATTCTGACCCGTAATTAAGGAATGTTGCAACGGGGACGCGTCCTGTTACCGTCATGGTCTGTCCGTCAGACTCTGGCGGTGAGAAGGAGCCATGGGCCGCCTGGATATCTGTCAGCACGCGGCCGGTCAGCTCGGCGGAAGCCTTGATTTTGAATGAATAATAAGGTTCCAGCAGCACATTCTCTGCCTGTTCCAGGCCCTGACGCAGCGCACGGAACAGGGCTTCCCGGAAATCGCCCCCGGATGTATGTTCATTGTGCGCACGGCCTGTCAGCAGAGTGACAGTGACGTCGGTCAGCGGCGATCCTGTCAGCAGGCCGTGATGGTCCCGCTCGGACAAGTGTTTCTCGATGACCCGCTGATGGCCGGGGGACAGGTGATCCGTATGGCAGACGGACTCGAAGCGGATACCGCTGTCACGCTCGGCGGGTACCAGCAGTATATGGACCTCGGCGTAATGTTTTAAAGGTTCGAAATGACCGTATCCGGTGACCGGCGCAGCGATCGTCTCCTTATAGAGGATCGCAGGCTCCCCGAACGTCACGGAAATACCGAACCGTTCCAGCACGACATATTGCAGCACTTCGAGCTGGATGACACCCATCACCCGGATTTCGACCTCCTGGCTGTGCTCATTCCAGCTCGCATGGAGTGTCGGATCCTCAGCGTCGAGCATACGGAATAGCCGCCATACTTCTTTGCCCGGGACAGACGGTTCATGGCGGACGGCCGCCTTCAGGGCAGGGACGGACGACCCGTCCTGTTTGGGCGGAATGACCGCACCGATGACATCGCCTGCCGCGGGCTTGGAAAGACCGAGAACAGCAACCAGGTCACCGGGATATGCTTCGGCAGTTGTGACGAACTGGCTGCCATTAAACAGGCGGAGCTGTGTCACTTTTGCCGGCTCGCCGCCAGAGACAGCTAGTTCATCGCGCACGTCCAGCACTCCGGCATGGACTTTCAGGAACGTCATCCGCCTGCCGTCTGAGTCATGACGGATTTTGTAAACAGTTGCTGCAAAAGGGGCCGACCGCAAAGCGGGCTGTTCGTCCTGTTCCGTTAGCTCCGAGAAGGCAGCGAAAAATTCATCGATGCCGCTATTGTGCAGCGCAGAGCCCTGTCCGCACGGAAACACACGGCCTTCCCGGATGGCGGAGAGCAGGGAACGGTGCCAGAGTGCGGCATCATACCCGGAGTCCAGATACTGTTCCAGCAGCTCATCATCACGCTCAGCGAGCCACTCGGCAAGCTCATCGGACATCGTACCGTCTGGATTGAGATGGCTGAGATCGAAGATGTTGTCTGATAGTAGACTTGCCATCTCGCCGAAAAGGGCAGTGGCGTCCGCCGTTTCCCTGTCCATTTTATTCAGGAACAGGAACGTCGGTATATTGCGGGCGCGCAGCAGTTCCCAAACGCGCTCCGTATGCCCCTGCACGCCGTCCGCTCCGCTGATCAGGAGGATGGCGGCGTCCATGACGTGAAGGGCCCGTTCCATCTCAGGGGAGAAATCGGCGTGTCCCGGCGTATCGATCAGTGTGAATGCACGGCCGTTGTATGCCAGTTCCGCCTGCTCGGCGAACACCGTGATTCCCCGGTCCCTCTCGATGGAATGGTTATCGAGGAATGCATCCCGGTGATCGACGCGGCCCCGTTTCCGCAGATGGTTCGTATTGAATAGGAGCTGCTCGGAGAACGTCGTCTTTCCGGCATCCACGTGCGCCAGTATTCCAATTGTCTGTTTCATGATACACCCTCGCAATCTGCTGAATCTTCTTCTGCCAGTATAACATCCGGAGACGTCCGGTACGAACCGATCAGGCCAGGAAGATGAGGGAGAGCGCAATCCAGCACGCATGCAGAAGAAGGACGGAGCAATAGAGGATGATGGCGGCCGCGAGCAACCGTCGGACCGCAGGAGACTGGCTGCAGGGAGACCACAGGGCCATCAGCAGAATCGGCCCAGCCAGTTTCACCAGATAGAACGAAAGGCGGCTGTCCTCGTACAGCAGCGCCATAAGGGGATTGCTCTCCGCGATCAGGCCGAGCCGGATGCCTGTATCCGTAGCAAGAGCATCCGCAGTGCACAGACAGAGCAGGAGACCGAGCTGCCAGCGGCCGGTCATCAGCGTCTTCCGCTCTGTAACGTCGTTGTCCAAACAATCCCTCCGCTTCAGAGTGCATTTCCTCTAAGAATGCATCTGCCGGAGTGGATTTAAACAAAAAAGCGAGACGCCAGGGCGTCTCGCTGGGTAGCTCTCAGTGGATCGGGGATTTGAAGCGAGAGCCATGGGTCTCCTGTGTGTCCATGATTGTCGTAAAGGCGGACGGGTCGATATCATGGACGATCTGCTTAAGCTTGGTCAGTTCAAGGCGGGTCACGACGACATAGATGACATCTTTCTCATCATCGCTGTATCCGCCCTTGCCGTGGAGCTTCGTGACGGACCGGCCGAGACGCTGACCGATCGCTGCCGCCATCTCCTCGAATTCGTCCGACACGATGATGGCCGCTTTCGTTTCATCGAACCCCTGGATAACGGCGTCAATCGCCTTGGAAGCGATATAGTACGTCAGGATCGAGTACATCGCTTTCTCCGGACCGAGGACGAATGCCGCCCATCCGAAGATGAAGATGTTGAGGAACATCACGAATTCACCGACGGAATAAGGGATCTTCCGTGTCAGCAGGATCCCGAGAATCTCCGTACCATCCAGGGCACCGCCGTTCCGGATGACAATGCCGACCCCGGCGCCGAGTATGATCCCGCCGAACGCTGTTGCCAGCAGAGGGTCGGTAACGAACGGACCGACCGCTTTCAGAGGGAATTCGATGACGGCGAGGAAGACGATGGCGAACGTAGACGAAATGAAAAAGTTCTTGCCGATATGCTTGTAGCCGAAAAAGACGAACGGCAGGTTGAACACGAGGATCAGAATGCCGAACGGGATATTGGACAGGTAATTCACGATCAGCGAAATACCGATGATGCCGCCGTCGATGACGGAATTCGGGATGAGGAACAATTCAAGTGCGACCGCCGCAAGCGTCGCGCCGACGGCTATGTACAGATACCGCAGGATGAGATGCCGGAACGATTCTTTCTTATGTTCTTTCTTCATTTTGAGAAGCCACCTTCGGGGTACGGATCCGGCCAACGTGCGGACATTTGCGGGAAAGTCCGAAAAAACAGCCGGTTTTCGTGTATACGATAAGTATATCACTGAAACCGTTTACAGAAAAACTATTGACAGCGGAAAAAAACGCGTTTACTATTCCAATAACGACTAATTAGCGACAGTTGTTTCTAGTCTGATAAATCGAATGGGGTGGAGCTGTATGGAGAAAAACATAACTCGTGAAAAACGCGAAATCAATTTCTGGATGGCACTGCTGCCGCTGGTCATCATGATCCTCGTCATGCTCGTAACCGTCGTCTGGCTGGGGCAGGGCCCGCATATGCCGCTGATCCTCGGTACGTCTGTTGCGTCATTGGTAGCCTGGAAATACGGATTCACGTGGAAAGAGATAGAGGAAATGATGTACAAAGGGATCCGTCTGGCGCTTCCGGCTGTTGTCATCATCATGCTTGTCGGTTTGACGATCGGTGCCTGGATGGGCGGCGGAATTGTCGCGACTATGATCTTCTACGGATTGAAATTGATAACACCCGCATGGTTCCTCGTCGCCATCATGATCATCTGCTCGATCGTCTCCCTTGCAATCGGCAGCTCCTGGTCGACAATGGCGACCATCGGTGTTGCCGGAATGGGAATCGGGCTCAGCATGGGGATTCCTGCCGGCATGGTTGCCGGGGCAGTCATCTCAGGTGCTTATTTCGGTGATAAAATGTCACCGCTTTCAGACACGACCAACCTGGCTTCCGGATTGACAGGAACCGATCTTTTCGATCATATCAAGCACATGCTGTATACGACAGTGCCGGCACTGCTGATTGCGTTCGGCGTCTTCACGTTCCTCGGCCGGCGCTTTGCGGACGCCCATCTGGAACTCGGCCAGATCGCACAGACTTCGAAAGTCATGCAGGAGAGCTTCCTGATCTCCCCATGGCTGCTGCTTGTCCCGCTGGCCGTCATTATGATGGTCGCCATGAAAGTGCCGGCTGTCCCTGCACTCATCGTCGGGATCCTCATGGGCTTCCTCAGCCAGATCTTCATCCAGGGCGGAACGGCGACAGACGCCCTGACGGCACTGCAGGAAGGTTTTTCAATCAATACCGGTAACGAACTTGTCGACAACCTGTTCGACGGCGGCGGACTCGACTCCATGATGTACACCGTCTCGATGACGATCGTCGCCATGACATTCGGCGGTATCCTCGAGTATTCAGGTATGCTGAAAGCCATCATGGATCAGCTGATGAAAGTCGTGAAGTCGACGGCTTCCCTTATCATCTCGACGATCGGCGCCTGCATCATGACGAATACGACGTGTGCAGAACAGTATATTTCCATCGTCGTTCCGTCACGCATGTTCAGCCGTGCGTATAAAGACAAAGGGCTGAGTTCGAAAAACCTGTCCCGCGCTTTGGAAGACGGCGGAACGCTCACGTCGGTCTTCATCCCATGGAATACGTGCGGGGTGTTCATCCTCGGGACGCTTGGTGTCGGGGTGACGGAATACGGTCCGTATGCGATCATCAACTTCGTCGTGCCGATCTTGTCCATCATCTATGCGCTGACTGGATTCTCGATCGTCAAAATGTCAGACACCGAGCGGCGGAAAATGGAGGAGCAGGATGCGAAGCTGCTTGAGAATCCCGAAATGGAAGAGGATCAGATGCCGGCGCACTCCTGAACACAGTGAAATACCTGCCCGATGTCACCAGTCAGCCGGTGACTTCGGGCAGGTTTCTTTTTAATAGACCGGAAAGTTCAGTTCGTATACCGCCCGCGGCCGTCCCTGCCGATAGGTCATCTCCTCGCCGATCGTCCGGATATACTCGAAAGGCAATAGTTTTTTGATGGTCCGCTCGGCTGTCCGCCTTGAAACACCGAGATAGTCAGCCAGGTCGTTGGCCGTGAACTGCAGGGTGTTCTGGTTTTGACCGAACGAGGTGAGCTTCGATAATACCGCAGGGCTTAAAGCCGTCTGTTCTGCAATCTCGGTGAGCGCCGTCCCGGTGACGCGGAGTTCGATGGCGTCTCCGCCTATCTTGTACAGATTACGCAGGTTTTTCTTATCATCCAGCAGATAGAGACCGTCCGGATGCTCGACCTTCATGTACCCCAGTGCGCTTTCGGCGTTTTCTTTTGCAGCCGTCAGCGTGTGGCCGATTCCGAACGCAAGCATCCCTTCCGCACTGCGGGCCGTCTGCTGGAACTCCGGCAGCTGGACGGCCGCGCGGATGGCGCCTTGTGTCGTGTATAGAAGTGCGCCGTCCCCATTATCGAAATGATGGGCATGCAGCAGCCGGGCCAGCCGGTTCACAATATCCCCGCTGTCTGTCAGGCGGCTGTCGGCCTGAAGGATGCCGACAGCCGCTTTCGTCGTTTCGCTTTTTTGATAGAGGGCTTCCTGGCATAACGCATCGACGGCTTTCAGAAATGAGCTTTTGACATTGATCATCTTGACCGCAGGAAGACCGGACGACACGAGACGGTCATAGGCGGCGTGGACACTTGTCACGGCAAGGCGGGCACAGCCCGACTTCAGAGCGTCTGCATGGAACGCGACGATGTCTTCCAGCCTGTATTTTTCATCCAGCACGTGCACAGCCGGCCAAACCTCAGAAGGGGCGCTGGCTGTCAGGACGTTTTCGAGGACCGTCTTGTCGCGGACATCGATGGACAGCCCGGAAAGCGGAATCCTCCGATGCAGTGCAATCGACAGAAGTGTCGCCGCGATTTCCGTCTCGTCCTGTTTCATGTAGACGGCAGGCACGGGAATCGTTTTCAACGCCCCTTCGGCTGCCATATAGGGGAGTGATCCCGAAAAGAGGATCGCGTCACACGGCCGCAGTTTCTTCAGAAGCCCGGGCGATTGTTCCGGCACCTCATAGGGATACAGCTCCAGTGAAATATCAGGTCGATGTTCGGTGAACTCCTCCGCCCGTCTGCAAAAAGACTCCGAACCAATAATGGCAATTTTTGTTTTCAATGAATTTTCCACCTTTATAATTAGCGACTATTTAACGACAATGATACACTACATATAAGCGCTTGCCAATGGAAAGGGAGAAAACTTTATGAAAATTCAAGAAGTGGAAATTTCAGCAATCCGTCTGCCGCTGCATGATCCGTTTGTCATCAGCTATGCGACGTACGAAGATATGCCGTCCATCATCGTCAAACTGACGACGGATACAGGAATAACAGGCTATGGGGAGGCTGTGGCGGATGACCACGTGACGGGTGAAAGCTGGGAAGGCACCTATGCAGTACTGAAGCACACACTGGCTCCTGCCGTCCTCGGACTGTACCCTGGAGAGTTCGAGCGTCTGCATGACGTCATGGACAAAGCGATATACGGGGTGCCGACCGCCAAGGCAGCGATCGACATCGCCTGCATGGATGCTGTTGGCAAGGCGCTTGGGGTCCCTGCTTACCAGCTGCTCGGCGGGCGGTATCATGATCGTTTCCCGATCACCCATGTGCTCAGTATCGGTGAACCGGATGCTATGGCGGCAGAGGCTGCCGGGCGGATCGAAGCGGGCTACCGGTCATTCAAGATGAAAGTCGGGACCGAAGCACGGGAGGATGTCAGGAGAATCCAAGCCGTCCGGAAACGGGTCGGTGACGACATCGCCATCCGTGTCGACGTGAACCAGGGCTGGCAGAACAGCGCGGTGACCCTGCAGGCCTTGAAACAGCTGGAGGACTGTCATCTGGACTGGCTTGAACAGCCAGTGAAAGCGGACGATATCGATGGCCTAGCGGAGGTGAAGCAGAAGAGCGCAACCCCACTTATGGCAGATGAAAGCCTCCGCGGCATGAAAGAGATGCGGGACATCATCGCGAAGCGTGCGGCTGACAAAGTCAATATCAAACTCATGAAATGCGGCGGTATGTATCCGGCCATGAAACTGGCCCATATGGCGGACATGGCTGGCATCGACTGCCAGATCGGCTCGATGGTCGAGTCATCGATCGGCTCGGCAGCGGGTTTCCACGTCGCGTTCTCGCAGAAGGCGATTACGAGCGTGGAGCTGACAGGTCCTTTGAAGTTCAGCAAGGATGTTGGTGATCTGCACTACGACGTGCCGTTCATCTGCCTGAGCAGCAAGCCGGGACTCGGTGTCGATGTCGATGAGGCTGTCTTGGCGGAGCTGACCGTCTTCAAGGACAAAGTGACTGCCTTATGAAGACAGTCAAACTGAAGGACGGCACCCGGCTTCCTGTTGAACTGCTGACGATCAATGACCTGCCTGACATCAAGCGGCTGCAGGAAGAAGTCATTGGCGGCCTGGCGGAAAAAGCATTTCTCCAGCCGCTGACGGATGAGGAATTCATCTGCATCCTGGAAGGGAACGGAATAATTGCAGGCGTCCGAGCCGGGGCCCGCCTGATAGCGTTCCGGGCATTGCTCGATCCGGGGGAAGACCCGGAGCACCTCGGAAGGGACGCCGGTATTCCATCAGATGAATGGCAGTCCGTCCTGTACTCGGAAATAACGAATGTGTCACCGGACTATCAGGGAAATGGAATCCAGCTCCAGCTCGGCCGGATAGTTCTCGATACAGTGGATACGGATCGGTTCAATTATCTATGTACGACCGTCTCTCCTTTCAACATCGCGAGCCTTAAGGACAAGCTGGCACTCGGCATGCACATCGCATCGCTGACCGTGAAATACGGAAACTTGACCCGTTATGTCATGCTGAAATACTTGGCTGGCGAACTCGAATTGGCTGATGACGACCCGGTCGATCTGCCGATGGAGGATACGCAGGCACAGCAGGAGATCCTGGGGGCAGGCTGGATCGGCACTGCCATCCATGAAGAGGGCGGTACATGGATGGTCCGATACCACAAGGAACGGAAATGATGCAGCAAAATCGGCTTAGCAGGCAGTAAAACGAAACGGACTTCCAGGGACCGGCCGGGTTCCTGGAAGTCCGTTTTTCATCACTTCTTCTTCCGATCATTCCTCGGAGCGGCGAGCTGTGCGATCTCCCGCGCCATTTCCTCCCGCATCCGGCTGGCTGAAAGTTTCTGTTTCTTAGGTGTCTGCGGCAGGGAAGCTGAATTCTTCCCGCTGGTTGTATGTTCGTCCCGTCCCATTCCGACCGCATCCTTTCTTCTTGGTGTCCCCGTTAGTATGGTCCGCCGGGGCGAATCGATACCGGCTGCATGCCCTGCAGCGGATAGACGGATACCGGTACATACTTCGGCGACTGTGATGGCTCGATCCGGAACAAAGTAATACTTGTTACATGATGGGCGAGAGGAGTGAACTGTTCCTTCTCCACAGGCAGCGGCCGCTTGTCGATCGTCTTTTTTGCAATCGTCACGTGCGGTACGTAAGGATGGCGCAGAGGTTTTGCAAGCATCCCGTCAAGCCGGGACCCGGCCGACTCATAAAGACTCGTCAGCTGCTGATTCTGCTCTGTGGAAAGGGTGACAACACGGGGGCCGGACGGATTGCCGAAGAACGACAGGCCGTCGATCCTGATTGTGAATGGCGGTGTCTCGGCAGCCGCTGTCCTCAGGGCGTTTTCTGCACTGTGTTTCTCATCGTCCGTAAGAGCACCGAAAAAAATGAGTGTAATGTGATAATCGTTCCGATGGGGAATCACTTTGTAATGGGACGGAAAATCGTAACGGCTGTTCAATTCACGGATGGTCCCAGCGATCAGGTCAAAAGGGATTGGGATTGCTGCGAAATAATGTGCCATTAGACGTCCTCCTTTGCAGTCAGTGTAGCAGACAGAACGCAAAGTATACATACGTGCGAACTGATTGGTACCTTTTTCCTTGGATTGTCTGTCGCGTTCTGCGGATACTACGTCTGAAAGTGACTACAAATGAAAAGAGGAGAGACCCATGGGCATTTTAAGCGGAAATCCGAAAGACGAACCGATGCATTACGGTGAAGTGATCGGCTGCTGGGCATATGTCGGTGCGAACAAAGGTCTGATCAGCTCTTATCAGGCATTTCTCAACCATGCAGGGGACGAGGACCTGAAAAAGCTCATCAAAGAAGCGATCGAGATGATGAAGGAGCAGGATTCCAAACTGGAAGACGTCCTGAAGGAGAACGGCATCATGCCGCCGCCGACCCTTCCCGAACGTCCGGTCTGCAACCCGGATGACATCCCTGCAGGCGCCAGATTCGTGGATCCGGAAATCAGCGCTGCCATCTCCATCAACGTCGGCCAGGCATTGGTCTCATGCAGCCAGGTGATGGGGCAGTGTCTGCGGGAGGATATCGCAGCCATGTTTGCAAAGTTCCTGCAGGACAAAATCATGTACGGTGCGAAACTGCTCAAGATGAACAAGGAAAAAGGCTGGGTCATCCCGCCGCCACTGCTGAAGACGGAACATACGGAATAATGCAGGGACATGCAAAAAGACAGACAATCCGGACTGCCGGACTTGCTGTCTTTTTGTGTTATGCCGTACATACTGAAGCCGGTCAGCTGACCAGGACATGAGCCGATGCTATACTGGAACTCGAAAAGGAGGAGACTGTCATGGAGAAATTAGTATCTGTTGAGCAATTTGAAGAACGTAAGCAAGGAGAGCGGACCGTGTTCCTGTTTTCCGCAGACTGGTGTCCGGACTGCCGTGTAATCGACCCATTGCTGCCGGGGATCGAAGCGGATTATCCCGAATATGAATTTGTGTATGTGGATCGTGATCAGTTCATCGATCTATGTGCTGAGCTCGATATCTTCGGAATTCCGAGTTTCGTCGTCTACAGCGAAGGCAGGGAAGCAGGCAGGTTCGTCAGCAAAGACCGCAAGACAAAAGAGGAGATTACTGCGTTCCTGGACAACCCGGGGCGAAAATCCGTATGACGGCTGCTGCCCGGAAGAGTCAACTTCCGGGCGGCAGCTTTTTTAGAATTTGTCATTTAGCTCGCCGAGCAGGAGCTGTGCGCCTTTTGGACTGACGTACATGCCGTTGGAAAGCCGGAAGTTGTCATCAGCGATCTCACCTGTGACCGCGCATGCTTCCCGGATCCTGTAGCTCCGCAGAATCAGCTGGTCGTCCTCTGTGAAGAATTCAAGCGGCTGTCCGATCGGGATATGCAGACTGGTCCTCAGTTCTTTCGGAAGCACGATTCTTCCAAGGTGATCCACTTTTCTAAGTATGCCTAAATTCTTCATTCCATGGCCCCCTTCAATTGCACTACAATTCTTCTATAATCATACATATTGAAAAACCGGAATGCAAAAAATTAGGGAAGTTTTTGTCGAATGGAATAGAAGCTGAACTGTTCCGAATTGGATGACTTCATCTTTGACGGCAAGTTGTTCGTCACGTCACCTGCTAAATTTGATAGAATAGTACAGTTAGCAGGAATGGAGGAATACCATGACATTTACGGAATTCAAGAAATCATCGCTGTTCGACTACATTCAAATCATTGCCGGTTCTGCGTTTGTCGGGCTGGCCTTCACCATATTCCTGCTCCCTGCGAGGATCGCGGCCGGCGGTGTTTCGGGGATCAGCACGATCGTGTATGAAATGTACGGGTTCAATCCGGCGTACGTCCAGTGGCTCATCAACCTGCCGCTGCTCATTCTCGGTCTTGTGCTGGTCGGCAAGGATTTCAGCTGGCGGACAATCGTCGGCACGATCGCCGTCCCGTTCTTCATCTTCCTGACGACGGGGATCGAGACGCCGATCCACAATCCGCTGCTCAGTTCGATCTATGGCGGTATCATGCTCGGTATCGGACTCGGGATTGTCTACCGCGGCAACGGGTCGACAGGCGGAACTGCCCTGATCGCCCAGATCCTGAAACGGTATACGAACTTCTCAAGCGGATTTGCGCAGCTCATCGTCGATGGTGTCGTTGTCATCATCTCGGCATTCGTATTCGATCTGGAGCTTGCACTGTACGCACTCATGGCGATCTACGTGACGAGCAAAGTGATCGATTTCGTCCAGCTGCAGACGTCACCGACCAAACTGATCCTGATCATCACCGAGCAGGAGGAGACCGTACAGAAGCTGATCCGTGACGAACTGAACCGGGGTCTGACGAAAGTGAAGTCGCTCGGCGGCTATTCGAATGCTGAGAAGACGATCATCCTCTGTGTCGTCGAGCAGTCGGAAGCGATCTATTTCAAGAAAATTGTCCAAGAGGAGGAACCGTCTTCTTTCGTCATCTTCCTGAATGCCTCCGAAATATTGGGCAGAGGTTTCTCACGCGCCCAATTCGACGATTGAACAGCACTTCCGGGTGCAGAAGAAAACACTATACAAACAATTTAGAAATGGTATACTGGTCAGTAAATGAATATGCTTATCAAGAGAAGCTGAGGGAACTGGCCCTATGACGCTTCAGCAACCCCTGGATGATCCAGGAAGGTGCTACTTCCACAAGACTTTGTCTTGAGAGATAAGATGGACGTTACAGAACTCCCGCTATCTCTCAAGAGACTGGCGGGAGTTCTTTTGACTGGCTGGAATTGGAGTGGAACCATATGCCGATTACAATCCCCGAAGCACTGCCTGCAGGTGAGTTGCTGAAAGAAGAAAAGATCTTTGTCATGGAAGAGGGTCGCGCAACAACCCAGGATATCCGGCCGCTCCGGATACTCATCGTCAACCTGATGCCCCAGAAGGAGAAGACCGAGCTGCAGCTGCTGCGGCTTCTCGGAAATACACCTCTCCAGGTCAGCATCACATTTCTGAGGACGGAGTCATATATCTCGAAAAACGTGAGTGAAACGCATCTGGCCTCATTCTACAAGACGTTCCGCGAGGTGGAGAAGGAACGGTTCGACGGCATGATCGTGACAGGCGCGCCCGTCGAGCAGATGGAATTCGAAGAAGTGGACTACTGGTCTGAGATCCAGCAGATCCTTGACTGGGCAGAGACTCATATAACATCTTCCATGCATATTTGCTGGGGTGCGCAGGCTGCACTGTACCATTATTACGGAATCGAAAAACAGCCGCTCAGCGCAAAGTGCTTCGGCATCTTCAGCCATACGCTGACAGATCCGACAGTGAGCCTTGCGAGAGGGTTCAATGACCAATTCCCCGCTCCGCATTCACGGCATACAGGAATTTCGGAGCAGGCACTGGCTGCTCATCGCGATTTGTCCGTACTGGCTGGATCTGAGGAAGCCGGTCCGTTCATCATCCTGTCGAACGACGGGAAGAATATCATGATCACAGGGCATCTGGAATATGATGCCTGCACGCTGAAGGAAGAGTATGACCGGGACATCGCCAAAGGGCTGGATATCGACATGCCGCTCCATTATTTCCCCAATGATGACCCGGACCAGACGCCGCTGAATACGTGGCGTTCCCATACCCATCTGCTGTTCTCCAACTGGCTGAATTATTATGTCTATCAGCAGACGCCATATGACTGGTGCTGATGGATGGGCTGCATGGTTTGAACGATGCAGCCGCCTGTGCTATAATGAATGACAGTCAGTCAGTTCGAGGAGGGGTGCAAGTGAACAAACAGGAGACCATTCTCCAGTCGGCCATCCGGATGTTCACGGAAAAGGGCGTCGACAAGACGACCATTTCCGATATCGTCAAAGATGCCGGAGTCGCACAGGGAACGTTCTATCTGTACTATCCATCCAAATTGTCTTTGATGCCGGCAATCGCTGAAGTGATGGTGAAGGCTACATTGGATGAAGTCATCACAGCTGTCGATCCAGCAGCTTCTCCCCGTACCCAGCTCGCCCAATTCGTGGATGCGATCTTCCGGGTCAGCCGTGATCATCATGAAATCCAGGCGATGATCTATGCGGGTCTCGCTTCATCCGAGCATCTGCGGGAATGGGAAAGCGTCTATGCGCCTGTCTACGAATGGGTCAGCCGTCTCATCGAAACGGGCCGGGAGCATGGGGATTTCCGGACCGACAGCAGCCCCGACCAGCTTGCGAAGCTGATCATCGCATTGACGGAATCAGCAGCCGAACAGATCTATCTGTATGACGTGGAGACGGATCAGGAAAACCGTGCTGCAATCCAGAAAGAGGAAACGGTCAGGTTCCTGGCATACGCTCTCGGGCTGCCGGCGGACGATTGAAACAAGCGGCGCTCCATTCATCAGCGGAGCGCCGGACATTTATATTGAAGTGAATGACAGTCAGTCATTATGGATGAGGAGCAGAAAATTATGCAAAAAGCTTGGTTATATGTAGCAGCAACAAGTTTCTTTGAACTTGTCTGGATCTTCGGTTTCAACACAGCATCGGAATGGTGGCACTGGATTCCGATCGTCGCTTTCATTTTTGTGGATTTCCATTTCCTTACGAAAGCATGCGCCGCCCTGCCGACCGGGACTGTCTATGCGATCTTCGCGGCCGTCGGCACAATCGGTACGGCTCTCATGGATGTCCTGTTTTTCGGCCAGACTCTGAGCGGCGGCAAGCTGTTCTTCATCGCTGTCCTCGTTGCCGGAGTGATCGGCCTGAAGCTGGCGGACGGGCGGGACGAGAAAACACAGACAGAAGGGGGGAACTGATATGGGCTGGTTATATGTATTTCTGGCGGCCGGTTTTGAATTCGCCGGCGTTGCAGGACTGAACAAATACAGTAAACGGAAAACATTGCTGTCCGGGGCCGTCTACCTTGGCGGCTTCGGGCTGTCGTTCCTGTTCCTGTATACCTCATTCAAATACTTGCAGGTGAGTACTGCGTATGCCGTATGGATCGGTATCGGTACGGCAGGGGCTGTCCTGCTGAATATGATTTTCTTCGGGGAGTCGAAGAGCCTGTCACGGATCGCGAGTCTGACTCTGATCATCATCGGTGTCGTCGGTCTGAAAGCCTTATCGTAAACGGTGTTTGATATTTTGGCAGGAATTCCGCATAATGGAGCCATAAGGAGACATGATCATGCGAAACCAACCAACGAAACACACACCGAAAGCCTACACATACACCGTTCGGAAAGAGGAGGCACTGCTGCCGTTCCTGCTCGCAACCATCAAGAAAAGCCGGAATGCTGTCAAAGGGACACTGTCGCGCGGCCAGGTGGCTGTCAATGGGGAAGTCACGACGCGGCATGATCATATGCTGCAGGCCGGCGATGCCGTTGAGATCCTGACGAACGAAGCCGCGAAGCAGGACAGCGAAATGACAGGTATTTCGATCATGTACGAAGACGATGCGATCATCGTCATCGACAAGGAAGCAGGTATCCTGTCGATGGCGGCAAAGGATAAGAAGGAACTGACCGCATTCAGCGAGCTTTCGGCATATGTCCGGAAGAAGGACCGGAACAGCCGTGTATTCATCGTCCATCGGCTCGATCGGGAAACGTCAGGTGTGATGCTGTTCGCAAAGTCGGAAACCGTGAAAAAACAGCTGCAGGATAATTGGGACGAATCCGTCAAAGAGCGGGGCTATGTTGCGCTTGTTGAAGGGAAAGTCTGCAGGGAGTCCGGGGAGATCATCTCCTGGCTGAAGGAGACACGGACATTCAAAGTGTACTCCAATCCGACCGATAATGGAGGACAGAAGGCGATCACCCGATTCATCCGCCTGCAGAGCAGCGCGCAGTACAGTCTGCTTGAATTGAGGCTGGCGACAGGACGGAAAAATCAGATCCGTGTCCATATGGAAGAGATCGGACATCCGGTCGCGGGTGACAAGAAATACGGCGCATCGACGAATCCGCTGAAGCGGCTCGGTCTGCATGCGGCGAAGCTGTCGATCATCCATCCGGTCACGAAAGAACTCCATACGTTCATCTCCGATCCGCCTTCTTCATTTTACAAACGATCAAAATAACCGCAGACGCCTTGACGGCATCTGCGGTTTTTCTTATTGCATCGGCGGCATGCCCGGCTGGCCCTGGGCCGGTGCATACGCATTTAACAGTTCGGTCATATCCTGCCTGTCGAGCTGCGGCACTTGGTAGTAATGGTGTTTGTTCTGGTAAATCGATAACTCGTACGCCATCTCGATACAGTTCGGAACGGAGTCGGCAATGACGCGGCGCAAGACCGGGTTGCACACTTCACAAGCAGCCATCGCTTTTGAAGAAGCACCGGCTTTCGCGGAGCTGAGCAGGAAACCGGAAATAATCTCATCCGAGATTTCGTTAGCGCTGGTCATCGGCTTTTTCGGCTGCCCGGGATTCATGCCATAGATGAAGTCATTGCCCGTCTGCATTTTGTACGACTGTGTCGGGTGGGACGGATCTTTGCCGGTCTTGAAGCTTTCGACCGTAATGTTGTACTCATCCAGCATGAAGCGGTACTGCCTGTCCAGAATATCGAGCAGTTCCGGGTCTTTGACGTGTGGACGCAGCAGGATCGACTGGTTCAGAGCTCCGATTGCTGCAGACAGGATTTCATGGACGTCGAACATTTCGTGTCCACCATGGTTCATGTTTTGCGGTACAGCGCCTGTCTGCATGTTCTGATGTGTCGGGCCATTCGGGTTTGTTGTCAAATCAGTTCCTCCTTAGAAATGTGTGATCGCCGAGCAATTGTAGTATGCGCGCGGTGTCCTGTTCTATCCGGTCCATTCCAGCACATAGGGGCATAGCAGGCGGCATATCATCATACACTGATGGAACAATCCGTAAAAAGGGAAAGGTGTGGACAGACGTGCAGATTCACGCAGTCAGCCAGGGGGAAAGCCTCTATTCAATCGGGAAACGATATGGTGTGAGCTGGGAAGAAATAGCGGAAGTGAATGAGATCGGCAATCCGGAAGCACTTGCCATCGGGCAGGCGCTCGTCATTCCGTCTGATGGAAATATGTATACGGTGCAGCCCGGGGATTCTCTCTATTCGATCGCACAGCGGAACGGCATGACGATCACGCAATTGGCGAACCGGAATAACATCTCCATCTCTGCGCCGCTTTCAGTCGGACAGCGTCTCTACATCCCGTCGGCTCCGAAGCGGAATGCCGAAACGCTGCTGTACGTGGAGCCGCGGACACCCGTCAGTGAAGCGATGATCGCCGAGACGGCCCGCCGCGTCGGCGATCTGACGTATTTGGCGATGTTCAGTTACCAAGTGAAGAGGGACGGGACTCTGGACGCGCCGTCCACCGCAAACCTGACGCAGCTGGCAGCTGATGCGGGCGCACTCAATGCAATGGTCATCAGCAACTTGGAAAATTTCGCATTCAGCGCTGAACTGGCACGGGATATCTTCCTCAGTACAGGGGTCCAGGATCTGCTCTTCACAGAAATACTGGAAATCGCCGGGCGGGTCGGTTACCGTGATATCCATTTCGATTTTGAATTACTGTTCCCGGAAGACCGGGCATTATACAATGCATTCCTCAGAAGGGCGCGCGACCGGTTCCATGCAGCCGGCCTTACCTTGTCAACAGCACTCGCTCCCAAGACAAGTGACGTGCGAACAGGCATATACGGTGCGCACGATTACAAAGCGCACGGGGAGATCGTTGACTTCGTCTCCCTGATGACCTATGAATGGGGATACACGTACAGTGAACCGCAGGCAGTGAGTCCGCTGCCGCAAGTCGAGCAAGTTGTAAAATATGCCGTACAGGAAATCCCGCGCAGCAAGATTTTCCTCGGGCAGAACCTGTATGGCTACGACTGGCAGGAACCGTATCCGCCGCAGGGCGGGCAGCCGGCAAAAGCGGTGAGTCCGAAACAGGCCACAGAGCTGGCGGTTGCGCAGCGTGCCCGTATCGAATACGATTCGACGGCACAGGCGCCCCACTTCAGTTATTACGACGCTTCGGGCGCACGCCATGAAGTATGGTTTGAAGATGCGCGCAGCATCCAGGCGAAATTCGATCTGCTGAAGAAATACCGTCTCCGCGGGATGATGTACTGGAAGCTCGGTCTTGCGTTCCCGCAGAACTGGGCGCTGCTGGAAAGCAATTTCAATATCGTGAAGAAATAACAGTATACATTCCCCTTGCCTGAACGACCGCGGTCGACGGTTTTTTGAAGAAAAATTTCAAAATAGTATAATAATGCAGTATACTAGTCATACACAGAAGGAAAAGCAGCGGATCCAAGAGGGGGATGTGTATGACAAAGTTGAATGTAAGCCATGTTGATGTCCAGCAGCGATCGAACGATTATGTCCACCAAGTTTACGACAGCGTGAAGCGGCGCAATCCGAACGAAACGGAGTTCCTCCAGGCGGCCCGTGAGATTTTCGACTCGCTCCGACCGGTGTTTGCCCAGCATCCGGAGTATATCGCCAGCGGAATACTGGAACGCCTGACAGAACCGGAGCGGATTGTCACGTTCCGTGTCGCCTGGGAGGATGATACCGGTAAAGTCCAGGTCAACCGGGGATTCCGGGTGCAATTCAGCAGTGAGCTCGGTCCGTACAAAGGCGGTCTGCGGTTCCATCCGTCCGTGAACAGCAGCATCATGAAATTCCTGGCATTCGAGCAGATTTTCAAGAATGCGCTCACAGGCCAGCCGATCGGTGCTGGGAAAGGCGGGGCTGATTTCGATCCCAAGGGTAAATCCGACCGGGAGATCATGCGCTTCTGTCAAAGTTTCATGACGGAACTCAGCCGTCATATCGGACCGGATATCGATGTGCCTGCTGGCGATATCGGTGTCGGCAAACGGGAGATCGGCTACTTGTTCGGGCAGTATAAACGACTGAAAGGCGGCTATGAAGCGGGTGTGCTGACCGGCAAGGACCCCGGTCACGGCGGCAGTCTCGGCCGGAAGGAGGCGACCGGATACGGCACGGTCTATTTTACGGAGGAGATGCTGAAAGAGTACGGCCTGTCTTTCAAAGGGAAGACAGTCATCGTATCGGGTTCTGGAAATGTCTCCATCTATGCGATGGAAAAAGCGCAGCAGCTCGGCGCGACCGTCATTGCATGCAGTGATTCATCAGGATATATCAAGGACCCGGCTGGTATCGATCTGGCATGTGTCAAACAGCTGAAGGAAGTGGAGAACAAACGGATACAGGAATACATCAAGACCCATCCGGATGCTGAGTATTTCGATGACTGCAGCGGTATCTGGTCCGTACCGTGCGACATTGCACTCCCATGCGCCACCCAGAACGAACTGACGGAAGAGGATGCCGTCATGCTGATCCGTCAGGGCGTGAAAGCGGTCGGCGAAGGGGCCAACATGCCGTGTACGACAGAAGCGATCACCCGGTTCCAGGATCATGGTGTGCTGTTCGCACCTGCAAAAGCTGCCAATGCCGGCGGAGTGGCGGTTTCTGCCATGGAGATGTCCCAGAACAGCATGCGGCTTCGCTGGACGGCCGAGGAAGTGGATGAACGGCTGCATGTCGTCATGCGCTCCATCTATGACAGCTGCACAGATGCCGCAAGCCGATTCGGGAAGCCGGGGAATCTCGTCATGGGTGCCAATATCGCCGGGTTTCTCCGAGTGGCGGACGCAATGGCGGCACACGGACTCAGCTGAACAGAACCACCGAACACATCTGAAAAGGTGTGTTTTCTTTTGTGGAAAATGAAGTTTTCGATTGCATTTCAGTGAATGCATGTTATTATAAATATACTTTATAATGTATAAAGATACAAAAGGCGAAAGGGGAATGCATGATGATAAAGCAAAAAGTGGTATTGGCATATTCAGGAGGACTTGATACATCGGTCGCTGTCCAGTGGCTGACGGAGCAGGGATATGCTGTTGTCGCGTGCTGTCTTGATGTCGGCGAAGGGAAAGATCTGGAATTCATCCAGCAGAAAGCACTCCAGGTCGGTGCAGTCGAAAGCTATGTCATCGATGCGAAAAAGGAATATGCGCAAGAATACGCGCTGCTCGCGCTTCAGGCGCGTACGCTGTATGAAGAGAAGTATCCGCTCATCTCAGCGCTGTCCCGTCCGCTGATCGCCAAAAAGCTGGTTGAAGTGGCGCACAAGGAGGGAGCTGTCGCAGTGGCGCATGGCTGCACCGGAAAAGGGAACGACCAAGTCCGCTTCGAAGTCGGCATCAAGGCGCTCGACCCAACCCTTGAAGTGATCGCCCCTGTCCGCGAATGGAGCTGGTCGCGTGAAGAGGAGATCGAGTATGCGAAGGAACACAATATCCCGATACCTATCGTGCTGGACAGTCCGTACTCCATCGATCAGAACCTCTGGGGCCGCAGCAACGAATGCGGCATCCTCGAGAACCCGTGGGCAGCACCTCCGGAGGATGCATACGGCCTGACGTCTTCCATAAAGGACGCACCGGATCAGCCGGATACGATCGAGATTTCATTCGACAAAGGGGTGCCGGTGAGCATCGACGGAACGGCGTACGAGCTGGATGAACTGATCCTCAAGCTGAACGATCTTGCAGGGAAACATGGGATCGGACGCATCGACCACGTCGAAAACCGACTCGTCGGCATCAAGTCCCGTGAAGTGTATGAATGCCCGGGTGCGATGACACTCATCAAAGCGCATAAGGAGCTGGAGGATATCACGCTGGTCAAGGAAACGGCCCATTTCAAACCGCTCGTTTCCCAGAAGCTGAGCGAGCTCATCTACAACGGCCTGTGGTTCTCCCCGCTCCGCACAGCACTGGAAGCGTTCATCAAAGAGACGCAGCAGACGGTCAATGGCACTGTGCGCGTCAAGCTCTTCAAAGGGCACGCCATCGTCGAAGGACGCAAATCCGACAACTCGCTGTACGACGAAAAACTTGCGACCTACACGAAAGAAGACGCCTTCAACCAGGAGGCGGCCGTCGGGTTCATCCAATTGTGGGGTCTGCCGACAGAAGTGCACGCCACCGTCAACAAACAGCTCATATCGGTGAAATGAATGCCAAACGCCCGGGACATTTCCGGGCGTTTTGTTGTGTTCGGAGGAACAACGGGGACTGCTTGTGAAAACCGGGGACAATGATCATAAATCCCGGAAAATGATCATAAAACATGAAAAGTGATCATAAACCCGGGAAAGTGATCATAAAAAGAGAAAAGTGATCATAAAATTGGAAAAGTGATCATAAATCTCGCAAAGTGATCAAAACCACTCCGCTGCGCTCATAACTTCACATTTTGATGGCTGCCAGACACCAAGCGCGCGGAAAAGCTGCAGCTCTCTCACGGCCCTGGACCGCGCAGAAAAAGGACAAGTCAAGGGCCGGCTTGCCGGCTCCGCTATGCTCCGCATTTTCTGTGGTGCGTGCAAGGCAATTGCGGCACACGAAAAGCAAAGTGATCATAAACCCAGGAAAATGATCATAAATCATGAAAAGTGATCATAAACCCGGGAAAGTGATCATAAAACGAGGAAAATGATCATAAACCCGAGAAAGTGATCATAAACCCGAGAAAGTGATCATAAGCCAAGAAAAGCGATCATAAACCCATCCAACGCGCTCATAACTTCACAATCTCCTATCAGCACCCCGGCCGGCAGGAAGAACCAAGCCATCCATTCACCCGAGCAGCCGGCTGATCGGGTGAAATTCTGGCTCGCCGGCCTCAAAGGATGCAATATACCGGAAGCCGGTATCCATAGCCAACTCCAGACTCTTCCTCACTTCATAACCGACATCCTCCGGGCGGTGTGCATCGGAACCGATCGTAAGCACCTCACCGCCGCATTGCTTATAAAGTTTCAGAATATCAGGGCTCGGCATTGCAGAAGGGAGTCCATACCGGGTGCCGGATGTATTGATTTCAATCCCTTTGCCTTTCGGGATGATCGTCTCAAAAATATCTTGGAGACTGCCGCGGTAATCGGCGTTCGGCACTTGATCCGCATACCGCTTGATCAGATCCGCGTGACCGAGCACACTGTAGGCTGAAAACCCCTTCACACACTTGTACAGATCCGAATAATACGCATCGAATGCATCCTCCGCAGTCAGCTCCCCGAAAATTGCCCGGGAGTGCAGATCGCTGCCCCGCACGGTGTGGACCGAGCAGATGATGAAGTCGAACTGCTCTTCCTGTATGAGCTGTTCATACTGCCCTAGCAAGTGCGGCTGCACGCCGATTTCCACTCCCCGTTTCACGTTGCAGATACCCTCAAAACGTTCGGCCAGCTGTTCAATCTCTTTCCGGTACACCGTCTTGTCAAAATCGAAGACGAACGCCGGATCAGGATAGTCATAATCGACGTGGTCAGTGAAACAGATCTCCGTGAGCCCCTTCGCAACCGCCGCTTCCGCCATCTGTCCTGGTTCCGCCCGGCAGTCCGCCGAATGATATGTGTGCATATGATAATCGAACATGAAAGTTCTCTCCCTTTTTTGTTGACTTTTCGAAACTGTCTATTTATAGTACTAGATAATTTCATCCTAGTAAAGTGATAAAGAGAAGGAGTGATGTTTTGACTGATTTGTTCGAAACAGCAGCAGCAGAGCAGGCGATCCGGAACGTCTTCCTGCGGACTGCTGTACCAAAAGGGTACCGGGAAGTGAAACTGCCGATGCTGGAATCCTATGAAACCTATGAAACCATTCAAACCACACAGGAGCGGAACCGGCTGCTGAAACTGATCGGCAGGGACGGTGCCATCCGCGTGCTGCGGCCCGACATGACGATTGCCCTCATGAAAGAACTGGCGGCAGGTGCCTCAGCTGATGCGCGTGATCTGCGCTGCTGGTATATGCAGCCCGTGTTCAGGCAGGAGGAGGATAAGGCTGGCCCCTCCGAAAGAAGGCAGGCGGGCATTGAGCTGTTCGGGGAGGAGACGGTCGGGCGGGATGCGGAAGCCATCTTGCTGGCCTGCAAGGTGATGATGGAAGCAGGAGTGACGGATTTCAAGCTGGAGATTGGCCATGCCGGCATACTGGATGAAGCCGCTCAGCGGATGAAGCTGGACGAAAACAAAACAAGGCAGGCTGCGGCACTGCTCCAGCAGAAGAACAGCGGGGAGATGGCAGGGTTCATCGCCGAAAACGGAGTGGATGAGGCAACCGGCTCTTTTCTGAAATATCTTATCGGCACATACGGCAGCGCGGCAAATGTGTCCACACGACTCGGACAATCTTCCATGAACAGCCGGACAGACAAGATCTTCACCCACTTGAAAGCCGTCATCGGACTGGTGGCAGATCAGGGATACGGACACTGTCTCACCATCGACCTGGGGATGGTCAATGACATGGACTACTACTCAGGCATCCAGTTCCAGGGATTCAGCAGCTCATATGGAAAGCCGGTTTTGATGGGCGGCCGGTATGATAACGTCAGCCGCAAATTCGGAGCGGACCTGCCTGCTGTCGGTTTTGCCTGCTTTGTGGATGCTCTGATTGCAGGGAAGTCATAACGGGCCAATTGATAAAGAAAGGGGTGTAAGAACATGGCACCGCTGAAAATTGCCGTCGCAAAAGGAAGGATAGCGGATACGGCAAGGGAATTGCTGTCGGAAGGGGGCGTCGGATTCCCGGACGCTCAATATGATGAACGGAAACTGATCATCACAAGCACCAGCGGGACACACCAGCTGCTGCTGGTTAAACCGGCAGATGTCCCCACATATGTCGAGCAGGGGGCTGCCGATCTGGGGATTGCAGGGAAAGATACCATTCTGGAAGAACGGAAAGATGTCTACGAAGTGCTCGATCTCGGAGTCGGCAGATGCAGGATGGTCGTCGCAGGGTTTCCCGACAGTACGCCGGACCCTGCCAGAGCCTTGAAGGTTGCGACCAAATACCCGAATATCGCAGATTCCTACTTTGCACAGGAAGGCATCCGCGCAGAGATCAGTAAACTGCATGGCTCCATTGAGCTCGCCCCCCTTGCAGGTCTTGCGGATGTCATCGTGGATATTGTGGAAACCGGCGCGACACTTCGGGAGAACGGCCTTGTGGTCCTTCGGGAAATCGCTCAGGTGAGTGCGCGTGTCATCGTCAACAAAGCGAGTTTCGCGACCCGCACAGACGACGTAAGGCAATGCCTACAACTGCTTGAGAAAGGAGTGGGGAAGCAGCATGAGGCTACTGACGGATTGGCAGCAGATTGAACAGCAGCTGCAACGGAGGACTGCCGGCGCACCGGTTGAAGAGACGGTGCGTACGATCATCTCCCGTGTCAGGGCAAATGGCGACGCGGAACTGCTGGCGCTTGCCAGACAATATGATGGTGCGGATCTCGAAAACCTGCAGGTCACCCTACAGGAGATCACAGAAGCCGTCCGGGATGTGCCCGACGGTCTGATGAAGTCCCTTACAGCAGCAAAAATGCGTATCCAGCGCTTTCACGATCAGCAGAAGGAAGAGAGCTGGGATTTCCGGCC
Source organism: Sporosarcina koreensis (assembly GCF_000826145.2). Lineage (GTDB taxonomy): Bacteria > Bacillota > Bacilli > Bacillales_A > Planococcaceae > Sporosarcina > Sporosarcina trichiuri. The sequence continues at coordinate 77,570 of NZ_LN651337.1, forward strand.
GGAACCTGGCGTGCGTCTCGGCCAGCTCATCCGGCCAGTGGAAGCGGCAGGCATCTACATACCTGGCGGAAAAGCCGCGTACCCATCAACTGTGCTGATGAATGTGCTGCCCGCGAAGATTGCAGGCGTGGAACGGATTGTCATGGTCACGCCGCCGGATTCCGAAGGCCGCGTTCACCCTGCCGTGTTGGCGGCGGCCGATCTATGCGGAATCACGGAGATCTACAAAGTCGGGGGCGCGCAGGCAATCGCCGCCCTGGCATACGGCACGGAAACGATCGGCCCGGTTGAAAAGATCACTGGGCCGGGCAATGCATATGTCGCGTGTGCGAAGAAACTCGTCCAGGGTGACGTCGGAATCGATATGATCGCCGGTCCCAGCGAAGTATGCATCTGGGCGGATGAACAGGCCGACCCCGCGTTCATCGCCGCAGATCTCCTCGCACAGGCGGAGCATGACGAACAGGCGACGGCCTGCTGCATCGTGGAGACCGAAGCTTTCGGCCAGGCGGTCATCCGTGAGATCGGAAGGCAGCTGGAAGTGCTTGACCGGAAGGACATCGCAGGCAGAGCCATAGCGGAACACGGATGGATCGCCGTCCTTTCGGCAGAGGATGATGCCATCCGCCTGATCAACCGGCTGGCTCCTGAGCATCTGGAAATCATGACTGCCGAACCTGAAAAGCGGCTGGAGGATATCCGCAATGCGGGAGCGATATTCATCGGTCCTTATTCTCCGGAAGCGCTCGGTGATTATATGGCAGGGCCGAACCATACGCTGCCGACGAATGGGACCGCGAAATTCTCCTCGCCGCTTGGCGTGTACGACTTTACGAAACGGACAAGTATCATCCGGTATGAGGAGCAGGCACTCCGTTCCGTCGCGGATGAAATCATCACACTGGCACGGACTGAACAGCTTGGCGGTCACGCCGGTTCGATTGCCATCAGAACTAAGGAGGCAGGATTATGAGGCAGGCAGCGATAGACCGGAAGACCGCGGAGACGGACATCAGCCTTTCCCTGAAACTGGACGCTGAAGGAACCAGCGATATCCGTACAGGCATTGGATTTCTCGATCACATGCTGACACTTACCGCGATGCACGGCCGTCTCGATCTGGGTGCCGCCTGCACCGGTGACCTGGAAACGGATCAGCATCACAGTGCGGAAGACGTCGGTATCGTTCTCGGGCAGGCGTTCCGCCAGTGCCTCGGCACGAAGGAAGGGATCGAACGATATGCATCCGTCACAATTCCGATGGACGAGTCGCTTGCGACTGTGTCACTCGACATCAGCGGAAGGTCACTGCTCGTCTACAACGTGCCCGGTCTCAAGGATAAGATCGGCGACTTCGATACGGAACTTGCCGAGGAGTTTTTCCTTGCATTCACACGTCATGCAGATGTCACACTGCACATCAGCCTGCACTATGGAAAAAACAGCCACCATATGCTCGAAGCGGTGTTCAAAGCGTTCGGGAGGGCGCTGCGCACCGCATCGGCCCGGACGTCAACCGAAGGGGTGCCGTCCACGAAAGGTCTACTATAAACGGACTGAAAGGAGTTGGGGAGATGATACTGTTTCCGGCAATCGATATCCGGCAGGAAAAGTGTGTCAGGCTTGTGCAGGGAGATTTCGGGCGGCAGACCGTCTATCATGATTCGCCGCTTGAGATGGCATGGAACTGGGCCGGAAAGGGGGCGGAGTGGCTTCATGTCGTCGATCTGGATGGCGCGGAATCCGGCCGGTCCGTGAACCGGGAACTGGTTCTGTCCCTTGCGGAAAAGATCGGCATACCGATCCAGCTGGGCGGAGGCATCCGTTCTATCAAGACAATCGATGAGTATCTGGCTGCTGGCATCGAGCGTGTCATCCTTGGGACAGCAGCCATCGAGGATCCTCGTCTGCTGGAGCGTGCCGTTGAAAACTACGGAAACCGGATCGCCGTTTCGATCGATACGAAAAACGGAATACCGACGACCGCAGGCTGGACACGGACGGCTGCTGTGTCGCTTGAGGAATTACTGCAGCGTCTCATTGGGACCGGCATCCAGACGGTCATATACACGGATATCGGTAAAGACGGCATGCTTTCAGGACCCAACTTCAGCGACCTGAACCGGCTGCGGCAGAACAGCACGCTCAATACCATCGCATCCGGCGGTGTCACGACTGCGGAGGATGTCCGCCGGCTGAAGGAAGATGGGTTTCATGGGGCAATCGCCGGCAAAGCCATTTACGAGAACGAAGGCCGTTTTGAAGAAATGATGGGAGGACTTTCATGAAAAAGCGAACAATACTAGCATGTCTGGACATCGATAACCGCCGTGTGGTGAAAGGGAAGAAATTCGAAGATGTGAAAGAGCTTGCAGATCCCGTGGAACTCGCAAGGAAATATGAAGCTGAGGGCGCCGATGAACTCGTATTCTACGATATATCGGCATCCGTCGACAGACGCGGCATGTTTATGGACCTTATCAGGACGATCGCCGATGAACTCACAATCCCGTTCATCGTCGGCGGAGGGATCCAGACGCTGTCTGACGCAGAACTCGCTTTCGAAGCGGGGGCTGACCGGGTATCCGTCAACAGCGGAGCGCTCAGAGATCCGGAACTGTTGCGCCGGATATCCGAACGGTACGGTGCTGAGAAGCTGCTCCTCTCCATGGACGTGAGCCGGTCATCAGAAGGGCAGTGGAACGTGTACGCGAAGGCGGGCAGGGAAGACACCGGACAGGATGCCTTGGAATGGGCAGCAGAAGGGGAACGTCTCGGCGCAGGCGGGCTTGTCGTCAACTGCATCGATGAAGATGGGATGCAGAACGGTTACAATCTGGAGCTCACTGAGAAAATCGCGCAATCCGTTTCCATACCCGTCATTGCCAGCGGAGGGGCAGGCCGTCCCCAACACATTACAGAGCTGTTCGAGCGCACGTCCGCACAAGGTGCTCTTGCAGCCTCGATCCTGCACTATGGCCAAGTGACCCTTCAGGAGCTGCAGGAGGCAAAACGAAGCGCCGGATCTTCTGCCGTCAAGTGGGATGAAAACGGTCTGGTGCCTGCTATCCTACAGGATGCACAAACGAAAGATGTGCTGACACTTGCCTATATGAATGACGAGGCACTCGAGAAGACGATCAAAACGAAAGAGACATGGCTGTTCAGCAGGTCCCGGCAGGAATTATGGCACAAAGGCAAGACATCCGGCAACCGGCAGACTGTCAGGGAGATCCGGTACGACTGTGACAGGGATGCGGTCCTGCTGCTGGTCGATCCGATGGGGCCGGCATGTCATACCGGTTCGGCTTCATGCTTCAGCGGGGAAGCGCCCGGCGCCAAGTCGCAGGCAGAGACTGTCCTGCAGGATCTTGCTGACCGGATTGCGGCACGACAAGCGGCCCCGGCGGATGGTTCCTACACATCCTATCTGTTTCGGGAAGGGCTGGATAAGATACTGAAGAAAGTCGGGGAAGAAGCGACAGAGGTGGTCATCGGTGCGAAAAACGGCAATCTGAATGAAACAGCAAATGAAATCGCGGACCTGGCATACCACGTATTGGTTTTGATGGCGGAACTCGGCCTGCCAGCTAAAAACGTGACAGATATCTTGAAAGGACGAAAAACGGAAAAGGAGTGATCAGCCATGTCCGACCTATGGAGTGAAATGGCAAAACGCGCCAAACCGTATGAGGCAGGCGAACAATCCCTCCGTCCGGGAACCGTCAAGCTCAATACAAATGAAAATCCGTATCCGCCATGTCCTCCCTTCTTCAAAGCACTGGAATCATGCCTTGGCAGCAGCCTGCGCACATATCCGGATCCCAATTCATCAACCTTGCGTCAGGCTATCGCCCGGCTCCATGGTGTGAACGAGAACCAGGTTTTCGCCGGGAACGGATCCGACGAAGTGCTCGGGTTTGCATTCATGGCTTTCTTCCGTACGGACAGAACCATCCGCTTTCCGGAAGTGACCTACTCATTCTACCCGGCCTATGCACAGCTGTTCGGCATCCCATACGAAAAAACGGCTCTCCGGGAGGATTTCACGATCGATGAAGCCCGTTTTTTCGGATCGGAAGGCGGTGTCATCTTCCCGAATCCGAATGCGCCGACCGGCATAGTACTGCCACTGTCGGCAGTAAGAGATATTTGCATGAACAACGGAGACCGCCCCGTCATCGTCGATGAAGCGTATATCGACTTTGGAGGAGAGACTGCCATTTCCGCCATCGCTGAATTCAAAAATCTTCTCATTGTTCGAACCCTGTCGAAATCGCGATCGCTCGCCGGATTGAGGGTCGGCTATGCGGTCGGTCAGGAAGACATGATCGAAGCACTGAACCGCGTGAAAAACTCGTTCAATTCCTATCCTCTCGACCGGCTGGCACAGGCCGCCGCACAAGCCGCTATCGAAGATGAAAGCTATTTCAATGAGACCGTCTCCGTGATTAAACGGACAAGAGAAACTGCGCAAGAGACTTTCGTGTCCCTCGGATTCGATGTCCTGCCGTCGTCTGCAAACTTCCTGTTCGTCCGCCCGCCCGTCCTGCCGGCAGAACAGCTGTACCGGGAGCTGAAAGACCGCGGCATACTCGTACGCCACTTCAAACAGAAGAAGACCGAGGATTGGCTGAGGGTATCGATCGGCAAGGAAGAGGAAATGGCACAGCTATACCGCGAACTGGCGGACATATTGTCTGCAGCGATACAGACATGACGGGGGAGGATCTCCGCGAAATGGAGCACCGTCCCTAAAGGAAATCTGGTATCATGGAAGCATGATAGAGAACGAGGGGGAGTAGGGATGGCAACATTACCGAATTGTCCACAATGCAGCTCACCGTACACATACGAGGACGGTCTGCAGTACGTCTGCCCGGAATGCGGCTACGAATTGATGGAAGCCGGGGACGTATCCGATACGGAACAGCTTGACGTGAAGGATGCGAACGGCAACCCGCTGCAGGACGGAGACACGGTCACCATCATCAAGGACCTGAAAGTGAAAGGGAGCTCAGCACTGCTCAAGATGGGCACCAAAGTGAAGGGGATCCGGCTTTCGGACGGAGATCATAACATCGACTGCAAAATACCGGGGTTCGGCGCCATGCAGCTGAAGTCCGAGTTCGTGAAAAAGAACTGACGATGGGGAAATACTTCAATTCCAAGTCTGCGGATATCCTGTTTGCCGTGCTGCTCGGCTGGTTCGCCTGGAACCGGTATGCAGACGGCCACACCAGCATTGCAATCCTTCTTGCGGTGATTGCAGCACTGAACCTCCTGTCGTTCGCCATCAAGCTCAATATCGACAGGAAAACGAATCCGAAACAATAGCAGCAGTCCGAGACGCCTCTTCCGAAAGGCGTCTTTTTTCGTGCGCAGCGGTTGTGCGGCGTCCGGATATCCTGTACAATATACGGATGACATCATTTTTTGAAATGAGGATATGTAATGAAAAAATCCATATATGGCCTGACGTTCGAGCAGTTGACCGCTTTCTTGACGGAACATGGCCAAAAGAAATTCCGCGCCGCACAAGTATGGGACTGGATCTATAAGAAACGGATCACGCAATTTGCCGACATGAAAAACGTCAATGGGGACTGTATTGCATTATTGGAAGAGAATTTCGAAATCCAGACGCTGGAACAGACTGTCAAACAGGAATCAGCCGACGGGACGATCAAGTTCCTCTTCAAGATGCAGGACGGAAACCTGATCGAAACCGTGCTGATGACATTTCCATATGGCCACTCCGTCTGTGTCACGACTCAAGTCGGCTGCAATATCGGCTGCAGTTTCTGCGCGAGCGGCCTGCTGAAGAAGAACCGTGATCTTAATGCAGGTGAAATCGTCGAACAGATCATGAAAGTCCAGCAGCATCTGGATGCGAAAGGCACAGATGAACGTGTCAGTCATATCGTGGTCATGGGCATCGGGGAACCGTTCGATAACTACACGAATCTGATGAACTTCCTGCGGGTGGTCAATGATCAGAAGGGTCTGATGATCGGCGCACGCCACATCACCGTCTCAACGAGCGGCCTGACACCGAAAATCCGTGAATTCGCCGAAGAGAACATCCAGATCAATCTGGCCGTTTCCCTTCACGCACCGAACAATGAATTGCGCACACGCATCATGAAGATCAACCGGGCGTACCCGATCGAGAAACTGATGGATGCGATCGATTATTATCTGGAAACGACGAACCGCCGGATCACGTTCGAATACATCCTGCTGAACGATGTGAACGACCATCCGGAAGAGGCGGAGCAGCTTGCGAAACTGCTTCATAACAAACGGCATCTGTCGTACGTCAACCTGATTCCGTACAATCCGGTCGATGAGCATGACCAATATACAAGAAGCGAACCCGAGCACATCAAGAAGTTTTACGAAACACTTAAAAAAAGGGGCATCAACTGCGGCGTCCGGCTCGAGCAGGGGACGGATATCGATGCAGCATGCGGACAATTACGAAGCAAGCAGATCAAAAAAGAGAAAGCCGTATAACGGTATACCAAAAGCAGGCGGGAGACATCCCCGCCTGCTTTTATTTTTTCTTCGCTAAAATGAGTATGAACTGGATGATCAGCCCGATTCCAAGGCTGAATGAGGAAATGATATACAGCGATAGGACACCGAGCGATTGGCCGAGTTCACCTTCATACATGAAGATACTGCGGAAGAATTCTTCGAAGCTGATCACCATGCCTGCCATGAAAAACCAAAAAGCCAGTTTCAGTTTATAGAACAGCAGCAGCACAGCGAGCAGGCCGACTGTCAGGCTGAAGATGGTGAATGCCAGGTAATTCTTCCAATCAAGTTCGTGCCCGCCGATCGTTCGGACACCGATGATGAAAAGGACAAGGGTCGTCAGTCCGGTGAATAACCCGATTTTCCGTATGTGCTGATCCATCAGATGCACCTGCTTTCCATTCAACATCATACCGGAAACCAGGGCGGCTGCACAACAAAAAACACAGCCCCTGGTGAGGGCTGTGCCGCATACTGAAATTATTTATTGGCGATGACGACGAGCTTGCCTTTGTCGAGTTCGCTCTCCGCTGCTGCTGCGTCCTCTTCCGAAAGACCAGCCCCGTGCATTTTGCTGCGGAGTTCGTCACCGCGTGAGCTGAACATGTTTTTCATGGAATCGAGGAAGCCCTGTTCCTTCATGCCGGCTTCTTCCGTATCGAGCGCATCATTGATATCCGATCCGCGCTTTTTATCATGAGCAAACACATAGATGTCGTCATGTGTATAGCCTTTCCCAACAAGTTCATCTACTTTCTCTTTCGCCTGCACTGCATTTTCTACATAAAACTTTTCAACCATTCCGAATCCCTCCAAGTGATTTTTGTAAGTACTGCTTGTTCTAGTGTTTGTATACCATCGTCTGCATGATACTAAACATCCCGCAGAACCGAAGCAATGGGTCACAATGGAAAACCGGGAGAAAGGATATTAGACATGCTCGCTTTTCAGCTTGCGGAATGTTCTCTCGAAGGCTGCCGGGTCACTCGTAACGTGAAATGTCCGCACGCCATGATTGGTATGCAGATAAAACAGGCAAGTCCCATCCGAAAAAGGCTTATGAGAACAGTCGAAAACCGATTGCAGAGGGAACATCTGGTTTGCGGAGTGGATGCTTTCTCTATAAAGTGCCAGTGTTCCATCGGTCCGGGAAATGGACTGTTCAATCCAGCCGACTCTTTTTTCAGCGGTCATATAGGTCAGAGACATCAATGGTTGGTTCGTCAAAAAATTCCTCCTGTCGAAATCAGTCCAAATATTTTTTCACCGTTTTCATCAAATCATGGAGATAATCCTCGTCCACATAGTTGAATTCACTGACAAGCTTACCGCCCGGGGCGATCAGGTAGAAATTCGTTCCATGGATCACCTGATCACTGGTGGTTGGCTTCTGGACGATCGTCTGGAAATTCTCGAACGCGAACTCAGTGATTTCCCTGGACGAATACCCGGTGAGGAAATGCCAGTTCGTCTGGTCGTCCGTATATTGTTCAGCGTATGTCATCAGTTTCTCAGGTGTGTCCACTTCAGGATCGACTGTGAATGAAACGAATTGGACATCGAGCCCTTCCTCCGTGAATTCTCTTCGCAGGGCTGCCATCTCTGACGTCATCGGCGGACAGACGGTTTCACAATTCGTGAAGACGAAATCCGCAATCCACACGGTATCCTTCAGCTGACTCATGCCGAATGCATTGCCTTGCTGATCCAGAAACGTGAAGGTGGAGATCTTGCGCTCCGGTCCGTGTCCGGCAGAGCACCCAGATGAGAGGAGCAGCACAGCAGTCATCAGAAGTATGGTACGGACAGCGTTCATAACGGATCCTCCTCGGTAAGCAGCGGAAAATCAATTGTGACTGTAGTTCCGAGCTGCGGGTCGCTGTCCATGACGAAGGCACCGTCATGCAGCCGTACAATCTCCCTCACAATGGACAGGCCGAGTCCGGTGCCGCCTGTCGTGCGCGTGCGGGCTTTATCGGTGCGGAAGAAACGTTCACCCATCCGGCTTAAATCGTCTTTCGAAATTGTCAGCCCGGTGTTGCGGATCGTAAATCGGGCATCACCGCCATGCTCTGATAGGGAGATGGAGATGTCACCACCCGGGGAGACGTATTTGACCGCATTGTCGATCGTATTATAGAACACTTGCTGAATCCTGTCGGCATCGCCTGAAATGATGAGATCCTCTTCAATCTGAATAGAAAGCCGGATGGCACGGTCCGTAATCCGGATGCGGAACAGGTCGATCGTATCGAACAGCAGCTGTGCCACGACAATCGGCTGCGAACTGATCGTGAACAGCTCTTGCTGCAGATAGTTCAGTTCCGTCAAGTCGCTGATCAGCTTGCTGAGACGGGCTGTCTCTTTCTCGATCGTATCAAGATAACTGCGGGCTTCCGTGTTCTCCTCGTCCGCATGCTGCTTCAGTGCATGCGTATAGCCGCTGATATACGTCAGAGGCGTCCGCATCTCGTGGGCGAGGTTGCTTGTGAATTCCCGCTTCCGCTCTTCTTGTGCTTCCAGTGAGGAACTCATCACGTTGAAGGCGGAAGCCAGCTGGCCGATCTCATCATCGCGTTTTGTTTCGATACGGCCCGAATAGTCACCATGCGATACATTTGCAGCGAGATCCTCAATTTTACGGAGCGGCTTGAACAGCGAGGCCCATACCCTGTTGATGAGCAGGAACAGAATGAGGAAGAATCCGATTCCCACTGCGGCGAGCAGCGGAATGCTCTCGGCGAATACATCCTGGATAGCTGCGAGAGGCACATAGATATAGATGAATCCGATCAGGGAGTCTTTCCCGCGGATCGGGAAAACCGCCCCGAGGATTTCCCGGTTGAATTCCGATACGTAGCCTTTCTTGACGACGTATGACCCTTTTTCCAAAGTATGACGGTCTTCGGAATCGATCAGATCTTCATAGTCCACCTTGTAAGGGAAATAGGAAGGCAGCTCATCGAGCCGATCCACAACGACAATTTCATATTCCGAGACAACGTTGTACCATTGGATCTTTTCGATGATGTCTTCACTGAGTTCCCCGAAATGGTAATGGGCGGCCGTACGTTTCCCCTGGTAGATGATCGATTCCTCGATACTTTCCAAATACAGTTTGGAATAGAGGAAGTGGATGAAGAAGAAGGAAAACAGGATCGTGCAGGCAAGGCTCAGAAAAAAAAGCGAGAGCACTTTCTTACTCAGTGTCATCTTCAAGGATTCAGACCTCGAATTTGTAGCCGATGCCCCACACGGTCTCAATCCGCTTCCCTTCGTCGCCCAGCTTGAGGCGCAGCGTTTTGATATGGGTATCGACAGTGCGGACACTGCTTTCGTGCTCGTCGCCCCAGACGATTTGCAGCAGCTCATCGCGCGTATAGACACGGCCCGTATGCTTTGCCAGCACGTACAGGATGCCGAATTCTTTCAGCGTCAGGGACAGCGGTCTGCCGTTCAAGGCGGCGCGGTGGGCCTCCTTGTCGATTTCCAGAGGACCGAACGTCAAGGAGTTATTCAGATCATTGCGCTGGTAGGATCTGCGCAGCACCGATGCCACACGTGCCAGCAATTCACCAGGCATGAACGGTTTGACGATGTAGTCATCGCCGTGTTTCAGCCCCTGGATCTTATCCGGCTCATCGCCTTTTGCAGACAGGAAGATGATCGGCAGGTCGATGGTCCGTTTCACTTCCTGGGCGAACAAGAAGCCGTCCATGTACGGCATCATCACATCGGCCAGGCACAGGTCGACATGGACATCGTGCAGCAGCGACAGGGCATGGACGCCATCAGTCGCTTCCACCACCTGGTAGCCGTCCCGCTCCAGGAATGCACGAATCATTTTCCTCATTTCCGCCTCATCGTCAATCACCATGATTGTATAGGGGTTCATGTATAAGCCTCATTTCCTTTTGCTTTTCAAACCAGTTTCTCAAGATAACGTGAACATTCCATGAAGTGCGGTGACTTCATACTTACTTCGAAAACGTACAGTACAATGGATTCTATACAAGTATCATACGCTATAGCGGGCTTGCCGTTAAGCAATAAGGAGAGGACATCATTCATGAAAAAGAAATTTCCGGCTGCGGGGGCAGCTCTCATCGCACTCATGCTGGCAGGGTGCGGACAGGATAATGGAGATACAGCTGCGGAAACAGACACAGAGGATGTTGAAATCGTACCGATCAGTGTCGATCTGACAGTTCCCGGAACGGGGACGGCCGGTGAGCCTGTCGCTTTGAAAGCGGCCGTAACACAAGGGGAAGAAAAGGTATCGGATGCTGGTGAAGTCGTCTACGAGATCTGGGAAGAGGGCAAGAAGGACGACAGCCGTATGGTGGAAGCCGAACAGACCGGCGACGGTGTCTACGAAGCGGAAACCGAATTCGATGCTGACGGACTCTACCATGTGCAAGTGCATGTGACGGCACGCGATATGCACACGATGCCGATGAAAGACATTACCATCGGCGAAGGGGCGGCAGTTGATGAGGGACATGCAAGTGCCCATGGTGAAGGGCATGAGCATCATCACACGGCTCCCGGATTCTCCATGCATTTCATGGAGCCGGACCATGCCGCGGCAGGGACGCCGGCAGCTATGATGGTGCATCTGCAGCAGGACAATCAGCCTCTTGAACATGCGCGTGTCCGTCTGGAAATCATAGAGAACGGGAAAACAGATGCCGCACAGTGGGTGAAGCTTGAAGAAGGGAAAGCCGGCGAATATGCAGGGGACGTGACATTCGATGCAGCGGGAAAAGCGGAGATCACTGTCCATGTGGAAGACGACAGCGGTCTGCATGAGCACGAAACCCATGAACTGGACGTCCAGGCACCATGAACGGCAGGATCGCTATTCCTTTGTGAACCCTGTATACTATAGGGAGATATTGAAATGGAGGAATGCGTAATGGAATACCCTGAAAAAACATGTTCGGTGGAACGTCTTGTCACAGTACCAGAGGATGTCCGCAAAGTGCTGGAAGGCAAGAAAACTGCGACGAGAAGAAACGGTGTCTATGCGTATCCCGGCGAAATCATGACACTTGAAGGCAGGGAGTTCGAAGTGAAAAACCTCTACGAACAGTCTTTGGGAGAAGTGACGGAGGAGCATGCCCGTCAGGAAGGGTTCGACAGCCTGGATGCATACAAGCAGTCCATACTGGGGATGCACGAGGGCATGAAGTGGATCCCGGCGATGAAAGTCTGGGTGCACGAGTTCGCTGCTGTAGAGAATTGATGGGCCCGGCATGGGTACCTTCTATACACTCATCGTCTACGTGCATGTCGTTTCTGCAGTAGTGTCCGTCGGTCCGCTGGTTGTTCTGTTTCCGCTCATCCGCAAGATGCGGACAGCGTCGGCGGGGGAAGAATCGATGCTCCTGTCGCTGTTCAAGTGGACGATACGGTTCGTCATGCACGCCGGTCATGTGCTCGTCGTGACAGGTGTCCTGCTGCTCATCTTCGGACCGTGGCCATGGTATACATCATGGGTGATTGTGACGGTCGGCGTCATGATGCTGTCCATCGTTTTCCTTGCGAGGGGGTTTTCGAAAGTGCTCAGCCGGTTCCCGGATGAGCCTGAAAACCGCGACAGCCTGCTCAGGACACTGAAAGAAACGGCCTGGCGCTACATACTGCTGCTGCTGATCATGCTCTATCTGATGGTTGCGAAACCATCCTTCTGGTAATGGTACATAGAAAAGGCTGCCCGGCGTTTCGATTGCGAAACGTTCCGGACAGCCTTTTTTTCAATTGTTTGCTGTTTGTGCGTTGATCTCGTCTGTCAGCTCGATCAGCTGGTCGATCAGGCCGCCGATGTAGGCAATCGTATTTTTGAGCGGCTCTTCCGTCGTAATATCGACACCCGCCATCTTGGATAATTCCGCAGGTGTTTTCGTTCCGCCTGCCTGCAGGACTTTCAGCCAATCCTCCACTGCAGGCTGGCCTTCGTTCAGCACCCGTTTCGACATTTCGGTGGAAATCGTCAGACCGGCACTGTACGTATATGGATAGAGACCCATGTAGTAGTGCGGCTGGCGCATCCACGTCAGTTCAGCACCTTCGTTGATATCCACGGTGTCACCCCAGAATTCTTCCAGTACACTCCGTTTCAGCTTGTTGAGTGTCGCAGCATTGACGCTTCCGCCTTCATCGATGATCTCATAGACCTTCCGCTGGTATGCAGCTTCCAGCAGATGCGTGACAAAGTTATGATAGTATGTCCGGGAAATGATCGAGGAAATGACCCAGCGCTTGAATTTCGGATCATCCGAATTCGACAGCAGGTGGTTGGCCACGAGCATTTCATTCATCGTCGACGGCGCTTCGATGAAATACGTTGACGGACGTGAATTGAAGACGTTCTGATGCTTATGGGCATTGTAGAAATGTCCGGCATGTCCAAGCTCGTGGGCCAGGACGAAGACGTCTTCCATGCTGCCTGTCCAGGAGATCAGGATGTACGGATGTGTACCGTACGGGCTGGAACAGAATGCACCGGTCGATTTCCCTTTGTTCTGGGCGAAATCCGTCCAGCGCTCATCGTACGACCGCTTGACCATATCCAGGTAGTCGTCTCCCATGATCGCGAGGGAATCATGGATATACTTCTTGGATTCCTCCACTGTGATGGTCGGTTCATAGGTCGGATCGAGCGGAATCTTCAAATCTGCGAACGTCATCTTGTCCAGACCGTATTCCTTCTGCAGCAGCTTCGCATATTTCCGCATATGCGGTGCCAGCTCTTCAGTGATCAAGTCTATCTGACGGTTGTACATGGAACGGTCGACTTCCTGGTTGAAGAGCAGGTAATCCGTGATGCTGTCATACCCGCGCAGATCGGATGTGATCTTCTCAATCTGCAGATGCGCATCATATGTCTTGGCTGTCGTATGCTGATAATCACGCAGTTTCTTCGAGAATGCATCGAAAGCTGCCCGGCGCTTGCGTGTATCGGGTTCAGCTTCCCAGCCGCCTTCGAACGTGACGTAACTGAGCGGATACTTTTCCCCGTCCACAGTGAAGTCTTCAAAATCCATATCGACCATTTTCGTCGTGTTGTACAGGCCGTATGGTGCGTCGAAGGCAGCGGAGTAGGCGGCAAGCACTTTCTCGGCTTCCGGATGCAGCCGGTACTGTTTTTCTCGGAGCAGTTCCTTCAAATAGTGGCTGTACTCCTCGGATGTTTCCATCGCGGTCTGCAGTACGTCTTCCGGAAGGGCGAGCAGTTCACTCGTCACGAAAGAGAGCTGACTTCCCACTTTGGCGGCCACGGCCCCGAAATGGCTGTCCCGCATCTGGGTTTCATCGTCTGTCTGATCGACGCTGACTGCCAGATTCGTGAACGTGCCGAGCGGGATGATCTGCATGTAGAGGCTCTCGTATTCTTTCACTGCATCGATAACGTCATCGGCGGATTGGATCTTCCCCTCATACTTCTCTGCAAATCCTTTTACATCCCTCTGCAGTTTTTCAAGTGCTTCTTTGTACGCCTGCTCGGAAGCGAATAAGTCATCTAAATTCCACGTTTCCTGAACAGGGACTTCGGAACGCGGCGGCAATTGTTTAACCAATGGAATCTCTCCTTTATTTCGAATTCTGAACTAATTCCAGTATAAAACAAGCAGACTGAAATGTAAAAAGATTTCGAGACTGTATTACCCGGAATCCGGCCGGTTCGTCAGGATGAACTGCAGAATCCAGTCCATGTCCAGAGAGTCGCCGACGACGGTAAACTGTTCACCTGCTTCAGTAACGATCAGATGGTCTTCGGTCAGGATGGTAATCCGGTTTTCGTCGGTATCCTGCAGTGAAATGGTGAACTGGTTGAAATCCAGATCGCTGACCTCGAGCTGGGTATCAATTTTCTGCACCTCGACCGACTGGAGGAAAGACAGCAGACGGACGATCTCTTCCTTGTCCGTGACAATCCAGGCAGTAGCTTCCGAGCTGACAGGCAGCGGTTTCGTGAACACAAGCTGCTCCACGGAATTCGCCGGTCCCGGGAGAATATCATGGAACCCTTTCACTTGGAATTCCACCATTGATATATACATGGCATACGCGCCGCCGATCAGCAGGCAGACTAACAGCATGGCCCGTAATTTCATCTTCACAGCCCCCTTGGTACGATGGTTACTGCATTATACGCAGCAGATCGACGAGATGATATCGTCCTCCGCCACTACTATATGCAGAAAGGTGCCTGAAAAGTCTCAGAACGATTGTGATATAATAGGAGACACTCAGATGAAAAGGGGGAATTTTCTTGCAGCAGTTTACAGAACACGCAATTCAAGATATGTATCCGGATGACTTTTCGAGGTGTTACGGATGCGGCCGTCTGAATGAGGAGGGGCATCATTTCCGGACAGGCTGGGAAGGGGACAAGACTGTCACATACTATGAACCTCAGGCAGATCAGACGGCAATTCCCGGTTTCGTCTATGGCGGACTCATTGCATCTTTGGTCGACTGCCACGGTACTGGCTCTGCGTCACTTGCACTGCATCGGAAAAACGGGTTCGAGCCGGAAAGCGCCGAGACGCCGCCACGCTTTGTCACCGCTTCACTTGCTGTCAACTTCCTGAAACCGACACCCCAGGGACGGAGGCTGAAAGCTGTCGGAACTATCGAAGAGATCCATCCTAAGAAGTTCAAAGTGTCTGTGGAGGTTTTTGCGGACAGCGAACTGTGTGCAAACGGGGAAGTGACGGCAGTCGTGATGCCGGCATCGTTCGGTGCGAAATAAGTTGAATCCTTTTGTGTGTTCATCCGTAGAATCCAGTATAGAGAGTAAGGGAAGGGTGAATACCTATGGAAGCAAAAGGACTTAAAATATTGGTGCATGCCAGCGCATTCTTTGCGCCGTTCCTCGTACCGTTTGTCGTCTATCTGGTCAGTCCGGATTTGCAGGTGAAACGGATGTCCGTACAGGCGCTGCTGTTCCAGCTTGTGATGGGGGTGCTCATCACGGTATCCATCATCTTTTCGTTCGTGCTCATCGGACTGCCGTTTCTTGTCATCTTCGGTCTGATGACACTCATCGTGCCGATCATCGCTATCGTCAAAGCTATCAATGATGAGCCGTATAACTATCCGATCGTCGGACGCTGGTTCTGACGGCCGGATGTACAGAAGACTTCCCGGGACTGTATTTGTCTCCGGGAAGTTTTTCTTATATAATGATTGGAAGCGTTTGCATTGTCTTGGGCGCTATGGAATAGAGTGTTGGAAAGAGAAGAAAGGGAGGGAGAACATTGAAGATCCGTTTCAATTTGGTTACGCAGATATTTGCGGCGTTTGTCCTTGCAATTATTCTCGGGAGTATTTTCGGCAGTAAAATCGATTTCCTGCAGCCGCTGGGGGATCTGTTCCTGCGTCTCATCAAATTTGTCATCGCACCTCTGATCCTTTCGACACTGGTTGTCGGTGTCGCAAGCATGTCCGATCCGAAACAGCTCGGACGGATCGGTGTAAAGACGATCATCTACTACCTCGGAACCACTGCGGTGGCGATCATTATCGGATTAGGAGTCGCGCTCCTCATGAGTCCCGGAAAAGGTGTCGATATCCCGGCCGGAGAAACGGCCGTGCCGGAAGCGGCTGCTGCTGAACCGCAGAGCGCCGTCGATACACTGCTGAATATCGTCCCGACCAATCCGTTTGAAGCACTGGCCACCGGAAATATCCTGCAGATCATCTTCTTTGCACTGTTCCTCGGTATCGCCATTACGATGATCGGCGAGAAAGCGTCGCCGGTACTGCGGTTCTTCGAAGGGTTTGCGGAAATCATGTATAAAGTGACAGGGATCATCATGCGTGTCGCGCCGATCGGGATACTCGGACTCATGGCGCCGGTTGTCGGACAGTACGGTCTGTCGGTGCTGATGCCGCTTCTGAAAGTGGTGCTGGCTGTCTATATCGCATGCGTTGTCCATGCGCTCGTCGTCTATTCCCTTGCCGTGAAGACGCTCGGCAAGATGAGCCCCGTCACGTTCTTCAAAGGGATCTTCCCGGCAGCACTTGTTGCGTACAGCACAGCGAGCAGTGCGGGCACTCTGCCGGTGACTATCAAAAATACGACCGAGAACCTCGGTGTGCCGAAACGGGTTGCCAGTTTCGTACTGCCGCTCGGTGCGACCATCAATATGGACGGCACAGCGATCTACCAGGGGGTCGCAGTTGTGTTCATCGCTCAGTTCTTCCATCTTGAGCTTACGTTCCTGCAGCTGCTGACAGTGGTGCTGACGACCGTCCTGGCTTCGATCGGTACAGCCGGCGTGCCGGGAGCCGGAATGATCATGCTGGCGATGGTACTCAATTCCGTCAATATGCCGCTCGAAGGGATCGCGCTGATCGCCGGAATCGACCGGGTCCTGGATATGATGCGCACGTCTGTCAATATTGTGGGCGATGCGTCCGCAGCTGTCTGTGTTGCCGGTTCCGAGAAGGGATTGACCCCGGCGGCCGCGGCAGACGAGTAATTGAATCATAAGGAAGACGCTTCTTCTCCCATCTGGGGAGGGGGCGTCTTTTTTCAGCTCTGTCTGTAAAGTATTGCAGTGCTCGGACATATACTTGCAGTATCACATTTGCAGGAGGTGCGATCATCCAATTGGCATATCGTATTCTGATCCAGATCGGCAGCTGTATGCTGATCGCGCTGGGACTCAACGGGTTCCTCGTGCCATTCGGCCTGATGGAAGGCGGAGCGCTCGGCATCAGTCTTATCATCCATTACCTATCCGGCATGAAAGTCGGTTTGATGTTTCTGGTTATCAGTCTTCCTATCTTCCTGATGGCTTGGATTTGGCATCGCCCATTCTTCTATAACGGAATCCACGGTATGCTCGCCTCCTCGCTGATTATCGACCTGCTGGCTCCGGTACGCTCTATTTCCGATGCAGTCAGTATCGGA
This sequence comes from Sporosarcina koreensis, assembly GCF_000826145.2. Taxonomy (GTDB): domain Bacteria; phylum Bacillota; class Bacilli; order Bacillales_A; family Planococcaceae; genus Sporosarcina; species Sporosarcina trichiuri. The sequence continues at coordinate 95,043 of NZ_LN651337.1, forward strand.
CCGGCTGCGAGTGCAGTCTGCGGAGGTCTGCTGATCGGCCTGGGCACCGGTATCTTACTGCGTTCAGGAATCAGTATCGGCGGGACGGATCTGCTTGCACAGCTGCTGGCGAACTGGATGAGACTGAATACGGGTTTCGTGATCCTGCTGTTCGATCTTTGTATCGTCACAGCAGGCAGTCTGCTCATTCCGGGTATTTCCATACTGCTGTCGACAGCCACCGTCCTCTCTGTCGGGGGAATGATCAGCCTGATCGTCTGGGGGTTCCCGGAGAACAGGCCGGCAGCAGTACGGCGGATCCTTCAGTCGTCGGATGCCGGCTGATCTGCCGACTTGAAACACTGGTGGACGTCCACCGTATTGACGATTAGCAGCAAGGTGACAAGCAGAAGGGAACACCAGAACAGTCCCGGCTCACTGAATGGATGGACTTCACGCCGTGTCCCTTCGTAAAGGGCTTCCAGACTGCGTGAAAAGAGGTCCTTGTCGAGCAACAGGGGGAACAACGTGCATGTCCAGCTCATATTCACGAGGAGGTTCACAGCTGCCAGTTTCTTGGAGTGTTTTCCCTCAAGCGACCAATAAGCCCCTACTGTAATATCGATCACTGCCAAAATCAGCACAAGCGGCAGGTAGAAAGAGAGGGCGAGTTCATCCGCTTCGCTCATACAATCACATCCTTCAAGAAAATTGTTGACAAAAGAACGGGTGGTTAACCATACGGGTGATTAAAAATACAAGACAGTCCGCTTTGATGTTACAGACCCCGAAAGTAGGGTAACTGATGAGTATCTGATTATTTAGGAGTCGTTGCCAATGGAAAAGAAGTTTTGGAAAAACCCTGTATTCGGCATCTCGGCAGCCGTCATCTTCATCCTGGTCCTGCTAGGTGCAATCTGGGCCGAGGAGTTCGGTGTCATCGCCGATAAGCTTTATAATTTCACGACAAGGAGTTTTGGCTGGTTTTATCTGCTCGTCGTATTCGGTCTGATTGTCTTCCTAGTAGGACTTGCTATCAGCAAATACGGAGCGATCCGTCTCGGCGGTGATGAGGAACGGCCCGATTATCCGTTCTTTACGTGGATCGGGATGCTGTTTTCAGCAGGTTTCGGTGTCGGGCTCGTCTTCTATGGCGTCGCCGAACCGATGAGCCATTACATAAGCGCACCCGTGTCAGGTGTGCAGCCGAACAGTGAGGAGGCTGCGAGACTGGCGATGGGCTATTCGTTCTTCCATTGGGGTGTTTCCCAATGGGCGATTTTCGGCCTGGTCGGCCTGGTCATCGCGTTCCTGCAGTTCCGGAAAAAAAGGGACGGGCTGGTTTCCACAGCCCTTGAACCGATTGTCGGTTCCAACAAATATTTGAAAGGCGGCATCGATTCCCTGGCTGTCATTGCGACAGTGATGGGGATTGCCACATCACTCGGACTCGGCGTCCTGCAGATGAGCGGCGGGCTGGAGTATGCATTCGACATCAAGAATACGTTCTTCGTCCAGTTCATCATCATTGCAGTCGTATTCGCTGCGTACATGCTGTCTGCCTCCAGCGGGCTGAACAAAGGGATCCGATACTTGGGGAATTTCAACTTGGGACTCGCAATCGCCCTGCTGGCCTTTTTCTTCATTGTCGGCCCGAAGGTTTTCATTCTCGATAGTTTCACGCTTGCGATCGGTGACTATATTACGAATTTCATCCAGTACAGCCTGCGTCTGCAGCCATACGGCGAAGGGACCTGGGTCCAGAAGTGGACGATCTTCTATTGGGCCTGGACGATCGCCTGGTCGCCATTCGTCGGCGCATTTGTCGCCCGTGTTTCGAAGGGGCGCACGATCCGTGAATTCATCGTCGGGGTCATGGTGATCCCGCCGGTCTTCGCCTGCATGTGGGTTGCGACGCTGGGCGGTACAGCGCTGTACAGTGACTTGAAGAATGGTACGAAGATCGGGGAGGCGGTCGGACAGGATGTAACGTCCGCATTGTTCGAGACATTCCAGCACATGCCATTCACCGGATTGCTGACGATTTTGGCGCTCGTTCTTATTTTCACTTTCCTTATTACATCTGCGGATTCAGCGACGTATATATTGGGGAGTATGACAACACGCGGCAGTCTGATGCCGCCGATGGCTGTAAAGCTGACATGGGGCGTTCTTATGGCGGCAATCGCAGGTGTGCTTCTCAAAGCGGGGGGTCTCGAGGCCCTGCAGTCCGCTTCGCTCGTATCGGCGCTGCCCTTCTGTCTGTTCCTGATCATCATGCTGTTCGCGCTGGTGAAGATGCTGAAAAAGGAACCGATCACGGTGAGGCCGAGAGACGTTCGCCGGTTCGAGCGCATCGAAGCGGAATACAGGAAGAGGAAAGAGAAGGGCAAGAAGAAGTAACCGGCTCATGCAAAAAAAGGTCCCGTTCCTGTTCAGGAAGCGGGACCCTTTTTGTGTGTATGATCTGCAGGTACTGAGATCTCCTTCTTTTCCGGCAGGACGAGGCAGTTCAGCTGGCCGCCGAATACAGCGCCGCCATCTATGCCGATAATCGAATTGGCACCGAAAAAAATGTGATGGGAATCCGGGTCGCCATGCAATCCGGACACCGGGGTATGGCCGAAGACGATTGTTTTCGGCCCTGCATATTTGCTGTGGAACTCGTCGCGTATCCAGACAAGGTCATAGGGATCCGTTTCCGCCAGCGGCACGTCCGGTTTCACACCGGCATGGACAAAGACCGTATCCTCTTCCTCCATGTAAACGGGAAGCCTTTGCAGGAAAGCCAGATGCCTGGCCAGAACGGCATCCGACAGGACAGGCTGGATGAATTCCTCTTCATCTCTGAACAGAAAGGATTCCGGTTCGAACCCGTAGCTTTTCAGTGTGGCATCGCCGCCGTTCCGGCCGGTCCAGTTGCGCCAAGTCCGTTCGTGTCCTTCGGTCAATGACCGGATCATCATGTGTTCATGATTGCCCTGCAGTGCGACAGCCCCGTTTTTGACGAGCTGGATGACACGGTCCACTACACCTTTGGAATCCGGCCCGCGGTCTATATAATCGCCGAGCAGGATCAGACGGTCCTTCCCCGCGATGTACTCCGCTTTCTCAAGCAGAGCATCCAGCATCCCGGCTTCCCCGTGGATATCACTGATCACTAAGGTCCGCTGCATGGATTTCCACCTCTCCTTCTATATAATCAGCATAGCAGGAGAGTGTGGAATGTGGCAAACGATGCCAGACGGTCCGGCCGTTAAAGGAACGGGATGAACCGCTGCAGCGGACTGTTCTCGGGAATGATACGTTCCAAGTCTTTCAGCGCAATTGGGAAGTAGGGGAAGCCCCACACGTACGGGGTGATTTCATACAGCTGGAAGAAGACGACGAGTGAGGTGTCCGCCAAATAGAAATCCTGGTCGCGCCGGATACCGGTGAATGGGGGATCGAGCAGGTCCACATCCCATTGGTCGATCTTTTTACGGACGATCTCCGAGATCGGTTTCTCGAACTCCTGGGAACCGAACAGGTCATGCAGTGAATATTTATTACCGGTTGTTGTATCAAATGTCAGCGGTTTGACGACAGTCATCCCGTGCGCCCCCCCTGTAAATGAGTAGGCGATCAGCGTCAGGCTCAGAATATCGCGTTCATTAGTCTTCACTTCATAGTAAACGATCAGTTCCACAAGATTCGGATCATAATAATTCTGGTCGATGAGCAGCTGGTTCAGCGCATCCCGGATTTGGGTGTTCAGGCTATGCTGGACAGCAGGGAGATGGGGCAATAGGACTTCTGGATAGACGATTGAAACGGAAGGGGACGGATTCGGCAGCGGCCGGGATGTGACCAGTACAGGATTGTTCCTCAAGACATCATCCTTTCTCTATTCTCCATTGTATGTAGATGGGTCTTGCAGCATGCCACCGCAGAAAAACAGCCGCCCCGGGGTCGGGACGGCTGTTCGTCAGGTGTCAGCGTTTTTTGCTCATCTCGTCGTGCATGAGATCGATGTTGTAGTTCAAGTATTTCACATACGTATCGATTTCCTCGCCGGGATCTCCGATCTCATCCGAATAGATCGGTTTGTCTGCAATTGGTACACCGGTCTCTTTCGATACTGTTTCCATCGGACGAGTGTCGACGTTCGACTCGACGAAGAGGACAGGAACCTTATGCTCTTTGATGAAGTGTACGAGGTCCTTGATCTGTTTCGGGGAGCCGTTCTCCTCTGTGTCGATTTCCCAGATGAATGCTTCTTTCAAGCCATAGTGGGCCGCCATGTACTGGAATGCCCGTTCACTCGTCACAAGTGTACGGTTCTCCTCTGGGATGTCATTGATGCGGTCTTCGTATTCCTTATCAATCTCTTTCAGGCGGGCGATATACTCCTCACCCGTCTTTTCGATTTTGTCGCTGTCTGTCGGATGTTTCTCTTTCAGGATGCGTGTAATATCCTCCGCCATCTTGACTCCGACACCGGGATCGATGAACGCATGCGGGTTCATCTCTTCATCACGTCCGTCCGCTCCTGATAAGTACATCGGTTCCACATGCTCTGTCAGGTTGAAGATGTTTTCATCTTTCTGATGGACGGAGTCCGTCAATTTTTTGAACCAGCCGTGTTCGCCGCCTTCCAGGTTCAGTCCGTTATAGAGGAGGACGTCCGCGTCAGTAGCTGCTTTGATATCGTTCGGAAGCGGTTCGTATTCGTGCGGATCCGTTCCGGATGGCACCAGGTTATGCACTTCCACATAATCGCCGCCGATCTGGCGGACCATATCCGCGATGATCGTGAAAGAGGTGACGACTTTCAGTTTGCCGCCGCTGTCCTTGTTGTCACCCGACGCGGATGACACATCTTTACCGCTTCCGCAAGCGGCAAGCAGGAATACTGCCATGAGCGAAAGGCCCAGCCATGTTGCTAACTTCTTCATAGATACTTCTTTCCCTTCTCTGTCTGAAATTATAGTGAAGTGCTGTGTGCCGAAGCAGACAGCCCATACTTCCTTATCTTACGCCGCAGATTTGCGGGGGTTCTTCGAACGGAAATACTGAGTGATGAGTCCCTGCTGCGGGGAGAACAGGAATGCCAGGATGAAGATCGACGTCGTTGCCAGTGCAATGACAGGACCTGAGGGCATGTTGTACAAGAAACTGAAGTACAGGCCGATCACCGCTGACAATGCACCGAAGAATGACGCCAGCACAACCATGGCGGACAGGCGGTTCGTCAGCAGATACGCAGCGGATGCCGGCGTGATCAGCATGGAAACGACGAGAATGACACCTACCGTCTGGAGTGAAGCGACTGTCACCAATGTCAGCATGAACATGATCGCATAGTGGATGAATCGTACGTTCAGCCCGTAGGCTGCCGCCATTGTTTCGTCGAAGCTCGACACTTTCAATTCTTTGAAGAACAGGAATACGGTGACGATGATGATGACGCCGATCACGAGGGTGATCCACATATCCGAATCACGGACGGACAGAACGTTTCCGAACAGGATCTGCGTCAAGTCTGTCGCACTTTTCGCCTTCGTAATCAAAATGATACCGAGCGCGAAGAAGGCGGAAAACACGATACCGATCGCAGAGTCGCTTTTGATGCGGCTGTTCTGGCTGATTGCGCCGATTCCGAATGCGGTCAGCACGCCGGTCAGGACTGCACCATAGAAGTAGTTGATGCTCAGCATGTAAGAGATGGCCACACCCGGCAGGACGGCGTGTGAAATGGCATCCCCCATCAGCGCCATGCCCCGCAGGACGATGAAACTGCCGATCACTCCGCAGATGATCCCGACCATGACGGATGTGATGAACGCCTTTTGCAGAAATGCATAATTGAACAGATCATGTATGAACTCCATTACACCTGAACCTCCACATCGTCGAACATTGTCATCGGGCGGTTATATGCCCGTGTCATATTTCTCTCCTGGAACACCTGGTCGACAGGACCAGCGCCGATCAGTTCCCGATTCATGAGGATCAGTTCATCGAAGTAACTTTTCACTTTGGATAGGTCATGGTGGACGACGAAGACGGTCTTGCCCTGCTCCTTCAGTTTCCTGAGGATATTGATGATCACTTCCTCACTGGATACGTCGATACCGACGAACGGTTCATCCAGGAAAAAGTAGTCGGCTTTCTGTGCAAGTGCCCGAGCGAGAAAGACCCGCTGCTGCTGACCGCCTGACAGTTCCCCGATCTGCCGGTCCGCGAAGTCCTGCATGCCGACCTGCTTCAGGCAATCCATTGCCCATGCTTTGTCTTGCTTGCTGGGTCTGCGGAACAATCCGAGTTTCGGATAGGTGCCAAGCAACACGGTATCCTTCACGACGATCGGGAAGTTCCAGTCGATGTTGGACCGCTGCGGTACATATGCGATAATTTTCCGTTTCCGTTCGATCGGTTCACTGCCGATCTGGACAGTTCCATTGTCTTTTTTGATGAGGCCGAGCATCGCTTTCATTAACGTCGACTTTCCGGCGCCATTCGGACCGAGAACGCCGATCAGGCTGCCGGGCGCGAAAGTGAAGGACACATCCTGCACGACTTGTTTGCCTGAATAAGAGACGGAAATATGATTTGCCGTTATGGGTTCAGTCATCTTTGTTCCTCCTGTTGATCAATATATTTTTCCTTCGTGCAACTTTTTAGCAAATGTTCGCCCTTTGTTGGAATGTGAAGGGCAGCACGTAGTTTTTCATCGTATGCACGATTGTGCCGAATTGTTCATCATCCAGCATACTGCAAACAGTTTCCTTTGCGCAACTTTAAGTTTCCTCTGTGCAACTTTCAACAGTATAAAACATCGGATTTCACATGTAAAGCGGAAAGTAAAAATTTTTAGAATGGTTGCTTTTCTGTGTAACGTCCTGCAGCGTAGGGGAGGAGTGGCTGTACCTGTTTGCGAAACACCGGAAATCGGATAAACTGGAAGGAGACTTATAGGAAAAGAGGCATCCACATGAAAATCTTCCATACAGCGGACTGGCATCTCGGCAAAGTGCTGCAGGGGGTCTCACTGCTCGCAGAACAGCGCTTCGTCCTGGAGCAGTTCATCGAAGCGGTACGACAGGAAAAACCGGACGCTGTCATTATCGCCGGAGATCTGTACGACCGGTCCGTCCCCCCTGCAGATGCTGTCAACCTACTTGATGAAGTGCTTTGGACACTGACTGTCGACCTTGAAACACCGGTTCTTGCGGTAGCAGGCAACCACGACAGTCCGGCGCGGCTCCAGTTCGGCAGCCGGCTGATGAAGCGGACAGGCCTTTACATAGCAGGGAAACCCGAAAGCGATGGCGGCTGCATGACGGTTGAGATGGCGGATGAAAGCGGCCCCGTCGTCTTCCATTTGATCCCATTCGCCGATCCATCGGTCATCCGCAATTTGACGGGGGACGGCACAGTGGACAGCCATCACAGCGCGATGGAGAAAGTTATACAGAAAATCGGTGAGCTGGATGGCAATGCGCGCCACGTAGCTGTCGCCCATGCTTTCGTGACACCCGGCGGGAAGGCGGAGGAGAATACGAGTGATTCGGAACGGCCGCTCGCAATCGGGGGGGCAGAGTATGTCGCAGCCGATCTGTTCAGGAGATTCCATTACACAGCGCTCGGTCATCTGCATCAGGCCCATTTTGCGGGAGACGAAACGGTCCGGTACGCAGGATCGCCGATGAAATATTCCATCTCGGAAGAACATCATAGAAAAGGGTTTTTAGTTGTGACGATTGACGGGGATGGCAACACGGAAGTGGAGAAACGAGAGCTGTATCAGAATCGGGATATCCGTACGGTGAAGGCGCTGATGGAAGACCTGCTGAAATTTGAACGGAGTGATGATTATGTTTTCGTCAAACTTCTCGACACGGCGCCGGTGCTCTCCCCAATGGAAAAAGTGCGGTCGGTCTTTGCGAATGCCATGCATGTGGAACGGGTTGTGAACCGGCCGCTCCCTGATGGGGGAGTCTCGCGTGTTTCCGATATCGAACGCCTCGATGACCGATCGCTGTTCCGGTCGTTCTATGGAGAAATGACCGGCAGGCAGCCAGATGAAGAAACAGAAAAAATACTTGATGAAGTATTCCAGGAACTGCTGGATGGAGAGGAGCGGAACGGATGAGACCCGACCAGTTGACGATGACAGCATTCGGACCGTACCGTGATACGGAGACAGTGGATTTCACCAAGCTTAAGGAATATGGGCTGTTCGCCGTTTCGGGTGCCACAGGCGCAGGCAAGACGACAATCTTCGATGCGATCTGTTTTGCATTGTACGGACAGGCAAGCGGAGAGGATCGGACCGATATCCGCGCACTTCGCAGCGATTTTGCAAGAAACGATGTGCAGACAACAGTGGAATTGGTATTTTCACTGCAATCCCGCCGGTTCCGTGTATTCCGGCAAGTTCCCTATACGAAGGAAGGCAACAAGAGCGAAACGGGCGGTAAGGTCGAGTTTTACGAACTGACCGACCAGGGGGAACTGCCGGCTGTCGACCGTCAGATCGTCTCAGAAGTGAACAGGAAGGTCGAGGAGCTGATCGGCTTCACCTTAGCCCAGTTCAGCCAGATCGTCATGCTGCCGCAAGGGGAGTTCCGAAAGTTCCTGACATCGGATACGGAAAACAAAGAGATGATTTTGCGGAAGATCTTCAAGACGGAACGGTACCGGAACCTTGCAGATAAACTGAAGGTGAGGAAAGACGCCCTGGACAATGAATTACGTTCGTCACGTCTCACGATGGAACAGCTGGCGGCACATCTGCCGGGTGCCTTTCCGGAACGGGAATCGCGGCTGCACACCGAACTGAAGTCGGCATCCATCCATTATCACCGTCTGCTCGATGCACTGCAGGAGGAGGCGGATCATTACAGGGAGCAGTCGAAACAGAACAGTGATCGCTATAAGCGTGAGTATGAAGCCCACGGGAAAGCCCAGCAGGAATTCTCTTCAGCCGCTTCGCTGAACAGCCAATTCGACAATCTGGAAAAGAACAGAGCGGAGCGGCTTCGGCTGCAGGGGCAGGAGGAAGCAGTGCAGGCAGCACGGCTGCAGTTGAAAAAGGCGGAACATGCCGCCATCCTCGAAACGGCAGAACAGCGGGCAGCCGAAACCGCTGCCGAGATGAAAAAGCGGAAAGAAGAGCTCAGACTGGCCGAAGAAAAGCTTACGATTGCACAGCTTGCTGCATCTGAAGCGGAGGATCGCTGGAAAAGAGAACAGCTGAAAACTCCCCAGCGCGACGAAGCAGGGAAACAGCTCCTCACACTGCAGTCATACATGCCGGCGGTCCGGGAGCTGGAACAGCGGAAGTCGGAGATCATCCGTCTTGAGAAGCAGGCTGCTGAAGAACAGCAGCGCGTGATGAAGATGGCCGCCGATCTGCAGCGTGCAGCTGCTGGAACCGCAGAGCTGAAGAATAGCATGCAGCAATTGGAACAGTCCGCAGAAGGATATGAAATTCTGCTTGAGCAGCTGAATCATGCCAGGGAGAGCCACAAACAAATCAGCGATTATATGGCTCTCCAACACACGGTCAGCAAAGTTTCACAGCAGGCAGCAGACTTTGAAAAGACCTACAGGGAGCTGAAGCTGAAACAGGACACTTTGGAGTCGGAATGGCTGTCCGATCAGGCGGCACTGCTCGCTGCTTCTCTCGAAGACGGACAGCCGTGCCCTGTGTGCGGCAGCGCCCATCATCCTGCAGTGCAGGAAAGCGGAGCGACTCATGAAGTGACACGGGAAGTGCTCAAACAGACGAAACAGCAGACAGCTGCTGCATATGAACAGTTCCAGACTGTGAAAGTACGGCTTGAGAACGGGCGGGCTGAGTTGGCTGAAGCAGAAGTGCAGTTAGGTGCAAAGCCGGATGACGGCTGGGCGCAGGGAGCTTTGGAAACTGTACAGAAAACGGAAGCCCGCCTCGAAAAGAAAAAGCAGGCGAGAGGGAGTTTGCAAGCCGTACGAATTAAATACGAAAACGAAAGCAGCTCGCTCGCTGCCCTCCAAACCGCTGCCGCTGATAAGGAGAAGCAGGCTGCGGCAGTCGCCGCTGATCTGGAGAAAGCAAGATCGGTATTAGAGGCGACCATCCACAATGTCCCCCAAGACTTCCGCAGCGTTGAAACTCTTGAACAGGAAATCACTGCTCAGCAGGAGCTGAAGAAGCGGCTGGAGCAAGCATGGGAAAAAGCTCAAGCCGAGCGGCAGTCGGCGGCTGAGGCGCTGTCCTCCGCCCGGTCGGCATTCCAATACACCGAGCAGGCGTCTGAGGAGTCGATACTTAAGCAGCAGCAAGCGGCCGGCCGGTTCGCAGAGTCGCTCAGCACATCGATTTTTGAGAGTGAAACGGATTATCGGAACAGCAAGCGCACCGCTGCGCAGCGTGATAAGCTCGCTTCAGCAATCCAGGACTTTGAAGTGGCATGGCGGACCGTAAACGGTGCAGTCACCGAATTGGAACAGAGATTGGACGGAAAGCAGCGGGCGGATACGGAGCAGATGGAAGAGCGGATCAAGCAGCACAAGCTGTTGTACGAGCAAGCCTATGCGCAGTCCCTTTCCGACAGCCATCTTGCAAAATCAGCAGAGGAGGCCAGGACGAAACTGGCAGCTCTCCTCGAGGAACAGGGCAGCCTCGAGCAACGGCATGGCCGCACAGCGGAACTGCACGATTTGGTAAGAGGGCAGAATGACCGCAAGCTGTCGTTCGAACGCTATTTGCAGACGGAATACTTGGAGCGTATCCTGAGTGCAGCAAACGGCAGGCTGGATAGTTTGTCGAACGGCCAGTTCCAGCTCATGCACAGCGACCGGCAGGAAAGCAGAGGCAGGCAGAGCGGACTCGGAATCGATGTCTATGACGGATACACAGGCCAGCATCGTGATGTCAAGACGCTGTCCGGCGGGGAAAAATTCAATGCATCACTCAGTCTTGCACTCGGCATGGCGGATGTCATTCAAAGTTTCCAAGGGTCCATTTCCGTGGAAACAATGTTCATTGACGAAGGATTCGGTTCGCTGGATGAGGAATCATTGCAGAAAGCGATCGACACACTTGTCAATCTCCAGAAAGACGGCAGGATGATCGGCGTCATTTCGCATGTCGCAGAACTGAAAGAGGCATTTCCGGCAGTGCTCCGCGTGCAGAAGAGTGTCGAAGGGCACAGTCATACTGAAATTATTATCCAATGAGCATTGTAAATTTAAACCGCGGCTTGCTTTTTAGCAGGCCGCGGTTTATGATGTAGACCTGCAATATATCGCATACAACTATCAGTCATCGTTGGAAGGAGTTCCATATGGATCGTAAATTACCGCTGTCATCGCTTATTGTCATTGGAACCATGCTGTTCGCATTATTTTTCGGAGCAGGGAACCTGATTTTCCCTGCTCAGCTTGGCCAGGAGGCGGGCACCAGCTTCTGGCTCGCAGTCATCGGCTTTCTGATCACCGGTGTAGGACTTCCGCTGCTCGGGATCCTGGCGATCGGATTTTCAGGAAGCGCCAATCTGCAGGAGCTGGCAAGCCGCATCCATCCTGTCTATGCGGTCATCTTCACTTCAGCGCTGTACCTGACGATCGGTCCGTTCTTTGCGGCCCCCCGGACGGGCGCAGTAGCTTTCGATATAGGGGTTGTGCCATTTTTAGGCGGGTCGGATCCGTTCGTCCCAAGACTGCTGTTCACCGCCGTTTTCTTCGGTCTGACAATCTGGCTGTCTCTGAATCCGCAGAAGATCGCCGATCGAGTCGGCAAGTTCCTCTCACCGGCGATCATCGTCCTGCTGCTCTTCCTGCTGGCGGCTGCCTTGTGGAAGCCGATGGGCTCGTTCCAGCAGCCGGGTGAAGCGTATGCTTCCGGTGCGTTCGGCACCGGATTCACGGAAGGGTATAATACGATGGACGCGCTCGCTTCACTCGTGTTCGGGATCATTGTCATCACAGTTGTCCGTTCCATGGGTGTTAAGTCGAAAAAGGGGATCATGGGTGCCACTATGAAAACCGGATTCGTGGCAGCTTCATGTCTCGGAGTCCTCTATTTGGGCATCGCATTCCTCGGAGCCAGCAGTGTCTCATCACTCGGCGTACTTGAGACAGGAGGGGCTGTGCTCACCGAAGTGGCTGTTCACTATTTCGGACAGGCCGGCCTCGTACTCCTGGCTGTTGTCATCCTGCTCGCGTGCCTGACGACAAGTATCGGTCTTATGACGGCTTGCGGCGAGTATTTCCATACGCTTATTCCGCGGATGTCCTACAAAACGATCGTTACAGTGTTCACAACGTTCTGCTTTGTGATCTCGAATATCGGGCTGGCCAATATCATCACCTACTCCGTACCGGTGCTGATGTTCTTGTATCCGCTCGCGATAACACTGATGCTGCTGACGTTTGTATCCCCGCTGTTCGGGCATGCAAGGATCGTATACGTGGCAGTAACGGCTGTTGCCATGCTGGTCAGTATCGTGGACGGTCTGGCAGCACTCGCGGACACTTTGCCGGGTGGCCGTCTCGAGTCCATCACTGCCCCCGTTGTCCGCTTCTACAGCGATGTCCTGCCGTTTTACAATGACGGTCTCGGCTGGCTCGTCCCTTCCATCGCAGCCATCGTCATTTTTGGTGTCATCGCCAAAGCGGCAGGCTGGACATCCGGTCATACAAATAATGAGAAGACGAATACCGCAAGCTGATCGGCAAAGAATTCAACAGCAAACAAACCGCATGGACCCGATAAATATCGGGACCATGCGGTTTATTGATGTCTTCGGAAACTAGACTTTCAAAGATTTGAATTCGTTGATCGCCCGCAGCCAGTTTCCGCGCATATAGGCGGAAGCCTGCTCGGCTTGTTTATTCTCCAGCATGGAGATGATTGTCTCATGCTCTTCGATCGACTTTTCCGTAAGGATGATCGAATTATGGAAAAACAGTCTGCGGACATGGGCCTGCAGCGATTCTGTGATCGATGAGATATACGAATTCGCTGCTGCATCGACGATAAGCTGGTGGAATGATTCATCGATTTTCAGTGCGTTGAAATAATCCTCGTTGCGGACGGATTCAGCGAATTCGCTGTTCAGACGTTTGAGGTCTTGGATCATTTGATCCGATATGACCGGGGCTGCGAGCTCCGCGGCAAGTGCCTGAAGGGCGGCCAGCGGCGGCAGCAGCTCGGTGATGGAGTCCTTTTCGACGTCCGTTACTTGGGTCGCCTTTCCCGGATACATTTTGACGAATCCCTGCACTTCCAGCAGCTGCAGCGATTCACGGATCGGCGTGCGGCTGACGCCGAGTGCTTGGGCGAGTTCACTATCGACGAGCTTTTCCCCAGATTTCAGCGTGCCGTCGATGATCCATTGCTGCAGCTGATTGAAGGCGCTTTCTTTTGCCGTCTGTCTTGCAGGCTTTTTATGGTCTTGTGGTATTGGCATTGAATTCACCATCCTGATCTGACATTCATTCTACAGTATACCGTATTTTGACACCGGTTTGAACAGTCATCGGCAAATGTTTCTGACGCTTGTAACATTCGGTTTGTTTTTGTAACCGGAATGGAGGTTACCTGTAACATCGCTGTAATATTGGGCTGTTAATCTATACCCAGACTTAAAAAAGGGAGCGGAGCTTTTGAAGAAACTTATTTTCACATTCATCTTAGCTACGGCACTATTAGTCAGCGGATCACATGAAAGTTCGGCGGCAGCGTCGTCCTACAAGGTAAAAAAGGGAGATACCCTATACAAAATTTCACGGACGTATAACGTTTCAGTAGGCAATATCATGAAATGGAACGGTCTCAAATCGACTGTTATCTATCCGAATCAGAATTTACGGGTCGTAAGCGGCGGTACTGCGTCAGCAGCGAAAGCACCTGCTAAGAAACCTGCGAAAACACCGTCACGTTCAAATGATGATACAGTGACAAAAGAATTCATCGCCAATGCATCAGCCTATACGGCTTCTTGCCGCGGATGCTCTGGCATCACGAAAACAGGCTTGAATCTTAAGAAAAATCCTTCACTTAAAGTGATTGCAGTCGATCCGAACGTCATCCCGCTCGGTTCGAAAGTATATGTGGAAGGCTATGGATATGCAGTCGCCGGCGACATCGGCGGCGCTATCAAAGGCAACCGTATCGATGTCTTTGTACCGACACACAGCCAGGCGATCCAGTGGGGACGCAAGAATGTACGGGTGAAGGTACTGAACTGAATAAATGAATGAGGCCAGCTGCGAACCTGCAGTTGGTCTTTTTTTACCCGTAAAGGTACACTGATAATCATATAAGGAGGGATTGTATGGAACTCTACATCGTTACAGGCGCATCGAAAGGGATTGATGCAGCCTGTATGGAAGTATTACAGCAACAGGGGAAGACCGCAATCGGCATCGCCCGCAGCAACCCGGGCGGTCATGAGCATTTTGAAGAAATCGATCTGACAGAACGCAGCCAGCGGCAGGGTGCCATTGAACGGCTCCTGTCGCCTTACTTGCATGAGGCCGAATCATTCACACTCATCAACAATGCGGGAACAGTGGAGCCGGTTGGAAAGGTGGGCGCCCTCTCAGCTGATGGTATCCGCCAGGCGATCGAGCTGAACCTGTCTGCACCGATCGAACTGTGCAATGAGTTCATCGAAGTGCTGGCACGCACAGATGCAAAGAAGCGGATTGTCAATATTTCATCCGGAGCGGGCCGCAGTGCAATGGAAGGATGGGGAGTCTACTGTACAACGAAGGCGGGACTCGACCGGTTTTCCGAGGTCGTCCGCCTGGAACAGAAGCGCGCGGAATTCCCGGCAGGCATCGTATCCATTGCGCCGGGCATCATTGACACGGACATGCAGAAGACGATCCGGTCCAGTGAACAGGAAGGGTTCCCGCTGCTCGGAAAATTCATCGACTACAAAGAGTCCGGCCAGCTGAGCAGTCCCGAAGACACGGCAGAACGTCTTCTGAACTGGATTACCCGTTCCGATCTGACAGAGACGGAAGTCATCAGCCGCTTGAATTGAAGAAGACCGCTGCCCGCAAGTTGCCGGGCAGCGGTCTTTCGTTTGGCTTCCTTGAATCAGCGTGCGGATTTTTCTATCAGCAGAAGAAACGGGGGCCGCTGCCGGGTGTTGACGGTCTCATACCGGATCACCTGGAATTCTTTCGAATCCAGTGCTTGTACCAGTTCCAGGACTGCATCCCGTTCCGCCGCGCCGCCGGGATGTCCGTCGTAGACAGCGACCGATACCATGCCGCCTGGTTTCAGCAGGCGGAGTGCAGTGCGGATCGCAGGGACGGTCGATTCCGCTGCTGTGATGATGGAGCGGTCCTCACCATTCGGGAGGAAGCCGAGGTTGAACATGACAGCTGATACACCCGCCGTCACGTACTGAGCCATATTTGCGTGACTGTCGAGGATCAGCCGGGTACGATCTGTGAGAACGCCGAGCCGTTCCCTGGTCGTATCGACAGCAGCGGGCTGGACATCGAATGCAAATACGGTACCTGAACTCCCGACCGTTTCTGCCAGGAACTCGGTATCCTGGCCAGTACCCATTGTGGCGTCGACAGCGGTGTCACCTTCCTGAAGGACACCTCTCAGCGCTGTTTTTGCATAGGACAGCACCCGTTCTGTCCGGAAACGAGGAGTCTTCACTGTACAATCGGCTCTTTCATGTAATACTTCCCCTGCCAGCTGTCCCGGCGCTCCAGCTCTTGCGTAATGTCATTCAGGACATCCCATTTCGTCACGCTCCACATCGGGCCGATCAGAAGATCGATCGGTCCGTCCCCGGTGATCCGGTGGACGATCATCTCAGGCGGCAGCATCTCGAGCTGGTCGACGACGAGGCTTACATACGTCTCCTGATCGAGGAAGTCAAGAAGCCCCTTCTCGTACTGTTTCACCATCGGCGTCCCTTTCAGGAGGTGCAGCAGATGGATTTTGATGCCCTGCACATCGAGATTTGCAACTTCCCGTGCCGTCTCTTTCATCATGTCCAGATCTTCGCCCGGCAGGCCGTTGATGATATGGGTGCAGACCCGGATGTTGCGGTCACGGAGCTTCTGGACACCTTCCTTATAAAGCGTGAAATCGTGCGCGCGATTGATGAGCTTCGCCGTCTTTTCATGCACCGTCTGCAGTCCCAGCTCCACCCACAGGTAGGTGCGTTCGTTCAGTTCCGCCAAGTACTCGACAACGTCATCCGGCAGACAGTCCGGGCGCGTTGCGATGGACAGGGCGACGACCCCTTCCTGGGCGAGAGCCGCCTCGAATTTCTCTTTCAGTTTGTCGAGAGGCGCATGCGTATTCGTATACGCCTGGAAGTAGGCCATGTATTTTCCATTCTTCCATTTCTTATGCATGCGGTCGCGGATCTCAGCGAATTGGACATCGATCGGATCGACCCGGTCGCCGGCGAAATCCCCGGAGCCTGCAGCACTGCAGAACGTACAGCCGCCATAGGCGACGGTGCCGTCCCGGTTCGGGCAGTCGAATCCTGCGTCGAGCGCAACTTTAAACACTTTGAAGCCGAACCGGTCTTTCAGATGCCGTGACCATGTATGATAGCGCATTCCGTCCGATGGGAACGGATAGTTGTTGTTTTCCATTGATACCACTCCTTAAAAAGACAGTGTACCACCTTTTCCGGAGAAACGAATCCTTTCGCGGCAAAATAACCGTTTTCCTCTTGTCAATCAGGGAATAAAGGCATACAATCGTATACTGGAATTGCTGGAGGGGAGGCAGTCATATTGCCTAAAAAAGTTTGGCTCCTGATCATCGGGATGTTCGTGAATGTTATCGGCAACTCATTTCTGTGGCCGCTGAATACAATATATATGCATGATTATTTAGGGAAGTCCTTGTCCGTTGCGGGTCTTGTGCTGATGGCGAACGCTGGGGCGGGTGTCGTTGGCAACTTGCTTGGCGGATTTTTCTTTGATAAGATCGGCGGCTACAAATCGATGATGATGGGGATCCTCATTTCATCTGGTGCGCTGGCTGTTCTCGTTGTCAATCACTCGTGGGGGCCCTACGTTGTCCTGCTGACAGTGCTCGGTTTCAGCGGAGGCATCATTTTCCCGAGTTTCTACGCGATGGTCGGCACGGTCTGGCCGGAAGGCGGGCGCCGGTCGTTCAACTCGATCTATCTGTCACAGAACGTCGGTGTTGCAATCGGACCGGCACTCGCAGGTCTCGTGGCTTCCGTCAACATCAATTACATCTTCGCGGCGAACTTGCTGTTCTATATCATTTTCTTCTTCATCGCCTTCTTCTTCTATAAGAATATGAGTATCGCACCTGAAGTGCATACATCGATCTTGAAAGAGAACACGGGCATCAAGAAGAAGGTGCCGTTCATCGCGCTGCTTATCGTCATGATCGGCTATCTGCTGACGCAGCTCGTCTATTCGCAATGGTCGACGACGATCTCCACCCATGCCACGTCCGTAGGTGTCACGCTGACACAATACAGTCTGATCTGGACGATCAACGGATTGCTCATCGTCCTGGGACAACCGCTCATCAAGCCGCTCATCAAGCGGATCGAGAACCGGGTGAAGCTGCAGATCCTCCTCGGACTCGGCATCATGCTCATCTCATTCATCGTTGTCAGTTTCGCCAATGTCTTCAACGTATTCGTCATTGCGATGATCATTCTGACATTCGGGGAGATGATCGCCTGGCCGGCATTTCCGGCACTGGCCGATCAGCTGGCGCCCCGCGGGAAGGAAGGGTTCTATCAGGGTATCGTGAACTCGGCCGGAACAATTGGCAAAATGATCGGACCGATGGCAGGGGGGATCCTCGCCGACATCTATGGCGTCCAGATCGCCCTGTGGGTGCTGACAGGTCTCATGAGTCTGTCCGTCTTCCCGACTCTGTTTTACGACATCCAGCTGAAACGCACGGATTACAAGCCGAAAAGCTATTGAGCTTTTCGGTTTTCTTTTCGTTTCATTGCAAAATACGAAACAGTCTGATTAACTTATAGATGAGTACAGAACTAACTATGCTGAACTACTGGAGGTAGGTCCGATGAAAACAATCTATTCATCCGCACGCGAAGCGGTGGAGCCGATTCAGGATGGCATGACGCTGATGGTAGGCGGTTTCGGCCTTGTCGGGATCCCCGAGCAGCTGATTCTGGCACTGGTCGAGAAGGGCGTCAAGGACTTGACGATCATTTCCAACAACTGCGGTATCGATGACTGGGGTCTCGGCTTGCTGCTGAAAGAGAAGCAGATCAAGAAGATGATCGCTTCGTATGTAGGGGAGAACAAGGAATTCGAACGGCAGGCGCTGTCCGGTGAGCTGGAAGTCGAGCTTACGCCGCAGGGGACACTCGCTGAAAAGATCCGGGCAGGCGGGGCAGGGATCCCTGCATTCTTCACCCCGGCCGGCGTGGGGACGGAAATTGCGGAAGGCAAGGAAATCCGTGAATTCAATGGCAAGGAATATGTCCTCGAAGAATCGCTGACAGCGGACTTTTCATTGGTGCGCGCCTTGAAAGCGGATACATTCGGCAACCTCATCTACAATAAGACGGCGATGAACTTCAATCCGATGATGGCGGCTGCAGGCCGGGTCACCATCGCGGAAGCGGAAGAGATCACGGAAGCCGGAAGCCTGGACCCGGCCTGCATCCATACACCGAGCATCTATGTACAGGGACTGCTGCAGGCAGACCAGGAGAAACGGATCGAACGCCTGACGACACGATAAGGAAGGGGATGGACAGTATGGCAACAGCAAATTCACGGGAACTGATCGCTCGGCGGGCGGAAAAGGAGATTGCGGACGGAGATTATGTAAATCTCGGTATCGGCATGCCGACGCTCGTCGCAAATTATATTTCACCGGACAAGACGGTCGTCCTCCAGTCGGAAAACGGACTTCTCGGCATCGGGCCATACCCGAAGGAATCGGAAGTTGACCCGGATCTCATCAATGCCGGCAAGGAAACCGTGACCGCAAGTACGGGTGCTGCGTATTTCGACAGCGCTGAATCGTTCGCGATGATCCGCGGCGGGCATATCGACGTCGCCATCCTAGGCGGAATGGAAGTGTCGGAAAAAGGGGATCTCGCAAACTGGATGATCCCCGGCAAAGTGATCAAAGGGATGGGCGGTGCAATGGACCTCGTGCACGGCGCAAAGAAGATCATCGTCATCATGGACCACGTCTCGAAAAAAGGCGAACCGAAGATCAAAAAGACGTGCGACCTCCCGTTGACAGGCAAGCAGGTCGTCGATAAGATCATCACAGAGCGCGGACTGATCGAAGTGACGCCGGACGGACTTGTACTGAAAGAAGTGTTCGAGGGGTATACTGTCCAGGACATACTGGATGCAACTGAAGCGGAACTGACGATCGATGTAAAAGAGTGAGCGCTCGTTCGGCCGCCGCTTGTCAAACGGCGGCCATTCCGGTAGAATAAGTTTCAATAGCAAGGACGCCGACGGAGATCAGTAGGCGGATCGCCTCTTTACAGAGAGCTGACGGACGGTGTGAGTCAGCAGGAGGCCCCGGTGAACTCGCTTCCGAGTCCGCACAGCAGAATGTATTGTGCCGTATAATCCGCGTTAAGGAGTCAAGTTGGGCGGCCATGGCCGTCAATTTGGGTGGTACCGCGGGAACCTGTCTTCACTCTCGTCCCTATTTTACAGTGGGGACGGGAGTTTTTTATTTTTTTCAACTTAGGAGGAACACGAGTATGAGCTACAATCACCAGGAAATCGAGAAGAAGTGGCAGCATTATTGGGATGAACACGAAACCTTCAAAATGACGGATGACCCGTCGAAACCGAAGTTCTACGCTTTGGATATGTTTCCGTATCCGTCAGGCGCCGGCCTGCACGTCGGCCATCCGCTCGGGTACATCGCAACGGATATCCTGAGCCAGTTCAAGCGGAAGCAGGGCTACAACGTCCTTCATCCGATGGGATGGGATGCGTTCGGTCTGCCTGCGGAGCAGTACGCACTCGACACGGGGAATGATCCGGCTGAATTCACCACGAAAAATATCGCGACATTCAAACGTCAGATGAACGAACTCGGCTTCTCCTACGACTGGAGCCGGGAGATCAACACGACGGACCCTCAGTATTACAAGTGGACACAGTGGATCTTCATTCAGCTGTATAAGCGCGGTCTTGCCTACATCGATGAAGTCGCGGTCAACTGGTGTCCGGCACTGGGAACGGTCCTTGCGAACGAAGAGGTCATCGATGGGAAGTCGGAGCGCGGCGGACACCCGGTGGAGCGCCGTCCGATGCGCCAATGGGTGCTGCGGATCACGGAATATGCGGATCGTCTGCTGGAGGATCTCGACGATCTCGACTGGCCTGACAGTTTGAAAGATATGCAGCGCAACTGGATCGGCCGGTCGGAAGGTGCGCAGGTGACGTTCGATATCGAGGGAAGTGATCAGTCATTCGATGTGTTCACCACGCGTCCTGACACGATTTTTGGAGCGACGTATGCCGTACTTGCACCAGAGCATAAGCTTGTCGAAAAGATTACATCAGACATCCAGAAAGAAGCGGTTCAGGCATATCTGGATAAAGTCAAGCTGAAGAGTGACCTGGAACGGACCGATCTTGCAAAAGAGAAGACCGGCGTGTTCACCGGTGCGTATGCCGTGAACCCGGCAAGCGGCGAAAAAATGCCGATCTGGATTGCGGACTACGTACTCGTCTCGTACGGTACAGGCGCCATCATGGCAGTGCCGGCCCACGACGAGCGCGATTATGAGTTCGCGCAGGAGTTCAACCTGCCGATCCGCGAAGTGGTGGCGGGCGGAGATGTCAGCAACGAGGCATACACGGGCGACGGAGATCACGTGAATTCCGGCTTCCTCGACGGTCTTGGAAAAGACGAAGCGATTACGAAATCGATCGAGTGGCTTGAGGGTGCTGGCAAGGGCGAGAAGAAGGTGACATACCGTCTCCGTGACTGGCTGTTCTCCCGTCAGCGCTACTGGGGTGAGCCGATCCCGGTCATCCATTGGGAAGACGGCACGATGACAACGGTGGATGAATCCGAGCTGCCGCTTGAATTGCCGAAAACGACGAATATCCGTCCGAGCGGGACCGGTGAATCCCCGCTCGCCAATATCGATGAGTGGGTCAATGTCGTCGACCCTGAAACCGGCATGAAAGGACGCCGGGAGACGAACACGATGCCGCAATGGGCAGGCAGCTGCTGGTACTACTTGCGCTACATCGATCCGAAAAACAGTGAGACGCTCATCGATCCGAAACTTGCGGAACGCTGGCTGCCGGTCGATATCTATGTCGGCGGTGCGGAACATGCCGTACTCCACTTGCTGTATGCCCGCTTCTGGCACAAAGTGCTGTACGATATCGGTGTCGTCCAGACGAAAGAACCGTTCCAGAAACTGTTCAACCAGGGGATGATCCTCGGGGAAGGCAACGTCAAGATGTCGAAATCCCTCGGCAACGTCATCAACCCGGATGATATCGTCCACTCGCATGGGGCCGATACGCTGCGCGTCTATGAAATGTTCATGGGGCCTCTCGATGCATCGAAAGAATGGTCGACGAACGGTCTCGATGGTGCACGCAAATTCCTCGACCGGATCTGGCGCCTGTTCGTGAACGAAGACGGAACGCTCGGAAGCAAAATCGGCGGGGAAGCGGGCGGTCCGCTTGAGAAAGTGTATAACCAGACCGTGAAGAAAGTGACCGACGACTTTGAGCACATGCATAACAACACCGCGATCTCACAAATGATGGTGTTCATCAATGAATGCTATAAAGCGGATCGCGTGCCGACTGAATATGCAGAAGGATTTGTTTTACTGCTGTCGCCGATCGCTCCTCACTTCGCTGAAGAACTATGGCAGAAACTCGGACATGACGGATCGATCACGTACGTCGCATGGCCTGAATACGATGAGGATAAACTTGTTGACGACACAGTGGAAATCGCTGTGCAGATCAACGGCAAAGTGCGTGCGAAGATCATGGTCGCCAAAGACATCACGAAAGAAGAGTTGGAAAAAGAGGCACTTGCCAATGAAGAAGTCCGTAAATGGATTGACGGCAAGGAACTGAAGAAAGTCATCGCAATTCCGGGACGCCTTGTCAATATTGTGGCAGTCGGGTAACTCGATAAAGGAAAGCCAGACGGGAACTTCCGTCTGGCTTTGTTTGGCTGTGAGGGCGTCGGCAAACCGGCCCGTTTCGGCGGTGGACCCGCCCGTTCTGGCAGGGAACCCGCCCGTTACGGCGGCAGACCGGCCCGTTCCCATCAAAAAAACCCGCGAAGTCCAGCCGTTCGCACGAAAAAAGCCCGGACAGCCCCTCTTATCGAGGGACAATCCGGGCTAATCACTTTTTAATCAATCGATTCCGCAGCAGCATACTCACTCGCATTCTTTCCGGCGAGACGGCCTGTAACGAGAGCCGACGTGATATTGTAGCCGCCGGTATAGCCGTGGATATCGAGGATTTCCCCGCAGAAGTACAACCCCTCTTTTTTCCGGGACGCCATCGTCTTCGGCTCAATCTCTTTCACGGAAACACCGCCGCCGGTAACGAACGCTTTTTCGATCGGCTGCGTACCGTTTACGGTCATCTGGAACGCTTTCAGGCAGGACGCCAGTTTACGGATTTTATCAGCTGCGAACGTATTCGCCGTCTCGTTCGCATCCATGCCGAGCTGCTCGAACAGGAACAGCAGCCAGCGCTCTGGCGCGACACCTTTCAGGGCGTTTTTGAGCGCTTTCTTCGGATCATCCTTCAAAATGGCCGTCAGCTGCTGGAACGCCTGCTCTTCATTCACATCCGGCAGTACATCGATTTTGACAGTGACCGGCTGATTGCCGTTTTTCATGCGTTCCTTGACGACGTACTGACTGCAGCGTAGTATCGCAGGTCCACTCAGCCCGAAATGGGTGAACAGCATGTCCATCCGATGGGTGACGAGCGTCTTGCCTTTTGCATTCAGCACGGAGACCGCTGCATCACGCAGTGCGAGTCCCTGCAGTTCTTTCGACCGGATGAACGGCTCATCGGACAGGAGCGGAACTTCTGTAGGGTACAGTTCGGTCACCGTATGGCCAGCCTGTTCCGCCCACGGATAGCCGTCCCCGGTGCTGCCGGTATGCGGGACGGCTTTGCCGCCGACCGCCACGACGACGGACTTCGCCCGAAGCTCCTCTCCGTCGGTGAGACGGACGCCGAGCACCTGCGATTCATCCATGAGCAACTTTTTGACTTTCGTTTCCGTCCTGATCTCGACACCGAGTCTGTCCATTTCGGACAGGAGCGCATTGACGACGTCTTTCGCTTTATTTGAAACCGGGAACATCCGGCCGTGATCCTCTTCCTTCAGCGGAACACCGAGCCCTTCGAAGAATGCGATAATGTCTTCGTTGTTGAAGACGGAGAAGGGGCCATACAGGAACCGGCCGTTGCCGGGAATGTGCTTCACGATTTCCTCCGCAGACAGGCGGTTCGTCACGTTGCACCGGCCGCCTCCTGAAATGGCGAGCTTATTGCCGAGTTTCCTTCCCTTGTCCAGCAGGAGCACACGGCTGCCCGGCTCCGCTGCTGCGATGGACGCCATCAGACCCGACGGCCCGCCGCCGATTATAATTACATCATACATAGTCAATCACACTTTCGGTTTTTCTCCAGTATACAACAGATCGGGCAGAAAACATTGTGAAAACTGCCGCCTGAGAGTACACTGTATACTAGCTCAATGAATGGAAGGAAAAAAATCATGGGATCCAATCTTCTTAAAGGCACGGCGATTTTGACGATCGGCCTCTTTTTATCCAAAGCCCTCGGACTGATCTATGTTATTCCGTTTTACAGTATTGTAGGGGACAAAAACATTGCCCTTTACCAATACGCCTACATACCTTACAACATTGCGCTGTCTATCGCCATATCAGGGGCACCGCTCGCCATTTCGAAATTTGTCTCCAAATACAACGCGCTCGGTGACTACGCAACCGGCAGGAAATTGCTGAAGTCGAGCGTCGGCATCATGGCTGTGACCGGAGTCCTGTCATTTCTTGCCCTGTACTTCATGGCGGAACCGATCGCCCATCTGGTCATCAAAGATGATGAACAAGTATTCACCATCCAGGACATCACCTCTGTCATCCGCTGGGTCAGCTACGCGCTGCTTGCTGTCCCGATCATGAGTGTCATGCGGGGCTTCCTGCAGGGCTATCAGAAATTCGAACCGACATCCGTCTCACAGCTCGTCGAACAGATTGTCCGGATTGCCGTCGTGCTGATCGGCGCTTATCTTGTGGTCGATGTCTTCGGCGGCTCACCGAAAACAGCTGTCAAGTTCGCTGTCTTTGCCGCTTTTGTCGGTGCGATCGCAAGTCTTGGAGTGCTCGGCCTGTATTGGCGCAAATACTCTCCGGAGATGAACCGCCTTCTCGAGAGCAGTCCGCCGGCAGGGGAATTGCCGGTGTCGGCGATCTACAAAGAGATCATCAAATACATTCTGCCGTTCGTCCTTGTAGGTGTCATCAACCCGCTCTACCAGTTTGTCGACATGATCACCTTCAACGGAACGATGTCATCGATCGGCCTTGCATCAGTGACCGATACCTATTTGACAATGCTCAACTTCCTGACCCATAAAGTCGTCATGATCCCCGTCATGGTCGCGACAGGATTCTCCATGGCGATCATCCCGGTCATCACCGATTACTATTCGAAGGGGGATCAGAAAGGGATCACCCGGTCGCTCGATCAGACCTACCAGATCATGCTCTTCGTGACCATCCCCATGGTCGTCGGGCTCATGGCGCTTTCGGGTGAAACGTACCAGTTCCTGTACTCGAAAAGCAGCATGGGCGCAAGCGTCCTGGAGCATTACGCACCCGCTGCCATCCTGTTCGGCATGTATACGGTCACTGCTGCTATCATGCAGGGGATCGACCGTCACAAATGGATCGTTTTCACATCACTGCTCGGCCTGCTGTTCAAGATGATCCTCAATATCCCGCTCATCCGGCTGTTCGAAGTGAATGGCGCGATAGCGGCAACGATCATCGGCTATACAATTGCGGTAGGAGTCAACCTGTATGTCATCCGCAGGGAGATGAATTATAAGTCGCACATCGTCATCCGGCGCATCATCCTGATCCTGGCATTCAATGCGGTCATGCTGGCTGCCGTCCTGCTCGTGCGCACCGGCCTCTATGCCATCCATGTGCCGTCCGGCAAGCTGCAGGCACTGCTGTATGTATTGATCTGCAGCGGCGTCGGAGCAGCCGTCTATGGCTTCCTGTCACTCCGGAGCGGGCTTGCACAGAAACTGCTCGGCAGTCGGATCACCCGGATCACCAACAAATTGAAGATGGGACGATCGTGAATGAGACTCGATAAACTGCTCGGCAACAATGGATTCGGCACCCGGAAAGACGTGAAACAGCTGATCCGCAAAGGGACTGTCAAAGTGAATGGCACCACGGAGAAAGATCCAGGCGCCCACATAGATCCTGAAACAGACACGGTCACCCTGCTCGGCGAACCGGTCATCCATCAGGAATTCATCTATCTGATGATGAACAAACCGCAAGGCGTCATTTCCGCGACGGAAGACAGCCGGGACCGGACTGTCGTCGATCTGTTGTCGCCTGAGGAACAGCGGTACGAGCCGTTTCCGGTCGGGCGGCTCGATAAGGATACGGAAGGGCTGCTCGTCCTGACGAATGACGGAAAACTGGCACATGAACTGCTGTCGCCTAAGAAAGATGTCCCAAAAACATATTTTGCCGTCATCGACGGCCTGGTGACGGAAACGGACATCCATGCATTCTCTGAAGGTGTGATACTGGAGGACGGCTTCCATACGAAGCCGGGAATCCTGAAAATCCTGGAAGCCGGGGATCGGTCGGAGATTGAGCTGACGATCACGGAAGGGAAATTCCATCAGGTGAAGAGGATGTTCGAGGCGGTCGGGAAGAGAGTGGTGTTCCTGAAACGTCTGTCGATGGGGACGCTTCGGCTGGATGCATCTCTCGAACCGGGTGCGTTCCGGCCGCTGTCGGACACGGAACTGGCTGAACTGGATCCAAGAAAAAAGGGCTGAATGGCATATTGCGATTCAGTCCTTTTTCTGAGCTCCTGCAATTGAGGGGTTGCGTTAAGAAGGCAATTTCACTTTCCTTGCTGTCGTTGTCCATTGGCCGCGGACCGGACTCGTGATGAGATCATTGTACTCGAGGACGTTCAAGTCCCGTTGTGCGGTGCGCGGCGTGATGCTAAATTCTTCAACTACATTCTCTGTGGTGACAGTTCCGTTACCATAGATATACAAATAGACATCTTTGATACGGGTCAGCATTCGGTCTGTAGCAGGATTCAACGGTGAACCACTCCTTCATCATCAATTTCCAAATAAGTTGGGCTTGAGACGTGGAAATGTTACGTTAGCTTATTTGAAATCGCCTTGGCTCCGCACTTCCTCTCCATTGGATTCTGTCAGACTATTTGTTCTGACAATACTAGTATAACGTATTTGCTTGAAAAAGTAAGGGCAAGCTGCTTAAGCGCCTGAATCCGCCAGATAGGAGGTTTTGTTCTTTATTTTCCGGCGGTAACATGGGAAAATGAATAGGATGGGCGGATTCAGCACGGGTTCGCCGAGTCTCCCGCCGGCGCATACACTAGAGGGAAAGACGAAAGCAATTTTTGCTTGAGAGGAGATCAGACATGACTTTGTATTTCAAGAATGGTAAGTATACACAGAAGGATGAAGTGACCGTATCCATCGACGACAGAGGGTACTACTTCGGGGATGGCGTCTATGAAGTGATTAAAGTATACGGGGGCAGTCTTTATACAGCAGAAGAGCACTTCACACGGTTCCTGTCGAGTGCAGAAAAGATCAGGATGCCTCTGCCGTACACGGTCGCGGAATTCACAGAGATCGCAGAGAGATTAGCGGAAGATAACGGGATCACGGAAGGGCATGTGTATATCCAGGCAACTCGCGGTGTCGCGCCCCGTATCCACAACTTCCCGGGAGAGGAGACCGAGCCGATGATCACGGGCTATGCAATCGAAAACCCACGTCCGCTCGCAAAACTCGAATCGGGTGTTGCGGTCAAGACGGTCGACGATATCCGCTGGCTCCGCTGTGATATCAAAAGTCTGAATCTGCTGGCGAATGTCATGGCGAAACAGGAAGCTGTGGAAGCGGACTGTGCGGAAGCCGTCTTCATCCGCGATGGTATTGTGACGGAAGGCTCGTCTTCCAACATTTTCGGTGTGAAAGACGGGATCCTTTATACGCATCCGGCAACCAATCTGATCCTGAACGGCATCACCCGCCGTGTCGTGCTGAAATGCTGCGCACAGGAAAGCATCGGTGTCATGGAAGAAACGTTTTCGCTGGACGAATTACGCGCCATGGATGAAGTATTCCTCACTTCGACGACCTCGGAAATCACACCGATCACGTCGATCGACGGTGAGCAGGTCGGAGACGGCAAGCCGGGCCCCTTGACGGCACGGCTGCAGGCAGTATTCGAGAGTACGATCGGACAGGTGCAGCAGAAAACCAACTGAAACGGAAAGCGCAGGTGAATGGGGGATGGCACAGCTTGTCAAAATGCTCGATTACGTCTCGCGTTATGAACAGGATCTCTCCCGTTATACGGCACAGTTCATCCGCCTGAAACGGTCACAATGGGAACGCATGAAGAGGCAGTGGGACAACGGAGTCGACCTGGCAGCCTGGCAGCAGACAGACGAGGGGACAGAAGAAGCCGCGGCAGCTGCGGAAGGGACGCAGCCGAAAAAGCGCTTTTTCACGTTATCCCGGCTGCTTCCTTTCCGGAAAGAAGAGACTCCGGAAGAGGAAGCCCGGATTCCTGCCCATGAGGAGGAGCTGGAATTCGTCCCGAATCTTATCCAGCAGCCGCGCTCTGTGCAGCAGCTCCGCAAACTGTATGTCGATCAGCTGTTCCACTTCCAGGTGAAGTGGGCCAGCTCGACTTTGACTGAGTGGTCCAATGTCGATGGCGGCTATTTGAGGGACAGGCTGCTCAAAGAACTGCTCGGCCGGCTGCCTGACAGTTTCCTCGTGTTCTATTATCCGGTCCTGAAACTTAAGAAAGCGCCTGTGGAGCTGGAAGTGATCATGCTGACACCGGTCGAGTGCTTATGCATTACTGTGATGACCGGGAAGAACGGCTCTGTCTTCACGGGAAGCGGAGACCGGTTCTGGGCGGAAAAGATCGGTGACAAGGAGTCCAGGCTGCTGAATCCGATGATTTCGCTGAACCGGATGACGAAGATCATCGCCAGCCTGTTTTCGGCGGCGGAACTTGATTTCCCGATACGGAAAGTGCTGCTGACGAAAGACAGTTACCTCGATTTCACATCAGCCGCACATGATATCGTACAGGTGGACCGGCGGAACTTCGACAAATGGACAGAGAAGCTGAAGGCAGTCAGCGTCCCGATGAAATCCAAACAATTCAAAGCGGCGCAGACCATATTATCGGTCTGCCAGACAACTGCGGCAAGCAGGCTGTTCGATCCCCGTCAGCAAGGCGGGGAACAGCCATGACCGGTCGGACTATTAACGAAGAAGAGAGTGTATAGAAGATGAGATTACGTCACAAACCGTGGGCGAAAGAGTACTTGGAAGAAAATGCGGGCATTGTCATCAAGGAACCGCAGACGAAAAAAGGCAAGTGGGCGCAGCTGTTCGGCAATTCGAATCCGATCTGCGTGGAAGTCGGAACAGGCAAGGGGCAGTTCGTAGTAGGGATGGCCAAGGCCAATCCGGACGTGAACTATGTAGGGATCGAGCATTTCGACAGTATCCTCGTGTCTGCAGTTGAGAAGACGGTGGACGCCGGTATACCGCATAATCTGAGGCTGCTGCGGGCGAACGGCAAGGAACTGACAGACATCTTTGCTGAAGGGGAAGTTTCCAGGGTCTATTTGAATTTCTCGGATCCGTGGCCGAAGTCGAAACACGCAAAGCGCAGACTGACGTACAAAGATTTCCTGCAGCTCTATGAGCAGGTGATGACACCGGAAGGCCAGATCCATTTCAAGACGGATAACCGGGGGCTGTTCGAGTATTCACTCGTTTCGATGTCGCAGTACGGCATGGAACTGGTCAGTGTCTCACTCGACCTGCATGCGGAAATGCCGGAAGATAATGTGATGACAGAGTATGAAGAGAAATTCTCGGCGAAAGGACAGCCGATCTACCGCTTGGAAGCTTGGTTTCCGGGCAGGTCCTGAAAACAGCGGAAGGGGATGAAGGAATGGATACATACACGTTTCATGACATGGAACTGACATGGCTGGACGGAGGGGTGAATTACCTGGACGGAGGGACGATGTTCGGCGTCGTGCCGAAAGCGATGTGGTCAAAGAAATACCCGCCCGCTGACGGGAATCTGATCGAGCTCCGGACCGATCCCATCCTGATCCGGTATATGGGGAAAAATCTGCTTGTCGATTCCGGCATCGGGAAAGGCAAGCTGGATGAAAAGAAAATGCGCAATCTGGGGATCCGTGCAGAGACACGTGTGGCTGAGAGTCTTGGGAAACTCGGTCTGACACCGTCGGATATCGACATGGTGCTTATGACGCATCTGCATAACGACCATGCCGCAGGCCTCACGGAATGGCGGGACGGACGGCTCGTATCGGTGTTTCCGAATGCTGATATCTTCGTTTCCCAGATTGAGTGGGATGAAATGAGAAATCCGAATATCCGGTCCCGCAATACGTATTTCAAAGAGAACTGGGAAGCGGTGCAGGATCAGGTGAAACCATTCGAAAAGGAATTCTCGCCGATGCCAGGCATCACGATGGAGCATACGGGCGGTCACAGCGATGGGCACAGCATCATCCGGCTGGAGCAGGGCGGCGAAACGATGATCCACATGGCGGACATCATGCCGACCCATGCCCACAGCAATCCGCTGTGGGTGCTGGCGTTCGACGATTATCCGATGGACTCCATATTCGCGAAAGAACGGCTGATGAACGAAGCGAAAGACAAGGGGCACCGGTTCTTCTTCTATCACGATGCAGTCTACCGGGTCGTGCGTTTCGACGATACCGGACGGAATGTGATCGAATCGATGGGACGGACGCGGGACGAATGATCCGGCAGGCGCTCTGTGTGCATCAAACTGAAAAGGCTGTCCCATTCCTCCTTCATGCGGAGGAGCGGGACAGCCTTTCAGCGCTGCTGCTTCAGTTCTTGACCAATTCGACAACCGTGCCGGTTTTGGCATCCGCTGCAAATTCGTATTGTTCCAGGACCCCGTTCTTGATACGGGAGATTCCGCCGCGGTAGACATTCATCGAAATAACGTTGTTCGTGAACGGCTCGGTCTTCATGACAATCCAGGACCCGTCGATCGGACCTTCTTTCTTGAACGCATCTTTGACCGTCTTCAACACTTGTTCAGCCGGGACCGCTGAGTTCGAACGGTCGATCGCTTCCTTGACGACCAGTCCGGCGGCCGCCCCAGTTAGCACGCCCGCTGCAAATTCCTTGAACTTCATACTGACAACACCCCTTGTTAGTTATTTTGATAAGTGTATCATATCATTCCCGATCTGTAGAAGCGAGACACAGCCTTTTGCTCCGGTCGGTAAGATTGTCTGGTTTGCAGATAAATAGTTCGGGACCCTAACTATACTGTTGGCAATTGCGACTGAATTGTTCTACAATACAGGATGTACATACTGACAAACAGGAGCTGGTGAAGAGATGAATAACGAAACATTACAGATGTTCAAGACGCTGACGGAACTTCCGGGAGCACCCGGCAATGAATCAGCGGTACGGCGCTATATGCGTGAGGAACTCGGGAAGTATTCGGACGAAATCATCCAGGATAATCTCGGCGGTATTTTCGGTGTGAAAAAAGGGCCGGAAGACGGTCCGAAGATCATGGTGGCCGGCCACATGGATGAAGTCGGCTTCATGATCACAGGGATCACGGACAACGGAATGCTGCGGTTCCAGACGCTCGGCGGCTGGTGGAACCAGGTCATGCTGGCACAGCGCGTGGAGATCATGACTGCGGACGGAGTCGTGCCGGGAGTCATCGGTTCAATTCCGCCGCACCTGCTGACAGATGAGAAGCGTGCGAAACCGATGGATGTGAAAAATATGCTCATCGACATCGGCGCCGATGACGAAGACGATGCAAAACGGATCGGCATCCGCCCCGGCCAGGCAGCCGTGCCGGTCTGTCCGTTCACACCGATGGCGAACGAAAAGAAGATCATGGCAAAAGCATGGGATAACCGGTACGGCTGCGGTCTTGCACTCGAGCTGCTGAAGGAAGTGCACGGTGAGGAACTGCCGAACCGTCTGTATTCCGGCGCGAATGTCATGGAAGAAGTCGGCCTGCGCGGTGCCCAGGTGGCGGCGAATATGATCGATCCCGACTTGTTCTTCGCACTGGATGCCAGTCCTGCCAACGACATGTCAGGGAGTAAAAAGGAGTTCGGCCAGCTTGGACAGGGGACCCTGCTCCGGATTCTCGACCGGACGATGATCACCCACCGGGGCCTCCGTGAATTCATCCTGGATACAGCGGAAACAAACAACATTCCGTACCAGTATTTCATATCCCAGGGCGGCACGGATGCGGGGAAGGTCCATCTCTCGAATGAGGGGGTGCCGAGTGCCGTCATCGGGATCTGCTCACGCTATATCCACACGTCCTCGTCGATCATCCATACGGACGATTATGCGGCAGCAAAAGAACTGCTCGTCAAACTTGTGAAAACATGCGACAGGACTACAATGGAAACGATCCGGCAGAACGTCTGACGGACAGTCATCGATCAGGCAGGGGCAGTCACCAGCAGGTGGCTGCCTTTTCTTCTTGAGCGCCATCATTGCATACGGACCAGATGGTTGCAGAGATGGCGGCGGACAGATAAACTAAACGTACTGCATGGAAATGGAGGAAGAAATGTGATCAGCAAAAACAAATTCTTCATCTCAGCTGCGCTTGCGGGACTGCTGCTCGCAGGATGCGGACAAACTGTCGAAGATGAGGCGGACACAGCTGTATCGAATGCAAGAGATGCATTTGAAATGAATGCTGGAAAAACGACAGAAAAAACAGCGGATTCCGGTTTCTATATACCTGCCGGATGGAAGGCGGATATCCATGAGAATGAGCATATGGTATTCCTGACAAAAGGCAAACGCACACTGACAATGCAATACGATCCGAACGCCAAACCGGAATCCCGCTCGTACTATGATCTGCTTAAGGCGGACGGGCAGACAGCGGTCCTGAGAGAAGAGACCTTCTCGGATGCCGGCGCTTTCGGCTTCATCTCCATCAATAAGCGGGGGGACCAGCTGGCAGAAATCACTGCAGGCACCGGCCAGGCACAAGTGAAAGCGATTGTCGGTCTGCACGACGTGGAAACAGCGGCGGAACAGATGATGAAGATCGCACGTTCTGTGCAGATTTTTGAATGAGACGAACCAGCAAGGGGTGGATACTTTGAAATCTGAAGAGCTCGTGGAAAGACTGAAAAAACAGCTAGATTCGCTGGATTTCGATTGGCAATTCGACCGGAAGGCGGATAAGGTGCGTTTGGTGCATACGGAACTGAAGAGGGGAATGGATATTTCGCTCCCTGAAATCATCGCAAAGTATGAACAGAAACAAGAAGCGGCGGTCGAGGAAGTCGTCTACACGATCAGGGAGACATTCCGGGCAATGGAAGCGGAGTCGCGTCAAGGATTCAGTGCAGATGCGGAAATCCTGCCGGTCATCCGTTCCACATCGTTTCCAAAAGAGTCGAAGGCGGGCAGTCCGTTCGTAGTCCGCCCGCACACGGCAGAGACCGCGGTCTACTATGCGCTCGATCAGGGGACGACGTACCGCCTCATCGATGAGGACATCCTGAGGGGAATCGGCAAGACTGAACAGGAAGTTGCCGAAACCGCCCTGTTCAACGTCCGTAAACTGGCGACTGACGTCAAAATGGACGAGGTCGCGGGGAACAGGTATTATTTCCTGAACCGTAACGATGGCTACGACGCAAGCCGGATCCTGAACGCCGCATTCCTGAAAGGGATGGAGGAGCGGATCGAAGGGCAGATGACCGTCTCCGTCCCTCACCAGGATGTGCTGATCATCGGCGACATACGGAACGACACCGGATACGACGTGCTGGCCCAGATGACAATGCATTTCTTCACGGTCGGCGCCGTTCCGATCACGTCCCTGTCCTTCCTCTGCTCAGAAGGACAGCTGGAACCTATTTTCATCATGGCGAAGAATCGTCCTGCTACTAAAGGAGAGAGAAAGAAATGAATGTATTCATGAACAGAAACGGTGTCGGCGATGTATTGATGGTGCAGCTGACGACAGACCGTCCGGAACAGACATCGATTGAAACGAAAGGCGATGTCACCCTCATCAAAAATACGGAAACCGGGGAGCCGGTCGCATTCAACCTGTTCCGTGCCTCGCACTACACAGGGAATTTGTCTGACGGACCTGTGGAGCTGACACAGGGACTAGTGGCTGCCATCCAGAAATCCCTGTCGGACAATGGTGCCGGCCTTCAGCTGGACGTGGACTTCAGTCCGAAATTCGTCGTCGGTCATGTCTTGACGAAAGAAAAACATCCGAACGCCGACAAGCTGAACATCTGCACAGTGGATGTAGGCAGTGAAACATTGCAGATCGTCTGCGGTGCGCCGAATGTAGAACAGGATCAGAAAGTGGTCGTCGCGAAAGTAGGTGCCGTCATGCCGTCCGGAATGGTGATCCGCGATGCTGAACTCCGCGGGGTGCCGTCATCCGGTATGATCTGTTCGGCACGTGAACTTGAATTGCCCGATGCCCCAGCTGAGAAAGGGATCCTCATCCTGCCGGCGGATGCACAAGCAGGCACCGCTTTTGTTAAATGATTCCCAATAAGGAAGGCTGCCCGGAAGGTCACGGTTCGTGAATCTTCCAGGCAGTCTTTTTTATCGGCCGTTCTGCCTTTTATCAGGAAGCCGACCGGTGCTGCAGGAACCAGACTGTATGACATCGGTCACCTCTTTACGGACAGAGCGCATGTCCATTTGATTTTATGGCCGGAAACCTGCTAAAATAGGGTGATTGAAATGAAAAGAGTGATAGAGTGAGCTGGATAAAAAAAACGATGGGACGCTTGTTCGGCCAGCAATCGGATGAATTATCCGACCAGCCGGCGGAAGGCATACAAAACCAGGAATCTCGTCAGGAAGACGAGTCGCAGGAGCGGCGTGCATTCCGGTTCCCTATGATTACAGATGCTGAAATATACGGATGGGATGAAGAATCCGGTGACATCCGGACGACCACACATGACATCCCTTTAATAAAAGAAGACGATCGTTTTGAACGTGCGACTCCCCTTTTTGAAAACAGGAGATGGCCGGCCGAACAGCCGAAAGGTGAAGTGCACCGTGCCGGTACCAACAGCAGCAAGTACAGGACCCCCGCTGAGCGGTTGCCTGCAAAAAGCCGGGATCTGAGCCCCGCTGACAGGAAGCGGGAGATTGTGGAAAAACGCATACATACACCGTTCACGCCGACGGAAGTGCCATCGCCCGTTTACGGGTTTTCCAAACGGAAACC
This sequence comes from Sporosarcina koreensis, assembly GCF_000826145.2. GTDB lineage: Bacteria > Bacillota > Bacilli > Bacillales_A > Planococcaceae > Sporosarcina > Sporosarcina trichiuri. The sequence goes on from NZ_LN651337.1 coordinate 129,680, forward strand.
GCCTTCTTTCCCGCAGACTGATAAAAAAACTTCTGCTGAGCAGGCTGCCCCGGCAGAACATCAGGAACTCCGGGAGACGAAGACTGCTTCCGACCTTCTGCCATCCGGTGCGGCGGCAGACAAGGGACCGGCGATCATGTCGTCCGAGGAATTGCAGGAGCGGCTGGAAGGTCCGGCAGCGGTCCCTGGGAAAATTGAACAGAATGAAGAAGAGAGCAACCCGAAAGCACTAGAAGAGACACCGGCAGTTCCATCTGTTTCAGAGGAGCCGGCAGTACGTACTGAAACCACGGATCCGGAAAGGAAGGCTCTATCAGCGGCATACGCCCAAACAGCTGTCCTGGAGCGGGAAGAACCTGCTGTACAGGAAGACGGGCTGCCGGACGAAGAGCTTGAAGATGCTTCAGCCGGTGAACAGTCATCCGAACCGATCGGAACAACCGACGGGGATGCCGCAGTACCAGCTGTATCGGGAACTGAAGAGATCGATATGGGGGATCAGGCAGAGGACATAGAAGGAGCTGCTGAAGAGACTCCGCAGAATCAGGAGAAAATCGTGCCATTCAATGTTCTTATGCTGAAGTCCGATAAAGAGAAGCTTCGGATTCCGCGTCACACAAGCATGCCGTCTTATTCGCCGGCGTCTGCAACAGTGATCAATGAAGCGGAACCTGAAGGATCTGACGTATGTGAAGCCGCTGCAACAACGGAAGCCGTACATGCTGAAGCCGTATCCACTGAAGCCGTACCGGCTGAAGAAGTTCCTGAAGAGCCATCCATGCCGGCCGGACGTGCGGAAGAACAGGCAGCCGAGCCTGCGGTAAGCAGTCCGGCAGCTGTACCGCCTATCACAGAAGGCGTGCAGACTGAGCCTGTGGAAGATGCTCTTGCGCATTATGTATTCCCATCCATGGAAGATTTGCTGCCTCCGGAAGAACAGCAGGAAGACGCGGAGTGGCTCGTTTCCCAATCCGAGAAACTGGTCGAGGCGCTTTCTCATTTTGCGGTGCATGCCGATATTCTGGAAGCCGTGCAGGGACCTACAGTCACACGGTTCGAATTGACTGTGGGATTCGGGACGAAGGTAAGCAAAGTGAGGAATCTGACAGATGACTTGAAGCTGGCACTGGCTGCCGAAGACATCCGAATCCAGGCGCCGATTCCTGGAACGAGCTCGATCGGAATCGAGATTCCGAACCGGACGACACGTCCTGTCCGTATATCGGAAGTGATCGGTACGGAGAAGTTCCTGAACTCCGATTCTCCGCTTGAGGCGGTTCTCGGTCTCAGTCTGACCGGCGAGCCGGTTACGCTGGATCTGCGTAAGATGCCGCACGGAATGATTGCCGGTGCGACAGGATCCGGCAAATCGGTCTGCATCAATTCGATACTTGTCAGTCTGCTGTACAAGGCATCCCCGGCTGATGTGAAGCTGATGCTGATCGATCCGAAAATGGTTGAACTGGCCCCGTTCAATGGCGTTCCTCACTTGATCAGCCCGGTCATCACCGATGTGAAAGCAGCTACAGCAGCCCTGAAATGGGCGGTCGACGAAATGGAACGGCGATATGAACTGTTCGCCCACGCCGGTGCCCGTAATATCGAGCGGTACAACCGGATGGCGGAAGAGAACCGTCAATTTTCGCTCAAGATGCCGTATCTGGTCATCGTCATCGACGAACTGGCGGATCTGATGATGGTCGCCCCGTCCGATGTCGAAGTATCCATCAGCAGGATCGCCCAGAAAGCGCGTGCTTGCGGAATCCATCTCATCATCGCAACACAGCGTCCTTCCGTCGATGTCATCACGGGGATCATCAAAGCGAACATCCCGACACGGATTGCATTTGCCGTGTCCTCCCAAGTCGATTCCCGGACAATCATCGACAGTGCGGGGGCGGAGCGGCTGCTCGGCCGCGGAGACATGCTGTATATCGGCAACGGCCAGTCGTCTCCTGTCCGGCTGCAGGGCACGTTTGTCACAGACGATGAAATCGAACAGATCATAGATCATGTGAAGAGCGAAGCGTCCCCTGACTACTTGTTCGGTCAGGACGACCTGCTTGCGGCAGTCACCGAAGAAGAGGAGTCCGATCCGTTATTTGTGCAAGCATGTTCATTCATCATCGAACAGGGCAGTGCATCCACTTCCCTTTTGCAGCGGCATTTCAGTATCGGTTACAACCGTGCTGCGAAGCTGATGGACCGGATGGAGACCCATGGGTTCATCTCGGAGCAGCGGGGAAGCCGTCCGCGTGATGTTTACGTGACGCAGACGGAACTGGATGCATTTCTGAATCCGTCCCGCGACGCATAGGGTTACTTATAGAATATACTGGTTTACAATGATTTTTAGGAACTAGCTGCTCCCAGGAGGTTGCACAATGACGAAATATCACTTTACAGGGATAAAAGGTTCTGGAATGAGCTCCCTTGCACAAATTCTGCACGATGCATCAAATGACGTCCAAGGTTCCGATGTGGAGAAGCACTTCTTCACGGAAGAGCCCCTGCATGCACGCGGTATCACCGTCCTGCCTTTCAATGAAGAGAATATCACGCCGGGTCTGACAGTGATTGCCGGCAACGCATTTCCGGATACCCATCCGGAAATCGAACGGGCGAAGGAAGTCGGCGCTGAAGTCATACGCTACCATGATTTCCTGGCTGATTATATGAAGCAGTCGACATCCATCGCTGTGACAGGAACACACGGGAAGACATCGACGACCGGCCTGCTCGCCCATGTCCTCTCCGGATATGATCCGATCTCCTATTTGATAGGCGATGGAACAGGTAAAGGTGTGAAAGACAGTCCGTATTTCGTCTTCGAGTCCTGTGAATACAAACGGCATTTCCTGGCGTATGAGCCGGATTACGCCATCATCACGAATATCGATTACGATCATCCTGACTATTTCAAGGACATGGAAGATGTGCTCGATGCATTCAGTGAAATGGCCCATAATGTCAAGAAGGCGATCATCGCATGCGGGGACGATGCCAATTGCCTGGAAATTCAGGCGAACGTGCCTGTCGTCCTGTATGGTCTGGGAAAAAGCAATGATTTCAGTGCAGGCAATATAGAAAAGACCGCGGACGGCACGAAATTCGATGTGTTCGTGCGCAATGAGTTCTACCACTCTTTCATGATCCCAATGCCTGGTGATCATGCTGTGAAGAATGCGCTGGCCGTGATTGCGATCTGCCAATATGAAGGATTGGATCCCGGTATTGTGGCGGAGCGTCTCCGTACGTTCAATGGTGTGAAACGCCGTTTCACGGAAATACAGACGGATGATGCAATCCTCATCGATGACTATGCCCACCACCCGACCGAAATCCGGGCGACACTTCAATCCGCTCGGCAGAAGTTCCCGGGCCGGGAAGTGATAGCGGTGTTCCAGCCGCATACGTTCACACGGACAGCAGCCTTGATGGACGACTTCGCGGAAAGTCTGAAAGAAGCGGACCTTGTGTACCTCTGTGATATTTTCGGGTCGGCCCGTGAAAAATCAGGCAGCCTGACGGTGGATGATCTTGCGGAAAAGATTCCGGGTTCGTGCCACCTGCTGCTGGAGGAAATCAACGCGCTCGACGGCCATGAAGATGCCGTGTTCCTTTTCATGGGAGCCGGGGATGTGCAAAAGTATCTGAAAGCTTATCAAGACCATATTTCAAAGAAAAAGACAGTCTGATTCCTCGGAATCGCACTGTCTTTTCTTTTATTCAGAATGATGTCCGGAAAAGAAGAAGGGGTTCGGCTTCTTCTGTCGAAGTGGAACAGACAGCCGGAGTTTAGTCTGGGCGGAGGCAGGGTAAAAGTACACATACAAAGCAGACTGAGGGGAGTGACAACAAAACCTGTTGTACATAGGGTCGAGCGGCGGAGGAGTCTTTTCCGCAGCCGCGGATACGGCCCGCGTCACGACAGAGATTACAAACAGGGAAAACGGAAAGACTAACACAGGCAACCTATTCTAAGGAGGAATTCGAATGAGCGACAACTACAACCAAAGCAAATCGTACAGCAATACGACAGGCAGCAGCAACTACCAAAATTCATACGGCGAGCCATCACAGCTGCCGATGAACTACAATTATTTTCCTTCGGATACTGATAAGTTCTATGAGGACGAAAGCTCAAGCACAGGCAGTTTCCTCATGGGAGCGCTCGTCGGAGGCGTCATCGGGGCGGCGGCTGCATTATTCCTTGCACCGAAGACCGGTAAAGAGATGCGCGAAGACTTTTCCGATCAGGCTGTCCAGCTGAAGAATAAGAGTATCGAACTCGGATCCACAGCAAAAGACAAAGCGGTCGATCTGACGTCATCAGCGAAGGACAAAGCGGCTGATCTGTCGTCCACAGCAAAGGACAAGGCATCTCAACTGACTTCCACTGCCAAAGATAAGTCGGAAAATCTGAAGAAGACTGTCCAGGATCAGACAGACAGCCTGACGGATAAAGTGAAATCGATGTCTTCGAAAACGATGGCGCCGATGGACGATGGGACTGCTTCTTCCGAGGGCGAAGAGCCGATTGTCGGAAAAGACAACAAAGACGGCAGCAAGTCTGCTAACAGCAACAGCAACAGCAACAGCAACAGCAACAGCAACAGCAACAGCAACAGCAACAGCAACAGCAACAGCAACAGCAACAATAACAGCAACAATAGCAATAAGAACAACAACAATAAAAACAGCAACAGCAAGAACAATTCCGGCAGCAGCTCTTCCGCTGACAAAAATATATCGGCTGAGAAAAAAGAAGCGAGCAACCAGACGACAAAGAACAGTGATGTCGCTTACGACAACTCTGCCAACGTCGGAGATAACAAGATCATCAACCAAAATCCTGTTTCGGATGAAAAACCGAAAAACAAATAAGCGAAAAGCCATTCGGTATGCCGCTGCATGCCGAATGGCTTTTTTATGTCAATATGATTTCCAGACGGTCTCCCCCGAACAATTCGTCATGGAATTGAATCGGCTGACCGTTCCGCAGCAGACGATAGCCTGTCGCCGTTCCGGCAGGCAGCTGATAGTCAACAAATGCGAATACGTCGCTGAATGAAATCGGCTGGCCGGCCAATGGGGAAATTGTCAGCTGATCCTCTTCACCAACCGTTGTCTGCAGGTCTTCTGTCCGCCCATTCACCAGGACGGAAAAACGCGGTTTTGCAATCGTTACTTCCTGTCCATTGAACGTGACGGACATCCGCTCTGTCAGGCGGACGCCGAGTTCCTCAGCTATATCCAAGACCGTCTGCGGTGTGCAGGTTTCGATGTCGATCCGGTCACCATCCTCGACAGGCGTCGTCAGGTTGGCGGGCAGCCCGTTCTTTCTGAAGACCGGTGATTTTGTCTTTACATGGACGCGCTTGCCGTTCAGGGTGATAGCCTGAACAGACTGGGTGGCAGACAGTCCTTCCGCTGATTCCAACGCATCACGGATTGAAACGGGACGGCGGACGATAATTTCATCATGGTCTTTGACAAGGTCTGTCATACTCGCCGGTTCACCGTTTACGGTCACTGCCGTATGTAGGGTGAAAGACTCCCCATTTACGGAAATTGTGAGCGGTGCCATGTCCATCTCTGCCACATCACCGATGGTGGCGGCAGCCGGCTGCCCGTCTTTCCCCAGCGTCAGCCGGATCGTATCCCCATTTTCAATCCGTTCTTTCGTACCGGAAACTTTGCCGTTCTTTTCGATGACTGAAGGAGTACCATGGCTTCCCGGCAATGTAATCTCCTGCCCGTTCAGCGTGAACCGGAGGGCAAGACCCGGTTTCCCGTAGAGATGACGCGCTTTAATGCCAGCAGCCAGCAGAGCGTCACCGACTGTCATCTCTTTCAGTTCGAACAACCGGATCAGCTTGTCGTCCACTGTGACGGACATGTAATGGATCGGCGCACGCTGTGCAGCAATCGCAATACCGATCGGCGTGACGAACGCCGGTGATTTGGCGATTTTCTCTGCAAGCGTGACAGTGCTGAGCGCGTCGAGTCCGCGCACTGCCACACGCTGGGCCGGCAGATCCAGCTGGGTGCTCAAACGGGATGAAAGGCCCGGAGTCAGGCTACCGCCGCCTGTCAGCATGACGGCCTGCGGTGATTCGCCATTATTCAGCCGTCGGATTTCCGTGGCGATGGAAGCTGCAAGACGTTCGATTGCTGCGGAGAGGCCGGCAGTGACCTGGCTGCTCGGATATTCCTGTTCGAAACCGAGGATGTCACGTATTGTGACAGTTTCGTTTTCCGCAAGCTGCCGCTTGACGGTTTCCGCTTCCGGGAAGTCGAGCAGATACGCGGTGCTCAGTGCTTCCGTGATTTCATCGCCTGCGACAGGCACCATCCCGAATGCAGTGACAGTATCCCGGCTCGTGATCGCGATATCCGACGTGCCCGCCCCTATGTCGACCATGGCGACGTTCAGACGCCGCATCGAGGGAGGGATCAGGACATTGATTGCGGCTATCGGTTCGAGTGTCAGTGCCTCCATTTCCAGATCCGCCCGTTTCAGTGCGGACAGAAGGGACTCGACAACGACCCGTGGGAGGAATGTCGCAATGACATCAGCACTTGCGGAATGACCGCTCTGGTCGATCAGACTGCCGATCGGTTCCCCGTCCAGCAAGTAGTGGAGGACCGAATAGCCGACACAGTAATACTGGCTGTCCGCCGTGAAGGATTCCGCCGACATCAGCTCCTGCTGGGCTTTCTGCACGGCTCCCAGCTCAAGGCGGTTGATATCTTCGCTGCCGATCAGTGCCTGTCCGGTGATATCTACTTCCATCGTGCCGACTGCAGTCTTCAATGCACGTCCTGCTGCTGCGACGCTCACTTTCTTCAAAGGCCCGTGACGTTCTTCCAGCAGTGTCTTCATGTCACTGATGACAGATGCGACACTGACGATATTGTGGATCTGCCCGTCGATCATGGAGCGTTCCTTATGCTCGATGACTTCCAGATCGATGACATGGAAGCCGGAGTCCGTCTGTTCCAGAATGATACCGACGACGGACCTCGTCCCGATATCCAAAGCAAATAATGGTGCCACAAGTGATCCTCCTCAATGTTCCGATATATTAAATACAACTATTTAGCGAAATAGCGTGACTTTTCAACAGCAGTTCATTATACTGGGTCTATTATTAAAAATGTATCACACATTCCGCAATGCGAAAAGGGAATGCCGTGAGTGGGGAGGAGAATGGGAGATGCGCCAGAACGAACTGGAAGAACTTCGGTCCAAAGTGACTGAGCTGAACATGAGTATTCTGGATCTTATCAACGACAGAACAGCCGTCGTGCAGGAAATCGGCAAAGTGAAAGAGAAACAGGGTGTAAACCGCTATGACCCTGTGCGTGAGCGCGAAATGCTCGATTCCCTGAAACAGGCGAACAATGGACCGCTTCCAAATGGTGTGCTGGAACAAATCTTCAAAGGCATCTTCATGTCCGCACTTGAAATCCAGGAAGATGAGCAGCGCAATGCACTGCTCGTATCCCGTAAGCGGAAAGCGGAGGATACAATCGTTGACATTAACGGAGAGAAAATCGGGGACGGTACGCCGACATTTGTCTTCGGGCCTTGTGCCGTCGAGTCCTATGAGCAGGTGAAAGCAGTCGCGGATTCCATCAAAGCGAAGGGCCTGACAATGATGAGGGGCGGGGCGTACAAGCCGCGGACGTCCCCGTACGACTTCCAGGGTCTCGGCCTGGAAGGACTCAAGATCCTGAAGCGTGTGTCGGATGAGACTGGGCTCTCCATCGTAACGGAGATCATCACGCCGTCCCATCTGGAAGAAGCGCTCGATTATATCGATGTCATCCAGATCGGCGCCCGCAATATGCAGAACTTCGAATTGCTGAAGGAAGCGGGTAAAACCAATAAGCCGGTCCTTCTGAAGCGCGGTCTGGCGGCGACGATCGATGAGTTCATCAATGCAGCTGAATACATCATCTCCAAAGGGAACAGCCAGATCATGCTGTGCGAACGCGGCATCCGTACATACGAAAAGGCGACGCGGAACACGCTGGATATCTCGGCAGTGCCGATCTTGAAGCAGGAGACCCACCTTCCTGTGTTCGTGGATGTCACACACTCGACAGGCCGGCGGGACCTCCTGATCCCGACAGCGAAGGCAGCGATAGCTGTCGGAGCGGACGGCGTCATGGCGGAAGTCCATCCAGATCCGGCTGTCGCCCTGTCCGATGCAGCCCAGCAGATGAATCTCCAGCAATTCGATGAGTTCTATGATGAAATGCAGCGTTTCATGAATACTCATCAAATAGTATAATTCACCGCCGGAGCTTTCATAGCTCCGGCATTTTGGTATAATGGTTCAGGAAGAATAACCAGACGGAGAAGGGGAGGTCAGTATGGCGGTAACAATCTACGACGTAGCGCGTGAAGCGAACGTCTCCATGGCGACCGTATCTCGGGTGGTCAACGGCAACCCGAATGTAAAACCGGCAACACGCAAAAAGGTAACCGCTTGCATTGAACGGCTCGGCTATCGGCCCAACGCAGTTGCACGGGGCCTCGCCAGCAGAAAGACCACGACAGTCGGTGTTATCGTGCCCGACATCTCAAAAAGCTATTATGCTGAACTGTCGAGAGGGATCGCAGACGTCGCGACGATGTATGAGTACAATATCATCCTGTCGAATTCCGACAAGCGGGCCCTCCGCGAAATGGAACTCATCGAAGACCACCTCGGCAAACAGGTCGACGGCCTCATCTTCATGAGTGATTCCATCACCGAAGACGTCCGGAAAGAGATGAAGACCGCGAACGTGCCAATTGTCCTGGCGGGCACACTGGATTCGGAAGAAGAGTTTCCGACAGTCAATATCGAAAACAAGAAAGCGGCATATGATGCAGTCCGCGAACTGGTCACGAACGGCCACGAACGGATCGCTTTCGTCTCCGGTCCGTTCAGCCGGGACATCAATCTTCTGTCCAAAAAGACAGGCTACGAAGAAGCGATGGCGGAGGCCGGTCTTCCGGTCCATGAGGAGCTCATCGTGGAAACGGATAATACGTATGACGATGCGTACGAATCCTGGAAGCAGCTGAGCCGGCTCGAGCAGCCGCCGACCGCCATCTTCGCAGGGAACGATGAAATTGCAGTCGGTATCATGAACGGTGTGCGGGATGACGGTCTGAAGGTGCCGGAAGACATGGAAATCATCTGTTTCCAGCATTCCATCCTGGCACGCGCGGTCCGTCCGCAGCTCGCTGCGATCCGCGTGCCCCTGTATGATCTCGGCGCGGTATCCATGCGGCTGCTGACGAAATTGATGAACGGCGAAGAAGTCGACCGCGAGCAGGTCATTCTCCCCTATCAGCTTGAGCAGCGGGATTCCATCCGCAAACACTGACAGCAAGGCAGTGAGAAGCAGAACAGGATCGCTCAGACTATGGAAAAAGGGTTGGAAATCGAAATGATTTCCAACCCTTTTGTGTGCCTGAAACGGCGTTTGGACAGATTCTACTGCCGCTGCTGCTCGTTCCGTATGTAATGCAGCGACCTGCCCATCACTTGTGCATTTTTCTCCTCGATCTCCTGTTTGCGCGGAATCGGCGGATACAGTGGGTCGGGATCTTCCCACGTCTCGATGAAAGGGACAGGGGACTCCGGCTGCCAGCGGGCGAGCCATTCTTCCGGAAGCGGTCCTGCAGGTGCTGGCAGCTGTTTCATGGCGAACCAGATATGCGACCACGCACGCGGTACGACCCGCCATATATCATAGCCGCCACCGCCGACCGCAATCCATCTCCCCCCGCAATACTCTTCTGCGACTTCTCTTGCGATCCTCGGAATCTGCTTGTAGAGTTCCATCGTCCCGTACAAATGCGTCAGCGGATCGAAGTAATGGGCATCCGCACCATTCTGTGTGAGGATGACGTCCGGCTTGAACCACTCCGCGACTTCCCGTATGGCAGTTTCATAGATGGAGAGGAACGATTCATCCTCTGTGAATGCATCGATCGGGAAATTGAATGACGTTCCGTATCCTTTGCCATTTCCGCGCTCTGTCACATGGCCTGTTCCCGGGAACAAGTAGCGGCCGGTCTCATGGATGGACAGTGTGCAGACGTTTTCATCGTCATAAAAAGACCATTGGACACCATCCCCGTGATGTGCATCCGTGTCCACATATAGGACACGTGCATTGTAATTCTTCTGCAAGTAGCGGATGGCGACAGAACTGTCATTGTACACGCAAAAGCCTGATGCTTTGCCCTGGAATCCGTGGTGGAGGCCGCCGCCCAGATTCAGCGCATAGCGGGCGCGTCCCTGCATCACTTCATCGACCGCTGTCAGGGTGCCGCCGACCAGCATGGCACTGGCCTCGTGCATATTCGGGAAGATCGGGGTGTCTTCCGTCCCGATTCCATAGACAGCACCGATTTCTGGACCGACTTCACCCCGTCCGGCTTTTTTTACCATCTCGATGAATTTCGGTTCGTGGACAAGCAGCAATTCTTCATCGGTGGCGACCCGCGGAACGACGATATCGCTGTCTGTAATGGCATTCATTTCTTTCAGCAGGTCCAGCGTCAGCACGATCCTTTTTTGGTTGAATGGGTGCGAATCCGAAAACGAATAGCCGAGCTGGTCTTCGGAATAGACGAACACAGCATCTTTCATCATACGCCTGTCCCTGGGAAGTTCGGCCACAGCACATCGAATCCCTGTTCTTTCAGTCCGTCGATGATGGCGATCGGATTCATCGTTTTTATGCGGATGACGAGGATTTTGCTGGCGTCGTTCTCCTTGTCCGGATAGACGAGGACACTCTGGACATTCGTCTGGAACTCGTGAAACACTTTCGAAACCTCATACAGGATCCCGGGTACGTTCGGAACGCGCACTTCGATCTGGGAGCCGGGCTGATGGGCGCCGGTCAGTTCAATATACTTATAGAGCAGATCGGTTTCCGTAATGATGCCGACGAGCCGGTCATTGGACACGACCGGCAGGCAGCCGATCTGGTTGTGATAGAAGACGAGAGCCGATTCCTCCACGAAGTCCATCGGATGTGCGGTGATCGGGTGTTTCACCATGCACTCAGCGAGAGGCATGGCGAAGACCGGAGTCTGGTCTTCCTGTTTTCCATAAGGAAGGATTTCCTTCAGGTCACGGTCCGTGAAGATCCCGACGAGCTGTGTCCCGTCCTCGGTGATCGGCAGATGCCGGATATGGTGCTTCCTCATGATGTCCGCTGCGTCTTTCACCGTATGGGAGGGCGACAGTGTAATCACATCAGTTTGCATGATTTCTTCCAGCAGCATAGTATCCCTTCTTTCTCAGTATAAAAACCGGTTCTTGAATCGCAGGCTGTCGAATCGCTGGACGTCTTCCTGGGAGATCCGGCTGCCGATGCGGGCCATCAGGCAATTTGCCGGATGCGAACAGATTTCCGGGTCATCCGTCGCGTAATACTCAAGCCCGCCGTTTTGCATCATCTTCTCCATGACTTTCCGGTATTCCCAGACATTCAGCTTTGTCCCTTTCAGATCCCAATGCCAGTAATACTCCGTCGTAATTACAATATAGTCTTCCATGGCGTCATCCATCATTGATACTTCGAGCAATGCTTTGCCGACACCCCCGCCGCGGTACTTGGCGATCACTTCGATGGCACCCAATTCGATCAGGTTATCCATATTCCCTTCCGACCATCTTTCAAGCGGATCGGGATGCAGATAGGTGACATACCCTACGATCTCATCCTGATCGCGTGCGATGATGATCCGGCCTTCAGGAAGCTTGGAAATGCCGATCAGTGCCTCCTTCTGCTGCTTCGCAGGACGAAAGGCGACCAGCCCTTCATGGAACGAATAGCTTTCGAGATCGGAAGTGCGGATTGGTCCTTCTATGATAAGGTTCCCATTCTTATGCTTCAATTCAAGTGCATTGTACGTTTTTCTGTGCTCCAACAACTTCACCGCCTTGTGCTGTTAGTCCTTCTGCTATCAGTATACATGAATTTGAAAGACAGTTACCCTCAATTTCCAACAAAACAGGGAACAGTCCAAAGAATATTAATTGTTTGCTAATTCATTTCGGATTCATGTAGAATAAAACGTGTTAGTACATATTTAAGGGGGTGCTGTTATGGTTACAAAAATCATTCCGGCGCAAGGAACGGATTACCAGATGGATAACTATGACGAGCTCGTCAAAAACTTTGATTGGAAGGAAGCTGAAAAGGAATTCAGCTGGTATGAGACCGGGAAGGTGAACATCGCACATGAGGCGATCGACCGTCATGCGGACTCGTACCGTAAAAACAAGGTGGCCTTGTTCTATAAGGACGGGGAACGGCACGAATCCTACACATACGGAGATATGAAAAAGTATTCCAATCAGGCGGCAAATGTATTTAAGAATTGCTCGACGCTTGAGAAAGGCGACCGTATTTTCATCTTCATGCCGCGTTCGCCCGAATTATATTTTGCGCTGCTCGGAGCGCTGAAAGTCGGCGCGATCGCCGGTCCGCTGTTCGAGGCATTCATGGAAGGCGCGGTGTATGACCGTCTCGATGACAGTGATGCCAAGGCGATCGTGACGACACCTGAACTGGTCGACCGCATCCCTGTCGACCGGCTGCCTCATCTGGAAACTGTCTTTGTCGTGGGGGACAACGTGACAGAAGAAGGAAAAGTGATCGATTTCAATAAACATTTCAAAAAAGCTTCCAAGCAGTTCGACGTGGAATGGCTCGAACGGGAGTCGCCGACATTGCTCCACTATACGTCAGGCTCGACTGGGAAACCGAAAGGCGTTCTGCATGTACAGGAAGCGATGGTGCAGCAGATCCAGACTGCGAAATGGGTGCTGGATCTGCGGGAGACCGATGTCTTCTGGTGCACGGCCGATCCGGGCTGGGTCACCGGTACGGCATACGGAATCTTCGGACCGTTCCTTGCGGGCGCAACGAATCTGATCGTCGGCGGCCGTTTCTCGACGGACAGCTGGTATGGAGCCATCGAGGAATTCGGCGTGACTGTCTGGTACAGTGCACCGACCGCTTTCCGAATGCTGATGGGTGCAGGTGCAGCCGCGATGGAAGGGCATGACCTATCGTCCTTGCGGCATATCCTGTCCGTCGGGGAACCGCTCAATCCGGAAGTCGTCCGCTGGGGGATGGAGACATTCCATATGCGCATCCATGATACATGGTGGATGACGGAGACCGGCGCCCAGATGATCTGCAACTTCGGTTCGCTTCCACTGAAGCCCGGCTCGATGGGCAAACCGGTTCCGGGTATCGAAGCAGCCATCGTAGACGACCAAGGGAACGTCCTGCCGCCGAACCGGATGGGCAATCTGGCACTCCGTAAAGGCTGGCCGGCGATGATGCGGGCCATCTGGAATAATCCGGAGAAATATGATTCGTACTTCCTGAACGATGAATGGTATGTCTCCGGTGATTCCGCTTATATGGATGAAGACGGGTATTTCTTCTTCCAGGGCCGTGTGGATGATGTCATCATGACGAGCGGGGAGCGGGTCGGACCTTTCGAAGTCGAAAGTAAACTGCTCGAGCACCCGGCAATCGTCGAGGCAGGGGTCATCGGCAAGCCGGATCCCGTGCGCGGAGAAATCATCAAGGCGTTCATCGCCCTGCAGGACGGTTATGAGCCATCCGATGAGCTGAAGGAAGACATCCGCCAATTCGTGAAGAAAGAGCTGGCGGGCCACGCTGCTCCGCGGGAAATCGAGTTCAAGGACAAATTGCCGAAAACACGGAGCGGTAAAATCATGCGCCGCGTGCTGAAAGCCTGGGAGCTTGACCTGCCGACAGGTGATTTGTCGACAATGGAAGACTGAGAAATCTCAAAAAAACTGGGCACCCCCGAATATGGGAGTGCCCAGTTTTTTCAATTGTGAAGGAGACAGGGAAGGGGGCGACTTGCATCAGTTGCCGCCTTCTTTGTCTTTTCCTTTATCCTTATCACCGTCTGCCGGAGGATTCGGTTTCTTGTTGCTGTCGCTTCCATTGGCAGGCGGCTTCGGCTTACTGTCGCCATTGGTGTTTCCGTTATTATTGTTGTTGCCATTCCCTGCATTGCCGTTGTTGCCGCTGTTCCCGTTGTTATTGGAAGGGGGATTCGGTTTTCCGTCTCCGCCATTATTCGCAGGCGGCTTCGGTTTGGCCGTTGTATCGCCTCCGGACGCCGGCGGTTCAGATTTGTCTTCATCTCCGCCGCTGTCTGAATCACCGCCTGGCGGAGTGGCGGATGGTTGTTCCGGTGCGGGAGCCGCCGCTGCACCTGTCACGGCATTCGAAGGGCCGGAAACCTTACCGGTTATATCGACCGCGCGGACAGTATACGTACCGCCGCCCATCGGGAAGGACAGCGATTGGCCATCAATCACCGTGCCGACACGTGTGCCGCCATTGTAGACGTAATATCCGATGACGTCATTCGACGGGGATGGTGTCCACGTAAGGACAGAACCGTTTTGCGAGGCCGAAACGCCTGCCGGTGCCACGCTGTCCGCCGGGAACACAGCGCCCGAGACGACACGTGATGTGAATGCCGAATTCGCAGGGAACAGTTTCGACGCATCGCCGCCAAGTGGACCGAGCATCCGCTTGATGAACTCTTCATTGACACCTGTCCCGCCGGCGGTGATAAACTCCCGCGGTGTGGACGGCAGAGCTGCATACCGTTTACCTTTGACGGACACAGAAGATGACGAAATGATACTGTCATCCGGTTTGTTCGGAAGCATCGCATTCGCATTGAACAAGTCGGACCGGACCAGACCGGCGGACGAACAGGCGGCCGATGGGGCCAGTCCTGAAATTCCGCAGAACGAACGCGTCACAACCCCTTTCGGCTGCTGGAAGCGTGCCTCTTTACCAACGGTCGCCGGTCGTGCCTGGTTGACGGCATTCATCATCTTGGCGTACAACGTAGTGGTCCGGGTGTTCGTCGTGCCGTATTGTGCATTGCCCGGCCCCTGCAGAGAGAGGGTCTGGTATTTGTAACCGAGCCAGATACCAAGAGTGACATTCGGATTGTATCCGACGAGCCAGGAGTCGGAGTAACTCGAACTCGTACCGGTCTTCGAAGCGATATCCAGGTTGAAGTTCAGCTGACGTGTCATATTGGCTCCGGTTCCTTCACGCGCCGAGTCACGGAGCATGTCTGTAATCATATAGGCAGTCGCAGGGCTGAATACTTCAGTCGGGTCGGCTTTGTGCTGGTAAATCACTTTGCCGTGCTTATCAACGATCTTGTCGATAATGTAAGGATCATTATGGACACCGCCATTTGCAAATGTTGAATAAGCAGAAGTATTCTGCTCAACTGTTGTACCGTATTTCAGACCGCCCAGGGCAGCAGCCGGGATCTCGTAGTCCAAAGGATGAAGTTTGTCATATCCCATCTTTTTCAGGTATTCGGCAGGTCTGCGGTTCAGAATATCGTAATATAGCCGCACCGCCGCCAAGTTCTGCGAAGTGGCAAGTGCCTGTCGGGCAGGGATGATACCGAGTTCCTGAGAGGCCAGGAAGTTTGACGGTTCCCATCCTTTATAATTGAACTTCACGTCTACAACCGGACTGCCTGCTCCTATGGCACCATATTCAATAGCAGGACCATACACGAGCAGCGGTTTGATAGTCGAACCAGGTGAGCGATAAGCCTGCGTGGCATGATTCGTCTTTTCAAGCTGGTAATCGCGGCCGCCGACAAACGCAAGTATTCTGCCGGTCTTATTGTCTAAGAGCATAGCGCCTACTTGAGCGGGCAGCTTCTCCTTTGTTTTTTTGTCCGTGTATGTGAAGCCATATTGCGTATAGTTGTCGGCCACGTCATTCAGCGTATTATAGAGGGTCATGTCCACAGTAGAGTAGATCTTGTACCCATCATTCCGCATAGATCGTTCAGCTAAGATATTATACTTTCCCCTAAGTTTCTTGTCCTCTTTCAGACGGGCTGCGTCAACTCCATCTTCTTCAGCCAGAATGTCGGATAGTGCATCGATCGTTTCTCTCTGGATCTCATCAGTCAGATATTCGATACGGTCCTTCGGCGCTTTCGCAGGCGCCCGGAAGTCTTTCGTGATGTCATAAGCAATCGCTTCATTGTATTCTTTTTCCGTAATGTAATTGGTCTCCCGCATCCGGAACAGCACGGTTTTCATGCGGTTGACGCCCGGACGCAGTCCCGCTTCGTCTTTCAGCCCTTTTTTGCCGTTGTAGAATGGCGTGTAGGCGTATGGTGCCTGAGGGATGCCGGCGATGTAGGCAGCCTGCGCAAGGTTCAGGTCCTTTGCCTTCTTATCGAAGATCCCCTCCGCCGCCGCTTCGATGCCGGCGACGTTACCGCCATTCGAATTCCGGCCGTACGGGATGATATTCAGATAGGCTTCCAGTATTTCGTCCTTCGTCATGAAGTGCTCGAGCCGCATGGCCAGCAGCAGTTCCTTCGCTTTCCGCTCATAGGAGATCTCATTCGTCAGGATCTGGTTCTTGATGAGCTGCTGGGTCAGTGTCGAGCCGCCGGTCTGGCTGTCGGAGTTCGTGACGTCCTGGAAAAGACCGCGGAATACAGCTTTCGGAACGATTCCGTTATGCGTGTTGAAGTATTCGTCCTCTGTTGCATAGACGGCATTGATGACATGCGGCGAAACATCTGCAAGCTTTACTTCTTTCCTGTCGATATCCGACCGCACTTTCCTCAAGTATTTCCCATTGGTGTAGATTTCGGAGGTCTCTTCGTAGCTGAAGATTTCGCTGCGCATTTCGTCTTTGGAGCGCAGCGGCTCCTTGCTGACGAGAGAGGCGAAGTAGCCGGCTCCGACCGAAGCGCCGAAGACAGTCAATGTCAAACCGATTACTAAGAAAAGCAAAAATAGATTCCAGATGACGCCTGATGCGATCCGGGTGTTTTTCGCCCATTTGGTTTTCTTCATCGTTTCGAATTTATGTTCTAGTTCGTCAACACGTTTCTTTTCATGTTTAGTCAATTCGTTCCCCCCTAAAAATCTCATTAATTATAGCATAATGTGCTGGCAATTGACGAAATTAGTTTGACAAATTTCCAATTTGGCTTACAATGTGAGATAAGAACTTCTTCACGGAGAAAAAGCCGGAGTAGGAACAGGCAATCCGTTCAGAGAGGCAGCGTTTGGTGCGAGCTGCCCGGAACCCTGTTGACGAATTACAGCTTTGGAGTGTTGCGCGGACAGCGGCGTTATGGCTGGCAGAGCGGAGACGGATAGCCTGTCTCAAGCCGGGTGGTACCGCGCCGAACTACAAAGAGGGCGTCCCTGCATGATCGATCAGCGATCATGCAGGGGCTTTTTTTATTCGGAAGAACAGGGAGGATGATCAGGATGACAGGAAATCTGGTAGAAGATCTGAAATGGAGAGGACTGCTGTACCAGCAGACCGATGAGGAAGGGATGCAAAAACTGCTGGAGGAAGAGAAGATATCCCTGTATTGCGGAGTCGATCCGACAGCGGACAGCATGCATATCGGGCATATCGTTCCGCTTTTGACGCTGCGGCGCTTCCAGCTGCACGGGCACCGTCCGATCCTGCTGATCGGCGGAGCGACCGGGATGATCGGAGACCCGTCGTTCCGTGCCGATGAACGTCAGCTGCAGACCGAAGAACAGGTCGATAGAAATGTCCAGGGGCTGAAGGTCCAGCTAGAGCGGCTGTTCGACTTCACGGATGAAAACGGGGCACGCCTCGTGAACAACAAAGACTGGATGGGGCCGATGAGTGCCATCGCATTCTTGCGTGACTACGGGAAATTGCTCAATATCAACTACATGCTCGGCAAAGAGAACGTCGCGTCCCGTCTGGAAACCGGGCTTTCCTTCACCGAGTTCACGTACATGCTCATCCAAGGGATCGACTTCAATCATCTGTACGATCACTACGGCTGCCGCGTTCAGATCGGCGGATCGGACCAATGGGGCAATATCACGACGGGGCTTGAGGTCATCCGGAAAACGCATGACGAAGAGGCGAAAGCATACGGCATCACCATTCCGCTTGTGACGAAATCCGACGGTACGAAATTCGGGAAGACAGCGGGCGGCGCAGTATGGCTCGACGCAGCGAAAACGTCACCGTACGAGTTCTACCAGTTCTGGGTGAACACAGCAGACGCGGACGTCATCCATTACTTGAAGATCTTCACGTTCCTGGAACGTGAGCAGATCGAAGCATTGGAACGTTCGGTGCAGGAAGAGGCACACTTGCGGAAAGCGCAGAAGACACTCGCAGAAGAGATGACACGGCTCATCCATGGGCAGGATGCGCTGGACCAGGCAATCCGGATTTCGGCAGCGCTCTTCAGCGGTGATCTGAAAAAGCTGACCGCCTCCGAGATGAAAGATGCGTTCAAGGACGTACCGACGTTTGAAGTGGAGAAAGCGGAACACAATATCGTCGAGCTGCTCGTAGCAGCCGGCATCTCACCATCCAAGCGGCAGGCACGCGAAGATGTTGCGAACGGCGCCATCTCGCTGAATGGCGACAAAGTGATGGACACCGAGTACACGGTCGGTTCCGATGACCGGCTGGAAGACGCATTCGCAATTGTGCGGCGGGGCAAAAAGAAATATACGATGATCTCATTCAATTGATGAAAAGCAGGAAACCGGCCAGTGATGTGCCGGTTTCCTGTTTTTTTTAGGTGATTCGCTGATGTTTGTTCATTGAATTGTGGTTGGATGCCGATGAATTCAGCGATCTGTCCGATACTTTGTGCCAAGTGTCCGATATCTCACGCGAACTGTCCGATACTACGCGCCAAATGTCCGATAACTCCGGCGAACTGTCCGATACGCCTACGACGACACCTGGCTTGTCTCTTTTCTGCGCGCCAAAACGCCGTCCTGTCCATGGCCAGCTGCCGCGTGCATGGACGGCACTGACAGCAAACGAGCGTAAGCAAGCACAAGCCATCGCTTGAATTGTGCCTGGATGCCGATACATTCAGCGATCTGTCCGATACGCCGTGCGAAGTGTCCGATAACTCTGGCGAAGTGTCCGATAGTGCACGGCAACTGTCCGATACCGCTGCCGGAATGTCCGATATGCCTATCACGGCATGGCACTGGAACACAAAAAACCCTTCCGGAAAATCCGGAAGGGCAGGTACTGCTTATTAACGAGAGTAGAATTCAACGATAAGAGCTTCGTTGATCTCTGCAGACAATTCGCTGCGCTCAGGAAGACGTACGAATGTACCGACTTTCGTGTCCGGGTTGAACGATACGAATTCTGGAACGTAGTTGTTCACTTCGATGGATTCGTTGATCACATCAAGGTTCTGGGACTTTTCACGAAGTGAAATTTCCTGACCTGGTTTAACGCTGTAAGACGGGATGTCTACGCGCTTGCCGTCAACGAGGACGTGTCCGTGGTTGACAAGCTGGCGAGCTGCACGGCGTGTGCGTGCAAGACCCATGCGGTAAACAACGTTGTCCAGGCGAGTTTCAAGAAGGATCATGAAGTTTTCACCGTGGATACCTTGCATTTTGCCGGCTTTGTTGAACAATGTGCGGAACTGGCGCTCATTGACACCGTACATGAAACGGAGCTTTTGTTTTTCCTGTTGCTGAAGACCGTATTCAGAAAGCTTTTTACGCTGGTTCGGACCGTGCTGACCCGGAGCGTATGGACGCTTTTCGATTTCTTTTCCTGTGCCTGTCAGGGAAATACCAAGACGGCGGGATTGTTTCCAAGATGGACCTGTATAACGAGCCATGAATGACTCCTCCTCTGTTGGTTTTATTTTGTTGTAAAATAAGACCAGATGCGTTCAATCACTGGGCCATTCTGTTTTCATGCATCTTCGCCTCTGCAGCCAAGAGGTTACACGATACCCCTCACATATGTAGGAACAGACTGGGCGACAGCAAACACACAACTGCTGCGATTATTTTACACAAAAAACAGCATACCAAGAAAACGGCAGTGCGTCAAGGGATGCTGCACAGTGACTTCCAGACTGTCTAAACAAAAAGAGTTTATATGAAAAATGTACTAGTTATAAAGTTGCATTTGAGCCGATATAGGTATAGAATGACAGAAAGGTATCATATATTGCTTGAGAGATATAAGAGGGTGATCGCATGCAAACAAATGAGCAGCTATACGGGTCATTGAAGAGTGATCTGCTGGGTCTGCTGATAGATGTCCTGAAACACTCAGCATACGCAGAGAGCTTCCGTAAATTGGAAGACGTCTTCTCGCATCATTTTAACATACCGAAACTCGATCTGTACCTATATGAAGACAATCAGTTTCAGTCCGCCTCTGCGTGCTGTGACGGCCGGCCGGCTGCCCTGGAGGACAAGTCCGGGGAACAGACTGCACCGGTCATCGCCGGATCGCTGATCCAACATGATGAGCCATCCGATTTCCCGGATGACACGCTGATGATCCGGAACGGGAAGCGTGAACCGGTCGCAATGGTGCTCATGAAATCCACCGCGGCATGGGATAGGTTCGTCATGTCCGCTTGCTATAAAGAGTTCCAGCTGCTGCTCGGTGAAATGATCGATATCGTCAAGGAGAGCAAAGCGTCCGGCAGAAGGGAGCAGAACCATCTCGACCTGCTGAACGCGACGAAGCAGTTCAACTCGACGATGAAAATGCCGGTCATCTATGAGGAACTCGTCAGGACAGCAGCTTCCAACCTGGCGCCGTTTGCTGTCGAACTGATCGTCTCTCATGAAGAACATGCTTCCTCCTCCTTCTGCCGGCTGTTCGACTATACGAATGAGGAGCCGGCCACGATTGACGCTTTCCTTTCGGGAGAACTCCGGATCGGCAGGAAGAGGGGCAGCCATCCAACCTATCTGAACGCACCGGTGAAAGGCATGCAGGGGACATACGGGGTGCTGCAGATCACGGCCACGCCCGGTTATACGTTCTCATCCGCGCAAGAAGACTTCGTCCGCAACATTTGTGAAAGCGCTGGCCATGCGATTGAAAACTCCAGTCTGTATAACCAGTCGCATCGGCTGATCCGCGATCTCCAGCTTGTCAACGAAGTGTCGAAGAAACTGACAGGGCGGCTGACCTTCATGGAGATGAAAACCTATCTGGCCGAACAACTCAATGCCGCCTTCGAGCCGGAAGAGATGGCATTCGTCTACTACGACAGACGGAAGGAGCCTGTCTTGCTGGATACGACAACAGATTATTTCCTGACCGCGGCCGGCAGCCGGTATTTGGAATATGCGGAAAAACGTCTGGCTGCAGAACAGGATGCAGTCTTCATAGCAGATCTCCAGCCGGGCGATATTGACGGTTTTTCACCATACCGGGCACTCATCATCGCTCCGATCATCATATCGGAAGCGGTGGCCGGATATACCGTGCTCATGCATACAGAAACGTATCACTTTTCGTTCGATGACTTCAAACTTGTGAAAGCGATCATGTCCCATTCGTCACTTGCGCTGTCCAACTTGATCCTGCGGGACAAACTTCAGGAACTGGCCAACAAAGACCAGCTGACGGACCTCTATGCACGCGGGTATCTGGACCGTCATATGTCCGAATCGTTTACGGACGGGGTAGGCGGTGCGTTCCTTCTGATTGATGTGGATGATTTCAAAAAGGTCAATGATTCTCATGGTCATGCGGTGGGAGATCGGGTGCTCATCCAGACGGCAGAAGTGCTGCAGGCGGCAATTCCGGATAGTGCCATTGCAGGCAGGTGGGGCGGCGAGGAATTCGCCGTGTTCCTGCCGGGCGCGGATCTCAAGGATGGGAAAGAAACGGCAGAGCGGCTCCTTGTCAAAATGCCTGCCTGCACAGATCCGTCAGTCACCATTTCAATCGGCGTCAGTGTCTGGAAACCATCCGCCAGCCGTGAAACGTATCAGCAGCTGTTCCAGAATACCGATGAAGCACTGTATGCAGCGAAAACAGGCGGCAAGAACAGGATTGTCATCAACGAACAGATACTCGCCGAGTAAAGGCGGGTATCTGATTTTGATTGAAAAATCAGTACACCCGGCATACAATGGATGTAAGCGTTTACTTATAAACGAAAGCGGGGGATTCTTTCAATGAAGAAAGTGCACAAAGACACAGAGGCGATCCATACCGGTTATACCAGCGGACAGCATCACGACAGCCTGGCAGTTCCGCTCTATCAGACGTCCACCTTCACGTTCGACACAGCAGAACAGGGCGCGCGGCGTTTTGCGGGTGAAGAGGAGGGCGGGATCTACTCAAGACTCGGCAATCCGACAGTGCGTGTGCTGGAAGAACGGATGACGGCTCTCGAAAAAGGAGCCGGGACACTTGCGTTCGGCTCCGGGATGGCAGCTGTCAGCACCATCCTGACGCATCTTACGAAAAGCGGCGACCACATCGTCTGCTCCCGTGGGATCTACGGCTGTACATTCGGGCTGCTCGGCATTATGGAAGAGAAGTATGCCATCAGCCATACATTGACAGCGATGCGCACGGAAGAAGAGATCGAAGCGGCTGTGACACCCGAGACGGTCTGCCTGTACATTGAATCGCCCATCAATCCGACAACGGAACTCGTCGACTTGCGGGCAGCCGCCGCTGTCGCAGAGCGGCATGGACTGAAGGTGGTTGTGGATAATACCTTCGCGTCCCCCTATCTTCAGAATCCGATTGAATTCGGTGCCGATTTCGTACTTCATAGCGCCACGAAATATATTAACGGACACGGGGATGTGATTGCAGGGCTTCTGACCGGCCGGAACGAAGAGGACATCCAGCAGATCCGCGGCACGGTCCAGAAAGATTACGGCGGAATCATATCGCCATTCGATGCCTGGCTGCTCATCAGGGGGCTGAAAACACTGCCCCTGCGCATGCAGCGTCACACGGAAAACGCAGGAAAGCTGACAGAATTCCTGAAAAGTCAGGACATGGTGGAAGACATCTTCTATCCGTTCGATGACCTGAATCCACAGGCCGATCTGGCGAGACAGCAGATGACGGCAGGCGGAGGTCTCGTCTCCTTCACCATCAAAGGCGGACAGCCGACAGCCCAGCTGTTCATGAACCAGCTGAAGCTCATCAAGATCGCCGTCAGTCTCGGGGATGCTGAAACGCTCATCCAGCACCCAGCCACTATGACGCATTCCGGGGTCCCTGAACAGGAACGGGTCCTTATGGGAATCGGGGATGGTCTGCTCCGGCTGTCTGCGGGACTTGAAGATGCGGATGACCTGATTGCAGACCTTTCACAGGCATTCCGGGCAGCCTCGGCCTGCGAGCAAGTGAACTGAAGGACATGAAAAAGGTACCGGCTTGTCGTATGGACTGCCGATACCTTTTTCAGTTGCGGACGTCTTCCTTAAAGATGACGCAGAAGGGTGGCGGCGAATTTCTCGATGCCGGCCCGGTCCTCATCGGAAAAGCGTCCGGTTTCAGGGCTGTCGATATCCAGCACGCCGATCAGCTGGCCATCTTTGACGAGCGGCACGACAATTTCCGACTGGGACGCAGCATCACATGCGATATGACCCGGAAATGCATTAACATCCTCGACGACAATCGTCTCCTGTTTTTCTGCGGCCGTGCCGCACACTCCCTTGCCGACGGCGATACGGATGCATGCCGGCAGTCCCTGGAACGGCCCGAGCACCAATTCGCCTTCTTCCATCAAGTAAAATCCGGTCCAATTGGTGCGGTCCAGGAAATTGCTGAGCAAAGCGGAGGCGTTGCTTAAGTTGGCAATCCTGTTCGGCTCGCCGTCCAGCAGCAGGTTCAGCTGGTCCGACAGCTGCGTATATGCCTCTGATAGATCCTTTGAATACTCGATTCCCATGAACATGATCATCTCTCCTGTCTGTATCGGTTGTAACAGAAACTGTGCAATCGATACTTGCATCATACAATTTCGTGCCCGTTTTCGACAAGTAAACAAATTTCCGGCGGGGATTCGCCCTTTTTCAACACGAAAATTCTTTAAACGTGTTACTATATAAGGTATTATCATTGTAGAGCGGTTGTGGAATAGGGGGATGGACCATGGTGAACTACTTCATCATTCCAGTCATCATCATAATAGTGCTGGCGGTTGCCATATTTGTGCTGAGACGGAGACATATCCAGGAAATCAGTAAGCTGGAGCATGAAAAACTGCAAATCCAACATGAACCGATATTTGAAGAAATGACAAAAGTGAAACAGCTGAATATGACAGGCGAAACCGAAGAGAAGTTCGAGCGGTGGCGCAGCGAGTGGACAGAAGTCGTCGACGTCCTCGTCCCGCAGATCGATTCCCTGTTATTCGATACCGAAGAGATGGTGGACCGGTTCCGGTTCAAGAAGGCCGGCCATATCGAAAAAGAGATCGCACAGAAGCTGACAGTATGCGAAGAGCGTAAAAACTCGATTCTGAAGGAACTGAACGAGCTGATCGGCAGCGAAGAGAAGAACCGGGTCGAGATGGATGAACTGAAAGAGCAGTACCGGGAAGCCCGCAAAGCGATCCTTGCCCGGCCGCATTCCTTTGGACGGGCGGTGCCGGCCCTCGAAAAGGAGCTTGAGTACTTCCAGCCCGCGTTCGAGGAATACGATGACTTGACGGCTAATGGGAACTACTTGCAGGCACGCGAGAATGTGATCGCTGTCACTGCGAAAGCGGATCATCTGTTCCCTCTTGTTGAAACCATTCCGGCGCTGCTGGGCGAACTGCAGACGAAACTGCCGGCGACGATCCGTGAACTTCGGAACGGAGTCGGGGAGATGGAGGACGATGGCTATTATGTGGGCCATCTGGATCTCACCCACTATCTGAAAGGTATCGAGACGGAAATCGAAGACCTGCTTCAGCAGGTCGAACATCTGGAAATCGAGCCGGTCGAGCAGCGTCTTGCGGAAATCGATGAACAGATCGATGGATTCTATGCAGCACTGGAGGAAGAAGTGAGGGAGCGGCAGTACGTTGAACTTACGTACGAAGACACAGCACGAAGACTGTCTGATGTACACATGCTCGCAAAGGAAGTTTCCGATGAGGCGCTCTATGTGCAGCAGAGCTACCGTCTCGACGAAAAGGAAGCAGAGATACCGAAGCAGTTCACCCGTGACCTGGCAGAAGCATCTGACCGTTTTGACATGATGACCAGCCAGGGGGAAGAAGGGGCCGCAGCCTTCACGGCGCTGGCACAGCATATACGAGAAGTGAATGAAGTGCTCGATCGTGTCGGCGAGCAAGCCGCCGAGTTCAAGGAACGGATGAAAAACCTCCGGACCGAGGAAATCAGCGTGCGGAAACGTCTTGAACAGCTGGCCTACAAACTGCAGACTGTCGAGCGCAGCCTACAGAAAGCGAATATCCCCGGAATTCCGGAAGATATCGAAGTCCGTCTGGAAGAAGCGGATGAGCAGCTGTTCATCGTCCAGAACGGTCTTGAAGAAGTGCCGCTGAATATGGCGCTTGTCGAAGAGTATATTGCGCATGCCGAAAAAGAGGTGGATGAGTCCATCTTGAAGATCAACGAGATGCTGGAGAACGCCCTTCTGACAGAACGGATCATCCAATACGGCAACCGGTATCGTGCATCCCATCCTGCGATGCATGCACGTCTCCTGGAAGCGGAAATAGCATTCCGTCAGTTCCGGTATGCAAAAGCGCTGGAAGAAGCGGCAACAGCTGTCGAGGACGTCGAACCGGGAGCGATGAAACGGATACAGGACTATATGCAGGAACAAGTTCACTAAGCGTTTGTCTACAGCCATCGGCACACTTTGTGTCGGTGGCTTTGTGCCGCTTGTGAATCATTGAAAGGACGGTGAGCGGAATGATCTATTTGGACAATAGCGCAACAACTGCACCCGACGAGGATGTACTGAGGACGTTCACGGAAGCGAGCCGGACTTACTATGGAAATCCGGCATCACTCCATCAGGCTGGGACCAGGGCCGATCAGCTTCTGCAGAATGCACGGAAACAAGTTGCCCGTCTTGCAGGAGATGACGAAAGCGAAGTGGTTTTCACATCGGGCGGCACGGAGTCGAACAATCTTGCCATCCTCGGCTACGCGAAAAAATACCGCTATCGGGGGAACCATATCATCACAACTGAAATCGAGCATGATTCCGTCCGGAAGGCATGCCGGTCGCTGGAGGAAGACGGCTTTGAAGTGGACTGGCTGGCTGTCGACGAACAGGGAGTCATTTCGCTTGATGAATTGAAACGGAAACTCCGGCCGGATACGATCTTGGTGAGCATCATGCATGTCAATAACGAAATCGGATCTGTGCAGCCGCTGGCACAATGCGCACAGATCATCCGGGAACGGTCCCGCGCGATTTTCCATTCGGATTGTGTGCAGAGTGCAGGGAAATTGGCGCTGCCTTTCCCTCGCTATACCGATGCCATCACACTTTCCGGACATAAGATACACGGTCTGAAAGGGATGGGATGCCTTCTAGCTAAACCATCCAGGCTGCCGGAGGCGATTTCATACGGAGGCGGTCAGGAGGACGGATTGCGGAGTGGTACTGTCAATGTCGCCGGGGCAGCGGCGTTTGCGAAAGCATTCCGCCTTGCAACAGCGGAACCGTCAGCGGATCATATGCGAAACTGGACGGCCGCGATGCATGACGGACTGAAGAATGAACCGCGGCTTCGTATCCTGTCATCGCCGGACGGGGCGCCGCACATTTTTTCGATGGCATTCAAAGGTCTGACCGGCGAAGTGGCTGTAAACTACTTCCAGGAAAACGGCATATACGTTTCCACTTCAAGCGCCTGTTCGTCCAAATCGTCCAGGACCAGCCATGTCATCGAAGCGGTGGGTGTCCCGGAAGAGTACAGGAAAGGTGCTGTACGGATCAGTTTCGGCCGTTCCAACAGTGCAGCAGACGCAGAGCGTGTTATAGAAGTGACGAAAGAATTTTTAGAGATGACGAAGAAAGGGATGAAACAGCATGATATGGAGTGAACTTCTCATTCGCTACGGCGAGATGTCGCTGAAAGGCCGGAACCGGAAAGTGTTTATCCAGAAACTGAGTGAAAATATACGGAGAGCGCTTCGAGGGCTTGAAACGGTCAAGTTGAAAGCGGAACGGGACAGGATGTTCATCTACGCCTCTCCCGAAGAGCTCGAACAGGCAGTCCATCTGCTGAAAGACGTTGCGGGCATCCAATCGTACAGTCCGATAGCACAATGTGAATCGACGGTCGAGTCGATACGAAGCACTGCGCTGGGTGTATTCGAGCATGAGGAGACTTTGGGGAGAACGTTCAAGGTCGAAGTGAAACGAACGGACAAGTCATTTCCGCTCGTCACGGGAGAATTGCAGAAGGAGATCGGCGGCACAATTCTCCGCGCGCATCCCGATCTGAAAGTGGACGTCCGCAAACCGGATATCCTTCTCCATATCGACATCCGGGAAACCGGTGCGTTCCTCTCCGCACGCATATACAAAGGCGCGGCCGGTATGCCTGTCGGTTCGAACGGCCGGTCCCTGCTCATGCTGTCTGGCGGCATCGACAGTCCGGCTGCCGGCTATTTGATGATGAAACGCGGCGTCATGGTGGAGGCGATCCATTTCGCAAGCCCTCCTTATACAAGTGAGAAGGCTCAGGCGAAAGTGGAGGAGCTCGCCAGGAAACTGAGTGTCTACGGCGGCAGCATAAAGCTGCATATCATTCCATTCACAGAAATCCAGCAGGCCATCGTCAAGCAAGTGCCCGAAAACGTCTCGATCACATCCACACGCCGTCTCATGCTGCGGATTGCTGACCAAGTGAGACAGGAGATCGGCGCATTGGCCATCGTCACGGGGGAAAGCCTCGGCCAAGTGGCAAGCCAGACGCTGGAGAGCTTCACGGCAATCAATGCCGTGACGAATACACCGATCCTCCGTCCGCTGATTGCTACAGATAAACTGGAGATCATCGATATCGCCAAAAAGATCGGCACCTATGAAACGTCCATCCAGCCATATGAAGACTGCTGCACCATCTTCACACCTGCCAGCCCGAAAACGAAACCGAGACTGGACAAGGTGGAGTATTATGAAAGCTTCATCGATTTCGCGCCGCTGATCGAAGAAGCCGTAAAGAACAGGCAGATCATCGAGTGTACGAGTGAAAGCAACCCAGATGGCGACTTCTCCGACTTGCTGTAGAGGATCCCGTTTTTGATTGTCATGAAAAAAATACCACTTCCTATCAGTGCATGAATTCTCCGGAACGGACCATTCTATAGTCACAAGGAGGTGACAACGACATGACAAACTCAAACAACGGCAACTCAAACCAACTTCTTGTACCAGGTGTACAGCAGGCGCTTGACCAGATGAAGTATGAAATTGCTTCTGAATTCGGTGTTCAGCTTGGAGCAGACGCTTCATCGCGTGCCAACGGATCCGTCGGCGGAGAAATCACTAAGCGATTGGTACGTCAAGCTCAAGAACAAATGAAGGGCTTCTAAGCTAAACTGAACCCTTGACTGCTCTCCATATGGAGGGCAGTCTTTTTTATGGTTGCGCATTTTCCGGTTTGTATACAAATGACTTTGTTTTGAATTTGCGGAATTTTACTTGTATACTGATTACATTGTGTAAAGGAGGAATTGGGATGAAACGTGAAGAGTTGATTGCACCTGAGCAGTATAATGTGGTCTCTGAAATCGGGAAATATGCAGATGGAACGGATCGGAAAGCACTCATTTACGCAGATGCCGGCGGAAACAAACGGGAGTATACATATGACCAGCTCATGAATGACGCAAACCGTGCGGCGAATGTCTTCACTTCGAACGGACTTGGGAAAGGGGACATCGTTCTGGTGATGGTGCCGCGTCTGATCGAGGCGTATACCGCCTACATCGGAGCCCTGAAAGCGGGGATAGCTGTCATCCCTTCCTCCGAAATGCTGCGCGCATCCGATATCGAGTACCGGCTTGCCCACAGCGGAGCGAAAGCGATTGTCGCCTATGAAGCGTTTACCGATCAGCTTGCCGACGTGAAAGGGATCGAAGATGTGAACCTGTTTGTGATCGGAAAGGCAGCGGATCGGGGCATCTCGCTCACGGATGCCATGGCCTCCGCCTCGCCGGAATTCCAGGCAGCCGACACCAAAGCGGATGATATGGCATTCCTCTCCTACACATCCGGAACGACCGGCAAACCGAAAGGCGTTGTCCACACGCATGGCTGGGGCTATGCACATCTCAGGACAACCGGCGGGAACTGGCTCGGCATCCAGGAAGGCGACACCGTCTGGGCTACGGCCGCGCCCGGCTGGCAGAAATGGATCTGGACACCGTTCCTGGCGGTGCTCGGCAGCGGTGCGACCGGGCTCGTGTACAACGGGAAATTCGATGTCAAAACCTATTTGGAGATGATCAAAACCTACCAGGTGAACGTGCTCTGCTGTACGCCGACAGAATATCGGTTCATGACAAAGGCTGAAGATCTCGCCGAGTACGATCTGTCGTCCATCCGCAGTGCTGTCTCTGCAGGCGAGCCGCTCAATAAGGAAGTGATCGATCGGTTTGAAGACGTCTTCTCACTTCAAGTGCGTGATGGCTATGGCCAGACGGAAAACACCCTGCTCGTCGGGACGATGCTCGGTATGGAGGCGCGTCCAGGTTCAATGGGCAAGCCGACCCCCGGCAACCGGGTCGAGATCGTCAACGACGAAGGAGAGATCGCAGGTGTCGGCGAAGTCGGGGATATCGCAGTCCATATTTCCACGCCTGCCCTCTTCAAAGAGTACTTGAAGGATCCCGAACGCACAGCGATGCAGTTCCGGGGGGACTACTATATAACGGGTGACCGTGCGAAGAAAGATGAGGACGGGTACTTCTGGTTTGAAGGGCGGGGAGACGATATCATCATCAGCTCAGGCTATACGATCGGGCCGTTCGAAGTGGAGGACGCTCTCACGAACCATCCCGCTGTCCGTGAATGCGCAGTCGTCGCCAGTCCGGATGAAGTGAGAGGGTCTGTTGTCAAAGCTTATATCGTCCTGCGTGATCCATCAGCTGCTGCTGATGAAGGGCTCATTCAGGAGCTGCAGGACCATGTCAAGGAAACGACAGCGCCCTACAAGTATCCGCGCAAAATCGAATTCGTGGAGGAGCTGCCGAAGACCGCGTCGGGTAAGATCATGCGGGTCCAGCTCCGTAAAATGGAAATGAAGTGATTGAAAAAGAGCTGAGAGCTTTCGTTCTCGGTTCTTTTTTCATGTAATCCTTTACGCCGCTGAATCAGCAACGTATAATTGAGCAATATTTCGAACTGCAAAATGTTCGTACATGATGGAAGGGAGGAATACGATGCAATCACCGCAGCAAGGAGCTTTTTGGGTATTTTTCGCTTATTTTCTATGGGGGTTCATGCCGATCTATTGGAAAAGCCTCGATCATGTCGGCAGCAGTGAAATTCTGCTCAACCGGATCATCTGGGCGTTCATCCTGACAGCGGCTGTCCTTCTGATTGCAGGGCAGGGAAGGAAATTGGCCGCGGACGTGAAAGAGCTGTGGCGGACCCCTCGTCAATTCTGGGGATTGTGTCTGGCATCTCTGCTCGTCACGACGAACTGGGGAACTTACATATGGGCCGTGAACCACGATTTCATCGTACAGGCAAGTCTCGGCTATTACATGAATCCGCTCGTTTCCGTCCTTCTGGGTATCCTGTTCCTCAAGGAATCATTGAACCGCAGCCAGCAGGGGGCATTCGTGCTTGCAGCCGTGGGCGTCACCATACTGACAATCCATTATGGTGTCTTCCCGTGGGTATCGTTCGTCCTTGCCTTATCGTTCGCTCTGTACGGACTTATCAAGAAGCATATCAAGCTGGACGCCGCGCGGGGACTCGCCATCGAAACGGCATTTGTGGTTCCAATCGCCCTTCTTGCGTATGGCTGGCTGATCCGATCGGGGGATGCCGTGCTGTTCGGTACCGATCCAGTGACAGTCGTATTGCTCGTTTTGACAGGGATTGCGACGGCGCTGCCGCTCATCTTCTTCTCAAAAGGAGTTGTGTCCATTCCGCTCTATGTGTCGGGCTTTCTGCAGTATATCGCTCCTACACTGATGCTGATCATCGGCGTCTCCCTGTACGGCGAGCAGTTCGGTGCATTCGAATGGATGAGTTTCGCATTCATCTGGGCTGCGCTGATGCTGTTCACCATCCCGCAGGTCGTGCGGTTTTTGAAGGACCGGAGAGTTGCCGGCCGGCTGAAGGAACAGCATCATCCTCACTGATGGGATTTTAATGAAACGGATTCACCGGTCATACGTATAAGATGGAGGACATGAAGGAGGAATCGCAATGACAACAAAACGATGGATAGCGTTACTGAGCGCAGCTGCACTGGTGATCGTCTCGATCGGCGTCAACTCGCTATCCTATATCTTTACGAGGGATTTCAGCTCGCTGTTCGAAGACAACTTCGCGCTGAACGGTCCGATGTATGAAGAAAATGTATTGGAAGGCGGGGGCTCGACGGAGCGGATTGCTGTCCTTGACGTCAGCGGCGTCATCCAGGATACCGGCCCCGCATCGCCATTTGCGGCACCCGGCTATAACCACCAGCTTTTCATGAGCCAGCTTGCGGACATCCAGGAGGATCCGACAGTGAAAGGGGTCGTGCTCCACGTGGATTCGCCGGGCGGCGGCGTGATGGAATCCTCGGATATTTATGATGAACTGGTTGCAATCCGGGACAACAGCAATATTCCGATCTATGTTTCGATGGGCTCGATGGCGGCTTCTGGGGGGTACTACATTTCAGCTCCTGCCGAGAAGATTTTCGTTCATCCCGAGACAATCACAGGATCGATTGGTGTCATCATGGAAAGTCTGAACTATGCAGAACTCGCCGATAAGATCGGTATCGACTTCAACACCATCAAAACAGGTCCTTATAAAGACATGATGAGTCCGAATCGTGAAATGACGAAGGAAGAACGCAATATGCTGCAGGAAATGATCAATGATTCATACGAGCGGTTTGTCGGAATTGTCGCAGACGGCCGCGGCATGTCTGTCGATGCGGTCAAGAAAGTGGCGGACGGCAGAATCATGAACGGACGGCAGGCGATCGAGGCAGGACTGGCGGATGATTATGGCAAGCTGCCGGACGTCGTCGAGTCACTGAAAACCGATCTGGGACTCAAGGATCCGACTATATTCGAATATACATCTTCAGACAGCCTGTCATCGCTGTTCGGGATGAATGTGTCCGGCTTGCTGAAAAAGAATGCGGAAACGGAATTGATCGAAAAAATGCTGACGGATTACCAGGCACCGCGGATGATGTATCTGTATGGTGAACGCTAAAGAGAGGAGGGACCCGAATGTCTGACCAATTGGAACCAGCAGCAGCTAGTGAACTCCCGGCGGAAAACCGTGCGTCAGAGGAGGTTGTGCAGAGAGCGGACGAATTCCGGAGAAAGCCTGCGGGATTCTGGATCCGCTTCTGGGCGTATCTGATCGATCTGATCATCATCAGTGCCATTAGCGGGCTGATCGTCAAACCGGTGTTCCGGGTTTTCGACTGGGCGATCACCGATCCGATTTTTCTGTTATACAGTCCGTACAAAGCGGTCATGCTCATCGTTTTCCTGGCCTACTTCCTGCTGATGACGAGATACTTCGGACAGACGGCCGGCAAGATGATCTGCGGAATCCGTGTTGTGCGTAAAGCGGGAGGGCGCTTAAGCTGGAGCAGTCTGCTGTTCCGGGAAGTGATCGGCCGCTATATCTCGAAGACGCTCGTCATCCCTTACCTGCTCGTCGTCTTCATGCCGCATAAAGAAGCGCTGCATGACTTGTTCGCGGATACGGAAGTTATACACGAACAAGTATATGAGAAGGCTGTTGCTGACGTTGTCCGGACAACTGCCGGACGTGCTCAGTTGCAAGGGGAGCAGTCCGTCTAGTAAGATGGAGGGACCACGAAAGGAGCGCAAAACGTATGACATCCATTACATTCCAGAACAAGCCGGTCACACTGCTCGGCACTCAGCTCCGAGCCGGAGACAAAGCACCGGACTTCACTGTGATCGGCAATGATCTGCAGCCTGTCACTTTCGAAGGTGCTGGAGGCAAAGTCAGGCTCATCAGTGTCGTCCCTTCCATCGACACAGGTGTTTGTGCAAAACAGACCCACCGATTCAATGATGAAGCAGGAAAACTGGGTGACAAGGCGGAAGTGCTGACAATTTCTGCAGATCTGCCATTTGCACAGGCGCGGTACCGGTCGGTTGAAGAAATCGGTAATCTGCAAGTGCTGTCCGACCATCGCGATCTGTCGTTCGGCAGCGCGTACGGCGTTGTTATCGAGGAGCTCCGGCTTTTGGCCCGTGCAATTTTTGTCATCGAACCGGATGGCACAGTCGCCTATTCGGAATATGTGAATGAAGTGACGGACCATCCGGATTACCTGGAAGCACTGGAGACCGTCAAGAAACTGATTGTGTCTGTATAAGGCAGCTCTGCGCTGCCTGTTCACCCATCCGGCTGCCGGATGGGTTTTTCTCCGCACACGCGCTCATTTTTAAAATGCAGTAACAAACGAAAAAGAGGGATGACTTATGAAAAGCAATACGGAACAGATCTTCACCTACTTGGATGGTGCAGCGGAGAAGGGAGACCAGCTCTACTTGGAGCAGCTCGTCACCGCATGCCGCGCATGGGCAGAAGGAAAAGCCGCGCCCGATCTGCAGGGCGAAGTGGCAAAAGAGGAAATACGGAGAGGGCTGCAGCTCGCAATTCTGAAAGGAATGCGGCAGAACGTGCAGCCGAATCATCAGATGACACCGGATGCAATCGGCATGCTGATCGGACGGATTGCAGAACTGCTCACTGCGGGACAGGAATATATACGGATCACAGATCTTGCAGCCGGAACAGGGAACTTGCTGTTCACGGTCATGAACATGATGGAGCGTCCATCATCAGCGGCAGCTGTTGAAATCGACGAACTCCTTGCCCGTCTTATGGCAGCGGCTGCGGATCTGCTGGAGCAGGAAGCCGAGATCTTTGTCCAGGACGCCCTGCGCCCGCTGCTGATCGATCCGGCAGATCTGGCAGTATGTGATCTCCCTGTCGGCTATTATCCGGATGACGACAATGGGCTCAATTTTGAAATGATGCCGGCAGAAGGACATGCGTATGCACATCACCTGTTCATCGAACAGACGATGAAGCACCTGAAAGAGGGGGCGCACGGCATCTTCCTCGTTCCCTCTTCCTTATTCGAGTCTGCACAGTCCGGACTGCTGCATACGTATTTGAAGAAGCATACGGTCATCAGGGCCGTCCTGCAGCTGCCGTCCTCCTTGTTCAAAAATGCGGCACAGGCGAAAAGCATCCTGATTCTGCAGAAGCCGTCTGCCGATAAAACGGCGGCACCTGATGTTCTTCTGGCAAATGTCCCTGAGATGACGGACAAACAGGCGATGCTGTCGTTCTTTGTGAAGCTTGAGGATTGGGTACAGGAAGGATGAAGAAAAAGCTTGCGGGACACCGGATGAACCGGCAGCCCCGCAAGCTATTTACTTTGTGCTGGTTAGTGGATGTCTTCGTTTTCCGGTGTACGGACGACGAGCACATCACATTTCGCTGCACGTACAATGTTCTCGGAGACGCTGCCGATCAGGAACCGTTCGACAGGATTCAGGCCGGTAGCCCCGCAGATGATGAGATCCGCTTCGATCTTTTTGGGGATTTCACGGGGAATCATCGTTTTCGGCGACCCGTATTCCACGATGATGTTCACATGAGTCAGACCCGCTTCAGCGGCATGGTCTTTATAACCTTCCAGCAGATCGACTGCATAGGACTGGGCGCGTTCCGCGATGGAACGGTCATACGCTTCCACGGCAGAGTACGATCGTGTATCGATAATATTCACCAGATTCAAGTTTGCATCGTTCCGTTTTGCAATCGCAACAGCCTTTTTGAACGCCCACTCGGATTCTTTCGATCCATCAACTGCGACGATAATCTGGTTGTACACTAATGACATAGGAATCACACTCCTGCTCTTTGAATTTATCGTTCTATAGACAGTATACGCCATTTCCCGGCAGAATTCCTGCCTCGTCTATGAAATGGATAAGGAACAATGGTGACAATCAGATGAAATTATTCGGCAAATCATATGCGGATCTGCTACACTAATGGTGAAAAGGTCTGAACGGTACATACTGAACAGCCGTACTTCAATCTTAAGGGGGAACTACTAATGCGTATTGGCGTACCAAAAGAGGTCAAGAACAATGAAAACCGTGTCGCGATGACACCCGCCGGCGTCTTCAACCTGAAGTCTGCCGGACATGAAGTGCTGATTGAAACTGGCGCAGGACTCGGATCGAACTTCACGGACGAGGACTACCGCGAAGTCGGTGCGGTGATCGTCGATTCCGCTGCGGAAGCATGGGGTGCGGAGATGGTCATGAAAGTGAAGGAGCCGATTGCGTCGGAATACGGATATCTGCGTGAAGGCCTCATCCTGTTCACATACTTGCATCTGGCACATGAGGAGGAGCTGACGAAAGCGCTTGTCGACAACAAGGTGACCTCGATCGCCTACGAGACGGTCCAGCTGCCGAGCGGACTCCTGCCGCTGCTTGCACCGATGAGTGAAGTGGCCGGCCGGATGGCGACGCAGATCGGCGCGCAGTACCTCGAGAAACTGGAAGGCGGCAAAGGGATCCTGCTGTCCGGCGTACCGGGTGTCGACCGCGGCAACGTGACGATCATCGGCGGCGGACAGGCCGGCACGAACGCTGCCCGCATTGCAATCGGCATGGGGGCGCGCGTCACCATCCTCGACCTGTCGGTGGAACGTCTCCGCCAGCTCGACGAGATCTTCGGCAAGGACGTCCAGACACTCGTCTCGAACCCGTTCAACATCGCGAACTCCGTGAAGGACGCGGATCTCGTCATCGGCTGTGTCCTCATCCCGGGTGCCCGTGCACCGAAGCTCGTGAGCGAGGAAATGGTGAAGTCCATGTCGCCGGGCTCCGTACTCGTCGACATCGCAATCGATCAGGGCGGTATCTTCGCAACGACCGACCGTGTGACAACGCACGATGAACCGACATACGTCAAGCACGGCGTCGTCCACTATGCGGTCGCCAACATGCCGGGCGCTGTGCCGCGCACTTCGACGATGGCACTGACGAACGTCACCGTGCCGTATGCCCTGCAGATCGCGAACAAAGGCTACAAGCAGGCATGCCTCGACAACGAAGTATTGCGCAAAGGCCTCAACACGATCGGCGGCCACGTCACATACCAGGCTGTTGCAGAAGCACAGTCACTTGAATACGTATCGGCTGAGTCACTGCTCGGCTGATCACAGAAACCCCCGGCCCGGGTTTATCGAGCCGGGGGTTTTCTATTGCTTGGAATGCCGGCAGGTCCGGCGAGTGATCCAATCCAGCGGCTGACCGCTCAATTCCTTCTTCGGAACGCTCAAGCAGCCTGCGGAACGCTCAAGCAGCCCCCGGAACGCTCAAGCAAGCCCTCCGAACGCTCAAGCCCCCCACAAACGCTCAAACCAAAGCCCACACAAATCCAGCCCACAAAAAAACCGCCCGCACAAAGCGGGCAGCTCCAGTCATCGGATAATTGTCAATTCTTTCGGGAACTTCGTCATCACTTCCACACCAGCTGCGGTGACGACCACATCATCCTCAATCCGGACACCGGTGATCGACGAATCATAGATGCCCGGCTCGATTGTGAAGACCATGCCTTCGTCGAGCTGGAAGTCATTCGCTCCGTGAATGGAAGGGAATTCGTGCACCGAAATGCCGAGACCATGCCCAAGACGGTGGGTGAAGTATTCGCCATAGCCTGCTTCGTCGATGACATCCCGGGAAGCCTTGTCCAGTTCGCGCGCGGTTACGCCAGGCTTTACGAGATCGATAGCAGCTTGGTTCGCGCGGCGGACCGCTTCGTAAATGTCCTTCTGGGCTTCAGACGGCTCGCCGAACGCGAGTGTCCGTGTGATGTCCGAGCAGTAGCCCTTGTGGACGACACCGAGGTCGAGGAGGACGAAATCGCCTTGCTCGATCTTCCGTTCACCAGGTGTGCCGTGCGGTGAAGCCGTTTTCGTGCCGGTCAGCACCGTCGTTGCGAACGACATCTTCTCGACGCCTTTCTTCTTCAGCGCGAGCTCGATCGCTGTCTGCAGTTCCAGCTCGGTCATCCCTTCCGTGATCGTATCGCGTGCGACTTCGATTGCATAATCGGCAAGCGCGGCTGCTTCACGCAGCAAGTTCAGTTCGGACTCATCTTTCCGGCTGCGCATCGCATTGAGCTGCTCGTCCAGACGGGAAATCGTCGCGCCCGCAAACAGTTCTTCCATCCGCTCAAGGCGTTCCACAGTCAAGTGGGATTTCTCGATTGCAATCGAACTGATTTCATCCGTCTTGCGTCCTACCGCCTCCTTGACGAATTCCCACGCATCGTCCGTGTCCTGGTATCCGACGGTCTCGAATGACCAGCCAGCCGCTTTGACATCGGGGACTTCCATCAGCGGACAGACGATGAACGGCTCGGCGTCCTTGAAGATCATGATACCGAGAAGGCGCTCATGAGGATCGCTGCTGAACCCTGACAAATAGAAAATGTTATCCGGCGTCGTCACGAATGCCGCATCCGTCTGGTGGTCTGTCAAGTATTGCTGGATTGTTTCAAGTCTGTTCAAAATGATTCCTCCTTTATATACATGGTCCATCATATCAAAAAAGAGGATTTCCGGCAGGTTTCGCGAATCCGGGAGAGAGGAAAGAATATGTAATGGAGGTGTCGGATGAATTGGAAATCTCATATCATGGCCATTCAATTGTAAAAGTGAAAACAGGCGGGAAGGAAATTCTGATCGACCCGTACATCACGGACAACGATCTGACAGACTTGAAGGCGGATGAACAGAAACCGGACGTCATCCTGCTGACGCACGGACATAATGATCATGTCGGTGATACGATCGCTATCGCGAAATCATGCGATGCGCTTGTCGTCGCGCCGAACGAATTGGCGGTCTGGCTCGGCTGGCAGGGACTCCATACGCACGGCATGAATATCGGGGGAGCGAAGAAGTTCGATTTCGGTACGGTGAAATATACGAAAGCCTTCCACAGCTCTTCGTATACGACAGAAGATGGGCAGATCATCTATACAGGCATGCCTGCAGGAATCCTGTTTACAGCGGAAGGAAAAACAATCTACCATGCAGGAGACACATCGCTGTTCGGAGATATGGAACTGATCGGAAAGCGGAACGATATTGATGTGGCGTTTCTGCCGATCGGCGATAACTTCACGATGGGACCGGAGGATGCGGCATATGCTGTCGAACTGCTGAACTCGAAACTGGCAGTCCCTGTGCACTTCAATACGTTCCCGCCCATCCAGCAGGACCCTGCTGCATTCACGGAGCTCGTCAAACATCATGAATCGAAAATAATGGAACCCGGCGAATCGCTGTCGCTGTGAACCCCCCCGTGCTGGCTGAGTGAAATCTCGGGCAGCACGGTTTTTTTCGAGAAATTATGGTAAACTAAACGCAAGGCAGCCAGAAGAAAAAGGTGAACGACATGACGACAAAGCACGAACAGATCCTGCGCCATATCGAGGAACTGCCGGTCGGAGAGAAGATCTCCGTCCGGCAGATCGCACGCGCGCTGACCGTCAGTGAAGGCACCGCCTATCGGGCCATCAAGGAAGCGGAAAACAAGAAATTGGTCAACACAATCGAACGGGTCGGTACGATCCGGATCGAAAAGAAGAAAAAAGAGAACATCGAACGGCTTACATTTGCAGAAGTTGTCAAGATTGTGGATGGCAGCGTCCTTGGGGGTGCAGGCGGACTGCATAAGACACTGACGAAGTTCCTGATCGGGGCGATGCAGCTCGAGGATATCCGGCGCTATATAGAGCCCGGCAGTCTCCTGATTGTCGGCAACCGCCAGAAAGCGCATCTTCTGGCGATCAATGCAGGCTCTGCCGTATTGGTCACAGGCGGGTTCGATGCTGCGGACGAAGTGAAAGAGCTTGCGGACGCACAAGATCTGCCTGTCATATCGACAAGCTATGACTCCTTCACTGTCGCGACAATGCTCGATCGGGCCATCTCGGATCAGATGATCGAAAAGGATATCCTGCTTGTCGAAGACATCCAGCACTCCCTGGCGAACACAGTGGCCCTGTCGATCCAGGATACGGTCGGACGGTTCAACGAAGTGAGCCGGAAGACATCCCATTCCGCTTTTCCGGTCATCGACAGGAACGGCCGCGTCGTCGGAATGGTGACGTCAAAGGATGTTGTCGGCAAGGAGGATGCGGAACCGATCGGCAGAGTGATGACGGAGGACCCGATCACTGCGACACGCAACATGAGCGTCGCATCGGCCGGACACAGTATGGTGTGGGAAGGGATCGACCTGCTGCCGGTTGTTACGGAATCCGGCATGCTGGATGGCGTCCTGAGCCGTCAGGATGTGCTGAAGGCGTTTCAGATGGTTCAGCGTCAGCCGCAGCATGGGCAGACGATCGATGACATCGTGAAAAGCCAGATGCACGAAAGTGAGGAGCACCCCGACCAGATCCTCTTCGAAGTCATCCCGCAGATGACGAACCAGTTCGGCACACTTTCTTACGGCGCACTCATGACACTGCTTGCTGAGACCGGCAATCGGGCCATCAAACTCGTCAAACGCGGGGAAAGTGTCCCGGAAAATGTCACGATCTATTTCATGAAACACATCCAGCTCGGCAGCACGGTTGAAGTCATCCCGGACATCCTGCACTTGAGCCGGCGCGTCGTCAAGATGGACATCTCCATCTACACAGGGGACGAACTGATGGGCAAAGCGCTCGTTACATACCAGCTGCTGGAACGATGAAAAAACGCTGATGCAAAAAAGGCATCAGCGTGAGTTCAATTCCGTCTCTTCATCGACAAACCGGTTATAGTGCTGCGTGGCACGCCAGTTGAAGATGGATACATAACCGCCCAGCAGGATGAACACCGCAGAGACGATATACGTGAGCGCGCCGTCGAATAAGAGAAGCTGGTTGATGCCGAACACAGCAAGCATCACACCTAGGAACATTCCCGCTTTGGCGGCGAACATTTTCTTGCGGATCGGAAATACGTGACTCGTACGGAATTGTCTTGTTTTGAAATAGAAATAGAACACTGCCGATGCAATGATCAGAAACACGAGCACGAAATTGAGTGTCTTCATAACGTGAGCCCTCCATTGGAAACAAACACTTCTTCCATTGTAGCGGCTTTTTGCAACAAATGCGAACGCAATTATTTGTACAATGGGGGAAACGGCCAATGAACAGACAAATCATCGACACAATTGAAAAGTATACGACCATCATCATCCATCGCCACGTCCGTCCGGATCCGGATGCGTTCGGTTCGCAGGTCGGCCTGAAGAAACTGATCGAAGGGAAT
Source organism: Sporosarcina koreensis (assembly GCF_000826145.2). Taxonomy (GTDB): domain Bacteria; phylum Bacillota; class Bacilli; order Bacillales_A; family Planococcaceae; genus Sporosarcina; species Sporosarcina trichiuri. The sequence goes on from NZ_LN651337.1 coordinate 170,151, forward strand.
TACCCGGAAAAGACGGTCTTCGCCGCCGGCAGTGATGACGGACAGCTCGCATTCCTGGCAGGACAGGACGACGTGACGGAGGAGCAGTACGAAGGGGCGCTCGTCATCGTCACGGATACGGCCAACACCGACCGGGTCGATGGACAGTCTTATGCCAATGGCAGCTGCCTCGTAAAAATCGACCACCATCCGAACGTCGATCCATATGGCGATCTCATCTGGGTCGATACGGAAGCGAGTTCCTGCTCGGAAATGATCTACGAACTATATAAGGAAGGCAGTGCCTATAAGGGCTGGAAGATGCCTGACGAGGCGGCCCGCCTGCTGTTTGCAGGTATTGTCGGTGATACCGGCCGTTTCATGTATCCGAGTGCAACCGGCCGGACATTCGAAGCGGCAAGCGAACTCATCAAGTATGATTTCGACCGGCAGCAGATCTTTGCGGGCATGTATGAAGTGGAGCGCAGCCTGCTGCATCTGCAGGGGTATGTCTACCAGAACTTCCAGATGGACGAAAACGGAGCGGCGTATATCAAACTGACAAAAGCGATCCTGGATGAATTCGGCGTACAGCCGCAAGAGACGTCCTCGCTCGTCAGTTCCCTCGGTGATGTCAAGGGGATCTGCGCCTGGCTGATCTTTGTGGAGGAACCCGATCAGATCCGCGTCCGGCTCCGTTCGAAAAAGACCGTCATCAACGGACTTGCAGCCGAATATGGCGGCGGCGGCCATCCGCTCGCTGCAGGCGCTTCCGTCTTTTCATGGGAAGAGGCGGACCAAGTCATCCTGAAACTGAAAGCGATGTGTGCGCATCACGAATGATTGGAGGGATGGACGATGACCCTTGTATATCCACAACTGATCACCGGAGCCGATTTCCTGAACGGCATCATAAAACTCGACCGGCTGGCTCCTCTTCTGAACAGAAGAGGAGCTGTTTCCGCTGCCATCGTCAATTCCTCGCTGTCCGGCGTCCGCTCGTTCTGGAAAGTGATGACGAAATACGGCATCCACCCGGTGATCGGCCTGTCACTATCTGTCGAACTGACGGAAGGGGGAACGGCACTTTTCTATCTATATGCAAAAAACGAAGAGGGCTTCAAACAGCTCATGAAAGCGAGCAGTGCAGCAGCGACGCGGGAGTCCGGCGACCTTCCCGAGAAATGGCTGCACGCCTACACGGCGAACTGCGCGGCTGTCCTTCCGCTGACGTCGCCTTCTTGGGATCCGTTCCGTTCAGAACCTGTCATCGGACGGATCGCCAGGGAGATCGATCCGGACAGTCTGTACATCGGAGTCGCTCGTCCGGGCGGCAGCGTCCATGAGGAAGAACAAACAATCGTGCAGCTTGCGGAAACCGCAGGGCTGCCCATCCTCGCATGCAGTGAAGCAAGGTTCATCGACCCGGAAGACGCCTTCAGTTATGAAACGGCCCAGGCCATCCGGGACGGCTACAAGCTGAATGATCCTGCGCGCCCCGTGAATCTGCATAAAGATGCGTACATACCGGAGGCACGTGAACTTGCGGAATGGTTCCGCGGAAACGAGCAATGGCTGCAGCAGGCGGCTGATCTGCTGCTGTCGTGTAAGGTCGATCTCCCGGAGAAACAATTGCTGATGCCGCGTTTTCCTGTTCCAGTAGGGGATACGGCAGCAGAACTGCTCGGCCGTCTGTGCCGGGAAGGGCTGGAACGTAAAATCCGGCAGATCCCTGAAGCCTATGAGGAACGTCTCCGCTATGAACTGGAGGTCATCGTCTCCATGGGCTATGCTGATTATTTCCTGATCGTCCAGGACTTCATCGAGTATGCCAAGCGGAATGACATCGAAGTGGGTCCGGGCCGCGGATCGTCCGCCGGCTCGCTCGTCGCCTTCTCGCTCGGTATCACCGCGGTCGACCCGATCCGGTATGGGCTGATCTTCGAACGGTTCCTGAATAAGAACCGGGTCACGATGCCGGATATCGATGTCGATTTCGCGGATACACGGCGCCTGGAAGTCGTGGAATACGTTGCGCACAAATATGGAAAAGCGCACGTCGCGCAGATCGTCACGTCCGGCACGCTGTCGGCAAAATCGGTGGCGCGGAACACCGCACGTGTATTCGGCTTCCCGAACGAAGACCTGGCGTTCATCTCCAAAAGCCTGGCTGCCGTACATGGCGCTGCATTGAAAGAGCGGATCGGCCAGTCGGCTCCCTTGAAAGAATGGATTGCAAAGGAAGAAGTCCGGCAAAAGTGGATGGACGCCTCCCTCGCGCTGGAAGGGCTGCCGAGAAACGCATCCACCCATGCGGCAGGAGTCATCCTGTCACCGAAGCCCCTGGTGGAAACCATCCCGCTCCAGGCAGGCGGTGATTCGATCTACCTGACCCAATGGGCGATGAATGATGCGGAAGAGGCCGGCCTGCTGAAAATGGACTTCCTCGGACTCCGCAATCTGACACTGCTTGACAGGATCCGGAAAGCGGTCCGCCAAGATACCGGACGCACGGTCAACCTGGAAACCATGCCGCTTGACGACGAAGCGACATTCGAACTGTTCCGGCGGGGGGATATGCTCGGTGTGTTCCAGTTCGAATCCCCGGGTATGCGGAAAGCGCTGCGGGACATCGAGCCGGATTCGTTTGAAGATATCTACGCGATCAGCGCCCTGTACCGTCCGGGTCCGATGGAAAACATCCCGCTTTACAGCCGGCGCAAGAAAGGGATGGAACCGATCCGCTATCTCCATCCCTCCCTCGAGCCGATCCTGGCGGAGACATACGGCATCATCGTCTACCAGGAACAGATCATGCAGATCGCGAGCCGGATTGCAGGCTTCACGTTCGGTGAAGCGGATCTTCTGCGCCGGGCGGTCAGCAAGAAAAAGCGCGAGATGCTCGAACAGGAGAGGAACCACTTCGCAGCCGGCGCGGTACGGAACGGATTCCCGGAAGAGGCAGCCGTCGAAATCTACGAATTGATCGTCAAGTTCGCGGATTACGGCTTCCCGAAAAGCCATGCGGTCGCCTACTCGCTCATCTCCTATCAGCTCGCCTATTTCAAGGCGAATCACCCTGCACAGTTTTACGCGGCCTGCCTGACAGTGCTCGCAGGCTCTCCGGAAAAGATGACGGAATATATCGGGGAGATGAAAACGAAAGGCATCCGTGTACTAGGCCCGTCGATCACAAGAAGCAGATGGTCTGCTGTATCCGAACGGGATGCGGTCCGGCTTGGGATCGCCTCTGTCAAAGGAGTGCCGTTCCAATTCTATAAAGCTGTGCAAGAAGCGCGGAATCAGTCGGCACCGCTCAAGACCCTGTTCGATCTGGCGGTGGCGGCAGGCGCTGAACAATTCAACGATAAGACGGTCCCGCCGCTCATCAAGTCAGGGGCGCTCGATGAATTCGGCAAGCCCCGTGAAGTATTGCTCGCTTCGATCGAAGCGGCGAGGAAGCATGCGTTGTTCGTCCGGCCATCCGGCGGTGAGGACTTGTTCGCCGGGATGCTGAACGGGCTGGCGAGTCCGAAATACAGTCCTGCCGGCACGATGCCGGATATGCAGCGTCTCGATTACGAAAAAGAAGTGCTCGGTTTCTATCTGTCCGAACACCCGGCAGCAGCCTTTAAGAAAACGCTGGAAGAGGGCACGATACCGATCAGTGATGTGCAGGAGATGAAGCCGGGCGTGCGTATTTCCATCGCCGGGATGCTTGTGGAGTGCAAACGGATCCGCACAAAAAAAGGGGAAGCGATGGCGTTCCTCGAACTGCAAGATGAAACCGGAAGCCTCTCCGTAACGGTGTTCCCGAAAGTGTATGCATCCACAAGCCGTATACTGACAGATCAGTCAATGCTTGTCTGCAGGGGGAAAGTGGAAATCAGGAACGGCCAGCCGCAGCTCCTGGCCGACCAAATTACGGATACCGGCAAGGCGGAGCAAGAGCGCGGATAGTTTACAGTTATCCCTTTACGCAAGGCCCCCTTTTTTGTATGCTTATACAGTGAAAGTGGTCAGACCACTCAAGAATGGTGTGCAAAAGGAGTTTGACAATGGAAAATTCTCGGCCATCATCGAAACGTTTTTTGGATATCGTCAGTGATCTGCGGACGATCATCAAAGAAGAAGGAGCCGAGATCGGCGACAAGCTGCCGTCGGAGCGGGTGCTTGCAGAGCGTCTGCAAGTCGGCAGATCCACGATCCGCGAAGCGCTGAGAAGCCTGGAACTGCTCGGGCTGATCGAAACGCGCAGGGGAGAAGGGACGTTTCTGGCAGATTACAAGAAACACCAGCTTGTCGACATCCTGTCTGCATTCATCATGCAGCATCCGCAATCGCTGCGCGATGTGGACCGGACTTGCCGGATCCATGAACATGCTGCAATCGAGCGGATTGCCGGGGATGCAGAGCTCCGGTCCCTTCCTGTATGGGATGGGTTCCTCCGGAAGATCGGCGAATGCGAACCGGTTGTCCGTGAAGACGTACTGAAGGAATTCCTTGTAGCCGCCGGAAACCGGCTGTCACTGAAAATCTGGTTTTTACTGAAACAATACAGCCGACTCCCATACCAGGGGATCTTGACGGCAGCCGAGCAGGAATGCGCAGTGCGAATGCTGAGCGAGCTCAAGGCCGGCAACAGCAAGTCCGCCATACATCATTACGATGATTGGCTTGAACTTGTCAATGTGGAAAAAAGGGGCGAAAACGAATGCTGAGGGATCTATTTACAAATACAAAGAAACAGCAGGCGATCATGCCGAATGCGAAATCCAAGAACGATGTGCCGGAAGGGATCATGACGAAATGCCCGGAGTGCAAGCATGTCGTACCGACGAAGGAATTGGGGAAAAATCTGAAAGTCTGCCCGAAGTGTGATTTCCATTTCAAGATGACCGCACAGGAGCGCATTGATTCCCTGATGGACGAAGGGACTTTCGTTTCGATGGATGACCATCTCGTCACGGAGAATCCGCTCGAATTCCCGGCCTACACGGCAAAAGTGAAGAAGGATGCAGAAAAGACGGGTCTCAATGAGGCTGTTTTGACAGGGACCGGCAAGATCAGTGGACAGGAAGTCGCCATCGCTGTGATGGATCCTCATTTCCGTATGGGTTCCATGGGATCGGTAGTAGGTGAAAAGATTACAAGAGCGGTGGAGAAGGCGACGGAACTCGGCGTGCCGGTTCTGATCTTTTCTGCAAGCGGCGGCGCCCGCATGCAGGAAGGCGTCCTGTCGCTCATGCAGATGGCGAAGACAAGCGTAGCGCTGAACCGTCATGCGGAAAAAGGCCTGCTGTATGTTTCGGTCATGACCTATCCGACAACAGGCGGGGTATCTGCAAGCTTCGCGTCCGTCGGCGACATCAACCTCGCGGAACCGAAAGCGCTGATCGGATTTGCCGGACGGCGCGTCATCGAACAGACCGTCCGTGAAAAACTGCCTGATAATTTCCAGACTGCCGAGTTTCTGCTGGACCACGGCCAGCTGGATGCGGTCGTCCACCGCAATGATCTCCAGGATATGCTGTCCCGGATCATCCGCCTGCATACGAAGGAGGAAGCCGCCAAATGAAGAAAACACTATCATTCGAAGAACCGATCATCAGACTGCGGGAAAAGATCCAGGAACTGAAAGAGTTCACGGAAACGAACGAAGTCGACCTTTCCGACGAAATCGAAAACTTGAACAGCCGGCTCGAAAAGCTTGAAAACGAGATCTACGGCAACATGGAGACATGGGAACGTGTGCAGGTCGCGCGCCATCCGGAACGGCCGACGACGTACGATTATATCGGGGAATTGTTCGAGGACTTCATCGAATTCCATGGCGACCGTGCATTCGGCGATGACGCGGCGATCGTAGGCGGCATCGGCTGCTTCAACGGCCAGCCGATGACCATCATCGGACACCAGCGCGGCAAAGACACGAAAGAGAATGTGAAGCGTACATTCGGCATGCCGCATCCCGAAGGGTACCGGAAAGCGCTCCGTCTCATGAAGCAGGCCGAAAAATTCGGACGCCCGGTCGTCTGTTTCATCGATACGAAAGGGGCGTACCCGGGACGTGCAGCAGAAGAGCGCGGACAGAGCGAAGCGATCGCCCGCAACCTTGTCGAAATGGCCGGCCTGACAGTTCCTGTCATCTCAGTCGTCATCGGCGAAGGGGGCAGCGGCGGTGCACTCGCACTCGGTGTCGCCAATCGCATTTACATGCTGGAGCACTCGACGTATTCCGTCATTTCGCCGGAAGGGGCGGCTTCGATCCTCTGGAAAGACTCCGCTTATGCGAAAGACGCTGCGGAAGCGATGAAAATCACCGCGCCTGACCTGAAGGAGATGGACATCATCGACGATATGATTCCTGAAGTGCTCGGCGGTGCCCACCGTAATCCGAAACAGCAGGCAGCGGAAATGAAAAAAATGCTGGAGAAAGGGCTGGGTGAACTGCAAGGTCTCGGCCGCGATGCCCTGATCCAGGACAGATATGATAAATTCCGGAAAATCGGGGTATTCACAGAACAGTGATCCCGATGGCAGATCAAGCAGGAAGGAGTGGCAGGATGAAGAAGATTGCTGTATTGACAAGCGGCGGTGATGCACCCGGCATGAATGCTGCAGTGCGTGCAGTCGTCCGGAAAGCGATATTCGAAGGGATCGAGGTGGCTGGTGTATTCAACGGCTACCAAGGCCTCATCGACGGCAAAATCGAACTGCTTCAACTGGGCTCGGTCGGGGATATCATCCAGCGGGGCGGTACGATGCTGAGGTCTGCACGGTGTCCTGAATTCACAACGGAAGAAGGCCGCGAGCGGGCGATGGAGCAGATCAGACGGCATGCGATCGAAGGTGTGGTCGTCATCGGCGGCGACGGATCTTTCCGCGGTGCGCTTGAACTGAGCCGGCTCGGCATTCCGGTTGCATGTGTCCCCGCAACAATCGATAATGACATTAACGGAACGGATTTCACAATCGGTTTTGACACGGCGCTGAATACGGTCATCGATGCTATCGATAAGATCCGTGACACAGCGACATCCCACGAACGCACATTCATCATTGAAGTGATGGGGCGCAATGCGGGAGATCTGGCATTATGGGCGGGGCTCGCAGGCGGTGCGGAAACCATCCTTATCCCCGAAGAGCGGTATGACATGCCGAATATCCTCGAGCGGCTTCAGCGGGGGACGGAGCGCGGCAAGAAGCACAGTATCATCATTGTTGCGGAAGGTGTCATGTCGGCATCCGAACTGGCCGAGAAACTGATCACCGAGGAGGAAGTCGATACGCGTGTGTCCGTCCTCGGTCATATCCAGCGCGGAGGCTCGCCATCTGCTCGGGACCGCGTCCTCGCCAGCCAGTTCGGCGCCAGGGCGGTCGAATCGCTGCTGAAAGGCAACATTGCCGCAGCGATCGGTATGAAGAGCCACCAGCTCGTCGAATACCCTCTCGATGATGTATTTGCAAAACCGGCGGATGATGCGAACGAGTTCGACAAAGATATGTACAACCTTTCGAAGGAATTGTCCATCTGATGCAATATAGGAAAAGGAAGTGGTCAAGCACAATGAGAAAAACGAAAATTGTCTGTACGATCGGACCAGCAAGTGAATCACCTGAAAAACTGGAACAGCTGATCGATGCGGGCATGAACGTCGCACGGCTGAATTTTTCGCACGGGGATCATGAAGAACATCTGAACCGCATCCAGGCGATCCGGAAAGCGGCGGATGCCAAGATGAAGACCGTCGGGATCCTGCTCGATACGAAAGGTCCGGAAATCCGTACGCATACGATGGAAAACGGCGTGATCGAACTGCGCACCGGTGAAGCTGTAGATGTCTCGATGACCGAAGTGGTGGGGACGAAAGAACGGTTCTCCATCACGTATGACCAGCTGATCGACGATGTTGATAAAGATGACACAATCCTGCTGGACGATGGGTTGATCATGCTGAAAGTGACCGGGAAGGACAAAAGCCAAGGGCTTATCCATACGGTCGTCGTCAATTCAGGTGAACTGAAGAACAAAAAAGGTGTGAACGTACCCGGCGTTTCGGTCCAGCTGCCCGGCATCACGGAAAAGGACAAGCAGGACATCCTGTTCGGCATTCAGCATGGACTCGACTTCATCGCCGCGTCGTTCGTGCGCAGACCGGAAGACGTCCTTGAAATCCGGGAATTGCTGGAAAAGAACGGCGGTTCAGCCATCCATATCATCCCGAAGATCGAAAATCGGGAAGGTGTCGATAATATCGATGCGATCATTGAAGTGTCCGACGGGCTCATGGTCGCGCGCGGAGACCTGGGTGTGGAAATCCCGCCGGAAGAAGTGCCGGTCATCCAGAAGGACCTGATCGAAAAATGCAACCAGGCGGGCAAACCGGTCATCACAGCGACGCAGATGCTCGATTCGATGCAGCGCAATCCGCGTCCGACCCGCGCTGAAGCGAGTGACGTGGCAAACGCCATCTTCGACGGATCCGATGCGATCATGCTGTCAGGTGAAACGGCGGCCGGCCTGTATCCTGCCGAGTCGGTGGAAACGATGGACCGCATCGCGCGGAAGATCGAGGAGTCATTCGATTACCGTGCGTTCATCACGACTAGACGCCGTGAAAAGCACGGCAATCTGACGGATGCGATCGGTCAGGCAGCTGCCTACACGGCCATCAACCTGAACGTCAATGCGGTCATTGCACCGACCGAAAGCGGGACGACTGCGCGGATGATTGCGAAATACCGTCCTGGATGCCCGATCATTTCCGTCACTTCCTCCGAATCGATCGCCCGCAGACTGACACTCGTCTGGGGTGCCTATCCGATTGTCGGCAGACGCGTCAGCTCCATCGACTCGATTCTTGAGGAATCGGTGGAAGAGAGCGTCAAGCATAAGTATGTCACGCACGGCGATGTCGTCATCATCACAGCAGGCGTGCCGGTCGGAGAGGCAGGAACGACAAATCTCATGAAGATCCACGTGATCGGCGACATGCTCGCGAAAGGCCAGGGAATCGGGAAGTCGGTCGCCTATGGCCGTGCGATCATTGCGAATACGCCGGAAGAAGCGGAAGGCTGCGAGTTGGACGGTGCGATTCTTGTGACGAATTCGACGGACCGTGATATGCTTCCTGTACTTGAAAGATGTGCAGGACTCATCACGGAAGAAGGCGGTCTGACGAGCCATGGGGCAATCGTCGGTCTGAACCTGGGGATCCCTGTCATTGTCGGTGTCGACAGAGCGACCCAAATCATCAAGCATGATAAGGAAATCACGATGGACGCTGAAACAGGTGTCATTTATAAAGGACATGCCAAAGTACTATAAACTGAAAAACCGCTTCCCTGAACAAGGGACAGCGGTTTTTCGCAAAAGGAGGCAAAACTGTGAAATGGCTCATACTCCTATTCATCGCCGTCCCGGCTGCTGAATTGGCTCTTCTGCTGGTCGCAGGCAGCCATCTCGGCGTCATTCCGACAATCGCGATCATTTTCATCACCGGTATCGGCGGCGCATACCTCGCGAAACGGCAGGGATTCCGGGCAATCACTGATTTCCGGCAGCGGATGTCGTTAGGTGATCCCCCAGGACCCGCGATCATCGACGGTCTGCTGATCTTCGCGGGCGGCGTGCTGCTTCTTGTGCCAGGGTTCATCACCGACGCAGCCGGACTTCTTCTGCTGTTCAGCTGGCCGCGCAAGTGGGTCCGTCCCTTCATCATCCGTCAGATCTATAAAAAGATGAAAAAAGGAACCATCATCATCCGCTGAATTTCGGGTGGGTCTTCACCTTCATGGCGATGTACATCAAAAATGGTGTCAGAAGGATGCCCGGCAGGCCGAATAGATAGAACGAACTCGCCGTGATCAAGAATGCATGGACAGGCTGCACCCGGAACGTGGACGCCCAGAGGTACGACTCGCCGAACTGGCGGCTGAGGAGTGCCAGGCAGTACAGCAGGAGAAGGGCAGACCCGAACAGCAGATTGCCTGTGTAGTAATAGAAGAGGATCATCGGGAACAGGAACAGCCCGATACCGAGGAACGGCAGGCTGTCAGCAAGCGCGATGAAAAACGCCGTACCGATCGGTGATGAGAATGACAGCGCAAAGAAACCGGCGGTCAGCAGGAGAAACGTGAGGCAGAACAGCCGTGCCTCGATGGAGATGAAATGACCGGCAAGTTCGCCGGCTTTCCTGAACAGACGGTGTGCCTGCTCCCGCATCACTTTCGGGAAATAGACGAGAAACCAGAAACGGTCCCTTCCCGTCTCCCGGAGGGCGAAGAAAAAGGCGACCAGGAAGATGAACACCGTAAATACTTGCTGGAACAGCAGTGCAGAGAACGACACGGCATGCTCGACCACCGTGTAGCCTGCAGTCAGTATATGATCCTTGAAAAAGGCGACAGCAACCCCTGACCAATCCTGGCTGCCGGTCAGCGGCTCCAGATGCCGTTCGGCTGTAGTGAGGGTCTCCATCATACTGTGCGTCACCATGAATGACAGACCGGCCAGCACACTGATCATGACGCCCATCGACAGCAAGGTGGCGAGCGTCCGCGGAACTCTCAGCACATCATGGAACAGTCTCATCAGCGGTGCTGCAAAGTATGCCAGTATAATTGCGACCCCGGCGGGCGGCACGGCAAAGAGGAACAGCCCGCCCGCCACTGCGGGCAGGAAAGGCATGATGAAGTCCTTGAAAACCGTATAAGTATTCCAATTTCTGATTGCTGAACACTCCCCGATAACAGATTTCCTCCGAATTGTGTGCATTATCATTCACAAAACAGACAAAGTTTACTATAATGACAGATGTAAGCGTTTTTAGCGGAACCAATATAATCAGAACAGCCGTATGTCCGGACCGGCAGATGAGAAGACCGAGGATGCAGCGGCTGCTGACTGAAGGAGAGAGTTTCATGACATCTACTAAAGGTTTAGAAGGAATTGTAGCGACACAATCCTCGATCAGTTCAATCATCGATGATACCCTTACATACGTCGGGTATGACATTGACGATCTGGCTAACAATGCAAGTTTCGAGGAAGTAGTCTATCTTCTATGGCACTTGCGGCTTCCAAAAGAAGATGAGCTTGCCGAACTGAAACAGCAATTGGCGGATAACATGTCCCTGCCTGATGAAGTTCTCGCTCATTTCAAAACGTATCCGATCAAAAACGTACATCCAATGGCGGCTCTGCGCACAGCAATCTCCATGTTAGGGTTATATGACGAAGAAGCGGAAGATATGTCCAAGGAAGCGAACTACAAGAAGGCGGTCAAGCTCCAGGCGAAGATCGCGGCAGTCGTGACGGCATTCGCCCGCATCCGGAAAGGTCTGGAGCCGGTCGCTCCGGATACTTCACTCGGCTATGCGGCGAACTTCATGTATATGCTGAAAGGCGAGAAGCCGGAAGACGTGGAGATCGAAGCATTCAACAAGGCGCTCGTCCTTCATGCCGACCACGAACTGAATGCGTCCACATTCACAGCACGTGTCTGTGTTGCGACATTATCCGATATGTATTCAGGCGTGACAGCGGCAATCGGCGCGTTGAAAGGTCCTCTCCATGGTGGTGCCAACGAGCAGGTCATGAAGATGCTCATGGAGATCGGCAGCGAAGAGAACGTGGACAAGTATATCCATGGCAAGCTCGAAAACAAAGAGAAGATCATGGGCTTCGGCCACCGTGTCTACCGCAAAGGGGATCCGCGTGCAAAGCACCTGCGTGAAATGTCCGAAAAACTTACGGAACTCCGGGGTGAAGGCAAGTATTTCCGTATGTCCGAGCAGATCGCCGGCATCGTGACAGGCGAAAAGAAACTGCCGCCGAATGTTGATTTTTACTCGGCATCGGTATATCATTCACTTGGGATTGACCATGATCTGTTCACGCCGATCTTCGCGGTTTCCCGTATTTCGGGCTGGATTGCACACATTCTGGAACAGTACGAAAACAATCGTCTGATCCGTCCGCGTGCGGAGTACACAGGTCCTGATATGCAGAAATACGTACCGATCGAAGAACGGTAAGCAGCAGGAAAGACGATAGTGGGGCGGTATGCGCGCATACCGGCCCTATACTTATGATTCAGGGAGGAATTTTAATGGCTAACGAAGGTAAAATCACAGTAACTGACGGTAAATTGAATGTACCGGATCACGCAGTAATCCCTTTCATCATCGGTGACGGCACAGGCCCTGATATTTGGCATGCGGCATCCCGCGTCCTTGAAAGCGCTGTGGACAAAGCATATGACGGCAAGCGCAAGATCGAGTGGAAGGAAGTACTCGCAGGGGAGAAGGCATTCAACGAAACAGGAGAATGGCTGCCGCAGGAAACGCTTGATACGATCGAGGACTATCTCATCGCCATCAAAGGACCTCTGACTACACCGATCGGCGGCGGGTTCCGTTCATTGAACGTAGCGCTCCGTCAGGAACTGGACCTCTATACATGCCTGCGTCCGGTCCGCTACTTCGAAGGTGTCCCTTCACCTGTCAAGCATCCGGAAGACTGTGATATGGTCATCTTCCGTGAAAACACAGAAGATATCTACGCAGGGATCGAGTACAAAGAAGGCACTCCGGAAGTCAAGAAAGTGATCGAGTTCCTCCAGAACGAAATGGGCGCGAAAAACATCCGGTTCCCTGAAACTTCAGGTATCGGCATCAAGCCGATCTCAGAGGAAGGAACGAAGCGTCTTGTGCGCGGTGCTTTGAACTATGCAATCAAAGAAGGACGCAAATCCGTTACACTCGTACACAAAGGCAACATCATGAAGTTCACGGAAGGCGCCTTCAAGAACTGGGGCTATGAAGTGGCTGAACAGGAGTTCGGCGACAAAGTATTCACATGGAACGAATACGACCGCATCAAGGACGAGCAGGGTACGGATGCAGCGAACAAAGCGCAGTCTGATGCCGAAGCGGCAGGCAAGATCATCGTGAAGGATTCCATCGCGGACATCTTCCTCCAGCAGATCCTGACACGTCCGAAAGAATTCGACGTCGTTGCGACAATGAACCTGAACGGCGACTACATTTCAGATGCACTTGCAGCACAGGTCGGCGGCATCGGTATCGCACCAGGAGCCAACATCAACTACGATACTGGCCACGCGATCTTCGAAGCGACTCACGGAACTGCACCGAAATACGCAGGTCTTGACAAAGTGAACCCATCCTCCCTTCTTCTTTCCGGCGTCATGATGCTTGAGCACCTTGGCTGGAACGAAGCGGCTGACATGATCACGAAGTCGATCGAGAAGACGATCGCTTCGAAAGTTGTCACGTACGACTTCGCACGTCTCATGGACGGTGCAACCGAAGTGAAGACATCCGAGTTCGCAGACGAGCTCATCAAAAACCTGTAAGAGTACGAACTGTACGGTCAGGCACTCAATAGACAAGAAGACAAAAAGCAGATGCTATCCAGACAGCCTCTGCTTTTTGTTTACAGAAAAATACCGGATGCATCCCATGACCGGCCGACAGGGCCAGCGGACTATCATCTCACTAAGGAAAGGGCGTTTTCGTTATGGTATTGGCACGTAAAAAAGTAACAGTGATCGGTTCAGGATTCACAGGAGCGACAGCCGCATTCCTCATTGCGCAGAAAGAACTGGCGGATGTCGTCCTGGTCGATATCCCGGATATGGAAAAACCGGCACAGGGCAAAGCGCTTGATATGCTGGAGTCCGGTCCCATCCTCGGCTTCGATGCACAAGTCACGGGAACCGCGGACTATGCGGATACGAAGAATTCCGACCTGGTGATCATCACCGCAGGCATCGCCCGGAAGCCGGGCATGAGCCGTGACGACCTTGTACAGACGAACCAGAAGGTCATGAAATCCGTGACACAGGAAATCGTCAGACATTCTCCGGAGACGACGATCCTCGTCCTGACGAACCCGGTGGATGCCATGACGTATACGGTTTTCAAAGAATCCGGCTTCCCGAAAGAGCGTGTGATCGGCCAGTCCGGTGTTCTTGACACAGCGAGATTCCGTACATTCGTGGCACAGGAGCTGGGCGTCTCCGTCAAAGACGTGACAGGATTTGTTCTCGGCGGACATGGGGATGACATGGTGCCGCTCGTACGCTGCTCGGCAGCCGGCGGCGTCCCGCTCGACACTTTGATGACAGGCGAGCGCATTGCGGAAATCGTGGAGCGGACGAGGAAAGGCGGGGCGGAGATCGTCAATCTGCTCGGCAGCGGATCTGCATACTATGCGCCTGCCGCAGCTCTCGCGGAGATGGCGGAAACAATCCTGAAAGACCAGAAACGGGTCATCCCGGCGATTGCTTACTTGGAGGGCGAATACGGCATGGACGGCATCTATCTCGGTGTACCGGTCATTTTGGGGAAAGGCGGTATAGAAAAAATTGTTGAACTCGAACTGACGGACGATGAAAAAGCAGCCCTGCAGAAGTCCGCGGACTCTGTGAAAGCCGTCATGGCCGTATTGACGGACTGACCCGCGCGCGGTCAGATGGTGCTCCATTCCTTTTTGCAGTATGGTAAACTTTAGCTGGTTTCATCACATTTCCATGAGGGGGACTTTATTTGATACTTGGGAAGAAACGAAGAGTCGGCAGAGCGATTAACGAAATCAAAGTCGGTGAGAAACTGAAATTGACGGAAAAGATCGAGGACCGCGATCTGCTGCTCTACCTCGGCCTGACGAACGATCCGAATCCGATCTACATTCAGCACGATTTTGCATCCCAGACAGACGTCGAGCGGCCGATCGTCCCGACGCTTATGCTGACAGGCATCCTCACATCCGCCATTTCGAAATACCTGCCGGGTCCCGGGACGTATGTGCAGTCGCAGCACCTGGACTTTCCAGTGCCGCTCCATCATTATGAAACGATCGAAATCACACTGGAGATCATCGAAATCGACACGGACAGCAACCAGGCTGTCATCCATGCGGAAGGCCGGAACGAAGCAGGGGCTGTCGTGGTCGAAGGACGGATTGCCATCGTGCCGCCTGCGCTGAAAAACCGTCAGCTGACGTCCCAGACATTGGATAATTTCTGAATGGGTACCGCAGAGCAACGCATGCAGACCATCCTCATCGTAGAAGATGATCCATCGATCTCAAAACTCATCGATTACAACTTGAAGCAGGCCGGCTACCATACGCTGACCGCAATGGATGGCCTTGAAGCGCTGAAGGCTGCCGCAACAGAAGGACCCGACCTCATCCTTCTCGATCTCATGCTGCCGGGGATCGACGGAATTGAAGTCTGCCGGCGGCTGCGCAGCCAGCAGATCGAAATCCCGATCATCATGCTCACGGCGAGGACCGAAGAGGCCGACAAAGTCCGTGGTTTGGAGATCGGCGCGGACGATTATATGACGAAACCATTCAGTCCCCGTGAGCTGACCGCACGTGTGAAGGCCGTCCTGAGACGGATGGGGAACCAGCCGTCTCAGGAGGCTGTCATTTCGCTGAACGGCATCACTGTCTATCCCGACCGGTACGCAACGGAACTGAATGGGGAACCGCTCGATTTCACGCCGAAGGAATTCGAACTGCTCGTCCATCTCATGAGAAACAAAAACCGTGTGCTCTCCCGGGACCAATTGCTCCAGGCTGTCTGGAATTACGAATTCAGCGGAGACACCCGCATCGTCGATGTCCATATCAGTCATCTGCGCGATAAGATCGAATTAGATACGAAAAAACCGCAGTCCATCAAGACGCTGCGGGGAATCGGCTACAAATTCGAGGTGAACCCATGAAAACGGAGGGTCATACGTCCAGGATCCTGCTGACCGCGTGCGCAGTTCTCGTCGTATTCTCGGTCGTATCGTGGATCGTACTCAGCCAGTTCTTCAATATCTTTGCGAAAGACACGGATTCCGGCCTTGAACAGCGGTACTGGCTGTACTTGACAGTCGTCATCTTGCTGTTCCTCGTCATCAGTCTCTTCATCGTCTCCCGTATTCTGTACCATTTCACGAAGCCGGTCGATGAAATTGCCATGGTGGCGGATAAATTGGCGGCAGGCGATTACAAAACCCGGGCTGCGGTGAGTGAATTCAGTGATCTCGGCAACATCGCCGCCTCGCTTAATAAAGTAGCACAAACCGGACAGGAGACTCAGATGGTGCGATCCATGGAGAAAGAGCGGCTGAAGACGCTGATTGAAAGTATCGGCAGCAGCCTGCTCATGCTCGGCAGGGGCGGCACGGTGAACCTCATGAACGGCGTGTTTGCCCAGACGTTCCATACATCCTCTCAGGAACTCATCGGTAAATCGTTCAAGGAGATCGGGCTGCCTGCGGAAGCGGAACAGCTGATTGAAAACGTCTTCCTGTCCGAGCAGGTGCACGAACGGCCGATCCGCCTGAACAGGAACGGGGCGCCGGTCGATCTGAACGTCTATGGCGCGCCGGTCATCGGACGCCACGGCAACTGGCTCGGAATCATCGTCGTCTTCCACGACATCTCGAAAATCATCCGGCTCGAAGAGATCAGGAAAGACTTCGTGGCCAATGTATCCCATGAGCTTCGGACGCCTGTCACGTCCATCAAAGGATTCGCAGAGACGCTGCTGGACGGGGCGCTTGACGATCCGGAAATCTCCCGGGAATTCATCCGGATCATCGAGAAGGAGAGCACCCGTCTCCATTCGCTCGTCACCGATCTGCTGGAACTCTCGGGTATCGAGCAGCACAGCTTCAGGCTCGATATCGACCGGATTGACGTAACAGCAATCATAGCCGAAGCGGAGGAACTGGTATCGAAACGGCTCGCGGAAAAAGGGATGCGGCTGACTGTCATGGCCCCTGAAGAAGCGGTCATCGAAGCCGACGGCCGCCGGCTGATGCAAGTGCTCGTCAACCTGCTCGCCAATGCAATCGCCTATTCGAAAAACGGAACAATAATCCGGATCACCGTGCGGATTGATGGCGGCAGTCTCATTCTCTCCGTGGCTGACGAAGGTATCGGAATTGACCCGGATAAGATTCCCCGCCTGTTCGAGCGGTTTTACCGGGCCGATCTGGCGAGAAGCCGGGAGTCGGGCGGCACGGGACTCGGACTTGCAATCGTCAAGCACCTTGTCGAAGCGCACGGCGGAGACGTATGGGTCGAGAGTGAAGTCGGCAACGGCTCGGAGTTTTTTGTCCGTCTTCCGATCCATCAGCTGCCGCGGCCATAACTGACAGCCATGACACATCGCGTCGTTTTCTTTTCATCCTGCCTGCATGGTAAGATGGGGGGAGACGACGTTTTTTTGACGAAGGAGTGGACGAGTGACGTGACAACAGAAAAAATTGTATTGCTCGACGGAAACAGCCTGGCATACCGTGCGTTCTTCGCACTGCCGCTGCTGACGAACGACAGCGGCATCCACACGAATGCCGTCTACGGCTTCACGATGATGCTCCAGAATATCCTGAAAGAAGAACAGCCGACCCATATACTGGTCGCCTGGGACGCCGGAAAGACGACATTCCGGCACAGCACCTTCAGCGAGTACAAAGGCGGCCGGCAGAAGACACCGCCCGAACTGTCCGAGCAGTTTCCGTATTTGCGTAAATTGCTGGAAGCGTTCCGGATTCCGCAGTATGAATTGGAAAACTATGAGGCGGACGACATTATCGGCACCTTAAGCCGCGCAGCGGGCGAGCGGGCAGTCGAAACGGTCATCATATCAGGGGACAAGGACCTGACCCAGCTTGCGACAGACTCAGTGACCGTCTGCATCACACGGAAGGGCATCACCGACATGGAGGCCTATACACCTGAGCATGTTGAAGAGAAATACGGCATCGAACCGCTCCAGATCATTGATATGAAAGGACTCATGGGGGACGCCTCCGATAATATCCCGGGCGTTCCGGGGGTCGGTGAGAAGACGGCACTGAAACTGCTGAAACAGTATGGCTCGGTCGAAAAGATCTATGAATCGCTGGATGAAGTGAGCGGGAAGAAGCTGAAAGAGAACCTGACGGAAAACGAAGCGCAGGCGTTCATGAGCAAACAGCTCGCTACGATAGACGTACAGGCCCCTATCACAGTCGGATACGATGAGCTGACTTACAGCGGACCGGACGACGAACGGGTGAAGTCCATTTTCAAAGAACTGAAATTCACCACGCTTCTCGAGAAGATGGGGGAGACGGCAGCTGAAGAGCCGCCTGCGGAAGCAATCGAAGTGGAAACGAAGCATTCGGTCACCGAGCAAGACCTGACCGGACATATGGCGGTCCATTTGGAAATGATGGATGACAACTATTTCACCTCCGACTTGTTCGGCCTGGCATTCGCAGATGGAGAGCGTGTATTCTATATGCCGATCGAGGATGTCCAAACTAGTGATGAAGTGAAAGTGTGGCTCGCCTCCGAAGAACATGAGAAATACACGACCGACGCAAAAGCCCTGTTCGCAGCGCTCGACCGGATCGGGATTCCCGTTTCCGGCATTGATTTCGACCTGACGCTTGCTGCTTATATCGTCAATCCATCCCTGTCGTTCGATGATGTGTCGGAAGCGGCCGCATCGGTCGGCTGGAAGCAGATCGAAAAGGACGAGACGGTCTATGGGAAAGGCGCGAAGAAAGCACGGCCGGAAGGCGCCCGGCTTGCACAGCACGCAGGCGCGAAGGCGGCGGCTGTCTGGAACCTCCGCGGGCCGGTCTCCCGGCAGCTGGAAGACAACGGCCAATATGAGCTGTATCACAATTTGGAACTGCCGCTGGCCAAGATCCTCGGAAAGATGGAAGCGACCGGCGTCAAGGCGGACCTTGCCACACTGCAGGATATCGGCACGGAACTGTCCGGACGGCTGGATCAGCTCGAAAAGACGATCTATGAAATGGCCGGACAGCCGTTCAACATCAACTCGCCGAAGCAGCTCGGTGTCATCCTGTTCGAAAAGATCGGTCTGACACCTATCAAAAAGACGAAGACGGGATATTCCACGGCAGCTGACGTGCTCGAAAAGCTGGCGCCTGAACATGAAATCATCGATCAGATCCTCCTGTACCGGCAGCTTGGAAAACTGAAATCGACGTACGTTGACGGTCTGTCAAAGGAAATCCATGATGACGGAAAGATCCACACCCGCTATCAGCAGGCACTCACGCAGACGGGCCGTCTCAGCTCCATCAATCCGAATCTGCAGAATATCCCGATCCGGCTCGAGGAAGGCCGCAAGATCCGTGCTGCCTTCGTCCCATCCGAACCAGGCTGGATCATGTTCGCAGCGGATTATTCGCAGATCGAACTGCGTGTGCTTGCTCACATCTCACAGGACGAAAAGCTGATCGAAGCATTCCGTGCCGGAGAAGACATCCATACGAAGACAGCGATGCAGGTGTTCCATGTCGGCAAGGACGATGTCACTGCCAATATGCGGCGCGCTGCAAAAGCGGTCAACTTCGGAATCGTCTACGGCATCAGTGATTATGGTCTCTCCCAGAGCTTGGATATCCCGCGGAAGGAAGCGGCTGATTTCATCGAAACCTATTTGGCAAGCTTCCCGGGTGTCAAGCGCTACATGGATGAGAGTATCCTGGAAGCGAAAAAGGACGGATACGTATCGACGATGATGAACCGGCGCCGTTACCTGCCGGACATCAACAGTTCCAATTTCAATCTGCGCGGCTTTGCAGAACGGACTGCGATGAATACACCGATCCAGGGGACAGCTGCGGATATCATCAAGAAAGCGATGATCGACATGGACGCACGGCTCGCAGCTGAGAATCTGCAGGCGCGCATGCTTCTCCAGGTGCACGATGAACTGATCTTCGAAGCGCCTGAAGAAGAACTGGAAAAACTGAAAGTGCTCGTTCCCGATGTCATGGAGTCTGCGCTGAAGCTGGACGTTCCGCTGAAGGTCGACTCGGCATTCGGTGCGAGCTGGTACGACACGAAGTGAGGTGATCCTATGCCGGAACTACCGGAAGTCGAAGGGGTCGTCCGTGCGCTCGCGCCTGTGGCGAGCGGCAGGACGATCCGGCGTGTCGCCATTTCCGAGACGGTCATCCGTTCGAAAGAGGCCGGTAAAGAGGCGATTGTCAAAGGGATGCCTGTCGAACAGTTCACCAGCCAGCTGGCCGGCTGGACGATCGACAGCATTGAGCGCCGCAGCAAGTATATCTACATCCATCTGTCCAGAGAAGCCAGCTGCCGCCTGCTCGTCAGCCATCTCGGCATGACTGGAGCGTGGTTCGCGGTCGGCTCGGTCGAAGATATCCGGGAACAGAAATTCCGGAATCATATCCACGCCGTGTTCGAAATGGAGGACGGTGGACTGCTTGTCTATTCGGATATCCGCCGGTTCGGTGAATTACGTCTGCTGACTTGTGCGGAAGATCATCCGCCGCTTCTCGAAATGGCACCTGAGCCGTTCGATGATGAGGCAGAGTCCTTTTTCATCCATAAAGCGGAAACGCCGGCATTCCGTAAAAAGGCGATCAAGGAAGTGATCATGGACGGACGTGTAATTTCAGGCTGCGGCAATATTTACGCGACAGAAGCACTGTTCCGGACAGGAATCCATCCCAAACGGACAGCCGGCCGGATAAGCGAAGCGAGGAAACGGCAGCTGTTCCGGGAAATCGCGGCCGTCCTGAGGGAAAGCATCGACGCAGGGGGCAGTTCCATTTCGGACTACCGCAACATCAACGGCGAAGCAGGTTCGATGCAGGACAGGCTGCAGATGTACGGGCGGAAAACCTGTCCTGTCTGCGGCGCCCAGACGGCGGCCGTCCAGATTGCGGGACGCACATCGACATACTGCAAGAAATGCCAGCATTGAACACGAAGGAGTGACTTTCATGATCATCGGTCTGACGGGCAGCATCGCGAGCGGAAAGAGCACCGTCGCACGCATGCTGAAAGAAAAAGGACTTCCGATCGTTGACGCGGACGAGATTGCGCGTCTCGTCGTCGAACCCGGAAGCCCCGTTCTCGAAGACATCAAGGCTGCGTTCGGTCCCCGGGCCATCCGGGAGGACGGTGCCATGAACCGGGAGTATGTCGGGAAGCTTGTATTCGGCGACGACGCCAAGCGGATGCAGCTGAACGGGATCATCCATCCGGCCATCCGTAAAGAATTGATCGCCCAGAAAGAACTGTATATTGAAGCGGGGGCGGAAACGGTGGTCCTCGACATTCCGCTGCTGTTCGAGAACAGATTATTCGAGTATGTCGAGAAGATCCTGGTTGTGTCCGTAAGTCCGGAAATCCAGCTGGAGCGCCTTATGCTGCGGAACGGCCTGACGAAGGCGGAAGCGGCCACCCGTATCGCGTCCCAGCTGCCTGTGAAGGAAAAAGAGGCGGGGGCGGACGCTGTCATCCATAACGACGGCTCCCTGGAAGAGACGGAACGTCAAGTGGATGAAGTGCTGACCGCTTGGCAGGTGCACTGACCATTCAGAAAAATCGAACATTGTTCACTCTTGCACAAACTCTTTCCACACAGTGAAAATGTGTTATACTATTTACGAGTATTCGAGTAAACAGTATAACATCATACATACGGGAGGACTTTTCATGACCACATCAGTAGCGATTAATGGATTCGGCCGCATCGGCCGAATGGTATTCCGGCAGTTGATCACAGAGGACGAAGTGACTGCCATCGCCATAAACGCCTTATATCCGCCGGAAACGCTGGCACATCTGATTAAGTATGACACAACTCACGGAACGTTTGACGGCGACATCGAAATTGCGGACAACGCGCTCATCGTCAACGGAAAGCGTGTCGAGCTCGTCGCAGAACGTGACCCATCCAAACTCCCTTGGAAACAGCTCGGCGTCGACATCGTCATTGAAGCGACTGGTGTCTTCAATGCACGTGACAAAGCCGCCCTCCATTTGGATGCCGGCGCGAAGAAAGTCATCCTGTCAGCTCCCGGGAAAAACGAAGACATCACGATCGTGATGGGCGTGAATGATGAGAAACTCGATATTGCAAAGCATGACGTCATCTCGAATGCCAGCTGCACGACGAACTGCCTGGCGCCTGTCGTCAAAGTGCTGAACGACGAATTCGGCATCGAGAATGGCCTGATGACGACCGTCCATGCCTATACGAACGATCAGAAGAACCTGGATAACCCGCACAAGGATCTGCGCCGGGCCCGCTCATGCGGCCAGTCGATCATCCCGACTTCGACAGGTGCAGCAAAAGCGCTCTCACTTGTGCTGCCTGAATTGGAAGGCAAGATCCATGGTATGGCGCTGCGTGTCCCGACACCGAACGTCTCACTCGTCGATCTGGTCGTCGACCTGAAGGAAGACGTAACGGCTGAACAGGTGAACGAAGCATTCAAGAAAGCATCCGGAAGCTCGATGAATGGCATCCTCGGCTTCACGATGGAACCGCTCGTTTCCATCGATTTCAATAACACGACAGACTCCGCGATCATCGACGGCCTGTCCACGATGGTCATCGGGGATCGAAAAGTCAAAGTGCTCGCCTGGTATGATAACGAGTGGGGCTACTCCGCGCGCGTCGTCGACCTGACGAAGAAAGTTGCGAAAGAACTGCGGGCTGGTGTCAGTGCATAATTGATTTGAATAGCGAAAACTGTCCATCCGGCTGCCTGTGTGCAGACGAATGGACAGTTTTTTGCAGTTTTACGGGTCGTTTGCACAATCATACGTCGAACCATGTCTGCAGACGGGTGTTCTGCAGCCTATCTGTCTGGTATACTGGATAGACTAAAGAAAACCGGAGGAACGAACCATGAAATGTCCAGCCTGCCACTACAACGGGACGCGTGTCGTCGATTCAAGGCCAGCCGAAGAGAATAGCTCGATCCGCAGACGCCGTGAATGCGAAAAGTGCAGCTACCGGTTCACAACATTTGAAAAAGTGGAGGAAGCCCCTCTTATCGTCGTAAAGAAGGAAGGGACCCGCGAAGAATTCACAGGTGAGAAACTGCTCCGCGGCCTGGTCCGTGCCTGTGAAAAACGGCCGGTGCCCCTGGAAGACCTGCAGAATATCGTCCTCTCGATCGAACAGGAACTGAAAAGCCGCGGCATTTCCGAAATCGCTTCACATGATGTCGGAGAGATGGTGATGGAGCGGCTTGCGGCTGTCGATGAAGTCGCCTACGTCCGTTTTTCGTCCGTCTACCGGGATTACCAGAACATCACGATGTTCATCGAGGAATTGAAGAATCTGCAGCAAGGGCCGCTCCGCGAAAAGTCCGGTCCCCTCGATGAGTCCAACTAGCAGGAAGGTGAGAATGCATGCTTTACCAGGAATTACAGCCGGTGGATGCCTATACGTTGAAGCCGTCCGCCTCTTTTTCGGACTATGACCGGCAGCTCCTCTCCCTGTTCTACCAGCCGCTGACCGGGCCGGAACCGATCAGCCTGTTCCTGACCTTATGGGCGGATGCCGAAACGAATGCCGCCCGTCAGTTCAACCACTACCACCTCATGAACCATCTGAGCATGTCGCTGCCGTCCGTTTTCCAGGCACGTATTTCGCTGGAAGCGATCGGTCTGCTGCGCTCCTATATGTGTACGGAAGGCGACAGCCGCTCGTTCATCTATGAACTGCTGCCGCCGCTCGATGCGGAACAGTTTTTCCACGATCCGCTGCTGGCGACGTTCCTGTTCAGCAAAATCGGGGAACAGTCCTACAGGGAACTGCGCGCCCGGTTCTCAATCGAACAGCCCGATATGCACAATTTCAAGGAAGTCTCCAGGAACTTCCTGGACGTCTACACACCCGTCAATGGCAATGCGCACGAACTGCTGAACGACCAGCCGCTGAAAGAGCGTAAGACAGCGGAAGGCGTGCCGTTCGATGACAGCTTCTTCGACTTTGATATGATGATGAGCGGTCTGTCGGAACAGATGGTGCCGCGCAGCGCAATCGCAGGGATTTCGCACCAGCTGATCGCGAAGCTCGCATTTCTTTATTCCCTGTCACCGCTCGATATGCAGAAAGTGATCATGATGGCGCTGGACGAAAACCTCGAGGTACCCGAAGAACGGCTGCGGCGGGCGGCGACCGAGTTCTATAAGGTCAACGTCTCGAACACGGCGCCGAAACTCAACAAGTTTTACATCCCTGAAGATGCGCCCGAACCGGCAGGCGGACAGGCGCCGCTGACGAAGCAGCAAGAACTATTGGCGTACTTTAAACGGACGAGCCCCCGCGAACTGCTTTATGACCTGATCGGTTCTGAACCGTTTTCGGTGGATGTCAAACTGGCGGAGCGGCTCATGAACACTCATAAGCTGCCGTTCGAAGTTGTCAACGTCCTGCTGCACTATATCGTGCTGAACAACGACGGCAAGATCACGAGCGGTTTCGCGGAGCGTGTCGCCTCCCACTGGGCGATGAAAAAAGTCGCGACTGCGGAAGAAGCGATGGAGCTCTCCCGAAAAGGGCTTGACGAGATGGAACAATGGAAGAAGGAAGGCTCCCGCTCATCCGGCAGAAGCCGGAAACCGGCCAGGGAAGAGCAAGTGCCGGACTGGTTCAAAGAAAAGGAAAAAAGCAAAGAACCTGCACAGCAGGAATCCGCCGAAGATGCCGAAGCGATTGAAACGAAACGCAGGGCACTCATGGCGAGACTGGAATCGATGCGGAATGGGGTGAACTAATTGGAACGGATTGGAGATGCCATGAAACGCGTCATCAACGCGCCGGCACTGGCGGCCAGGTACGACCAGCTGCGTGATGAGGTACTGGCGGATGAACGGATCCAGCAGTTCGTCGAGGAGCATGCAGAAGAGATCGACAAGCAAGTGATCGACCGCAGCCTTAACAAACTCTATGAATATACGACGGCCTCGCACAAATGCGGGGATTGCCCGAGTCTCGATGGCTGTATCAACGTCATGAAAGGGTTCGAGCCGCTGCTCGTCATGAATCAGGGACTGATCGACGTGACGTATACCCGCTGTCCGCGAAAAGAACTTGATGATGAGAAACGCCATGTCAGCAAGATGCTCGACTCCCTGTACATGCCGCGTGACGTGATGGCGGCCAAGCTGCCGGATATCGACCTGTACCACGACAACAGCCGGCTCGATATCGTCGACCTTGCGGGACGGTTCATCACCGAATACGAATCGACGGGCAGCCTGCCGCAAAAAGGGCTCTACATCCACGGCCCATTCGGCACCGGTAAGTCATTCATCCTCGGGGCACTTGCGAACGAACTCGCAAGCCGGCAGATCCGGACCGTCGCCGTCTATCTGCCCGAATTCCTGCGGGAGATCAAACAATCGATCCAGGACCAGTCGCTGAACGAGAAGATCGATTTCGTGAAGAAAGCATCGGTCCTCATGCTCGATGACATCGGTGCCGAATCGATGTCCGCGTGGACGAGGGACGAAGTGCTCGGGACGATCCTGCAGTACAGGATGGCGGAACAGCTGCCGACCTTCTTCACGTCCAACTTCACATTGTCCGAGCTCGAACACCATATGACCTACACGCAGCGCGGCGAAAAAGAGCCGATCAAAGCGGCGCGCATCATGGAACGGATCCGCATGACGAGCGATCCCGTCAAACTGTCGGGCAAAAATCGCCGCGGCTGATCCGGGCTGTCGAAAGCAGGCGGAATTTGTACTGCGGCTCTTGCTTTTTGCACGGGTATTCACTATACTGGACTCAATACAGTGAACAAATGCTTGGAAAAGGATACGGATTGCCTGTACGGCCGACAGAGAGCGGGGGAAAGTGCTGAGATCCCTGCAGGAACCGGCATCAGTCCACCACCTTGGAGCAGCAGCGGGGAAACGAGAGTACCTGCTGACGGACCCGGCCCGTTAGCCGTTTGAAGCTTCATCATTCCGCTTGCCGGATTGAAGGAAGAAGGGTGGAACCGCGAGAACCAGACTCGTCCCTTTATGGGATGGGTCTTTTTATGTTTTCAAAAAACAAAAGGAGTGCATTCAAATGCCAGAATCAGTACAGTTGAAATTCCCGGACGGAGCCGTAAAAGAGTTTCCGGCTGGTACGACGACAGAAGATGTCGCCGCTTCGATCAGCCCGGGACTCCGGAAAAATGCACTCGCAGGAAAACTCGGCGAGCAGCTGATCGACTTGAAAACACCGATCGAACACGATGGGGACATCGCCATCATCACATCCCAGTCGCCGGAAGCGCTCGAAATCCTGCGGCACAGCACTGCACACCTGCTCGCGCAGGCTGTCAAGCGCAATTTCCCGGATGCAAAACTCGGTGTCGGGCCGGCGATCGAAAACGGGTTCTATTACGATATCGACTCCCCGACACCGATCACGGCAGACGACCTGCCTGAACTCGAAAAGGAAATGAAACGCATCATCGGAGAGAACCTGCCCGTCGTCCGCCATACGGTGACACGTGCGGAAGCGCAGAAGCGTTTCGAGGAGATCAACGACGAATACAAACAGGAACTGCTTGAAGCGATACCGGAGAACGAAGAAGTGACCATCTACGAACAGGGTGAATTCTTCGACCTGTGCCGCGGTGTCCACGTGCCATATACCGGCAAACTGAAGGAATTCAAACTGCTGAGCATCGCAGGAGCCTACTGGCGCGGAAATTCCGACAACAAGATGCTCCAGCGGATCTACGGCACTGCGTTCTTCAAGAAAGAAGACCTGAACGCCCACCTGAAGATGCTCGAAGAAGCGAAAGAGCGCGATCACCGCAAAATCGGACGCGAGCTCGACCTCTTCATGAACTCGCAGAAAGTGGGGCAGGGACTGCCGCTCTGGCTGCCGAAAGGCGCGACGATCCGCCGCGTCATCGAACGCTACATCGTCGACAAAGAAGAACGGCTCGGCTACGACCACGTCTATACACCGGTACTCGGCAGTGTGGACCTGTACAAGACTTCCGGCCACTGGGATCATTACCAGGACGGCATGTTCCCGGTAATGAGCATGGACAACGAAGACCTCGTACTCCGTCCGATGAACTGCCCGCACCATATGATGATCTATAAGAACGGCATCCACTCGTACCGCGAACTGCCGATCCGCATCGCGGAACTCGGCACGATGCACCGCTACGAGATGTCCGGCGCACTCTCAGGACTGCAGCGTGTCCGCGGCATGACACTGAACGACGCGCACATCTTCGTCCGTCCGGACCAGATCAAAGAAGAATTCCAGCGCACCGTCCAGCTCATCATCGACGTCTACAAGGACTTCAACATCACAGACTACTCCTTCCGCCTGTCCTACCGCGATCCGGCAGACACGGAAAAGTACTTCGATGACGACGCAATGTGGGAACGCGCGGAAAGCATGCTGAAAGAAGCGATGGACGGCATGGGGCTCAGCTACACCGAAGCGATCGGCGAAGCCGCATTCTACGGTCCGAAACTCGACGTCCAGGTCAAGACGGCAATCGGCATGGAAGAGACACTATCCACTGTCCAGCTCGACTTCCTCCTGCCGGAACGGTTCGATCTCACATACGTGGGCGAAGACGGAAAGCAGCACCGCCCGGTCGTCATCCACCGCGGTGTCGTCTCAACCATGGAACGCTTCGTCGCCTTCCTCATCGAAGAATACAAAGGCGCATTCCCGACATGGCTCGCACCGGTACAAGTCGAAGTCATCCCGGTCTCACCGGAAGCCCACTTCGGCTACGCCGACAACATCCGGGAACAGCTCACAGCAGCCGGCTTCCGCACCGACCTCGACAGCCGCGACGAAAAAATCGGCTACAAGATCCGCGAAGCCCAAGTCCAGAAAGTCCCGTACATGCTCGTCCTCGGCGACAAGGAAATCGAATCCGAAACCGTCAACGTCCGCAAATACGGCGAACAGAAATCCGAATCCATGTCCTTCACGGACTTCCTGGACCTGCTCAAACAAGACACCAACCGTGATTGATTTAAAACTGTTTTTTAGGACTGATTTAAATAGAAGAGGGCTGCCTGCTGATGGCGGCCCTATTTTGATTGGTCTGCTGCAATGACGGATACTTATACCAGCGGAGTGGAAGACGGCGACTCCTGGGGGATTAGCGAGACAGTTGAGACCCCGCAGGAAGCGCAGCGACCGAGGAGGCTCAACGCTCGCCCCCCGGAAAGCGTCCGTCTGGAACGAAGTGGATACGGAAGATGGTCTTATGCGTATATACTCTGTATTTTCTTTGTTGACATGTCTGCTGATCTTATGGTAAAGTAGTTAAGGTAAATGAATACGGTTTGTGATACAAGAAGGAGCTGCCCGCTTCTCACCCCAACGACGCCATCCGGCAGTTGCTGAGGTCAGCACAGTAGTGAAGCCTCGTGCCGAAACACGCACGTGTGCCTATGCGGGTGGACAAATGACCATTTGTCTGCTTTTTTTATTGCCTCATTACCGGAACGGTCCAAACCCGCCGGTTCTGCAAGCTGTGCCGAACGGCGCAGACTGCTCAAACAGAGTATTCGCGAGATATTATTCGGAGGTGGATTACGATTAGCAAAGATATGTATGTGAACGAAGGAATTCGTGCCCGTGAACTTCGACTTATCGACCACAATGGTGATCAGCTCGGCATTAAATCCCGCAACGAAGCACTTGACATCGCTGCGCGTGCCAATCAGGACCTCGTCCTTGTCGCACCGAATGCGAAGCCGCCGGTAGCCCGCGTCATGGACTACGGGAAATTCAAGTTCGAGCAGCAGAAAAAAGAGCGGGAAGTCCGTAAGAACCAGAAGATCATCCAGGTCAAAGAAGTCCGGCTCAGCCCGACGATCGACGAACACGACTTCCAGACAAAACTCCGCAACGGGATCAAATTCCTCGAAGCCGGAGACAAAGTGAAAGCATCCATCCGCTTCCGCGGACGTGCAATCACGCACAAAGAGATCGGCCAGCGCGTGCTCGACAAATTTGCAGAAGCCTGCAAAGAAGTCGGAACAGTGGAAGTCCGTCCGAAAATGGAAGGCCGCAGCATGTTCCTGATGCTCGCCCCGATCAACGAGAAAAAGTAAGCTGAACAAACGATTTAGGAGGAACAGATCATGCCAAAAATGAAAACTCACCGCGGATCCGCGAAACGTTTCAAGAAAACAGGAACTGGTAAAGTGAAGCGCGGCCGCGCGTACACAAGCCACCTTTTTGCCAACAAGTCGACAAAAGCAAAGCGTCACTTGCGTAAAGGCGCCCTCATTTCATCCGGAGACTACAAGCGTATCCGTGAAATGATCACGTACATGAAGTAAGTTTCCAACCCTGTGCCGCATGGACGACTGTCAGCGGCCGCCCTATACTAAACTAAATTTATTCTTATTGAATAGCAGGAGGTAATTACTATGCCACGCGTAAAAGGTGGAACAGTGACGCGCAAGCGCCGTAATCGAGTATTGAAATTAGCGAAAGGGTATTTCGGTTCGAAACACCGTCTATACCGAGTAGCCAACCAGCAGGTCATGAAATCATTGAACTATGCATACCGGGACCGCCGCCAGAAGAAGCGGGACTTCCGTAAACTCTGGATCACACGTATCAACGCGGCTGCACGTGCCAATGGCATGTCATACAGCACACTGATGCACGGTCTGAAAGTTGCGGGCGTTGACGTGAACCGCAAAATGCTTGCAGACCTGGCTGTTACAGATACAGCAGCATTCGCTCAATTTGCAGCAACTGCAAAACAATCACTGTCTAAATAATCGACACTGCCTGCACCGCGGTTCCGGAACTTTCGGGACGCGGTGTTTTTTAATAGAGCGTATAGAAACAAGCATAAAGACTCTGAAATTTTGGCCGACAAGTAAGAGTAGGGAGGAGATCATATGGAAGTCATCGCACTTGCCTGGGTTGCCGGGATGTCCGTATTGACGTTTGTCTCGATGGGATATGACAAAAGACAGGCAGTCCGCCGCAGACGGCGTGTCCCGGAGAAACGGTTATGGCTGTTCGCTGCAGCGGGGGGCGGTCCGGGTGCCTATCTGGGCATGCAAGTCTTCCGCCACAAGACGCTGCATACGCAGTTCCGGGTCGGTTTCCTGATGCTCGCCTTGCTCGATGCAGCCCTTCTCCTCTATCTTTTCGGCTTCGGTATGCCGGCACTTCCACAGTTCAGCTGACAAGGAAGCGCGGCGGAAAGGGGTACCCAATGGAACTTGAAAAATTGTTTACCATGCAGGAAGCACTTGATACATACATTCACCAGCAGCACAGCCTGTCGACAGGGGACCTGTTCCATGAAAAAGTGCTGGCACTGCTCGTGGAACTGTCCGAATTAGCAAATGAGACCCGCTGTTTCAAATTTTGGAGTACCAAAGGACCTTCCGAACGCTCGGTCATTTTGGAGGAATATGTGGATTCAATCCACTTCCTATTGTCACTCGGCATTGCATCCGGACTTACGGCCTTCAATGATTGGGACATCGAATCCACCTCCGATTCGCTGACTGCAGTATTCCTGGACACGAACCGGGCAATCCTCCATTTCGAAGCAGATCCCACCATGCATACCTACACGGGTCTTTGGACACAGTACGGCCGCATTGCAGAAAAACTCGGGTTCACACCTGACGAGATCATTGCCGCGTATATTGACAAAAACGAAACGAATTATGAGCGTCAAAAATCGGGATATTGAAGTCTTCCGTTCTATGAGATTTATTGAAAAAATAATGGATTGACAAACTCAATGAAATGAAAAATAATAGAACAAGAGACTATTAGAGGAGGATTTTTTGTGAACGAGTGGAGCAAGGAAGCGTTTGGAATCAGGTTGAAGGAACTAAGAGAACAGCGGGGCCTCTCCATGATGGCCTTCGGTGCGGCCATCGGCACATCGGCGAGCCGCATCAAAGACTGGGAAAAAGGGAAAAACGCGCCGTCTGCAGCCTGGGTTGCAAAAATTTCGGAACGTTTCAACATCTCGACAGATGAGCTGATTTTAGGGGATTCGAAGAAGTCTCCTGCTTTCAATCAGTCGAACAGTGCCAGTGCAGAGCCTCTCTATGAGCGTCTTCGCGAGACATTGACCGTTGACGGATTTGCGGACGAGCAGAGCGACGAGATGACTGCATTGTACGAACAGCTGGACGCCGATAACAAAGCGCGGTACCGGAGCGGGAAAGGCCGCCGTCTTGCAGAACGTGAAATGCTGCACCTGCTGACGAAGCTGCCGAAAAAAGATGTCCTGGAACTGCTGGAACTGGCAAAGCTGAAATGCCGCCTGCAGAAGCCGGCCGGGAACT
This sequence comes from Sporosarcina koreensis, assembly GCF_000826145.2. Classification (GTDB taxonomy): domain Bacteria; phylum Bacillota; class Bacilli; order Bacillales_A; family Planococcaceae; genus Sporosarcina; species Sporosarcina trichiuri. Next base: position 201,301 of record NZ_LN651337.1, read on the forward strand.
GACATACACAGAGACGGACACAGCGGATTTCATCATCTGCTGTGTCTTTTGTTTTGGAGATTACGAAAGGTACGCTATGATGATAGAAGTGCAGGAAAATTCCCGCAACAATTATGCGCAAGCAGGAAGGTGGCTACTACTGTGAAAGCACTCGTACATGGTGACAAAGGACTCCGTCTGGAGGAGATGCCGGAACCGTCGGCATCGGAAGGTGATGTCGTCGTCAAGCTGAGAAATGCAGGTCTGAACCGGAGGGACCTCTACATTCCGGACAGGCGGAACCACGAAGGGCCGGACCTCATACTCGGATCGGATGGCGCAGGCACGATCTGCGAAATCGGTGAAGGGGTGACCGGCTGGTCGGTGGGGGATGAGGTGCTTATCAACCCGTCCATGCATTGGGTTGAAAACAGCAGTGCCTCACCTGACGGGTTCAGCCCGCTCGGCATGCCGGATGATGGGACGTTCGCGGAGAAGATCGCAATCTCTGCCGAGCAGTTGGAACCGCGTCCCGATTTCCTGTCGTGGGAGGAGTCTGCCTGCGTCGGTCTGTCCGGACTGACAGGCTATCGTGCGCTCGTGACCCGAGGGGAGGTGAAAGAAGGCGAGACGGTCTTCATTCCCGGGGCAGGCAGCGGTGTTGTCACATTCATCATCCAATTCGCGAAGGCGAAAGGTGCCCGGGTCATCGTAACATCAAGAAGTGAGAAAAAGCGGGATGCCGCCCTCCGGCTCGGGGCAGACCGTGCCATCGATACGAACGGGAATTGGGAAGAAGAGTTGAAAGATGAAACGATCGACCTCGTCATCGAGAGTGTCGGCAGGGCGACATTCAACCGGTCGCTCGGCATTTTGAAGAGCGGCGGACGCCTTGTCGTTTTCGGTGCTACGACCGAGGATACTGTCGACATCAACCTGCGTGCGCTTTTCAACAAGCAGCAGGAGATTGTCGGTTCCATGATGGGGAGCCGCGAGGAGCTGCGTGAGATGCTTGCGTTTGCCGGCGAGCACGGCATCCGCCCTGTGATCGATAAAGTGATTCCGTTCAACGAGGCACTTGATGGGTTCCAGATGCTCGAGGACAGCAGCCAGTTCGGCAAGATCGTATTCTCCATTTAACAAACAGCCCGCCGGTCCTTTCTCAGGACCGTACGGGCTGTCTCTGTCTGTCATAACTTTTTGTCATCCACCGAATCGAGCCAGCTCTCGATCGTGCCGACGACCGATTCCACACAGCCGTCTTCGAACGGCGATATGAGGTTCGCTTCCGCCACGAGCTCCGTGAATGATTTCGATCCGCCGAGTTTACAGAGACGGACATAATCGTTCCAGGCAGCGTCGTGGTCTTCCTGATCTTTCTTCCAGAACTGGAACGCGCAGATCTGGGCAAGCGTGTAGTCGATATAGTAGAACGGGACGTCATAGATGTGTGCCTGTCGCTGCCAGATGCCCCCGCTCTCCAAGTACGGGTTGCCGTCATAATCGCGGTTCGGCAAATAGATCTGCTCAATCCGTTTCCATGCGGCTTTCCGCTCGGCAGGCGTCATTTCCGGATGATCGTACACTTCATGCTGGAACTCATCGACTGCGACACCGTACGGCAGGAAGAGAAGACCGCTGCTCAAGTGCGAGAATTTATACTTCTCGGTCTGCTCCCGGAAGAACAGCTCCATCCACGGCCATGTAAAGAACTCCATGCTCATGGAATGGATTTCGGCGCCTTCACTGGTCGGCCAGACGTATTCAGGGATTCCGATGTTGCGGCTCGAGTACACTTGGAAGGCGTGTCCCGCCTCGTGTGTCAGCACATCGATATCGCCCGATGTCCCATTGAAATTCGAGAAGATGAACGGCGAATCGTAGTTATCGATGAACGTGCAGTAACCGCCGGCTTCCTTTCCTTTTTTTGCTACGAGATCGAGCAGGTTCTTCTCGGTCATGTATGTGAAGAATTCGTCTGTCTCGTGCGACAGTTCCTTGTACATCTCCTTGCCCTGCTCGATGATCCACTCTGGCGATCCCTTCGGTACTGCATTGCCTGTCAGGTAATCGAGTGACTGATCGTAGAACTTCAGGGAATCGACTCCAATGCGGGCCGCCTGACGTTCATAGAGCTTGTTCGCAACAGGAACAATATAGTCGCGGACCTGATCGCGGAACTTTTTGACCATTCCCGCATCATAGCCGATACGCGACATGCGGACGTATCCGAGTTCCGTGAACGATTCGAACCCGAGCGTCTTCGCGATTTTATCACGCAGTTTGACGAGCTCGTCGAAAATGCCGTCGAACCGTTCTTCATGCTGCCCGAAGAACGAGTACTGGGCTGTCATCGCCTGCTTGCGGACATTCCGGTCTGTCGATTCCATATAGGGGCCGAGCTGCGCAAGCGTCAATACCTTGCCGTCGAACTCGATCTGTGCGGAAGCAACCAGCTTGGCATATTCCGACGTCAGCTTGTTTTCCTGCTGCAGCAGCGGCATGATCTCCGGAGCGAACGCGCGGATCTCGTTTTCAGCGAGAGCGAACAGCTGCCGGCCCCACCGGTCTTCCAGCTCTTTACGGTATGCCGATGTCGTCAGCGCTTTATAGAATTCCGTCGTCAGTTCCTGGAACCCGGGGCTCACTTCATCAAAATAGTCGCGTTCTTTCTGGTAATACTCATCATGCGTGTCGATGGAAGATCGGATGTATGCAAGATTGAGCTGCGTTGAATAATCATTCCGGATGGCGTTGATCTTTTCGATCACTTCGTTTTGATCCTCATAGGACCCGGCGTCTCTGAACTTATGCAGCAAGTCAGTAAACTCCGCGCGGATCTCGTCCATATCCGGCCGTGCATATTGGTATTCGTCAAACAGTATCATATGATTCCTCCACTCCATAAAAAATACTTGACCACTACTATTGTCCGGGAAAGGGCCGTAAAATGCAAAAAAGAGGACAGCCTGCGTCCAGGCTTTTTCGCAGTGTGTATAAGTATCCACTGCATGGACGCCGTGGTATGATGAAGGCAGCGGCAGAGACTGCTCAAAACGTATAACGAAGGAGACCGTCAAGCTGATGAACATTACGCAATATACGATAAACGAATTGGTCGATCCGACCGGCATCCTGGAAGGACGGCGGTATGAGGTGTTCCTCCATATCGATTTCGACGAAGAGGACGAGCTCGCAGAAGAAGGGGCAGGCGGCATCCGGGCTGTCTTCATACAGGAAAACGGAAATGACAGGATTACCGGCACCTACTTCTTCAAAAAGGGGACGGAGGAACCGCTCGACTTCGAATTGGAAGAGGACGAACAGGCGGAGGTGCTCGAATTCTGCCGATCCCATGCAGATGCAGCGGACGCGGAGTGATCCTGGTCTGCGTTCAAAATACGTGATATTCTGCTTGGAATAGTGGATAATGGTGTCATACCCGAATGGCGGAACGATGTTCACTGAACAATGTCCGGACATTCTGCAAAATCTATTAGTAATGGAGTGTTTGCTATGGATCGAGAAATCGTTGATATAACCATAATTGGCGGAGGCCCGACCGGTCTTTTCGCGTCTTTCTACGCGGGGATGCGGGAAATGTCGGTCAAGATTATCGACAGCCTGCCGCAGCTCGGGGGGCAGCTCATTGAACTGTACCCGGACAAATACATCTATGATGTCGGAGGGTTCCCGAAGATCCTCGCGAAGGATCTCGTTGCGAATCTTGTCACACAGGCGCATCATTCGAATCCGGAGATCCTTCTCGGGGAAGCGGCGCTGTCTGCTGAACGGAACGGCGACCATTTCGTCCTGAAGACGGACAAAGGGGAGCATCTGACAAGGACCATCCTGCTGACCGCGGGAATCGGTGCATTCCAGCCGCGCAAGATCGGCATCGAAGAGGAAACTCATTTTGAAAACAACAGCCTCCATTACGGCATCAAGGACCTTGCCATGTTCAAAGGCGAAAATGTCCTCGTCTGCGGCGGCGGCGACTCCGCTGTCGACTGGGCGCTCATGCTGGAAGACATTGCGGAAAGTGTGACGCTTGTCCACCGCCGTGAGCGGTTCACCGCTCATGAGACGAGTGTCAACCAGCTGATGGAATCGAACGTGACCGTGAAGACATCGCAATCGGTGAAATCACTGCGCGGGGAAGACGGCAAGGTCCACGAAGTTCTCCTCGTCCACAAAGACGGCACGGAAGAGGTTCTGTCGATGGATCACGTCGTTGTCAACTACGGCAATATTTCCTCACTCGGACCGATCAAGGAGTGGGGCTTGGAAATGGATAAGAATTCGATCGTCGTCAACACACGGATGGAGACGAATATCGAAGGGATCTACGCAGCAGGCGATGTTACGAACTACGACGGCAAAGTCAAACTGATCGCCGTCGGTCTCGGCGAAGCGCCGATCGCTGTCAATAACGCAAAAGCGTATCTCGATCCGAAGGCGCGCGTCCAGCCGCTTCACAGTACAAGCGTCTTCTCATAATTTCATCGTACATGAAAAAAGACGGCCTGCCGGCAGAGTGATCTGCCGGATGGGCCGTCTTTTTCATTTCACTTTCTTTTTGACTGCAGTAGGCTGGAACAGATTCGATACGAGCAGCCCCATGATGAGCGCAATGCCGCTCATGACAAAAGGAGTCCCACTTTCCGGTATACCGGGGTAGATGACAAACACCGATCCGATGATCAGCCCGATGATGATCGAGAAGGTCAGCGTCGCATGCCGGTTCAAGAGGTAGTGGATCACTTTGCTGCTGATGATGAAACCGAGCACGACACCGAGTCCGATAACGATCATGACAGGGATATTGAAATCGGACAGTGCACCGATCGCCGTCGAGTAGAACCCGAGAAGCAGCAGGATGAACGATCCGCTGATACCGGGAAGCAACATTGCGGTACTGGCCGCCCAGCCTGCAAGAAACAGAAGGATCGCAGAAACAGGTGTCAGTGATGTGATGACAGCCCGGTCAGCAGGCGCCATGAAGCCGGTTGCTGCCAGCAAAGCCGCTACGGTCAGCAGAATCAGGTAATGATGGGCTTTGAAAGACGATTTCATGTTCGCCTGTCGGGTCATGAACGGCAGGATGCCGAGAATGAGACCGATGAAGAAGAACTGGGTCGGTGCAAAATAATGTTTCAGTAAAAAATGGATGACACGGCTGAACAGCAGCAGCGCAGCTGCCATCCCGATACCGAGCGGCAGCAGGAATCCGATATGCCGGCGCCAGTCTTTGCTGAAGAATCCGCTGATCGAAGTCAGCAGCCTATCGTAGATACCGAGCAGGAACGCGATAGTCCCGCCGCTCACTCCCGGGATCAGATCACTGATCCCCATTAAAAACCCTCTGTAGATATTTTTCCATTCCATTCGTTGTTCCTCCAATATCATGCTTGAACAGTGGACGTCTGCAAAAGTGAAATGTTCCGCTGACGTGCCGGCTGTCCGCGAAAAACGCGCATGGAAAAGCGCATAGGCGGATGGAGCCGTCTATGCGCCATACAGCGTCTCACTTACGCATGCACTTCAGAACGATGTGCATCCAGCTTTGCGAGCCGTTCCTCGAATTCTTCCTTCGTCATGTTCTGCTCGACAAAATAGCGGTTGCGCGGATGCGTGCGGCACTCGTCCGAGCAGCTGCGCATGTATAGATACTCATTCTCCTCGGAAGCGAGGATTTTCGCATTACATTCAGGGTTCGCGCAATTGACATAGCGCTCACAAGGCGTGCCGTCGAAATGATCACGGCCGACCACGACGTGTTCCACCTGATTGACAGGTACGGCGATACGCTCATCGAACACATAACACTGACCGTCCCACAGCTGGCCTTTCGCAACGGGATCCTTACCGTAGGTCACGATGCCGCCGTGCAGCTGACCGACGTCTTCGAAGCCTTCGCGCTTGAGCCAGCCCGTGAACTTCTCACACCGGATGCCGCCTGTGCAATAGGCGAGAACCTTCTTGCCTTCCAGCTGTTCCTTGTTATCGCGGACCCATTCCGGCAAGTCCCGGAAATTTTCGATGTCCGGCCGGATTGCTCCGCGGAAATGGCCGAGATCATATTCGTAGTCGTTCCGTGCATCGATAACGACCGTGTCCTCCTGCTGCATCGCTTCGAAAAACTCTTCAGGACTCAAATAAGCCCCTGTTGTTTCCAAAGGATTCACATCTTCTTCAAGACTCAGATTCACGATTTCTTTCCGCGGACGCACGTGCATCTTCTTGAACGCATGGCCGTCGGCTTCATCGATTTTGAACCAGAGGTCTTCGAAGCGCTTGTCCTGCTTCATATGCTCCATATATGCATCGGTCTGCTCGACCGTTCCTGAGCAAGTTCCGTTGATACCTTCCTTACCGATCAGTATACGTCCTTTCAATCCGAGGTCCTTGCAGAACTGCAGATGTTCCGCCGCAAACGTTTCTGGATCATCGATAGGTACGTACTTGTAGAACAGCAATACACGGTAATTTCCTTTTTCCATTGTGTTAACCACCTTCTGTTTTTTCACTTTGCAATAGGGTAAAACAGCCGGCCCGGTGCAACTTTGGTTTCTCTTCATAAAAAAGCTGCCCGCATTTGCAAGATCCGGGTCGATACCAGTATACCACAAAAAAAGCGATGGAAAAAGCAGCAGTGAACACCCTGAAAACAATTGTAATCTAGTAAAATATGTACTAATATTTAGGATATGCAACTGGTAAGGGAATACATAGGAGAATACGAACTCATAGGCTGCCTGCCAGTCGGCTGCCGTCTGTGAACATATGGAATATATACCCGAAGAGGAGTTCAATCAGCAATGGAAAAAAAGCGAGGCATCGGAAAGTTCAGCTTGATCGATGTATTGTTGACAGCAGTCATACTGTTTCTTGCGACGACGGCACTTGTACTGTTAGTGACAAACCAAAAATCCGACCAGCATCTGATGTCGGCCAAGATGCCGGAACCCGGTGATACAAATGTGAAGGTCGATAAATCGGATTCGAACTACGAAGGAATCGGGATTATCACGGAAACTTCCAACGACCCTCTCGTGAAATATGCAATCCAGTACCCCGAAAGCGGAAATGATGAATTCAACCGGGATGTGCGCGGCTATATTGACCAGGAGAAGAACCGGTACCTGGCCGCCTTGGCGAATGTCAAGAAGCCGAAGCAGAAGAAAAGTGAACTCAATATATCGTTTGAGACACATGTGGATCATAAAGGTAACTACTCGTTCGTCATCACCAATAACGAGACAGTAGGTGGCGTGAAGCAGCCTGCAGACATCGAATCCTTCCATCTGGACAGAGAGAGCGGAACGGTGATGGACATCCGGAACGTGTTCAGCGACAGCCCGGAAACTGTCGAGGAAGTGACAAAGCGCGTCCGGGAAACGATCATGCATACGGAAGGCCTGCAGGAAGGCATCATTGCGGATAAGATGCAGATCCGGACTGAACCGGATTGGAAGAACTATAAAAACTTTGCACTGACCGATAAGGAGATTATCTTCTATTTCGAAAGCGGTTCCCTGAAAGAGGAAGCGGCCGGTGCACAGGCAGCCAAGCTGCCCATCGATAAAGTGAATGACCTGCTGGAGCCGGCTTACCAGGTCGCTGCAGCGAAGCCGGCGGGCGGAGACAAGCCTGATACCGGAAAATCAGCAGGTTCCGTAGATGGGACGAAGAAGACCGGGGAAGCTGTCAAAACCGAAGGCGGCAAACCGAAGGCCGGCGGGGAAGAGACGGCACCGGCTGCCCCGCAGCAGAAACGGGTGGCACTGACGTTCGATGATGGTCCTGAACCGGCCTCAACGGGAAAAATCCTGGAGATCCTGAAAAAGTATGACGCCAAAGCGACCTTCTTCATGCTTGGCAGCCGTGTGGAATACTACCCGGACTTGGCGAAAGCCGTCAAAGATGCCGGACACGAAATCGGCAACCATTCATGGAATCATCCGGATCTGAGCAAGATGACGCTGCCGAAAGCACTGGAAGAGATCAACCGGACCAAGGACATCATCCACAAAGTCACGGGGGAAAAGCCGACTGTCTTCCGGCCTCCATATGGCGCCTATACGGAACAGCTGAGCAAGCAGACCATTCCGCCGATCGTCCTGTGGGATGTCGATACAATGGACTGGAAGTACCGGGATGCCGGCAAACTGCTGGAGGAAGTGAAGAAAGCGACGAAAGATGGCAGCACAGTCCTCATGCACGACATCCATATGTCGACTGCGGACGGTCTGGAAGCTGTAATGCAGTATTTGACGGCAGAAGGCTACACGTTTGTCACGGTGTCGGAAATGAAGTGACCAAAACAGCAAAAAGGCTGGGAATCCAATGGATTTCCAGCCTTTTTGTATTACCTGATTATGCAGATGGCAGTCAGTCCGCCAGCACTTCATTCATCGGAATGCTGAGCGCGGAAGCAACCCCTTCGCCATAAGCAGGGTCTGCCTGGTAGCAGTGTTTGATGTGGCGGATCTTGATTTCGGCAGGGGCGTCTCCCATGTTATCCGCCGTATTGCGGAACAGACGCTCTTTCTCGTCCTCATTCAGAAGGTTGAATAATTTTCCAGGCTGTGTGAAGTAATCATCATCGTCCTCACGGAAGTTCCAGTGATCGGCGGCGCCATGCAAGTTCAAAGGCGGCTCCCGGAAGTCCGGCTGCTCCTGCCACTCACCGACGCTGTTCGGCTCGTAGGAAGTCCGGCTGCCGTGGTTGCCGTCGACCCGCATCTGTCCGTCACGATGGAAGCTGTGGAACGGACACTTCGGTGCATTGACCGGGATCTGATGGTGATTGACACCTAGACGGTACCGCTGGGCATCACCATAGGAGAACAACCGCGCCTGCAGCATTTTGTCCGGTGAGAAGCTGATGCCCGGGACGACGGCAGCCGGAGTGAACGCAGCCTGTTCGACTTCGGCAAAGTAGTTTTCAGGGTTGCGGTTCAGCTCAAACTCCCCTACTTCAATCAGAGGGAAGTCGCTCTTGTACCAGACTTTTGTCAGATCGAACGGATTGAACGGCATGTTGGCCGCTTCGTCCTCCGTCATCACCTGGATATACATCTTCCATTTCGGGAAGTCCCCGTTGTCGATGCTTTCCAGCAGGTCCCGCTGGTGGCTTTCCCGGTCTGTCGCAATCGTTGCCGCGGATTCGGCATCCGTCAGGTTCTCGATGCCCTGCTGGCTCCGGAAGTGGAACTTCACGTAGACCCGTTCGTTGTCGGCATTGATGAAGCTGTACGTATGGCTGCCGAATCCGTGCATATGGCGGTACGTGCGCGGGATGCCCCGGTCGCTCATCAGGATGGTGATCTGGTGCAGCGCCTCAGGCAGCGATGTCCAGAAATCCCAGTTGTTTTTCGGACTGCGCAGGTTCGTACGCGGATCGCGTTTGACGGCGTGGTTCAAATCCGGGAATTGAAGCGGATCACGGAAGAAGAACACCGGCGTGTTGTTGCCGACAAGATCCCAGTTGCCCTGCTCGGTATAGAACTTGAGGGCGAAGCCGCGGATATCCCGCTCGGCGTCCGCTGCTCCGCGCTCGCCTGCGACAGTGGAGAACCGGGCGAACATTTCCGTCTTCTTGCCGATTTCGGAGAACATCTTGGCTTTCGTGTATTTCGTGATATCGTTCGTCACGGTGAACGTTCCATATGCACCGGACCCTTTCGCGTGCATGCGGCGTTCGGGAATGACTTCGCGGTCAAAGTGCGCAAGTTTCTCGATGAGCCAGACGTCCTGAAGCAGCAGCGGGCCGCGTGGGCCGGCGGACATGGAGTTCTGGTTATCAACTACAGGGGCACCTGCAGCTGTCGTCAATTTTTTGTTGTTTGGATTCTCATTTGAATTCATCTCAATTCCTCCCAATCTCTTTTTCCTAAGCTATGAATCCACTATATCAGCCGGGTGACAAGTTAGCCAGCATTTTGTTTAGAATTATTATTGTTAAGTACAAGTTATCATCTGGAGTATAATTACTTTCAATATATATTCCAAAAAAGATGGGGGACATCTGACATGTGTCAACATTTCTACAAAGGATACCGAAACAGCCCGGAAGTTTACAGCTTTGTAACAGATCCTCCGCTGATTGCTCACAAAGTATTTTAGCTTTTAATTTATAATGGAGTCAGATTGAGTGTGAGGGGAGAGATAGGGATGGAAGAGGTTTTACTCGCAAGGATCCAGTTCGCATCGACAACGTTGTTCCACTTCATTTTTGTTCCGCTGTCGATCGGGCTGGCGCTAATCATCGCGATCATGCAGACACTCTACGTAGTGAAGAAAAAAGAGATATATATGAAGATGACGAAGTTCTGGAGTGTGTTTTTCCTCATCAACTTCGCGATCGGTGTTGTGACGGGGATCTTTCAGGAGTTCCAATTCGGCATGAACTGGTCGACCTATTCCCGGTTCGTCGGGGACATCTTCGGGGCACCGCTTGCAGTGGAAGCACTGCTTGCCTTCTTCCTGGAGTCGACATTCATTGGGATCTGGATCTTCGGTGCCCATAAGCTGTCCAAGAAAGTCCACTTGGCATCGATCTGGCTCGTATCGATCGGTACGGTGCTGTCCGCTTTCTGGATTCTGGCAGCCAACTCGTTCATGCAGAACCCGGTCGGCTATCAGCTGCAGAACGGCCGCGCGGAGATGAATGATATTGTCGCGCTGCTGACGAACGAAAAACTGTGGGTTGCATTCCCGCACACGATCTTCGGGAGCATCGCAACGGGCGCATTCTTCGTCGTCGGTGTCAGTGCGTTCTATCTATTGAAGAAACGGCAGACCGATTTCTTCAAAAAGTCGATTGGTATCGGACTTCTTGTCGGGATGGTCGGCGGACTCGGATTGGCATTCACTGGCCACTCGCAGGCACAATATCTGATGCATGCACAGCCGATGAAGATGGCTGCAGCGGAAGGTCTTTGGGAAGACAGCGGAGACCCGGCCGCATGGACGGTCATCGCGAAGATCGATTCCGACAAGCAGGTCACGACCCAGCGGCTGGAAATTCCGTATTTGCTCAGTTATCTGAGCTACAACGAGTTTTCCGGTAAAGTATTGGGCATGAATACATTGAATGACCAGATGGTCGAGAAGTACGGGGAAGGCAATTACATCCCTCCTGTCAAAACGACATTCTGGAGTTTCCGGATCATGGCCGGAACAGGCGGTGTGCTGGTCATGGCAAGTCTGCTCGGACTGTTCCTGCTATTCCGCAAGAAGATCGCTGCATCCTCCTTGTACTTGAAACTGATGATCCCGGTCATCTTCCTGCCGTTCATCGGCAACTCGTTCGGCTGGATCATGTCCGAGATCGGACGGCAGCCATGGGTGGTCAACGGGCTCATGAAGACGGCGGATGCCGTATCGCCGAACGTCTCGGCAGGGCAGATCCTGTTCTCGCTCATTTCGTTCTCCACCATCTATGCGATCCTCGGAATCATCATGGTCGTGCTGTTCGTGAAAGTGATCCAGCGCGGACCGGAAGAACGCAAACAAGAAGACGTATCGGTAACAGATCCGTTTAACGTAGGAGGCGTGACAAATGGCACTAAGTGATTTGTGGTTCGTATTGATCGCGGTCCTGTTCATCGGATTCATGATCTTGGAAGGGTTCGACTTCGGAGTTGGCATGGGAACGAAATTCCTGGCCAAGACAGAACGTGAAAAACAATTGCTCATCCATACGATCGGACCTGTATGGGATGCGAACGAAGTGTGGCTCATCACAGCGGGCGGTGCGATGTTCGCCGCGTTCCCGCACTGGTATGCGACTGTTTTCAGCGGGTATTACATGCCATTCGTCCTGCTGCTGATCGTCCTTATCGCACGCGGTGTCGCGTTCGAGTTCCGTGAGAAAGTGGATTCCCCGAAATGGATCGCCGTCTGGGACTGGTCGATCTTTGCGGGGAGCATCGTGCCGCCGTTCCTCCTCGGTGTGCTGTTCTCCAGCATGCTGAAAGGGATGCCGGTCGATGGGGACATGAACCTGCATGCCGGGTTCGCTGATTTTGTCAACATCTATACCGTTGCAGGCGGAGTGGCTTTCGTCCTGTTGTCCTACCTGCACGGCCTGCTGTTCCTCACGTTGAAGACGGAGGGACCGATGCGGAAACGGGCGAAGGAAGCAGCGCTCAGGATCTATTGGGCTGCCGGCATTGTCCTTGCGGTATTCATCGGTCTGACAGCCGTCTATACGGACGCTTTTGCAAGCCGTCCGGCCATTCTCATCCCGCTGTTCGCAGTTGTGCTCATCCTGTATGCCCTGCTGCATCGTCTTATCAAAAAAGGCCGGGAAGGGTTCAGCTTCACCGTAACTGCGGTCACGCTGGCTGCTGTGACGGCTTCCTTCTTCATCGGCCTGTTCCCGAACGTCCTAGTGAGCACGATCGACTCGGCGTTCAATATGACCATCAAAGCGTCTGCTTCGGGTGAGTATTCCCTGAAATTGATGACGTTCGTCGCGCTGACGATGGTGCCGATCGTCATCGGCTATACAATCTGGAGTTATTACGTCTTCCGTAAGCGTCTGACAGAAGACTCGGAGCATCTGGAGTACTGATGATGGACCGGGACCTTCTGCGGTTCAGCGGCGGCAGGAAAGTGTTTTTCCTGACAGGTGTGCTGACCGTCTTGCAGGCGGCAGCCATCATCGTGCAGGCACTATCCCTGTCTTCAGCCATCACCCGCCTGTTCCAGGGGGCTGAGTGGAAAGGGGCCGCTGGGTCGTTCGCGCTGTTTCTCGCTGCTCACGCAGTCCGCCACTTCCTACAATGGGCGAAGGAGCGGATTGCATTCCGCTTTGCCGACCGCATCGCGCGTTCCTATCAGGATCAGCTGACGGACGCACTGATGAAGGACGGCACAGGCATGGTTGCAAGACAGGGCACCGGTTCCCTGCTGACACTGACATTGGAAGGGGTCCCGAAATTCCGGAAATACGTCGAGCTGTTCATCCCCCGTTCGGTGGCGATGGGGGTCACGCCGCTCGTCATCCTGATCTACATCTTCACTGCCGACATCATGTCGGGTGTGACCCTTCTGATTGTCATGCCGATCCTCGTCGTGTTCATGATCCTGATCGGCATGCTGACACAGAAGAAAGTCGACGATCAGATGGGCACCTACCGGCAGCTGTCCACCCATTTCGCGGATTCCATCCAGGGGATCGAGACACTGAAGTTCCTCGGACGGAGCAAATCGCATGAGCGCAATATCGCAGAGGTGAGCGACAAATACCGCATTGCGACCAACCGGTCCCTCCGGTATGCGTTCTTGTCGTCGTTCGCGCTCGACTTCTTCTCAAGCCTGTCCGTCGCACTCGTCGCGGTCGAGCTCGGACTGCGCCTCATCAACGGCGGCATCGGCTTGGAAGCTGCGCTGTTCATCCTGATCCTGGCGCCCGAGTATTTCCAGCCGGTCCGTGATCTCGGCAGCGATTTCCATGCGACGATGGACGGGAAGGATGCAGCTGCGGAAATCCGCCGGCTGCTCGCAGACAGTGCGGCTGCCGCAACGGAGACCGGTCCGGAACTGCCAGCCGGGTCGGCGGCTGAACGATTCACCGCCGAGCATATCGGCAGAATCGGTGACCATGGTCTTGAAATCACACGGGATCTGAGTTTTTCGATAACCGGTAAACAGAAGGTCGGGATCGTCGGCGCCTCCGGATCGGGGAAGTCCACGCTCATCGATATGCTTGCGGGCTTCACTTCACCCGATTCAGGACTGTTCCGGGTGGGTACGGTGGAGAGTGCTTCCCTGAAGCATCCTTCGTGGCGCAGCCAGGTGACCTATATCCCGCAGCATCCGACGATCTTTTCCGACACCCTCGCCGGTAACATCCGCTTCTATCATCCGCAGGCCAGTGATGCGGAAGTGGAAGAGGCGGCACGGAAGGCAGGGCTGTCCGCTCTGGCTGCCGAGCTGCCGGGCGGATACGGGGAGATGATCGGTCAGGGCGGCCGGCCGCTGTCGGGCGGCGAAGAGCAGCGGGTCGCCATTGCAAGGGCACTCCTTGACGAATCGGATGTGCTCCTGCTCGATGAGCCGACCGCGCATCTGGATATTGAGACGGAACACGAAGTGAAGCAGCTGCTGCTGCCGCTGCTCGAGGACCGGCTCGTGTTCTTTGCGACACACCGGCTGCACTGGATGAAGGAGATGGACTGGATCCTTGTGATGGAGGACGGACAAATCGCTGAACAGGGGACGCATGAAGAGCTGCTAGCGCAAAATGGTGTCTACAGCAAGCTTGCGGCCGCACAGCGGGAAGGGATGATTGCATGAACCACGTCACCGGATTCGTGACCCCGTATGTGAAGAAGTACTGGAAACTGATGTCGTCGTCCGTCCTGCTGGCTTTCCTGTCCCTGCTGTCCGCTTCGCTCTTGATTTTCGTGTCAGGCTATCTCATTTCCCGGTCATCCGAACGGCCGGAGACGATACTGCTTGTCTATGTGCCGATCGTGCTGGTCCGGGCGTTCGGACTGTCCCGGGCCGTCTTCAGTTATGCGGAGCGCATGACCGGCCACAATGCGGTGCTGAAAGTGCTGTCCGACATGCGGATCCGCTTGTACCGGGCACTCGAGCCGCAAGCGCTGTTCATCCGCTCGCGCTTCAAGCGCGGCGATCTGCTCGGTACGCTTGCGGATGATATCGAGCACTTGCAGGACGTCTACATCCGGACGATCTTTCCTGTCGTCAGCGGACTGGTCCTGTTCCTGTTCGCAACGGTCTCGCTGTCCGTCTTCGACTGGAAGTTCGGCCTGTTCATCGGCCTGTGCCTCAGCGTGTTCGTCTTCGTCTATCCGCTGTACTCGCTGCGTATCCGCAAGCGGCACATGCAGCGGTCGAAACAGCAGCATACGCGGCTGTACCATACACTCGGTGATGCGGTGTACGGCATCCGGGACTGGCTGATCAGCAGCCGTTCCGCCGACTTCCTTGAGAAGTTCGGGGCTGAACGGGATGCGAGCTACTCTACGGATCTGGACATCACGCGCAAAGACCAGGCAAGGACGCTGCAGCTCCAGCTGTTTTCCGGTATCATCACCGTGGTTGTCGGTATCTGGGCGGGGATCCAGGCGGCGGACGGCGTGATCACACCTGTCTATATCGCTGCATTCACACTGGTGACACTGCCGATCATCGAGGCGCTTATTCCGATTTCGAATGCTATGGAGCGGATTCCGGCTTATGAAGAGGCGTTCACCCGTCTCCGTTTCACGGAAGAGACCGCAAGTCAGATACGGGAGACCGAAGACCCGCTGCCGGTGCCTGCTGGGCCGGTCGGCATTTCGATCAGCGGGGCATCCTATTCCTATCAGGAAGGTGCCAGGAAAGCGCTCAGCGATATGACACTCTCGATCGGTCAAGGGGAACGGATCGCTGTACTCGGGAAGAGCGGTGCAGGGAAATCGACGTTTCTCAATCTGCTGCTCGGTGCCTTGGAGCCTGATGCCGGGACGATTGCAATCGCTGGACAGCCGCCGTCATCCTACGGCGATCATATCCACCAGCTCGTCAGCGTCCTGAACCAGAAACCATACTTGTTCGGCACGACGATCGAAAACAATCTGCGTCTCGGTAAACCGGATGCGTCCGCTGAGGAACTCGACGCGGCCATCCGCCAGGTCGGTCTCGAGGAATACATCCGCCGTCTGCCGGACGGTCTGCAGACACAGACCGAGGAAGCGGGCCGCCGCTTCTCGGGAGGGGAACGCCAGCGTCTCGCGCTCGCCCGCATTCTGCTGAATGATACGCCGGTCGTCATCGTGGACGAACCATCCGTCGGCCTCGATCCCGAGACAGAGCGTAATCTGATCCGCACGATGCTGGACAGCCTGAAAGGAAAAACGGTCATCTGGATCACCCACCATCTGATGGGGATGGAACTGATGGACCGCATCATTTTCCTGGAAGACGGGCGGATCGCACAGGAAGGCACACACGAGGAGCTGCTTAGGAAATCCGGGCGGTACCACCGGCTCGTTGAACTGGACAGAGGTATATGAAGAAACAGCTGCAGTACACATCAATCAGGACTGATGAGTACTGCAGTTTTTGTTTTATACGGCACTTTCATTAAAGGAGAGTGTGCCGATAATAGAACTTGAAAGAGGGTGGGGAACAAAATCAGTTCATCGATTTAAACAGATAGGGGCAGCAGGGTGCCAGCAATGGAATTTATCGAGCTGAGCTATGCGGGAGCCCGGTGGATGAAAATATTTGTGCCGTCAGCTTAGCAGGGCGACGCTTTCTGGACAGGAATCCGGATTACCCGGCACATGAAAAAAGCCGGCCTGCTGGGTTCAGTGAATCTGCAGGGCGGCTTTTGTACAGTTATCAGAACGGCCAGCCGAAGAGGTAGCCGAGTGAAACACAGAGAATTCCGGAGACGACAGTGCCAAGCGAAGAGAACAGCATGTACCGCTGGACGTTCATGCCGCTGATGCCGGAGAAGCAGCAGACGAAGTGCCGCATGCCGGGGACGAAGAAGCCGAGTGTAACCGTCCAGGAACCGTACCGGCTGAACCAGCGTTCCACCCGGCCGACACGCTTTTCGGATAATCCGATCCATTTCCCGAACCGTTCGATGATCGGCCGTCCGATTTTCTTGCCGATCGTATACGTGACGAGCGTGCCGATGAACACCCCGACAATCGCAATCAGCAGGGCGCTTGCAAGGCTCAGCAGACCGGAAGAAGAAAGGTAACCAGTAAAGATGATGACGACTTCATCCGGCATCGGCAGACCGAAGATACCAAGTGACAGGAACACGAATACAATGAAATAACCGTATTGGATAATATAGTCTTGCAGCAAACTCATGATATCCCTCTTTTGCCGTTTCTAAGCTGATCAGCGCACATTTACTGCCAATATCCGATCGTCTCGCCCGTCCGGACGGGGCCTGGATGTCCGACCGCCGGCGTGAATGGGGAGTCGCCTGCAGTGAACAGGAGAATCGTCGAGCCGAATGAGAAGAATCCGAAATCTTCCCCTTTGACCGCTTGTTTGTCAGATGAATAGAGCTGTACGGAGTTTACATTAAGAGCACCCACTTTGACAAGTGCCAGTTTGTCGAATTGTGAAGACAGTTCAGTGATCAGGCGGTAATTTGTCTCGAATGGCCGGTCGCCGTGTGTCAGCCCGAAGCCGTTCACCGGATAGGAAACAGTCCCGAGTGCATAGCGGCTGGTGACAGTGCCGTCAGCGGGGTAATGGAAATGATGGTAATCCGCAGGTGACAGGTAGAAGACGAAATACCAGCCGTTTTTATATTGGGATGCCCTCTGTTCATCCATGAAGATTTGATTTATACTGTAGGTATGACCTTTTATTGTAAATTGGTGCCCGTCTTCAACACGGCCGAACGAACTCAGAAAGCCGTCCGCAGGTGAGACGAGTGCTTCCGGCGACGGATCGAACGGTCTGGCACCAGTGCGCAGCCGGCGCGTGAAATAGTGCTGCAGGCTGCCGTAGGAAGTTCGCGGGTGCTCGATTTCGCTTTCATCTATACAATATGCTTTCGAATAGACGGAAATCAGCGGTCTGCTCAGGCGGGAGGCGGAAATTTGCCGCAGCAGTGCGGAAGCAACCGGGCTGCCGGTCAGTTCGACAAATTTTTTCAGCAATCTTTTTTTCATAGGATTCACCATCTTCAGCTAGTATAGAATACAAGGAGGCACAATATGTTTTCATTCAGATATTTTGATTATACTAAAGTGAAGGCACAATTGGCGAATGCCATCACTTTGATCAATTTAAGTTTCGGCGCAATCGCGATTCTGCTCATTTCGAAGGATTTGTCCCATATGAGCCTGGTGTTCATCTTCCTGGCGGCGCTGTTCGACAGGTTCGACGGCATGACCGCCCGGCACTTCCATACGGAATCGGCATTCGGAAAAGAACTGGACTCGCTCAGTGACATCATTTCGTTCGGTGTGGCACCGGCCCTGCTGATCTACCACACGGCACTGTCCGGCATGCTGTGGGTCGGCATCGCGGCGACGATCATCTACATCGCTGCCGGCGCAGTCCGCCTTGCACGCTACAATGTGGAGGAATTTGACGGCTCGTTCCGCGGCATCCCGATCACGGCAGCAGGTGTCATCCTGACCGTTCTCTATTTCGCGATTCCGTACGTCGGCGCTCCGTACTTCGTCATTGCCATGCTCGTTCTGTCCTATGCGATGGTGAGCAACGTGAAAATCGCGAAGATGTAAGGAGCAGTCTCCCTGTGCCGCAGAAAATTTTGCGGAACGGGGATTTTTTTATTGTCGGCTGCTTTTTGTTTGTGATATACTATATCTCGTTCCGATGGAGACGTACCCAAGAGGCTGAAGGGGGCTGACTCGAAATCAGCTAGGGCGTGCAAGCGCCGCGGGGGTTCAAATCCTCTCGTCTCCGCCATACATACCGAAAACCGCCGCTGCTCTGTGCAGCCGGCGGTTTTCTGCTTTTCCGGCTGCCGTCCGTATGCCGTGTCCGTTTCTTTCTGGGCCCGTATCTGGTATTCTAATACTAGACAATACGATTGAAAGGGTGGAGACAATGGCAGGTCCGGCACTGAAACAGCTGCAGTCCCACAGGGCGATCCACGAAGGCGGCTTATCCGGCGCAGTCGGCAAGACGGAGATGCTGATCGAGTTCCTCCAGCAGGGCGATCAGAAGAATGCGGAGCGCGCTGCGGACGATCTGATCGATTATTGGAAGACACGTGTGATCAGCCATGCGGATGCGGAAGAGGAAGGGTTCTATCTGGAAATCAAGGAAGAGGATCCTTCGCTCGAAAAGGCAGTGACCCAGCTGACGCGCGATCATGACATCATGCGCCTGGTCGTGGCGGATATCGAGCAGCTGAAGGAGACGGAAGGGATCAGCCCGACGGTCCTGCAGAAATTCTACGCGCTTCTCGTCGTCAATGAACTGCACAGCCGCGAAGAAGAGCGGCTGCTGTTCGAGGAGAATAATCCCGGGAGCTGACAGACAGTCGACAGCACGCCATTCGTCCGATGAATGGCGTGTTTTGAACGGAAGGAGGTCATAGGATGATGGAGCAGGCGCTCGGCGTACTCGAAGAGAAATTCGGCTACCCCTCGTTCAGGGCAGGCCAGGAACAGGTCATCCAGCTCGTCATGGACGGCTCGGACGCCCTTTGTGTCATGCCGACCGGCGGCGGTAAATCACTGTGCTACCAAGTGCCGGCCATGCTGATGGAAGGGACGGTCCTCGTAATATCCCCACTCATCTCACTCATGAAAGACCAGGTGGATGCCCTCTGGCAGCTCGGCATCCCGGCTGCATACATCAACAGCACACTGTCCACGGAAGAATACTTCGGTACGCTAGAGAACGCGCGGGACGGCCACTACAAACTGCTGTACATCGCACCTGAGCGGCTTGAATCCGAGTCGTTCATGCGTGAGCTCGGCCGCATGAAAGTGCCGATGATCGCCATCGACGAAGCCCACTGCATCTCGCAATGGGGACACGATTTCCGGCCGAGCTACCGCAATATCAGCCGGGTGCTTAATTGTTTCGATGAAAAACCGGTCTTGCTTGCCCTCACGGCAACAGCGACACCGACCGTACGGGAAGACATCCGCGAACAGCTCGGCATTCCGCAGGAACAGACGGTGCTGACCGGCTTCGAGAGGGGCAACCTGACGTTCACGGTCGTGAAAGGCGAGAACCGCGAGAAGTTCATCAAGGACTACGTCAGCAAGAACAAGGACGAAGCCGGCATCATCTACGCGGCAACGCGGAAAGCGGTCGAAAGTGTGCACGATCAGCTCGCACGCAGCGGTGTCGCGGTCGCCAAATACCACGGCGGCATGGACGATTATGAACGGCAGCGCGAACAGGACCGGTTCCTGAATGACGAAGCATCCGTCATGGTGGCGACGAACGCGTTCGGCATGGGAATCGACAAATCCAATATCCGCTACGTCATCCACTACCAGATGCCGAAGAACATGGAGAGCTACTACCAGGAAGCCGGGCGTGCCGGGCGGGACGGACTCGACAGCGAGTGCATCCTGCTGTTCGCCTCCCAGGACATCCAGACGCAGCGGTTCCTGATCGAGCAGTCGCAGGATCCGTCGCGCATGCGTTCAGAAACCGAGAAACTGCAGGGGATGATCGACTACTGCCATACGGAGGACTGTCTCCAGCAGTACATCATCACCTACTTCGGCGAACAGGAACCGCCGCCGTGCGGACGCTGTGCGAACTGTACGGATACCCGCGAGCAGCTCGACGTCACACTCGATGCCCAGAAAGTGCTGTCCTGCGTCATCCGTATGGGGCAGCGGTTCGGCAAGACGATGATCGCCCAGGTGCTGACAGGCTCCCGCAACAAGAAACTGCTCGAGTTCCGGTTCGACGAACTGTCGACATATGGACTCATGAAAGGGAAGAATGCCAAAGAAGTGGCGGATTTCATAGAGTTCCTCATTTCGGCGAACTGCCTGTCCGTCGAGAACGGCCAGTTCCCGACCATCCAAGTGGCGGAACGGGGGAAAGACGTTCTTCTCGGTAAAGAGAAGATCGGGCGGAAAGGATCGTTCGTGACGAAACAGCTGACCGAAGATGACCCGCTGTTCGAGCGGCTGCGCCAGCTGCGCCGCACACTCGCCCAGGAAGCGGGCGTTCCGCCATTCGTCATCTTCTCGGACAAGACCCTGAAGGACATGGCCGCAAAGAAACCGCGGACAGCGGACGAATTCCTCGATGTCAACGGGGTCGGCCAGAGCAAACTCGAATCATACGGCGAAGTGTTCATCACAGAAATCGAGTCGTTCGGTCTCCAGGAAGCCTGACTGTATAAGTGAATGCATGCAAAAACCGCAAGCCTTGGCTCAATAGCTCAGGGCTTGCGGTTTTTGCATGTGGTCCAGTCAGGGCCGGACAGGGGACGACTGCTTACGCATCAGGCCGTAGATCGTGTAGACAGCGACGATCAGCAGCACGATGCCCGTAACGATGAACGCGGAGCGGTACTCGAGATCGAGCGCGCCGATGACGTAGGAGCCCGCCACGACACCCATCGAGAAGAACGCATAGAAATAGCCATACGCCCGGCCGCGGGACGCGGGACTCGAGGAATCGATCAGCAGGGAGTTGATGGACGGGAACAGGAACGCGAACCCGACGCCATAGACGGACATCGTGCCGAACAGGCTGGCCAGATCATCCGCACCGCTCAGCAGCAGCATGCTGACGCCCATGAGCGAGATCCCGAACGCCAGCGTGATCATCGGACGCACACGGTCGAAGATCCGGTTGATCGGCAGCAGGAACACGAGAATGGCGACCACGCCAAACGTGCTCAGCAGCATCCCGGTCATTTTCGTCTCGAACCCGAGCGCCCCGACTTTGAGCGGCAGGATGAGCGCAAGCACCCCCTGCGAGAACATGAGGAAGAATGCTCCTGCGAAGGCCCGCTGGATTCCCCTGTTGCGGAACAGTCCCCGGACTTCCTTGCTGTCCGGCTTCGCTGATGGCTTCTTTCCGCGCTTAAACGTCCTCAGGAAGACGATTGCGCATGCTGCCAGGATTACCATGATGACCCCGTTGATGAGCATGATGCCGGGCGTCGTGATCTTTGAAGATATGATCCCGCTGTACGCGGGACCGGCAATCGCGGCCAGGCCGACGAACGCCCCGGAAATTGCTGTACTCTTGCCGCGCTTTTCAGGTTCCGCCCGGTTTGCGAGGAACGTGAACGCCGCCGGGATGATCAGACCGTTCGTGAATCCATGGACAAACCGGATGGCAACGAGCAGCCACGGCGCATGCACCGCCGAATACAGGCTGAGGGAGACCGCGTTCATGAACAGACCGATCAGCAGGATCAGAAACGGCCCGCGCCGATCGGTGATGAATCCCGAAAAGATGTTGCCGAAGACATTTGCGAGCGAATATGTACCGACGACCAGGCCGGCGATGAACGTCGTCGCGCCGAGGGACAGCGCGAACGGACTCATGATCGGCAGCTGGGAAAACAGATCGAAAAAGGAGAAGAACACGATCAGGTAGACAAAAAAACGCATACGAACGCCTCGTTTCAAATAATCATGTATCCAGTCCATTTTAGCATGCCCGCTATGTATTTCAACGGAACGGGACCTCCTCCGGCGTGCAGGTGGATGAATTGTGACGGAATGATGAGGGAAGGGTCGGCCGGAAGAAAATATGGCAATCCGGCCGAAGAAGATGTAAAATAACGAATTATAAAAAAGGGGATGGGGATGAGGTCATGGTAAACGCAATACGCATCGGCATCGCAGGGTACGGCAATCTAGGAAAAGGCGTGGCGCATGCAGTTGCCCAGCAGCCGGATATGGTTTGTGCCGGAATCTTCACACGCCGGCCGGCGGCATCGATCGAGCCGGTGAACAATAAAGTACCTGTCTATCCTATGGATGCAATCGAGCAATATGCCGACAAGATCGATGTCATGGTCCTTTGCGGAGGGTCGCGGTCCGATCTGCCTGAACAGGGCCCGGCACTCGCCAAGTGGTTCACGACTGTCGACAGTTACGACACACATGCCAAAATACCGGAATACTACGCTGCACTCGATGACGCGGCATCGGCAGCCGGCACGACCGCTGTCCTGTCTGTCGGCTGGGATCCCGGCCTGTTCTCCATCAACCGTCTGTACGGGGAGACGGTGCTCGCAGACGGGGCGACGTATACGTTCTGGGGCAAAGGGCTGAGCCAGGGACACTCCGATGCAGTGCGCCGCGTCGAAGGCGTCTCGCAGGCTGTACAATATACGATTCCATCGGAGGAAGCGATCGCAAAAGTGCGGGCGGGCGGGGCGCCTGAACTGACGACAGGCGAAAAGCATACGCGGGAGTGCTATGTCGTCCTTGAAGAAGGCGCCGATGCAGCGAAAGTCGAGGAAGCGATCGTCACCATGCCCGATTACTTCGCGGATTACTCGACGACTGTGCATTTTATCACAGCGGAAGAGCTGGCGGCAGAACACAGCGCCATGCCGCACGGTGGATTCGTCATCCGGTGCGGAAACACCGGCGCCGGAAGCCGCCAGGTGATGGAATACTCCCTGACGCTCGACAGCAATCCGGAATTTACGTCGAGTGTCCTGACCGCCTATGCACGCGCAGCGCATAAGCTGTCCAGGAGCGGCCAGCACGGAGCGAAGACGGTATTCGATATCGCACCCGGCCTGCTGTCACCGAAAGATCCGGCACAGCTGCGGAAAGAATTGCTGTAAGCGCACACACCAAACTTTGATTATATGAAAATTTGTATTATACTAGCAGTATCTTTTTACTTAGGGGGACGAAAGAGTTGGCGAAACTGGATGAAACACTGACAATGCTGAAAGACTTAACGGATGCAAAAGGGATCGGCGGCAACGAACGTGAACCGCGCGACGTCATGAAGCGCTATATCGAACCGTATGCCGATGAAATCGACCAGGACGGACTCGGTTCCCTGATCGCGAAGCAGACAGGCGAGACGGACGGCCCGAAAATCATGGTTGCAGGCCACTTGGATGAAGTCGGCTTCATGATCACCCGGATCGACGAAAAAGGGTTCCTCAGCTTCCAGACGGTCGGCGGCTGGTGGTCGCAGGTCATGCTCGCACAGCGTGTAACGATCGTGACGCGCAAAGGGGATACGGTCACAGGCGTGATCGGTTCGAAGCCGCCGCATATCCTGTCGCCGGAAGCGCGCAAGAAGCCGGTCGACATCAAGGATATGTTCATCGATATCGGTGCATCTTCGCGCGAGGAAGCGGCAGAGTGGGGCGTGGCTCCCGGGGACATGGTCGTACCGTATTTCGAATTCACAGTCATGAACAATGAGAAGTACCTGCTCGCAAAAGCATGGGATAACCGGATCGGCTGTGCCATCGCGATCGACGTCATGAAGGCGCTGAAAGAGGAAGGGCATCCGAACACGCTGTTCAGCGTCGGAGCGGTACAGGAGGAAGTCGGCCTGCGCGGAGCAGGCACGGCCGCCACGAAAATCAAGCCCGATATCGGCTTTGCGGTCGATGTTGGCATTGCCGGCGACACACCAGGGGTATCCGTCAAAGAGGCGGCTTCCAAAATGGGGGACGGCCCGCAGATCATCCTCTATGATGCGTCCATGGTCGGACACAAAGGGCTGCGCGATTTCGTCGTCGATACAGCCGAAGAGAACGGAATCCCGTACCAGTTCGACGCCATCGCAGGCGGCGGCACGGATGCAGGCTCCATCCACTTGAGCGGCAATGGGGTTCCGTCGATCGCCATCACGATCGCAACCCGCTACATCCACAGCCATGCAGCGATGCTCCACCGGGATGACTACGAGAATGCAGTGAAATTGCTGACGGCCGTCATCAAAAAGCTCGACAAAGATACGGTCATGAAGATTACAGCTGAATAATAAAGGGAAGAGACAGATTGTGAGAGCGATCTGTCTTTTTCATATACAGGAATGTATAAAAATACAGTTGACTTTATATTTATTCATACTTATACTGGGAACAACGAATCTTACACATGGAGGATGATGCGATCATGACAAGCCCATTGGAGATGAAATACACAGAGAAGAAACTGAAAGGCATGGACTTTTTGACCGTCACCGATTTCACTGCGGATGATCTCTATTACTTGCTGGACAAAGCCGTCAAGATGAAGAAAGATTTCGAAGCAGGCAAGGGAAGTCAGCCGCTTGCAGGCAAGACGCTCGGCATGGTGTTCGAGAAGAATTCCACACGCACACGAATTTCGTTCGATGTCGGCATGAACCAGCTTGGCGGACACTCACTCATGATGAATCCGAACGACCTGCAAATCGGCCGCGGCGAAACGATTGCAGACACTGCGAAAGTTTTTTCGGAATACTTGGATGCCGTCATGATCCGTGCAAATTCACATGACATGGTGAAGGAATTTGCGGAGAATGCGGATATCCCGGTCATCAATGGGCTCACAGATAAGTTCCACCCATGCCAAGCGCTTGCGGATCTGCTGACGATGCTCGAAGTGAAAGGCAAACTGGCCGGTCTGAAGGCAGCGTATATCGGGGACGGCAATAACGTCGCGCACTCCCTTCTGCTTGCCTGTGCAAAGATGGGCATCGATACGGCGATCGCGACACCTGCCGGCTACGAAATGGATACGGACGTCGCACAGGAAGTCGAACAGGAGGCGAAGGAAGCCGGCGCTGTGTTCACGCAGACAACCGATCCAGCAGAAGCAGCAGCGGATGCCGATTTCCTCTATACCGATGTTTGGGTCAGCATGGGGGAGGACAGTGAGAAGGAAGCGCGC
Source organism: Sporosarcina koreensis (assembly GCF_000826145.2). GTDB lineage: Bacteria > Bacillota > Bacilli > Bacillales_A > Planococcaceae > Sporosarcina > Sporosarcina trichiuri. Next base: position 226,617 of record NZ_LN651337.1, read on the forward strand.
CTAAAAGCGTTCGAAGGGTATCAGATCGATGAACAGCTGGCGAAGCATGCGAAACCGGATTACACCTTCATGCACTGCCTGCCGGCGCACAGAGGGCTGGAAGTGTCCGCAGATGTGATCGACGGCAGCCACTCGGTCGTGTTCCAGCAGGCGGGCAACCGTATGCACGCCCAGAAATCACTGCTCGCCGCCTTGTTATAACAACAGAAAAAGACTGTCAGCGCCCCAGTCGGCGCGACAGTCTTTTTTCATTGTCCGGCGGCGAATGCCTGCTCAAGCTCACCGGTGATCTTCATCTTTTCCTGGTCATCTGCGCGCTGCCACAATTTTTCGAAGAACACACCGAGTCCCGGCAGCAGATGTTCTTCGCCGCGCTGGATAGCATCGTCCACGACGCCTCTGATATCCTGTGCTTTGTTATCCGTCATATTGGCGGAAATGGCATCCCTGATCTGAAAGTCCATACAACCTGCCTCCTTTCCCGTATCCTTGCTCTCAGTATCGCCAAGCGTGCCGGTCTTTGATACACTAAAAACAAAAAGGAAGTTTTGGATATGGGGAAACGAATCGAATCACCGCAGAACGCGCTTGTAAAACATTGGAAGAAACTAGTGACGACACGGAAGGAACGGGACCGGTCCGAAGAATTCGTGCTGGAAGGGTTCCATCTTGTGGAAGAAGCACTCAAACAGAAGGATACCGTGCTGCATGTCATGGTACGGGAAGACGTCGAACTCCCCGCAGGCATGGACATCCCGGATGCAAAACGGGTCGATATCACGAAACCCGTAGCGGCTGAAGTTTCGGAGACCGAGCACCCGCAGGGGATCTTTGCGCACTGCAGGCAGCCGCTTGCATCCGACGAACAGTATGATGCCTGGAAACGGATTCTGCTGATCGATGCCGTCCAGGACCCGGGCAACGTCGGCACGATGATCCGGACAGCGGACGCGGCGGGCATGGATGCCGTCATCCTCGGAAAAGGGAGCGCCGATCCGTATAATCCGAAGACCGTCCGCTCGGCGCAGGGATCGCATTTCCATATCCCCGTCGTCCGCGGCGACCTGGCGGAATGGATCGGCCGGGCGAAAGAGAACGGCCTCCGTGTGATCGGAACGGGTCTTGACCAGGCGAAGGACCATTATGACGCCGACGTGTCCGATGCCTTCGCGCTGCTCGTCGGCAATGAAGGCGCCGGTGTCGCGCCTGAGTATCTCGGCGAAGCGGACCCGGTCGTCAAGATTCCGCTGTACGGTGACGCGGAGTCGCTGAACGTCGCGGTCGCCACGGGCATCCTGCTGTACACATATGCCCGCAGGTGAGCCGGCCGGCTGTTGAAGTCCGGGACGGAATCCGCTATACTGGAGGGGTATACAAGCTTCACGACACGAAACGCCTTGACCGGGAAGAGGCAACAGCATCATCGGCGCCAGGGAGTCCGCACCTTGACTGGAAGTACGGACGGCCGACACTGTTACTGTTCACCCCGCGAGCGGCCGCCGGGACCAGCCTAGCTGGAAAAGGCGCGACGGCACCGGACCGTTATTCCGAAGTTGAGTGATCATGCACCAGTCTGCATGATAATCAGGGTGGTACCGCGACTTCGTCCTCGTCCCTTTTCCAGGGGCGGGGTTTTTATTTTGGATGAAACCAGAGAGTGAACGGTGTTGATTTGCGTTCCGGGAGGACGCTTTCCGGTGGGCGAGCATCAAGCCAAGCGAACAGCGAAGGGTTCGCTTTGCCGTATTTCTGCGAACTTGGCAGAAATTAAGGCATCCTTTGCTCACAACGCTTCGCTTTTGCTCGCAGAAGCCGTTCGCTGTAACGGCTTCCGCTGATCCAGGGCCAACAGGATGTTGGTCCTGCAGCCGTTGCCGCAGGACACGGCGTCTTAGGCTGCCCCGGAGTCGCCTCCCTGCACTCCAATCAACGGAGAGTCGGACACCAATGAAACGACCACTAATGAGAAGAAGGAAAGGGGTATTGCTATGGAACAGCAGTTGGAAAAGTTGAAACAGGAAGCATTGCAGAAGATCGAAGCGGCGTCTTCGGTTAAAGAGCTGAATGATGTGCGCGTTGCGTATTTAGGGAAGAAGGGGCCGATCACGGACCTCTTGAAAGGCATGGGGAAACTCCCTGCGGAGGAACGTCCGAAGATGGGGGCCCTCGTGAACGTCGTGCGGGAGACTGTGACGACGGAACTCGAGATCAAGATGGCGCAGCTGGAAGAACAGGCGGTCAATGAAAAGCTCGCGAAGGAGACGATCGATATCACGCTGCCGGGCCGTCCAGTGAAACTCGGCAACCACCACCCGCTCACCCGGGTCGTCGAGGAAATCGAGGACTTCTTCATCAGCATGGGTTACGAAATCGCAGAAGGGCCGGAAGTCGAGAAGGACTACTTCAACTTCGAAGCGCTGAACCTGCCGAAAGGCCACCCGGCGCGCGACATGCAGGACTCGTTCTACATTTCGGAGGACGTGCTGCTGCGCACGCACACCTCGCCGGTACAGGCACGGACAATGGCTGCGAAAGAAGGCGAAGCCATCAAGATCATCTGTCCGGGCAAAGTGTACCGCCGCGATAACGACGACGCGACGCACTCCCACCAGTTCACGCAGATCGAGGGCCTCGTCGTCGGTGAAGATATCCGCATGAGCGACCTGAAGGGGACGCTCGCCCTGTTCGCGAAGAAGATGTTCGGCGAGGAGCGGGAAATCCGCCTGCGCCCGAGTTTCTTCCCGTTCACGGAGCCGTCCGTCGAAATGGACATCTCCTGCTTCAAGTGCGGCGGGGAAGGATGCAATGTCTGTAAGAAGACGGGCTGGATCGAAATCCTCGGTGCCGGTATGGTGCACCCGAACGTGCTCGAGATGGCGGGCTATGACCCGGCCGTCTACACCGGGTTCGCGTTCGGCATGGGGCCGGAACGGATTGCGATGCTGAAATACGGCGTCGAGGACATCCGCCATTTCTTCACGAACGACATGCGATTCATATCACAATTTCACCGCACAGAAGCGTAAGGAGGAGACACCATGTACGTATCAACGAATTGGCTGAACGATTATACAGATATAAGCGGCGTTTCCAAGCAGGAACTTGCCGAAAAGATCACACGGGCCGGCATTGAAGTCGACTCGATCATCGACCGTGCAGAAGGCCTGAAAAACATTGTCGTCGGCCACGTGGAATCATGTGAAAAGCATCCGGAAGCCGACAAACTGAACATCTGCCAGGTGAACGTCGGTGATGAGACGCTGCAGATCATCTGCGGCGCACCGAACGTCGCGGCAGGGCAGAACATCGTCGCAGCGCTCCCGGGCGCACGGCTGCCGGGCGGCGTGAAGATCAAGAAAGCGAAACTGCGCGGCGAAGTGTCGAATGGCATGATCTGCTCGCTGCAGGAGCTAGGGTTAGAAGGGAAAGTCGTGCCGAAGCAGTATGCGGAAGGCATCTACGTGCTGCCGGAAGACGCAGTGCCGGGGACGAATGCGCTTGAAGTGCTCGGTCTCGACGACGTCATCCTGGAATTCGACCTGACGCCGAACCGCTCGGACGCCCTGAGCATGCTCGGTGCAGCGTACGAGGTCGCTGCGATTTTATCCCAGGACGTCAAACTGCCGGAGATTTCGATCGAGGAATCGTCCGAGCTGGCGTCGGACGCGCTGTCCCTGCGTGTGGACGCGAAAAAAGACAACCCGATGTACGTTGCGAAAGTCGTTAAAGATGTCAAAGTCGCGGAATCACCGCTCTGGCTGCAGAACTATCTCATGGCGGCAGGCGTCCGTCCGCATAACAACGTCGTTGATATCACGAACTTCGTGCTGCTGGAATACGGCCAGCCGCTGCATGCGTTCGACTACGACCGGCTCGACACGAAGGAGATCGTCGTCCGCCATGCGCAAGAAGGCGAGAAGATGACGACACTCGACGATGCGGAACGCACATTGAACGCGAACCAGCTCGTTATCACGAACGGGAAAGAGCCGGTCGCGCTCGCAGGTGTCATGGGGGGAGCGAACTCCGAGGTGCATGACGGCACGACGACCGTGGTCATCGAATCGGCGTACTTCGCACCGGCCTCCGTCCGCCAGACATCGAAGGAAGTCGGCCTGCGCAGTGATGCGAGCGTCCGATTCGAAAAAGGCGTCGATCCGAACCGGGTGGCGGAAGCCGCAGAACGTGCAGCCCAGCTCATGGCGGACCTCGCCGGTGGCACCGTGCTCGCAGGCTCGGTCGTGTTCGATGAGCTCGACAAGACACCGGTGCGCATCATCCTGTCGCCGGACTACGTCAATCAGCGACTCGGCATGAAGATCCCGATGGACGAGATGATGTCGATCCTCGAGCGGCTGCAGATCCCGGTCGAAGCGGTCAACGGCCAGCTCGTCGTCGATGCACCGACACGCCGTCAGGACCTGCGCATCAAAGAAGACCTGATCGAGGAGATCGCACGCCTGTATGGCTACGACGAAATCCCGGCAACGCTGCCGGTCGGCGAAAGCGTACCGGGCGGACTCAACAGCAGCCAGAAGAAGCGCCGGCTCGTCCGCCGTTACTTGGAGAGTGCTGGACTGTACCAGGCGATCACGTACTCGCTGACGTCCCGGGAAGAATCCCAGTCGTTCGCATTGGAAACGGCACCCGTGACGGAACTCCTCATGCCGATGAGTGAGGACCGCAGCGTGCTGCGCCAGAGCCTGCTGCCACATCTGCTGGAAGCGGCGACCTACAACGTCGCACGCCGCATCGATACCGTTTCGCTGTACGAAACCGGCTCCGTCTTCCTCGGCACGGAAGAGGACGGCCTGCCGAAAGAAGTGAACCATGCGGCAGCCGTCATCACCGGCAAATGGGTCGACCAGCCATGGCAGCAGGAAACGAAGAAAGTCGATTTCTTCGTCATGAAGGGCATCATCGAAGGTCTCATGGACGTACTCGGCCTGGCGGACCGCGTGACGTATGAAAAAGCGTCGCATGCGGGTATGCATCCCGGCCGGACAGCGGACATCATGCTCGACGGAGTCCGTGTCGGCATGCTCGGCCAGCTGCACCCGTCCGAGCAGAAGAAACGCGACCTGAAAGAGACGTACGTGATGGAGCTCAACCTGTCCGCGCTGCTCGCAGAACAGACCGAACCGCTCGTGTACACACAAGTACCGCGCTACCCATCGATCTCCCGCGACATCGCACTCGTCGTGCCGACCGACGAATCGGCCGGCAGCCTGATAGCGGTCATCAAAGAAGCCGGCGGCGCTTTGCTGAAGGACGTGACGGTTTTCGACCTGTACGAAGGCGACAACGTCGAAGCCGGCAAAAAGTCGCTCGCATTCTCGCTCACGTACTTCGATCCGGAGCGCACGCTGACTGACGAAGAAGTCGTTGCAAGGCACGAGAAAGTACTGGAAGCTCTGAATACGAAATCTGGCGCTGTATTGCGCGGCTGAATGGATGAATAGGAAAAGCGGAACGGGGAAGGGCTCCCGTTCCGCTTTTTGAGTTGGTATGCTTCCGCGCGAGCGCTCCATTCTGCCGGCTAAGCGATCCATTCACCCGGTTAACCGTTCATTTTGACTGGCGAAGCGATCCATTCCCCAGGCTCCATTCCGCTGCCCGACCGCTCCATTCCCGCGGCAAAACAGCCGAGCCAAACCCTCTCCATTGCGCGATCAATAGAGACTCGTCAAATTAAAACCGAGATTGAATGGTGGGCTCCGCTGCGCTTCGCCTTTTCTGTTGGTGAGCAGCAGGGCAGGAAGTGTCCATTGCTAGGGGAGCGCTCAAGAAGGGGCCGGAACGCTCAAGAGACGGGCAGAAACGATCAAGTTTCCGTCGAAACGCTCAAGCAACATAGGAAACGCTCAAGCAAGCAGCAAGTCGCTCAAGTGGGTCACTCACGCGCTCAAGCATACCTTACAAGCGCTCAAGCCCCCGACATAATCCCCGAAAAAACCCGCGCGGGCGATCGTCACCCGCGCTTCTTCGCCGCCAGCACCGCCGCTTTCTTCGCATTGGCAAAGTGCCATTTCGTCATCGACTTCAAAAACGGCTCACCTTTCGCCAGCAAAATAGCCGCAGCCGTTTCATCCACCTTCTTCCCGGCGCCTTTCGGCAGCGTGCGGCCGGAGAGCCCGCTCAAGCGGTCCATTTCTTCCAGGAACGCGACCCGGGCGATGATCGACGCTGCCGCCACCGCGACGTGCAGGCCTTCCGCTTTCGTTGCGAACAACACCTTCTCCCGCACGATCTCCGGCTCGGCTTTCAAATGGTTGTAGTACACACCGCGCTCCGCGAACTGGTCGATGAGGATGCAGTCCGGGTGCTCGCCGTCCAGTTTGCGCAGCACGTGGCGGATCGCCTGGTTGTGGAGGAGAGCCTTAATCTTCCCTTGCGACCAGCCTTTCTGCTGGACGGTATTATATTTCTCATTTTTCAGCGTCAGCACGCTGTACGTGAGCGCCTTCTTCAGATCCGGCGCAATCGTACGCATGTACGGATCGGTCAGCTGCTTAGAGTCCTTGACGCCGAGCTCTTCGACAAGCGCGATCTGATCGGCGCGCACGTAGCAGGCGCAGACGGTCACCGGGCCGAAGAAATCACCTGTACCCGTTTCATCCGAGCCGATGACCGACAGCGAGCTGAGATTCTCCGGCAGCGCATCCGCATGCCGGGCCGGTTTCTTCGCATGTCCGGGAACCGGCGCAGCGGAATCTTCCCACTTCGCCGCCTCCGCAGCAGCACCGCCGCCCTGGAACAGCACCTTGCCCGACTTATAGGCCGTGATCGACGCATCCGCCGTCTTCGCCGCAAACACCACCCCCGGCGCTTTGCGCGTCACCTTATCGGATTGATAATACGCTTGCAGCTCCTTCATCCGAGCTGCATCCAGCAACACTACATTATTCGACATATTTATATTCTCCTTTCAACGATGTTGAAATTATACTTACTTAACTGACGATGCCAGTTGATTGTAGTGCAGGGTGGCGACTCCTGGGCAGCCTAAGACGCCGCGTCCTGCGGCAACGGCTGCATGACCAGCGTCCTGTTGGCCCGGGATCAGCGAAGGAAGCAACCTAAGTTCGCGGCACCGTGCCGCAACGGTTGAATGACCTGCATCCTGCAGGCCCGCGTCCGCCCGGAACGCAGATCAACTTTGTCCAACTTGACTTCAGTTCCGTAACAAACACCAGACTTCCATTCTTCCGCATCCGCCCGCCGAACGCAAGCACAAAAATAACGGACAGACACCCCCTTTGTTCACAAATATTCCGCTTTCATGGTATGATGGACTTCATAGTTTTGGGCAGGAGGTTATGACAGTGGAAGAAGGAGAAAAGACACGCATCACGGTCGACATCTACGGACAGACCTATACGATCGTCGGCTCGGACACGGCTGCCCACGTTCGCCAGGTGGCATCGCTGGTCGATGACCGTATGCGGGAGCTGCGCGCGCGGAATCCGTATCTCGATACGACCAAAGTCGCTGTACTGACAGCTGTCAACAGTGTACATGACTATTTGAAACTGCAAACTGAGAAAGAACTGCTGGAACAAGAATTGAAAAAGTTGAAGGGTTGACGGCTGCTCATGTTAGATATACTCATACTATTCCTGCTGCTCGGGGGTCTCATCACCGGGTTCCGCAGAGGCCTGCTCGTGCAGGTGCTTCATATGACCGGATTCATCATTTCATTCATCGTCGCATTCGCCTATTACAAACAGCTTGCCGAGAAGTTTGTCCTCTGGATCCCGTATCCGGGAGTGACGGCCGAGTCGAAGCTCACGTGGGCGTTCGGGGAACTGGATCTCGACCAGACGTTCTATCGTCTGCTCGCGTTCATCCTGATCTTCTTCGCAGTGAAGTTCGTGCTGCAGCTGATCGTCTCGATGTTCGATTTCCTCAAATACTTGCCGGTGCTCGGCTTCATCTCCCGTTTTTTCGGGGCGGCACTCGGATTTGTCGAATTCTACGTGATCATCCTGCTGCTCGTGGGTGTACTGGCGCTGCTGCCGGTCGACTTCATCCAGAAGCTGGTGAGTTCGTCGCTGCTGGCGAAGACCATGTTCGAACACACACCGTTGCTGTCCAATGCGGTGCAAAACTGGTGGTACGTCTATACGAAATAATCTGGATCAGCTTCCCTCCCGTGCGGCGGGAAGCTTTTGTTCCGTCCGGGTACAGACAGTCAAAGGGGGATGCATTGTGAATAAGAAAGTGATCATACAAACTCTTGAACGTATCGCACTCTATATGGAACTGCTCGGGGAGAACCCGTTCAAAGTGTCGGCATTCCGCAAGGCGGCCGGAGTGCTTGAGACGGACCCGCGCAGTCTCGCTGAAATGGACGACATCCTGACGCTCAAAGGCATCGGAAAAGGGACCGGTGCCGTCATCGTGGACCTTCTTGCGAAAGGGAAGTCCGATTTGCTGGATGAACTGCAGGAAACCGTGCCGGCGGGGATGATTCCGCTGCTCGATATCCCGGGCCTCGGCGGCAAACGGATCGCAAAGCTGCATAAGGCGCTCGGCATCGACTCCATCGAATCGCTGAAGGAAGCATGCGAAACGAACAAAGTGAGCGAACTGCCTGGGTTCGGCAAGAAGACCGAAGAGAAGTTCCTGCACGAAATCGAACAGCTGTCGGAACGGAAGACGTCCTTCCCGCTCTGGCAGATGGAAGGGCTCGTCGCGTCCGTCGAGCCGGTGCTCGATGGCATCGGGGAGATCAGCAAATATTCCGTCGCCGGCAGCTACCGCCGGACGGCCGAACAGAGCAGCGACATGGATTTCATCCTCGTGACGGACACGCCCGGTGCCGTCCGGGAACAGCTTCTTGAACAGCTGCCGGTCCGCGAGACGATTGCAGCGGGTGACGCCAAACTCTCCGTGACACTCGATCTCGAAGAAGTGATCGATGTGGATTTCCGTTTCGTCACGGACGCCCAGTATGCGAGCGCGCTCCATCATTTCACCGGATCGAAAGAGCATAATGTCGCCATGCGGCAGCTTGCGAAGTCACGGGGGGAGAAGATCAGTGAGTACGGCGTCGAGCAGGAGGACGGTTCCGTGCTGACGTTCGGATCCGAAGAAGACTTTTTCGCCCATTTCGGCCTGCCGTTCATCCCGCCCAACATGCGCCAGGACGGCCGCGAAATCGAGCGGGCGGACGAGCTCGGCGGACTGGTCACGCTCCGTGACATCCGCGGCGACTTCCATATGCATACGACCGCCTCGGACGGCGGCTATTCGATCCGCGAGATGGCGGACGCCTGCCGTGCGAAAGGCTACACGCATATGGTGATCACCGACCACTCGCACTATTTGAAAGTGGCGAACGGCCTGACACCGGAACGGCTGCTCGATCAGCTGAAAGAAATCAGGGAAATCAACGAAGAATACCCGGACATCGAAATCTTCAGCGGGACGGAAATGGATATCCTGCCGGACGGGACGCTCGATTTCGACGATGACGTGCTGTCGCAGCTCGACTTCGTCATCGCCTCGATCCACTCGAGTTTCAGCCAGCCGCAGGAGAAGATCATGGAGCGCCTCCATGCGGCCATAAAAAATCCGCATGTCGATATGGTCGCCCATCCGACAGGGCGCCTGATCGGCAAACGTCCCGGCTATGAGCCGGACGTGCCGCAGCTCATCGAATGGGCGGCCGAGTATGGAAAGATATTGGAACTGAATGCGAGCCCGCACCGGCTCGATCTGAACAAAGACTACTTGGAACTCGCCCAGTCGAAGGGCGTTCCGATTGCCATAAACACCGACGCCCATGCAACCGGCCAGCTGGATATCATGGCGATCGGCGTCGCCTACGCCCAGAAAGCGTGGCTGAAAAAAGACACCGTCGTCAATACGTGGCCGCTCGACCGGTTTAAACGGGAGATCGTCGATAAGTGAAAGGAAGGGATCCGTCCATGGATTCACGGGTTTACCGAACACTCGAATTTGATAAGGTGCTGACACAGGCCGCCGGATATACGACATTCCCGGCAGGCCGGGCAGCACTCGAGAAACTGGTGCCGAGCACCGATTTCGGAACGGTCGGCACACTGCTGGAAGAGACCGATGAAGGACTCGCCATCCTGCGCGTCCGCGGCAACGTGCCGATGGGCGGCATCACTGACGTCCGGCCGCATGCCCGGCGCGCCCAGATCGGCGGTACGCTGAGTGCGCAGGAGCTGATGGAGACATCCTCGACCATCCGCGCAAGCCGGATATTCCGGCAGTTCATCGAAAGCCTCCAGCAGGAAGAAGAGCTTGACCTGAAGCATTTCCTGGCCATCAAGGAAGCGATGCCGATCATCACAGGGCTCGAACATGAAATCAACAGCGCGATCGACGAGAACGGCCGGGTGCTCGACAGCGCATCCAGCGCCCTCCGTTCCGTGCGTCAGAGCCTCCGCATCCAGGAAGGCCGTGTGCGGGAGAAACTCGAGAGCATCACACGCGGCAGGAACGCAGCGACGATGCTGTCGGACAGCATCATCACGATCCGGAACGACCGGTTCGTCATCCCGGTGAAGTCGGAGTACCGCGGCCATTATGGCGGAGTCATCCATGATTCCTCCGCATCGGGCCAGACGCTCTACATCGAGCCGGACGCCGTCGTCCAGGCGAACAACGAAATCCGTGCCCTGAAGTCGAAAGAAAAGGAAGAGATCGAGAAGATCTTGCGGGAACTGTCCGCAAGCGTCCAGGAGCATGCCCATGACCTGTTCATCCTCGTCGACCAGCTCATCCGGGTCGATGTCATCCTCGCCAAGGCGAAATACGGGCAGGCGAACCGCTGCACGAAGCCGGACGTCAACAACGATGGCTACCTGAAACTGACGAAAGCCCGTCACCCGCTGCTGCCGATGGACGAAGCGGTCGCGAATACGATCGAATTTGGCAATGATATCACGACGATCGTCATCACCGGACCGAACACGGGCGGGAAGACTGTCACATTGAAGACGGTCGGCCTCTGTGTCCTCATGGCACAGGCCGGCCTGCCGATCCCGGTGCTCGACGGCTCGGAGATCGCCGTTTTCGGTTCGGTTTTCGCCGATATCGGCGACGAACAGTCGATCGAGCAGAGCCTCAGTACGTTTTCGTCGCATATGGTCAACATCGTCGATATCCTGAAGAAATTCGATTCGGACTCCCTCATCATCTTCGATGAACTCGGCTCCGGCACCGACCCGCAGGAAGGGGCGGCCCTCGCCATCTCCATTCTGGATGAAGTCCACGGAACCGGCGCGAGGGTCATGGCGACGACGCACTACCCGGAACTGAAAGCATACGGCTACAACCGGAAAGGGGTCGCCAATGCAAGTGTCGAGTTCGATATCGACACGCTCAGCCCGACCTACCGGCTGCTGATCGGCGTGCCGGGGCGCAGTAACGCGTTCGAGATCTCGAAACGGCTCGGTCTCGGCGAGCACCTCATCAAACGGGCGAAGACGTTCACCGGCACTGATCGCGGCGAAGTCGACTCGATGATCGCGTCACTCGAAGCGAGCCGCGTACAGTCCGAGAAAGACGCCGAAGAGACGCACCGGCTGCTCAAAGAGACGGAACTGCTGAAAAAGGAACTCGCCGAAAAACTCGCCGAACAGGAAGAGATGAAAGACCGTCTGACCGAAAAGGCGAAGGAGAAAGCGAAGCGGATCGTCGATGACGCACGCCGCGAATCGGATGAAGTCATCAAAGACCTGCGTGCGCTCCGTATGACGGCAGGTGCAAACGTCAAAGAGCATGAACTTATCGAAGCGAGGAAACGGCTGGAAGGCGCTGCTCCGGCCCAGACGAAGAAGCAGGCGCCGAAGGCGAAAGCGGCGCCGCGTCCGCTTCAGGCAGGCGACGAAGTGAAAGTGCTCAGCTACGGCCAGAAAGGCACGCTCATGGAAAAGGTCTCCGATAAGGAATGGATCGTCCAGATCGGCATCCTGAAGATGAAGCTCGACGAATCGGGACTCGAGTACGTCAAGCCGGAGAAAGAAAAGCAGACGAAAGCATCTGCGGCCGTCCGGGGACGTACCGAACATGTCAAACTCGAACTCGACCTGCGGGGCGAGCGCTACGAAGACGCAATCCGCAGGACAGAGAAATACCTGGACGACGCACTGTTGTCGAACTATCATCAGGTCTCCATCATCCACGGCAAAGGGACCGGCGCGCTCCGGCAGGGGATTCAGCAGATGCTGAAGAAGCATTCCCGCGTCAAAAGCTACCGGTTCGGAGACGCCGGGGAAGGCGGCCATGGCGTAACGGTCGTCGAACTGAAATAATTCCTCTGAAAGTGAAACTTTTTGCAGACCCATCCGTAACCGATAGGATATCATCGTAAAAAAGGGGTCTGCACACATGGCAACTACCGGATTCTGGAGCAACCCGCTCGTCGAGACAGCCGGCTATTTCAGCACCGTCGTCCTCTGTCTCGTCGTAGCGATGGTCATCTTTGAACTCGTGACCAAATACCGCAACTGGCAGGAAATCAAGAACGGGAATCTCGCGGTCGCCTTCGCGACAGGAGGCAAGATATTCGGCGTGGCGAACATCTTCCGCTATTCCATCGAGCAGCACAATACGCTGCCGCAGATGATCGGCTGGGGATTGTACGGTTTCGCCCTTCTCGTCTTCGCCTATGTCCTGTTCGAATTCCTGACGCCGATGTTCCATGTAGACGACGAAATCGAAAAGGATAACCGGTCCGTCGGGTTCATATCGATGATCATCTCGGTCGGCCTGTCATTCGTCATCGGTGCAAGCATTTCGTAAAACATCAGTACAGTGGAGACGATACTAAATGGAAAAACTCTCGAAGATCCTGCTTGTCCTATGCATAGTCTTCATCGTGATCGGCATCATATGGATGGTCCGGCAGACTTCCTGACGCATTCGCGTCGGACGTCTGCCTTTTCTTTTGGAAATCTGCAATTGTAAACGCATACAACTTTCGTTATACTTAGGAAAGAAAGAATATTCTATGAATATACTGTCGAAAAGGAGGCTGTTCACATGAGTTCGAAACCATGGCTGGCTCAATATCCGCCGGAAATTCCGGAGTCGCTCGAGTACGATCTGATCCCGCTGCAGGACTATTTGACGAGGTCCGCGGCGGCTTATCCGTCGAAGACCGCAATCCACTTCCTCGGCAAGGACGTCTCGTTCGGCGAATTCTATCAATCCGCACTGAAGTTCGCAGGCTACCTGCGGAAACTCGGCGTCGAAGAAGGAGACCGGGTGGCGATCATGCTGCCGAACTGTCCGCAGAATGCGATCGCCTATTACGGGATCCTTTATGCCGGGGCAGTCGTCGTCCAGACGAATCCGCTCTACAAGGAGCGCGAAATCGAGTACATCCTGAACGATTCAGGAGCGAAAGCGATCATCACACTCGACATGCTGTACCCGCGCGTGATGGCCGTCTTCAAGGAGACGGACCTTGAGAACATCATCGTCACGGGCATCAAAGATTACCTGCCGTTCCCGAAGAATCTGATCTATCCGTTCATCCAGAAAAAGGACAACGGCATCGCCGTCAAAGTCGAGCACCGCGGCGTCAGCCATCTGTTCACGGAAATCATGAAATCGATGCCGGCGGACAAAATCCCGCTCGATTCCGATTACAGCGAGACACTTGCGCTGCTGCAGTATACGGGCGGCACGACCGGCCCGCCGAAAGGGGTCATGCTGACGCACCGCAACCTGATTGCGAACGCTGAGATGTGCCGGGCCTGGCTGTACAAGGCGGCTGACGGGGAAGAAGTGTACATGGGCATCCTGCCGTTCTTCCATGTATACGGCATGACCACCGTCCTGATTGCATCGGTCATGTCCGCGAACAAAATGGTGCTGATCCCGAAATTCGATTTCAAAACGGCACTGAAGGAGATCGATAAGCAGAAGCCGACGCTGTTCCCCGGCGCACCGACCATCTACATCGGTCTGCTGAACCACCCGGATATCGCCAAATACGATCTGTCCTCCATCAAAGCGTGCCTGAGCGGTTCGGCGGCACTTCCGGTCGACGTCCAGGAAAAATTCGAGACCGTCACCGGCGGTAAGCTCGTGGAAGGCTACGGACTGACGGAAACGTCCCCAGTCGCGATCGCGAACTTCGTCTGGGAAGGCCAGCGGAAACGCGGATCGATCGGCGTGCCATGGCCGGACACCGATGTCGCCATCCTCCCGCCCGACTCCGCGGAGCGGATGAAACCCGGGGAAGTCGGCGAAATCGCGGTCAAAGGGCCGCAGGTGATGAAAGGCTATTGGAACCGGCCGGAAGAGACGGCGGAAAGTTTCCGGGACGGCTGGTTTTTGACCGGTGATCTCGGGTACATGGATGAGGACGGCTTCTTCTATGTCGTCGACCGCAAGAAAGATATGATCATCGCGAGCGGTTTCAACATCTCACCGCGCGAGATCGAGGAAGTGCTGTATGAGCATGACGCCATCCAGGAATGCGTTGTCGCCGGTGTGCCGGATCCGTATCGCGGCGAGACAGTGAAAGCGTACATCGTCCTGAAGGAAGGGAAACACGCGACGGAAGAAGAACTGGACGCCTTCTGCCGCGCCAACATGGCCTCATTCAAAGTGCCGCGCATCTATGACTTCCGTGACGAACTGCCGAAGACCGCAGTCGGCAAGATCCTGCGCAGGGCGCTGGTCGACGAGGAGAAGAAGAAGCTCGAACAGAAACTGACCTCCTGAGGCAAAAAAGCTTGACGGAAAACTGAATAGCGATTACTATGAAAATATGAATGAACCATCATTCATATTTTCTTTTTTATTCAATCAATGATGGTGGTGAGCAAACTGAAGCGGGAAAAACCGAAATATAAGAAAATCGTAGACGCTGCCGTCGCAGTGATCGCACAGAACGGCTACCATCAGGCGCAAGTGTCCAAAATCGCAAAAGAGGCGGGCGTCGCAGACGGTACCATCTATCTCTACTTCAAGAACAAAGAAGACATCCTCATCTCCGTGTTCCAGGAAAAGATGGCCGTCTTCGCAGACTACGTCAAAGAAATTCTGGAAATGGACTGCCCGGCTTCAGAGAAGCTGTATAAACTGATCCAGAACCATTTCAACGTCCTCCACGAGGACCGCAACCTGGCCATTGTCACGCAGCTTGAACTGCGGCAGTCAGGCAAGGAACTGCGCTTCCGTATCAATGAAGTGCTGAAAGAGTACATGACGCTCATGGACGCCATCCTGAAAGAGGGGATCGCAAACGGCGAATTCGCGCAGGATCTCGACACCCGGCTCGCCCGGCAAATGGTCTTCGGCACGATCGACGAGACGTGCACGTCCTGGGTCATGAACGACCAGAAATACGGTCTCACGGAACTTGCACCAAAAGTCCATAAGCTGCTGCTCTCCGGCATGAAAGGCTGAGCAGCACACCCGGCAGCCGGATGCGGAATAAGTATAAATCTTTAAATCAGTGAAACATGTATGCTATCATTGAAGGCGCTTCCATTTCTAGTTAACAACCAGCACACTGTACTGAAAAAGGATGGGATGACATGGAGTTTTTATCCGTAACGATCGACCGGGGGGTTGCCGTCGCCTCCATCAACAGGCCGCCGGCGAACGCCCTGGCACGCGCCCTCATTCTTGAGGTCGGGGAACTGCTCGAACAGCTGAAAGACATCGATGACGTCCGTGTGATCGTCCTGCGCGGCGAAGGGAATTTCTTCTCCGCCGGCGCGGACATCAAGGAATTCACGACAGTTTCTTCAGGCGCTGAATTCTCGAAACTTTCGAGCGACGGCCAGGCGGTCTTCGAACGTCTCGAGACGTATCACAAGCCGGTCATTGCAGCTATCCACGGTGCCGCACTCGGCGGCGGACTGGAACTGGCGATGGCCTGCCATATGCGTTTTGTGACGGAAACTGCGAAACTCGGCCTGCCGGAACTGCAGCTCGGCCTGATTCCCGGATTTGCGGGAACCCAGCGCCTGCCGGGATATGTCGGCAAGGCAAAAGCAGCGGAGATGCTGCTGACGAGTGAACCGATCACAGGAACCGAAGCCGTGCTGTGGGGGCTCGCGAACCGCGCCTTCCCGGAAGAGGACCTGATGACGGAAACTCTTGCAATCGCACACAAAATTGCAGAGAAGAGCCCGGTCGCCATGCAGGCGGCACTGCGCATGCTGCAGTATACGAAAGACGATTCGTACCGCAAAGGCGTACAGGCGGAAGCCGACTCCTTCGGTCAGGTCTTCGTGTCGGAAGACGCAAAAGAGGGCATCCAGGCATTCATCGAAAAACGCAAACCGAAATTCAATGGACGATAAAAAGTTGAGGAGGTCAGCAATATGAATATCTATGCTTTGGTAAAACGCACATTTGACACAGAGGAAAAAATCGTTGTAAAAAATGGTGAAATCCAGGACGACGGTGCAGAATTCATCATCAACCCGTATGACGAGTATGCGGTCGAGGAAGCGATCCAGGTCCGCGACGAACACGGCGGGGAAGTGACCGTCCTGTCACTCGGCGGTGAGGACGCGGAAAAGCAGCTCCGCACAGCGCTTGCGATGGGGGCTGACAAAGCGGTTCTCATCAACACGGAAGACGATCTCGATGAAATGGATGAGTTCTCGGCAGCCAAGATCATCGCCGAATACTTGAAAGACAAAGACGCGGATCTCATCATTGCAGGAAACGTCGCAATCGACGGCGGCTCCGGCCAGGTCGGCCCGCGTGTTGCGGAACTCCTCGGCATCAACTGCGTGACGACGATCACCGACCTCAAGCTGGACGGCACCGATGCGACACTCGTCCGCGACGTGGAAGGGGACTCGGAGACGATCAAGACTGCCCTGCCGCTCCTCGTGACGGCACAGCAGGGATTGAACGAACCGCGCTATCCATCACTGCCGGGGATCATGAAAGCGAAAAAGAAACCGCTTGAAGAACTGGAACTCGATGATCTGGATCTCGACGAAGACGATGTCGAAGCGAAAACGGAAACTGTCGACATCTTCATGCCGCCTGCAAAAGAGGCAGGGCGGATCCTCGAAGGCGAAGTGGCGGACCAGGTGAGCGAACTGGTCACACTGCTCAGCAAAGAAGCGAAAGTCATCTGATTTCGGACCATTTAAACCGTTCTAGGAGGGACAAAACATGTCAAAAAATGTGTTAGTACTGGGCGAAACTCGCGAAGGCGAATTGCGGAACGTATCCTTTGAAGCCATAGCGGCGGCGAAGCAGATTTCAGGAGGCGGCACGATCACAGGCGTACTCATCGGGGAATCAGTGGAGAACCTTGCGCAGGACATGATCCAGCACGGGGCGGACCGTGTCGTCACTGTTGAGAATGCGGACTTGAAGCAGTATACATCCGACGGCTTCGGCCAGGCGTTCATGGCTGTCTATGAACAGGAAAAGCCGGAAGCCATCGTCATGGGGCATACAGCACTCGGGAAGGACCTCTCCCCGAAGATCGCAGCCAAACTCGGCTCGGGACTCATTTCGGATGTTACAACGATCGAAGGGGAAGGCGACGATGCGGAATTCATCCGCCCGATCTACTCCGGAAAAGCATTCGAGAAGGTCAAGAACAAAGAAGGACTGCTGTTCGTGACGATCCGTCCGAACAACATCGAACCGCTTGAGAAGGACGACAGCCGCTCTGGTGACGTGTCATCCGTATCTGCGGACATCACGAACCTCCGCTCCGTCATCGCGGACGTCGTACGGAAAGCATCCGAAGGGGTCGACCTCTCCGAAGCGAAAGTCATCGTAGCAGGCGGACGCGGCGTCAAGAGCGAAGACGGTTTTAAACCGCTCGAAGAACTCGCGGATCTGCTCGGCGGCGCAGTCGGCGCATCCCGCGGTGCGTGTGATGCGGACTACTGTGATTACTCGCTCCAGATCGGCCAGACAGGGAAAGTCGTCACGCCTGACCTGTACATCGCGGTCGGCATCTCCGGCGCGATCCAGCACATGGCGGGTATGTCGAACTCCAAGATCATCGTCGCCATCAACAAAGATCCGGAAGCCAACATCTTCAAAGTGGCGGACTATGGAATCGTCGGCGACCTGTTCGACGTCATGCCGATCCTGATCGACGAAGTGAAGAAACTCAAAGCGGGTCAGACTGCATAATCACATTTCGGCAGGGCCTTCCATTTGTACTTGAATGGAAGGCCCTGTTTTACCGGAGCGGATCCTGCAAGCGATCCATCCCGCAGGTGCTGTAAGCGCTATAAGCAGATTTTTCGCCTCGGGTGAATGTGCATGATATACTTGTTCCAGAGTTGTTACCTACAAAGGAGGAATTATCCAATGGCTATTCTGAACGCTACTGATGCAGACTTTACTGAAAAGACAAGTGAAGGTGTCGTACTCGTTGACTTCTGGGCACCATGGTGCGGGCCTTGTAAGATGATCGCTCCGGTTCTTGAAGAATTGGACGGCGAAATCGAAGGCAAAGCGCAGATCGTGAAAGTGAACGTGGATGACAACCAGGGAACTGCAAGCAAATTCGGCATCATGTCGATCCCGACACTCCTCGTCATGAAAGACGGCGAAACTGTCGACAAAGTAGTCGGCTTCCGTCCGAAAGAGGAACTTGCAAAATTGGTTGACCAGCACGCATAAGCTTACTATCTCAAGACCGGGTCCCTGTTCTCAGCGGAACCCGGTTTTTTTGGCAGGTGACAGATAACCATGAATGAATTGATCCAGCAGAAGCTCGCCATCCTTCCCGATGATCCCGGGTGCTATCTCATGAAAGACAGGCAGGGCACCATCATCTACGTCGGTAAGGCGAAAGTGCTGAAAAACCGGGTCCGCAGCTATTTCACCGGATCCCATGACGCGAAAACCCAGCGGCTCGTCTCCGAAATCGAGGACTTCGAGTTCATCATCACGTCGTCCAACATCGAGGCGCTCATCCTGGAGCTGAACCTCATCAAGCAGTACGATCCGAAATACAACATCATGCTGAAGGACGATAAGACGTATCCGTATCTGAAGCTGACCGCGGAACGCCATCCGAAACTGATCGTCACGCGGATCGTCAAAAAGGACAAAGGCCGCTATTTCGGTCCGTATCCGAACGTCACGGCAGCGACCGAGACGAAGAAACTGCTCGACCGGCTGTATCCGTACCGGAAATGCCATACGCTGCCGGACCGGGTCTGCCTGTATTACCATATGGGCCAGTGCCTGGCGCCGTGCGTCTACGACGTATCGAAGGAGACGTACAAGGAGATGACCGACGACATCGCCCGGTTCCTGAACGGCGGCTATAAAGAAATGAAGAAAGAGCTCACCGTGAAGATGAATGCCGCTGCCGAGAACCTCGAATTCGAGCGGGCGACGGAGTACCGCGACCAGATCACGAACATCGAAACGGTCATGGAGAAGCAGACGATGACGATGCACGATTTCAAGGACCGTGACATCTTCGGCTACGCCGTCGAAAAGGGCTGGATGTGCGTGCAGGTGTTCTTCGTGCGTCAGGGCAAGCTGATTGAGCGCGACGTCTCGCTGTTCCCGATGTACCAGGATCCGGAAGAGGAACTGCTGACGTTCATCGGCCAGTTCTACAGCAAAGCCGCGCACATCAAACCGAGCGAAGTGCTGCTGCCGCAGGATACCGACAAAGATCTTGTCGAGCAGCTGCTCGATGTGCACGCGTACATTCCGCAGCGGGGCAAGAAGAAGGATCTCGTGCAGCTCGCCAACAAGAACGCAGCGATTTCCCTGCGGCAGAAATTCCAGCTGCTCGACCGGCAGGAGGAACGGACAGTCGGCGCCTGCGAGGAACTCGGCGATGCGATGAACATCTCCATCCCGCTGCGCATCGAAGCGTTCGACAACTCGCACACGCACGGCGTCGAGCCGGTATCGGCAATGGTATCGTTCGTTGACGGCAAGCCGAACCGGAAGGACTACCGGAAATACAAGACGAAGACGGCCGCAGCGCATGATGACTACGGGGCGATGCGGGAAGTGATCCGGCGCCGGTACAGCCGCGTGCTGAAGGACGATCTCCCGCTGCCTGACCTGATCGTCATCGATGGCGGGAAAGGGCAGATGAACATCGCCCGCGAAGTGATCGAAGACGAGCTCGGCCTGTCGATCCCGATCGCCGGTCTCGCCAAGGACGAGAAACACCAGACCGCGAACCTGCTGTACGGGTCGCCACCGGAACTGATCCCGCTGAAGCGCTCGAGCGAAGCGTTCTACCTGCTGCAGCGCATCCAGGACGAAGTGCACCGGTTCGCCATCACGTTCCACCGGCAGCGGCGCCAGGCCGGCTCGCTCGTGTCCTCGCTCGATGGACTGCCCGGCGTCGGGCCGAAACGGAAGCAGAAGCTGCTCAAGCACTTCGGCTCCGTCAAGAAAATTAAGGCCGCCACCACCGACCAGCTCATCGAAGCCGGCCTCCCGAAGTCCGTCGCCGAATCGGTGACAGAATATTTCACGGAGCAGGCGAAAGCGAAAGAGGAAGCGCAAGACTGACAACGGACCTGTGGCGGGTCCGTTTTTTGTGCTGTGACGGGGGAGGGGCATGAGGAATTGAGCGATTATGGTGAGGAAATGATCGGTCAGCACCAGCAATTGATCGCTTAGCGGTACTATATGATCGGTCAGCTGCAAGAATGGAGCGGTTCGCCGACTGAAACGAGCGGTTCGCCGCTTGAATGGAGCGGTCCGTATCCTGCAGCACTGCAACACCCGAACACAAAAAACCGGAGAGGCCGCAAGCCCCTCCGGTCCATCCATCAGTCACCTAAGTTATACGTCTCATCCCAGCGGACCTGCAAAACGATGCGGCCCGTGTCGGCGTCACGCGATCCATAACACTCGGTCAGGCAGCCGTTCGCGATCTGATGCTGCTCGGCGAGGAATCCGGATTCCAGGCTGAACGCATCCTCGGTCGCCGGCGACTCCAGCCGATCCGTCAATTCATAATCGATTTCCTCTTTGCCGGATGACACGCGCACGAGCGTCCCCCAGCCGGCTTCCTTGAAAAATTGGGGGACTTCATCCACCGAAAAAACAGGGAACTTGCGGGCGATCTCTTTGCCGGCCCAATACAGAATATCATCTTCATGCTTACCGAGGATATCCGGGATCACATGATCTCTCAGCAGCTCATAACCGAAGCGGGTCGGCTGTCCAGTGGTCTCGTTTGCCAAAACGCAAGCATCCCTTTCATCGTAATCTATTTACTATTTTAGAATAGCCTCAACATGCGGAAAAGACGCACCAAATAAGCGAGTCACCTTGACCTACCCAAAATGGAAGAGTACAATGTACATGTTATTATATTGTAACACGAAGAGACGGACCGTCAATCATTCGTTCGCAAACGTACGGCGATGTACACACAATCCGGCTCATATATTAAGGGAGGGTAAATCACTTGGTGAGAGAATCAGAGTTCTATTGGCGACGCCTGCATTCACTGCTCGGGATCATTCCGATCGGCCTGTTCGTGACGCAGCACTTGATCATCAACCATTTCGCAACAAGAGGTGTTGAATCATTCAACACAGCGGCACATTTCATTGAAAACCTGCCGTTCATCTATTTCCTCGAATGGTTCGTCATCTACATACCGCTCATGTTCCACGCGTTTTACGGAGTCTATCTTGCGTTCACTTCGAAAAACAACGTGCAGCGCTACGGCACGTTCCGTAACTGGATGTTCATGCTCCAGCGGATTTCAGGTGTATTCCTGGTCATCTTCATCGCATGGCACATCTACGAGACACGTATCCAGAAACTGTTCGGTACGGAAGTCAACTTCGACATGATGGCTGACATCCTGAGCAACCCGTTCATGATCGTGTTCTATGCACTTGGAATCATCGCAGCAACGTTCCACCTGGCGAACGGTATCTGGTCATTCCTCGTTACTTGGGGACTTGCACAGTCACCGCGTTCCCAGCGTATCGTCTCTTATGTAACTATGATCTTTTTCGTTGTTCTGACGGTTATCGGTCTGCGTGCACTGTTCGCATTCGTCTAAGAACAATTTTGTAATCATGTAAATTTTGAGGAGTGAAACAACTATGTCAAAAGGCAGAGTGATTGTCGTAGGCGGCGGTCTCGCCGGACTTATGGCAACCATCAAGGCATCAGAAGAAGGCGTCGGAGTCGACTTGTTTTCCCTCGTACCTGTTAAACGTTCCCACTCCGTCTGTGCCCAGGGCGGTATCAACGGTGCGGTGAATACGAAAGGGGAAGGCGACTCCCCATGGATCCACTTTGACGATACGGTATATGGCGGGGACTTCCTGGCCAACCAGCCTCCGGTAAAAGCGATGGCGGACGCGGCACCGAGTATCATCCACCTGTTCGACCGGATGGGCGTCATGTTCAACCGGACACCGGAAGGCCTTCTTGACTTCCGCCGTTTCGGCGGAACGATGCACCACCGTACGGCATATGCCGGCGCGACGACAGGCCAGCAGCTCCTGTATGCATTGGACGAGCAGGTCCGTGCACAGGAAGTCGCAGGTCTTGTGCAGAAGTATGAACACTGGGAATTCCTTGGTGTGGTACTTGACGAAGAAGGCATCTGCCGCGGAATCCGTGCGCAGGACCTCCGGACAATGGAAATCAAAGCATTCCCTGCGGATGCGGTCATCATGGCGACCGGCGGACCGGGAATCATCTTCGGGAAGTCGACGAACTCGGTCATCAATACAGGATCGGCCGCTTCGATCGTCTATCAGCAGGGTGCGAAATATGCGAACGGCGAATTCATCCAAATCCACCCGACTGCGATTCCGGGAGACGACAAACTGCGTCTCATGAGTGAATCCGCACGTGGGGAAGGCGGACGGATCTGGACGTACAAAGACGGCAAGCCTTGGTACTTCCTCGAAGAGAAATACCCGGCATACGGTAACCTCGTGCCGCGGGATATCGCGACACGTGAGATCTTCGACGTCTGTGTGAACCAGAAGCTCGGCATCAACGGCGAGAACATGGTCTATCTCGACCTGTCCCATAAAGATCCGCATGAGCTTGACGTCAAACTCGGCGGCATCATCGAAATCTACGAGAAGTTCACAGGCGAAGATCCGCGCAAAGTGCCGATGAAGATCTTCCCGGCAGTCCATTACTCAATGGGCGGACTGTGGGTCGACTACGAACAGCACACGTCCATCCCAGGATTGTTTGCGGCGGGTGAATGTGACTACTCACAGCATGGCGGAAACCGTCTCGGTGCGAACTCCCTCCTTTCTGCGGTATACGGCGGTATGCTCGCAGGACCGGAAGCCGTCAAGTACATGAAAGGTCTCAAGACATCTGCGGATGATCTGCCTTCCAAGATCTTCGACGACGCGGTCAAAGAAGAGCAGGACAAGTGGGATAAAATCATCAGCATGAAGGGGACCGAGAATGCATATGTCATTCACCGGGAACTTGGCGAGCTGATGACGGAGAACGTGACCGTTGTCCGGTACAACGATCGTCTCGAGGCGACAGACAAGAAGATCCAGGAGCTCCTCGAGCGCTGGGAAAACATCGATATGACAGATACGCAGCAGTGGTCCAACCAAGGCGCAACGTTTACGCGTCAGCTGAAAAACATGCTATACTTGGCACGGGTCATCACACTCGGTGCCCTGAAACGTGACGAAAGCCGCGGCGCGCATTACAAGCCGGACTTCCCGGAACGTGACGACGAGAACTTCCTGAAAACGACGATTGCCCAGTTCGACGGAAAGTCCGCACCGATCATCTCTTACGAAGAGGTCGATACATCCCTGATCCCGCCTCGTAAGCGCGACTATACGTCAGCCCACTAAGTGCCCGGCGTATCGCTGCACGATTATTCCGCATCGAAAGGAGACTGACGGAAATGAGTGAACAACAAACCGCTGTCGCAGAAAAGACAGCACCCGGTAAAACAGTTATTTTCGAAATCCAGCGTCAGGATACACCTGAATCCGCGCCATACATGGAGTCTTTCGAAATCCCATATAAGCCTAACATGAACGTCATTTCCGCATTGATGGAAATCCGACGTAACCCGGTCAATTCGAAGGGCGAGAAAACTACACCGATCAACTGGGACATGAACTGTCTCGAGGAAGTATGCGGTGCCTGCTCGATGGTCATCAACGGCCGTCCGCGCCAGTCGTGTACAGCCCTCGTCGATCAGCTCACACAGCCGATCAAACTGGAGCCGATGCGCACATTCCCGGTTGTCCGTGACTTGATGGTCGACCGTGAAGGCATGTTCGACTCCCTCAAGAAAATCAAAGCATGGGTTCCGATTGACGGAACGTACGATCTCGGTGAAGGTCCCCGTATGCCGGAGCGCAAGCGCCAGTGGGCATACGAGCTGTCGAAATGCATGACATGCGGCGTCTGCCTCGAGGCATGCCCGAACGTCAACGACTCGACAAACTTCATGGGGCCGTTCGCGATTTCGCAAGTCCGCCTGTTCAACACGCATCCAACTGGCGCGAAGAACAAAGATGAGCGTCTCGCAGCGTTGATGACAGACGGAGGCCTCGCCGAGTGCGGGAACTCCCAGAACTGTGTCGTGGCTTGCCCGAAAGGTATTCCATTGACGACGTCCATCGCATCCATGAACCGTGCAACAACGGTTCAGATGTTCAAGAACTTCTTCGGAAGCGACCATATGGTGGACTGATCCCCGCCAGTCCAACACCCGGATTGCCAGCTGTTCGCTGGCCGTCCGGGTGTTTTTTCTTTCGTTGAATGGGGGCAAGGCGGCCTGCGCTCATAAACCGGGTCATTCCGCTCATAAAAAAGAGTTTTTGCTCATAAATCCCGGAATCTGCTCATAAAAAGCGATTACCGCTCATAAATCTCCAGTAGTGATCATTAAACTAAAATAGCGCTCATAAACTTGTCCAAACCGCTCATAAAGACGTCCATTCCAAAAAAAGTTTCAACCCCTTAGCTTGCCGGCTCCGCTGCGCTCCGCATTTCCTGTGGAACACCCAAGGCGATGGAGCCGTCACCGACTTCCGCGGCTCAACTCGCATGCCTCGTACAGCCTGTGCCGCGTATAATGCACTTGACAAGTCAATCTCACTTCTTATTTTCAGATAACTTTGCTATACTGATAAATGAATGAGTATTCACTTATCAGACTGGGGGGCGTTTTGATTGAAACAGACGTATATTGAGAACTTCGAAGAGTGGCAGGAGGGCTTTCGTTTCTCCGTGCCGATCCGTGTCCGTTTTTCCGAGACGGATATGTTCGGCCATTTGAATAATACGGTGACATTCGCCTATTTCGAGCAGGCGCGCATCGACTATCTTAAACATATCGGCCTCATGAATGACTGGCTCGATCCGGACGGCGACTGCATCCCTGTCGTCGCCGATCTCCAATGCGATTATATGAAACAAGTGTTTTTCGATGAAACGGTGGACGTTCATGTCAAAGCCGGTTCGATCGGACGAAGTTCCGTCGATATCCATTACATGGGGAAGAACGAAAAGGGAGACATCGTTTTCACAGGGCGCGGTGCCATGGTGCAGATTTCCAAGAAAACCGGGTCGGGTGTTCCGTGGAGTGAACACGAGAAAGAGCAATTCTGCGAGAAAACCAGGAACTGAGCCGGCACAGCCTCTCCACAGTTGGAATACTGTAAAGAGAAACCGATGGGAGGGGCGCGTCTTGAATGAGGAGTTTAGCAGCCGTTCTGTGCTGACGGGCAGGGAACGGCAAATATTCACGCTGCTGATTGCCGATCACACAACAAAAGAGATTGCCGGCGAATTGGGCATCAGTGAAAAAACAGTTCGGAATCATATTTCGAACACCATCCAGAAACTTGGGGTCTCTGGCAGAGCCCAGGCGATGATCGAATTGATCCGGCTCGGTGAATTGAGCATTGATTGACCGCAAAGCGGGTATGGAAGACTGCAGAGATGTCTGCAGTCTTTTTTCGTGATTCGGAAGAATATCGGACAGATCTGGTATACTTCATTTTGAACCAATATACAAGTCGAGGAGGAGAAAAGATGAAAGAAATTACAAAAAAGCGTCTGAAAGCATACATGATCGATCATGCCGTCAACGCAGCGGTCACGGCATTCACGGAATACCTGCTGCGGAAGAAAGTGAAAAGTGAAGCGGTCCATAACCTGGTGACGCCGTCCGTCATCGCGGGAACCCTCGAATTCGCCCAGCTATATACGAAAGGGCAGACGGTCGGCTACAGGCTCACCGGACTCCAGCTTGAGGATGAAAACGGCGGAAAACCATCCGGCGTCCAGATCGCCAAACGGATCGTCTACCGGGAGTCCGTCAGCGGCATCCAGTACTTCACACATCGGAAGACGTTCGAACAGGAAGGCGGCAGACAGCTTCCGCAAGACCGCTTCGCCGGCACGATCGTCGAGGAAGCGTGACTTACAGGCACACCGAAAACCCATGAGTTTGACATAACTATTGCTTTTTCCCCGGGTTAAGAGGAAAATAATAAGCAAACTCATGACTTGGAGTGGGTACTGATGACTGAAAACATGGACACGAAACAAGAAGAAATCCACCGAATGGAAAAGGATCTGCGCTACATCGCCGCGATCATCAAGCAGCAGGGGCGCAAAATCCTCAGCAATTATACGATTACGCCGCCGCAGTTCGTCGCCTTGCAGTGGCTGTTCGAGCATGGGGATATGACGATCGGCGATCTGTCGAACAAAATGTATCTAGCTTTCAGCACGACGACGGACCTCGTCGACCGGATGGAGAAAAACGAACTCGTCAAGCGGGTGAGGGATGACAAGGACCGCCGTGTCGTCCGCATCCATCTGCTCGAAGAAGGCGGGCGCGTCATCCAGGAAGTGATCGACAAGCGGCGTCAGTACCTGGAGGATGTCATGAAGGACTTCAGTGAAGAGGAACTCCGGTCATTCACGGATCTGCTGTCGAAACTTCACGTGGAAATGAGCCCGGAACCGAAATGAGCGGGACAGCGGACTACCCGATCGGCATCATCGATTCAGGAGTGGGCGGCCTGACCGTCATGAAAGAACTGCTGGAACGGATGCCGGAGGAGAACTTCATCTACATCGGGGACGACGCCCGCTGCCCATACGGCAGCCGGTCCCCGCAAGAGATCATCCGCTTTACGAAGCAGCTGATCGGCGCACTCGACCGGTTCGGCGTCAAGCTCGCCGTCATCGCCTGCAACACGGCGACAGCATTCGCCCTCGATCACGTGCGGCCGCTGTTCACATTCCCGATTATCGGCGTCATCGACCCGGGCGCACGCACAGCTGTCCGTAAGTCGGATACGAAACGGATCGCTGTGCTCGGCACGATCGGCACCGTGAAGAGCGGTGCGTACCGCGAGGCGATACACGGCCTTTCACCGCATGCGGACGTCCTGCAGCTCGCCTGTCCGACGTTCGTGCCGCTCGTGGAACAGGCAGTCTACAAGACACAAACGGCCGACGAGGCGGTGAAGCAGGCGCTCCTGCCGCTGCAGAGCGAATCGTTCGACACCGTCATTTTAGGCTGCACGCATTTCCCGCTGCTCGCTCCGTTCATCCGGAAGCATCTGCCGGACGGGACGGCACTCGTGACGTCAGGTGCCGCAACTGCGGATACGGTCATACAGCTCCTGGAGGCTGAGGGAAACAGGCGGCAGAGCGATGAACGCGGAAGTTCGCGTTTCCATACGACGGGAAACCCTGAGCATTTCAGGACAATCACGGCGGACTGGCTCGGCATACAATCACCTGCTGTCGGCCGGCTGACGCTCCCTGTACCGCAATAATAGCAGAACATTCCGCCCGGTGTGCTCCTCCGCCGGGCTTTTGCGCGGGTTCCGATGGGTATGCTAAAATGGACGAATGAAAAGAAAGAGGGTATGTGATTTGAGACACGACGGACGAACGAACAACGAACTGAGAAACGTAACGATAGAAAAGGACTTCCTGCTGCACCCGGAAGGCTCCGTGCTCATCACGGTCGGCAATACGAAAGTGATCTGTACGGCATCCGTCGAGGACCGCGTACCGCCATTCCTGCGGGGAAGCGGAAAAGGCTGGGTCACCGCGGAGTACTCGATGCTGCCGCGCGCAACCGGCCAGCGCACGCAGCGTGAAGCGTCACGGGGCAAGATCGGCGGACGCACGATGGAGATCCAGCGGCTCATCGGACGGGCGCTCCGTTCGGTCATCGACCTTGAAGCACTCGGCGAGCGCACGATCTGGATCGACTGCGACGTCATCCAGGCGGACGGAGGCACACGCACCGCGTCGATCACCGGAGCATACGTCGCGATGGCGATGGCTGCGGCGGGCATTGCAGCCGACAAGAAGCTCGCGAAGTTCCCGATCCGGCAGTATCTCGCGGCGACGAGCGTCGGAAAGAAAGAGGACGGCGCGCTCATCCTGGATCTTGACTACTTGGAGGACTCCTCGGCAGCCGTCGATATGAACGTCGTCATGACGAGCGCCGGTGAATTCGTCGAACTGCAGGGGACTGGCGAGGAATCGACATTCACCCGTGCGGAGATGAACGGCCTGCTGGACTTGGCGGAAACCGGCATCCATCAGCTGATCGGTCTGCAGAAAGAAGCACTCGGCCCGATCTGCGCACAAATCGAATCACACGAGGAGGCAGCGCAATGAAGGAAGTATTGATCGCAACGAACAACAAAGGCAAAGTGAAGGACTTCGAAGTGCTGTTCAAGCCGCACGGCATCACCGTCCGCTCGCTCCAGGACCTGGACGAGCCGATCGAAGTGGACGAGACGGGGACGACATTCGAGGAGAATGCGATCCTGAAGGCGGAAGAAACCGCCAAGCTCCTGAACATATGGGTCATCTCGGACGACAGCGGCCTTGAAATCGATGCGCTGAACGGCGAGCCCGGCGTCTACTCCGCCCGGTATGCAGGCGAACCGAAAGACGACCAGGCCAACATCGACAAAGCACTGACCAACCTGGAAGGCGTTCCGGAAGGCTCCCGTCAGGCGCGCTTCCGCTGTGTGCTCGCGATTGCGGGGCCGGGCATGGAGACGAAGACATTCTCCGGCAGCTGTGAAGGGAACATCCTGTTCGAACGCCGGGGCGAGGGCGGCTTCGGCTACGATCCGATCTTCTACGTCCCGCAGGCGCGCAAGTCGATGGGGGAGATGACGCCGACGGAGAAGGCGGAGTACTCCCACCGCGGCGAAGCGATGCGGAAATTCGAAGCGGAACTGCCGAAACTGGTCAGCGAAGCGGGCGATCGTCAGTGAAACTGGTCGTATTGAGCGATTCGCACGGCGATACGAAGACGATCGGGGCGATCCGCCGCCGGGAGACCGATGCAGACGCCGTCTTCCATTGCGGCGACAGCGAGCTCACGTCCGACGCACAGGTGCTGGAAGGCATACGGATCGTCCAGGGCAACTGTGACTGGGGCGCACGCTTCGAAGACGCCATACGGGCCGATGTGGCGGGCAGACGGGTGCTCATGGTGCACGGCCACCGGCACGACGTCAAAGAGTCGCTGCTGCAGCTGAAATACGCAGCAGCCGAAGCCGGCGCAGACATCGTCCTGTTCGGCCACTCCCACCTGTATGGCGCAGAACGCGAAGACGGCTTGCTTTACGTCAATCCGGGCAGCACCGTGCAGCCGAGGGGCGGCCGGGCAGCGACCTACGCGGTCATTGAAGACGGTGACGCACTCACCGTGACATTTAAGGATCCGCTGAGCGGAGCGGTCGTCGAGACCGCACAATTCAGCCTCCGCTAATTTACTATTGACTTCACACCCAGCTTTGCCTATAATAAAACCTGTCGTTCCGATCACAACCAGATCTTCACAACTCAGGGAACGCAGTTGTCTCAGTAGCTCAGCTGGATAGAGCAACGCCCTTCTAAGGCGTCGGTCGGGGGTTCGAATCCCTCCTGGGACGTATAAACTATCTGAAACAGCTTCTCAATTCAAATTTGAGAAGCTGTTTTTATGTCCTTGGCAACTTATAAAAAAGGCAAGACCTGGATAGGGCCAGTATGAAAACGACCGTTGAGTTCCACATCTTGGTGTATTAGGATGGAGGGGGAGGAGTTCTATGAAAAAACACTCATCATACTGGGCGTCGTCCTTATCGGTGCGGCAGCCTATTTCCTCATCAATGAGCCAGGGAAAGACCGTGTGACCATCAAGAAAACAAACCGGCCGACAGAAAATAGCGGTAAGGCCCCCATTCTGACAATCGAGGAAGACAGGGATGTCCCTGTGGAAGAGGAATTCCCGGCATCGATGGATCAGTTGAAGGTTGAAAACGCCATCCATGCCATGTCCCATCAGAAAGTGAGAGCAGAAGACAAATGGGGGTTCCTGCCGATGACACAGGACAGGGTTGAACGGTTGACAGAGGTTGTAGAGAAGAACAAAAAGAAATACGGAAAAAATGCTGACGTATATTTGGATATACTGCAGCGCTGGTCGAACGATGATTTCTCCGCTGTCGATCAGGATCACAATACAATTTGGGACATGCAAGGCGGCACGGTCGGAAAAGCGACAGGCATTCTGACGATCGAGCAGGAGCAGGAATTCATCAGAAAACACTACAAGACGAACGAGTAACGGCAAGTGACGGCGTGGATAAGCCGTATAAGGAGTTTCTTAGGAGTTTATCCTTTCACGTTTTATGCCATCCTAGCGGGGAAAAGAAAAGCAACACCACTTTTCAACCTAACAGGAGGAGATGTAAAATGGAAACGCAATACAAAGAAGCCCTCTCCGTACTCTCGGAGTGCATCGAGGCGTGCAACAACTGTTTCGACGCGTGCCTGAAGGAAGAGGACGTCAAGATGATGGCGGAGTGCATCCGGCTCGACCGTGAATGTGCCGACGCATGTGCATATGCTGTCCAGGCGATCACACGCAACAGCCCGTTCACGAAGCAGATCCTGCAGCTTTGTGCGGATGTCTGTGAGAAGTGCGGCGAGGAATGCGGCAAGCATGACCACGATCACTGCCAGCGCTGTGCGGAACACTGCAAGAAGTGCGCAGAGACATGCCGCAAGCTCGCAGCATGATCCACTCGTAAAACCGGTGAGGGGTATCCATCCCAAGCCGGTTTTTTGAATGAAATCCGTCTGGTTGCGTATCTGAACCTTGCGTGTTAGGATAGGGGTATAGGGTATACGAAAGGGTGAGCGCCGTGACGGAGACGAACCTAGGAACAAATAAGAAGACGGTCCAGCCGAACAAGCAGCAGATGCTGACACGCCTGAAACGGATCGAAGGCCAGGTCCGCGGCGTCCATCAGATGATCGAGAACGACCGCTATTGCGTCGACATCTTGCACCAGATCAGCGCCATCCAGTCGGCCATCAACAAAGTGTCACTCGCACTTCTCGAGGATCATACGACGCACTGTGTCGCGAATGCCATCAAAGGGCAAGACGGCGATGCGGCGATCGAAGAACTGATGTCCGTCATGCGGACGATGACGAAGTAAGTCGGTGATTTCCATACCTGTCGAGGGTATGGTATAGTGAACTGAATTCCAATGAAGGAGGCTGTTATCATGAAAGAAGTATTGAATGTCGAAGGAATGTCGTGCCAGCACTGTGTCAACGCGGTGGAAACGAATGTCGGGGAACTTGCCGGTGTGTCATCGGTCAAAGTCGACCTGCCTGCAAACCAAGTGACTGTCGAGTATGATAACGAGGCAACAATGAAGCAAGTGAAAGAGACGATCGAGGATCAGGGGTACGATGTGGTCTAAGGAAGACCGCTTTCCGCTGCAGACGGATGCTTTCCGCGGGCATGGCATAAGCCGCTTCCCTCGCTGACGCTCAGTCCAGGGTCTTATGCTCATGCTATTCCCGCCGGAGTCACCGTCTTCCGCTGCAAGCTGGAGTGCCCCATGAACTCCAGAACATCAATAATAAAGAATAGCCGGTTATGCCCACCGCATAATCCTTCTTTTTTGCAAACTACATACCCCCATACAGTATCGAAAGGATGTGAGGGACATGGAAGAAAAGACATTGAAAATCAATGGCATGACGTGCGCGGCATGTGCCAACCGGATCGAGAAGGGGTTGTCCAAGATGGAGGGCGTCGACTCGGCGAACGTCAACTTTGCGCTCGAGAGCACGACCGTCCGCTATGACCCCGAGAAAGCAAACGTCCGGGACTTCACGGAGAAAATCGAGAAACTCGGCTACGGGGTCGTCTTCGACAAAGCCGAATTCGATATCACCGGCATGACGTGCGCCGCATGCGCCAACCGGATTGAAAAGCGCATCGCCCGCATGGACGGCGTCGCGGAAGCCGCTGTCAACTTTGCGGTCGAAACGCTCACCGTCCGCTACAACAGCGGCCAGATCACACCGCAGGACATGATGGCGGCCGTCAAGAAGATGGGGTACGAACTCCATCCGCAGACCGCCGACGAACAGAAAGTCGATCACAAAGAAGAGGAAATCAAGAAACAGACACGGAAATTCATCTTCTCGGCAATCCTCACGCTGCCATTGCTGTGGACGATGGTCGCGCACTTCGAATTTCTGTCGTTCCTCTACCTGCCCGATATCCTCATGAACCCGTGGGTCCAGCTCGTGCTCGCCACCCCGGTGCAGTTCATCATCGGCGCGCAGTTCTACAAGGGTGCATTCAACGCACTCCGCAACAAGAGCGCCAACATGGACGTCCTCGTCGCGCTCGGTACGAGTGCCGCCTACTTCTACAGCGTCTACCTGCTGATCGAGTGGGTGCAGGGAGGCAGCACAGGCGAGCCGATGCTCTACTTCGAGGCATCCGCTGTCATCCTGACCCTCATCCTGCTCGGCAAGCTGTTCGAAGTCCGGGCGAAAGGCAAGACGAGCCAGGCGATCCAGAAACTGCTCGGCCTGCAGGCGAAAACCGCCCGTGTGCTAAAAGACGGCATCGAACAGGAAATTCCGATCGAAGAGGTCCAGGCAGGCGACATCCTGCTCGTCAAACCGGGGGAGAAGATCCCTGCGGACGGCGAGATCATCGCCGGCCAGTCGGCGATCGACGAATCGATGATCACCGGCGAAAGCATCCCGGTCGACAAAGCACCCGGCAGCCCAGTCATCGGCTCGACCATCAACAAAAACGGCTCCCTGCAGATCCGCGCCACCAAAGTCGGCAAGGACAGTGCGCTCGCGCAGATCGTCCGCGTCGTCGAGGAAGCGCAGGGGACGAAAGCGGACATCCAGCGCTTCGCGGACCGGATCTCCGGCGTCTTCGTCCCAATCGTCGTCGGCATCGCGCTCGTGACGTTCTTCATCTGGTACTTCGCCGTCACACCGGGCGACTTCCGTTCGGCGATCATCCCGACAATCTCGATCCTCGTCATCGCCTGTCCGTGTGCACTCGGCCTGGCGACACCGACGTCCATCATGGCAGGCTCCGGCCGTGCCGCCGAAATGGGCATGCTGTTCAAAGGCGGCGAGCACCTCGAGAACACCCGGTCGATCGATACCGTCGTGCTGGATAAAAC
Source organism: Sporosarcina koreensis (assembly GCF_000826145.2). Taxonomy (GTDB): domain Bacteria; phylum Bacillota; class Bacilli; order Bacillales_A; family Planococcaceae; genus Sporosarcina; species Sporosarcina trichiuri. The sequence goes on from NZ_LN651337.1 coordinate 260,087, forward strand.
CGGCACTGTCACGAAAGGCGAGCCGTCGCTGACCGACGTGGAAATCCAGGAAGGCTTCAATCAAACCGACGTCCTCCGCTGGACAGCATCCGCGGAAAACCAGTCGGAGCATCCGCTCGCACAAGCGATCACGGCAGGCGTCAAGGAACAGGGCATCGAGCTCACCCAGCCGGACTCCTTCCAGGCACTGCCCGGCTACGGAATTGAAGCGGTTATCGAAGGCAAGACCATCCTCGTCGGCAACCGCAAGCTGATGACAGGTCGCGGCATTCCGGTCGAAACGATCGAAGCCCGCATGGAACAGCTCGAGAATGAAGGGAAGACGGCGATGCTCATCGCAGTCGATAACACACTCGCCGGACTCGTCGCAGTCGCCGACACCGTCAAGGAAACGTCCAAGGACGCGATCGCCCGGCTGCACGCCCTCGGACTCGACGTCATCATGCTGACGGGGGACAACCGGCACACCGCCGAAGCGATCGGCAGCCAGGTCGGCGTCACCCACGTCATCGCGGACGTCCTGCCGGAGGAAAAAGGCGAGCAGATCACCAAGCTGCAGGCACAAGGCAAGAAAGTCGCCATGGTCGGCGACGGTATCAACGACGCACCCGCCCTCGCCTCCGCTGACATCGGCATGGCGATCGGCACAGGCACCGACATCGCCATCGAAGCTGCCGACATCACGCTCATGCGCGGCGACCTGAACAGCGTCGCGGACGCCATCGTCATGAGCCGCAAAACGATGCGCAACATCAAACAAAACCTGTTCTTCGCCTTCTTCTACAACACCATCGGCATCCCGATCGCCGCCCTTGGGCTCCTCGCCCCCTGGGTCGCCGGCGCCGCCATGGCCTTCAGCTCCGTCAGCGTCGTCCTGAATGCACTGCGTCTGCAGCGGGTGAATCTGGAGGAGAAATAACACAAGCAAAAACCGGACCTGCGTCAATGGCGCGAGTCCGGTTTTTCAGTTATCCCTGATGATCCCGATAACCTGTCTGCATTTCCTGGAACAGCAGATCATGATCCGTCACCTTATGGACCAAGTAATTGATATCAAATGCCATACGGTTTGTCACATTACGCTGCTCATTGAATCGCTGCGTAACTTCCTTCCGCATCCCACGCTGGCCATCCATCAAAATCTTGATAGATGTTTTCACATCTGTCATATCGCTCTGCAAACCAGAAATATCCGTTTTCATAAGAGAGATATCTTCTTTCACAACAGCCATATCCGTCTTCAATCCAGCGACATCTGTCTTAAGTTCAGCGACATCTGTCTTAAGTTCAGCGACATCTGCCTTGAGGCCGGAAACGTCTTTCTTGACCACTGCAAGATCTGCTTCGATGTTGGTCACCTTTGCATCAAGGTTATCAAACCGCCCGTCCATCCGATCCAGCCGCTCATGGATCGGCTGCAGCGAACTGTCCAGCACCGTCTTCAGCATCACCGCCAAGTCCTCACTCATGCGAGTCCCTCCTCTCCCGAATGATACAGCCCCACAAGACGGCTGCTTTGCCCTGGGTATCTGACCGAGTGTTTCCGATAATAGTTGTAACTAGTATACCATACAAAGGGCAATCCACTAGCCGATATCCCTGTCAAAAGCATCCTGTTCGCCTTTCGCAAAAAAGCTACTATGCTATAATGAAAGCAGTACATATAGCACGCCTATCACCATCAAAGAAAAGCGAGGAACTCACAATGGCAGAACTGAACAAACGGCTCTTCAGCGCAGCGGACAACCTGCGCTCCAAGATGGATGCATCTGAATACAAGAACTACTTGCTCGGACTCATCTTCTACAAATACCTATCCGACCGGCTGCTCGTCAACGTCGTTGAAATCGCGGACGAATCACTCGAAGACTACGATACGGCGGACAAGCAGACCCAGCTCTATCGTGAACTCCTGCAGGATGACGACGTCAAAGACGACCTTATCGAGACACTCGTCGACACGATCGGCTTTGATATTGAACCGGAATACCTGTTCAACGTCCTCACCAATCAGGCGAAACAAAACACGTTCCAGCTCAACGACCTTACAAAAGCGTTCAACGACCTGTCGTCCAAGTATGACCAGTTCACAGGTCTCTTCGATGACGTCGATCTGACGTCCAAGAAACTCGGTTCGGACGCCCAGCAGCGTAATATCACGATCACCGAAGTCATCAAGAAGCTCGATCCGATCGACCTGCTCGGCCATGGCGGCGATGTCGTCGGTGATGCATACGAATTCCTCATCAGCCAATTCGCATCGGAAGCCGGCAAGAAGGCAGGGGAATTCTATACCCCGCACGAAGTCTCTGTCATGATGGCGCGCATCGCGGCAATGGGGCAGGAAGACAAGCGGCTGTTCAGCGTCTACGACCCGACGATGGGGTCCGGCTCGCTCATGCTCAACATCCGGAATTATATCAACTACCCGGACAGCGTCAAATATCACGGCCAGGAACTGAACACAACGACCTTCAACCTGGCGAAGATGAACCTCATCCTTCACGGTGTCGACAAAGAGGACATCCGTCTCAGCAACGGCGACACGCTGAACAAAGACTGGCCGACAGACGAACCCTATACATTCGACGCGGTGCTGATGAACCCGCCATACTCGGCGAAATGGTCATCGGACGATACCTTCCTCGACGACTCACGGTTCAACCGCTACGGCCGGCTAGCACCGAAGTCGAAAGCGGATTTTGCGTTCTTGCTGCACGGTCTTTATCACTTAAAAGACTCCGGCACGATGGCGATCGTCCTGCCGCACGGCGTCCTGTTCCGCGGAGCAGCGGAAGGGATCATCCGGAAAAAACTGCTGGAAGACGGCAACATCGACGCCGTCATCGGCATGCCTTCGAACCTGTTCTTCGGTACGTCGATTCCGACCACTGTCATCATCTTGAAGAAGAACCGGACTACGCGGGATGTTCTGTTCATCGATGCAAGCCACGAATTCATCAAAGGCAAGAACCAGAACAAGCTGTCCGGTGAGAACATCGACAAAGTTGTGGAGACCTACCGGAAGCGGGAAGACGTCGAGAAATACGCCCACGTCGCAAGCTTTGAAGAAATCAAAGAGAATGAATTTAATCTTAACATCCCGCGATACGTCGATACATTCGAAGAAGAAGAACCGGTCGACATGGCGGCAATCGGAGCAAGTGTGAAAGAAATCCGGAAAGAACAAACCGAATTGGAAGCGAGCTTGTATGAGATGATTTCTTCCCTGCAGTATGGTGAAGAGAATGAAGAGTGGATTCAAGGGGCGTTAGAGGTGTTTAAAAATGAAGATTGAAAAAATTCCAGAGATTAGGTTTCCAGAATTCCAAGAGGCATGGCAGCTATGCACGATTGGCCAATTAGGTGATGTGAAAACCGGAAAAGCTTTTAAAAGTAGTGAATTTAACGATAATGGCAAGTATCTTGTTATTACAAATAAAGACATTCAAAGTGATATACAACAAAAAAAAATTTCTAGCAATCGAATAGATATAACCGAGGAAACTGTTTTAGATAGTTATTTATTGAATGGGGATAATATTCTTATCACTATGGACGGAGTTAATATTGGTAAATCATCTAAGTATACAAATGATAGAGCAGTACTCGCGCAAAGGGTAGGACGCATTACTTCTAAACAACTTGAATTTATTTACCAAATTGTTAAGGATGAAAAATTCATATCAGAAATGCAAAAAGTTTCAGTAGGAAATGCAATAAAACATATTTCTTTGAAACAAATTTCAGATTTTAGTTTTTATTGCCCACCGAAAGAATCAGAACAAGAAAAAATCGGTAATTTACTTAGTGGTATGGATAAAGATATTTATATGAAGAGCAATAAATTAACCACCCTAAAACAAACAAAACAAGGGTTCTTGCAAAAGATGTTTCCTAAAGAAGGCGAGTCCGTGCCGGAAATTCGGTTTCCTGGGTTCAGTGAGAAATGGTCTTATAAAGAGCTGGGAGAATTGATAAATAAGGTAACTGAAAAAAATACCAATAGAAAATATAATGAGACATTTACTAACTCAGCTGAGCAAGGAATCGTAAGCCAAAGAGATTATTTTGAGAAAGATATATCGAACAATATTAACATTGATGGCTACTATATCGTGCAGCCTGATGATTTTGTGTATAACCCTCGGATTTCTAAGTATGCACCTGTTGGACCAATTAAAAGAAATAAACTTAGTAGAACGGGTATAATGTCTCCGCTATATTATATTTTTAAAGCGAAAGATGTTGATCTCGACTATTTAGAGGTTTATTTTGAGACAAGTTATTGGCACACGTTTATGAAATTAAATGGGGATTCAGGCGCTAGATCGGATAGATTTTCTATCAAAGATGCCGTTTTCAGAAAAATGCCGATACCCTTACCTGATATAGAGGAACAAAAGAAAATAGCGAATTTATTAAAAGATATATCGAAAGCTATTGTGTTTAAAGAACAAGAACTACAAGCCCTCCAGCAAACGAAGAAAGCATTTTTACAAAAGATGTTTGTGTAAGCGGCAAGAAAGGAGGAACCGGCGATGGGGAACCTGAAATACAACGACGAAGCAGAAGTGGAACGCCGGCTGATTGAGGTGCTCGGGGAAGGCCACAATCAATGGAACTACCGTAAAGATTTGAAGTCGGAAGAAGACCTTTGGAACAACCTGCGCACAAAGATCACGCAGAACAACTTGGCGGAGATCGGGGAGACGCCGCTCACCGACCATGAATTCGAGACGATTCGAACCGAGCTGCTGCAGAAGACGAAGACACCGTTCGATGCGGCGAAGTGGCTGAAAGGCGAGAATGGCATTGCCCGTATCACGATTGAGCGGGAGGTCTCGTCACTCGGCACGATGTCGCTCGTGCTGTATTCCAACCAGGATATCGGCGGCGGGATCTCCTCCTATGAAGTGGTCAACCAGATCGCCAAGCAGAAGACGGACGAGCTGGGGCGTGATCGCCGGTTCGACGTCACGCTGCTCATCAACGGCCTGCCGATCGTGCAGATTGAGCTGAAACAGGTGACGGCGAAGGATGGGTACTTCCAGGCTTTCAACCAGATCAAGAAGTACGCCGAAGAAGGCGTGTTCCGGAACAACATCTTTTCCACGCTGCAGCTGTTCGTCGTTTCCAATGAACAGACAACGCGCTATTTCGCAAACGCGATGCCGAAGAACTTGCACGCAAAGTTCCTGTTCAGCTGGCGGACGAAGGACAATCGGAAAGTCGACAACTTGTATGAGTTCGTCAAGCAGGTGCTCAACATCCCGGACGCCCACAAGCTCATTGCGAACTACACAATTGTCAGTGAAGACCAGGACAACAAAGTGCTCATGGTGCTCCATCCGTATCAGATTCATGCCATCCAGGCGCTGTTTACAGCAGCCATGCAGCACAAGTCCGGCTATGTGTGGCATGCGACCGGTTCCGGAAAGACGCTGACGAGTTTCGTGTCCACCAAATTGCTGGCGCGCAAACCCGGTGTCGATCGGACGGTCATGCTCATCGACCGGAAGGACTTGGACAACCAGACAACGAGTGAGTTCACGAAGTTCGCGTCCGAGTTCAATACCGGAATCTCATCCGGCACGGCCAAGTCGAACAGTCTCATCGTCGGAACAGGCAGTTCTCGTGAGCTGAGCGACACGCTGCTGTCGAGCGAGAACTCGAACACTGTCATCATCACAACCCGGCAGAAACTTGAAGCGGCCCTGCGCTATGCGGAAAAACAGGAAGAGCGGAACGGCACGCAGCGGTTCAAGAAACTCGTGAGCCAGCACATTGTGTTCGTCGTGGATGAATGCCACCGGGCGCTCTCCGCAGAAGGTATGGAGGCCATCCAAAAGGTATTCCCGAACTCAACCTGGTTCGGGTTTACCGGAACACCAATCTTCGAAGAAAACAAGAAACAGGCGAAAGGGCGTCTCGCACGGACGACACACGACCAATACGGCGACGTCCTGCATACGTATACCATCAAGAATGCACTTGAGGACGGCTCCGTGCTCGGTTTCCAAGTGGAGCACGAAGATACACTGGAGCGCACGTCCGTCGACAACTACATCTACGACCAGCTCCGCCAACAGGCGAAATTCGCCGACAAGACGAACGACGAACTGAACGGGATGATCGATGAGATGGATGAACTGCAAAAAGAGTCCTATATCGAGAACTCCACGTATGAAACCGATGAACACATCGACAAAGTGCTGCACAAAATGTTCCGACCGGACAATGCCTATACGAAATTCGACTTCGTCAATGGCCGTCCGCAAAAGTCGGCAATTTTGACGACCAACTCGATTGCGATGGCAAAACGTTATTACAAGGCCATCAAGGAAATGACGGCGGATCCCGACTGGATGACGAAGCAGTTCGCCGGCCATCCGATCCGGACCGGACGCACAATGGACGACCCGGACTTCCCGCGGATCGCCATTACGTACTCCATGCAGGAGAACGAAGAGAACGCCAAGGAAACGCAGGAAGAGATGGCGGGCATCATTGAGGACTATAACAGCTACTACGGCACCGCCTGGTCGATCGAGGACATCGAGCGCTATAACGGGGACATCAACAACCGGCTCGCCCGCAAACGTGCGGAGTTCAAGGAATTTGGCAAGCAGGTCGATCTCGTCATCGTCGTCGACCGTCTCCTGACCGGATTCGATGCACCGACCATCCAGACGCTGTTCGTCGATCGCAACTTGAGCTATGCCAACCTCATCCAGGCATTCTCCCGGACAAACCGGACCTATCCAGGCAAAAGAAAGGGACTCATCGTCACCTACCGAAAGCCGGCCACGATGGAGCGGAACGTCGAAGCTGCGACCAAGCTTTACTCACATGCACAGGAAGAGAGCGAACTTGTCTACCCATCCTACAGCAAGTCGAAAAAGCGGTTTGATAAGGCACATCAAGAGCTGAAGAAAGCTGTTCCGAACATCGATAAGATCGACGAAAACTCACCACTCGAGCAGCGGGTGGGGTTCGTCAAAGCCTTCCAGGAACTGAACAACGCCTATGACGCGCTCGTCACCTATGATGACTATAATGACGACATGGAGACATCCAGCGAGATGCGCGAACAAGTGAAGACGTTGGAAGACTATATTGGCGTCTATAACACAGTGAAAGGCTCGCTCATAGCGGAAGAGGGGGCAGAAGGGGAACCCGATCCGGACTTCTCGGAAATCGAATTCTACAGCGACAACACGACCAAACTGTACGACATCGACTCCACCTATATCGACAAGCTGCTGGAAGGGTACATCGCCAACAGCCAGGACACACGCGAGGAAATCGAGAAGGCGCTGCAGAAGATGAACAAGCCGGAACCAGTCCGGGAAGTATACACGCGAATCCTGAACAGCATCGACAGCGGACAGATCGACCCAAACGACGACATCTTCGCCGTCAAACGCCAATACTTCACCGACGCTTCCAACCAGGCCATCGAATCTCTGTCCAGCACCTGGTTCGTCAACGAAGACGAACTGCACCTGTCCGCGATCCAATACGTACCCGGCTCGGAAACAATCCCGAACATCACCGGCATCCTGGGCAGCAAACAGTTCGACAAATACAAGCAAGTCCACCCCGACGCCAAACCACTCAAATACGGCCCGCAGATGAAACGGGTATGGCTGCATGTGCTGAATGAGGAGATTGTTCCTTATGGGGAGGAATTGAGGTAGGACAGCTAAATAAATGAGTGAAAGTAAGAGTCAATCCGTCTGACGGGTTGGCTTTTTTGTCGTAGTTAAATCTACAGGATATTTGTCGAAAAATTGGATATCGTGAAAACATATGTTTGATGGTGACATGTGGTTATAAGGGGATATAACCATAAATGAAGTTAGTGAGGAGATGTTTTAAATGAAAATTTTAGAAGCAATCCACCTAGCTGACAATGGAATACGTAATACGATTGATTTCATTGTATTGTTTTAAAGCTTTTCAATGGTATGATTCTAGTAAGATAAATCAGAAAGCGGGCGATGATTATTATTACCATCCGGAATCTTGAAGACAATCCGAATGTGAAAGTCAAAGAGGAGCTAGGGCCATTTAAAGTGATTGAATTTCAAAGAGAGCTCAGCACCGATCGCGCAAGTGCCCAGTCCGCCTATTTTGCGTCGGAAATGAATGTGAGACGGCGGCAGCTGGTTTGCGATGTCGGTCAGTCCAACATTACGATTCAGGCAGGAGCGATGCAATGGATGGCAGGGGATGTCAAAGCGACGACAGGGCTGAAAGGGGTAGGGGACTTTATCGGGAAGACGATCCGCGGCAAAGTGACCAAAGAATCGGCCATCAAACCTGAATATACGGGAACCGGCACACTTGTTTTGGAACCGACATTTAAGCATATTTTGCTGTTGGATGTTGGGGAGTGGCATCAGTCACTCGTCATTGAAGACGGACTCTTTTTGGCTTGTGATTCGGGACTCAAACATAAGGCCGTGATGCGCTCCACTCTTTCTTCTGCCTCGTTAGGCGGTGAAGGTTTGTTCAACCTTGGCTTGACCGGACAAGGGACAGTTGCACTGGAATCAACCATTGCGAGAGAGGAACTGATCGAAATCGAGCTGGACAACGATGAGTTGAAGATCGATGGAAATATGGCGATTGCCTGGTCCGGCAGTTTGGACTTCACTGTCGAGCGCTCCGGCAAAACACTTCTGGGTTCCGCCGCTTCTGGTGAAGGATTGGTGAATGTTTACCGCGGCACAGGCAAAGTCTTAATGGCGCCTTTTCTTCCATAGGTACTTTCCGATACCTTTTGTGAAGGTGACTTGTGTGTTAAACAATTGTACACTGTTCATACAACGATCGGTGCCTGTGTGAGAAACTAGCCTGTTTGTTTTTCACGCGGGTATTTTTATACGTCCACTCGCACATAATCCCCCTAAAGACAATCCCCGCAACTTTCAAACACCCGTCCTCGTCAATACTATGCTCCACAGTTCGACAAAACTCCACAATAAAAAGCAGGGAACCATTATGAAACGATCCGAATACAAACAATATAAGAAAGAGCATAAAAAATCGTTGCGACCGAAACGCAGCCTGAAGAAACGGGTCCTCCGTTTCACACTCATCGGTGCGGTGCTCGCCGCCCTTAGCGCCGTGCTTGTCCTGAATCTGTTCATCGCGTTCAGCGATGTGAGTGAGCTTGACAAGCCTGCGCCGCGGTCGACGGTCATTACCGATCCGGACGGCAACGTGATCCGCAAGGTGTCGAATTCGAAGATCGAAGGGGTTTCGATCGACCAGATTCCGCAATCGCTGCGTGACGCTGTCGTTTCCGTGGAAGATCAGCGGTTCTACAAGCATCACGGTCTCAACTATTTCAGTATGGGGCGTGCCTTGGCTGGGAATGCGCTCAAAGGGAAGATCGTATCCGGCGGCAGTACGATTACGCAGCAGCTTGCGAAGAATGTGTTTCTGACGCAGGACCGGACGTTTTCCCGGAAGCTGAAAGAACTGATCCTCGCCAAGAAGATTGAACGGACGTTTTCGAAAGAGGAGATCCTCGAACGCTACTTGAATTACATCTATTTCGGCGACGGCGCGTGGGGTGTCCAGCGTGCGGCCCAGACGTATTTCGGGAAAGATGTCAGTGAGCTGACGCTGAGCGAATCGGCGACGCTGGCCGGGCTTCTCAAAGCGCCGTCTAATTTATCGCCCAGGAAGAACTTGGACAAGTCGGTGGCGCGGCGTAATCTCGTGCTGTCGCTGATGCTGAAGGAACAGTACATCAGTCAGGAAGAGTATGACGCAGCGGTCGGTCAGAAGCTGGAATTGGCTGCGTCGCTCGTGCCGAAGGATAATGGGAACTACCCGTATTATATCGATCGGGTTGTCGACGAGGCGGTGGATACGTACGGTCTTACGAAAGACGAGGTGCTGTCGGGCGGGCTGCACATTACAACGGCCATCAATCCGGTCGTCCAGGATGCGCTCGAAGCCGTGTATGCGGATGACGGGAATTTCCCCGAGAGCCCGCCCGATCAGCTGCTGCAGAGTGCGTCGGTCTTCGTGAGCCCAAAAACGGGCGGGATCCTCGCGCTGGTCGGCGGGAGAGGGGACTATACGCCGGGCCGCTTCAATAATGCGACCGATCTCCTTCGGCAGCCCGGATCGGCCTTGAAGCCGCTTGCGGTCTATGCGCCGGCACTTGAAGACGGCTACCACATGTCGGATCTGCTGACGGATGAACCGATCGATATCGGCGGATATTCCCCGACCAACATCGATCAGCAATATCGGGGGCACGTGACCCTGTACGACGCGCTGGTCAATTCGTATAACGTCCCTCCCGTCTGGCTGCTGGATCAGATCGGCATCCAGAACGGCGTCGATGCGGTGGAACGGTTCGGCATCCCATTGACGAAGAAGGACCGTGTACTCGGTCTGGCGCTTGGCGGGCTCGACAAAGGGACGTCTCCGTTGCGGATGGCGCAGGCATTCTCCGCGTTTGCGAATGAGGGCGTGATGGAGGAAGCCCATGCGATCATGGAAATCAAAGACGCGGACGGGAAGGTGCTTGGGACGTGGCAGGGCGAGTCCGTCCAGGTGACGGATGCGGAAGTTGCTGCGCAGATGACGTATATGCTGCAAGGGGCTGTCGAGGAAGGGACAGGTCGGAACGCCCGGATCTCCGGCATGGATGTCGCCGGGAAGACGGGGACGACGCAGCTGCCGATTGAAGGCGTGACGGGTTCCAAAGATAATTGGTTCGTCGGCTACACCCCAGACATCGCCGGTGCCGTCTGGCTCGGCTACGATAAGACAGACGCCGACCATTATCTGACCTCGACCAGCAGCACGACGGCACCGCCCATTTTTGCAAAGGTCGTTTCCCGGTCCGCCAGTGAATTATCTGCGAAGGAATTTGATCTTTCGTTGATTGACGATGATATCAAAGACCTGAAGAAGCAGGAAAAGAAGTCGAAGAAGGAAAAGAAAAAGGATGAGAAGAAAAAAGAGAAGGACGAGAAGCAAAAAGGGTTCTGGGAGAGCCTTGAAGAGTGGGGGCAGAAGTGGTTTAACGAGTGATGTGGCGCATAACGTGCGCCGGCAGATCCGCTACTTCTGTCAACGTAGCTATATGGAAAGACGTCCTCCATCCGCCGCTGATACTGGTGGATGGAGGACGTCTTTTATATTTGGTTACCGATGGACAGGCATCCCGTCATGCTCTGGACGATTCGTTACATCACTGCCGATCACTCGAACTCTTCATAATCGTTCGGGTGCTGCCCTTCGACTCGTCCCTCTTCGCCCTTATCCAGGGAATCGATCGTCTGGATATCTTCATCACTCAATTCGAAGTCGAAGACGTCAAGATTGGCTTTTTGATGATCGTAAGACGATGCTTTCACGATCGGTAAGACACCGTTCTGCAGGTTCCACCGGATGATGATCTGCGCGGGCTCTTTGTTGTATTTCTTGGCGATCGATTCGATGGTGTCGTTGGTCAATACGTCATTGATTTCGCGTCCTAATGGGCTCCAGGCTTCTGTAAGGATGCCTTGGCTTTTATTGTACTCGACCAATTCGTTGTTATTGAAATAAGGATGGCGCTCGATCTGATTCGTTGCCGGCGTCACACCTGTTTTGTCGATGATCCGCTCGAGGTGTTCCGGCAGGAAGTTCGAGACGCCGATCGTTTTGATGAGACCGAATTTCTGCGCATCGACGAGCGCCTGCCACGCCTCTTCATACTTGCCTCGCTTTGGCAGCGGCCAGTGGATCAGATATTTATCGAAATAGTCGAGTCCGAGCCGGTACAGCGATTCCTGGATCATGAGGATCGCTTTGTCGTACTCATGGGAATGGCCAGGGAGTTTCGAGCTGATCATCAGTTCTTCCCTCGGGACAGATGACCGCCGGATCGCTTCACCGACCATCCCCTCGTTATTGTAGTTCGTCGACGTATCGATGAGCCGGTAGCCCGCTTCGATGGCGGTTACAACAGACGTGACACCTTGCGCCCCATTGATGTTCACCGTTCCAAAACCGATGGAGGGAAGGCTCGTGCCGTCGTTCAACCGATGTGATTGGTCAGTCTTCATGTTTATCCTGCTCCTTTCCGATGGGTTTATCTGCTAGTCCGTTCATTCATTTTCCCTTTCGGAGAACTGCAAAACTTCCTTGAAAGCTTCCTTTGTGCGATACACAAGAAATCTGAAGATGACGTTTGCTGATGAAGATAAGAAAAAGCCATTCTCTCCACAAAAGCGAAGCAAATGGCTTTCCGTTTTGATTTTAGAAGTCTTTGTTACAGTTTTGCCCAGCGTTCTTCTAACCAGGGCATGAATTGTTCCCCTTTGTCGCCTTCGTACGCATCATAGACATCCAGCCGCATACGTTTCAGTTTGGCTGCGAAGTCGGCCACGGTATGGTCCTTCGGCAGGCTTTTTTTCACCCGCAGAAAGATCTTGTCGGTGTTTTTGATGATGTCAAACCGTGCAGGCGCCGGCTTCTCAACGTTTTCGCCGAACGCGGCCAGTGCGTCATAGGCTGCGGTTTGCACTGGGTAGACCGTATCGTGCTGCATCCGGTTTTTCAGCAGATCGATGACTTTCTCGTGCTGATACGCAGATAATTCTTCGACTGCATGTAAGCGGTCGCGCCAGCTGGACGTGTAATTGGCCTGTTTTTTCAATGCCTCGTAATTTTCGGGTAATGTGGTTTCAAACTGCTTCAAGTCATGCACCTCTTCTTTAATGAATGAGAAATGGATTTCTCTTCTGTCTCACTTATTGTACGTGGTTCCGTTCGTAATAGCGATGACTGCTTGTGTAGCTCGAACGCTGTTCAGTTTACTTTGTATCCAGATAGCGTTCAGCCGTGTCATAAACCGCAGGTGATGCATGCTGTCTGACCTGCTCCAGCAGCTCGCCAGATTCTTTGAATTGCAATGTCTCTTCGCCATCCTTGCCCTTACTGTGATACCGCTCATCATTAATTGAATACGTCCCATCCTCCGTCACTTTCGCGATAAGCAGCGCTTTGTTGAACGACGATTCCGGGCTGTGGTGGATCTGCTGTTTGACGTCGTCCAGATGCGACCATTCAATCTCATCGGGGTACAGGCCATACCGGCGTTCCCAACCTGCGTCCGTTTGCTGCTCGAAGACCATTGTCCCTTTTTCGGTCGTTTCGCTGCGGAAGCGGAACGTGCCGGCTGGTGACGTGACGGCGTCTCCGTCCAGTGCGACGGGCTGCAGGACGAGGTTGCTGCCGAAGCCGCTGTCGATGAGGTAGAGGGTTCCATAGTGTTCGAGCAGGTTGATGACGTGCGTGCGGTCCAGGGCATAGCTGTTGCGCGGCTGCACCCACATGGTCGCTGCGGCGAGCTTGACGGGAAATCCCAGGTCTCGCAGGACGAGATACAGCAGGCCGTTCAGTTCGTAACACAGACCGCCGCGTCCTTGTTCCAGCATTTTGTCCCGGAGGAACTGCTCGGTGATCGGCTCTTCATTCCCCAGCAGGACGTCGAGGTTCTCGAATTCGAACTGCCGGGCGAACCAATACTGGACCTGGCTGATCTGTTCCAGTATGGTTCCTTTCAGGTTTAGTTTTTCTTTAATTTTGGACATCTCCATGCCATTCACCCTTTCGATGGATAACCTATCTTCCATTGTACGCATCTGGCTGTTGAATACCATGGATAAGCAAGGGGCCTCATTCAGCCGATGGTTTCCTGGTTTATTTAGTCGTATGGCGGCTTTTGTGTCGATTCGTCCATTCCGGGTATAGATGATTGGAAAAGCATTCAGCAAAATTTGTATAACCCAACATCCAAAGGAGTGTGTCTGACATGAAAGCAATCGTAATTGAACAGTATGGCGGGTCGGATCAGCTGATCGAGAAGGAGCTGCCGATACCGGACATCAATGATAATCAGGTGCTGATCGAAATGCATGCGACGTCCATCAATCCGATCGACTGGAAAGTGCGGGAGGGGTATATGAAAGATGCTATGCCTTTCAACTTCCCGCTGATTCTCGGCTGGGATGCCGCGGGTGTCGTCAGCGAAGTCGGAAGCAAAGTGACGCAATTCAAGAAGGGGGATAAGGTCTTCGCGCGTCCCGGCATGGAAAACGGCACGTACAGCGAGTATGTGGCGGTCGATGAAGACTTGGTGGCGCTGAAACCTGATTCTTTGAGCTTCGAAGAAGCAGCCGCGGTCCCGCTGGCCGGGTTGACGGCCTGGCAGTGTGTTGTCGATTTCGGGCAAGTGAAAAAAGGGGACAAGGTGCTCATCCAAGCGGGTTCCGGCGGTGTCGGCAGCTATGCCATCCAGATCGCGAAAAACTTCGGTGCCACTGTGTATTCGACGGCGAGCAGTAAGAATGAGGCGTTCCTGAAGGAGCTCGGTGTGGATGAATTCATTGATTATAAAACGACCGACTTTACAGATGTCGCAAAGGACGTGGACCTGGTCGTGGACACGATGGGCGGCGACATCTTGGAGAAGAGTATGGACGTCGTGAAGAAAGGCGGCCGTCTCGTTTCCATTGCCGGGGAACCGGATGCGGAGAAAGCGAAAGAGAAGGGGATCACCGCGGAGTCGCTGTGGCTGAATCCGAATGGGAAACAGCTTGCGGAACTCGGACAGCTGATCGAAGACGATAAAGTGAAACCGCATATCGGGCATACGTATCCGCTGACTGAACAAGGATTGCGGGATGCGCATGATTTGAGTGCGACACACCATGCAAAAGGGAAGATTGTCATTACGATCCGGTAAGTTGGACATGGACCGGTGATTGACATGAAAAAACAAGCAGCGAAGGCGGGCCGATTGGCTTTGCTTCGCTGCTTTTTCTCTGTCATCGATTCCGGAAAAACGGTGTCTTCTTTAGTGTCAGACAAAGCGGGATGGCAATGAGCATGCCGACGATGCTCTGGATAAGATCGCCCGGGATGGAGGCGAGCGGGGCGACCCAGTTGTTGTACATGATCGCCTGCCCGATGTAGTAGACGGCGAGCATGACCGGTGTGGAGGCGACGGCTGCCAGGATGTTCAGTTTGACGCTGTTGCCCCGATGACCGTTCGACCAGGCGATCTTGCCGACGATGTAGCCCTGCAGGAAGCGGGCGATGATCGTCGTCGGCGCCCAGATGAGCCAGCCGCCGAAAATGTCGAACAGCCCCATGCCGATTGCGCCGGCGAGCGCTCCTTTTTTCGGGCCGAACAGGATGGCTGCGGTGAAGAGGGCACCTGTGCCGAGGTGGATGAGGCCGCCCTGGCCGATCGGCAGTTTGATGTTGATGAAGACCGTTGAGACGAGGACGATGGCGGACAGGATGCCTGTCAGCACGAGGTCCATCGTTTTCGTTCGTGTGTGGGCAGCAGTCTGCTGGTGGATGGATTGCATATTGGTTCATCTCCTGACGTATGTGACTGTTGATAGTTTTCAGTTTACGGGACAGCTGACCATAGTGGAAGTGCCAGATTGTATAAAATATTAGAGGTCAGATTGTTTTAGGGGGACTGGATAATTTCTGTATACTTGCAGCCTCGTTCTTATGGTACGATGGAAACAATCCAAGTTCCGTTAGAGACAGGTGGTGGTTTTTTGAAGAAAGTTGCAGTCATCCAGGATCTGTCGTCATTTGGCAAGTGCTCGCTCACGGCGGCGATTCCCGTGTTGTCCGTGATGGGCATACAGGCGGTCCCGCTGCCGACGGCCATCCTGACGTCCCAGACGGAATATCCGAGCTACCATAGCGTGGACCTGACAGAGAAGATGCCCCGGTTCACCGACGAATGGCACAAGATGGGCGCAGCGTTTGACGGCATCCATACCGGGTTCGTCACGGGGAGTGAGCAGATCGGGCATATTTTTGAGTTTTTACATACGTTCTACACGGATGGAACGACGCTGCTCGTGGACCCGGTCATGGGCGACCGGGGAGAACTGTACGACGTATTCACCGATGAATTGGTTGGCGCCATGAAAGACCTCGTGCGGCGGGCGGATGTGATCACGCCGAACGTGACGGAGTGCTGCCTGCTGACGGGGAAGCCGTTTGAGCAGCTGGCATCATACCGGACGAACGTAGACTATGTCGCAGCTGTCGAGGAGGCGGGACGGGAGCTGCAGGCGGAAACCGGTGCAAAGGTCATCATCACGGGCTTGAATCCACCGGAACTTCAAGGCACCCGTTTGGTCGGCAATCTGTATGTGGACGGCGAGCGCTCGCATCACAGTCTGCAGGCGTACAACGGCAAGAGCTACTCGGGCACAGGCGACCTGTTCGCCTCCGTCATCATGGGCGGGCTGATGCGCGGGCAGGATCCTGTGGAGACGCTGGCACTGGCGGAAGCGTTTGTGTCGGCATCCATCCAGGCGACGTCTGCGGAAGATATTCCGACTGTGGCAGGGGTGAACTTTGAATCGCATTTGGGAATGCTGCTGTAGGCAGATGGAAACACCATGAGAACGATCGCATGTACGCTGATGAATCAGAAGAGTCGCAGGTATAGAATGGCTGAGTAAACGCAGCTCAATTGAAAAGGTGATCGACATGAAGAAACGAGCTATCGAACTGGAACAACCAAAACAATCGCTCGACCAAAAAAATGCAGCGTCCGTATTCTTGCTGTTTTCATTCATCTGCGCTGCTTTTTTGTTTGCGCTTGCAGTCTTGGATGTCTTGGATATCGGACAGCTATTGTCTTTCGAAAAACCAGGGGACCTGCTGCTGTGGACAGCAGCAATTACACTGGCGTTGGTTGGCTATGGAATTGTTCTGACAGTTTTGCTGCCTTCGAGTACAGTGGATGAAGGGAACAAGGCTTACCAGGAGGGCAGTTTGGCAAGTATTACAGCAGTCATGCTGGCGGGGGCGTTGTTTGAAGAACTTTTCTTCAGGGGTCTTCTGCAAAATCTTTTCTTCCTCTGGACCGATAGTTCCTGGGGAGCGATCCTGCTGGCGACCGTCGTTTTCCTGCTTTTCCACGTCCAATATTTCAAGAAACCCCTCATGCTTCTGAACGTCAGCCTGCCGGGGATTGCGCTCGGCTGGGTGTACTTCAAGACAGACAATCTGCTGGTGCCGACCGTTATCCACTTCATCATGAACTATGTGATAACCTTGCTGTTCAAGTATAAAATGATTGCCATGAAAGATTGAGTGGCAGCAGCTGTAGGTGGATTGTTTATTTCGTTTCATTGATCATGTGGAAATTTGGAATGTTATCGTTATACCATCCATGCAAGCCAATTGAGCATTAACGAAGGATAGGTTTAAGTATGGACAACCAAATCTATAAACGCGTACTTCTCTTCTTATACCGAAGGTTACAGCGGTAGAGGCAGGGCTGCGAGCCGTTCCACCTGCGGATTGCGAATATGTACCTGGGTCATCTCTGATTTCTGCAGTAAGAGAACAGACGTGTTTGCACTTGAAGAAAGCAGCTGAAGAGGCTGCTTCGAAGTGAATTGATTGAAAAGAAAATCATTGGGAGGCGTTCTATTGAAACGAATCGTCATCTTGAATACTGCCTGACCATTGCGTTCGGCATCCTGATAGGATTCCGCGGAACTTCCCTGTACCGATGGGTGGTCTTGCGGAAACTCTGTCATCTGGAAACCCGGACGGCGCCCGATGAGCTGCTGGAAGCGGCGGACCGGCGCCGCGCCAGCTGGACCGGTGTCGTGATCGTCTGGGTGATGATGCTCGTGTATACAGGTTTGTTCCATCAGATCAGCCGTCTGTAGCAGGAGATTTCAGGATCAATCACCACTCCTTACAGAAAGGCTGCCATTTTTAGTATTGTCAGAATAGTAGTTGCCGTCAGCGTCCGGGTTATATATGATGAGAGAAAAGGAGTTGGCAGACATGGAGATGGAGCGGGATGAGACGGAAGACAAGCGGCGCGACCGGCGTGTGCCGAACAGCGGGGAGCCGACACCGGCATTCAAAGGGGCCTCCTATGCGGCGCTGCTGATCGGGATCGGCGCGTATCTGATCGGGCTGTTCAATGCGGCGATGGAGCTGAATGAAAAAGGGTATTACTTCGCGATCCTCGTATTCGGCCTGTACGCGGCCGTGTCGCTGCAGAAGGCGGTGCGCGACCGGGAAGAAGGCATCCCGGTGACGCCGATCTACTATGGCATCAGCTGGATGGCCATCGTCATCGCGATTGCCCTCATGGCGATCGGCCTGTTCAACGCGGGCAGTATCATTCTGAGTGAAAAAGGATTCTATGCGATGGCGTTCGTGCTCAGTATCTTCTCGGCGATCACCGTGCAGAAGAACGTCAGGGATACACAGAAGGCAAGGGAGCAGGATTGACAGACTGCTTTGCGGATTTCCAACTGCAGTGAAATGAATATCTCTACTCTATAACTTGTATAGGCATCCTGCGTCAACAACGCATGGATGCCCTTTTTATATTGTGCCCGCTTATCGTCAAGACTGCATAATTGACGACAGCGTATTGAGGGAGTATATTTATCTTGAATTCAAGATAAAAGAGGAGAGACCAATTATGAACGGACTGAAAGGGATTCACCACATAACCGCCATCACAAGCAGCGCAGAAAAGAATTACGAGTTTTTCACCTATACCCTCGGGATGCGACTCGTGAAGAAGACGGTGAACCAGGATGATATCCGTACGTATCATCTGTTTTTCGCAGATGATATGGGATCGCCCGGCACCGATATGACGTTCTTCGATTTCCCCGGCATACCGAAGGGGACACACGGGACGAATGAAATCCACAAGACGGCATTCCGGGTGCCATCCGATGAAGCGCTCGGCTACTGGGTGAAGCGGTTCGACAAATACGATGTGCGTCACAGTGGCATCCAAGAAGTCTTCGGCAAGCAGACGATTTCATTCACGGACTTCGATGACCAGCAGTATATGCTCGCGTCCGATGAAGGGAACACGGGTGTTGCCCCAGGGACGCCGTGGCAGGACGGACCGGTTCCGCTCGAATACGCGATTACCGGGCTCGGTCCCGTCCATATCCGGATTGCGGACTACATTCCGTTCAAGCAGCTGCTGGAGGACGTCATGCAGTTCCGTGAGATTGCGGCGGATGGCGATCTCCATCTGTTCGAAGTCGGCGAGGGCGGCAACGGGGCGCAGGTCATCGTGGAGCATAATACGTCGCTGCCGAGCGGCCGGCAAGGGTACGGGACGATCCATCACTCGGCATTCCGGGTGGCGGATGAAGGGGCGCTCCACGAATGGATCGGCCGGCTCAATGCGTTCGGCCTGACCAATTCGGGGTACGTCGACCGGTTCTTCTTCCGCTCGCTGTATGCGCGGGTCGCGCGCGGGATCCTGTTCGAATGGGCGACGGACGGTCCCGGGTTCCTGGAGGACGAACCGTACGAAACGGCCGGGGAGAAATTGTCACTGCCGCCGTTCCTTGAGCCGAAACGGGCGCAGATCGAGGCGGTCGTCCGGCCGATCGATACGGTCCGCAGCACGCGGACGATCGAGAAGGAGTATCTGTAAGATGGGGGAGTTGAGCATGCGGCACGTCTTCAGAGAAGGCACTGACAAAAGCCGCCCGGTGCTGCTTTTGCTGCACGGAACAGGCGGCACGGAGGAGGACCTGCTGCCCATTGCGGATATCCTCGATCCAGTTGCTTCGGTGCTCAGCGTGCGGGGGAATGTGCTCGAGAACGGCATGCCGCGCTTCTTCCGCCGGCTGTCGGAAGGAGTGTTCGATGAAGAGGATCTCGTGTACCGGACGGGTGAATTGAAAGATTTCATCAACAGCGCTGCTGACACGTATGGGTTTGACATGTCGAATGTCGTGGCAGTCGGCTATTCGAACGGCGCCAACATCGCCGCCAGCCTGCTGTTCCATTTTGCCGATGTCCTGAAAGGTGCTGTGCTGCATCATCCCATGGTGCCGATCCGCAACAGGGATTTGCCGGATCTGACTGGCATCCCCGTCTGGATCGGTGCAGGTGCCAACGATCCGATCTGTCCGCAGGCCGAATCGACAGAGCTGCACTCTTTACTGCAGCAGGCCGGCGCATCGGTCGAACTCCACTGGGAACACGCCGGCCATCAGCTGACGATGGCGGAGGTGAAGGCTGCTCAAGGATGGTTTATTCAAAAATTCCGATGACAGGACAATCCATTACAAACTACAAGATAGAAGCCAAAGCATCTCCGCCGGTTGAAGCGGAGATGCTCTTTTAACTTGCAATGGATTGTCTTGCAGCACAGAAAGCGGTCATCCAGAGAAACAATAGTCATCACTTATCGAGGAAGAATTTTGTCGGAATGATAAATGGTTTTAAGTTATTTGTCAAGCAGACTACTTGTGATGTTGGTGAAACAGGCGTAACATTGTTACAAATAGATGACAATGTAAACTTATAAAGGAGCTGAAGACGATGAAAATAGGAAAAAAGATCACCGCGGGTATGGCTTTGAGCGGAATTCTTCTGATGGGAGCTTGCAGCAGCGACAAAGAGGCTGATGACGGAAATCAGACAGAGACCTCTACGATTCAAGTGTACGGGGATGTTGTTTCAGAAAATGACGGCTGTGTGCTGCAGAGCCAATTTAAACCGGGCGATAATATTGTATTCCGTATGGATGCTGTGGACCCTGTCACCGATGAGCAGATCAGTGAAGATGCGAAACTGACGGTCCATCTGTCAACCGGGGAGGATCTTGAAATGCACCACGCGGCGCACCCATCAGGAGACACGGATCCGGTACCGGAGTTTTGGACCGTTGCTTACCAAGTGACTGATGATACGCCTACAGGGGTATTGAATTATTCGGTTACAGCAGAAATGGACGGCAAAAAAGGGGAGTTCAAACCGTTCGACGTGGCTCCATCCCTCTTGACGATTATCGACCCTGCAGATGCAGCAACAGAAGAAGCCGGCGATAAGTAAGTTTCCAGCTGCCCAGTCCATAACGTGACATGTTGGAAGGACGATTGGATCCTTCCAATTTGTATGTAAGTAAAGAGGGAGAGTGAAGATTATGCGAATGAGAAAAGAACTCGTCCTGCTCGCTTTGATTCTGACACTGATTCTTGCAGCTTGTACCAATAAAGAATCTGCTGAGAAATCCACCGATAAAAACAAAGAGAAAGAACCGGTCTTGAAAGATAATATTGAGCTGTCGGTAAAGGAAGCATACATTGATGATGAGGTGCACTTCACCATCGACAGTCTCGAGTCCGGCATGGATGTCCAGCTGGAATGGACGGAAGTCGAAGGGGCCTATGATATCCAGAAGTTATATGCATTCATCGGGACAGACTATACGTCCAAGGAAGTTCCGCTCGTAAAGGGGACAAGCGACGACGAGGGAAAATGGGAAGGGACATTCAGCGTCCCTTCAGGATTCGGCGGCAATCACACTTTGTATGTGACGAGTGATGATAAGAAAATCGGCCAGACCGGATTTTTCGTACGGCCGAAGTTTTCCATATCACCGGAGTCAGGGCCGGTCGGTACGGAAGTCACATTGGAAGCGGAAGGCTTGGATTGGCAGACGTATAAGTCCATGTGGAACCTGACATATGATAATAAATATACCGGAATGGTCTCCGGTGTTTCGACGCAAGGGAAAGCAAACGCTGTGTTCCGAGCAGCCGGAAGTGTCGGCGATCACTTCCTGAGTCTGCGATCCGGATACTTGGGCAGCCCGTACATTAACCACGGTTCTTCACCACATACCGGATGGCCGGCACCGGATTTCGTTTTTACCGTGACGGATGAAGTGCCTTTGACGGAGGCATACGTTGAGAAAACGCCCGAAGCTGCAGGCGGCGGAGTCGAAATGCCGAAGCTGGAAAACAAAAAAGACGTGACAGTGGAATTGGATAAAGAAGAAGGCATTGTCGGCGAAGATGTCACACTGACCGCAAGCAATCTTCCGGCAGACAAGAAAGTCGAAGTTGTCTGGAATACGATGAAAGGGAACCGCGTCACTGACGCAGGGTTCGACGAGCATAGTACTGTACTGGACACGGTTTCGTCCGGTACTGACGGAAAGGCAGTCTATAAATTTGCAATTCCGGATGATCTCGGCGGACTGCCGCATCGCATTGACTTGAAAGTCGGTGAAGAGGTGTATGGGCAGACCTATCTCCGCATCACGCCATCCATCGTGGAACTATCACCTGCTTCCGGTCCGGCCGGAACTGAAATCAATGTAACCATCAAAGGGGGAGGCTGGACGGAATACGACAACGCGTATTACTTAACATACGATAACGCGTATTCAGGCTATATGTGTGCCTTCAACAGCCAGGGAACCTTGGAGTACAAAGTCATCGCGACAGGGGAACCGGGTTATCACATCATCGATATGTATCCTGGCGTTTACGAACAGCAGGAGATTGACACGGATATGACGCTCATTCCGCAGCTGACATACAGAGAGGATCACCCAGGCTCAGGAATGCCGGCAATCCGTTATGGTTTTGAGGTTACCGAAAAGTAAACCGGCAGTACGCCGTCAGGATTGCTTGAAGAAGGGCAGGGAATCGAACAGATTTCCTGTCCTTTTCTGCTTGTCTGAATACGTGCAGCCTGTCATAGAGTAATATCCATATATCCAACCGCATTTCTAAAGAAAAGTATGGAGAGTACAGCATCTACAGCAAACTGAGGAACAATAAGCAGGAAGGGAACAAACGCAATTTGAAGTGGCATAAGAACTATATCTTCAGATAAAATGAGGTGCCGGTTCGAGAAACTGTCTTGATTGGTTGAACAACCGAAACAGTATACCGAACTGGCACCTCTTACTAATCTAGTATTCAGCTGAATTACCGGATCCGCTGTTTCCTCATCCACTGTGTCGCGACCCACTTCTCGCCGATTTCGACAGGCGCGCCGCCATGCAGTGTCATGTCGTTCAGTGCGGGATCGTTATAGAAGTACTCGAAATAGACGGCCATCCCTTTTTGCGGGGTGACGGACAGCTTCAAGTGGGGGAAGAACGTTTCGCCGCCCTGCTCGACGTCATTCAAGTACATGACGAGCGTGCTGATCCGGTTGTTCGTGACACGGCTGTTCGCTGAGAAATAGTCATGGTGCGCCTTGTACTGCTGGCCGGGTGCGTAGCGCAGGATCTGCAGGCCTTCGCCGTGCTCGATCGGGATATTCATGACAGCTTCAATGCGCTTTTCAATCCGGGTGATGACCAGATTGTCCGTTTCGTCGATGAACATACTGCTGCTTGTCCGGATGTCGTTTTCTTCGCGTGTCGTGCCGATCTTGGACCGATTCAGCTTGTCGCTCGAAAGCCGGATCAGTTCGTCGCATTCTTCGTCGCTCAGCATGTTGCCGAGGACGACAACGAGCGGTTCTTCGACTTTGGCGACTATTTCGATTTCTCGGTCTGTGGTGATTTTCTTACCTATATGGTTGAATATCGTTTGCTCTTTATTTTCCGCTATCAACTTGGAACACCTCTTTAGTTGTTTGAATTCCTTGAAACAAACACAATCATGCAAAATGAGTGTACAGCCAATATCGGACTTCTTTTGAGTTTCACACTTCCTCTTTCATTCTAAATTCAATATATTTTAGCACGGCGGATAGACTCCCGACAATCCGGAATGTAGTCGGAAAGGTAGTTATATATTCCTGTTTTTAGGTCTTCTTTGCGCTTTTAATCTACTCATCGTTCTCTTCGCTTTATTGAGAACTGTACACTTACTGAATCTTTTGTGAGATAGTAGACGTAGAAATGCTATCAGGGTGGAAGCGTATCCAGACACCTATTCAGCTGCCTTGCAGTCAACTTTGTGTCATCCATCTGTTACTGAAGAGGAGTGAACACGTCATACTTACGAAAACTGTGAAACGAGTAATGAGTATCCTGCTGGCGGTTGCAATTTTACCGATAGCTGCACCAACAGGCCAGGCAGCCTCACAAGACGACACCGTCACCATCCTGTTCACCCATGACCTGCATGATAACTTCCTGCCGTTTCAATTGGAAGGAGCGGGTGAAACGCGGACAGCCGGCGGCTATGCGCGGCTTGCGACTGTCATCCGGCAGCAGCGCGAGCAGTATCCCGATGCACTGCTCGTCGATGCGGGCGATTTCGCGATGGGTACCTTATTCCAGACGATCTATACGTCGGACGCACCCGGACTGCGCATGCTCGGGTATCTCGGCTATGACGTGACGACACTCGGCAACCACGAATTCGATTTCCGGGCGGCCGGCTTGTCAGAAAGTCTGCGGGCGGCACTCAAGAGCGGTGATCCGCTTCCGCAAATCGTCGCCTCCAATATGGAATTTCCGGATGCCGAGGACGGCCAGATGCCAGCGGATCTGCAAGACCTGCAGGAGACCGTGCAGACATACGGTCTCGAAGACCATGTGGTGATCGAGCGGAACGGCATACGCATCGGGTTCTTTGGCCTGATGGGGAACGAAGCGGCCGGCAATGCGCCGATGTCGGGGGTCTCATTCGGTGATCCGGTTGACCGGGCGAAGGCGGCGGTGTCCGTCTTGAAGAATGAGAAAGCCGATCTGATCGTCGCGTTGTCGCATTCCGGTACGCACGTGGATCCTGCCCTTTCGGAAGATGAACTGCTGGCGGAAAAAGTGCCCGGCATCGACGTCATCATCAGCGGACACAGCCATACTGTGCTGTCCGAGCCGATTATTACCGGCAAGACAATCCTTGGTTCTGCGGGCCAGTATGGGGAGAATCTGGGGGTCCTGACGTTGAAGAGACAAAACGACGGATGGAAACTTGCTGACTATGAATTGGTGCCGGTCGATGACTCAGTACCGGAAGATCCGGCAGTCTCAGAACTGATCAGAACTTATAAGCAAGTGATCCAAGACGAATACCTCCGTCCGTTCGGTATGCAATTCGATGAGGTGCTTGCCGCTTCGCCGTTCGACTTTACTCCGTTTTCCCAATTGGGGAGGGAGCAGAAGGAAGAGCCGATCGGGAATCTGATCGGCGATTCGTTCATCCATATGGTTGAAGAGTTGGAAGGAACCGATTACGAGCCGGTCGCAGCAGCCGTCGTGCCTGTCGGAACCATCCGGAACACATTCCGGGAGGGGGATATCACGGTTTCCGATGTCTTCAATGCCAATTCGCTCGGCATCGGGCCAGACGGAATTTCCGGCTATCCGCTGCTCAGCATCTATCTGACAGGAAAAGAACTGAAGACCGTCGCGGAAGTCGATGCATCGATCACTCCAATCATGAACACCGTGCAATTGTATATTTCCGGGCTGAGTTACATGTTCAATCCCAACCGGCTGCTCTTCAACAAAGTGACGGACATCCGCCTGCAGGACAGGGACGGCGTGACAGAGGAGATTGACGACGACAAACTTTATCGGGTCGTAGGCGGTTTGTACTCCGTTCAGATGCTGCCGTTTGTCAACGAGAAGTCCTTTGGTCTGCTGTCTGTCGTGCCGAAGACAAAAGACGGGGAGCCGATCGAAGACTTTGAAGATCACATCCTCTACATGAACGGTCAGCTGGAAGTGAA
Organism: Sporosarcina koreensis; assembly: GCF_000826145.2. GTDB lineage: Bacteria > Bacillota > Bacilli > Bacillales_A > Planococcaceae > Sporosarcina > Sporosarcina trichiuri. Next base: position 285,602 of record NZ_LN651337.1, read on the forward strand.
GGAATGGTATGCGATTGCAGAATACTTGAAGTCGTTCGATCAGCAGGAAGGCGTCCCGCAGATCCCTGGCTACTATAGCGAGGAACAGGGCAGGAAAGTGGTCGAACAGGATTCCAGTCTGTCCGCTGTATTGAGCCAGCCGAACGGCATTATTTTGAGTGCGTATGCAGTCTTGGCTGCGGTGCTCGCTGTCATTGTTACACTGGTCGTATTCATCGTAAGACGGAAACGCCGCAAGAGGCTGCTGTAATGGGCAGCCAGTAGAGGGAAAAGGGGATTGCTGATATGATAGACAATAAAAATAAATTCGCCGCAGCGGTTGTTGTTCTGCTGCTGGCGGTCATCCTTGCCATCCAGTTTCCGGACCGGTGGACGGTTGCGCAGTCGCTGTTCCAGACGGTCGGTCTGCCTGTGACATTGGCCGGAGGATTTCAGCTCCCGGGTGTCCTGATTCTGGGGGTAATGATCATAGGCGTCATTCTGCTGACACAATCAGTGAAGAAGAGGCAGGGATTGTATGGTGTGATTGCGGTCCTTGTCGTGCTGATCGGTCCGTGGGTGCTGGTGAATCTTTATCAGGGTGCGTTTGCGGAAGGGATCGATGCCGTGTCGTATGACAGGGATGAAAGCTCGTGCAGTTTCGCGATGCATGGGGAGTCGGTGCTGAGGAGCCGCTGTGAAGTCGCTTTGCACAACCACAGCGATTCGCCGGTGTCGTTCGATATCCATTTCAAAGAGGATACCCTGCAGCTCGATGACGTGCCGACCGTGTCCCTGCTGAACCAGGACGGCCCGTTCCGGATCAGACTGGACGGCAGGGAACAGCGGACAGTCGTCCTCGAGAAGGACATCGATGTCTCCGGCGTCCCGTCCCACGCGGACAGTGCGGAAGTGTGGGGGGTGGATATCCGGATTTCGGAAGGGACAAAAAGCCGGGAACTCTGAAACCTCCTGCCGGTGCTTCCTGTAGTTTGAGGCCGTTGCCAGAGGGAATCCGGTACAGTAAGAAACCGAATTCCAAGGAGGCAGGATATCAATGAAACTTACAGGCAAAGTGGCGATGATCATCGGCGGGACATCAGGACTCGGGGAAGCGACATCCAAACGGTTTGCAGAAGAAGGGGCACACGTCATCGTTGCCGGCCGCGACCGGGAGGCAGGAGACCGGATCGTCCGGGATATTACGGACCAAGGCGGCCGGGCGGTGTTTGCCGAGCTCGACGTGACGGACGCCGATTCCGTCAAACGGGCGGTCCGAAAGGCTGCGGACACATGCGGTACGATCGATATCCTCTATAACGGCGCTGGCATCCATGATGGATACAAAGATGTCACGGAAACGGATGAAGAGCTGTTCGACAAACTGATGGCGGTGAATGTCAAAGGCGCGTTCCTTGTGACGAAAGAAATCATGCCGATCTTCCTGAAGAAAGGGAGGGGCACCATCATCAATATCGGCTCCCAGTCGACATTCGTCGCAGGAGCGGGCGGCAGCACGTATGTGACGAGCAAGCATGCGATCGCCGGCTTCACGAAACAGCTGTCCTACGATTTTGGTCAGAAGGGCATCAAAGTGAACCTGATTGCACCGGGGTTCATCGACACGCCGATGACCGAAGGGATCGACGACAGCCGTCTCAAGGATATTCCGGCGGGCCGCGCAGGCAAACCGGAAGAGATCGCAGCGGCGGCCCTGTTCCTCGCCTCCGACGAATCCGACTATATGCAGGGTCAGAGATGAAAGTGGACGGCGGCTGGACCGTCGGCCGCTGAAAGGGGAGACGGCCTGTACGGAGAGGCAGCCGCCTATAATGAAAGCAGGGAGACACAGTGAAACTGACAAAGGACACCCAATACATCAAAAGCCTGTCGCTGAAACGGGAACGGATCCGCTCGTTCGGCTCCTATCCGCTCAGCCTTCCGTTCCTCCGGCATTTGGAGGAACTGACCTTCCACCCCAGTGTGACGTACATCATCGGTGAGAACGGCATGGGGAAGTCGACACTGCTGGAAGGGGCAGCGACGAATCTCGGCTTCAATCCGGAAGGCGGAACCCGGAATTTCAATTTTTCAAGCTATGATTCCCATTCCAATCTCGATGAATACTTGCGGATCACGAAAGGAGTCCGGCGCCCGCGGGATTCGTTCTTTTTCCGTGCGGAGACGTATTACAATGTCGCCACCCATATTGAGGAGCTGGATACAGAACCGCTCGGCGGACCGCGGATCATCGATTCGTTCGGCGGCAAGTCGCTGCATGAACAATCCCACGGTGAATCGTTCTTTGCTGCCTTCCTCGAGCGGTTCCAGGGGAATGGCCTGTACATACTGGATGAGCCGGAAGCCGCCCTGTCCCCGGTCCGGCAGCTCGCCATGCTCGCCCGGATTCACGAACTTGCAGAGGATGGCTCGCAATTCATCATTTCGACGCACTCGCCGATCCTGATGGCCTATCCCGACGCGGTCATCTACCAGATCGACGAGCAGGGGATCGAGGAGGCACTCTTGGAAGAGACGTCCCACTACTCGGTCTTGAAACAGTTCTTCGAAGATCGCGACCGGCTGCTGCATCATCTGTTCAAATAATTATCCATACGAAACCATTAAGATATAGAATCCCCTTGTAAACCCTCTGACTCGTGAGGACCTGAGCGTTCTTATGCTGAATAATGCTTGCATGATTGGAATAAACTGAAAGAAAAAAAACTATTGTCCAATTCTTGAAACGGTGGTAATGTATATCTCAACCCGGGAGAATTCCGGCACGTATTCATTTATCAGGTTATTCAGAAAAGGGGGATACGGTATGCAGGGGATCTGGAACAAATGGAACAGCATCAGTTTGGTGAAACGTATCATTGCGGGTATTATCTTAGGCGTGGTGCTGGCATTGACACTGCCGAAATCAGCAGGGTGGGTGACAATCTTCGGGACGTTGTTCGTCGGTGCGCTGAAGGCTGTCGCACCTGTGTTAGTCTTATTCCTCGTAATGTATGCGCTTGCAGCCCATAAGAAAGGCACCAAGACGAACATGAAGACGGTCCTGACACTCTACGGGATCGGCACACTGCTCGCAGGCGTGGTGGCGGTCGGTGTGAGCTTCATTTTCCCGATTACGCTGAAACTGACAGCTGGAGCGGAAGGGCTGACGCCGCCGGAAGGGATTGTCGAAGTCCTGAAGACGCTGCTTCTGAATCTCGTTTCCAATCCGGTTGATGCTCTTCTGAACGCCAACTACCTTGGGATTCTCCTATGGGCGGTCGTACTCGGGCTCGCATTGAAGAGTGCCAGCCAAACAACGAAAGATGTCCTCGGCAATGTGTCTGAAGCGATCACGAAAGTCGTCCAGTGGATTATCAGCTTGGCGCCGATCGGTATTATGGGTCTCGTGTTCGATGCCGTTGCAACAACAGGTATCTCGGCACTGTATGACTACGGCAGACTGCTGATGGTTCTCGTCGGCTGCATGCTGTTCATCGCGCTGGTCGTCAATCCGCTCATCGTCTACGTCTACATCCGGCGGAACCCGTATCCGCTTGTGTTCAAAGTGCTGCGTGACAGCGGCCTTACAGCATTCTTCACCCGCAGTTCAGCGGCCAACATCCCAGTCAACATGAAATTGTGCGAAGAGCTCGGTCTGGATGAGGACACATATGCTGTCTCCATTCCGCTCGGTGCGACCATCAACATGGCGGGCGCCGCGGTGACGATTTCTGTCCTGACACTGTCTGCAGTCCACACATTTGGCATCCAGGTCGATTTCCTGACCGCCCTTCTGCTGTCCGTTGTTTCAGCTGTTTCAGCTGCCGGCGCTTCAGGTGTCGCGGGCGGTTCACTGCTTTTGATTCCGCTCGCATGCAGTCTGTTCGGTGTCCCAAACGACGTCGCGATGCAAGTGGTCGCAGTCGGGTTCATCATCGGGGTTGTCCAGGATTCGTGTGAGACGGCTCTTAACTCCTCGACGGATGTGCTGTTCACAGCAGCTGCCGAGTATGCGAAGGAATATAAGGAAAGCAAAGTGGGCGGAGCCATTTCGGCGAAGTCCTAAAATAGAAAGTTCCCAAGACCGTCTTCCGTCAGCTGCGCAAGCTGACAGGGAGTCGGTTTTTCTTATGCCCGGAGTCATTACGCCCGGTTGCTTCCTGGGGGAATTGGGAGACTTCCATCTCCTGCATAAATTCCAGACAAATACCGGGCATCCAAAATGTAACTCATTACATATCATCTTACAATTCTCTGGGTGTTATGAATCGTTTAGTTAGAAAACCGAAGTAATTTGATGAAAACACGTTTTCACTGAAAGTATTGTGGTACACTCGACGTGCAAAAAAGAGGCTGGGAGAATTGGACGGTCATCGATGAGACGGTCCGCCTATCCCGGCAGACCAGTGTAAATGACACAGGTAACAATATGGCTTTGCTCAACTAAAAAGGTGAAGGAGGAATTGCACATGGCGGACAATCAGCCGAAACAGCCGAATGGCGACAGCAACATCAAGGACCCGAGTCGCCGTCAATTCGTGAAAAATTCAGGGATTGCGGTCGGAGGGGTCGCGGGAGGCGCATTGCTCGGCGGCCTGTTCACGAACCAATTCGGCAAGAAGAACAAGGACCAGGCAAACAGTGCAGGGAACGGCAAAAAAGAGGAGAAGCGGTATGAAGAAGCCCGCATGTTCTTCACGCGGTTCGCAGACTTCGTCATCCTGGAACAGGCTGTGGAACGCATCTACCCGAAAGACAAGAATGGTCCGGGTGCAATTGAATTAGGTGTTCCGTATTTCATCGACAAGCAGCTGGCCGGTCCGTACGGAAACAACGTCAGTGATTACCGGCAGGGGCCGTTCAAGAACGGTAACGGAACTGCGGCGGATTCCAGCCTGAACCGCGGCGAGATCTTCATCAATGGATTGCGGGCAATGGGCCAGGAGAGCCAGAAGCGGTTCGATACGGCGTTCAACGAAGCATCGGATGACCAGCAGACAGAGATCCTGAAGGACCTGGAAGCGGACAAAATCAAAATCAAGGGGATCGGTTCCAAAGGATTCTTCACATTGCTCCGCACCCTCACACTCGAAGGGGCGTACAGCGATCCGCTCTATGGCGGCAACCGCGGCATGGAAGGATGGAAGATGAAAGAGTATCCGGGATCTATCGCATCCTACGCCAACATCATCGAAGAGAAAGATTTCATCAAAATGGATCAGGTCAGTCTGACGGACTACCAGCAAAAATAATGACAGAGGAGTGAGAACATGGCGAAACAGCTGCCAAAGACTGATGTGGTCATCGTCGGATCCGGTTGGGCCGGCGGGATTGCTGCAGCAGAGCTGACGAAAAAAGGATACAAAGTCGTAGGATTGGAACGGGGCAAACAGAAAGTACGGGAAGATTACATAGGGTCGAAAGACGAATTACGCTATGACAGCCGGAAAGTCATGTTCCAGGATCTCAGCAAGGAGACACTGACTATCCGCAACACGATGGATGAAGTGGCTTCCCCGAACCGCAGTAATGATACGAATGCCATCAACGGAACGGACACAGGCGGCTCAGGGGTGCACTGGAATGGCATGGTCTACCGCTGGCTGCCGACCGACTTCGAAATGGCGAGCAAGACCGCCGAGAAATACGGCAAGGATATGATCCCTGAAGGCATGACGCTGCAGGACTGGGGCCTCACGTACGACGAAGCGGAACCGTATTACGACAAATTCGAAAAGATGGCCGGTATTTCCGGGGAGCCCGATCCGCTGCGCGAAGGCCAGCGCTCGAGCGACTACCCGACACCTCCGCAAAAAGAGACGGAAGTGATCCGCGTCTTCACCGAAGCGGCGAAGAACCTCGGCTACCACCCTCACCGGATTGCGTCAGCCAACTTGTCGGAGTCCTATACGAACCCGGACGGGGAAACGATCAATGCGTGCGTCTACTGTGCGTTCTGTGAATCATTCGGATGTGACTTCGGTGCAAAATCCGACCCGATCGCAACGGTGCTGGCAACCGCGCAGAAGACCGGTAATTATGAGCTCCGCCACAATGCGTATGCCGTACGGGTGCTGCACGAAAACGGGAAAGCGAGTGCCATTAAATACGTCGATACGGAAACCGGAGAGGAATTCATCCAGCCGGCAGACCTGGTCGTCGTGAGCGGATTCGTCTTCTCCAATGTCCGCCTCATGCTTCTGTCGAAGATCGGCAAGCCATATGATCCGAAAACCGGAACAGGCGTCATCGGGAAGAACCAGACCGCCCACCAGCGGAACCTGACCCATACCCGTGTCCGCGGTTTCTTCGATAACAAGAAATTCAACCGGTATGCCGGCACAGGTGCGCTCGGTGTCACGATGGATGACTTCAATGTCGAGCAGCTGGATCACACGAAACTGGACTTCCTGCACGGCTTCTGCCTGCGGACCTCCCAGCGCGGCGACCGGCCGATCTCGAACAACTTCGTTCCGGACGGCGTGCCGTCATGGGGCCCTGAGTTCAAGGACAAATCCTTGTTCTACGCGAACCGCCGGATCGATGTCCAGCAGCAGAACGGCGCACTGCCTTGGAAGGACAACTACTTCGATCTGGATCCGACATACACGGACATTTTCGGCGATCCGCTCTTGCGTGTGACGAGCCGGTTCCACGACCAGGACCGCAATATCGTCCGCTATGCGCATCAGCGTTCGAAGGAACTGCTCGAAGAGATGGGCGCAGATCACATCACCGTTCCTGACATCACAGATGAAACGGAATTCAACAAGACGTCCTTATCCGACCATACTGGCGGCGGAGTGATCATGGGAGCCGATCCCGAAACGTCCGCAGTGAATACGTATTCACAAGTATGGGATATGGACAATCTTTTCGTTGTGGGCGCTTCTTCCTTCCCGCATATGAGCAGTTCCAATCCGACAGCGACGGTCGGTGCGATGGCGTACCGTGCGGCGGAAGGGATGATCAAGTTCCTTGAAGAAGGCGGCCAGCTCGTGAAGCAGGAGAAAGATACAGCGAAGGCGTAATTACTCTTTACTGGTCCATCAAAGAGGAGTGATTGCATGAAGTTGAGGATTGGAGTGGCATTGATCGCTGTTCTGATGGTTCTTGGAGGATGCGGACGACAACAGATCGAGACCAACATGTCCGAACAGCTGCCCGATTTCAAGTACACGACGCAGGACGGCAATCCGCTGTCGCTCGATGACCTGAAAGGCGACTGGTGGATCGCGTACTTCTCCTACACGCACTGCACAACGGTCTGCCCGAGGACGACCGCCAACATGGTGGACATCCAGCAGGCCTTGAAGGCGGACGGCTTCACTCCGCAGATCGTCTCGTTCGGCATCGATCCCGCCAACGATACTCCTGAGGTTCTCCGGAAGTATGCGGCGGACTATGGAGCGGATACGGACACGTTCACGTTTCTGACAGGGTATGATTTCGAGACGATCCGGACGCTTTCCGTCAACACGTTCAAAGCGGTACTGGAAGAAGGGGCGCTCGATCAGCGTTCTCACAGTTACTACTTCTACCTCGTCAATCCGGATGGGGAGATTGTGAAGAAGTATAACGGCATGAGCCTGAAAGAGAATGAACAGCTCATCAAGGACGTGGAAACCGTTCTCTAGCTGACAGCAAGGACAGCAGACACATGACAAGCAGGTGCCCGGTCTATGATCCGGGCACCTGTTTTCAGTGGTCGTATTCCCACTTGAAATAGCACCCGTTTTTCATTCCTACAGCATACAGACCATGTATACTTGTAAGCAGATGTAACTTTTTCCAACCGTCAGCCGTCTGTTTGAAAAAGGGGAGTGACAAGATGAGCGATCGGTGGTACGTTCCATTGCTGGCGTGTCTGTTTCTGCTTCTAGCTGGCTGTGCCGATGAAAAGATCGAGACAGTGACGCATACGACGGAACATCCGACGGCGGAGGAAGTGCTGGCGGAAATTCCGGATGCGGATATCTTCCAATTCGACGGACTCATCTACCAGTCAGGAGTCGACTGGGTGAAAGAACAATCCTTCACGAAGAAGGAAGCGGTCGGGAAGATTCTGAAGCAAAGTGATCAGGTGGCCGACTTCGGGGACGGAACAGCTTCCAGACTGCCTGCCGGGTCGATCATCTATACCGTGGAAGAAGGCGGGGGATTCCTGCTGGTGGAAACGGAAGGGCGGCTGGTGAACTATTTAGCGCTGGTGGAAGGATAACGGGATGACAAGGCAGAAAGTGTTTTAGATCTTGCTTGCTCCTATCATAGAATTATTTCCGTCTTAAGAAACTAAGGAATGAAACCGAGCAGATTATGGTGGCCGGCCTATATAGAAATTCAAGCGGGTACCAGATTTTTCGGGACTACAGAATGAGGAGGAGCTGTCATGGTGCAGTATGACGCTAAGACATCAGACGAATATTTGGAAGTCCTTGAAGACGACTGGCGGAAAGAGAAACTGCTGGAGGTCCGGCAAATGATTTTGGCGTATGCGCCTGAATTTGATGAGGTCATCCGCTACAAAATGCTGAACTACGGCAAGGATGCGGACTATGTCTTCGCGTTGAACGTCCAAAAACACTATGTCAGCCTCTATGTAGGGACAATCGATAAGGTGGAAAATGCCGAAGCTCTGTTGGATGGATATTCCTATGGAAAAGGATGCATCCGTATCCGAAAGACAATACGTATCGAACAGACGGAACTGGAGCGGTTTATCCGGAAAACCGTTGATATGTGGCGTGACGGTGAAGACACCACATGCTGATACGGAAATTCACTGCAAATTGAAGCCTATTTGGCATTGCACCCGGGCATGACGACAGATGAGTGGACTTCGGAAAATTCGAAAGGAATTTTCGAGGAAAGCCGGTATCTCGATCATTACCGATAAGCACTGTATGTGTGAACAAATAACCATAACGAATGATCTTGGATTGCCAACTGAACAGACCTGGACTGTGTGATTCCTCCTGTTTTTTGGTTTCGTCCGGCTGCTATGTCAGCATTCTGAGAAAAGAAGGTTTACGAATTGGTTGTCAGGCTAAACAAACCATGCAGTGAAGTAAACCATGAAAAGGATGTGACAGCATGAAAGCAGTAACATTCCAAGGCGAGAAATCGATGGTATCGAAAAATGTGAACACCCCTGACATCCAGGAAGACACGGATATGATCGTACGGATCACAGCGAGTGGGATCTGCGGGTCCGATCTGCATTTGTATCACGGCGGGATCGTACCGGAGAAGGATTATGTCGTCGGTCATGAACCGATGGGGATCGTGGAAGAAGTCGGTTCCAAAGTGAGCAAACTGAAGAAGGGGGACCGAGTCGTCATCCCGTTCAACATCGGCTGCGGCGAGTGTTTCTTCTGTAACCATCAGATGGAAAGCCAATGCGACAATTCGAATCCACACGGAGAAGTGGGCGGTCTGTTCGGGTTCGCAGAGCCGAACGGCAACTACCCCGGCGGCCAGGCGGAATATCTCCGGGTTCCGTATGCGGATTTCACATCATTCAAAGTACCGGAGTCGAGCGAACTGGAAGACGAGCAGGTACTGCTGCTGTCCGACGTGCTGCCGACCGCTTACTGGAGTGTCGAGCACAGCGGCATGAAAGAAGGGGACACGGTTATCATTCTGGGGTCGGGGCCGATCGGGCTCATGGCGCAGAAATTCGCCTGGATGAAAGGCGCCAAGCGGGTCATCACCGTCGATCAGATGGACTATCGGCTGGATCATGCCAAGAAGACGAATAACGTGGAGACATTCAATTTCAAACAGCATGAAACGATCGGCGAGCTGCTGCATGGAGAGACGAAAGGCGGAGCAGACGTCGTCATCGACTGTGTCGGGATGGACGGAACCGTTCCGCCGAAAACGAAATTCGGCTCGGATGACGATAACCAGTTCGGCACGATCAGCCCGATCGTCACCGCTTCCCAAGCTGTCCGTAAATTCGGGACAGTGCAGCTGACGGGTGTCTACGCGACGGAAGCGAACAACTTCCCGCTCGGCGATTTCTTTACGCGCAATGTATCGCTCAAAATGGGCCAGGCGCCGGTGATCCATCTGATGCCGGAGCTGTATAAGAAGATTGAGAATAAGGAATTCGATCCGACTGACATCATCACCCACAAGATGAGTTTGGACGAAGCGGAAAAAGCATACGACATCTTTGACCGGAAAGTGGATGGAAGTATCAAGGTCATCTTCAAGCCGTAAAGAGATTCCTTTATACAGGTTCACCTAGACAAACAGGAACAAGCCGGATGCGTCCCATCCGGCTTGTTCCTGTTTGTCTTTCACCAATAAAAAGAGAATGCAACTATAATGCCGATCAGTCCGGCCAGCAAATACAAGAACCCGAGGATGAATGTGGTCCTGTTTTTCCGCTTGCTGGTCATGAACAGGATACCGAACACGATAAGTGCAATTGCCAGAACGGCGGACATAAGGGTCAGGAACATCTCTTCGCCCTCCTTTCAGTTGGAATGTGGACCAGTTTACAAAGTCGTCTGTACTTTCCATTCTGGCATAGAGGATACACAAAGTATAGGAGAGCTGCCTGTGGGAGTGCCGATCGCTCCTTCGTGCTGCGGATGCCTTCTTGCAATTGTTAAGAGTGTGTAAACTTTAGGGGATACGGTTGTGTCGAGCTGGGCCGGCTGACTATAATCGGGGGAGACGGTAAGTACCAGACAGTTGAAGGAGCCGGCAGTATACCCATGCAGCCGGTCCGGCTTCCGTGCTGTCGGAAAGGAGACGCTGTGAAAGATACAGGTAATGGATCCACCTTACATAGGCTTGTGGAAGTATTCTTCGTATCCCTTCGGCTCGGTCTGACTTCCTTCGGGGGTCCGATTGCGCACTTGGGTTATTTCCACAGCGAGTATATCGAAAAAAGAAAATGGATGGATGAAAAAGGATACGCCGACTTAGTGGCGCTGGCACAATTCCTGCCGGGTCCAGCGAGCAGCCAGGTCGGCATCGGCATCGGCGTCATGCGTGCAGGGATATCGGGCGGTCTGGCGGCATTCGTCGGCTTCACGCTTCCTTCTGCCGTGACACTCATCCTCTTCGCGCTGCTGGTGGACGTCTATGATGCAGGGGGCTCGGGGTGGCTGCATGGTTTGAAACTCGTAGCGGTTGCCGTTGTGGCACAAGCGGTTCTTCAGATGGGCCGTAAACTTGCTCCTGATCTGACGCGCAAGGCGTTTGTGCTGGCAGCTCTGTCCATGCTGCTCATTTGGCAGAATGCCTATATGCAGATCGCTGTCATCCTGGTCTCAGCCGCTGCGGGGCTGCTCGTATTCCGCAATCGGGAAGACACAGGGCCCCCGATTATGAAATTCCCGATCAGCCGGCGGTTCGGCGCAGTCTGCCTGTTCCTGTTCTTCGGACTGCTGGCATTGCTCCCTATATTGAAAGAAGCGACCGGCTCCGCTGCTGTGTCGATGTTCGACAGCTTTTACAGGGCAGGATCCTTCGTGTTCGGCGGCGGCCATGTTGTGCTGCCGCTGCTGCAGCAGGAATTCGTCCCTGCCGGTTGGATCGGGGAACAGTCCTTCCTGGCGGGCTACGGCGCCGCCCAGGCCGTGCCGGGCCCGCTGTTCACCTTTGCTGCGTATTTGGGAGCGGTGATGGACGGCTGGCCGGGAGGTTTGCTTGCGACCGTCGCCATCTTCCTGCCTGCGTTCCTGCTTCTGTTCGGGACATTGCCGTTCTGGGACAGTCTCCGTGCACGCCCGGGCATACAAGGGGCTGTCATCGGAGTGAATGCGGCCGTTGTCGGCATTTTGCTCGCAGCCCTCTATCATCCTATCTGGACAAGCTCGGTTGAGGCACCGGAGGATTTCGCGCTGGCGGCGGTGCTGTTCAGCCTGCTCGTGTTCTGGAAGTGGCCGCCCTGGATCGTCGTTGTGCTTGGTGCAGCCGGCGGTGTGCTGCTCGCCTGAACGGCCTGGTCATTGCAAGACGATCGATTTTCTGACATGGAAAAGCCGTGATTGCTGGACAATCACGGCTTTTTGGCATGGGAAATGATCAGTACCGTCCCTGTGCAAGGAACTGCTCGATCCGCTTCCGGATGTCGTCCCGGACTTGCTGGAACCTTTCCCAGGAGCCGCCTGCAGGATCCGGGAACGGCCAATGCTCCTTCGGGACTCCAGGCGGCATGACTGGGCAGTTCGCATCGGCATGATCGCACAAAGTGACGACCAGCGTGCTGCGGGCCAGCAAGGACGGGTCGATGACATCGGACGTCTGCCGGGATATGTCGATCCCGTCTTCCTTCATGACCGAGACAGCGTCAGCATTCACGCCGTGGGCTTCGATGCCTCCGGAGCGGACTTCCCATCCATTTCCTAAGATGTTCCTTGCATACCCTTCCGCCATCTGGCTGCGGCAGGCATTGCCTGTACAGATGAAGTAGATCAATTTTCTTTCCATAGTCACATACCTCCATATAAGTTTCGATGATCGTCTGGTTGCGGCACAATTTCCCGCTGCTCAGTATGCAAGCAGGGAGACATACAGCGCGAGCAGAGTCACGAACAGGATCGGCAGAGTCAGCAGGATCCCTGTCTTGAAGTACGTCCCCCACGAAATACGGACGCCTTTCGTCTGCAGCACGTGCAGCCAGACGAGAGTGGCAAGGGAACCGATCGGCGTGATTTTCGGGCCGAGATCCGAGCCGATGATGTTGGCATAGACGAGCGCTTCCCGCATCGATCCAGCTGTATCGGTCTCCGCAATGGCGAGTGCGTTCACCATCACCGTCGGCATGTTGTTCATGACGGAGGAGAGGAAAGCGGCCAGGAATCCCATCCCGATCGTCGCAGCAAAGAATCCTCTCTCGGCTGTCCACTCGATAAGTCCTGCAAGTGCGTCTGTCAGTCCGGCATTGCCCAGGCCGTAGACGACAACATACATGCCGATCGAAAAGACGACAATCGTCCAAGGGGCCCCTTTCACGACTGCCGCCGTGTCGACTGCCGGGCTGCTCCGGCTCAGCAGGAAGAAGAGCAGGGCGACGCCGCCGGCGATGAACGATACCGGAATGCCGAGGGGTCCGCTCAGAAAGTAGCCTGCCACGAGCACGGCGAGCACCGGCCAGGAAAGCCAGAACAGCCGCAAGTCGCGGATCGCTTCCCGCGGCACTTTCAGCATCTGCGCATCATATGTCCGCGGTATCGACTTGCGGAAATACAGCAGCAGGACCGTGATCGTCGCCATGAGTGAGAAAAGGTTGGGGATGATCATACGCAGTGCATACTCCCCGAACCCGATCGAGAAGAAATCGGCGGACACGATATTGACGAGGTTGCTGACGATGAACGGCAGCGACGTCGTATCGGCGATGAACCCGCTTGCCATGATGAACGGGAAGATCATCGTTTCACTGAATTTCAAGTGCCGCACCATGGCCAGCACGATCGGCGTCAGGATCAGGGCAGCCCCGTCATTGGCGAACAAAGCGGCAACAGCAGCTCCGAGCAGACTGACGAGGATGAACATCTTGACACCATGGCCATTCGCGAGTCGCGCCATATGGAGCGCGGCCCACTCGAACAGGCCGATTTCATCCAGGATCAGGGAAATGAGGATGATCGCAACGAATGAGAGCGTTGCGTTCCAGGTGATTCCGATGACCGTCTGGACATCCGTCATGTCCACAACACCTGCCAGCAGCGCAGCGACCGCACCGGCTGCAGCCGGCCAGCCGATACTGAACCCCTTCGGCTGCCAGATGACCAGAATCAGAGTGACGAGGAAGATGGCGGCCGCTACATACAGCATGAGGTACCTCCGCAGTCACAGGAATCCGGTCTCTCAAGGCCATCGATCAGCTGCCGGAACAATGGGGAGATGTCCTCCCGGATGCTGTAATGCCGCCACGTGCCGACACGCCGTTCCTGGATGAACCCGGCATCCTTCAATTTCCTCAGATGCTGGCTGACTGCCGGCTGGGAGATCTGCAGGGCATCGGTAAGATCGCAGACGCACACTTCGCGATCTTTCATGCAGGCCAGCAGCAGCAGACGTTTCGCATCCGCCAGTGCTTTCAGTTCCTTTTCCAATTGAATCAATTCCATATAAACAACTCCTTATATAATAGAACTCTTATATAATAAGCTGTCTGACCTGCGGTGTAAAGCATGGATTGGCTGGAAAACGGGTACTCAGGCAATAAGTTTGTATAGTGTAATTAAATCGTGTACGATTTAATTGGCAACGATATAATAAGGAGGAATTCGGATGACATCTATATATGATTTCACAGTGACACAATCGAATGGGGAACCGCTGTCCTTGAAAGAGTATGAAGGCAAGCCGCTGCTGATTGTGAACACGGCGAGCAAGTGTGGCTTCACGCCGCAGTTCGGCGGGCTGCAGTCCGTGTATGAAGAATACAAAGACCAGGGGCTGACCGTCCTCGGCTTCCCATGCGACCAGTTCAACGACCAGGAATTCGATGACATCGACAAAACGACGGAATTCTGCCAAGTGAACTACGGCGTCACGTTCCCGATGATGGCGAAGATAGACGTCAAAGGAGACAGCGCCGACCCGCTGTTCAAGTATCTGACAGCCGAGCAGAAAGGCCTACTGTCCAAAGGCATCAAATGGAACTTCACGAAATTCCTCGTCGACCGGAACGGACAGGTCGTCGATCGGTTCGCGCCGCAGACCTCCCCTGAAAAACTGAAAGGGGACATCGAGAAAGTATTATGATGGATGAGTTTTTCACGCTCGACAAGCAACTCTGCTTTGCGGTCCAGGAGACGGCAGGGGAGTTCAGCAGGCTGTACGCAGGGGCGCTGAAACAGTTCGGCCTCACGTACCCGCAGTATGTCGTCCTGCTTGCATTATGGGAGCGGGACGGACAGTCGATGAAGGAACTCGGGGAGCGCGTCAGTCTCGGCACCGGCACGCTGACGCCGATGGTTTCCCGGATGCAGGACAAAGGCTGGCTGCGCAAACAGCGGTCTTCGGAAGATGAACGCAAAGTGTTCGTGCAGCTAAACCAGAAGGCGATCGACGAAAAGCCGGCGATCATGCAACGTGTGTCTGAAGTGATCGAGCTGTGCAAGATCAGTGTACACGAATATGAAGAACTGATGACGCGTCTGAATGACCTGCACGCCAAGCTGAAGAAGCGGTCTGAAGCGGCCGGCTGAATACGAAAAGGCTGATTCCATGCAGTTATTGGAAACAGCCTTTTTCGTTTATGACAGTTCGTCAAGTGCCAGGAACAGGATGAAGACGAAGCCGGATAATAGCCAGAGGATCAGCAGACCGCAGATGAGAAAGAACAGCCATTCAGACCACTTGCTGCGAAGCAGTTTCCTCATGACAGCTCTTTCACCATGAATACTTGGGACAACGGCTGCCGTTCGAAGCCGTCTCTGATCAGCCGATCTGCGGCTGCTCCGTCACCATTCGGGAAATTGTACGTTTTGCGCATGACCGCCGTATCGTATTCCAGCGTATGGGGAAGCAGCAGGCGCAGTGCGTCTTCGCCGTCCGGATGCACTCCCTGATACAGCGTGATGCTTTTTGCCGGTTCCCCGAAAACGCCGTCTTTGCGGACAAGGCAGGCGGCTGCCGCTTTGCCGTTTTTCAGCAGCAGGACCGCTTCGCCGCCCGCGCGCGCAATGTCCGACGGGTCGATCTGCAAGGGGCCGACTGCCGGGAAAAGCGAGCTTCCGGCGAGCCGGGCGGCGGGAATGCGGACGATTTCCGCGTCGCCGAGCTCGGGAAGCGTGTTCATCAGGATCCCGTCGGTCTGGAGGAACAGCAGGTGGTCCGTGATCCGGTAGCCGCACCGTTCATACAGCGCAATTGCGGCTTCGTTGCCGGAAATCGACTCGAGGGTGGCCACGCCTACATTCCTATCCGTCAGCAGCATTTCCGCCGCTTCCATCAGCGGCTGTCCGAGCTTCCGGCCGCGGTATTCGGGGACGATCCCGGTGCCTCCGTTCCAGGAGATCACCCTCCCGCCGGTCTCCCGGATCCCCTGCAGGACGATGCCGACAGGGACATCGCCGTCAAACGCAGCGATGGATACTTCCGGGGACAGGCCGTGCTGGCCGAACCGGCTGATGAACGCATCGAGGGTCAGGTGCATCGGCACGAGATAACCTTCGAACGCTCGGTTGAAAAGTGCGTGTGCCGCTTCGAATGTCAGCGAAGACAGCGGTTCATATGTGATTTGCATATCAGATCTCCAATCTCAGGTCCGGATATCGATGACAGGCCCTGTGGGTTTCTTGCTGTTCGCAGAGTTAAAGGTTTGCCGCAGCCGTCTCCAGACGAGCAGCACTGGCATGTTCTCGACTATTGCTAATCAGTTCAGCGGGAGGCAAAGCGATCTCCCTTGCGGCTGTCCCTTCTCCCGTTCTTCCTACTGTTGACATAGGCCCAAATGACAAATCCGCTGACGGCAAAGAGAGCAGCATACAGGAACATTTCCCATGTGAGCAGCATCTGCTGGATATCGGTGAGTGTTGTGCCGCGTACATGGATGTTATACGGATTGGATGTCTGGTATTCGATTGGCAGGCTGTCGCCGATCGAATAATTTCTGTACGTGTTCGGCGTGATGTCCTTGATGGCCAGGATCGTCTCTCCGTCTTCATCGTCGAATACGATATTGAACCGATACGAGGAATCTTCATGCTTGCGGTAGGTGACATAGGAATCCTCATTGATGATCAGTGCCTCGGCACTGTTCTTGCCGGCTGGCAGGGCACTATGCACCAAGTTGGACAGGAACGGCAGTGTCACCAAGAGGAAGAAGGCGACACACCCCAGAGCAAGTCCCCAGCCGCTCCTCGTCCGTTTCGGTTTCTTCTTTTTCTTCCGACGCTCCCGTTTCTTTTTCACAGCCCGTTTATGGGAAGACCGCTGTTCGGCCTGATCGATGGCCGGGATAGATAGAATGGTCGCAAATAGGCAGCACAGCGAGATGAAACCGAATATGAAAATACCGATCATGTAAAAGATGCTGTCGTAGACGATGGTCCGGATAGTCGAGAAGCCGGTCGGTCCGGTCGCATAACCGCTCACCGGATCCCCAATGGACAGTTTTTCCATCTGACTTCTTGAAATCCGGTGCAGTTCCTCTGAAGGACTCCCATCGTCTTGCCGGATTTTCACGAAAAAGGCGGGCGGGCGCAGCAGGCTTTTCGTCCCGACCTTCGCAGCGACCGACGCTGTCGCGGGTTTGGCAGACGTCAGGTCATACTCCTCTAAATAAGAGCTGGTCAGCGCCCATGTCAGCAGGATGAAAAACAAGGTGCCTGCGGCCATTCCAGCGAATTCTTTTACGGTCTCCATTATCCACGCTCCCCGAAAGTCAATACTGCTATCATAGCGAAAAACAAGGTGAAAGAACAAGAGATTGCAAGGAATTGGCGGCTCTGCCGTTCATCCGCCTGCATGAATATATGAATTTTCCAACACCATCTGTAACGTTACTCCGCCTTACCCGTCTATGATTCCAAAGGGAGGAATGCAGTATGGGCAGGAGGCCGTTTGCACTTTTCGCTGCTGTGTTGGTGACCGCAGGCTGTGGCACCGCATCATCCGATCCCCCGGCCGGGAACAAGTCAGCTCACGGGGAGGAGTGGCCGATATTGGAGACTGCCGACGGCCGGGATATCATTGCAAAACTGGAACAGAAGGGGACCGAACCGTCAAAACGTCAGCAGGCAGTGAAAGATAATTTGGCGTACACCGATTTTCAAGAAGGGTACTTCGGCGAACAGACTGAAGAAGCGGAGCGTGACATGGAAATTCAGATTGTCGAAGGGCCAGCTGCCATAGAAGCGGTAGAAGCGGTGTATGGCATGGAAGGGTTCGATCGGCAAGGGATCCTGTTCTATGAGCTGGAAGCAGACGGAGCATCACTTCCCGGCGTCTGGATCGGCGTGAAAAAGCCTGATGATCGTCTGCAGCAGGTCCTCGACCGGCTCCAGAGGAAAGTGGATGCGGGCGAACTGCTCGCGGAACTGATCCATTTCTACCGAAGTCCGCATACCCAGCAGGACCTGATTGCGCTGCAGGATCAGGTGAGTGCGGCGGTAAAGAAATTGTATGAGGGAAGCGGCTCCTACGCAGTGTCCGTGGATACAATCTCGGGTGATATTTCTGTCACGCACGATTTCCTGAAACGAACCGATATCGACGCACTCAAGAAACAATTCCAGGAGAAGCCAATCCTGTTCCAGCAGGAAGGCAGCATGGCGCCTGAGCCCGGGCAGTCCGCCGTCATACTGCCGGATCATCCGGAAACGGAAACGCCGCAAGAAGAGGGCGGATTCGTTCTCGATACGGGAGATGGCGGGTTCCTGGTCGCAGGCGGTACCGAAGCCGCTGTCTCATATGCATTCGCGGAAGCTGACAGGCTGACGGCAGGGAGCCGTGTCACTGTCGATGCGACAGGTCCATTTGCGGAATCGTATCCGGCACAGGGACAGGCGAAATATGTAACCGTCCATCCGGATTATCGTCCAGCGGGTGCCGCGCTGTCCGAATCGCAGGTCTTCCGCATGGCGATCGAAGCGACGGATGAGCCGTTTTTGGTTGTCGAAACGGTCACCTATGATACAGAGAAGAAAACTTGGACAGTGAAGGAAGCAGAAGGGAACGAGCTGGTGTTCCAAGATCGGTAAGGGGGCTTCATTATAATCAGCTGATAATGAAAAAAATGAAAGGCAGCCTTCCCTGGGAAGACTGCCTCCTTAAGATTGTTCAGCCGGGCTGAACGGAACCGGCCGGTGATTCGGGATTATAATAGCGGTCCACCAAGTCGTAGATTGTGACGAGTTCGTAAAGGATGATCAGTTCCGGCGGAAACTTTGTCGGGTGGATATAGTTATGCTTCGTCAGTTCTTCATTGTCCTCCCAGAACAGATCGGTGATCGCTTTCAACTGGGCGTTATGGCGCTCTGCGTCATACTCAGCTGCATGCTGCAGATCATCCGCAAGTGCTGCAACAGCGTCCATGATGACAGCCCGCTCGGCTTCCGTCCATGCCAGCGACCGGATCGGGACCTGCAGAAGGTTGCCGAGATGGTAATCGAGGTTGTGCAGGTAGAGCAGCTGACGCTCCGCCAGCAGCAGCTCATCCTTATCGCCGCCGATGAGAGGATGCAGGCTGGATTCGTCACGCTGATACCGGAGAAGGACTTCCGTTTTGCGGATATCCTGTGTGAGCTGATGAATCGGGATCCCATCCGCCTTCCGGTCTGCAGCGGCATCAAAAAGCACCGTCCGGAAGGTGTGCTCGAGAATCGAACCGGCACGGGCCCCGATTGTCTGGATATTCTTCGCAATATCCTGCCGGTAATCCGGGCGGAAGACGATCATGTTGACGAGGGTCGATACGGTCAGGCCGACCGTCGTCGTGCCCAGACGGATGAAGAACGCAATCAGATAATTGCTGTGGATCACTTCCACCATGGCGACCGACGTCAGTGTCGCGACGAGCAATCCGGCATGCAGCTTCAATTTATAGCAGGTAAGAATGGTGAACACTGCAGCGAGTGTATAGGTGATCGGGGAATTACCGAACAGGGAGATGAAGAACACCGCATAGGCGGAGCCGATGGCGGATGCCGGAAACCGGACGATCCCTTTTTTGATGGAATCACTCACGGTTGGCTCGATCGTGACGATGGCTGTGATGACCGCGAATACAGGCGGCCACCCGAACCAGTCACAGATGACAGCTGTCAGAAAGATGGCGATTCCGGTCTTGACGATCCGGCTGCCGTGGAAATGGATGCTCCGCATGAGTGACGTCCTCCTTAGAGGCTTAGTTTATCATAAAAAGGGAATCTGGAAAGGGACTCATGCATAGACGCGGACCGATGCAAAAATCCAATCCCCAGAAACCAGGAGGCATGCCGTATGACGACAGAGCAACTGGAAGAACAATTCGAGCAATATGAAATCGACTCCACGACTTTCACCGAGCTGCAGTCCCGCCAGAAGGAACTGATCGAAACCTCCCTCGAAGACGCGATGCCGCTCATCCAGTGGTACCATAAGAAAGGGCTCTACTTCACGCATCCGACGATCGAGCGGCACACGAGCCGCGGGCCCATCCTCGGATTCGACGAAGCGCGGTATGAACTCGTCGTCTATGATTCACATATCGGCTTCCTTCGTATCAACTTGCGGGAGAAGGAAGAGAAGCGGATGAAGCTGACCGATATCGTGGAAGACGGCTACTTTGAAACAGCCATGGAAGGGATCCTGTTCCTGCAGACGATGATGGGCCAGTACTTGGATGAAGTGAAGGAAATGAACGCAAGGCTGGAAGCGCAGCTGTCGAAGTATGACGCATAAGTAATGAGCAGACAGGCGGTTTTACCTGCAGGTGGGCATCCAGATACGACAGTCAGTTTCAGACTTTCCATGCAGGATGCCTCAGAAGCCTTTTCCGTGCGATTTTTGTATACTTTCGGCAGAGGTGAAAGCAGTATGAAGACAGATCATGGAATTTCCGGGGGCGTCAGCTGATGGCATTCGGAATAAATCGGAATGAACTGAAGACATGGAAGGCGGATGTGCAGGCGGGGAAGATCGCTTTTCTGACTCACTATTGGCTGGACGATCGGTTCCCGGGCTGTAAGACAGTGACGAAGGCCGGCTGTACGGATGTAAAAAAACTGATAGAGTGGGGCAGACGGTACGGCTTGAAACCGGAATGGATCGATTATAAAAAGGACTTTCCCCATTTCGATCTGTTCGGGGAGGTCGAAGTGCGGGCGCTGGAAGATGCAGGGCTGCTCGGACAGGCACGCCGATTCGGCTTGGTATGAGGTCCGTCCGTTCGGAGTTTTCTTGCAATTCAGCGGAGTATGTGATAGCATACAATTAACTAATTGGAACGGAGGTGGGAAGTATGGAACAAACAGCAGCGCTGACAGGTGTACAGGTGGATACGTCCATGTATTTTGCACGTGTCATTACGTTCGATTTTTTGGCCGACGGGATACGTCTGTCCATTTTTAGAAAACCAAAAAATCGAAGCGCAGCTGATTGACGCCATTCTTTTCACGAAGAGACGGTCTGTTATCAGGCGGTCTTTTTTGTTTGCCGAAAATCAGTGCGCTCCTCAGGAGGCACTTACTATGTATATGAAAGCAGAAGGAATCGCCAAATCACTTGGCGGCACAATAATTTTTGAAAACTTGACGATGGATGTGAACGCAGGCGAACACGTGGCACTTGTCGGCCGGAACGGCTGCGGGAAGACGACACTGCTTCGGCTGCTCGCAGGAGAGGACACGCCGGACAGCGGGCGGATCATCCGTGCGAAAGACAGCACGGTCGGCTTTCTGCATCAGATCCCATCGTATCCGGGGCAGACCGTAAAGGAGGTCATGCTGAAAGCCTTCAGTGGATTGCTTGCAGTGGAAAAACGGATGAAGGAACTGGAATCCCGGATGGCTGAAGAGGTGACGGACCGGATTCTCCGTCAGTACGGCGAATTGCAGGAATCCTTCATGGAGCAGGGCGGCTACGAGATGGAGTCGCGCCTGCTGAGCATCGCGAATGGATTGGGGATCACCCGATTTCTTGATCAGCCGTTCGACTTGCTGAGCGGCGGGGAGAAGACGAAAGTGATGCTCGGCCGGATCCTGCTGCAGCAGCCGGACATCCTGCTGCTCGACGAACCGACAAACCATCTGGATCTGTCCGCAATCGAGTGGCTCGAACAGCACGTTCAGCAATTCCCAGGCACAGTCATCCTTGTGTCACACGACCGGGAATTCATGAACCGGGCGGCGGGGAAAGTGATTGAATTGGAGGATGGCGAGTGCTGGGTGAGCCGTGGCGACTACGATCAGTTCCTGCTGAACCGAGAAGCACGGCTTGCCCAGCAGTTTTCCGCGTACCAGGAGCAGCAGAAAAAAATAAAGAAAATCAAAGAAGCGATCCGCCGTCTGCGGCAGTGGGCGAACGAAGCCTCGCCGCCGAATCCGGACTTGTACCGAAAGGCCAAGTCAATGGAGAAGATGCTCACCCGGATGGAAGTCGTCCGGAAACCGAAGGCCGAAAAGGCGATGCGCCTTCACCTGGACGCCTCAGACCGGAGCGGGAAAGAGGTGATCTCCATGGAGGCACTCAGCCATTCATTCGACGATGAATCGTACGTCCTCGCTGATTGCTCACTTGCGGTCCATTGGCAGGACCGTCTGGCGATTGTCGGCAACAATGGGTCCGGAAAGTCGACTCTCCTGAAACTGATGCTCGGTGAGCTGGCACCTTCGGAAGGCACCGTGCGGCTCGGTTCAAATGTGAAAGCCGGCTATCTCGCCCAGCAGTTCGGTACGGCCGAGGGGGACCAGCGGCTGATCGAAGCGTTCCGGGAAGATATTGCCATGACGGAAGCCGATGCCCGGCATGTACTTGCACAGTTCCTGTTCTATGGTCATGACGTCTACAAGAAGGTGAAGGACTTGAGCGGCGGGGAGAGGATGCGTCTGCGCCTTGCGCAACTCATGCAGGAAGATCTGAATCTGCTCATCCTCGACGAACCGACGAATCACTTGGATATCGAAAGCCGGGAAGTGCTCGAAGAGACGCTGGCGCAGTTCAGCGGTACGCTAGTTGCCGTCAGCCATGACCGATATTTCCTGCAGAAGCTGTTCACGACGGTCGCCTGGGTGGAGGCAGGGACAGTCACTGTGCACGCCGGCGATTATACATTTGCCCGGCGGAAACAGCTGGCGCTGAGGGGATAGTGAAAAAAGCCTGCGTCCGGAAAAAGTCCCGGTCCGCAGGCGTTTGTCATTTGAGAAGAAGGTTGACATGATCGGTCGTGTCTTTGTCGTTCAGGATGAACTGCATCTTGTAGCTACCAAGGTCATACGTATAGTTGACCTGCTTCGTCTTCGGCAGACTACGCTCTTCGTCAGGCTGGCCGAGCTGTTTGACAAGGTCCTCGCTAGTGATACCTCCGAGGTTCGTCTGACGCTCGACGTTCGTGCCGAGATAGCGGGCTTCGACCAGGACTCCGTTTTTATCGTATCGGAGATCATACGATGCACGTCCCATTGAACCGGTGTAACGGTCGAACGTATCCTGACGTTCCGGCTGACCGATTTCGTTGTAGACATCGGTCTGGGTCGTCTTACCGACGCAGAACGTATCGGTCAGCGCATAGACTTTGCCTTTTTTACCGTCTGCGACAAGATCGTTCAGTGTATCGATCGCCATCTGTTTCTGTTCATCTGCGACAGACGGATCGTCAGAACTGTCCTCGTTCTGATCCGATGCTTCTGAGCCGTTTCCGTCCGTTGAATCTGACGTGCCATGGCCTGAGAATGAGGACCCGTCACTGGCTGGCGTGTCGTCCTCTGAGGCAGCCGGATCATCCGATGTACTGCCGCTGTCCGATGATTCGCCGCGGTCGGCAGTCGTGTCTTCTTCTCCCATGCTGTCCGTGCTGTCTGGGGAAGTATCCGGGTCTGCTGCAGGTTGTTCTGCTGCCGGGTTGTCGCCGTCCGCTGGTTCCCCGTTGTCCGGGCCGGAGCATGCGGCCAGTGTGCCTGTCAGCAGCACTGCTGCGAAAGTCAGTCGTCTGTTCATGAAGCAAGTCCCCTTTGTTGGAATGGTCTGGTGTTTGTTTTCCCTTTAGAAGTTGAACTACACTGGTTTCTCTGTAAAAAATCCGGGACACCCAATAACTTGGGGTCCCGGATTTGCTGCCATATATAGGGCTTGACGGCCTTCGAGAGTGTTCCGCCGCTCACTTGCTTCTCGGCATCTTAGCGATTTCATCAGCCACGGCAAATGCAAGGTCATCATTTCCGAACAACTGCAGCACATCCAGCATCGTGTCGTTGTCGATGGGCAGTTCCTCCATCCCTTCGTCCGAATCGATCGCCTCCTGCAGCGCAGCGTTCCTGCGCTGATCCGGGTAGGCGGTCCGGTAGACGTGCTGCGGATCCAGGTTGTGGTTCGCACACCACTGGACGAACAGGCGGATCATGAGCGTTTCATCCTCTTTGTATTTCTGGATGATCTGTTCGGTGCGTTCATTAGGTTTCATGAGCGAAACCTCCTTTGCACAGTTTCCTTCCAGTATAGCGGAAACGGGCATGGCCTGTCGCCGGGAAGGAGATATCGGACAGATGGAGCGGTGTATCGGACACATGGCAGGAAGTATCGGACATTTCGTACGGGGTATCGGACAGTTGGCGTGTGGTATCGGACACTTCACTGAATGTATCGGCATCCGGACACAATTCAAGATGCACACCGACTATTCGGGAGCCTGTCTGCATACAGTGGAGTACAAACTTATCGGGGATGTGGTTGCTGTTATTGAACGGGCGCTGCTGCTCATGGTGCTGCTGCGTGTGCTATCGGGAAGTATCGAGATCACGGCTGCGGCTTTGATGTACAAGTTCAATGATTTGGAGAAAGCGTTTTACATTAACAGTATGCTGGCGCTGGTCGGTCCGGTGATTCTTGTTACGACGACGGGGCTTGCGCTGAGCGGACTGACAGAAAAGATTTCGCTGACGCGGATCATCTGCCTGTTTGCCGGAGTCATCCTGATCGTCTACAGCCTGAAGGCGAAATGAGCCGCCTCCACTGCTTTCTCTACATAGGAATAGGACCCGGCAATCCGCCTGGGTCCTGTTTGTCATGCCTTGGCTTCCGCTGCAGGCTCCTCCTCTTCATCTGTCCGGACGAACTTCCAGACGACGAACAGCAGGATGGCACCAAGAATGCCGGCGGTGATATAGCCGGCGTTCAGCATGTTCTTCATGATGAGCGACATGACGGGCGGCCCGGCCGCGACGCCGATGAAGCGTGCAGAACTATAGAAGGACGAGACCGTTCCCCGCAGCGACTTGTCGATGTTGTGCGTGATCATGGCGTCAAGCGCCGGCAGCATGGCACCGATCGCGATACCGACCAGGCTTGTCACGATGAGCAGTAAAATCAGTTTTTTGCTGACGAATCCGACGAACACAACACTCACCGACATAAGGATGAGACAGGCGATGATCAGCCGTTTCATCGTTTTCAGGCTGCCTTTGATCCATTTGCCGGAAGCGAACGATGCGATGCACAGCAGCAGCAGCGGAATCGCCAGGACAAATCCCTTCTTGATGCCTTTGATGTCATGCACCTTCTCGAGGTTCTCAGACAGGAAAAACAGCATGCTGAACAGGATCAGCATGACGAGGACGCCGTTCAGGAAGACGGTATACAGCCAGCGGCCCTCCGCTTTGAACACCTTTTTCGTGCTGCGGAGGAATTCCTTGAACTTCACAGGTTCGTCTTTTTCCCTCGGCACTTTGACGCAGAAGAAGATCAGGACAAGCGATAGTAGGCTGAGTGCGGAAATGGAGAAGAACGGCAGGAACCATAGGAATGCTGCGAACACGGATCCGAGAATCGGACTCAGCACTTTGCCGAATGTATTGGATGTCTCGATGATGCCGAGACTCGAGCTGGTCTTCTCTTCGTCGTCCTGGTACAGATCGCCGACGAGCGGCAGGACGATCGGCATGGCGCCCGCTGCGCCTATCCCTTGGAGGATTCGTCCGATGATGATGACGGTGAACGGGCTATCCATTTTCCAAGAGGCGAATCCGGCGACCAGTCCGCCGATGAGAGCTAGGATCAGACTGGGCACAATGACCATCTTCCGCCCGAACCGGTCCGAGAGATACCCTGCAATCGGAATCAGAAAAATAGCAGCGACCGAATAGCTCGTGATGATCATGCTCGACTGGAATGAGGTGATCCCCACTTTGTCCTCCAGGATCGGCAGGACAGGGATGAGCATCGAATTCCCAAGCGTCATGACGAGCGGAATGGAAGCGAGACTGATGATGCACCAGACGCTTACCTCGTTAGTTGTTTTGTTCATGCCGCACCTCGATGTGTAATTTCTCTTGATGGAGGTATGGTTTCCTAACGATTGTAAATTATGCGCCGGGACGTCTTGGTTGTATGTATTCTGCAGAATTCAGCTGGAATTCCGTCATTCATCCCAGAAAAAGGGCACGAAACGCCTGGAATCCGAAGTAAAGACCAAAGCCGATCATAGAGAACGACGACACGATGGATACGTATACCAGCAGCTTGGAAGACAGCAGGCGGCGGGCACCGTTCGATAAAAACGACATGAGGAAATCGACGAGCATGATTCCGACAAGGATGGCGAAACTGTTCAGGATGATCTGCATGCCTGTCGAAATACCGGCCGTTTTCGCAAGCATGGAGCCGTAGATGCCGAGCCAGAATAGGATCGTCAGCGGATTGAGCAGTGACATGAAAAATCCGGCAATGATGGATTTCCGCAGGCGGGTCCGTTTGCCGACCTTGACGTCCAGGGCCGTCTTGCGCAGAGAAAACAGGTTTTCAGTGCCGGTATACAGCAGGACGAAGCAGCCGAACGACCATAGGATGATCTGCAGCAGCGGGGAATCGATGAATTTTCCGATGCCGAAATAGACCATCCCCATGTACAGGATATCCGTGGCCAGCGAACCGAGGCTGAAAAACCAGGCATGGAAAAATCCGTTCTTGATGCCCGTGTTGAGCAGCACGGTTTTCACCGGGCCGATCGGTGCGGCAAGTGAGACGCCGAGAAAGACATACAGCAGAATGGAATTCATCAGGGGGTTCCTCCGTAACTTGGGTGGTACTGCTGATTTTATTCATCAGCAGCGGAGGATAGGACTGGCACGCGGTGATTTCTTCGCAAAATTAAAAGACAGCCGGCAGAACCGGCTGTCTTCAAGCGTATTATTGCTGCATTTCCGATTGGACATAGTGGTACAGCAGCTGCAGCGTGCATCTCAGGGAGTCTTCGTGCGTGCGCTCGAACGCATGTGACGAATCGATGCCCGGTCCGATCAGGCCATGGATGATATCATGGCCGGCTTTGATGGCGGCCGATGCATCCGAGCCATAATACGGATAGATGTCGAGCTGATACGGGATGTCATGCTGCTTCGCGAGCTGGGTGAGTGCCTGACGCAGGCCGAGGTGGTACGGGCCGCTCGCATCTTTGACGCAGATGGACACCGTGAACTCGTCGGTCGACTGCCCGTCGCCCATGGCGCCCATGTCGACCGCCAAGTACTCGACGGTTTCCGGCGGGATGTTCGAATTGCCGCCGTAGCCGATCTCCTCGTTGTTGGAAATGAGGAAGTGGGTCGTGTACGGCAGTTTAATCTTTTCATCACGGAGCTGCTCAATCAGCTGCAGCAGGATCGCAACACTCGCCTTATCGTCAAGATGGCGGGATTTGATGAATCCGTTGTCACACAGTTCGACCCGCGGATCGAGCGAGACGAAATCGCCGACTTCGATGCCGAGTGCGCGGACGTCCTCTGCTGTTTTTGCTTGCGCATCGATACGGACTTCCATATTGACCTGGCTCCGTTCCGCTGAGCCGGCATTCTTGTAGACGTGGACGGATGTCTGGTGCATCAGGATCGTGCCGGTGAATGTCTTGCCGGACGACGTGTGGATCGTGCAGTATTCGCCTTCGATCGAGTTGAAGTGGTAGCCGCCGATCAGGTCGAGACGAAGCCGGCCGTTGCTTTTCACTTCCTTTACCATCGCACCGAGTGTGTCGACGTGCGCCGTCAGCATCCGGTGCTGTGACGTGTCTTCGCCGGGCAGTGTCACGATAAGACCGCCTTTCCGGTTGCGCTGCATCTCGGCGCCGCTGTCGTTCAGATAGTCCTCGACGAATGAAATGACTTGGTCGGTGTAACCGGACGGACTCGGAATCGACACGAGCTGCCGGATCAGTTCCTTCGTTTTTGCAGTGTCAGGTGTATAGGTCATCATGAATTCCTCCTTGGATCTGTCTTCTCTCAGTCTATCGCGTTCACGGAATTCACACAACTTCGATTTGCGAAGTTTATGGATGGAGGGTGCACAGGGCGGGCGTGCAGGTTTTTGTGCAATCAAAGCAGCTTAATTGCACGAAGGAGCTTGGCGCGGGAGTCTTCGTGCAAATAAGGGTGTCTTAATTGCACGAAGGAGCTGGGCTCGGGAGTCTTCATGCAAAAAAGGGCAGTTTAATTGCACGAAGGAGCTGGGCGCAGGAGTCTTCGTGCAAATAAGGGCGTCTTAATTGCACGAAGGAGCTGGACGCGGGAGTCTTCGTGCAAAAAAGAGCGGTTTAATTGAGCGAAGGAGTCGGAAGCCCAGGTCATCATGAAATTAAACACGTACTAACAGACACTCGATCCAAAAATCTGCTGCACCATGAAAATAAGGACGTCTGACAAGACAGTCCGTCAGAATACAAGCAGCGAATCGCAGATAGATGCGCTCCAACTGCGACTCACCCGCGCAATCACGACATTACATATAGAACAGCCAGGCGACGACCGGGCCGAGCAGCGAGCCGAGGATCGCGGACAGCGTCATGGCGACGGAGCTGAGCGACGCTTCCTGTTCGCCGTATTCGATCGCCTTCGATGTACCGATCGCATGTGTCGCGGCGCCGAGGCCGATCCCCCGGCCGAGCGGCGAGTCGAGACCCAGTGCGCGCAGCAGCCAGCTGCTGATCAGGACGCCGGAGATGCCGGCGATGATGACGAATACGGCGGCGAGCGCCGGAACACCGCCAACCTGCCCGGCGATCTGCATGGCAATCGGTGTCGTGATCGATTTGGGCAGGAGGGACAGGACGAGCTCCTTTGGGAAACCGGCGAGTTTCGCGAACAATACACCTGTCACCATGCCTGTCCCGCTGCCAGCGAGGACGCCGGCCGCAATCGGGAACCAGTGCCGTTTCAACAGGCCGCGCTGCTTGTACAGCGGAACCGCCAAAGATACGACCGCCGGACCGAGCAGCTTGTCGATCCATTGGCCGCCGATCATATACGTTTCATATGGGATATCGAAAGCGGTCAGCACAATGATCAGGACTCCGGTCGTCGTGATGATCGGCACGAGGAACGGCTTATGGAATTTCACATACACGACATCCATGGCGAAATAGACAACCACCGTCAGCAGGACGAATCCAAGCGTGAGCGCGATCAGCTGCATTCCGATTCCCCCTTCCGCCGGGACGCAGCGATACTCGCAAAACTTGCCGCGGCCATCGTGCAGACCGTGCTGAGGATAGTCACCGGGATGAGCAGGCTGCCTCTGCCGGAGAAGAAATGACCGTAGTTCATGACAGCTATGGTTGCCGGGATGAAGAAGATCGGCAGCACGGACAGCAGCGTATGGGCGCCGGATTCGATCCAACGCAGTTTCAGAATGCCGGTCGACAGTCCGAGCAGGACGAGCAGCAGGCCGACGATACTGCCGGACAGCGGGAGATGCAGGAACTCCTGCAGCCAGCTGCCGAGCAGGTAAAACAGATAGAGGGCTGCAATCTGGAGCAGCCGGATGAATATGGACAATTGCAGAACCCTTTCCGGATAGAAACCGATTAAATTGAAGTACCCTTCATTATAAAAACAGCGGTGCCGCGAACGCAAAAGACATTTTATTCTGCAAAAGCATCTTGTTTGAAAGTCAGAGAAGGTCAGAGTATACTGTAGTTAAAGGTGAAAGATGGTCAGGTAAAATGGCTTCATCACCTTGCATCAAGGCTGCCGATCAAATGTGCGGTCTCTGACAATGTTCAAACTGCTTGAAAGTGATGAGCACTTCCCTTGAAAGTCAAAGAAGGTCAGAGTATAATTAAGTTAAAGGTCAAAGATAGTCAAAGTCGATGGACAATACCTATATAATCAACACGACAGGAGGAACCATTATATGAAATGCCAACAATGCGGACAAAATCAAGCAACCATGAGCCTCAGACTGCAAGTGAACCAGCAGTCGATGCAGATGAACCTTTGCCAGTCCTGCTTCCGTCAATTGAAAGGGCAGATGGCTGCAGGCAGCATGCCGTCGTTCTCAGCGAATACAGGCGGCTTCTTCCAAGAAAACGGAGGGAAGCAGTCGTATACCCAAGTGCGGGAGCCGGAACAGCAGCAGCCGGGCCTGCTCGATGAACTTGCCCACAACTTATCCGATGATACCCGGGACGGCAAGATCGACCCAGTCATCGGACGCGACCAGGAACTGAAGCGCGTCATCGAAACATTGAACCGCCGCAATAAGAACAACCCGGTCCTCATCGGGGAACCGGGGGTCGGGAAGACGGCGATCGCAGAAGGACTCGCACGCAAGATCCACGAAGGCGACGTGCCGGCTAAACTATTGAACAAACAAGTATATGTGCTCGATGTTGCGTCACTCGTGAGCAACACCGGTATCCGCGGCCAGTTCGAGGAACGCATGAAGGAACTGATCGCCGAGCTGGAATCGCGTGATGACGTCCTGCTGTTCGTGGATGAAATCCACTTGCTCGTCGGAGCGGGGACTGCCGAAGGATCGAAAATGGATGCCGGCAACATCCTGAAACCGGCGCTCGCCCGCGGGACGATGCAGCTGATCGGTGCGACGACGCTGAAAGAGTACCGCCAGATCGAGAAGGACGCAGCACTGGAACGGCGCTTCCAGCCGATCATCGTCAAGGAACCGTCTGCGGAAGACACCGTGAAGATCCTCAACGGCATCAAAGACCGGTACGAAGGATTCCACGAAGTGAGCTATCCGGAAGACGCTGTCAAAGCATTCGTCACATTATCCGAACGCTATATCCAGGACCGGTACTTGCCGGACAAAGCGATCGACCTGATGGACGAAGTCGGTGCACGCCTGAACCTTGCCCATGAAGCGGGAGACACGGAAGCACTGCAGGCGCGTCTCGAGGAAACTGTACGCCTGAAAGAGCAGGCGGCAGAACAGGAAGACTACGAAAAAGCGGCTGAATTGCGTACGGAGGAAATGGGCCTTCGCCATAAACTCGAAGCAGCGGAAGAACAGGGTGAAACTGGTGCGACAGTCGTCACGGTCGCGGACATCGAACGGATTGTCGAAGAGAAGACCGGTATACCGGTGACGAAACTTCAGGCAGCCGAACAGGCGAAGATGAAAGGCCTCGCTGCGAACTTGAGCCGGCAGGTCATCGGCCAGGACGAAGCGGTTGAAAAGATAGCGAAAGCCATCCGCCGCAGCCGCGCCGGATTGAAGTCGAAGGATCGTCCGATCGGTTCGTTCCTGTTTGTCGGACCGACCGGTGTCGGGAAAACGGAGATCACGAAAGTGCTGGCGGCCGAATTGTTCGGTACACGGGATGCCTTCATCCGCCTCGACATGAGTGAGTACATGGAGAAACACGCCGTGTCGAAACTGATCGGTTCGCCTCCTGGATACGTCGGCCACGAAGAAGCAGGACAGCTGACGGAACAGATCCGCCGCAATCCGTACAGCATCGTCCTGTTGGATGAAATCGAGAAAGCCCATCCCGATGTGCAGAACATGTTCCTGCAGATCATGGAGGACGGCCGCCTCACAGATTCACACGGACGCACTGTCAGCTTCAAGGATACGGTCATCATCATGACGAGCAACGCAGGCACCGGTATGGCGAAAAAAGCGAGCGTCGGTTTCAACAAGACCGAACATGAGTCGGTCGCGATGCTCGATATGCTCGGAGACTACTTCAAACCTGAGTTCCTGAACCGGTTCGATGCGATCGTTTCGTTCAGCGAACTGTCGGAAGAGAACCTGCTCGCAATCACCGACCTCATGCTCGCCGATCTGCAGGATGCAATCGAGGAGCACAGCATCGACATCACGATTACGGACGAAGCGAAACGTGCACTCGTCTCACTCGGCTATGACAAACGGTTCGGCGCACGTCCGCTCCGCCGTGTCATCCAGGATAAAATCGAAGACCCATTGACGGATCTTCTGCTGGAAGAAGACGACGTGGCAGCGGTGACAGTCGGTGTCGAGAACGAAGAGATCACTGTGACAAAAGCATAACACGAAGGAACGGCAAAAGGCCGGGGAGCAGCAGCCCCCGGCCTTTTCGCATGTCCGGATTCATTCGCGGGAGAACGTTTCAGGCTCTTTCAGCAGCAGGGATGTGACAGCGAATGCGCAGACGGCAAGCACTGCCACCAGGATGAAGACACTGTGCAGACTGTGCTGCAGGACCGGTCCGTTCAGCTGGTCCGTCAGCAGCAGGCCGGACACGGAAATCCCGATGACCTGGCCGAGGCTTTTCATCAGATTGTGGGAGCCCATCGCAGCCCCGCGCTGATTCCAGCCGACGGACGACTGGACAGCGACCGTGAAGGCGGTGAATGTCAGGCCGCAGCCAAATCCGGTGATCGCGGTGACACACATCATGAGCGTCATCGGCGTCTGCTCCGTGAACAGCGTGAACCCTGTGCAGGCGATGATAATCACGCCGATCCCTGTCATGGTGATGTAGGAGATCGGCCGCTTGTCCATCAGACGGCCGGACAGCATCGAAGCGAGGGGCCAGGTGATCGACATCGGCAGCATTGTGACGCCGGACAGTGTTGCGTTCAGCCCGGTCACGCCCTGCACCCAGAGCGGAATGTAGAACGTCACGGACACGAGGATGAACCCAAGAAGGAATCCGGCGCTGTTCGAGATGGCGATAAACTTGTTTTTGAACAGCGAAAGCGGCAGCATCGGTTCGCGGCCTCTCTTCTGGATCCATAGAAATAGGATGAACCCGGCAAGTGCTGCGGCGAACAGACCGATCATGGCAGGGGATATGCTCTTTGTCTCCTTAAGCCGATTCAGCGCGAACAGGAACGATGTCATCGTGACGGCAAATATCAATATGCCGGCGTAATCGATGGTGCGCTTCTTCTTTTCGATCGTTTCATGAAGCGACGTCCATAGCAGGACGAGCGCCAGGATCCCGAACGGCAGGTTCAGGTAGAAGATCCAGTGCCACGTGATCCGATCGACAATGAATCCGCCGGCGAGCGGTCCGACAATGCCCGAAATTCCCCATACACTGCTCATCAGCCCCTGCATCCTTGCGCGCATCTTGAAGTCGAAGACGTCCCCGATGATCGTATAGGGGATCGTCGACAGTGCGCCTGCGCCGATTCCCTGGATGGCACGGAACACGATGAGCTGCTCCATCGAAGAGGAGAGCCCTGACAGTGCTGATCCAGACAGGAAGATGACTGTACCAATCATGAACATCGGCTTCCTGCCGAACAGGTCGGCGAGCTTCCCGAATACCGGCGTCGCGATGACGAGTGCGAGCAGATAGACCGAAATGACCCATGTATACAGATGGCTGCCGCCTAGGTCTTCCACGATTGTCGGCATCGCCGTGCTGACGATTGTGCCTTCGATCGCAGTGAGGAACGTCGCAATCAGCAATGCCGTGACGACCGATTTCTGTTTTGTTTTCTTTTCCATAGGGTTCCTCCGGTTTTCGTATATCTACTTCCTGGATGGATGTGCAGGTAGACGACTAGAATGGTTGTTGCAAGTTTCTGAGCTCTTCAACGGATTCTATTATATACTAGCATCAGAGGCGCTGCATACAGACTATGCGGCTGCGCGTATCGAAATTGCATGGCCGGGAAGGGGGGATCCAGTTGAGCGGACAGCCGGGCTGGAAAGTATATGGAATGACGATGGCAGGAGCGGCATGCTGGGGGCTGATCGGACTGTTCATCTCCCCGCTGTATGAGCGGGGGTTCTCTCCGTGGGATGTCGTTGCCATCCGGGCAATCCTGAGTTTTCTGTTTTTATTCATTTTTATGGTTTTATTATACCGGAATCAGCTCCGGACCCGCTGGAAGGATCAGCTCCTTTTCGCATGTGCCGGGGTGTTCAGTCTGGCGCTGTTCAACTACTTCTATTTCGAAGTGTTCTCGCAATCCAGCCTGTCCCTTGCGGTGACGCTGCTGTACACAGGGCCGCTGTTCGTGACGGTGCTGTCGCGGGTCTTCTTCAAGGAACCGCTGACGCTCCGGAAAGGGCTTGCGCTTGCGGCCGCCATCGTCGGATGTGCCTTCGTCGTCGGCCTTCTCCCGTCGGGGGCCCTCGGCATCTCGGGGAGCACGCTGCTGCTCGGCATTCTCTCGGGGTTCTGCTACGCGCTGTACAGCATCTTCACGAAGCCTGTGACGAAGCGCTATTCGGCACTGACTGTGACGACATACACATTTTTCTATATGAGTGTGTTCATGCTGCTGACGAGCCGGCTGTTCAGCCATCCGGAACGATACTTGCACAGTGACGTGTGGGTGTCCGCAGTGCTGCTCGCCCTTGTTTCGACAGCGGCCGCATACATTCTGTATACGGGCGGTCTGAAGCATCTGGAAGCGGGAAAGGCGGCGATTCTCGCGACGGTCGAACCGATTGTCGCCGTGCTGATGGGCGTCCTCTTCCTCGGCGATCGGCTGACCTTCTGGCAGGACGGGGGGATTGCGCTCGTCCTGTACTCCGCCGTGCTCGTCGCAGGTCGTCTGCGAAAACAGAAAGCGACTATGGTGGGTGAAAAAATAATAGAATGACGGAATAATTTCAAGGTTTCCGGTAGTCCTGGATCCCTGATGAATTAATTTCAAGTAACGGGTTGACAAGTTTTAACGTACACTCTATAATCCAGTATCAACACGTCACATCGAATAGCATGGCCAGGAGAAGGACATGGATCCCGCCTGCAATCCGCTGCCAGAGAACAGGACCATCGGCTGGAAGTCCTGTAGCGGAACGGCTGGATCTACCACCTTTGAGCTGACAGGAGGAACTGCCCGCGGGCATGCAATCCTGTCCGGGAGACCGTTATCAGAAGAAGCGCATGCCGATTTCGGTGTGCGGAACATTGGGTGGCACCACGACCGCATTCGTCCCTTTTTTGGGGGACGGATGCGGTTTTTTAGTTGAATACATGAACAGCTCGGAACAGGACATGATCCCGGACCGGAACCTTCGACAGAGAACAGGGCCATCGGCTGAAAGCCCTGGAAGGACCGGACGGCATTACCGCCTGGAAGCTGGCAGGGGGGCCCGTGCCGCGGCATGAAACCCTGTCCGGGAGACCGTTATCGCAATGAAGTGCAGACGCACGTGTTTTCGGCGTCTGCGAAAATCAGGGTGGCACCACGACCGCATTCGTCCCTTTTCAGGGGACGGGTGCGGTTTTTTCATTCCAAAAAAATCAGGAGGCGATTTGTTATGTCGAATCAGCAGGCAGCAGAAAAGAAGAATCACCGTCAGCTCAGTCAGGAATTGGACTTTGTCATGTCATCGGAGGAGGCGCCGGGCATGCCGTTCTATCTGCCGAACGGCATGATTGTCCGGAATGCGCTCGAGTCGTATTGGCGGGACGCGCATCGGAAAGCAGGTTATGAGGAGATCAGGACACCGGTCATGATGAAACAGGAGATGTGGGAGACTTCGGGGCACTGGGACCATTACCACGACAACATGTATTTCTCGGAAGTGGACGGCCAGAACTATGCGCTGAAGCCGATGAACTGTCCCGGTGCCATGCTCATCTTCAACCATAAGCGCCGGAGCTACCGGGAACTGCCGGTCCGCTATGCGGAACTTGGGCTCGTGCACCGGCATGAATTGTCGGGTTCGCTGAACGGACTTCTGCGGGTGCGGGCGTTCACGCAGGATGATGCCCATCTGTTCGTCCGTGAGGACCAGATTGTATCCGAAATCAGCGGAGTGCTCGATCTGATCGATGACATGTACAGCAAGTTCGGATTTTCGTACGAGGTTGAACTGTCGACGCGTCCTGAGGAATTCATGGGAGATCCGGCGTTGTGGGACCGGGCGGAAGACTCGTTGAAAGATGTACTCGGACAGCGGGGGATGGCGTACACACTGAACGAAGGGGACGGCGCGTTCTATGGGCCGAAGATCGATTTTCATATCCTCGACTCCCTCGGCCGCAGCTGGCAGTGCGGCACAGTCCAGCTCGATTTCCAGATGCCGGGCAAGTTTGGCTGCGAGTATATTGGCGAGGATAACGCACCCCACCGGCCGATCATCATCCACCGGGCGATCTTCGGCTCGATCGAACGGTTCCTCGCAATCCTGCTGGAGCATTATGAAGGGGCGTTCCCGTTCTGGATGGCGCCGGAACAGATCCGGATCCTGCCGATTGCAGCGCCTCATTTGGAATACGCGTATGAGCTGAAACGCCGGCTGGTCGAACAGGGATACCGGGCAGATGTCGATGACCGGGACGAGAAATTCGGCTACAAAGTGCGGGAAGCGGCGAAGGGGAAGGTGCCGTTCTCGTTTGTGGTCGGGGACAGGGAAGTGGAAGAAGGGAAAGTGGCGGTCCGTAAACGGCATGAAGGCGATCTCGGGCAGATGCCGTGGGAGGCTGCGCTCGGTCTGCTGGAGGAAGTGTCGGCACAATGAAAAACCAGGCGGAAGAAACGGTGTCTTCCTGCCTGGTCGAATGGATCCTATTATGATTTGACGCTGTCTTTTGCACCGATCTTATCGAACATGAAGGAGTAGAGCGCAGCCGATTCCTTGAGCTGGTTCAGCCGTCCGGATTCCCCGAAGTGGCCGGCGCCCATGTTGGTCTTCATGACGAGTGTGTTGCTGTCGGTTTTCAGATCTCGGAGGCGCGCCACCCACTTGGCCGGTTCAAAGTAGCCGACCCGCGGATCGTTCAGCCCGGTCGTGATGTACAGGTGCGGATAGTCTTTCGCTTCCACATTGTCATACGGGCTGTAGGATTTCATGTAGAAATAGCTGTCCGGTTCGCGCGGGTCGCCCCATTCATCCCATTCGAGGGTCGTCAAGGGGATGGAGGTATCGAGCATGGTCGTGACTACATCGACGAACGGCACCTCCGGAATGATCACTTTGAAGCGGTCGCCGGCCATATTGGCAACGGCACCCGCAAGCAGTCCGCCGGCGCTGCCGCCGCGCGCAGCGAGCTGGTCACGCGTCGAAATCCCTTCATCGAGCAGGTAGTCCGCCGCTGCGATGAAATCCGTGAACGTGTTGCGTTTGTGCTGCATCTTTCCGTTCTCATACCAGTTGCGGCCCATTTCCGATCCGCCGCGCACTTGCGCAACAGCGAAGACAAGACCTATCTCGAGTGCCGGCAGCCGGTACGGGCTGAAGTGCGGATCGCTGTTCGACCCGTAGGAGCCGTATGCATACAGGAGTGTCGGTGCGGGACCATCCGCAAGTGCGTCCTTCTGATGTACAAGGAGCACCGGAATCTTCTCGCCGTCTTCAGCTGTCGCGAACAACTGCTTCTGCACGAACTTGGAAGGATCGTAGCTGCCGCTCACAGGTGCGACTTGGATCACAGTCTTTTCCAAACTCTCCGGATCAATTGCGTACGTCGTTTCCGGTGTCAGGAACGACTCATAGCTCAGCAGGATTTCGTTCGCATCCCGGCTCTGACCGCTGAGAATGCCGACCGTGTAGATGGGCTCATCCCAAGTGAGCGGAGCAAGCTCGCCGTCTTTGACGGACCAGAGCTGCGTCAGGCCGTGCTCACGCCCTGCGACGAGCAGCACATCCTTGAACGGGTAGACCGCCTGCAGATATTTGTGCTCATCATACGGTACGACGTTCTCCCGGCTGTCCGGATTGTCGATCGGCGCCCGGAGGAGCTGGAAGTTCTGTGCGTTTTCATTCGTCATGATCAGCAGGTCACCGTCTTGATCTTCGACATCGTACTCGATGCCTTCACGGCGTCTGTCGACGAGTTTCGGTTCTGCGAGCGGTTCGTCGGCATCGATGAGGCGGATTTCACTCGTCGTCTTCGAGCCGGAATAGACGGTGATGAACCGCTTGCTCAGCGTCTTGCTGATATAGAGTGAGAACGTGTCGTCGGTCTCTTCGTAGAGGAGTTCATCGTCCCCTGTGCTGCCAAGCTCGTGCCGCCACAGTTTCGACGGGCGCTGCTGTTCGTCGACCGTCGTGTAGAACAGGTATTTGCCGGACCGATCCCATTCGAGGCTGCCGTAGATGAACACATCCGGAATGCGGTCCGCCAGCAATACACCGGTCTCCAGGTTTTTCACGAATACCGTATACCGGTCGGTGCCGTCGCGGTTCTCGAGGTAGGCGAGCAGTTTCTGATCCTCTGTGAGACGCTGAGCGGTGACACTCAGATAATCACTCCCTGCGGCGAGTTCGTTTAGGTCGAGCGTAATCTCCTCGTCCGTGCTGTCGAGCTGACTGCGCATCGCTGCCTGCTTGCGCGCATAGACCGGATACTGCTTATCTTTGTCCTGCCGCGAGTAGTAGAAATACGGACCGCGCTGTACCGGGACATCGACTTCCGTCTCAGGCACCCGGTCCACCATCGCCTGGTAGATCTCCTCGGTTTGCTGCTCGAGCGGTTTCATAACCTCGTCATAATACCGGTTTTCTGCTTCGAGATACTCGATGACTTCAGGATTCTCTTTTTCCTTCAGCCAGTAATAATCATCCTCGCGCACATCGCCATGCAGCTCATGCGGATGCGGGATACGTTTTGCAATCGGTGGTTTCATCATCTGTCAAACTCCTTCCTCACTTTAAAGCTACCTTACTACTTTCGATGAAAGTCTGAAAAGTCCTTTATTTGATATTGTGGGGAAGTTGGAGGCTATTTTTTGCATGAAAGGTGGTTGGTGGGATGACTTCGTGTGCGGAAGGCGCGCTTAATTGCGTGAAGCCTGGGCAAGTCGGTGCCTTCAGTTAGATAAGATGGTTTTAACTGCGTGAAGCCCCGGAAAGTGGGTGCCTTCAGGAAGATAAGGCGGTCTTAATTGCCTGAAGCCCGGGAAAGTGGGTGCCTTCAGGAAGATAAGGCGGTCTTAATTGCCTGAAGCCCGGGGAAGTGGGTGCCTTCAGGAAGATAAGACGGTCTTAATTGCGTGAAGCCCCGAAAAGTGGGTGCCTTCAGGAAGATAAGGAGCTCTTAATTGCATGAAGCTCGGGGAAGTCAGTGCCTTCAGGAAGATAAGGAGCTCTTAATTGCATGAAGCTCGGGGAAGTCAGTGCCTTCAGGAAGATAAGGAGCTCTTAATTGCCTGAAGCCCGGGAAAGTGGGTGCCTTCAGGAAGATAAGGCGGTCTTAATTGCGTGAAGGCCGGTTAAATCGGTGCCTTCAGGAAGATAAGGCGGTCTTAATTGCGTGAAGGCCGGTTAAATCGGTGCCTTCAGGAAGATAAGGAGCTCTTAATTGCATGAAGCCTGGTGAAATGGCTGCCTTCAGGCAGATAAGAGGCTCTTAATTGCTTGAAGGCCGGTTAAATCGTTGGCTTCAGGAAGATAAGGTGGTCTTAATTGCACGAAGACCAGAGAAATGGCTGACTTCAGACAGATAAGATGCGCTTAATTGCGTGAAGCGCGGTGACTCGGTTGGCTTCAGGAAGATAAGATGCTTTTAATTGTACGAAGCTCGGGGAAATCGGTGTCATCCAGAAGAAAAGGCATACTTAATTGGCTGAAGGCCGGTTAAATCGGTATTTTCAAGAAGATAAGGAGTTCTTACAGGCGTAAATGACTTCGTGCAGGTGGTGTGCCTGGCAAACTACATTTTTACGGATGAACATTTAAAAGAAAAATAGACAAGTACAGGAAATAGTCTACAATGAAGAAAGACGACAGGAGGGGTCTTTATGCGGGAATTTCTGCTTGCTTTCGATGGTTTGGAAAAACAGCCGATTGTTTACGTCATTATATTTTTAGTACTTCTTAGCTTTATTTATCAAGCGAAACGGCCTGCAATCCGAGGGGCATTCGGTGAATGGCTGGTAAACCGGCGCCTCAGGAAGCTTGGGGATGAATACCATATTTTCTCGGATCTCTACATATCGGACGATAATGGCGGTTATACCCAGGTTGACCACCTGATCGTATCGGTTTATGGGATCGTTGTGCTGGAAACAAAAAACTACAGCGGGTGGATATTCGGGTCAGAAACGCAAAAGTATTGGACACAGGTTATCTACAAAAACAAAAATCGGTTTTACAATCCGATCCGTCAAAACTACGGACATATACAGTCATTAAAACATCATTTGAACAAAGTGAATCTGCCGGCAGAGTCGGTCATTGTATTTACAGGTGACGCTGTTCTAAAAATGGAGCAGCCATTTGAGACATCAGAAGTTCTGACTCTTGGCGCACTGAGGAAGTACCTATTGAAAGAACGGCCAAGACTGCTTGCGGAGGATGAGGTCGGGAATATATGCAGGAATTTAAAGTCTCTTGCGTCCCTGGATGCAGCTGAACGGAAGCGTGTGAAAAAGCTGCATTTGCGTGGAGTGAAGCAGAAACAGAAGGAAAGCGTGCTTTCAAAAAGAAAAGTAGGCGAGACCGTGATTCCTGTTGTAGAAGAAAGTCCAGAAGCTCTTTCCCAGGACAGCTGTCCGCGCTGCAATCACCCGCTTATTCTCAGGAAGGGGAAATATGGTGATTTTATTGGCTGCAGTGCATTCCCAAAATGTCGCTATACAATGAATAAACAAGCATAGAAAAACCCGCTTCCATCGCGTATGGAAGCGGGTTTTATTCAGAAGAAATAGAGGCCAAGACTGACGACAATCCCGCTCAGCACGAGGACGAAGACGCAGTAGCCCATGATGTCCTTGGCGCGCAGGCCGGCAATTGCGAGGGCGGGCAGTGCCCAGAACGGCTGGATCATGTTGGTCCAGGCGTCTCCCCAGGCGACGGCTATTGCGGTCTTCGAATAGCTGACGCCGAGTGATTGGGCCGCGTCCAGCATGATCGGTGCCTGGACTGCCCACTGGCCGCCGCCGGATGGGACGAAGAAATTGACGATGCCCGCTGCATAGAATGTGAAGAGCGGGAACGTCGCGGCGGTGGAAATGTTGACGAATCCCTGGGAGATCACGCCGGCGAGCCCCGAATCGACCATCATGCCCATGATTCCGGCATAGAACGGGAACTGGATGATGATGCCGCCGGCTGTTTTGACCGCATTGGCGACCGCAGCGAGGAACTGCCGCGGCGTCCCGTGGAAGATGATTCCAAGTATGAAGAAAATCAGGTTGACGATGTTCAGATTGAGATCGAACCCGCTGACCGCGAAGTGATGCACGAGATATACGACACCGAGCAGACCGATGAGCATCGACAGGATCCAGCTGTCTTCCAGACGC
Organism: Sporosarcina koreensis; assembly: GCF_000826145.2. Taxonomy (GTDB): domain Bacteria; phylum Bacillota; class Bacilli; order Bacillales_A; family Planococcaceae; genus Sporosarcina; species Sporosarcina trichiuri. The sequence continues at coordinate 326,632 of NZ_LN651337.1, forward strand.
GAAGCGGGCGTCCGTTCAGCAGGCGGTTCCGCAATGATCTCATCCTCCAGAAGAGCCGGGTCCACAGAAACAGTATCTTCTTTTTTCGGCATCATGAAGCGGTTCAGGATCGGCAGTGTAAGGAAGATCACACCCACGATGATCAGGTTGTACGTCGAGAAAATCGTTTCGGATGTCGGCACAATGCCCATCAGATCCTCATACGGATGATCTTTCGTCGCGATGGACAGCGGGATGGAACCGCCGAGCCCGCCATGCCAGACGATGAAGCCTGAATAGGCGCTCGCGATGAGAAGCCGGTAGTCGACCGTCGTCACTTTCTTCGCGATTTCCTTAGCGAACAAGGCGCCGATCACCAGGCCGAAGCCCCAGTTGATCCAGCAGGCGATCAGTGAAACGACCGTGACCAGGATGATTGAGGATCCTGGCGATTTCGCGAGCCCCGCCAGATTGCTCAGCCCTTTTTTGAACAGCGGACTGCTGGCCAGCACGTGACCGGCCACAAGCACGATGACCATTTGCATAGTGAACGATAACAATCCCCAGAAGCCGTCTCCCCAATGGACGGCCATGTCGAGCGGCCCCGAGTCGGTGAACCCGAGTCCCAACGCGAATACAAGCAATGTCAGTATCGCGACAAATATGTACGGATCCGGCAAATACCGTTCCATGATCGTGTTCGACCATTTCGTCAATAGACGCATTTCGTTGCCCCCTTTTGTATGAATTCAAAGATAACTCTATCATATTACTATTCTGAAGAGAATATGTAGTTTGATTGCCCGAAGCAAGGGGGACTTGGTGTCTTCGTGAAGATAAGGCGGTCTTAATTGCGTGAAGCTCAGGGAAGTCGATGCCTTCAGGAAGATAAGACGGTCTTAATTGCGTGAAGCCCGGGGACGTGGGTGCCTTCAGGAAGATAAGACGGTCTTAATTGCGTGAAGCCCAGGGAAGTGGGTGCCTTCAGGAAGATAAGGCGATCTTAATTGCCTGAAGCCGGGGGAAATCGGTGCCTTCAGGAAGATAAGGTCCCCTTAATTGCTAGATGTCCCGGCCATATTGGCCGCCAATCTGCTACACTGATAGAAACCTATCAAAACGCTGAAGAAGGTGATTCAATGATCAAACTGCGCGGCCATCACATTCTCTGCCTGCTCGGCTACCGGGGGATGGGGTACTCGCCGGAATATGTGGCCAATATGACAGCTGTCCATACTACGTTGCGGACAAAACCGGACACGCTCATCCAGGTGATCAAGGGACCGGATCACCTGTGCGCGAAATTTCCTGATGACCAGCCGTATCACTGCGAGGACAAGGGGATTTATTCCCGTGATCAGGATATTGTGAAACGGCTCGGGCTTACACCGAGCGATGTGCTGCCGTGGCGCGAAGTGGAGCGGCGGGTGCGGCTCCAGATCCGGCCATCCGACATTGCTGTCATCTGTGAGACGTGTTCCTGGCGCGGGTATGGCGTCTGTGAACAGGGCGTCGAACGAATTGTCGAGGCGAAGGGACTATTCGACGTGCCGGGTTCATCGGCAGACCGCTGATCCTCCACCCGGCCAATCGGCAGCAGTCCCCGGCTGGATATGCCGGCGGCTGCGGTCAGACACCTTCCTATACAAACAAGAAAGACAGGCTCCTTTAGCGGATGCCTGCCTTTTTGCCGTATTGGCCAACTGGTTTTGTCCGCAGCCATAGTAGCCAGATTCACACCCCGCATGGTCTACAGGACAGGCAAGTACGAGTCATAGACGGGATGTGCATAATAAGGGGGCCGGATTCCGATCTGCGGGACTTCCACTTGTAGAAAACCGGGGCCGTACACGATTACGGATTTCTCCTCGGAATACGGGATGAGCAGACAGCGCACTTTGCGCGAAACGAAGTAGTCCATGGCGGCAGCCACCTCCTGTCATGTGTCCGTATACTGTATTCCCGACCTGTTCGTTGTGTGATGTCTAACCAATCGTTCCCGCGCATACGATAGCCTGATTCCAGGCAGACCAGAAAGGACGATGACGTTATGACACACGGGGAGTCTGAACGTAAGGCGTATCCGCTTCAGAAGAATTACGGGAAGATCACGAAATACGAAGAAGTGGCGGTCACGGTCCCGGAACAGCGGCAGTACCGCCAGCCCGGGCGGGAAGATCTCATGGTGCCGAGGCCGATCATCGAGAATCCGAACTGCACGGGCAGCGGGAAACTAATCGGCAAAACAGCGCTCATCACTGGCGGGGACAGCGGGATGGGTGCCGCGGCAGCCATCTCATTCGCAAAGGAAGGGGCGGACGTTGCGATCGCCTATCTGGATGAACATGAGGACGCCGGACGCACCAGGGACCGTATTGAACAGCTCGGACAGCGCTGTCTCCTGCTGCCGGGGGATCTGCGGGATAAGGAACAATGCCGCCGCATTGTCGACCAGACCATTGAAACATTCGGCGCGCTCGATATACTCTGCAATCATGTCGGTATCCAGTTCCAACAGACGGACCTGACCGATATCAGCGACGAGCAGTTCGATGAAACGTTCAAAGTCAACGTCTATTCGCACTTTTATACGACACGCGCGGCACTGCCGCATCTTCAGGCCGGCAGTTCCATCATCAATACTGCGTCTGTCGTCGCCTTTGAAGGCCATGAAGAACTGATGGACTACACGGCGACGAAAGGGGCGATCGTCGGAATGACACGGGCGCTTGCCAGGAACGTCATCAAAAAGGGGATCCGTGTCAATGCGATCGCCCCCGGCCGCATCTGGACGCCGCTCATCCCGTCGAGTTTTTCGGCGGACCAGGTCGTGCTCGCAGGAAATCCCATGGATCGGCAGGCACAGCCGTTCGAAGTCGCTCCGACCTTCGTCTATCTGGCGTCCGATGATTCCCGGTTCGTCACCGGGCAGGTGCTCCATGTCAACGGCGGCCAAGTGTTTGCCTGACAGAACAAGTTGAACGGAAAAACCGCATGGCCTATCAAACGAACAGACTGCCGGCGCTCCCTCCTTTTCCCTCGTTCCAGAGAGGACAGGGGGTTTTTTGTTGTCCCAATCAGTATTCCACAGCGTACTTGAAAACGGCAGACGTGGAATCCGGCCGAATACCATTACTATTACAGACTGCCTCCTCATACATTGGCTGAAGAACCGGTGATTCATGACTACCAGTAAAAGGAAGGTGGCTGTATGAGGTACGCATCTATCCGGGTGGGACAGATCCCCCCGTATCTATTTGCGGAGATCAATCAGAAAAAAGCGGCGCTGCTCAATAAAGGAGTCGACGTCATCGATTTGGGGATCGGCGACCCGGATCTGCCGACACCGCCGCACATTGTCGGCAGGCTCGCGGACGAACTGCTCAAGCCGGCGAATCTCAAGTATCCGAGTTTCATAGGCTGCCTGGAATTCCGCCAGGCCGTCGCTGATTTCTACAAGCGTCAGTTCGGTGTTGATCTGGACCCCGAAACTGAGGTGCTGGCGCTGATCGGCTCCAAAGAAGGGATCGCCCACCTGGTGCCGGCCCTGATCGACCCGGGCGATACGGTCCTGATTCCCGATCCGAGCTATCCCGTCTACAGGATGGCGACGCTGCTTGCAAACGGCACGCCGTATCCGATGCCGCTGCTGCAGGAAAATAACTTCGAGCCGGATTTCGAGGTGATTCCGCCTGAAGTGCTCAGCGAGGCCAAGCTCATGTTCTTGAACTATCCCGGCAACCCGACCGCCGCTACCGTGGAACCGGATTTTTTTGACAGAGCAGTTGCATTCGCGAAGACGCATCAGATCCCGATCGCGCATGACTCCGCCTACAACATGGTGACATTCGGAGACTACCGGGCACCGAGCATCCTGCAGGCAGCAGACGCCAAGGAAGTTGCGGTGGAATTCGGCTCGTTCTCCAAAACGTACAATATGACCGGGATGCGCATCGGGTATGCCGTCGGAAACAAAAAGATCCTCCGTGCGCTGAGAGTCCTGAAAAGCAACACGGATACAGGACAGTTCACACCGATCCAACTAGCGGCCGCGTTCGCATTGAACAGCGACCAGAGCTGTATCGCCGCCCATAACCGGATCTACGAAGAACGGATGGCAGCGGTCCTCGAAGGTCTTGCCGCCATCGGCATTGAAGCCGAAAAGCCGCGCGGCAGCTTTTTCATCTGGGCCCGTGTGCCGGAAAGCTTCACGTCGGCTGGATTCGTCACGTCGGTGCTGGAGAAAACCGGCGTCATCGTTACGCCGGGCAGCGCATTCGGCGAGTCCGGCGAAGGGTATTTTAGGATTTCGCTGTCCGTCCCGACCGAGCGGCTGCTGGATGCGATCGAGCGGATAAAAGAACACATCCGGCTGTGACGGCGACCGCCGTCCCGGCCGTTTCCCGCTGACCGATACCCCGATCGGCTGGCGAAGGGCCAAACGGACAGTGCGGCAGAAAAGAGATTGCGGAAGGATCCATCGTCGCATGTTCCGGAAACCATCAGCATACAATCGACTGTCAGGCAAACGTTCCTCCATTCTAGAAATGGACGAGCAATTTGTCGTGCGAAGTATTTGTAATAAAAACAGGGAGGTCATACGTATGAAAAAAACCATGCTCATTTCAATCATGTTTCTCGCTCTCGTACTAGTCCTGGCAGGCTGCGGCAATAAAAACAAATCGGGCGGAACGGATACGAAAAACGAAGAGGCACCTCAGGCGGGTGCGAATGTGGCGGATCGCGTGCAGGAGTCCAAAGTAATGCGGGTCGCCTTTGAAGGAACGTATCCGCCATTCAATTACATGGATGAGAAAAACGAATTCCAAGGATTCGACGTCGACATCTCCATGGAAATCGCGAAGCGTCTCGGCGTGAAGCCGGAGTTCATCGCAACAAAATGGGACGGCCTGATCGGCGGCCTGAAAGCGGACAAATTCGACATCATCATCGGCCAGATGACTGTGACGGAGGAACGGAAAAAAAGCGTTGACTTTACGGACCCGTACGTTGTGACCGGCTCCGTACTGATCACCCGGGAAGACACGAACGATATTACCGAACTTGCGGACATCAAAGGGAAGAAAGTCGGCGTCGGCGGAGGGACGACATTCGAGGAAGTGGCGAACAGTGTGGACGGTGCGGATGTCAAACTGTATAAGGCGGTAAGCGATTACATCCAGGATCTGACGAACAAACGGCTGGATGTCATCATCAACGACCAGCTGCTCATGAATTACAACATCAAGGAAAACAATCTGCCGATCAAGATCACAAGTGACATCCTGAACAAAGACAGCATCGGGATGGCCGTCAACAAAGGGAACGAAGAGTTTGTGAAAAACGTGAATGCTGCGCTGACAGAGATGAAAGAAGACGGAACCTATAAAGAAATCTACAAGAAATGGTTCGGTGCGGATCCGTCCGAATTCTGACAGCCGGAAAAAGCGGCGTGACTGCAGCAGTGTGCCGCTCCGGTGTTGAACAAATCCTGGAACGATGAAGGGGGAGAATTATATGCATGCAGTGGTATTAGGCACCGGTATGATCGGGACGACAGTCGTCAGGGAACTCGCGAAATTCAGTGCCATCACAACCGTGACAGCGGTGGATGGCAGTCAGCACATGGTCGACCGGTGTTTGGAAAAAGCGGACAATCCCAAGGTCATCGGTCGGACGGCATCTCTGTCATCGGTCGGCGATCTGGTCGACATCCTGGAAGATGCGGATGTAGCGGTCGGCTGCCTCCCGCATTCACTCAGCCTGACTGCCGTACGAGCCGCAATCGCGTCTCGCTGCCATCTGGTGGACCTGGTCGGTTCGCTGTTCCAAGAAAAGCTGGAGCTGGACAGCGAGGCGCGGGAAGCCGGCGTTACGATCGTCCCCGGCTGCGGGGTGGCGCCGGGCATCACGAACTTCCTGGCGGCTCAGGGTATCGAACTGCTTGACAGCGCAGATCATGCAGTCATGATCTGCGGAGGGATCCCGAGAATGCCGCTTCCCCCGCTATGGTACCAGGTCGTCTTCCGTCTCGAGAGCGTACTCGGACTCTACACAAAACCGGCAGCGGCGATCCGGAATGACCGAATCGTCGAATTCCCCGCCCTGTCGGAACTTGAGTCCATGACATTCCCTTACCCCGTCGGCGCCTGTGAAGCGGTTATCACGGATGCTCACAGCACGGCCTATACACTGCTTGGGAAAGTGAAGAATCTGACGGAAAAGACCGTCCGCTATCCGGGGCACTGGTCGAAGATGAAAGTGCTGGCTGAGCTCGGGTTCCTGGAAGACCGGCCGATCGAAGTGGAAGGAATACAGACCACTCCGCGGAAAGTCTCCGAGCAGATTTTGGCCCCCCAGATGGTCGGTGAGTCGAACGAAGATGTCACAGTCGTCCGGGTGGAAGTGTTTGGGATGAAAGACGGCCGGCAGACCACCCACAAATGGGAGCTGGTCGATAATTATGACCACCAGCGCGGCATCACTTCGATGGCGAAAACGACAGCACTTCCGGCGGTCATTGCCGCGAAGTGGCTCGCGGAAAACAGGATTCCGGAAAAAGGGGTCATGCCGATCGAGTCGATCGCCGTAAGGGACCGATTCGACCCGTTCCTGGATGAATTGAAGAACCTAGGCATCACAATCGATTATCAGCAATCCGTCTAAGCAGACAGGCAGTCAGCGGTAAAGACGGACACCTCCGGCTGCTTTGTCAATGAAACCGGAAAGGAGTGGAACGATGGACGCCATGATCGTAATAGATTCACTGCCTTCACTGCTGAAAGCGACTGGGATGACACTGTTCTTGAGCTGTATTTCGGTACTTATCGCCCTCGTCATCGGCTTTCTGACAGCACTGCTCCGGATTGTCAAGGTGAAGGTGCTTTACCAGGCCGCCAGCGTGTATATATCGGTCATCCGGGGAACTCCCCTTCTCGTCCAGATCTTCGTCATCTATTATGGACTTCCGCAGATCGGCATATCCATGGATCCGATAACGTCCGGGATCCTGGCACTCAGCCTGAATGCAGGTGCGTATCTGTCCGAGTCATTCCGGGCTTCGATCCTCGCGGTGGACAGAGGGCAGATGGAAGCGGCGATTTCCATGGGGATGACCTACGCCCAGGCGATGCGGCGCATCATATTGCCACAGAGTCTCAGGATTGCCATCCCGACGCTGTCCAACTCGTTCATCGTCCTCATCAAGGATACATCGCTCGTCTCCGTCATCACTGTGACGGAACTGCTGCAGATGTCGAGCCTGCTGATCGCAAAGACGTTCGAGCCGCTCACGATCTATCTGATGGCCGCTGCGATCTATTGGGTCCTCATCACGTTCTTCACAATGCTGCTGGACCGTTATGAAAAACAGACCTCAAAACATTTAGTCCGGTGAGACACCGGCAATCGCTGCAGGAAGGGGAGATGGGACATTGCATATCGTACAGGTGAACAATCTGAAGAAAGCTTTCGGCAGCAGTCCGGTCCTGCGGGGGATCGATCTCTCTGTGAACAAGAGCGAGGTGGTCGTCATCATGGGGCCGAGCGGATCGGGCAAGTCGACGTTCCTCCGCTGCCTGACGAATCTGGAACAGCCGGATGTAGGCGATATTACGATCGGTCCTCATACGATCCGGATCAGCGGCAGGCTGGACCGCAGTCAGAAGAGGGAAATCAGGGAGTTGCGGAAGAAAACAGGGTTCGTCTTCCAGTCGTTCAATCTGTTTCCGAATAAGACGGCAGTCGAAAACGTCATGGAAGGTCCGCTGACGATCAGACGGACACCGCCTCAGGAAGCGAAGGAGCTTGCAGAAGCGCTGCTTGCGAAGGTGGGGCTCGCCGACCGGGCGGATCACTACCCCTCCCAGTTGTCGGGCGGCCAGCAGCAGCGTGTCGCCATCGCCCGGGCGCTGTCGCTGAACCCGACCGTCATGCTCTATGATGAACCGACATCCGCGCTCGATCCCGAGCTTGTGCGGGAAGTGCTGCAGGTCATCAAACAGCTGGCAGAGGAAGGGATGACGATGATCATCGTGACCCATGAGATGAAATTCGCAAGGGATGTGGCGGATCGCGTGATCTTCATGGACGGCGGCCTGATTGTCGAGCAGGGGACACCGGCGGAAATCTTCGATAACCCGCAGGAGGAACGGACCCGGCAGTTTTTGACGTTTGCGAAATGAGCGTGTGAGCAGTCAGGAAAGGAGTGGCCGGTTGGACAAACTGGTGCAGGCGAAAGAGTTTTTGAATTTCATGAATAACGGAGACACGGTTCTCGTCGGCGGGTTCGGCATGTCGGGCACGCCGCTCACGCTCATCGATACGGTGGCGGCATCTTCGCTGCAGGACTTGACGGTCATCAGCAACAATCTGGGAGAACCGGGCAAAGGGCTTGGCCTTCTGCTGAAAAAAGAGAAGCTGCTGAAGAAAGCGGTCGGCTCGTACTTCACGACGAACCGGGATGCGGTACGGGCATGGTCCGACGGCGATCTGGAGATCGAGCTCATTCCTCAGGGGACGCTCGCGGAAGCGGTCCGCTGCGGAGGCGCGGGGATCGGCGGGTTCTATACGAAGACGGCTGTCGGGACAAAGCTTGCCGAAGGGAAAGAGGAGCGGGTGATCAGCGGCGAACGGTATCTGTTCGAACAAGCCATCAAGGGGGATGTTTCGCTCATCAAAGCCCACAAAGCGGACGGGCTTGGCAATTTGACATACGACCATACGGGACGGAATTTCAATCCGGTCATGGCGACGGCAGGCAGGATCGTCATTGCGGAGGTGGATGAAATCGTCGAAACGGGAGAGCTGCTGCCGACTGAGATTGTGACACCGCATGTATATGTAGACTTCATCGTCCTGAACAAATATGTAAAAAAGGACGGTGTCTTCGTTGAACGGGACTGAACGGATCACGATCGCCAAACGGATCGTCCGGGAATTGAAACAGGGACAGGTCGTCAATCTCGGTGTCGGGATTCCGACGCTGATCCCTGATTATCTCGAAGACAAGAAATTGGTGCTGCAGTCGGAAAACGGACTGCTCGGGATGGGGCCGACCCCGCCGCCGGAAGAAGTCAACATGGACCTGATCAGCGCGAGCAAGGCGCCGATCACGATGGAAACCGGTGCTTCGCTGTTCGACAGTTCGAATTCGTTTGCGATGATCCGCGGCGGTCATATCGATGTGGCGGTCCTCGGGGCGCTGCAGGTCGATCAGACAGGCGAAATCGCCAACTGGGCGGTGCCGGGCGAGACGATCCTCGGTGTCGGGGGTGCGATGGATCTCGTCGCCGGCGCCCGATCCATCATCGTCGCGACCCGTCATTCCAGCAAAAGCGGCGAGCCGAAACTGGTCAAAGAACTGGCCTTCCCGACGAGCGGGATACGCAAGGCGGATCTCGTGGTCACGGAACACGCCGTCTTTGCATTCGGAGAGGGCAGGATGCAGCTTGTCGAGATCCTGTCTGGCATTACGATGGAGGAACTGCGGCGGCTGACGGGAGCTGAGTTCAAGATCGGTCCCCACGGCAACGGAGGGGCAAGCGAATGACGAATGAGGAGGCGGGAAATTGAGGGAGGTCACAGTGATTGGTTCGGGTGTGATGGGGAAAGGGATCGCCTATGCGTGTGCGGTGTCCGGTTTCCGGGTCACCCTGAATGATCTGAATGAGGAGATTTTGTCCAGAGCCAGGGAAGAGATCGAGAACCTGATGGACTCGAGTTACCATGCGGGCTTTCTTGAGCAGGAAGCCTATGAAACTGCCAAGCGGAATCTGGTCTATGAGACGGATCTGCCGGCCGCCGCTGAAAAGGCGGACTTGGTCATCGAAGCGGTCCTTGAGAACATCGAGCTGAAGATCGCTGTCTTCCGGCAGCTGGACGCCGTCTGCAAACCGGAAACGGTGCTTGCGACCAACACGTCGACGATGAGTCCGACAGAGATCGGCGCCTACACATCCCGGCCGGACAAAGTTGTCGCCATGCACTTCTTCAACCCTGTCCAAAAGATGAAACTGATCGAAGTGGTGAAAGGATTGGAGACTTCGGATGAAACGGTCGCTTTTATCCGTGAAATCGCCACGGCGCTGAAGAAAGAGGCGGTTGAAGTGAACGAGTTTCCGGGCTTCGTCACCTCCCGGATGAACTGTCTGATCGGCAATGAGGCGATGAATCTCCTGATGGAAGGGGTGGCGTCCGCAGCAGATATCGACAAGGCGATGAAACTCGGTCTGAATCATCCGATGGGCCCGCTCGAACTTGCGGATCTGGTCGGTCTCGATACGAGATTGCGCAATATGGAGTACTTGCATAAGACGCTTGGTGAAAAATATCGTCCGTGCCCGCTGCTCGTCAACTATGTGAAAGCCGGCCGTCTTGGAAAGAAGAGCGGGAAAGGGTTCTACGAGTATGAGTAAGGAGGGATCGCCATCATTGGATATACGGCGGTGACGGTTGAGAAAGAACAGGGGATTCTGTGGCTGACGCTGAACCGGCCGGAACGGCGGAATGCACTGGATGCGCAAATGCTGCAGGAGATCGATCAGGCATTCACGGAAGCGGAAGCGGATGCAGAAGTCCGTGTCGTTGTGGTGCAGGGGGCGGGCGGCAAATCGTTCGCTTCCGGAGCGGATATCCGGCAGCTCCACGAACGGCAGGCGCTGGAAGCTCTCGTGCCGGGCATGCAGGGGCTGTACTGTAAAATTGAAAATTGCTCCAAAGTGACGGTCTCGGTGATTGCCGGCTATGCCCTCGGCGGCGGGTGTGAATTGGCGCTAGCGTGTGATATCCGGGTTGCGACAGAGAACGCGGTGCTCGGCCTGCCTGAACTCAATCTCGGAATCATCCCGGGCGCCGGAGGGACACAGCGTCTTTCACGGATCGTCGGAAAAGGATACGCGCTCGACATGATCCTGACCGGACGTCTCGTCGGAGGCAAAGAAGCAGAACGGATCGGGCTGGTCACGTATCTGGCGGATGAGGAAACGCTCTCCGTGACCCTTGCACAGATTACGGATGCTGTACTTAAGAAAGGACCTGTCGCTGTGCTGCTTGCGAAATCCGCAGTCCATAAGGGGTACTATATCGACGCCGGAACAGCAATGTGGCTCGAAAAATTATCCCAGGCGGTCGCCTTCGGAACGGAAGACAAACAGGAAGGGACATTGGCGTTCCTGGAAAAGCGGCCTGCGAATTTCATCAACGGATAAGAGGAGAGTGGACATGGATTTCAAGTTTAGCGAAGACGTCCTTTTCTTACAGGAGAGCGTCCGGAAGTTCGTCCGGGAGCAGGTGGAGCCTGTTGCGATGGAAATCGAGGAGAATGACCGCATTCCTGATCGGATCGTTGCGATGTCGAAGGAGATGGGGCTGTTCAGCCTCGGCATCCCGGAGCAATACGGGGGGCTCGGTCTCGACATGGTCGGCAAGTGTGCCATCTACGAAGAGCTCGGGAAAACGCACAACGGCTTCACCACGCTGATCGGCGCCCATACAGGGATCGGGACGGTCGGTATTGTCGACCTCGGAACTGATGCACAGAAAGAGAAATTCCTTCCGAAGATGGCGACTGGGGAATGGATCGGCTCGTTCGCACTGACCGAGCCGAGTGCCGGGTCGAATGCGGCGAACCTGAAGACGACCGCTGTGAAGAAGGGAGACCGCTACGTCCTGAACGGCTCGAAGCATTATATTACGAATGCGGTGGATGCCCATGTGTTCACCGTGATGGCCGTGACGGACAGCTCGCAGGGCGCGCGGGGGATCACGTCGTTCATCGTCGAAAAGGATACGCCCGGATTCACGCTCGGTACCGTGGAGCGCAAAATGGGGCTGCGGGGCTCCCACTCCGCGGAGCTGTTCTTCGACAACATGGAGGTGCCAGAAGAGAATGTCCTCGGGAAAGAGGGATCCGGTTACATCAATGCCCTCAAAATCCTTGCGAACGGCCGGGCGGGGCTCGCTGCGCGGAACTTAGGCTCCTGTGTGCGGCTGCTTGAGCACTCGCTCGACTATGCGCATGAGCGGGAGCAATTCGGGCAGAAGATCATCGACATGCAGGCGGTCCAGCATATGCTCGCCGACATCAGCATGCAGATCGAAGTGCTGCGTTCGATGACATACCGCGTGGCGTGGATGACCGATCAGAAACAGCGTGTCGTCAAGGAAGCGGCGATTGCAAAGCTGTTCGCATCGGAAGTGTATAACAATGTCGCCGATCTTGCGCTGCAGATCCATGGAGGCATCGGCTATATGAAGGACTACCCGATTGAACGGTATTACCGGGATGCCCGGATCACGAAGATCTATGAAGGCACATCGGAAATCCAGCGCAATATCATCGCAGGCGAATTGAAACGCGATTATGCGCAAAAGGGGCTGTGACGGATTGGGGAATAGCTATATTGTCGAGGCGGTGCGGACGGCGGTCGGTCGGATGGGCGGTTCACTGAAAGATGTCCCGGTCGATCACCTTGCCGAAAAGGTGATCCGGGAAGTGATGGAACGGACCGATCCGGCGATTGCGGTGAACGAAGTTATCCTCGGACAGGCGAAACAGAGTGCAGACACATCGAATCTGGCCCGGCTCGCTGCATTGCGAGCCGATTTGCCGGTGACGGTGCCGGGGTATACCGTCCACCGGCAATGCGGGTCAGGACTCCAGGCCATCCATAATGCCGACCAGCAGATCCGGCTCGGTCTGTCGGACGTCGTCATCGCGGGCGGAGCGGAGAGCATGAGCACCGCGCCGTATTACATCCGCCATGCACGGTATGGGCTGTCGGCGGGGAACGGGCTGCTGCTGGACCCGAATACGGAGAGCCAGCCATGCTCCCAGCCTGCTGAAGTATACGGGGAGCTGACGATGGGCATGACGGCGGAAAATCTGGCGGACCGGTATTCGATCTCGCGCCGAAAGCAGGACGAGTTTGCGCTGAGCAGCCAGCTGAAAGCGGAACGTGCGATCCTCGAGGGACGGTTCAAGGAGGAAATCGTTCCATTAGAAGTGAAAAGCAGGAAAAGCAGTTTCCTATTTGAGACGGATGAACATCCGAGGAAGTCGACAATGGACCAGCTGGCCAGACTGCGGGCTGTCTTCAAGGACGGCGGGACGGTGACGCCGGGCAATGCGAGCGGAAGGAATGACGGAGCCGCCGCCGTCCTGATGATGTCGGAAGAGAAATTGAAAGCGTACGGCGTCCAGCCGAAAGCGAAGATCATCGCCCAGGCGGTGAGCGGCGTGTCACCGGTCGTGATGGGGATCGGTCCGGTCACGTCCACCGAGAAGGCGCTGGCGCAAGCCGGGCTGACCATCGATGATATCGATCTGATTGAGCTGAACGAAGCATTTGCCGCGCAGTCACTCGCGGTCATTGAAGGGACCCGCATGGACATGGAAAAGGTGAACGTCAATGGCGGAGCGATCGCGCTCGGCCATCCGATCGGGGCGACGGGCGCCATCCTGATGACGAAATTGATCTATGAGATGAAACGCAGGAAATCGAAATACGGCCTCGTGACACTCTGTATCGGCGGCGGTCAGGGAATTACGACGATCGTCGAAAACTTGCAGTGAAGCTACAGCGGGACGGTCGGACTAGGATTTTATCCAACAGGGAGTTCCCTGGGCTTAGGTTGATTAGCATGAAAGGGGTTGTCCAGTGTCTCTGCATATCGTTCAGATTTACCCGATGTACCACCCGGATGGTGAAGAAAAACTGAACCAGCTGGCGTCCGTGAAGCGGTTTGAGACGTTCGACGAGCAGGCGATCGCCGATTATGTGCAGCAGCATCCGGTGGACGGCATCATTCTGCGGGCTCCTGCCCGCATCACCCCGACCATCCTGGATGCGTGTAAAACCGTCAAGGCGATTTCCGGCGCGGGTATCGGGCTCGATAATATCGATGTCGCGTATGCCACCGAAAAAGGCATCAAAGTGCTGCATGCCCCGAAATTGAACAGCCTGGCGACCGCGGAGCATACGATGGCCCTGCTGCTGGCCGCCATGAAAGATATAAGTGGGTTCCATATGGAGATGAAAGACGGCAATTTCTCCAGCAGGGATGGGCGGTATACGATGGAGCTGCGGGGCAAAACACTCGGCCTGATCGGGTTCGGGTCGATCGCCCAGCAGGTGGCGGCGATGGCACGTAATGGATTCGGCATGGAAGTGCTCGCCGGTGTGCGGTCGATCACCGAGGAGCGGCAGGCACTGGCGGACTCCCTCGGTATCGGGCTGACGACTTCCATGGTAGAGGTCTTCACTGAAAGTGATGCGGTCAGTCTCCACATTCCGCTGACCGATCAGACACGCGGGCTGATCGACGGGAAGTATTTCGAGCGGATGAAACCGACTGCTGTGCTCGTCAATACGGCACGCGGCGGAGTGCTCAATGAGACAGATCTCTGTGAAGCCCTTGAGGGTGGAAAACTGCTGAGAGCGGCCGTCGATGTCTATGAAGCGGAACCACCCGCTCCGGACCATCCGTTTTTCAGCACGGAAGGGATCACGATGACTCCCCATATTGGCGGCATCAGTCTGGAAGCGGCGAGGGAGACGTCTGTCATCATCGCGGAAAACCTGGTCAAAGCAATTCGCGGCGAAGTGCTTTCCGTCATTGCGAACGCAGAAAAACTTGCGCCGTGACAGGCGCGCAGGAGGGTGTCATGAAAACAATCAGCATCGCTGTCATTCCGGGCGACGGGATCGGACCGGAAGTGGTGGCGGAAGGGATGAAAGTGTTAAAGACCATCGAGCAGCTGGATCCGTCGATTTCGTTTTCATTCACGGAATTTCCGTGGGGCTGTGAGTATTACCTGGAGCACGGCAGAATGATGGCGGCAGATGGCATGGAGCAATTGAAGGGATTCGACGCCATTTACCTCGGGGCGGTCGGTTATCCGGGCGTGCCGGACCATATCTCGCTGAGGGATCTGCTGCTGACCATCCGGAAAGAGTTCGATCAGTATGTGAACCTCCGGCCGGTCACGCTGCTGAATCCGGAACTCACCCCGCTGAAAGGGAAGAATGCGGAGGATATCGATTTCCTGGTGATCCGGGAGAACAGTGAAGGGGAATACGCGGGGGCGGGCGACCGGCTGTTCAAGGGCAGACCTGAAGAAGTCGTCCTCCAGACAGGCGTTTTCTCCCGAAAAGGGACGGAGCGGATCATCCGCTATGCGTATGACGAAGCCAGACGGTCGGGCCGCACATTGACGAGTGTCAGCAAGGCGAACGCGTTGAATTATTCCATGGTGTTCTGGGATGAAGTCTTCGAAGAGGTCGGCAGGGACTATCCCGATGTACAGACGTATTCTTATTTGGTCGATGCGGCAAGCCTCTACTTTGTCACGGAACCGGAACGTTTCGAGATTGTTGTCACGTCCAATCTGTTCGGGGATATTCTGACGGACATCGGCGCGGCGATCGCTGGGGGAATGGGGCTCGCGGCAGGTGCGAACATCAACCCGACGCGCGATTTCCCGTCGATGTTCGAACCTGTCCATGGGTCCGCGCCTGATATTGCGGGTAAAGGGATCGCCAATCCGCTCGCGGCGATCTGGTCCGTCAGCCAGATGATGGATTTCTTCGGTGAAGAGACGTGGGGCAAGCGGATTCTCGATGCGATCCAAGAGATTCTGGCAGAGCCGGCGAACCTCACGTCGGATCTCGGCGGGACTGCGACGACTGAAATGGCCGGTGACCGGTTTGTGGAGATCTTAACAGCGAACTCGCTGGCTGGTCCTGCATGACGGGGCTGTCCGATAACGGAGGGTGCCTGTTGAAACCGATGAGTTGATTCTCCATCTGAAGTATAGTAAATTGACGTTAGGTTACCTAAAGTAAGTTTGTTTCACATCTGATGGAACAAGCGATGAGGAGTGGTTTCTATGACGTCATCATCCAGGAAATTCAACGGCATCCCGCTGTCCGTGCTCGACCTTGCCCCGATCCGCGAAGGCGGCAGTCCGTCGGAGACATTCAAGAACAGTGCGGAACTTGCGCAGCATGTGGAGAAGCTCGGTTACAACCGGTACTGGCTCGCGGAGCACCATAATATGCCGGGTGTCGGCAGTTCCGCAACAAGCGTCCTGATCGGCCATATCGCCGGCAAAACGGAGCGGATGCGGATCGGTTCGGGCGGCGTCATGCTGCCGAACCACGCGCCGCTCGTCATTGCGGAGCAATTCGGCACACTCGATGCGCTGTATCCGGGCCGGATCGACCTCGGGCTCGGGCGCGCGCCGGGGAGCGACCAGGCGACCGCTTATGCACTGCGCCGGACGCTCCACAGCAGCGGAGAGGATTTCCCGCAGCAGGTCGCGGAACTGCGATCCTACTTCGATCCGGAGCCGAATGCGCGTGTCCGCGCGTTCCCGGGCGAAGGACAGGACATTCCGATCTGGCTGCTCGGCTCGTCAGGCTTCAGTGCGCAGCTTGCTGCCCAGATCGGCCTGCCGTTTTCGTTCGCGAGTCACTTTGCACCGGCGTATGTCATGCAGGCGCTTCAGCTGTATCATCAGAACTTCAAGCCGTCGAGGCATCTGGATGCGCCGTATGCGATGCTCGGCGTAAGCATTGTCGCCGCTGACACGGATGAAAAAGCGATGTACTTGGCGACCTCCCTCCAGCAGCAGTTCCTCAGTCTCGGTCGCGGCAAACCGACACAGTTCAAGCCGCCGCTCGAGAATCCGGAAGTTGTCTGGACGCCGGCGGAACAGGCTTCCGCTGCCGCAATGCTCGAGTCGCCCGCAACGATTGTCGGCGGACCGGAAACTGTGAAACGGGAACTGGAAGCGTTCCTGAACCAGACGAAAGCGGACGAGTTCATCCTCAGCTCCCCGGTCTATTATCAGGAGGACCGGCTGCGTTCGTTCGAGATCATTGCGGATCTCATGGACTGAATATGAAAAATCCCCGCTGTGCCGGCTCGTTTCGGCATGACGGGGATTTTTTTTGGGTTCGGTCAATCACGGATCGCATCATACAGCCTGCGCAGGTCCGTGCGGCCGAGAATCCGCGGGACAGGATACAGCGGATTCGCTTCGGCGAGCGCGCGGTCGATCATGAGCGGGATGTCCTCTTCCCGGATGCCGCTGATCGTATCGGGAATGCCCATGTCCACGTTCAGCTGCCTGACTGCCCGAATGAACGCCAAACTGTTTCCCGCGTCGGAGAGCCGGTTGTCACCAAGACCGGCAGCGAGCGCCAGTTCCGCGAGCGGCTTATGGACGGACTCCCCGTAATAGTCGAGGACGTACGGCATGATGACGGCATTCGCGAGACCGTGCGGCACATTATAGAAACCGCCGAGCGTGTGGGCGATCGCATGGATATAGCCGACATACGAACGGGTGAACGCCCGGCCTGCCAGGTAAGCCGCGCGCTGCATGTTTTTCCGGGCTTGGATATCATGCCCGTCGGAGTAAGCGGCCGGCAGGTGAACGAAGATGAGCCGGGCCGCTTCCAGACTCCAAGCGCGTGTGGCAGGTGTGGTGCTGCCGCCGATATATGCCTCGACAGCATGTGTAAGCGCATCCATACCGGTCGTCGACGTGATCAGTTTCGGCAGATTGACAGTGAGCAGCGGATCGAGCACAGCGAATCGCGGTGTCAGGACAGGATCGTTGATGGCATACTTTTCGTGCGTCCGGCTGTCCGAGACGACCGACACGATGGTCGCCTCGCTCCCCGTGCCGGCGGTCGTCGGAATGGCGGCGAGCGGGGGTGTCTCTTTCCGGACTTTCAGCTGGCCTTTCAGCTGAGGCAGCGTCCGATCCGGGCGGGCCACCCGGGCAGCGACACCTTTCGCGCAGTCGATTGCCGAACCGCCGCCAAACGCGATGATGCCGTCGCAGCGTTCAGAATGATAGAGCGCAAGCGCCTCTTCCACATTATCGATCGTCGGGTTCGGCACGGTTTTGTCATACATGACTGACTGGATATCTGCAGTCTGCAGTTCATCCAGCAGGCCATCGAGCAGCCCGAGTTTCGGCAGGGTGCTGTCCGTCACAACGAGGACGCGGCGGACAGAATGGCAGTAGAGAAGTGCCGGCAGTTCCAATACGCTGTTTTCGCCTTCGAGGAGCAGCGGCTGCCGCCAGGGCAGGGCCTTTGCCACAAGCCGGTAGACGGACTGGAAGGTGCGGCAGTAGAGCGTGTACATGAGTGACCCCCCTCTTTATTATAAAAGTGCAAGAACCGATTGTTCCCTCCAGTATAGTATAGAAGAAAAGTTCGGACAATTCATGGTTTGGCTGAGGGATCGGCAACCTTCCGCAGCAGCGAGCGTTATATGGGATAAACAGACAGCTAGGAGAAAGGGGTCTGCGCATGGGCAAGTGGATGAAATGCCATCCTGTCATGACAGTTGTGATCGGTTATTTTACAGTTCTCACGGTCCTTGCGGGATTTGCTTTTTATTGGTTATTCATTGACATGCAGTATCTGCCGACCGAAGAGAGATTGCTCTCGAGCCGGTCGCCCGATGGAGAATACACACTGACAGTCTACCGGAACAACGGAGGCGCGACCGTCCCGTATACCTTGTCCGGAGAAGTGACGGCAGCTCGTACGGGCAAGCAGACAATCATTTACTGGGCTGACGGAGTAGAAGCCGAGGTGGAGTGGTCAGGAGAGACGAACGTGCGGATCAATGGCGTCGAGCTGGACGTCCGGAGTGAAAAATATGATTACCGTCGGCATAGACAGGAGGGAACTGACACGCATTGAAGGCGTCTGAGCGTTCATTTGTGAAGTTATGAGCGCAGCGGGGAGGTTTATGATCACTTTCCAGGTTTTATGATCACTTATCCGGGTTTATGAGCGCGATCCGGCGTTTATGATCACTTTCTGCGTTTTATGATCAAATTAGCGGATATATGATCATTTTCCCTGATTTATGATCACTTCCCGCCAATCAACCTGAAAAAACCAGCACAGCCTCCGGTTTCCCGGCAGGCTGTGCTGGTTTTTCATTTCTTGTAATACGCTTTGTAGACATCGGCCGCAAGTTCTGCGACGTAGCCGCTGCCGTTGTTGTCTTCGACGTGCTCGATCATCATGGCGAGGATGAAATTCGGGTGGTCGGCGTTATAG
Source organism: Sporosarcina koreensis (assembly GCF_000826145.2). GTDB lineage: Bacteria > Bacillota > Bacilli > Bacillales_A > Planococcaceae > Sporosarcina > Sporosarcina trichiuri. The sequence goes on from NZ_LN651337.1 coordinate 345,708, forward strand.
CTGACGAAGAATCCGTTATCCTGGCCGCTCTCGCCGGCCGCTTTCTTCAGCTCGGCTGTGCCGGTTTTACCGGCGACCGGAATATCCGGCAGATTCGCTTTCTGCGCGAACCCATCCAGCACGACATTCCGCAGATCGGTCTTCAGCTCATCTGCATTCGGCTTGGTGAGCAGATCCTTCTGCCATACTTGCTGTGTGGCGTCATCCTTATACAGCGTCGGCTTATACATGAGCCCGTTCGTGATGATCGGTTCGTACATGACGGCAAGATGCAGGATGTTCGTCAGCATCTGGCCCTGCCCGAACGATGTATCCGCCAGCTGTCCCTCCGATGCGAGCGTTCCGTCATTTGAAATCTGAGACGGTGTCAAGTTGAGGGCAAACGGAATCTCTTCGCCGAACCCGAAACGTTTCAGTCCGCTGATGAATTTCTCTTTGCCCATCGCAAGCGCCTGCTGGGCAAAATAGATATTGTCCGAGTAGATGAGCGCTTTGTTCAGATCCATCGGGTTCGGGGCTTCGGGATGGAAGCGGGACACGCGGTAGGATCCCCAGGAACTGTCCTTCTGCCACGTCTTCCCGCTGATCATGATACCGGCGTCCGGTTTCAGTATGCCCGCTTCGAGACCGACCGCCGCAGTGATCGGCTTGATGGATGAACCGGGTGCATAAGCGGCTGCAAATCGGTTGAACAGCGGCTGTTTCGGATCTTCGGACAATGTTTTGTAGCGTTCGCCGCTGATGCCGAGCATGAATTCCGCCGGATCGAAACTCGGAGAGCTCGTCAGCACGAGTGTCTCGCCGGTGAGCGGATCGACCGCTGCCGCTGTACCGGTTTCCCCGCGCATCGCGTCATACGTCTTCTTCTGCAGGTCGGCGTCGATCGTCAATGTAATGTCCTCACCGTCGACCGCCTCTTTCACGGCGATCTTTTCCGGAGTACTGCCTGCTTCCGGTCCCTTCATATAGATGCCGACGCCGTTCTCGCCGCGAAGCCGGTCCTCCAAGATGCGCTCCAGACCCTGCCGCCCGATCAGGTCGGTCTCGGTATAGCCGGCGTCCTTGTGTTTCTCAAGCAGTTCGGCGGTGATCGGGCCGATGTAACCGGACAGATGGGCGAGTGATGCGCCGTAAGGATATTCGCGCATCGCGGTTTCCTGGTAGGTCATCCCCGGGATCTCGATCAGCTTGGCGAGCAGCGCTTCATCGGTTTTCGCAACTTTGCCGATCGGCACGAAATAATCAGGCTGCACCCATGACTGGTTCAGCTGCTTGTCGATGAATTCGACGGTCGTATTCAGCAGTTTTGCAACGTCCGCTTTCTTGCCGGCATCGGTGAACTTGCCGGGCACGATGCCCGCTTCATAGCCGATTCCGTTCATCGCGATCGGCTTGCCGTTCCGGTCGAAGATCTTGCCGCGCACCGCTTTCGTCGTCTGGATCTGGACGGTATCCGTCGCAGTCAGCCCGGGGAAGATGAACGACGGGTCCCAGTCGGCATACCAGTGTTTCTCTTCGTCCTGTTCCTCGTAGATGAACGTCAGATCCTTGTCGAACTCGACAGGACCGGCCGCGGTGTCCATTTTGATATGGATGGGGAAGACGGCAGGCTGTTCTTCGTCCCACTCCGCGTCTTCCTTCGGTTTCTTGTAGGTCACTTCCAGGTCGTCGATCGACAGGTCTTCAATCAGTTTCTCCTGACGCTCTGCGAATTCATCCTGATCGAACGTCTTTTTCGTCCCGCTGCTCAAATAATCCGTATACATGTCCGTGAACTTTTCATCGTTCCAGAATTTCGTATACGCGGCCAGACGGTCTGCCGGCGATTCTTTTTTTGCACAGCCGGCCAGCATGGCGATCAGCAGGACGGCCGTCAGTACTATGAACTTCCGCTTCATGGGAATCGCTCCTCTATCCTGATTGTTCAGATTTACCTAACACTCTGTAACCATTGTACTAAAAAGGGTGGCAGAAGGAAATGGAACGTAGGGAATTCATCCAGCGCATCAGGCAGTTTTTTGTACACGATTCCACGTTCACGATACGATAAGGAAGAAGAGAACAGCGAACGCAGTCACAGCGGAAAGGGGAGTATTAGAATGAAACATGATTTCGATACGGTCATTGACCGCATGAAGACATCGAGTGTGAAATGGGACGGGGCCGAGGCGCTGTTCGGCGCGAAGGACCTGCTGCCGCTCTGGGTGGCGGATATGGACTTCAAAGTGCCGGAAGCCGTCTCGAAAGCGGTCGAGGCGAAGGCGGCGCACGGGATCTTCGGCTATACGACACGCGATGACGGGTATTATGATTCGATCATCTCCTGGATGAAGACCCGTCACAACTGGACGGTCGAACGGGAATGGATCTGCCACAGTCCGGGTGTCGTGACGGCCTTGAGTCTTGCCGTGCAGGCCTTCACGGAACCTGGTGACAAAGTGATTGTGCAGCCGCCCGTCTATTATCCGTTCATGAGCACGACCGAGAATAATGGCAGGGAGGTCGTCTTCAATCCCCTGAAGGAGCAGGACGGCCGATATTCCATGGACTTCGACGACTTGCGTGCGAAGATCGACGGCTCCGTAAAACTGCTCATGCTGTGCAACCCGCATAACCCGGGCGGCACTGTCTGGACGAAGGAAGACCTGCAGACGCTCGGCGAAATCTGCCTGGAACATGGCATCCTCGTAATTTCTGATGAAATCCATTCGGACCTTGTCTTCGAGCAGGGCAGCCACGTCCCGTTCGCATCCATTTCTGATGAATTTGCAGACAGCAGCATCACGTGCACGGCACCCAGCAAGACGTTCAACCTGGCCGGTCTGCAGACATCGAATATCATTATTCCGAACGCCGGACTACGTGCGGCATTCGAAAAGGAGACCGCCCGTAATTCGATCGGTATGCCGAATTCGTTCGGCCCGGTCGCGACGGAAGCCGCCTATACGGAAGGCGGGGACTGGCTCGCGGATGTACTGGACTATGTGAAGGGTAACGTCGAATTCATCACCGGCTACTTCAAAGAACACGTCCCGGCACTGAAAGTCCTGCCGCTCGAAGCGACATACCTGGCATGGATCGACTGCCGGGAGCTCGGCATGTCACCGGAAGAACTCGAGAGCTTTTTCTTGACGGAGGCGCATGTCGCACTGAACCAGGGCAAGGCGTTCGGGCCGGGCGGCGAAGGGTTCGTCCGCATGAACCTGGCGTGCTCCCGGTCGGTTGTCGAAAAAGCAGCCCGGCAGATCGAAGAAGCGGTCGCCGGATTGGATCAGTAAACCGAAAAGCCCGCCGGACAGCAGCAGTACACTGTCCGGCGGGCTTTTCCTATACATCGATCTTGCGGCCGCGCCACTCGACGGATTTGAGGATATGGACGCGGAACAGCGAATAGAGGAACACCGCGGCGAAAAAGAGGAACAGGATCGGATAGAAAACGAAAAACAGCCAGTGGAAATTGCCGACACGGCGGGCGAAAAGAGCGGTCTGCAGGGCGAATGCCGCGTACAGGAGCCCGCTCAGCAGGAGCCGGACACCGCCGCCTGTGAAGGCTGCCGACAGGAGTTCCCCGGCGCTGATGAAACTGCCGGCAATCCAGAGGATGACAAGCGCCATCACGAACGGATGTGTCGACTGGGAGCCGATCGCAAAGCTCTTGCACCAGCCGTCCACCATGCTTTTAAAGCCTTCCGGGTACATACGGAATGATATCGTCCCTTTGCCGCCTATACAGGCTACGGGAAGACCTTCTTCAAGAAACGCCTCGCCCAAAGCCAGGTCATCCATGATCGCACCTTCAATTTTCTCATGTCCGCCTGCCTGGAAGTAGTCATCCCGGCTGCAGAGGATGCACGGGCCGAATGAACCGGCCGTCCGGAACCGCTCCGGCCAGGCAGTGAACAGGTTCATGCCGGCGACGACAATGATGTTGAAGACCGCCGACAGACTTTCGTACAAATGGCGGACGGTATGGTACGGCTGGACGGATAGAATCCCGGATGCACCTTTTTCAGCGTAGCTCCCGAGTAGATCGGACAGCCCTGTGTCACGTTCGAACGCTGTATCCGCGTCCAGGAACAGCAGCCATTCACCCGCTGCCTGTTCTGCCCCGCGCCAGCACGCCGCCGACTTTCCTGCACCCGCGGCAGCCGGGCTGTTCCGAATTACAGTTGCACCATACTGCTCGGCGACCGCGGCTGTATTGTCGGAAGAATCATCGTCGATGACGAGCAGTTCATACGAGCGGAACGTCTGCTGCTGCAGGGAGCGCAGCAGCGGCTGGATCCGCTGTTCTTCATTCCGCGCCGGCACGATGATCGAAACCGTTGGCAGCTGAACGTCCTCCCGCCGTGCGGAGGAAGGGACCGGCAGCGACCGGAACATCAGGAAGCCGGCGATGAGGGCGAGCGCCCCCAAGATCAGATTGACCGTATCCAGTATCACCATGTCACCGCCTCCTTGTCTTTGTCAGGTAACAGATGAACGGACATGCCCTCAATACCCGAATAGGATGCCCTGGTCATCCGAAATCAGCTCCTGCGCGCAGATTTTTGCGGACAGCAGGACGATCGGCACACCGGCGCCGGGATGGGTGCTGCTGCCGTTGAAATACAGGTTCTCACACGCCGGCGCTTTGCTCTGCGGCCGCATCTGGCTGCTCTGCAGCATGGTCGGCAGCAGGCCGAATGCTGCGCCGTTGAATGCATTGAATTTCGACTCGAAGTCGAGCGGCGTGAAGTGCCGCTCCGCCACAATCTGCTGGTCGACGTCCTCGAAGCCATCGATCGTTTTCAATGTATCGAGCAGGTAGGCGCGATATCCGGCGATCGTTTCATCATCCCATTCATAGTCCGCTGCGGCACTGTTTGAAACAGGCATCATGACATAAAGCCCATCCTTGCCGTCAGGGGCGAGGGAGGGATCCATCTTCGACGCGATATATACATAGAATGAGGCCTTCTCCAATTTGTTCCCTTCGAAAATATCATTCATGTTCTTCTCGAGGTCCGCATCGAACACGAAATGGTGGATATGGTCCACCCCGTCATACTTCCTGTCCATGCCGAGGTACATGACAAAGCACGAACAGGAGTATTTCATGCTGTCGATTTTGCGGTCGGTGTATTTCCCTTTCGCCGGCTGGTTCTGTACGAGTTCCTTCATGGCATAAGGGAAGTCGGCGTTGCAGACGACGTAATCGGCCGGGATTGCCTGTCCGCCGGTCCGTACGCCGACCGCCTGCTGACGCTCGATCAAAATTTCATCGACGGGCGAGTTGTACTGGATGACACCGCCCAGTTCCTTGAACAGCCGCTCCATCGCGAGTGCCATCGTATGCATGCCGCCCTGCATGAACCAGACGCCATACAGGAACTGGATGGCGGGGATCATGGTATAGAACGATGGGCTCTGCAGCGGGGAGATCCCGATGTAGAGGGTCTGGAAGCTGATGATCTGTTTGAGCTTTTCGCTCTCCACGTAATTGCCGATGAATTTGTGCGCACTGCCGCCGGCTTTCATGTTCATGCCTTTCTTCAGCATCGTCAGATTGTAGAAGTCGCGTTTCCGGCGGAAGGGCCGCTGGATGATACTGTCCCAGGCAACCTGGAACCCTTTGTAGATATCACTCAAATACTGCAGGAACCCTGCCGCGTCGCCGGGTCCGTATGTTTCGAGGGTCTTCATCCACTTCACGAGGTCGCCCGATACGTCGACAGGCCGGTTCGGCTCGTCCGTGAAATGCACCTGGTACATCGGATCGAGCGGCTGCATCGGTATGTAGTCGTCGGGATTTCTGCCGCACACACGGAACACATCCCGGTAGACGTCCGGCATCATGATGATGCTCGGTCCGAGATCGAACTGGTAGCCGTCCAGTTCGATGCGGTTCATCTTCCCGCCGGGTGTCGCTTCCTTTTCATGGATTTCCACGTCGTATCCGGCATGCTGCAGCCGGATGGCACTTGCGAGGCCGGCAGCACCGGCCCCGATGACAATTATCTTTTTGCCCAATCGATCTCTCCTCGCTTTCCCGGAAATCAGCGGCGTCTGTTGTCCCGTTCGACGATCTTGTCACGGACCTGCTGGCCGCTCAGCGTCACCATCGGCATGCCGCCGCCCGGATTGACCGTGCCGCCCGCAAAGTACAGGTTATCGTACAGCTCGCTCTGTTTCGGGTGCTTGAACCCTTTGTTCATCTTCTTATCCGACACGGTTCCATAGATGGCGCCGCGGTCTGTCCAGTACGTCTGCCGGATATCTTCCGGCGTCCAGATGTCCGAGGTGACGATGTTCTTCCGGAGATCGGTCAGTCCCATTCGCTCGAGCTTCGTGAAGACGCGGTCTGTGAATTGATCATAATCCTCCCGTGTGAACGGCTCATCCTGGATGAACGGAATATGCGGAAGGACTTTGATGTTTTCATGGCCTTCTGGTGCCTGGGATGGATCGGTCTTGTTGGTGTTCACCAGGTAGATGACCGGATCATCCGGCAGCTTGCGCTCATGGAAGATCTTGTTCATCTGCTTTTTCTGGTCCTTCGCAAAGAAGAAATTATGATGGGCGAGCTGCGGGTATTTCTTTTTCACGCCAAGGTGCATGATCATTCCGGAGCTTGCCGGCTCGAATTTTTTCTTGAGCTTGGCCACATAGTTTTCATCTTCCTGCAGGAGCCGCTCATACAGCGGGATGACTTCCATGTTGGCGACGTAATAATCCGCGGTCAATTTTGTCCGATCTTCCAGGACTGCGCCCGTGATCCTGCCGTCCTGCCGGTCGAGACGGATGACCGCCTGTCCGGTATGGAACTTCACGCCGATCTCTTGTCCCAGTTTCGTCAGCCCCTGCGCGATGCGGTCCATGCCGCCCGGCACATACCAGGCGCCTTCGTGCTGCTGCATGTAGATCATCATATTGAGAAGAGCTGGCGCGTCATAGGGAGAGGAGCCGACATATTTACTATAGTAGGAAAGCATATCCGCGAACTGGTCGTTGCTGATCCGCTTTCCGATCGCTTCGTGAACAGTCGAAAACAGGTCGAAATTTTTGAACGTGCTCAGCACGCCGTGGAATTCACCGACCTCACGCGTCGTATCGAGTCCTTTGTTGAAGTACCCTTTCTCGATCGTTTCATAGAGGTTCTTCGAATAGTCCAGCAGTTTTCTGAACTGCCGCATGTCCTTCTTGGATAAATGCGGATTTCTCGTTTCCATATCGTGCAGATTTTCGTACAGGTCGATCACATTCCCGCCGGGGAAGAACGACCGCCACTGGTGATTCAGCCGGATGGTCGGAATGTAGTCACTCATTCGCTTTCCGCTGCCAGTGAACAGCCGCTCGAACACTTTCGGCATTGTCAAAATCGAAGGCCCGAGGTCGAATCCGAAACCGTCTTTCTCCAGCCGGTTCAGCTTGCCGCCGAGATGGCGGTTCTTTTCATAGAGCGACACATCGTAGCCGCTTTGGGCAAGCGAAATTGCAGCGGAGATTCCGCCGAGTCCGCCGCCGATGACGAGTACACGTTTTTGCGTTGACAATAGGCACAGCACCTTTCTGAATAAAACTGCAGAGCGTAACAACCATCTCTTTACCCGTATTTATAAGGAGTATACCATGCCTTATGTAATTTCCTTCCGGTTTTGCAGAGAATTCATGCAATATGGAAATTCCCATTGCGGTTTGCGCGGTTGTTGGATAGAATTGTCTGAAAAGGTACTGGTCTGCGGTCGTGGGCAGACGGTATATGTGTAGACCTGAACTAACAAAGGGAAAAGAAAGGGGGTTATCCATTGGCAGCAATCATACGTTCGATGGAACAGAAAGATATCGAAGGCGTCCAGGCCGCAGCTGCGGGAAGCTGGGATGCAACTTATGAAGGGATCATACCGCGGGACGTGCAGGACCGGTTCCTCGCAGCGGCGTATAACAGCGACATGCTGGTGCGCCGTATGGATCGATCCGTCATGCTCGTAGCGGAAGAAGAGGGCCGCATTGCCGGGTTTGCGAATTTCACGCCGGTCAATGAGGGAGGGACCGCTGAACTTTCGGCGATCTACCTGCTGCCGGAGAAGCAGGGAACGGGCACAGGGACTGCCTTACTCGAACGGGGCATCGGCATGCTGCCGGGACTGGAAGTGCTGGAAGTGATTGTGGAAAAGAAGAATGACATCGGCCTTCAGTTCTATTCAGCGAAAGGCTTTCGGATTGTGGAAGTGTTTGACGAGGACTTTGACGGCCATCTGCTGCAGTCTGTCCGGATGAGGAAGCGGTTGGATGGGGGGCAGGAGAAGAGCGGCACTAGATGAAGAACGTGGATCTATGATAGGAAAGGAGGCGGTTCCATGGTGCGGTGTTCAAATTGCGGCGTCCAGTGGCGTGCGAAGGATATTTGGAAGCTGGGGTTCTCGAAGCAAGGGAGGGCTTGTCCTAGCTGCGGGAAACGCCAGTACATTTCCTCGGACACCCAGCGGCTGCTGACGCTCGGCTGGCTGAGCCTGCTGTTCATCCCGTTCGTGATCTGGCGCATCAAGCTGAGCAGCGAGGATGAGCCGTTGTGGTGAGGTTCACCCGCTTATCTGCTTGAAGGAAGAGGAGGGTTGTTTTTTGCCGCAGAAGCTGCGGAGAAGTACGGAGGATAAAGTGCTCTCCGGTGTCGCCGAAGGAATTGCGCATTATTTGGGAATCTCTCCATTCGGGGTCCGGCTGCTGTTCTTTGTCATCCCCGGCAGCTTGCTCATCTACTTCATCCTGGCCTTCACCATTCCTGAGGAAGGACGTTTGTAATAGGAGGATTCTGTGAGTATTAAAGAACGGGGCGCTGTCCGAGATGGTCGTTATCCAGTTGCAGTCTCCATTTCCTCGCTTTCCACAGTACGAGTACGCTATGATTCTCATTGGAAATGAGGGAGTCTAATGAAATTGGAAATCATCGCATCGAGTGTCGAAGATGCACGGACAGCGGAAGCGGCGGGAGCGGATCGGCTGGAATTGTGCGCCGCCCTGTCCGAAGGCGGCCTGACACCGAGCCGCGGACTGATCGAAGCGGTCGTCCAGGCAGTGTCCATACCGGTCCATGTCATCGTCCGGCCGCACAGCCATTCGTTCTGCTATACCGAAGACGACCTGGACGTGATGCTGCGTGATATTCACTTTATCCGGGAATCCGATGCTGCCGGCATTGTCATCGGCATGCTCACGGATGATGGATGTATCGACACAGATTCGTTGGAACGATGTCTCACAGAAGCTGGCGGTCTCAGCGTCACATTCCATCGGGCGTTCGATGAGGTTCCAGATCAGCTGCGCGCGGCCGCTGTACTTGCCGGCTATCCGCAAGTCCAACGCATCCTGACGTCTGGCGGACAGCCGACCGCATTACTCGGCGCCCGAATAATCAGGGAATTGACGGAACAGACAGCGGGAACCGGCCTGACGATCCTGGCAGGCAGCGGTCTCGGAGCTGATGGACTGGAGCAGTTCATCCGGAAGACCGGCGTCCGGGAAGTGCACATCGGCTCGGCAGTACGCGAGAAGCAAAGCTATTGTCATCCGATCGACCCGGGGCAGGTGAAAGCTGCCCGAAGACAATTGGATCAACTGTCACCCGAATGACTGTCCTGCATGGACCCGTTTGAACCGGAACGCATCCATGCAGCTTTTTATGCGGACGGATGCCTGCTGAGAGTTCAGAATTGCTAGACTGTAGCTGAATGACGCGGCAGACGCAAAGGATATACTGCCCCCCTGCTGAATAGTATAGAAGGAAACCGAATTTCTGGCGGAGAGAAATTCAGAATACATACCTGAAGGAGACGGGAATGTTGCTGTTCAAGAAAAAGAAGCCGCGGAAAATGCCTGTGTTCAAGGAGACTGCCGCGGCCATGCAGGCGGTCGTACGTGTAGAAGATAAAAAACTATCAGGCGGAAGCTGCATGTCATCAATCTGGGCTTGGAGGATTTACAAGCGCTGAAAGTGATCCAGCCGCTGATCGGAATGTATGGAGATGAGCTGGTGGACAATTTCTACACGACAATTCTGCAGGTGCCGGAACTCAAAATGATGATCGAGGAGAATTCCACCCAGGATCATTTGAGGCGGGCGCTGAAGACCCATCTGATTGACCTGTTCGGCGGTACGATTGATCAAGAGTTCATCCGGCAGCAGATCATCATTGCAAAAACACATTACCGGCTCGGCCTGCCGCCGTCCGATTACATGGGAGCATTCCAGAATCTGCAGAACACTTTGCTGTCAATCGTATTCAGCGAAATGGATGACGCGGCAGATACGCAGCGTGTGATCGCGGCAATCAACAAGATGATCAGCTTCGAACAGCAGCTTGTACTCGAAGCCTATGACGAGGAAATCAGGAAACGGATGACCGACCAATTCGACGAGGGGAAAAACGTGTTGAAGACGGCAATGACCGAAGTGAGTGAAGGGCTCGTCGCACTTGCGGAAGAGACCCAGGCGGCTGCGGAGATGCTGAGTTCGACAATACGCAAGGTGAGCGATACAGCCGGTGAGAGCAATGAGCAGGCAAGCCTTGCGAAGAAAGCTGCTGACGAAGGACAGAACCGTCTTGCAGAGCTGGCGGAAAAAGTATTTGTCATCGAGCAGTACACGGAACGTATGACGGACAGCATCGGACAGCATCGGACAGCATCGGACAGCTCAGTGACTCGAATGGCCAAATCGCTGCGGTGATCGGATTTTGTCCAGGATATCGCCGACCAGACGAACCTGCTGTCGCTGAACTCGGCGATTGAAGCATCCCGTGCCGGGGAGCATGGGAAAGGATTCGCGGTCGTCTCCCAGGAAGTACGGAAGCTGGCGGAACAGACGAAGACATCGGTGACGGAAATCCGTAAACTGATCAGTCTGTCGAACCAGCATACGAAGCAGGTGCTTGGCCATCTCGAGTCCGTCAGCGATGCGGTGCGGGCGGGTGCGGCTGCTTCCGAATCGACTACATCCTCATTCCGGCATGTAGTCGGCTCGATCGACAAGAGCAATGCGATCGCCGACCATGTCCGCCGGCAGATGGATGAAGTGTCGGTCACGGTGGAGGCGATCCAGCATTCGACGACTGAAGTCGCCTCGTCTGCAGAGTCGCTCAACCGCGCCGCCGCCAACGCCTGACCGGTTTATTGGACTTTTTCATTATTTTCAAAAAACAAGCAGGAGTTTTCATCTGTATGGCGAATGGTACCAGTGAGTTATCAACCTTGCAGAAAAGGGGAGGACAACATGACGTATACTGTTGAGCGGGTGAACGATCTGAATGCTTTGGAGATCGATGCGCTGGTGGCGGAAAGCGAATCGGAAGGCTACCGGTTCCTGACCAGGCTCGTCGAGGAATATAGAGATAGCGTCAATACGTTTTCCGAGCCGGGCGAAGCACTGTACGCTGTCCGCAATGAGGATGGGGAAGTCATCGCAGTCGGCGGCGTCAACCGGTTCCCGGTGCCGGGCGGAGACCCTGAAACCGGCCGGCTTCAGCGATTCTATGTGAAAGAAAGCGAACGGCGGAACGGCGCAGGATCGCTGCTGCTGCAGGAAATCATCCGTAATGCGAAGGGAGCGTTCCATGAACTGACGGTCAAGACGGAGTCATCCAAAGCGGACGCGTTCTACCGCCGCAATGGGTTTGAGTTTGACGATTCGGAAGCGGAGACGACACACCGCATGCTGTTCAGCTGATACGTACGTTACAGTAAGGGAAGTGGATTAGCATTCATACGGAAAAGAAACATATCTTCATGGTGATCGGCGTCGGACTTATCATACTCGGACCATTCATGGTGTTCCTGCTGCCGAATTTCATCGCCAACTCACTCCATTTCCGGGCGGGGAGCTGGTTCGTTTTCACGAAGACCGGTGTATATGGAATCTACGCAGCGGCTTTCGTCCTGCTGATTGCCGCCTGCTTTGTGCTGTACCTGATGAGCCTTGTCAGGAAATCATGGTACATAGGCGGTGTACTTGTCATCCTGTCGGCATTCTTCTTCTATCTCGGCAGCCTCCATTATATTATGCTGACCGATAATGGGTTCGAGTATCGTCCGCTGCTGTCATTTGATGTAAAAGGATACGAATGGGGGGACGTCGAAGATGCTGTGTTCCGCTCCGTTCCGAGCAAGGACGGCGATTCCACGCTCACATTCACATTCGATGACGGGACTCCGCTTGAAATGAAAGTCGACAGGCTCGTCTTCAAATTCATGCAGCCGATTGAAAACCGGCTTAGTTACGAGAATGTGGAAGTCGAAAAAATCCTCATCCCGCCAAAAGATTGACGGGTGTTTCCGTACAGGTGCATCGGATCCGCCAGCTGTGGTATAGTAACTCTGAAAGCAGGTGACGGACGTGAAACGGAAGCGGAAAAAACTTCATACAAAAGGCAATATGATCATCTTTCCCGGCACCATGGAGCGGCTGCTCAGCCAGGCGGAAGATGCATTGCAGGCCGAAAACTTTCAGGAAGCTGTCCGCTTTTGCGAACAGCTTCTTGATATTGTACCGGATGCGCCCGAGCTGCCGGGCCTGCTGGCGGCCGCTCTTTATGAAACGAAAGAGTTCGAGAGGGCAAAACCATATGCCGCCCAATGGATCCACAGCGATCTGGCGGATTATTTCGAAGCGATGGAGCTGTATCTCGCCATCTGTATCCAGCTGCAGGACTATGATGAAGTCGAGGAGATCATCAGCGCGCTGCTGGAAGAAGACGTGGTGCCGCCGGATCTTCAGCAGAAGTTCATCTATCTGCAGGAACTGAATGGGCGTCTTGCCAGGAGATTCAGTGAGGAACCGGCAGAATTGGAAGACGGGCTGCCGTCCCTGCAAGATTTTCTCCAGATGACAGGGCCTGTTCAGCAACAGTTTCTCACAAAGCTGGAGGCACACGTGCCGGAGAATGCCGGACCGCTCCTCAGCGAGATTGCAGGCAGCACAGCCGTACCTGACATGATGAGGACCTTTGCACTCGTGCTGCTCCGAAAATTGGGCTGGCAGGAGACGGTTGTCGTCGTGAAATTCAGCCGTGGGGTGAGTGTTATTCCGGCAGAAATTCCGCTCCCGGGTGAGGATGCCGTTACGGTGGAAGTGCTCCGCCTGCTCGGCCGTCTGCTTGATAAGGATCCGACACGTCTGCAGCTGATCGAAGAGGCCGTCCGGAAGTTCGCCATCGTCAGCTATCCCGTCGGATGGGGGGCGTCCGCCGATCGGGTGGCAGATGCATATGCAAGCTACGCCTCCTTCCTTTTCGAAGGCGCACAGTATCCACAGACAGCGCTCCACCGGCTGATCCTGGGCGTCGATCAGGACGCAGGGCAGGCCGTGGAATGAAATTTGTTGAAAGATAAAGAGACTGTGATATACTGAGAAAGTTGTCAATGGCGTATATAACAGGTCGGAATATAGTCGTCACTAATGATTCGGAGGTATGAATAATGACAGTTAAATGGGAAAAGCAAGAAGGTAACAAAGGGAAATTGACGTTTGAAGTAACAGCAGAGCGTTTCAACACGGCGCTTGATCAGGCATTCAAGAAGGTCGTCAAGCAAGTGAACGCACCTGGATTCCGTAAAGGGAAAATGCCGCGCAAGATGTTCAACAAAATGTACGGGGAAGAAGCACTCTACAACGACGCAATCGACATCGTGCTTCCTGAAGCATACGATGCAGCTGTCCGCGAAGAAGGTCTTGAGCCGATCGCTTCCCCTGAAATCGACATCGAGAAACTCGAAAAGGGCGAGCCGGTCGTATTCACTGCAATCGTCCCTCTGAAGCCTGAAGTGAAACTCGGCGAGTACAAAGGCCTGGAAGCAACACGCCAGGAGACTAAAGTGACAGACGAAGAAATCGATACTGAGCTGGAAACACGCCGTGAGTCCATGGCTGAGATGGTCGTCAAAGAAGACGGCGCAATCGAAGACGGCGATACGGCCAACATCAACTTCGACGGATACTCGGAAGGTGAAGCGTTCGAAGGCGGAAAAGCCGAGAACTATGACCTTGTCGTAGGTTCCGGATCGTTCATCCCGGGCTTCGAAGAGCAGCTCGTCGGCTTGAAGACAGGCGACGAAAAAGATGTCGAATTGACATTCCCTGAAGAATACCACGCAGCAGAACTTGCTGGTAAGCCGGCAGTGTTCAAAGTGAAAGTCAACGAAGTGAAGGCGAAAGAAGTGCCTGAACTCGACGATGAGCTTGCAAAAGAAATGGACGAAGACGTGGAAACAGTGGACGAGCTCCGCAAGAAGATCCGCGAAAACCTTGAAACTGAAAAGCAGTCGGCAGCAGAAACAGCGCTTCGCGATGACCTCGTGGAAGCGGCAGCCCGCAACGCGGAATTCGAAGTGCCTGAAGAAATGGTGAATGCAGAAACAGACCGTATGCTTGAGGAATTCGGTCAGCGCCTGCAGATGCAGGGCATGAACCTGGATCTCTACTACCAGTTCTCCGGTCAGGATGAAGACGCTCTGCGCAGCCAGATGCACGACGACGCGATCAACCGTGTACGCGTATCACTCACTCTGGAAGCGATCGGCAAAGAAGAGAACGTCGAAATCTCCGAAGAGGAGATCAACGAAGAGCTCGACAAGATGTCCAAGCAGTTCAACATGGATATCGAGCAGATCAAAACAGCTCTCGGCGGCACAAGCATGCTTGAGAACGACCTGCGCTTCAACAAGACAGTCCAGCTGCTTGTTGACAACGCAAAGATCACAGACGCTGAATAATAGTTGTACTCTAGGCAAGGTACGCAGCAATCCGTACCTTGCTTTTCTATATCATCGGGATAGGATGCTTGGCTTAGGGAAGACTGCAGGTACAGGGCCTGCGGAATGGCGGGTTGTCCGTCGGGTTTGTGAAGGTATGATCACTTTTTGGGATTTATGATCACTTTCAGGGATTTATGATCACTATTTGTGTTTTATGATCACTCAACAGGTTTTATGATCACATTCCGCGATTTATGATCACATTTATCGTTTTATGATCACTTTCCTGATTTTATGAGCAAAACAGCCGTTCCAGCAGTGGCAGCACATTGTACATGCCCGATGGATGCCTGCATTGCGGGACTCTGCCGCCGCCTGCCTGCTGTGCAGTCCTGATTCCATGGCATCATAAAAGAAATCCTGTGTACATACTGCAAGAGGTCAAATCATTTGATAAACCAGATGGAATCTTGTAAGATTTCACTGAATAGGGGTGAGCAATTTGTTCAAATTCAATGATGAAAAAGACAATTTGAGCTGTTCGTTCTGTGGCAAGACGCAGGACCAAGTCCGCAAACTGGTCGCAGGACAAGGGGTTTATATATGTGACGAATGCGTGGAACTCTGCGCTGAGATCGTCGAGGAAGAAGTCGGTCTGGAAGAAGGCTTCGAGTTCAAGGACGTACCGAAACCGAAAGAGATCCAGTCCATCCTGGATGAGTATATTATCGGGCAGGACCGTGCGAAGAAATCGCTGTCCGTTGCCGTTTACAACCACTACAAGCGTGTCAATTCCGGCAGTAAAGTCGACGATGTCGAACTCGCGAAGTCGAACATCGTGCTGATCGGGCCGACAGGAAGCGGTAAGACGCTTCTCGCTCAGACATTGGCACGCATTCTGGATGTGCCGTTTGCGATTGCAGACGCAACATCGCTGACAGAAGCCGGCTATGTCGGCGAAGACGTCGAGAATATCCTGCTCAAGCTGATCCAGTCGGCTGATTTCGATATCGACCGTGCTGAAAAAGGGATCATCTATATCGATGAAATCGATAAGGTCGCCCGTAAAGGCGAAAACGCATCGATCACCCGCGATGTATCTGGTGAAGGCGTCCAGCAGGCCCTCCTGAAGATTCTGGAAGGCACTGTTGCAAGCGTTCCGCCGCAGGGAGGCCGGAAGCATCCGCATCAGGAATTCATCCAGATCGATACGACGAACATCCTGTTCATCGTCGGTGGTGCGTTCGACGGCATCGAAGAGATCATCAAACGCCGTGTCGGTCAGAAAGTCATCGGCTTCGGTTCCGATCCGAATGCTGCAGAAGAAGAACGTTCACTTCTGTCCCGCATGATTCCGGAAGATCTCCAGCAATACGGTCTGATTCCGGAATTCATCGGGCGTCTGCCGGTGATCGCGACACTTGAGCAGCTGAGCGAAGATACACTGTATCAGATCCTCACGCAGCCGAAGAACGCAATCGTCAAGCAGTATCAGAAGATGCTGAGCCTCGATGACGTGGAACTTCGTTTCGAAGACGACGCACTGATCGAAATCGCCCGCGAAGCGATCGAGCGGAAGACAGGCGCCCGCGGTCTGCGGTCCATCATCGAAAACATCATGCTTGACGTCATGTATGAGCTGCCGTCACTTGAAGAAGTGAAAGAGTGTCTCATCACGAAAGATTCCGTTCTTGGGAAAGGGTCGCCGATCCTCTATCGCGAAGACGGTTCGGAAATGAAGCTTGATAACGAACAACATACAGCGTAAACAGATTGGGAAGCTGACTTGTAAAAAGCGCAAATGTGCTGAATGAGTCAGCTTTTTTCCTAATTCTAGTTATTGCCGTCATACATACGAATCGATATAGTTACTTATGGAGGTGACGTTTCTAAATGGCAGTACGACATACAATCCCTCTTCTACCATTGAGAGGCATACTGATTTACCCGACAATGACTTTACATATCGACGTGGGCCGTGAACGCTCCGTCTTCGCAATCGAGCATGCGCTCGCCAACGACAACCTCATCTTCCTGGCAACCCAGATTGACATGAACGAAGAGAACCCGGAACCCGAAGACCTGTATCATCTCGGAACGCTTGCGCTCGTTAAATCGATGACGCAGCTGCCGAACGGCGTCTACCGTGTACTGCTCGAAGGTGTCGAGCGCGCGGAATGGATGGACTATGAAGAGGCGGACCTCTATCCTGTCGTTTCCGTCAATGGTTTCCCGGATTCCACTGAAGTCGATCCGGAGACCGAAGCGCTCATGAGGACGCTGCTTGCTTACTTCAAAAAATATACGGAAGTGTCGAAGCGTATCAACGAAGATGCGTATAATGCCGTATCAGGCATCCAGGAACCCGGTCGGCTAGCAGATTCGATTGCATCCTACCTGCCGCTGAAAATCCGTGCAAAACAGGACATCCTGGAAACACGCAATGTCAACGAACGACTCGAATGGCTGATCGGCCGGCTCTTCAATGAGCAGGAAGTCATGGACCTCGAGCAGAAGATCAACGAACGGGTCCGTGAGGCGATGGAGCGCACGCAGAAAGAGTTCTACCTGCGCGAGCAGATGAAAGCGATCCAGACCGAACTCGGCGACAAGGACGGCAAAGGGCTTGAGGTCGAGTCGCTGCGCGAGCAGATCAAAGACGCCGGCATGCCGGAAGACGTCCGGAAAACTGCGGAGCGTGAATTGGACCGCTATGAAAAGATTCCGTCGGCTGCCGCGGAAAGCGGGATCATCCGGTCGTATCTCGACTGGCTCGTTGCACTTCCCTGGTCGTATGCAACGAAAGATCAGCTGGATATCAGCCGCTCCGAGCAGATTCTGGAACGGGATCACGAAGGGCTCGATACGGTGAAGGAACGCATTCTCGAATTCCTGTCCGTCCGGCAGCTGACAAAGTCGCTCCGCGGGCCGATCCTCTGCATCGAAGGACCGCCTGGTGTTGGGAAGACATCCCTCGCCAAGTCGATTGCGGAATCGCTCGACCGGAAGTTCGTCAGGGTCTCCCTCGGCGGCGTCCGTGACGAATCCGAAATCCGGGGACACCGCCGGACGTACGTCGGTGCGATGCCGGGCCGTATTATCCAGGGGATGAAGAAAGCAGGCACCGTCAATCCGGTCTTCCTGCTCGATGAAATCGACAAGATGTCGAACGACTTCAGGGGGGATCCGTCCTCCGCTATGCTTGAAGTGCTGGACCCTGAACAGAACAGCACATTCAGTGACCATTACATAGAAGAGCCGTATGATCTCTCGAAAGTTTTGTTCATTGCAACCGCCAATGATCTGAGTGCGATTCCGGGACCGCTGCGCGACCGGATGGAAATCATCTCGATCGCCGGTTATACCGAGCTTGAAAAGCAGGCGATCGCAGCGAACCATCTCATTCCGAAACAGCTGAAGGAGCATGGGCTGACAAAGTCGCAAGTGAAGTTTCAGCAGCCGGCAATCCTCGATATCGTGCGGTTCTATACGCGTGAGGCCGGGGTCCGTTCGCTGCAGCGGGAAATCGCAAGTGTCTGCCGGAAAGCGGCGCGTCTCATTGCGGGCGGCAAGAAAAAAAGCGTCACAGTGAGTGCAAAGACCCTTCCGGCCTACCTGGGGAAACGGAAGTTCAGCCACGGACAGGCCGAGGAGACGAATCAGGTCGGCGTTGCAACCGGACTTGCCTATACATCGGTCGGCGGTGATACGCTGCAGATTGAAGTATCACTGTCGCCTGGAAAAGGCAAACTGATCCTGACAGGCAAGCTCGGAGACGTTATGAAGGAATCCGCCCAGACGGCGCTGTCCTATGTGCGATCGAAAGCCGAAAGTCTCGGCATCGATCCGAAGTTCTACGAAACGAACGACATCCATATCCACGTGCCTCAGGGAGCCGTGCCGAAGGACGGTCCATCCGCAGGCGTCACCATCGCCACAGCGCTTGTCTCCGCGCTCACCGACCGGCCGATCCGTAAAGAAGTCGGCATGACGGGCGAGATCACATTGCGCGGCCGGGTGCTGCCGATCGGCGGCCTGAAGGAGAAGACACTGAGTGCGCATCGGGCGGGTCTCCGTGTCATCGTCCTGCCGAAGGAGAACGAGCGGGATATCGATGAGGTCCCCGCTGAAATACGGAACGATCTTACATTCAAATTGGCAGACGATGCTGAGCAGGTGCTCGCCGCTGCATTGGAGGAACGGAGCTATGAAAGTACACAACGTTGAAAT
The DNA here is from genome assembly GCF_000826145.2 of Sporosarcina koreensis. Lineage (GTDB taxonomy): Bacteria > Bacillota > Bacilli > Bacillales_A > Planococcaceae > Sporosarcina > Sporosarcina trichiuri. Next base: position 364,662 of record NZ_LN651337.1, read on the forward strand.
GGTGATGAGCGCCGTCCGTCCGGAACAATATCCGGAGGACGGTTTCCCGGAATTTGCGCTCGCCGGACGGTCGAACGTCGGCAAGTCTTCGTTCATCAACAAGATGCTGGGCCGGAAGAACATCGCCCGGACGTCATCGAAACCCGGCAAGACACAGACCCTGAATTTCTATAAGATCGAAGAGCAGCTGTTCTTCGTGGATGTGCCGGGCTACGGCTATGCGCGCGTATCGAAAACGGAGAAAGAGAAATGGGGCGGCATGATCGAGCGGTACCTGACCGGCCGCGAACACTTGCGGGCAGCGATCCAGATTGTCGACATCCGCCATGCACCGTCGAAAGATGATGTCAATATGTACAATTTCTTCGTCCATTACAACATTCCGACAATCGTCATCGCGACAAAAGCCGATAAGATTCCGCGGGGCAAGTGGGACAAGCACAAGAAAATCGTCCGCCAGACTCTCAACATGCTCGGCGACGACCCGCTGTTCGTCTTCTCCTCTGAAAAGGGGATCGGTGTCGAAGAAGTATGGACGGAAATCGAAAGCAGGATGTAACTGCCGGAATCTCCATCCGGCGTCTGCATAGGCTGTTCCGGCCGTTGCGACTGGAACAGCTTTTTCGGCCGGGCATAATATGGTGATGCGTCCAGAAACAGACCATTGGAAAGCGGGCGGCAAATACTTTATAATGATTATAAGGAGAATGCGCTCCGGTCAGACGTCATATGTTGTTCATAAATCGTCCATGAACTGTACGCATGCTGTGTTATACTTAGGAACAGGAAATAGACGCGAAAGGTGTGAATCCGTAGTGAAACTGCTCGCAATCGGAGTCAATCACAGGACAGCGCCGGTAGAAATCAGAGAAAAGCTTTCGTTCAATGAAGCTGATTTGCCGCACGCCATGAAAACTCTCCAATCGACAAAAAGCATACTTGAAAATATCATCGTTTCGACCTGTAACCGGACAGAGATCTACGCCGTCGTGGATCAGCTGCATACAGGTCGTTATTATGTCAAAAACTTTCTGGCGGAATGGTTCCGCCTGCCGGTCGAAAGTTTCACCCAGCATCTCATCATCAAAGAAGAGGACGAAGCCGTCGAACACTTGATGGCTGTGACGTCGGGTATCGATTCGATGGTTCTCGGTGAGACACAGATCCTCGGCCAGGTCCGTACAAGTTTCCTGAAAGCGCAGGAAATCGGTACGACCGGCACGATCTTCAACGAACTGTTCAAACAGGCGATCACTGTCGCAAAACGGGCCCATGCCGAAACGGCGATCGGCGAGAATGCCGTGTCCGTTTCATATGCGGCCGTCGAACTCGGCAAGAAGATCTTCGGTTCGCTGAAGAACAAACATATCGCTATTGTCGGCGCGGGTGAAATGGGCGAGCTGACTATCAAAAACCTGCAGGGAAGCGGTGTGGGCAAAATCACTGTGCTGAACCGGACACTTTCCAAAGCGGAGGACTTGGCCGGTAAATTTGATGGGGCCGCCAAACCGCTCCAGGAACTGCAGTGCACGCTGCTGGATGTCGATATCCTCATCAGCAGTACAGGGTCGAAAGACTACATCATCGATCTGGAACTGATGCAGTTCGTCGAGCGGCTGCGTAAAGGGCGACCGCTGTTCCTCGTGGATATCGCGGTACCGCGCGACATGGATCCGCGCATCGGCGAGCTTCCGAACATGTTCCTGTACGATATCGATGACATGCAGGGGATCGTGGAAGCGAATCTCGCAGAACGGAAACGGGCGGCGGATGAAATCATGACGATGATCCGCGGTGAAGTCGTGCTCTTCAAGGAATGGCTCGTCACACTCGGTGTTGTTCCGGTTATCACAGCTCTGCGTAAAAAGGCGCTGTCCATCCAATCGGAGACGATGGCGAGCATCGAGAACAAGATGCCTGATCTGACGGACCGCGAAAAGAAAGTGCTGAACAAGCATACGAAATCGATCATCAATCAGTTATTGAAAGAACCGATCCTGCAGGCGAAGGAGTTCGCTTCCGATCCGAAAGCGGCAGAGAAGCTCGAGCTGTTCCAGTCGATTTTCGGCATTGCAGAAGAGGTGCAGCGTGAAAAAGAATTGCAGGCACAACAGCAAAAAGCGGAACAGGGAGCCGGTGCTTCCCAAACGGCCGGGCTGCAGCCTGATATGACATATTGACAAGGTTTGTCCAAGTCATTTCCCATCCCGCTTCTTTGCCGGCTGATGCGGAAATGGCTTTTTTAACAGAAAGGCAGAGATTGGCCTATGGTTGAAATGACGATGGCGCGGCTTCAGGAAGCTATGCTTGTGCTGTATGCCGTCAGCCTGGTTTTCTACTTCATCGATTTCCTGAAAAAAGAACCGCATGCACAGCGGGCGGCTTTCTGGCTGACCGCTGCCGTATTCTTCATGCAGACGGGGTTCCTGCTGCGGACGATCATCCTGACCAGGCAGCTGCCGGTTCTGTCACTCACCGACGGGGTCTATTTCTTCACCTGGATCCTGATCGCCCTGTCGCTCGGCATCCAGCTCCGGTACAGCTCAAGCTATGCGGGATTCTTTTTGAATGTGATCGGGTTCAGTTTCATGACATTCCATATTTTCGCACCTGCCGGACCGGCCGGGAGCGGAGTCGGGGAGCCGCTCATTTCCGAACTGCTGTTCATCCATATCATGTTCGCGATTTTGTCCTATGCCGCATTCGCGATGGCGTTCGTATTCGCGATTCTGTACCTGCTCGTATATAATTTGCTGAAGAAAAAGAAATGGTCGGCACAGTTCAGCCGCCTTCCTTCGCTCCAGCATGCGCTGACCGGTACGAAATCGGCGATCTATACGGGAATCCCTATGCTGCTCGTGAGCCTGATCCTCGGCATCCAGTGGGCCTATACGGCTCTTGACGACTGGACGATCTTCGACTTCAAGATTGTCGGGTCGTTTCTGCTGCTGATCGTCTACAGTTCGCTGCTCATGCTGAATCGGCGCGGGAAACTGCAGGCGGCGGATTTCGCCTGGGCGAACGTGATCGCATTCGTGCTGATCATCATCAATTTCTTTTTAGGAAGCAGACTATCGCAATTCCACTTCTGGCTGTGAACGCAACTGGCCGGGAATCCATACAACCGGAAAGGAAGAGGACTTTGAGAAAAATTATTGTAGGTTCGAGAAGAAGCAAGCTCGCATTGACCCAGACGAACTGGTTCATCGATCAGCTGAAGGCGGCAGGTGTGCCGTTCGAATTCGAAGTGAAAGAGATCGTGACGAAGGGTGACCAGATCGTCGACGTCATGCTGTCGAAAGTCGGCGGGAAAGGGCTCTTCGTCAAGGAGATCCAGCAGGCGCTGTTCGACAAGGAAATCGACTTTGCGGTACATAGCATGAAGGACATGCCGTCTGTCCTGCCGGAAGGACTGATTGTCGGCTGTATCCCGAAACGTGTGGATCCGCGCGATGCGTTCATCTCGAATGGCAATGTAGCGTTCAAGGACCTGCCGAAAGGTGCTGTTGTCGGAACGTCAAGTCTCCGGAGAAGTTCCCAGCTGCTGCTGCTGCGTCCCGATCTCGACATCAAATGGATCCGCGGCAATATCGACACCCGCCTGAAAAAGATGCAGAGCGGGGAATACGACGCCATCCTGCTCGCGGCAGCCGGCCTGAAGCGGATGGGCTGGAGCGAAGATATCGTCACTGAATATATGAACCTGGAAGACTGCATTCCCGCAGTCGGGCAAGGTGCCCTGTCGATCGAATGCCGGTCGGACGACGCAGAATTGCTTGCGGAATTGGCAAAGCTGAACGATGAGCAGACTTTCCGAGAAGTGGAAGCGGAACGGACGTTCTTGCGGGAAATGGACGGATCGTGCCAAGTGCCGATCGGCGGCTTTGCCCGTGTGAAAGAAGAAGGCATTGAGATGACAGGTTTCATCGCAGCGCCGGATGCGTCCGTTGTCTACCGTCACACCGCGCTGGCAGACACACCCGTGGAAGCAGGTGAAATCGTGGCGGATACACTCCGGAAAGAAGGGGCAGCGGAAGTCATCGAGAAAGTGAAGGCCGAAATGGATGTCCAGTAAGCAGCCGCTCTGCGGTGAGACCGTCATCTTCACAAGTACGAAAAAATCAGAGGAGCCGTACGAGCTCGTCCGGCAGCTCGGCGGGGAGCCGGTCTCCCTGCCGCTCATCCGGACAGCCGAAAGGCAGCGCGATGATGATCATGCCCGGCTGCTGCAGGCGCAGGCGTACGATTGGCTCATCTTCACGAGCCAGAGCGCAGTAGCTGTATTCAAAAGGAAGCTTGGACGTTCCGGCATGGACGCGGAGTCGTTTCCCGTGCATGTCGCAGCCGTCGGCGAGAAAACCGCGGCTGCCCTGCGTGAGCTCGGCTTCGGCGTGGATTTCATCCCTGATGTGTTCAGCGCCGATGTATTCGTCAAGCAGTTCAACCCTGCCGGCAGAGCACTCCGTGCGCTGTTCCTGAAGGGGAACCTGGCAGGATCGCTCATCTCAACCGAACTCTCCCTGTCTGTCGATGAATGGACAGTATACGACACAGTCCCTGAAACGGCTTCCATCAAAAGGATTGCGGATCTGGCACGACAAGACTTGCCGCTGTCGATCCTGTTCGCCAGTCCGTCCGCAGTTTCGGTGTTCGGGGAATACCTGGCGCCGCAGATCGGCTGGACGGGCTTTACAATCGGGGCAATCGGGCATATTACGGAACGGGCACTGATGGAAGCCGGCGCGCATGCCGGCGTCATGCCGTCCGTCTATACATTACCGGAACTCGTGCGGGCACTCGCCGAGTCGAAAGGAAGGAACTGACTGATGACACAATTGAACTTCAAACGGCACCGCCGTCTGCGCAGCTCTGCGGGGATGCGCGCCATGGTGCGCGAAACACAGCTGGATGCATCCGACTTCATCTATCCGATCTTCGTGATCGAAGGGGAGGATATCAAGCAGGAGGTTCCGTCCATGCCGGGTGTCTATCAGCACTCGATGGATCGTCTCGGCGAGGAGCTCGACGAGGCGGTCGCGCTCGGAATTCCATCTGTCATCTTTTTCGGTGTCGTGACTGAAAAAGACGCTGTCGGCAGCGGTGCGTATCACGATCATGGCATCATCCAGGAAGCGATCCGCCTTGCGAAGGACCGCCACCCGCATCTGGTGGTGATCGCAGACACATGTTTGTGTGAGTATACCGATCATGGACATTGCGGCGTGATCGAAGGGGACCGGGTCCTGAATGATCCGTCCCTCGAACTTCTCGTCAAGACGGCTGTGTCCCAGGCGAAAGCCGGTGCGGATATCATTGCACCGTCCAACATGATGGATGGATTCGTCACTGCCATCCGTCACGGTCTGGACGAAGCAGGCTTCGAAGAGACGCCGATCATGAGCTACGCAGTGAAATATGCCTCTGCCTATTACGGTCCGTTCCGCGATGCTGCGGATTCGACACCGCAATTCGGTGACAGGAAAGCGTATCAGATGGACCCGGCCAACCGGATGGAAGCGCTCCGTGAAGCGGAATCCGATGTTGCAGAAGGCGCAGATTTCCTCATCGTCAAACCGGCATTATCCTACTTGGATATCATGCGTGATGTGAAAAACAACACATTGCTGCCGCTTGTCGCCTATAACGTCAGCGGGGAGTATGCAATGGTGAAAGCAGCCGCGCTGAACGGCTGGGTCGACGAGCAGCGGATTGTTCTGGAGACACTGACAAGTATGAAACGCGCGGGCGCAGATCTGATCATGACCTATCATGCGAAAGATGCGGCGCGCTGGCTGGAGGAGACGAAATGAGAGACTATACAAAATCGAAGCAGGCATTCAAAGAAGCGGTCGATCTCATGCCGGGCGGAGTGAATTCCCCGGTCCGCGCCTTCAAATCGGTCAATATGGACCCTATCTTCATGGAGAGCGGCAAAGGTGCGATCATCAAGGATATCGACGGCAACGAATACATCGATTACGTCCTGTCATGGGGACCGCTCATTCTTGGACACGCCGAGGAAGGCGTCGTGAAAGCACTTCAGGACGCAGCGGTGAAAGGGTCCAGTTTCGGTGCGCCGACACTGCTTGAAAACGAGCTTGCTGAACTCGTCATCGAGCGGGTGCCGTCAATCGAGATGGTCCGGATGGTTTCATCTGGTACGGAAGCGACGATGAGTGTCCTGCGTCTTGCCCGAGGCTATACGAAGCGCAACCTGATTTTGAAATTCGAAGGGTGCTACCACGGTCACGGCGATTCCCTTCTCATCAAAGCGGGATCCGGCGTTGCGACACTCGGCCTGCCGGACAGCCCGGGCGTGCCGGAAGGTGTTGCGAAGAATACGATTACAGTGCCATACAACGATCTGGAGAGCCTGAAACTCGCCTTCAAGGAATACGGTGACGATCTGGCAGCTGTCATCGTTGAACCGGTTGCCGGCAATATGGGTGTTGTCCCGCCAAAGGACGGTTTCCTGACAGAGCTCCGCAAGATGACGGAAGAGAACGGCACACTGCTCATCTTCGACGAAGTGATGACCGGGTTCCGCGTCGGCTACAACTGTGCACAGGGTCATTTCGGGGTCACTCCGGATCTGACATGCCTCGGTAAGGTGATCGGCGGCGGACTGCCGGTCGGCGCGTACGGCGGCAAACGGGAGATCATAGAACACATCGCACCGGCGGGCACGGTCTACCAGGCAGGGACACTTTCAGGCAACCCGCTCGCGATGACTGCAGGGATCGAGACACTGAAGCGCCTGACGCCTGCGTCATACGATCACTTCATGAAACTCGGCGACCAGCTGGAAAAAGGGTTCCGCGAAGCGGCGGAAGCGAACAACATTCCGCATACGGTCAACCGGGCAGGATCGATGATCGGCTTCTTCTTCACAAACGAGGATGTCGTCGATTATGAAACAGCGAAGACATCCGATCTCAAACTGTTCGCGGAATACTACCGCATGATGGCGGACGAGGGGATCTTCCTGCCGCCGTCCCAGTTCGAAGGCATGTTCCTGTCTGCAGCGCATACCGAAGAGCATATTGCGGAAACAGTGAAGGCGTTCCATACCGTCTTTAGCAAACTGAAGAAATAATTTAAAAAGCCTTATCGGACATCATCGTGCCGGTAAGGCTTTTTGTTCTGTCTCCGGCCATCCCCGCATACAATGCATGAGAATAAAGGAGGCGGCTGAGAGATGAAACCGATCGAATGGACATTATCCGAAACATTCCAATTCCCCGCATCAGCAGGCAGGGTGACAGAGGCGGACAGTGTGAAAGTGACCGCAGGCTATGATGATAAGCAGACGGAAGATGCCGTCCGGCTGTCGGGCATCTACCATATTGCGGCGAATGTGACGTTTGGAGAAGGCGCAGCCAATGCAGAAAATACAGCGGAGGACGCAATCCTTATCGATGACGTGGAGCTGGAAGGCGCGAAAGGCTATTTCGAGTACGCCGTACCGCTGCAAGTCGATCTGCCGGCAGCTGACGGTGTCGGTGTGACAGCGAAAGTGGTCGATGCGTCGGCATCCGCTACGGACAGCGGCGAGCTGCTGGTCATGTGGACCGTACAAGCATCCGCCAGGGAAGAGGCCGTTCCTGCAGTGGCTGCGGAAACGGCAGCTGTCGAGGCAGCTGAGCAGATCATCAGCGCGGCAGAGTCAAATACTGCCACTGCAGCAGATGAGCAGGCAGCTGAAGTGACTTCCGCTGCAGCAGCAGCTGATTCCGCGGAAGCGGATCTGGACAGTGACAGTTCGAGCGTGGCGATTGCGATGACAGTGACTGAAGACAGCGGGCATCACGAAATGCTGGCGTTCATCCAGGACCTGGACGATGACGTGTCTGTCACGCCGTATGTGCTAAATAATGTTGCGGTGGAATAGGAACGCGCAGCCGCAAAGTACGCAGAAGAGCAGGAAATCACCGGTCGTCGGGATGATCAGCAGCCGGATGAGCTGGAAGACGGAAATCGGGATGATGATCATCTTGCAGTAGAATCTCGTTTTCCGGAGCCAGGGCGGCAGCAAGTATGGGTTGTATCCTCTTCTCATGACACCATCCTTTCATTGCAGGCTTGACGGGTCTGGCACGTTTCCGGTACACTGATGGAAACAGCATAGGGATGCAGTGAGCGGGAAAGTAAGCCGGCTGGCATTTTTCAGAGAGGGTCCGGGAATGGTGCGAGGACCCAGTGCAGCCTGACTGAACGTCACCCGTCAGCAGTTTTCGTGAACACAGTCGTCACTAGCGGAAACCGGTTAGAAGCCGTTATGTTTTTCGAGGCATCGTGTTTTTAGGCACGCATGCGAATAAAGGTGGTACCGCGAACTGACTCCTTCGTCCTTTACAGACGAAGGGGTTTTTTGTGTTTCATCCGCGATACAGCTGCACGCCGGGCAGATGCCCGGCGATCACTGACACATCCATAAGGACATATGAGGAGGAACCGTTATGACGGACAAACAGCAGACAGAAATGCCGACGAAGTACGATCCGCAGACGATCGAGAAAGACCGCTATGAATGGTGGCTGGAAGGCGGGTACTTCAAAGCCCAGCCGGAGAGCGGCAAGGAGCCGTATACAATTGTCATCCCGCCGCCAAACGTGACAGGCAAGCTTCACCTCGGCCATGCGTGGGATACAACGCTGCAGGATATCCTGATCCGCATGAAACGGATGCAGGGCTACGATGCTCTTTGGCTGCCCGGCATGGACCATGCGGGTATTGCGACACAGGCGAAGGTGGAGGAGAAGCTCCGTGCGGACGGCCAGAACCGCTATGACCTCGGCCGCGAGAAATTCCTCGAGAAGACATGGGAATGGAAAGAGGAATATGCCGGCCATATCCGGGAGCAGTGGGCGAAACTCGGTCTCGCGCTCGATTATTCCCGCGAACGGTTCACACTCGATGAAGGCCTGTCGCGTGCAGTCCGGGAAGTGTTCGTAAAGCTCTATGACAAAGGGCTGATCTACCGCGGCGAGTACATCATCAACTGGGATCCCGCAACAAAAACAGCGCTGTCCGATATCGAAGTCATCCATAAAGATGTAGCGGGTGCCTTCTATCATATGCGCTACCCGCTCACAGATGGAACCGGAAGTATCGAAATCGCGACGACCCGCCCGGAGACGATGCTCGGGGATACGGCGGTCGCCGTCCATCCGGATGATGAACGCTACCAGCACCTGATCGGCAAGACGGTCAAACTGCCGATTGTCGGCCGTGAAATCCCGATTGTCGCAGATGACTATGTCGAGATGGACTTCGGAAGCGGCGCAGTCAAGATCACGCCGGCACACGACCCGAACGACTTTGAGATCGGCAACCGCCATGACCTTCCGCGTGTCCTCGTCATGAACGAAGACGGCTCGATGAACAGCATGGCCGGCAAATACGAAGGCATGGACCGTTTCGAATGCCGGAAAGCGATCGTCAAGGACCTGCAGGAGATGGATGTCCTGTTCAAAATCGAAGAGTACAACCATTCCGTCGGCCACTCGGAGCGGAGCGGCGCAGTCGTCGAGCCATACTTGTCGACACAATGGTTCGTCAAGATGCAGCCGCTGGCAGAACAGGCGATCGAACTGCAGAAGACGGACGGCAAAGTCAACTTCGTTCCCGAGCGGTTCGAGAAGACGTATCTGACATGGATGGAGAACGTCCACGACTGGTGCATCTCCCGCCAGCTCTGGTGGGGCCACCGCATTCCGGCCTGGTATCATAACGAAACTGGCGAAGTGTATGTCGGTGAGGAAGCGCCGGCGGACATCGAGAACTGGCATCAGGAGAATGACGTGCTCGATACGTGGTTCTCATCCGCACTCTGGCCATTCTCGACGATGGGCTGGCCGGATACGGAAGACCCTGAATTCAAACGGTATTATCCGACGGACGCTCTCGTTACAGGATATGACATCATCTTCTTCTGGGTGTCCCGGATGATCTTCCAGGCGCTCGAATTCACCGATCAGCGTCCGTTCAATGATGTGCTGATCCACGGACTGGTGCGTGCAGAAGACGGCCGCAAAATGTCGAAGTCGCTCGGCAACGGGGTCGATCCGATGGACGTCATCGACCAGTACGGTGCCGATGCGCTCCGCTACTTCCTGGCGACAGGGTCATCACCGGGGCAGGACCTGCGCTATTCGACGGAAAAAGTCGAAGCGATCTGGAATTTCGCGAACAAGATCTGGAACGCCTCCCGTTTCGCGCTCATGAACATGGAAGGCATGACATACGAGGAAATCGACCTGTCCGGCAAGCGATCTGTCGCGGATGACTGGATCCTGACGCGCCTGAACGAAACAATCGATTCCGTCACCAAGCTGTCCGACCGGTATGAATTCGGCGAAGTCGGCCGTGCGCTCTACAACTTCATCTGGGATGACGTGTGCGACTGGTATATCGAAATGGCGAAGCTGCCATTGTATGGGGAAGACGAGGACGCGAAGAAGATGACGCGCTCCGTGCTTGCCTATGTCCTCGACAACACGATGCGTCTGCTGCACCCGCTCATGCCGTTCATCACCGAAGAGATCTGGCAGAACCTGCCGCACAGCGACGAGTCGATCACGGTGGCACCATGGCCGACAGTGAATGCTGCCTACTCGGATGAAAAACGCTCGGATGACATGAAACTGCTGACGGATATCATCAAAGCGGTCCGCAACATCCGCGCGGAAGTGAACACACCGATGAGCCGCCAGGTGCCTCTCTACATCGCTGCGAAAGATGAGGCGACAGCTGCCGTGCTGGATGAGAACCAGGCGTATCTGGAGAAGTTCTGCAATCCGGAATCCCTCAAAATCGGTGTGGACGTCCAGGCGCCAGGTAAATCGATGTCCGCCGTCGTGACAGGCGCGGAACTGTTCATGCCACTTGAAGGGCTGCTCGATATCGACGAGGAGATCGCACGTCTGACGAAAGAACTCGGCAAATGGACCGGTGAAGTGAAGCGCGTCCAGGGCAAACTGTCCAACGAACGCTTCGTTTCGAAAGCACCGCAGGCCGTCGTCGACGAAGAGCGTGCGAAAGAGAAGGATTACCTCGAAAAACACGCCGCCGTCCAGCGCCGGATCGAGGAACTGAAAGAGATTTAACTAAGGAAGGCTCCGCAGCTGCGGAGCCTTTTTTCCATGGGGGCGGAGGCGGCCGTAACGCTCATAAACCGGCCGAAAATGATCATAAATCTTGAAAAATGATCATAAAACCAAGAATGTGATCATAAACACAGAATTCCGCTCATAAACTCACCAAAGTGATCATAAATCCCGAAAAGTGATCATAAAACAGGAGAAACCGCTCATAACGCAAGCGGGCAATGCTCCGCATCAGCAGCCATCCCGGCATAAAAAAGCGAAGCGCCACAAATCAGGCACTTCGCTTTTCCTATCTTCCGTAAACAGGCAGCTATCCCGCATACGGATCGTCCAGCTTATCGGAAATGTACTTCATCAATTCCTCCGCAACATCCAGGTCGCCTGCTGCATACAGCGACCGCGCGCCAACAGGATCTTCAAGTTCATTGAACAGCCAGATCCCATCCTGATCCTGGATAAAGTCGATACCGACATAATCGCTTTTCAGCGCCTTGGCAATCCGTTCCGCTAAGGCTGTGAGCGCGGCCGGCGGGCTGAACGGCTCCGCCGTGCCGCCGAGTGCGACATTCGACTTGAACGACCCGGCGCCTGTCCGCTTCACTGCACCGATACAGACAACTCCGAGCATATAGAGCCGGACGTCGGACGGCGTGTGATCGATGAATGGCTGGACAATCCACTGCTCCGTGGGCCGTTCCGCAAACAATTCCGCAGCCGACTTCTCATCCTCCAGCAAAAACACATCACTGCCGCCATGCCCATCGGCCGTCTTGACGACAGCCGGGAACGACCGGATCTCGTCCACAGCTCTCACTTTAGCCGTTGGAATCGCCGGAACGCCGAGCATCATCGCGAGCTGTGATGCCGCGAGTTTATCATTCGCGATCCGGTTCACTTCGGTACGGTTGAACACGCGGACGCCGGCGTCTTCCAGGCCGCGGCTGATGTCAAAGTCACGGCCGCGGTACAACGCAAAATCCGGCTGAGCGTCATCCGGCTGCAATTCTTCCTCGATCTTCAGTTCAAGATCCAGCCTGCAGTTTTGAGCTGCCGCGATCAGCTGCCCTATGAACCACGCATTCCGCTCCGCTTCTTCGCGGCTGTAGATTAGCCATCCCGTCATGATAGTTCCTCCAGTATCCAGGCGATCATATCGTCAGCGACGTTGATGCCCGTAACATTGTAGAGATTACGGATATGGGCCGCACCGTTGACTTCGCAGACGAGCGGCTGCCCGTCCGGATCGTACAGCAGATCGACACCGGCAAAGTCCGCACCGACCGACCGGGCAGCCCGGAGAGCGACGGATTCCTGTTCAGCCGTGAGTTCTACGACAGCGGCAGTCCCGCCGTTCGTAATATTCGCCCGGAAATCGGTTTCCGAGGAACGCGCCATCGCAGCGGCAACCCGATCGCCGACAACGTTCACCCGGATGTCGCGTCCCCGGCTTGACGCGATGAATTCCTGGAACAGGTAATCCGTTCCGCGCAACTCCTCGACCTTCTCATAGAACGCTTTTTCTGTTTCAATCAAGTACACATTCATGCCGAACGAGCCCCGGGCTTCTTTGATGATCATTGGGAGACCCAGCTCACCTAGTACCCGCTCGTAAAATCCACTGTCAGAAATCGTGAACTTAGGATACACTTTCGGCGCCAGAATCGTCCGGGGCATCGGTATGCCGTCGCGCGCAAGGGCAACCGCCTGCTTCGTCTTATTGTCGCACCGTTCGATCACCTCCGGGTCGTTGTACACCGGAATGCCGAGCGATTTCAAATAGGTCGCGAGCACAATATCTTTATCCAGGAAGACGACGAAATCCGGCAAATCATCAAGCGGCTGGGTCACATCCATGAGCACTTCATAGTTTTTCAGGATCCGCGCATCGACGCCTGCGCGCTCCGCCGCCCCGGCGACGAGGTCCGCCTGATCCCTGAACTTTTCGCTGACGAGACTGCCATTATAAATAATCCAGCATTTTTTCAAATGAACCCTTCTCCCCGTGCTATACTTTGGTATACAGTAGAACTTATCGAATTCATTCAATTCTAGCATAAGGCGGGGGAAAAGCATGATACCGAAATTGGATGTGTACATAGAACATGCGGGCCTGACGAGCAGCAGCACCATCAAACCGGGTCTCGAAGCGATCCGTCATGCCATGCAGGCGCTCGGCAATCCGCAGGCACAGCTGCGGGCAATCCATGTCGCCGGCACGAACGGCAAAGGATCGACGGTCGCATTCATGGAGTCCATCCTGCAGGCGGCGGGTGTGACGACCGGCGTCTTTTCATCTCCCGCGATGATCGACATCCATGATCAGATCCGGCTGAACGGCCGCAACACAAGTTCCGCCCAGCTGCAGGACAGTTTCCGAAGGATCAGCGAAGCAGGACTCGACGGCTGCCTGACCGACTTCGAACTGTTGACGGCGGCGGCATTCGTCACATTTGGAACGGCGAAGCCTGATGTCATTCTCGTCGAATGCGGACTCGGCGGCCGGTTTGACAGTACGAATGTTCTCAATCCCGCCGTCACCGTCATCACATCGGTTGCAAAGGAGCATACCGAATTCCTCGGGTATACCCTCGAATCGATTGCCTGGCACAAAGCGGGCATCTTCAGACCCGGCATCCCGGCAGTCGTCGGGGACCTGCCGCGAGAAGCCATGGCGGAAGCGGAAAAGATTGCAGCAGAAGGGGATAGTCCGCTCTATCGGTACGGCAACGACTTCAGCATGGAAGGTGACCGGTTCTGCGGGATCCGCACGATTGACCGGCTAAACAGGAAGCTGAAAGGCCCTCATCAGGCGGTTAACGCAGCAATGGCAATCGAGGCGGTGCATCTTGCATATCCTGATATAGAGGAAGAAGCGGTCCGGACAGGCATCGGAGAAGCGCAGCTGTCATTCCGGTTCGAGGAAGCGGCGCCTGGCGTCTTTTTTGACGGCGCCCACAACCCGGCGGCCGCAAAACGCCTTCGGGAGACGATCGAGCAGCAGTTTCCCGGTGAAATCGTCGATTTTGTCATCGGCATGATGGCGAACAAGGATATAGAAGCCGTTCTTGCGGAGCTCATTCCGGTCGCCGCTTCATTCACATTCGTCGATTTTGATGAACCTGGAGCCACTTCCGCTGAAACGCTGTATGAAAAATGCCGCTTTGGAAATAAACAGGTGACAGATCGCTTGGATGCTTCTATAATACTAAAGAAGAATAATGGCAGGAAGAAAATAGTCTCAGGGTCTTTATACTTGCTAAACAGTCTAAAGTCTCATATACTACAACTAGAACTATAGGTAGAAAAAAATGGGCATCCCAGACAGGGCGAAGGAGTGGAGTGAATGAAGCTGACAGGCCGGCCGTTTCTGATTTTGCTGCTGCTCTGGACACTGATTGTCCCGGCCGGCACTGTATACCTTTTGACAGCACACCCACTGCCTGATGTGAACTGGCTGTGGCTCGGTCTGTCTGCTATTTTCGGATTTTTTAGTATATATTTTCCCATCATCTATAACGGGAAATCGATCGTCCTGTTCGTCTGGTTCACGCTTCCTGTCTTCCTCTTGTATGGCCTGACTGCAGAAGTACTCGTCACGCAGCTGATCGTCATCACTGCAGTCCTCTCAAAAGCTCATACAGGCGATGTGCTATACCGGCTGCTGTACAACTCGCTTGCGTACTTCCTGCTGTCATTCCTGTCCGCTGCCGCCTTTGCGCTCGCTGGTGCGGAAGTCGGCAGCCTGGCGTTCGGTTCGCTTGTCACAGGCGTGATTGCGTATCAGGTTGTCTATTCCGTGCTGTATGATGCGATTTTCAAGCTGTACGGGACGCTGACGAGACGGATGCGACGCAACACGATGAGAGAGACGCTGTTCCATTATTTCAGACTGCTTCTTGTTGTGCCGCTCGCTGTTTCACTTTACTACATGCTGATGTTCTATGGTGCCATCGGGTATGTGCTGATCGGTATACCGTTTTTCCTGATGACTTACTTACTGCGTGTCAACGGACAGCGGGAGGACTTGACAGGCTTTATCCAGGCGGCCGGTAAAATCGGGCAGCAGCTCGCTGCCATGACCAGAGGCAATGAGATTAACGAAGAGTATCTGACGAAAGCATCCAGTCTGTTTTCCGCAGATTATATTTACTTATACGACGCTTACGAAGGATGGCTGGAACCGAGGTATTTCTATGCGGATGGAAAAAAACAGACACCGCCGACTGTCCGTTTAGCGGCTGGGCAGGGGATAGCCGGGAGGCTGCTGTCAGGTGAAACGAGTGAATTGTTTACGCGCCGTGAACAGTGGATCCGCCAGACTGTCACGGTCGTGCCGGAAAACTTGGAAAGCCTCATGTGCATCCCATTGATCCGGCATCAGAAGGTGGTCGGCGGAGTCGTGCTCGGCAGCAGTAAACGCAACAGCTTCAAAGAATTTCATCTGAATGTACTGGACTTATTGAGCTCCTATTTTGTCGTAGCTGCCGAGAAGGCGAAGTATATCGAGGAAGCGGAACAGGAGAGCGATATGTGTGCCCTCACCGGTCTCTATAACTACCGGTATCTGGAACGCCAACTGGAGAGTGAGATAGCCGCCCTAAAGCGGGGCAGTATTGATCAGGTCGCTCTCGTCATGCTGGATATCGACCACTTCAAAGCGGTCAATGACACATATGGCCATGAAAATGGCAATCGTGTCCTGCAGCAGCTCAGCAGACTCCTGAAAGAACAATGTCCGTCAGGCGGCACGGCAGCACGGTATGGCGGTGAGGAATTCGTTTATATCCTCCCGGGATACTCGAAAGAAAAAGCTGCAGCGTTTGCTGAAATGCTTCGGCAGTTAATCGAGAAAACGCAAATGACTATACAGAGCCATCTGGATAAGGGGCTGCTGGAGGAAACGATCACCCTCACATCCAGCTTAGGAGTGGCAGCCTCGCCTGAGGACACCGACGAAGCCATGGTGCTCCTGCGAAACGCAGACCGCGCCCTCTACATCGGAGCGAAGCAGTCGGGACGCAATCGGGTGGGGGTATACGTGAAGTGAGGAACCGCAGAATGGAGTGTGTAAAGTGCTAGATTATCCGAAGAGGCAGTTTACAGCATTTGCTCTGTGGCTGCTCGTTGTTCCTGTCGCCGTTTGGCTGGTGTATGACCGGTTTCCTTTCGAAACGGTGAATTACGGTTTCCTGTCTGCCAATTTCGTCATGATGCTTGTTGCGCTGAGTATGTCCTTCAAAGTGTTTTCGAACAGCGTTCCAGTTGAACGGTGGATTATATTTGTCGTGTTTTTCCAGTACGGCCTTTTTGCAGAGATGATATTCATGCAGATTGCGTTACTGACACTGCAATTTCTGAGTAAGTCAAGTCTGCCGCCGCTATACCGGTTTTCGACCAACTCTCTCATGTTCACGCTGGTGTCGATCTTCAGTGCAGGGATGTTCTATCTCGCAGGCGGCAGTACCGCGGAGCCGACTCTATGGTCATTCACCTTTGCCGCAATCATCTATGCAATCTCCTATTCACTCATCAATTCACTGATCATCTTCTGCATGACGAAATTGGAAGGTGAATCGACGGAGAACGAATGGAAACTCACTATATGGGATTTAGCCACGTCTTTGGTATTCATCCCGTTAGCTGTCGCCTACAGCCTGCTTGCAGATCAGCTTGGAAACTATTCTCTCCTGCTGTTGGGAGCTCCATTCCTGATCATTCTGCTGATCATCAAACGGTTCGCTTTTTCAGGGGAGTTTCAGGAGAAACTGTCGTCGGCCGTTGAAATGGGCCATGAACTGACGGACAGCCTGCTGACGGATGAAGTGATTGAAAAGTTCATCAGGAAGATCAAACACGTTGTCAATTATGACCAGCTGTATCTGCTGGATGTCACAAGACAAAAAGAACTGAAGCTGCTCACCTGCTCGGAAGCGGGAGAGATTGCAGAGAACTCCCTTTTCTTCACTTGCGACCCGGATTCATATCATCTGATGAATGCAGAAAAAGCGGTAATCCATCCGACTGCCAAGGAGATCAGGAAACTGACCCAGTTCTCGTTCAGTAATTCCGTCCAAAGCCTTCTGGTTGCGCCAGTCATCCGCAGCGGAACAACAGAAGGCTTCCTGATATTGACGTCGTTCCGGAAGAATTTTTTTGAGGATCTCGACAAGCGGATGGCCGAGCTGCTCACAGGCTATTTCGAAACGTCGATCGTCAAAGCGTATCATTATGAGAAGACGCTCGCCATCAGCGAACGCTGCGGTCTAACCAAGCTGAACAACTTCAGGTATCTGACAAAGCAGATGACCCGCGAGATGGATAGGATCCGGTCCGGGGAGCTCAGTGATTTGTCGGCCATCATCATGGATATCGACCATTTCAAGTCCATCAACGACACGTACGGCCACCAGAGCGGCAACGACATATTGGTCACGTTTGCGGACATTCTCCGAAAATACGAAACGAATGACCGGACACTCGCCCGGTATGGCGGTGAAGAATTTGTGCTCCTTCTCCCCCACATGATGAAAGAGGGGGCCGCTGACCTCGCGGAACGGATCCGCAGGGAAGTGGAGGAGACGCTGTTCACCATCCAGCCGGACCTGTCGAAGGAGCGGAAACGGATTGGAATCCGCCTGACCGTGAGTCTCGGCGTCTCCTCTATTCCGGAAGATACGGATTCCGAATCGAGCCTGCTGCGGAATGCCGACCGGGCGCTGTACATCGGCGGCAAGCAGGCAGGTCGCAACCGTGTCGGAATCTATGAAGCTGACCGTTCAAAACCGATCGGTATTTAACGAATGACAGAAATAGAGATTGCTTCGGCAGTCTCTGTTTTTGTTGTAGATTTGTAGTATCCCTATATTGAACTTGCATCCCCAGTCCGGTATGCTGTAGATAGGAAAAAGGACCGAAACGGGGTGATGTCATGACAGCGAAAAGCCAGAAAAACCATGAAGCAGGACTTACCTTAGTGGAAATCCTTGCATCGCTCGTCATCCTGGGCATCGTGTTTGTTGCTTTCATGACCATCTTCCCGCAAATGACATTGTTCAACAGCCGCACGGAAGCGAAGCTCGAGACGATGAATGAGGCGCGGGTCATTTTGGAAGAGTACCGGGAAGAAAAGTGGAAAGAGAAAACACTTGCTCCTTCGAGATTTACAGCTCAGGGAGACTGGTGGAAAGAGACTGAGCCGAAAAATCCGAATGCAACGATATTAATAAAAAAGCTGCCGGATGAAGGACCGCCCCTCGGCCAGGAGCTGAAACCCGGCATGACCAGATTGCACAAAATCACAATAGAAGTGAACGATAAAGGAAAATTGAGCAGCCGTTCATTCGGCTATATACAAGTCAAGTAGAGGTGAGCATGCTGAAAACTCATAAGGATGAATCCGGCGTAACCCTCGTTGAATTGCTAGCTGTCCTTGTTCTGATATCGCTGGTGACTGGGATTATCTGGACAGCCATTAATATAAGTGTACGGCATAGCGCAGTAGAAACTACTAAACTTCAGCTGCAGCAGGACGCCAACCTGATTATCACCCGGCTGCAGCAAGAACACCGGACGAGAACCTGTTACAGACTGACAGTAGAGTCCTCTGAAGTATCCATCTCCAATTGTGAAGGACAGGATTCCTTTAAATTGGTGCTCGGCAATAGTTACCGGTACAGCAGCTCAGCAGTGAAATCTGAGTATGTACCAAAAAAGAATAACGTCGATAATTTCACCCTGACTGTTCAGGATCCGGAAAATAGAAATCTGGCAGTGGATGTAACAACGTCTATAACTCGATATAAAACAGAGTGATGGAGGGTGACAGGTGAAACGGACGAAAAACGAAGAAGGATACGCGCTGCTGCTTGTCCTGTTTCTCGTTGTCCTGATTTCAATCCTTGGTGCTGTTTTCATGCGAGCCAGTATCAGTAATGCTAAGCAGGAACAAATCACTGACAGAAACCAGCTGACTTATGTCGCTGCTGAAACTGGTGTCGATTATGTTAAAACCTTTTCGCCAACCAGTACTACGACAAGAAGGATGTAATTGAAACGCAAGTAAAGACATTCCTCGAGAACAGACTTACAACTCCGAATGGTAGAAAGCGACAGCCAAACGAAGCTGATTATACAGCTGCCCGGCAAGAAGGCGCACGACTCCTGGAACTAGCACTGAAGGATGTTAACGAAAAACGGATCAACAATGCGTCGGTATCTATTGACAACCAGTACAGTTTCAAAGTGAACCCCGATAAGCTGCCAGAGATTTCGCTGCAGACGGATGGCGTTACCATCAAGGTGGCTGGCGGTGTGATAGGAGAGAAGACATCGGACGGCACGATAAGATACCTGACGTTCGAGCAGCAGTTCCGTGTTCCTTCATTTGATCCAGCAGATTCAAGTGTCACAGGCAGCGGCGGAGGGGACTGGGTATACCCAGGAGACAGTACCATTGCAGCGTGCGCAGACAAGACGAAAATTGAAAACAAAAAATGCAAATCAACTGTGACACCCAGCAGGATCAGTGAAATCGACGATTCGACCGTTTACTTTCCGTATGAGTTTTCAACTCTGAATAGACAGAAGCTGGACATTGAAGATTCCAAGGTCTATTTCAAAGGCAGTATGACGGTTGGCGGCAACGAACTTGAAATCGAAGACTCTATTGTCACTTCTGAAGGGTCTGTGAGTGTCACAAAAGACATCGACATCGAAGATTCCCACTTCTATGTAAAAGGTTCCGTCACGTCCGATAAAGATATTGAAACCGAAGACTCTATCGTAAACATAGGCTCCAATTTATATGCTAAAAAAGAGCTTGAAATTGAAGACTCCACTGTGAAGATAGGCGGTTATCTGAAAGCTGATGAAGACATTGAAATCGAAGACTCCACTGTCGAGGTGGCAGGCGAATTAATCGCTGGGAAGGAATTCGAACTGGAAGACTCGAAAATGATTGTCCGAGGAAGTGCTGCGCTTCGGGGAAACACAGAAATCGAGGATTCCTACTTATATATCGGCGGAGCCCTCCACAGCAGCGGAAACAAACTGGAGGTCAAAGACAAATCGAAGGTGTGTGTCGCCGGCTCGCTTCAAATCGATAACAAGCCCGAAATCTCGTCATCCAGCTATATTTACTATAAAGGGGCGTTTGCCTACTATGGAGGCGGGACTCCGAGCAGCCGTATCCAATGCTGTCAGACGCCGATTTTTCAACGAAGTGTCCTGTGACCGCTGCCCCTCCTGCAGAAAGCGGCATCAAGTGGCCATCACCTTCACTTGATGTTGAGTATTAATAATAATCCCGGAGGTACCTATGATTCCATATCTGTTACTATTGGCAGCTGCACTGCTCTCCGCAGGGCTTATCTATTATTTGATACGGATCAACCGACTGCCGCTGATTACCCTTTGGATCGTCCTGCTAGCAACATCCACCGCATTCCTCGCGATGCTCGTCGCGCAGACGATGTCCATCTGGTACGCGCTGCTCGTTATTATCGGTCTGTCGTTCGCGACAGCGGTGCTGCTGGCGAAACGGCAGGAAAGTCATTAAGTTCAGTTTGTTGAATGGAGGTTCGGTTCGTGGGCAATCGAAGGATCATCAATTATTTCATCAGTATCGCTGGCGTGTCACTGTTGCTGTTCGGTATTGCTTCCACCGGTTCGTTTGCGGCGGATCAATTTTTGTTCGGCAAGCGGTTCGGCGCTCATACATATGCCGGGCCGTTCGATCTGTCGAACCGGACGAGCCGCGACGCAGAGATCAAGCTGACGTCCGATCTGCTTGGTATGCAGGACAACCTGCAGGCGGACCTCGTCTACCAAGATGCAAAGATTCCGCTGCCTGCGGAACTCGTCACCTATGATTCATCTGCAACAGTGGACCGGGCACAAACGGAAGCGGAGAACCCGCTCGTGGCCTCAGTCAGTGAAGACGGCCTCCGTGCGCTGCTTGCCCAGGAACTGCCGATGCTGCAGTTCAGCGATTCGGAAGTGGCTTCGATTGCACAGGGGATCAGCGATAAATTATCATCCGGCATCATGCCGCAGTCCGTCCAGCTGACGGAGTATTTGGAAACCACACAGCCTGCCGTCACGGTTGCGTCTGCAGACGTGCCGACAGACGGGTTCTCCCAACAGATGCTGGATGTGCTCGACGCGCTCGATGGTGTGCAGCTTGAGCCGAAAGAGCCATTCTCGCTGCTAGCTTTCATCGAGGAAACGGAAACGGGCCTGCTTTCCGATGACAAGATGACCATTCTCGCTTCGGCTTTGTATGAAGCCGCCCTTCGTACAAATTTCTGGGTGGAGGAACGGACGATCCGGACGGAACTTCTCGACGGAGTCAAGCCGGGATTCGAAGCGGCGATCGACCGTCAGCTCGGGCTCGACTTCGTGCTGACCAATCCGAACCAGACTTCTTACGCAATCCGCTCGAATTGGAGCGGCGGTGCACTGCATGTCGAATATGCCGGTCTCCCGCTCCGTTATGCATACGAACCGTATGTCGCTGAAACGAACAAGTACGAGCCGAAGACGACCGTTCATTATAATAAAGACCTGGCGGCTGGCCGCGTCGATCTGCTGACGGAAGGCCGTGACGGCTCCGAAGTGATCGTCCAGCGCAAAATCCTGGAAGACGGCGGACTCCTGACCGTGGAGCCGGTGTCCGAAGACTTCTACCCTCCGGTCTCCCGTGTCGAGGAGCATGCGCTTGCGCGTCCTGAGACGGAGACACCTGATTCGGGTGGAACCGATACAGGAACGCCGGGCTCCTCGGCGGACGGCGGCTCATCCAGTCCCAACGATTCGTCGCCAGATGGGAATTCATCTGACGGATCGGGCACTGATAATACGCAAAATAATGAGCCCGGCAAACCGGGCACCGATGGTAACAACGATGGGAACTCCGGCAGCCCAGGAAATAGGAAGCCGTCTTCCGGCAATCCAGATGACCAAGTCGGAAGCATCAATGGCAAGCCTTCTGCGAAACCGCAAGGCGACGGCCATGTTTACGACAAAGGCGGAAACCTCATCAAGTGACACCCTAACAAGTGAACGTACGTCTGGAGGAAACTACCCATGGCAGCACCCCGTAAACGGCTCGGCGATCTGCTCGTCGAGTCGGGTTTGATCACCACTACACAGCTTGACACGGCGCTTGCCGAGAAACCGCGGGATCAGCGTCTTGGTGATGCGCTGCTTTCCCGCGGGTTCATCACAGAGCAGCAGCTGATCGAAGTGCTTGAATTCCAGCTCGGGATTCCGCACATCAACCTGTTCCGCTATCCGTTTGATCCGAAATTGTTCAACATCGTGCCGAAGGAGTTCGCAAAGCGCAACCTGCTCGTGCCGCTGAAGACGGACGGCGACCGGCTGTTTGTCGCGATGAGCGACCCGATGGACTACCTGACCGTCGAGGATCTTCGCCTGTCGACAGGATTCCATATCGAGACGGCGATCGCCTCGAAAGACGATATCCTGCGGACGATTTCCAAGTATTATGATAATGAATCGTTCGAGGACATCTTCATCGACCAGCCGGAAGAGACGGCGACCCAGCAGCAGGAGGAACTGACGGACCTCGATTCGCCGGTCGTCCGTCTCGTCAACCAGCTCATGGTGTCCGCGGTCACGCAGAAGGCGAGTGACATCCACCTCGATCCCCAGGAGAACGAACTGCTCATCCGGTTCCGTCTCGACGGGATGCTGAAGACGGAGCGGGTGCTGCCGAAGCATATGCAGGGAATGCTGACGGCACGCATCAAAATCCTCGCAAACCTCGACATCACCGAACAGCGGCTGCCGCAGGACGGGCGCATCAAGACGACGATCGATTTCCGGCCGATCGATCTGCGAGTGTCCACCCTGCCGACCATATTCGGTGAAAAGATCGTCATGCGGATCCTGGACTTGAGCAGCTCCCTCAGCGACTTGAAGAAACTCGGGTTCAGCCCTCTCAATCTCGACCGGTTCCTGAATGAAATCACGCGCCCGAATGGCATCGTGCTCATCTCCGGGCCGACGGGATCCGGGAAATCGTCGACGCTGTACGCGGCGCTCAACAAACTGAATGCCGAAGAAGTGAACATCATCACCGTCGAGGACCCGGTCGAGTACCAGCTGTCCGGCGTCAATCAAATCCAGGTGAATCAGAACGTCGGCCTGACGTTTGCGACCGGCCTCCGTTCGATCCTCCGGCAGGACCCCGATATCGTCATGGTCGGTGAGATCCGGGACCGCGATACAGTGGAAATCGCCATCCGCGCGTCACTCACCGGGCACCTTGTCCTCAGCACCATCCATACGAACGATTCCGTTGCATCCATCACGCGATTGCTCGATATGGGTGTCGAGCCGTTCCTCGTGACAGCGTCGCTGAACGCGGTCGTTGCACAGCGGCTTATCCGGAAAGTGTGCCGGGACTGCGGGCGCAAGATGCCGGCGACTGAGCGTGAAAAAGAGATTTTCGCTAAACGCGGCATGACGATCGACGAGGTGAACCGCGGACCGGGCTGCGCGGCCTGTAACATGACGGGCTACCGCGGCCGGGTCGCGATCCATGAGGTATTGATCATCGACGACGCCATGCGGGACTTGATCAACAGCCATGCGACACCTGCAAAGATGCGGGATGCGGCCGTCGACAGCGGCACCGTATTCCTCGTTGACGACGGACTGGAAAAAGTGAAACAGGGCATGACGACGACGGAAGAAGTGCTCCGCGTCGCCTTGCCGGAGTAAGGGGGAATCCATATGATGAAAGACCAGATCAATGACGTTCTGGCAAAAGCAGTGGAACTGCATGCATCAGATATCCACCTGACGATCGGATCGCCGCCCGTCTTCCGGATCAACGGGGATCTGAAGCGCTATGGATCCGAACCGGTGGATGAAGCATTTACAATGGGCGCTGCACAGGCGACGGTTCCGGATAAGCTGTTCCCGGAATTCCGCGAGCACGGCCAGGTCGATTACTCGTATGACGTGCCCGGGGTCGCGCGCTTCCGGGTGAATGCGTTCCAGCAGCGGGGCGTGACATCGCTTGCGTTCCGGACGATCCCGACGGACATTCCGACGATTGAGTCGCTGCACATGCCGGGCATCCTGAAGACACTCGCCGAGACGAAGCAGGGGCTGATCCTCGTGACCGGTCCGACGGGTTCCGGGAAATCGACGACACTCGCATCGATGATCGACTACTTGAACCAGACATCCCGCAAGCATATTCTGACACTTGAAGATCCGATCGAATACATGCACAGCCACGCAGCAAGCATCATCGACCAGCGGGAAGTCGGCTTCGACGCCGCGACATTCGCCGACGGCCTCCGCGCGGCATTGCGCCAGGATCCCGACGTCATCCTCGTCGGGGAGATGCGCGATCTCGAGACGATCTCGACAGCGATCACCGCAGCGGAGACGGGGCACCTGGTGCTTGCGACCCTTCATACGTGGAGCGCCGCATCGACGATCGACCGGATCATCGACGTGTTCCCGCACGGCCAGCAGGCACAAATCCGCGTCCAGCTTGCAGGGGTTTTGACGGCAGTGCTGTCACAGCGTCTCCTGCCGACATCCGATCGGCAGGGGCGCCGGGCAGCCACCGAGCTGATGATCAACAATCCGGCGGTCGCGAACTTGATCCGCTCCGAAAAAGTCCATCAGATCCCGAACGTCATCCAGACAAACCGGGCGGCGGGCATGCATATGATGAATACATCGGTGAAAGAACTGCTCGATAAGGGACTCATTTCGTACGACACAGCTGAACCATACCTGCAGGAGGAGTCCTGACCATGGCGCGTTTCAAGTATGAAGGCCGCGACGCGCGCTCGGTCCGCAGCGGGATCGTCATCGCGGACAACAAACGGGATGCCGCGCTGAAATTGAAAAAAGACGGCATCCGGGTGAAGAACCTGACCGAGCAGGCAGAAACAACGCTGACGAAAGAGATTACGATCGGCAAGCCGGTCAAACGCCAGCACTTCATCATGTTCCTAAGGCAGTTCTCGACACTGCTGCGGGCAGGGGTGACGATCGTCGAGGCGATCCGCATCCTCTCCCTCCAGGTGGAAGGCAAGCAGTTCAAGAAGATCCTGACGGAAGTGAATGAAGACTTGCGGACCGGTGGCGCACTGTCCGATTCGTTCGCAAAGCATACTAAAGCGTTCGAGCCGCTCGTCATCAACATGATCAAAGCCGGGGAGCTGTCGGGTACACTCGACGACTCGCTCGACCGTCTCGCTGTCCATTACGAGAAAGCGTACAAGACTCGCCAGAAAGTCATGTCAGCGTTGTCCTACCCGGTCGTCGTCGGCATCGTCGCGGTCGGGGTTGTCATCTTCCTCCTGACTTTCGTCGTGCCGATGTTCGTCGACCTGTTCGCCAGTGTCGGCGGGGAACTGCCGCTGCTGACGCGCTTCGTCATGACATCGAGTGACTTCGCACTGTCCTACTGGTATGTCATCGTCATGGCGGTTGCGGCAGTCGGCGTCGGCTTCTATCTGCTCCGTTCCAATCCGAAAGGCCGGATGATGACCGATACGTTGCTGCTGCGGCTTCCCGTGTTCGGCGATATCGCGAAGAAATCGGTGCTCGCCACACTGACGCGCACGCTCAGCTCGCTGTTCTCAAGTTCCGTGCCGATCCTGCAGTCGCTTGCGATGACGGAACGCGTCGTCAGCAACGAAGTCGTGAAGAAAGTGCTCGTCCGCTCGCGCGAATCGCTCGAACGCGGCGGTTCGCTCACCGAGCCGATGGAAGGCCACTGGGCATTCCCGCCGCTCATCCCGCATATGATTGCGATCGGCGAACAGACTGGTTCGCTCGATTCGATGCTCGCGAAAGTCGCTGATTTCTACGAAAGCGAAGTGGATGCCTCGACGGAACGGCTGAAAGCGCTCATCGAACCGATCATGATCGTCCTGCTTGCTGGATTAGTCGGGACTATTGTACTTGCAATTCTGCTGCCGATGTTCGATCTATTTAATCAAATCGATAACTTATAGACTATTTGAATCACTGTTCAGCAACTTTTATGGCGATTTTATAGATTAATAGATAGACTTCTCTGGAACTTTTGATATACTGACAATAAGAACAAAAGCAAGTACACTAAGGAGGAGAACACATGAAGGAGTTTCTTCAGAAGAAAATCAAGAACGAAAAGGGCCTGACCCTCGTCGAATTGCTCGCAGTCATTGTCATTTTGGGTATTATCGCAGCGATTGCTGTGCCGTCGATTGGGAATATCATACAAAACTCCCGTGAAAAAGCAGTTTTAGCTGATGCCACAAATGCAATAGAAGCAGCTAATCTATTCTTCGCTGAACATCCTGATAAGACAACTGTATCTTTAAAGACTGCTAGTACAGAAGGCGGCTATAAGTTAGAGCCAGAGTATTTACAAGAAAGTTCGCTAACTTCTGCAACTGTAAACAAGAAAGACGATAACTCATTAACTATTACTTTTTCAGGTGAGGCGGGTAAGAAGACTGTCTCAGCTACTGATGCTACCAAGAAAGACTTGAGTGAGAAAACTGATGTAATTAAAATCGGAACAACCAGTAAACCAAGCAAATAAGGAGCCAACCCATGCAAATCCCATTCACCCGCCCGAAGCGGCCGGTCTCGATGACAATTGAAGAAGACGCGGTCCGCTATGTGAAGCTGAAGGCGGGGGAGGACCTGGTCGTCGAAGAAGCGGTCGACGTGCCGCTTGCGCCGAATATCGTGCATGACGGCCGGGTCGTGGATCCTGCAGGGCTGGTGTCCGTGCTTGACGGGCTGGCGAAGGAGTGGGGCATTGCCAAACGCGGTGTCCAGTTCCTCGCGCCCGATACATATGTGATGATCCGGAAAGTGCCGTATCCGGAGGACGTGCTGGATGATGAACTGAAGGGGCACTTTTTCATAGAAATCGGGTCATCGATCTATTTGCCGTTCGATGATCCGGTTTTTGACGTGGTGCCGTATTTGCCGAATACCACATCCAACGAAGCGATCTTGATCGCCTCGAAGGAAAGCGTGCTGCATGGCTACGAGGAGGCATTCGCGTCCGCGAAGTTCGATCCGCTCGTCGCGGACATCGCACCGCTCGCCCTCTACCGGCTCGCCCACCGGCAGCATCAGTTCACGGGGGACGAGCACGTAATGCTCGCAGATCTGACCGCCGGCAAGCTCGTCGTGTCGATCTTCCACGAACATTACCCGCTGTTCATGCGGCCGGTCGATCTTGAAAGTGCCGCAGATATCAATGTAGCATCGCCGGACCTTCCGGCGTCGAGTTCGCTGCTGTCGCCCCAGGCGATCGTGCAGGAACTCGAGAAACTCGTCAATTTCTACCGCTACAATATGTGGAATGGCACTGCGACGATAACCCATGTGCTCGTCACCGGCCTCTATGCCGATCTCGATGACCTGCTGGCGCTTGCGTCCGGCCGGCTCCATGTTGCGGCGAGTCCGCTGCTGCCCGAACCGCTTCTGTTTGCATCCGGCGGGGCGGTGCCGTCATCGTTCAACCGGACGATCGGACTTGCACTGAAAGAGGTGTCCCATGCTAGTCGACATTAACTTACTGCCGGAAAAGGAGAGGGAACGTTCCGGTTTCCTGGTTGCCGCGCTGGGCGTCATCGGCGCGGCTCTTCTTGTCTGGCTCGTGTTTTTTCTCCTTGCCCGGAGTCTGACCGCCGACACGGAACGCCTTGACGATCAGCTGATCCACCTTCAGGCGACCCAGGCGGAATTGTCCGGCCGTCTGAACCGTTCGGACAGCGCTCAGGCGCATGATGAACTGGCGGCAAGCGTCGAGTGGGCGGAAAATTACCGC
Source organism: Sporosarcina koreensis (assembly GCF_000826145.2). Classification (GTDB taxonomy): domain Bacteria; phylum Bacillota; class Bacilli; order Bacillales_A; family Planococcaceae; genus Sporosarcina; species Sporosarcina trichiuri. The sequence goes on from NZ_LN651337.1 coordinate 392,604, forward strand.
TATGAGACCGCTCCGCTGCTTGAGGACCTGACCGCCCAGCTGCCGCGGCGCGGATTTTTCCGGTCGTTCGCGTTCGCCGCGCCCCACCAGGCGACGGTCGAAGTGCAGTTTGACGATAAAACCGAAGCGGCGTACTACCTGACGCGCATCCAGGCGTCCGAAGCGATTCAGACCGCGTCCCTTGAATCGGTCGAAACCGAGGAAATCGAGGATACGGCCGATATGACGGACGGCGGCACAGCTGTCATCCGCCGCTTCCTGCCGCGGTATATCGCTGTCTATACGGTCTTCTTCAACGATCCGCGCGGTACGCTCGACGGGGCAGCGCCTGCCGTGCCGGAAGAAACCCCGCCGCCGGCGACTGATGCACCGCCAGAAGCCGATGACCCGGCAGCGGATGGAACAGTGCCGGATGCTGCACCGCCGGCCGATACGGAACAGGAGGGATCCGATGCGGAGTCTGACTAAACGGCAGAAGGACCTCGCCGTCCTCATCCTGTCGATCATCTTTTTCCTGCTGCTTGCAGCCTACAGCTGGTATCAGTTGTATGCGCCGGCACGGGAGGCCAATGAACAGGCGGTCAGCTCACTCGCCGACCAGCGCGAGGTCCTGTTCGAACTGCAGCGCCAAGTCGCGGCCCAGCCGGAAGAGGTCTCGTCCAATTCGCGGCCTCTCCAGCAGAAAGTGCCTGTGCTGCCGCTCGAAGAACAGCTCCTCGTCCAGCTGGAGAAGGCGGAAGTGAAATCACGTGCGGACATCGGGGACGTGCAGTTCACAAAAGGGGAGACCGGGCCGGACCTGACGGAACCCGCTGCAGAGTCCATTGAGTCCGGGGACACTCCGGAGCCTTCTCCCGAGACTGCCATCCAGGCGATGACGGTCGACGTCGAGCTGACGGCTTCTGATTACAGTCAGGTCGACCGGTTCATCCGCGAAATCGAAAAAATGGAGCGCATCTTCATCGTCCAGTCGATCGAGCTGACGCCGCCTGAGGAACAGCGTGAAGTCGAAGAGGAGACGGTGCCGCTCGAACTGACCCTGTCCTTCCAGGCGTTCTACCGCCCTGATTTGACAGACCTGATCGAGGAGACGCCGAAACTGGATGCCCCTGACCCTGCCGGCAAAGTCGATCCGACCGCCCGTCAGGAAGAGGAGGATACCGAATGACGATCGTCTGGACGGTCTTGTTCTTCATCTACGGGACGGTGTTCGGCTCGTTTTATAACGTGGTCGGCTTACGCGTCCCGAAAAAGGAGTCGGTTGTCACCCCGCCGTCGCACTGCACTGTATGCGACCGCCGGCTGACACTGCCGGATCTCGTCCCTGTACTGTCGTTCGTGTTCCTGCGCGGCAGATGCCGGGGATGCGGCACGAGGATCAATCCGATCTATCCGTTCATGGAGTTCGTGACCGGCCTGCTGTTTGCGTGGGCGTTCCTGCATTTCGGTTTCACGGCGGAACTCACCGTTGCACTCGTTTTCCTGTCGATGCTCGTCATCATCACGGTGTCCGATATCGCATATATGCTTATTCCGAATAAAGTGCTGCTGCCGGCGGGGATCGTGCTTGCAGTCCTCCGTCTTGTCAGTCCGCTGAGCCCTTGGTGGGACAGCCTGCTCGGTGCGATTATCGGCTTCGGCGTTCTGTTCCTGATCGCCGTCGTCTCGAAAGGCGGCATGGGGGGCGGGGACATCAAGCTGTTTTTCGTGCTCGGTCTCGTGCTCGGCACGGAACTCACGCTGCTCACACTGTTCCTCGCAGCGCTGATCGGTTCGATTGTCGGTATCATCCATCTCAGGAGGACGGGACAGGGACGGAAGACGCCGGTGCCGTTCGGTCCGTCGATCGCTGTCGCCGCCGTCATCTGCTATTTTGCAGGGGATGCGCTTGTCGGATGGTATCTTTCGCTGTTAGCTTGAGTCGAACAATTCTTCAGAACAAGACGACAGGAGTCTTGTTCTTTTTTGCGTCCACCCTGATACGATTGAACGAGGGGGGATTGCGATGAATTTCAAGAAAAAGTATTCGAAGCTGACGATCATGCTTGCGCTCGGACAAGGGGTGCTGCTCGGCATCATCGCCGTGGCGGTCGTCGGCTTCATTCTCATGAAGACAGATGCGCCGGATGCTGCCGCGACGCCGGAACCGAACGTACCGGCAAACGGTCCGGCGGCAGCCGATCCGAAAGGGGAGGCCAAAGCGGAGGAGATGCCGGCACTCGGTGCACCTGTTGCGATGTATGCTCGCCAGCACGGAGTGTTCTCGTCGAAGGGATCTGCAGCGGCCTTCATAGCCGACAGCCAGGTGCCGGCCGCAGCGGTCGTCCGTTCGGACAGCCAGTACTTCGTCTGGAGTGCGCTCGGTCCGACTGAACAGGACGCGGATCCGGCAGGCAGTGAAGGGGCATTCCGCAAGTCGCTCTCCGTCACGCCGCTCGCCTGCACAGGCGGGGGAGGCGAGCTTGTCCAGGCGGTCCTGAAAGCGGGAAAAGTTTCCGAAATCCAAGATTTGGTGAATGTGCGGAAACAGTCGGCGGAAGGCGGGAAAAAGGATCCGCTTGCCGAGAAATTGGCCGCCATCACGGCGTTCACCGGCGATCTTAACATCATCCGCATGCATGTGATCGCCCATTTTGCGGAGAGCGGCGATTGTGTCAAACTTCAGTTTTGACGCTCAAAACCATGCCAAAACGCCATTATCCGGATTCCGAGACAATTTTCTTCTTCTCCCCTGTGTCGTATGATGAGGCAAAGGAGGCGTTACCCTATGTTGTTTGAAACGAATGAAACGATCATCCTCGCATCATCCTCGCCGCGGAGGAAGGAACTGCTCGCACGGCTCGGCATCCCGTTCACCGTCATGCCGAGCGGAGCGGAGGAACCGCCGATCGAAACGTCCGAAACTCCGGAAACTTATGCAGAGCGGCTGTCGTCCCTAAAAGCGTCTGCGCTTGTGAAAGACCATCCGGGAACCGTTATCATCGGTGCCGATACGGTGGTCGCGCTGGACGGGAAGGTGTACCCGAAGCCGGGATCCGCTGCCGAGGCGGAGCGGTTCCTGAACGAGCTGTCGGGACGGACTCACAGTGTCATAACCGGTGTGACAATCATGCGGGATGATGAGATCATACGTTTTTCAGCCGTCACGGCCGTCACATTCCGTGACCTCGATGAAGAATTGATCGGAGCCTATGCAGCATCCGGGGATCCGCTCGACAAAGCGGGCGGCTACGGCATCCAGACGGCGGGCGGCCTGTTCGTCGAATCGATCCGCGGCGATTACGAGAATGTCGTCGGCCTGCCGATTTCCGAACTTGCGCATATACTCCGCAGCCGGGATATTATCCAGGTGCGAAAAGAGGCGCTCCCATGACGGCGGAGTATAAGGATTCCCTCATGATCCGCGACATCCATTTCGCGGACCGGCCGCGGGAGCGGATGACGCGCCAGGGGGCGGCAAGCCTGTCGAACCAGGAACTTGTCGCGATCCTGCTCAGGACAGGCTCACGGACCGAATCGGTGCTCGTGCTGGCGAACAAGCTGCTGTCGGAATTCGACCGCATCCAGGATCTGCGGGATGTGACGATCGAGGAATTGACTGCCGTCAAAGGGATCGGGGATGCGAAAGCCGTGCAGATCATGGCTGCCGCGGAACTCGGCAAGCGGATCTATTCCATGCCGCACGAAAGCCGCTATGCGATCAAGTCGCCTGAAGATGCCGCTGCGTATCTGATGACGGATATGGCGAAACTGAACCAGGAGCATTTCGTCGTCCTGTTCCTGAATGTCAAGAACGAAGTGCTGCATAAGCAGACGATCTTCATCGGCAGCCTGAACTCGTCCATCGTCCATCCTCGGGAGATCTTCCGCGAGGCGGTGAAACGGTCGGCCGCGTCGCTCGTCGTCGCACATAACCATCCTTCCGGTAACGCGACGCCGTCACCGGAGGATATCGAGGTGACGAAGCGGCTGACGGAAGCGGGTGAGCTGATGGGCATCGATCTTCTTGACCATATCATCATCGGCGATCACCGCTATATTTCCCTGAAAGAGAAAGGATACATGTGACACTGTGAATTTGTTCGCCTTTCCGTTATACTATGGTGTATGCTTTTATCAAGCCTCATAAAACGGTACTGCAGAAAGGAAGAACGAATTTGTTTGGACTAGGAGCGAGAGATGTCGGGATTGACCTCGGCACCGCCAATACGTTGGTTTTCATCAAAGGAAAAGGCATTGTTCTGCGGGAACCATCCGTAGTTGCGAAAAATACGATGACAAATGAAATTGTCGCAGTCGGAAGCGCTGCGAAAAATATGATCGGCCGGACGCCGGGTTCGATCGTGGCGACACGTCCGATGAAAGACGGCGTCATCGCGGACTTCGACATTACGACAGCGATGATCGAGCATTACATGAAAGAAGCGACAAAGGCATCAGGCGGTGCGTGGAAGAAGCCGAACGTGATGATCTGCGTGCCGTACGGCATCACATCCGTCGAGCAGCGTGCGGTCATCGATGCAGCCCGCCAGGCAGGCGCAAAAGACGCGTATACGATCGAAGAGCCATTTGCGGCAGCGATCGGTGCGAACCTTCCTGTCTGGGAACCGACAGGCAGCATGGTCGTCGATATCGGCGGCGGTACGACTGAAGTTGCGGTCATTTCACTCGGCGGCATCGTCACGAGCGAGTCGATCCGTGTCGGCGGGGATACGATGGACGCAGCGATCATCAGCTACATACGCAAGACGTACAACTTGACGATCGGGGAACGCACTGCGGAAGCCATCAAGATCGAGATCGGTTCGGCGAGCGCTGTCGAAACGGCCGAGAAGATGGAGATCCGCGGACGTGACCTTCTGACAGGCCTGCCGAAGACTCTTGAGATCTCACAGGATGAAATCGTCGAAGCGCTTCGCGAATCACTGCTCCAGATCGTGGACGGGGTGAAGAAGACGCTTGAGACGACACCTCCTGAGCTGTCGGCGGATGTCATGGAACGCGGAATCGTCCTGACGGGCGGCGGTGCACTGCTGCGCAACCTGGACAAGGTCATCTCCGACGAAACGAATATGCCGGTGTTCATCGCCGAGGATCCGCTTGATTGTGTCGCGATCGGGACAGGCAAAGCACTCGAGAATTTCGACGTCATCAAGAAGATGCAGGCGAAATAAGTAAGGGAGGAACTCGGCAATGCCGCGATTTTTTTCGAACAAACGACTTATTTTACTGCTCGTGGGCGTGATTGTCCTGGTGGCATTGATTGCCTTCTCCATGAAAGACCGGCAGAGCGCCAGCCTCCCCGAAAAAATGGTGAAAGACGTGGTCGGTTTTGGACAATCGCTGTTTTCAAAACCGGCGCATGCCATCACCGGCTTTTTCGATGATATCGATGGAATTCTGAATACATATGAAGAAAACCGGACGCTGAAAGCGCGTCTGACCGAGTATGCATCCAACGAAGTCGAGCTTGCGGATGTGAAAGAGGAGAATGAGCGGCTGCGCAAGATTGTCGGCAAACAGGACGATCTGCGCGCCTACGATCCGGTCCAGGCGACCGTAATTTCACGCAATCCCGACCAATGGGAAGAGAAGATCATCATCGACAAAGGTGAGAAACACGGCGTCCAGCTGAACATGGCAGTCATGACATCGAGCGGCCTCGTCGGAAAAGTCGTCCTCGTCACAGCATTCACCTCGACTGTCGAACTGCTGTCGACGGAGAACCAGAATTTCCGGGTCTCCGCGATGATTCCCGGCAAGAAAGATATTTTCGGCCTGATGGAAGGGTTCGACCATGAACGCGGCGAATTGATCATGAAACGGATCGATTCGAATTTCGAGGTCAAAGTTGGACAGAAAGTGATGTCCTCCGGTCTCGGCGGAATCTTTCCTAAGGGACTGCTGATCGGGGAAGTGACCGAAGTGTCGACCGACGATTACGGGCTCACGAAGCTGGCGTATGTCCGTCCGGCTGCTGAATTTTCGATGCTCGATCATGTGATGGTCGCAAAACGGCAGTCTGAAACAGCACAGGGGACCGACTCGGCGAAAGCGTCTGCAGCGGAGGGGGAGGAAGGATCATGACCCGATTCCTCATCCCTCTGCTTGCGGTCGTTTTGTTTTTCGTGGAGCCGGTCTTCAGCCTGTTTTCGCCGATCGAGCTCGGGGATGTGCGCTATACGCTCGTCCCCCGGTTCCTGACCGTCTTCCTCGTCTTCCTTGCCTGCTACTATGGCCGGCGGAAGTCGATAATTTACGGTTTGGTCTTCGGCCTCTTGTATGATATGTACCACATTGATATTATTGGGATATATGCATTTCTCTATCCGCTCATTTGTTACTTGGCGGCAGTGCTCATCCGGCAGGTCCACCGCTCCATCTTTTCGGTGATGGCCCTGTCCCTCGGCATGATCATCCTGCTCGAGATGATGTCCTATCTGTTCGCAAGTCTCATTGCGCTGACGTCGATCGGCTTCGAAGCCTTTCTGACAACGAGGCTCGTGCCGACCGTCATTGCGAATTCGGTCTTCATCCTGTTGTTCGGCTGGGTGTTCCATACCTGGCTGTACAAACGAGTCATAGAGAAGCAGATCGGTATGTAATTTACGCGATAGGGGCGGGTGAGGCAATTGCCGAAACAACAACTGGTAACGATAAAAGGGACGAAGGACGGACTGGTCCTGCGGCTGGACGATCAATGCGCGTATACGGATCTTCTGGAGGAACTCGGCCGCAAGACGCAGGATCCGGGACTGGAAGGTGCCGTCGAGGTGAAGATCCATACCGGCCACCGGTACTGCAGCGACAAAGCGATGAAGGAGATCATCCAGACGGTGCAGTCTGCCGGACAATTGCGGGTTTCAAAGATTCAAAGTGATGTCATCACGATGGAAGAGTGCAACCAGCGTGTGCGGGAACAGCAGTCGGAGACGTACATCGGCATCGTCCGTTCCGGGCAGGAAGTCCGGGCGGAAGGCGACCTGGTCGTCATCGGCGATGTCAATCCGAACGGTTTCGTCTCGGCAGCAGGAAGCATTTATATATTAGGACGCCTGAAAGGGAAGGCGCACGCCGGCTGCACCGGCAACCGGGAAGCGGTGATCGCCGCTTCCTGGCTGGAAGCGACCCATCTTATCATCGCGGACCAGATGGAGACGATGACCGATGAACTGGCGATTCTGTCCGAGTCGCCTGAAATGGAATGCGCCTACCTGCATTCGAATGGGTTCATCGCCATCGACCGTCTGCAGGACTTGAGACTGCTGCGTCCGAATCTGTCTACATTCAAAGGGGGGAGCTAATGTGGGAGAAGCAATCGTAATAACATCTGGGAAAGGCGGAGTCGGGAAAACCACTTCGTCTGCGAACCTGGGCACTGCATTGGCCCTTCAGGGAAAGAAAGTCTGTCTGGTCGATACGGATATCGGCTTGCGGAACCTGGACGTCATCCTCGGTCTTGAGAACCGGATCATCTATGATCTGGTCGACGTGATCGAAGGACGCTGCCGGATCCAGCAGGCGCTCGTCAAGGACAAGCGGTTCGACGACCGGCTGTTCCTGCTGCCTGCCGCCCAGACGACCGACAAGAACGCCGTCACACCGGAGCAGATGAAAGATCTGATCACCGAACTGAAGCGCGATTATGATTACATCCTGATCGACTGCCCTGCCGGCATCGAGCAGGGATACAAAAACGCGGTTGCCGGCGCGGACCGGGCGATCGTCGTGACGACCCCCGAGATTTCGGCCGTCCGTGATGCGGACCGCATCATCGGCCTCCTCGAACAGGAAGACATCGAGCCGCCGAAGCTGATCATCAACCGGATCCGGCGGTCGCTGATGAACCAGGACGACATGCTGGACGTCAACGATATCACGACACACCTGTCGATCGACCTGCTCGGCATCGTGCTCGATGATGAAAACGTCATCTCATCGTCGAACAGAGGCGAACCCGTCGTCATGGATCCGAACAATCCGGCAGCGCTCGGCTACCGGAATATCGCACGCCGGATCCTCGGTGAGTCGGTGCCGCTCATGTCCATCGACACCGGAAAACCCGGCTTCTTCGGCAAACTGAAATCATTGTTCAAGAAATAATATCGATTCCCCTGTGCCTGCGCGGCATGGGGGCGTTTTATTTCCCCGGAAATGATGACAGGCAGCATCCGTCCGCCAGGTTCCCGACTATTCGGGCGGCCCTCCTCATATACTGGCAAAAAGGAGGAGTGCGCTTGAAAGCTAGGAAGAGATGGCTGGCGGCTCTGGTGTTCACGGCAGGTGTGCTCGGGGTGTCCCAATTGGAGAAGAACGGCACCGTCACCCGCCCGGTCACCCAGTATCTGTCGACGGGCCAGGATTTCGTTGCGATGAAAAAATGGGTGGCGTCAAGACTCGAACCTGAATCGAACGGCATGATCCAGGTGAGCGGGGAAGCGGTGCCCGTCGATCCGTTCGCGGCTTATGAATCGATGCAGCCCTACAAATCGGGGGTCATCCTGTCGTATGCGGAACCGCTGCCGATCGCGGCGAGGGGAAGCGGGCTCGTCGTCTTCACCGGTTTCACGAGACAGTCGGGCAAGACGCTCACTGTGCAGTACGACAATGGAGATGAAGTGACATACGGTTTCGTCGGATCGTTCGCGAAATTGCCATACACGGCGGTCGAAAGGGGGGACACGCTCGGCATGATGGAAGAAGGCGCGATGTATTTGAAAGTGAAGCGGGATGGACTCGTGCTTGACCCGACCGTCCTGCCTGCATTTTTCGAGGAAGTGGCGGAGTGAGATTCCGGCTGCACCCGGTCCTGCTTCCGCTATTCGTCTTCCTCGCCGTCATGGACGGTCTTGCTGCATATGTGATCGTGTTCCTGTCCCTGCTGCTCCATGAAGCGGGCCATATTGCGGCGGCGCTATTCTCGGGTATGCGTATCCGGTCCGTGACGATCTATCCGTACGGCGGGGAACTGGTCGTGCCGGACAGGGACACGTATCCGAAGCGGTCGCGTCTCCTTCTGGCGCTCGGCGGTCCGGGCGCAACAGCTGCTGTCCTGGCCGCTGCCTGTGCCATCCCGTTCCCGGGGGCTGATGACGTGATCCGCGTCCAGCTCGTCATCCTGCTCGTCAACCTCATGCCGATCCTGCCGCTCGACGGCGGACAGGCGCTGCTCGTGCTGTTCGAGAGTGAGACGAGCCGCTATTTCGACCATACGGCGTTCCTGCTGTTCTCGATCGGCTTCCTTGCCGTCGGAATCGCCCTGCTGTTCACCGGCCTGCCGGAAACCGCGCTGCTCATTGCTCTCGCCGTCTTCCTCGGTCTGCAGAACATCGGCGGGTTCCGCTACAGGCGATACCGGAGGATCTATGATCAGCTGAAAAGAAACAGGTTGACATGATATGCCGGGCTGTGATATTATTCTACTGTTATGTTTGTAGCGCACCCGTGCTGCAACCGCTCTGAACCGGGTACAAGCATCCACATGGGTCACCCGTTAAGGCGAGTCTAAGACAATTCGAGGAGGTGCAAGTATGTACGCAATTATTGAAACCGGCGGAAAGCAGATCAAAGTGGAGCAGGGTCAGGAAATCTTCATCGAGAAATTAGTGGGAGACGCTGACGAGGCGATCACATTTGACAAAGTTCTTTTTGTAGGCGGAGATGACGTGAAAGTCGGCGCTCCATTCGTGGAAGGCGCAACTGTATCAGCGAAAATCGTGAAACAGGGCAAAGGCAAGAAAATCACTGTCTTCAAATACAAGCCAAAGAAAAACTACAGCCGCAAACAAGGTCATCGTCAGCCATACACGAAAGTTGTCATCGAAGGCATCAACCTATAAGCCGCGATGATTCAGCTGAGAATCGAGAAACAGCCGTCGGGCCGCATCACCTCATTTGAGATGAGCGGACATGCTGATTATGCGGAACATGGGAAAGACTTGGTGTGCGCAGCGGCATCCGCTGTGTCATTCGGCGCAGTCAATGCGTTGATCGCACTGACAGGCATCACCCCGGTCATCGAACAGGGTGATGAGGGCGGCTATCTGAAAGTCGTTCTTCCGGAAACGGGAGATGACCATGACCAGCAGGTGATCATGCGGGCGATGATTGTTTCCATGGAGACGATTGAACAAGATTACGGGCAATTCATACAAGTATCCTATCAGTAAGCAGGAGGTGGAACATATGTTACGTTTGGATCTTCAGTTTTTCGCATCGAAAAAAGGGGTAGGTTCTACAAAGAACGGCCGTGACTCCGAATCGAAACGTCTTGGCGCAAAGCGTGCCGATGGACAATTCGTTTCTGGCGGATCGATCCTCTACCGTCAGCGCGGAACGAAAATTCACCCAGGTGAAAACGTAGGCCGCGGAGGCGATGATACTCTTTTCGCAAAAGTTGACGGCGTCGTACGCTTCGAGCGTTTCGGCCGCGACAAGAAAAAAGTAAGTGTGTATCCTGCAGTGCAGGAAGCATAAGAATTGAATTCAGAAAGGACTGCACACAGCATTGCGTGCAGTCCTTTTTTGGTTGATTGGGATTATCGGGCGCCGGGTGTCCGGTCAAGTTTTGGCAGGGGCGCTTCTAACTGCGGTTCGCGTGCGGGATATGCGGGTGAGTCGAAGTAAGAAATGCTTTATTTGCACGAAGCCGAGAAAAACTGATCGTTCATGCAATAAGAACGCTTCTAATTGCACGAAGCTGAAGAAATTCCAGTCCTTCATGCAATTAGGCGGCCTCTATTTACACGAAGCCCCGAAAAACCGGTCACTTCATGCAATAAAGCCTGCCCCAACAGCCCGAACGCCAAAAACCCTTCTCATGACCTAAGAGAGACCGCTATACGAGAACACAGCCGGCCGTTCCCGAATCAGCCCATAATTGCTCAAGCCCTTTCCTGCGCGGCAGCACGGACTCCCGGAACCGGCAGACTGCCGCGGGCGTAGACAGCGCTAAGAAATTTCATTGCAAAACCGGGTGCATCTGCAGCCGGCGAAACCGTTTGACGCGGCCTGCCCGGATAGTGCTATACTGTAAGGAACGAAACGGCAGGCGGTGACAGGAATGAACGAATCGGAACTGACAGTACGGCAGGCGCTCCGGTATGCGCGGCACGACTTTTTGAATGAGCTGCAGCTCATCCTGATGCAGATGGATCTCGGCCGTGTGCCGGAAGCGCGGGACCAGCTGCTCGCGTCGACGGAACGGATGCAGCAGGCATCGCGGGTCGCCGGGCTCGGACTGCCGGCGCTCGAGACGTGGTTGCTTACGTTCGGCTGGCATTTCAAGGCGTTCGCGGCCGAACTGGTTGCGCAGACATCTCCGGCGGCCGCACCGCGGCAGGCCGATGACCGGGATGTCACGGAGTTTCTGGACGCCCTGTTCCGCCAGCTGGAAGAGCATGCGGATCCGTTTACGGATAACAGCGTGGAGATCATGGTATCCGCAGAGGATGCGGACTGGAAAGTGACACTGACGCTGCCCGTGCAGCCGATACCGCACGAATGGACATCGGAGGAGCGGGAACACTGGACTGCAGAGGTCTATAAAAGCAATGAGTATTGGACGTTCACGATCCGTGGACATTAGGAGGAACTGACATGTTTGTCGATCACGTAAAAGTGTATGTAAAAGGCGGCGACGGCGGCGATGGAATTGTCGCTTTCCGCCGCGAGAAGTATATTGCCTTCGGCGGTCCTGCCGGGGGAGATGGAGGAAAAGGCGGCGACGTCACATTCGTCGTGGACGAAGGCCTGCGCACGCTCATGGACTTCCGGTATCAGCGCCATTTCAAGGCGCCGCGCGGCCAGCATGGCGCGAACAAGAACCAGCATGGACGCCAGGGTGAGGACATGGTCGTCAAAGTACCGCCCGGCACGGTCGTCACCGATGTCGAAACAGGTGAGATCATCGCCGATCTCGTCGAGGACGGACAGCGGGCGGTCATCGCCCGCGGAGGACGCGGAGGGCGCGGCAACAGCCGTTTCGTGACTCCTCAGAACACGGCTCCAGAACTGTCGGAGAAAGGTGAACCGGGCGTCGAGCGCGAAATCAGCCTGGAGCTGAAAGTGCTGGCGGACGTCGGACTCGTCGGCTTCCCGAGTGTCGGAAAATCCACATTGCTGTCCGTCATTTCGTCTGCCAAGCCGAAGATCGGCGACTACCATTTCACGACGCTCGTCCCGAACCTCGGACTCGTCGAGACGGATGACCACCGGACGTTTGTCATGGCGGACCTGCCGGGGCTGATCGAAGGCGCCCATGAAGGTGTCGGGCTCGGTCACCAGTTCCTGCGGCACATCGAGCGGACACGGGTCATCGTCCACGTCATCGATATGTCGGGTCTGGAAGGACGCGATCCATTCGAGGACTTTGAAACCATCAACGCAGAGCTCGAACAGTATAACCTGAGACTGACGGAGCGGCCGCAGATCATCGTTGCGAACAAGATGGACATGCCGGATGCTGCGGACAATCTGGAACTGTTCAAAGAGCAGCTCGGCAAAACGGATCACAAGATCTTCCCGATCTCCGCTCTGACGAGGAACGGTCTGGAGGAATTGCTCTATGCAATCGCGGACCTGCTTGAAGTGACGCCTGATTTCCCGCTTCATGAAACCGCAGAGGACGAAGAAGAACACTCCGTCCTGTACAAATACGAACCGGAAACACCGGACTTCAAAATCACACGCGATGACGACGGTGCCTATGTCCTTTCTGGATACGCGATCGAGCGCATGTTCAAGATGACCGATTTCAACTTCGATCAGTCGGTCCGCAAGTTCGGGCGCCAGATGCGCGGAATGGGAGTCGATGACGCGCTCCGCGAACGCGGTGCACAGAATGGGGATATCGTGCGCCTGCTTGACTTTGAATTTGAATTTATCGAGTAAGACGGCCTTATTCAAGGCCGCAGGGGGATGAACGATGAAGCAGCTGGGAGAGGACCAGTTCTATCTGGTGCGCGAAGATGTTCTGACGGAGTCCATGCAGAAGATGCTGGAAGCGAAGCGGCTGCTCGCTGCGGGTGACGTGTCGACGATCCAGCAGGCGACTGCGCAGGTCGGCCTGTCGAGAAGCGCGTATTACAAATATAAGGACGCCGTCTATCCGTTCGAGGAGATTGCGCGCGAACGGGTGCTGACGGTGTTCATCCAGCTGGAGGATCTGAAAGGATCGCTCGCAGTCCTATTGGAGACCATCTCGTCCGTCCATTGCAACGTGTTGACGATCCACCAGACGATCCCCGTACAGGGAAGAGCCAATATTACACTGTCGCTGAACGTCACGGAAATGACGGTCTCGGTGGAGACGTTCATCCACAAACTGAACGCACCGAGTTTCGTCGATTCCGTCCATCTGGTCAGTTCTGGCGCGCTTTGAGAGGAGACCTGATGATGAATAGGAAAACCGCACAGCCGACGGTCGCATATTTGGGGCCTGAAGCGTCTTTCACCCATATCGCAGCGCGCGGTTTTTTCGGGCAGGGCGGTCTTGTGCCGTATCCGTCGATTCCGGACTGTATCGAAGCGGTGGCGGAGGGGCATGTCGCCTACGCCGTCGTGCCGCTTGAGAATGCACTCGAAGGGTCGGTGCCGCTGACGATCGATTATTTGTTTCACGGCAGTGAATTGTACATCAACGCCGAACTGTCAACGCCGATCCGGCAGCATCTGATGGTGCATCCGGAACAGGCGGACGGAACGGACAGACTCGACTCCATCCATTCACATCCGCATGCACTGGCGCAGTGCCATAAGTATCTGCAGTTTCATTACCGGAGAGTGCCGCTCATCCAGACGTCATCGACCGCAGCGGCCGCAAAGTATGTATCCGAACATCCCGAACTTCCGATCGCGGCGATCGGCAACCAGCTTGCCGCGGAAACATACGGGCTCGAGATGGCGGAAACCTCGATCCATGATTTCCATTTCAACCATACACGGTTCGTTGTCCTGTCGCTCCGCAAGGAAACGCTGGAGATGGAAAACCCGGGACTGCTGAAAACGACTCTTATGGTGAAGCTGCCGCAGGACGACCAGCCGGGGATGCTGCATCAGATCCTGTCCGTCTTCGCCTGGCGGAAACTGAACTTGAGCAAGATCGAATCGAGGCCGCTGAAAACAGGTCTCGGCAATTATTTCTTCATTGTCGATGTGCTGGCGTCCGAGGGGGAACCGATGATGAAAGGTGCGCTTGAAGAATTGAAAGCACTCCATTGCGACGTGACATCGTTCGGTTCCTACCATACATATGACGACTTGCTGCCTGCCGATTCCTGATCGGCGGGCTTTTTCGTCTTCGCAGGTCTATTTCCTTCCGCAGGCTCGTATAGATGAATGAGAAGGCGCACTCCGGTGAATCGGTCACATGCCGGAGCGCCCGTTCATATGATGAGTCGATGGAAGGGGGACTTTACAGAGTGAATGTCCATATTGTTGTAAAAGGTGACACGCTTTGGAAGATTGCACGTCAATACGGAATTTCATTTGAGGAATTGAAAAAGGTGAATGCCCATCTCGCGAACCCGGACTACATAGTGCCGGGCATGAAAATTTTCCTGCCAGAGGGCGGAAAAGGGACGAAACCCCATTCCAAACCTCACAGCGGCCAGCCTCCGAAAGAGAAGATACCGCACATGGAGAAGCCGGCGAAACCACAGACACCGCCTGTGCCGCCTGTGACGAAACCGCAGCCGCAACCGGAACTGAAACCAGCTCCGAAGCCGCAGCCGAAACCAGAGGTGAAGCCGGCCCCGAAGCCACAGCCGGAAGTGAAACCCGTGCCGAAGCCTCAGCCGAAACCGGAAGTGAAGCCGGTCCCGAAGCCGAAACCGAAACCGGAAATCAAACCGATGCCGGAAGTGAAACCGTCTCCGATGCCGAAGCCGCCTGAAGCGGAAAAGCCCGTCTGTGAAAAGCCGATGCCTGCACCTGTTCCGCATCCGCAGCCGCCGATGATGCAGCCGATGTATATCGGTATACCGTGCGGCTGGATGCCGATCTATGATGCGGACTGTTACCCGTATGGCCATCAGCATCTGCCGCCTGCACAGGAGATGCCGGTCCCGCCGATGAGTCCGCCTGTCCAGCCGGCGCCGATGACTCCGCCGATGCTGCCGCAGGATATGCAGGGGCCGCCTCACATGAGCCCGCTGCCGGAATCCCCGGACATGAATGACTGTCCGCCTGACGAATCACCGATCAAACCGGGCCAGTTCCCCGGCATGTCGCCATCCGATTGTGAAACGGATCACTGCGAATCCAGTTACCACCGTCCGCCTGCCCATGAGTCATCCGGCTTCGATCTGACACCGCCAGCCTATTGCCCGCCTGAAAACGGATACGTTCCGCAGCCGATCCCGCATCAGCCGCCTTACCAGCAGCCGCAGTTCCAGCAGCCGGTGTATCAGCAGCCGAACTATCCGATGCCGGGTATCCAGGCATCGCAGCATCCGAACTATATGCACTTGTGTACGTCATGCGGCTCCCAGATGTCTCCGTATCCTTATTACGGCATGGTACCGTACATGGCGCCTATGCCGTCCATGATGCCGGGTGCCCAATATCCGGAAATGCCGGGATACGGCCAGGAACAAACGGATCCGATGGATAATTGTTAAGTGAAGGAAAAACGGGAAACCTTATTCTTTGAAGTGAAACCGCACGTCTGGCGCCTTGAGGAAGAAGGCCAGTCGTTCGCGGTCAAACGGTATAAGGACAGCAAAGGGGCCGGGAAAGTGAGGAAACTGCACAATCAGCTGCAGGCTGTCGGGTTCCCATATATCGCTCCGCTGACCGACAAAGGGACCGACCATCTCATCATCCAGCCTTGGCTGTCCGGCACACGGCCTGTGGATTACGCGAGCATCACCGACCGGAGGGCATCCCTCCGGTCGCTCGATGCGCTTCATGCGACCCGTGAGGTCATCGACTGGAATTCCGTCACTTACCTGCCCCGGTTCAATCTGCATCGCAAGTGGGTGAGGCGGCTGGAACGGTTTAGACAGCAGGAAGAACTGATTGCAGGCCATATCGGCACCTCGGCATTCAGCGATATCTGCCTGTATGCAGAAGAGGCGCTGCTGAGGCTGGAGGGTGTCAGTGAAAAGGAAGAAGTGCCGACAATCCTGCATGGGGATGTCGTCCATCATAATCTGCTCGCAGCAGACGATGGAACGGTCTACCTGATCGACTTCGACCTTGCGGCTGTCGGTTCGGCATCTGCCGAAATCGCCCTCTGGCTGCACCGGGTCCTGCCTCATATGGCGTATGACGGGGAGCAGCTGTTCCGGGAGCTGCCCCGTCTGCAGGAGTTGAGTGAAGAAGCGCTCATCATGCTGCAGTATCCGAACGAAGTCATGCGGGAGTGGCTGTATTTTGCCGGACTGCCGGATCCCGGGCGGCACCGCATCCGGAACCATCTCGTGCAATTCACGAAACAGGGACTGCACGCCTGGCCGGGGCTGTGCCGCTTTTCGGACAGTCAGCTGCAGAGGAAACAAGACAGAACATAAGAACTGTCGGCCGCCGCCAAACGCGGCAGCGGACAGTTCTTTTTTCAATACCAACTTTGCTGTGCTTTCGTCTGTCTGTGGTATACTGGATGATAAGACTCTAGGAGGTAAGCAGCATTGTATGATTACATAAAAGGGATCATTACAAGAGTGACACCCGAGTATATCACAATAGAAGCGAACGGTATCGGATTCCAGGTTTACACGCCTAATCCATATGCATTCCATATGACGGATAGCGTCCAGCAGGTGTTCATCCACCATCACGTTCGGGAGGATGCGGAACTGCTGATGGGCTTCCTGTCGCTCGAACAGCGGGAACTGTTCCGGAAACTGATCACAGTCTCCGGTATCGGACCGAAGGGGGCGCTCGCCATTCTCGCAAGCGGCATCCCGTCGCAGGTCATCTCGGCGATCGAGCAGGAAGACGAGAAATTCCTCGTCCAGTTCCCGGGTGTCGGCAAGAAGACGGCCCGCCAGATGATCCTCGACCTGAAAGGGAAGCTTGCCGATCTGTTTACGGAAGTGGACATGCCGGAAGACGGTGATTCGCTCTTTGCGCTTGCTGAGAACGACTCACTTGCTGAAGCGATGCTTGCACTTGAGGCGCTCGGCTACTCGGCGCGGGAAACGGCGAAAGTGAAGAAAGTGCTCGAACAGGAGGACATGACAACGGAAGACTACATGAAACGTGCACTGCAGCTGCTGCTGAAACAGCAGTGACCTGCGCGGGCATAGATAAGAAAAGGAGGGAGTGCCGTGGATTCACGCGTACTGTCAAGTGAATTGTCCGATTTCGATGAGGGCTTCGAGCAGTCGCTTCGCCCGCAGATGCTCGCTCACTATATCGGACAGGACAAGGTGAAGGACAATCTGTCGATCTTCATCGAGGCGGCGAGACGGCGAAGCGAAAGTCTCGATCACGTACTGCTCTACGGACCGCCGGGACTCGGGAAGACGACGCTCGCATCGGTCATCGCGAACGAGATGGGCGTCAATGTGCGGATGACGAGCGGTCCTGCCATCGAACGGCCAGGCGACCTCGCGGCTGTCGTATCATCGCTCGAACCGGGGGATGTGCTGTTCATCGATGAAATCCATAGGCTTAACCGGGCGATCGAGGAAGTGCTGTACCCGGCGATGGAGGATTTCTCCCTCGATATCGTCGTGGGCAAAGGGCCTTCCGCGAAATCGATCCGCCTCGACCTGCCGCCATTCACACTGGTCGGCGCAACGACACGGGCAGGCTCGCTGTCGGCACCGCTACGCGACCGGTTCGGCGTACCGCTGCGGCTCGAATACTATGAAATCGAGCCGCTGCGCGAGATTGTCATCCGCAGCGCCGGCGTGTTCGACGTCAAGATCGACGATCAGGCTGCAGTCGAGATCGCCCGGAGATCACGGGGGACTCCGCGTATTGCAAACCGGCTGCTCCGCAGAGTGCGTGACTATGCTGAAGTGCGCGGGAATGGTACAATTTCTCTCGGAATTGCACAGGAGGCGCTGGAAATGCTCCAAGTCGACTCCCATGGCCTTGATCATATCGATCATAAGCTGCTGAAAGGGATGATCGAACGGTTCCGCGGCGGTCCGGTAGGCCTTGAGACGCTCGCTGCGAGTATCGGTGAGGAATCCGTGACACTCGAGGATGTCTACGAGCCGTATCTGCTGCAGATAGGTTTCCTGCAGCGGACCCCGCGCGGGCGGATTGCCACTCCATCCGCCTATGAACACTTCGGCCTTCCGGTGCCTGAGCTGAATTAACCAAGCCGGATGAAACCGGACTGCCAGCATCTTGTTTGGCTGGAACGGTGATTCCGCACATAGATTTGAATGAGTTAGGAGATTATAGCAATGGATGTTAATGACTTTGACTTCGACCTGCCCCAGGAACTGATTGCGCAGACACCGCTCGCCGATCGGACGGCCAGCCGGCTGCTTGTGCTCGACAGCGAAAGCGGGGAGGTCCGGCATACACAATTCCGCGCCATTATCGATGAACTGGAGGCAGGGGATGTCCTCGTGCTGAATGACACGAAAGTGCTGCCAGCCCGACTGATCGGTGTTAAGGAAGAAACTGGTGCTTCGATTGAAGTGCTGCTGCTCAAGGAAATCGGTGACAATGAATGGGAGACGCTCGTCAAACCGGCGAAACGGGTCAAGCCCGGTACGGTCATCACGTTCGGTGACGGCCGTCTGACAGCGGAGTGCACGGCTGTCGCCGACCATGGTGGACGCACGTTCAAGTTTTCGTACGAAGGCATCTTCTACGAACTGCTGGATGCTCTCGGCAAAATGCCGCTTCCTCCGTACATCACCGAAACGCTTGAGGACCAGTCGCGTTATCAGACAGTATTCGCCAAAGAACGCGGCTCAGCAGCAGCGCCGACGGCAGGTCTCCATTTCACGGAGGAACTGCTCGATGAACTGCGCGCAAAAGGGGTCGATGTCGAATTCATCACACTGCATGTCGGTCTGGGTACATTCCGTCCTGTCAGCGTCGATTCGATCGAAGACCATGAAATGCACGCGGAGTACTATCAGGTGACCGAGGAGACCGCTGCGGCCATCAACCGGGCGAAAGAACGCGGCGGCCGTGTGATCTCCGTCGGCACGACATCGACTCGGACGCTCGAAACGATTGCGAGTGAACACGACGGGAAGATCGTGGCCGGCTCCGGCTGGACATCGATTTTCATCTACCCGGGGTATGAGTTTAAGGCGGTCGATGGGCTGATCACGAACTTCCACCTGCCGAAGTCGACGCTCGTCATGCTCGTCTCCGCGCTCGCTTCCCGGGAATACATCTTGCAGGCCTATAAGCAGGCGGTCGATGAGAAATACCGTTTCTTCAGTTTCGGAGATGCGATGTTCATCCGCCCTGCACGAAAGGGGAACCACTAATGCCAGCAGTCACATACGAACATATCAAAACATGCAAACAGACGGGTGCGCGCCTCGGGATCGTCCACACCCCGCACGGCTCGTTCGAGACCCCGGCGTTCATGCCGGTCGGGACGATGGCCACAGTCAAGACGCTGTCGCCTGAAGAACTGAAGGAAATCGGTGCAGGCATCATCCTGAGCAACACGTACCACCTCTGGCTGCGGCCCGGCCATGACATCATCCGGGAAGCAGGCGGACTGCATAAGTTCATGAACTGGGACCGGCCGATCCTGACAGATTCCGGCGGCTTCCAGGTGTTCTCCTTGAGCGACTTCCGCAAGATCGAAGAGGAGGGCGTCCATTTCCGCCACCACCTGAACGGCAGCAAACTGTTCCTGAGCCCGGAAAAGGCGATGGAAATCCAGAATGCGCTCGGCTCGGATATCATGATGGCGTTCGACGAATGTCCGCCGTACCCTGCCACACATGACTACATGAAAGCGTCCGTCGAACGGACGTCGCGCTGGGCGGAACGCTGCCTGAATGCCCATCAGCGGCCGGAAGACCAAGGCCTGTTCGGTATCGTCCAAGGCGGCGAATTCGAAGACCTGCGCAGACAGAGTGCGAAAGATCTCGTGTCACTCGACTTCCCGGGCTATGCAATCGGCGGGCTGTCCGTCGGTGAGCCGAAAGACGTCATGAACCGGGTCCTCGAATTCACGACGCCTCTGCTGCCGGAGAACAAGCCCCGCTACCTCATGGGCGTCGGCTCACCGGATTCACTCATCGACGGCGCGATCCGCGGCGTCGACATGTTCGACTGTGTCCTGCCGACACGGATCGCCCGTAACGGCACGCTGATGACGAGCCACGGCCGTGTCGTCATCAAAAACGCGAAATATGAACATGATTTCGGTCCTCTCGACGAAAACTGCGGCTGCTATGCGTGCAAAAATTACAGCCGGGCCTATATCCGGCACCTGATCCGGGCCAATGAAACTTTCGGCCTCCGGCTGGCGTCTTATCATAACCTGTACTTTTTACTCCACTTGATGGAGGAAGTGCGGGAAGCGATCCGGCAAGACCGGCTCGGCGATTTCAGGGAAGAGTTTTTCGAGCAGTACGGTTTCAACAAACCAAATGCAAAAAACTTTTAATTCTTGTATACTAGTCAGGGTAGGGGGGGAATTTAGATGAGTGCAACGTTAGTAAACTTGCTGCCGTTCATCGCAATGATCGCCATCATGTGGTTCTTGCTGATCCGTCCGGCGCAAAAACGCCAGAAGCAGACAAAAGAAATGCAGACCAATCTGAAACGCGGCGACCGTGTCGTGACGATCGGCGGCTTGCATGGGACAATCGATGCAGTCGACGAAACATCCGTGTTTTTGAAGATGGCAGATGGTACAGTCCTTCAGTTCGACCGGCAGGCTGTCGGCCGTGTGACGGAAAGTACACCAGCTATCTGATAACCGAAAAAATGAAGCTGTCCGCCCGGGCTCATAATCCCGGGTGGACAGCTTTTTCTATTCTCTGTTTAAACGGGCGCGGGTCGGGGCAGACTGAAAGGCAAGGAGGAGGGACCCTGTATGCCTGATTTGCTGATTATTGCGTTACGTACCGTCTTTTTATATGCGCTTATCGTTCTGGTTTTGCGGCTGATGGGGAAGCGGGAAGTCGGAGAGCTGAGTGTCATCGATATAGTCGTTTTCGTCATTATCGCGGAGGTCGCTGCCTTTGCACTGGATTCCCCAGAGGAAAAACTCATCAATTCCATTCTGCCTATGCTCGTCTTACTGCTGATTCAATTCGGGTCTTCCTATATCTCTTTGAAAAACAAAAAGTTCCGGGACGTGGTCGATGGGGATCCGTCTGTCTTGATCCGGGATGGGGTCATCCAGGAAGAGGAGATGCGGAAGCAGCGCTACAACCTGGATGACCTGTTCCAGCAGCTGCGTGAACAGCAGATCGGCTCGGTGTACGAAGTCGACTATGCGTATTTGGAACCGTCCGGAAACCTTTCCGTATTCAAAAAAGGTGAGACCAAACCTGTCCTGCCGCTCATATTGGACGGGGACATCGACCGCCAGCACCTCGGCATCTATGAGAAAAGCGAGGACTGGCTGCTTGATGAACTGAAACAGAAAGGAATCACCGATCCCGCGCAAGTGTTCTACTGTGCCCTGGAAGGGAATGATTTCAGAGTCCAGCTGAAGAAAGATTACCTCTGACGCACGGCAAGTTTCCGGAAATGCCTGAAGTCCTCCCCGCGGATCTGTCCGGTGAAGAACAGGACGACCGCCAGGAACAGGGCAGTGATGCTGCAATCCGCGATCAGGCCGTACCCGCCGGTCGGGATGAAGATCGGACGCAGCACCGCTGTGATGATAAACGATGCATACGGCAGGACGAACATCGTGAAGCCGGTGGCGGTCTTCCGGTTCCTGCGCAGCGTTGCGATATGCAGGAAGGACGTGATGAGGACGCCGAAACCGATCGCCACGATGGCACCGGTCTCCTGGAGTCCGGGCTGGGACGCCAGGACAAACATGACGAGAAGCTTGGCAATCCCGCCATACACGGAATTCATCATCGCGGCTTTCGCTTCATCTGTCGCCTGCAAAATCGAGAACAGAGGGCTCTGAATGTAATAAAAGAAGAAGATCGGCGCAAGCACCACCATATACGAGGCCCCCTGTTTGACGTGGAACAGCGTCTCGGCCATCTCCTTGCCATGAACGAAGAAGACAGCTGCTGCAAATGCACCGGTCAGAGCCGATAACCGCAGAGACAAGTGGATGCGCTCCTGCAGTTTCTTGATATTTCCAGCCGCCGACGCACCGCTCACCGCGGGTACGAGTACGACGGACAGCGCATATGGTATGAACTGCGGGAACAGCAGCAGCGGGATGAGCACGCCGGAGATGACTCCGTACAGTGATGTTGCGGCTGCCGCCGTCAGACCGGACACAGCGAGCGCACGGATGAAGATGATCGGCTCGAGGAACCAGGTGAAACTGCCGAACAACCGGCTGCCTGAAGAAGGCAGGGCGACCGCAAGCAAAGGGTTCACCGGATACAGTCCGTCTTTCGACTGCAGGGATGCAGTCTTTTTTTGCTGTTTCTTGAACTTGATCCACAAATAGAGGACCGACACGGCTTCTGCAAGAAGAGTGATGCCCATCGCATATGCAGCATTCAGGGCAATACTGCCGTCAGTCAGGAAGTACGGCAGCATCCAGGTGATGAGCCCGATGCGGACGATCTGCTCGATCACCTGACTCCAGGCTGTCTCTTCCAGCCTGGCAATCCCCTGGAAATAACCGCGGATGATTCCGCCGACCGCCGCGATCGGCACGATGGCGATGCCTACAAATAACGTAACGGATGCCGCCGGATTGCCAAGGAGGGTATCCGACAGGAACGGGACAAACAAGATGGACAGCGGCAGGAAGATAAGTCCGGTGATGATTGTTAGAAGCACGGAAGATCGCATCACTTGTGCAAAGCGGGCGGATTGCCCTTTTGCCGTCAGCTCGGCGATCACCTTTGCAATGGCGATCGGGATCCCCAGCTGTACAAGAGACAGGAAGAAGATGAACGCCGGGTAAGCAGTCATATAGACACCGACCGCCTCTTCGCCGGCCACCCGCATGAACTGGATGCGGTATACAAAACCGAGCAATTTCGTCATAAAAACGGCGAAGGTCAAGATCACCGTTCCGCGGATAAATGAGGACATTGAAAACATCTCCTTCTCAAGTCGAGCCAATTCATATACACTACTTGTATGCGGTACATACTGTATTTACAACTTCGCTAGAAGAAGGGATGACTGCGAGTGGAGATCAAATACGAAGACTTATTCAACCACGTCCGTCCTGCAGTGGAGAGCAAACGGGAAGAATTCCATTTCTACGGCTACAGAACGGTGACCGATGCGGATATCTGGAAGTACTGCGTGCAGAAGAAATGGCGCAAGCGGATTATCGGTGAAATGCGCACCCACGAGATCATCAACGGCGTCATGGAATTGACACCGGCGGAATATATGACCTACACGCAGATCGAGGAGCAGCGTTCATCCGACTGGTTCTCCGACCTGAACAGCGAGGAACTGCAGCTGCTGCTGGCTCCCAGAAAGGACAAACAGAACTAGTAAACTTCCATTTAGATTTGACACGGCGCGGGCACTGTCTCATAATTGTTTTGTTGATGTTTCTTACGTACATACCAAAGCACGACCGCTTCACGGATAGAGGGGGAAAACGGATCATGAAGAAAAGAGGACGGATCGTCGCCTTCCTGTTGCTGATCGTCATTTTTGCAGCAACGATCGGCGGAACGGCGAATCCGATATTGAACAATGTAAAACTCGGTCTCGACCTGCAGGGCGGATTCGAAGTCCTGTACGAGGTCCAGCCGCTGAAGACTGGGGATCACAACCAGAAAATCACGGAAGACGTTGTCGCGGACACAGCGAAAGCGCTCCGCAACCGGATCGACGTACTTGGTGTCAGTGAGCCGAGCATCCAGATCGAATCGAACAACCGGATCCGTGTCCAGCTTGCCGGCGTCGAAGACCAGCAGAAGGCACGGGAACTGCTGTCCACACAGGCCAACCTGACATTCCGGGATGCGGATGACAAACTGCTTCTCGACGGGAACGACCTGAAAGCCGGCAAAGCGAAAGCGAACTTCGGCGAGAACGGCAACCCGGTCGTCACATTGGAAATGAAAGACCCTTCCAAGTTTGCGGAAGTCACATCGGAAGTCGCAGCCAAAGCACCGGAGAACGTCATGGTCATCTGGCTCGATTTTGAAGAAGGAAAAGATTCCTATAAGGAAGAGATGAAAAAACCGGACCCGCGGTTCATATCTGCACCGTCCGTCCGTCAGACCATCAATTCCTCGAATGTTGAAATCTCCGGCAGCTTCACCGTCGAAGAGACGAAAGATCTTGCCGGTATTCTGAACGCCGGAGCACTTCCGGTCCATCTGGAAGAGATGTACTCGACTTCCGTCGGAGCACAATTCGGGGAACAGGCACTTAAACAGACTGTCACAGCAGGTATCGTCGGTATTTCCGCGATCTTCCTGTTCATGCTGTTCTATTACCGGCTGCCCGGACTGGTCGCAGTCATCACACTTTCGGTCTACGTCTACCTGATCATGGTCGTCTTTACGGCCATCAACGGGGTGCTGACACTGCCGGGTATCGCAGCCCTGCTGCTCGGAGTCGGTATGGCCGTCGATGCGAATATCATCACCTATGAGCGCATCAAAGAGGAACTGAGGATTGGAAACTCCATCAAGACGGCGTTTACCAAAGGTGCGAAGGAGTCTTTCACGGCAATCCTTGACGCCAACGTCACGACACTCCTGGCCGCTGTCGTCCTGTTCATCTTCGGGACAAGCTCGGTCAAAGGATTCGCGACGATGCTCATCATCAGTATCGCAGTCAGCTTCATCACAGCAGTATGGGGGGCGCGGCTGCTGCTCGGCCTGCTCGTCCAAAGCGGCCTGTTCGACGGGAAGACCAGCTGGTTCGGTGTCTCGAAGAAACGGGTCCATCCGGCGGGCGAACATATGGACACGCTCGATCTGACGACGAAATTCGACCGTTTCGACTTCGTCCATACACGCAAGCGTTTCTACACATTGTCCATCGTCCTGCTGATTGCCGGTGCAATCATTCTCGGCATTTTCAAGCTGAACCTCGGGATCGACTTCTCGAGCGGTACGCGTGCTGAGATTTTGGCGGACCATGCAATCACGAAACAGGAAGTCAGCACTTACTTGGAAGACATCGGACATCCGAGCGATGATATTGTCATTTCTGGTGACAAGAACAATATCGGGGTCGCCCGGTACAAAGAAGACTTCAGCCAAGAGGAAATCAACAGCCTGAAAGCGCAAGTCGCCGAGAAATACGGCGCAGAGCCGAACGTGTCGACCGTATCACCGACAATCGGGAAGGAACTCGTGAAAAACGCTATCAAAGCCCTCGCCATCGCAGCGCTCGGCATTATCATCTATGTCGCATTCCGCTTTGAATGGCGAATGGGTGTCGCTTCTATTCTGGGTCTGCTGCACGATGCGTTCTTCATGATCGCGATCTTCAGCATCCTGCGTCTCGAGGTGGATATTACTTTCATCGCTGCAGTCCTGACGATCGTCGGGTATTCCATCAACGATACGATCGTCACGTTCGACCGGATCAGGGAGAACATGCACAAGATCGGTCATCTTGACAACGAGAAAGAACTGGCGGATATCATCAACAAATCACTCCGTCAGACACTCGGCCGTTCGGTCAACACTGTGCTGACCGTGCTGATCGTCGTCGTTGCCCTGCTCGCACTCGGTGCACCGTCGATCCGGCCATTCTCGATTGCGCTGCTGATCGGTCTCATCGCCGGTACGTATTCGTCAATCTACATCTCCGCACAGCTTTGGTACGATATGAAAAAGCGGCAGATCAAGAAAACAGGCAAGCTGAAAACAGTCAAAGAGAAGAAACAATGGGGATCCGACGAACCGGTCGTCTGATTTGTTTCAAGAGCTTTCTGAACAGGTATACTCAGGTATACCTGTTTTTCTATGCCGTCCCGCCACAATGCGGCGGGCCAGGCCAGTACAAAAGGAGTTGAGACGGATGAAGTCGCAATGGATGCTGATCGTCGGATTATTGGCCGCTATCATAATTGCCGTATTTGCAGTATTCAACGTCGGGAAAGTCCCCGTCGATTATGTCTTCGGCGAAGCACATTGGCCGCTCGTGCTCGTGATACTAGGGTCTGCGCTGCTCGGCGCCCTCGTGAGCGGACTCTTCGCCGTGTTCCGGACAGTCCGCACACGTCGCGAATTGAAAGTACTGCAGCGGCAGATCACCGAAAAGGAAGGCATCATCGCCGACCAGCAGAACGAGATCGCCATGCTGCAGAAGTCACCGGAGCTTGCGAATGAAATCATGACCGATGAGTATGACGCAAAACAATGAAGAACAGCACCGCCAGTATGGATACTTGTTATCCATGCTGGCGGTGTTTTTATAGGCTCGTACAACAGCCGGTCAGCGGAGTATGGGGATTCTGTCAGCTGGATCATCCAGTACGCAGCAATGTCTCTTCCAATTATGAGCCTGTGAAAGGCGCATATTCCCGCCAGTCTGCAGCTGAAGAAAAATGCGGAGCGGAGCGAAGCCGGCAAGCCAGCTCTTGACTTGCTGCCTTTTCACGCGTCTCAGGGGAGTATGTGTCTGATGTTGCACCGCGGGCATGGGGCCGGGGCGGCCTTGTATTTGTGAAGTTATGAGCGCTTTCGCATGGTTTATGAGCGGAATTGCGAGTTTATGATCACTTTTCAGGTTTTATGATCACTTTCGGTGATTTATGAGCAGAATCGAGGAGTTATGATCACTTTCAGAGATTAATGAGCGGTTCACCCGGTTAATGAGCACTTGCCCCTTATTTCAATCACGTTTCTGCTGCTCCTCCGCCGGTTGCGAGGAGAATCCTTTCCTTTTCCGTCGCAATCCTTTCGGAAATCGGCAAACCCCTGTATAATTGCGGAAGAGGAAGTGACTGCACAGTGATACGTTCAAACAAACAATGGAAAATACATAGACCTGATGGAACTGCGGTGGAAACGTTGATGGACGAGCTGAAGATTCCGTCCATGCATGCGAAAATCCTGGTGTCACGGGGATTCACGAATCCCGCTGAAGTGAAAGAATTCCTGTCGGCAGATGCCGGTGTGCTGCACGATCCGTTCCTGCTGCATGACATGGATAAGGCGGTTGCGCGCATTAAACAGGCGATTGCTGACGGTGAGCACATCGTCGTCTATGGCGACTACGATGCGGACGGCGTTACAAGTGTATCCGTCCTGACGACGGCGCTCGAGCGGCTCGGTGCGGATGTTTCATTCGTCATCCCGAACCGGTTCTCCCATGGCTACGGGCCGAACAGCGGATTGTTCCAGGAAATCGCCGACCTTGGTGCATCGCTCATCATCACTGTCGATAATGGAGTATCCGGTATCGAGCAGGCGGCCTACGCCAAGTCGATCGGGCTCGATCTGATCATCACGGACCACCACGAAATCGGCGAGACGCTGCCGGAAGCGGACGCGGTCATCCATCCGCGGCATCCGGACGGCCACTATCCGTTCGGCGAACTCGCAGGGGTCGGTGTCGCCTTCAAACTGGCCACCGCGCTGCTCGGTGAAGCGCCGCTCGACTTGCTGGAATTCGCAGCCATCGGCACTGTCGCTGATCTTGTGCCGCTGCTGGATGAAAACCGGTACTTCGTCAAAGAAGGCATCCGGCGACTCCGCATGTCCAGCCGCCCGGGCATCCAGGCACTTGCCAAAGCAGGCGGCACGGAACTAAGGCAGTTCACCGAAGAAACGCTCGGCTTCATGGTCGGCCCCCGGCTGAACGCTCCAGGCCGGCTCGGTGATGCGGATGCAGCGGTCGATCTGCTGAAAGCGGACGAGCCAACTGTCGCTGCGGGGATCGCCGCGGAACTCGATCGGCTGAACAAAGAACGGCAGGCGCTCGTCAACGGCATCACACAGGAAGCGCTCGCCATGGTCGAAGCCGAGTATGGAAACGATATCCCCCATGTATTCGTCCTGGCCAAAGAAGGGTGGAATCCAGGGGTCATCGGGATCGTCTCTTCCCGGATCACAGAGAAGTTCCACCGGCCGTCGATCATCCTGTCGATCGATCCCGAAGCGGGGACAGCAAAAGGATCCGCCCGCAGTGTCGAAGGTTTTGACATGTACCAGGGACTTGCAAA
This sequence comes from Sporosarcina koreensis, assembly GCF_000826145.2. GTDB lineage: Bacteria > Bacillota > Bacilli > Bacillales_A > Planococcaceae > Sporosarcina > Sporosarcina trichiuri. The sequence goes on from NZ_LN651337.1 coordinate 420,811, forward strand.
GAACCGGGACATCCTTCCTCATTTCGGCGGCCATCAAATGGCGGCGGGCATGACACTGAAACTGGAGGATGTCGATACGCTCCGCAACCAGCTGAACCGGCAGGCAGCGGACATGCTGACAGACGAGCAGCTGACCGCTACGGTCTCGATCGATGTGCCGCTGACGATCGGCGAGATCGAAGTCGGTGTCCTCGAATCACTGGAACAGCTGCGTCCGTTCGGCATGTCGTTCCCGAAACCGGTCTATATGATCGAGAACACATCGGTCGCTTCCATACGGAAGATCGGCGCAGCGAAAAACCATCTGAAACTCGAACTGGAGGACGGCGGGCACAAGCTCGACGCCATCGGTTTCAGCCAGGGCCCGCTTGCGGATGAAATGACCCACGGCATGTCGCTCAATGTTATCGGCGACCTGCAGGTCAATGAATGGAATAACTTCAAAAAACCGCAGATTCTCATTGAAGACATACGTTCCGAGGAGCGGCAGGTATTCGATTTGCGGGGTATCCGGGATCCGCAGCGCTGGGTCGGTACAATCCCGAAAGAGAAAGTTCTGTATGTCGCGTTCCAGCCGAATACGAAAACATATTTCGCGCCGTTCCTCCCCGATGCCGATATTCGTATGGCGGAAGACTGCACGGGAGACGCGGCTGTCGAAAGTCTGGTCCTGCTCGACATACCGGACCAGCAGCGGCAGCTCGAACAGCTGATGACCCTGTTCAGTCCGGGCAGGATCTACGCGCATTTCTATGCACCGGAATCACGGTATTTCGACGGGATTCCGAGCCGGCAGGAGTTCGGCTGGTATTTCACGTTCCTGAAAAAACGGGGGACTTTTGATATCCGCAACCAGGGTGGGCAGCTCGCGAAGCACAAAGGTTGGAAAATCGACACGATTTATTTCATGTCGAAAGTGTTTTTTGAACTTGGATTTGTTAAGATAGAGAATGGTGCTGTCATCGCCGAACCGGCAGCAGGCAAACGTGACCTTGCAGAAGCGCCAGCCTACAAGGAACGGCAGCAGCAGATCGAAATGGAAGAACGGCTTCTTTACGCCCCTTACCATGAACTGAAACAATGGTTCCAACAGGTGCAGCAAGTGCAGGCCGTCGAGGAGGAAACAGTATGGACTTGAAACAGTATGTAACAGTAGTGCCGGACTATCCGAAAGAAGGAATCAGCTTCAAAGACATTACGACCATCATGGATAACGGCGAAGCCTATAAATATGCGACGGATCAGATTGTCGAATATGCCAAAGAAGTCGGCGCCGAGCTCATCGTCGGCCCGGAAGCACGCGGATTCATCATCGGCTGCCCGGTCGCGTATGCGCTCGAAATCGGGTTTGCCCCTGTCCGGAAGCCGGGCAAACTGCCGCGCGAAACGATTGCTGTTGACTATGATCTCGAGTACGGTGTCGATCAGCTGACAATTCATAAAGATGCCATCAAGCCCGGACAGCGGGTGCTGATCGTCGACGATCTGCTGGCAACCGGCGGAACTGTAGGCGCCACAGTTGAACTTGTTGAAAAACTGGGCGGTGTTGTCGCAGGCTGCGCGTTCCTGATTGAGCTTTCCTATTTGGATGGCCGCAGAAAGCTGGATAACTATAACATTCGTGCACTGATGACATACTGACCGGATTCCTCCGCTGCCCGCAGCGGGGGGATTTTTGCTAGGCCGCAAGTCGTCAAGTTTCTGTCACATACATATTTTTTGGACAAATTCATTTCTTTACAAAACTTCTGTTTTCACCATACAATAGAGATATGATTCTTTTTTCGATAATGGCCGAAAGGGGTGGGAGAATGGCTGTCGCACAAGACCTGACAGAACACGATATTTTCGCGCTCGTCAGCAAATATATGAACGGTGAGCATGTCGCGTTCGTCAAAAAAGCCTATGAAGCGGCAAAGCGCGCACATGAAGGGCAATATAGAAGTTCCGGAGAACCTTACATTCTCCATCCGGTCCAGGTCGCCGGCATACTTGCAGAACTGCAGATGGATCCGTCGACTGTCGCGGCCGGCTTCCTGCATGATGTCGTAGAAGACACGGAAATCGGCCGGGAAGACATCGTCCGTGATTTCGGCGAGGAAGTCGCCATGCTTGTCGACGGTGTCACGAAGCTTGAGAAACTTAAGTTCAAATCCAATGAAGAAAAACAGGCAGAGAACCACCGGAAGATGTTCATCGCCATGGCGCAGGATATTCGCGTCATCCTGATCAAACTCGCAGACCGCCTGCACAATATGAGGACCCTTAAGTATGTCCGTGAAGAGAAACAGCGGCGTATTTCTGCGGAAACACTGGAAATCTTTGCGCCGCTCGCACACCGGCTCGGTATTTCTGCAATCAAGTGGGAGCTGGAAGATATTGCCCTCCGCTACTTAAATCCTCAGCAATATTACCGCATAGTGAACCTCATGAAGCAAAAACGTGTCGAACGGGAAAACTACCTGTCGAATGTCATGGAGCAGATTGACGCGGAAATCAGCAAGATGGATATTCACGCGGAGCTGTCCGGGCGTCCGAAGCACCTCTATTCCATCTACCGGAAAATGATCCTGCAGAAGAAAGAGTTCAATGAGATCTATGACCTGCTCGCGGTCCGGATTGTCGTCAGCAGCATCAAAGACTGCTACGCTGTGCTCGGAATCATCCATACGCTGTGGAAACCGATGCCCGGCCGCTTCAAGGATTATATCGCGATGCCGAAGCAGAACCTGTACCAGTCGCTGCATACGACGGTCGTCGGTCCTGCCGGCGATCCGCTGGAAGTCCAGATCCGCACGGAAGAGATGCATAAGATCGCCGAATTCGGTGTCGCTGCACACTGGGCCTACAAAGAGGGGACTACAGCGGACCACCCTGATACGATCGACTCGAAATTGACGTGGTTCCGGGAAATCCTCGAAATGCAGAACGAATCCTCGAATGCCGAGGAATTCATGGAATCGCTGAAATTCGACCTGTTTTCTGACATGGTCTATGTATTCACGCCGGACGGGGATGTCATTGAACTCCCGAAAGGCTCTGTCCCGATAGACTTTGCCTACCGGGTCCATTCCGAAGTCGGCAACCGGACGATCGGCGCCAAAGTGAACGGCAAAATGGTGCCGCTCGAAACCGAATTGTACACCGGCGACATCGTGGAGGTGCTCACATCCAAGCAGTCATTCGGACCGAGCCGGGACTGGCTGAAGATTGCGAACACGTCGCAGGCACGGAACAAAATCCGCCAGTATTTCAAAAAGCAGCTGCGCGAGGATAACGTCTTCAAAGGCAGGGAACTGCTTGAAAAAGAAGTGAAGCTGCAGGAATATACGATGAAGGATGTCGTGACGCCGGAAAGCATCCGGCGGGTCATCGACAAATTCAGCTTCACGTCGGAAGAGGACATGTACGCGGCGATCGGTTCGGGGGGCATCACGGCCCAGCAGGTCGTCAACCGGATGACCGACAAGATCCGTAAAGAGCGTGAGAAGAAGGAAGCGATCGATAAGATTGTCGCCGATCTGAAGAATCCGCCGGCTCCCATCATGACGGAATCCGGCGTGATCGTGAAGGATCTGGATAATCTGCTGATCCGTCTGTCGAAATGCTGCAACCCTGTGCCGGGCGATGAAATCGTCGGGTTCATCACAAAAGGGCGGGGGGTTTCCGTCCACCGGGTGGACTGTCCGAATATCCATACGGACAGCCGTGACGACCGTCTGATCGATGTTGCTTGGGCGGTTGCCCCGATGGACAGCCAGAAGAAGGAGTTCCAGGTCGATATCGAAATCACAGGGTACGACCGGCAGGGACTGCTGAACGAAGTGATGATGGCCGTCGTGGATACGAAAACACCGATCATCGCCGTCTCCGGCAAGGCGGACCGCGTCAAGATCGCACATATCAGCATGTCCATCAAAATCACCGACCTGCAGCATTTGCAGCGGATTGTCGATAAAATCAAGCAAGTACGGGACATCTACTCCGTTCAGCGGGTGATCAATTGACGAAAGAGGGATCAGTTTTCTATGAAAGTCGTCCTGCAGCGGTCCAAACAGGCATCTGTCACCGTGGATGATGAAGTCATCGGTGCGATCGGGCATGGCTATGTCCTGCTCGTCGGCCTGACCCACGAGGATACGGAACAAGACGCCGACTATGCAGCAAAGAAAATCGCCGGACTCCGCCTGTTCGAAGACGGAGACGGCAAGATGAACCGGTCGATCGATGAAACTGGGGGACAGATCCTGTCGATTTCCCAGTTCACCCTGTACGGGGACAGCCGGAAAGGCAGACGTCCGAGTTTCATCGAAGCGGCCCGTCCGGAGCATGCAGAGCCGCTCTACGATCATTTCAATGAGCAGCTCCGTGCACTCGGGCTTCGGGTTGAAACCGGCCGGTTCGGGGCGATGATGGATGTGTCGCTCGTCAATGACGGACCGGTGACCCTGATCATCGAATCCAAGTGAAAAATCCGCAGGAGCAACCGGCTCCTGCGGATTTTTTATTGGGCATCGAAATAATCGAGAAGCCCTTTATAGATTCCCTGCGATGCCTGCTCCCTGAAATAGCCGCTCGTCAGCATACGCTCTTCCGACGAATTGGACAGGAATCCGAGTTCGATCAGGACTGCCGGCAGCCGGTTTTCCCGCAGGACGAGGAAGTTGGCGGATTGCGTGCCGCGGTTCCCGAGGTCGACCGTACCGGCGAGCCCTTCATTCAGCGCATCGGCGAATGCCTTTTGCGCAGGCTGTGTATAGTACGTTGTGAATCCGGAAATCGACCGGTCCGGATTGGCATCATAGTGGAGACTGACAAATGCGTCCGCATTCTCCTGATGGCCGATGTCCGTCCGTTTTCTCAGCGAAACGTATGTATCGGAATCCCTCGTCATGACGACTGTCGCGCCGGCGTCCTTCAATTTGCCTGCCAAAAGCTCTGCAGTCAGAAGTGTCAGGTCCTTTTCGTCCGTTCCGCGCGTGCCGGTCGTGCCGCGGTCATTGCCGCCGTGTCCCGGATCGATTGCAATCGTAAGCCCTTTCAGTGTCCCTTTTTCCCGTGCCTTCTTCGTGGGTGCGAAAGAGGCATCTGATGATTCACCAGTCCGGTTGACGACCCAGTCAGCCACGAATGCCGTCCCGCCGTTTTCCAGGATGATCTCATACCAGCCGTCTACTTCGCCTTTCACGCGGAACACGTCTCCGGCATCTGCTCTCAGGACCACGTCAGACGCGGTCGAAGGGGACTGACGGATGTTCGTCCCGTTCGTGACGACCGATACGGCTGCGCTCCCGCCGAGTGACTGCTGTTCGGGATGTCCTGACAGGTCTCCGTGAAATGCGTAGACCCAGCCAGACGTTTTGCCGGACAGCGCGATTTTCACCCAGTTCCCCTCAATGCGTTCAACTGGAAACGATTCGTCTTTCTGTATGGTGCCGACACGTTTCGAAGATTGTGTCGCTTTTTTCCTTACATTCAGCTTATCGACCGCCACGGTGAACGTATCCGCCTTGACTGCTTTTGCATTGTCGGCGTTTTCCTCGGTGACACCTAAGGATGAAGGCACTTCCGTTATGTATGTCGTATGCACCCAGCCGTCTGTACCATCAGCTGAAATGGAAGCCCACTCCCCGTCGTAGCCGAGCAGATCGGCAGGTTCTCCGGAACGGAGTTTGCCGATGACCGCGGAATTGGTCGAAGGACCGGAGCGGATGTTCAGGGAATCGACACGGGATACGACCGTTTTGCCTGCAGTTTCGGAGGCATTCCCTTTCTTTGTAAGCCATGCTGCAATCCAGCCGGTTTCGCCATCTCCGGATATTTTGAGCCAGTCGCCGGAATGCCCGATGACATCAACGGTTTGCCCGTCCGACAGCCGGCCTGTCACCGAGTAGGTGAGCCCCGGACCCGACCGGATGTTCAGTGTCGGGGAATCGACTGTGACAGTCTCTGCAGCACCGTCAGCAACAGCTGTGATGAAGCCGCCGCCCAGCAGCACAGCCAGCAGGAAGAACCCCGCAGCGAGTGCTGTTTTTGCAAGTTTCGGCATGTTTCCACACTCCTTTGTCCATATTGTAAAAGAACGGACGGGAAAAAACCATACCAAATGAAAAAGGTTGACACCTTGGCGACAGATGGTACTATTATTGATAACTGCATGCAGTGAACATTGTCGATGACTTGGAAAGTATTCAAGCAACTGGCTGAACAGAGAAGGGCGGACCCAGGCTGAAATCCCCCTCAGGCAACCTTGGAGAAAAACACCAGCGAGACGCCAGGCTGAAACGCGGACACCGCTTAGTAGGCAGGGACGGAACCGGCCGTTATCCGGATACGAGTGGGTGTCAGATGACATCAATTTGGGTGGAACCGCGGAAGCTTACATATAAGCTCTCGTCCCTTGCAGACGCAGGGGATGGGGGCTTTTTTGCATTCCGCGAAATGACCCGCATGATCAGGAGAGGGGTTTACCGATGAAGTTCAAAGTGCCAAGAGGAACACAAGACATCCTGCCGTCCGAATCGTGGAAATGGCAGAAGCTCGAACGGATGATCCATGAAGTATGCGACCTGTACCGTTATGAGGAAATCCGCACACCGATGTTCGAACAGACCGAACTGTTCCAGCGGACGGTCGGCGATACGACGGACATCGTGACGAAAGAAATGTATACATTCAAAGACCGGGGCGACCGCTCCATGACACTGCGGCCGGAAGGGACAGCACCAGTCGTCCGTTCGTTCGTTGAAAACAAAATGTTCGGCTGGCCCGACCAGCCGGTCAAACTATACTACATCGAGCCGATGTTCCGGTACGAACGCCAGCAGGCGGGGCGCTACCGCCAATTCGTCCAATTCGGCACGGAAGCGATCGGCAGTGCCGACCCTGCAATCGATGCGGAAGTCATCGCGCTTGCACTCGATGTATACAAACGGGCAGGCCTGAAGGACATCAAGCTTGTGCTGAACTCGCTCGGTGATCAGGCATCCCGCGCAGCGCACCGGGATGCACTCGTCGAACACTTCAAACCATCGATCAGTGAATTCTGTGCGGACTGCCAGAGCCGTCTGGAAAAAAATCCGCTCCGCATCCTCGACTGCAAAGTGGACCGCGAGCATCCGCTCATGAAGACTGCGCCGTCGCTGACGGATTATCTGAACGATGAATCCCGTGCATATTTCGACAAGCTGCAGCAGCTGCTGACGGCGGCAGGAATCAGTTTCGAGCTGGATCCGAACCTCGTCCGCGGACTTGATTACTATAATCATACAGCTTTCGAAATCATGAGTGCCGCCGAAGGGTTTGGCGCCATCACGACATTATGCGGCGGCGGCCGCTACAATGGGCTGGCGGAAGAGATCGGCGGACCTTCCGCACCCGGTATCGGATTTGGCATGAGCATCGAACGTCTCCTGCTTGCGCTGGAAGCGGAATCCGCTGAGCTTGAAAACGACGATGCGCTCGATATCTACGTCGTCTCGCTCGGCGAAGCGGCGAAAGACCGGGCATTTGAGGTGCTGCAGACACTTCGGGCAGCGGGCATCCGGGCGGATATGGATTATATGGACCGCAAGATGAAAGCGCAGATGAAGTCAGCGGACCGTCTCCGGGCGAAATGGGTGGCGGTGATCGGTGAAGAGGAAGTCGAACGGAATATCGTACAGCTGAAAAACATGGCGGAAGGCACGCAGCAATCGGTTTCCGCCGATGAACTAGTGAAAAACATCCTGGCAGCAGGGAACTAAGAGAGGCAGTGGTAATGATGCAACGGACACAGTATTGTGGGGAATTGAACGAACAGAATATCGGGGAGCAGGTGACACTGAAAGGCTGGGTGCAGAAGCGGCGTGACCTCGGCGGCCTGATCTTCGTCGATTTGCGGGACCGGACAGGAATTGTCCAGGCGGTCTTCAATCCGGCGATTTCCGGCCAGGCACTTGAGACGGCTGAGCGGCTGCGCAGTGAATTCGTCATTTCGGTGACTGGAAATGTCGTCGAACGCGACGAGCGGACAAAAAACAAGAACCTGAAAACAGGCGGCATCGAAGTACACGCGGAACAGATTGAAATCATCAACGAAGCGAAAAATCCGCCATTCCTGATTGAGGACGATACGGACGTCAGCGAAGAACTCCGCTTGAAATACCGCTATCTCGACTTGCGCCGTCCCCAGCTAGCCCGTACATTCAAGATGCGGTCCGACATTACGAAGACAATCCGTAATTTCCTCGACAATGAAGGGTTCCTCGAAGTTGAGACGCCGATCCTGACGAAGTCGACCCCGGAAGGCGCTCGTGACTACCTAGTGCCGAGCCGTGTCCATGAAGGCGAATTCTACGCATTGCCGCAGTCGCCGCAGCTATTCAAGCAGATGCTCATGGTATCCGGCTTCGACCGGTATTTCCAGATTGCCCGCTGCTTCCGGGACGAGGATCTGCGTGCGGACCGCCAGCCGGAATTCACACAAGTCGATATGGAAATGAGTTTCATGTCGATCGAAGAGATCATCGAACTGAATGAGCGTATGATGCAAAAAGTGATGAAGGACGTCAAAGGGATTGCAATCGACGCACCATTCAAACGGATGACGTATGCGGATGCAATGGCTCGCTACGGATCTGACAAACCGGACACACGTTTCGGCATGGAGCTGACCGATGTATCGGAAATCGTGAAAGATACAGCATTCAAAGTGTTCACCGGTGCACTTGAGTCCGGCGGCCAAGTGAAGCTGATCAACGTCAAAGGGGCGGCTGCCGATTACTCCCGGAAAGATATCGATGGCTTCGGTGAATTTGCTGCCGTCTACGGAGCGAAAGGCCTGGCATGGCTGAAGGTGGAAGCAGACGGACTCAAAGGACCGATTGCGAAGTTCTTCGAAGGGGACACAGCGGAAGCGGTGCAGACTGCAGCTGCTGCGGAGCCTGGCGACCTGCTGTTGTTTGCCGCCGATAAAAAATCGGTCGTTGCTGATACGCTCGGCGCGCTGCGCATGAAATTCGGGAAAGAACGCGGTCTGATCGACGAGTCGCTCTACAACTTCCTGTGGGTCACCGACTGGCCGCTGTTCGAGTACGACGAGGAAGACGGCCGGTTCTACGCAGCACATCATCCGTTCACAATGCCTGCTGACGTCAAAGAACTCGAGGAGAGTCCAGAGACAGTGAAGGCGCTCGCCTATGACTTGGTGCTCAATGGCTATGAACTTGGCGGCGGATCACTGCGCATCTACGAACGTGACGTGCAGGAGAAGATGTTCAAAGCACTCGGATTTACCCAGGAGGAAGCGCGCGAGCAGTTCGGATTCCTGCTGGACGCGTTCGAATACGGCACACCTCCGCACGGCGGCATCGCCTTCGGTCTTGACCGTCTCGTCATGCTGCTGACCGGTTCAACGAACTTGCGTGATACGATTGCGTTCCCGAAAACAGCGAGCGCAACGGACCTGTTGACAGAAGCTCCGGATACAGTGGACCCGGCGCAGCTCACGGAATTGCATATTCAATTAGCCCCAGAACGAAAATAGGAAATTAGCACTTTTCTGATTTCAATCAAGAATTTCGTGTGCAAATGATTGAAACGCTTACAAGCATATGCTATGATACATGTATTAACAAATCCTGAGGTGTTCGTTATTTGCCAGACAGTTTTGACCGAACACTTTAATCGTCGGGAGCCCAGGTTCTTCTCATGATGACATGCCTGTCATGGGACCTCAGAAGTGAGAAGACCGGGCACCCACCTGCACCGTGCGGGTTCAAAACGATATTACAAAGACGGCACATTCGGGATTTGTTCCACTTCAGACAGTCCACCTCTTAGCAATCCTGCTGAGAGGTTTTTATTTTGAAAGAGAAAGGTTGTTGGCTCATGTTAAACCAGTTTTCACGAAACGAACTATCCATCGGCAAAGAAGGGATCGGCCGGATGGCGGATACGACAGTCGCCATTCTCGGCGTCGGAGGTGTCGGCTCGTTCGCCGCAGAAGCATGCGCCCGGAGCGGCATCGGTAAGATCATCCTTGTGGACAAGGATGACGTCGATATCACCAACATCAACCGGCAGCTCGTCGCCTACCTGTCAACAGTGGGCAAGCTGAAAGTGGAAGTCATGCAGGAGCGCATCAAAGACATCAATGCGGACTGTGAAGTCGTACCGCTCCATATGTTCTACACAGAAGAGACGGCAGACCGCTTTTTCGCAGAGAAGCCGGACTACGTGATCGATGCCTCTGACACGATCAGCTACAAGATCCATCTGATCGAGCAGTGCCTCGAGCGCGGCGTCAAGATCATTTCAAGCATGGGGGCCGCAAACAAGATCGATCCGACGCGTTTCCAGATCGCCGATATTTCAAAGACGCACACCGATCCGATCGCAAAGGTCATCCGCACCCGACTGCGGAAAGCGGGTATCACAAAAGGTGTGCCGGTCGTGTTTTCCGATGAAAGTCCGATCATCGTGCGCGAAGATGTCGTCGGAACAGTCGGCAAGCCGGACGCCGCGATCCGCAAAGCCAAAATGCCGCCCGCATCGAATGCCTACTGTCCATCCGTCGCCGGTCTGGTCGCCGCCAGCTGGGTGCTGAACGACATCACCGCCGACATACCGCTTCAGCGGGTGAACGACAGCAAGTAAGCGGGAATCTGCGGCGGCAAGGCATCTGATCTGTTCATGAACCTGGCGAAGTGATCATAAATCGCCGAAAGTGATCATAAACCCGGGAAAGTGATCATAAATGCGTACTTTCGCTCATAAATCATGAAAAGTGATCATAAATCTTCAATCCCGCTCATAAACCCGTATAACAACTGAAAATCCAGCAAGACATACAGCCGGCCAGCTGCTCGCTGCCGCCCGACTGTATGGTCCAGTACAAAAAAGCATGGCCGGAGTCATTCCTCCGGCCATGCTTTTCATATGCGCTTCATATATTCCTTTTTCCAGACCAATACCTGCTCGAATGCATCCTCCACGGTATCCGCTTCGATGATCGTCTTCAGATCATCATCCACCTTTCCGGTCGAATGCCGATAGCGCGGGTCGTAATAATGCTCGAGCAACAGCAGAGTGGCGGTCTCATAGTCTCCGCAATGGAGGGCCGTCCCGATCTCCTTTGCAACCGGCACATGGATGCGCCGCTTGATCTGCTCGAACGCGATCAGGAACTCGTCCGGCTGCTCCCATGGCTTATAATCGGCGAGCGTGAGACGCACCCGTTCCTCGATCGGCAGCCGGATGATCAGCTGACGGCTCAGTTCCTTCTTCTCGAACAGGAAAGTGGGCATCGTCACTTTGCCGATCCGCTTGCTTTCGCCTTCGATGAAGACAAGCGGTTCTTCTGCAGTCCGTTTCAGCTCATGGAGCAGGAGCGACTCGAAATTCTTCTGGTTCTTCGCCTGCAGGCCGATCTGGCCGAAGATCGAGCCGCGGTGTCCGGCGAGCCCTTCCAGGTCCACGACCGCCTCGCCTGCATCTGCAAGCTTATGCAGGATGACCGTCTTGCCGGATCCCGTATAGCCGTTCAGCACAAGCAATTCCGGCCGATAGTCCATCAAATCCAGCTGCTCGACGACCCACTGACGGTACGTACGGATGCCGCCGATCAGCCGGTTCGCATGCACGCCCATCAGGTCCAGCACGGTGGCCGCGGTTTTGCTGCGCATCCCGCCGCGCCAGCAGAATACGGTCATCGGTGTCCCGATCGCCTGGAAATCGGCGATGAACTGCGGAAGTTTGGCCGAGAAGATTTCAAGGCCCCTCTTTTTCGCTTCCGCCTGTCCGACCTGTTTATAGATCGTTCCGACTTCCGCCCGCTCTTCGTCATTGAAGACGGGGATGTTCAGACTGCCGGGAATGCTCGATTCGGCATACTCCTTCGGCGATCTGACATCGATGAGCGTGTGCGCACCACTTGCATGGAGTTCCATCAGATCTTTTAAACTAATATCACGAAACATAGCTGCACCTTCTTATCGGACTGTAATATGTCCTGGATGTTCAGACGTCACTTCACCGATCCGTTTCGCTGCCACTCCGTTTTCCTGGAGGGAGGACAGCAGTTGATCGGCATCATCCGCCGATACTGCAATCAGTAGACCGCCCGACGTTACCGCGTCACACAATACCCATTGATCGATCTGATCGAGCCGCGGATCGAACGAGACCGCACCTTCCAGATGGGCAAAGTTGTTCTTCGTTCCGCCCGGCACATGGCCGTCCTGCGCCAGTTCCTTCGCACGCGGGAGGACCGGCACCTCGTCAGCATGGATGATGATGCCGGCGTTGCTGCCTTTCGCCATTTCGGATGTATGTCCGAGCAGTCCGAAACCGGTGACGTCCGTGACTGCGTGGACGCTGAATGGCTTCATCGTTTCAGCGGCCGTCTTGTTCAGTGTCGTCATGACGGAGGTCACGTCACGGACCTCTCCGCCGGACAGCTTGCCGTGTTTCAGGGAAGTCGTGTAGATCCCCACGCCGATCGGTTTTGTCAGCAGGAGGACATCCCCCGGTTTTGCGCCTGCGTTCGCGCGTACATGATCAGGATGCACCGTTCCTGTCACGGCCAGTCCGAACTTCGGTTCCTGGTCATCGATCGAGTGGCCGCCCACGAGTGTGACACCCGCTTCCTTCAGCTTGTCGCCCGCTCCGCGGAGGATTTCCGTCAAAATGGTTTTGTCGAGTGCCGCGATAGGGAATGCTACTATATTAAGGGCCGTGATCGGCGTGCCGCCCATCGCGTAAACGTCACTGATCGCATTGGCCGCTGCGATCTGACCGAAGTCGTACGGATCATCGACGATCGGTGTGAAGAAGTCGAGCGTCTGGACAATCGCGAGGTCATCGGATACTTTATACACACCGGCATCATCGCTCGTGTCGAGACCGACGAGCAGGTTCGGATCCGGTTCCGCCTGCGGCAGATTCCGGAGAACATCAGCCAGGTCTGCGGGACCGATTTTGCAGCCGCAGCCGCCTTTTTTTGTCAGAGTCGTCAATTTAACTGGAGTTTCCATTTATACGTCGCCTCTCAATGTCGAATATTTGAACAGACAGCTGGAACAGCCTGCTGTCCTTCATTTTATCATAAAAAGGGGAGCGGCTCCTGTCTGACCCTTCGGCATGACAAAATCCACACATTTTAAGCAAAACCAAATCGTTCACTAGGAGGAACAGTTATGGAAAAATATGAAATGATTATTGGGAAGCAGGATTACGGCGAACAGCTGGGTACGATCGGCATCGTCAACCCATATACACAGGAAACGATTGCCACTGTGCCGAACGGCGGGGCGGATGAAGCGAAACGGGCAGTGGATGCCGCACATGGTGCGTTCCCCGCATGGGCTGCACTCACAGCCTACGAGCGGAGCGGGCTCATCATGAAATGGCATGATCTGATCGAGCGGGACAAGGAAGACCTCGCCCGCACGATGACCGAGGAACAGGGCAAGCCGATCACGGAAGCGCGCGGTGAGATGGAGTATGCAAACGGCTTCAACGCCTGGTATGCGGAAGAAGCGAAACGCGTATACGGTGAGACGATCCCCGCTTCAAAACCAGGGAAGCGGCTGTTTGTCACGAAACAGCCGGTCGGCGTCGTCGCAGCCATCACGCCGTGGAATTTCCCGGCGGCGATGATCACCCGGAAAGTCGCGCCTGCACTCGCTGTCGGCTGCACGGTCGTCATCAAACCGTCCCGTCTGACCCCCCTCACTGCCGTGAAACTCGGCCGGCTTGCACTCGAAGCCGGTATCCCGGAAGGCGTCGTCAACGTTGTGACAGGGGACTCAGGCGCAATCTCGGACGCCTGGCTCGAAGACGGACGGGTGAAGAAGATCACGTTCACCGGTTCTACGGAAGTCGGCCGGGAACTCATGAAGAAAGCATCGGATACTGTGAAGAAGATTTCTCTGGAACTCGGAGGGCTGGCGCCTGCCATCGTGATGGATGACTGTGATCTCGACAAAGCGGTGGACGGCGTCATTGCTACGAAATTCCGCAATGCTGGCCAGACGTGCATCTGTGCGAACCGCGTCTACGTACAGGAATCGATTGCAGATGAATTCACGAGGAAGATCAGCGAAAAGGTCAGACAGCTGAAGACGGGCAGCGGATTGGAAGAAAAAACGAAGATCGGACCGCTCGTCGACCGGAAAGGACTCGAGAAAGTCGAACGCCATGTGGAGGATGCACTGGACAAAGGCGCAGAAGCAGCCGTTGGCGGCAACCTGGAAGAAGGGCTCATCTACCAGCCCACTGTCCTGACAGGAGTGACCGATGATATGATCTGCATGCATGAAGAGACGTTCGGGCCGGTTGTGCCGATCGCTCCGTTCAAGACGGAAGAAGAAGCCATCCGGAGAGCGAACGATACGATCTTCGGGCTCGCCGCATATCTGTTCACGGAGAATATGAGCCGCGGTATCCGGATGAGCGAGCAGCTCGAGTACGGGATCGTTGGGCTGAACGACGGATCACCTTCCACGCCGCAGGCACCATTCGGCGGGTTCAAGCAGAGCGGTCTTGGACGCGAAGGCGGACGCCAGGGTATCGAGGAATTCGTCGAAGTGAAATATATTTCTGCAGGCATATGAAAACAGCAAAAAGCAGGTACATCCACCATCGCTGTACCTGCTTTTTGCTGTTCAGATCAGGAGATCGAAGAGCATGCTGTCATGCTTCACTTCAGTGAACGGAAATCCGTTTTCCTCCATACGGCCGACCAGGCCGCCGTGGTCTGCCGGGTCTTTCAATTCGATACCGACCAATGCCGGCCCGTTCTCTTTGTTGTTCTTCTTAGTATATTCGAACGTGGTGATATCATCGTTCGGTCCAAGCACATTATCCAGGAACTGACGGAGTGCGCCTGAACGCTGCGGGAAGTTGACGATGAAATAATGGAGCAGGCCCTGATGGATCAGCGATTTTTCCTTGATTTCTTGCATACGGCCGATATCGTTGTTCCCTCCGCTGATCACAAGGACGACAGATTTACCTCTGATCTGTTCTTTATACGCATCGAGCGCTGCCACGGGCAGGGCGCCCGCAGGTTCCGCAATGATGGCATGCTTGTTGTACAGGTCGAGGATCGCCGTGCAGACTTTCCCTTCAGGAACGGCAAGGACATCATCGACCAGTTCGAAACAGACATCGAATGTCTTCTGGCCGGGACACTTCACGGCAGCTCCATCGACGAACTTATCGATATCGGGCAGGGAAGTCCTCGCCCCCTTATCGAACGATGCACGCATACTCGCCGCTCCTGCAGGCTCGACGCCGATCATCCGGGTTTGCGGCGAGAGGTTTTTAATATATGTACTCATACCGGACATGAGGCCGCCCCCGCCGATGCTTGCGAACACATAATCGAGCGGCTCTCCGATGTCATTCATGATTTCGACTGCTACGGTCGCCTGGCCCGCCATGATATCGAAGTCGTCGAACGGATGGATGAAGATCCGCCCTTCCTCCGACGTGCATCGGCTCGCCTCTTCGAACGAATCATCGAACGTATCGCCTGTCAGCACGATATCGACAGTCCCTCTGCCGAACATTTCCACTTGATCGACTTTCTGTTTCGGTGTAGGAAGCGGCATGAAGATCTTGGCATCGATTCCGAGTTCCGCACATGCATACGCGACGCCCTGTGCATGATTGCCGGCACTTGCGCAGACGACACCTTTCTGCCGTGCCTCCTCTTCGATGCATTTGATTTTATAATACGCACCGCGCAGTTTGAACGAGCGGACCGACTGCAGATCTTCCCGCTTGATGTAGACGGTGCATCCATATTCATTCGACAGCCGCTCATTCTTCTGGAGCGGTGTATGGACGACAACGTCTTTCAGCACCTGATTCGCAATCAGAATATCTTCGATAGCTAACTGTTTTTTCGCTGCTTCCTGTATGTTCGTCAAAGTGAAGACCTCCTGGGCAACTGGCATTTTTCAATACTACCATGCAGGAAGCAGAGTGACAACGCTTTAAACGAAATAGTTAGAACATTTGGCATAAAAAATATATGTAAGCGTTTTCTTTATAAAATCACAAAAACTGCCGCGTGTCGACGAGCTGAAGGGCATCCGGCTCCACCTTCAGACGGAACACCGAATTCTCCTGTGGTTCCCCGTCAATCAAGAACAGGATGTCCTGATCGGCAGTCAGGACGGCTTCCGGACCATTCGCATAGGTGACAGCCCGGCTTCTGATCGGCTTTCCGAGCAGCAGCTTCGGCAGCAGCAGGAAGAGGACGGTCAGTCTCCGGGCAGAGTGGGCCGCAGTGATGGCCATCGAACCGTCTAGCGGATCTGCTGACGGGCAGACGCGGAGGCCGCCGCCGTATGTCGGCGTATTGCCTGCTGCGATAAGCCAGACGCTTTGCCAGTCATGGATGTCATCGCCGACTGTAAGCCGTGCTGAGAAAGGTCTGAATTCAATCAGTGTCTCGAGAGCCGCGATCAGATAGGCGAGGGAACCGAGACCGAACCGGTTCAGCACAGGCTTATAGGCGGATTGGTTGGCACGTCTGCCGATTTCCGCATCGGCACCGGCTGCTGCAATGGTTAGACCGAGTCTGCCGTTCACATTCAGCAGATCGACACGCCGGATCGACGGGACAAGGATGCTGGACAGGAATTGGCCGGGATCAGCAGTCAGTCCGAATGTCCTTGCGGAATCATTGCCCGAGCCTGCGGGCAGGATGGCGAGGGGAATGTCAAGCCTGACGGCAAGCTGTAAAACAGAGCTTGCTGTCCCGTCACCGCCGATCACAATGATCATCGATACAGGTGCCTGATCATGCAGGCCGGTGATGAATGAGCCGGCTGCATCAGGTGAATCACTGAGCAGGGCTGTGCATGGAATCCGGGCTGCTGTCAGGCCGTCATGTACCTTCTGGAACAGGTTCGCAGCTTTACCGCGACCTGCCGCCGGATTCGCAATAATGGCATACATCGGTCAATCCCTCCCTGAAACCTGTCATTCTTTCGCCTCTTTCAGTGCATCATCTAGTTTTTTATAAATATCGAGCAATGCCTGTTGTTCGTCTGCCGAGATATGGGAAAACAATTCACGCCGAACCTCGATGCCGTCGTTATATGCTTTTTCAACGACAGATTTGCCCTCATCGGTGATCGACAAATATTTGGTCCGTTTATCGTTTTCAGCCTGGCGGCGGACGACGAGCCCTTGTTTTGTCAGTTTCGTAGACAGGTGCGTCAGAGAGGCAGGCGTGAAATTCAATTTTTTCGCGATATCGGATGGCCGGCTTTCCCCTTCATTCAGCAGTTCCTGCAGGACGAGTATATGCGAAATCCCCAGATCATTATCAGACCGCTGCTGCCACTGGACGACCATCTGATAGGTCACTTTCTCGATTGTGTGAAGTAATTCAAAAATATTCTGCTCCGTCATTTGGAAACCTCCATTGTAAGCAAGGGGCTTACAGTAAATAATTTATGTCGAATAAAATGATATCTACAGTATCATACACTATTCGGACAAAAAGAATATAATTTGAACCCTTACTAATTTTGCAGAACAGCCGATACTAGAAAGGCCGTCTCGTGAACGTTATGTGGAAAAGGTATTAAGGTATAGTTTTATCGTCAGGCAAGCGGTATACTTACCAAGGAATAAAGTCATATATAATTTTATCGAAAGAGGTATCAGGACTCATGAAGTTGACAAGATCTTTAACATTCCAGCTGGGCAGTCTGATTATCGGCATCCTTGTCGTCATGCTTGCCATCACATCTGTCGCTACATACAAAACAGCGTACGATAAATTGTTTGATGCGGCGGGAATCGAAGCATACGGCTGTGCAAATATCACGACGGGGCTTATCCTGCCAGATGATATGGAAAAAGCGCTGGGCGGGGATTCGGATGTCCAGGACGAAATCGGGAAACAGTTGAATTGGACAATTGAGCACAAGAGTATTTTTGAAACTCAGTACATATTGACATTGGACGGAACGATCGTAGCGCTGGACGATAACCTGAAAGCGAAAGGATTCGCACCGGGTGATGACTTCCATATTGACAGGGAAGCGATTGAAATGCTGAAAGAGATGAAACATCCAACCTACTCAAAGGCTTACAACTATGCAGACATGAAACGCCTCTCAGGATATGCACCGATCTTCAAGGATCATGACCCTTCAAAAGAAGTGATCGCAGTCAGCGTCATTGATTTTGACGCATCGATCGTTTCATCACGGACCTGGGACGTAGTGCGGAACGGTATTCTGATCAGCATCGTGCCTTTGCTGCTGGCGGCTCTGCTGACACTGTTCCTTCTCCGCAAGAAGACGAAACCGATCTCTTCGCTTATCGAGCACTCCAGACAGATAGCCGATGGGAACCTGAGCCTCAGCGATGTCCCTGTTGAAAGTCAGGATGAAGTCGGCGACTTGGCAAAGACGCTCAATACGCTTTCCGCCAACTTGCGGACCATGATCGGCACTGTCGGATCGACAGCCTCGAAGTTGACGATGAGCACTTCCAGAACATCCGATTCGTTGAAGGAAATGGAAGGGGCTGCCCACATGGTTTCGGAAAACATCAACGAAGCGGCAAGCTCCACAGCCGACGGTGGCGCAAGTGCGGAACAGGCCGCACAGCTTATGAAGGATCTGGCAGAAGGACTGCGCCAGGCGGACAGGCGCGCTGGAAACGCAGCGGCCATTTCCAATAACACGAAACTCCTCTCCGAGGAAGGAAGACAGCGGGCAGTACTGCTGAATGACGATATGCAGAAAATCCGGCAGTCTGCATTGAGTTCCCAGACTGCGATCGAAGGCCTGATCGGGTCTGCGAAGAAGATCCAGCTGATTACGGAATCGATTTCCGATATCGCCGCGCAGACGAACCTCCTCGCCTTGAATGCCTCCATTGAAGCGGCACGGGCGGGAGAACACGGCAAAGGGTTTGCCGTAGTCGCCGAAGAAGTGAGGCTTCTGGCCGAGCAGTCGAACGAAGACGTCCAGCAGGTCGGCGCGCTCATCCAGGGTATTTCTTCAAGTATTTCAAAAGTAGTGAGATCCTCGGAGGAAAGCGGGGAACTTATAGAAAGTGGTTCGGATACTGTCCGCAAGACCGCAGACACACTTGGCGGCATCTCCGCTGCGGTCGAAGAGACTGTGAAGGAAGTGGAGGCCATCTCCGAAAACCTTATCAAGGAATCACGGCTCTCAGAGGAAGCCGAGCAGCATATCCGCCAGCTGGCGGACGCCATCCATTCCATCGAAGAGATGACAGCCAACATTTCAGCATCCGGAGAAGAAACGTCTGCGACCATCACGGAGGTAGCTGGCCAGTCGGACGACATGAAGCGGCTTGCGGAAGAGCTTGAAGCAAGCATCCGCAAATTCCGTTTGGCAGAAGACGGAGACAGCGGGACTGTCAGCTGACCCGCATTTTCTGAAAGCCCGTTTTCTCAGTAGATTGTAAAATCAGAACAGAGCTGTTTTGCGCGATATATGATATAATGAAGTAGTGAAAAATTTTAGTTCTGAGGAGTTATCGACATGCTAAAAGACTTTTTTATCGGCCTTTCTCAAAACCAGATGCTGAACAGCGCAGCAAAAAAATACGGCCTGAAACTGGGTGCCCAAAACGTCGTAGCCGGAACCAACATCCCTGAAACGATCGAGAGCATCCGTGAACTGAATGCCCACGGTATTTCATGCACCGTCGACAATCTAGGCGAGTTCGTGCATAACCGCGAGGAAGCGACAGACGCGAAAGAACAGATCCTGAGTGTCATCGAAGCCATCCATGAGAACGGGGTGGATGCACACATCTCACTCAAGCCTTCTCAGCTCGGGCTGGATATCGATAAGGACTTCTGTGAGGACAACTTGCGTGAAATCGTCAAAAAAGCGAACGAGTATGATATCTTCGTCAACTTCGATATGGAAGACTATGGCCGTCTGAAGCCGTCATTCGACCTTCTCGATGACCTGTCGAAAGAGTACAAGAACATCGGCACAGTCATCCAGGCGTACTTCTTCGAAGCGGAAGACTACATGAAAGAGCATAAGGATTTCCGTCTGCGGATCGTCAAAGGCGCATATAAGGAATCACCTGCCGTCGCGTACCAGGACAAAGCGGATATCGATGAAAACTTCGTCCGATTGATCGAATGGCACCTGCTGAACGGCAAGTTCACATCGATCGCAACACACGACCATCATGTCATCAACCACGTCAAGCAGTTCGTGAAGGAGAACAATATCCCGAACGAGAAATTCGAATTCCAGATGCTGTACGGCTTCCGTAAGGATATGCAGCTGGAGCTTGCGAAGGAAGGGTACAACTTCACGACATATGTACCGTTCGGCCAGGACTGGTACGGATACTTCATGCGCCGTCTGGCAGAGCGCCCGCAAAACATGAACCTGATCGTCAAGCAGGTCTTCAACAAGAAGACGAATACGATGATCGGTCTGGCGGCCGGCGCATTCGCACTCGGACGTCTTACGAAAAAAGGCAAATAAGAAAAGTTGAATAACAAAAGAAGCTGTTCTGACTGTCAGAGGAAACTGACCGCAGAACAGCTTTTTTCATCGGACAGCGACC
This sequence comes from Sporosarcina koreensis, assembly GCF_000826145.2. Lineage (GTDB taxonomy): Bacteria > Bacillota > Bacilli > Bacillales_A > Planococcaceae > Sporosarcina > Sporosarcina trichiuri. Next base: position 441,397 of record NZ_LN651337.1, read on the forward strand.
AAGAAATAGAGAAGCATGCCGAGCAGACCGAAGGGAAGACCGAACCGTGCCCATTCCTTACTCGTGATCGACAGTTTCCCGGCCGCGATGATATTCGGGATATTCCCCGGTATCAGCATCCCGCCGCTGATGATGAGCCCCATCAGGATAGCGCGGACCACGCTTGCATCCATTGAAGAACTCAGTTCGATCGAAGCGAGCGTCGCGTTATCGAGCACCGCGGAAATCGTGTTGGCCCAATAGAGGAACGCCGGGCTCCTGCCGTCAAGCAGCTGCCCGAGAAGCGGTGCGAAACCCGCGCCGAGGAAGCCGAGCGCCACGATGAATACATAAACATTGAAACCGCGGAAAAAGATCGCATGCCATGATTCCTTCTCAGTAGATTGTCCGCATGCCTTACGGACAGGCGGCTCGACAGCTGCGGCAGCAACGGCTGCGATAATAAGGAGCGAAATCAGGACATCCTTGCCGAGAAGTCCTGACAGGTAAAAGAAACTCTCCCCGAGGCGGCTCGTGGCGATCGTCGACAGCGGTTCGCCGAGCGGTGTCAGAACAGCACCCAGACCGATCGAGTAGCACGACAGGATAACGAGACGGACCTGCGAGCGGCGGCCGTAGCCGAGAATGCCGACTATCGCGACGAGGAGGACGGCTGCGATGATTGCGGTGATGACGCTTGCGGCCAATCCGAGACCGAAGACGATCATCGCGGTGAAGAGCCTGGAGGGTATGACCCGCTCAGCCAGAAGAATAGCCCGGCCGAAGGGCGTACTGCCGAGCCGGAACAATACTCCCGCTGCAAGCACTGCCAGAGTGATCGCTATCGGCTCTTCCAGCGAGGTCTTCAGCAATTCCGCACTCCACACACCTGACACGAGAACCGCAGCCAGGCCGAGCCAGAAGAGATAGAACTCCAAATACCGTTCCGCGAAGGGAAACACGAATGGCCCCGCGAGAACGAAGATCAGCAGCAATATCAGTATCCACACCACCCGCACACCTCCGCTCAGCAATTATCCGGATAATTATCGTATGCAGCGCGGGTCGCGTTCATCCCCGAACAAAAAAACGGCTCCCTGTCCGGGAACCGTTTTTGTTGTGATTAATGGACACCTTTCATATAACGCGAAATGATCGGCGATACGAAGAATACGATGATCGAGAGGACGATGGCGACACCGCCGATGATCCCGAAGTACAACGTCTCGGTATCTGCTGAATACAATTTCACGAGCTGTGCGTTCAGTGCCTGTGCTGCTGCGTTCGACAGGAACCAGAGGCTCATCGTCTGTGCAGTGAATGCGGAAGGCGCAAGCTTCGTCGTAGCTGAAAGGCCGACCGGCGAAATGCACAATTCACCGAGTACAAGCGTAAAGATGCTCAAAGCAAGCCAGATCGGGCTTACCAATGCATCCGTGCCGCCCATGACGCCAGGAAGCAGGATGACGATGAACGAAATACCTGCAAACAGCAGTCCGAGTGAGAACTTATGCGGGATCGACGGCTGCCGATCGCCGAGTTTCACCCAGAGCCATGCAAATACAGGTGCGAAGATGATGATGAACAGCGGGTTCAGTGACTGGAACCAGGCAGGTGACAGATGGATTCCGAGGAAGTCCAGATTGGTCCGCGTATCCGCATACAATGCAAGGATCGTGGAGCCCTGCTCGGCGATCGACCAGAACATGACCGCAGTCAAGAACAGCGGAATGTACGCGAGCACACGAGACTTCTCATCAGCATTCGTTTTGGGGCTGCGGTACATGACGAAGAAGTAAGCCGCCGGGATGAGGAATCCGAGAATCCCTACGAATGCGATGAACGAATCCAGCGTAAGGTAGCCGGTCGGGATGGCGACAGCGACGATAATCGCCAACACAATCACCGCAATTCCGACAATTATAGACGTTTTCTTCTTCTCTGCAGGCGTCAGCGGGTTTGCAACATAAGTTCCGGCAAGTCCGAGGTTCTTTTTCTTCGTCATGACAAACATGACAAGTCCGAAGAACATACCGACTGCAGCAAGTCCGAAACCGAGATGGAAGTTATACTCCGTACCGAGTGTTCCGGCAGTCAGCGGGGCGATGAAGCTCCCGAGGTTGATCCCCATGTAGAAGATACTGAAGCCGGCATCCTGGCGGTTATCACCGACCGGATAGATATCGCCGACCATACTGGACACATTCGGCTTCAGCAGTCCTGTACCGATGACGATGAGCGCCATGGAGAAGAACAGCATACCGAGATTGCCCGGGAAGGACAACACAATGTGGCCGAGCATTATGAAAATTCCGCCTATGAAGACAGAACGCGACGTTCCGAGCACGCGGTCCGCGAGCCAGCCGCCGATGATCCCCGACATGTAGACGAGTGAGCCATACAGCGAAACGATGGCGAGTGCGGTTCCCTTGTCGAGGCCGAGACCGCCTTCCGAGACTTCGTAGTACATATAGAAAACAAGGATCGCACGCATTCCATAGTAAGAAAAGCGCTCCCAAAACTCCGTGAAGAATAACGAGAACAATCCTTTAGGATGACCGAAAAAGCCTTTTTGCGGGACGCTTTCAACAATCTCCTCTTTAGACAGCTGTGACATTCTAAATCCTCCTTTTGACTATGAAGAATATAGTACCACTATCCATGGTAGTCTGAAAATAATTTATTCGAAAATCCATTAAGTCTTATAATGCTGATTTCATTGAGTTTTAAGTCTATTTGGAAAGAATGAATACATAGATATAGTTATCCTCCTATAACTTTTTAAGACTTCTGATTGAAAAATCCCTAATTCCCTCCCTCTCTGCTCATCCAGCTTCCAATACCCTCTATTCCTACAAATCATGCCGCAAATGAGGTATTATACAAGTAGCAGGTTACAGAATGGAAGTGGACGCATGAATCATCTGATCATAGAAAAACTTACAAAAACGGTAGGGGACAAGACGCTGTTCCGGGACGTGCAGTTTACAATCGGTTCCGGTGAGAAGGCCGGACTGGTCGGCATAAATGGGACAGGGAAGTCGACGCTGCTTTCCATCATCGCAGGCACTGAAGATGCAGATACCGCGACGTTCGACCATCCGAACCAGTACCGGATCGCCTATCTGCCGCAAGAACCTGAAAGCGATCCCGGCCTGACGGTCATGGAGGCGGTCTTCCAGAGCACAGCACCGGTCATCCAGCTCAACTTGAATTACGAACACGCACTGCGTTCGCTGACAGACCAGCCTGAATCACAGGAACTGCAGGACAGGTTTGCAGCGCTGCAGCTTGAGATGGACCACCAGAATGCATGGGATGTCAATACACAGGCGAGGACCATACTGACCAAACTCGGAATCGATACATTCGATAAGCGGATGGGGGAATTGTCCGGCGGCCAGCAGAAACGCGTCATGCTCGCGAAGACGCTGATCGAGCCTGCCGACCTGCTGCTGCTCGACGAACCGACGAACCACCTGGATGTTTCGTCGATCACATGGCTGCAGGATTACCTCACCACCGTATCGGGAGCGGTCCTGTTCGTCACCCATGACCGGTATTTCCTTGACGCTGTCGCCACGTCAATCTACGAACTCGCGGACAAGACACTCTATACGCATAGAGGGAATTACGGCGACTTCATCGAAGCGAAAGCTTTGCGGGAAGAGATGAGTGCAGCAACGGAAGACAAGCTGAAGAACCGATACCGATCCGAACTGAAATGGATACGGAGAGGTGCCAAAGCACGTTCGACGAAACAGAAAGCACGTATCGGACGCTTCGAGGAACTCGAACAGCAGGTGAAGGGCGGAACGCAGAAGGATGAACTGGATGTTGCGCTGAAGACATCCCGGCTCGGCAAGAAAGTGCTCGAAGCGGACAGCATCTCCAAATCGTTCAGCGGACGGCCTGTCATACAGGATTTCTCTGCATTGCTGCAGTCCGGCGACCGGATTGCGATCGTCGGACCGAACGGCGCCGGGAAAACGACACTGCTCAATCTGTTCGCCGGCGTACTCCAGCCGGATGAGGGAGAGATCGACAGAGGGTCGACTGTCCGGATCGCATTCTTCCGGCAGCACCTGCCTGAGATGAAGCCGGATCAGCGGATCATCGAATACGTCCGCGAGACATCGAATGACATCGAAGACAGTGAAGGCAACCGCATCTCGGCTTCACAGATGCTGGAACGTTTTCTGTTCCCCGCCTCTGTACACGGAACGCCGATCGGCAAATTGTCCGGCGGCGAACGCAAACGGCTCTATTTGCTGAAACTGCTCATGGAGCAGCCGAACGTCCTGCTGCTGGATGAGCCGACGAATGATCTGGATCTCGAAACCTTATCCGTCCTTGAATCATTCATCGATACGTTTCCGGGTGTCGTCATGACGATTTCCCATGACCGGTTCTTCCTGGACCGGACGTCTTCCAGGCTGTGGGTGCTCGACGGCAGCGGTGGTATCGAAACGGTCCTCATGACCTATACGGATTATCTCCAGTCCGTAAAGACGCATGAATCTGCAAAAGCACAGACAGTACAGCCTGCTGCCGAACCGCAGGCGCCGCGTCAGGAAAGTGTCCCGAAAAAGAAGCCGACCTACAAAGAAAAGCGCGAGTGGGAAACGATCGAAGCTGATATCGACGAAACGGAACAGCTGATTGCCTCGCTGGAAGCCGAAATGGTGACATGCGGTGCCGACTATGAAAAACTATCTTCCATTACGGAGAAATTGAATACAGCGAATGACCGTTATGAAACTCTGATTGAACGGTGGAGTGAACTGGAAGAAATCATGAAGAATTAAAAGGAGGTACGGACGGATGAATATCCTGTCAATCGAACCGACACCGAGCCCGAATTCCATGAAACTTGTGCTCGACACGGAATTACCGGGGCTCGAAAGCCACAACTATAAAAAGGAGGATGCCGGATCAGCCCCTGAACCGGTGAACCGGCTGCTCGCTATCAACGGCGTGAAAGGCATCTATCATGTCATGGACTTCATGGCGCTGGAACGGGCGGGGAATGTCCCGTGGGAAACGATCCTGGCTGACGTGCGGAATGTGTTTGCGGATGAGGAATCCGGTGAACCGGAAGCAACTGAAGAGGCTGCGGAGCACTATGGTGAAGTGTATGTACATGTCCAGACGTATAAGGAAATCCCGCTTCAGGTGAAAGTGTTCGACAGTGAAAACGAAGAACGGTTCGCTCTCGGCAGCCGCTTCACTGAAGCGATGGAGAAAGTCCACAGCGCGGAAGTCGAAAATTACATCCTGCTCCGCAAATGGGCCGATTACGGAATACGATATGGCAGCAAGGAGGAGATCGGCGAAACCGTCGTCAAGGAAATCGAGGCCGCTTATCCGCAGGAACGCCTGGACTCGATTGTCCGCAGCACACTGGAAGGCGGCGAAACTGTGTCTTCCAAACGACAGCCGGTCACACTCGAACAGTTCGGAACGGACGAATGGGAAACGCGGTTCCGTCTGCTCGATCAGATGGCGGATCCGTCGACCGCTGATCTGCCGCTGCTCAGCCGTGCGCTGGAAGACGAAAAGATGTCGATCCGCCGGCTGGCGGCCGTTTATCTCGGCATGATCGAGTCTCCGGACGTCGTTCCGTACATCGAAAAAGCGCTGCACGACAAAAGCTGGGCCGTCAGAAGGACAGCGGGCGACTGCATGAGCGATCTCGGATTCACGGAATTCGAAGACGCTGCGATCGACCTGCTGCAGGACAGAAACAAACTTGTCCGCTGGCGTGCGGCCATGTTCCTGTACGAAACAGGCACCGAAAAGGCCCTTCCTGCCCTGCATGCAGCAGAGGACGATCCGGAATTCGAAGTGAAGCTGCAGGTCCGTATGGCTATCGAGCGGATTGAAGAAGGGGAAGATGCCAAAGGATCGATCTGGAAGCAGATGACGGAGGTCCGCGGAAGCTCCAACTGAATCTGTTTGCTAAGGAATCCTGCTTTGCTTTTTGAGTCCGATTGAAAGTGATCCGGCAAGCGGAGTTCCTGTCTTCGGACTATCAACGACTATCCTGCTGACTAGACAGAGTGTCTGGAGGTCCCGGATGCCGACCGACACGCCAGACAGGAACTGACACGGAAAAACAGCCCTCTCCCGTATTGGAGAAGGGCTGTTTTTTCACGATTGTCCAGTCAGCTCAGGAAAGCTGACGAAGAGCCGTCCTTCCTGGGTGATGATTTCCGCAGCTGCCGATTCGAAAAGATACGGGGTGTCGGCGCTGTCGCGCGGCTCCACTTTTTCGTAGTCGTTCTTCACCGTGAGCACCGGGAACGTGACCGGAACGGAACGCCCGTTGACAGTCGTTTTTAAATTTCCCATCAGCAGCAGCTCCTTCTTGGAAGCCGCGAAACAAAGGAAACCCGACGAACGTCTGCCGGTCACCCGACCGAGCGGGATATGCTGCAGGAGCGATATAAGGCAGAGCAGGAAATCGCTGACCGCGGCAATGCTCAGCTTTTCCCGTCCGGCCTGTGTGAAATGTTGGTTGAGTGCATTCCGTATATCCTTGAAGGTGTACAGGAGGTCGATTTTCTCTTTCGGGCCGCCTTTACCGAGCCGGCTGATCACTTCGGCTGCGTGCCGGAAGTACACTTCAGCCGGCCCGTTACCAATCTCTCTCGTCAACACGAGCCGGCGTATTTCCGCCAATACAGGATGATCAGGCACCTCACTTGCAAAGAAGCCGAGGACATCTTTTTCATCGAATGCGCGAGCCGTGAATTTGTCATAATAGTATTGATTCAGCTGTTTCATTTTGAGGTCCATCCCAAAACATCTCCTTGCCTAGTTCTCTGCTGACAGTTTACCACAGGTGCCTTGAAAGCACTTCGTTTTCATTCCGCCCGTTTCCATGTAGAATGGACAGCAGATGCAAGACAAAAAATGATGAACCGGAAGGGGATATGGGATATGAATGCCTATGAAGAATACATGAAGGGGATTGTCCAGCCGATGCGCAGCGAACTGACGGCTGCCGGCTTCACGGAATTGACAACGGAAGAGGATGTTGCAGAGGCGATGCGAAACCAAAAGGGAACAGCGCTCGTCGTCGTGAATTCCGTTTGCGGCTGTGCGGCGGGCCTTGCCCGTCCGGCTGTCCGTGAAGCGATTGGACAGGCCGACCGGAAACCGGATCAGCTCTATACGGTGTTCGCCGGTCAGGATAAGGAAGCGACAGCCGCCATGCGTTCCTATTTTTCAGATGTCCTGCCGAGTTCCCCTTCCATCGCTGTCCTGAAAGATGGTGAGCTTGCCTATTTCATCCCGCGGGAGCAGATCGAAGGATTCGAGATGGAACAAGTACAAGAGCACCTGACAGGAGCCCTGAACCAAGTGTCTGCCTCTTGAACCGGAAGCTGATCGTTTCGACAGCCAGCCGGCCGGACTCGCTCTCCGAACAGCTTGCCCGGGAAGCCGCCGAACGTCTCGGCTGTCCGTGCGAGGAACGGAGGAAGCGGTCGGTGCAGAACTTGATGGCTGATCACAAGGCGGATGCCCTCATCGCCGGCAAGGATGGGTTTTCATTCTACCGCCGGGAAACTTCGGGTTCACCGTTCTTCTTTCATCCGGACACGGCGATGTTCCGGCTGAAACGGGTACTGAGGGGAGAAGAGGATCCTTTCCTGGCCGCCTGTGCACTTTCTGCAGGGGACCGGTTCCTCGACTGCACACTCGGACTTGCGACGGACTGTATTCTTGCCTCGTCCGCGGCAGGACATTCAGGCAAAATTGTCGGAATTGAAGCCGATCCAGTGGTCGCTTTCATCACCGCCAAGGGACTGCAGCAATACGATCCCGCTTTCCCTGAATTGAAAGCAGCGATGCGACGCATCCAGGTGAAGCAGGGAACGGCTGTAGAAATATTGCGCAGTATGGAAACGGATTCGTTTGATGTCGTCTATCTGGATCCGATGTTTTCGACATCAATCGAAGAATCCGCCAGTTTCGCACCGCTCCGTGACACGGGATTGCATGGAGGATTGACGGACGAGTGGATAGCAGAGGCCAGGCGGGTCGCCGCCAAACGGGTCGTTCTGAAAGCTCATTTCGGCGATCGGGCATTCGAGACATTCGGCTTCACACGGATCCGCCGGCCGAATACAAAATTTCATTTCGGCTGCATGGAAACATGAAACGCCCGCAGGTCCAGTAACTGGATCTGCGGGCGTTTTAAGCAATCAGTGCGTGAAATTGAGTGAACTTAAGTATAGAACAAAGACAAGCATGCCGATACCGGCAATCAGTTGAACATCCATCTGAGCAACCTCCTTAAAAAAACATACCAGTTCCCTGTCACTTATTGTACAATGAAACTACAAAAGAAGGAACCTTTTCGAATATTTTTCGTACTGTTCAGAAAGCAAATCGATATTTTATGAAATGCGCAGGTGATGGATGATGAAAAAATGGCTGCAGCAGCTGATGATCATTTCTGTTGCGTTCGTAACATTGGGCGTTATTTCGCCGAGTCATGAGATCTGGGATTCACTGCATGAAAAGGAAAACATCAAACAACCGGGTCTTCCGGAAAGCGGAAGTGCCTATTCTGTCAGTTTTGAGACCACGTTTGAACGCGATCCGCTCCCTGCTGCCTCGGAAGACGAGCTGATCAGCGGTGCGCGCAAGCTGGCGTACACAAAATTCGGAACGAAGATCGGACCTGCGATCGGCGACGAGTTCGATACGGTGATCTTCCCTGAAATGGAGCGCGTTATCCGGGACACATTCGGCGAACAGTTCCAGATGGACCGGAAATTGGCGATTTCAGAGCGGCCATCCGGCGGACATGCTGAAAAGATATTCAACATAAAAGATGCCGAAACCGATAAGAACCTGCTCCTGTTCCACGTCCGGACGGAGAAACGCCCGCAAGACGGGTATTTCTTCAATTTCCACTATCATGTCGCAGCTGACGACTACGAAACACATCATACGATCGGGGAAGTCTACTGGTCGAAGAACACACCGCCGAAGTGGCTGTCCTGACAGCTGCCGGCGGTTTTTATTTCTCTCGCTCGTAATTTGAGTGCTTGATTTGTTATAGTTAAGCTATTGAGTAACAGGAGGTTGGGTTATGAAGCAATACTTGGATCTTTGCCGTCATGTACTGGAGACCGGGGTCAAGAAAGAGGACCGTACCGGTACAGGAACGCTCAGTGTCTTCGGCTATCAGATGCGCTATGATCTTCAACAGGGTTTTCCGTTGATGACGACGAAAAAGACCGCATTCCGTCTGATTGTCTCGGAACTGCTCTGGTTCCTGAAAGGGGATACGAATGTCCGGACGCTCGTCGAAGAACGGAATCCGATCTGGGATGAATGGGCTTTCGCCCAATGGATCGAAAGCGATGAGTACACCGGCCCGGATATGACAGATTTCGGCAGACGTGCACCAGCGGATGAAACATTCCGGGAAGCGTACGAAAACGAGATGGCATCATTTAAAGAACGTCTTCTGATAGATGAGAGCTTTGCCGGACGCTTCGGTGATCTGGGCCCTGTCTACGGAAAACAATGGCGCAGTTTCGGAGGAGCAGCAGGACGCGAACCTGTCGATCAGATCAGGCAGCTGATCGAAGGTCTGAAAGCGAATCCTGATTCCCGCAGGCATATTGTCACAGCGTGGAACCCGTCGGAACTCGATGACATGGCTTTGCCGCCTTGCCACGTCCTGTTCCAGTTCTATGTGGCGGACGGAAAACTGTCCTGCCAGCTGTACCAGCGGAGTGCCGATATTTTCATCGGTGTGCCGTTCAATATCGCCTCCTACGCCTTGCTCGTCCACCTGATTGCACTGGAGACCGGGCTTGAACCCGGTGAGTTCATCCACACACTCGGGGACGCACATATCTATTCCAACCATATCAGCCAAGTGAACGAACAGCTGACGCGGAAACCGCGCAAACTGCCTGATCTGCGAGTCAATCTGGCAGGCCGCTCGATCTTCGAGTTGACAACCGCGGACATCTCCATTGAAAACTATGATCCGCATCCGAAAATTTCAGCGCCCGTCGCTGTCTGAACAGGAGGATACTTTATGATTTCATTGCTGGTTGCACATGACGAGAACAGGGTCATCGGTGCTGACAACGCCATGCCATGGCATATCCCTGAAGAACTGAAATATTTCAAAGAGAAGACAATGGGGAAAGGGATCATCATGGGACGCAGGACGTTCGAATCGATCGGACGCCCGCTGAAAGGCCGGCTGAACCTCATCCTCACACGGAACGCCGGGTATCATGCTGAAGGGGCGGTGGCCGTCCAGACTCTGGACGAGGCGATTGTCCGTGCAGAAAACTATGCCGATGAGGTGATGATCATAGGCGGGGCGGAAATCTTCGAAATGGCGATGCCGATCGCAGACCGTCTGTATGTAACAGTGATCCGTCATTCATACGAAGGGGATACGTACTTCCCGGAGTATTCAACCGGCTGGAAACTGATTTCTGAATCGGATGCCCACCGTACGGAAGACGGCATTGAATACGTCTATTGCATCTATGAACGGGAAACCGCGGCCTGAGCTGCCTGTCAGCCGTGCGGACGAAAAAGGAGACCGATTCGTAACTCGCGATATCCGCGAAGAATCAGTCTCCTTTCTTTACAAACATACTTACAAACACCGCTTCATAAATAGAGTATTACACTGAAATACATGGAAGCACTGCCCGCCAGTACGAACAGATGCCAAATAGCGTGATTGTAGGGGAGTTTACGCCAGGCATACACGAAAGCGCCGGCAGTGTACAGAATACCGCCTGCTACGAGCAGCGAGATGCCAGGGCCTGACAGGCTCGCATATAATGGCTTAAGTCCAACGATGATCAGCCAGCCCATAATGATATACAGCAAGAGAGAAACAATTTCAAAACGGTGGATGAAGAAAATCTTGAATACCGTACCGAACAATGTCAGACCCCAGACGATGCAGAACAAGGTCCAGCCCAAGCCGCCGCCGATTCCGACAAGGACAAATGGCGTGTACGTCCCGGCGATCAGAAGGTAGATCGCAGAATGGTCGAGAATCGCAAACAGCCGTTTATGGCGTTCCGGCATACTGTGCAAAAGTGTGCTCATCAAATAGAGAAACAGCATGGAAATCCCAAAAACGGTATAACTGACAAGGGCCAGCGTACTTTCCTGGCGGATGCCTTTCAGAATAAGCAGAACGAGAGCCGGTATACTCAGCAGGACGCCGAGACCATGGGTGAGCGCATTCCAAAGTTCTTCACGGCCGTTCTTATAGTCAAATGCAGTCGCCAATGGCAGAAAGCCTCCTTTTTTGCTTATTATACTGAAATAGAAAACTTGTTTCCACTGATAGAGGAGAGATTGACAATGACACAGATTAAAGTTGTGACAGATTCCACCGCAGACTTGACCCAGCAGGAAATCGAGGAATACGGGATCCGTATCGTCCCGTTATCCATCCATATCGACGGTGAAATCTACACAGACCGGGTGAACCTCGGACCTGAGGAATTTCTTGAGAAAATGGCAAAGGCCGAATCGCTCCCGAAGAGTTCCCAGCCGTCCTCCGGAACTTTTGCGGAGATCTACGACGAACTTGGCTCGGACGGCAGCGACATCCTGTCGATCCATATGACAGGCGGCATGAGCGGTACAGTGAAGTCAGCTGAAGCCGCAGCCGAAATGACTACAGCCCCCGTGACAGTCGTGGACTCCCGATATATATCCCATGGTCTGGCGTTCCAAGTGATCGAAGCGGCAAAGATGGCGCAGCAGGGAAAGTCGATGGTTGAAATCACTGCCAGCCTGGAGGACATCCGGATGAAGACGATGCTGTATGTCGTCGTCGATAAGCTCGACAATCTCGTGAAAGGCGGCCGGATCGGAAAAGGCAAAGGGATCATCGGCTCCTTATTGAACATCAAACCAATCGCTTCGCTGCAGGATGGTGTCTATACACCGATCGGCAAGGCGCGGAGCCATAAGCAGGTTGCTGCGCAGCTCTTCGCGTCCTTCAAAGAGGACACGGCCGGTAAACTCGTGAAAGGTATCGGGATCTCCCACGCCAACGGATTGGCGATGGCCGAACCGCTGAAACGTCTTATCGAAGAGAGCGGCTTCACGGATATCCGGTTCTCTTTCACATCGCCTGTCGTCAGCACCCACACCGGAGCCGGAGCAATCGGGTTCATGTACTACACGGACTGAGCAGGAAACGCTGTATGCATAGCTGCTCGCATAATTTTTAGGAAATGGGGAAAAGGAGAATGAGAAGAAGCGCGCTAGTCATTTTTCTCGCCTTCTCATTGGTGATTACGGGGTGTGATCAGGTGTTCAGAAATAACGCAGAGCCTTTTACGGAAAGACGTGATGTCGAATTTACAGAGTGGGACATACCGACAGATTTCCTGCCGAAATCGCTGCATGTTGTCGGGTTGGGCGATTCCCTGACGCAAGGTGTCGGAGATGAGATGAAAAGAGGCGGTTATTTCGAGCGGGTCGCTTCAGACCTGACCGAATGGGAAGGTATCACGTATGTGGAAACAGAGAACCTGGCGAAAAGGGGCCGCCGCAGCGATCAGCTTCTGAAACAGCTGGATGAGAAAGCGATCCAAGATTCAGTCGGGGATGCGGACGTCATCTTCATGACAATCGGCGGCAACGACTTGATGAAAGTGCTGAAAGCCAACTTGTTCAAACTGAAGAAGAAGCCGTTCTATACGGAACTCGATGGCTATTCGAAACGGCTCGATGAAATCTTCGGCACGATCCGTGCTCTGAATCCGGATGCGCCGATCATCATGTCAGGTCTGTACAATCCGATGCTGCTGATCACTGATGAGGTCAAAGAGTTCGAAGACATTATCGAGGACTGGAACGAAGCGATCCAGGCACGGATCGAACTGGATGGAAACAGCTGTTTCATCCCGGTTGCGGATCTGTTCGAAGAGAATGCGAACCTCGTCTATCATACAGATTTCTTTCATCCGAATGCGACAGGCTATGCATTGATGGAAGATCGCTATGTGAGCGTCCTGCATGATTGGGGTTTGCAAGTACGCGTCCAGGGGGAAAAGGACAGGTAGGAGATGATTGCTTGAATGGATGGAAAATAGCCTTCTTCACATTATCCGGCGTTGTGGCTGCGGGATTTGCCGGGGTGCTGTTCCTGATCGGTTCAGCCGGTGAATCGCAGGAGCTGCCAGCTGCGGAAGTGATCGGTGAAGGAGAAGCGAACCACCTGACGGTTCGCACGACAAAGAAAGACTTCGAGGGCATCGCGAATACATATATCCGTGACGCGATGAAAGGTGAAAAGCTGCCCGTGCAGATGAAAGTGAAGGATGATGTGATCCTTTATTCGGAGCTGACGGTATTTTCGTTCCGGCTGCCAGTCGTCATGCACTTCGATCCGATCGTCAGAGAGGATGGAAACCTCATACTGAAGCAATCCTCCATGGAACTCGGACAGCTGAACATCCAGCCATCCGCTGTTTTGAAGGTCCTGCGGGATTCAATCAAGCTGCCTTCCTGGATGATCGTCCGGCCGAAGGAGGAAGAGATTTTCATCGACTTGTCGAAAGTTCCGGTCGCCAAAGGGGTATCCGTCCGTGCAAAATCGTTCAACCTGGAGAAGGATGAGATTGTTCTCGATGTGTCAATTCTGAAAAGATAAGGAGTGCAGACGATGAAACAAGTAGCGACATTTGCAGGCGGCTGTTTCTGGTGCATGGTGAAACCGTTCCATAAGTATGACGGCGTCGAATCCGTTGTTTCGGGCTATACTGGCGGTGACGTGCCGAACCCCACCTATCAGATGGTCTGTTCGGAAACGACGGGCCACCGGGAGGCCGTGCAGATAGAATTTGACGATGAAGTGATATCGTACAGGGAATTGCTGGACATCTTTTGGCGGCAGATCGACCCGACAGACAGCGGCGGACAGTTTTTTGACCGCGGGGAATCGTACAAGACGGCCATCTATTATCATACGCCTGAACAGCATGAACAAGCTGAACAGTCCAAACGGGAACTTGAGGAATCGAAAAAATTCAGCGAACCGATCGCTACAGATATCCTGCCGGCCAAACCGTTTTATTTGGCAGAAGAAGGGCATCAGGATTACTATAAGAAAAACCCGGGTCATTACAAGCGGTATTCCGTCGGATCCGGTCGCGAACGATTCAAATCAGAGAATTGGAGTGAGCAGCCATGAAAGAAGATCTGAAAAACCGTTTGACAGATTTGCAATATCACGTCACACAGGAACAGGGCACAGAGCCGCCGTTCCAGAACGAATACGACAGCCACTATGAAGACGGCATCTATGTCGATGTCGTGTCAGGAGAGCCCCTGTTCAGTTCGAAAGACAAATATGACGCAGGCTGCGGCTGGCCGAGCTTCACGAAACCGATCGAGAAAGAGGAAGTGACCGAGCATTTCGATGCGTCCCACGGCATGCGGAGGACGGAAGTGCGCAGCAAGACGGCGGATTCCCACCTCGGTCACGTATTTCCGGATGGACCCGGAGAAGCCGGCACCCGGTATTGCATCAACTCTGCAGCCCTGCGTTTTGTCCCTGTCGATAAATTCGACGAAGAAGGGCTCGGGGACTATAAATCCCAATTCAAATAAGAACGGAAGGGGGTCCGCGTATGGACCGCTCTTTTTATCAATTTGTCCTCTCATTCCGCGGCGGCGGAAAAGATGACCTGAATGCGGTATTCGCCGAAAGGATGTTCAACGATCACAGTTTTCCGAAGAGTGAGCGTTCTTTCGACGCATTATCGCGTTATATCGAAGAGAAAGCGGATTCCGAAATGCCCTCTGTTATTTTCGATGACTTGTATCGTCAGTATGAGGAGCGGTATTTGTAAGAGCTCGGCATACCGTTGCAAAGTAAACGGTTTAATTGTATGATGTGTTAAGAAATAGAAAGAAGAGGTGCTTGGACAAATGAGTATACATATCAACGCTAAAAAGGGCGATGTCGCCGATACGATCCTGCTTCCCGGAGATCCCCTCCGTGCGAAGTACATCGCTGAAACATTCTTGGAAGATGTTGTCCAATACAACGAAGTCCGCAACATGTTCGGGTTCACGGGAACATACAAAGGCAAGCGTATTTCCGTACAGGGGACAGGCATGGGTGTTCCGTCAATTTCCATCTATACGACAGAGCTGATGCAGGAATTCGGTGTGAAGAAACTTATCCGCGTCGGTACTTGCGGTGCGATCCAGAAGGACGTCAAAGTCCGCGATGTCATCCTGGCGCAAAGCGCTACGACCAATTCGCCCATCAACCGTACGTTTTTCAACGGTGTCGACTATGCGCCGACGGCTAACTTCGACCTGCTGCTGAAAGCTTATCATGCAGGTAAAGGAAAGGGACTCCACCTCCAGGTCGGTAACGTCTTCACAGAAGACTTTTTCTACAATGAACACGCAGAGCACGAAAAACTTGCTTCGTATGGTGTGCTGGCTGTCGAAATGGAAACTGCCGCACTTTACACACTCGCTGCGAAACACGGCTGTGAAGCACTGTCCATCCTGACAGTGAGCGATCACATCCTGACAGGCGAGGCAACTTCATCCGAAGAACGTCAGACGACCTTCAACGAAATGATCGAAGTTGCTCTGGAAGCTGCGATCCAGGAGTAATAGATAAAAGGGCCGCATGCAAATCAGCGGCCCTTTTTCGACGGTATTGGCAATTCAACGAAGAAAGTGGGATCCCAAATGGACGAAAACGAACAGCGGGAGCCGAGCCGCTCGCCGGAACCAGAGCGTACGCCTTCTGCGAACCGCTACTTTAAGATCAAGCCGTTTTCTTTCGTCATGCTGATTTTCACGCTGGTCATCCTGACAGCGGGAATCACTTTTTTCGCGCTGACATTCGGTGAGGACAAAGTGGTGGAAGTGGTCAGTCCGCAGAAAACGGACAGGGCTGAATTCCAGAAATTGTATGACGCATATGACGAAATCAAGAAGAACTACTACGAAAATATCGACGACAATAAAGTTCTGGACGGCGCCATCAACGGGATGGTCGATTCTTTGGATGATCCGTATTCGGATTACCTCAACAAAGAGGAGACCGAGCATCTGATGGAAAACATCTCATCGAGTTTCCAGGGGATCGGTGCAGAAATCCAGGAAGCGGATGGCTACATCAAAATCGTCTCACCTATCAAGAACTCCCCGGCTGAAAAAGAAGGATTGCTGCCGAACGACCTCATCACGGCGGTTGACGGAAAAAGCATCCAGGGTATGTCTTCTTCGGAAGCTGTCATGCTGATCCGCGGGGAAAAAGGGACGACTGTCACGCTCACCGTCAAACGCGGTGACAAGGCGGAGCCGTTCGATGTGAAAGTGACTCGTGATGATATTCCGATCGAAACCGTCTATGCGGAAATGCTCGACGGCGGAATTGCACACATCCGTATGACGACGTTCTCCGAGCATACGTATGATGAGCTGCTGAAAGCCCTTGATGAAATGGAAGCCAAAGGCATGAAAGGGCTTGTTCTTGATGTCCGCCAAAATCCGGGCGGCGTACTTGACGGAGCGCTGAAAATTTCCGACCTCTTCGTGGAGGAAGGCAAGACGCTGGTCCAGACACAGGAACGGGGCAAGAAGGCAGTCCTGTACCCTGCTTCCGGCGGCCGTAAGGTCAACGTGCCGGTTGCTCTCGTCATCGACGATGGCAGTGCATCCGCTTCCGAGATCCTTGCTGGCGCCCTGAAGGAATCGGCAGGCATTCCGCTCGTCGGAACGAAATCATTCGGGAAAGGGACTGTCCAGTCACCGACCGATATGAGAGATGGTTCCAACTTGAAGATCACGACAGCGAAATGGCTGACACCTGATGGCAACTGGATCCACAAGAAAGGGATCGAGCCGGATGTGAAGGTCGACTATCCAACTTACGCCATGCTGCCGTTCCTCGATCCTTCAGAAGAACTGAAGGCAGGGGAGGTCTCTCCGAATACAGAACCGGCCAAGGAAATGCTGAAAGCGGTCGGCTACGATCCCGGTGAGATCAACGGCCTGTTCGACGAAAAGACCGAAGCGGCCGTCAAGAAGCTGCAGGCTGACCTGCAGCTTGAGGAAACAGGCGTGCTGACGGGTGATACGACAATCGGCCTGATGAACAAACTGAAAGAGAAAGTGGAAAACGACGATCCTCAGCTGCTGAAGGCAAAAGAGACAGTTGAGAAGAAAATCGCAAAATAATGAGCTGGAAAGCGTCTGATCCCTGGAGATCGGACGCTTTCTTTCAAGGAAAGGAACAGTCACGATGATAGATGTCTATTTGTACAGCGGCTTTCTCGGGAGCGGGAAGACATCGCTGCTGCTTCACTCGCTCAAACAGCTCCAAGCGCAAGGGAGGAAGCCGGCTGTGCTCATGAACGAATTCGGCGACGTCCCGGTAGACTCGGATAGCGTGGCCCAATCCGGCGACGTGCCGCTGAAAGAACTGCTCGGCGGCTGTATTTGCTGTACGGGCTCAGAGAACACAGAGGCTCAGCTGCAAAGCCTGCTGACGGACTATGAGGATATCGATGTCATCCTTATCGAGACGACGGGAGCGGCCCATCCGGTGGAAGCGCTCGACGCTGTCCATTCTCCCCTGTTTGCCGATCGTCTGTCTGTCAAAGGGATCGTAACAGTAGCGGATGCGCTGCACTGGCTGCACAGGGAAAAGCTGTCTCCGCGTATGCATGCCCTGTTCCTGGAACAGATCCGCCATGCCCATCTGATTGCGCTGAATAAGACGGATCTGGTCAGTGAATCGGAACTCGCCTCTATATCTATGGAGATTTCATCTTTAAATGAAGATGCTCCGATTGTCCAGACAGTCCAGGGAAAGCTCGATTTCGGTTTCATCGAAAAGACGCTGGCCCGGAAGTCCGCATCTGAACGTCCGGTCATCTCAGGCAAGCACTTGCCGATTTCAACAAAGGTCATCGAGTTCCGTGAACCGGTGACACAGGAAGCTGTCGAGCGCTGGGTACGGAGGCTGCCGGAGACAGTGTACCGCATGAAAGGCTATATACCAGTGGAAGGCGCCAAGCATCCGATGCTCTTCCAGTATGCATATGGGATGGTGAATTGGATGCCGGAATACGTCACGATGCCGGCTCGCATCGTCATGATCGGGGAAGGCATCGAGAGGCTGGAATGGGAGGCCGAATAACTTCTTCAGCGAGAATGTCAACATCCGAAACATGGCAATAACTCAGCACCTTGCCAAAGATATCCTTCTGTGCGTAAAAACATCACCTTAACAAAGGGTTCGACCAGCCGGATTGGTCCCCAGACCGGATTCTTCCAATTTTCGCCGAATCTCTTTCGTATATGATAGTTGCGAAGGGAGGCGTACAAGATGAAAAAACCGATTGCAGTCATCTTGCTGGGTTCGGCACTCGTTTTGCCGTATACCAGCCACGCAGAAGCAGCATCACTGGATTCCGTCCAGACGAAGACAGCAGCACAAGTGATCAATTTGGAAGCGGGCCAGCAGCCTTGCTACTCTAAGGCATTCCGAAGCAATGGGCGCATCAACATAGATTCCATCAAGCTGTATAAACTGTTCTTCGAACAATATAGAAATCAGGCCGGACAAGAGCAGACACCTGTCGCACCTGCTCCGGACAGTAAACCCGATGAACCGTCAGCTAAACCGGAACCCGCACCGACACCTGTGAAGCCGGAAACAAAGCCGCAACAGCCGGTAAAGCCGGAAGCGAATCCCGAGCAGCCGGTAAAACCCGAACAGAAACCCGAGCAGAAACCTGACACTGCTCCTTCAGTACCGACTCCTCCACAAGAAAAACCGAGTCAGCCTGAAGCTTCGACTCAAGTTTCTGCAAGCCAGATCGAACAGGCTGTATTGGACTTGACGAACGCAGAACGTCAGAAAGCCGGACTGAAACCTTTGCAGTTTGATGAAAAACTGTTGAAATCGGCCCGTCAGAAATCCGCCGACATGGCAGCGAACCGTTACTTCTCCCATACAAGTCCAACATACGGGTCTCCGTTCGATCAGATGAAAGCGAATGGCATCACCTACCGCTCTGCAGCTGAGAACATTGCGATGGGTCAGCGGAGCGCTCAGGAAGTTGTCCAGGGCTGGATGAATTCTCCAGGCCACCGGCAGAACATCTTGACGCCAGGTTTCACCCATATCGGTATCGGCTACGATGCAAACGGAAACTACTGGACCCAGCAGTTCATCCAGAAGTGATCAAAAAACCGCTTCACTGCAGACATACTTGCAGTGAAGCGGTTTTTCATTGAGCGGGCATTTCGTGTTTTCGCTGGATAAACCGCAGACGGAAACTCAGGACAACCGCACCGACGGTCAAGCCGGCGATAAGGCCGACCCAATATCCATATGGACCGAGCCCGGTGAACGAAGCTGCGACGTAGCCGACAGGCAGACCGATGACCCACAGGGAGACGAACCCCATGATGAATGTAATGTTGACGTCCTTATAACCCCGCAAGGCACCTTGGATCGGGGCCTGCACCGCATCGGACAGCTGGAACAGCGCACCGAATATGAAGAACTGGGAAGCCAGTGCCATGATTGCAGGATCGGTCGTATACAGGGATGCAATCGACGAGCGGGCGATCAGCAGGATGGCGATGGACAGCAGACTGAATGCGACAGCAAACGTGATGCCCATGTAGCTGTATCGTTTTGCATCCGCATACTGGTTCCCGCCGACCGATTGACCAACAAGAATCGTAGCGCCCATTGAAATGCTGAGCGGCATCATATACAGCAGGGACGTAAAATTGAGTGCGATCTGATGTGCGGAAATGATTTCAGTCGAAAATGAGCTCATAAGCAGTGTGACGACCGAAAAAATACTCGTCTCCACGAAAATGGAGAGGCCGATCGGCACCCCGATGACCAGAATCTCCTTCCAGTACAGCCACTTCGGCCGCTGCCACTGTGCAAACAGACTGAACTTGCGGAACGGCCTTCCGCCCAATGCCACCCCAAGAGCAATCCCGAAGACGATCCAGTATGTCAGACCGGATGCATACCCAGCTCCCGCACCGCCGAGCTCAGGGAAGCCGAAATTCCCATAGATCAGCAGATAATTCAGCAGGACATTGATCGGCGCGGAAATGAGGATGATGAACATCGACACCCGTGTCGATCCGAGCGCGTCAAAGAAGGACCTGAGAACGGTGTACGCAAACAGCGGCAGCAGGCCGACTGACATGCCCTGCAAGTAGCGGATAGCGATCGGTCCGACCGGATTTTCAAGTCCCATCGACCGGATGACCTTGAAGAACACGAGGGTAATCAGCAGAAAGACGACAATTGCCAGTGCAGCCGATACGTACAGCCCCTGCTGGACCGCAGGCCGGACCTCGGTATTTCTGCGGGCGCCGATATGCTGGGCGATGATCGGTGTCAGTGACATAAGTATGCCGGCAAGGCCTGTATAGACCGGCACCCAGAATGAGGAACCGATCGTCACGCCTGCCAGATGGTATGTATCGTAGCGGCCAGTCATAAGAATATCGAAGAACGTCACCATGTACAGGGCCACTTGTGTAATAAGGATCGGTGTCACGATCTTCAGGAAACGGACCGGTTTCCGTTCCGGAAGAAGAGAAGGTTCCATGGGTTTCCCCTCCTTTTTCAAATTCGACTCTAATTGTAGCATGCTTTTTTGGTATACTATCAAGAGGTTAGAAGAAAAGACGTTAAGTTTTTAACGAATAGAAGAGGTGAACGGCCACATGAAACGGCCAGTAATCGTGTTAACAGGCGGAGGGACAGCAGGCCACGTCTCTGTCAACGAAGCGATCATTCCTGCATTTCTGGAGCGGGGTTATGAAATACACTATATCGGGTCCCATGAAGGGATCGAACGTGATCTGATCGGGAAAGGTCATCCCGAAGTCATCTACCATGCAATCGACAGCGGGAAATTGCGCCGCTATTTCTCCATGAAAAACTTAACGGATCCGTTCCGTGTCGGAGCAGGGGTCCTGCAGGCATACTCCATATTGCGGAAGCTGAAGCCCGAGATCATCTTCTCGAAAGGCGGATTCGTCTCCGTGCCGGTTGTCCTGGCTGCGAAACTTGCACGCATTCCGGTTGTGGCCCACGAGTCCGATGTGTCACCGGGTCTTGCAAACAAACTCGCACTTCCATTCGCAAAACATATCTTCACTGTTTTCGAAGAGACACTTGCCTATGTGCCCGCAGACAGATCATCGTGCATCGGAGCGATCATCCGGCCCGAGCTGTTCGATGGCGATCGCAAAACAGGACTCCGCATGGCGGGATTGTCGGAAGGGAAACCCGTCCTGATTGTCATGGGCGGAAGCCAGGGATCCGCCGTCCTGAACGAAGGGATCCGCGGATGTCTGCCCGAGCTGCTCAGCCGGTTCCAGGTGATCCATCTGTGCGGAAAAGGGAACCTCGACGAGTCACTCGACAGCAGGGAAGGCTATGTCCAATTCGAATACGTGACGGAAGGCCTGCCGCACTTGCTGGCAGCCTCCGATTACGCCTTATCCCGAGCCGGCTCCAATGCGATCTTCGAACTGCTGGCAGTCAGAATCCCGATGCTGCTCGTGCCGCTCTCCGCTGAGAAGAGCCGTGGCGATCAGATCCTGAATGCACGACACTTCAAAAAACTTGGTTATGCCCGTGTTCTGACAGAAGAAGAACTGACAGAAACCGAGCTGCTGTTGAGCCTGGATGGACTCAAGGATGACAGGCAGGCCATTCTCGCCACTATGGAAAAGACAGATTCGACAAAAACACCGGAAGAAATGGCGGATCTCATCCTCGGCTGCCGAACAGGTGCATAATTATGCGGCAAGGAATTCCGTGTCTCATATGATCCTGCCCCTTGCAACCATAAGCCGCAGCGTGTAAACTAGTTCGCGGATAAAACATGCAGTTACTAGAACGAAACCCTTTCGATTCCCCATTCTGCATGGTAACATGGATAAGGATATAAAAATTTGTGCAACATGCCGAAAGGCAAATGTGGAGGTAATAATTCATGTCGAATCGTGTTGGTTCCGAACGTTCGCCGTATGCGGCCTTTTCCGGCCCGAACCTTGGCTACGTAATGGAAATGTACGAACGGTACAAAAACGACCCTGAGTCTGTCGATGCAGAACTTGCTGACTTCTTCAGAAGGAACGGAGCCCCGGCTGCAGCCGGAAGTCAGTCAGGCTCACCGTCGCCGGAAAGGACAGAAGGCAGTCCGGCTGATTTCGGGAAAGTCCTGTCCGCTTACAGACTGATGGACGCTATTCGCGCATACGGACATCTCGCTGCGGATATTTATCCGCTGAACGACCGTCCGAAAGACGCAACACGCATGGAACTGTCCTCTTATGATCTTTCCGAACGGGATCTGGAAGAGATGCCGGCATCCTTGTTCCTTCAGGATGCACCCGCTCAAGTGGAGAATGCTCTGGATGCCGTGAATTACTTGAAATCGCTCTATACAGGGAAAATCGCTGTTGAATTCGCCCATCTGATCGATGAGGATGAAAAGCAGTGGATCCAGCAGAGCATCGAATCCGGCCGGCTGGCAGTCTCACTTACTGCGGATGAGAAGAAACAGCTGCTCGACCGTCTGACAAGGATCGAAGGTTTCGAGAAATTCATCCACCGGACGTTCGTTGGGGCGAAACGTTTCTCCATAGAAGGCCTTGATACGCTTGTCGTGTTCCTCGATGAGCTCGTACGCCGTTCTGAGGAAGCGGACACGAAGAAGATGCTGATCGGCATGGCGCACCGCGGCCGGCTGAACGTACTCACGCACATTCTGAACAAACCGTATGAAATGATGTTCGCCGAATTTGCGGGAGTCCCTTCGTCGCCATTCCTTCCGGAAGATGGCTCGGTCGAGGTGACACGCGGCTGGTTCGGAGATGTCAAGTACCATCTCGGCGCCCTTTACAAAAAAGAAGGCGGCATGGACCGTTTCCTTGCCTATAACCCGTCACACCTGGAAGTCGTCAATCCGGTCATTGCCGGTCAGACACGCGCAGCGCAGGAGAACACGGATGCTCCGGGGATTCCGGTGCAGGATACGAACGCGGCATATGCTGTCATGGTGCACGGCGATGCAGCATTCCCGGGTGAGGGGATCGTCCAGGAAACGTTCAACTTCAGCCGGGTCCGCGGTTTCCAGACAGGCGGTTCCATCCATGTTATCGCAAACAATATGATCGGCTTCACGACAGAATATTACGATTCCCGTTCGACCCATTACTCATCGGATATGGCAAAAGGTTTTGAGGTGCCGATCGTCCACGTCAATGCCGACAGTCCGGAAGACGTCATTGCTTCTGCATTGTTCGCCTTCGAATACCGCCAGAAATTCGGCAAGGACATCCTGATCGACTTGATCGGCTACCGCCGGTATGGTCATAACGAAATGGATGAACCGATGGTCACAAACCCGGTAATGTACCAGGAAGTCCACAGCCATCCGACGGCACGCCAGCTTTACGGGGAAGCACTCGTCAATGAAGGCATCCTGACAGCGGAAGAAGTCGACAAGCTGGATGCGGATGTATTCGCTGAGATGCAGCGGGCTTACGATAAGGTGAAGGAGACATCCGCCGACAGCACACCGGGAACAAACGCGACACCGGAAGCTGTCCTCGCAGGCTATGCGCGTGATCTCCAGACAGGCGTGGAAGAAAACCGCCTGCGCCGCATGAACGAGGAACTGCTGACCTATCCTGAAGGCTTCCATGTATTCGGCAAGCTGGACCGGATTCTCAAACGCCGCCAGGATCCGTTCAACGGCAAAGGGAAGATCGACTGGGCGCACGCTGAACAGCTCGCCTTGGGATCGATCCTGCAGGACGGCAAGCCGGTCCGGATGTCGGGCCAGGATATCCAGAGGGGGACTTTCGCTCATCGTCACCTCGTTCTCCACGACGAGAAGACAGGTGAGGAGTTCGTACCGCTCCACCATATCAGCGGCTCGAATGCATCGTTCGTCGCCTATAACAGTCCGCTTACCGAAGCGGGCGTTGTCGGTTATGAGTTCGGCTACAATCTGGAAGAGGAAAAGACGGTCACAATCTGGGAGGCACAGTATGGGGACTTCTCCAACATGGCGCAGGTGATGTACGACCAGTTCATCTCTTCCAGCAACGCGAAATGGGGCCAGCAGTCCGGTCTGATCATGCTGCTGCCGCATGGCTATGAAGGTCAGGGACCGGAACACTCAAGTACACGTATCGAGCGCTACCTGCAGCTCTGTGCGGAAAACAACTGGACCGTCGCCAACATTTCAAGCGCGGCGAACTACTTCCATGTTCTTCGCAGGCAGGCGGCCATCCTGGGTGATGAAGCCGAGCGCCCGCTCGTATTGGCGACTCCTAAATCACTTCTCCGTCATCCGCTCGTCGGAGCAGACGTGGAAGATCTCACGGAAGGTCATTTCGAGACGGTGCTTGAAGAACCGAATACAGGGAAAAACGCGGACAGCGTGAAAAAGATCCTCCTGACCAGCGGCAAGATGGCGATCGACCTTGCTGAGAAAGTGAAAGACGGACAAGGTTACGATCATCTGCACATCGCCCGTGTGGAGCAGCTGTATCCGTTCCCATCCGATAAACTGTCCGCGATCATCCAGCGCTACCCGAATGCGGAAGAGATCGTATGGGTTCAGGAAGAACCGAAAAACATGGGTGCCTGGTCATTCGCGCGTCCGTATTTGAACGAAATCTCACAAGGCCTGCCGGTAAACTATACCGGAAGGATCCATCGCGCAAGTCCTTCTGAAGGCAACGGCACGATGCACAAAGCCGAACAGCAGCGCATTGTCGAAGAAGCGCTGAAACAGTAAGCCTGAACTACTTTTTGAACGATATTTAGAGGAGGAATTTATTGTGGCAGAGATCCGAGTACCTGAAC
This sequence comes from Sporosarcina koreensis, assembly GCF_000826145.2. GTDB lineage: Bacteria > Bacillota > Bacilli > Bacillales_A > Planococcaceae > Sporosarcina > Sporosarcina trichiuri. The sequence continues at coordinate 466,322 of NZ_LN651337.1, forward strand.
TGGCAGAATCGATTACCGAAGGAACGATCGCAAAGTGGCTGAAACAGCCCGGTGACAACGTAGACAAAGGTGAATTCATCGTTGAGTTGGAGACTGACAAAGTTAACGTCGAAGTCATCTCGGAAGAAGCAGGGACCGTCCAGCAGCTGATGGCGGAAGAAGGCGACACAGTTGAAGTCGGACAAGTGATCGCAGTAGTCGGCGCCGGATCTGGTGCTCCTGCACAGCAGCCGGCGGCATCCGTCGAGCCTGCTCCGCAGCAGCCTGCACAAGTATCGGAACCGGCTGCAGCTGAACCGCCTGCAGCAGCTGAAGAGGCTGCTTCAGGAGACCGTACGATCGCAAGCCCGGCAGCACGCAAGCTCGCACGCGAAAAAGGCATCAATCTCGCAGACGTTTCACCTGTCGACCCAATGGGACGCATCCGTGTGCAGGACGTGGAAGCTCACGGGTCTGCGCCGAAATCCCAGCCGGCTCCAGCGGCTCCATCTCCTGCAAAACAGCAGGCACCTGCAGCGGACGATGGCCGGGTTGAACGCGTCAAGATGAGCCGCCGCCGCCAGACGATCGCAAAACGTCTTCTGGAAGTGAAGCAGAATACAGCGATGCTCACTACGTTCAACGAAATCGATATGACGAACGTCATGGAACTGCGAAAGCGCAAGAAAGACGAATTCTTCGATAAGAACGACGTCCGTCTCGGTTTCATGTCCTTCTTCACGAAGGCAGTCGTGGCGGCACTCAAGAAATATCCGAACGTCAACTCCGAGCTTGACGGAGATGAGCTCCTCATGAAGAACTATTACGATATCGGTATTGCCGTGTCTACGGAAGGCGGCCTCGTCGTTCCGAACGTCGTGGATGCTGACCGCAAGAACTTTGCAGAGATCGAAGCGACGATCGGTGAACTTGCAAAGAAAGCACGCGACAACAAGCTGACACTTGCAGACATGTCAGGCGGATCGTTCACAATCACGAACGGAGGCGTCTTCGGTTCCCTGCTGTCGACACCTATCTTGAACGGCACACAAGTCGGCATTCTCGGCATGCATACGATCCAGAAGCGTCCGGTCGCTGTCGGCAACAACGTTGAGATCCGTCCGATGATGTATGTCGCCCTTTCGTATGACCACCGTGTCATCGATGGCAAAGATTCTGTCGGCTTCCTGAAGATGGTCAAGGAACTGATCGAGAATCCGGAAGACCTCCTTCTCGGTTCATAATCGGACTGCCAGCACCGCCTGCAGTTTGATGGGCGGTGTCTTGCATCATCATTACCTACAGAAGGGCGGGAGCCGCAATGTCATCGTTCAAAGAATGGCCGGATGCTCCGGCAATCCGGCAAGTCGTCTGCAAGCATGCAGACGCTGCAAAATATCTTGTCACGAACGTCTTGACGCCCGGCCGTACCTATGATGTCAAAAACGAGACGGAAGAATTCCTGTTCGTTGTCGATAACACAGGGAAAGTCGGCGGCTATTACAAGACATATTTCGAATGATCCGGCAGACGGTCTGATGCTTCCATCGCATCAGACCGTTTTGCGTAACAGGGAGGACTGCAGAGTGGAAACGATTGTGGAACGGATGATACGGTCCAGACATGCACGCACCTATACAGAAGACGAAGAACGGCTCATCCAGTCCGGCGGATATATCAGCCCGACAGAACATCTTTTTGAAGATATTACAGCAGCTGTGTCACTCGGGAAACCGGTCTTGCTGAAAGGCCCGTCCGGCAGCGGCAAGACACGGCTGGCGCAAAGTATTTCAGCGCTGTTCCATCAGCCGATGCAGAGTGTCAACTGCTCGGTCGATCTAGATGCTGAAGCACTCCTGGGGTTCAAGACGATCATCGTCAGGAATGGGCAGAGCATCATCGAGTTTGTCGATGGGCCGGTGATCCAGGCCATGAAAAATGGCCATATCCTGTATATCGATGAAATCAACATGGCAAAACCCGAAACACTGCCGGTCCTGCACAGCGTCCTCGATCACAGAAGGATGCTCACGAATCCATTCACGGGCGAGGTGCTGACGGCGCATCCTGACTTTTCCGTCATCTCAGCTATCAATGAAGGCTATATCGGGACGTCACCGATGAACGAAGCACTGAAAAACCGCTTTGTGTCGTTTTCGATACCCTACTTGGCAGCCGGTCAGTTGCGCCAGGTACTCGAACGAGCTGTGCCGGATGCCCCGGCCGATACGGTCGATGTCCTGATGAACTTGTCGGAAGACCTGACCAAACAGGTGGCAAACGGACTGCTGGCTGACGAAGCGGCTTCAGTCCGGAGCCTGCTGAATGCATTGGAACTTGCTGTTCATATACCGATCGGCCGTGCGGTCCGCTATGCGATTGCAGAATTGCTGGAAGATAGGATGGAACGTGACCTGGTCAACGAACTGGCAGCCACATGGGTGAAGTGAGGGGAGAGCGATGAGCAAAGTAAGCCGGTTCATCCAATTCAACGATGAGTCCGTAGAGACACATAGTCTGATGCTGTACGAAAAAATTGCACAATCGCTCGCCGAAGCGCCGTACCTGCGCCTGACAGAGAGGCAGCTGATCGAATACCAGCCAAAGGAATCAGTCCTCGCCATGAGCGTCTTCTGGCGGCATCGTGACGATACTGTCACACATCTTGGCCGGCTGTCGGATATATACTTGCTGTCCGCAGGCTTTTTCCGGCAGTTCGACCTCCGGGCATGGCGGCAATTCACCGCTTCCGAAGGAGCCTCTCCGTTGCCGATCCTCGGACGTCAGCTTGTCATGATGCTGGAGGAATTCCGGCTCACCGAAGCTATCCGAATTGAGCGTCCGGGAACAAGCAGGGTGTTCGATGCTCGGCGGGACGTGTACGCTGCTTACCATCGCGATCGGCTGGCCGCCAACGCAAAACGTGGTTTTTTGGCAGACGCGCTGATCAGCCAGCTGTTTCTGGATATCCATCTCGGAACGCTCGGAGGACCGGATCCGCTCCTCGGCAGTCTGCCGATAGATCGGATCCGGCTTCTTGCGGAACAGGTCTATGACGTATCATCCACGCGGGACAGCATCCTGCTGGCAAGACGTATTCTCGAACTGGCGGCAGGCAGCCTGCAGATCGATGTAATTTTGCCTGTTTATACGATCGGGGATGGGTTTGAGGACGGGGAGCGGATGCAGACACCATCCGGAAAAACAAAAACGGAAGAAATCGGGTCCTCCGTGGAAAAGGAAACGATCGAGGAGGAATTCCGTGCTTGGCACCGTGAAACGGAAGATGAAAAAGGGTTTCATCTGACATTCGATCTCCAGCAAGGAACGTCCGGCCTGTCGGCTTCGGATGATGCCAAGGCGGGGGATGATCCGTCCAGTATCCAGCAGACCGGCAAAGGGACGTCGATAGGGAACGAGGATGAGATCGCAGAGTCGGGGGTAGCAGCGCACAAAGATGGAAAGCTGGAGACTGCCATGAAACGGGCGGGGGACTCATTCGGCCCTGCCAACCGGAATGTCACGTATGAGGTCGTGCGGCTGCCGGATGAAACAGACGGGAGTGAGCGCCGCAGGCTTGAACTGCTTCGATCGAAGCATACTCCGCTCGTCAAAGCGATCACCGCCGAGATGCGGAAACGGCTGCAGCAGAAACGGCAGGATCGGCGGGAAAGCCTTGCGTCCGGACGTCTGTCATCCAAGCTCACCAGCCTGCTGACGGAGGAGCGGCCGAAACCGTTCTACAGGAAGTCAGCGCCTTCCATCCAGCTCGACGCTGTGTTCGGCCTTCTCGTTGATGGTTCTGCATCGATGATCGATAAACTGGATGAAACAAAGGAAGCCGTTCTGCTGTTCCACGATGTGCTGCGGGCACTGTCCGTGCCGTTCGAAATCGCGTCGTATTATGAAGATGCCTATGAAGCGACGAAGGAGATACAGCCGAATTATTTTGAGATCATGCATGCTTTCGAAGACATACGGACGGACAGCGGCGGCGCGATCATGAATTTCACTGCTCATGAAGATAACCGTGACGGCTTTGCAATCCGCTGGATGGCCGGGCGCCTGGCGAAACGGCAGGAACGGCACAAGTTCCTTCTCGTATTTTCGGATGGGGAGCCATCGGCATTCGGGTACGACCGGAATGGCGTCCTGGATACGGCGGAAGCGGTCTGGGAGACGGAGCGGGAGGGAATCTCCGTCATTCACCTGTTCTTATCCGCCGTAGAGACGACCGAGGAACAGCGGGAGCTGTTTTCTGCGATGTTCGGCAGCAAAACGGCAGCAGCCGGCTCGGTTGAGGAATTTGCCGACCAGACGCTGCGTATCCTGCGGAAGCTGCTGACCATCGTGACGCAATAAAAAAACGCAAAATCGTCTCAAAGCGGACGATTTTGCGTTTTTTCGTGGATATTGAGCAGACGCTGTTTCAGTTCTTCTTCCATCCGTCCGATTTCCCGTTCGGCTTCCTTCCGTTTCGCACGACCGTCCGCCTGGATTGCGAGAGTCTCCTCAATCGTCTGGATCAGGTTTTCCTGTGTCTTCTTCAAAGTATCGATTTCGATGATCCCGCGTTCGTTCTCTTTAGCGGTTTCAATTGAATTCATCTTCAGCATTTCCGAGTTCCGGAGCAGCAGGTCATTGGTCGTCTTCGTCACGAGCTGCTGGGACTCGACGGCTTTCTTCTGACGATTGAGCGTCAGGGCGATCGCAATCTGGTTTTTCCAGAGGGGAATCGATGTCATGATCGATGACTGGATCTTTTCGGCGAGCGTCTGGTTCGTCTGCTGGATCATTCGTATTTGCGGGGCACTCTGGATCGTCAGCTGGCGGGATAGCTGGAGATCATACAGACGTTTCTCGAGGCGGTCAAGGAACTGGATCATATCGTTCACTTCCTGGATCGCCATCTGGTCGTTCGACTGCTGGGCGTCCGCCTGCATCTTCGGGATGATTTCGCCAGCCAGTTCGTCGCGCTTCAGCTCGGCTGCAGCGATATAGACGTTCAGTGCCTGGAAATAGACTTTGTTCTGTTCGTACAGGTTATCGAGCATATGCACGTCTTCGATCAGGCCGCGTTTCGAATGTTCAAGCTGGATACCGATGCGATCGATCTGAGTGCTCAGCTTCTGGTATTTCGTCATCATTTCCTGGATGGACCGGGAGGCTTTATTGAACAGCCGGCTCAGACCCGACTTCTTCTTCTCTGACAGATCATCGGGATCGATTTCGGAAAGCTTGCCCATCAGGTCGTTCAGCACATCTCCAACAGGCCCGATATCCTTGCTCTGCACGTGGTCGAGCATCTTATGGGAGAATGAGGACAGTTCATTCTGTGCAGCTGATCCGTATGTCAGGATGGCTTCATAATCGCCGACAGGTATTTGTGACGCCAATTCCTTCGCTTTCTGCTGTTCCTCATCTGTCAGCCGCTCCATGAGCTTGACAGGCTGACCTGCAGCAGGCTGTTTCGTCTGCATTTCTTCAGGAAGCAGCTGATCATCCTGGCTGAACGGGTTGCTCAGCAAGTCATCGAAAGATGTCACGTCATCGGTCATTGGCTTGTTTTCGGTCATCGAGTAATTCCTCCTCTGTAGTCGGCAGTTCTTTTCTGCGCCGCATGGTCACATCGACATAATCGAGTTCGAGCTGCAGGGCGGCCAGGTCGGTTGCAAGCGCATCCTGCAGGTCATCTTCTAACTGACGGGTGACGTCGGTGATCGTTTCCCGGGTATGCTGGAGTGCAATCCGCACTTCCTTGTCTTTCAGCTGCTGATTCGACAGCAGGGCATATTTGGACGTCAGTTCGACGGCAGAATCGAGATGAGCGTAGAAGAACTGCTCGGTCTGATAGAACTTCTTCGGATCGTTCCGGACGATGGTCATGACTTTCCGTGACAGGCTGCTGAGTTCATACACTTGCCGGAATGCCTGGACGGAACGCACTTGTCCATAGAGGCTGCCCAATTTTTTGACTTTCTTTTTCGCTTCTTCGAGCTGGAACTGAATATGTTTATATTCGGAACGCGTCATGCCGAGTTCCTTGACTGCCGAGCCGATCTGGAGCTGTTTGATGCCGAATGTGCCGCCGAGATACATGGCAATGAGGATGCCGGTCGCAGCAAATAGGTTCATCCCCGTACCGAGCAGCAGGAAAAAGAACGTTCCGAAACTGACGGGTGCCACGATGAAGTGACGCAAAAAGAACTGCTTTACTTTTTTCATCGTCAGACAGCCCTCCTTTTCGAGTAAGGTGATTATCTTTATTACGTATCGATCAGTAAAAGGTTTCGTCTAAGTATCGTTCTTCTGCAATTATACCGCACATTTCGGCCGGAGACGAATATTTAGGACAGGGTCCGGAACGCATTGCTTGGAAAAAATGAGGGTGCTTTGTATAATTGTCAACTGAACAGGAAAAGAGGTTGCACTATGTATGAAGTCATTTACATGAAAGCGGATTACGAACCTTGGTGGATGTTTGATGGGTGGGATGAAATGGTGCGCAGCCGGCGTTATTTCGGAGAACTGGCAGAGGCGGCAGCGTATGCACATTCCCTGATGGAGGAAATGCGTCCGCGTTTCAAGAAGGAGCGCAGCAAACATCGGACGTTCACCGCCTTCTGGAATCCGGGGGAGCGGACGTATTGTGACGGATGTGATGAGGACCTGCAGCTGTATCACGGGATTTTCATTTTATCCGGCGAGAAACCGGTTCCTTTCCTGGATGAATAATAATTAGAATATTTCCTATTGTGTCGTTGACATATACTAGCTGTATGGTATAGTAGTTTTACAGGTTAATAGCAGATACTCGCAACGAACAACTATTCACGTATTACAGAAAGTGATCGGCTGCGTCGGTACTTTTTGTAATACGTGAATTTTGCCTTTCACTGGCGGGTTCATGTATTAGCAATCATAATTTGGGGGTAATTTTTTATGAAACAAGGTACAGTCAAGTGGTTCAACGCAGAAAAAGGTTTCGGTTTCATCGAGGTTGACGGAGAAGACGACGTATTCGTACACTTCTCAGCAATCCAGGGCGAAGGCTTCAAGTCATTGGACGAAGGCCAGCAGGTTGAATTCGAAATCGTCGAAGGCAACCGCGGTCTCCAGGCTGCGAACGTTATTAAACTCTAATAACCGAACAAAGAGGTCCTGCCGAGGCAGGTCCTCTTTTTTATGGATTTAATGCGGCTGTTTCACCGACTCCATGGTGGATGTGATCGTGAACTCTTCGTCGTTCTCGCCCTTCATCACCGACTCCCGTATCACCTCACCGAACCCTTCCACAAAATAGCGCCTGTTGACGTAGTCATTCCCTTTTTCTTCTATTACGATGGCATGATCGAATTTTTGGTAGGGTGTATCGACGGAAGCATCCGTATCGACGACTGTCCAATGCTCAAAGGAAGCCCCTTTTTCAAATGGCTTCTGCAAATAGATTCCCTGCCGTTCCATCTGCTTGATCTCTGCGATGGACGGTGCATTGGATTCCGTATCGACATGCTCTTCATCCAATTTGATGATTTTGTCCTCTTCGACCTTGAACAGCTTCCGGATCAGAGAGCCGCCGTTGTCTTCATAGGTCATGACAATGTCTTCATATGGATGAAACACCTGCATGTCGATTTCGGCATACTCATTCCCGAGCCCTTTGTAATGCACTTTTGAGCCATCGGGAAGGAAATAGTCCATCATCGCGGGATTCTGGATATCGCCATGTTCTTCATCACTGTCAGCTTTTGTCTTTTCGGGATCGCCGCTGCTGTCCGCCCGGTTCTCCTCACCGTCACCTGTCGTGTCTTCGTCAAGCGGTGTCCGTTCTCCGCTATTGCCTGAATTATCGGGGGTGGTAACATCCTGACCGTTCAGTTTCGAGCAGGCGGGCATGAGAAGAAGGGGGATGATCAGCAGCAGGAAACCTATCCATCGGTTCATTGCAATCCTCTCCTTTTTCTTTAGTATTTCCGGATTATCGAAAATCATGTCCGCCAAAAAGAAAAACACAGGAGCCGCCGGATCATCCGGCGGCTCCTGTGTTTTTTGCTTTCAATCAGTTCCCTGCAGGCTGTGCTTCTTTCCATTCCAAGTACTCATCATAGCCCATCATCTTATCGAAGATCGTTCCGTCATCGTTGATTTCGATGACGCGGTTCGCAATAGTCTGGATGAACTGATGGTCATGGGAAGTGAACAGCATGGCGCCTTTGTATGCGATCAGGCCGTTGTTAAGTGCTTGGATGGACTCGAGGTCCAAGTGGTTCGTCGGCTCGTCGAGAAGAAGGACGTTTGCATTTGTGAGCATCATCTTGGACAGCATGCAGCGCACTTTTTCACCACCCGAGAGGACGGACGGCTTCTTGTTCACTTCTTCGCCGGAGAACAGCATGCGGCCGAGGAATCCGCGCAGGAACGTCTCGGTCTCATCTTCAGGAGAATACGGACGAAGCCACTCGACAAGTGTCTTTTCATCCCCTTCGAAGAATTCGCTGTTGTCGATCGGGAAATATGCACGCGACGTTGTAACACCCCATTTGACACTTCCAGCGTCCGCTTCCGTTTCTTCCGCGAGAATGTCGAGGAGCGCCGTCTTCGCAAGCGGGTTGCCGATCAGGACGACTTTGTCTTCCTTGTTCAACGTGAACGATGCATCTTTCAGCAATTGGACGCCATCCTGGTTCTTGGACAGGTCACGGACCATCAGCACATCGTTGCCGATTTCACGGCCGAGCTGGAAATTGACGTACGGATACCGGCGGGAGGATGGTTTGATGTCATCCAGCTGGATCTTGTCGAGTGTCTTCTTCCGCGAAGTCGCTTGTTTCGACTTTGAAGCGTTGGCGCTGAACCGTGCGATGAACGCTTGCAGTTCCTTCACTTTCTCTTCCTTTTTCTTGTTCTGTTCCTGGGACAGCTTCAACGCGAGCTGGCTCGACTCATACCAGAAATCGTAGTTGCCGGCATAGATCTGGATCTTGCTGAAGTCGAGGTCCGCAATGTGCGTACAGACTTTGTTCAAGAAATGACGGTCGTGGGATACGACGATGACCGTATTCTCGAATCCGATCAGGAATTCCTCCAGCCACTGGATTGCTTTCAGATCGAGGTGGTTGGTCGGCTCATCGAGAAGCAGCACGTCAGGTTTACCGAACAGGGCCTGTGCGAGGAGCACTTTCACTTTGTCGGAACCTGTCAGTTCAGCCATTTTCATCGAGTGCATACTTTCAGGAATACCGAGGCCCTGGAGAAGGATTGCTGCTTCCGATTCAGCTTCCCAGCCGTTCAGCTCGCCGAATTCGCCTTCGAGTTCAGCGGCACGCATGCCGTCCTCGTCGGAAAAGTCCTCTTTCATGTAAATGGCGTTTTTCTCTGTCATAATGTCATACAGGCGCTTATGACCCATGATGACGGTATCCAGTACGGCTTCGTCTTCATATTGGAAGTGGTCCTGTTTCAGGACTGCAAGACGATCGTCATTATTGAGGATGACATTGCCTGTCTGCGGCTCCAGTTCTCCTGAAAGGATTTTCAGGAATGTGGATTTGCCGGCACCGTTCGCACCGATCAGACCGTAACAGTTGCCGGGGTTGAACTGTATATTAACATCTTCGAAAAGTTTCCGGTCCCCGAACCGGAGACTGACATTACTCACTGCTAACATGATTGACCTCCTAAAATTCACACTTTGCCTATTATAGCATGAATACCGGCGCCTGGGGAACCATTCAAAGTGGCATAATCCCGCTGCCGGATTTACAATGGAAACAGCCGCGTAAACTGCGCAGTCAGCTGCTCTGCTGCTGTCTGCCGAGTGCACGCCGGTTCTGGTAGGCTGCAAGTGTGCCGAGCTCTTTATTGATGCAATATTCCATTTGTACATAATGTTTTCGTTCTGGCAGATAGGTCGGCTCAAGCCCCCTGATGGAGCGGATGAAATAATAGCCGTTGATCTGCCGGAAGATGACTACAGCGTCAGGAAACAAGTCGAATATACCTTTGATCTGATACTTGCGTGTATACGACCAATGTATGATTTTCATGTACGCCACCCTTTCACTGGAAATTATAACCGCAGCGAGGGGCAAACGCAAGTTCGGAGGAGCCTGTGAGGGAAGGGACTGCCTATGGAAACCAATCAAATGACTATTAAGCAGATGTACTTGATGATTTTCGCCATTTTTGCAGTATCGCTCAATATGCGGCCGGCTGTCACATCGATCGGTCCGCTGCTCGATACGATTCGGGCCGATCTGGAACTTACGAACGCACAGGTCAGTCTGCTGACCGCCTTGCCGGTCGTCTGCATGGGGATTTTTGCATCGCTTGCGCCGGTGCTGAACCGCCGTATCGGACTGAATGCGACGATGGTGGCAATGGTGCTGCTGATCGGTGTCATGACGGCTGTCCGGGAATTCATCCCGACGTACTCTATGCTCGTCATTTCGTCCGTCGGGGCAGGTGTCGCCATCGCAGTGGCCGGTCCGCTGCTGTCCGCGATGATCAAACAGAACTTCCCGCATCGTGCGGGCGCGGTGATCGGCATCTATTCGTTCGGTCTCGGGACCGGCGCTACACTGAGTACAGGGTTATCCGCCTACTTCTATGAAGCGACGGGTTCGTATCCGTTTGCCCTCAGCATCTGGGCGGTGCTTGCGTTCATCGGTGTCGCTGCCTGGCTGTCTTCCGCGAATGACACGGTCATGGTGAGGCAGAACGCGAAGCAGAAGACAGTTGCCGCTGCAAGCCCGGGCCGCTCCCCATGGAAGACGGGGAAAGCCTGGCTGTTCCTGCTGTTCTTCGGACTCCAGTCGGCCGCGTTCTTTTCCGTCGTCATCTGGCTGGCACCGATCGCCGTCTCGAAAGGCATGACGCTCGTACAGGCGGGAACGCTCGTCAGCATGATGACGGCAGTGCAGATCGTCCTCAATATCTCGATTCCGCTGATGATGGAAAAGTACCCCGGCAGGAAGATGTGGCTGCTGTTCATCCTGTCCGTGGGTCTGATTGCTGTCGGGCTGTTTTATACAGGCTATATCCCGCTGCTCTGGGTCGGGGCTCTGCTGATGGGCATCCCGCTTGGCGGAATGTTTCCGATCGCACTCGTGCTTCCGCTGGACGAAACGGAGAGCGCTGCGGAAACCAATTCATGGACTGCAATGATGCAGACGGGAGGATATGTGATCGGCGGTCTGCTGCCGCTCGTCATCGGGGTCCTATATGATCTGACGGGAACCCATCAGGTGACCATCTCATTGTTTGCAGCGATGTTTGTCGGAATGATCATTCTCGCTGTGCTGATCGGCGACAGAGCAGAGACATGAACCCATTGGAAAAGGGGCGCCCGGTAATGGGGCGCCCCTTTGTTTTTTGTGTCTTGCTGATTATCGAATCGTCAATAGTGGATGATTGTTTTCGAAATGTGATGTGTCACAACGATCATTTGCCGCGGTCGTTGTCCAGCAGGTGTTTCCTAACATAAGCAACGCAAACCCTACCTACTTTTGCGTCCTTGCGGCCCTGTAGCCGCGCCAGTGTGAATACGTATTATCGGTAAACATTCCGCAGAATGCCAGAATTCAAACAATCAACAAAACAATTGTTAACTTATAAAGTATACCAGCTGTTCACCCTCATGTCAACTGATGGTCTTTTTTGTTCTATTTACTTCCTCCTGACCTTACAGTAGAAAAAAGGGAGGAGAGAACTTGGAGATAGATGGCGTATTCTCAGGCGGCGGCATGAAAGGGCTCGCACTTGTCGGAGCCTGCAAAGTATTTGAAGAGAATGGGTACACGTTCAAAAATACGGTCGGTACGAGTGCAGGAGCAATCGTTGCCGCAATGATCGCTTCCGGCTACTCGGCCAGCGAGATGGAGGACGTCCTGATGGAACAGGACTTCCCGGCTCTGCTCGATGCCCGCAAGACTTGGTTTCCCGTGCCATTCCTTAAATGGATCCAGCTGTACTGGAAGATGGGGCTGTACAAGGGGGTAGCGCTGGAGAACTGGTTCAGTGACCTGCTTGCGGAAAAAGGGGTGTACACGTTTGCAGACCTGCCGGAAGGGTCGCTGAAAATCGTCGTGTCCGATTTGACGAACGGCAAGCTGGTCATCCTGCCAGATGATCTGGAAGAGTATGGACTCCGGCCGGACTTTTTCCCGGTGGCCCGTGCGCTGCGGATGAGTACCAGCATCCCTTTCTTTTTCGAGCCTGTCACCCTCCATTCCTTGGCCGGCAATGCCGTCACTGTGGACGGAGGGGTGCTGAGCAACTTCCCGCTCTGGGTGTTCGGTGAAGCAGAAAAACCGCCCGCACAGCCAGTTGTCGGAATGAAGCTCACGTATGAAGCCGGACACAAAAAAGAAAAATCCATCCGGAACGGTCTCACCCTTTACGAAGCCCTCTTTTCGACGATGAAAGACGCACATGACCAAAAGCATATTCCAAAGCAGCTGGAACAGGATGTGCTGTTCATTCCGACGGAGGGGATCTCCGCTGTACAGTTCGCCCTCTCTGATGAAGAGAAGCAGGAACTCCTCCAGTCGGGCACCCGATCTGCCGAGAAGTATCTGAAAACCGCCACGTTCACCGGCAGGCATCCTGTTCTGCGCCACAGACGGATGACTGGCTGATCAATCTCCAAAACCAATGCTAGTTCTTTCTTAACGTGTGGCATAATAGTCGTGAGTATATATAACTATTCAAAACTAAAGGCGGTGTCCGGCTATGAAGCGATCGATCAAACAACTGTTACTCGGAATGGCACTCCTGTCCATCATACTTACACTCGCCAGCAGCCTGTATGCCGGATACCGGGCCGACCGGCAGACACTGAAAGACATCACCCTGGAGACCAATTCGGCATATGCCCAGAAACTTGCGAAGATTACAGAAGGCTATCTCCTGCGGACGGAACGGACGCTCGCATATTCGGCTTCGAGCCTGTCAAAGGCGGTCAGCTTTGAAAACACCGAATACTTGAACCGTGAAGCGGAACGGCTGGTGGTCCAGTCGGAATCCTTGAGCTCTGTCGTCATTACGGACGGCAGGGGCATCATCCGGGGGACATCGAAAGGTGTGGAAGGGCTGGTCGGTGAGCCTATGCAAGGGACGGATACAGTGAAATCACTGCATACTGGTCTGCCGGAGATCAGTGAGCCGTTCACTTCCAAAACGGGTCGTCTGATCGTTTTCATCAGCACCCCGATCCTTAACGCTGATGGGGAGATTGCCGGCATGGTCGGCGGCAGCATTTATCTATCGGAAGAGAATGTACTCTATAACCTGCTTGGTCAGCATTTCTATGAGGACGGTTCGTATGTATACGTCGTCGACAGCCGGGGGATGCTCATGTACCATGTGGATCCGAGCAGGGTAGGGGAATATGTTGACAATAACAAAGTCATCGAAGAACTCAAGCGGGGGAATGAAGGCAGTATGCAGCTTGTGAACAGCCGGGACCAGAAGATGCTTGCAGGATATGCTGTCATCCCGCTGACAGGCTGGGGCATCGTCTCCCAGCGGCCTGCCGAAAAAGCGCTTGCTCCTGCGAATCGGATGCTGTTGGAAATGATCGTCAAAACAATTCCGCTGCTTATCCTCTCTGCTCTGCTCATTCTATATATGGCGTCCAGAATCGCAAGACCTCTGGAACGCCTTGCGGGGTATGCGGCCGATCATAAGAATGGCACCGGTCCGCAGACTGTCGACAGCGGGGCCTGGTACCGTGAGGCGATCGAACTGGACAGGGCGCTCAATGACAGTTTCATGAATTACCGGGAACAAATGGACCATTTCATACTGGAGTCCTCGACAGATCCACTGACCGGCCTGTTCAACCGGAGGGCGCTGACTGAACAAACGTGCACCCTGACCGAGCAGAAAACGGGATTCTCGCTCATCATCCTGGATATCGACCGATTCAAACGGATCAACGACACATACGGTCACAGTGCCGGCGATGAGGTGCTGAAGTTCCTGGCCCGCAAGATGACGGAGCACACCGGGACAGCCGGCACCTGCTACCGGTATGGCGGCGAGGAGTTTGTCATCGTTCTGCCCGGCAGAACCAGCAGGGAAGCGGCCCGCTTTGCAGACCGGCTCCGGATCGATATCTCTGCTGAGAACAGCCCTGTCGGTGAACCGATCACATTCTCCGCTGGGACAGCTCAGCTGCCGGAACATGCCATCCACTTTTTACGTCTGATTGAAATTGCTGATGAGTGCCTGTATTACGCCAAAGAAAATGGCCGTAACCGTGTCGTCGATGCAGAGGAATTCCAACCTACAGTGTAGGCACCCTTCCCGGAGACAGATAAAAGTGATAAACTATACAACAGCTTATAAAGAAACAGGTGTTGACTATGATTGGCAGAAACGATCCGTGCCCTTGCGGCAGCGGGAAAAAGCATAAGAAATGCTGTGAGACGAATGAACAGACGACCGTAGAGGCCGTGAAATCCGAAGAGATCGAGCGGACCCTGCAGGCGTTCTATGACGAATACCCGAAAAAGAAGGATTTCGGGGACTACCGGGAATTTGCACTCAACTGGAAACGGCCGCTCGCCTCTTCCTATAATGAAGAAATGATCGAAGCGATTGCGCTTGATGAATTCTTTTTCCATCACCGTCATGATATTTGGGCAGGCTTTGTTAAGAAACAGCTGAAGAAAGCGATCCGGCCTTCCATCATCCGGCTTCTGGAAAATTGGGGGACCCCCCTCACACTTCTTGGTCAGGTGAAGACATCGGACGCTGAGACGATCACTGTTATGGACCGACTGAGGGAGAAAGAGGTCCTGCTTCGGAAAGAAACAGGCAAGCCCATACCGGACGGGGTCCATCTCTGGTGCTTCACGCTGCCGGAAGACAAAGAAAACGGCCGTCTTCTGGCCGTCTCGACGCTGATCTTCTTCCCGGTTGATCAGCAGCCGGTGTTCGAAGCGTTTGTCAGCAGGTTCAGAGCTCAGTCTGAGGAACCGGAAGCCTTCATGGCAGCGCAGGCTGTTTCCTTATGGGAGGCGCTCGCCGAAAATGGCTATGAAGGGGAGGAGTTCACCCATTTCGAGCAGGGTGTCCTCAGCCGGTTGGCAGCGTTCCTGGAAGAGAACGGCCGGGACAGCGGCCAGCTGCTTGACCTTGTAGAGGATTACCTGGTCGAGGAGCAGCCGAACGCACGGAAAGATGCAGCCGTCGCGGCCGGAGCGATCCGTTATGGAATGGAAAGCGGTCTGATCGAGCCTCTCGATCTCACGGTAAAAGCGATTGCCGGTTCGTTCGAGGTTTCCCCATCGTCGCTGAACCGGTATTATACCGGTCTCTCAGAATACGCTGAACGGAAAAAGTGACATGAAAAGGCAGCGGACCGCAACTGAATTGCGGTCCGCTGCCTTTTTTGTTTTCAGTGAAAGGATGGCTGCTTCGTTACCCCTTGGTGCCTGCGGCCGATTTCCCGAACGAGAATTCCCGCCAGTCTGAAATTTCATAGGTAGGTACAGCGTCAGTCTTATTTTCAAGCTTATCCGGATTGAACCAGCATGTATCGAGGCCGGCCTGATTTCCGCCCTTGATATCCGAAGTGAGGGAATCACCGGTCATCAGTACACGGGAAGTTTCGTCCGCTCCAAGACGTTCAAGTGCCTCACGGAAGATTTCCGGCCGCGGTTTCTGATAGCCTGCTTCTTCGGACGACAGAATGACCTTGAAGCGCTCGTTCAGCGGGGAACAGGCGATACGTGCAATCTGTGCCTTTACGAAACCGTTTGTCACGATAGCAAGCGGAGCATCGCCGAGCGAGTCGAGCATATCGACCACTCCGTCGATCAGGTGCGCCTCCTCTCCGAGCATCGCCAAGTATGTCTCCGAGAATTCATCGGCATCCAGCCGAATATCAAACCGCCGGAACAATTCCCGGAACCGGCTTACCTTCAGTTCGGCCATCGTCGTCCTGCCTTCTTCAAGCTCCCGCCAGAGAACGCTGCTGATCTTGCGGTATTCCGAACGGTATGCATCGAGTCCTTCCGCAAGTCCAGCTTCCGTGAATGCCCGTTTGAACGCATTGCGCTCACTTGTTTCAAATTCAAGCAGGGTATCATCCAAATCGAATAGAAATACATCGTAATCCATTTACTTCATCACCTGTCCATCTTCATGTTTTTCTGCAGTATATCATTGGTGGAACCGACGGACAACCCATCCGGAATACTGCATGAATTTTTAGAAAACCGATCTGAATCCCGTTTAGTATTTAATGCTGAAGGGAAAGAGGAATAGGGAAGCAAACTATGAGGAGGTCGAAGCGACTATGTCACTTAGTGAAGAACTTCAAACTCTGAAAGATTTCCATTGCGAGAACCGCTGTGTCCTCAGTGTCTATCTGAACACCAACCCGGCAGACCCTGATCAGCAGAAGGGTGCTTGGAAGATCCAGCTGAAGTCCGGCTTCAAGCGGCTGGAAGAATATCTGGCTGCGGCAGATGACAAAGCGGAAACAGAAGCATTCAAGAAAGCGAAAGACCGTGTCGTCAAGGAGATCGAGGACAACCGGAACGACTTGAAAAAAGGAGTCGTCATCTTTGCGTCAGCGGATCCTGAACTTTTTTCCGTCTATTACGTGCAAATTCCGATTGAAACGAACTTCTACTGGGAAGACCATCCCGTCATCGACGAACTTCATAATATGCTCAGCGCTTATCCGAACTCGGGAATCGTCATGCCGAGCTTCGGCAATGTCCGTTTCCTGGATACTGCAATGGGCTACGTCGGCGATGACTTCACCTATACATTCGACTCCGGACTCGACGTCTGGCGTGAACAGAAAGGGCTCAACCCTTCAGGAAACCGCGGCACAGGCGGCAGCCACGTGGACGACCTGGATGATAGATTGAAAGAGAATCTCGAGCGGTTCTACAAATCACTTGCCGGTGACATCAGTAAGATGAAAAAAGAACGGCATTGGGATGAAGTCCACATCATCGGCGAAGCGGAATATGCGCAGGCGTTCGCAGCTGCCATGCAGAAGAAGCCGGACAGCATCCAGCACAAGAATCTCAATAATTCCGGCGCGGATAAGGTGCTCCATGAAGTGTTCGGCAAATAAAAAATTCAGCAGAGACCGTCCATGTATAAGGGCGGTCTTTTCGTCGAAAAATAATGACAAATCGCATTCATGGGGAATGTGTGGTAGGATACTAACAAAATGAGATAGGACGTGACTGTATTGATATCGATTACCATCCCTGAAATCACTGTAAAAATTGAACAGCGCCTGCAGAAACAGATGGCATCCGAAACACCGATCACCCCGGTGAACGGGTTCGTCGATCTGCATGAGATTCCACGCGACAAAGGCGGGATCATCCTGTTCTACAACAAACAGGACGAATTGCTGTTCGTCGGCAAAGCACGGAAACTGCGCCCGCGAGTGAAGAAACATCTGGAGGACAACGTGTCCCCGTTGAAACCTCACCGGGACGAAGTGAATAAGATCGGCGTCATCCTAGTTGAAGACCCGATGGAGCGCGAAATTTACGAAACGTACATCATCAATACCATGCGTGCGAAGTACAATACCGATAAAGTCTTTTTCGAATAATTTCCAAGGAGGCGTCAGCAGTGGACTTACGAATTGAGAAGATCACAGAGCAGATCAGCGAGATGATCGGCCTGCAAAACTGCCGTCTGCATAATACGTCGTTATTTGAACGGCCGTGTGCGTTCGGAGGCACGGACATCATAGTATCCTGCGACTGGTACCCGGCTGATACGGATGTTGAGGAGGAAGACGTGAACTTGCCGGATGGCGCAGTGTCCGTCGACTATTCCCTCCGCTTCGGACAGATCACACTGGCAGTTGCAGCCGGCGGCACGTCATGTGCAATGCCGCTCACTGCGGACAGCGACAAAACCGCTTTTTTCAAAAAGTGGGCTGAACAGCAGACCGGCTTGGAATTCGGACAGTCCCTGACGCTGACTGCTGCCGGTGAAGATGGGTACGAAGCAATCCTGACACACGGAGGGTTCCCTCTGGCAACCGAATCCCATATGAAGATCGAATGGGATGCGGACGGCCGCCTGCTGACAGCGATCATGCCCCTGCTCGCATCACAGGTGTTCGAGCCGGCTGTATTCGACTTGACGCTCGAAGATGTGGAGCCGCTCGTCCGGGAGCAGCTGACACTCGTCCGTCTGCCGATCGAGGAAGAAGAGCGGTTTGCGGATTATTATGCGATCGATGAAGTATATATCACACAGGACGGTCATGTGCTTCCGTATGATACGGAAGACCAGGGGGCATGCTTCCCGGCCGCCCTCCTGACTTGGACGGGAGAAGAAGAGATCAGCGATGTGCGGCACCCGGTCACTCCGTTCCGTTCCAATCTTGCTGCGGACGAGGCATTCCGGATTCTGGCTGAGCCGTCTGAAAACCTGAATAGTGCAGATCTCGAAGAAGCTGCCCGATCGGCTGCCCGTTTCCTGGGATCCGCAGTGTCGGATGAGTCAGGGGAATGGGAGCTGTACAAAGTGTACAGGCAGCCGGGGATCATCGAAGCCGAATGCCGCATGGTCGGCGGCATCAACGGGCCGCTGCGCAGAAAACTGAAACTGCTGATGGATGTCCATACATATGAAGTGCTGAATTACATGGATTCCTATGAAATGGCAAGATTGTTCGAAGGCTTCACCCAGCCGCTCGTCGCAACCGTCTCGCAGGAGAGTGCATTCGACGAGATGGTGCCGTTCATCACCATGGATCCGGTCTATGTCTATCACCAGGAAACGGAGCGGTATAAATTGTGCGGCTTCCTCGATTCCGAAGAGTGTGTCGACGCGGTGACAGGCGATCTGAAAAATCTAAACGACGTGTAAACTGCTGGTTTGCCTGAAACGAGGGTACGGAATGAAAGAACGGGAACAATGGACATCGAAAATCGGATTCATCTTAGCGGCGGCCGGGAGTGCAATCGGTCTCGGCGCAATATGGAAATTCCCTTACATGGCAGGCATGAATGGCGGGAGTGTGTTCGTGCTGCTGTTCATCCTCTGCACATTGGCGATTGGTCTGCCGATCCTCCTGGCTGAGTTTGTCATCGGCAGGCGCGGACAGGCGGACGCCGTCACATCGCTTGAACGGCTGTCGAGCAGCAGGAAGTGGAATTGGGCCGGCTGGATGGGTCTGGCCGCGTCGTTCATCATCCTGTCATTCTACAGTGTGGTCGGCGGCTGGATCCTGTCTTACCTGATCCGGTCCCTGACAGGCGGCTTGAGCAATGTCAGCTATGGACAGCTGTTCAACGGTATCATCGAAAATCCATTCGAGGTGCTGATCGCCCAGGCCGCTTTCCTCATGCTGACCATCTGGATCGTCCAGAGCGGCATCCGGGGCGGCGTCGAACGGGCCAGCCGGTGGATGATGCCGCTGCTGTTCATCTTCTTCGTCGTTCTCGGAATCCGGTCGCTGACGCTTGACGGTGCAATGGAAGGGCTGAAATTCCTGTTCGTGCCGGACTGGTCCTATTTGAACGGAAAGACCTTCCTGCTCGCGCTTGGCCAGGCGTTCTTCTCGCTCAGTGTCGGGGTCACCGCTATGATGACGTACGCATCCTATCTGAACAAAGAAGAGCGGCTCGGGCAGTCTGCCGTGAACGTTTCGGTACTTAACATCGTCATCTCCCTGCTCGCGGGAATCGTCATCTTTCCGGCCGTTTTCGCGCTCGGCCAATCGCCTGCGGAAGGCCCCGGGCTGATTTTCGTCATTCTGCCGGCCATCTTCAACGAAATTCCGTTCGGCGGCTTTTTCCTGCTCGTCTTCTTCATCCTTATGCTGTTTGCGACCCTGACCTCGGCAATTGCAATGCTTGAAATTGTCGTGTCGACGGGAATCCGAAGCAAAGTCGAACGGCGGGGCCGTGCTGCATGGCTGTTCGGCGGCCTGATCTTCATCGTCGGGATTCCGAGTGCCCTGTCATTCGGCCTGCTCCAGGACGTCCAGATCTTCGGCGGTTCAATCTTCGATTTTGCGGATCTGCTGACGAGCCGGATCGCGATGCCGCTTGGCGCTCTCGCCGTCTCTGTCTTTGCAGGTTTCGTGCTGAGCCAGCAGGATACTGCAGATGAACTGAAGATGAATCCGACACTGCATACAATCTGGAAAACGCTCGTCCGGTATATCGTGCCGGCAGCGATCGTCATCATTTTCGCGACATGGATTGTTGATCTACTATAATAATTGGAATCCGGTACAGGGATGTGCCGGATTTTTTTATTGGAATTCTGAACCTTACCGGTCTTCATGGACGTATACATTAGCATGGCAGATGAAAACAAGACGGGGAGGCGGCAACATGGGGAGATGGAAAGAGGGACGGCGGGCAGGTTTCTCAGCTGCGGCAGATGTGCTCAGCCTGCTGCTCGCAGGATGCACAGAGAAAACGGATGCTCCGCATACAGAGGACCTGAAATCGGATAAGGAATCAGCGCGAACCGTTCAGCTGAAAGAGGAAGTAGGGAAGACGGAAGACACGCTGATCCCCGCGGTGGCGATTGCGAAAGTGCAGTCCGTCCTGAATATCGAACTGAACGGGCCGAACCCCAGATACCAGGCGGTCATGCATGAGATCATGACCAGTCCGGGGAGCGAAAAAGAGAAACAAGCAGACTATGATTCCCTGATCGAATCGCTGTATGGACCTTATTTCACCGAAGACGGCCTGTATCGGCTGAAAGCAACAGGGGTATTCCGGTATCACTTGATTGAAGAGACCAATTACAGTCTGCGTCTCATTGAAGCGGAGGTCACCCAGAGTGACGTCAAGACAGCGTCCAACCAGTACAATATCACGGCAGTTGTCGAGATGGCGGTTGACGGCATGGAACCCGGACGCTTTGACATGGTTGGAAAAGCGGTCTTCAATAAGAAAGAGGGGAAGATCGGAGACTTTTACATTGAGGACCCCAGTATGGAAATTCACGATAAACTGTTCCAAGCAGTGAATGGAGCAGACGATCCAGCTGACTGAACCAGGGAATCCCTGTTCGGCCAGGATTGTGTAGACATTTGACAGGTTACCCTTTACATTAGGTAGGAGACTATCGCTTTGTGTGAAAGTACTGAAAAAGGGGCTGACAGGGATGAACAGGGTTTTGATTGTCGAAGACGAACCGTCCATAGCTGCATTGCTTAAATACAATTTGGAACAGTCGGGATTTCTGGCGGATGTCACGCATGACGGGCAGTCAGCCGTCACCATGGCAGCGGAAAACCGGCCGGATCTGATCATTCTCGACATCATGCTGCCTGAAATGGACGGCATGGAAGTATGCAAGACATTGCGGCAGGAGAAAATCCAGACACCGATCCTCATGCTGACCGCAAAATCGGAGGAATTCGACAAGATTCTCGCACTCGAACTGGGGGCTGACGACTATTTGACGAAACCATTCAGCCCGCGGGAAGTGGTCGCCCGCGTCAAAGCGATCATCCGGAGGTCCCGGCTGACCGTTCCAGAACCTGAGCCGCAGCAGGATAAGCCGTTCCGCATCGGGGAGCTGATCATCTATCCAGAACGGATCGAGGCCCAGTTCTCCGGGAAGCCGCTGGACCTGACGCCGAAAGAATTCGAATTGCTGCTGTACCTCGCGCGCCACAGCGGCAAAGTGCTGAACCGCGAACAGCTGCTGGACAAAGTATGGAACTATGAATATACCGGGGATTCAAGGATCGTAGATGTCCATATCAGCCACTTGCGTGAAAAGATTGAACGGGATTCCAGGAAGCCGATGTATATCAAGACCGTCCGGGGGTTCGGCTACAAACTGGAACGGATCAGTGACTGATCCTGCATACATACCGCGAAACCGCCTATGCCAGGCGGTTTTTTTCGTGTAAAGCTATCAATATATGATCTTTACATAACCTTTACTTCCGCTTCAAGTGCCCTTAATACTGCTTCGTTACAGTATAGATACAGCAGCGAACGAGAGCTGTAAAAAAATGTTGAGGTGGGATACAGATTGAAGAAAAGAAATCGGTTATCATTCGCAGCAGCTATTCTATTGTGTGCCGGATTGTCCGCAGCCTGCAGTTCGTCAAAAGCAGAACAGTCAGAAGGCGGGGCAGATGCGAAGGAACCTGCCGCAGAAACATCAGGCAACATTACGGCGGTCGGCTCAAGTGCACTCCAGCCGCTAGTTGAAGCTGCAGCCCAGCAATACAGCGCAGATCATCCGGGAGCTGTCATCAACGTCCAGGGAGGCGGCAGCGGCACAGGGCTCAGCAAGATCAGTGAAGGAGCTGTCGATATCGGAAATTCTGATATCTTCGCTGAAGAGAAGGACGGAATCGATGCAAGCAAGATCGTTGACCATAAAGTGGCAGTCGTCGGCATGGGGCCGGTCGTCCATCCGGATACCGGTGTGGAAGATGTCACGTCGGAAGAATTGATCGATATCTTCACAGGCAAACTGACGAACTGGAAAGAGCTTGGCGGAGCGGACCAGGAAATCTCGGTCATCAACCGGGCGCAAGGCTCCGGCACCCGCGCCACATTCGAGGCATT
Organism: Sporosarcina koreensis; assembly: GCF_000826145.2. Lineage (GTDB taxonomy): Bacteria > Bacillota > Bacilli > Bacillales_A > Planococcaceae > Sporosarcina > Sporosarcina trichiuri. The sequence continues at coordinate 488,863 of NZ_LN651337.1, forward strand.
CGGACTGGACGGGAACGAACCGATGGACGCCCAGGAACAGGATTCCTCAGGCACTGTCCGGAAGATTGTCAGCGAAACACCAGGCGCCATCAGCTATCTGGCGTTCTCGTACTTCGATGATTCCGTCACGGCTTTGAAAGTGAATGGTGTCTCTCCGACCAAAGAGGAAGTCGAAACGAACAATTGGGAGATCTGGGCCTACCAGCACATGTATACGAATGGGGAAGCGGACGGGCTCGCGAAAGAGCTGATCGACTACATCTTGTCGGATGACGTACAGGATACACTGCTTCCTGAGATGGGCTACCTGCCGGTGACCGGTATGGAAGTCGAGCGGGATGCAGAAGGTACCATCGAGAAAACAAAGTAACTGCAGAACGCAGTCTTCGCAGAAAGGGGAACGGATGATGGCCAAGTTAGTGAAAGAGACGGAGCATCCGTTATTCAGACGAAGCAGAAAACAGCACACTGAACGGATCGGCAGAGGATTGACCTTTGCCGCCGTTCTGATGACCGCACTGCTGACTGCGGCAATCTTCTTCCTCGTCTTTACAAAAGGGATATCGACATTCACGGTGAACGGCGGAAGCGTGAAACAATTCTTCACAGGAACCTCCTGGAATCCCGGCCGGCAAACTGGATCGGGCCAGCCGATCATCGGCGCCCTGCCGTTCCTTGCTGGGTCGCTTGCGGTCACCGGGCTTTCGGCGATCCTCTGCACGCCGATCGCTGTCGGTGCCGCCTTGTTCATGAGTGAAATTTCGCCGAAGTCGGGAAGGACCATACTGCAGCCGGTGATCGAGCTGCTTGTCGGAATTCCTTCCGTCGTGTATGGCTTCATCGGTCTCAGTGTCGTCGTCCCGCTGCTGCGGGACCATGTATCAGGAAGCGGCTTCGGAATCGCAGCAGGCACCATCGTGCTGTCGGTCATGATCCTGCCGACAGTGACAAGCCTTGCATTCGATGCGATCCAGTCAGTCCCGCGCCAGCTCCGGGAAGCGTCTCTCGCACTCGGGTCCACACGTTGGCAGATGATCTGTAAAGTGATCCTGGCAACCGCCAAACCGGGACTGCTGATGGCTGTCATCTTCGGAATGGCACGCGCATTCGGTGAAGCTCTTGCAGTCCAGATGGTGATCGGCAACGCCGCCGTGCTGCCGCATTCACTGTTCGAGCCTGCCTCGACATTGACGAGCATCCTGACGATGGGGATGGGGTATACCGTTCTCGGTACTGCGGAAAACAATGCTCTCTGGTCACTCGCACTCGTCCTGCTGCTCATGTCACTCGTGTTCACACTCAGTGTCCGCTGGATCGGAAGGAGGAAACGCCGATGATCAATGCAAAACAGGCGGATCGGCTTGCAACGGCCGGACTTTACGCCATCGCAGGACTGATCCTCGCGCTGCTCGGCGGGCTTCTCGGTTATGTATTCGTCAAAGGGCTTCCGATATTGAGCCTGGAATTCATCACCTCGCCACCGCAGATCTTCACAAGCGGCGGCGGGGTCGGCCCGCAGCTGTTCAATTCGTTCTACCTGCTCATTCTGACGCTCGTATTCTCGCTGCCTGTCGCACTAGGCGCAGGAATCTATCTCGCTGAATACGCGAAAGACAGCTGGCTCATCCGCGGTCTGCGGGTCGCGATAGAAGTCCTGTCGTCCCTGCCTTCGATTGTCGTCGGTCTGTTCGGCTTTCTGTTTTTCGTCATCTATATGGGCTGGGGATTCTCCATCATATCCGGAGCACTCGCGCTGTCCGTATTCAACCTGCCCCTGCTTGTCCGGGTCGTCGAGCAATCGGTTGAGAACGTGCCGCGTGCACAGCGGGATGCCGGCGTTGCACTTGGGTTCTCCAAATGGGAGACGATTACACAGATCGTTCTGCCCGCTGCGCTGCCGGGACTGCTGACGGGGATCATCCTGGCGGCTGGCCGGGTATTCGGGGAAGCGGCGGCACTCATCTATACAGCCGGCATGAGTACGCCGGCACTCGATTTCAGTGACTGGAATCCACTGTCGCCGGTGTCACCGCTCAATCCGTTCAGACCCGCCGAAACGATGGCCGTCCATATTTGGAAAATCAATGGGGAAGGCATCATGCCGGATGCGGCCGCAATCTCAGATGGTGCCGCGGCCCTGCTGATCCTGTCCATCCTGCTGTTCAACCTGGCAGCACGTTTCATCGGCCGCTTCGTCTTCAAAAAAATGAGTGCAAGCTAGAATAGGAGTGATCGTATGCAGGCAGTCACATTGAGGAACCCGTCAGTACCTGCAGGTGCGCATGTCACCGCAGCCACAGGTTCCGGACGGGAATATCCGAAGCTGTCAACGGACCGGCTGTCGGTCTTCTATGGAAGCGTCCAGGCAGTGAAGGAAGTCAGTCTGACGTTCCGTACAAACACGGTGACAGCGCTGATCGGACCATCAGGATGTGGGAAATCGACCTTCCTGCGGGCGCTGAACCGCATGAACGACAGCATTCCGGACTGCCGGACGGAAGGCGGCGTCTATTATGACGGCATCCAGCTGAACCGGCCGCAAGTGAATCTGCTGGAAGTCCGCAAACGGATCGGCATGGTGTTCCAGCGGCCGGTTCCCTTCGCTAAATCGATCTACAAGAACGTTGCTGCAGGTCCGATCCGCCATGGGGAAAGGCGCCGGGCAGAACTCGACAAGATCGTCGAAGACAGCCTGCGGAAAGCCGCCCTGTGGGATGAAGTGAAAGATCAGCTGCACAGTTCGGCGCTCCGTCTGTCAGGTGGTCAGCAGCAGCGTCTCTGTATCGCGCGGGCCCTTGCCATGCAGCCGGATGTGCTGCTGCTGGACGAACCGGCCTCCGCGCTCGATCCTGTATCGACTGCAAAGATCGAGGAGCTGATCGGCCGTCTGAAACAGGAGATCACAATCATCATCGTCACCCATAACATGGAGCAGGCGAAACGCATATCAGACGAAACCGCCTATTTCTACATGGGGCACATGGTCGAACACGGAGCCACGGAGCAGCTGTTCAATCAGCCGCTGGACGAACGGACGAAACAATACGTCTCGGGACAAATCGGATAGGGGGATCTACATGATGAAGACAGCTGCCGTGCCCACATACGAACCGGCAATCCGGACAGAACAGTTCCGATTTTTCTATGGAACGAACGAAGCGCTGAAAGGGATCGATCTGACTGTCGAACAGAAGGCGATCACCGCCCTGATCGGTCCGTCGGGCTGCGGAAAGTCGACATTCCTCCGCTCACTGAACCGCATGAACGACCTGATTCCTGGAACAAGGACATCCGGTTCCATCTGGATCGGCGGTGAGGACATCACGAAACGCACGGAAGATACGGTCGCCCTCCGGAAGAAAGTCGGGATGGTCTTCCAGCATGCGAATCCTTTCCCGTTTTCCATCTACGACAACATTGCATACGGGCCGCGTATCCATGGAACGTTCAGGAAATCCGAACTGGACGAGATCGCGGAATCATGTCTGCAGTCCGCTGCCCTTTGGGAGGAAGTGAAAGATGATCTGAAGAAGCCGGCAGCCAGCCTGTCAGGAGGTCAGCAGCAGCGGCTGATGATCGCCCGTGCGCTTGCAGTGGAGCCGGAAATCCTGCTGATGGATGAACCGACATCCGCGCTCGATCCGGTCTCCGGCGCACGGATCGAACAGCTCATCAAGTCCTTGAAAGAGCGGTTCACGATCATCCTTGTCACACACAACATGCAGCAGGCACAAAGGATTTCGGACCGGACAGCCTTCTTCCTGAACGGGGAAGTGAAGGAGACAGGGGAGACGAAGAGGGTGTTCAGCAACCCCCAGTTTTCGGAGACAGCCGACTATATTGCAGGGAAGTTCGGCTGACGGGACGACAATACAGGCACAGGAAAAGCCGCCCGGTATGGACGGCTTATTTCATTTCCTTATGGGTGAACGGGCATTTGCCTTGGATCGGTTCGCTGTCATCACCGATGAAGAACTGCTTCCATTCATTATGATCCGGGTCGCCAAAATGGCTGATATCCGGATGTTTCGGCAGATGATCCCACGCTTCGACGCGCTCGCGGACTTTTTCGCGTGACATGATGCCGCCTTTTTCAGTACCGGTCAGTCCTTTGAAGATCTTACGCGGCTGGAACCCGATCACCATCGCATTGCCGAGGTCCCGTGTCTTCCGCTGTTTATAGGCAGGTGTGTTGCCAAAAGCGAAGATCGGTTCTCCATGGAACCGGAAATCCCACAGATGGTGGTCGGGATCCCGTGGGCTGTCTGCAGGCCATTCGATCTCGTCCTCATCGTGCAGATATTGAAGAATGTCCCAGAACTGCTTCCGGTATTCATCCAGTGTCCCTTCCGTTTCAAATGGTTCCACAAAGACGAACAAGCCGTGCCGCTTATGTTTTGGATTATCGAACAGTGCGAGGAATTCTGTCAGCGCCTGCGGGAGATTACTCCAGTCATCCTGGGTGATGTAGGCATAGCGGAGCTCACCTTTCCGTTCGCCGTTCATACCGAAATAGCACGGGAACGTTTTATCCGTAACCGTTTCATGGAATGTCGTATATTCGCGGATCAGCCATTCAGGCAGATCCGTTCTTGTTGTCAGGTCTTCTTTCGTCAGCAATGCCTGTTTCGTATCTATCACAAGTCGTCATCCTTTCTTCCCTTACCAATCTTCCTGTTTCCTGAATTCCCTCGATTTCAGCTGACCAAACCGTCCAACGGAAAAAAGTTTAGAAGTCCGGAGCTGTCCGTTCGATAATCAGGATCTGCGATGAATAATCCTATTGGAATTGACATAGACTGAAGCATCACAGAGCCGCGGCACGACTCTGTCCCGCCTGAGGGGCACTTTCGGCAGAAAGTGGAAAACCAATACCCGGCCCGCTCCGACTGGGGACTGCCCAGCAGTGCCGCCTACATAGATGAGTCATCCTTCAAGCAGAGTATAGTATTCGTACAGTTCACCGTCCTCTTCAATGACCAGGATGTACAGCGTATCCTCCCGGCTGCCATGTTTGTCTGTCGAATAGATCTTTGAGCCTTTTTCCAGGCGGCTCGCATAGAAGTCATGGAAGAAATACGGCGAATCCGTCGTCTTTTTCACCTTTCCGATATTGAACCCTTTTTCCAGGTTGGTCATCTCAGCTGCAGGCTTCTCACTCGCCGTATAGACGAAGCTGCCGACGCGCACGATATCGGCTTCCGGATTTTCCTTTAAAATATTTTTTGCCGTAGGATTCCCCATGCCGGCATCTCCGCATGCAGTCAAAAGCAGCGCGAATGCGGCCAGGAGCATCAGTTTGAGTACACTCATCCGAACACCTCCCCGGTACATCCGTCTTCGACAGAGTCCGTCCTATTCCTTTTCCTTTTCCCTGTCAGCAGGCACTGTCAAACGATGCAGGCCGAGCAGCTGAACACCAGCAGTCTGCACTGTCCTTTCCGGGGCAGACTGCTATATACTTGTAGTAACTACTAGAAGACAGAAGGGGACCGCATGAAGCTGCTGAAAAACCATTGGAAAAAAATCATCGTCGGGGTCATCGCATTGTTCGTCCTCATCCAGCTGGCGGGCGGCATATTCTTCTATGATCTCGCCATCAAGCGGGGACCGAAAGAATTCCTTCAGAACAACGCCGACCTCGATGTGGCGGATGAATCGATGGATCTCTATCTGAACGGCGACTGGACATCATGGGTGGCGGATCAGGACTTTGAACAGCTGACGATGACGTCCCGCGACGGCATCGAGCTGAACGGGTACTTCCTGCCTGCTGCCAAGCCGTCCGGTAAGCTCGTCATCCTGACGCACGGCTATCTCGGCAACGCCAAACAGATGGGGCTGTTCGGCATGTTCTACTACCAGGAGCTCGGCTATAACCTGTTCATGCCGGATGCCAGAGGACATGGAAAGAGCGGGGGAACCTACTATGGATTCGGCTGGCCGGACCGGCTCGACCTGATCGACTGGACGGACCTTCTGACAGGAAAGCTCGGCCAGCAGACCGAAGTCGTCTACCATGGACTGTCCATGGGTGCGGCGACCGTCCTCATGGCAAGCGGAGAAGAAGAGCTGCCAAAGCAGGTGAAAGCGATCGTGGCCGACAGTCCGTACGGCTCGGTCTATCAGCTGTTCGCCTACCAGATGAACCGGATGTTCCACCTGCCGGCATTCCCGCTCCTCGACAGCACAAGCCTGATCACGAAACTGCGGGCAGGGTATTTCTTCCGGGAGGCGAACTCACTGGAAGCGGTGAAGCATACGGACGTGCCGATCCTGTATATCCACGGCGACTCCGACACCTTTGTCCCGCTGAAGAACGCATTGGAGTTGTACAACAGCACCTCCAGCAGTACCGAACTGCTTGTTGTCGAAGGCGCGAATCATGGGGAGTCGTATGCGAAGGAGCCGGGATTGTATAGGGAGAAAGTTGGGCAGTTTCTTGGTAATATCGTTAAATGAAAAGCGGAAGCTGACCGTCATTGGTCAGCTTCCGTTTTTATCAGCTCGCAGGCTTTGTAAAGCTTTGTCGAACCAAGTAGAAGAAATACACGGCGCCAATGATGACAGCCGGTCCGGCGAGCGGCTGGACGAATGAAAGTACCGATGCTCTGAACAGAAGTGCCAACAGCAGACCGATCATAGCCAGTACGACTAGCATAGCTGCATGTACCTGAACAAAGGTAAGTATAGACGCCGCCGGTCCTGTCAGAATATACAGCGCATACAGGCCGACAATGGCAAGCAAACCGATCTGCAGCCCGACAGACGTGCCATGCAGGGAATAATCGTTAAGTGCCTGTGCAAGATACAATTCAGAAACAAATCAGAATAGTGTCGAAGTAGTGTGATACACAGGCACATGTCACTCATGTCACTCAGTTTAGGAGTTGTGTGACACACAGGCACGTTTCTCTTTTCAGATGGACTCGCGACGAAGTTAGGTCGATTGAACCGTAACAAGTTCACCGAGTTCTCTTTTTTGTTTGGATAGGAATTGTCCGATTCCAACAGCGCTACTAAGGACTGGGTAGTCGAGGGCAAGTGGGGCTGTATGATCTCCAAAGGAATCGGCGGTTTCATCACCGGTCAAGGTACAAAGTTTTTACTTAACGCGCAACTGTACATGGTGCAATTCAAATGAAAATCAGGTTTATAACACAAAGAGGAGATTGAGCTGTTTTTGAAGACTTTGGTTGCTCGAATGTATTATGTCTGGTAATTTCAGTGTCACGTGCCTGTGCATCATACAATTCAGACACAAGTCAGAATAGTGTCGAAGTTGTGTAATACACAGGAACATCTAACTTTAATTGGAGAGGTCCACGTGAACATAGACATTCCATTAAATATGGATACATTTCTCAATTATCTTGGTATAATTGATCTACCGGTAAACTGTGTTGTGGTAATTTCGGAGGGGAAAGCGAAGTTGCGAGAATTACCAGAGCACGGTGAATACAAGATCGTAACGCATCAGGGGAAAGTGAGACGGATGCGGAGGGAAGAGGGAGAAGAGTTTTGAGTGGTAAAAAGAGTGAAAAGAACCGGGATAAGGCTAGGAAGGCTGACATTAATAAATTCCTTAAAAAACCTAGAACATTTGATAGAATTGACATGAATTTGTATTACTATAGTAAGATGAAAAAGAATAAGAAGTACTCTAAAACTTTAAAAATTTTACCAATCGTACTTTTAGTTATCCAAGCAATTTCGGTAATTGTCTTTACGATAACAAGCAATGAAACGAGTACCGATGAAAAAATGATATTCTTTGCAGGGTTTGTCATTATAGTAACAATTATGATGCCAATTATTCAGTATCTCTTCAGTAGGGGTGATTCATTAACAAACGACAAAATAGAGTTTTATCTTCTTTTTCAAAATCAGTTACTTTTAAAAAATGTAAAACTAACTAGCGAGGAAATGCAAGATGCGGAAGAAGTTCTTTGGAGAATCGCAAACTTAGAAAGTATAGATGCAGTTGACGAAGAAAATTTTTTGAATCACAAATATGCCCAAGATCTTAGTCACTTAGCGAAGAAAAAGAAATAAATCCACCCTGGCCAACCAGAGGACAACATTTGATTACAGCATAGCTCTGTGTCATTTGTTGTCACTCAATAAGCACAGTGAAGATTAGATCGTTACGCACCAAGAAAAAGTTACATGGATGCGGCGGAAAGAGGGAGAAGAGTTTTGAGTAAAATAGAAAATGTTACTTCGATTGCGGAGATAAGAAATCATATAAGCGGAATTAAAGAATTGCTAGGCAATAAAACTCTTATGAAATCGATGAAAATCACACCTCTTCAAAAAATGAAATTTGAAAGTCAAGTGAAAAGGATTGATGAGGAATTCGCCTCCCTCTTCACTTTACCGGACAGCTTTAATGAAACTTTCAAAGATACAGGATGGATTGCTTTCGAGTCATTAAGTGTTGAAATTATGGAAAAGAGCATTGAAATTGCAAATGAAAATGGAACTGATGATGGAGAAGAATATTTAACTAGTTATTATACTAATAGAGAAGAGGTGAACCATTTATGCAACCGGGCTAAAAGACATCTGGGGGGAAGATCGTCCTTATTTGAATTGGCTACTGATGACCACTTCAGTGGGAGATATTATTCATGTATACCACTCTTTTTGATGATAATTGATGGATTCGTTAACGAAGAAGAAGCAACAGGATTTTTTGCGGAAAGTACGGACTTAATTGCTTGGGATTCAGTTGTAGGTCATGAATCAGGACTAAACGAAGTTTCAAAATTAATGTCCAAAACTAGAAGGAAAACTAACATTGAAGAGATTAAGATACCTTACAGGAATGGTATTTTACATGGGAGAGATTTGAACTATGCAAATCCTGTTGTTTCAAGTAAATTATTAGCTGTAATTTTTTCACTTATGGATTGGATAGAAGCTAAAAAGAAAATGAAATCCGGAAAAACCAAAGAATTCTATGCAGCTCCTAGCGTAGAAGAAACCCTCTCTTCATTATCAAATTATGCTACAACGAGAGAAAAACTGGACCAGCAAAAAGATATGATGGATGAATGGAAGAAAAGAGACATTGAAGTGGGTGTTTCTGTTCCTAAGGAGGGAAGAGTTGAAGATTTTGAGGAAGGTACACCTGAAAGAAGTTTGATTGAAATCTTTAAATATATTAACGATAACAACTTTGGTCATTTATCAGATCGAATTTTTTATGATTCGAGAAAAATGACGAAGGCTAAAAAAGCCGGAGAATTAAAAGGATTACTAAAGGACATTGATATTGATAGTTACGAAATACTAGAAATACGAGATGAAGCTCCCGCAGTAACTGAATTGAAAGTTAAAGTTGGATTGAAGGTCAAAGATGAAATAAAGTTCAATGATGAAACATTCAGATTGATTTACTCAGACGATGAAAGAACTCCTTACGTTAGAGGTTCTGAAGAAGGAAGATGGAGAGTTATTGATGGCTTTATCATGCAATGGGAGCTATTCCAACTTGATATAAAATAGTCCGCCCTGGCCAACCAGAGGACAACATTTGATTGCAGCATTGCGCTGTGTCATTTGTTGTCCTCTTTTTTTATTTTCAAACAGAAAAGAGGGGTGTCATGAGAGAGGCACAGGAGCGACGAGGTAAGTCGGAAAGAATTCAACATACCAATACAGCGGACAAGCCAGTAGAGCGCCTGTCTGCCCGGGAACTGGCTGATCTGATGGGCACGAATCGAGGCACGTATACACGGCGGCGGGGAGCAGTCAGAAAACGATAGGGGGAGTTAGGATGGAGAACTGGGCGGATCAGTTGCTGCGGGAGTATGAGGTAGGGAAGAGGGGATTGACGGCCATGCGAGATGGACTGGAGCGGCTGGATCCGTCGACCAAACAGGACCTGACGCAGATCAATAGCATGATCGACAGTATGGCGTATTCCATGGACTGGATGGCAACCGGGCGGCAACCTGGGAACTATCGCGGTGCGGACAAAAAGGCGATCTATCAGCGGCAGTATTTTGAGAGTATGGATCTGATTCCGGACATTTAGGAGCAGCTGGAGGATATGGGTGCTAAACAGCTGTATATGACGCAGGAAGAGAATATCCTCCTTTCGCAGATATTCGGTGCGATGTCGCTTCGGGAGCAGCAGTGTTACATCTTGCATATTGGGCAGAAGATGAGTATGGGACGGATTGCAGAAGAGATCGGCGTAAGCAAGGCGACCGTCCAGAAGTACATCAGCCGAGCAAAGGAAAAGGTGCTGGAACGGGTGTCCTGAATGTTCCTTGTCATACGCTTGTCATACGAAGTCTGTATAAGTGAGGGGAACCATTAAAGGAGGGGTGCGCTTGAGCAACTCAGACACCTCTGACTGCCCCGTACGTAACGAGTGATAAATAAAGGATTTTCACCTTTCTGGGCGAATAGTGTCAGATGGGGGTGAGCGGGATGATAATTTATGATTTAGGTAATATATCTGATTGGTTAACCTCTATCGGAACCATAAGCGCTGTAATAGTGGCATTATATTTAGCGAAAAGGGACGATAAACCACGAGTTGAGGTCAAATCGACAATGAGCTATGGGGTTAGCTACGCCGGGGACATTTTTAGACATCCAGTTTTCATAAACTTGGAGATTGTAAATACCGGTAAGATTCCAATTCATTTAGCGGAATGCACCTTACAAATGAGTAGATTTAATAAGGCGAGAATGGCATTCCCAGATGGAACCCAGAACGTAAAAATATTATTAAATCCCGGAGAATTTTATGAACACAAGTTATCTTACGAACCAATTTATAATTATCTCAGAAGCAAAGGTATCAAGAAGTTGAAAACTTACATGTTTTTTAAAAGTTCACTTGGCAAGATATATAAAGCGAAAGTTATTTTACATTCATAGCGCTTCTTCGGAGGTGCTTTTTCTATGCAAAGTGGTAATGTGTCGATATATGTCGAACGAATATTACAGGTATTGTGTATTGCAAAATAGAAGTGCAGACTTGTGCAAGTGATTTGTACAGAGTCCCGCACTTTTTTGGTGCATAAAAAAAGACTTGCCAGCCACCCCAAGTCCCTCTACTGTATAGGTGTCGAATCTAACAGGTGGAGGTAGGAAAGGATGCTAGCAATGTCTGAAGTTCATTGTATTAAAACACTACGAGATAATAAAGGATTGACGATATCTGAAATCGCCAGGACCATGTCGATCAATTGGCGGACCGCTAAGAAATATGCGGATGACAATCAACTACCCGAAATGAAAATAAAAAAACGAAGAGGAATGATGTATGAAAGCAAGTGGGGAGAAATTGTTGGCGACTGGCTGGAAGAGGTTGCAAGGGAAAGACGGAAAAGTCGGCGGACGAACAAGCAAATGCATCAGGAGTTGGTGGAGTTAGGATTTACAGGATCCTATCGGACCCTGTGTGACTTCATCAAAACTTGGCGAGCTTCCAACGACGAGAAAAGTTCGCCTGATACGGAAGCGGAGCGTTTGGAACATCCTCCTGGCAGGCGCAGGTTGATTTTGGAGTCATGGAAGCTGTCCAAGGGGGCGTCTATAAGGATGTTCGTGCATTGGTGATGTCCTACCCGGCAAGCAACGCAGCTTTTTGCGTACCAATGCCATCGGAAAATCAGGAGTGTTTCTTGAGCGGACTAAAGATGCTTTTTGAACAAGCGGGCGGTGTTCCGCTCAGTATCCGGATTGACAACTTATCTCCCGCCGTGAAGAAAGTGCGCGGCTCCCACGGAGAAGCAGAGTTGACGGATGGCTTCGCCGCTTTCCAGGCGTATTACGGATTTGACGTGCAGGTGTGCAATCCAAACAAAGGGAACGAAAAGGGACATGTGGAGCGGAAGGTAGGCTATGTACGCTACAACTTCTTCAGTGTCCCACCGATCATGATAGATTGGGACGATCTTCGATCGCAGCTGCTCAAAGTACTGACGAAGGACCGACAGCGACTCCATTATACAAAGCAGAAACTGATCGAAGAGCTGTGGCAGGAAGAAAGAAAAGTACTTCGGAAGCTGCCAGACGAGGATTATCCCGTATTCAAGCAAACAGACGCGTCTTTTAACAAGTACAGCGAATTTAAATTGGATAACCGTCTCATTCACGTGCCTGGCGCGAGGAAACATGCGAAGTTGACGTGTGTCGCCTACTGGGACATCTTCAAAATCATTACGGAAGATGGCGAAGTACTCCTGAGCGACCATAGGCCTTATCTAGAAAAACGACGCTTGATCCCCTGGTATGAGATTTTGAAAATCTGGCGCACTAAACCGAGGGTGGTCGAACATTCCTGCTATCGTCGGTATCTGCCGCCTCGCATACTGAACTACTTATCCGTCAAGGATGGGAGGCAGCGCCAGGAACGAATTGAACAGATGATTTCACTTTTGATCCAGCATGAAATGAATGAAATCGAAGAGCGTTTCTATGAGTTGATGACTGCTTCTCCAGCCCCCTCTCATCCGTACGATGTAGAGTGGTCTCAATATGATGCTTTACAGCCGGAGCAGCAGGAGGTCCAGTCATGAGAGAATCCATTGAGCAACTGTGCCGGCAACTACGGCTTGCCCACGTAGCCGATGGCTACGCCGACGTCCCGTTTACGACACCCGAAGAATTTGTACACGGTCTTCTGCTTAAAGAAAGAGATGGACGTGATCATGCCAAAGCATTTCGTAATATCAAGAAAGCACATTTTCTGGACGAGAAATCACTGGATAACTACCACTGGCACAAGGATATTCACTTTCCAGGACACTTGGATAAGGAGGAACTGTGCAATCTCACTTTCATCCGCAGGCAAGAGAATGTGATTCTGGTGGGAGCGCCTGGTACCGGCAAGACTCATTTGGCCACCGCCTTAGGCCGCGAGGCCTGTCTGAAGGGTTATGAAGTGCGCTTCTTTCGGGTGTCCCGGCTCGTGGAAGAATTGGAGTCCGCATTAGCGGCAAGGAAATTGAAAAACTTTCGCAGAAAGCTTGAAATGGTCGAGTTGATCATTCTGGATGAAATGGGGTATCTGCCTTTTGAAAAAGAAGGGAGCGAATTATTGTTTCAACTGATTTCAGAATGGTACGAGCAAAAGAGCTTGATTTTAACGTCAAATCTGGAGTTTAGTCAGTGGAACCGTATCTTTTCAGATTCTAGATTAACGGCAGCCATGGTGGATCGGTTGATCCATCATGCGCACATCATCTCCTATACAGGACAGAGTTTCCGGTTGACCAATGCTTTATCCAAAAGAATGTAAAATACTCGGGTGGCAACCCTCTGTATTTTTCATTGCAAATCTCTGCACTTTAAACTTGCAAAATACAATCCACGAATTAGAAGTTGAATTGGAAAGTCGAGAAGGTCTCCTGAATAGCTATAGGAATGAAAACTTTCGTTATAAAGATCAAGAAGGAAATGGTTTCAAATCTTCAAAAGAAGTTATCGATCATTTCTTTCAGTAAACTCGCATCCTTCGGGGTGCTTTTTCTATGCCAGAAAAAATCATAGCGTGCCTGTGCTTCATACAATTCAGACATAAACCAGTATATTGTCTGAATTTTTCGACGAACGAAAACTTAGCATATAGAGAAGGCGCAAGTCGGTAAGTAAGGAAAATTTGATTTTTAAAAACAGACCTGACTGATAGGCAGTCAAGTCCGTTTTTGTCAGTCCGCCGGCTTCGCAAAACTCTGCCGAACCATATAGAAGAAATACACGGCGCCAATGATGACAGCCGGCCCGGCAAGCGGTTGGATCATCGCAAGCACCGATGCTCTGAACAGAAGTGCCAGCAGCAGACCGATCACCGCCAACACGGCCAGAACAGCCGCGTGTACTTGGACGAAGGTAAGTAAAGACGCCGACGGACCCGTCAAGATGTACAGCGCATACAGACCGATGATCGCAAGCAGGCCGATCTGCAGCCCGACGGACGTGCCATGCAGGGAATCGAGCTGCATGACGTCAGCTTTCGACAAATCCTCAATAGACCCCAATGAGCGGCTTAGCTTCACTTTCCTGATTTCAGTGCCCATATAGCCGAGCCCAAGCAGCAGCAGGAGACCGAGATAGATCATTCGGCCCCGGCTGCTTTGTTTCAGTTCTTTCCAAGTCTCTTTCATAGGACAGCGACAACCTCCCCGGTGTGTTCGCAAGATGTTTTCAGCTTACCCGCCAGCGCGGAGAATTACAAGGGGAGCTTCGTCCAATAACTTACTTCTTCAGAGGCTCAATGTCGTACCCGTTCGTTTGCGGGGGAATCGACTTTGTGAACGCCTGGTCATGCGTGAGCGTCACTTGATCGCCGACCTTGAGGGACGACAGTTTCGCCGGATCGATCTGTTCCGTCAACACGACGACTTCCTGCTTCATGTCATCCATCATGACGGTCAGGCGGCCATCCTCGATCGCAGTGATCTTGCCGGTACTCTCGACGGCTGATTCAGGCTGTCCGGAAGGCTGGTATTCTGTGTCATACGGCGTGACCGGCACCTTCACATCCTGCTGGGGCATTTTGAGCAGGACGGACGAAAGCGCCTTATCGTCATCCATCTTTTTCACAGCGAAGACAAGAGTCCGAGGAGCCAGGTCCGCTGTGCAGGCATCTGGCAGCGGCTCGAAGCCGATCGTCAGCTGCTGACCATCCAATTCCATCGTATCCGGTTTGTGCGGGCAGCTGCTGGACTCCTGAAGGCTCACGAACAGGATGGATTGATCGGACAGGTCGATGTCCGGGCGTTCGCCTTCCATACCGTACGCTTCCCAGGCGTGTTCATAGGCTTTGTTCTCATCCGCCAATTCAGCCAAAAAGCCCTTCGGCTCCTCGGCATTGCTGCGATCCTCGAACCCTGGCGGCAATGTCGGCTCCGACGCTGCCAGGCTGGCCGTCTCTTCAGGTGCTGCTGACCCGCCGTTGTTTTCATTCGTTCCATTTCCATCATCTTTACCTTGCCCGCAAGCCGCCAACGCAGCAGCTGTCAAGACGAGCAAGGCAATCATCATCAGTTTCCTCATGATTTATCACTCCTTCAGCTGAATGAGACGGGTGAAGGCGAGGGGAAGTTACAGAAATGGACAAAAAGAAACCTGCCTTTTGTGCAAGTCTTGGCAAAGACCAGCACAAAAGGCAATTTATCAATACGTCCCAGGCAGGAATAGGGTATTCATTACCTGTACACAATGAAGTTAATAAACAAATCAGAATATTTTCAAATTCGTGATACATAGGCAGATGTAACTTTATGTCCCATTCGGTCGCAGACTCATGACGGAGTTGAAGGTTTTATAGATGTTGTGCAGTGTGGAAGGGGGAATGCCGGGTTTGCCATCCAACCGGCGGCCGGACTTCTGCAATTATCGAAGAAGTGAACCATGTCCATCTTAGGGATTACGGTCATCTTGTAATTTGACAAAGCGGTGAGGACGCGGGCTTTGATGCAGCTAATATTTTCATCCTTGGAAGGGGAGCGAAGGTCGTATCCGAATACTTGTTTCTCCACATGGCGAAAAATCCTTTGAATGTGAGGTCCTTTTATTCACCAAATTAGAGCTCCTTATTGTTCTGCAGCTCGGTTTCAAATAAAGTGAGCTGCTTAGCAGCATTTGTTTTGTCCCGTGCCGAAACAGTTGTTGTTTTCTGTTGACGTTTACCTCCTCTAGTTGCCATGTCCGCGATAAGACGTAATATATCTTTTATATTTCGACTGCCCTTCCCATCTAATATCTCGCCTGAGTAGAATGAATGTTCTTTTTCAGGGCAAATGAAAACCCACCTTATCTAAAGATGAGTTTTATTGATTAAACAATCCATAATTACTAGAGTTAATATACTCGCCAAACTTTTCAAGAGTTATGATATCTAGTTCCTCGGGGAGATATTCTTGAATAACTTTTTCATGCTCTTCTTCAAACTCCGTATTATTAATTACAATCTTGAAGTTCGAAATATCAATATCACTATTGGTGATTTCATGCTCTAAATCAAACAGATACGATTTAAATTCTTTGTAAAAACGGTTTGCCTGCTTATATTCAAATGAAAAACCTTTTATGTAATTCATTTGACCATTTAAGCTTACTTTAAAATCGTACGGTGGATCAAAAAACACATCCTTACTCGAAGAGTTAATTAAGTCATCTTTGTAAGCACTAGATTTTATAATTTTCCTAGCCAGTGCTTGAACGCGTTGATGATTCATTCTTTGACTTTTTGGCTTATCGAAATAAAGATACATATCAGCAATATCTTCTATTGCTTTATCTAAATTGTCACATGTCTCATAAACACTAACATCACTAAATTGAATTTGGTTAACATAGTTTTTAATTTTACTTTTCAAGAGGGAGTTGCTGAATAACTTTTTATCCTCATATTCCTCGACCCCGTCTAGATAATCGGAAGAAAAATCATACTTCAAAGATTCAAAAACAGCATGAATCATATCCGCTTCTACTTCATCATCAAAATTTCTTATTCGTTTCATGTTTTTTGAATCATAAAACCCTAAAAGGCCTTCAGAAGGAAGATGATAAGCGAAACCAACGTTAACTTTTTCCCCTCTAAGAAGCGATGGCACGTACCTGCAAATTGAAAAAAAGATCGTTGTTTTCATTTCATATCACTCCTTTCCATTGAGGGCACTGATTTTGTATGCATCTGAAAATTTCGTTTACGTTATTAATTCTATGCAAGATAAATCGCTTCAATGCGTCCGCATCGTCAGGTAACAGCTTCCATTCTAAAGGAACAGAGTCAATTATGTAAGTGACATCTTGCTCAGTTAAAAATGAAAGTCGTGCTTTTATTTTGCTAAAAGGATCGTTACCTTTGACATAGCGTAGCATCATTTTGTAATATTTCTGATGGAAATTATCAATTAAGTATACCCGCTCCGAATTGATTCTATCCAATGAATGCACATCCCATAATAAACCATCCTTAAAAACATGAGAATGGTCAATTGCATATATCTTTTTTTCTTTGAAGTTAATTAGCAGATTACCATCATTAGTAGCACGATCATTATTGTAGATAATTTGATCAAAAAGGATAATAGAAGGTATATCATCAGTATTCTTAATTCTCTCCAGTAAGGGAGGAGTGATATTAGGCTGAGCTGGCTCAATAAGTTTACTGCCATATAATAAGTTTGATTTTATGTTTCTTTCTTTGAGTTCAGGCACTGAATCTATTATTGATTGATCCATTCTTATCAGGGATGCATCAGGTGAAGGGACATGCAAAAATTGGGCTAAACAATTACAAACGTATTCATTTATTAGATGCTTATTTTCGAATTCCTCATCAAATATCTTAGCCACATAGGCTTCATTCCCGCAGTTTACGATAAATGGTCGGGTATTACCGATAGGAACTGATCCATGGTAGTTTGTCGCATTTATTTCATTTAGAACATCCATGTATATTCGCTCCCAACAATATAAGTATTCTCACTCAATCCACTCAAAATTCCCCAACTTCCCACCATACGAAGCAATCACATCCACCTTATGATGAAAGTTCAGCTCCATTCAATAGTGAGCAAACTCGTCCGCCACTAGAAAGTAGTCGGCGATTTCTGAGATCAGCATAGCCTCGTTTAATGCAGCCTCATAAACGTCGCAGATGAATCGCTCAGGCATGAGCAAGTAAGCGGCCATCCGTTTGGCCTGAGCTTCTTGCTTATGGATGACTGTCTCACTGCTGGTTAGCTGCAAGATCTGGTTAGCGTACACATGGTAAAACTCTTCGGCCAGCAGCAGCTTCTGCATGACCGGGTTCTGTTCCTTTTTTATAAAGAGCGTCCTCCATCTGCCGCGATGATAAAATATAGAGTAGGCTTCATAAAAAGTGAGATTCTTAGTTACTGCCACTTTAAAGTAGGTGCAAGTTCCTTGGTAACATACTACCATTTAAAAACTACTAATTCCACCCAGTATTTGAATTACGATGAAATATACAACCGCAAAAACCCCCTCGCAACAAATTACGTTGCGAGGGGGTTTACATACGTCCCAGGCAGGAATCGAACCTGCGACCCACAGCTTAGGAGGCTGTTGCTCTATCCCCTGAGCTACTGAGACATTGTGAAAGAACTCTATCAGTATACGGTATTCCGGCGGGGCGGGCAAGTATTTGTGTGAATCCGGTGCAGGCGGTCGGATTGTTTTATTATTTAGATGTTAAAGAGTATACTGATAGATGAAGTACATACTTGTAATGGAGGCGATTCTGTTGAAGCGATTGGAGAACAAAGTAGCTGTTGTGACAGGTGCAGGATCCGGTCTTGGCCGGGAGATCGCGGAATTGTACGCGCGGGAAGGTGCGAAAGTGGTCATTGCGGATATGAACATGGAGGGCGCTGAAGAGACCGTAAAAACAATTGAAGCAGCAGGCGGGTCTGCACTTGCGGTGAAGACGAACGTCACGGCGGAAGAGGATATCCAGAACATGATCGATACGGCTGTCGAGACATTCGGCACGCTCGATATCCTCGTCAACAATGCCGGCATTATGGACAACATGTTTTCGGCTGCGACGATCACCGATGATGTATGGGACAAAGTCATCGCCATTAACACGACAGGCGTCATGCGGGCGACCCGAAAGGCGCTGTCCATCTTTGAAGAAAAGCAATCGGGCGTCATTGTCAACATGGCCTCCATTTCCGCAGTGACCGGAGGGCGAGGAGGGCTCGCGTACACAGCATCCAAGCATGCGGTGGCGGGGATGACGAAAAACGTTGCATCGCATTATGGACACTTGAATATCCGCTGTAATGCCATCGCGCCGGCCTCTGTGCCGACCAATATAACGAACAACCTCGTGCAGCCGGACAAGCATGGTATGGAGCAGGCGATGAAAGGCGTTCCTCAGCTGAGCCGTCCGGGTACAAAGGAAGAGATTGCAAACATTGCGCTGTTCCTCGCATCAGACGAGTCTTCCTATGTCAATGGCGTCATCATGCAGGCGGACAACGGCTGGTCCGCGTACTGATCTGTACAATAGGCTGCCTCGGCGATTCATTGCCGGAGCAGTCTTCTTACGTTTTTAAGGCACATCCATTTACATGGGCAACCAGCGGGTGTATACTTAAATAGTTAGATAGGATAACTAATTAAAGGGAGGGAGCCCATTGCATCTGGCGCATCAGTTTTTCAGGAGCTATATCAAACTGTACCGGCCGGTCGTCAACCAGGTCAATAAGCTGCTCGCGCGTTTCGACCTCCATACGGCCCAGTGGACAGTGCTCAGCCTGCTGTCGCGGGAAGGGGAGATGACGTCGGCGGAAATTGCGGAGTACCAGATGATCGAAAAGCCGTCTGTTGCAAAAACCGTCAAACGGCTCCATGAACTCGGGCATCTCGACGTGACGCCGGGTGAGGACAAACGGGAGAAACGGCTGAAATTATCCGGGGATGGGGAGACTCTTGTCCAGGAGATCCTGTCCGAGCTGCAGCCTCTGTACGACGAGCTGCTGGCCGGCATCCCGAAAGAGGACATCGAGCGTGCTGTCGGGCTGCTCGACGAAACATATGCAAATCTTATGAACTAATGGAGTGGTGACAATATGGAAGGAAAACAAAATCTCTGGACGAAGGACTTCATCTTTATATCCATCATCAACTTTTTCCTCATGCTCGTCATGTACATGCTCATGGTGACCATGGCGCCGTATGCGGTCGATGAATACGGCGCGTCCGCCAGCATGGCCGGACTCGTCTCCGGGATCTTCATCATCGGGACGCTGCTGGCACGTCTCGGCACGGGACGGGTCATCGAAAGCGTCGGCAGCCGGAAGATCCTGCTGATCGGCATGATGCTGTCGGTAATTGCGGTAGGTCTTTACTTCACGGCCACCAACCTCGTGCTGCTCATGATCATCCGCTTCATCCACGGGATGGGACTCGGGATTGCGTCGACGGCGACCGGTACGATGATTGCGCAGATCATCCCTCCGATGCGGAGAGGTGAGGGGATCGGCTATTTCAGTATGAGTACGGTGCTCGCGACAGCGATCGGGCCGTTCTTCGGCATCTACCTGAGCCAGCATGTCGAGTTCAAATGGCTGTTCGCCTTCGCGCTCGGTCTCGGCATCATCGGTCTGTTCATGTTCTTCTTTGTGGAAAGACGTCCGGAAGAAGAAGGCCATGAAGTGGTCGAGGATGAAAACGCGCCGAAAGGCATTGCGAACTATATCGAAAAACGCGCCATTCCGATCGGCATCATCACGCTGCTGGCCGGTGTCGGATATTCGGGCGTCCTGTCGTTCCTGTCATTTTTCGCGAAAGAGGCGAACCTGGTGAACGCGGCCAGCTTCTTCTTCCTCGTGTATGCACTGGCTATCCTCGTCTCCCGTCCGTTCTCCGGCAAACTGCTGGACCGGAAAGGCGGTACGTTCGTCGTCCTGCCGTCCCTCGTTCTGTTTGCTGTCGGTCTGTTCGTCCTGAGCGGGACGACGAGCGGGATTGTCCTGCTGATTGCCGGTGCCATCATCGGCTTAGGGTTCGGGAACTTCCAATCGTGTGCACAGGCGATTGCACTGATTGGGGTGCCGATTAAACGGATCGGAATCGCGACCTCGACGTTCTACATCTTCCTCGATTTCGGATTTGGTTTCGGACCGTACTTCCTCGGCGGCATCGCGACGTCTTACGGGTACCGGGATCTCTACCTGGTACTGGCCGGTCTGATTGTTGTGGCCCTTGTGCTGTATCTGCTGATCGCCCGGAAGAAACGTCCGGCCCTGCAGCCGGAATAACGAAAAGCCCTTTGGATTCCGTCAGCGGATCCAAAGGGCTTTTGGTCTTCTCAGGCAGGGGAGCGGTCGAACGCAAGGAACCGTGTGCCCTGGAATGTGAGATGACCGATGTCACCTTCCGCAATCTGCCCATATTGCCTGCCGTCGACGCTGAATTCCTGCCGGTCGCCGCTTTCGAATTCGAACGTTACATAGTAATACGTGTGGGACATGGTATCATGTCCGCCTCCGGAAACCTCGGTCCGCTTCGTCTTCGCATGCGCAGCCACTGTCATCCGGGGTGACTGATTGTTCGTATTCCATTCACTGATGTTTTTCACAGCGACAAAGAGGATAACTCCTATAACAATGACAAAGACTATGCCAACCAGCACGGGTACTATGTTGAAAGCTGCTGTTTCAAACGGGGCCATGCCCATCATGCCACCCCTCCCTTTCTCTTTCCATTGTATACGGACCGCCATGCAAACGGTTGCATGGATTTCCAGAAAAAATTTTGATCGAAATGCTTTGCAACGGAAAGACGAGTATGCTATTCTATGAGTACTTTACCACACTAAAGCGATGAAGCGGAGGAGAACCAGATGAATTTCAAGAAGATGAAAATGCTGCTGGCAGGCGCCGGGATCATAGCCGTCCTTGCAGGATGCGGGGCACAGAAGGATGCGGCAGGAGATAGCGATGAGCTGGTGATCGGCGTCGACGACAAGTTCGCACCGATGGGGTTCCGGGATGAGAACAACGAACTGACCGGATTCGATATCGACTATGCGAAAGCGGCTGCCGAGCACATGGGCATGAAGGCGAAATTCCAGCCGATCGACTGGAAAGCGAAAGAGACCGAGCTGAGCAGCGGCCGCATCGACCTCATCTGGAACGGTTATACGATCACCGATGAACGGAAGAAGAAAGTGCTGTTCACCAAACCCTATTTGAGCAACGCGCAAGTCGTCGCCGTGCTGAAAGACTCCGACATCCAGTCGCTCGCCGATCTGGAAGGGAAGACTGTCGGGCTGCAGGCACTGTCTTCGGCGTCCGATGCGCTCGAAGCGAATCCGATCGCCGACAAAGTGAAGAACAAGACGGAGTTCGCGGATAACGTCCTCGCCCTGTCCGATCTGAAGAGCAAGCGGGTGGATGCGGTCATCATCGATGAAGTCGTCATCGATTACTATATGTCGAAAGAAGAAGGAACGTTCCAAGTGCTCGATGAAACACTCGCTCCTGAAGAATACGGGGTCGGTGTGAAGAAAGGGAACGAGGAACTGCTCGAGAAGCTGCAGAAAGCGCTCGATACGATGAACGACGACGGCACGGCCGCCAAAATTTCCGAAACGTGGTTCGGGGAGAACAAAGTCCTGGACTGATGAAGAGGTTCCAGTCTGCTTGGAGGGAATGACATGTCACCAGATTATCTGTTATCCATACTGAAACCGATGCTGCAAGGGGCGCAGGCGACAATCCTGCTGTTCTTCATCGCCATCATCGCGTCCATTCCGCTCGGTTTCCTTCTGACACTCGCTGTACGAAGTTCGTTCAAGCCGCTGTCGTGGCTGGCGAACGTCTATATCTATCTCATGCGGGGCACCCCGCTCCTGCTGCAGCTGCTGTTCTTCGTGTTCGGGCTGCCGCTCATCCCGGTCATCGGAGACTACCTCGTCATCGACCGGTTCGCCGCCGCGGCGCTTGCGTTCATCCTGAACTATGCCGCGTACTTCGCGGAAATCTTCCGCGGCGGGCTGCTGTCGATCGACAAAGGGCAGTATGAGGCCGCACAGGTGCTCGGTCTGAACAAATGGCAGACGACGACACGCATCGTGATCCCGCAGATGATCCGTATTGCACTGCCGGCACTCGCGAACGAATCGGTGACCCTCGTGAAGGATACGGCGCTGCTGTATGCGGTCGCCGTGCCGGAACTGCTGCACTTCGCACAGACAGCGGTCAACCGGGACTTCACGATCGTGCCGTTTGTGCTGGCAGGGATCATCTACCTGCTGATCACTGCGATGCTGACGGTCGTCTTCAAGTGGCTCGAGAGACGGTTCCATTATGTATGAGGAAGGTGAACAGCGATGGCTTTGATAGAAGTGACGGATATGCGGAAATCGTTCGGGGAGACGGAAGTTCTGAAGCAGATCACGTTTACAGTGGAGAAAAACGAAGTGGTGGCCGTCATCGGTCCGTCCGGCAGCGGGAAGAGTACCATGCTGCGGAGCCTGGCACACCTCGAGGAGATTGAAGGGGGGACCATCCGGATCGGCGGGCAGGCGCTCGTCGAAAACGGAGACTATGCAAAACCTGCAGACATCCGCACGATCGGACGGCGGATCGGGATGGTGTTCCAGCACTTCAACCTGTTCCCTCATATGACCGTGAAGCAGAACCTCGCGCTGGCCCCCCGGCTCGTCAAAGGGGAACCGAAGGAGAAACTTGCGGGCCGGATCACGGAGCTGCTGGCGAAGGTCGGTCTGGCGGATAAAGCCGATGCCTATCCGGCGAACTTGTCAGGCGGTCAGAAGCAGCGCGTAGCCATCGCCCGCGCGCTCATGATGGAGCCGGAGATCCTGCTGTTCGACGAACCGACATCCGCCCTTGACCCGGAGCTGACAGGGGAAGTGCTCGCCGTCATTAAGAAGCTCGCGGAAGAGGAGATGACGATGATCGTCGTGACGCACGAAATGTCGTTTGCGAAAGATGTCGCTTCAAAAGCGCTGTTCATGGCGGACGGCCACATTGTCGAAGAAGGCGATCCTGCCGTATTGTTAACAAATCCGACACAAGAACGCACGAAAGCGTTCCTGGCGCGCACATTGGGCTGATCCCCATTGGCCGCGCCTTTTTTGTTGTGGTAGACTGGAAGGGTACGGCAAATTGCACAAAACGGAGTGAGAGCTTTGAAAGAAACGACGACTTTGCAGCCCCCTATAAAGAAACGCAATTACAGACCATTCATCACGATCACGTCCATTATACTGATCGGCGCGATCGGCATACTGGCCGGCATCCCGGGTCAGAAGGATTTCGACGCATTTGACATTACGATCCTTCCGATGCTGAATGCAATCTTCAATACGTTCACCTTCCTGTTCCTTGTCGGTGCGCTGATCGCCATCAAGAAGCGGAACATTACCCTACATAAAGGGTTCATCTACGCGGCATTCGTTACGACATTCTTCTTCCTGATCACATATGTCATGTACCATTTCCTTGCTGAATCGACATCGTTCGGCGGCAGCGGGTTCCTGGCAGGGTTCTATTACTTCATCCTGTTCAGCCATATCGTTCTAGCGGCAGCCATCGTCCCGCTTGCGCTGACGAGTGTGGCGCGTGCCTGGAACGGGGAAGTCGAACGGCACCGCAAAATCGTTCGCTGGACGATGCCGATCTGGCTCTACGTCAGCTTCACCGGCGTCCTCGTCTATGTCCTGATTTCGCCATACTATTGAATGGCCGGCCGGCGCAATGAGCTGCGCCGGTTTTTGTATGCGGATTTTTGTCTTGTATAAGAGGGCAGGGCTCATAAAAAGAGGGATTGCGCTCATAAATCAGAAAGTGTGCTCATAAAAACCGGTTTCCGCTCATAAAACGGCCAAAGTGATCGTAAAACATAGAATGTGATCATAACTGAAGCATGAGCGCTCATAACCGGCGGCAGACCGCTCATAAACCTCCTGATGCGAGTGCGGATAGGCCGAACCTTTTCTGCTCGGCGGAAACTTCCGGTAAGCGTCACAGAGCAGCCGCGGACATCCATAGAGAAAAGACAGGCAGCGGACATGTACGTGTGTCCGCTGCCTGTCTCTGTCGTCTTATTTCAGTTCCTGATAGGACTTCATGAACCGGCCGCTCTCTTTCACTTCAGCGTGATAGAGCGCCTTCAGGGCGTAGGCCCGTTCGAGTTCGTGTTCCTTCATGATCGTATTCAGCCGCTTCGTCAGTTCGGGTTCCTGTTTGACGAGCTTGGCCATCTTCTGCTGGTTGTATTGCATGATCCGCTTCCTCCGTTCGTCGTATCCATACGACCAGTATAGCATGGAAAGCACCCTTTCAGCTTGCGAAAGGGTGCACTTGTGGATCTTAAAGAAGTGTCCGGTTGTATTCATCGAGTCCCGTATCCCGGCGCGGGTAGTCCCCATCTACGAGGACGAGGATCTTGCCTTCGTTGAACCGCTCATTGTACTGATGGGCTTCCTCCTCCGGGATGCCCATGCCGATCAATGCACCTGCCAGACCGCCGACGCCTGCGCCTGCGGCAGCTCCCGTGATGCCGGCGACAATCGGTCCGGCCGCGATGATGGGGCCGACTCCGGGAATGGCAAGGGCTCCGATACCGGCAAGCACCCCGCCAAGTCCGCCGAGCACCCCGCCCGTCGCAGCACCGGTTGCCGCGCCGTCTGTTGCATGGGTTCCGGTTTCTTCCACAACCGTTTCGGCGGGCTCGCGCTCTTTACTGATCACGGAAATTTCGTCTGAATTGTACCCCTGGCGTTTCAGATCTTCGATGGCTAGGATCGCATCGTTTTCATTGTTATAATATCCGACTACTTGACGTTTCACCATATTGCAGCGCCTCCTGGTTCGTGAATGTATTTTGATTGCTAGTTTCAGATTACCCTCGCCGTGGCTTCCGAAACATGGTGCTGGCGAGATGGAGGGAAGGCGCAGCCGGCATCTATGGTAGAGAACCTGGAGGTCGGCAGACAGAAAAAAGTCCATGTTTCACTTGGTTGAGAGAGGGAATAACTCCAAGAAAGATTTTCTAGGGGGAACTTACATATGGATCAATCTGACACGCATCAGAAACGAAGGAAACTGGCGAAGACTCTCAAACCGTCATGGGTGTTCGCCATCGCACTCGGCTCGTCCGTCGGATGGGGGGCGTTCATCCTGCCCGGGGACTGGATCGGTGAATCCGGGCCGCTCGGAGCTATCATCGGCCTGCTGATCGGGGCCCTTGTCATGATGGTGATCGCTTCGAGTTACGGCGTGATGATCAAGAAATTCCCGGTTTCCGGAGGCGGTTTTACATATGCGTTCATCGCAGCCGGCAAAGTGTGGGCGTTCATCTGCGGATGGTTCCTGTCACTCGGCTATATTTCGATCGTTGCTCTGAATGCGTCAGCATTCTCCCTGCTGCTGAAATTCCTGGCACCAAGCTTCATGAAACAGATGTACTTATACAGTATCGCCGGCTGGGATGTCTATCTGCCGGAAGTGATCATCTCCTCTATCATCATCCTGCTGTTTGCCGTCGTCAATTCGACGGGAACGGATATCTCCGGAAGGATCCAGTTCTACTTCAGCGTCTTCCTCGTTGCAGGAGTTTTCATCCTCGGGGCGTTCACGTATGGGGTTGCAGATAACCCGATCGATAACATGAAACCGCTGTTCAGCGGGGAGCAGTCGATCCTGACATCGATCTTGGTCATCCTGGCGATTGCGCCATGGGCCTATGTCGGTTTCGACAATGTTCCGCAGGCGGCGGAGGAATTCAATTTCTCGCCGCGGAAAGCGACGATGCTGATTGTGGCTTCGCTGTTCACCTCGTTCCTCATCTATGCCGTGATGATCGGGCTGACCGCCTGGACATTCCCGGCCGGATCGATTGCGGACGGTGATCTGTGGCTCACCGGACAGGTCGTCAATTCGGCGCTCGGCCAGATCGGACTGATTGTCATGGCGGTCGCCATCATGATGGGGATCTTCACAGGACTCAACGGGTTCTATATGTCATCCAGCCGTCTGCTGTTCTCGATGGCGCGCGCACGGGCGCTGCCTGATATGTTCCGCACGATTTCGAAGAAGAACCAGACACCGGTCTGGGGCATCTGGTTCGTGACTCTGATCACGCTTCCGACGCCTTGGTTCGGCCGCCAGGCACTCTCCTGGATCGTCGACATGTCCGCAACAGGCGTCTCGGTCGCTTATCTGTTCACGTGCATTGCGGCCTACAAAGTGCTTGCATGGGGGGCAGAGGAAGCGAACCGTGAAATCGCACCCGTCAAGAAAGCATTGGCACTGTTCGGCATCATCGCGAGCGCCGTATTCCTGCTCCTGCTGCTTGTGCCGCTCTCACCGGCTTCCCTGACTACGCCATCGTATGTGCTGCTTGTCAGCTGGGCTGTGCTCGGAATCGGCTTCTATCTGGTCATCCAGAAGAAATATAACAGTCTCACGCAGGAAGAAACGGAATACTATATGCTTGGGAAGACGATCGAATCGGAAATCGATACGACGGTGGAAGTCCAGACAGCACCACCGGAGACGACGAAGATACCGCCGTCCGATCCTGGTCTGTCCACATAACGAAAACAATATGCAGCATGCCCGTCTAGTCCTATCGGGCATGCTGTTTTTTCATATATTCACTAGGCATTTAGTATGTTTTCACTTGCTTCTGATGGGATAAATCGATTACAATGGAGAACAAAGTCATTTATCATGGATACGAAATTAGGACGGAGGCTTGAGGATGGGATGCAGAGCAGCATGCATCGTGACGGACTTGACATTTGAAGTCAACGTGCCGGATGCAAAGGAACGCGAAATGGTCGCTGGCCATATGGAGCGTCTGAACACACTCGGGTCGTTATCAGGGGACCCGGACATTATTGCAGTGAACGAGGCAGGGCTGCATGATCTGGCGGATTTTGCGAACGATTATCTGGGGGACAGCGATATGGTTTTCCGGATTGCCGGGGAAGAAAAATGGCGTCCATTTTCAGAAACGGACCGTGTCTTCACTTCTTTATGGATCGACGAACTGATCCAGCAGGAGAGACTTATTTCCTACTATCAGCCGATTGTCGATGGTGATCGTCAAATATACGGATACGAACTGCTGGCCCGCTTCCTGACGCCGGAAGGGGAGATGATCTTTCCGAATGAGGCGTTCGCAGCAGCCCGTAACCGGGGCAGATTGTATGCGCTGGATCGGCTTTGCCGGATTACGGCGGTCCGGCATGCGGCGCCCTTGGTCGATCTGAAGGCATTCATCAACTTCGTCCCGACGTCGATCTATTCGCCGGAGTTCTGTCTGCAGTCCACCGTCGCGGTCGCCAATCAATTCAACATCGATCCGAAACAGCTCGTCTTCGAAGTGGTGGAGACCGATCACGTGGACGACGTGGAGCATCTGAAAAGTATTCTGCGTTACTATCGTGACAAAGGATTCCATTATGCGCTGGATGATGTCGGGGAAGGGTACAGTACCGTCGAGATGCTGACGGATCTGAGACCGCATTACATGAAGCTGGACCGTTCTTTTGTGGACGGTGTGGCGGAAGACGAAAAGAAGCAGCAGACGGCGCTCAAGTTCCTTGAGAAAGCAGGGGAGAGCGGTTCCGTCCCGCTGGCCGAAGGAATCGAGCGGGAAGAGGATTTCAAGTGGCTGAAAGAGAAGGGGTATCAGCTGTTCCAAGGGTATTATTTTGGAAAACCGGCGCCCTCTCCTTTATAATCAAGACAAACCGAGGGACCGCATGCGATGCGGTCCTTTTTTCAGGAGGGATGCAAGGTGAAAACGATTGTCTGGTTCCGGAAAGATTTGCGGGTCCATGATCATCCGGCGCTGGCGGAAGCGGCGGCAGAAGGGGAGGTCCTGCCGGTCTATGTGCTGCCTGAAAAAGAGACTCTGTCCGCTTGCGATTGGTGGACCCGGGAATCACTCGCTATCCTCATGGACCGGCTGGAAGCGCTCGGCAGTCCGCTGAAGCTGATGGAAGGGGATCCGCTGGATGTGTTTGTGCGTCTTTCTGCAGAGACGGGGGCAGAGGCGCTCTATTTCAACGGACAGGTCGACCCCGTCTCGCGTTCAGAAGAAACGGCACTCCTCCAAGAGGGCAGCCTGAACCATCTCCGCATCCGGCGTTTTGTGCCTGATATGATGCTCGACCCGGATGCATTGCTGACCAAATCGGGCACCCCCTTCAAGGTGTTCGGAGCATTCTGGAAAGCGTTCCAGCAGCAGACCGTGCCATGGCCGGTTCCGGTACCGGAATCCTTGTCTCCCTGGCCGGAAGCCGATGTGGAATCCGCTATACTGAAAGACAGCCGGCTCAGCAGCGAAAGCGGGTGGGAGGAAAAATTCCTAAGGTATTGGTCCCCGGGGGAGAATGGGTCGTTCGTCCGCTGGGAAGCATTCCGGGATAACGGGATTCAAGACTACAAAGTGAAACGGGATTATCCCGGCATTGACGGCACGTCCCGTCTGTCCGGGTTCCTTGCGTCGGGCAATATGAGCATACGCGCTCTGTGGCATGCAGTCCGGCGAGCCGAGGAAGAAGGTGATGTGCTGCAGCCGGAACCGTTCCTCCGGCAGCTGGCCTGGCGTGAATTCGCGTATTATCAGCTGTATCACTTCCCGTCCATCACGGACGAATCCCTCCGTCCCGAGTTTCGGAAGTTCCCTTGGCGCAGCGATGCCGACGGGCTGGCCACCTGGAAAGCCGGACGCACCGGATACCCGCTCGTCGATGCCGGCATGCGGGAACTGTGGGAAACCGGAACGATGCATAACCGCGTCCGCATGGTGGCCGCTTCGTTCCTCATCAAGCATCTGCTGATCGACTGGAGGACAGGGGCGGAGTACTTCAAAGAGACTCTTGCCGATTACGATATCGCGAACAATACACTCGGCTGGCAATGGGTCGCCGGATCCGGTTTCGACGCGGCGCCGTACTTCCGGATTTTCAATCCGATCACACAGGGAAAAAAATTCGATGCGGCCGGAACGTATATCCGCAGATGGGTGCCTGAGCTTGCCTCTTTGCCGGATGACGCCATCCACGAACCTGCAGCGGCTGATCCAGAAGTGCTGGAAGAAGCCGGCGTCATCCTCGGCAGCACGTACCCGGAACCGATTGTCGATCATACTGCAGCACGGAAGCGGGCGCTGGCCGCCTATGACAGCATCAAAGGGCAGAAGGGATGACCGCCTTGAGAGTCCGTTCTTACTGGAATATCGTCCGGACAGCCATTTATGGCCTTATTGCCGGTCTGGTGCTGACCTTCCTGCTGAAATGGCTGGAAGCGGTCACGGATGTCAAGGTGTATACGTTCCTGCTGAATGTCGATTACATACCGGTCGTCGGTACGGTCGATTACCCGGAATGGCTGGAAGTCGTCTTCCATCTGATCGTCTCGGTTGCCGTCGCGTTCGGCTTCCGGCTCATGTACATCCTTCGGCCTCATTGGAAGCGGCGCGCTTTGCTGATCTGCACAGCTGTGAGCGTCCTGATCGGCATCCTGCTGTTTCCGACGACCGCCTTGTCGGACAGGACGCCTGACGTGACGGATGGGACTGCCATGCTGCTTTGGCTCGCCGGTCATGCCGTCTTCGGCACGGTCCTCGGTCTTCTTTTCCGACGAGAGATTGCGTCCAATTGAAAAGCACGGCAGCCGTATCACTCAGCTGCCGTGCTTTTTGCGTTCTCAATGGAAGATTTCCGCTTCCTTCGATTTCTTAAGCAATTTCTTCGTCCCCCTGTTAATGCGCTCTTTGAGCAGTGCCCCGAATACGAGGAAGGCGGCGCTGCAGAGCAGCAAGAAGGACAGGTCTTTCACTGCCCGCTCCCATACGATACCGCCGACCGCTTCGCGCATCACATCTATAGCATAGGTGAACGGAAGGAACGGGTTGATAACTCCGAAGAAATCGGGGAGCAGGACGACGGGATACGTGCCGCCCGATCCTGCGATCTGCAGGACGAGCATGACGATCGCCATCGCTTTGCCGACATCCCCGAATACGGATACAAGTGTGTAGACGATCGACATGAACACGAAGCTGATGATGGTTCCGAAAACGACAAACCAGAACGGTTCACGGATATGGACATCGAGGATGAGCAGATCGCCGCTGACGACAATGAGCATCTGCAGCAGCCCGATCACCGCAAACGTCAGTAACCGCCCGAAATAGACTTGCCGTGCCGTATAGCCCTCCTGGTGGACATCCGTCGACAACAGCGAAATGAGCAGCAGGCAGCCGACCCACAGCGACAGTACCGTATAGAACGGTGTCATACCGGTCCCATAGTTCTCGATTGAGAACAGCCGGTTCTCCTGCAGCTGGATCGGTTCTTCAAAGAACGTCTTCTCCGCATTCGGATCATTCTGCAGCAGCTTGATGATCTCGTTGATGTCCGTTTCACCTTGGGTGGATCGGATGCGGTCTGCAAGCTCGTTCACTTTCTCGGAAATGAACGGATACTGGGCGACCGCTTTCTCTATGGTCGCTTTTCCTTCATCCAGATCACTGTCCGAATTGCCAAGGATTGTCTTCACTTGCGGAAGGGCCGCCTGGATATCCGTCAGCAGACCTTTCGCCTGGCCGAGTGTCGATTTTGCCTGACTGATCTCGCTTTTCACGGTCGGTTCGATCGTATTGACATACTCATTCAGGAATGCATCCAATTCAACGGACGTATTGCCGGCGATCTTCTGCAGATCATCCACCGCCTGATCGAGTTCCTCCGCTTTGCCCTTGACGATACTGTCGACGTTCCGGGCATTCGTCTGCGCTTCCTGCAGCAGACGTTTCAGGTCGCCCGTCTTCGTGATTGCACCGTCGAGTTTGCCGGACAGATCCGGTTTCGGCAGGGAAGGGGTCTGGCCTGTGTTATCATCCGGTACGGCTTCCGTCCCTGCTGATGGTTCAGTTTCCGGTTCCGTCGACGGTGCCTGTGCCTGTGCCTGCCGGGCCAGTTCCTGCAGCTGTTTCAGATCCTGTTCGACATTGTCCACCCGATCGATGCTTTGGGTCATCCGGTCGTCCAGCGCTTTCTTCGCTTTGTCCAGTTCCGTGAAATCGAGATTGACCCCCTGCAGTTTCTTCAGAAAGTCGTTGGCCTCATTTGAGATATCCCGGACTTTCTTCAGATCCGCTTTGATCTTCGGCGAGGTTTCATCCAATTTCTTTTCCGCGTCGTCCAGATAGGTGACAACCCGGTTGATTTGTCCCAGGCCGTCATCGGTGATCTGCTGAGCGGCCGGCAGTTTGCTTTGCGCGTCATGGATGACGTTTTGTGCATCCGCCGCATCGGTCAGCCCCCGGTTCAGCAGGTCATAAATTTCCGGCAGGCTCTTCTCCGCTTCGAATATATAGTTCTCGAACTTTTTCACATCAGGCAGATCCTTTTCCAATTCCAGGCCGAGTGAATTGAGCATATCGAAGATGACGCCGTTCACAGTCGATACGAACTGGCTGCTCACCTTGTCGACAATCACCGTAGCGCCTTTTTCCGTGATCTTCGGTGCGATGGAATTCAGCTTTTCATTCACGTAGTAATCGATTTCAGCTTTTTTCGGGTTGCCGGAGACGACGGATCCGAGCTGTTCCGAAAGGTTTTCCGGCAGTACCATCACGGCGAAATAGTCGCCGTATTCCACGCCGTCCATCGCTTCGTCATGCGACACGAAATGCCACTCCATCGAGGGGTTCTCTTGAAGCGTTTCGACGATATCCGTTCCGACATCAATGTGCTTGTCCTGCACGTCGGCCCCTTTGTCTTCATTCACTACAGCAACGGGCAGTTTGTCCGTCCTGCCGTATGGATCACCAGAAGCGTAGATATTGAGCCAGGCGTATAAAGAAGGCAGGAAAATCAGGCCGCCGATCAGCACCGCGGCGACCCAGTTTGTCGTAATATTGCGCACGTCCCGTTTGAAAATGCCGAAAATGTGATGCATGTCCGCTCCCCCTTTCAGTAGTTCTCACTGTCTGTGTCCCGTGCAGACAGCGGATCAGACCATATTGTCCAGATTACCCAAAAAACCCCCGTCCGGAACGTACCGGCGGGGGAAAACTTTTTCAGGCGATCAATCCGTCTTTCATCGTCACAATCCGGTGTGCGTACGGAAGCATCTCTTCGTCGTGCGTTACCATCAGTGTAGTGATTTGTAATGTTTTCGTCAAGTCCCGGATGATCTCCATCACTTCTTGCGAACGTTTCGAGTCGAGACTGGCGGTCGGTTCGTCCGCGAACAGCATTTTCGGCTGGTGGATGATCGCCCGGGCGATCGCAATCCGCTGGCGTTCCCCGCCGGACAGGGAAGACGGGTAGGCGTCTTTCCTGTGGGCCATCCCGACCAGGTCGAGAATCTTCGCCACTTCCTGTTTCTGCTGCTTCTTGCTCAGCTTCGTCTCCGCGACATCCAGCATCAGCAGCAGCTGGTCTTCGACATTGAGGAAGGGAACCAGGTGCGATGATTGGAAGACGAAACCGAACTCGCTCGATCGGATCTTGCGGATCTCTTCCTGGCTCATCTCTGTCATGTCCTTGCCGTCGAAGATGACCTGGCCGCCGGACGCTTTCTGCAGCCCGGCTGCAATGGTCAGCATCGTCGACTTGCCGGACCCTGAAGGCCCGACGAGTGCCGTGATCTCGCCTTGTTTCAGGTCGAGATCGACGCCTTTCAGGATCTGTTCAGTGACATCTCCGGTTTTGAAGGATTTCTTGACTTCATCAATCTGGAAAATCGCCATGTTACATCTCTCCTTGCTGGATTGCCTGAAGCGGCTCCACTTTTTTGATTTGGAATCCAGAAATCGTCGCGCCGATGAACCCGATCACGAGGAACACAGCGGACAGTGTCAAGGTCGTCTGCATCGTCAGACTGAACGGCATACCTTTCGGAGCGAACGCACTGAACAGCTGGCTGAGGCCGGCGGACAGCAGAAGGGAGACAACCGTGATCAGCAGCATCTGATACCACATCATGCTGAACAGTTTGCTCGTCTTCACACCGATCGCTTTCAGGATGCCGTAGAGGCCGATTTTCTGGACGTTCATCATATAGAAGAAGATCGCGAACAGCATGCCGCTGATGACGACGAGGAACCAGATGATCATGTTGAGGGACATCTGCTCTGCACCGTAGCTCGGAATCGTCTTCAAGTATTCCTTGTTGCTGAACGCTTCCAGTCCGCTGATGGAATCCGGCGCATTCGAACCCGGGATGAAGATCGTCTGCATCTCCATCACCCGGTACATTTCCTGGTAGTTTGTCATGTTGATGAAGGCGACTGGCGCGTGGCTGTACGTCTGTTTTTCAACAAAGCCGGTCACTTTGAATTCCCCGCTGAACTGGTTGTTCGTCAGGATATCACCGACTTGGACGCCTTCGTCTTTTAGGGAGGCATCCAGGACGATTTCGTTTTCTTTCACGTTCGGGAACAGTTCGCTGTCCGTTGACGTCACGAATGCCACGCTGTGCTGCTTATCGTCCGCATCGTTGACAAAGCCCATCTGCAGGGACATGGCCGTCGCATTTGAATACGTGTCGAGCAGCTGATCTTGCTTTGATTCATCGATCTTCGACAGGTTGTATGTCTGTTTGGCGTCGTCATTCAGATAGAACTGGCCGTTCGGCATGTTCTTGATGAGGGCTGCGTTGTCTTCCGACAGTCCGTTCGCAAGTCCTGAGATGATGAACGTCAGGAAGCTCACCAGAAAAATGATCGAGCCGAGGATCAGGAACTTCATTTTACTTTTCTTCACTTCTTTCCACGCCATCTGCATGGAGACCACCTCCGTTATTCGATACTCTCAGTGTACTGCGCCAACATGAACGGAGGATGAACGCACGTTTACAATTACAAACGGGGAAGGGTGCCTGACAATCTGCCCGGTATGGTACACTAGTTGCAGGAAGAATCCGTCAATTCGACGGGTGATCCATCTGAAGGAAAGGGTTGAATGGAATGGATATGGATATGAATATGGGCTTCAGCATGTTTGCATTTTTACCGCTGCTCGGGATGCTGATCAATGTACTGATGATCGCCGGGGCGGTCTGGTTTGCGATTGCCTTGATCCGTTCGCAGAAAGAGCGGAATGAGCTGCTCCGGAGGATTGCGGAGAAGATGGATCGGAAGGACTTGCTATAAAGGAGGACGTCGAATGGATAGTCAACAGACGGCTGAGAAATTCAAGCGATTCGCCGAAATGGAATGCCGGGAATCGAGTGAGCTGTATGAGGTGCTGGCAAATCAGATAGCTGACGATGAAGAAATCCTGTGCATCTGCCAATCGATTCCGGATGGTCAGCCAGTGCCGAACCTGCTGTTTGCAGGTGTCCAGTATTTGCTGCTCCAGGGGGCAGAACACCCGCTGAAAGACTATTATCCCAGCTTGACTGCATCGCCGAAAGCGCCGGATCAGCGGGCATTCCTGAAATTCAAGGACTTCTGCCTGACTCATCAGAGCGAGCTGACTCCGATCCTTGCGCACCGGCTCGTCCAGACGAATGAGGTGCGGCGCTGCGCCTAGCTGTACCCTGCGTTTTCATGGATCCACCATAAAACAGGCAAGCCGCTCGCGCTTGTCGAAATCGGGACGAGCGCCGGCCTCCAGCTGCTGTGGGATCACTATGCCTATAAGTATGGCACAGACAAAGTCTACGGAAATTCAGACCCTTGCCTGACGATCCATGCGGAAGTGAAAGGGGGCAGCCTGCCGTTCCTGCTTCCGGAAAGCCCGCCTGTCATTTCCCGCATCGGTTTCGATCTGCATGTAAGCGATCTGTCCAAGCGGGATGATTATCTGTGGATGAAAGCGCTTATCTGGCCGGAGCACACGGAACGACGCGAGCTGTTTGACCAAGCAGCCGCCTGTCTGCAGGATCATCCGGTCGATCTCGTACAAGGGGATGGCATCCAGCTGCTGCAAGAACGCTTCCATTCCATTCCCGCGGATGCGGCGCTCTGCATCTTCCACACCCACGTCGCCAATCAGCTGCCGGAGGACACAAAAAAAGCACTGACCGACACGCTGGCCCAGATTGGCTCCGAGCGTGACCTGTTCCATCTGTATAACAATATGGAAGACCCGCAGCTGCATCTCGACTGCTATGTTGCCGGGCAGCTGAAGCGGAACACAATCGGCAATACGGATGGTCATGGCCGCTGGTTTGAATGGAACTTAGAGGGATAGAAGAATTACCGGCCAATCATCTTGACAGTACTTTCTAAATTGATAGATTACTAGTACAATAGGGGAATGAGGAGAGTGACATAATGATGAAATATGCAGAGACTTGGGATTTGGAAAGTATTTATCCAGGCGGGACCAATTCGGAGGAAGTGCAGACGAAGCTGGCAGCTGTAAAAGAGGAGATTGCACAGTACGCGGATCTGCTGAAAAACTGGAACAGTGATTCTGCGGATCACGCAGCCGATTTGCAGGCGATCTTGTCACAGCAGGAACTCATCGGGAAAGGACTCGGCCAAGTCAGTACGTTCGTCAACATGTGGCACGATGCCTTCATGGATGATGAGCATGCAAGCGTCGTCAAAGGTCAGGTGATGGAGCTCGCCAGTGAGATCCAGCAGCTGTCCACCATCTTCACAAAAAAACTGGTGGCCTTCTCGGATGACCAATGGAAACAGCTGTTGGAAGAGCCACACCTGAAGGAAATCAGCTTCGTGCTGAACGAAACACGGGATGAGGGCAAGCGCCTGCTATCCGAAGAAGAGGAACGGCTGCTCGCCAAGCTGAACAAGGACGGGATTGCTGCATGGAGCGACCTATACAGCACGACGGTCTCCATCATGACCATCCCGTTCAAGGAGAGTGACGGCACGGTGAAGGACCTTTCCATCGGACAGGCCATGAACCGGATGTATGCCGATCCCGATGCTGACGTGCGGACGGCGCTGTTCGACAGCTGGGAAGCGGCCTGGACGGAATTCGGTCCGGTCTTCGCAGATATTTTGAACCACTTGGCCGGCTACCGCCTGACGCTGCAGGAGGTCCACGGACGGAACGGTCATCTGGAAGAACCGCTTGAGTACAACCGGATGACCAAAGAAACGCTCGACGCGATGTGGGGAGCAGTTGACGCGCGGAAACAGAAGTTCATCGACTACCTGGATCGGAAAGCAAACCTGTATGGCATGGAGAAGCTCGGCTGGCAGGATGTCGACGCACCGGTAGCCACAGGCGATCTTGCGCCGACCCATTTCACTTATGATGAAGCGGCCGATTTCGTCATCGAGAATTTCTCGTCATTCGGCCCGAAACTGACGGACTTCACGAAACATGCGCTGGAAAACCGCTGGGTCGAGGCGGAAGACCGGTCGAACAAACGGCCGGGAGGCTACTGCACAAGCCTGCCGGAATTTGAGGAGTCCCGGATCTTCATGACATTCACCGGCTCGCCGAGTGATACGAGCACGCTCGCACACGAACTCGGGCACGCGTTCCACAGCCATGTCATGAAAGAAGTGCCGAGACAGAACCGCGGCTATGCCATGAACGTCGCCGAAACGGCAAGTACGTTCGCAGAAACGATCATTGCCGATGCGACCGTGCGGAACGCTTCCAGTGATGAAGAAAAGATCGCCCTGCTTGCGACGAAGCTCGAGAACGCAACGGCGATGTTCCTCAACATCCGGTCCCGCTTCCTGTTCGAAGACAGCTTCTATCAGGAACGCGCCAAAGGGTTCGTTTCGGAAAAACGGCTGAATGAGCTGATGACAGAAGCACAGAAGGAAGCGTACGGAAACAGCCTGTCGTCGTACCATCCGCACTTCTGGGCGGCCAAGCTGCACTTCTTCATCGACAGCGTGCCGTTCTACAACTTCCCGTATACGTTCGGCTACCTGTTCAGCCTCGGCATCTATGCGGAATACCTGAAGCAGCCGGAAGGGTTTGAGGAGAAATACATCGCGCTGCTGAAGGACACCGGTTCGATGAAAGTGGAAGAGCTTGCGCAGAAACATCTGGGGGTCGACATCACCCAGCAGGACTTCTGGGCAGCCGGCATCGAAATCGTAGAAAAAGACGTGGACGAATTCGTCAGCTTAACGGATTCATTGTTGAAGTGAAAACAGAAAGACGCTTATCGGTAACAGGTAAGCGTCTTTTTACATATCGGCAGGGTTATATTATAGGAATTCTGCCGAATGTCGGAAACACGTATCGTAAAGCAGGTGAATGGATATGGAAGAATGGCTGCTGTTACTGCTGGTTGTCCTGCTTGCGTCCCTGCTGCAGGCTGTGACCGGATTTGGATTTTCAATACTGGGTACTCCTGTGCTGCTGATCTTATTTCCCGCTCATATGGCCATCCAGGTGAATATCATACTGTCCATCTGCCTGTCTGCCCTGATGATCAAAAGCATCCATAAGGAAATGGATAAGACACTCTTCGTCCGGCTTCTAAAAGGAAGCACGGTGGGATTGCTAGTTGGGATCTTCATCTACCTGTATGCAGACATCTGGATCCTTAAGCTGGCAACGGGGACGGCCACCCTCTTCCTGACCGCTTTGCTGCTGCTGAAATGGACGACTTCCCGCAGCGCAGGAAAGGATGCTCTCGCCGGCAGCATCTCAGGGATCCTGACGACCAGTATCGGGGTGCCGGGCCCTCCGCTGCTCTTGTATTTTGCGGGTACCCAGATGGACAAGAGTGTTCTGCGCAGCACAACACTTGCCTTCTATCTTGTTGTCTATACGGTGAGTCTGGTCATGCAGATTCTCTTTGGCGGAACACAAAAGGAAACATGGATCGCCTCGGCAGCTGCACTGCCGGCACTGCTCGGCGGAATTGTCCTGGGGCAGCTCCTGTTCAAGTATCTCAATGTCGCGATGTTCCAGGTCATCACGTATATCCTATTAGCGGCGACCGGGATTTCATTGATCTTTACAAGTCTGTGAGAACTGGACGATTGATTTTTAAAAAGGAGTGAAGAAACATGCTGCAAAAACCGAATAAATTACAAAAA
This sequence comes from Sporosarcina koreensis, assembly GCF_000826145.2. GTDB lineage: Bacteria > Bacillota > Bacilli > Bacillales_A > Planococcaceae > Sporosarcina > Sporosarcina trichiuri. The sequence continues at coordinate 527,371 of NZ_LN651337.1, forward strand.
GGGGACCGTGTTGCCACGGTCAGCCCCTCGTGGGGAGGTGCCGGCGAGCCGGAGATCCGCTGGCGGTACGAGCAGGGAGTGACACGGCTGGAGGAGGTATTCGGCCTGGAAGTCGTGCCCATGCCGAACAGTCTGAAAGGTGCAAGCTATCTTTATGAGCATCCGGAAGCACGTGCCGAAGATCTGATGACGGCGTTCCGTGACGATACCATCAAGGGGATCTTCGCGAATATCGGCGGGGAGGACAGCATCCGCCTGCTCCCGTACATCGACTTTCAAGTGATTCGTGATAACCCGAAAATCTTCATGGGCTACTCGGATGTCACGATCTCCCACTTGTTCTGTCACAGAGCCAGCCTGTCGTCATTTTACGGTCCGGCCGTCCTGACCGACTTTGCCGAAAATATTGAGATGGATCCGTACACGGTCGAAATGGTGAACCAGACGCTGTTCTTGGATCAGCCGATTGGTCCGATTGAACCGGCCGCACAGTGGACGAGCGAGCGGCTGGAGTGGGTGGAAGAGAATAAGTTCACACGTCGCCGCATGCAAGACAACCACGGGTACGAGCTCTTGCAGGGTACCGGGACGGTGCAGGGCCGCCTGATCGGCGGCTGCATGGAAGTGTTGGAGACCGTCAAAGGGACCGAGCTGTGGCCGGATCAGGACTACTGGAAAGACAGTATCCTGTTCTTCGAGACATCCGAAGAGAAGCCGAAGCCGGACCTCATCCGCTACTGGCTGCGGAACTATGCCGCCCAGGGAATCCTGCAACAGGCAAACGGCATCCTCTTCGGTAAACCGCAGGACGAACAATTTTATGATGAATACAAAGAAGAGATCCGGACGGTCATGAAAGAGTATGGCCTGGAAGACCTGCCGATTCTGTATAACTTGAATTTCGGACATACCGAGCCGAAATGCATCCTGCCGTATGGGGCGCTGGCGGAAATTGGCTGCAACGAGAAGAGTTTCACAATCCTTGAAGGCGCTGTGAAATAGAAACGCAGACAGAAAGAAGGTATGTACGTGATTCCCATTGTATATGACCAAGTGAACAGATGGGCAAGGGATGATGAATTCTTTATGAAATTGCTCAAGAAAGTAAGTCCCGAAAAAATTGCGGATCTCGGGTGCGGAACCGGACGGCTGACGACACATTTTTCGGAAGCAGGCTACCAAATCACTGCAATCGACCCTAACGAAGAGGCCATTGAATGCGCGAAGGGGAAGGCGTATCGAAATGACGTCATGTGGATTGTCGGAGACAGCAGCAATCTGGAGGAGGATGCATACGACACGGTCATCATGACGGCAAATGTCGCGCAAGTGTTCTTGACGGACGAGAGCTGGCAGCAAGTTCTGTCCGATGTCTATCGTGCATTGAAACCTGGCGGCCATTTGATTTTCGATACACGGAATCCAGCAGCCAAAGCATGGGAGCAGTGGGAGAAAGACGACACTCCCGACCATGCCATAGATGACCAGAACGGGGAGCCTCTTTTGATCTGGACAGACTATGAAGGATTCAAGGGGAATGTCTATTCGTTCTATGAAACGGTCGTCAATGCGCGGACGGACACCGTGCTGGTGCGTGAAAAAATGCAGCTCCGTTTTCGCAGCTATGATGTGATTGCAGAGAGTCTGCAGGCTGCCGGTTTCGCATCCTTCCAGGCATACCATGACTGGTCATTTGAAGAGGCAAATCCGTACACCAAATCATTCATCTTCCATGCGGTCAAATAAGTATGTGCAAGCATTTTCGGCTGCTGATCTTATCGGAGAAACTAATTACACCCATTCCAAGTGAAAAAGGGAGGGAAGGGTCATGAAAGAAGGCGTCATCCGCCCGATTGCTATCTGTATATTCCGCCAGCAGGACACCATCCTGGTTGCGGAAGGTTATGATGCTGTCAAGGGCGATCACTTTTACCGGCCGATCGGCGGCGGTATCGAGTTCGGCGAGACCAGTGAAGAGACCCTTGTCCGGGAGATAAGAGAAGAGCTGAATGCGGCTATCACGGATCTCACCTACTTGGGTACCGTTGAGAATGTCTTTACCTTCAACGGGAAGACAGGACACGAGATTGTGCGTGTCTATGACGGTGTGTTCGTCGACAAATTCTTCAATACTGCGGAAACCTTTGAAGGAATTGAAGACAACGGGGCCTCTTTCGTCGTCCGGCGTCTCCCCATCCATAAATTTCAGTCAGGGGAACTTCGGATCGTTCCCGACGGGCTGCTGGAATTGCTGACGGAAGAGGATGAATGAGCAACGGGACAATATACAGAATGCAAAATAAATTGAGGAGGTCATGAGATGGCAGACGTTTTACTTTTTCATCATGTATTGGGGCGCACCGAAGGAATTCTTCACTTGGCCGAGCAGCTGCAGCAAGCAGGACACGCGGTACACACGCCGGATCTATTCGAAGGTCGTACGTTTGAAACAATTGACGAAGGGTTCGCTTATGTGAAAGAAACCGGATACGACACGCTGACGGAGCGCGCTGGACAGGCAGCGGATGGTCTGCCAGAGGCTGTTGTCTACGCCGGCTACTCCCTCGGGGTGATGGCCGCCCAGCAGCTCGCCCAAACGAAATCAAATGCGAGAGGTGCCTTGTTCATCGCTTCTTGCGCACCTGCCGAGGAGTTTGGCAGTCCGTGGCCAGCCGAGCTCCCCGTGCAGGTCCACGGGACGAAGGGAGATCATTTCTTCGCAGACGAAGAAGATCTTGAAGCAGCCCAGGAGATCACGGAGGCTTCGGACAGCGGTGAACTGTTCCTCTATCCGGGAGACCAGCACTTTTTCGCAGACAACAGCCAGCCTGGATATGATGCTGATGCGACAGCGCAGATGGTTGAACGGATGCTTTCATTTTTAAAGCGAATTGATGAGTGAGGAGATATCAAAAAGGGGAATTTGAGGTGGCGATATTGGCGGATACTAGGCCAATATGATGGTGTTTAAAGAATAATACGGCTGCATTACTTTCATGAAGAATCAGTTTAACAAGCTGAGAATACTGTAATATACCGCTTGTTAATGAATCTTTTTATAACATGCGACATACCTGTCTTCCTTCATTCAGAAATGTTAGAATAGAAGGAGCAGCTGCATATAGCGGATGGGCGGTTGGCACTCCCTTGAGAAAGGGGGTGTTCATATGGTGACATACGATGCAATGAACATGCTGTTCCAATTTGGAATGTTCCTTGCGGCAATGGTGACAGCTATTGTTGCATTAATTGCTCTATTCATCAACAGAAAAAAGTAACCACCCTCCGCTAACGACCAGAAAGCTGAGTGGTTACTCTTTGTAACACCTTATGTTTTTCACTGGCCAACCGCACTTCATGCGGATGTCAGCTGCATCGACCGGGTGTTCTCAGCACTCGGTCTTTTTCAGTATATGCATAGTATACCACATGTAAACGTATTTCACACGTGACATTAAGTAGGGAGATATTGATTAGCACGTATCGCAACGAAGGGGGGGCTGCCTGTTGAAACACGCACTTGTTGTCGGGGGGACCGGCATGCTGGCGGGCGTCTCACGACAGCTGGCGGCTGACGGCTATCATGTTTCGGTATTGGCCAGAAACGCCGCTCCCATGGATGCCTTGTTGGAAAGTTTGGAGGGCCCCGGAAAAGTCACCCCACTCTTCGCAGATTATCGTAACAGTTCGGGACTGCAAGAAAAAATAAGAGAGTCGATCCAGAGGAACGGTCCTATCGAGATGGCTGTTGCCTGGATCCATTCAGAGGCCTCTGAAGCTCTGCCCTTACTGATCCGTACCATTTCTGAGACTCCCGGGCCATGGAAACTCTTTCATGTTATCAGCAGCGGGACAGATGCCGAAGCGCTCAGACGGGATTTGGATGTGCCCGCTGATTGTCGCTACTCGCAAATACAGCTTGGTTCTATTCGAGAGAACGGTGTCTCGAGATGGCTGACCCATCAAGAGATTTCTCAGGGCGTGCTGAAGGCAATTGCGCATAAAGCAGAATTGACCACCATTGGACAACTTGGACCTTGGGAAGACCAACTGTAATCGTTTGAAGGTTTTATTGAGGAAAGGTGTGTAGGGCCATTGAAAACACGAGTGACTGAAATTTTAAAAATCCGCTATCCCATCATTCAGGGCGGCCTGGCGTATCTGGCCTACGCGGAACTGGCGGCGGCCGTGTCGAACGCGGGGGGCCTTGGGCAGATCACAGCGGCTACGCTGCGGACACCCGACCGGCTGCGTGAAGAGATCCGGAAAGTGCGGACGCTGACGGATCAGCCGTTCGCCGTCAACTTTGCCATCGCCCGGCATGACGGCAACTACGAAGAACTGCTCGAAGTGGCCATCGAAGAAAAAGTGCCTGCCATTTCGATCACCGGCGGCAACCCGAAGCCTGTGTTCGAGCGGCTGCAGGGCGAACCGATCAAAACCCTCGTGCTCGTGTCCGGTGTCCGGCAGGCCGTAAAAGCCGAACAGCTCGGCGCCGATATCGTGATGGCGGTCGGCCAGGAAGGCGGCGGCCATATCGGTAGGGAGGACATCGGTACCATCGTACTGACACCACGTGTTGTCGATGCGGTGTCCATCCCGGTTCTAGCGAGTGGCGGGATCGGCGACGGACGCGGGCTGCTGGCAGCACTGGCCCTCGGTGCGGAAGGCATCGAAATGGGGACGCGGTTCATTGCGACGAAAGAATGTGTCCATGCGCACGAAGCCTACAAGGAGGCGATCGTACAGGGTGCCGAGACGGATACCGTCATCATCAAACGGAGCCTTGGCGCGCCGGGCCGCGTACTGAAAACTCCCTTTTCGGAACAGATCCTCTCGCATGAAGAGGAAGGCGCCGGTTACGAGGACCTGAAAGATTCGATCAGCGGGGAAGCGAACCGGAACTATATCTACGACGGAGATGACTCCGCAGGATTCGGCTGGGGCGGCCAGGTAATCGGACTGATCGACGATGTACCGGCTGTGCAGGAGCTGTTCGACGGGATGAACAGGACCGCGGAGGAGGGACTGGCGCGGCTGAAAGGAATTGCAGAGATTTGATGGATCAATAAAGTGACAGGAGTTTCGACCATGAAAGTCATTATCAGAGAACTAAGAACTAATGAAACACCGCCAATGGATCTCCTCCTGCTCGCCGATCCGTCCCGCCAGATCATCGAAGACTATGTCAGCCGGGGTTCTTGTTTCATCGCTGAACGGGATCAGCAGCCGGTCGGTGTCTATGTCCTGCTGCCGACCCGTCCGGAGACCGTGGAACTCGTGAATGTGGCGGTAGCGGAAGACTTGCATGGCAGGGGGATCGGCAAGCAGCTGGTGCTCGATGCGATCAGGGAAGCGGCAGAGAGAGGTTTCAAGACGATTGACGTCGGTACCGGCAATTCGAGCATCGCGCAGCTCGCACTCTATCAGAAATGCGAATTCCGTATCACGGGTGTCGATCTGGATTTTTTTCTCCGGCATTATCCGGAGAATATCATGGAGAACGGGATCCACAGCCGGGACATGATCCGGCTGTCACAGGATCTGTGAAAGTTAAGTATTTGAAATTCGAGGAGGCTGCCAAATGTACAAAGCAGTGATATTCGACGTAGACGGCACATTGATCGATACGGAGCAGTCCATCTTACAATCCCTCCAGCACGTATTGAAAGAGGAAGGATTGTCCTATGAGCAGGAAGACTTGCGGTTTGCGCTCGGTATTCCGGGCAAAGAAACGCTGGCTCGGCTCGGCATCGAGGACAGTGAGCGGGTGCAGGCGGACTGGTCGGATGCCGTATTGGCGTACGCGGATGATGTCACCTTGTTTGCAGGGGCACAGGAAGTGATCGAGCAGTTGGCGGAAAGTCCGCTGCGTTTAGGGATTGTCACCTCCAAAACGCGCCGGGAAGTGACGGATGAATTCGATCCGTTCGGGCTGAGCCATCATTTCGATGCAATTGTCTCGGCAAGCGATACACAATTGCACAAACCATGCCCGGATCCGCTCCTGCTCTGTCTTGACAAACTCGGAGTCACCCATGACGAAGCGATCTATATCGGTGACTCCATCTACGACATGCAGTGCGCCCAGAGCGCACGTGTCCAGTTTGCACTCGCCTTGTGGGGAGCGCAGGACGCCGGGCAATTTGAGACTGCGGATTTCATCCTTCGGCAGCCGGAAGATGTCCTGTCACTTCTCTGAAGGAACTAGTTGGTCTCCCAGGGATTCTTTTCCGGTCTTCGGTCTTCTTGGCAGATGGTTGTGATATACTGGCAAAAACGAAAGTGCGACTATTCTAACTTCATAAATGACTGGGGGATAGTCTGCATTTGTCAGTACAGGGGGATGACAATGATTTTATCTGTCCGGGATGTCACCAAATCGTACGGCAAAGACCCCGTGCTGAAAGGCGTCTCGTTTGAATTGGCGGAAGCGCAGATCACGGCGCTTGTCGGACCGAATGGTTCCGGGAAATCGACCTTGCTCAACATCATTGCGAATCTGCTGCCGGCAGACACGGGCACCGTCACCGTTCTCGGCAGCAGCAACAAAGATACGAAAATGTTCCGCCATGTGTCCTTCATGCAGGACAATATCGTGCTGTATGACTATTGGACCGGTTATGACCATCTGCAGTTCATCTGCGAGGTGCAGGGGCTTTCTGAGGACCAATTGCTGGCCGCAGCAGAACGCATCGGCATCACGAGCTACCTGCGGAAGAAAGTGAAAAACTATTCCCTTGGCATGAAACAGCATCTGCTGCTCGCCATGGCGATCGTCAATCAGCCGAAGTTGCTCATTCTGGATGAACCGCTCAACGGCCTCGATCCGACCAGTGCCATCCGGGTGCGGGAGCTGCTGCTGTCCCTGCGGGCGGAAGGGACCACGATCCTGCTGTCGTCCCACAATCTGGCGGAGATCGACAGGGTGACGTCTGCGATCCTGTTCCTGAAAAACGGGGAACTCATCCAGGAAGATCTGGCGGCGTTCGAACAGATCCGCTATCAGATCACGGCGCTCCCGCTTGAAAAAGCACTTCAGACACTTGAGACCGCCGGAATCCCGTTTGAGCAGGCGGATGGAAAGCTGCGCTTCCTGGAGAAGGCGTGTACGCTGGACCGGGTACTGCAGGAACTGACACAACAGGGGTCACCATCCAGGACATCGACAAGAACATCTCCGGTTCCGAAGAGCGTTACCGGATGATCTTCGGGGGAGGGGCAAAAGCCGATGCGCCTGCTGAAGTTTGAGCTGAAGAAACTCATCCGCCAGCATAAGCTCATCTGGCTGCTGGTTTCCGTGGTGGTCATTGTCGGCTGGCTGTTCTACCAGAACCTGCTGAATCAGGACTTGCGGGTGAAAGAGGCGATCGACCAGGTGGAATCGCTCGCGGTCGAGGCCGATCAATTATATGCCAGCCTTCTGCCGCTTGAGCGGGAGAATCAGCTGTCTATGGAACAGCAGCATCAGTTCGACAGCCTGAACAAGATGGCAACCGCCATCTTCCAGTGGCGGAGTGCGATCTACGAGAATCGCTGGAACGACATCCCGCCGATCGAACAGGACTTTTTGACGGGCTTGTCCGCCTATGAAGAGGCGGGCGGCACCTACACCGAACTGAAAGGGATCGACAGGGAGATCGCTATCGCGCGGAATGCGGTTTTAATGGAGCGGCAGCTGCCGGAGGCCAACGAAACCTACCCGGTCTCACCCGACTGCTGCTGAACCAGGTGAAAAGAACTCTTCTTGGACCGGCGGGACTGTTGCTGCTGCTTGTGCTTTTTGGCAGTCTCTACACTGCGGAAAAGGAGCAGCACACCCTGTCGACGCTCCGTACGCAGCCGATCCGACGAGGCGCACTGCTGACCGCCAAATACGTCATCCTGCTGGCAGTGACCGGTGTATTTGTGTTCCTTGTCGCCGGCAGCAGCTGGGCAGCACCGTCCGTTTTCGGTGAAACCTTCAAGGACTGGTCGTATCCGGTTGTGCTGCAGTCGGCATCCTCGTTTGCCATCCTCCCGGTCTGGCAGCTGCTGTTCGAGCATGCCGTCCTGTTCATCGGATCGGCGGCCGTCCTGTTTGCGCTGCTGCTTTTGCTCGGCACCCAGCTGCGCAGCTCATTCACCGCCATCCTGCTGACAGGGCTCCTTTCGATGATCGGGTTTGTGCTGACCGGGACGTCCCGTTTTCTGCAGCACCCTTGGAATCCTTTCCAGCTCTTCCGGGCATCTGATGTATTGGCCGTCCCGTCTGACCATCCAATCGGGCTGTATGCAATTTTTGCCGTCCTGTGGAGTGCCGCCCTGTTTTTGGCGGCCGTCTGGCTGCGGGAAGGGAACCGGGGTCTGTCCAGGGCCGCGCAGGATGTAAAGCCGTATCATCAGGGGAAGGTGCGTCACGCGGGTCGCATTGTCACAAGCCTCCTGTTCGAGTGGCGCAAAGTCAGACGGCAGGGGCTTCTCGTCCAATGCCTTCTGGTCCTGCTGGCTGGAGCGGCTGTCGGCTATTTCCTCCTTGCGCACCAGTCGGAGGAGAAAGAGAGCCGGGCGCTCGAGGAACTGGCGGGGACGAAAGCGAGTACAGAGACGGAAATCGTTCCGTATTTCGAGGAGGAGATCCGAAGGTACGAAGAGCTCATTGAACAGGCGAACGAAAAGGGCGAGGACGGAGAAGCCAACTATGCCCACAACATCCCGATGTTCGAGCAGATGATCGAGAAAGCACAGGAAGAGGCCGAACTCGCTGATCAGTCTGCCATCGCTTTTGGGAAAGGCGATTGGGGACCTGTGTATACGCACCGCCTGTATGTTGAGCGCTGGTTCGAGGAGTATAAAGAGTCGCAAGAATCCATGGAAGGGGCGCTGACGTATTTCGGCTATGAAGCCGTCATCGCACGGACGGAATGGATGCAGCAGCATGACGTCCGCCCGGTGTTCTTAGGCGGCTACATCCCGAATATCCATGACCGCTGGAAACCTGAAGACCGCAATGAACAAGTGTTGTTTGAAAAGGGGAACCGGGAAGCCGATCACAGCGGGCTGTTCGTGCTGTATAGCGTCTTCCGCGACTATCTGTTCGTCATTCCGCTGGTGCTTCTTCTTTACCTGACAGGAGCGGGTCTCGCGACGGAACGCGGCAAGCGGCCGACGCTGCGGCTGCTGTCGACACTGCCCCTCACGCGCCGCTCCCTGTTCCTCGGGAAAGTGGTGAATGCGTCGGTGGTTTCCGTCCTCAGCGCTGCGGGCGTGTTCCTCTTCACCATGGTGATCGGCGCGGTCTTCAACCGGTTCGGGGACTGGATGTATCCGGTGCTGCAGTATCACACCAAACAGGAAGTGCAGTCATTCGACTTCACGGGGCTGCGCGCATTCGAAGGCGGGTATGGGTTCATCCCGCTTGGGGATTATCTGCTGCAGGCGCTGCTGCTCTATGTGTGCATCACCCTGTTCCTGGTGGCACTGACGAACAGTCTCGGCCTGGTTATCCGGCAGCCGTTCGCGGTCTATTTACTCACGGCCTTGTTGGCAGTCGGAGGCAGCCTGCTGAGCGGGCAATGGAAGGCGCTTGCCCCGTACTCGCCTTTCCTGTATCTGGATCTGCCGAAAATCCTGAATGGAGAGACGGCGACGCTGCTGAACAATCCGTCCGTCAGTGTCTACACGGGAAGTGCCATCCTGCTCATATGGGCCGGCCTGATGGTTATTGTCCTATATGCCGTGCTATCCCTGAAAGGTCGGACGGCCGGCCAGAAACAGACTTCTTACAATGGATCATGAGGGCGAAATTGGAACTAAGATGGCGGAAGGAAGTAATAATTACGTAATTTGGCAGTCAGGAGGGAACACCGATGGAATGGATCGTATATGAGAAGCCGGAAGAATTCGCAAAGAAAGCGGTACCCTTCCTGCAGCAGCACGAGGACAGTCTCAGCCTAATGCAGGGGGTTCTCCACGCGATTCAGGGAGGCACCTATGAAGAGTTCTTTCTGGCAGCGGTGGAAGAAGACGGACGGCCGCTCGCCTTGCTTCTGATGACGCCGCCGCATCCGCTCAATGTCGTGCTGATCGAGGAGTCGCGCGCAGGGACGGTGCTGGATACAATTGTCCAAGGTTTGACGGCGCATGATGTCCGGCCGACAGGAATTATCGGCCGGAAACACCATGTCAAGCCGCTTGCCGGAAAATGGGCCGCCGTAACAGGGCAATCCATCCGGGAGGCGATGGACCAGGGGATCTATCGGCTGGATGAAGTCGTCTCCGGTCTATCCGCAAGCCCCGGCCAGTTCCGGTATGCAGAGGAAGCGGACAGCCCGCTGATCGAAGACTGGTTCGCTGCGTTCGAAAAAGACTGCGGACTGCCACCGTCTTCCGCGGACACCATCCGTGAAAAAACCGCCCGATTCATAGGGAAACGAGAAGTGTTCCTATGGGAAGACGGCGGCCGCATCGTCTCGGTCATGAAAAAGGCGCGTCCGACCGTGCACGGTGTGACCGTATCATTCGTCTACACGCCGGAAGAAGAACGCCGGAAAGGCTACGGCCGCACCATGGTCACCGCCGGTTCCGCGGAACTGCTGAAAGACTACGACTTCTGCATCCTGTACACGGACATGGCGAATCCCACGTCGAACAAGATCTACCAGGAGATCGGCTACCGGTTTATAGCGGATTCCGTACATTTGGTGTTTGAGTGAAGTTCATAAAATCTGAGCTCAGCATTATCTCGGTGAATGCGTGTACGTTTTGTATGACTGTGGTAACCTGAGCATATACGAAGAAAGACCGCGTGCGCGAACACCCAGTCCATACAGCTGACATCCGCAAGACGTGCGATCGGCCCATTTCCACGGTGTTTTCAAGAAAAGTAACTACCCTGCTAACTTGCCGGTCAGCGGAGAGTGGTTACTTTTTTGTCTTGGTGAATAGATACAAGTTGTTCCACAAAAGGGTCATAGTGCAACAAGGCTTCCAAATACCCCTAAAAAATTTAGCTTTGGGAATCTTACACTCTCTACCTGGCGTCTTTTGAAATAAGGTATGTAAAATTCAGGTGATAGGGGGGATAGGGGCTTATGAAAAGAATAGTTTATATTGTTTCTTTTATTGTCATTATAGGTTTAGCTGTTAATTTATTGGAAAATCGAGCTGGTCAAGATACGGGTTTAGCTAAAGAAATTGACTCCCTTTTAAAAAAGGGAGAAACACAAATTGATTTAACAAGGCTAACCAACTTTAAATGGACTCAAGTCAGTCTATTTGGACCTTATACAACAGATGAATCAATTGAGGATTTAATGAATATTGAATTTAAAGGGGACAATGGTGGAATTGATTTACTAGACGACCGTTTTTTATTAGTATTTGCTAATGAAAAACATGCCGTCAAAACCGTTGTGCTTTCAAGGAAACATGGTACCTACACCATAAAAGATAATAGACTTTTAGTTGTTGACCGGTAATTCCTACAAGGAGGAATTTACAATGAAGAAGATTGAAGGTCACATGGCAGAATCGTTGGAGGAAACTATCGCCGATGATAAATCAGTTGTGGAAATTGAAGGGGAAAAATTTTACCTTTCTTTAATTGAAAAACCTGAATCAACGGTCGTTGAAGATGTAGAAGCCGACCCGGATCTGAAACAAAAATTGCTTCAAGCCAAAATGGATATTTTGCACGGAAAAATATATACAACAGAGGAAGTCGTTGAAATGATTAATCAGGGAGATCTATGAATGGAGTTGAATAGTACTTTGTAACAGCAGACTCTTCGGTAATCGGATGTGTTTGCAAAGAAAAAAAAGGTAGTTTCACTCTCAAAATAACCCAAACAAAAAAACGCACAGACCGATCATCTGTACGTTCTCCCTTCACGCCCGCGTCCTTCCCGGACTGCGGGCTTTTCCCTATTTATGATTCTGTCACAGCCCGTTTCCGCTCGGACTTGTCGACGACCGCGGCGCCGACGAGGTCGCCGGTGACGTTGGACGCCGTGCCGCCCATGCCGATGATCGCATCGACGCCTGCAATGAGGGCGACGATTTCAAGCGGCAGGCCGAACATCGTGAGGACGGCGGCCAGGGTGACGAGACCGGCCGCCGGTACGCCCGCCGTCCCGATCGACAGCAGAGTGCCGACGATGACGATGACGAAGAAGCTCGACACCGATAGTTCCAGGTTGGTGATATTGGCCGCGAAGACGATGGAGACCCCCATGCGCAGCGCACCGCCATCCGAATTGAAGACAGCACCGAGAGGGAGGGCGAAGTTCGCGGTCTTTTCCGACACGCCCGCTTTCTGTGCGGCTTTGATGGCCACCGGAAGTGAGGCGATACTGCTCGATGTGAAGAATGCCGTCGTGTAGGCTTCCTTCGTCGACTTGAAGAAGTCGATGACCGAGTTTCCCGACAGCCGGAGGAAGCTCGTATAGACGAGCAGCCACAGCAGTGTGATGCCGAGGTAGAAGACGGCCGTGAATGCCAGAAGCGATTTGAATGTGGCACCGCCCTGGCTGCCGAATGCGGTCGCGCTGATCGCGAACACGCCGATCGGTGCGTACAGCAGCACGCCTGTCAGCAGTTTCGAGAACATCTCTTTCAGCGCGACAATCACCCGGTCGAGCAGCTCGCCGTTCCGCCGCATCTCCGGCTCTTCGGCGAATTTCATCGCCGATATGGCGAGACCGATGATGACGGCCAGGAAGATGATGCCCATGACGTTGCCGCCCGAGAACGCTTCGAACATATTGGACGGCACGAGCTGGAACAGCACATCCGAGAAATTCGGCGCTGCCGGTGTATCGACCATCGTATTCGGCAGGGTCAGATGTTTCCCCGGCTGGAACAGCAGGGCGAGCCCGACTCCGATTCCGACGGCGGCTGCCGTCGTGGCCGCGTAATAGAGTACGAGTTTCCAGCCGATCCGTCCGAGCTGTCTGATGCTCATCTGATCGACTGCGAGCACGACTGTCAGGAAGATGACCGGGATGGCGACCAGGCTCAGCAGATTGATGAGCAGTGTGCCAAGCGGCTGGAAGACCGCCATTTTTTCGCGGAACAGCAGTCCGCTTATAATTCCGGCGCCGAACCCGACAGTCATCTTAAGGACAAATGAACTGTCACGGTAGCCGCGCCATAATTTCTTCAACATGGACTTGCTCCTATCTGTATGTAATGAATGCGTATCTATCGAAGTGTACCGCGATTGGCGATAACTGGTCAATTTCTTTGATTCTTCTAACGGTATACCCAAGGAACCGGTTCTTCTGGTGCAGGACAGCTGCTGTTCTCTGCTGACGGCTGATTCAGTAAAACCAGCCTGCCGAACCGGAAATTCCATACCAGCGGCGGATATCCTGAAAAGATTTTCAGCGATTTTAGGCCGGAGTCTCAACGTCTCACAAGAACTGGAAAAGAATGGCCGTTGCCGGATGGGTTTGTGCGCTTTATACTATGGGAACAGATGTTCTAGGAGGGGAATGAACATGAACCAACTGCCTGAACGGACGATCATCTGCCTGGATATGAGGAGCTTCTACGCAAGCTGTGCAGCGGCCCTCGAAGGACTCGATGTCATGGAGACGCCGATTGCGATCATCGGCAACAAGGAGCGCAAAGGAGGCGTCGTACTTGCCGCCTCGCCACCGCTGAAAAAGCGGTTCGGCATCAAGACCGGCATGCGGCTGTTCGAGATTCCTGATGATCCGGCGATCCGGCTGATCGAGCCATCCATGGAATTTTACATATCCGTTTCGATGGAAATCGCCCATCTGCTGAATCAGTACGTACCGAAAGAGGCGATCCACGTTTACAGTATCGACGAGTGTTTCGTCGATCTGGACGGGACCGAGCGGCTGTGGGGACCGCCGCGTGAAACGGTCGCCCGTATCCAGGATGATCTGCTGCGCCAATTCCAGCTGCCCTCCGCCTGCGGGATGGGGCCGAACATGCTGCTGGCAAAACTGGCACTCGACCTGGAAGCGAAAAAGACGGGATTTGCCCGCTGGGGATACGACGATGTGCCGGAGAAGCTTTGGCCGGTTTCCCCTTTAAGCGAAATGTGGGGGATCGGCAGACGGCTCGAAAAGACGCTGAACGGCATGGGCATCTATTCGGTCGGCGATCTTGCACATGCGCCGCTCGAGGCACTCGAAGACAAGTTCGGCGTCATGGGCAATCAGCTGTACCACCATGCGCACGGCATTGACCTGTCCGACCTCGGCGCACCGCTCATCGAAGGGCAGGTGAGTTACGGAAAAGGCCAGATCCTGTTCCGGGACTACAACCGCCGGGAAGATGTACTCGCAGTCCTGCTGGAGATGTGCGAGGACGTGGCGATGCGAGCCCGCACCGCCCGCCGTGCAGGGCGCACGGTCCAGCTGTCCGTCGGCTACTCCAAAAATGCGCTCGGCGGCGGTTTCAGCCGGTCGAAGTCGATTGCGGAAGAGACGAACGACACGATGAAGATCTACGCCGTCTGCACGGAACTGTTCGATACGTTCCACGACGGGCGCCCGGTCCGCCAGCTGTCGATCAGCCTGGGCAATCTGATCGATGAGCACGCCATGCAGCTGAGCCTGTTCGACACCGGCAAATGGCGGAAACGGAAACTCGGGGAGACGGTCGATGAATTGCGCGGCAAGTATGGTTCGGCCGCCGTGCTGCGTGCTGTGTCGTATACCGATGCCGGCACGGCGCGCCGCCGGGCGGGCTTGATCGGCGGCCATGTGAAATAAGTACACGAGGAGATGGACGGAAGGAGGGATCATCATGCTGAGAGATCGCGGAAAGATCAAATGGACGGCACTCATGCTACCGGAACATGTCGAGCGCCTGCGCGCCTGGCAGGCGGAAGATACGATGCGGATGCGGACCGAGCCTGACGAACAGCAGCTGGAAGAATGGAATTATCTGCTGGCGGAAGCGATGGAGACGAACGAACTGGTCGTCCTGACCCACTGGCAGACAGGCCGGCCGCAGACAGAGGAACTCCATGTGCATTGCCTGGAACCTGAACGGAGCCGCCTGCGGGGAGTGACGGCGGAAGGGAAAGCATGCATCATTTCACTGTGTGACATCGAAACTGTTTTCAAAATCGGATAATTCGAAAGAAAGACTATCCGGGCTGCGGATCTATCTGCTAAACTGGTCAGAGTCCTCTATAGATTGGCAGGGAAGTCCATTGAACGTACTCATTCAGCTCGGCTGGTTTTTCAGACAGCGGAAGAAGCAATACCTCACCGGCATCGCGGCACTTGTGCTCGTTTCGATTCTGCAGCTGCTGCCGCCGAAGATCATCGGCTATATCGTCGATGATATTACCGAAGGAACACTTGACGCGGGCCAGCTGACCAGATGGCTCATCATCCTGGCAGCAGCGGGTGCCGCCATGTATGTGTTCCGCTATGTGTGGCGGGTCATGATTTTCGGCTCCTCCATCGTACTTGCCCGGACCATCCGCAAGCAGCTGTTCGATCATTTCTTGAAGATGTCACCCGCATTCTACCAGAAGCGGCGGGTCGGGGACCTGATGGCCCATGCCACCAATGATGTCAGCGCCGTCCAGCAGACCGCCGGCATGGGGGTGCTCACTCTGTTCGACTCCCTTTCGACGGGCGGTTTCGTCATTTTGACGATGGCGCTGACAATCAACTGGAAACTGACCCTGATCGCCCTCGTTCCGATCCCGCTCATGATCATCCTGACAAGTTTCTACGGGAGATTGCTGCGCCGGCACTTCCGTACGGCGCAGGAGGCATTTTCCAGCATGAATGATAAGACGCAGGAAAGCATTTCAGGCATGAAAGTCATCAAGACATTCGGCCAGCAGAAAGAAGACATCGAAGATTTCAAGGAACTGTCCGACGAAGTCGTGGAGAAGAACATGCGCGTCGCCCGGATCGATGCTCTGTTCGACCCGACCATCGGCGGAATCTTCGCCGTCTCTTCCATTATTTCGTTCATCTTCGGTGCGCGTTTCATCCTTGCTGGTGATATGTCCGTCGGAGATATGGTGGCGTTCAGCACGTATCTCGGCCTCCTGACATGGCCGATGCTCGCGTTCGGCTTCCTGTTCAACATTGTCGAGCGGGGAAGTGCCTCGTACAGCCGGATCCGCCATCTGCTGGCTGTCGAGCCGGAAGTGACGGACGTCGCAGGGGCGATCAGTGAGCGGCCGAAGGGAGATCTTGTTTTCAATATCGATTCCTTCACATTCCCAGGTGATCCGAAACCCGCCCTGCAGGACGTCCGCTTTGCGCTGGATCAGGGAGAAACGCTGGGGATTGTCGGAAAAACCGGTTCCGGGAAGACCGCCATCCTGAAACTGCTGCTCCGGGAATTCGATGGATTCGAAGGGGAGATCCGGTTCGGCGGCCACTCCATCCAGCATTACAAACAGCAGTTCCTTCGGGAATCGATCGGTTATGTGCCGCAGGATCACTTCCTGTTCTCCACGACCATCGCAGAGAATATCGCCTTCACCAATCCGACCGTCTCCATGGATGATATCCGGGCGGCTGCGCGTCTTGCGCACATCGATGAAGATATCCAAGGGTTTGCAGAAGGCTACCGGACCGTTGTCGGCGAACGCGGCGTATCGCTTTCCGGCGGCCAGAAGCAGCGGATTTCCATCGCACGCGCCCTGCTCATGAAACCCGAACTGCTCATCCTCGATGATTCGCTCTCGGCGGTCGATGCGAAAACCGAGGAAGCGATCCTCCGGTCATTGAAGACGGCAAGGAGCGGAGAAACGACGATCATTACGTCGCACCGGCTGAGTGCTATCCAGCATGCCCACCAGATCATCGTCATGGACGGCGGGCGTGTCGCGGAAGCCGGCACCCATGCTGAACTGATGGCACTCGGCGGGCGCTACAAAGAGATGTATGATCTGCAGCAGCTGGAAGCATCCGTCGAACAGGGAGGTGAGGCGTAATGGGAGAGACGAAACAACCAACGATGTCGGTACGGGAGCAGCTCCGCGTATTTGTGCGGCTGTTGCGCTATCTGACACCCCACAAACTCTCGATCGCCTTTGCGCTCATCCTGCTGGCCCTGACGACCACAGGCGGGATCGTCAGTCCGCTGCTGATCCAGTCGTTCATCGATGATCATCTTGTTCCGCTCAATTTCGAACGTACAGGTGTCATCCGGCTGCTTGCTGCTTATGTGAGTGTCCAGGTGACGGTCGTCGTCATCTCGTACTTCCAGTCGATCCGTTTCCAGCGGATCGCCCTGAAGATCATCCAGCAGCTGCGGATCGATGCATTCACAAAGGTGCAGGGACTCGGCATGCGGTATTTCGACAGAACACCGGCAGGCGCGATTGTATCACGCGTCACGAACGACACCGAAGCGATCAAGGAGATGTTCGTCAGCGTTGTTGTCACGTTCCTGCAGGCGATCTTCGGCATCATCGGTGTCTACATCGCCCTCTTCTCACTCGATGCGTCCCTGGCGCTGTATTCACTTGTCCTGCTGCCGCTGTTCGCGGTGCTGGTGGCGGTCTATCGCCATTACAGCGCGGATTTCTACCAAGATATCCGGGAGCGTCTCAGCCAGCTCAACGGCAAGATTTCGGAATCGCTCTCCGGCATGGGTATGATCCAGGCCTTCCGTCAGGAGCAGCGGCTCGCGGATGAATTCGGGACCATCAATGAAGGGCATTACCGGGCCGGCCGCCGGAACATCAAATTCGACAGCCTGCTGCTCGGGCCGTTCATTGACCTGCTGTATACGGCAGCCGTTGTTGCTGCACTCGCCTATTTCGGCTTCACGTCCCTGGTCTCGGCCGTCGACGTCGGCGTCATCTATGCCTTTACGACGCTGTTGAGCCGCCTGTTCCAGCCGGTCCAGCAGGTGATGAACCGGATGTCGATCTTCCAGCAGGCACTCGTGTCCGCCTCCCGTGTATTCACGCTGATCGATGAAACGGATATGGAGCCTGTCCAGCAAGTGACAGAGCCTGCATCGATCACGGAAGGGAAGATCGTCTTCGATCATGTGACGTTCAGCTATGACGGCAAGAACGATGTCCTGAAAGACATTTCCTTCACCGCGAACGCCGGTGAAACCGTGGCACTCGTCGGGCATACCGGCAGCGGCAAGAGTTCGATCATCAACCTGCTCATGCGCTTCTATGAATACGAGCAGGGGAGCATCACCATCGACGGCCGGTCGCTGAAATCCTACTCCGCCGAAGAATTGCGCAGCAAGGTGGGGCTTGTCCTGCAGGATCCGTTCATGTTCTACGGGGATATCGAAAGCAATATCCGGCTGCACAATTCCGGGATGTCTTCCGAAACCGTCCGGGCGGCAGCGGAATTCGTCCGGGCGGATGCATTCGTCGGACAGCTTGAAGGGAACTATGCCCATAAAGTGATGGAGCGCGGCGCCACGCTTTCGAGCGGACAGCGCCAGCTGATCGCGTTCGCCCGCACGATGGCGGCCGATCCGAAAATCCTGGTGCTCGATGAGGCGACGGCCAACATCGATACCGAGACGGAGATTGCCATCCAAGCGAGCCTGCAGAAGATGCGGAAAGGGCGTACGACCATTGCCATTGCGCACCGTCTGAGCACCATCCAGGATGCCGAACTCATCCTCGTCCTGCACAAAGGGGAGATCGCAGAGCGGGGGACTCATCAGGAATTGCTGCGCCAGAAAGGGCTCTATTACAAAATGTATCAGCTGCAGAACGGGCAGACCGCCTGACCAGCTGGGTCAAGCCGCACGCAGGTTCCGCTGCGTGCGGCTTTTCACATGTCATAAACTGTTCACAGACAAAATGTGCGTATTCGCCGCCCTGTTCTGATACGATGGAGAAGCAAATTCAGACAAACTGATAAGGGGGAAGTTCATTGGCAGCAGATGTGAACGTATTCCTTGCATTCGGCGCGGGTTTTCTCAGCTTCGTCTCCCCGTGTGTCCTGCCGCTTTATCCGGCATTCATTTCCTACATAACCGGTATGTCCATCGAGGATCTGACGTCTGATAAGAAGCGCATGAGCCGAAATGGGATGCTGCATACATTATTCTTCCTGCTCGGATTTTCCATCGTGTTCATCTTCCTTGGGTTCGGCTCGTCCTTCATCGGCCGGTTCTTCATCGAATATATGGACCTTCTGCGGCAGGTGGGCGCAATTTTCATCGTCCTGTTCGGACTGATGGTGGCAGGTGTCTTCACGCCGAAGTTCCTCATGCAGGAACACAAACTGCAGTTCAAGAACAGGCCGTCCGGCTATCTCGGTACGGCGCTGATCGGTCTGGCGTTCTCCGCCGGCTGGCAGCCATGCATGGGCCCGATCATCGGGGCGATCATCGGACTCGCCGCATCCAATCCGGGATCGAGCATGCTCTACATGATGATGTACGTCCTCGGTTTTGCAGTGCCGTTCTTCGTCCTGTCGTTCTTCGTGACACGGCTCGGCTGGATCCGGCGCCATAACCGGACGATCATGCGCATCGGGGGCGTCCTGATGATCGTCTTCGGTATCATCCTGTTCTTTGACGGCATGACATACCTGATCAGCTTGCTCAGCCCGATCTTCGGGGATTTCCAAGGCTTTTAAGCAGGGAGGCTGGATTGAATGATTGAAGTAACTTCATATGATGACTGGCAGCAGCTCGCTGCTTCGGAAACAGCCGTCCTGCTGTTCGTGAAAACGGACGGCTGCTCCGTCTGTGACGGGCTGTATCCGCAAGTGGCGGCACTGGAACCGGCCTATCCATTCCCGTTCGCCCGGGTGAATGTGTCGGACGTGCCTGAGATGGCAGGCCAGCTGGCGCTGTTCACCGCTCCAGTCGTCCTCCTGTTCAGCCGCGGCCGGGAGCTGACGCGTTTTGCGCGGTTCGTGCCGATGGATGACTTGCGGAAGCGGCTGGACGAGCTCAAGGAGGCGGTGTCCGGATGAACCGGATCCAGGGCTTGCTCGATACCATTTTCAACGATATCCCGCCTGTCGTCCTGATTGTCGGGTCGACCGTCGTTTTCTTTGTCATGGGACTGCTTGCATTCTTCGTCCGATCGAAAGCGGCACAGCGCCCCATAACACCGGTGCGCATCATCCTGCCGCCGCTCTTCATGTCGTCGGGACTGCTGATGTTTTTGTTCACACAGTTCCAGGTGCCGAAAAACCAAGTGTTCGAAGCGATGGCGGTCGGCCTGTTATTCTCGACCATCCTGATCGCCACGACGAATTTCGAGCATAAGGACGGCAATCTGTTCGTCAAGCGGTCGAAGGCGTTCATCTTCATTCTGGCAGGGCTGCTGATCTTCCGTCTGGTCGCCAAGCTGATTCTCAGCAGTTCGATCGACGTCGGGGAACTCGCGGGCATGTTTTTCATCCTCGCGTTCTCCATGATCATCCCCTGGCGGATCGGGATGCTCGTCAAATACAGCCGATTGAAAAAAAGAGAGGGACTTCCGGTGAAATGACCGGGTCCCTCTCTTTTTTGCGTTAAAACAGATGCTCATACGGCGTCATATCGACGTCCATTGACGTCAGTTTCTTGCGCAGGAATTTATGGTCGCGCTTTGGCGTCGCAACGATGTAACCGCGGATGATATGGTCGAACTCGATTCGTTTCGCGTGTTCGTCCAGTGCGATCTGCCCGATCCTTCCGGCGATCTTCTGCTTCGCCACCGGCCGGAACAGCTCGGGCACCGGCTGGACCAGTTCGTTCAGCAGCCCCTTCGCCTCGTCATTCCACAGATGCAGCGACCGGTCGACATAATACTCTTCCCAGTCCAGCGTCGATTTCCCATCCTCTTTCGGGAACACTTTCAAAAACTTCCGGAACATGAAAAAGCCGCCGATTCCAAACAGGACGATCAGCACGATGCACCAGAAGACGATAAACCAGATAAACCAGCCTGGCATGATTCGTTCACCTCTTTACAGACTCTCTTCCTATCCATTGTACCTGCAAACTGAAACTCTTTCACGAACATTGTATCCTTTTCCTTCTTCTGCGTCTATGTAGAGTGTGAAAGGAGGGGAACACACATGGCAGCACTTCAATTCCAGACTGCAACAGGCAAGATCATCTTCGACGCCGGCCAGACACCGGACGGCCGTCTGATCAGCCGGACGAAAACATACCGGTTCGTCGAACGGAACGCTTCACCGGAAAGTCTGCAGGCAGCTCTGACAGCGCTCGGCCAGCTGTCGGCATGGTCTGTAATGTCGTACGAGAAAGTCGTTACATCGACTGTCACCGACTAACCGCAGGCAACTCAAAACGGAAGGAGGAAACTTGAATGGCACTCACATTGCAGCTTGTCTTCACCAAGTCCGACGGCAAGGACTTCATCATGACCGTGGACGAACCGCGCAGCGACCTGACGCCGGCGGAGGTGGAAGCCGCCATGCAGCAGATCATCGATTCCGCTGCATTCAAGAAGGACGGCGATGTCCTGACAGCAGTCAAAAGCGCCCGCATCATCGACCGCAGTGTAAACGAACTCATCAAAACCAAGTAAGGGGGGAGAGGCCGGTATCCAGTCCAGTGACTGGGACCGGCTTTTTCGGACGTACACCATAAAGGAGGGAAAAAACGTGGAACAGATGCTTGAGCTGTCGATGGGGTTCATCCAGGAGATCGGCTTTCCAGTGTTCGTATCCTTCTATCTGCTGCATCGGCTGGAAACGAAACTGGAAGCGATCCACGGCGCCCTCGTCCTGCTGAAAGTGAAATAGTCTTCACAGTTCCGACAAACAAACGCCAAACAACTGTGGAAATCCCGGTTGTTTGGCGTTTGCCGGTTCGATATGATAAAGTGAGTGCACAGAGTTTGGAGGAAGAGTCATGAAGAAAAAAGCATTGTTACTGAGCGTCCTTATGCTGTCTCTGATTTTGGGTGCGTGCGGCGGCGGCTTCAAAGCCGACCACCATTACAGCATCGCTCCGTTCGAATTCACCGATCAGAACAATGAGAAGGTTTCATTGGACGATTTGAAAGGCGAGATCTGGCTGGCCCAGTTCGTGTTCACCAGCTGTACGACTGTCTGCCCGCCGATGATGAGCAACATGGCGGAAATCCAGGAAGGCCTCGAGAAAAAAGGGGTGGAAGACTATAAAATCGTCTCCTTCAGTGTGGATCCGGAAGTCGATACGCCTGAAAAACTCGGCGAATACCTGGACGCCTTTGACGTGCCGGACAAATCAAAATGGGAGATGCTGACCGGTTACACGATGGATGACATCAGCGATCTTGCTGTCAAATCGTTCAAGATGCCGGTCATCGATGATCCAAATTCCGATCAGGTCATCCACGGCTCACGTTTCGGTCTGGTCGACAAAGAAGGGAAAGTCGTGAAAACCTACGCAGGGAACGAAGACGTACCATTCGACACGATTGTCAAAGACATGAAAACACTGAGCAAACAAGACTGATTGCAGGAAAGGGGAGGGACGGGTGAAGAAAAAGAAACGCAGGCTGACCGCGAAGGCGAAATTGCTGCTGATCGCACTGCTTGTACCGGTTTCAGCCGTCCTGTTCACCTTGACCGCCATCATCTGGACAACCCTCCGCCATCCGTCGGTCATCCAGAAGTCCGCGAGTACGCTGATCGATCTGCATGACCGGCACGGCGGACTCACCATTCCGGACGAATACATCCCGATCTATAAAGCGGCTGCCGACGAGTATGACATCCCATGGACGCTGCTTGCAGCCCATCATCGGGTCGAAACCCGCTTTTCCACGATGGATCCGCTGCTGTCACCGACTGGCGCAGAAGGGCATATGCAGTTCATGCCGTGTACATTCGTCGGGTGGAGCTATCCCGGCTGCAGCGGCCTCGGCAAAGGGGATATCCCCGAAAAGGACAAGACCGATCCTGCAATCATCGCGGAGTACGGCGGATACGGCGTGGATGGCAGCGGAGACGGGAAGGCCGATCCGTACAATCTCGAGGATGCCATCTTCAGCGCCGCGAACTACTTATCGAAAAGCGGGGCGGCGGACGGCCATATCGAAAAAGCGATTTATCATTACAATCATAGTGACAAGTACGTAGAGGACGTCCTTTGGTTTTTCGATGAGTATGAAGCCCAGCAGACTAAACAGGCCAAAAAATAAAAGGACTCCGCAATATGCGAAGTCCTTTTTGCTATGCCTGGTGTTACGAAGCCTTGCGCATCGCTTTGAGCACGAGGCTGACGATGAATACAAGGACGAGTGCACCGATCAGCGCCGGGATGATATAGAAGTCCGATACTTTCGGTCCCCATTCTCCAAGCAGTGTTCCGCCGACCCATGCACCTACGATACCAGCGATGATGTTACCGATGATTCCGCCTGGGATATCTTTACCAAGAATAAGTCCGGCAATCCAGCCAATAATACCTCCGATGATTAAAAACCAAAGAAAACTTAGCATGTGATTCCTCTCCTTTTCGCTTTAGTAATTTGTCTGGTGTAGTATTTGTTATAGCCACAAATTCTATACTTCAAACATGACAGCGAAAAAAAGGGAGGCTGCTTCAGCGGATCAGTTCGGCACCGAGCGTGTTCTCGAAGTGGCGGAGCGCCCATTCATGGCCGGCCGGATCGAAGCTCGCGACGCCCTTTTCGTGGATAACGATCTTGTACCCGCGGTTATAGGCATCAGCAGCCGTATGCAGAATACAGATGTCGGTGCAGACTCCTGTCAAATGGAGTTCATCGATAGTACGGGTACGCAGCCAGATGTCGAGATCCGTTCCGGCAAACGCACTGTATCGGGTTTTATCCATCCAGTGGATCGCTTCCTTGTTTTCTTCATATAATGTTTTCAGGGAACCGTACAAGTCCCGCCCGGGTGTGCCGCGCAAGTTATGAGGCGGGAACAGCCGGGACTCGGGGTGGTGGGGATCATCCTTTTCGTGCACATCGACCGCAAAGACGACTGCTTCCTCCCGGTCGATGAATTCCTGTGTGAGCTGTGTGATATACCGCTCGAGCGCCATTCCGGGCGCCCCGCACGTCAATGCGCCGTCTTCCGCGACAAAATCCTCCGTGTAATCGATGACCAGCAATGCCTTCTTCAATTCAGCCACTTCCTTTCTTTCTTCTATTATGCACATAGTCTGAGAAAAGGCCATCCGTTCATCAGAACAGTCATCATATCGATTCTTCTTATGGACTACTATAAATTTAATGTAATTTACTTATAGACTTTGCTGTTATATGATGGAGTAGAGAAAAGACGCTTATTTTTAAAGCCTTTTCAGTACGTAAAGGAGGAATTCAGCAATGACAAAGAGCAATTTCCACAACAGCCGCTCCTCATTCGACCTGAACGGTAAGACGTATAACTACTACCGCATCAAGGCGCTGGAGGACGCAGGTATTGCAAAAGTCTCAAGACTGCCTTACTCGATCAAAGTACTTCTGGAATCCGTCCTTCGCCAGCATGACGGATATGTCATCAAAGACA
The DNA here is from genome assembly GCF_000826145.2 of Sporosarcina koreensis. Taxonomy (GTDB): domain Bacteria; phylum Bacillota; class Bacilli; order Bacillales_A; family Planococcaceae; genus Sporosarcina; species Sporosarcina trichiuri. Next base: position 551,793 of record NZ_LN651337.1, read on the forward strand.
ACCATGTCAACAACCTGGCAAAGTGGGGCAAAGACGCGGATGCCGATGCAGAAGTGCCATTCAAGCCATCCCGCGTCATCCTGCAGGACTTCACAGGCGTACCGGTCGTCGTCGACCTCGCATCCCTGCGTTCCGCGATGGCGGACATGGGCGGAGACCCGGACAAGATCAACCCGGAAATCCCGGTCGATCTCGTCATCGACCACTCCGTGCAGGTAGACAGCTACGGCACGCATGATGCCCTCCAGAAGAACATGGAGCTCGAGTTCGAACGGAACGCAGAGCGCTACCAGTTCCTGAACTGGGCGCAGAAAGCATATGACAACTACCGCGCGGTTCCGCCGGCTACAGGGATTGTCCACCAGGTGAACCTCGAGTACCTGGCAAGCGTTGTCCATGCAATCGAAAACGAAGACGGCTCATTCGAAGCCTACCCGGATACATTGGTCGGTACGGACTCCCATACAACGATGATCAACGGAATCGGCGTCCTCGGATGGGGTGTCGGAGGTATCGAAGCGGAAGCCGGCATGCTCGGACAGCCTTCTTACTTCCCGATTCCTCAGGTTATCGGTGTCAAGCTGACAGGCGAACTGCCAAACGGCACGACTGCGACTGACCTCGCGCTCAAAGTGACGCAGACATTGCGTGCACACGGCGTCGTCGGCAAATTCGTCGAGTTCTTCGGACCAGGCGTTTCCGAACTGCCGCTTGCAGACCGGGCAACCATCGCCAACATGGCTCCGGAATACGGCGCAACATGCGGATTCTTCCCGGTTGACGAAGAGTCACTCAACTATATGAAGCTGACAGGCCGCGACGAAGACCACATTGCGGTCGTCAAAAAATACTTGCAGGAGAACGATATGTTCTTCACGCCGGACAAAGAAGAGCCGGTGTATACGGAGTGTATCGAAATCGACCTGACGCAAGTGGAAGCGAACCTTGCCGGACCGAAACGCCCGCAGGATATGATTCCGCTTTCGGACATGAAGCGTGAATTCAACGATGCAGTCGTTGCACCTGAAGGCAACCAAGGGTTCGGCCTCACTCCGAAAGAGTTCAAGAAGAGCGGCACAATCGAATTCGCTAACGGTACGTCGATCGAAATGAAGACCGGTGACCTCGCGATCGCTGCAATCACATCTTGTACGAACACATCGAATCCGTACGTTATGCTCGGCGCAGGGTTGGTAGCAAAAAAAGCTGTCGAACTCGGCCTGACACCGCCGGCTTACGTGAAAACTTCACTGGCACCGGGATCGAAAGTCGTGACAGGCTACCTGGCAGAATCAGGTCTCGACAAATATCTTGACCAGATCGGCTTCAACACAGTCGGTTACGGCTGTACGACATGTATCGGGAACTCGGGTCCTCTTCTTCCTGAAATCGAGAAGACGATCATGGACAATGACCTGCTTGTCTCTTCCGTCCTGTCCGGGAACCGGAACTTCGAAGGCCGGATCCACCCGCTCGTCAAAGCCAACTACTTGGCATCTCCGCCGCTCGTCGTCGCATATGCGCTTGCCGGAACAGTCGACATCGACTTCAAGAAACAGCCGATCGGCAAGAGCAAAGACGGCAAAGATGTCTACTTCAATGACATCTGGCCATCGACGGAAGAAGTGAAGGCGATGATCGAGAAGACGGTCACACCTGAACTGTTCCGTAAAGAATATGCACGCGTGTTCACAGAGAACGAAGCATGGAATGCAATCGAAACGACAGACGAAGCGCTGTATGATTTCGATGAGAATTCCACATACATCCAGAACCCGCCATTCTTCGAAGGGCTTTCCAAAGAACCTGCAGACATCAGCGCACTGAAAGATCTGCGCGTTGTCGGGAAGTTCGGCGATTCGATCACAACCGACCACATTTCGCCGGCTGGTGCGATCGGCAAGGATACACCTGCAGGACTGTACTTGCGTGAGCATGGCGTCGAGCCGCGCTACTTCAACTCGTACGGCTCCCGCCGAGGAAACCACGAAGTCATGATGCGCGGTACGTTCGCCAACATCCGGATCCGCAACCAGATTGCAAAAGGAACGGAAGGCGGCTATACGACCTACTGGCCGAACAAAGAGATCATGCCGATCTATGACGCTGCCATGAAGTACCAGGCAGACGGCACTGGACTCGCAATCATTGCCGGCAAAGATTACGGTATGGGCTCGTCCCGTGACTGGGCAGCCAAAGGAACGTCCCTTCTCGGCATCAAGACAGTCATCGCCGAGAGCTATGAGCGGATCCACCGTTCGAACCTCGTTATGATGGGTGTCCTGCCGCTTCAGTTCATCAACGGACAGAACGCGGAATCCCTCGGACTGACAGGCGAAGAAGCGATCAGCGTCGACATCGCGGAAGGCGTCAGCCCGCGCGATATCCTCAAAGTGACAGCGACGGCGGCAGACGGCACCGTCACTGAATTCGAGGCACTCGCACGTTTCGACTCCGAAGTGGAGATCGACTACTACCGTCACGGCGGCATCCTGCAAATGGTGCTCCGCGACAAGATGAAAGGCTGAGCCAGCCTGCCGCCCCTTTCCTGACGCTTGTCAGGGAAGGGGTTTTTTGTGCAGGACGGACGGAATTTCGGTATACTGGCGGGGTAGAAGAGGTGATCAGACATGCATGTCAGTGAAAAAGAGATTGAAATCCGCTATGCGGAAACGGACCAGATGGGCGTCGTCTACCATGCGAACTATCTCGTCTGGATGGAGATCGGCCGCACGAAGCTGATCGAGGACCTCGGTTTCAATTATGCAGGACTGGAGGCGGACGGATACCTGTCGCCGGTGACCGATCTGTCGGTCAACTACAAAGCCGCCATGCGGTATGGTGAAACCGCGACCGTCCGTACGTGGATCGAGTCCCACGGAAAACTGCGCACGGTCTATGGCTATGAAATCCTGCACGCCGACGGTACCGTGGCGGCGACCGCCGTGTCGGAACACGTCGTCGTGCGGAAAGACAATTTCCGCCCGGTGTCGCTGCGCAAGATCGCCCCCGAGTGGGATGCGAAATATGCCGAACTTGCAAAATCAGCCGAATGATGCAGAAACGCCCCGTCGTCTTATTGATGAAACAGGGCGTTTTTTGCTGTCGGAAGCAAGTTTTGCTCATACATTGACGAATGTGCTCATAAATGCAGATTTTTGCTCATAAACCACCGGTTCGCGCTCATAACTTCACAATTCTCACCTATACGACAGCGGGCGCAGCCCTTTATCAGCATAAGACAGCAGTACTGCAAAACCCCCTGGCTTGTGCTCGCTTCCGCTCGTTTACTGTCGGCAAGTCCCGCGGTACAATCCATACCAGCCAAAAAAGCATCACGCCCGGAACCGGCATGATGCAGCAAAAAAAGGACAGGAACGTATGTGCCCGTCCTGACTTTATGGTATACTGATAGACAGATAGAAACAGTACGAGCTCATAGGCGGTTCGCATACCTGCAATCCTGCAGCCTGTTCCAGGCCGGGAGGGGGTGATGCGTATGACATCATATGAAGCAGTCAGCCTGATGATCGGCTTTGGCAGCCTGATCACAGCAGTTCTCGCTTTGTCATATACTTTTTCAAGAAAAAAGTAAACCGCCCTTGAGCCGACAAGCATAGGAGCGGTTTACTCAGCACTATGCGATCGCCTTTGAAGCGAACGCTGTTTTCTATTGCAGGGCCAGGTCGATCACCACATCTTCCTGATCCTATTTACTGTATCCTGATTTCAACGCAAGTATACCAAACGTGAAATGCTCTGTCCAGTTTTGCAGCCTGCCTGAAGTTTCCTGCTCAGCTCCGGACATAGCCGAACTTCAGCTCACCCATCGTATCATCCACATCGACATGGAGATCGTGGCTGTCGAAATACCACACGTCCCGGGATTCAATATAGAACCGTATGCCGTCCGTTTCCGCTTCCACGGCAGCTTCGTCCGGCTGCTCCTTCGTCACGCCGAGCGAAAAGCCCTCATGGAGCGGACTGCTGCCGCCATAGCGTGCGAAAAACCGGACAGCCTCGCCGCGTTCTGCATCCATTTCTTCCTTGAACCAATCAGCCGCCTTCTGTGTAATCCGGATTTCCATCCAGCAACACCACCTTTCGCTGTCCGCTTGATTTTATTACAGCCACTTCACTTTTGGCTCGGTTCCTGCCTTGATACGCCCGATATTGGCACGGTGGCGGATTACGATGAACACGCCCATCAGCACGATGACCGCCTCCAAGTAGATGTCACCTGTCATCAGGTAATAGATGAATCCGTAAACAGCCCCCATCGCCGCAACGATGATGGAACTGAGCGAGACCATCTTCGTGATCTTCAGTGCGAGAAGGAACGTCAGAATGACGAGCACGAAGACCGGCCAGCTGTAGCCGAGCAGCACACCGCCGGACGTCGCGACCGCCTTTCCTCCTTTGAACCCTGCAAACACCGGAAAGATATGCCCGATGACCGCTGCCATCCCGACAAGGAGCGGGTGGAGGTGCACATCACTGAACGCAGGAAGCGATACGAGCAGTACAGCGGCAGTCCCTTTCAGGATATCGAACGCTGTCACGAAGATACCGGCTTTTTTTCCGAGTACCCGGAACGTGTTGGTCGCCCCCATGTTGCCGCTGCCGTGCTGGCGTATATCCGTCTTGAAGAACAGCTTGCCGATCCAGAGTGCGGACGGCAGGGAGCCGATCACATATGCAAGTACTAGAACAATTACAGTCTCCATAGAAAGCCCCTTCGGTAGATAGTGATAAAGATACTATCCAGTTTACCAGAACAGCAGCCGTGCGACAATCAGGGGTCCATGCATCCGTGCCGGCATTGCATATTAAAGGCTTCTTCTATACAATTATGTAAGCAAAGCGCCGGTGCAGCGGTTTGACACGGTCTGCACGCCGGCGTATCATGAACTAAATAAGAACATTTGTTTGATGGGGGTTGCACCTTGACGAAACAACAAGAATTGAATGTGTATAATGATGATTCCATCCAAGTGCTCGAAGGCCTGGAAGCCGTCCGCAAACGGCCCGGGATGTATATCGGTTCCACGGACAGCCGCGGGCTGCACCATCTTGTGTTCGAGATTGTCGACAACGCGGTCGATGAGGCTTTGAGCGGCTACGGATCGGAAATCGATGTGATCATCCATGAAGACAACAGTATCAGCGTCCGGGATTTCGGACGCGGCATGCCGACCGGCACGCATAGGACAGGGAAGCCGACGACGGAGATCATCCTTACTGTCCTTCACGCCGGCGGGAAGTTCGGCCAGGGCGGCTACAAGACAAGCGGCGGCCTGCATGGCGTCGGCGCTTCCGTCGTCAATGCCTTATCCGAATGGCTCGACGTGACGATCCACCGGGACGGTAAGATTTTCCGTCAGCGGTTCGAACATGGCGGGAAACCGGCAACCGGGCTTGAAGTGATCGGGAAAGCCAAAGACACCGGCACGACCATCCATTTCAAGCCGGATGCGTCGATTTTCTCGACGACGAAATACCAATATGACATTCTTGCGGAACGTCTGCGGGAGTCGGCATTCCTGCTGAAAGGGCTGAAAATCGTCCTGACGGAAGAGAGTACAGGGAAGACCGAGACATTTCACTACGAAACGGGCATCAAAGCGTTCGTCTCCTATCTGAACGAAGAGAAGGACACGCTTCATGAAGTCGCGTATCTTGAAGGCGAATCGGACGGCATCGAAGTGGAATATGCATTCCAGTTCAATGATGGATATTCCGAAACGATCCTGTCGTTCGTCAATAATGTGCGGACCAAGGACGGCGGCACGCACGAAACGGGTGCCAAAACGGCGATGACCCGTGTATTCAACGAATATGCGAGGAAGACCGGGCTGTTGAAGGAAAAAGATAAGAATCTCGATGGTGCGGATATCCGGGAGGGGATCGCAGCCATCGTTTCGGTGCGCATACCGGAAGAGATCCTCCAGTTCGAAGGGCAGACGAAAGGGAAGCTCGGCACGAGCGAGGCGCGGACCGTCACGGACGCCGTCATTTCCCAGCATCTGCTCTATTTCCTCGAGGAGAACGCTGAACTGAGCGCCAATCTGATCCGGAAAGCTGTACGTGCCCACCAGGCGCGTGAGGCGGCCCGTAAAGCGCGGGAAGACGCGCGTTCAGGCAAGAAGCGCAAGAAAGGCGACACACTGCTTTCCGGCAAACTGACACCCGCTCAGTCGAAGAATGCAAAGAAGAACGAATTGTACCTTGTGGAGGGCGACTCTGCCGGCGGGTCTGCCAAACAGGGACGGGACCGTACATTCCAGGCGATCCTGCCGCTGCGCGGAAAAGTCATCAACACCGAAAAAGCGAAACTCGAAGATATCATGAAAAACGAAGAGATTAACACGATCATCCATACAATCGGCGCAGGCGTCGGTGCGGATTTCACAATCGACGATGCCGCCTATGACAAAGTCATCATCATGACAGATGCCGATACGGACGGCGCGCATATCCAAGTGCTTCTGCTGACGTTCTTCTACCGGTATATGAAACCGCTGATCGAAGCGGGGAAAGTGTACATCGCCCTGCCGCCGCTCTACAAAGTCTCGAAAGGCACAGGCAAGAAAGAGAAGATTGAATATGCCTGGACGGAGCGCGACTTGGATGCGGCCATCAAAAAGGTCGGCAAAGGCTACATCCTTCAGCGCTATAAAGGTCTCGGGGAGATGAACGCCGGCCAGCTGTGGGAAACGACCATGAATCCTGAGACGCGCACGCTGATCCGCGTCACGATCGAGGACGGCGCACAGTCCGAACGGCGTGTCACGACGCTCATGGGCGATAAGGTCGAACCGCGCCGCCGCTGGATCGAACACAATGTCGACTTCGGTCTCGAAGAAGATAAGACCATCTTGGAAAACGAATTCCTGCATATGGAGGAGGAAACTGAATGAATGCAGCAGAACGCTTTCAGGATCTTCCGCTAGAGGAAGTCATCGGCGACCGTTTTGGCCGCTACAGTAAATACATCATCCAGGACCGGGCGCTGCCTGATGCGCGCGACGGCCTGAAACCGGTGCAGCGGCGGATCTTGTACGCCATGTACAACGAAGGGAACACGCATGACAAAGCATTCCGGAAATCGGCGAAAACAGTCGGGAATGTCATCGGCAACTATCATCCGCATGGCGATTCGTCCGTGTATGAAGCGATGGTGCGGATGAGCCAGGAATGGAAACTGCGTCATCTGATGATCGAGATGCACGGCAATAACGGATCGGTCGACGGTGACTCGGCAGCTGCCATGCGGTATACCGAAGCCCGGCTGTCCGCCATTGCAGGCGTGATGCTGAACGACCTGAACAAGGAAACCGTCGACTTCATCCCGAACTTCGATGATACCGAGCCGGAGCCGACCGTACTGCCGGCGCGGTTCCCGAACCTTCTCGTCAATGGATCGACCGGCATCTCGGCAGGCTACGCGACGGACATCCCGCCGCATGCACTCCACGAAGCGATCGATGCTGTCCTCATGCGGATGGAGAATCCTGAAGCATCCGTCGAAGAGCTGATGACCGTACTGAAAGGGCCGGATTTCCCGACAGGCGGCATCATCCAGGGGACCGACGGCATCAAAGCCGCTTATGAAACCGGCAAAGGTCGTGTCATCGTCCGTTCGAAGACGGAGATCGAATCCTTGAAGGCCGGCAAATCCCAGATCGTCATCACGGAAATCCCATATGACGTCAACAAGGCGAACCTGGTCAAGAAGATGGATGAACTCCGTCTTGACCGCCGCCTCGACGGTATTTCCGAAGTGCGCGATGAATCGGACCGCACAGGACTCCGGATTGTCGTCGAACTGAAGAAGGACATCCCGGCAGATCCGATCCTCCGGTATCTGCTGAAAAACACTGATCTGCAGGTTGCCTACAACTTCAACATGGTGGCGATCGCCGACAGACGTCCAAAACTCATGACACTTCCGACGCTGCTCGATGCGTATATCGAGCACCAGAAGGACGTCGTCACACGCCGTTCCGAATTCGATATCCGGAAGGCGAAAGACCGTCTCCATATTGTCGACGGACTCATCAAGGCGCTCTCCATCCTCGACGACGTCATCCGGACAATTCGGGAGTCCAACGATAAACGGGATGCGAAAAACAACCTGATCGCCCGTTTCGGCTTCTCCGAAGTGCAGGCGGAGGCGATCGTCTCGCTACAGCTGTACCGCCTGACAAATACGGATATTACGGAACTGAAAAAGGAAGAGGAGCAGCTGAGGAAGCAGATCGAGGAATTGAATGCAATCCTCACGAGTCCGAAGAAGCTGTCCCGCGTCATCGAGAAGGAACTGCATGCGGTGCGCAAACAGTTCGCGGAACCGCGGAACTCGGTCATCGAAGAGAAGATCGAAGACTTGAAAGTCGATCTCGATATTCTCGTACCGAGCGAGGAAGTTGTCGTTTCCGTCACAAAGGAAGGCTACGTCAAACGCACGAGCATGCGGTCGTACGGGGCCTCGAACGGTGCGGGCATGGATATGAAGGAGTCGGATTATCCGCTGTTCGAACAGACGATGAATACGCAGCATCATCTGCTGCTGTTCACGTCTCTCGGCAATTATATCTATCAGCCGGTCCACGAACTGCCGGATATCCGGTGGCGGGACCTCGGCCAGCACATTTCGAGCATCGTTTCACTCGAGCCGGGTGAGACGCTTGTGGCGGCGATCGGCCTCGAAGCATTCGATGATGTCCATTCCCTTCTTACTGTGACAGCGAATGGGTTCATCAAACTGTCAAAGCTCGCTGATTATCAAGTCCAGCGGTATGGCCGCTCCTACAAGGCGATGAATGTGAAGAAAGGCGACCGGCTGATCGACGTGCGCCTCGTCAAAGGCAGTGAAGATGTTGTCCTGGTGACCCATCAGGCATACATCCTCCGATTCCCGCTAAGTGAAATCAGTACGACAGGCGTCCGTACAGCCGGTGTCAAAGGCATCAACCTGAAGACCGATGACTATGTGGCGGCGCTCGATGTCATCACCGACAGCACTGCCTCCATTGTCGTTGCAACACAGCGCGGATCCGTCAAACGGACCGCCCTGAAGGAAATTGAGATCGGCGGCCGGGCGCAGCGCGGCCTGATGATCCTCAAGGAACTGAAGAAGAATCCGTACCGGGTGATCGGCGCCAGATTGACCGGACCTGCCGAAACGCTGATCCTGTCCGCGAAGCACGAACCGCGCATCGAAGTGGACGCCGGCAAACTCCGTCTTTCAGACCGGCTGTCGAATGGCAGCACGCTGTCCGACGAAGCGAAAAACGGCAAAGCTGTCCGGCTCTACTATGAACCGAAAGCGAAGACCGATAAACCGGATTCGAAGTAACCATCCGGAAGCACACGAAAATTCTTTTAATTTTCGTGTGCTTTTTTCGTGTTTTGTCGTATACTAGTTCGAGAAGCGAATTATCCAGAAACAGAAAGAGGGAACTGGCATGCTGTGGAAAAACCGAAATGTCTGGATTATTCTATCGGGGGAGCTGATTGCGGGAATCGGGCTGTGGACCGGAATCATCGGCAATCTGGAATTCATGCAGGGCCTGATCCCATCCGACTTCGTCAAAGCACTCATCTTATCCGTCGGCCTGTTAGCCGGCATCCTGGCCGGACCGCTCGCCGGCAGGATCATCGACCAGCAGCCGAAGAAACGGATTCTGATCATTGCGGGCGCCGGACGGCTCGTCAGTGTCGTCTTCATGCTCATTGCGATCGCTGCAGGCTCCGTCTGGTGGATGCTCGCCTTCGTCATCAGCATCCAGCTGGCCGCCACCTTCTATTTTCCGGCACTGCAGGCGGCCATCCCGCTTGTCGTAAGGGAAGGGGAGCTGCTGACGATGAACGGGCTCCATATGAATGTTGCGACGATCGCCCGGGTCTCCGGGACTGCGCTCGCCGGCGTGATTCTCGTCTATTGGTCGCTGTCGTCACTCTATTGGATATCAATTGCCGCCTACGCCATATTGCTCGTCTTCACATTCATGCTGACGATCGATGAAGGGAAGGGGGAAGGGAGCACCGGAACGGCCGGTACACCAAACAGCGGATTCATGGATGTTTTTCCTGTGCTGAAGATGTATCCGGCGGTCGGTATGACACTGATCATGACCCTCATCCCGCTGCTGTTCCTCGGGGCGTTCAACCTGATTGTCATCAATATCAGTGAGATCCAGCAGTCTGCATCCATCAAAGGACTGATCTATACATGTGAAGGCGTCGCGTTCATGGTGGGATCATTCGCCGTCAAACGGATTGCGATGAAATGGCAGACCGCAAAAATCCTGTTTTTCTTTGCAGGCATGGTAGGGGTTGCTGAGTTCATCTTGTTCTTCACAGAGAGCCAGTTCGCCGTACTGACTGCGTTTTCCTTGCTCGGATTCAGTTTAGGCTGTTTTTTCCCGACAGCGATGGTCGTCTTCCAGAAACAGATGCCGAAAGCATACCATGGCCGGTTTTTCTCATTCCGCAATATGCTGGAACGGGTCATGTTCCAGGTCGTACTGCTGGCGGCGGGGGCGCTGCTGGATATTGTCGGGATGCAAGTGATGGTGATGAGTTTCGGTATGATCAGCATCGGATTGACCGCAATATTCTACGTGCAGATGAGACGGCGTAACATCGATCTGGAAGAGCCGGAAGTTGAAACCGAACCGGTTATGCCGGTGAAACCAGCAACGTGAACAGAATGATCTTACAGACGGAAAAGCCGCAGCGCAATGAACTTTGCTGCGGCTTTTTAAGTTGCCGTGAGTCATCTTAAATTTCGCGTTTTATCTCACTATCATAAGTATACTTGCAATTGATACATAACTTCCTATAATATATATTATGACGGGGGCGTTAAAAGATAACCTTCTTATTACTCAATACGATACCGATGCTGCCCCCTTTTTGCACGTTCCGCATCGATGAACTGCACACCGGCTTCAATCACATCATTGATATACAGCTTATGCTCTTTCGCAGCTGCACGCACTTGCTCGAGCAGCACTTCGTCATACGTCGTCTTATACTGGATCCGGTCTTTCGGCCGCATATCTTTCGTAAAATGGATCGTTTCTTGCTGCAGCAGTTCTTTCAATCCGTCTTCCAGCAAATAATTCACAAACGTACCGTGTTCATCGGCTCGCTGTTTCAGCTCTTCCAGTACTTTCGCGCTGAGTGATGTGCGGAATTTGACCCGCGTCTCATCGGCTGCCTGATACAACTGTCCGTCCCGGTTGATCCACATGATGGATTCCTCCTATATTTAAATGAGATTAACCGGCGGCGAACCAGTTCCGCCGGCTGTTCGCATCGGTGTTCGCATACAGCAAAAACCGCACTTTCCGTTTCAGAAATTCTTTTTGAACACCATGCTGACCTTATGATAGTGCATCTTCTCTTCATAAAAACGGTGCGCATCGGTCCGCTGGATGCCTGACGACAGTGCGATCGATTCGTAGTGATGCTCTTTTCCCCACTTCTCGACATGGGTCAGCAGCTGGTCACCATAGCCTTTTGAACGTGCAGCACTGTCGGTCACGAGATCGCAGACCCAGAGCGATCTGCCGTAATACAGCGTGATCATCGGCTTGAAGCCGATCAGCGCCTTCAGGATACCGTCATCCCGCAGGCCGAGCAGCTGGTACCGTTCTTTCGCTTCCGACTCGTAGACGAGTTCCAGATATTCTTTTTCGTTCAGATGTGTCCGCAGCTGGTTCATGATCGGAAACCCTTCCAGCAATTCCTCTTCGGTACGTAAAACGGTGATCTCGATTGTTCCCACTATGGATCCCCTCCGATACCCGCCTGAAGCTCTGCAGGGTTTTCTATATTGTTCCACGACTTTCTTCGACAAGCGAGCCCTTTTTCAGCCGCAGTATGCGGTCCCCGAGCTTCTCTGCTTCCGACCGGCTGTGTGTCACGACGATGAACGGGATGTTCCACAGCTCATGCAGCCGCAGCACCTCATCCTGGCATTCCTCGCGGGTCTCTTCGTCAAGTGCCGACAGCGGTTCATCCAGCAGCAGCAGATCGGGCTCCGCAGCGAGTGCGCGCGCCAGTGCGACACGCTGCTTTTCGCCGCCTGAGATCTGATGGGGATATTTCTTCAGCAGGTGACCGATACCGAGCACTTCCTGGAGCTGGTTGATGACGGGCCGGGCGTCTGCAAGCTGGTCTTTTCCCACTCCGTACAGTATATTGCGTTCGACGGTCATATGCGGAAACAACGCATAGTCCTGGAACAGATAGCCGATATTGCGGTCCCGGGCAGGCAGCGGTCTTCCCGGCCCGCCGCAAAATCGCCTTCCGTTCAGCGTGATGCTGCCGCTGTCCGGGTGTGTGAGGCCTGCAATCACCTGCAGGATCGATGTCTTCCCTGCCCCGGAAGGACCTGCCAGGACGATGATCTCCTCGCCAGCCTCGAATTCTACCTCCAGTTTAAAATGGCCAAGCTGTTTACTGATCGCAACTTCCAGCACTTTTCACACCTGCCTAACGTTTGTCGGCGGCAAACCGGCGCAAGTTCCGTCTGCTCCACCAATTCAACCATAATATGATACTGAACCCGAGTGCTGTGATGATGATGACCCAGAACGATGCGTTTTCCATCTGACCGGCTTCCACGGCGAAGTAGATGGCCATCGGCATCGTGTCCGTCCTGCCTGGTATGTATCCGGCGAGCATGAGGGTGGCACCGAACTCGCCGAGTCCTCTGGCAAACGACAGGATGAGTCCTGCAAGCAGACCCGGCCATGCAAGCGGAAAGGTCACTGTGCGGAACACCCGCCACTCGGAAGCACCCATCGTCCGGGCGGCATCCTCCAGCTTCCCGTCCAGGTTTTCGAAGGCTGCCGCCGCACTCTGGTACATGAGCGGAAAACTGACGACCACGGAGGCGATCACAGCGGCGGTCCATGTGAAGACGATCTGGATGTCGAACGTCTCGAGCAGCCAGCTGCCGATCCAGCCCTTCTTGCCGAACAGCAGCAGGAGGCCGAACCCGACAACTGTCGGCGGCAGGACGAGCGGCAGCAGGAACAGCGATTCCAGCACCGATTTGCCGAAAAACCTGTGTTTTGCGAACAGATGGGCCAGAAATACACCAAATATGAAGACGATCACCGTCGATATGGCCGCCACTTTCACGGACAGCAGCAGCGGATGCATGTCCATTGCGTCCACCTCCCCAATTTCTTACTTGAAGCCGTATTTCTCCAGTACCTTCTGGCCTTCATCCCCCAGTAATTCGTCAAAGAACTTCTCCGCTTCTTCGGGATGCTTGGAATCTTTCACGACCGCTCCCGGGTACACGATCGGGGTATGCCAGCCCGGGTCCGCTTCCGCTACCACTTTGACCTTATCCGAGATGAATGCATCACTTGAATAAACAATACCATATTCCGCGTTCCCGAGCTCCACTTGTGTCAGCACCTGCCGGACATCCGAAGCCAGCACAAGTTTGTCCTGCATCTTTCGCCAAAGTCCGAGAGACTCGAAAACCTCTTTCGTATACCGGCCAACCGGGACGCTTCCAGGCTCGCCGATGACGAAATGATCGATATCCGCCGGGTCGATGTCCTTAAAGCTTGTAATCGGATCTGCTGTGCCCTCATTTGTGATGAGGACAAGTGTGTTCGTTGTGAAGTCCTTCCGTGTCGGCCCATCGATGAGCCCCTTTCCATCCAGTGTATCCATATCCTTCTTGCTGGCGGACAGGAACAGATCGGCAGGCGCTCCGTTCTCGATTGCTGTTGCCAGTTTGCCGGATCCCCCATACATGAAAGTCAGCTTAACGCCCTCATGTTTTTCTTCGTATGTCTTCTTGAAATCATCCAAGGCATCTGTCAGACTCGCAGCGGCTGATATACGCAATTCGACATTATCCGGGGCATTCCCTTTTTCATCACTATCTTCTGTATTAGTACAGGCTGCCAACAAAACCAGGACGGCCGCCGCCAGCCCTGCTGCTAACGCACGCTTCATACCGAGCTCCCCTTTTCTATATATCATTCTATATCTTTGCTTATAACTACTTATAACACAACGACACTTCCTATATCTACTTTTATCTATATAGTATTAAAAATAATTAGATTAGTCTATCTATATCTATTGCATTCTTCTTCCGGATAAAGGAGAATGGAGGAAACGAACGGAGGGATATATCTTGAAACCGAATGATGGAATATCCTATACAACTGAAGATCTTGCAGAGTTCCTTCAAGTATCCAAGCTGACAGTTTACGATCTCATAAAAAAAGGGGAAATCACAGCTTACCGGGTCGGCCGTCAGATGCGTGTCGACGCAGCGGACTTCGAAGCCTACAAAAACCGGATGAAAGGCGGCCGGCTTTCCGTGTCTGCAGCTGAAGCACCAGTAGCCAAGGCACCGCCTGTCAATCAGCAATACGAGACGACTTCCCCTCCTGCAGCCCCTCACCCCCGGACAGTACAGCCCCTCATTATCAGCGGGCAGGATGTCACACTCGACTTGCTGGCGAACGAGATCTCGGCGTCTTCTGCCGGCTGGCGCACGCTGCGGTCCCATACAGGAAGTCTCGCAAACCTGATTGCTCTGCTGCAGGGGGATGCGGACCTGGTGAGCACACACCTGTTCGACGGCGACACGGGATCCTATAACCTGCCCTATATCCGGAGACTCCTGACAGGCCGTGAGTATACCGTCATCCAGATGCTGTCCCGGAAAGCGGGTTTCTATGTACAGCCGGGCAATCCGAAACAGATCATGAGCTGGCGGGATCTCAACCGGAATGATATCCGATTCGTCAACCGGGAACTTGGCTCAGGCATCCGGGTGCTAACGGACGAACGGCTGCGCCTGGAAGGGATCCTTCCGCGGACCATCAGCGGATACAGTACGATCGAACAGACACATCTGGCAGTCGCGGGAAAAGTTGCTGCCGGCGAAGCCGATACAGGTGTCGGCATCGAAAAGGCCGCCAGCCTCGTGAATGTCGATTTTGTACCGATCACGACTGAGCAATATGACCTTGTCATGCTGAAGAAGCCGGAGAATGCCGAATTCCGGGACACGGTGATCCGTATTCTGCAATCCGAATCGTTCCGGAAAGAATTAGCCTCAATTCAAGGATACGACTTTTCGCGAATGGGGCAGATATTATATGACACACCATAAGACACCGTCCTGCTGTTCATGCCGGACGGTGTTCCCTCTTCTTCTTCATCAGCACCATCTGCTTTACATAATATTATTATGGTTAATTAATATATGGAACAAAAAACCGGCATTCCAATTCAGCGGATTGCCGGTTTCCTGCGGTCTACTTTTTTGAAGGCGGCCGTTCGTAATGCATCCGGACGTCCACCTCATATTTGTTGTAGCGGATCTTGAACAGCTTGAACAGATGGGTCGCGAGCACTTTGATGAGTGCGTATCCGGGAATTCCCAGAATCACCCCTGGAATGCCGAACAGCGATCCCCCGGTCAGCAGCACGAAGATGATGGTGATCGGATGGATATGCATCGTCTTCCCCATGATCTGCGGGGAGATGAATTTCCCTTCAATCACCTGCACGATCGTCCATACGACCGCCAGCTTCACGAGCATGAACGGCGATGTCACGATGGCGATGATGATCGCCGGCGTGATGGCTATCACCGGACCGAGATACGGGACGACACTTGTGAACATGGCCAGCACCCCGAGCAGCAGTGCATATTTCATGTCGATGATCAGGAACCCGATTGTCACCATCGTCCCGATACAGACAGCGACCAGGATCTGCCCCTGTATGTAAGCACTGATCTGCTTGTCGGCATCACCGAGGATCGATTCCGCATCATCCCGCATGCGGGGCGGCAGCAAATGCTGCACAAAGCCAGGCAGGTTATGGCCGTCCTTCAGCAGGTAGAACAGGATGATCGGCACAGTGACGATCGACAGCAAAATACCCGTCAGCTTGGAGATGAATGTCGTAAGTCCCAAAGCGATGCCCCCAAGAGCGTCTGCAATCATCTGGCCGATATTCTCGAGTCCTGAATCGAGCAGCTCGCCGGCATTGATATTCAGCTGATTGTAATAGGGTGCAAATATTGAGTTGCTGAAAAACGAATCGAGCGTCAGGATGAGCTCATTGAAATACGTCGGGAATTCGTCCACCAGTTTCCAGAACTGCAATTTCAAGAACGGCAGTACGAGGAATACGAGCAGCGTGATCAGTCCGATCGCTGTCAGGAATATGATGGCAATCCCCCATACTTTCGGGATCCTCGCCCGCTCCAGTAACTGCAGCAGCGGACGCAGGAGGTAATACAGGATCGTCGCAAGCACGATCGGCAGGACAACGACGGAAAAGAGAACACGGATCGGATAGAAGATAAATGAAATCTTATCGAAGATCATGACGTTGATGCCCACAAGCATCAGGACGATCAATATGAAAAGCGTCGTCTTCCCGCCGAGGAACCGGATGATCCGGTTGTCGGCCAGGAATCCCTCCGCCATACTGTTTTCAGTTTTCTTCGTTTCTTTCTGTGCGCTCAACTTCACTCCCCCTTTACAACAACAGCCTATTCAGTTTGCAGGAACGCTTGCAGTTCCCGTTTGTTCGTTTCTGTGTCCACTTCGATGACGGAACCTGCGTGCGGGTAATCCGCGAACGAGTATGTACCCTTCGCCGGAATCGTCAACGTCTCAATGTCTGCGCCGCGGGATAAGAGCAGGCTGACGACCCTTGACAGTTCCTCTTTCGATGTCAGATCCGTCTCGATCGTCTGCGACAGCACACCGGCAATCTTCGGCGCGCGCAGCACCATCCCTGGTGTCATCGCCTGTTCTTTCACTGCGGACAGCACCTGCTGCTGGCGGCGCACCCTGCCGAAGTCCCCTTCCGCATCCGCACGGAACCTCGCATAGCCGAGCAGTTCCCTGCCGTTCAGCTTGCGGACACCCTGCTTCAGCGTCACGCCGATCTTTTCGGACATTTCCTTCTCGACATCGATTTCGACACCTTCCGGGAAAGCGGCATCCGCAATCTTTTCGAAATTATCGAAGTCGACGATCGCATAATGGTGGATCGGGATGCCGAACATGCCGGTGATCGTATCCTTGGCGGTCTGGACGCCGCCCAGGTAATAGGCGGTGTTCAGTTTGTACGATTTGTATCCGGGGATGTCCGCATAGATATCCCGCATGAATGACACGAGTTTCATCGACTGTGCCTGCTTATCCCAGGAAAGCACCATCATTGTGTCCGTCCGAGAGCGTCCGCTGCCGTCGTCGTCCACGCCGAGAAGCAGGTAATTTTCGACCGCCGATGCAGAGGGATCCTGAAGATCGCCTTCAAAACTGCCGGGTTCGATTGCATTTTTCACAGCCACCCGCTTGCCTGCCATATATTGATAAGATGAGAAAAGTCCTGCTCCGACAAATCCGACGAGCAGCAGGCTGAGAAACACCCGTCCCTTCCTCAGCCTGCGCCGTCTGCGCCTGCGCGGAACCGGTCCTTCGTATTGTTCTGACATGAATCTATTCCCCCAATAAAGAAGTCACCAAACAGGACGCCCGGATAAGGCGTTGGTTGCATGCCGGACTGCTATTATAACATGCTCAATCACTTTACAGCCTGCCCGCAAGCGTCTACTATTAAAAGCAATCAGTCAATTGAAGAAAGAGGGAACAGCGGATGGCGGAATTTGAAAAAGCGGTATTTGCAGGCGGATGCTTCTGGTGCATGGTGAAACCGTTCACCGAGTGGGACGGCATCGAGTCGGTCGTCTCCGGCTATATGGGCGGAACTGTCGAGAACCCGACATACGAACAAGTGAAAAAGGGGGATACGGGGCATCTGGAAGTCGTCGAAATCACCTACGATCCGGAAAAGTTCCCGTATGAGAATCTGCTTCCTATCTTCTGGGAACAGATCGACCCGACAGATGCAGGCGGCCAGTTCCAGGACCGCGGCCACTCCTACACGACGGCCATCTTCTATACGATGGACAGCCAGCGCACGGCAGCTGAACAGTCCCGGACGGCGCTCGAAGAAAGCGGACGGTTCGACAAACCGATCGTCACGCCGATCCGTCCTGCAGAAACGTTCTACCGGGCAGAAGAGTATCACCAGGATTTCTACAAAAAAGAAAAAGAAGCCTATGAAGACGACCGCGCACAATCAGGGCGTGACGAATTCATCCAGGCCAATTGGAAAGACCGCAGCTGACTGCGGTCTTTTTCGTTACAATAAATAGAAGCCGATCGCCATGATGATGTAAGCGGCGAACAGGACGAGCCCTTCAAACCAGTTCGATTCCCCGTCATTGGATAAGTTGATGACGAGCAGGGCCGCCGTCACCATGGCGACGAGTTCCTGAATCGTGAAGACAAGCGGCATCTCTGTCGGCATGAGCAGCGAAATGAGCACGAGTGCCGGGGCTACGAACATCGCGACCTGCAGTGTTGAACCGACAGCAATTTCAACCGATACGTCCATCCGATTCTTCATGGCCATCGTCACGGCGGAGACATGCTCCGCGGCATTTCCGACAATCGCCACGATGATGATCCCGATGAACAGCTCACTCCAGCCGAATCGTTCGCCCAGCGTCTCGAAAGTCTGCACAAGCTGTTCGGAAACGAACGCAACCGCCACAGTGCTCAGCAATAACACAAGAATCGATTTCCCTTTGGTCCACTCCGGTTCCTCCTCCTCGACTGCAGCCTCATCGCCGGAAGCGAATACACCTCGGTGCGTCACCAATTTGAAGAACAGTCCTGCCAAGTAGATCGCAATGAGGATCACCGAGATGCCGACGCTCAAATTCAATGTCGTTCCGGAGTCCATGGAGATCGAGAACACTTCCGGTATGATAAATGCTACGATGATTGCGAATATGAGCAGCCCGGAATTATAACGGGCATCATGCAGACTGAACTTCTGGCGCTTGAACTTCAGGCCGCCTGCGAAAAACGACAGACCGAGCACTAGCAGCAGGTTGCCGAGGACCGAACCTGTCAGGGACGCAAGCACGATGCCGATCAATCCCGCTTTCAGGGTGAAGATGGAAATGATAAGCTCAACAGCGTTGCCGAATGTCGCGTTCAGAAGACCGCCGATCCTCGGGCCGCTTACGATTGCAAGACTTTCCGTCGCCCGCCCGATGAAACCCGACAGACCGATGATCGTAATACAGCTCAGGATGAACATGACGATATCCGACCAGTGCAGGAACGCACCGGCCGCGACGATCGGGACCCCCGCAAATACAACTATGGAAAAAATACGGTTCATAAAGCCGTTCCTCCTTTCAGATTCTCCCCCCTTATACCCGTTTTCACTGGCCGGCATTTCATTGCGCGTAAAAAATACGGACTTACTTTCAAAAATGCTGATTTCAGGAGTGAAACTTGTAAAATAGGATATATAGAATAATGATGTGATTTTTTTTGCATGGATTTTCGATACTACTTACAAAGGACGTGCCAAAATGAGCAGAACCACAGCAGATGACATACGACAGTTTGCAAAGGAGGAAAACGTGAATTTCATCCGCCTGCAGATCACCGATATACTCGGGATGATCAAAAGCGTGGAGATTCCGGTGAGCCAGCTGGATAAGGCGCTGGATAACAAAATGATGTTCGACGGTTCTTCAATAGAAGGGTTTACGAAAATCGAAGCATCCGATATGTACCTCGTACCAGATCTTGATACGTGGATGGTATTCCCATGGGCATCCGGCAACGGCAAAGTCGCACGCCTGATCTGTGACGTCTGCCAGGCGGACGGCACCCCGTTCCCCGGTGATCCCCGCGGCAACCTGAAACGGGTGCTGAAAGAGATGGAAAGTATGGGCTATACCAATTTCAACCTCGGTCCCGAGCCGGAGTTCTTCCTCTTCAAGCTGGACCGCCACGGTGAGCCGACGATGCATGTGAACGATGATGGCGACTACTTCGACTTCTCCCCGCTCGATCTCGGTGAGGACTGCCGCAGGGATATCGTTCTTCAGCTGGAGGAGCTCGGATTCGAAGTCGAGGCCTCCCATCATGAGTCCGCACCGGGCCAGCACGAAATCGACTTTAAATACGCTGATGCTTTACGAGCATGCGACAATATCCAGACCTTTAAACTTGTCGTCAAAACAATTGCCCGGGAGCATGGCCTTCATGCAACTTTCATGCCAAAACCGATTTTTGGTGTCAACGGCTCAGGTATGCACTGCAACGTGTCTCTGTTCAAAGATGGTAAAAATACATTTTACGATGAACACGCGGATGACCAGCTCAGCCGGACCGCTTACCAGTTCATGGCAGGTGTGCTGAAACACGTCAAAGGATTTACAGCTATCACTAATCCGACGGTCAACTCCTATAAGCGTCTCGTGCCTGGTTATGAAGCACCGTGCTACATTGCCTGGTCCGCATCGAACCGGAGTCCTGTCGTCCGTATTCCGGCATCCCGCGGCATGAGCACGCGGATCGAGCTCCGTTCCGTAGACTCGGTGGCGAATCCATACCTCGCGCTGTCAGCGATCCTGAAAGCAGGACTCAGCGGTATCGAGCAGCAACTCGATCCAGGCGCGCCTTGTGACCGCAACCTGTATGACATGACCGCGTCAGACTTGAAGGAAGCCGGTATTTCGGTGCTGCCGACCGATCTGGACCATGCGCTGCTTGCACTCGATGAGGACACGGTCGTCCAAGAGGCGCTCGGTGAGCATATCTACCGGAATTTCCGCGACGTCAAACAGAAGGAATGGGACAGCTACCGGATCACCGTCCATCCTTGGGAAATCGACGAATACCGTAAAATCTATTGATCATCCTGCACCCGGACACCCCTTCGTGTCCGGGTTTTTCTATGTCCAAAATCGACACAAAAAAAATCTTGTAATGCAGCCTGTATTTCCGTACTATTAAAAAATATTATGCAGCCGTGACAGTGCAGTAATATAATACCGACAAGAAGGAAGTGGCCTGATGAGGAAGACAACCAAAGACGATATTCGGAAATTTGTGAAAGAGGACAACGTCAATTTCGTCCGTCTGCAATTCACTGACATCCTCGGGATGATCAAGAACGTGGAGATTCCTATCAGCCAGCTCGACAAAGCACTGGATAACAAGATGATGTTCGATGGTTCTTCCATCGAAGGGTTTGTCCGGATCGAGGAATCGGATATGTACCTGATTCCCGATTTGGACACTTGGATGGTCTTCCCCTGGCCGTCCGGCACTGGAAAAGTGGCACGGCTTATCTGCGATGTCTCACTTGCGGACGGTCAGCCGTTCCCGGGTGATCCGCGCGGCAATCTGAAGCGGGTGCTCCGTGAGATGGAAGATATGGGCTTCACTGATTTCAACTTAGGACCTGAACCGGAATTCTTCCTATTCAAACTCGACAGCAATGGCGAGCCGACAATGGAACTGAATGACCACGGCGACTACTTCGATTTCGCACCGCTCGACCTCGGTGAAAACTGCCGGCGGGATATCGTCCTGGAACTGGAAGCGCTCGGTTTCGAAGTGGAAGCATCGCATCACGAAGCGGCCCCCGGCCAGCATGAAGTCGATTTCAAATATGCGGATGCATTAACCGCATGCGACCATATCCAGACATTCAAGCTCGTCGTTAAGACGATTGCCCGCAAACACGGTCTCCATGCGACATTCATGCCGAAACCGCTATTTGGCGTGAATGGGTCGGGCATGCACTGCAACATCTCCCTCTTCAAAGACGGTGAAAACATGTTCTTCGACGAAAACGGCGACCGCAAGCTGAGCACGACAGCCTATCAATTTATGGCCGGTATCCTCGATCACGTGAAAGGGTTCACCGCCGTCACCAATCCGACGGTCAACTCGTATAAGCGGCTCGTCCCCGGCTATGAAGCACCCTGCTATATCGCCTGGTCTGCACAGAACAGGAGCCCGCTGATCCGTATTCCGGCATCGCGGGGCTTGAGCACCCGCATCGAAGTGCGATCGGTCGATTCAGTCGCAAACCCGTATCTGGCATTGGCTGCCATCCTGAAAGCCGGCCTTGACGGTATCCGCCGGCAGCTCGATCCCGGTGCTCCGTGCGACCGTAATATTTACGAGATGAATGCCGGAGAGCTGAAGCAGGCCGGTATCGTGACGCTGCCGACAGACCTCGACCACGCCCTGCTCGCACTCGAAGCGGATCCTGTCATGCAGGAAGCGCTCGGCAGCCATATCTATGCGAACTACAAAGCAGCCAAGCAGGCGGAATGGGACAGCTACCGGATCACCGTGCATCCATGGGAACTCGACCGCTACATGAAGATCTATTGAAAAAAGCCCGGGCCATCCGTATTGGATGTCCGGGCTTTCTGTTGTCATTCAGCCGGTTTATGGGCCGCTTTCATTTCCTTGTATTCCTTTTCGGAACAGAGGACGAAGTGTTCCGGTGCAATTTCGCGGAACTCGACTGTTTCGTCTGCTCCGTAATTATGGTCTTTCGGGTTATACGGCGTCCGCACCCGTGTGCGCTCATACCGGGGATCCGGCAGCGGGATCGCTGAGAGCAGCGACTTCGTATACAGATGCATCGGATTGCGGTACAGCTCATCAGCAGGCGCCATTTCCACGAGTTTGCCGAAATACATAACGCCGATCCGATCGGAGATGTACTTGACCATCGACAAATCATGCGCGATGAAGAGATACGTCAGCCCGCGTTCTTCCTGCAGTTCTTTCAGCAGGTTGACGACCTGCGCCTGGATGGACACGTCAAGCGCGGAAATCGGTTCATCCGCAATGATGAACTCAGGATCGACCGCAAGTGCACGTGCAATCCCGATCCGCTGTCGCTGTCCGCCCGAGAACTCATGCGGGTAGCGCTGAGCGTGCTCCCGGTTCAATCCGACAGTCTCCAAAAGCTTGATCACAAGTTCTTGACGCTCTTTCTTCGTCTTGGCCAGTCCATGGTTATCAATGCCTTCTGCAATGATATCCATGACTTTCATCCGTGGATTCAGCGATGCATATGGATCCTGGAAGATCATCTGCATCTTCCGATTGAATTCTTTGTTGGCGGCTTTCGATTTCTTCCCCTGGACATTCACGCCATCAAACAGCACTTCGCCGTCCGTTGCATCATAGAGACGGATGATCGTCCGGCCGGTTGTCGACTTTCCGCATCCCGACTCGCCGACGAGACCGAATGTTTCACCTCGGTTGATCTTGAAGCTGATGTCATCGATCGCCCGCACTTCATTCGGTTTTCCTTCGTTGAAATACTGTTTCAGGTTCTTCACTTCAAGTAAGACATCTGACATCATGCACGCCCTCCTGTTGCTTCATAGTATCGGCTGCCCGGGAATGTCCGCATCCGTTCGATGATTGCAGCAGGCGGTTCCACTTGCGGTGCTTGCGGATGCAGCAGCCATGTTGCTGCATAATGTGTGTCGCTCACCTGGAAGAATGGGGGTGGCTGTTCCATATCGATCTTCAGGGCATATTCGCTTCGGAGTGCAAAGGCATCCCCTTTCGGCGGGTTCAGCAGATCCGGCGGCGTGCCGGGAATCGCATACAGCTTCTCGTCATTGACGTCCATTGACGGCATCGAACTCAGCAGCCCCCATGTATACGGATGCTGCGGATTGTAGAAGATTTCATCCACTGTGCCGATCTCGACAATCTTACCGCCGTACATGACCGCAACCCGGTCCGCGACGTTTGCGACGACACCAAGGTCATGGGTGATGAAAATGATCGATGTATCGATCTTCTTCTGGATATCTTTCATGAGCTCCAGGATCTGCGCCTGGATGGTAACGTCCAGCGCAGTTGTCGGCTCATCGGCGATGAGGATCTGGGGATTGCACGCAAGCGCAGTCGCAATAACAATCCGCTGCCGCTGTCCGCCGGAAAACTGGTGCGGGTACATCTTATAACGGTTTTCCGCATTAGGAATGCCGACCATGTTGAGTAAGTCGATTGCCACTTTACGTGCTTTCGCCTTGCTCACTTTTTGGTGCTTTAAGATCGGTTCCATGATCTGCTTCCCGATGGTCATCGTCGGGTTCAGGGAGGTCATCGGATCCTGGAAGATCATCGAAATATCTTTCCCGCGGATTTTCTGCATCTCTGTATCCGAGAGTTTTGTCAGGTCTTTCCCATCGAACAGGATTTCCCCGTTTTTGAATTCGGCACTCGATTCGGGCAGAAGACGCATGATCGATTTCGTCGTGACGGATTTCCCTGAACCCGACTCCCCGACAATCGCCAATGTCTCCCCTTTGTTCAAATCGAAGTTGACGCCGCGAATCGCTTTCACTTCTCCAGCAAACGTATGGAAGGAAAGCTCTAAATTTTTGACTTGTAGTATTTTACTCATTTTGCTTTCCTCCTAGTTAGTCCTTCATCTTCGGATCGAGCGCATCGCGCAGTCCGTCACCGATCAAGTTGAATGCGATCATGAGAACACTGATGACGATGGACGGGTACAGCAGAACGTATGGCTGGTTCCGCATCACTTTGTAACCGTCATCGATCAGAGTTCCGAGTGAGGCATCTGGCGGCTGAAGACCGATCCCGATGAAGCTCAGGAATGCTTCGAAGAAAATAGCGTTCGGAATGGTGAACATCGTGTTGATGATGATGATTCCGAGAACGTTCGGCATGAGGTGCTTCGACATGATTTTCGTATCATTGGTTCCGAGTGTCCGGGCTGCCAGGACGAATTCCTGGTTTTTATATTTCAGAATCTGTGCCCGGACAATACGGGACATCCCGATCCACCCGGTGATGGAGATGGCGATGATGATCGCCTTGATGCCCGGTTCCATGATCATGAGCATCAGGATGACGACAATGAGAGTCGGGATCCCGATCAGGATTTCGACGATCCGCTGCATGATATCATCCGTCCGTCCCCCGAAGTATCCGGAAATCCCTCCGTACAGGACACCGATCACAAGGTCGATGACTGCCGCTACAAAGGCGATGAGAAGCGAAATCTGGGTACCTTCCCACAGTCGGGTGAACAAGTCACGGCCGAGTCCATCCGTACCGAACCAGTAATATTCGTCGACTTTCTTCATCTCATACAAGTTGACTTTCTTGCCGCCGAGGTTTCCGACGCCGTCCATGATGCCGAGTTTCTCAATACCCGGAACTTTCGGCGGAAGATTCGCATGCCGCAAATTCTGGGCAGCACCATCGTGGCCATTCAAATGCGGACCGATGAACGCCATTAGAATCAGAAGCACAAGGACAACCATACTGACGATGGCCGCTTTGTTCTTACGGAGGCGGAGCCAGGCGTCCTGCCAGAAACTCAAGCTCGGTTTTTCGATCCGTTCTGCCTGATCACTGTTCAGGGATATCCGTTCAAATTGGTCTTGGGGCAGTTGTTCGTGATCTTTTTGCATTATGCTTTCCCTCCAGCCAAGCGGATACGCGGATCAATGACACCGTACAGAATATCCACAATGAAAATAACCACAATAAGAAATGCCGAGAAGAACAGCGTAGTTCCCATGATTGTCGCGAAGTCGTTGACCATGATCGAAGAAACAAACTGCTCTCCGATTCCGGGAATCGCGAAAATTTTCTCGACAACGAGTGAGCCGGTAACGAGGCCTGCAGCGACCGGTCCGAGAACTGTGATGAGCGGAATGAGCGCGTTCCGGAATGCGTGCTTGAATGCGATTTCGAACTTGTTCGCACCTTTCGCCTTGGCGAGTGTAATGTAATCGGAACTCATCACTTCGATCATCTCGGTCCGGATGAAACGTGCGGACAGTGCAAGAGGTCCCATTGCAAGTGCCAGCGATGGAAGTACACTGGACTGCCAGCCGTCATTCCACAGGCCGACCGGAAGCAGGTGCCATTGGGAAGCGACATAGTATTGAAGGAGTGAGGCGAATACGAACGATGGAATCGAGCTTCCCAATATCGCCATGAACGTACTCCCGTAATCCCAGAATGTATTCTGCCTTAATGCGGCCAGCATTCCGAGGAGGATACCGACAAGGGTGCCGAATACCATCGCCTGGGCGCCGAGGATGAACGACGGCTTGATACGTGAAGCAAGAAGGTCATTGACGCTCTTGCCTTTGAATGCGAAGGACGTACCAAGATCGCCTTTTGCCAAGTTTTTCATGTAAATTGCATATTGGACAGGTGCCGGCTTGTCGATACCGTATTTTTTCTCGACAATCTTCTTTTGCGTGTCATTCAGCTTGCTGTAAGACGCAATCGGGGAACCTGGCAATGTCTGCATTAAGAAAAATGTTGTCGTCGCAATGAGAAACATTGTGATGAACATATAAATGATCCGTTTACCAATATATTTAACCATGCTGCACCTCCAGGTCTATGTACCACTGTATCTGAAACCGTGTCGACGATTTGTATTCAAAATGAAAGCACTTACAAAACATTCACATTATTTTCTGTTATTGAAAAAGAGAGTATATGGCGGAACGCCGCCATATACTCCCGTTATTCAGCTGAACCGCTTACTCTTTACCTGAAATATACGCCCACTTATAGCTGTAGTCAGCTCCGAATGGGTGGCTTACCAAACCTTTGAAGTATGGTTTTTCAAGGAAAATCAAACCGCGCTGATAGATCGGTGCGATAGCTGCATCGTCCTCCAGAAGGATTTTTTCAGCTTTAGCGAATGCTTCATAACGCTCTTCCGGCTTCAATGCCAAGTCGCCTTTCGAATCGGCAATCAGCTGGTCATATTCTTTGTTGGAATAAGACATCAAGTTGTTTGTTCCATCTGTGACGAACAGATCCAGGAAGGAGATCGGATCCTGGAAGTCAGGGCCCCATCCGGAAACTTGGATATCGTAATCCTGTGAGCTGTCAAGCTCAAGACGTACTGCGAATGGAACTTCTTTCAGCTTGATCTTCAGACCTTCAAGGTTCGTTTCGAGCTGAGATTTGAAGTACTCATCCATCTTCTTGGAAAGCTCTGTATCTCCGCCGAGGATTTCAAGCTCAAGGCTGTCGACACCGAGTTCATCCAATCCTTTTTTCCAGAATTCTTTCGCTTCTTCCGCGTTGTACTCGAGGTGGTCTCCACTCAGTTCACGGAAGTCTTTCTTGTTTTCATCGTAAGCGAAATCTTTCGGTACGAGGAAGTTTGCAGGAATCGATCCGTTTGCAAGAACAACATCTGCAAGGTCTTCTTTCTGGAATGATTTTGCGATCGCTTTACGGATATTGACGTTTGCAAGAGGTGTTTCCTTGCCGCCTTTTTGCTGGTTGAACTTGAAGTAGAAAACAGATGTTTCTGCCTGTGTTACAGCTTCAGGGTCATCCTGGTACTGCATTGCAAGGTCACCGGATACGCCGGCACGGTCAAGCTTGCCATCCTGGTACAGGTTGACTGCTGTTGCAGAATCCTGAACGACGTTGACATTGATTTCAGTCAATTTCACGTTGTCAGCATCCCAATAGTGATCGTTCTTAACATATTTCCAGCTTCCGCCTGTACCGTCCCATTCAGTCAGAGTGAATGGTCCATTGTATAGAAGGTTGTCGGAGTTTGTAGCATACGCGTCGCCTTTTTCAGTGACGAATTCTTCTTTTTGCGGGTAGAACGTTCCAAATGACATGAGTGACAGGAAGTAAGGGACCGGACGCTCAAGTGTCACTTCGAGTGTCTTTTCGTCTTTCGCGACGATTCCGAGCTCTTTCTTGTCCATTTTGCCTTCACTGATAGCTGTTGCATTCTTGACAGTTCCGGACATCATGAACGGACCGTACGGAGATCCTGTAGCAGGATCGATTGCACGCTGCCATGCGAATACGAAATCATCAGCAGTGACTGGTGTACCGTCAGACCACTTTGCGTCACGGAGTTTGAACGTGTACGTCAAGCCGTCTTCGCTTTCAGTCGCCTCTTCTGCAGCCATTGCAGGTTCTGCAATGTTTTCTTCGTTCAGACGGTAGAGACCTTCGTTTACGTTGTTCAGTACGTTGAATCCTACTGCATCTTCAACGATTGCTGAGTCGACGGAAGGGATTGCAGCAGATTCAGCCAAGTTCAGAATTTGTTCTGCATCCGGCTCACCGTCTTCTTTCTTAGGTGTTTCTGTTGCGGAGTCATCTTTTTTGCTGTCGTCGTCTTTTGAAGCATTGTCCTTATCATCCGAGCCGCCACAAGCAGCAAGGAAGATACTTAGTACTAATGTCATCGCGAGCAGCAATAGCCATTTTGTGTTCTTCAAGGTCATTCCCCCTTTTTATAATTGTCTGAAGAATTAACACTATTTCATTATACAATCAAATTCTCTTAAGTCAAAGTGTTTTTTACAAAAAATTTTACTAGGCATAACCAACCGATGAATTTGAATAGTCGTCGAATTGTGTCGGTAAGCGGTTTCCGGCCCTATTTTTCTTTGTCTAAACAACGATAGTGCTGTATGATACATAATGAATTATTACGAAATAGGAAATCGAGGTTAGAATTTTGAGAAAAAGCATATTTTTGTTTTCAATTGGTCAACTTACTATTTTTTTTCTGTGTTTCCTGTCAGACGGAGGTATTTCGTTGCTAAACTACATCAATTACTCCTTCTATGTCGGCGGTGTGCTCGTACTGGCAGGAGGAATAGTCTATATTGTCCGGACTGGTTCGTTTGATTTTTTCACAAGCAGTATGAGAAAAGTCTTGGCATCGAAACATACCCGGGATGACTTAGAAACGATGCGGCGTCCCTCTGAAGTCTTTTCGTTCAGCCCTAAGATCTTTTTCCAGGCAGGAATCCCGATTCTCATTCTCATGTCTGCCGCTCTGGCCCTCTATTGACGTCGAACTTGCATGCTTCCAATTGTTTATGCACAATGGAATAGTGGTACAACTAGGTAAGCGGTGCAATTAGAAAACGTCAGTCAGAATGGAGTGGGTTATGGAATGGAAATACTTTTATATGCCAGCGCAGCAATCGCGGCATTATCTCTCCTCCTCATCGCTATCTTCGTCATTAAGGCAGTCAAAGCTATGAATGCGACGAAGGATGAGATCGCGGATTCCCTCACGGATCTGCAGGGCAAGCTCAACGGTGTGACCGGACAGGCAAATGAGCTGCTTGCAAATACGAATCGGATCACGGAAGACGTGGAACGTAAACTGCAATCATTGAACAGTGTTGCCAAGGCCGCCCAGAAGCTGGATGAGTCGACGAAACACATGAATCAGTCCTTCCAGGCATTGGCGGACCAGATCAGCAATCCTGATCCGAAGTACAAAGATCTGATGCAGAAAGCGAACACAGTGACAGGCATTGCAGCGAGCATCTATTACCGGGCGAAACGGGAGAAAGCGAAGCAGACTGACCCTTCCAGCCGTCCCGGACGCAGCCGGAATGCCAGGACGGATGTCGAACTGCTCCCGCCGCCGCAAAAGCGGCTTCCTGAGCCGAAGTAAAAACTAAACGAAGAGGTGATGCAGATGGATTGGCTTGGAATCGGTGTATTGATCATCGGGATCGCCTTCGCAGTGTTAGTGGTGATCCTTATCAAACCATTGAAGAATCTTGGGGATGTTACGGAGAACTTGAAAGAGACGACAGCAAAGCTGCCCGGTACGATGGAAACTGTCACCGGACAGGCACAACTCGTGCTGAATACGAGCAATGAGACGATCGGCAATGTGAATCAGCAGGTGAATGAAATCACTCCCCTGTTCCAGATTGTCGGTGATACCGGGGAAGCGGCACGCTCCCTTACCAACTCCGCTCTTGAGAAGACGACGAAGCTGAAATCCCGTACGACGGATGCTGCGAACTTGTCCCGCCGTGAAAGATATCAAGGGCTGTACGGCCTGCTGTCGTTCCTGTATTATCTGAAAGAGAACAAGCAGGAAATCAAAGTGAAAGCCGAAGTGCTGAATAAGTGATCGATACGGAGCCAGCGCATTATGCGCCGGCTCCTTTCTTTTCCTGCTCAAACTGCCATTGTGCTCATAAATCGGGGAAAGTGTCCATAAATCCTGGAAAGTGATCATAAAACGGAAAAAGTGATCATAAAACTAAAAAAACGCTCATAAACCACATCATCTCTTCGTTCGCCAACAGCTCCCCTGTCCGCCACCGCTTAAATACCCATGCCAAATCTATCAGCGTGCTGAATAGCTTCCCTAATCTGTTTTAGTACACCCACGGACTGTGGCTCTTCCTGCCGACTTGCCAATACGCTAAATCTACAGCACCAAAAAACACCGGCCGCGGCCGGTGCTCATCATCCCGTTCATTTCGTCATTTTTGCCGCAGCCGAAGCTTCGGCTTTCATCCTGTCGATCTCTTGTGCGCGTTCCTGGCCTCTCGCAGCGAACGTGTCCGGTTTTGGATAACGCTCCGGCTGTTTCAGCGCTTTGCCTTTCCGGACTGCATAGTAGCCGAGTGCCGCTGTGCCGTAGATGCCGCCGATCGATTTGTTGCGTGCCGTTTCGTCGGCACCCTCCGCTTTCCGTTTCGCTGCATCTGTCACGTTCTGCAGCGAAGCTGTCAAATTGCGTGTTGTGTTACCGAGGTCCCCCGCCACTTGGAACAGCGGTGTCAGATTGCCCAATTTCGTATTAACGTCCGCCAATGTGTCGTTGGAATGGCGGATAAGCTGTCCTGTTTCCCCAAGTACTCCGTCCAGCTGTTCAGGCAGCTGATCGAGTGTTTTGTTCACGCCGTCAAGCGTTCCTGCAATCCCTTTCAGGATCCTTGCAATGAAGATTGCAAGGATCAGGAAGGCGACGCCGATCAATAATACGCCCACACCTGCTAAACTCATCATCATCCCTCCAGCATCATCATGTTATTTTGTGACTTTTTCTGCTTTCTTCCAAGTTGTGAACAGGCTCGCCGCCAGTTCACCTGCCTGGATCAGGCCGACGAACGGTTTTGTTCCCGGGAGTCCGGGCTGCTTCCCATATGAAGCAGTCAGATCACTGACGCTCTCAGCCGCCTGTTCGGCAGTGTCACCTGCGTTCTTCACCGTATCCGTCAGGCTTTCCAGTGCATCGAGTTTCATCTGCACATCTGCCGCTGAAGACCTTGCTTCCACGATTGTAAGCTCCAGCTGGCGGATCGTTTCATCACTCTTGCCAACCATCCGTTTCGCTGTATGTCCGACCGTCGATAATAGACCGGAAATCCGATTTAGCACAATACATACGTACACGGCGAACACAGCGAACGCCACGGCTATCAAGAAGACCCCTAAATGGACAAATGTCATGCAATCATCCCTCCTTCTTATTTGTGTATACCACAAAAGTCCATTCAATATGCACCTCAACGACTCAGCGTACAGCTTTTCGATTGAAAAGTGAGCCGATCAGGTGTTTTTTTCCGGGGAACGGGGAAACTGGTACAGAAACGCCAACAGGAGGAGATCATGATGGAAAGAAGTTCATCCACTGACCGGTTCCAGCCGGTCACGTCGAAAAACAGCGGGGAGATTACGGAAGTTCTTCCCGATCTCGCCTATCTCACCGACCAGATCGTCAATCTCGTATTCGTAGGAAATCCTGAGCCCGGCAACCCGTGGGTGCTGGTGGACAGCGGTATGCCAAGATCAGGTAAAACAGTCATCGAAAAAGCGGAGGAGCGCTTTGGCCCGGATCGTCCGCCGGAAGCGATCGTCCTGACACACGGCCATTTCGATCATATCGGCGGCATCATCGATGTTCTCAAAAAATGGCAGGTCCCCGTGTACGCCCATCCAGCCGAACACCCTTATTTAACCGGCCGGGAGCAGTACCCCGATCCGGATATAACAGTGGAAGGCGGTATGCTGGCCAAACTGTCATTCCTCTACCCGACGGATCCGATCGACATTTCGGAGTTCCTCCGTGCCCTGCCGGAAGACGGAAGTGTTCCCCCTCTTCCCGGCTGGCGCTGGATCCATACACCAGGTCATTCGGAAGGCCATATCTCCCTGTTCCGGGATGAAGATCGGGCCCTGATCGCCGGGGATGCGTTTGTGACTGTGCGGCAAGATGAGCTGTATAAGGTTCTCACCCAGGAAAAGGAATTGACGGGCCCGCCCCGTTATTTGACTCCCGATTGGGCGGCAGCCGAAGCATCGGTCCATCTGCTGACAGGTCTGAAGCCGGCCTATGCGATCACCGGGCATGGCGCTGCAGCGGAAGGCAGCTGGCTGACCGAGCACCTCGAACAGCTTGACCGGAATTTCAAGGAACTCGCTGTACCGGATCATGGAAAATATGTGGATGAATCCGACAAACCTGCAGAACAGTAATCCCCTGCTGCACTTCTTTTACGCTATACTAGCAAAAAGGAGTGCTGTTCCATGGAAATCCATGAAAAAGAAGTGGTTGGCGAGCAGGTGGATGAGGAGACGCGCTGCCAGCACTACCATTCGGAAGTCGACCGGATTGCGATCAAATTCTTCTGCTGCCAAACGTATTATCCATGTTATGAATGCCATGGCATGCATGGCTGCGGCCATCCTGCAGTATGGCCGGCTTCCCGGTTCTCGGAGAAGGCCGTTCTTTGCGGCGCCTGCAGATTCGAACTATCGGTTACGGAATATCTATCTTGCGGCTCTGCCTGTCCGGCCTGCAGCGCGCCATTCAACCCAGGCTGCAGCCTACACAAACACCTCTATTTTGACACATCCAAATGAAAGAGCAGACCGTCTTTGCGGTCTGCTCTTTGTCATGTCTGCGGTACAAATCGCAGTTCCGTATGATGCTGATCTGCCTGATCATACGCTTTCTGGAAACCGAGTTTGCGGATGTCTTCCTTCCGTACCTCTTTGTACGGATAGCTCACCTCGAACGGTGCGTCAAACGGAAAACTCTCGACCGCAATCGTCCGATTGTCGAGGAACTGGATCGCCAGCCGATGATCCGGGAGGCCGGGCAGCGATTCAGGTGCAGGAATGCCGTTCACGAAGAATGGGTGCTCCTGATCCTTGGCCGCGCCGGATTCATTCACACAGCAGTACAGTGAAAAATTGTCGCCGAGCTGCAGGATTCCATAGTGCTGACGAAAGACTGTTTCATCAAAGTCAGCAAAGGCGCTCTTTAGCCTGGCCCGCCTCTTCCTTTCGTACTCCAGAAAGTCATCGGATTGCCCTCCGTCCCCACCGCTCACAAAATGGGAATAGTGTTCACTGCAGAGCATCGCCGAGTAGGCGTCGACCGTTTCGACAGCATCGATGCCCTGCCTGTATAAGACGATCTTGGAGGGAAGAGGGAAATCGGTAAACCGGTAAGGTGCCTGTTTGCTATCATTCCAGAATGGTTCTTTGTCGAAGGGTGACCAGCCGACGTCATGCAGACGGACTGCCGTCAATACGGATGAGCGATCCTCCTCTCCGGGAAACAGCTCCTCTTTCCAGTGACTCATGATCTGCTCGGCCAGCCGGCCATGGCAGTCCTGCTCAACCAGTATGAAACTGTCTTTCCGTTCTCGAACAATCATTTCCTGCACATCCTTTCTGTTGTTCCTTTCCCCAATTCATGTCTCTGAATCAAAAAAACACCTTTCCTAAAAGAAAAGTGTTTCACTTACACAATATGAATTCCTTCCGCTTTCAGCATCTCCTGCAGTTCACTGTACTTGGATTGGCTCAATGGTATTTTGTGGCCGTTCGTCAATTCGATTGCATACGAACGGGCGGATGAGTCGGCTTCGATCGAGATGATCTGATGAAGAGGCACGAGGAATGATTGGTGCACCCTGTAAAACTCAAACGGATCAAACATCTGCTCGATCTCTTTCAAGGAGTCTTTTGCCAGAACTTATAGGAACCATCGTAGTATTGAACGCCCCCTATGCTTTGCAAGGTTATTTGTTCCTATCAGCCAACATGGTATATGCCATCTATTCCGGTTATGCCTTCTGGTACCCCGCACGGAACCTCGCAGCACCCACACTGCCAGTCAGCTAAGCACTTTCGCCACTGCGGTATGCCAGGGACTTTCACCCGTTAAAGAAAAGCGCTGCCAAGCACACAAAGCACTTCGTCCGCAACAGGACGAAGTGCTTTGCTTTTACTATAATGGATCATTTGGTACCAGCGGTATCCAGTTTTTCAGTTTCGTCTGCCCCTTGGCTTTTCTTCATGGCATCTTGCGCGGATACAAGCGGCATGGCCCGCAGGAAGATGGCAATCACAGCCCCCGCGACCATTATGCAGGCGGCCACAAAGAATGTTGTCGTCAACGCATCACTGAATACGCCTTTAATCGTGCTGACGAGCTGGGAGGCGACCGGCTGGAGATCAGCCGGCAGACTTGCCTGCAGTTCCTTCAGCTTCGGTGCATCGAGCAGAAGCTGCGGATCCATCAGCTGGCCCAGTTTGCCTGACTGTTCAGACGGCAGGCTTCCCATCCCGCTTTCCTGTCCGGAAAATCGGGCTGTCATCTTCTTCGCCATGACGGAACTCATGACAGCGCCGAACACACCGATCCCGACCGTATTGCCGAGAGATCTGAACAGCTGGGAGGACGCGGATGCGACACCGAGCTGGCTCAGACTGACGCATTTTGAACGGTCAGCGAGAAGACCGGCATACTGAGACCCAAACCGATGCCGACTACGCACAGATAGGCAATCATGAGTGCGATCGGGGTGTCGATTGAAACAGAACTCATGGCAAAAATCCCGGCAGCCCCTATGAGCAGTCCTGTGATCGCAAGGCCTTTATACTTACCGGTCTTCGTCATGAAACTGCCGGCAAATGTAGTTGCAAACACCATTGCAATCGACATCGGCATCATGATATACCCGGAGCCGCTTGGTGAAATGCCCTTGACCCCCTGGATGAAGAACGGGGTATAGATCATGATCCCCATCATGCCCGCTCCCAGCAAGAAGCCAGCAATATTGGACATGGTGACAATGTCATTCTTGAACAAGGATAACGGCAGGACGGGCGTCTTCACTTTGCTTTCTGTGATCATGAACGCAATCAGTGCAATGACCGTCAGACCGAACAGACCGATGATCTGCCAGGAGTACCACGCAAATTTCCCGGGTCCCTCACCTGCAAGGCTGAATGCCATCAGCAGGGACACAATGGTGACCGTCAGGAAGAACGAACCGAGATAGTCGATCGATTCCCCTTCCCGACGCGGCACTTTCGGGAACAGTTTCGCTATCAGGACAAATGCGATCAGACCGAGCGGCAGGAAAACCCAGAACACCCAGTGCCAGTCGAGATGGTCGACAATGTAGCCGCCCATCAATGGACCGAGGACACTGGAGATCCCAAAAATCCCGCTCATGGCACCCGTCCACTTCGCCCGCTCCCGCGGCAAATACAGATCTCCGACCGCCGTGAACGCCGTGGACATGATCATCCCGCCGCCGAGACCGGTGATTCCGCGGTAGACGATCAACTGGAAAATATCATTCGACAGACCGGATAAGAACGCACCGACCATGAAGAATCCGATTCCGGCGAGCAAAAATGGTTTCCTTCCATATATATCCGATAATTTACCGACCAGGATGGTCGCAACTGCCATTGTCAGCAAGTAGATGGTGATGACCCACGTGTAGTAATCCATGCCGCCGAGACGGGCGATGATCCGCGGCATGGCTACCCCGATAATCGTCTGATTGATGGCCGAAAAGAACATGGCAGCCATGATGGCCAGCATGATGGTCACTTTTTGTTTGTCCGTTAAATGATTCATTCTTTCATTCTTTCAGTCCTTTCATAGCTGATATGTTGGTTGCGGCCTGTTCGAATACAATCAGCATGACCTCCAGCTGTGCAGCATCCATTCCGGCAAATGCTTCCGCCATTTTTCTGCGACCGGCCAGACGGAGCTGCTGCAGTTCTTTGCGTCCTTTATCCGTGATTTCCAGATAGATGATCCGGCGGTCCTTATCATCACGGATGCGCAAGACATATCCATTCTCGATCAGCTTATCGGAAGCCGCCGTGACGGCCCCGGCCGTCAATCCCAATATTTTTGCAAGTTCGGACATTTTCAGACGGCCTTTCCGCGCCAGTGTGAATACCAGCTGTGATTGCGATCCCGGGAAATGGGAGATGAAGATATCCTTCCAGATCCGTCCCATATCCCGCGTGACATTCCAAAAAAGCTCTTCGAACTTACCGAAGTCCTCTGAATGATCGTTCCCCATTCTATTCCTCCTCGCCCTTAATTGTTCACTCATTTAATAGTTCAATTGTTAAAGTAATTGCCAGTATACTTCTCTGACAGCTTTCCGTCAAGTGCCTGATACGCCTTTTTAATGGATTACCGGCGGACGACACGGTATGATAGGTTCATTGATATTTACAAGAGCAGACGGAAAGAAGGATTTTGACATGAATGAAACGACATTGCAAAAAGACGCGATGCGCGTATTGAAAGAGACGAGCCGGACGTTTTACATACCGATCAAACTGCTGAAACCGACATTGCGCCAGACAGTCGGATCCGCTTATTTATGCATGCGTGCAATCGACGAGATCGAGGACCACGAACAGCTGGATGCTGTGAAGAAAGCCGCCCTTCTGCGCGCAACAGCCGAACTCCTGCGGAACGGACTGGATCGGCATGCGTATACGGAGCTGCTCGCAGACGAAAAAGGCAGCTTGCCGGAAGTGACACTGCGGCTGGCCGACTGGCTCGATGTCTGTCCGCCTGACCTCTATGAGAATGTACGGAATGTGACCGCCATCATGGCGGACGGCATGGCCAAGTGGGTCGAAAAAGATTTCGTCATCGAAACAAAAGAGGACCTGGACGATTACACATACTATGTCGCCGGGCTCGTCGGCGTCATGCTGTCCGACATCTGGGAACAATATGACGGCACGAAGACAGACCGGGACCTTGCCATCAGCTATGGCCGGGGTCTGCAGGCCGTCAACATGCTGCGCAACCAGGAAGAGGATGCCGAACGCGGCGTCCGGTTCCTGCCGGACGGCTGGACACGTGATGACCTGTTCGCCTACGCCAAAGAGAACCTTGCAATGGCAGATGAATACATGAAATCGATCCAGACGAA
This sequence comes from Sporosarcina koreensis, assembly GCF_000826145.2. Taxonomy (GTDB): domain Bacteria; phylum Bacillota; class Bacilli; order Bacillales_A; family Planococcaceae; genus Sporosarcina; species Sporosarcina trichiuri. Next base: position 588,775 of record NZ_LN651337.1, read on the forward strand.
GAACATCATCCTGTTCTGCAAAATCCCATTGGCACTGGCGAAGAAAACACTCGCCGCCCTGGAAAAAGGCGAAGACAAGATGAAACGCGACGAAGTGAATGAAACCGTCGACGAAATCCTGAAAGAGACCACCTAAAAAGAGCAGCCGCGGCTGCTCTTTTCCTTTCCTGCAGTTGAAATGGCGACGGCGCTCATAAATCATCTCATTCCGCTCATAAACCTCGGAAAGTGATCATAAATCTGCCGTTCCGCTCTTAACCGCAGATAATGATCATAAAACCGACAAACTGCTCATAAACCTCTGCAAACGCTCATAACTTCACAATTCCCAGCAGGATTCCATAGCTGTTCCCATACAATATCAAGTCATCGGGACGTATGCCCCTGTCAAACAGGCGGCTTTGACATACCTTATTCTATAGGCAGCTTGAAAGCCGGATGATCTGGATTCGTCATCTGCCTTCAAGCTGGCCGCTCATGGAAAGGAGGCCGATACAATGGGTTACGGTTGGGATTTGTGCGGCTGCGGTCATGGCGGATATATGCCATACCCTGAACAGCCGCATTGCCGCGGGGGATTCGGTCCAGGAAGAGGGTTTGCTCTTCTGGTCGTTCTGTTCATCCTCCTCATCATCATCGGAGCATCCTATGTCCCAAATAATTGCCGGGATCATGGCCATCATCACAAAAAAGACTGCTGATCATAGCAAATCTGCGCCTGTATGCCAGCGAGCATGCAGGCGTATTTTTCAATCACCCCAGTAGTCTCTCACACGATCAGACCGAAGAAACGGGTCGTCAACAGGACAACCCCGATCAGCACCATTAGGGCAGTTTGGACAAAAGTCACTTTGTATTCTGCCGGGTCCTCGGAATACTTTTTCTGCATATACCCCCGAATCGATTCCAAGATGACATTGCTCAAAGTGACGTAAAGGAAATATACGTATAACCAAGTGACCGTCGAGTAATCTGACGCCGCCAGCCAGACCGCCAGGCCGATTAATAGAAAGATGAACACCGCACGCAGCGTCCAGTCGATCCGGCGGTGTCGGTCATTCACTGAATGGGCAACCCATCGAAACGGCGTCTTCACCTTGAACAGCTTGCGGACAAGCCAGATCGTCAAGAAGAAGAACAATAGAATTCCAACTAATATCACCATCAGCTGCTGTACATTCGACATTCCGTTTTCCGCCCCCAATATTGCTCAGGCAACAGCCCTTTTCTTTCCAGCATACCACAACTGGTATAAATGGGTAACTGAAATTTAAAAACCCCATGCTTATGCATGGGGCCGGCTTCTCTTACGTTATTCGACTGTCACACTCTTCGCGAGGTTCCTCGGCTTGTCGACATCACACCCGCGCTGCAGCGAAGCATAATAACTGAGCAGCTGCAGCGGGATGACGGAGGCGAGCGGTGTCAGCAGGTCATGGACATGCGGGATGACAAACCGGTCGTCTTCTTCGCTGTCCCCTTCCATTGAAATGATGCATGCGTTCGCACCGCGTGCAGTCACTTCCTTGACATTGCCGCGCAAGTTAGGATTTACGCTCTTCTGTGTTGCGAGTGCGATGACAGGAGTGCCCTCCTCGATCAGAGCAATCGTTCCGTGTTTCAGTTCCCCTCCGGCAAAGCCCTCTGCCTGGATATAGGAAATTTCTTTCAATTTCAAGGCGCCTTCCAGACTGACGTAATAATCGAGCCCGCGGCCGATGAAGAAGGCATTGCGGCGGTCAGTGAGCAGTTCGGCCGCAAGCGTTTCGATTTCCTGTTTCGCATCGGTCAATGTCTGGATTGCATTTGCCGCAATCGCAAGTTCCTGCTTCAGGTCGAATTCACCTGCAGAGCCGCCGAGCGCAGCGGCTGTGATAGCCAGCACCGCAAGCTGCGCTGTATAGGCTTTCGTTGACGCGACTGCAATCTCAGGACCTGCATGCAGCAGCAGCGTATAATCGGCCTCCCGGGACAATGTGGAGCCCGGTACGTTCGTCATTGTGACAGACGGATATCCGAGTTCCTTCACTTTGACGAGCACTTGCCGGCTGTCTGCAGTTTCGCCTGACTGTGTGATGAACAGGAAGATCGGTTTTTTTGAAAGAAGTGGCATGTTATAACCGAATTCACTGGATATGTGCACTTCGACGGGCAGTCCTGCGAGCTTTTCAAAATACTCCTTGCCGATCAGGCCGGCATGGTAACTTGTTCCGGCTGCAATGATATAGAGACGGTCCGCCTCCTGGAATGCCTGCCGGATGGCTGCGTCGATCCCCAGACTGCCGTCTTCATCAGTATAGACCTCCATGATTTTCCGGATGACCCCGGGCTGCTCATCGATCTCCTTCAGCATATAGTGAGGATATGTGCCCTTCTCAATATCGCTCATATCGAGTTCAGCCGTATACGGCGTGCGCTCGATTACGGTTCTATCAATTGTCTCGATAACAATTTCTTCCTTGCCAAGAAGGACGACTTCCCCGTCGTGCAGCTCGATGAACTGATCCGTCACCTGCAGCATCGCCATTGCATCCGAAGCGACGACGTTGCAGTCTTCTCCGACGCCGATGAGCAGCGGGCTGCGGTTTTTCGCGACGAAGATCAGATCGGGTTCCTTTTCGTCGAGCATGGCAATTGCATACGAGCCATGAAGGAGGGATAACGACTTCCGGAACGCCTCGTCTGTTGTCAGACCTTCTTCCGCAAAGCGCTCAACAAGCTGTACGATGACTTCCGTGTCTGTGTCAGATGCGAAAGGGACGCCTGCCAAATAATCACGTTTCAGCTTGCTGTAATTTTCGATGACCCCATTGTGGACGAGCGTGAAACGACCTGACGCACTTTTATGCGGATGCGAATTCTTCTGATCGGGAATACCATGGGTCGCCCACCGGGTATGACCGATACCGGTCTTCGAATCGATCGTCAGGTCCGCAGCTTTCCGGAGATCGGCAATCCGCCCTTTCTCTTTGTACTGCATGAGACCCTCTGCTGTCTGGAATGCAAGGCCTGCCGAATCATATCCCCGGTACTCCAATTTCTCAAGACCGTTCAATAAAATATCCGCTGCCTGTTTCTTTCCGTTATAACCTACAATTCCGCACATATCGTTTCCTCCGCTTCAGCGGACAGGCATACAGAACGTCTGCCGAACTAAGAATCACTTTAGCAGTCCGGCAGGTTTGTTGCCGGGCCGTTGGTTGTAATAGGCTGCCTGCTCATCTCCTTTGTCACACAGGTCGCCCTGTGCTTTTTAGAGATGGCATGACAATCGGGCAGCATCGATCGGGAGGCATCCGCCGAATGTTCGATGAACCTCCGCCTCGTCTGCCGGAAAGTGCGGAGTGATTTTTCCGGCTCTGGCGCTTCAATTGGTTTCCGGGTTTTACGTGCTCCCTGTGCTCCTTCCTGCACGGACTGCATTTGCAGCCAACAACTATCATAGCGAATCGCATTTTCCGCTGTCAACTGACGGATCGTTCAGAAAACAGAAAAAAACTGCCGCAAAGGCCTGTATCGACAGACCTCCGGACAGTTTTCAAGCGGCTCAGTATGCGAGACTGAACAGCCCTTTGATATGTGAAAGGTAACGTACATTACTTGCTTCTTTCATAAGAGATGCCGGCATCCCTTTGAGGGATGTATTGTTTCCGCCGACAGACGCGACAGCATCTTTACGGCCGAGGCTTGCAAGTGTTCCCGAGTTGACCGGATTGAACACTTCCATCTGCTTGCCTGCAAGCATTGCATACAAGTTGTATCCGACCAATTCACCCATCTGCCATGCGTTCTGCGCAGTCGGTGCGTATGGACGTGCGCCTTCTTCAGCAGGGAATGCCACAGCTGCATCACCGACAACGAAGACATCCTTGTGTGATTTCGACTGCAGGAATTCGTTCACTGTTGCACGGCCGCGGTCGACTTCAATCCCCGACTCGCCAACCAGCGGATTTCCAGTGACGCCGCCTGTCCAGACGAATGTGTTCGCTTTGATGATCCGTCCGTCTTTCAAGGAGATCTCGTTGCCTTCCACGTTGGTGACAGGAAGACCGATCAGGAATTCGACACCGCGTTTTGAAAGGCTTTCCGTCGCGCGTTCGATCAGATGATCCGGCAGCACAGGAAGGATTTTTGGTCCTGCTTCTACCAGCATGATTTTCAAATCATCCGGGTTGACGCCGTTCTCACGTGCCACTTTCGGCATGTGGTCGACGATTTCACCGACAAGTTCGACGCCTGTCAGTCCGCCTCCGCCGATCAGGATCGTCGCATCCGCTTCATCGTGCGAGACAGCGTATGCTTTGATGCGGTCTACGATATGAGCATAGATGGCATTCGCTTCACTTGCCGATTTCAGGACCATGCTGTTCTCTTCAAGGCCCGGGATGCCGAAGTATGCTGTTTTACTGCCGAGGGCTACGACAAGTGCATCGTAGGAAAGTGTATCACCATTCGCAAGATTCACTTTCTTTGTGTTCACATCGAAATTCTCGATCGTTTCGATGAGCAGCTGGACGCCTTTGCCTGCAAGAAGTTTCTCAAGCGGCAGTGCAACCGCTCCTTCGCTGATTGTGCCGCCAGCCAAACGGTGGAGTTCTGTAATGATCTGGTGAGTCGGAGTCTGGTTGATGAGCGTGATGGCTGCATCACTTTCTGACAAGAAGTTGCGGGCGTTCAGCGCTGCCAAAAGACCGCCATAACCTGCTCCTAGAATAACGATTTGCTTGGTCATTGTCTAATCTCCTTCTACAATAATTTAGGTTGTGATCACTTTGTGCGGTTGCGCTGTCCTGCAACTTCGAGGTATGCATTCAAAAAACGGAAAATGCGCTGGGCTTCCGGATCTTTGATCATTTTCATGAGACCGAACAGACCGATGGTTTCCGTATTCTGAGCAGCAAGGTCTTTTGCTTCGATAACGGTTGCAGCCAAGTTCTTTGCAGAGTCTTTCACTGGTGCAGCGATCTCTTTCATGAACTCAGCTGTATCGTTTTTAAGTACGTCATCTGTTGCGACTGCTTTCGCAACATCGTATGATTTCGTCATCAGGTCAACCAGCTCTGTCAGCTGTGGAAGTTTTTCCACAAGAGTTGTCAATGATTCCTGTACTTCCGGCTTCAGCAGCTGGTCCAAAATGTCTTGTTTCTGTTCTGACGGCAGTTTTGTGCCTTCAGCAGCAGTGTTCGCTGCTTCTTCAGGATTGAGCGGCGTAGTCATGTGCAAATCCCCTTTTCAGTATGATGTGTATTTGTCCTGAGGTAGTAAGAATATGCATGGCAAAACTGACGTTCCGTTCACTCGGCACATTCTCCTATTCAGATTACCATCCGATACTATACTCCTAATGGAACTTTTCTTCAAGTGTTTAGTTTGGTATTTAACTAATATGCGCCATTCAGATGAAACCCTTTTCATTTAACTCCAAATTAAAATCCTGTATACTGAATAGGGAGGATTGCTGAGCAACCCATCACACCAACGGAGGTATGATTCACCTATGAAAAAGTTAGCAGCTGTTTTTTTGGCGCTCACACTCATCTTTTCGCCGATCGGATCCTATGTTTTCCAGGATCAGTCGCCGACTGCGGATGCGCGGGGCTACAAATCCGGCAAGAGAGGTTTCACACCAAACCAGAACAACTTCAATAAACCTGCAGTTGACAAAAAGAAAGACCAAACCTCATTTACGAAAGACAAAAGTGCCCAGACTGCTAAACCCAAATCTGGCGGTCTCATGAAAGGTCTCATGGTCGGCGGCCTGGCAGGACTCCTGTTCGGCAGCCTTTTCGCTAACATGGGCATTCTCGGCTCCCTGCTCGGCCTGCTGATCAACGTGTTCGCGATCATTGCGATCATCGGTATCATCCGTATGGTCTTCACGCATTTCAAGAAAAAGAAATCCCGTGAGGATGATATGCGGCGATGGCAGAACTGATGATCGAAGAGCAGGATATCATCAACGCAATCTGTTTGTACCAGGCCGACCGTCAGAACATCGCACCTGAATCGGTGGAAGTCGAGCTATGCTACGATGACGACGAAGGTTTTTTTGCAAATGTCTATGTAAACCGGATGGAAATCCATATGACTAAATTCGAGATGACGCAGGCACTGAGGATGTGGATTGAGCAGCAGCTCCATCAGGATCCATATGCTGCAGGGATAAAACTTATACTGGATGATGAACGCGGCATTGTCGCTGCGCTTCTCTGATCAAAAAGGACAGCTCCGTTTTCACCGGCCGCTGTCCTTTTGCTATTAGTTGATAACGCCGCAGGCAACCCGATCGCCTGAATCCCCGGATGGCTGTGATTCGCCATCATCCTCACCGGCGTGGATGACCAGAGCGGTCCCCCCGTCTTTCAGAAGAGAATCTTTCTTGCCGTCTTGCAGCGTCACGAGTTTCGTTGTGAACTCATCATCCACTGTGCCGTCATCACCGACTTCCAGATTCGGCAGATCACCAGCATGCGGTCCGCCTTCCGTGTCAAGCCCATGCTCTTTGTCTGCAGGATTGAAATGGCCGCCTGCCGATTTGAAATCAGGCGCTTCGCACACTCCTGTTTCATGGAAATGAATACCGTGCTTACCCGGTGACAGGCCTTCCGCTTCCACATGGACTTTCACGCCTTCCTTCGTCTCCGACAATTCTGCAGTCCCGGTCGTCTTGCCGTCAGTATCTTTCAGATCGACGAGCACAGAGTACGGTTTCACTTCATTCGTATTTTCAGTACCGGTTGTTGTATCATCGGATGCAGTCTCGTCCGCAGGTGCACTGCTGTCTTCTTTGTCTGCACTGCATGCCCCAAGTGCAAGCATCAGCAGGAACGCCGGAAAGATCGCTGTTTTCTTCAATATGAATTCCTCCCTATATAGTCCTCCATACTCTCTTACACATACCGGTCCCTTCTAAACATTCCGCTGAACGGCAAAGCCGTCCTGCAGCGTATAGTGGATACGCTGCGGACGGCTTTTTGGAGTGTGTTACACCTGTTCCGTTTTTTTATAAGTTGTCAAGAAAGACGGACGGGCAAAAATATTCGGTTTCTTGTCGATTCCTTCTTCAGTGCCTCGTTTTTTATGGGCATGCGCGTACGCATCGGACGTCTGCCAGTCCTTGAAAGCCTGTTCGTCTTTCCAGATTGTCAGGACCACATACGTATCGCTGTCAAGCGGACGCAGCACCCGGATTGCGCCGAACCCTTCGGTGTCTTCGATTCTCCGTGCACGACCCATGAACCGCTCCTCGAACAGCTCCTGGCCTTCCGCAGTCACCGGAATGTTGTTAAATACCGCGAATGCTCCGTCTGTCAGCGTTCCGGCAGTATCAAGGACGGTGTAGGAATCCGCGTCCGCAAAACTTGCGGATGCTTCATTCTCCTGGATAAGGACCGCTTCGTTGCCTTGTTCCATCAAGACGATTTCGTCGTCTGCGAGACCATTCAAAATAGCTTTCAAGGCTGCGGGATCTCCGTATGTTACATGTAAATTCATCTTCAATCTCCTGTCTGATTATAGAATGGCACGAGTGCCGGAATGGGAAAAGCAGCAGACCGAGTCCGCCGGTGTTCCTATGCTTCTATCAGTGCCATGCGTGCCGTTTGCGGTCTTTTCGCACAGCTGCTGCAGACCCGGCTGCCAGTACAATGATGGTGATGGCTCCGAGGATCAGACCATCCGAGAAGTAGTTCGATAAACCGCCTGCTGCCAGTACAGCCGACAATACACCGCAAAGTACTGCTGCTACGATAACTTTTTTCATCGCACTCACCTTTCCCGCCCATCCGCCATCATGAATGCCGCATGGCTGGTATGTATTCATTGAGATTGTTTCTCATTCTCATTGTAATGGATGTATCAGCGATGCGCAACCGCTGGTGTGTTTGATAGGAAAAAAGAATACGAAAAAGGTGAAGCCATATGCCTCACCCTCCCCGATTGTTTTGGATCAGCACATTTTCAGCAGCGCCTGCTCACCTGTCATGCCGGCGGTGATCCCTCTCTTTTCCGCCTCCAATGTAACCGACTCCAGCGGGGCAGCCAGAAGCTCATCGATCGTCTTCACCCCTGTCGCACGGCCTGCGATGATTTTTCGATCAGCCAGCAGACGGTTGAGCAGTCCGACATCGAGCGCTCCGCACATGATATAGCCGTGCTCGTTGGATACGGTGAGCAGCGTCGTCTTTGGAAGTGAGACGGAAACGGCCGTGAAACTGTGCCCTTCAATTGTAATCGTGTTTACGGTGACCAATAGATCCTCCCCTTTCCCTCTATACGTATGGCATCTCCTCATGAAGGGTGATTAGGAAGCCCGTTCAGAAACCATACTGCACTCAAAAGGAGGGATCCGCATGGCCAAACGGAATATCGATGGAGAAAAACAAGAGTACCGGGTGAAAAAACCCGGTCTCGAAGAAGTCGCACCTGAATTTCTGACGTATGGAGAAAAACGGGAAGCGATGAAAGACCTGTACCGCCAATCACAGAAGCAAAAAGAAGAGAAATGAACAAAACAGCACCGGAAGCCGTCGTTACGGCATCCGGTGCTGATGTATGGTCAAGATGGAACCGATTCGCCTTCCCGGCGGAAGAATCCGAAAATGCCGACCGTCTGCACGATATTTGCAAATGCTTTCGGGTCCACCTCATTGATGATTTTCTCCAAGTCATAAAGTTCATAGCGTGTGATGACAAGGTACATCATGTTTTTCTCTTCTTTCGTATACCCGCCCTTTGCAGGGATGATCGTGATACCCCTCACCATCTTTTCATGGATGGCTTCCTGCAGTTCATCCGCCTTCCGGGTGACGATCATGGCCGTCACTTTCTCATGGCGCGTATGGATCATATCGATCACAGCAGTCGATACATAAAGTGCCACCATCGTATAGAGGGCGTTTTCAGGTTCATACAGAATACCGGCCGCCACGATGATTACACCGTTCAGCAGCAGAAAATACGTGCCGATCGGTTTGTCCTGCAGGCGCGACAGCACCATGGCGACGATATCCATACCGCCGGTCGATGCCCCCAGCTTGAGGGAGATCCCCACACCAACACCGCCGATCACACCGCCGAAGACGGCATTCAGAATGATATCATCCGACATGGACATGACAGGGATGATTCCCATGAAGATTGTCGTGAAAATGACGGAAACGATACTGTAGATCGTAAAGCCTTTCCCGACTTTGAACCATCCGAGCACGAACACAGGAATGTTCAGCAGCAAAATCAGGATACCTGTGGAAATCGTGAGCCCGGCAAAATCATCCAATACACTCGACAAAAGCTGTGCCATTCCTGAAAAACCGCTTGCATAGACGTTCGCGTTGATGAGGAACAGGTTAAGGGATACCGCAAGAAGGAGGGCGCCGATAATGACAACCGCAATCCGCTTCGCTTCAATGAAAAACATGCATGGTCTCCTTTCAATACATAAATTTCTATAGTCAAATAAAAAAAGTCGCGACAGGCATTGCTGACGCAGACTCCCAGTTCCTGCAGCTTGCGGAACTTTATTCTCCTGTTATTATATCGGGGGATCCGCTGAGTTGCAAACGTCTTCCCGCAAGGAAGACGGCTGATTGCATATTGCAAATTATGTCCGGACGTCGTATGCTTCATTAGTTAGGAAATAATCCGGCTGCTGAGAAAACATTTCCTCTTGAAATGCGTCCTACAGACAGCAGGAACCCGCACTTACGCGGTACCAACTACAGGTGGTGGCACTATGAAACGTTCTGAAATCAGAACCCGTAAAAAGAAACGTAAACTTTGGGTGGGACTGCTTGTATTCCTTCTGCTAGTCGGAGGAGGCATCGCACTCTATTGGTTTTCCGAATATAATGCAGGGCAGTCGCTTGCCGGAGAAACGCCTGATGACGGCGATGAGGATATCTTCGATGCACCTGAACCTCAATATGGAGAAATCAATATACTCCTGCTCGGTTCGGATGCCCGTCCCGAAGACGATGACGGCCGTTCGGACTCTCTCATGATCGCGCACTACAACCAAGATACGAAGGAACTGAAGACCGTGTCCGTCATGCGTGATATCTATGTAGAGATCCCGGGGCACGGCAAGCATAAGATGAACGCCGCCTACTCTTTAGGCGGCCCGGAACTTGTCCGCCAGACGATCAAGGAAAATTTCGGACTCGATGTGCATTATTATGCCGAGGTCAATTTCGACGGGTTCCCGAAAGTCGTCGATGTCATCGCGCCTGACGGCATAGAAGTCGACATCCCCTATCAGATGTCCCATGGCATCAATATGACATTGGAACCCGGCGTACAGCGTCTGCATGGCAAGGAACTTCTCGGATATGTGCGTTTCCGTCACGACAGCAAGAGCGACTTCGGCCGGGTGGAAAGACAGCAGGAAGCGCTCGCCAAACTGAAGAAGGAAGCGGTCAGCCTGCACAGTCTGCTCAGCCTTCCGAAACTTCTCGGTATGGCGGACAGCTATGTGAAAACCAACCTGGACAAGCGGACGATGCTGTCCATCGGCAAGGGGCTGCTCGACAATAAGGATGCCGGCATCGAATCTCTCAGGATTCCGCTCGATGACTCGTATGAAGACAGACGGGTGGAAGGAGCGGGACTGGTGCTCGATATCGACTTCGAAGAAAACACGGAAGCACTGAATAACTTCCTGGAAGGAAAACCGGTAACAGCTGATACGGATCAAAGTGACGCTGACGGTTCCCGGACAGAAACAGACAACGAGTAACAGAACAGAAGGCTGGTCGGGCATGCAGCGATTTGCATGCCCGACCAGCCTTCTTTATGTCATCTTGCGGATGATCGCCTTGTGCTGCGGGAAACGGTTCAGAAGTTCGTCCGTTCCGAACAGCTTGAAATCCTCGAAGTCGAAGCCGGGCGCCACCATGCAGCCGACGAGGGAGCACTGTCCGGGACCGGTCATCGATGAACCGAAAATCGTACCTGCAGGAACTAGGATCTGCGGTCTCTCCCCCTCCTCGATCGCAAGACCAAGCTTAGCTGCTGTATAGACACCCTCTTCGGAAATCATGTGCACTGTAAGCGGCGCGCCGTCGTGGTAATACCACAGCTCATCCGATTCCAGCTGATGGAAATGCGAGACCTCGCCAGCTTCGAGCAGGAAATAGATGCTCGTATAGAGCGGGCGCATGCCCTGCTCAGTTTCACTATCCTGCCCGGATCGAAACGTGCTTGCATAGCTGCCGCCTTCCGGATGACTCTCAAGTCCTAACTGTGTTTTCCAGTATTCCGCATTCCGTTCCATCATTACTCCTCCTTTGTCAGATAGCGTTGCCGCCAATCGCCGCGCTCTCTCGTCAAAATGTACTCTTCAAGCGTTTCATCCCACTGTCCGGCTGCAGTATTCCATACGCGGACGAACAGTGAATCCGTCCGTTTCTCATAGAGCCTGTACTCGTAACAAGGGTACTCAGCCTGCCCGGCTTGGGTGATCTCCAATACAGCACCTACAGTCTTCGTCCGATTCTCCGAGTTGTCCAGGCCGACCGTCTCCGCCAGGGCTGCTTCCAGACGGTCTTTCGGTATCATCCCCGGATTCCACAATTCCTCTTCCCAAGTGTAGCGAAAGTCGTTTTCCGGCGCCGCCGATGCGTCTGTCTCCGGTTCCTTGAAAAAAACGTCCAGCAGAGGACTGTACATCAGGATCGCCTGTTCCTTCTCGGCTGCATGGGTATAGTGCCCCTCCTGCAGCTGGGTCTTCCCTTTTTCCGTGATAGTCCATTGCCTATGGCGGACCACCAGTCCATCTGCTTCCATCATCTTCAGAAGATCCGAAACGAACAGGGCCTCCACACCCAGCAGCCGGGCAATATCGGTCTCCTGTTCCAGCGGCAGGCGCTGCAGCGTCAGCAATGTCATTTTCATCAGGATATCCATTGTCGTCTTCGTGATCGTCTCGAAGCTTACTGCAAGCCGCACTGCGGGAAGCAGCCAGCTCTGCTCCTCCAGCAGCCGGACGTCCTGTGATTGGAGCACTTGCGCACGAAGCTCTGCCTGGCTGGCTTTCATAAGACCGCCTCCTTCAATTAACTGCCGGTTCCGCGATTGGACGGATACCGTCAAGATTTTTCACCGTCTCATACAGCTGGCTGTACATCTTGCGGACTTGCGGAGATTTCGGCTTTCCGGCGAACATTTCCGAACTGCCGACGATGACGAGCAGTTCCTTTGCCCTCGACAGTGCGACATTCAGCCGGCGGTAGTCTTTCGCAAACCCGATATCCCCGCCGGCATCCCCATGATTGCGGACGAAGCTGACGATGATGATATCCATCTCCATACCTTGGAACTTATCGACAGATCCCGTCCTGAATTCAAGATTGCCGAATGAATACTCTTCCTGGATCAGGTGATCGATCCGTTTGACCTGCTCTCCATAAAAGCTGATAACACCAATCCGTTTTTTCGTACCTGCAGGAAGCGTGCCATTCCGGATGGCCAATTCGGTCCCCTCTTCGAGTTCCAAAAGAAGATTCCGGATTGTTTCCAGCTCACTTTCGTTATAGCGGCTCGTTCCGCCCTTCGGTTTCGCCTCATAACAGGCAGGCGTATTCGGCTGATCCAGCCAGATGACATGGCTGTCTCTTTGGATGAGCGGAGTTTCCAGGTTATGCGCACGAGCGGCATCCGAATCGGCGAGACCGCATGCAAGTGTATAGCCGTTTCCGTTATAGAACGGCGTGATGGTGCGCATGATTTTTTCATGCATGCGGTACTGCTTGCCGAGCATCGTCTTGTTCTGCTTCGGAAGTGTGCGGAACAGCCTCTCGAACAATGACTCTTTCAGCAGCATCTCCATCTCCTTCTTCTGAGCATCCTCGGGCATTTCTTCCAGGAACTCCTCCATCGTTTCCTGGCCGACCAGCGGCGGCAGCTGATGATGGTCGCCGACAAGGATGATCTTCTTGCCTTTCAGCATCGGCAGCAGCAGTTCAGGAGGCGTCGCCTTCGAGACTTCGTCAATGATGACAAGGTCGAACTCCGGGTAATCCTCTGCAAATCCTTTCCTTGCAGACGCCACACAAGTCGTGCCGATCACGTTCGCGTGTTTCACATACAATTTGCGGATTTCATCCAGATCATATGGGCTCGCCTCTTTCAGCATCTTCTGCCATTCCGCCTGCAATGACTGGATGACCGGCACATTCGCAAGCCTGCCCTTCGCTGACTCGGCACAACGGGCGGTTTCTTCCCGTTCGGACTTGACCTGCAAGAGACGCGGTGACGGATCACTGATGAGCCCGGAGCGCAGCGATTCGATCTTCTGCCGGCTGTCTGCAGCAGTCTTCTCCGTCCGTCCCAGCTCATCCTGGAGTGATCGCTTACGCTGCTGGCATGATTCCAATTCCTCCTGCAGACCGGACAGCTGACTGGACAGAGCTGTGTGTTCCGACAGGACGGCCTCTCTTTCCGCCTCTTGCCCGGCAGCTTTCCTGATCGCCTCCGTGACGGACTTGTACGCAGCCTCCGTCTCAGCCAGAACTTCCGGCAGCGCCCGTTCCTGGGCAGGGCCGGCTTCCTGCCGGATCGACGCCAGCTGCTGCTTCAGTTCATCGATCCGGCGGCTGTGTTCAGTCAGTCGCACCGATAGTGTTTCCGCTTCGGCAGCAACTTCGGCAGCCGCTCCTTCCCGTATGTCACGGAAAAGCGATGCTGCCGATTTCGCTTCGGACAAATAGGCCAGGATGAAATTCCGTCTGTCATGCAGCAGGGCTGCCGCTTTCGTCAGATTCTCGAGACAGTCGTACGCTTCCACTGAAAATGACGTCGTTGCCAGGATCTTTTTGACGGACGGCTGGATCAGGTATCTCCCGACTCGGCTTACCGTCTCCTGGATGGAGTCGATGGAGTGCCGGTTCCGGAAACCGGTCGGTACTGTGATCCGGTTCTGGAAGTGGTGGGTGCGCAGTATATCGGTCACTGTGCGGATCGCTTTGTCCACCCGCGCCAATGTCTCCGACCACGCCGTCGCCCCGTCGCTGCCGCCGGCTTCCTGGAGGCTGTCGATCTGCCGGATCAGTGCTGTCATTTGCTGATCGACCTGGTTGGACGGGCTGTACATGATACTGTCCAGAAGGTCGTTGAGATCGTTCAGCTTAGCTGCCGAGGGAATCTTCCCGAGTACGGCAGCCACCGCTTCGTGACGTTGGAAGAGCTGCTCATAGTCGTTTTCAGAGACGCTCAGCTTCTCTTCGAGTTCTCCGATCGACCGGGCCTCCTTCAGAAGCCTGAGCCTGTCAGCCAAACGGCTCTGCTCCGCATTCAGTTCCGCCAGGGGGCGGCCTGCACTTGCCAGACCGGCGAGCGCAGCCTTGCAGCTGTCACAGTCCTGCTGGATGGAATCGATCTTTTTCTGCAATGACGTTTCCCGGCTGTGGTTCTTCTCGCTTTCCAGGGAAAAATTGCGAAGAGTCCGCTCGATTTCTTTTACGCCCTGCTCAAGGGATGCCAACTCCTCTTTCTGCTCCCGTCTCACTTGCATGCGGTGCTTCAATTCCGCTTCTTCCGCGTCCAGTTCAGCCAAGCGGGCTCCGGCTGCGTCGATTTCCTGTTCCAGGCGTTCCGCCAGACTGCTGTGGGAAGCGAGCGCTCCTTCGATCGTTTCCAGCGTCTGCTGGCGCCAATGCTCCGCCACGTTTTCTTCGATGAACTTGCGGCCTTCTTCCTCGATGCTCTCTGTCCGGCCATAACGGAGTATGCGGATCTCCGGATGGTCCAGCAGACGGCCGAGTGCATTGTCGACCGCCAAGTTCGCCTGGGACGCCACCAATGTCCGCATCCCCGCTTTGACCGCCTGGCTGCAGATTTCGGAGATCACTGTCGTCTTCCCTGTACCCGGCGGCCCCTGGATGACATAGATATCGCTCGCATTCATGGCACCGGAGACGGCTTCCTCCTGGAACTCGTTCAGCTGCGTGCTGTACTCGAGCGGCTCTTTCCGGTTGTTGATACGGACGACCGGGCGTTCCTCGAACAGTATCTTTTCAAGGTTGCCATTGGCTGCAAGGCCGTCCTGCAGGTCTTTGAACCCTTTCCGCAGCCGCCTGACCTGGCTCAATTCGGCAAAATTACTGAAGATGATCGAGCTGGATTCTTGGCCTTGAAAGCCTGTTTTGCGCGCCTGCGCGACCGCTGAGGGTTTCAGTTCGATCTCGACCCGGTTCCTTTTCCGGTCTGCCGAGATAACGTTCCCAAGGTCGTAGGCGGCTCCGTCAAACTTCGCTGAAAACCCTTGAATACGTTTCCAGTGTTTTGCCTGCATACCCGAAATCCCGACGGACACTTTCTTCACATCCGCACTGACCGATACCGACTGGACCGGCACATGGATATCCTCCACGTCGGCATTCTTTTCCATGATCCGCAAGTAGCCTTCCCAGCCGCCGATCCGCTTTTTCACATATTCAGAACGTTCTTCCGCAACCGGCAGCTCCCGGACCAGTGCTGCGAATTCGACGGGCAGTGTCCGGCCGGTGCTTTTGCCGGTTCTGAAACGGACGGATGCACGCAGCCGGCGGTTTGTTGCGGCAGGATCCCGTTTCCCTCTGACATGGAAGCCGACAGCCAGGAAGCCATCATTCTTCACTACGCAGTCGAGAACAGCCACTCTGCCTTCCAGCAGCTGCGAGAGTTTTGCATTTTCCGTATTATCGAAGAAGAAGGAGAATGACTGGCTGCCATGCTGGTTGTCGGGCCGCTTTTCGATGTGGACAGTAAAGGATTTTTGAACAGCAAAAAAAGCGTGCTCATCCCGGGCCACTTTGCCGATCCCTTTGCGTGCGCTTGCCGTCATCGCCAGTTCACACGTCACTGTATCCTCATATGTATTGCGGTTCATGATGGTCACTTCTTTCCGTAAAAAAAGGTCAGCCATATGGTGATGGCTGAACCTGTCCGTGTGTGGTACCCTGTTTTCATTATACCGGAAATCGACGAAGTCTGCGAGAGGAAAAGTACTCCGCGGATCAGTCGGTCTCTTTCTGGATACTGTTTTCGTGCAGTCCGGTTTCGTTCTTCCGTTTGTTCAATTCGTTTTCCGTCACGACTTTCCGGTCGAAATCAGCCAATACGGCCAGTTTCACGTTCATCTGCTCCAGTTCCCCGCTGTCATACACCGGTTCAGCCCAATACACAGCGTCTTCCCCTGTGCAGGCGAGCAGCCTGACGACCTGCATATTGACTCCTCCTGACGTATCTTCGTCCGGTACGATCGCATCTTCCGGTGTGTAATCGGCCTGGTTCACGAGCAAGGTCCTTCCGCTGCCTCCCAGCTGCTGTGCGTACTCACAAAACTGTTCCAATGACTTCGGCTGTTTCAAGACGCCACCTCCTACTGATTCTCTTCTTCACTATTCCCTTAAGCGGATGTCTGTTAAACAAAAGTCAGGGAGCCCGGCTCCCATCCGGGAACTATAAAAAACCGTCCGGGCATGCCAGCATCTGCTGGCATGTCCGGACGGCACCTCTCGGTCAGGTGAAATCCCGTTCGATTTTCTCTTCCCATACTTTATGGAACACTTCAGCTCCGTTTTCCCAAGCTTTCAATTCATTCATCAGATAATAGAACGATTCGTCCGCAGACATCGTACTCTTGGTTTCCAGGTATGTCTGCCAGTCCCCTTTTCCGACGCTCAGGGTCCAGTCGCATTCCACACGTGCGCTCAGCGGGTTGTTCTCCTGGATTGTGTAGACGTTGCGGTTCGTGCTGCCATATTCGATTCCGTTGATGTGCAGCTTCCTTTTGCCTTCATCCGAAAAGTCATCGAGCACCCAGATTCCCGTCGCTGCGTCCTGCTTGACTTCACGCGTCCGTCCGGCTTCACGCAATATGTCTTTTCCAAGAACTGGTGCCGTTTCCGCTTGAGGGAACGGCTTGAGTTCCCGATCGAGCTTTTTCGGCTCGCGGATCGGGAGGACCAATGCTGTCCGTTCCGAGGTTTCAAGGGTGAATGTCACCTCTTCGGGGAACGGCCAGATGTGCGGCCAGTAATTCGGTGATACCGCCAGCTGCCAATGGTGCCCTTTCTGCAGTGTATGGCCGATGACATTCATCTTCACACTGATGTCGATCGCTTTTCCCGGTTTGAGATAGGACGGATGCTCGTCACTGTCCCTGTGCGTCAGGTTCAGCACTCCCCATGTGACCCTGGTGGACGACCCGTCAGGTGCCACGTCGTTCAGGCGGACGACCAAGTGTGCAGCTTTCTTATCAGGTGTGATACGGCAGCGGAATTCCGGCTCGCCGAGGATCGCTTCGTCTTCCTCTGCCGGCGACGCATCGAAGACGACAGCCATGCCGTTTTCAATCCGCTGATCCGCCGGAAGATCGCCCGGCTGGCCGAATGGGCAGAAGACACCTGCATAATGGCCATGCTGCTGGACCGAGGAGACGATGACATCCTCGCCTCCTGCCCGTCCGGCCAATTCCCTGCCGTCCAGGAAGAATTGCTTTTCCTTGATGGCTGCAGGCGGCCATTGCTCTTCGGCCGCCCAGTGGCCGGGACGGCAGGCATAATCGGTCTGCGGGGGAACACTGTCCTGCATATAGACACGGAGCATCGGTTCGTCCATGATGCCGGTCTCCTCCTCTTTCAGCCACTCATCCCACCAGCGGACGGCTTCCTGGAGAAAGCCGATCTGCGGGCCCGGAACTGCCATTTCCGGGTACTCATGCGCCCATGGGCCGATCAGTCCTTTTTTCGGTCCTTTCAGGCCTGTCAGCAGGCGGGGGATTGCATTGGTATAGCCGTCCGCCCAGCCGCCGACAGCGTACACCGGGATTTTGATGTCATCATAGTTCTCTATGACGGACCCGTGCTTCCAGTAGGCGTCGCGTCTCTGATGACGCACCCAGGCTTCGGCGTATGGCGGCGTCAGTTCCATCCGTTCGAGCCAGTTTTCGCGCCACGACTCTCCGCGCGCTTCGGGGAACTGCGGACGGGCGTTGTAAGCGAACATGGTCGACGCCCACCACAGCATGTCGGAAGCGAGCATGGCACCGCCTTTGTAATGGACATCATCCGCGTATCGGTCATCCGTGGAGCAAAGGGTGATGATCGCTTTCAATGCCGGATGCTGCCGTGCAGCAATCTGAAGCCCGTTGAATCCGCCCCACGACTTGCCGATCATGCCGACTTTCCCGGCAGACCATGGCTGCTTGCCGATCCAGTCCAGCACTTCCAGTGCGTCGTCCTGTTCCTGTTTCAGATATTCATCGTACAGGATCCCGTCCGAATCACCGGTGCCCCGGATGTCGATACGGATGCTCGCATAGCCATGTCCGGCAAAATACGGATGACGGAGAGAGTCCCTCAGTGCTGTGAAATCATTCTTCCGGTACGGCAGATATTCCAGCACAGCCGGCACCGGATTTTGCTCTGCGTCTTCCGGCAGCCAGATGTGGGCTGCCAGCTGCGTGCCGTCAGAGAGCGGAATCATGATGCTGGACAGCTCTTTCACCTTATACGGATACTCCGTCCTGTTCGTGCGGTTTGTTTCTCGTACGTTAAAAACCATAGTAATAGTCCTCCAGATTCAAGATTTGGCTCTGCCGCCGGGGTAATCCTCCCGCAGCCAGCGGATCAGTGATACGAGCAGCAGCAGATAGATGATGTAGATCGGAACGGCCACGACGACTGCGGACGTCTGGATGACCCGCAGACCGCCGACCAGGAGCAGTGACATCGACAGGACGGCCATGACAGCCCCCCAGACCATGCGGTGCCAGCGCGCCGGGTCCTGCCCCGGCTGCAGTTCCTTCGTCGCGACAGCTGCCAGTATATACGTGGCGGAGTCCATCGAGGTCGACAGGAAGATGACACCGACGATGACGAAGAATGGCAGCACCAGAACGTCCAGTGGAAGCGAGCGCAGTATGTCGACAACCGCTGCCGGGCCGCCTTGTTCCGCCAGTGTTTTCGCAACATCCGTGATGCCTTCCAGCTGAAGATTCATCGAGTAGCCGCCGAAGACCATGAAATAGACCCAGCCGCCGATCGAACCCCACAAAAGCATATGGGTGATCAGCTCACGCAGCGTGCGCCCTTTGGAGATCCGGGCGACGAACAGGCCCATGAACATGGCCGTCGCTGCGAACCAGGCCCAGTAGAACACCGTCCATGCCTGGGGGAATCCTCCCTGGCCGATCGGGTCCGTATGGAAGCTCATGAAGGTGAAATTCTGAAGCATCATGCCGAAGCTGTTCGAGAAATACGTGAGGATGAACGACGTCGGTCCGGCGATAAAGACGAACAGCGCCAGAGCGACCGCCAAGTAGATGTTGATATCACTCAGACGGCGGATCCCTTTATGCAGTCCGAGATAGGCACTTGAGGAGTAGATGATCGTGATAAGCGTGACGATGACCGCATCCATTCCTAAAGATGGCTCGATACCGAAAATGGAACCGACCACTGCGGAAACCATCGGCACACCGAGACCCAGTGACGTACCGAGACCTCCGACCAGACTCCAGATGACAAGGACATCGATCAGTTTCGCCACCCACCCGTCAGCATACTTGCCAAGCGCTCCGCTCAGTGCGGTGCTGATCTTGAGGGACGGCCGTTTTTTTACAAAATAGGAATATGCGATGACGACAGTCGGGAATGCATACAGGGACCATGCGGAAATTCCCCAATGGAACAGTCCGTATGTCAGGGACCATTCGGCCGCCTCCCCGCTGCCAGGAGCAATGCTGAACGGCGGTCCGTCGAAGTATGAGATCGGTTCGATCATCGACCAATACATGATGCTGGTCCCCATGCCTGCAGTGAACAGCATCGTTCCCCAGCTGAAGCTCGAAAACTCCGGCTTGCCTTCCCCGAGTTTGATCTTTCCATACTTGCTGAACGCCAGCCAGATCAGGAACACGAACAAGCCGAATGTCAGGAACTGAAACGCCCAGTCCATTTTGAATGTGATGAAACTCATCACATCATCGAGTACCGGCTCCGCGCTGTGCCGGAAAACAACGAGCATGACGGTGGCCACCAGGATGAAAATCATGGATGTCCAGAATACGAATGGATCCAATTTAGCTTTCTGCATCAAACGACCTCCTTATGATTTGTCCATAATTACAAGTTGAGAACGCTTCCATTCCTCCTTTCAGCTGCAAAAAGTAAATCCTGTCTTCAAAGGATTGCCAACTATATGTATCTAACTTATAATCATGATTACAATATGACCTTGTTCATACTATCAGAATAAATTTGCAAAGACAAGTGGCAGGCGCGCCTGTATACTGGACATACAAATGATCTGCTGTTAAGCGGATTCAAAAAGTGAGGGTTCTTCATTGGATAAGAAAAAGCTTCAAAAAGGGCGTATGTGGAAGTACTTTGTGGAGGCGGCGACCGATATCATAAAGGAAGAAGGCACAGAGCATATTACGATCCGGAAAGTCGCAGACCGTGCCGGGTATAACAGCGCGACCATCTACAACTATTTCGAGGAGTTCTCACATTTGCTGTTCTTCGCATCCATGCGGCTCATGAAGGAGTATACAGAGGAAGTGGCGCGGCGGATCGAACAGGCGGACAGTGCGCTGGCGCAATACCGCGCCGCGTGGCAGTGCTTCTCCGAATACTCGTTCCGCAGCCCGGAAATCTTCTATACGGTATTCATCCGGGATCTCGGCGACAATCCCGACAACCTGCTTGAGAAATATTACGGCTTCTACCCTTCCGATCTGGTGGATGTGCCTGAGGAGATACGCAGCAGCCTGCTTGAACCGAGTGTCGAAAAGCGCGGAAATCCGATTTTGGTCCGTGCTGTGGAAGAAGGCAGCCTGGCGGCGGATAAGCGGGATTCACTGAATGAGGTAACCATCCTTATCTGGCAGGGCATGATGATGAGTTTCCTGAATAAGCGGCTGGACATTACTGCCGAGGAGGCCCACGAACGGACGATGACGTATATACTCGGCATTATCGGCCGGGAAACTGACTGATTGGCCTGCAGAAGCAACCTAAGCAGCCGGGAATCTTGATTTTCAAATCGAAAAAGCTGCATCGGGATTTATGCCCATGCAGCTTCTTTATAATATCTGACCAGCCTCAGGCAGTCATGTGACCCGGATGAGCTCGGTATCACCGGACATGCCGCGGAGGGCTGCGGTAAACGGTTCTGCTTTGTGCAGACCGAGCCCGGGTGCAACGGCCGAATAGAACTGTCGATCCATGACGATGTCATCCCCGATGCTTTGCTGCTGGACCCGTGCTGCCATATTGACAGTGCGGCCGAAGTAATCCAGTACGCCGTTCGCATTGACGGCAATGACCGGACCTTCGTGAAGTCCGATTTTGATGGTCACCGGATTGCGGAGTGCCGTGTTCAGACGGTCCACCGATGACTGTATGTCAAGAGCTGCCTGCAGTGCATGTATCTGATTGCTGAATGCCGCCATGACGGAGTCGCCGATCGTCTTGACGATCGTCCCCCGGTGTTTGCGTATGATCTGTCCCAGTTCCGTGAAATGCCGCTGGACATCACTGTATGCGGCCGCATCTCCGGCCTGTTCGTAGAGACGTGTGGAATCTTTCAGATCGGTGAACATGATCGTCAGTTTGCCGACGCCGATCTGCATGCCGGCTGCGAGGACCTCCTTCGGAAGCAGGTCCCTGAACAGCTGCATGCTTGTGACATCCCGAGCGGTCAGCGCATAGGGATCCCACTCAAGTGTCTCGACAGCCAGGATCATTTCCTCATCGGTGCTGTTCCTGATCGTTATCTCGTCTGCTTGCGGAACAGTCGTTTCCAGGAAACCATCGGAACTTATGTGCAGTGACGCATAAGGTCCTATATGCTGATGTGTGAACGGAACCACAAAGTTATGTTTCAGCACACGCAGCTGCAGGTCCACTTTGTCAGGCGTCCAGCTGATCGTTTTCGTCGTACCTGGACCTATCCTGAACTGGGCCGCCGTCTGTGGTGAGTTGGCAGGACCATTCAAGCAGAACACTTGGGAAACGGTCTCCCTCAACGCTCCGTTGACTTTGAATCGCATTTCGATATAGCGGTCGAAATCCACGTCGAAATCGACCCCGCAGAGATCGCAATGGACCGCATTATGCACATCCGCAAGATGGGCTGTCTGCATCTTGGAGACACGGCAGTTCGGACACATGAGGTTCCATTCGTAATCGAGAATGCCGGCATCACTCGCCAAAAGAAACAGATCGACAGCCTCCTCTTTGGCCACCCCATGCTCCTCCGCCCACCTGTACGGCTGCATATGGGTCACTTCACTATCATCAGCTGTCGTGATTGTGCTGATCAGGGAATCGACAAGCGGTTCCCGGATGCCTAATGCATACAGATGGTCCTTCGCTTCTGCCAGCAATACTTCATTGGCAGGAGAAGACTTTCTGCCAGATGGTATATGTCCATCCGTCTCCGCCTCCCTGGCATACTCGAACGTCTTCAGAAGCTGCGGAATGATCCCTTTCTTCAAAGCGAGCTTCCCAATTCCGTTTTTATAGACGAACAAACCCGACAGCGTCACCCGGGTTGCCAGGCTGGTCAATTCCTCGACCGCCACTTTCCATATGACCCTGTCCACCGGCCCTTTCGTATAGTTGCGTTCGATTGAATAATACGATCCCTTCACCCATTCGAAGACGTGCTCCTTCCATTGGATATCGAGCAGTCCGTATGCCTTGCCCTGTGCTTCCCTGAAAAGCCGGCGAGCCTCCGTCCTGAATGGTGAAAACGTGACCGGGAACAATCCGATGGAACGGTTCAGCCGATTTGTATCCGCCAGGAGATCCCAGACTTCAGCGATCGGCCTTTCGATGATTTGTGATTGCTCCAGTTCCAGTTGTTTCCCCAACATCCGTCACCCTCTGTCTGCATATTTGTTCCGGATGGCGAGGAACTCATCCAGATGGTCCAGGAACAGATCCACGAGTCTGCCTTCAAACTGCCGGTCACGCTGCTCCAGGAAGTATGCTGTTATTTTTTCGAGAGGCCATGCTTTCTTATACACACGGTCACTGCCCAGTGCGTCAAACACGTCAGCGACAGCCGTGATCCTTCCATATACATGGATTCCGTCTTCCTTGAGTCCGGACGGATATCCCTGACCGTCCCACCGTTCATGATGCTGGTGTGCAATGATGGCAGCCGTCTTCAGCAGCTGACGCCCCGATTTCCGGAAAATCTCATAGCCGTAGACAGCGTGTTTCTTCATCGTTTCATACTCCGCATCTGTCAACTTCCCGGGTTTGAGCAGGATGGCGTCCGGAATGGCGACTTTGCCGATATCATGCATCGGGGAGGCATACCGCAGCTCCATCGCTTCCTCTTCCGGTAATCCTGCCAGTTTTGCCAGGGCATAGGAATATTCTGCGACCCGTTTCACGTGATTACCCGTTTCCTGGGAACGGCTTTCACCGAGCTCGCCAAGTGTCTCGATGATCTCCTTCTGAGTTTCTGCGAGTTCGTCCTGAAGAAGGAAGGATTCCAGGGATTTCCCCGCATAGGTGGCAGCGAACGTCAATATTTTTTCATCATTTGCCGTAAAGGAGGGCATGCCGATTTTGTTGATGGCCTGGAAAGCGCCGATGATGGTCCCTTCCTGATTACTGATCGGCATACAGAGTATGGAACGTGTCCTGTAACCCGTCTCCAGGTCGACGGTTTTGTTGAAGTGCTCATCTAAGTAGGCATCTCCGATGTTCAATGTCACACCTGTCTGGATACTTCGGCCGACAAACCCGCTTGTGTCCGGTATGGAGATCCGTTCTACACCATGGCCAGCGACAGTCCACACTGTATGCCGATCACGATTATGCAGCCATACGGTGCAGCGGTCAGCCTGCACCAGCTTGGTGCCTAAATCGGCGAGCAGAAGGAGCATTTTATGAATGTCGGTTTCCAGTGACATTTTTCCCATGTATTCAAAAATAGTGGCTAAGAGGATATCGGAGTTCGCGGCCCCCTTGGAGCGGTTCACTTCCCGCGTATGTTGGTTGATCATTCGTCAAGCCCTTTCTAAACCTATTGTCAGCAATCCAGCAATCTGTAATAATAGTATCATGAAAACAACACGAACACACATCCAAAGTAATCTTTTAATGATTATTTTACGATCCGGAGGAACTACAAGTGACTTTATTCTCATATCTTCTGGTCGGTCATCTGATTGGTGATTACTTGCTGCAGACGCGCTGGATGGCAGAGCGGAAGGCAGCGGAATGGCTGCCGCTCCTGGCTCACTGCCTTGTGTATACCATCGTCATAATCGGTGCTTTCTTGATCGGCAGCGGGTCATTTTCCTGGATTGCGGCGGCTTTCATCTTTGCCAGCCACGTATTCCTTGATCGCCGGACGTTCGTTGCCTGGTGGGCGCGGAACGTCATGGGGACGGCAGGCGGTAAGCCTGCATGGCTGCTGATCATGGCCGATCAGGTTTTCCACGTCATCGTTTTAGCGGTCATTGCACATTTCTGGTCATGAAAACGAACCGCCCTGCAGGGGGCAAATTCCTGCAGGGCGGTTCGTTTCTCTTATGGAAGGACTCAGCCGATCAGCTGCTTGACCAGTTCCTTGTTGCGTTCCTTGAACAGTTCGTTATGGGAACTCACCATACCCCATTGTGTCGCTTCAGGATCCAGGTGCATCTTCGCACTGTTGACAGCATTCGCTGCATCTTGGAAGGCTCCGGCAATCAATGTCACCTTGCTCTCATGGAAGAGGACATCCCCTGCTGCAAAAATTCCCGGAACTGATGTTGCGCTCATTCCAGTACCGGCTACCCGGTGATCCGCTGTCAGTTCAAGCTGCACTCCGCCTCCTCCAATCAGGGATGTATCGATCTCATATCCATGATTGATGACGATTTCATCCACTTCCAGCAGTTTGGCATCTCCTCCCGTACAATCACTGAGCTCCACCTTTTCAACGGAATGATGATCATCCGAAGCGATCAGTTTTGTAATATGGGTATTGAAGTGGCATTCCACTTTGCTTTGCAGCAGCTGCTCGACCTGTGCTTCATGGCCGTTCAGATCACATTTCCGATAGGTGAGCATCACTTGCTCTGCAATCGGCTCCAGCTCATTCGCCCAGTCGATTGCCGCGTTTCCGCCTCCTGAAATCAGAACACGTTTACCTTTGAAATGCTGCAGCGATTTAACAGTATAATGGAGGTTCGTCACTTCAAACCGTTCAGCGCCGCTGATTTCGATCTTCTGGGGTTTCAGGATCCCTCCGCCGATCGCAAGGATCACCGTCCGGCTTCTGTGCGTTTCACCGGAATGTCCGGTCACTGTGAACAAGCCGTCTGCATCTTTCTCAATTTGGACAACCTTCTCATTGAGGACCACTTCAGGGTCGAATGTCAGCCCCTGTTCAACGAGACGCGCGATGATATCTGCAGCCGGTGCTGGGGTAATGCCGCCGATATCCCAGATCATCTTCTCAGGATAGACATGGAGCTTGCCGCCGAGTTCCGGCTGGAATTCGATGATCCGCGCAGTCATTCCGCGGAGCCCGCTGTAGAATGCGGAATAGAGACCGGCAGGCCCTCCGCCGATTACCGTAACGTCGGTAACTGATGATTGTGACATTTATATCCCCCTCAATAATTGTTTGACAATGCGTCTTCCGGACTTTATAGTCATAACTATACCGCGAATGATAATCATTATCAATGTTTTTGTGGATATTCAGAATAGGAGTGTTCAATATGGTGAGGCTGGCAACTGAACAACTTCAGATCGCATACGGAGATCAGATCATCGTAGACAATATGACCGTCGGTATTCCTAACAATCAGGTCACCGCGATTATTGGTGCGAACGGCTGCGGCAAGTCCACTTTCCTGAAAGGGATGACCCGTCTGATTCCCCGGCATTCCGGAAAAGTGCTCCTCGATGGTGCTGATATTGCAGGAGAAAAGACGAAAGCCCTTGCCCGCAGGATGGCGATCCTGCCGCAGACGCAGGAAGCCGCAAGCGGCCTGACGGTCGGAGAACTCGTTTCCTACGGCCGCTTCCCCTACCAGTCAGGTCTCGGCCGTCTGACGAAAGCCGACTACGAGATGATCAACTGGGCGATGACCGTCACCAACACGATCCAGTTCCGGGACCGTCAAGTGGACGCCCTGTCCGGCGGTCAGCGTCAGCGGGTCTGGATTGCGATGGCGCTCGCCCAGGAGACCGAGATCATCTTCCTGGATGAACCGACGACCTACCTGGATATGGCCCATCAGCTCGAAGTGCTGGAACTGCTGGAGAACCTGAACGCCGAGCAGGGCCGCACCATCATCATGGTGCTCCACGACTTGAACCAGGCGGCACGGTTCGCCGACTATCTGATCGCCATGAAAGATGGGAAAGTCGTAAAGGCGGGACCGGCGGCCGAGGTCATCGAACCGTCCGTCCTGCGCGAAGTTTTCAAAATCGATGCGGAGATCGGTGTGGACCCTAGGAGCGGTAAACCTATGTGCATCACCTATGATCTGCTAAAAGGAGAACGTTGACATGAAGAAACTTACACTCGTATTCACCCTGCTGCTCGTGCTCGTCCTGGGCGCCTGTTCGTCAGGCAGCAATGACAGCAGCAAGAAGGAGAAAGAACCGGTTAAATCCGAGGAGAATAAGACCGGCACGATCACTTATGAATCCGAAAACGGACCTGTGGAAGTTCCGGCAGATCCGAAACGGGTCGTCGTCCTGTCCGGGTTCGCCGGTCACGTAATGGCGTTGGATGTGCCGATTGTCGGCGTTGACTCCTGGTCGAAAGACAATCCGCGTTTCCAGGACACGCTGAAGGACGCTCAGGAAGTGACAGATGAGGATCTGGAGAAGATCCTCGAACTGGAACCCGACCTGATCATCGGATACTCCACGACGAATAATCTCGATCGGCTGAAAGAAATCGCACCGACGGTCACTTACACGTATAACAAGCTCGACTACCTGGCACAGTTCGAAGAAATTGGCAAGCTGCTGAACCAGGAACAGGAAGCGAAAGACTGGGTCGCCGACTTCAAAGATCGCGCACACAAAGCCGGTGAAGAAGTCAAAGCGAAGATCGGCGAGGACAAGACCGTATCTGTCATCGAGAATTTCGAAAAGCAGCTGTATGTCTTCGGCGACAGCTGGGGCCGCGGAACGGAGATCCTCTATCAGGAGATGAAGCTGAAGATGCCTGAAAAGGTTAAAGCGGATACTGAGAAAGAAGGCTATTTCGATCTGTCGGCGGAAGTCCTGCCTGAATACATGGGCGACTACGTCATCCTCAGTAAGAACGGCGCCGCTGATAATTCCTTCATGGAAACGGAGTCCTTCAAGAATACGGAAGCCGCCAAAAACGGGCACGTATTTGTAGCGAATGCAGATGAGTTCTACTTCAACGATCCGCTGTCGCTCGATTACCAGCTGGAATTCTTCAAAGAGAACTTCTTGAAATAACCTGGTACAATGGGGATTCTTTCAACTTATGAAAGGATCCCCTTTCTGCTGATAGGAGTGTACATAGATCATGAACAAAACCGCTTCATTTGGCGTGAAAATATTGTTGGCCGCAGCCGCTCTTGCCGCTGTCTTCTTCGGCGCTGTGATGCTCGGTGCGGCACCTGTCTCGGTATCCGATCTGTTTGGGGCGGTCACCGGGGGCGCAACGAAAAACAACCTGCTGCTGCGGGAAATCAGGATTCCGCGCGAACTGGCCGCCCTTTTCGTCGGATCGGCCCTTGCAGTCTCCGGGGCAATCATGCAGGGAATGACCCGGAACCCGCTCGCGGATCCGGGGCTTCTCGGCCTCACGGCGGGCGCGAACGCGGCCCTGGCTGCCGCGTATGCCTTCTTCCCTTCCCTGTCGACGATCGGCATCATGGCTGCCTGTTTCATCGGCTCTGCCGGCGGAGCGGGAATCGTTTTCGGTATCGCCGCTGTGCAACGCGGCGGGTTTTCACCGTTCAGGCTTGTCCTGGCCGGCGCAGCGGTTTCCGCCTTCTTCCTTGCTGTCGGACAGGGGATCGGCATTTTCTTCCGTGTTGCCAAGGACATCTCCATGTATACCGCGGGTGGTGTCAACGGAACGACCTGGCACCAGCTGCAGCTGATCGTCCCGGTCATCGTGATCGGAATCCTCATCAGCCTGCTGCTGTCGAAACAGCTGACCCTCCTGAGCCTGAGCGAGGAAGTCGCAGTCGGCCTCGGCCAGCACACGCTGCGCATCAAAGTGCTGCTGTTCATCCTGCTGACGGTTCTGGCAGGAGCGGCGGTCGCACTTGTCGGAAACCTGGCGTTCGTCGGCCTGATGATCCCCCATATCACACGGGCGGTCGTCGGCACGGATTACCGGTTCATCCTGCCGATGTCCGCACTGATCGGCGGTATGTTCATGGTGCTTGCGGACACATTGGGGAGGACGCTGAACGCACCATATGAGATTTCGACCGCGGCACTAGTCTCCGTCATCGGTCTGCCGTTCTTCCTCATCATCGTGAAGAAAGGAGGCAGGGCCTTCTCATGATATCTGCACAGCTGAAACGGCGGCAGCGCATCTACCTGACACTGTTCCTCATTCTGACTGCAGCGACCGCTGCCGCCGCTATGACCATCGGACCCGCTTCCATCGAGCCCGGGCGCATCCTGCCTGCCCTGTTCGGTGACGGGACATTCAAAGAGGACTTTGTCCTGTTCTCCATCCGTCTGCCCCGGGTTTTCATCACGTTCCTCGCCGGGGCGGCGCTGGCCCTTTCCGGCTCCCTCCTGCAGGGCATCACCCGGAATGATCTTGCGGATCCCGGTATCATCGGCATCAATTCCGGTGCCGGCTTGGCAATTGCCGTGCTATTCCTGTTCATCCCTGTTGAAGCCGGGAAATTCGTCTATCTGTTGCCGGTCGTCGGGTTCGCCGGCGCACTTCTGACAGCGGTGCTCATCTATCTGTTCGCCTGGGACCGGAAGACCGGTCTGCAGCCGGTCCGTCTCGTGCTGATCGGCGTCGGCTTCTCATTGGCGCTGTCTGGTGCGATGATCGTTCTAATGTCGTCCGCTGAACAGCAGAAGGTGGATTTCATAGCGAAGTGGATCGCCGGCAATGTATGGGGGTCCGACTGGACGTTCGTCCTGGCGCTTGCTCCATGGCTGATCATACTCGTACCATTTGCGTTTTATAAAGCGAGCCGGCTAAACCTGCTGTCCCTCAGCGAGCCGGTGGCTATCGGGATCGGCGTCTCCGTTCAAAAGGAACGCACCATCCTACTGCTGACGGCTGTCGCGCTCGCCGCTTCCGCAGTATCTGTCACAGGAGGAATTGCGTTCATCGGACTGATGGCGCCCCATATCGCCAAGGCGCTCGTCGGTCCGCGCAGCCAGCTGCATCTGCCGCTCTCCATCGTCCTCGGCGGATGGCTGCTGCTGTTCGCCGACACGCTCGGCCGCAACATCACGGATGCCGGCACGATCCCTGCAGGTTTGGCAGTGGCTCTCATTGGCGCTCCGTATTTCCTATATCTGCTCATGAAAAAATGAAACGGCCCCTCAGCTGAGGGACCGTTTTTTCATTACCGTAATTTTGTTGCTCCGCCGTCGACCATGATTGTCTGACCGGTGATGTAGGAAGCATCTTCACTGCCGAGGAATACCGCCACACGGCCGATGTCTCCTTCCAATTCGCCAAGACGGCGCATTGGAATGTTATTGATCATCTTATCATATGCGTCTGGCTGATCTTTTTTCCACTGCTGGATACCTGGCGAATTTGCAATCGGCGAGATGAGGTTGACGTTGATACCGTATTGGCCCCACTCGTTAGCTGCAACCCGTGTAATCGCGCGGATTGCTTCTTTCGCTGCCGCGTACGTGGACTGCATGACATCTCCGTTGATGCCTGCGCCAGATGAGAAGTTGATGATCGTTCCTTTTGATTTTTTCAAGAATGGCAGCGCTGCCTGCATCAGGTAGAATGTCGGATAGAATCCTGTATTGAACGAGAAGTCCAGGTCTTCCTGTTTCACATCCTCGATCAGAGCCTGACGGGATGCGTGCGCGTTGTTGATGAGGATATCGAGACGGCCATACCGGTCAGTCACTTCCTTGATGATGTCCTTCAATTTTGCACGGTCTGTCAGATCCGCCTGGATGAACATGCTGTCCGGCTGAACCGCCTGCAGCTCCTTCTCCATCGCTTTCCCGGTTTCAGGATTCAGGTCCACAATCGCTACGACTGCACCCTCTTTTACATAAGCTTTCGCCATACCGCTGCCGATGCCGCCGGCACCGCCTGTGATGATCGCTACTTTACCCTCTAATCTTCCCATTGTGATCACTCCTTTTCTACAAGACAAGTTTAACACCTAACTATTGGTCTTCAAATTAATCTGCCTGTCCAGCCGTTAACGAAAGTACGTATACAGATCACTTTCTTGATAAAAAGGCAACTTTTTTGGTATGCTATTGAAGAAAATGCTTTGCGTACGAGTACCTGACTCAGCAGGAAGGAGATGCATGTACCTACATAGAGGAGGAATTGAATGAAGACAATCGACGAAACGACAAACGATTACAACGAAGAAATGGAAGAACTTGAAAGTGATTATTCCCTTGACCGTGTGCCGCGGAGCGAGCGGAACAAGAGCTGGCTGAGCATCACGAACATCACATTCGGAATTGCAACCGCCATTTTCTATTTCCAGATGGGCAGTGTCATGGCCTTATCCTACGGGGCAGTCAATGCAATGATCTCTTCCGCGTATGCCATCGTCGTGGCAGGGATTCTCGGAACAGTGATCGCTTTCCTGTCCGCCAAATCAGGCATGAACGTCAATCTGCTGTCGCGCGGCGGCGGTTTTGGATATATAGGATCTTCCCTGACATCATTGATCTACGCATCCAATTTTATTATGTACTGCGCATTCGAAGGACTGATTTTGGTTTCTGCAGTCCACCACTTTTTTCCATCCCTCCCAAAGTGGATTTTCATCATCATTTTCGGATCAATCGTCATCCCCTTGAATTGGTTCGGAATCGAGCAGCTCGATAAGCTGCAAAAATGGTCCATGCCATTATTCGTCGTGTTCCTGCTGGCGGCTATCGTCATTTCGTTCATGAAGGAGCCGGCGTATGCAGGGTCTGTATTCTCTTATATGCCTGAAGGCGTGACAATCGGCGGAACAGCTCTGTTGATGTGTATCGGGATGCACAACGGCATCATGGGGCTGACTGCGCTGCTGGCATCGGACTATGCCCGGTTCCTGAAGCCGAAAGATATCAAACTCGGCTCGTTCATGATCGGTTTCATCCCCCAGATTTTCTGTTTCGGCATGATGGGCGGGCTCGGCATCTGGTTCGGGGTCCGTTTCATGGAACCGGACCCAGGTGTCTATATCGTCCTGCTGCTCGGTATTTTCGGAGCGCTCTTCACCATGCTGACGCAGCTGCGCATCAATGTCACGAACATTTACAGCAGTTCGCTGTCGCTGTCGAATTTCTTTGAGAACGTGATCCGCTTCACGCCGGGACGCCGTTTTTGGGTTGTCGTATCAGGAGTTGCGGCTATTTTACTCATGCTCGCCGACATCGTCGATCATCTGGATACGATGATGACCTTCCAGGGTGTGTTCCTGCTTTCCTGGGCGGCGATCCTCGTGACGGATGCACTCGTCGTCAAGAAGCTTCTGAAGATCGGTCCGGACTACTATGTCGCCCGTCAGGAATACCTGTATAAATGGAACCCTGTCGGTGTCGCGTCCCTGCTGATCGCGAGTCTTCTCGGTACACTGGCCGCACTTGGCTATATGGGCGTGTTCCTCGAGTCGACGGCCGCTTTCTTCGCAGCATTGCTTGCGGCTGTTCTGACAATCGTGATCGCCGTGATGACGAAAGGAAAGTATTATCTCATCCGGGAACCGGAACATATCCACCAGGATGACCGGCTCTCGTAACTCCCCCGCTGCCTCAAGCAGGCAGGTACGTACCGCTTCGCATAATCCGGAAGAAGGGCCATGCCCTTCTTCTTTTTATTTTGCAATTTTTAAAAAGGATTGTTATAGTATATAACCGTTGTATACTACGAAGATCTTAGGGGGAATCATGAGAAAAATTTCAAACGTGTTTTACATTACGATCGGACTGATCGTCTTGGCAGTAGGCTATGGTGTTCTCGCGCCGAAAAGCTTTGCTGAACAAACTGGTATGATCAAAAACTTTGTCGCTTCTGGATTTGGCTGGTATTACCTCATGCTTTTATCTGTACTTGTTCTGATTTGTGTTTTCCTGGTCTTCAGCCCATACGGCAAGATCCGTCTTGGGAAAGACACCGATAAACCGGAATTCTCCACGGTCTCCTGGATTGCCATGCTGTTCTCCGCCGGAATGGGCATCGGACTCGTCTTCTATGGTGCTGCTGAACCGATTTCCCACTATGCGGTCTACTCTGCAACCGGGGAGATCAACACACCGGCTGCCTTCAAAGACGCATTGAGAGAGTCGTTCTTCCACTGGGGCATCCATGTCTGGGCAATGTACGGTTTCGTTGCACTCGCACTCGCATTCTTCCAATTTCGCAAAGGGGAGCCTGGGTTAATTTCTTCAACATTGAAGCCGATCTTCGGCGACAAGATGAACGGCCCCTGGGGGGTTCTTGTCGATGTCCTTGCTGTCTTTGCAACCGCTTTCGGCGTTGCGACGACTCTCGGCTTTGGTGCTGTACAAATTAATGCAGGGCTGAACTACCTCTTCGGAGTCTCCATCAGCACACAGTCCCAGTTCTACATCGTGCTGGTCGTCACTGTACTATTCATCGCTTCTGCCTGGAGCGGACTGAGCAAAGGGATCCAGTATCTGTCCAACCTGAATCTGGTGCTGGCAGTGTTGCTCCTCGTGCTCGTCGTCATTCTCGGACCGACTTTGCTCATCTTCAACATGTACTCCGATTCGCTGGGCGGATATTTGACGAACTTCATCAAAATGAGTTTCGGCACATCCCCGCTCAATACAGAGAACCGTCAGTGGCTCGATGACTGGACGATCTTCTACTGGGCCTGGTGGATCTCCTGGGCGCCGTTCGTTAGCATGTTCATCGCCCGTGTGTCGAAAGGCCGCACGATCCGTGAGTTCATCGTCGGTGTGATGATCGCTCCGACCATCCTCTGTACGTTCTGGTTCACGACATTCGGCACGACAGCGATCGAAGCACAGAAGGCCGGAGTTGCAAACTTGGCTGATCAGGCGACGGAGCTCGTCATCTTCGAACTGTTCAACACGATGCCTTGGGGTGTGTTCATCTCCATCGTAGCAATCGTTCTGATCGGTTCGTTCTTCATCACATCTGCGGACTCGGCGACGTTCGTCCTCGGCATGCAGAGTTCGTACGGGTCCCTGACCCCGCCGAACAGCATTAAGATGATCTGGGGTGTCCTCCAGTCGGCGATCGCCCTCATCCTGCTGTCGGTCAACGGTCTGACCGCTCTGCAGAACACGATCATCATCGCCGCCCTGCCCTTCTCGTTCGTCATACTGCTCATGGTCTTTTCATTGATGAAAGGCCTGAGCGCCGAACTGGATCTCATGCGGGCAAAACGGAAATAATCTAAACAAGCCCTTTCTCCGTCATAGGAGAAGGGGCTTTTTGTCAGTAGAAGATGCCAATGACGACAAGAGCGGCAACGATCCAGAATCCGCTGATGGCGAGTGCGTCGGTTGAAATGACAGGTTTCTTCTGGAACAGGTCGATCGCATGCAGGTCTTTTTTCAGCTCCCTCACTTCGTCCTCCAGCTCTTTCACCTGCTCTGTCAGCAGGCGGACATCCCGCTCCGTGCGTGCTGGCAGATGCTCCTTGGTGACGTCCGGCAAGTTGGTCTCTTCCATCATGAATGATCCCCTTTTGAATTTTCCATAGTATCACTTCCATTATACCAATTATTCTGACTCCGAGAAAGCTATAGTTCAGCTATGCGGCTAAACTTTCCAGGACGGTTTGTGATACACTTTGCTTGGAGAGAGCATGTATGCAAAAATCTGCGTGTCCTGTATTCCAGCCTGCTTGAGGATGCTGCTGTCGTATGACCGTCCATATAAAAGTTCAGCCAGCAAGGAGAGTGTATGATGAAAGAGGAAGGAACGCAGCCGGGTCATCCGGACTGTGAAATTGAAGACAACTTCGGTGCGGATCATCCGGACCATCCTGGTCAGCTAGGGGAAGAGCAGCCGGATGTAACCGACGTTCCTCTGACCCCGGAGGAACTCGAGGAGGAAGAATTCCGGCTTATGGTCCTGCAGGCGCAGCAGGAAGCACTGGAGGAAGAACGGGCGGAAAGGCACGCACCGGCAAAACGGCGGAAAATCCCCCGTGCCGCCATTTGGCTTATGGCCCTCGTCCTGCTGTTCCAGCCCATCGCGTTCCTGTTCGACATCTATTCCCTTCCGGCTATCGACTTCCTGAAGACATCCGCCCGCCTGTCGAAACAGCCGGACATCGCAGAGTGGAAGCAGTCGGTCGCAGTCATCCTGACCGAGGACGGCAAAGGGACCGGATTTGTCGTATCCGGCGATGGGAAAGTCATCACGAATCATCATGTCGTCCAAAACCGGAAACAGATCACCGTCTCGTTCGATAAGAATGGCAGGTATGCCGCTGACATTATCGCAGAAGACAATGTCAACGATCTGGCTGTTTTGCAAATGAAAGATCCTCCGGATGTCCCGCCCCTGCCATTGGCCAAATCACCGGATTATTCCCCAGGCGAGGCCGTCCGGTTCATTGGAAATCCGCTGAACTTCTATGGGATCGCCAACGAAGGGGAACTTATCGGAGAAACACGATGGGCCGGACGGACAACCCCCGTCATCCTGCTGGATGCACCTGTTTACAGAGGGAACAGCGGCAGTCCGGTTTTTCAGGACAAGGAAGTCATCGGTGTCATTTTTGCAGTAACGGATCTGGACAAATACGGCAAAGCGGGGATGTTCATCCGCATCGAGGAAGTGCTGTACCTTCTCGGCACAACGAAATAACCCGGCCGTTCCTGTATTGATGGTACAGGAACGGCCGGGTTATTTTATTCGCTCTTCTTGTCTTCCTGTTCGGCTGCTCGATCCGCCTTCTTGAAATCACTCGCATACTCGACTTCCTGAGCCGAGGATAACTCATTGTTCTTGTCTGTCAATGTTTCGTGCGGTTGTTTCTTCTCTTCCATGATGCATCCTCCTTTACCCGTTGTTTCAACAGTTTTCCCGCCAGGACACAGAGTAAACATTCCAGTCAGTCTTCCGTGAATTTCGGCTCCAGCCGCTCCATGAACTCATCCAGGGCGCTGTACCCCTGCTGCTGGAGGTACCAGTTGTTCGCCGCCGCTTCAATCAGGCCCGCCACATCGCGGCCGGGCTGCAGCTGGATTTGGATATACGGGACCGGCACTCCCATGTATTCCGTGAATTTCTCATCGAGTTCCAGTTCGTTGTTCAGGGAGTTGTCCTTCCATTCCGTCAGTTCAATATCGAGCGCAATCCGCGTCTCTTCCTGGAACGCAGCACGGCCGTACAGCCGCACAACATTCAGGAGGCCGATACTCCGCAGCGCCAGGAACTCCTTATTCGTTTCGTTATGGGTGCCGAGCAGGGTCTGCGGACTCAGTTTGCGGAGTACGACGATATCGTCAGCGACCAGACGGTGGCCGCGCCCGATCAGTGTATGCGCCGTTTCGCTCTTGCCGACGCCCGACTTCCCGCGCAGCAGAATCCCGATTCCCGACACATTGACGATGACCCCGTGGACCGCAATCTCTTCAGCCATCGAACTGATGACGAACGCATCCAGTTTGGCGCTCGCCACCCCCATGGAATCCGGGGTCCGCAAGACAGGTATCCCGTTCTCCGTACAGTATGTATGCAGACCGTATGGCTGCTCCTGGTCGGATGTGATCAGGATGCATGGCGGATCATATTCCACCAGATTGGCAATCCTGCATTTGCATTCTTCATCGGTCAATGTGTGCAGATAGTTGACTTCATTCTTCCCGAGGATTTGGATATGCCCCCGTGCAATGAATTCGAAGTTGTCCATGAACTCCAATCCCGGGCGCCGGACTTTTGTCTTCTTCAAGGGCCTTGTGAGATGATCTTGCCCGGAAAGCAGTTCAAACGTAAATTTCTGCACAATATCCTGCACTGTTAGTTGTTTCATGACGGAACACCTTTCCTGCTGCTGGTTGTGACAATAGTGTAGCATAATTGCCTGCGCTATGCAGACGGGAAAAGTTTTACTAAAAGAATTGAAAACAAGGTTTATGGTATGTGAATGCGGGGTATCGATTACTACAAGGCGAAATCCGGATACGCGTCATACGCCGACCGGGAGAAATGCACAGCCTTGGCGGAAAATTTGCTGAACTGACGATCTATCACCGTGATTAGAAGAACGTGTGGAAGAAAGACAGTGTATTGTAAGTTTTTTGTGCAAGTGCATGATGGATTGTACGGATTGAATGCAAGAGGTATGCCAGTCAGCTAACGGTAGAAACGTCAGCAGCATGCATCTCAGAACCATAAAATTTTCCGCAGCGGAAGAGGCATCCGAATTCTGGATGCCTCTTCTTTTTGTCTGCTGCGACTTACTCACCGGAAAGCCAGACGGAAAGTCCTTCTGCTGCCTGTTTCGCTGACCTGCTCTTTGTCAGATTGGTTGCCATGCCGGAGAGGACAGCCCGCCTCGGCTTGCCTGTCATTAGCTCCGTGCGGATCATTTCCGCGCTGACAATTTCCTCTTCAGGTGCGTCAGGGTCTTTCATGACCTCTTCAAGTGCGGCGACCAGTTCTTCGGCCGTCATCTCCGCCGGCCCCTCCGTGAATTGAAACTCGATCAGCTGATCTCGGGTCAGAAAAGGTGTCTCGACAGCCGATGCGATCGCATCCATCGTATTCCGGATGAATGCTGGCAGATTTTTATGATCCAACGTTCCGTTACTGATTACAATCAGTTCAATATACCCTTTAATGATGCCATTCAGCATCGTGATCAGATCAGGCATCCGGTCCCGATACTCTTCCCCGTACAGATCGATCAGCAGTTTTTCCTGTGTCAGATACATCTTTTTCCGCATACTTTCCATCTGGTCCCTCATAGATTCATTCATCGGATTCGCCTGCTCCCTGATCAGGGTGAGGATGAACGATGAGTAGTCATCCAGTTCCTCGAAATAGATGGATAGCGAGTGTTCAAACCGGCTTGCACTTGTGCTTTCCCCGATGAACACACCCTCGATCCGATTGACGATTTTTTCACTGAAATACGTGATGATACCCCCAAGAAGACTTTCCTTCGATTTGAATGATAAATAAAAAGAGCCTTTCGATATTCCGCAGGCATCGGTGATCTGCTGGATGGATGTTGCGTCATACCCATTCTTTGCAAACAGTTCCGCCGCTTTCTTGATGATCATTTCCTTTTTTTCTGTCACAGATACGCCTCCTCCGTCTGATATGGACGTCCAATTATTGACTCTGACTGACCGGTCAGTTATCATTACAACGTATTATAGCAAACTGTTAAAATTAACGCTATGGAGGTTATTATGAACCCGATCATCAATTTTGTCATGAAGAACAAGTTAGCGGTATGGATCTTGACAATCATCATTACAGCGGCCGGCATCTATTCCGGCACGCGAATGAAACTCGAAACCATTCCGGATATCACAGTGCCGATCGTCAGTGTGACGACCATCTATCCGGGAGCGATCCCCCAGCAGGTCGATGATGAACTGGCAGCACCTCTTGAGAGGCTGATGCGCAACTTGAAAGGCGTCTCCGCAGTCAGTTCCACGTCCTACCAGAATGCCTCCTCCCTCCAGATCGAGTACAAATTCGGCACGGATATGAAGGCCGCTGAAGAAGACGTAAAAGAATCCCTCAGCAGCTTCGATCTTCCGGAAAACGCGGAAGAACCATCGGTAGGAAGAATCAGCATCAACGCGTTTCCGATCCTCGGACTGAGTGTCTCAGAAGAAGGAGCTTCGCTTGAAGACCTCACGAGCCATGTCCAGAACGACCTTGTGCCATCTCTGGAAGGTATCGACGGTGTATCGGACGTCGCAGTGACCGGCCAGCAGGTCGAGGAAGTCCAGCTTACGTTCCTCCCTGACAAATTGAAGCAGTATAATCTGGATGAAAAGACGGTCAGGCAGCTGATTCAGGCAACTGATATGAAAATGCCGCTCGGACTGCTGGAATTCGGCAGTGAAGAACAATCAGTCGTCGTTGATGGTAAACTGACCACCATTGAAGAGCTGAAAAAGCTTGAAATCCCGATTACACCGCAAGCCCCTGCTGCCGGGGCAGCTGACAGTGCTGCTCTGCAGAGCGGGCTGTCCGGGCAGCCCGACGGACAGATGCCGGGTCAGATGCCTGCTGACATCCAACTGCCTGCCGTAACACTTGGCGACATTGCGGATATCGAAGAGGTCGGCAAAGCCGAGTCCATCTCCCGCACGAACGGAAAAGAAGCGATCTCCCTGCAAATCACGAAATCGCAGGATGCCAACACTGTAACAGTTGCCAATGGCGTCAAGGATAAAATTGAGCAATATCAGAAAGACAATAAGGATTTCACGATTTCCACTACGCTCGATCAGGGGGAACCGATTGAACAATCCATCGAAACGATGCTCAGCAAAGCGATATTCGGTGCATTATTCGCAGTCGTCATCATTTTGCTGTTCCTGCGTAATTTCAAGTCGACCCTGATTTCGATCATCTCGATACCGCTGTCCCTGCTCATTGCAGTCCTTCTGCTGAATCAGATGGACATTACACTCAACATCATGACGCTCGGTGCCATGACCGTTGCGATCGGCCGGGTGATCGATGACTCGATTGTCGTCGTCGAAAATATCTACCGGCGCATGCATCTCCCGGATGAGAAGCTGAAGGGCCGGGAGCTCATACGGGAATCGACGAAACAGATGATCCGGCCGATCTTGTCCTCCACCCTTGTGACCATTGCCGTTTTCGTACCGCTCGGACTCGTCAGCGGTATGGTCGGTGAGCTGTTCATGCCGTTCGCTCTGACTGTCGTGTTCGCACTGCTCGCTTCCCTGCTTGTCGCCATCACGATCGTTCCGATGATGGCCCACTCGCTGTTCCGGAAACAACTGGACGGAACGGTGAAGGCGAAGAAAGAGCACCATGGCAGACTCGCACTCAGCTACAGGCGGATGCTTGAGTGGTCGCTGAACCATAAAGTGATTACAGCGCTGATTTCGATCGCCCTGCTCGTCGGCAGTCTTTTCCTCATCCCGAAAGTGGGCGTCAGCTTCCTGCCGGATGAAGAGCAGAAAACGATGTACATCACCTATACGCCAGCACCTGGCGAGCCGCTTGAAACCGTGGATGAAAATGCGGAGAAAGCGGAAGATCTGCTGCTCGGTAAGGACGATGTGGAAACGGTTCAAGTATCAGTCGGCGGGCAGAACCCGATGGCGCCGGGAGCGTCAAACGGCGGCCTGCTATTCGTCACATTCGATGAAGATACACCGGAATTCACGAAAGTGAAAGATGACACGCTTGCGGAACTGCAGAATATGAAGACGGACGGTGAATGGAAATCCCAGGATTTCGCAGCAACCGGAGCGAGCAGCCAGGTGAGCTATGGCATCTATGGCAGCAGCCTGAAAGATCTGCAGGCCGCTGCTGAAGAAGTCGAAACTGTCTTGACAGATAACAAGGAACTGAAAGATCCGAAAACCAGCTTATCCCGCACCTACAAGGAATACACACTGGAAGCCGATCAGGAGAAACTGACGCAAGCCGGCTTGACGACTGCACAGATCGGCGGTGTGCTGTATCCGGATACGCGGAAAGATGTTCTGACCAAATTGGATCAGGACGGCCGTTCCATCGATGTGGTCATCCATAAGGATACCGAGTCACTGAAATCGATCGACGACCTGCTGAAACAGACGGTCATGTCCCCTCTCGGCAAGGAAATTCCGGTTTCCGACCTGGTCACTGTCAAGGAAGGCACTACATCGGATACAGTGTCCCGGAAAGACGGAAAGCTGTACGCCAGTGTGACAGCGGACATCACCTCCAAAGATGTCGGAAGTGTCTCGGCGGACGTTCAGAAACAGATCGACAAACTCGATCTGCCGTCCGGCGTCCAGGTGAAATCAGCAGGTGTGACAGAAGATATCGCGGAAGCTTTCACCCAGCTCGGACTGGCGATGCTTGCTGCCATCGCAATTGTCTATCTGATTCTCGTCATCACGTTCGGCGGAGGACTTGCGCCGCTTGCAATTCTCTTCTCGCTGCCATTCACAGTCATCGGAGCCCTCGTCGGTCTGCTGATTGCAGGCGAAACGATCAGTGTATCCGCGATGATCGGACTGCTGATGCTCATCGGCATCGTCGTCACGAACGCCATCGTGCTGATCGATAGGGTCATCCACCAGGAACAGGCCGGTTCACCGACCCGTGAAGCACTCCTCGAAGCCGGCGCCACACGTCTGCGCCCTATCCTGATGACCGCACTGGCTACGATCGGTGCACTCATACCGTTAGCGATCGGCGCGGAAGGCAGCGGGCTGATCTCGAAAGGACTCGGCGTTACCGTTATCGGCGGTTTGGTGAGTTCCACATTGCTGACACTGGTCTTCGTACCGATTGTCTATGAATTCCTCGGTAAGTTCAGAAGGAAAAAAACTGCAGCCCGGATGTAAACCGTCCCTGCACAAATGAAAGCCCGCCAGCCCCATAATGGGGCCGGCGGGCTTTTGTTCGTCCAGGACATCTCCGTCATTCCAGCTTCTTCATGAAATATTTCTTGCCGATCCGCTCGGTCAGCGCAGGAGCGAGTGCATGCAGCCGGCTCGTCACCCCCATGATTCTCGGAAGGCTGATTTCCCGAACCGGCTGTTTGACCGCCGCCACGACAGCGGCAGCCACCCCATCCGCCGTCAGCAGATGTCTCCCGACCGACGTCCGGTAGTTCCCCGTGTCGTCTGCCGTGTCGAGGAACGCTGTATCGATGGGACCCGGATTGACGACGGTCACATCGATTCCGGACTGTGCGGCTTCCATGCGGAGTGCATCCGTATAACCGATCAGCGCGTGCTTCGTTGCTGCATAGACCGCAGCTTTTGGTGTGGCCACTTTTCCGGCCTGCGAGCCGATAAAGAGGAAGTGGCCGCTCTGTCTCGCGACCCACGCCGGAAGGATCCGCTGCGTGAGCTGGATCACGCTCTGTACATTGACCGTAAACATCCGGTCAATGTCCTCATCGCTTGTGTCCGCTGCAAGCGCGAACTTGGCGACCCCTGCGGAAAAGATGACGGTATCCGGCATATCGATCAGTTTCATCAGTCGGTCGGCAGCCCCTTCCAAGCTGAGATCCTCCCTATAGACAACCGCACCATATTGTTCAAGTTCAGCCAGCCTGGCCGGATTCCGCCCGGTCGCCTGGACGGCGTGCCCTTCGGTGACAAGCCGTTTTGCCGTCTCGAATCCGACACCACTCGTCGCGCCGGTGATGAGCACTTTCTTACGACTGCTCATACCGATCGATCCCCCGATCGTCCCTATTCCGCTTGATGAGCCCCTGTTCCATCAGGTAATCCATCTGGCCGAGAGTCTCGGATAAGGTCAGTCCCAGCTCCCGCTGATAGGCTTTCGGGAACAGCTGCGTGGTCAGTTCGAAGACCGATTTAGGGCCGTCCGCGAGCATGCC
This sequence comes from Sporosarcina koreensis, assembly GCF_000826145.2. Classification (GTDB taxonomy): domain Bacteria; phylum Bacillota; class Bacilli; order Bacillales_A; family Planococcaceae; genus Sporosarcina; species Sporosarcina trichiuri. The sequence continues at coordinate 630,482 of NZ_LN651337.1, forward strand.
GTGCACTTTCATCGCCCGTTCGTGCTGTTTCTCAAGCCGCTGCCGGATGAGAGGATGAACGTCGGTGACAGGATCGCCATGCCCGCTGAAGACGGTTCCGACCGGCAGTTCCAGCAGCCGTTCCAGGGAGCGGTTGTACTGGAGCAGTGTTTTTGGCCGTTCCTCATCAGGTGAAAGCGGCGGTTCGATGAGCGGGTTGGATGATACTTTCGACAGCAGAAGGTCCCCGCCGATCAGCACCTGCTTCCCAGGATTCCAAAAGGAAAGATGGCTCTGTGCATGGCCTAATGTTTCCAGTGCTGTCCAGCCGGGCAGGCCGGGAAGTTCATCGCCTTCGGTCAGAATCCGGTCGAGCCTGCGCTGCCCCATCAATTCCGCGGCCCGTTTCATTTTTTTCACAAGACCGAGATACTGTTCGGGCACACCCTGTTCGACAAACCGGTCCATATAGAAACGGTCATGCCGTTCGATGAACCCACCATCGCGGGTCAGCCAATTGTTATTATATTCGTGGCCGAGGAGCACGGCGTTCGGAAATGCGTCTGTCCACCCGCTGTGATCGGGATGATGATGGGTCAGAAGCACCTGCTCGATATCCGTCATCCTCACACCGAGTTCACCAAGTTGGTTCTCAAGAACTCCATAGGCTTCCTTTGTACGCGGTCCTGCATCGACAAGTGTCAGTGCATCCCCTTTCACAAGGAATGCATTCACATCGCCCACTGCGTACGGTGTCGGGATTGTCAGTTGATGAATCATTCTGTTTCCTCCAATACTGAATCACTATTCAGTCATTGTACCTCTTTTCCCTGAGTTCGTCATGTCCCGCCGTCTTACACAGCAGTTGACTTATTTTCCGAATCCTCTAAACTGGTACAAAACAGCCTTTGCGGAAAGAGGGAGCTACCATGAAGACGATCGTATTTATCGGCGCCGGATCGATGGCTGAAGCCGTCATTGCAGGCATCTGCGCCAAACGGACAGTGGAGCCGTCCGGCATCCATGTGCTGAATAAGTCCGACGATGAACGGCTCAATTACCTGAAGACGGAATACGGTGTATCTCCTGTGCTGAAGGACCGCAGTGTGCTGACAAAGGCCGACCTCATCGTTCTTGCCGTCAAACCGAAGGATGCGGAGAGCGCCATGCAGGAAATCGCATCGGCTATCCCGTCCCATGCAGTGGTGCTGTCCGTCCTTGCAGGTATACCGATCGCAGCGATTGAAGCGGGACTCGGCGTGAGGGGAATCGCCCGTTCCATGCCGAACACATCCGCTGCTGCAGGTTTGTCCGCCACCGGGATTGCCTGGAATCGTCAAGTGACGGCCTGCCAGAAAGAGTTCATCCTGACACTTCTCCGATCGTTCGGCATGGTTGCCGAGGTGGAGGAGGATGATCTGCACGCAGTGACCGCTTTATCAGGAAGCGGTCCTGCGTATGTCTATTACTTGGCGGAGGCACTTGAGGAAGCGGCTATACAGGCAGGGCTCAAGCAGCGGACCGCACGGGATCTGATCATCCAGACGATCGAAGGGGCTGCAGCCATGCTGCGGCAGACGGCAAAGGAGCCTGCCGTGCTCAGGAATGACGTCACGAGCCCGGGCGGCACGACGGCAGCCGGTCTGCAGGCATTGGACGATCACGGCTTTCAGGCCGCCGTGGACGCTTGTATCCGGCAGGCGGAGCGGCGCTCAAGGGAACTGGGGGCCGGTTTCGGCCAGCCCGTAAGCCGCAGCCGATGACAGACTGGCACTTTCTGCTACAATGAAGTCATTCGCAGAAAGGTGTGAGCAGATAATGACCAAACTATTCGAATCCTATACGATCCGCAATCTTACATTGAAGAACCGTATCGCTATGGCGCCGATGTGCATGTATTCCTGCATGGATGAAGACGGCATCGCAGGGGACTGGCATCGCGTCCACTACGCTTCCAGGGCTGTCGGCCAGGCCGGTCTCATCATCCTGGAGGCGACCGCAGTCCAGCCGCAGGGACGGATCAGCCCGCAGGATCTCGGCATCTGGAGTGATGGTCATGTGGAGGGGCTGTCGCAGGTCACGTCGCTGATCCGCCAGCATGGAGCCGCCGCGGGCATCCAGCTCGCCCATGCCGGACGGAAATCGGAAGTCGACGGACCGATCCAGGCACCGAGCGCAATTGCGTTCAGCGAGGACTATAAAACACCTGTCGAGATGAGCACAGAGGACATCAGGGAAACCGTCGAGGCATTCACAGCTGCCGCCCGCCGTGCCGGCAGCGCCGGTTTCGATCTGCTGGAACTGCACGGAGCGCACGGCTACCTCATCAATGAGTTCCTGTCTCCGCTCGTGAATCACAGGAACGACAAGTACGGCGGATCCGCAGAAAACCGCTACCGGTTCCTCAGGGAAATCATCGACGGCGTCCGCTCCGTCTGGCAGGGTCCCCTGTTCGTCCGGATTTCCGCTGAAGACTACGCGGACGGCGGCATGACGGCTGACCAATATGTCCAGATGGCGGAATGGATGAAAGAACAGGGGGTCGACCTGATCGATGTCAGTTCGGGTGCAGTCGTCCCAGCGAAAATACGTCCGTACCCGGGGTACCAAGTGCCTTTCTCGGAAACGATCCGGACAGGTGCGGACATTCCGACTGGCGCCGTCGGACTCATCACATCGGGACTGCAGGCGGAAGAGATCCTGCAGAACGGACGGGCGGATCTCATATTGATCGGCCGGGAAATGCTCCGCGATGCCTACTGGCCATACCAAGCTGCCCGGGAGCTCCATACTGAAATCGAGCCTCCCGTGCAATACAGCCGCGGCTGGACGTTCTAACAGCCACTGGCTGAACCCAACATAAAAGCGCTTGGACGGATACTGAGATATCCATCCAAGCGCTTTCCTATACGGCATGCTTTACCTTCTGAATGAGCTTTCGACGACTTCCCCGCCCTGCAGTGTATATTGCGAGAAATCCTCCGCCACGAATACATTCGGGAAGACGGCCTGCCCTTCCCGCCTGAACGCCTCCATATCGGAGGGCAGGAACCGGGAACTGATATGAGTGGCGATCAGCGCCTTCGCTCCGGCTTCCTTCGCAACCGCAGCAGCCTGCTGGATCGTCGAATGCCCGAAGTCTTCTGCAAGCTGTCCCGTCTCTGCGTCGAACGTTGCTTCATGCACGACAATATCTGCATTCTCCGATAGGACCCGGGACGCCTCGCAAACACATGTATCGCCGAGTATCGTCACAATGAACCCCTTCTTCGGTTCCCCGAGCACACTGGCACTGGTCACCACGGTGCCGTCTTCCAGTGTAATATCATTGCCGAGTTTCAGCTGCTGAAGAAGAGGTCCTTTGGGCACACCGGCTGCTGTCGCTTCGTCGATGAGCAGCTTGCCGGCGAGCGGCTTCTGTTCCACCCGGAAGCCGAAGCTTGGGATCACATGCGCGAGCAGCCGGGCGGTCACTTTGTATTCATCATCTTCATACAGGATTCCTTCTTCGGTGATCTCATGGATTCTCAATTGATAAGCGAGATGAGTCCTCGTCAGGCGGAGTGTCGTATCCACCCACTCCCTGATACCGGGCGGCCCATAGAGATCCAGCGGCTCGTTCCCGCCGAGGAACGAGCGGGAACCGATGAATCCCGGGATCCCGAACAAATGGTCCCCGTGCAGATGGGTGACAAACAGTTTATTCACTTTCCGCGGTTTCAGCGTCGTATGCAGCATCTGATGCTGGGTCGCTTCCCCGCAGTCGAACATCCAGTACCCGCGCTCCTCTGCAGAAAGATTCAGCACGATCGATGTCGTATTGCGCAGTTTTGACGGCATGCCTGCCCCTGTCCCTAAAAATTGGACTTCCATTTCGATCTGCTCCTTTCAATTTACTGATGGCCTTTCCGGACAGCCCCTTCGCCGAATTGATCGTTCATGCGCACGACCAGCTTCTCCATGGCCACTTCTTTTTCGTGACGTTCGTAGTTATCGAACGACAGCTGCTCGTACAATTCCTCACGGGGGATGACATTTCCAACAGTGATGCCGAGCAGACGGATCGGCTCTCCGTCCCAATGCTGCTTGAACAGACTTGCCGCTTCCTTGTAAATATCATCCTTCCGGTAGATCGGATTAAGCAGCGTCCGGCTCCGCGACTGATTGCGCCAGGAGGCTGTCCGGATCTGTATCGACAGCAGCGGGCCTGCCAGGCCGCGTCTGGCCAGCCGTTCCTCGACCCGTTCCGCCAGCCCCTCCAGCACACGCAGGCAGGCAGGGAGCTCTGTTTCGTCGACAGGCAGCGTGGTGGAGCTGCCGACGCTTTTCCGTTCTTCCGCCGCCTCCGGATCCACCGGACGGCTGTCAAATCCGTTTGCACGCTCCTTCAGACGCAGTCCGCGCTTGCCGAGCACCTGTTTGACGAGTAAGTCCTCAGCGCAGGCAAGATCCCCAATAGTGAGAATCTTGCTGTCCTCCAGCTTCTGGGCGCTGCTCTTGCCGATGCCATGCATATCGATGACCGGCAGCGGCCACAGCAGTTCCGGCAATTCCCGTTTGCGCAATATTGTGATGCCCATCGGTTTTTTCATATCAGATGCCGTCTTGGCAAGGAACTTATTCGGGGCGATTCCGATTGAACAGGGCAGGTCGAGTTCCCGGAGGATACGGTCCTGCATATCCTTTGCCAGCCCGATCGCATTCGTCAGCCCGCCGATTGCCGTGATATCAATATAGGCTTCATCGATGGAAACCGGCTCTACGAGATCGGTATATGTCCGGAGAATGCCGAAAACCGCCTGTGATGCCTGCCTGTACTTCTCACCATCCGGCGGAACGAGGACCAGTTCCGGGCACAGACGCTTCGCTTCCCCGACAGTCATCGTCGTATATACACCTTTCGCACGAGCTTCATAGGAACACGTGACAAGGATGCCCCTCCTCGCTTTCGGGTTGCCGGCGACCGCCATGGCAAGACCTTTCAGGTCCGGGTTGTGGGCCTGTTCGACGGAGGCAAAGAAACAGTTCATATCCAGATGCAAAATGACTCTCGGTGTCTTCTGTCCATTGTCCGCCATACGGGCGCCTCCTTTACGAAAAGGCCAGGCAGCAAGCCGCCCGGCCGTGTTAATCACTTTACGTCGGCTTCCCGGGAATGGACATAGTCTGCAATATCCTGCATTCCGGAAAGTGTTTCGGTCAATACTCGAGGATCGATCACCGTGATGATCCGATCTTCCAGATTGGCTACCGATGAGAAATACGGTGTCCGTGAATAGGCCATCAGCCCCTGTGTCGTCAGCCGGTCTGCCGGGATATCGAGGATTTCCTTCGCTTCCAATACGAGCAGCCCGTAAAAGAAGTCCCCAGTCTGGACGACGACGACCTTCGCATCCGGCTCATCCTTTGCAGACGTATTGTATAGGATCTGCTGGAAATCGAGGATCGGCACAAGCTCTCCCCTGATTCTCATGAGACCGAGCAAGTAGTCCGGCAGATGGGGGATCGGATTGATCTTCTCCAGCTCTTCGATGGATACCGTCTTTTCGACAGGAAGCGCATACTCTTCGTTCCCGCACCGGACGACAATCGCTTTGAAATCTTCCATATTACTGTTCCTTCTTCCCTTTGTTCACGACTGTCCGGACAATTTCAAGCAGCAGATCAGCCAGCTTGTTGAGCTCTTCGACCGGCATCCGTTCTTCTTTTGTGTGGATCTTTTCGTAGCCGACGGACAGTGTGACCGTCGGGAACCCATGTCCATTGAAAATGTTACCGTCGCTTCCCCCGCCGCTCGTCAGCAGTTCAGGCTGCCGGCCGATTGCCCGGATCGCTTCCGATGCGACCTGCACGACCTCGTCCTGTTCGCTGAACCGGAAGCCCGGTGAGTTCAGTTTGACATCGGTCTCCGCAGAGCCGCCCATCTCTTCGGCAGTCTCCTTGAAGGCGCTGACCATATGGTCGGTCTGTTCCTGCAGTTTCGCACGGTCGATCGAGCGCGCTTCCGACAGGATATGGACTTCGTCGCAGACGATATTGGTCGCCTGGCCGCCTGTGAACTGGCCGATATTCGCAGTCGTCTCGGAGTCAAGTCTGCCGAGTTTCATTTTCGCGACGGATTTCGCAGCAATCGTGATCGCTGAAATCCCTTTTTCCGGCTCGACACCTGCATGTGCTGTACGGCCATGGATCACCGTCTTCAGTTTTGCATTGTACGGTGCTGCTGTGACAATGCCGCCGACTTTCCCGTCGCTGTCGACCGCATAGCCGTACTTCGCATGCATCAGGTCACGGTCGATCTCCCGGGCTCCGACAAGGCCGCTTTCTTCGCCTGCCGTTATGACAAACTGGATATCCCCGTGCGCTTCCCCGCTCTCTTTCAATGTCCGCATCATTTCGAACAAGGCGGCAAGCCCTGCTTTGTCATCCGCACCGAGAATCGTCTCGCCTGCCGAGTACACATATCCGTCGTCTTTCAGTACAGGTTCGATACCTGTCCCCGGTGTGACGGTGTCCATATGGGAAGTGAAGTAGATGGGATCCGACTCAGGGATGGATCCTTTCATCGTGGCGATCAGGTTGCCCGCCCCGTGGCCTGTGCGTTCTTTCGACGAATCTTCGACCACTTCGAATCCGAGGTCTTCCAGTTTCTTTTTCAGCACTGCTGAAATCGCTTCCTCGTGCCCGCTTTCCGAATCAATCTTCACCAGTTCAAAAAACTCATCCAGCATACGTTGGTAATTCATCGAATCGCTCCTTTATAGTGGCATATTTCCATGTTTCTTTTTCGGACGCTGTTCCTCTTTGGTCCGCATCATGTCAAGCGCCTGCACGAGTTTGATGCGCGTCTCGCGCGGGTCGATCACATCGTCGACCATCCCTTTCGCGGCAGCTGCATACGGATTCGAGAACTTTTCCCGGTATTCCGCGATTTTTGCCGCGCGCGTCGCTTCCGGATCCCCGCTTGCTGATATTTCACGGGCAAAGATGATGTTGGCGGCCCCTTCCGCCCCCATGACGGCAATCTCCGCGTTCGGCCACGCAAACACGAGGTCTGCGCCGATTGCTTTGGAGTTGAGTGCTACATAGGCTCCCCCGAATGCTTTCCGTAAGATCACCGTGATTTTCGGTACTGTCGCTTCCGAGTAGGAATACAGGATTTTCGCTCCGTGGCGGATGATTCCGCCGTGTTCCTGTTTGACACCCGGGAAGAAGCCTGTCACGTCCTCGAACGTGATGATCGGAATGTTGAAGGAATCGCATGTGCGGATGAACCGTGAGATTTTATCCGACGAATCGATATCGAGACCGCCCGCCATCACTTTCGGCTGGTTGCAGACAAACCCGACGGACTCGCCTTTGATGCGGGCGAAGCCGACGACTGCATTGCGGGCGAATTCCTTCTGGACTTCCATGAAGGACCCAGCGTCTGCAATCTGCTCGATCACTTTCCTGACATCGTACGGGCGGATTGTTTCATACGGCACGACATCGGCCAGATCCGGCCGGTAATCATCGCCGCCGCCTGTTTCTGCAACAGGGGTCCTTTCCTTATTGTTCTGCGGCAGGTACGTCAGCAGGCGCCGAACGTCTTCCAGCACTTCCTGTTCGGATGCCCCCCGGAAGTGGGCGTTGCCGCTGATACTGTTATGGACTTCCGCACCGCCCAGGTCTTCTGATGTGATCTTTTCGCCTGTCACGGTTTCAATGACTTTGGGGCCGGTGATGAACATCTGGCTCGTCTCATCGGTCATGAAGACAAAATCAGTGATGGCGGGAGAATAGACTGCCCCTCCGGCACATGGTCCGAGAATGACGGAAATCTGCGGAATCACACCGGAGTAGATGGAATTCCGGTAGAAGATTTCCCCATAGCCATCCAGTGACACAACGCCTTCCTGGATCCGGGCGCCGCCTGAATCATTCAGCCCGATGAAAGGTGCTCCGTTCTTGGCGGCCAAGTCCATGACATTGGCGATTTTCATGGCATGCATCTCCCCGAGCGCCCCGCCGAACACGGTGAAGTCCTGGGAAAACAGATAGATCGGCCGGCCATGGACTTTCGCATAGCCTGTCACGACACCATCACCCGGTCCTTCCAGTTTGTCCATGCCAAAATCCTGTGTCCGGTGTGCGACGAACGGGTTCAGCTCGACAAACGTCCCTTCGTCGACAAGCAGATCGATTCGTTCGCGGGCAGTCAGCTTCCCTTTTTCGTGCTGCCTGGCAATCCGTTCGTCCCCTCCGCCAAGTTCGATTTTCCGTTTCCTGTCGTACAACTCATTGATCTTTTCATAGATATCCATCTTACTCATCCCCCAGTCTGCGTTTCGAGCATAATTCAAACAGGACGCCGAACGATGACTTCGGATGCAGGAAAGCGACCTCTGCGCCGCCTGCACCCTCTTTCGGCTCCTCCTGGAGGAGCCGCACACCATGCGATCGCAACTCTTCCATGCGTCCGCGGATATCCCGGACACCGAATGCGATGTGATGCACCCCTTCACCGCGTGTCTCGATGAATTTAGCGACAGGGCCATCTGTTCCGATCGGCTCGAGCAGTTCCAGTTTGATGTTGCCGGCATCCAGGAACGCAACGGTCACCTGCTGCTCGGGAACCGTTTCAGTGCCGAGCAGTTCCAGGCCCAGTGTATGTATGTAATACGAAAGCGAATCGTCCATGTTTTTCACGGCAATCCCGATGTGATCCACCTTTTCCAAAGTCCCACCCCTATTCTGATGTATATGAATAAAAAGACAGACTGCCTGTTGAGAATTCCGCTGATTCTGTTAGAATGGAGATATCAAACCAATTAAGGGGTTATCGCTCATGAGCAACAAGAAAGTCCAGAAAGTAATCGTCTATGTCATGATCGCAACTATGGTGATCTCCACTGTCGTCATAGGTATCAGCACCCTGTTCTGATCACGCTCGAATATGCAGGCCGGCATCAGTAATCTGATGCCGGCCTGTTTGTTCAATCAGAGTTCGTCGCAGTACTTATCGAACTGTTCCTGCAGATTCATGACGACGGACATCGGATCGTGCCCCTCGATTTCGTGACGGCCTACTTCAGCGACCATCTCCCCATCTTTCATGAGCGCGAAGGACGGCGAGGAAGGCAGATGATACTCACCGAAATGCATCCGTGCCTGTGCAGTCGCTTCCTTATCCTGACCGGCAAAGACCGTGACAAGGTGATCCGGCCGCTTATCGTAGTGGATGGCATGCAGCGCTGCGGGACGGGCGATTCCGCCTGCACAGCCGCATACGGAGTTCACCATCACAAGCGTCGTGCCGGGGCGCGTGAACGCCGTTTCCACCTCTTCAGCCGTCTTCAGCTGCTCATAGCCGCCCGCTTCCATTTCACTGCGTGCCTGGCCGGTTATATCGTCCATATAGAAATTGAAATCCATAGTCATAACAGTTGTCCTCCTCCTTGCAAGATATCTCTATCATACCAGTTTACGGGGCTGATGAAAACCGTTCAGCCGCTCAGCTGTTTTCCTCGGGGGCACCCTCATCCTCACTGAATACCCGCTTCACCGCTCCGGCTACGGTCAGCTCGTCTGCAAGAACTCTCGCTTCGAGCGCAGCAACAAGTTCCTTCCTGCCCGGTGTCTCGTAGAACGAATGGATCAGCTGGTCTTCGATCATGGAATGGAACCAGCTCCGTGTCTGTTCCTGACGCCGCTGGGTCCAGTAACCTGCGGACTGCATCTGGTCCCTGAATGATTCGATCATCGCCCAGGTTTCCGCAAGTCCTGTTTTCTCGATGGAAGAAACGGCAAGCGCCTGTGTAGTCCAGCCGGGGGTGGCAGGCTGCAGGAAGTGTGCGAGCTGCCGGTAATCCCGTACGGTCTTTTTGGCCAGCCGTTCATTGCCGCCGTCGGCTTTGTGGACAAGGACTCCATCCACCAGCTCCATGATTCCTTTTTTCATCCCCTGCAGCTCGTCTCCCGCACCGGTGAGCGCCAGCATCAGGAAGAAATCCGTCATTTCCCTGACGGCTGTTTCCGATTGCCCGACGCCCACGGTCTCCACTAAGATGACATCATAGCCGGCAGCTTCACACAGCAGCATCGTCTCCCGTGTCTTCCTGTGGACGCCGCCGAGGGTTCCAGCGGACGGTGACGGGCGGATGAATGCCTTCGGCTCGCGTGCAAGCAGCTCCATCCGTGTCTTATCACCAAGAATACTGCCACCCGAAACGGTGGAACTCGGATCGACGGCAAGAACCGCGACACGGTGACCGGCCTCCGTCAGCATCAGTCCGAACGCTTCGATGAATGTACTTTTGCCGACTCCCGGGACTCCGGTGATGCCGACCCGCACACTGCGCCCGGTTTTCGGCAGGAGGCTCAGCAGCAGCTCCTGGCCAGCCGGCCGGTCTTTGGCAGCGGTGCTTTCTAGCAGAGTGATCCCCTTAGCGAGGCTCAGCCGGTCGCCTGAAGAAATGCCTGCAGTCAGCGCACCGATATCGAGCGGACCAGAGCTTTTCCTGAACACCTTGCGTCCCGTCCGGCGCATGCCGTCATGGGAGGAGGTGACACCCTCAGCTATATTGAGTGCCGTTTCCTTACCCCGGACATTGTCCTGGCTGCTCACTCCATCACTTCCTCGTAACCGAGCTGGCGGTAGATCTCTTCAATCACCTTTTGAGCTGCAACAGGGATGACCGTCCCGGGACCGAAAATTGCGGCCGCTCCGTTCTCACGCAGGAATTCATAGTCCTGAGCGGGAATCACACCGCCGACGATGACCAATATGTCCGGTCTGCCAATCTTGGCGAGTTCACTGCGCAGTGCGGGTACGAGGGTTTTATGGCCTGCCGCAAGGGAACTGACACCGATGACATGTACATCGTTCTCGGCCGCCTGCAAGGCTGTTTCTTCAGGCGTCTGGAACAGCGGGCCGATGTCCACATCGAATCCAAGATCGGCAAATGAGGAGGCGATGACTTTCGCACCGCGGTCATGGCCGTCCTGCCCCATTTTCGCGACGAGTATGCGCGGACGGCGCCCCTCGTTTTCAAGGAATTCATCTGTCATCAGTTTGACTTCATCAATCTCTTCGGAATTGGAGAAGTTTTGGCTGTAGATGCCGCTTACGGACCGGATGACCGCTTTGTGACGTCCCGAAACCGCTTCAATGGCATCGGAGATTTCTCCGATGGTCGCCCTGGCGCGAGCTGCATCGACAGCGAGTGCCAGAAGATTGGCTGACCCATCGGCAGCCGCTGAGCTCAGGCGGTCCAGCGCCGTTTTGACGGCCTGCCCGTCCCGGTTCTCCTTGACCCTGCCGAGACGCTCGATCTGCTTCTGCCGGACGAGCGTGTTATCGATATCGAGGATGTCGATCGGTTCCTCCTCATCCAGCCGGTATTGGTTAACTCCAACGATCGTCTCGCTTTTCGAGTCGATTTTCGCCTGTCTTTTTGCTGCGGCTTCTTCGATCTTCATCTTCGGCAGGCCGGTCTCGATCGCTTTCGCCATTCCGCCGAGGTCTTCGATCTCTTCGATAAGTGTCCATGCTCTGTCCACGAGTTCCGCCGTAAGCGATTCGACGTAATAGGACCCTCCCCACGGATCGATCGTTTTGGTCATCAGTGTCTCTTCTTGCAGGAACAACTGCGTGTTGCGTGCAATCCGGGCAGAGAAATCTGTCGGCAGGGCGATCGCTTCATCGAGCGCATTCGTGTGGAGCGACTGCGTATGCCCCATGGCCGCAGCATTCGCTTCGATCAGCGTCCGGGCGACATTGTTGAACGGATCCTGTTCCGTGAGGCTCCATCCCGAGGTCTGAGAATGTGTTCGGAGGGCAAGGGACTTCGGATTTTTCGGATCGAACGTTTTCATCATTTTCGCCCAAATGATACGGGCTGCCCGCATCTTTGCGATTTCCATGAAATAGTTCATGCCCACTGCCCAGAAGAACGACAGTCTCGGTGCGAACGAATCGATATCGATACCTGCCTGCAGCCCGGTCCGCACGTATTCCAGGCCGTCCGCGAGTGTGTAGGCCAGTTCGATATCCGCTGTGGCACCCGCCTCCTGCATATGATAGCCGGAGATGGAGATCGAATTGAATTTCGGCATATTTTTGGATGTGTACTCGAATATGTCTGCAATGATTTTCATGGACATTTCGGGAGGGAATATATAGGTGTTCCTCACCATGTATTCTTTGAGGATATCATTCTGTATTGTGCCGGCGAGCTGTTCGGGCGTTACCCCCTGTTCTTCCGCTGCAACGATATAGAAGGCCATGATCGGCAGGACGGCACCATTCATAGTCATGGAGACAGACATCTGGTCGAGCGGGATGCCGTCGAACAGGATTTTCATATCCTCGACGGAGTCGATGGCGACACCAGCTTTCCCGACATCGCCGGTCACCCGCGGGTGGTCCGAGTCGTATCCTCTGTGTGTCGCGAGGTCGAACGCCACGGACAGCCCTTTCTGGCCCATCGCAAGATTGCGGCGGTAGAACGCATTGCTTTCTTCAGCCGTCGAAAATCCTGCATATTGCCGGACCGTCCACGGACGGGATACATACATCGTCGGGTACGGGCCGCGTGTGTTCGGGGCGATCCCCGGAAAGCCGTCCAAATGCCCGGCGTCCTTCATGTCCTCAGCAGTATACATGGGACGGACGGGGATCCCTTCATTGGTCATGAATGGACTGTCTGATGCTTGCCCCCTCTGCTGTCCCCCGTTCAGCACTCCTGTAAGATTGACTTGGCTGAAATCAGGCTTTTTCATCTGTGATCCCTCCCTTGCTGAGACTGATGATCTCTGTGAGTTTCATAACCTTATCCTGTCCTGCATGGATGAAACCGTTCAGCCCGGATCTGAGCCACTGCTCAGCTAGTGCCGGAGCTGCCTTACCGGCTGCATCGAGACGGATGCTGTCCGCCACTCTGGCAAGCACATCGGCGGTAACTGACTCCAATGTCGCGGGATCGGCACAAAGAATAGCATAATCGGGTGTTTCACTGTTCAGCCAGGCAGCAGCATCCGAGCCGCTGCTGCACGGCGGCGCCATTCGTGCCGTCAACCCTGCAACCGCAAGGAAGCCGGCTGCGAAATCAGTGCGGGGTTTGTAGTCTGCGAGCTTTCCGAACGGAATGAGGACGATGTCGAGTCTGCATCCTTTCGCCCTCTCCCTCAGACGCTCGAACGGATAGGCTGGCCGGTCTTCCGCGCTGATCGCAGTCAGCGACAGCTGTTCTGCACCCTCCGGATCGGCGTATACATTCGTTCCGATCAGCCGCAGCTCACCTGCAGCCGCCTTCGTTTTCCGTTCGTCCGCGAGCTCTTCAAGCCTGCCTGAGGCAAGGAACCCTTCGGTGCCCCCTGCCTCCTGCATATCGAGGAAGCGCTGCCATGCGCGCCGGATCAGTTCGTCCGTCAGCTGTTCGATGAAATATGAACCTCCTGAAGGGTCTGCGGTCTTTCCGGCGTGCGTCTCTTCACGGAGGATGAGCTGCATGCTGCGCGCATAGCGCTGCGACTGCGGCGTGTCACCGGTCAATGCATTGTATGGTGTCACCATCAGCCAGTCGGCACCGCCGAGCACGGCGGAAAACGCACTGTTGGCCGCTCTCAGCAGGTTGACATGAGGGTCGATCTTGGAGAATGACCTCATGGAGGTGATGCCGCAGACTGGGATGGTTATATCATCATCCGCTCCATAGGCACTGCTGAACAATGACCAGAGCGACCGGAATGCACGGAACTTGGCGATTTCCATGAAGAACTGCGTGTCTGCGGCAAATCGGAAGAACACGCTGTTCGCGAACTGTTCGAAGTCCTCTGATTTCTCGGCACGTTCTGCAGCCGCTGCCAGAGCGTATGCCAGTTCAGTCACACTGTCGGCGCCTTTCATATGGATCGGTTCGAGATCGATCCCTTCCGTCCGGACGTTCGGATATCCTGCAGGCATGCGGAAATTACCTGCGCACAGAAGCCCGGACACCGATTTCCGGTCCGTTTCCTGCACTTTCCCGAACACTTTCAGGATCTCGTCCTCTTCTTCAATGTGGAACCAGGCGATCGGCGACTCTGTCAGCAGTTCTGCAAGCTGCTCCAGCGACGTGTCGTCCCATTCGATCTTCTGCTGTCTTCCGTCCAGGCAGATCGCTTCATTGCCTTTCTCCAGCCCTTCCCTTACACCAGTGAGCCATTCCTGCCCTGTCTGGCCTCCTGCGCCCTGCGCAATCACCCAGCTGCCGTTATCCGGCCGCACCGGCAGCCGGGCAGGCCGTTCCATATACAGCGGTTTGAGGCGGATCCCTTCCATCGTCTCCGTCTCCAGCGTCTCCACCTTCCTGCCCTTCAGTGACGTTTCCGCTGCGGCTCTCCATTCTTCTGCTGTCGGCCGGCTGAACTCCTGCTGTTTCATCGTATGTATGTCGGACTTGCCCATCATTGTCCCTCCTCGGCTTTTCATGAGTACTGATGAATCCAGTGTACATCATGCTGCACCTGATTGAAAAGAAACCCCCGCGTCCAGTTCATCTTGGCCGGGGGGGTGCATGCTTTTTCAGTAAACGGATGTGTTATCCGGGGAAACAGATTCAAGGATCTCTTTGACGCGTGCCAGGAAGTTTCCGGCGACGAGTCCATCGAGCACCCGGTGGTCGAGCGACAGACACAGGTTGACAATATCACGCACTGCGATCATACCGTTATCCATGACGACCGGGCGTTTGACGATCGATTCCACCTGCAGGATCGCTGCCTGAGGATGGTTGATGATGCCCATCGACTGGACCGAACCGAACGATCCGGTGTTGTTGACAGTGAATGTGCCGCCCTGCATTTCAGCGGACGTCAGTTTTCCGGACCGCACTTTTCCTGCAAGTTCTGAGATTTCGCGGCCGATGCCTTTGATGGTCTTCTCGTCAGCCTGTTTGATGACCGGCACGAACAGCGCATCTTCCGTCGCGACAGCGATCGAGATGTTGACGTCCTTTTTCTGGACGATCTTATCGCCGGCCCACATGGAATTCATCATCGGGAATTCTTTGAGCGCCTGGGATACCGCTTTGACGAAGAATGCGAAGTATGTCAGGTTGAAGCCTTCTTTTTTCTTGAAGTCGGCTTTCAGCGAGTCACGGTACTGCACCAGCTGAGTCACATCGACTTCGACCATCGTCCATGCATGCGGAGCTTCGTGCACGGATTTCAGCATATTGTTTGCGATCGCCCGGCGGACACCGGTTACCGGGATTTCGACATCTCCCGGAGCCGTCGGTACGTTCGCAGTGCCGCTGGCGGCCGGTGCTTTTGCAGCCTGCTGTGCAGGGGCGGATGGAGCCGGTTCTGGCTGTGACGCTGACGATTCTTCTGTTTTCGGCTGCGGTTTTTCACCGCTGTCGATGATGGCCTGGATATCTTTGCGTGTGATCCGCCCGTCACGCCCCGAACCGTCTACGAGCGACAGATCGATATCGTGCTCCTGTGAAAGACGGAGGACGGCCGGTGAATAGCGTCCGGATGCCGAGCCTTTCTCCTTTTTCAAAGGCGTCGACGGCTTCTGTGAACCCGCAGCCGGCATTTCGCTGGCCGGTTCTTCTGCTGCCGGCACTGCTGCCGGTTCATCCGCCTGGGCACCGCCTTCGGTTTCGATCGTACAGACCACTTCACCGACAGCGACCGTCTGTCCTTCTTCGGTGATGATTTCCTTGATGATGCCGCTGAAGGAAGATGGCACTTCCGCTGTCACTTTGTCAGTGTTCACTTCCGCAAGCGAGTCATATTTCTCTACATGGTCTCCTGGTTTCACAAGCCATTTCTCGATAGTCCCCTCGGTGACACTTTCACCGAGCTGGGGCATTTTGATCGATTCGATTGCCACTGGAATTCCCTCCGTCCGTTTTTAAAATTCAGCGAGATCGCGTGCTGCTTTTTCGACTTTATCCGGATTGACCATGAAGAACTTCTCCATTGTCGGCGCATAGGGCATCGCCGGGACATCCGGGCCGGCAAGCCGCTGGATCGGCGCGTCGAGATCGAACAGGCAGTTCTCGGAGATGATGGCAGCCACTTCGCTCATGATGCTGCCCTCTTTGTTGTCTTCTGTGACGAGAAGGACTTTCCCTGTTTTCTTCGCTGCTTCGATGATCGCGTCCCTGTCGAGCGGATAGATCGTCCGCAAGTCGAGGATGTGCGCTGAAATTCCGTCTTCTGCAAGCCGTTCAGCAGCCTGCAGCGCAAAGTGGACGCAGAGTCCGTATGTGATGATTGTAATGTCTTCGCCTTCACGCTTGACGTCCGCCTTGCCGATTTCAAGAACATATTCCTCTTCAGGCACTTCTCCTTTGATGAGGCGGTACGCCCGCTTATGCTCGAAGAACAGGACAGGATCCTCGTCGCGGATTGCCGCTTTCAGCAATCCTTTTGCATCATATGGAGTCGACGGAATGACGATTTTAAGTCCCGGTGTGCCGGCAAACATGGATTCCACTGACTGCGAGTGATAAAGCGCGCCGTGGACACCGCCGCCGAAAGGTGCACGGACGACAAGCGGACACGACCAATCATTATTGGACCGGTAGCGGATCTTGGCTGCTTCGGAGACAATCTGATTGACCGCAGGCATGATGAAGTCCGCAAACTGCATCTCTGCGATCGGCCGCATTCCGTACATGGCAGCACCGATCGCTACGCCGGCAATCGCCGATTCGGCCAGCGGCGTATCAAGAGCGCGGTATTCACCATATTTGTCATACAGCCCGGTCGTTGCTTTGAATACGCCGCCTTTGCGGCCGACATCTTCACCCATGACGAAAACGTTCTCGTCACGTTCCATCTCTTCTGCCATGGCGCTGGTAATTGCGTCGATATATGAAATGACCGCCATCAGTCGTTCCCTCCTTGTTCCGCATAGACATGACGGAGCGCATACTCAGGCTCCGCATACGGCGCCTGTTCCGCATAGTCTGTCGCTTCGTTCACTTCTTTCATGATACGCGTCTCGATCTCATCCCGGCTTTCGTCTGTTAGGACTCCTGTCTCTTTCAGGTACGCCTCGAATTTCGGCAGCGGATCAAGTCTGCGTTCCGTCTCCAGTTCTTCAGCATCACGATACAGCCGGTGGTCGTCATCGGACGAGTGGGCTGTGAGACGGTAGCAGACAGCTTCGACAAGGCTCGGACCGTCTCCGCGCCGCGCACGGTCGGCTGCTTCCTTCATGACTTTGTAGACCTCGAGCGGATCTGTGCCGTCCACCGTGACGCCCGGCATGCCATAGCCCGCTGCACGGTCGGATACATGCTCACAGGCGATCTGCTTCTCAAGCGGCACGGAAATCGCATACTTGTTGTTTTCGACCATGATGACTGTCGGCAGCTTATGCACGCCTGCAAAGTTCATGCCTTCATGGAAGTCCCCCTGGTTGGAAGAACCTTCGCCGAGTGTCGAGAATGTAATGAAATCTTCGCCTTTTATCTTCGCGGCAAGCGCGACCCCTACAGCATGGGGCAGCTGTGTCGTAACAGGGGAGGAGCCGGTCAGTATACGGTTTTTGTGCTGCCCGAAGTGTCCGGGCATCTGCCGGCCGCCTGAATTCGGATCTTCCGCCTTGGCGAACGCCGACAGCATAAGATCTTTCGGCGTCATGCCGAAATGGAGAACGACGCCCATATCACGATAATACGGCGCAATCCAGTCCTTGTCTTTGTCGAGCGCGAACGCTGCGCCGATCTGCGCCGCTTCCTGGCCCTGGCAGCTGATGACGAACGGGACTTTCCCTGCCCGGTTCAGCAGCCACATCCGTTCGTCGATCTTTCTCGCCATCAGCATAGTTTCATACATCTTGAGCACATCATCATTTGTGAGACCGAGCTCTTCGTGCCGGTTCGTTGCCATGGTGTTTCCCCCTTTTTGGTTACATGTGGATTGCTTTTCCGTCTACCGCCAATGCCGCTTCCCCGATCACTTCTGATAGGGATGGGTGCGGATGGACTGTTTCCGCGATCTCCCAAGGCGTCGCATCCAGCACCATCGCAAGACCCGCCTCGGAAATCATGTCCGTCACACCGGCGCCGATCATATGGACGCCGAGGACATCATCAGTCGCTTCATCCGCGACGATTTTGACGAATCCGTCCGCTTTCCCGTTGACGAGTGCCTTGCCGACCGCCTGGAATGGGAACTTCCCGATTTTCACTGAGTAGCCGCGGTCTTTCGCCTGCTGTTCAGTGATTCCGACGCTTGCCGCTTCGGGGCTCGAGTAGATGCAGCGGGAGATCTTTTCGTATTCCATCGGTGCTGGTGACTGGTTGGCAATATGTTCGATTGCCGAAATCCCTTCGTGGGATGCGACATGGGCGAGCTGGAGACCGCCGATGCAGTCGCCGATTGCATAGATATGACTTTCTTTCGTCTGGAACGTAGGACGCGTCTTAATATAGCCCTTCTCGATTTCGATATCCGTATTCTCGATCCCGATGCCTTCCGTGTTTGCCTGACGGCCGACGGAGACCAGCATTTTTTCCGCCGTGAATGTCTGCTGATCGCCGCCTGTTTCCGCGGAGATCGTAACACTGTTTTCGGACTTCTCGATTGTACCCGGCAGCACTTTTGCCCCGGTGACGAAACGGATGCCCTTTTTCTCGAGCAGTTTCTTCATCTCTTTCGAAATGTCCGCATCCTCCGTCGGCAGGATCCGGTCAGCGTATTCGACGACAGTCACTTCCACACCGAAATCATTCAGCATGGATGCCCATTCGATTCCGATGACACCCCCGCCGATGATCAGCATCGACGCGGGAAGTGATTCCATGGCAAGCGCCCCATCCGATGACAGCACCTGCTGTTCATCCAGTTCAAGGCCCGGCAGCGTACGCGGGCGGGACCCGGTGGCAAGTACCAGATTTTTGAGGATGAGCATCTCATTTTCCTCTCCATTGTTCATCTCCACCGAGATGGTTCCCGGCATCGGCGAGAAGATGGACGGTCCGAGCATCCGGCCGGTCCCTTCGTAGACATCGATCTTGCCTTTCTTCATGAGACCCTGCACACCTTTGTACAACTGGTCGACGATCGACTGTTTCCGCTGCTGGACCGCCTGGAAATCGAGTGAGACACGTTCCGTGCGCACACCGAAATCTCCGGCTTTCTCTTTTGCCAGCTGGAACACTTCCGCACTTTTCAGAAGTGCTTTGCTCGGAATGCAGCCTCTGTGCAGGCAAGTGCCTCCGAGTTTCCCCTTTTCAACAAGCGCCGTTTTCAGACCGAGCTGGGCGGAACGGATTGCGGCGACATATCCGCCGGTCCCTCCTCCGAGTATCACTACGTCATATTCTTGAGCCATCGTGTGCTGCCTCCTGTTCTATACTGGGATACGTCTTCGCTTCCTCTTCACCGGTGAGAACACGGATTGCCCCTTCTGCAAGGGCCTGCAATTCGTCTTCCCCCGGATAGACGGCGACTTCTGCGATCCACTCGATATAGTTCCTGATCTCTTCCACAAATCCTCTGCCGTATGCAAGTCCGCCCGTCAGGATGATGGCATCCGCTTTCCCGCGAAGCACCGCAGCGGCACTGCCTACTTCTTTTGCGACCTGATAGGCCATCGCATCGTAGACACGTTTCGCTTCCTCATCACCTGCTGCAATCCGTTTCTCAACCTGCACTGCATCATTCGTGCCCAAATACCCTGTCATACCGCCTTGGCCTACGAGCATCTCCATCACTTCCTGACGGTAATACTTGCCGGAAAAACAAATATCGACAAGGTCCCCGGCCGGGACGGTCCCTGCCCGTTCCGGACTGAATGGTCCGTCCCCGTGCAGGCCGTTGTTGACATCGATCACATTGCCGTACTCATGGGCACCGACAGTGATACCGCCTCCCATATGGACGACGATCAGTTTCAGATCACTGTAATTCCTGCCTGTATCCTTGGCATAGCGCCTGGCGACCGCTTTCTGGTTCAGCGCATGGAAGATCGAATGCCGTTCCAGCAGTTTGAATCCAGACAGCCGGGCGACCGGCTGCAGTTCGTCCACGACGACCGGGTCCACGATGAACGCGGGGATCCCTTCTGCCGAGGCGATCTCGTTCGCGAGGATGCCGCCGAGATTCGAGGCGTGCTGGCCGGAAACGCCCCGCTTCAGATCTTCCAGCATCTGTCCGTCGACACGGTACGTACCGCCGGCGATCGGGCGGAGCAGTCCGCCGCGCCCGACAACTGCAGCCAGGGCTGCTGTGCTGATTCCATGGTCGGCGAGCGACCGGATGATCAGTTCTTTCCGGAAGCCGTACTGCGCGGTGACATTGGGAAACGGTGCAAGTTCTTCAGTCGAATGACGCAGGGTTTCTTCCATTATCAGCCGGCCGTCATCAAACACCCCGATTTTTGTTGACGTCGATCCTGGATTGATCGTCAATATTGTCATTCCTGAAGCAGCCATGGCCATTTTCTCCTTTCGCGGTACACATGTCCGGCAGGTCTGTTACTTGCGCCGCGACAGAACGCTTTTTTCATTTTGCAGGAACTGATTGCGCGCTTTCGCGACACGCTCGATCCGTTCTTCGGCCAGACGGTCAGCTGCCACGTATGACGGAATGCTGTCCCGCTTGGAAATTGCAAAGATCTTTTCGATTGTCTGGTAGATCGTGTCGACTTTCTTAAGAGCACGTTCACGGTTGTAGCCGTCCAGTTCGTCCGCGACGTTGATGACGCCGCCTGAGTTGATGACATAGTCCGGTGCGTAGACGATACCCATCTCATGGATTCTGTCTCCGTGTTCCGGATTTTTCAGCTGGTTGTTCGCCGATCCTGCGATCACTTTCGCTTTCAGCTGCGGAATCGTGTCGTCGTTGATGACCGCGCCGAGTGCGCATGGCGAGAAGATGTCCGCGTCCTGGCTGTAGATCTCATCGATGCCGACTGCTGTTGCGCCGAAGTTGTCGACTGCGCGCTGGACCGCGTCCTGGTTGATGTCTGTGACGATCAGTTTCGCGCCTTCTTTGTGGAGGTATTCGCACATTGTGTACGCGACATTTCCGACGCCTTGGACAGCAACCGTTTTATCCTTCAGGGAATCGCTGCCGAATGCTTCTTTCGCTGCTGCCTTCATGCCTTTGTAGACGCCGAGTGCAGTGATCGGCGATGGGTTGCCTGAGGAACCGAATTCAGCGGAGACACCCGTGACATAGTCCGTTTCCAGATGGATGAGGTCCATGTCCTCTTCTGTTGTGCCGACGTCCTCCGCTGTTATATAGCGCCCGTTCAGCCCTTCGATGAAACGGCCGAATGCGCGGAACATCTCATCGTTCTTGTCGGTTTTCGGATTGCCCATGATGACGGCCTTGCCGCCGCCGAGGTTCAGTCCGGCTGCAGCATTCTTGTATGTCATGCCGCGCGCAAGACGGAGTGCGTCTTCGATCGCTTCTTCTTCGCTGTCATATGTCCACATACGTGTTCCGCCGAGTGCCGGTCCGAGTGTCGTGTCATGGATGGCGATGAATGCTTTCAAGCCTGTTGTCTTGTCCTGGCAGATCACAAGCTGTTCGTAGTCATAAGTTTCCATATATTTCATGATTTCCATTTTAGTTTCCTCCGTTTTCGGTTTGATTTTTGCTGACAAGCAAGGCGAGTGCCAGCGAGTTCAGTTTTGTTTCGGCACTGTCCGCCCTGGATGTCATGACAATCGGAGCGGCTGCCCCTTGGATCATGCCGCCTACTTTCGCTTTCGCGAAATAGGTGAGCGACTTGTAGAGCATATTCGCGGATTCGAGGTTCGGTGCGACCAGGATATCCGCTTTCCCTGCGGCCGGTCCTGTCAGCCCTTTATGCAGGGCCGCTTCTGTTGAAATTGCGTTGTCGAGTGCCATCGGCCCGTCCACTATGCAATTGTCCAGCTGCCCTCGCTGATTCATCATCGTCAAGGCAGCAGCATCCAAAGTCGCCTGCATGGCAGGATTGACGGCTTCCACGGCAGCGAGCGGAACGGCGACCGGCAGCTCAAGTCCGCACGCCCGGGCGACTGAAACTGCATTCCGGATGATCTGCGCTTTCGTCTCCAGGTCCGGCAGAAGACTCATCGCCGAATCCGTAAGGTAGATCAACTTGTCATACCCGGGTATCTCGAATGCCGCTACATGCGACAGTACATTTCCGCTGCGCAGCCCGCCTTCTTTCTTGAGAGCGGCCTTCATGAGGGAAGCCGTCGGGAGATTCCCTTTCATGAGAACCTGCGCCTCGCCGGATGAGACGGATTGCACAGCCATCGCGGCCGCATTGTCCCGTCCTGCTGCCTGGATGAACTCCACATCAGGATGGCCGATCAGTTCGGGTGTATGCTTGCGGACCATTTCATTGAGTTCCTGTCCGTCATCGAACAGCTTGAATGCAGCCAGCCCTCTGGATACGGCGTGTTCCACAGCTTCCAGAACATCCTGGTCGGCTGCACAAGCAACCGCAGTGCATGGCCTGCCCGGCAGCTCCGCTGCACGTCTGACCACTTCAGCGAGCGTTTTCATCCGATCCCCCCATTTCCATCAAATCAGTTTGTACTTCTCCAGTTTGTAGTAAAGCGATCGCAGCGAGATGCCGAGCTTATCGGCAGCGGCGACTTTTTGGCCGCCGTTCTCTTTCAAAGCCGTTTCCAGCAGTAATTTTTCATGGGCTTCCATGAGGGAAGCGAGTGTCCGCTTTTCAGGAAGTGTCTGTGCTGCTGTCAGTTCACTCCCTGAGGACAGGGCGCGGATGATATCCTCTTCATCCAGAATATCAGATCCGGGTTCGGACAGGATCATTGCACGGCTCAGCACGTTCTCCAGCTCCCGGACATTCCCTGGCCATTCGTAGGACTGGAGGCGCTTCAGGGCGCTGCCGGTCAGGGAATGGACAGCCATCCCGAACTCCTGGTTCAGCATGGCAAGCAGCACTTCCGTCATTTCTGGGATATCACCGGAGCGTGCCCGCAGGCTCGGGATGCGGATGGATATCCGGGTCAGCTGGAAATAGAGTTCCTCACTCAGCGTACCGCCGTGGACCGCCCGCTCCAGGTTCGCAGATGACGAGGCGATGATCCTCATGCCAAGCTGTCTCGGCTGTCCAGCTGCCGTGACCCTGCCTGACTCGAGATATTCCAGCAGACTCTCTTGGATTTCCGGTTTCAGGTCCGTGATTTCATCCAGGAACAGGGTGCCTGACAATTCATCAGTCTGTAATTTGAAATGGATGAGAGCCAATTCGACAGAATCCATATCAAGTGAACTGCATGACACACGGATGAAATCGCTTTCATGCCGGTTGCTGCCAGTATGGATAGCATGGGCGAACAGCCCTTTGCCTGTTCCCGGCTCCCCGCGCAGCATGACAGGGATTTCACAGCCGGCAGCTATCTTTGCCTGGCTGACTGCAATTGTCAGATCTTCGTCCCCGCCGATAATGTCATCGAATGTATAAGAGGATTCAAGGTCACGGATCATCGCTTTCGCCTGATCCAGCTGTCTCATCAAGCTGCGCATTTCGGTGATATCGTGGATGACCCCGACGCTTCCCTTCACTTCTTCGTCGACGATGATCGGAGCGACATTGACAATGACATCACGGTTATTCTCTCCGATTTTCATCTTGACTCCGCGCACCGGCCGCTCGGTCTCGAGCACTTTCATATGGATGCTTTCACCTGAACTTATGTCAGCTGTCGCCGGCTTGCCGATCACTTCTTTTTCCGACAGGCCGGTAAGCCGGGTGTACGCAGGGTTGACCAGAATACCGAGGCCATTCGAGTCGACAACCGAAATAGCATCGTCACTGGAATGGATAATCGCTTCAAGCATCGTTTTCACACGCTTCAAGTCCGTGATCTCTTCAGCGGTTTCAATAACATCTGTAACCTCCTTGAACACGGCGAATGCGCCGGCAGTGGTGCCATCTGCCAGGGTGATCGGATAACGGGAGCTTAAAATATCCAGCCCGTTCGGCAGCTGCAGCTTGACGTTCACTTCCCCGTGTCCGCTGTTCGCAACTTCCAAAAGCCGCGAAGACGGAATTACTGATGAGATCGGTTTCCCTGCCGCTTTTCCTAAAGGGATACCGAGCATTTTGGAAGCGCTGTCATTAAAGAGCTGAATTATTCCGTTCCTGTCGATTCCGATCATTCCTTCCTCGACAGAATGGAAAATCGCCTCGTATGTAAAACTTTTTGACAGGATCGTCTGCAAATGTGTAATCTCCCTCTCGATCAGCCGGAAATATAATGTGCTGATCTCTTCAGGAAAGACAGTAATACCAGGAAACCGCTGTGCTGATTCGGCGGCATCCATTCCCGAGAAAACAAACGCGGTCTGTACGTCATCTGTTAAAACAGCCGAAGGATCGGTGTCATACGCAATGGAATGGCGTGCAGCAAAACTCCGTGCCTCAGCCGAATCTTCCCGGCTGGCAATAGCAGTGATCCGGCAGAAGTCCGATTGGATGATCTTTTGCAAAATGTTCAGCTGCTGGTCATTCGGATCTATCACAACGATGTTTTGCAAAGTCATTCAATCTCCTTCCCTCACTGTGCAATCTTTTGCATTTCCCATTTATCATACCGCATCTTCTCGTTCTTGACAATCCTTCGGCAGCAGGTAAAATGAAATACGAATGGAGGAGATCATATGGCACGTTTAGCCGCCTTCATAGTCCTGATCGTACCGGGCATTGCAGCAGCTCTCGGCATTAAATTGATGCGTGATGCTATCTTTGGTGTACTATTCAATCCCTTCCCATACATATGGCTGCAATTTATTGCAGGTTTGGTCCTTCTGGCTGCGGGTATCGGCTTCTTTGCTGGATTCCTGTTCCGCCGTGATCAGCGTAAAGGACGCATTCCGAAGAAAAAACAATGAAAAAGGCTGCCCCGGATAACAAAGTTATCCGGGGCAGCCTTTTTCAGTTTGACGGCCGGCCGCTTGCAATCATTTGCAAAAGCGGCCGGGATAGTCGGTGATCCAGCCATGGATGTACGCCGGCGGATCCTCTATGAAGGGTTCCGTCCCGTCCACACCGTATATCCTGATCGGCCGATCTGCCGCCTGCCATTGCTCGGCATAGGTATCGGTCAGCATCCGTTTATGGAAGTGGAATGCATCCGCGGCAGGATAATCTGCCAGCGACTTTTCCTTCAGCACAGCCTTTTTCAGCAGAAATGCAGTTTCCATCGACGGCTCCAGTTCCTTCGCTCTCACGATCAGTGAATAATCGAAAGAAGACAGATGGACATCATCCAGCACTGCCAGCTGATTCAGCAGAGCCTGCAGGCAGTCCGGATTTTCCGAAATCGTCTCTTTCATTTCAACATTGAGTCCGATCGGCTCCATGAGGGCGAAGGTGATGACTTTCGACAGCCTCGGTATATGAAAGCCCCTGAATTTACGGGTGAACCGTCTGCCTATCTGCACTTGGTCGATATCGGCCGCTTCCATATCGGAAATCCGGCATCGGATGCCTGCCAGCCTGACAAGATCCGGATCATGGATGACAAAGAACACACCGTCCTTCGACAGCTGGACGTCCAGCTCGATTCCGTCTGCGCCTTCCTCCGCCGCCCCGCCGAATGCCTCCATCGTATTTTCAAAATACGCGCCGGACGCCCCCCGGTGCGCATAGACTCTCGGCCTGTTTCCGAGCTCCATGGACTCAGCCCCTTTCATATGCCGCTTCTAAATATTCAGCACACCATCCGTCAGCTCAAAGACCCCTCTTGTCGGAGAGGTGAGAACTGTCGATTTCGCAACCACCTGGATTGTAACGCCTGCATTCGCTTCTTTCGTGATTTCTATCTTTGGCCGGACCGCTGTTTTTATCGTATGCAGCTTTTTCTGTATGATTCCATCCAGCGCGAATACTTCGTCAGTATTCGTGCGGATCATCTGCTGGATCTTATCATACGCCTCACGCTGCGGAGGTGGCAGTGTGTCTTTCATCGGTTCCAGGGGATCTGCATGACTTTCAAGGGTGGTGATCTGTTTCTGCAAATCTTTGATGGTCTGTGCGAGCTGCTGGATTTCGATATGGAGAGCCTCTTTATCAATACCGCATGCTATGAGTTCCGTACTCCGTTCATGATGATTTCCTGCATATGCGCATTCGATCAGGTATACACTCTCCGTTTTGCCGCCGATGATCTTGCCTTTGTGGCGATCGACATGGACGTAATCTGCTGCTACATGGGAGCCGAGTATATACAGCCCGGCCTGGACAGTGTGGGCGAACAGGCAGCAGTCGTTTGCGTGTTTGATGAATATCGTGCCGCTTGCCTCCAAAACGGTCGAACCGCCGCCGAAGACTCCGCCCTGTATGTAGATATCCGCCTGTTCGGAGCGGATTTCTTTTGCATTCGTGACCCCTTCTTTGGCACCTACCGATATATCTCCTGTTGCATTGACACTGTATCCTGCCAGGACAGTTCCGGAAATGATGACTGTGCCGTCAAAGGTGACAGACCCTGTCTCCGGGCCGACATCCCCGTCGATCATCAGCTGCCTGCCGACCCCGACGATCTGATTGTGATAGTCAAGAACGCCGCCATGGATGGCGCGCAGGACGGTTCTGCCGCCTTCCTCGATTTCTTCCACGGATTTACGGTCATAGACCAACTTGGCATCCAATCCACGTTTCGCCTGGATTTGGCCGCCTGTAACATCCCATCCCGAGCTACCTTCCTGTGCCGGCAGTTTCTCTCCAAGCCAGTCCCCTTTTTTTATATGTTTGACAAAATTCATTTCATAATAGTTGGCTGATCCGTCCTCCCGGATGACGGGACGTCTTTCAGGTGCTTCTATGTATGTGAGCTGAGCGTCTCTGCCTTTGACCGGCTCTGTACCTTTAGCTGCCAGGATGGTCTGCCTGGGCTTGACGGCATCCCAATCGATCGGGCAGCGGCCATGAATGATCCGTGACTCATCAAGCAGCCGGTCCACATAGGCCGGCAGCGATTGCTTTCTCTCAGCAAGCTCTTCCTCCGTTAATAAGATGACTGCTTCGGCTTTCATCTTATCGGCGGATAGAGTGATTTCGATTTCAGGTGCATATTGACCGATTTCCGTTACGGCGCCTTCAGCCGACAGGGCACTGCGCAGCTCGGG
Source organism: Sporosarcina koreensis (assembly GCF_000826145.2). Lineage (GTDB taxonomy): Bacteria > Bacillota > Bacilli > Bacillales_A > Planococcaceae > Sporosarcina > Sporosarcina trichiuri. The sequence continues at coordinate 657,560 of NZ_LN651337.1, forward strand.
GAAGGAAGTGATCCTCAACCGGGGCAGCTCGCGGGTCACCCGGTCGAAAGATTTCAGCGGAAAACCGCTCTTTATCGTCTCCATGATGACTGATTCGCCATCCAGTGTCAAAGTTATGAAATCGTTTTCATACAGCATCTCGCTCACCTCTTCTTCTCCTTCTATTATAGATGGTACGGTTGGATTAGAAATAGGCGTTTTGTCTATTCTTCCGCCTTTATATTTTCTGTGTTTTTCATCTATTGCAACTTTCTTCACACGGGAAGAGGGCAGTTATACTGCCATCGACTGCAAACTATCCTCAATACGACATTGAAAAAGGGGCTGTCCTCCAAAAATCCGGGATGGACTTTTGCAGGACAGCCCCTTTACCGGGACGTTATTCAGCTGGCCATGTGTTCAATCCGGATCTTGTCCGCTATCATGGCGATGAACTCGCTGTTTGTCGGTTTGCTCTTCAAATGGTGGACGGTGTAACCGAATGTTTTTGAAATCACTTCGTAATTCCCCCGGTTCCAGGCCACTTCAATCGCATGCCGGATCGCCCGCTCGACACGGGATGGAGTTGTTTTGTATTTTTCCGCTATTTCAGGATACAGGATCTTCGTCACTGCTCCCAGCAGATCATGGTCTGCATAGACCATGTGGATCGCTTCACGCAAATAGGAATAGCCTTTAATATGGGCCGGCACACCGATCTCCTTGATAGTGGACGTGATGGCCGTATCCAGGACCTTCTGGGACACAGCTTCATCAGTCCGGGCCTCCTGTTGGGCCGGAGCCTGCGCTTTGGCCGGTTTCTGGATCTGCGCTGCCTGGAACACTTGGTTGACGAGCTGTTCGAATTCAAACGGCTTCAGCATGAAATACGAAGCGCCAAGGCCCGCCGCCTGTGTCATGACATCTTCCTGACCGAAAGCGGTCAGCATGATAATTTTGACATTCGCATACGCTTCCTGCTGTCGGATATTCTCCAATACGGCGATTCCGTCAAGATACGGCATGATGATATCCAGCAGCAGTACGTCCGGAACAGCTTCTCCCAGGCTACGAAGGCAGATTTTCCCGTTTGGTGCTGTCCAGATCACTTCAATTTCGGGGTGTTTCTCAAAGTATGCACCCATCGTTTTCACAAGTTCTTTATTATCATCTGCGATTGCTATTTTAATTTTCCCCATTTTTACGTCCCCCTTGTTTACCCGCTGTAAGAGTTATTCTACGTGTAATTTTTCGACAAATCTACATCTGTTCCTCCATTTGTATCCAAAATGAATACAAGGACATACAGTTTCTTCTTATTTCGACTGGATTCTTGCCTATTTTACAAAAAATTAAAAAAGACCAGCCGGAAGTCCGGCTGGTTAGCTTCAGCTGCCTTGCTCTGTCATTTTATCGAGGAATAGACCGGCTCCTTTTTCAGGCTGGTCAACAAACATGTGCGTGACGGCTCCGACAAACTTCCCGTCCTGGATGACAGGACTGCCGCTCATCCCCTGCAGGATGCCGCCGGTCTTTTTCAGCAGCCGTTCATCTGTCAGCGTGAATTTGAAAGCATCCGCTGACGAATCTGTCACATTGATCTTGAATGACTCCACTTTTGTCCCTTCAATGGTTGTCAAGATCTCGGCTGGACCGAGAGCGAGTTCGTCCGGCTGCATAACTTCCATTGGTTTCGTCAAGACTTCTTTATAAGAAGCGTTCCATTCACCGAAAATACCGACCACACTGTTGGTCACAATTGTGCCGAGTGTCTCATTCTGATCGAGGATGGAAGAGATCTTATATCCTGGATGTCCAGGCGAACTCTTTTTGATCTGTTCGATTTCGGACAGATAGATTGAACCAGTTTTGAAGTCCGGCGCACTGTTGAACGAACTGTCGATGATCTGATGACCGAGAGCGCCATATGTTTTCTCTGTGATATCCACATACGTAAGTGTCCCGGTCCCTTCCGTCGTGTCTTTCAGGAACGACAGCGACCGTTTGAAGGATAAGCCATCCGTTTCGAACACCTTTTCACGGCCGTCCCGCATGATGGACAGCTTTACCGTCCCATCGTCCTTGAGGGATGCTGCTGCATCCGTCAGAGATTCCAGGGAATTCACAGAAACACCATCAACAGCAGCGACCTGATCTCCCGCCTTCAAGAGCCCGTCCCCTTTGGATAATGGGATATCATTTGTAACGAAAACTCCCGACAGTGCCAGCTGGATACTGATCGAATTCCCCATCGGGATCAATGTTGCCGGCGCAGCGAGAACCGTTATGGACCCCGTGAACAGCATCACCATTGCCGCAGCGGATGCCATGATCGCTTTCAGCTGTCTATTCCATTCCATACGTCACCTCCTTCGTTTCGGGATTACAGTTAGAGTGTCCGTTCCGGTGTCGGTTATGAAAGGGTAAAACATGCAGAGGTGGAATCGAAAAAAAACGCCGGCAGCTCCGCTGCGGCGTCGGCTTCACATTCATAATTCGGATTTCCTTGCTTCCGCCAGCTGGAGCAGCTCGTCTGCATGCCGCAGTGTGAGCGGTGTCACTTCAGCTCCGGACAGCATCCGCGACAGTTCCCGTGTCCGTTCATCCTCCATCACATCGCGGATCGATGTCCGTGTCCGTTCGTCCGTCACCTCTTTTTGAATGAGGTAATGGTGATCCGCCATGGCGGCGACTTGCGGCAGATGGGAAATACATAAAACTTGGGAATTCCTGGCGACGGCAGCGATTTTTTCAGCAATCGCCTGTGCCACCCGGCCGCTCACCCCTGTGTCGACTTCATCGAAAATGATCGACGTGATCCCCTGGTGTTTCGAGAATATGGTCTTCAGCCCGAGCATGACACGCGACAGTTCACCGCCGGAGGCGACTTTCACGAGCGGCTTCATCGGTTCCCCGACATTTGTTGAAATATAGAAAGCGACGTCGTCAAATCCATTATAATCGAACGTCCCTGCCTCTTTCCGATCGATCCTCACCTGGAATACCGCCTTTTCCATGTGCAGCTGCCTCAGCTGCTCCATAATGGCTTCTTCCAGCATTTTGGCGGACTGATTCCGGATCTCGGACAGTTCGCCGGCTTCGATTTCCAGGTCAGCCCGGAGATGCTTGAGCTTTTCCTGTTCTTTTTCGATTCGGCCGTCCCGGTTCACCAGTTCGTCCAGCTTGTCCGCGATCTTGTCGCGGTACAGCAGGATATCTTCGATGGAGGAACCATATTTCCTCTTCAGCGATGTAATCAGTGCCAGCCGGTCTTCCACAGTTTCGAGGCGGTTCGGCTCGTACTCCATCTCGTCAATGATGACTTTGATATCATGAGCAATGTCCTGCAGAGAGTAGAAACTTTCCCCCGCCGTCTCTGCGAAGCCTGCGAGATCCTTATCGACGGAGGCGGCGTCTTCCAGATCGCTCATTGCATTGCCAAGTAGATCGAGTGCATGTGAATCCCCCTGCAGGGCATCATACGCACTAGTCAGGCGATCGAACAGCCGATGGAAATGCTGGAGTTTCAGCCGTTCGCTCTCCAGTGATTCCTCTTCCCCTGCCTGCAGGGAGGCTTCATCGATTTCCCGCAGCTGGAACGAGTACAGATCGATACGCTGTGCGATCTGCTGTTCGTTTTCCGAGGCAAGGCTCAGTTTCTTCCGTAATTTCACGTAATCCTCATATAGACCGCTGTAACTTTTCATGGACGATTTGAATGGCTGCCCGGCAAATGCATCCAGCAGGTGGATGTGCTGTTTCTGATGCATCAGTTCCTGGTTTTCATGCTGACCGTGGATGTCGATCAGCTGGGAGCCGATTTCACGCAGAATGGCGATGGTCACAAGCTTGCCGTTCACCCGGCAGGTCGTCTTCCCATTCAGGTTCAGCTCCCTGCGCAGGATGATCGTACCTTCTTCCGCTTCAATTCCGAACTCCTGCATCTTCCTGAATACGGGATGGTCCGCATCCGGAATGGAGAACATCGCTTCCAACTCCGCCTTCTTCGTCCCGTGCCGTATGAATTCAACGGAACCTCTCCCGCCTGCGACCAGCTGGACTGCATCGATGATGATCGATTTCCCGGCACCTGTTTCGCCCGTCAGTACTGTCAGTCCCTCTTCGAAGGACACATCCAGCGCTTCTATGATTGCAAAATTCTTGATCGAAAGTTCACTTAACAAGGGCTGCTCCCCCTTTCTTACAGCATTGCGAGCAGACGGTCCCTGACTATGCCCGCTGCATGTTCCGTCCGGCAGATGATCATGCACGTGTCATCGCCGCAAATAGTGCCGAGCATCTCCTGCCATTCCAGATGATCAATAAGGGAACCGACTGCATGGGCATTGCCCGGCAGTGTTTTCAATATGAGAAAATGACTCGCTCCGTCCATGCTGATGAACGCATCCGTCAGCATTCGATGGAGCTTGTCTTCAATGTTGAATTGAGGACTGGCCGGCAGACTGTACTTATATCGACCGTTCTGCATTGGCGTCTTGAACAGGTGGAGCTCCTTGATATCCCGGGAAACCGTCGCCTGGGTGACATCAGCCCCTGAATTCTTGAGCGCTTCCACCAGCTGGTCCTGCGTTTCAATCTCCTGTTCCAGTATGATTTCACGGATCCTGAGATGCCGCTGCCCTTTGTTCATATACTTCCCTCCAGTACCGGCTGCTTCATAGGGCGGAAAGCGAAAGCTGCATCCCCAGCCCAGCCGCCAGCTGTTCTGCAGATGCTGCTTCCGCTTTCCTGAAACGCCGCTCCTTCATACATTAACTGCTCAAGGCTGAATGCGCCTCCATTGACAGCCGTTTAAAATCTTCTTCCTCGTATCCGGTGGCGGGGTCTTCTTCTGAAACAAGGTGGTAGAGAAACTCGATATTCCCTTCACCGCCCGTCACCGGCGAATATGTCATGTTCCGCAGACCGAACCCATTTTCCGCCGCAAATGCCGCCACATCTTTCAGCACCTGTACATGGACACCGGAATCACGGACAATGCCCTTCTTCCCGACATTTTCCCTGCCTGCTTCAAACTGCGGTTTCACAAGCGCGATCACCTCACCGCCTGGAACGAGGATTTTCTTAAGAGGGGGAAGGATCAGCGCCAGTGATATGAATGAGACATCGATCGTCGCGAATCCCGGTAATCCCTGCGTGAACATATCGGGTGTGGCATAGCGGAAATTGCACTGTTCCATCACTGTCACCCGTTCGTCGGACCGGATTTTCCAGGCCAGCTGGTTTGTGCCTACATCCAGAGCATAACAGTGCACGGCACCGTTCTGTAGCGCACAATCCGTAAAGCCGCCGGTCGATGAACCGATATCCAGCATGATCTGTCCGGAAGGGGACGTATCGAACTCATTCAGAGCCTTTTCAAGTTTCAATCCGCCTCTGCTGACATATTTCAGCGTATTCCCCTTCACTTGCAGCGGAGAGGAGGACTTGATCTTTTCCCCAGGTTTGTCCATCCTTGTTTCATTCGAGAACACCAGGCCTGCCATGATGGCACGTTTCGCCTGTTCTCTCGTTTCGGCGAGACCGCGCTGGACGAGGAGTATGTCCACCCGTTCTTTCGGATCGGTGTTGGTCATCGCAGCTCCTTTTTGCGGTCGGCTGCGGCAATCGCATCTGCTGTCATATCCGCAAGCACTGCCGGTGTCATGCCGATTTCAGCGAGCAATGCATCGACGTCGCCGTGTTCAATGAATTGGTCGGGGATTCCCATCCTGTAAATCGGCGCAGACACTCCGCTGTCGTCAGCATATTCCAGGACAGCACTGCCGAATCCTCCTGCCAGGATCGCCTCTTCCACTGTGATGATCGGTTTCCCGGCGGCGAACAGCTCATCGAGCATCGCTGTATCGAGCGGCTTGATGAAGCGCGCATTGACGACGGCTGCATCGATTCCCCGTTCAGCGAGTATTTCACGCGCTTCGAACGCCATGGGAATTGTCGTGCCGAATGTCAGGATCGAGGCATCCGCACCTTCTGCGAGTATTTCCCACGAACCGATCGGCAGCACCTGCAGCTCCTCATCCATCGGGATGCCGAAGCCGTTGCCTCTCGGATATCTCATTGCAATCGGTCCGTCATCATAGGCAATTGCGGTATTGACCATGTGCTGGCCTTCGTTTTCATCTTTCGGCATCATGATCACCATATTCGGCACATGACGGAGGAATGCAATATCGAATACACCCTGATGGGTCTCCCCATCCGCTCCGACCAGTCCGGCACGGTCAATGCCGATGAATACATTCAGGTTCTGACGTGCGATATCATGGACGACCTGGTCATAGGCGCGCTGCAGGAAGGTGGAATAGATGGACAGGAACGGTTTCATACCTTGTGTCGCCATTCCGGCAGCCATCGTTGCTGCGTGCTGCTCTGCGATACCTACGTCATAGAAGCGATCCGGGAATTCAGCCGCGAACCCTTCCAGCTTCGAACCGACCGGCATGGCCGGTGTAATCGTCGCCACCCGTTTATCGGTACGGGCAATCCGGGCGACCGTAGCTGCCACAAGTCCGCTCCATGAAGGACCTTTCGCAGGGGATTTCACGAAGTCCCCTGTCTCGATCTTGTAAGGGCCCGTCCCATGCCAAGTGCCGATCTTATCGTTTTCCGCCGGATGGTAGCCTTTACCTTTTTTCGTAATGACGTGCAGCAGTACCGGGCCTTCCACTTTTTTGGCATAGAGGAGGTTCCGCTCCAGCTCATTGAAGTCGTGACCGTCGATTGGCCCGAGATACGTAAAACCGAGCTCTTCGAAGAACATACCCGAGACGACGAGATACTTCAGGCTGTCTTTCAGCCGTTCCACGATGGAAGCCATCTTGCCGCCGACAGCCGGTATTTTTTTGATCAGGTCCTCAATATCGTCCTTGACGCTGTTGTACTTCCCGGCAGTTCTCAGTTTTCCGAGAATGGAGTGCAATGCGCCGACGTTCGGTGCGATGGACATCTCATTATCGTTGAGGATGACGATCATATCCGTCTTTTCGTGTCCGATATGGTTGAGCGCTTCAAGCGCCATCCCGCCGGTCAGTGCACCGTCACCGATAATAGGGATCACATGATTATGCCCGCCCTTGATATCCCGTGCTGCAGCCATGCCCATCGCAGCGGACAGGGAGGTCGAACTGTGTCCTGTCTCCCAGACGTCATGCTCGCTTTCCGCCCGTTTCGGGAACCCGCTCAATCCTTTGTATTTCCGGAGCGTGTCAAACTCGTCTGCACGGCCGGTCAGGATTTTGTGGACGTACGCTTGATGTCCGACATCCCAGATGAACTTGTCGTCAGGACTGTCGAAGAACTTGTGCAGGGCGATCGTCAATTCGACAACACCAAGGTTCGGTCCAATATGGCCGCCCGTGACGGAGCATTTATTGATGAGAAACTTCCGGATGTCCGCTGCCAGTTCCTTCATCTCTTCCGTATTCAAACTTTTAATATCCGATGGACTGCTGATCTTTGTAAGATCCATCTCTATCACACACCTTCATAAGTTAATCCCGCTGTCTTCGGCTAATTGTTCTTAGTATATCAACAACCGAGGGGACAGTACCATTTTGACGCCTTTCCTATGCCTGACGATCGATGATGTAATCAGCAATCCGGGCGGCGAGTGAATTGCTGCCGAGGCCGATTGCCTGCAGAGCATCGACCGCACGGCTGTGATGAAGCTTCAATTTCTCTTCGGCGCCTTCGAGGCCGAGAAGCGCCGGGTATGTGCTCTTCTCGCTCTCCATGTCTTTGTTTGCTGTTTTCCCGAGCTGTTCAGTGGATGCCGTCATATCCAGGATATCGTCTTTGATCTGGAAGGCGAGGCCGATATTGGATGAGAATACGCGCAGGTGTTCCAATGTCTCAGAAGAGGCCTGGGCGAGGAGTCCTCCGCACTCGACACAGCAGGACAAAAGCGCACCGGTCTTACGTGCATGGATGGTTTCAAGCTCCTCAAGCGACAGTTGCCTGCGCTCGCCTTCCATATCAAGGATCTGACCTCCGACCATTCCTTCGGCACCGGATGCTTTGGCCAGCGACTTGAGAAGGGCGACCACCGTCTCAATAGGTGTATGACGCAGCGAGGCGATCTCCTCAAAAGCAAGCGTTTGCAAAGCATCGCCGGCTAGGACAGCTGCGGCCTCCCCGAATACGATATGGTTCGTCGGATTGCCCCGTCGGAAATCATCATCATCCATGGAGGGCAGATCGTCATGAATCAGGGAATACGTATGGATCAATTCAATCGCTCCGGCAGTACGGACGGCGTCTTCAGACGTTTTTCCCAGATCTTCCAGAATTGCAAACAGAAGCAGCGGGCGGATACGCTTACCGCCTGCTTCGACCGAATAGGCCATCGCTTTGCGTAAAGTCTCCGGAATTTCCTTTCTTTCGAACAATTGCTCAAAATGGCTATGTAAAAGAGGAAGTTTTTCTTCCATGAACTGTTTCAGCTGTTCATTCACTTGCGTTCTCTCCTTCCGAAGGGTCGAACGGTGTGGCAGTGCCGTCCTTATCGACAATGGAAATGAGCTGTTTTTCCGCACTCTGCAGTTTCTGCTGGCAGAATGATGAAAGCTCCATCCCCCTCTTGTACAACGTGATGGAATCTTCCAGTGGCACGTCGCCTGTTTCGAGCTGCTGGACGATCTTTTCCAGCTGCAGCATCGCATCTTCGAATTTCATGGATTCGTTTTCCATTCAAGATTCCTCCTCAGTCAGTGTCACCGATATGATTTCCGCCTTGGCCTGTCCGTCCTGCAGCCTGACATCCACGATATCGCCGGTTTTCATGCCTGTTGCGCTTTTCACAAGGTCCTGCCCATTGTAGATGATCGTAAAGCCGCGTTCCATCACATGGAGCGGATTCAGCGCCTGCAGCATCCGGATGCCGGTCATGAACCGCTCCTGCCGGACTGCAGTCGAATGGGTGACGGCCCGGGTGAGCCTGCCTTCAGAGGCAAGCAGTTCTTTCAAACCATGTTGCACACGGACGAGCGGATTGACATATTTCAGGCGGGATACCGTCCTCCCGAGCTCCTGGTCTTTCCGCGACAGCAGGTCGTTCCGGCTGCGGGTCAGTCTTTCCTCCAGCAGCGCCTGTTTCTCGATGAACGGACGGTACAGGCGATCCGGATAGGCAAACGGATAGGAATCTTTCAGGCGGGTCAGCCTTTTCTGTTCAGTCTGCAGCCGGGAAGCGAGGAACCTGTAGATCACACGCTTCCTATCCAAAATGCGGCCTGCCAGTTCATCCTGCGCAGGAACCGCCATTTCGGCAGCCGCTGTCGGGGTCGGGGCACGCCGGTCCGCCACGAAATCCGCAATCGTCGTATCTGTTTCGTGCCCGACAGCACTGATCGTCGGGATTCTGCAGGAAAAGAGCGCACGTGCGACCGCTTCGTCGTTGAATGCCCATAAGTCCTCGATCGATCCGCCGCCCCGGCCGACGATCAGGACATCGAGATCCGTCCGCTGTCCTGCCTGGCCGATCGCCTCCACAATGGAGGGCACTGCCTGCTTTCCCTGCACAGCGGCCGGGAACAGGACGATTTCAGCCATCGGGAACCGCCGTCCGATGGTCGAACAGATATCACGGAATGCAGCACCGGACTTCGCGGTGATGACACCGACTTTCCGGGGGATCCAGGGAAGCGGCTGTTTCCAGCGCGGGTCGAACAGGCCTTCTTTCCCGAGCTGCTCCTTGAGCTGTTCAAAAGCGAGGAACAGAGCACCGACGCCGTCCGGTTCCATCGACTGGGCATACAGCTGATACTGACCGCTGCTTTCGTATACATTGATATCCCCGATAATAAGGACTTTCATGCCGCTCTCCGGCCGGAACTTCAAGTTGGCTGCATTGCCGCGGAACATGGCCGACTGGATTCTGCTTTTTTCGTCTTTCAGCGTGAAGTAGATGTGTCCGCTCGGATGGAGTTTGACATTCGACAGCTCGCCCTTAATATAGACATTCCGAAGGTGCCGGTCCGCATCGAATTTCCTCTTTATATACTTTGTCACCGCCTGCACGGTCAAATATGGATTGTTCGCCAAGCCGACTCCCTCCCCGCGTTTAAAAAGCTGTCTCTTTGGAAGAAACAGCAAAATCGTTCTCTATGTAACGGCTGATTCAGCCATTTGTGGAAATATAGTTGCTGCATGTTCGCTGCGCACTCTTCAGTGTGTTTTTCAGCAGCATCGTCACTGTCATCGGGCCGACCCCGCCGGGCACCGGTGTGATGGCGCCGGCTTTTTCTTTGACGCCCTCGAAATCCACATCGCCGCACCGTTTCCCGTTCTCATCCCGGTTCATGCCGACATCGATGACGACCGCGCCTTCTTTGATATGGTCGGCATCGATGAATTCCGCGCGGCCGATCGCCGCAATCAGGATATCCGCCTGCCGGGTGAATGATTTGAGGTCCCAGGTCTTCGAATGGCAATAGGTGACGGTCGCGTCTTCCTGGAGAAGAAGCTGTCCCATCGGCTTGCCGACAATATTGCTGCGCCCGAGGATGACCGCATGTTTGCCTGCGATGTCCACACCTGTCTGTTTCAGAAGTTCCATGATGCCTGCCGGCGTGCATGACAGGAAGGAATCCTGGCCGATGATCATCTTGCCGACATTTTCAGGATGGAAGCCGTCGACGTCCTTCTTAGGGGAAATCGCCTGGATGACAGCACTTTCGTCTATATGAGGCGGCAGCGGCAGCTGCACAAGGATGCCATGTATGGTTGGATCGGCATTGAGCCGGTCCACCGTATTCAGGAGTGCCTGCTGGCTGACGTCGACAGGCAGTTCAATCAGCTCGGATTTCATACCTGCCTCGATGCTCGATTTCTGTTTGTTCCGTACGTAGGTTCTGGATGCCTGATCGTCTCCGACCAGCACCACTGCAAGGCCCGGCCTGCAGCCGCGCTCGATCAGACGTTCCGTATCCGCCTTGATCTCTTTTCTGATCTTTTCACCAATCGCTTTACCGTCAATGATTACACCCATCGGACGCAACACTTCCTTCTTCAATTAAAACTTCGACAGGACTCCGTTCACGAACCGTCCTGATTTTTCATCGCCGAACGTCTTGCAGAGCTCGATCGCTTCGTTAACAGCGACTTTGTGCGGCACATCATCGTTGTAGAGCAGCTCAAATGCTGCCAGACGGAGCACTGTCCGTTCAATTTTAGGCAGACGCGCGAGTGACCAATTCTCCAATTTTGAAATGAGGACTTCATCAATTTCTTCCTGATGCTCTTTCGTGCCCTTTACGAGGGTTTCGTAAAACGGGTCAACCGGCCCTTCGATTATATAGCCGATCGCTTCTTCAGCCGGCAAGTCCATTCCATCCAGCTGGAAAAGTGTCTGGACCGCTTTTTCTCTCGCTTCTCTTCGTTTCATACGTATGGTCTCCTTCGTCGCTGTATCGATTAGGCTTTATCATAGCACATCTGCTGCATGAAGATACAGTAAGAAACGGCAAAAGCACCATCCGCGGATGATGCTCTTGCCGAAATATGTGTCATTGGTTTTGTTCTGACCGGATGCCGGTTACATGTATGTTCACTTCTCCCGCTTCGATCGAAGTCATGTGGAATACGGCTTCCCGTATTTTTTTCTGCACGTCTGCAGCCACTTGGGGGATGAACTGTCCCTCTTCCGCGATGCAATACACGTCGATGATCAGCCGGCCGTCCGCCCAATCCGTCTTGACGCCCTTCCCGTGCATGACTTTACCGAATTTCTCAGCAACCCCTGTTGCGAAATTCCCTGAGGTCATTACGATGCCCTCTACTTCGGAAGTGGCAATTCCGATGATGACTTCCAGTACTTCAGGTGCAAGTTCAATTTTGCCGAGATTCTCTCCCGCTGAGTTGTTCGCTTTGAAAAAGGCAGTTTGTTTTTCTGACATACGAGCCGCCTCCTTTTCAGTCGGATTTCATAACGTCATATTTTTCCAGGAATTTCGTGTCGAAATCTCCTGACTGGAATACTTCGTGATCCATCAATTTGTAATGGAAAGGTATCGTCGTCTTCACGCCTTCCACGACAAACTCATCCAATGCCCGCTTCATGCGTGCGACGGCTTCTTCCCGTGTATCCGCATGGACAATCAATTTCGCGACCATTGAATCATAGAACGGCGGGATTTTATAACCGGGATAGACCGCTGAATCGACGCGCACACCAAATCCGCCGGGTGCCAGATACATATCGACCAATCCCGGGGACGGCATGAAGTTCTTCTCAGGGTTTTCCGCATTGATACGGCATTCCATCGCCCAGCCGTTGATTTTGATATCCTTCTGCTTGAACGCCAGTTCCTCGCCCGCAGCCACTTTCAGCTGCTGTTTGATGAGGTCGATGCCTGTGATCATTTCCGTGACCGGGTGCTCCACTTGGATACGGGTATTCATCTCCATGAAATAGAACTTCTTGTTGATGTGGTCGAAGATGAATTCAACCGTGCCGGCACCGCGGTACTTCACGGCTTCCGCAGCCTTCACTGCCGCTTCGCCCATCTCTTTGCGCAGAGCAGGTGTCAATGCCGGGGACGGTGCTTCCTCGACCAGCTTCTGCATCCGCCGCTGGATGGAACAGTCACGTTCGCCAAGATAGACCGTATAGCCATGCTTGTCCGCGAGAACCTGGATCTCGACGTGGCGGAACACTTCGATGAATTTCTCAAGATAGACACCCGGATTGCCGAACGCGGCAGCCGCTTCTTTCTGCGTCATCTTGATGCCCTTCTTCAGTTCTTCAGGATCCCGTGCGACCCGGATCCCTTTACCGCCGCCTCCAGCGGTCGCTTTGATGATGACCGGGAAGCCGATCTCTTCCGCTACGGAAAGCGCTTCCTCTTCATCGGCCACCAGACCGTCCGAACCCGGAACAATCGGAACGCCTGCCTGCCGCATCGTTTCACGGGCAGCGTCTTTCGCTCCCATCTTCGCAATTGATTCGGATGAAGGACCGATGAATTCGATATTCACCTCTTCACACATTTCTGCAAAACTCGCATTCTCCGCAAGGAATCCATACCCCGGATGGATGCCGTCGCAGCCGGTCATTTTTGCGACGCTGATAATATTGGAAAAATTTAAGTAGCTGTCTTTTGACAGTTTCGGTCCGATGCAGAAAGCCTCATCGGCAATTTTGACATGCAGCGCATCACGGTCTGCTTCAGAGTACACAGCTACCGTCTGGATATCCATTTCCTTGCATGCCCGTATGATGCGGACCGCTATCTCCCCACGATTGGCGATCAGAACTTTTTTCATCTTCCGTTCCCCCTATCAGTTTTCTTTGACCAGGAACAGCGGCTGGCCGTATTCGACAAGCTGTCCATCCTGCACAAGGATTTCAACGATCTCCCCGGAAACTTCCGCTTCGATTTCGTTGAATAGTTTCATCGCTTCCACGATGCAGACGACATCTTCCTTGCCGACCTTCTTGCCGACCTGCACATAAGCTTCCGCTTCCGGTGAAGAAGACTTATAGAATGTGCCGACCATCGGAGAGACGATGCTCTTGAGAGACGGATCGGCCGCTTTCTCCTCAGCGGGTGCCGGTTTCTGTTCTTGTTGGGCAGAAGCCGGTTCTTTCGGAGTTTCCTGGACAGCCGGTTCCGGCTGGCGGGCTGCCTGGATGCCTGAAGTGGAATCCTGCACATCCGGAACTTGCTGCACCGGTTTGGCCTGTACGGGCGCCTGGACAGCTTCCTGTGCTGCACTTTTGACAATTTTAAGCTTTGTGCCTTCGGCTTCATACGTAAACTTGTCGATCGAAGATTGGTCGATCAGCTTGATGATTTCACGGATTTCCTGGATCTTTAGCATGAATGATTCTCCTGACTCCATATGGTTTTCTTGAACACCCTCATTCTCTATAGTAGACGTTTTTAACGGAATTTGAAATAGTTAACCTTTATTTGCGAGGGAAAACAAAGGAAAATAGAAAAAAAGACCCGTTATCGGGCCTTCAGCAGCTTACTTGTCACCTGTGAATTCAACCTGAACGCGCTGTGCGCCGTCCCAGCTCGCCATGACATACTGTGTGATCTCGGCTGCCAGTTTCGCTGAATGCCCTTCCGTCGACAGGACAGTCACGTTCACTTCCCCGTCTTCCGCCTTCACGAAGGCTTCCGGATACCCGAGTGCTTTGATCTGCAGCTCCAGAAGGGCTTCCGCCGATTCACGCTTTGTCAATGCTTCCATTTCATTGAACGCTTCGTTCTTCTCTTCAGCAGTATAGTCGGGGGAAGTCATTTTAGCGTTGAGTTGTTCCTGCATCTTGCTGCGCTCGTCCCGGACGACCATCCGCATCTCTTCGAATACATATGAATTCGCGAAAACCGGTGTCTTTTTATCGCCGTCCGCCTTTTTCGAACCGTCAGCGGTCTCTTTCATATCATCGGAAAAAATCTGGATACCATCAAATGATATAGGCGCCTTCTCTTTAATGTAGTAGATCGAAATAACTGCCACCAAGCTCATCAGTGTTAAAAACCAGACTGTGCGTTTATTGGTTCTCATCAGTGTTCCCCCTTTTTTTCATTTCCACGATTACGATCCGATGTTCGGGAATCTGCAGGACAGCTGACAGCAGCCGTGTCAGTTCTGATTTCACTCCCGGATTCCCTGCCCCTTCCGCCACGACCAGTACGCCGGTTGACGCGGTGTCTGCTGCGGAAGGCTGCTTGTTGAAGTAATCAGCGAGCGGCGAGCGTTCCTCTTTCAGTTCGGAAGGATGGAAATAGATAGCAACCTGTCCGACTCCCTCCATTTGGTTCAGCGCGTGTTCAAGTCCAGATGTTTCCGTCGTCCCCTCCTTCTTTTCCTCCTGTGTGCTGCTTTTCCAGGGAGGATTCAATAAGATGACCGCTAGAATCGTGATAGCTGCAAAGATGAGCACTTGGGCTTTCATACTCGGTTTTTCCATAGCATCACCATTCCGTTTTGTCTTCGAGATGAGGCCTGTTCATCTATGTTGCAATGTATGCGCGGTTTCGGCGAACTATAACCTGAACAGTGAAAAGAGGTTGGCGAGCAGCCAGATGCCGGCTGCCAGTCTGGCAAGCTGCGAAAATTCCCCCTGCCTCTCCTCAGGCAGCAGCAGCAGCAGTAAACCGGACAATATGGAGATGAGCAGTACACCGGTCAAAAAGATGCCATCTGCGGGTCACTCCCTTTCAGCCCCCCATCAGTTTCAGGAAGACGATGAAAAATAGAATGGTGTAGACGAACGCGAAGATCAGCAGGAACGTCAGGCTGCTCAGCACGAAAAGCGATCGGCCGATATCGTCCAGCACATCCGAGTACACCTCAGGCGCGAATGGTTCGATAATGGCAGCGCTCCATCTATAAAGGAATGCGATGAGCAGCGTCTGAAATACCGGCATAGCTGCGAGTCCCCAGAGTGTTGCCAGCAGCCAGCCGCCGGCCATGGTCCCGGCGCCCGATGAATAGCGTCCCAAGGCGCCTAAGCTGTCCGTAACAAATGAGCCTACAAACGGAATGTTCTTGCTGATAAGTTCTTTGATCGGCTCGCTCGCACTCTCAGAAAGTCCGAACGTCACCGCTCCCCCGGCTGTTATGAAGATCGAATAGGCTGCCACAATGGCGGACACGATGGAGAGCAGTGTGGTTCTGAGCATGTCCGATAGTTTTGCATAGGAAATACGCGGATTCAGATGGGTGATGATATCGAAGAGCAGAGCTGCTGTCATCAGAGGCAGCAGCAGCCTGTCTGCAAAGAAGACGGCCCCTTGCGCAAACAACAGCAGGGCAGGCTGGAAGCTGATCAGGCTCAGTACATTCCCGGAGATGGCCATGCCGGCTGTCAAAACCGGATAGCTTGCAACGAACAGGGCGGACACTGACTTCATCATCGTCTGGATGAGCAGTACTTGTTCGAATGCCGGCCGAAGAACCACCAGCAGAATGATGATGAAGAGCAGCTGTTTCGTCCATTCACTGTAGGATGGGAACAGATAGTTCAGAAGAGCTGCGAAGAGCGCGATGAGCAGGACAACCGCAAAACTTGACAGCAGGCTTCCGAGTATCGAGTGGATGAATTGGAGCAGGGCGATCATCCCCTTCGGTCAGGGCGTAATTAGCTGTGTCAGCTGCTGGATCAGACGGGCCAGGTGAGGAAGCCACAGCGACAGGATGGAGATTTTCACGGCGAGCTGTGCCAGTGTGGCCAGTGATCCATATCCCGACTCTTCCAGAAGGCTGGAGAGGGCGTGCTCCAGAAAGAACAGCAGGGCGCTGCCGATCAGCAGCGGGCCGAAGGGATCCGGGATCATCTGGAACGTCCGGTTCAAAGTCTTCAGGAATGGAAGCAGGACGGTCATCGTCACGTACCCGAGCAAGAATACGAACAATGCACTGTACAGCATCGGATGCAGCTGCGGAACCGCATAGCGGAGTGCCAATAGCAGCAGGAACACGGTGAAAAGCTGGAAGAGCAGTATCATTACATTGCCAGTGAGAGCCATTGGAGAAATTCGGAAATCTCTGTGAAGAAGATTTTAAGGAACCGGATCATCTCAACAGCGATGTACAAATAGGCGATGAAGAACAGGAAAAAGGAGAATTCCTTCTTTCCGGTCTGTTCAAAGAATATATGCAGGCAGCCGATCACCAGTCCGATGCCGGCGATTCGCAGCAGATCATTCAATTCCATCCGGCAGTCCTCCTCTGTTCCACTATACGCAGCCGCTTTCCTGAATATGAAAAACGCACAGCCGTCCGAGATGGACAGCTGTGCGCCGGATTTTTCATATGCTGAGCGGAATTACGCCCGGGAGACGTATTCGCCTTCTTCTGTATTGATGATCAGTTTGTCACCGATATTAACGAAGAATGGAACTTGGACAGTAAGACCGGTTTCCATCTTGGCAGGTTTCGAGCCGCCGCTCGCAGTGTCGCCTTTGATGCCCGGTTCTGTTTCTGCAACTTCCAGAATGACTGTGGAAGGAAGTTCAACACCAAGCACTTCTTCCTTGTACTGGATGACATGCACTTCCATGTTCTCTTTCAAGTAGTTCAATTCATCCTTGATCTGCTTTGCAGGGAGTTCGATCTGTTCAAAACTCTCGTTATCCATGAAAACATGATCGTCCCCGTTTGCGTACAAGTACTGCATCCGACGGTTGTCGATCTGTGCCTTTTCCACCTTTTCGCCAGCCCGGAACGTCTTCTCGTTCACGTTTCCGGAACGGAGATTACGCAGTTTCGAACGGACGAATGCCGCTCCTTTTCCCGGTTTGACGTGCTGGAAATCGATAACGCGCCAGATGTCGCCGTCCACTTCGATTGTAAGGCCTGTTTTGAAGTCGTTCACTGAAATCATGTTGTTTCCTCCAATTGCTGTTATAAAATTTGCAGTTCTTTGGTAGAGTGCGTCAGCCGCTCGCAGCCGTTTTCCGTGATGACGAGGTCATCTTCGATACGGACGCCGCCGATACCCGGCAGGTAGATGCCCGGTTCCGCAGTCACCGTCATATTCGGCTCGAGCACCATGTCGGACCGAGAAGATAACCCCGGTGCTTCGTGCACTTCCAGACCGATGCCGTGGCCTGTCGAATGGCCGAACGCATCACCGTACCCTTTTTCAGTAATGTAATCCCGGGCAATCGCATCCGCTTCCCTCCCAGTCATTCCTGGTTTGAAGCCTTCCACTGCCAATTTTTGAGCAGCTAGTGTAATCTCATAGATTTCCCGCATTTGTTCTGTTGGTTCGCCAACTGCGACAGTACGCGTAATGTCAGAGATGTACCCATTATACAACGCACCGTAATCCATTGTCACGAGTTCTCCGGATTGAATTTTTTTGTCGCTTGCCACACCATGCGGAAGCGCACCGCGGACGCCGGATGCGACAATCGTATCGAACGAAGACGAAGCGGCCCCCTGCTTGCGCATGAAAAATTCAAGTTCATTTGCCACTTCGAGTTCCGTCATACCCGGTTTGATGTATCCGCAAATATGCGTGAACGCATCATCCGCAATCTTGGCTGCCTGGCGCAGGATTTCGAGTTCTTCCGGCGTCTTGACGATCCTCAGCTTTTCAACCAGACCTGCAGTCGGCACAAGTTCCGCATCGACATTCGATTTGTACAGCTCGTACATACCATACGTCAAATCTTCTTTCTCGAAACCGAGTCTGCTGATTTTCATCGCTTTAACCTGTTCGGCCACTTCCTCGATGATCGTCTTCTCATGCTGGACGATCCGGAAATCTTTCACTTGCTCCGCAGCCTGCTCCATGTAGCGGAAATCGGTGATGAATACCGCATCGTTTTCCGATACGACGGCAATGCCGGCCGTCCCGGTGAAGTTTGTCATATAGCGGCGGTTGTAACCGCTCGTGATCAGCAGTGCATCTAATTCTCTCTCTTTCAGGACATCGCGCAGTTTTGCAAGTTTCACTTGTCATCATTCCTTTCCAGTTTGCGAATCAGTGCGAGGGCCGCCAGCTCATAGCCAAGCGTGCCGAGACCTGTGATCTGGCCCATGCATACAGGTGCCAGCATGGACTGATGCCGGAATGGTTCCCGGGTATGTACATTCGATATATGGACTTCCACGACAGGAATCCCGACGCCCGCAATGGCGTCACGCAGCGCGATGCTCGTATGCGTGTACGCACCCGGATTGAATACAATGCCGGAAACCGCTTCATCGGCAGCCTGGTGAATACGGTCGATCAGCGCACCTTCGTGGTTCGACTGGAAACAGAGACATCCGATATCATGGCTGTCACACAGTTCACGGAATCGGCGTTCCACATCCGTAAGTGTGTCATGACCATAGATATCGGGTTCCCGTTTGCCCAGCCGGTTCAAATTCGGTCCATTCAGCAACAGCAGCTTCACAATCCATCAGCCCCTCGTCTTTTTCTTCCTCATTTTATCACAACATTTTGACGAGGCCACCTATTTCGCTTTCCGATCCACTTCAGTCCGCATGAAGACCGCCGTACCGGAGACGAACCGCATGATAATCGCTGCAATGGCCAGCAGAGGAATTGAAATGGTGCGGACAGCTTCTTTTGCACCCGAAGGCGGGGAGATCACCCATTCCGCGGTACAAACGACGGCCAGCGCGGCTATGATCGAAAGGACGGACGGGGGCAGCGAGGCGGCCGCTGTAAAGATCAGATAGACGAGAATATAGAAGATCAGGAGAACGGCGAAAAGTGCAAACCATTTCACAAACCATGGGCGGCCCGCTAACAAAACGAGCGACTCCGTCCATCCGGTCGGCGACCAGCCGACGAAATGGAAAATGTGCAGGAATTTCAGGAACAGTGCACTAAACAGTGCAGCAACGGCTGAAGTCCAGAATAATGATTGTATATGGATGATGGTTCCCTCCTTTCTTCAAGTGTCGCCGAATTGAGAACTTTTAAACGGGAATGCTGGAGGGAAACCGCTTTTTCCTGTACAATGGAACAATCAGCATGAACAAATAGACTTACTATAGAAAGTGGGCTTTGTATGGAAGAAAACCGACAAACTCCTGCATACGGCGGGCAGGCGCTGATCGAAGGCGTCATGTTCGGGGGGAAACAGCATACTGTCACTGCGATCCGCAGAAAAGACGGATCCATCGACTATTTCCACGCGTTGAAAGAGACGAGCCCCGTCCGCCAAAAATTGAAGAAAATCCCGTTTGTCCGCGGAATCATTGCGCTGATTGAATCCGCAGGGCTCGGTTCGAAGCATTTGACGTTTGCAAGCGACAGGTATGACGTCCTGCCCGGTGAAGAAGAGGAGACTACCGAAGAAGAATCGTCCAAACTGGCAATGGTGCTGGGAGTTGCCGCGGTAGGTGTATTATCCTTCCTGTTCGGCAAATTCGTATTCACACTGTTCCCTGTATTCCTGGCAGGCTTGTTCCATTCGATCTTGCCCGGCAAGACGGTTCAGATCCTGCTGGAAACCTTCTTTAAACTGGCTCTTCTGCTCAGCTATGTGTCGCTCATCTCCATGACACCGCTCATTAAACGTGTGTTCAAGTATCATGGAGCGGAACACAAAGTGATCAACTGCTACGAGAGCGGTCTGCCGATGACTGTCGAGAATGTCCAACGGCAGTCACGTCTGCATTACCGGTGCGGCAGCAGTTTCCTGCTGTTCACGGTCATTGTCGGAATGTTCATCTACTTCCTTGTGCCGACAGATCCGTTCTGGCTCAGGATTGTCAACAGGATCCTTCTCATCCCTGTCGTACTTGGTGTGTCGTTCGAAGTTCTGCAGCTTACAAATGCTGTACGGAATGTGCCTGTCCTCCGGTATCTCGGATATCCAGGTCTGTGGCTGCAGCTGCTGACAACGAAAGAGCCGGACGACGACCAGGTGGAAGTCGCAATCGCTTCCTTCAATAAGCTGCTGGAAGTGGAAGTCCACGGCGAAGCCGTTTTGACAGATCCGTCACCATTATCGCCGGAAGCGGAAATGAGTACAGTGAACCTATAGCAAAAAAGGCATTCCCGGGTGTGCATGGCACATCCGGGAATGCCTTTTATTTTTTGTACGTCCATTCAGGATTGGCGTACTTTGTCCGCTCAATCTCCTTCACTGTCCGAAGCTGCTCCTCATTCAGCGCGAACGGGACGAGCTCGATGTCAAGCGCTGTTTCGAACCCAGACGCAAAGGCCCGGGAGCAGTCGGCCGCACTGATCGGCCGGTCGGTGAGCCGGTCGATTGCCACCGCCTTCTCGGGGAGACCGCGGCGGACTTTCTCCCTCGCTTCGTCCGAATCGAACTTGAACAGGGAGACGAGCTTGTCCTCATCCAGGCTCAGCAGGATGGCGCCGTGCTGGAGGATGACACCTTTTTGCCTCGTCTGCGCACTGCCCGCCACTTTCTTCCCTTCGACCACAAGCTCATACCAGCTCGGCGCATCGAAGCAGACACCGCTCTTCGGCCGTTTCAGCTGTTCCGTCAGCTGCTCACCCG
Source organism: Sporosarcina koreensis (assembly GCF_000826145.2). Taxonomy (GTDB): domain Bacteria; phylum Bacillota; class Bacilli; order Bacillales_A; family Planococcaceae; genus Sporosarcina; species Sporosarcina trichiuri. The sequence continues at coordinate 678,517 of NZ_LN651337.1, forward strand.
GCACGGAAAATGAGGCATCGAGCCCTAAATTGCGGAACCCTTCCAGCAATCCTCCTGAAATGACCCGGTAGGCTTCCGTCACCGTTTCCGGCATTTCCGGATAATCCTCTGTAACGATGACACTGTATGTAAGTTCGTGTTCATGCAGCACGCCGCGGCCGCCGGTCGGTCTTCTGACAAAGCCTAGCCCGTGCGCTTGAACGGCTTCCAGATCGATATCCTTTTCGACACGCTGGAAATAGCCGATGGACAGCGTCGCCGGATCCCATTCATAGAATCGCAGAACCGGGCCGATCTCCCCGCGGCTGTGCCACTCGAGGAGTGCCTCGTCCAGTGCCATATTATAGGCAGGCGCACATTTGCCCGACTCGATGAAATGCCATTTCGTCTTCCCCACTCAATCACATCCCTTTCATTCGGACTCAATTTTACCATTGCGATTGAACAAGTGCCACTTAATCTTTATAATGAAAGGGAGATAGAAAGGGGAAAAATGCTGTGAACGCTAATTTCTACGTTTTGGGAGCTTTGATTGTTATATTGATCGCTTACTTTGCAATTACAGCCCTGCGGCTGCGCAAGGCAGTTACGAACTTATCCCAGGAGCAGTTCATCGAAGGCTACCGGAAAGCGCAGCTGATCGATGTACGGGAACCGAAAGATTTCGATGCCGGTCATATCTTAGGCGCGCGGAACCTGCCGTATACGCAGCTCCGCCAGCGTTATAAGGAAATCCGTCCAGATAAGCCCGTCTACCTGTATGATCAGAATGGCGGCAGAAGCGCCCGGACCGCCCTCTTCCTGAAAAAGAAAGGGTACTCCCAGCTGTACCACCTGCAAGGCGGATTCCGCACGTGGTCGGGGAAAGTGAAAAGTAAGAAATAATGGAAAGGACCGGAGCAGTCAGCTCCGGCCTTTTTTCTTATGCTTTCACAAGTTCGCTCTCCGTCTCCGGTGTATACCTGAGCACGGGCTTCCGTGCGGCTTTCGTTTCGTCAAGACGGTTGATGACCGTTGTATGAGGCGCTTCCTGTACGATTTCAGGATTCTCCTCGACTTCCTTCGCGATCTGGATCATGGCGTCGATGAATGAATCGAGTGTCTCTTTCGATTCCGTTTCAGTCGGCTCGATCATCATTCCTTCCTCGACATTGAGCGGGAAGTAGACAGTCGGCGGGTGGAAGCCGAAATCGAGCAGCCGTTTCGCCATATCCAGTGTCCGGACGCCGAGTTTTTTCTGACGCCGGCCCGACAGGACGAATTCATGCTTGCAGTGCTGCGGGTACGGAAGATCGAAATACGGCTCAAGTCTGCGCATCATGTAGTTCGCATTCAGCACCGCATTTTCCGTTACGGCTTTCAGTCCGTCCGGCCCCATCGAGCGGATGTACGTATAGGCGCGCAAGTAGATACCGAAGTTGCCATAGAACGGCTTCACACGGCCGATCGACTGCGGCCGATCGTAATTGAAGGTGAAGACGCCGTCATGCTTCTCAAGCACAGGCTTTGGCAGGAACGATGCGAGCTCCTCCGTCACACCGACCGGACCGGATCCCGGGCCTCCGCCGCCGTGAGGGCCTGTGAACGTCTTATGCAGATTCAAGTGGACTGCATCAAATCCCATATCCCCCGGACGTGCTTTGGACATGATGGCATTCAGATTGGCACCGTCATAATACAGTTTACCGCCGGCACCATGGACGATTTCCGCCATTTCGAGGATATTCTCCTCGAACAATCCGAGTGTATTCGGATTCGTCAGCATGAGTGCTGCTGTCTGTTCGTCCACTTTCGAGCGGAGATCTTCGATATCGACGAGACCTTTTTCATCGGACAGGACCGTGACGGTATCAAAGCCTGCGACTGTCGCGGATGCCGGATTCGTCCCGTGCGCGGAATCCGGAACGAGAACTTTCGTCCGCTTGTGGTCACCGTTCGCTTCATGGAACGCACGGATCATCATCAGTGCTGTCCATTCCCCGTGGGCGCCTGCAGCCGGCTGAAGGGTCACTTCGGCCATCCCTGTGATTTCGGACAGATGCTCCTGCAGATCATAGGCGACTTCCATCGCCCCCTGGACAGTGGATTCAGCCTGGAGCGGATGGATGTTCGCAAATCCGGACATGCGTGCGACGGCTTCGTTGATTTTCGGATTATATTTCATTGTACAGGAACCGAGCGGATAGAATCCGGTATCCACCCCGTGGTTCCGGTTGGACAGCGCTGTATAGTGGCGCATGATATCCAGTTCGGATACTTCCGGCAGCGCCGGTGCTTCCTTGCGCAGCAGCGACTCCGGAAGCAGTGTGTCCAGGTCGACTTCAGGCACATCAAGTTCAGTCAGGCTGTAGCCGACACGGCCGGCTTTTGAGACTTCAAATATGAGCGGCTGGTTTTCGTTATGCATGGACGGCCTCCATTTCCTGCACAAGTGCATCGATTTCTTCTTTAGTCCTCTGTTCCGTAACGGCGATCAACGCGTGATTCTCCATGCCTTCGTACGTCCGGCTCAACTCGTAGCCGCCGATGATCCCCTGATCAAGCAGCTGCTCATTGAGTTCGGCAACCGGGCGGCCACAGTCGACCACGAGCTCGTTGAAGTGCCGGTCCCCGCCAAGGACGGTGAAACCGGCCCGCTCGAATGCCTGCTTGGCGTAATGCGTCTTTGCATAGTTCTGATAGGCAATTTCACGGATTCCCTGTCTGCCGAGCGCTGTCATCGCCACTGAAGCCGCCAGGGCATTCAGCGCCTGGTTGGAGCAGATATTGGAAGTCGCTTTGTCACGGCGTATGTGCTGTTCCCTTGCCTGCAGAGTCAGGACATAGCCGCGGCGGCCTTCGTCATCTGTCGTTTCGCCGACAAGACGGCCGGGCACTTTCCGCATCAGTTTCTTCGTTACGGCGAAGTAGCCGCAATGCGGTCCGCCGAACTGTTCAGGGATCCCGAATGGCTGGGCATCCCCGACCGTAATATCCGCACCGAGTGCTCCGGGCGGTGTCAGGATGCCGAGTGCAAGCGGATTTGCAGAAACGACGGAGAGGGCGCCTGCTTCATGCGCCATCTTACCGATCGCCTGGATGTCTTCCACCTGGCCGAAGAAGTTCGGATACTGGACAAGCACAGCCGCTGTTTCGTCAGAAAGCAATTCCTGCAGGACATCCGTATCTGTGACGCCGTCCCTGTGCGGCACAGTGACCACTTCGATCTGCTGTCCGTCCGCATACGAACGGACAACATCACGGGCTTCCGGATGGACTGTCTCGGAAACGATGAGCTTTTTGCGTTTCGTATGGCCTGCAGCCATCGTACCCGCTTCGGCAAGTGCAGTGCCGCCGTCATACATGGATGAGTTGGCGAGGTCCATGCCCGTCAGCTCGCAGATCATCGTCTGGAACTCGAAGATAGCCTGCAGCTCCCCTTGCGAGATTTCCGGCTGGTATGGTGTATACGCTGTATAGAATTCCGAACGGGAGATCACATGGTCGACGATCACCGGCTTGTAATGATCATAGACACCTGCACCGAGGAAAGATGCATAATTCCGGGAGTCCGCATTTTTCGCTGCCAGCCGGGACAGTTCCTTTAGAAGTGCGGATTCTGATTTCGCTTCCTTGATCTTCAGTTTTTCCGTGTAGCGGATCTTCTCGGGTATATCTGCAAACAATTCGTCAACGGAAGTGATGCCGATCGTTTCTAACATCTCTTTCTGATCCGACTCAGTCATCGGTATATAGCGGTGCTGCATGTGCAAATCCCTTCTTTCCTGTTTGTTGGGTATCGGATAGGCGTCATCGTTACGGGCGCTTGTAGAACGGAGTCCCGATGATTCTCGCTTTCAGGCGTTTGTTCCGGACTTCGATTTCCAGTTCGGTTCCTTCGGCGGATGACTCCCTGCCGACCAATGCAAAGCCGATATTCTTTTTCAATGTAGGCGATTGGGTTCCTGTCGTGACTTCACCGACCGGCTGCCCGTCAGCAAATACCGGGTAGCCGGTGCGGGGGATTCCTTTGTCGATCATTTCCAATCCGACCAACTTCCTTGGCACCCCTGCCTCTTTCTGCCTGGCGAGCGCCTCTTTTCCGATGAAATCAGGTTCTTTCCCGACTTTGACAGCAAAGCCGATACCGGCTTCAAGAGGGGAAATATCTTTGGACAGCTCCTGCCCATACAGCGGCAGTCCCGCCTCGAAGCGGAGCGTATCTCGCGCACCGAGACCGGCCGGGACCAAGCCGTCCTCTTTGCCTTCCTGCAGGATCTTCTCCCAAAGGTTCACGGCACTTTCCGGTGTGCAGTAGATTTCAAAACCATCTTCACCGGTATAGCCCGTCCGGGAAATCATGACGGTCTCCCCCGCCAGGGAGACATCATCCTTGAAACGGAAGAACCGGATGTCCGCAAGCGGTTCATCGGTCAGCCGCTGCAGGATTGCCTCCGCTTTAGGTCCCTGGAGGGCAAGCAGCGCCCAGCGGTCGGATTGGTCATCGATCTCGACATCCTGTGCAGCATGCTGTTCCAGCCACTTGACATCCTTCTCGATATTCGAGGCATTGACAACGAGCAGATAGTCTTCGTCGCTGCGCTTATAGATCAGAAGATCGTCGATCGTGCCGCCGTCTTCATAGCACATCGCCGTATACTGTGCCTGCCCGTCCTTCAGTTTCGACACATCGTTGGTTGCGATCGACTGCAGGAACGCCAGCGCCCCTGCGCCGCGAACAGCGACTTCACCCATGTGCGAGACATCGAACAATCCGGCAGCCGTTCGGACAGCTTCATGTTCGGCCTTGATGCCCGTGAATTGGACCGGCAGCTCCCAGCCTCCGAAATCGATCGTCTTTCCATTATGTGATGCGTAGCTCTCAAAAAGCGGTGTTCGTTTCAAAGATTCAGACAACACATTCTCCCCCATTCGTCTAAAAAAAGAAAGAGGCCCCTTTTGTGATAAAAGAGAGCCCCTGTCCGTCCAGCTGAATTCATGCAGCCCAGTTCAGGAATGCGTCCAGTACAGGTCTTTTTGCCTGAGAGATTCATGACTCGGTCACTTGCTCCTTCGGCGGCGCATCCTGCGCTCTCTCCCCATACATTCATCCGCACTATTTAATTTACGTCCAATAGTTCAAGATTCGGAAAACTGCTGATATCGTCCCTATCTTACCAGTTTACAAGCCGGAGCGCAATCAAAATCGGAGTCCGCCGGCTGCCCGGCAGAAAGCGGGTCACTCAGTCTTGTCCGCCTGACAGACGGTCCATCTGGAAGGCGATATACTCGGTCACTTTCCTCAAGGACCGCTTCTTCGTCTGGACGATGAAGTGCGCCGAAGTCTTGTATGCGGGATAACGTTTCTTATAGAGCGTCTCGATTTCTGCGCGCGTCGATCGCTGGACGATCGGCCGGTTTTTGTCGGTTGCGATCCGCCGCCAGATATCGCGGAACGGAGCATCCAGGAAAAACACGAGACCGCCGGCCCGCATGAGTGCCCGGTTCTCTTCCCGCATCGCTGCCCCACCGCCTGTCGCAATGATACATTTCTCGTCGCGGAACGTCCGGAGGAATTCGGTCTCCATATCACGGAAACGCTCTTCCCCGTAGGTCGCGAAGATCTGAGGGATCGTCATACCGGTCTTCTGGACGATTTCATGGTCCATGTCGTAGAAAGGGAGCTTCGTATAGAAGCTGAGCCGTTTGCCGATGGCGCTTTTCCCGCAGCCCATGAATCCGACAAGATATACTTTGTTCATTCAAATCATCCGCCCTGCATCTTTGTTCTCGCTGCCTGCTCGTAGATTGTGCCCAGCGAGTCGAACGTTTCATATAGATAACTATGCCATGAAACGAATGTAAAAAGAAAGAGGGTGACGAAAAATAATAGAATAAGCGCCATCAGCATCGTTACGCCATGCTCATTCTTCAGCCAGACCAACCGCAACCCTCCTTGTCCGTTCCCTGCTGCCGGACGTCAGTACAGACACTTCCATATACTCATCTTCCAGACTGAAAACCGCTGTTTGGACGGACGTCAAGAGCGGGACATGCCCTTCATGGCCGATCCTTCTGCGGATGACATGATTGACCGTGCTGTAGTCGACGGTCTGATCGGACGCGTTCAGAACAGTGAAGGATTTCCCGTCCGCAGAGACCCGTACAGATATGACGTCAGACAGATCCCGCTGAAGGTCGACCATGAACAGCTCCCACTCGACGGCATGGCTGTCGGTCAGCTGGGTGTGGACGGTATCCTTGAATAACAGGAACAGCACGATCAGATGAAGGAAAGCCACGGCGATCAGCAGCTGGAACAGGCTTTCGAGAAGCGTGAAACCAGATTCATCGGTTCGTGTGTTCACGATGAGCAGACCGTCCGGGTTTCCTGTTCACGCATATAGCTGACGCAAATCGCTGTCCTCTCCACAGTCCAGCTGAACAGCACGCCATCTTCTTTCCGGTACCCGGATTGTAGGCCGTATGAACGATGCAGGAGGGCTCCCTGGTACATCGTCTCCTTTGCGTACATCTCATGCTTCTTGCTTTCCAGGCCGGTCATCATCCTGAAGGAAACCGGAAGGAGCGTACCGAAAATCAGCATCATGACAGCCAGTGTGAGGATCGCTTCCGGCCAGGAGTAGCCCGTCTCATCCATCGATTATCATCCTCCCTCTCTGGAACTGAAACTTGATTTTCTTTCCGCCGCTGTCTGTCTTCAAGTAAAGGGTTCCCGTCTTCTGCATGTCACCGTTCGCCTGGAACACGATGGAACGGAACGAGCTGGAATCGTCGAGAGTGATGGACGTCGGAAAACTTGCCGGCCGAGTTTCCGGTCTATCGGAATAGACAATGGTATAGACACTGCCGTCACCGCTGAATGTCATGGAGGTCCGTGCCTTATGGGCCATGGAATATGACTGCATATGGTGGACAGCTGCCTTGAAAGCCTCGATGCCGTCCTGTTCAGTCTGTCCGGATGACCAGCCCTTGCCGACGGGAATGATCAGAAGCGTCAGCACGCCCACCACCATGAGAACGAGCAGCAGTTCCAGGAACGTCATGCCGGCTTCACTTTTCCACTTCATTCAGCCTCCGGCGCCTGAACGGTTTACTGTCACTTTGCCCGCCGTGTCTATTGTCAGACCCGAGCCGTCAGGGCATTTTGCATCCGGAGGCAAGTAATCGTTTTCGCTCAACTCCACAAGGGAGGCAGGGATCTTCTTGGTATCCATCTTGTATGCCTGCACTTGTCCTTCTACCATTTTCAGATAGGCATCGCACCCTTTTTCATCGATCGATTTCGAATGCTTCGTAACATTCGGGATCGCTACAAGGATCAGGACAGATATGATCAGAAGGACGATCATCATTTCAATCAGCGTAAATCCATCTTCATTCAGTCGTTTCTTCATTCTGGATCTCCTTTACATCGTTTTTATCATTCCATAGACAGGCAGCAGAAGCGCCAGGTAGGCTGCGATCATACAGACTGCCAGCAAGACGAACAGCGCCGGCTGGAGCATGGCGACCGCCCGGTTCACTTTCCTGTCGAGTGTATTTCCAAGCTGCTCGCTGAACAGGAGGAGTTCCTTGGACAGATGCCCGCTGTCGGCTCCGTGTTTTGCGAAAAAAGATAATTCTTTCGTCAGACCGCCCGTCAGCTGGACAGCTATATGGAACTGCTCGCCTTTTGCTGCATGGCTCCGGACCGTGTCAGCGATGTGCGCCAGCAGCGGATCAAGTTTCTGGGTGCCGAGTATCATCATCGCTTCCTGGATCGTATTCCCGGCAGCGAGAAGGTTTCCTGTTTCGGAGGCGAACAGTCTCGTCAGACGCTCTGTGAACAATTTACCGGCGACCGGCAGTCTGGAAATCTTGCGGATCCGATCCTCCGGGCTGAGCCGCCTGTAAAGCAACCCGGCAGCAAGCAGGCAGACGGCCAATGCACATATCCCGGCAAGGGCAGCATCAGGTGCTGCAGCCACAAGCCGCGGCAGGAACCGTTCCAGCCCGGTTGACGAAGCGGAACGGGCATCTGCCAACGTTTCGAAATTCGGAAGGAAATACAGTTTGAATGCCACGAGCAGCATCGCCATTGCGGTGATCAGGACAGCGGGATAGGTCGCTGCCTGTACAAACTTCTGCCGGCGCAGCTGTGCCGCTTCCATCCGTATGGAGGCCCCCCGCAGCGCTTCTGCAAGTCTGCCGTCACTCTCGGATAATTTGACGGACAGCAGGATGCGGTTCGGGAATCCGAGCATTTCGAGGATCTCTGAAATATTTTCACCTTCCCGGAAAACCTCCTCGACTTTTCGGATGACCTGCAGACTGTCCGCACAATGATGCGGCAGCAGCAGGGTGAAGCACTCATGCATCGTATAGCCTTCCTGAAGCAGCTCGGAAGCTCTCAGCAGGAATACTGGCTGGTCTTTGACGGCAGGCGGCCGTTCCGTTTTCCTGAGTGAATTCAGTCTAAGTCGAATAGACGGACGCGCTGTATTTCCGGACAAGGGCTTCCACGCCCCCTTCCCCGGCGATCAAGCTTGGTTCTTCGTTCTTCACGGATCGCTTCAGTTCTTCAAGCGGCGCATCCTGGATGATCTCAAACACTGCCCCGAGCCTGCCATCGCTTTTTCGGATGAGACGCTGAGCGGAAATGCAGACCGCTGTCTGGCGCAGCTCTTCTGCCGAGACACCGAAATCCATCATCCGGTACAGGCAGCCCGCTGCGTCTTTTGCGTGTACGGTTGTCAGTACAAGATGGCCGGTCAGGGCGGCCTGGACAGCGACTTTCGCAGTTTCGGCATCCCGTATCTCGCCGATCATGATCACATCGGGGGAATGCCGCAGGATGGCTTTCAAGCCGGCCGCATAGGACATGCCTGCACGTTCATTCACCTGGATCTGCAGCAGATGGCGGTGGGGATTCTCGACTGGGTCCTCCAAGGTGATCACATGCCTGCCGAGTTCGTTGACGCAATGGGCGGTCAGGGAATAGATTGTCGTCGTCTTGCCTGACCCGGTCGGCCCCGTCACCATGAACAGCCCCTGCTGCTGGCTGATCGACTTCTTCAGTTGGCCTGACCACTCGGGATCCAGGCACAACTGATCGAGCGATACGATTTTGTTATGCTGCTGGATGCGGATGACAACACTTTCATTTGTATGGATTGATGGAATTGTTGAAATACGGAAAGAAAAGTTCTGGTCGCTGAATTGTTTGTGGAATGAGCCGCTCTGAGGTTTGCGGCGATCGCTTATATCGAGGGAAGATAAATATTTGTAAAAAGAAATCATCCGGATGGCCAGCTGTGGGGGGAGCTTGCCGATCCGTTCCAGTCTGCTGCCCTTCTTGTGGAACAGGTCATAATCCTGTTCGGACGGAACCATGTGGATATCCGTTGCATCCGCTCCGATCGCCTGCTGCAGCAGCTGAAAACATTTCTGTTCAATCAGGTTGTCCTGTGTTTCCAATGCACACCCCTCTTTCTGGGACATAAGACCGCTTTATGTCTTGCCCACAGTATAGACGGTTGGCAAATGAATTGGAATGCTTTTTGCCAAACCCGCATTTTCCATACACTGAGGGGTATAAAAGTTGAACTGTGTGATAATTTCATGTGAACAATCCCTCACGGATCTGTCACACCTCCGCCCTGATTTGAGTTTACTTTTCACCAGCCTATCCTTTATAATGAAGAGGAGTTTATTGTATTGTTGTAAGGAGGGACGCACTTATGGATAATATGTTCAAGCTGTGTGGTTTCTGGACAGGGATTTTCGCAGTTATGTTTTTTGTCGGTCACATGGACCAGGTCGCTCTTTTATTCGTCGCGAGCACTATCTTCTTCATGCTGCTTGGCTACATGAAGCTTACCGAAAGAATGTACTTGTACATGTTCGGCGCGTATTTGATGATCTTTACAGTCGGGTTTACGTACTATGCGACGTTCATCCATGTCCCAGGAGCCGGACACTAAAAAAAACAGCCGAACTTCGGCTGTTTTTTTAGAATCCGTTCAGGAATGGGTTGGTGTCCATCTCGAACTGCGGCGTCGTTTTCGGTCCGTGCCCCGGATAAATCCGGTAGTCCGGATCGAGCGACAGCAGCTGCTTCTCGATGGCCGTCAGCAGCTGGTGGGCATTGCCGCCCGGAAGGTCCGTACGGCCGATCCCCTGCCTGAAGAGCGTGTCGCCTGTAATCGCTGACCGGTTGTCATGGAAGACATAACAGACACTGCCCGGTGAATGTCCCGGCGTATGGCGGACTTCCATATCAAATGGACCGATCGCCAGACTGCCGTCTTTCTGCAGAAACCGGTCCGCCGGCCTGCATGAAACCGGCTCGAGCATCGGATAGTTCGCAGACCCATTCAGGTCCGGATTCTGGAGCCAGTCCTTTTCACTTTCGTGCACGTACACCGGTATTCCGTAGCGGGCGCGGATGGGCTCCAGTGCACCAATGTGGTCGAAGTGTGCGTGTGTCAGCAAAACGGCAGCCGGCACAGCACCTTCCTGCTCAATGGCCTGCTGGATTTTATTCGCTTCTTCACCCGGATCGATGATCAGGCAGGTTCCATCATCATGGATGATGAGATAGCAATTCGCCTGGACAGGGCCAAGCGGCAAAGTATTGATCTTCACAAGAATTCCCCCTCCATCTTAGAATACGGAAAGATGAATAGGAATTCAAACAATCGTCACGTTTACAACTCGACAAATGGATTGCAAAACAGTACAATGGAAGGTGAGTATTGCTAACTAGGCATTCATCTGTTCTTTTTCGAAAGGAGTGTCATCTTTTATGAATCTTTTAATGGTTATTTTCGGTCTTATCGCAATTTTAGCTGTTGTTGGAACCGTACAGGGATTCAAAGAGCGTAACCTGCTCAGTATCGTATTCAATTTGCTGGCTGCCGTTATTTTCGGTGGGTTCACAATTGCCACCATCGTTTTCCAAGGGTATCCGCCAAGCTTGCACTAATCACATAATCCAATGAAAAAGCGCTGTCCGGCCAAAACCGGAAGCGCTTTTTTCATTGGCCCGACAAGAGAAAAGACCATCGGCAAATTGCGCTGCCGACGGTCTTTTCTCTTTATTTGCCGGTCATCTCCGGCTGATCTTTTTGCTTTTCCTCATCCCCATCTTTGAAACGGAGCAGATCACCGTTGATGATGGCATCCGAGTAATCGAGTTCTTTGGCAGCCCGCTCCATGAATGGAGCACACAATTCATTGTCCGTCGGCTCGCCTGTTTCCGCATCGTAACATACTTCATGGGCATAGACGTACTGATCCGTTACGAAGCGTCCGTCACGGAAAATCACAAAGTTCTCGTGTTCGTCTGAAAAAAGGTCAGAACCGAACTGAAGGTCGTCTTTCGAGTCGATCCCTGCTAAGTTCAGGATGGTCGGCCGGATATCCATCTGGCCGGCCAGTTCATGCATGACCTTTCCTTGCCCATTCCCCGGGATATGGATGAAGAACGGGACTTTTTGAAGGACGGTATTGTCGTAAGGCGTGAGTTCCTTGTCCAGATACATGCTCATCGCTTTGTTATGGTTTTCCGATATTCCGTAGTGGTCCCCATACATGACGATAATGGAATCATCATACAGGCCGCTTTCCTTCAGCTTATCAAACAGCACCTTGATGGATTCATCCAAGTAGCGGGAGGATTGGAAGTATTTATTAAGTGTTTTTGAATTCGATGTATATGGCGGTATGAGCATATCCTCTTCATCCAGGTCGAACGGATGGTGATTCGTCAGCGTAATCATACGGGACGCAAACGGTTTCGGCATGGTTTTCATCATCTCGACGGACTGTTCAAAGTATGGAATGTCCTTCATACCCCAGTTGACTGCCTGGCCCTCGCCGATCGTATAGCTCTGCACGTCATAGAATCGGTCAATATCCAGTGCTTTGTACATGATGTCGCGGTTCCAGAAACTGCGATTGTTCGCATGCATGACATTCGTGAAATATCCATTCTCACCGAGTCGTTCGGACAGGGAATCATACGTATTGCCGCTGTGCGTAAAGAATACGGCACTGCCGTTACGGGGATAAATCGAATTCTCGACCATGAATTCCGCATCTGACGTTTTTCCGAGACCTGTCTGATGATAGAAATTATCGAAGTAATACGTGTCCGGATCTTCGGTCAGGGAATTGAGGAACGGCGTGATGACATGGCCGTCCATTTCTTTATTGATGACGAAATTCTGCAAGGATTCCAGGGAAATGATGATGACATTCTTCCCCTTCGCCGCGCCGAACATTTCCTTGCTCGGTTCCTTTCGGCTGGCCTGCACATAGTTCTCCACTTCAGACAGCTCGCTGCCATCCGCCAGCACCCTTTGGGCATGTGATTTAGACTGCACAATCAGATCATAGATATGGTAATTGTACGTGCCGATATTCTTCACGAGGAGCTCACGGTCGAAACTTCGGGTCAGCAGCTGCGGACGCTCCGCTTCAGCCAGACCGAGATTCACCATGAACAGAGCCGCTGCGGCGATGAAATACAGACGCCGTCCCATCTTGAACTGCACGGCCGACTCTGCCGGCTGGGGAATGAACTTCACCGCCAGTGCGATGATGATCACGTCTGTAAAGAAGAAGACATCCGCCCCATGGATGTTCGCCATGACGGATGAAGACAGATCGCCGAAGTTATTTGTTTGGAACAATAGCGGTAACGTTATAAAATCACTGAAGAATCGATAAAAAACCGCGTTGGCAAACATGATCACCGAGGTGATGACGCTTACAAAAATGATGTAACGGTTACGGCGTTTCGCTGTCTTGATGAACAAGCCTGCCCCGTATATCAACAGCAGGAAACTCAACGGATTCATGAAGAGAATCAGCTGCTGCACCATGTTATCGATGCTCATGTTGAAGCTTGTCAGATAGCCGAAGTATGTCGTCAGCCAGGTTGCAATGACTGCGATTCCGAGCACTGAGTGTTTCGGCCAGTGAATTTTGCCCATTCTATCTCTTCCTTTCCACCATATCGGGATGCACGGTCTTTATACTAACGTTCGAGTATGTGAAAAAGTTTCAGACTGCACCGAACCATGGGGAAGCGGTCAGGCAGGAAGCCCCCTGCATTCACTCTCCGGCAGCCTATTCACAGTTTGCCAGTTCTCTCCGGAGAAGAAGGGAGGCAGCAAGATAGTCTTCTTTCATGATCAGAGCGTCCGCATGCAGATCCTTCAGCTCGGACTGCATCAGCAGAATATCGGCTTTCCGGTCACCTGTATAGATATATGCGCCGAAACGCCTTAAGAGTCGAACGACGTCCCAGAACTCGGTTATTCCGCTCTGCTGCATACGATCACACGCTCTTCCGTGATGATTTTGCCGACCGGGATATCGAACGGTTCGACTGGCAGCGAGGGGCCAATCTGCAACTCGAACGCGAGTGAAAGAGCATTCCCTTCATATCCCTCAAGGAAGCGGTCATAATAGCCGCCGCCATAGCCGATCCGATAGCCGTCAGATGAGTAGGCGACGCCAGGCACGACAATCAGGTCGATGTCGTCAGCCACTGCACTCTCTGTCTGTTCTTCGATCGGTTCCTGAAGATCCAAATAAACGGTTTCCAGCTGGGAGAATGAGGTGATGAACCGGAACTGCATCGTTCTGTCTGCAGGTCTGCATTTCGGTACAGCCACCCGCTTCCCCGCCTGCCAGCACGCTTCGATGATCGGTCGGGTGCAAATTTCCCTTCCGCGTGAAACCGTCAAGGCAACAGTTTCGGCTTCTGCATACTCTGACGTTCCGAAGAACCGGCCGCTGACTTCCTCGCTCATCTTGCGATAGTGCTCATCGGGCAGATCTTCCAGAAGTGACAGCACTTTTTTGCGAATTTCAGACTTCTCCATAGTACCCCTCTTCCCTTCTTATTAAAAGAAAAAACCAAAACCGGTAAAAGGTTTTGGCATGAGCAATTATTTTGTTTCGCGGTGAAGCGTCTGCTTCATTTCGCGTGAGCAATATTTTTTCATTTCAATACGTTCCGGGTTGTTACGCTTGTTTTTCTTTGTGATATAGTTACGCTCACCACATTCAGTGCAAGCAAGTGTAATATTTACGCGCATGGTTGTCCCTCCCACTCATCAGCGATAATTGAATTTTTATGAGCATGATTTATACGACTGTTCTATTGTATCATACTCAGAGATTTTGTCCAGCCTAAAAGTGAATTCCTTAAACGATCTGATTATGGTAGGATAGAGGAAAATGATACTTTCAAGGAGGGGTACTTTGTCACTTCCGATAACCCTCATGGCAATTGGGGCAGCTGCTCTTCTGATTTCCCTTCTGCTGAATGCGCGTCAGACGAAGTCAGATGAAATCGAGCAGATCTCCATCAGCCTCCATCAGGAGACAAGCCAGCTGAAGAAACGGATTAAAGCACTGGAAGAGGAGCTGATGATGGAGAGCGCGCCATCCTCCCGTCTTTCCGCATCATCAGCGCAGGAAAAACCAGTGCATTCGATCATCGTCAGCCAGATCACTGTATTACATAACCAGGGCTTCTCCGTAGAGGAGATCGCACAGCGCTCGTCCCTTCCTCCCTCACAGGTAGTGGCAGTCCTGCAGTCGAAGGGTGTGCGAGTATGATGCGGCAGCTGATGCAGCTGGCGGGAGTCATCTGTCTGACTGCCGGCGCCGTCTTGTTCTTTACCGCAGGCGACCCTGTTGATGATCAAGCGTCTGTCAAACGGCTCACAGCTGAAAACAGCGAACTGAAGCGGAATCTGTCTTCAGTGAAAGAAACACTTGCGGATGCACAGAAAGCGACACAGGCGGAGAAGAAGCAGTCTGCTTCTCCGAACACTTCTTCCGGCAAAGCCCCTCTGACCGAAGCGGCCAAGGAGCAGACACCCGAGAAAGAGACTGTCACAAAGATGATAATATCCCTGTCGCCTGGCGACACGTCGAAAGACGCCTCGGATGCACTGGAGACGGCAGGCATCGTCAAAAGCGCCTCGGAGTTCGAAGGGTATCTGAACAAGGAAGGGCTGTCCGGGAAGATTCAGATCGGCCGCCATGAGGTCGACTCATCGATGGATTTTGCTCAATTGGCAAAAGAGCTGACAACCGTCAGACAATGAAAAAAGCTGCAGGGGACTAATTCCCCTGCAGCTTTTTGCTGTCTTATTGCTGCGGTGCCTTTTTATCGGCTGCTGCATCGTACGGCGGCTGGATCTCCGGCGTTTCTGTGGAGAAGATATCACTCTCCGCCCGTTTTTTCTTCAACTCGAAGTATTCCTTCACTGCCGCCTGGACGATATCGTTGTTCGGATGCGGCGGTGTTGTGGAGGTCGACACATGAGGCACAATGACCGCATAGGCGATTTCGGGATTATCGAACGGCGCGAATCCGACGTGTGCAACGGAAACGGTCTGCGTTCCCCAGAGCGATCGGTCCTCGCCTTCGTAATAGCCCGATTGCGCGGTACCGGTTTTCCCGGCAGCGTCGAACGCTTCCCCTTTGAAGAGATCCCTGGCTGTACCGCGGGGCCCGTAGTACGTATACTTCATCCCTTTTTTCACACGGGCGATCTCTTCCGGTGTGTTATCAATCTTATTCAGGACGACAGGCTCCATCTCCTTCAGCAGTGCACCGAATTCTTTTCCGTCTTTCGACGGTTCGTACACCGACTTCAGGATACGCGGCGCAATCCGGTATCCGCCATTCGCAACAGTCGATACGTACTGCGCCATCTGGAGCGGGGTATACGTATCATACTGACCGATCGCCAAGTCGAGCAGTTTTCCGGGTTCCGCCCGGTTCGGTTCCGGCGATGATCCTGTCACCTCGCCGGGAAGATCGATGCCTGTCTTGGTGCCGAGTCCGAAAGATGCATAGCCTTCCCTCATCTTATTGAATGCATCGAAGTCGATCTTCAGGCCGCTTCCGCGGACATAATTATAGTTGGCGATATTCATCGCAATCTTGAACATGTAAACGTTGGAAGATCGGCCGATTGCTTCGACATCATCAACCGGGATCCGGGAGCTCTGGTTGAAAAGCGAGGATTTAGGCCGGCTGCCCTTGAAATAGATCGGTTCGTCGATTTTCACTTCGCCGATGCGGGCAGCTCCGTATTTGTATCCTGTCAGCAGTGTTGCAAGCTTCGCTGTGGAACCGACCTCATACGACGTGCTAAACGTGCCGAACGTGTAGTCCTGCACGCTCTGCTTGCCGGTTTCCTTATCCGTCACGACCTTCTTGCCGACCATCGACAGGACTTCACCGTTGTTCGGGTCCATCATGACGAGGAACGCCCTGTCCAGGAATCGGGAACCGGGCAGCCGTTTGGCTTTCATCAGATTATCCTCGACGATCTTTTCGAGATGCGCCTGAAGCTCCGTATCGAGCGTCAGCATCAGGTCTTTCCCCGGTTCACCTTCCCGGACGGTCTTCGTTTCAACCACTTTTCCGGTACGGTCCTTGATGTTCTTGACGACAGTTTTCTGACCTTTCAGCAGATCCTCGTAATACCGTTCAATATAACTCTTCCCTACCCGGTCATTGCGGGAGTAGCCGCGCGCCAGGAAGTAATCGAGGTCTGACCGGGGAATCCCTTCCAGCGGACTCGTTGTCGTACCGAGGATCGCACTGTCGGACAATTTGATGCGCTCCCAGTCCGTTGTTGTATTGACGCCGGGCAGTGATGCTAAATGCTCGGATACCAGTGCGAACTCACGGTCCGTCACGTCTTCACTCTTCACGATTTGAGGAGTATACGCATAGCCTGACATCATTTCGCGGTAGATTGCAAGAACTTCAAGCTCATTGTCGGTGAACGAATCCACATCCTCGTCGGTGATCCGTTCCCTCGTCAATTCAGTGATCTTGCGCTGGCCTTCTTTTTTGGTCAATTTATCATTGTTCTGGATTGCCAGCTGTTCCTTCTTGGTCACTTTCGCGGCCGCTTCCTCAGGGTGCAGGAGGATCCAGAAATCCTTCTTATCTCCGAGAGTAATGCGATTCGTCGGTTTTTCGATCAGCTTCGAAAGTTTCCGGGCGATCTCCAGCATTTCCGCTGAAGTGGTGGAAGTTGCTTTTGTGTATGTAATCGCGTTGCGCGGCTCATTGTCCACAAGCAGATGCCCGCTCCGGTCAAAGATCCGCCCCCGCGGCACACTCGTATTCACAGCGATTTCCTCTGTCCGTTCCAATAACTTTTTATAGTCTTCTCCTTTGACAATCTGCAAGTATCCCAATCGGAAAATCAGCAATGAAAACAATACGAAAATTGAAAAGAACAGGAAGTTCATCCGGAAGGAAGTCAGCTTACGCTGTCGGACTTTCGCCTGGTCGGCTTTACGCTGATTTTTCTTCACGCTTTTCCCTCCTTCGGCAAAGTGCACATCATGAGAATTATAGCATTATCCAATGAAAAAGCACACATCTTGACGAACAAGATGTGTGCTGAGTTGCATGCAGTCTTACTTATTTTCTGCGTACAGTTTTTCTACTTCGTCCCAGTTGACAACATTCCAGAATGCAGAGATGTAGTCAGGACGGCGGTTTTGATAGTTCAAGTAGTACGCGTGCTCCCAGACGTCCAGCCCGAGAAGCGGTGTTTTGCCTTCCATCAGCGGGCTGTCCTGGTTCGGAGTGGAAACGATCGAAAGTTCACCGTTGTCCAATACGAGCCACGCCCAGCCTGATCCGAAGCGTGTTTTTGCTGCGTTTGCGAATTCTTCTTTGAACTTGTCGAAGCTGCCGAATTTCTTATCGATTGCTTCTGCCAGCTCGCCCTTCGGAGCGCCTCCGCCATTTGGGGAAAGGAGCTTCCAGAACAAGGAGTGGTTTGCATGACCTCCGCCGTTGTTGCGGACTGCTGTACGGATGTCCTCAGGAACCGCATTCAGGTCTGAGATCAGCTCTTCAACTGATTTTGAAGCAAGGTCATCGTGACCTTCCAATGCACTGTTCACATTCGTTACATACGTATTATGATGCTTCGTGTGGTGGATCTCCATCGTTTCTTTGTCGATGTGCGGTTCCAATGCATCATATGCATAAGGCAATTCGGGTAATTTGTAAGCCATTACTATTCCTCCTCGAATGATTGAATTCTTTCCTGCCCTGTAAGCGTAACAAACTTCCTATGGGCATTCAATTATCTTGTCTTCAAGTAATGAATAGTATGAATACACCTATCATGACGGCCATTACAGCAGCTTTGACTGCAACCGATGTCAGGAAACCGACCAGTGACCCGATGCCCGAACGGAACGCCTGCCTGAACCCTGCCCGTGTGAACAGCAGCTCAGCGAGCACAGCTCCGAGGAACGGGCCGATCAGGATGCCCGCCACCGGTATGACAAAGGGGCCGGCAAGGAGGCCGATCGTGCTTCCCCAGCCGCCTGCAGCCGATCCGCCGAACCGTTTGATGCCGAACAAGTTGGCAACCGTATCAGCGCCGAACAGAAGAATCGTGAAGAGCACCTGGATACTCCAGAACAGCCATCCCATCGAAGCGAACGAATCAAGCAGCCCATAGATCAGAAAGCCGCCGATGACAAATACCACTGATGGAATCACCGGGTAGATGAGTCCGAGAAATGCGACAGCGAAACATACGGCTGCTGCAATCCACGCAATCCATTCCATATCGTGGCCTCCCTTCCGTCAGTTACGCCCTCTTACCGAGCACAGCTTCTGCGATATTCACGGCGTGGTCGCCGATCCGCTCCAGGTTGGAGACAATATCGACGAACACGATGCCGGCCTGTGCGGAGCAGGCGCCTTCGTTGAGCCGGATGATATGGCTCTTCCGGCATTTGCGTTCCATCTTGTCGATCAGTTCTTCCTGTTTCGCAACTGCCCGTGCGATATCCAGATCATTCGTGTCGAGTGCATCCACCGCCTTCTGGACCGTGCCGACTGTCAGTTCAAACATCTCGGACAGCTCCTCCATTGCATCTTCGGAAAGCTTCACTTTGTTTACTTCCCGGAAATCGATCAGCTCGATGATATTTTCGAAGTGGTCGCCGATCCGTTCGATATCCCGGACGGAATCCATCAGCATGACGTGCCGGACCGATTCAACGGGAGAGATGTTGACAGCCGAGATCTCCACGAGATAATCGGTGATTTTCCGATCCAGATTGTTGATGGCGTCTTCAATCTGATAAGCCGTTTCTGCATGGTTCTTCTTGCTTGTTTTCAAGTAATTGAATGTCTCCCCTAATCCCTGAACAGCAAACGAGCCCATGCGGATGATCTCCTCCTTCGCCTGTCCGATCGCAACAGATGGCGACTGGTGGATGAAGTGGGGATCGAGGTGCTTCGGTTTGTATTCAATCGTAACATCTTCCCCTGGTATCAGTTTCGTGACAAAGTACGCCCAGGCACCGATGAACGGGAACTGGATGATTGTATTCACGACGTTGAAAGATCCGTGAGCGAATGCGATCTGCATCTTATCCTCGATTGCAAGGGCGCTCGTGATCCATTCGACGTAGGCGGTGAACGGTATAAGCAGAAGCATGAAGATGACTGCCCCGACGACGTTGAAGAGCACATGGGTCGCTGCCGCGCGCCGCGCTGCGACGGATGCACCGATCGATGCGAGGATCGCGGTGATCGTCGTCCCGATGTTGTCGCCGAACAGGACAGGGAGCGCCGCCTTCAAATCGATGAGATGTTCAGCATAGAGCCCCTGGAGGATCCCCACCGTTGCACTCGAACTTTGGACGATCAACGTGAACACAGTACCCGCAACCACGCCGAGCATCGGATGCTCAGACATCGAGACGGTCAGGGAGGAAAAGGCGTCAAGCGTCCGCAGCGGGGACATCCCTGTGCTCATGAGTTCAAGTCCGAGGAACAGACCGCCGAACCCGAAGATCACTTCCCCGACATGCTTGACGGTCAGTTTCTGGATGAAGAAAATGAGGAATGCACCGACTGCCATGATCGGCAGTGCATAGGCACCGACATCCAGGCCGATGATGAATGCCGTCACAGTCGTACCTATATTCGCCCCCATGATGACTCCGATCGCCTGGCGGAGTTTCATGAAGCCGGCACTGACAAGTCCGACCGTGATGACAGTCGTCCCTGAACTCGACTGGATGAGTACAGTCACGATGATCCCGACCAGGACGCCCATGAAAGGGTTCGTGGTGAACCGGTCCAGGATCGAGCGCAGCCTGTCCCCCGCCACTTTCTGGAGACCGTCGCCCATGTATTTGATGGCGAACAGGAAAATCCCCAATCCCCCGAGAAATTGAAACGCCACTTGCTGCCAGTTAATATCCATGCAATGTGAAACCCCCAATATCAATATGTATACGGTTCTATTATTGGCGTCTTATGAGGTTGTTGTAAATAGACATCCGGCAATCTTTACAATCCTTTAACATTGGCAGCCGCAAATTGCAGATTCCCGTCATTTCCTGTCCAAAAGTTCTGCGCGGATGATAAACTGACTAGTAGCATCGAAAGGAGCCATCATCTTGAAAATCCATCAGCTGTTCACGGCTTCCCTGTATGAGCCGAAAAAACTTGCAGCGTTCCGGCTGCTTCCGATCGGAAAAGTGTTCCAATACGTCTTCCTGTTCGTCTTCCTGTCGACGGCCGTATCGTTCGTCCGTTTTCTTGTGGGGGACATCGACCTGTTCGGCGCGTCGGATGACTTGATAGAGTACGCAGAAACAGTCGGGGCCCTTCTGTATCCGATCGCTTTCGTCCTTCAGCTAGTCGTCAGCACATTCTACCTGTTCCTCCGTGTCAGCTTTTTCGGCTGGCTCGGCAAAGGGCTGCTGTATGTGATGAAGCGGCGCGGGGAGTACCGGCATACGTGGCGGACTGCCGCTGTATCCATAACTGCCCCGATACTGCTGTCATTGCTGCTGGACAGTTTCCATGTCGCGGGCACTGTGAATTTCCTGGTCACCGGAGCGGTCCACCTCCTCTACATCGGAAGGGCTGTGTCGTATTATCCGAAAAAACCTGTCCCATCCGTGAAATGACCGGCATACCTGCCGCACCTTCCTGCATATAGTACGCAAAGGAGGCGGCCGAATGAGACTTCTGTTATCTGCCATTGCATTGTTTGCCATCATCTATATGCTGAAAAGCGACTTGACGGAAGGTACAATTCAGCTCGCTGCGTTTGCATCCGAAGAAGCCGGCTGTCCGGAAGTGGACAAGCCCCCCTCCATCGTTGTCACTGCTGCTGAAGGCGACACGATCGAGACACTGTTTGCACTCTACCCTGATCCGGCGGTGCCGTTCATGGACCGCCTGACTGCCTTCTATCAGCTGAACCCCCATCTGCAGAAACAGGATCCTGCCGGTGGCGAGCAGGTCAAGCTGCCGCTCGGTGATGAAATCGTCACATCTTGCACAAAACAGTAACGTACTGAGGGCAGTTCCTTGTCTTTTAGCCCGAATGGTTGATAAAATGTACAGTAGTATTGCGAAGTAAGGAGAGAGATTAATGACTGAAATGATACATCGATCCAAAACACGTCCGGTTAAAGTCGGGAATCTTACGATCGGAGGCAGCAATGAGCTGATCATCCAGAGTATGACGACCACGAAAACCCATGACGTGGAATCGACTGTCGCAGAAATCAAACGGCTTGAAGAAGCCGGTGTCCAGGTCGTCCGCGTCGCCTGTCCGGATGAGCGTGCTGCCTATTCCATCGGAGCCATCAAAGAGCGCATCAATATCCCCCTCGTCGTGGATATCCATTTCAACTATAAGCTTGCCCTGATCGCGATCGAGCAAGGTGCGGATAAAATCCGGATCAACCCGGGCAACATCGGGAAACAATCGAAAGTGGAAGCTGTTGTCAACGCGGCCAAAGCGAAAGGCATCCCGATCCGTATCGGCGTCAATGCAGGCTCGCTTGAAAAGAAGATCCTTGAGAAATACGGCTACCCGACTGCTGACGGCATGGTGGAAAGTGCCTTGCATCACATCAAGATCCTCGAAGATCTCGATTTCCATGATATTATCGTTTCACTGAAAGCATCCGACGTCAACCTGGCGATCGAAGCTTACAAGAAAGCGGCGGCCGCTTTCGATTACCCACTCCACCTCGGCATTACGGAATCCGGCACATTGTTCTCCGGTTCCATCAAGAGTGCTGCCGGTCTCGGCGCCCTTCTTTCTGCCGGTATCGGCAACACGATGCGTGTATCGCTCAGTGCCGATCCTGTCCAGGAAGTTAAGGTTGCACGTGAACTGCTGAAAGTGTTCGGTCTGTCATCCAACGCAGCCACCCTCATTTCCTGCCCGACTTGCGGCCGTATCGAGATCGATCTGATTTCGATCGCCAACGAAGTGGAAGAATATATTTCCACTATAAAGGCACCGATCAAAGTCGCGGTGCTCGGCTGTGCCGTCAACGGACCGGGAGAAGCGCGTGAAGCAGATATCGGAATCGCGGGAGCACGCGGAGAAGGTCTGCTGTTCATGCACGGCAAGACAGTCCGCAAAGTGCCTGAGGAAACGATGGTGGAAGAGCTTAAAGTCGAAATCGACAAGCTTGCAGAGGAATACTTCGAGAAGAAACGTCAGGAAGAGAAACTGGCGGAGAGCGGCGCTGCAAATTGAGCCGCTGCCGCTTTGGGATCGACATAGACGGAACCGTAACGACGCCGTCCTCCCTCCTGCCGCATATCAATAAGAAGTTCGGCTGCAATCTTGTCCTGGATGATATCAAAGAGTATGATCTCACTGCCGCTTTCGACGTCGATCCGGTGGAGTTCCATAACTGGTACAAAGAAACCGAAGCGGAAATCTGCCTGGCTTCCTCTGTCCAGGAGAATGCCAAACGGATCCTGGAAGACTGGCGCATGCATGAGGCGGAACTTTTCTATATTTCCGCCCGCGGCGCAGAGGTCACAGATGCGACGGCGGAATGGTTCCGCCGGGAACAGATTCCTTATGATCATATCGAACTGATCGGCAGTCACAGGAAGATCGAAACTGCCCGCAAATTCGGCATCGACGTCTTCTTTGAAGACAAGCATGACAATGCGGTTGATCTCCATGAAGAACTCGGTATTCCGGTCATTCTCTTCGACACACCCTACAACCGCCTTCCGGTTCCGAAAGGGGTCATCCGGGTGCACACATGGGATGAAGCGGATCAATGGATCAGACAGCACTTTTTCGCAGCGAACGTCAATTGAAACATAAAAACTGCCCGATGCCGGAATGATGATCCGGCATCGGGCAGTTTTTTATACGGGCTATTTGCAAGAGGAGCATTTCCCATAGATCTCGAACTTGTGACCTTCAATCTCCACACCCGGCAGGTCCACGGCGAGAAGGTCCATCGGGCAGGCCGGAATATGCCGGGTCGTTCCGCACACTGTGCAGATGAAATGATGATGGTGGACGCCGGGATCACAGTGCATGCGGAACTGCCGCTCTCCATTCAGCTCGGTCTCTTCCAAGATCCCGAGCTCCGAGAAGGTGGCGAGGTTCCTATAGACCGTATCGAAACTGAGACCCGGGTTATCTTTCTTCAGGAAATCACATACATGCATCGCAGGTGTGTAACCGTCCTGATGTGCCAAATACTCCAAGATCGCTTCCCTGTTCTTCGTCCTCTTGAACGAGTGTTCTTTCAGGACGACCCACGCTCTCTCTACATTCAAAGCACTTCCTCCTCCACTTTCGGCATACGCATGCCGAGCAGGCGTTTCCCCAATAGCACTGCCAGCAGGATTACGATGGCTGTCACGACGATAGCGCCGCCCGGAGCGATATCCAAGTAGTAGGCAGACACCAATCCGGCGACGACGGAGACTTCTCCGAAGAGCACGGACAGCAGCATAGCGGACTTGAAACTTTTCGCGACCTGGATGGCAGACGCGACCGGCAGGGTCATCAGGGAGGATACGAGCAGGATCCCGACGATCCTCATGGACGCCCCAATGACGAGAGCCGTCAGTACCATGAAGAGCATCTGGATCCAGCGGCCCTTGATACCGGACGCTTTGGAATAATCGGCATCGAACGAAAGGGTGAACAGTTCCTTATAGAACAGATAGATGAACACGAACACCACAAGCGCCAAGATGGTGACGACCGCCAGATCCTGCCGGCTCACCGCAGAGACGGAACCGAACAGATACCCGACCAGATCAGCGCCGAATCCTTTCGCAAGCGAAATGAAAATCGCCCCGAAGCCTATACCCGCCGAGAGGATGATCGGAATCGCCAGCTCTTCGAAATTCCGATACGCCCTCCGGAGCCTCTCGATGAGCAATGATCCCCCCACCGCTGCCGTCATTCCCAGATAGACAGGATTGAGTCCGGCAAACAAGGCGACTTGCTGGCTTAAATACAAACTTCCCGCAATCCCCGCTAAAGACACATGGCTCAGAGCATCTGCGATCAGCGCCAGGCGCCGGACGACAATGAATAAACCGAGCATCGGTGCGATGATTCCGATGATGATCCCTGACAAAAAAGCATTTTGAAGAAATCCATAGGTTGCCAATGCGTCAATCATCGGTTCCCATGCCCCCTTTCTGATGCAGGAGACGAACAGGATGGCCGTACCACGTCGACAGGTCACGATCCCCGAGCTTTGCGAAATCCCGGCGTCCGCCGTGGAAATGCATCGTCCGGTTCAGGCAGGCGACGTGTGACGCCAAGTCCGTGACCAGATCGATTTCATGGGAAACCAAAATTATCGCGATTCCCGAGTCACGATTCAGCCGCTCCAGCATAGTATAGAAAGAAGCCGAGTTTTGCTGGTCGATTCCGACTGTCGGCTCATCCATGATCAGAAGTGCCGGCTGTGCAGCGAGAGCGCGGGCGATGAATACCCGCTGCTGCTGGCCGCCGGAGAGTTCTCGGATATTGCGGGCGGCGAAATCCGCCATCCCGACTTGCTGCAATGCAGTGATTGCCGCCTCAGTATCCTCTTTTGTAAACCGTTTGAAGAGCCCTCTTTTCTTGGTCAGACCGCTCCTCACCACTTCGAGCACCGTTGCCGGAAACCCGCTGTTGAACGAGTTGGCCTTTTGCGACACATAGCCGATCCGCTCTTTGCGATCGGCGGAGCCTGCAGGCCGGCCGAACAGCTCGATCGTACCGCTTCCCGGCTTCATAAGGCCGAGCAGCAGTTTGATGAGCGTGGATTTCCCTGAACCGTTCGGGCCGATCAGCGCCCAGAATTCTCCCGGCTCCACGGAGAATGTAATATCTTTCAAGACAGTCGAACTGCCATAACTGAACGAGACATCTGTCAGTTTCACTAAACTCTCTGGCATACCATCATCCTTCTATTAAATAGTAACGGTTACGATTACTCGTCTGATTATATACGATTGGCCGTTCGCTGACAAATAAAAAGAAAGTTGGGTGGCATATTGGATTATACAAAGTTATTGCTGGAGATGAAGAAACGGTCGGATGAAGACATGTTCAAGCTGTCCCGGAGTTATGGACTGGATTTCTCCGTAGAAGAAATCCGTCAGCTCCGGCCGCTGCTGGATGAAATATCGATGCATTGGATCCTGACGGGCGTCCCGGAGACATTCGTATCGAAAGTGTCTAATGTCATCGGGGAACAGCGCACCCATCAGATCCTTGAAAACTATCTGAACATGAAAAAGTGAACAGGAGGCCCTCCCTCAGCCGGGATGGGCCTCCTGTTCTGATGAAATTCATACGTCTGATGCTTCACCGAGAAGAGCATCCCTGTGCGCAGTCGTGAACTCACCGCTTCTCAGCATGCTGATCTCTTCTTTATAAGGCGCTGTCTTATTCTTCTTATCCACTCCGATGAACGGCGTTTCCAGGATCTTCGGAACCGATTTGAAAGAAGGATGATGGACGATGTAATGGAGCGGTTCGAATCCGATGTGGCCAAAACCGATATTCTCATGGCGGTCCTTCCCCGCCCCGCGCACATTTTTGCTGTCATTCACATGGATGACAGAAATGCGGTCCCGCCCGATGAAGTGATCGAATTCTTCCAGCACACCTTCGAAGTCATTGACGATATCGTACCCCGCGTCATGCACGTGGCACGTATCGAAGCAGACTGAAAGGCGCTCGTTATTTTTCACGCCATCGATGATGCGGGCAAGTTCTGCAAAACTGCGGCCGCATTCCGTTCCTTTGCCGGCCATCGTTTCAAGTGCAATCCTGACAGTTGAATCCGACGATAGGACCTCATCCAGCCCTTCGATGATCTTGGCGATCCCCTTGTCCGTCCCTTCCCCTACATGGGCACCTGGATGGAGAACGATCTGATCCGCGCCGAGCGCTGCGGTCCGTTCGATCTCGGACTGCAGGAAATCGACACCTAACCGGAATGTCTCCGGTTTCACAGTGTTTGCAATATTGATGATATACGGGGCATGGACGACCATCGAGGACAGTCCGTTCGCTTCCATATGTGCACGGCCTGCGTCGATGTTCAGTTCATCGATGGCTTTCCGGCGCGTATTCTGAGGTGCTCCTGTATAGATCATGAATGTGGAGGATCCGAAAGCGGCTGCATCCTTGCTTGAACCGAGCAGCATCTCTTTCCCACTCATGGATACATGCGATCCGATTAAAATTGGCTGTTCTGTCATTTTTTCTTCGTCAGTCTCCTTTGCCGTTTTTTGAACCGTTCCACTTCCTGAGCGCGTTTCTTTTTATAGCCGGGTTTCACTTTTGTTGGTTTTTTGATCATCGCGGCGGCTTTCTTATCGATTTCATCCTGCTCTTTCGGGCGGTTCTTCCTGGAATGGCGTTCTTTCAGCTGCACCCATTCACCGTTCTTCACATCTTCATGGACGAACGGCACGCCGAGTTTCTCGATTTTGACGATCGCATCGTCTTCGGATGGGTCGTAGAGTGTGATGGCAATCCCTTCTAAGCCCGCACGTGCCGTCCTGCCGACACGGTGAATGTAGAATTCAAGGTCTTCGGGGAGCTCATAATTGATGACATGGCTGACCCCGGGGATGTCGATTCCGCGTGCTGCGAGATCGGTCGCCACGATGAATTGGTACTCCAGGTCACGGATCTGCTTCATCATCCGTGTTCTTTCCCGGGCATTCAGGTCACCGTGCAGTTTCCCGGTCTTAATGCCCTGGCCCGAAAGGTAGGATGCCAGTTCGTCCGCATTCTGTTTCGTATTGGTGAAGATGATCGCAAGGTATGGGTTGATGCTTCCAAGTACCTGGACAAGTTTCTTCCTCCGGTCCATCCCCCGTACGGGCACGAGTGAATAATGCATCCCTTCCGTCAGCGGCTTTTTCGCATCGAGCTGGACGTGCATCGGTGAATCCATGTATTTCCCGAGGAAAGGTTTCAGTTTTTCAGGAATGGTCGCAGAAAAGACGTACATTTCCAGATCATTCGGCATTCTGGAAGCGAATTGATCGATATCTTCGATGAACCCCATGTCGAATGCGAGGTCGGCCTCATCGATCACCAGGATGCTGGCTGTATGGATTGCGAGGGATCCCGTCTCGGCCATATCCCGGATCCGTCCCGGCGTTCCGATCACGATGTGCGGATTGGATTTCAGCTTGTCCGCGGATCGTTTCTTATCCGTCCCGCCGATCAGGAGAAGGGAGCGGATTCCGGAGTTTTCCGTGAGCTTCTTCAATTCGTCGGACAGCTGGATTGCAAGTTCCCGTGTAGGTGCGGTGATCACTGCCTGCAGCTGGTCTTCATTTGGAATGATGCGCTCTGCAATCGGAATCAGGAAACTATGCGACTTCCCTGTTCCTGTATGTGCCTGTCCGATTGCGCTCGTCCCTTTCAGGATCAGCGGGATCATCTCTTTCTGTATGGGAGTGGGACTTGTGAATCCGAGTGATTCGATCGCGTCGCGAAGGAATAGCTTGAATTGGTAATCAGTGTATCTAGACATGTTCGATGTCCTCCTATCATTCGTTCATTGTAGCATGAAATGGTGACGTCTGTTCGTTTTTTCGCATAGGATACCGTATAAAGCCAGTATGCTTCAGAAAGGAGTCTGTTATGAGATATCAGTCGTTTTATCCATTTGCGAACCAGCAGCGCTACGCACAGGCAAGTCCGCAGCCTTATCAGCAGTCTATCCAGCAGCACCAGCCATATACGCCTCAGTCCCAGCCAGGACAGCCGGATCAGCAGAATGCATTTCAGGGGTTTTCCCCTTTCAGCATGAACCATCTGATGGGAGGAGCGCCCCAGCAGCCCGGAAATGCTCCGCAGGCCCGCGGATCTTCAAAACCGGAGATGTATATGGAGACCGCCAACCGTCTCATCACGACAGTCCAGCAGTATGCCCCGATCGTCCAGCAGTTTGCACCGATGATCCAGAACATCCCGGCGATGTGGAAGCTGTATCGCGGGTTCCAGTCCCTGCCTGATACGGGCGCTGCAGCAAGTGCCGCAAGTGCTGCCTCATCGGTGAACCGGACGGCAGCTGCAGCCGGACCGCGGCCTTCTGTTCCAAAAGTGTTCCAGCCACCGATCTAAGACTTTGAACCTTTCCCTCAACTCCGCTATAATGGACTGTAGATCCCTTTAGAGGAGTGAACGTAAATGGAAGTATTGAAGATTTCCCCGAGGGGCTACTGCTACGGGGTCGTCGATGCAATGGTTATCGCGAGGAATGCGGCACTCGACGAATCGCTGCCGAGACCGATTTATATATTAGGCATGATTGTCCATAACAAGCACGTGACCGATGCATTCGAAGAGGACGGCATCATTACACTTGAAGGGAACAACCGGCTGGATATTCTGAGCCAGGTGGAAAAAGGAACAGTCATTTTTACCGCGCATGGCGTCTCCCCCGAAGTACGGGAGCTGGCAAGAAAGAAGGGCCTTGTTTCAATTGATGCGACGTGCCCGGATGTCACTGTCACACATGACCTGATCCGCGAGAAGACAGCCGACGGATATGAAATCATCTATATCGGCAAATCGCATCACCCGGAACCTGAAGGCGCCCTCGGTGTCGCTCCGGGGAAAGTGCATTTAGTTGAAAATACGGCAGACATCGAAAACCTCGATCTGCACAATGATAAGCTGCTGGTCACGAACCAGACGACCATGAGCCAGTGGGATGTCGCCCACATGATGGAGCTGCTGAAAGAGAAGTTTCCCCAGATCGAAGTGCACAAGGAAATCTGCATGGCGACCCAGGTACGGCAGGAAGCTGTCGCAGAGCAGGCGGGCGAGGCCGAGCTGCTCATCGTTGTCGGGGATCCGAAAAGCAACAACTCAAACCGTCTGACACAAGTGTCGGTCGAGATCGCCGGAACCCCTTCCTACAGGATCTCTGACGTTTCCGAAATCCAGCTGGAATGGCTCGAAGGCGTCGAGCGTGTAGCTGTGACTGCAGGTGCTTCCACGCCGACACTGATTGTCCGGGAAGTTATTGAATTCCTCACGAAGTACAACCCTGAAGACCCATCGACGCACAGTGCGGAACGGAAATTCGAACTCAGCCGTCTTCTTCCGAAAATCAAGAAACCGACGCCTGTCACACGGATCGAACCGTACGTTTAAACTCCAAAAAGGCTGTTGCCGGCCCGTCAGTCCGCTGACGGTCAGTAACAGCCTTTTCCTTTGTCTTCTGCCGGCATTCGCTCAGATGAAGGTGAAGGGTTCTGTGCGGATTTGGGACTCGAGGAATTCAACATCGTACGTTTCAGCTTCGCAGAGGCGTGTCATTTTTTCCGCAACGCCGCGGATCATCACTTTCTCGACGTTATGGCCGGGATCGACGATGCACAGATCGATGGCTTCAGCGTCCTGTGCTGTATGGTAATACATATCTCCGGTCACGAGCACGTCAGAACCTGCCCGTTTCGCCGCATGGATATACTTGTTCCCATCTCCTCCGAGAACGCCGACTTTCCGCACAGTCCGCTCCGTGTCTCCAACGACGCGGACCATCGGAACATCCAGGCATTCCTTCACATGCTCGGCAAACTCCCTCAATGTCATGTTGTCCGGCAGCTTCCCTACTCGGCCGAGGCCCATTGCTTCGCCCGTCCCCTCTTCCGTCTTCTGCAGGATTTCCAGATCGGCGAGTCCCAGTTTCTGTGCAAGCAGGTCATTCACGCCGCCGATTGCGATATCAAGGTTCGTATGGGCGGTATAGACCGAGATATCATTCTTCAGGCACAGCTCGATCATCCGGCCTTGCGGTGTGTCTGTCCAGATATGCTTAGCCGGCCGGAATAGGGGCGGATGGTGCGCGAGTATCAAAGCCGCCCCCCTGCCGATCGCCTCTTCGACAACCTGCTCATTCACGTCCAGTGTCACAAGCACTTTTTCCACCCTTCGGTTCAGCCGGCCGATGTGCAAACCGACGGGATCGCCTTCCATCGCAAGCCTTCTAGGTGACCATGACTCGAACAATTGTATGATTTCATGACCGTTGACCTTCTTCAATCTGTCAGCACCCTTTCGATCAATTCTTTTGTTTCACTCAGCTGCC
Source organism: Sporosarcina koreensis (assembly GCF_000826145.2). Lineage (GTDB taxonomy): Bacteria > Bacillota > Bacilli > Bacillales_A > Planococcaceae > Sporosarcina > Sporosarcina trichiuri. The sequence continues at coordinate 708,964 of NZ_LN651337.1, forward strand.
GGTGCTTTTCCGAAGCTTCCGGACTTTGTGCGGACGAAGAGAGCCGATCCAGGACGCGGGAGATTTCTGCTGCTTCCCCCTGCCATTTCTCGAGGAACGGCTCTGTCCGTTCGTTCATGAGGAACGGACCCATGAGCATTTCTTCCGGCGAGTATGCTGCATGTCCGCGTTCCATGGCAAGCACTTCATACAGCTTGCGGTCCTCTTTCAGGATCGCTTCGCCGATAAGCCGCCAACCGTTCGCAGCGCCCCATTCCCGGATCGCCTTGGCATGGACGTTCGGCTGCAGGATCAGCCGGTTCACGTCCGCCAGCCGGCCGGCTCCCGCCTCCAGAATGGAAGCGATCAGTGTTCCACCCATCCCTGCAATCGTTACTGTATCCACTCCGTCTTCCGGCATGATCGCCTGGAGACCGTCTGCAAGACGGACGGTGATCCGGTCACCCAGACCTTCTTTTGCGACGTTCCGTTTTGCCGATTCGTACGGCCCCCGCACGACTTCACCGGCGACCGCTTTATCGATCCGGCTGTTCTGTATGAGCCAGCAGGGCAGGTACGCATGGTCGCTGCCAATGTCGGCCAGCACCGACCCCGGCTTAACAAACGATGCGACACACGCCAGCCGTTCGGATAATCTTTTTGCATTCATAAATAGTGTTCCACCTTTCGTCATCTGCACATGACGCTGATTCCTACTCCCCATCATATCGGAAATGGACAGCGGTTGCACGCAGTACCGCACAAAAAAGCGACCGGGAAGTATGGATACCCCCGGTCGCTTTTCACATGGATTATTTCAAAGAGAGAATGTAGTCGACCATGTCGTCGATGTGAGCATCTTCGATAAGTCCACCCGGCATGCCGCCTTTACCATTCTTGATGATTTCATGGAGCTCATCGGCATCTTTGCCTTCACCGTGCAGGCTCGGCCCAATGTTACCTTCGAGGTTTTCACCATGACATGTAATACATTTCTGCTGAGCGACCGCTTCCGGATCGAAATCACCGGAATCTGCGCCTTCGTCTTTCGTACCTTCTTCAGTTGCTTCATCATCCGAACCGGCAATTTCCTTCTGCTGCGGAATCCCGTACAAGGACATGAAGAAAATGAGTCCGATTCCAAGCGCGAAAATCAGAATATAAGGAACAACAGGATTTTTACCCAACGAACTAACCTCCTTCACCAGAAACAATTCTGTAGTATATAGTGCACACATTCATTGTACTGTATTCGCGGCGAAACCGAAAGACTTATCATTCTACTTTTCGATTTTGTGACAATTTCGCCATACTTTGTGAAGATTTTCAGCAGCCGATCTGCCGGGCGATCACCATACGCTGGACTTCGGAAGTTCCCTCCCCGATTTCAAGCAGCTTGGCGTCCCGCATATAGCGCTCGACTTCGTACTCCCGCATATAGCCATAGCCGCCATGAATCTGGATCGCCTGATCGGCGACTTCCATCGCAATTTCGGACGCATACAGTTTACACATCGCCGCTTCTTTTGTGAACGGCCTGCCCTGGTCTTTCAGCCAGGCGGCTTTGTACACCATTGTGCGTGCGAGCTCGATCTTCAGCGCCATGTCTGCGAGCTTGAACTGCGTCGCCTGGAATTCGGACAGCGTCTTACCGAACTGTTTCCGTTCTTTTGAATAGCGGAGGGCCCTGTCATAAGCTGCCTGGGCGATTCCGACAGCCATCGCTCCGATTCCGATCCTGCCGCCGTCCAATGTGACAAGGAACTGACGGAAACCGTTCCCTCTCTTGCCGAGCAGGTTTTCTTCCGCCACCCGGACATTATCCAGTACGAGCTCCGTCGTATTGGATGCGTGAAGCCCCATCTTTTCATAATTGTCGATGATTGTGAACCCGTCCGCATCCGTCGGTACGATGATGGCGCTGATCTCTTTGCCGCCTGACTCATCCTTCCCTGTAATTGCGGTCAATGCCAGATTCTTTGCATAGCTGGCGTTGGTGATGTACACCTTCGACCCATTGATCGTGAAGGTGCCGTCTTCCAGCACGGCAGTTGTCTGTGTGCCTCCGGCATCCGAGCCGGCATTCGGTTCTGTCAGACCGAACGCGCCGAACGATGTCCCTTCGCAGATCGGGCGCAGATATTTCTGCTTCTGCTCTTCCGTCCCGAACAGATTGAGCGGCGCACCGCCAAGTGAAATATGTGCGGAGTATGTAATCCCTGTCGAAGCACAGGCACGGCTCAGCTCTTCCGTGACAATTGCAAAACTGGTCGTATCCGCACCGGCGCCCCCATACTCCTCCGAAAACGGCAGGCCCATCATCCCCATGTCTGAAAGTTTGCGGAAAATCTCTTTCGGAAACTCATTTGTACGGTCCCGTTCAATCGCGCCGGGAGCGACTTCCTCACTGGCGAATTCCCGGATCGTCTTCTGTATCATCTGCTGTTCTTCAGTTAAGTTAAAATCCATCTCTCATTCCCCCTTTGTGAACGCTTACATGATTCATTATACCGAATTTACGGATAGGTTAACAGAAAAAAGAATCCCTGCTCAATAGGTCATGAGCAGGAATCCGATAATCATTAAAAGTCCGGCTGAACCGGAAATCGTGAAATACATCAGTTTCAGAAGCCGGCCCGCAAACAGCCAAAGGATACTGTTGAGCATCAGCAGACCGAGAAGCAGCATGGTCTCCCCCTCAAAATATGAAAACCATACTTTCAGTGAGAGTCCGAGAATAAGAAACGCCGCAATTATGTAGGTAAATGGCAGCAGGGAATTCCTGACTGCCTTGCTGGTCATCAGCCGGACTAGCAGCATCGCCGTGAACAGACAAGTGGCTGCGATTGCTGCCAGCGGATGACTTTTGACGAAAAACAGTACTGCTCCGAGCCCGCCGGCTGCCAGGAGAAGCAGAATCAGTCTGCCGGAAACGGGAGACCGTTCTTTCTCAAGAACGGACGTCTCTGCCTTCATCTCTTCCTGTCCTTCCGATTCACCCTGGGCGTACAGCGTGATCAGAAAATCACAATAATGCTCGGGAAGGAGTCGGTTTTTCTTCCAATACTGTATTTCAGAAATGATGATCCGCTTGCGCTGTGGGTTCATAACCGTTCTCCTTCTCTTTCAAAAAAGGCGCCGGCAGCTTGTCCGGCACCTCGGCAATCATTCCAGGAAGTCTTTCAAACGCTTGCTGCGGGATGGGTGGCGCAGCTTTCTGAGTGCTTTCGCTTCGATCTGCCGGATCCGTTCCCGGGTGACGCCGAATACTTTCCCGACTTCCTCGAGTGTCCTTGTTCTGCCGTCATCCAGTCCGAAGCGGAGACGCAGGACGTTCTCTTCCCGGTCGGTCAGCGTATCGAGCACATCTTCCAGCTGTTCCTTCAGCAGTTCATAGGCTGCATGGTCAGACGGGGACTGCGCTTCCGAATCCTCGATGAAATCACCAAGATGGGAATCATCCTCTTCCCCGATCGGTGTTTCGAGAGAGACGGGCTCTTGCGCAATCTTCAGGATCTCACGCACTTTCTCAGGTGTGAGTTCCATTTCCTCGCCGATCTCCTCAGGCGATGGTTCCCGGCCGAGATCCTGCAGCAGCTGGCGCTGGACACGGATCAGCTTGTTGATGGTTTCCACCATATGGACAGGAATCCGGATCGTACGCGCCTGGTCCGCGATCGCACGGGTGATGGCCTGGCGGATCCACCAAGTCGCATACGTACTGAACTTGAACCCTTTCGTATGGTCGAACTTTTCAACAGCTTTGATAAGCCCCATGTTACCTTCCTGGATGAGGTCGAGGAACAGCATTCCGCGGCCCACATAGCGCTTTGCGATACTGACGACCAACCGCAAGTTCGCTTCCGCAAGCCTTTTCTTCGCTTCCTCATCGCCAGCGATGATCCGCTTCGCCAATTCGACTTCCTCTTTACCGGTAAGCAGGTCGACACGGCCGATCTCTTTCAGATACATACGGACAGGATCATTGATCTTCACACCCGGCGGAACACTGAGATCGTTCAGATCGAACCGTTCCTCATCGGCAGCCGGCTTATCAGGTGCATCTTCCGCGCTGTCCTCTTTGCCTTCCATCTCGATGCCGGCTGCCTCGATCTGATCGAGAAACTCCTCAAACTGGTCGGGTTCCATTTCAAAGGCTGCAAGTTTCTCTGTAACCTCTTCCAGAGAAAGCTCTCCGCTTTTCTTGCCGCTGTCGAGCAGGGCCGCTTTGGCATCCTCCAATGTAGTTTCAGTCTCGCCAGTCAGTTCCTCTTTTTTTGCCATAATAACCTGTTCCTCCTTAGTACGCCGGTCGGCTTACATTGCCGATAATGATTTCCGGAGCTGTATGATCTCGCGCGCAAGCTCAAGAGCTGCTGGATGATCGTTCATTTTTTCCGCGTCTTTCGATTCGTGCATTTTCTGTTCGATCAGCTGCTGGATCCTGTATTTCTTAAGGTGTTTCACACAATCTTCCACTTCCTGTTCGGCATGCTCGGGGTCACGGTCCGCCGATGCAGCTTCCAGGACCAGACGGCGCAGTTCCCGTTCCTCGATCATTTCAGAGAAACGGTGGAAGTCCGGACTGCCGTACTGTTCATAAAATCCTGCGAGGCGGATGTAAAGCGTTGCATACTCGTCATGGATGAAGACATTATCATGCTGCCGTACCGTATCGAACAGGGAACCATCGTTCACGATGTGTCCGAACAGCAGCCGTTCCGCCCGTTCCGTTGCAGACAGCGTCTTCTTGGAAGGCTGCTGGACCGGAGGAGGCGCCTGGACTGCAGCTGTGCTGCTCTGTGTATGTTTGGCAGCTTTTCCGGCGGCTTTTGCAAATGCCTGTGCAAGTGCGTCCGCCGAGACGTTCGTCTCTGCAGACAGCTGCCGCAGCATGATATCCTTTTCGACAGGTGTCAGGACAGCCGCCAATTGTTCCATGACTTCGTGGATATATTGGAGAATGTCATTTTCCTGTGACAGGTTTTTGGACCGTTTTGAATAAGCCAGTATGAATGACATATACGTATGCGGATTGCCGATGATCTTATCTTCGAAGGCTTCGATGCCGTACTCGGAAATATAATCGTCGGGATCCATCTTTCCCGGCAGCAGGGCTACCCTTACATTGAATCCCTTCTGCATGGAAAGGTCGGCAAAACGTTTCGCGGCTTCCCAGCCAGGGCTGTCCCCGTCACAGCATATGATCAGGTCGCTGGTGATCCGCTTCAGCTTGATAAGCTGATGGTCGGACAGTGACGTCCCCATTACCGCCACCGTGTTTCCGATCCCATTCCGATCCGCCGACAGCGTGTCCATGAAACCTTCGAATACTATGACATTACCCGTTTTACGTGCATTGACTCGCGCCCTGTGAAAATTATAGAGCAGACGGCTTTTCTGGAAAATCGGTGTCTCCGGGCTGTTCAGGTATTTCGCTTCCTTATCATTTTTGACGAGGACGCGGCCGGAAAAACCGACAATCCGGCCATTGTCATCGTGCAGCGGAAACATCACCCGCCCCCTGAACCGGTCAAAACAGCCTGTGCCGTCCTCCCTCTGTATGATAAGCCCTGAAGCGACCATCTCTTCCGGATCGAATCCCTGACGTGCCAGCAGTGAAGTCAGCGCTTCCCAGTCGTCCAGGGCAAAGCCGATGCTGTACTTTTCGATAGTTTCCCTCGTAAACCCTCTTTCCAGCAAATATTCGTATGCTTTTTCACCTTCAACCGTATTCAAAAGCAGATGGTTATAGAAGTTTGCCGCGAACTCATGGGCTTCATACATTTGTTTGTGGACCGTATTCTTTTCAGAGCGGTTCCCCATCTCCACGGATGCATCGATCGGGATGTCCAGCCGCTGAGCGAGCTGGACGACCGCTTCCGTAAAAGGGAGTCCGTCAATATCCATGATGAATGTTATTGCATTGCCGCTCGCTCCGCAGCCGAAACAGTGAAAAAGCTGTTTGTCCTCCGAGACCGAGAAAGACGGCGTGCTCTCACCGTGGAACGGACAGAGTCCGAACCAATTCTTTCCCCGCTTCGTAAGGCGGACATGTTCGCCGATCAGATCGACAATGTCCGTCTTGGACCTGATTTCCTCTATTGTCTGTTCAGGTATTTTAGACATATGCTCACCATCTCACAGTCTTTAATTCGATATCGTGCCGAAAAACCCTTCTTAATTCGACAATTTTTTATTTTATACGGAAATTTCTAGTTTACACCATTCTGCAGAACAATACCAATACAAAATAGTTTTCCCGCTTCAGGAAGTCCAAAACGAAAAAAGAGGGACCGTTCCAATCATTGGAGGTCCTTCCGAATCTGTTCGAATTTCCTGTTATTCAGCTGCGCGATGATTACATTGGCGGTCTCCTCGACTGCCCTGTTGGAAACATCGATGACGGTACAGCCGATTTTGTCCGCCACTTTATAGAAATGGGCAATCTCCTGCTCGATCCTGTCGATTTTGGCGTAGTTCGCATCATCTTTCAGGCCGAGTGCGATCAGCCGCTCTTTCCGTATCGAATTCAGGACTTCCGGGGAAATCACGAGCCCGAAGCACTTGCCCGGGTCAATACTGTACAGCTCAGAGGGCGGCTCGACTTCAGGGACGAGGGGGACATTCGCCACTTTGAAACGCTGATGCGCCAAGTACTGGGACAGCGGTGTTTTGGATGTCCTCGAGATTCCGACCAATACGATATCCGCATTCAAAACCCCCCGCGGGTCCCGGCCGTCATCATACTTCACCGCAAACTCGATCGCCTCGATTTTCTTGAAATAATCGTCGTCCAGCTGGCGGACCAGGCCCGGCTCCTCGATCGGCTGTTCTCTTGTCAAATGCTCGATGGAATGCAGGATCGGACCGAGCAGATCGACACACTGGATACTGTGCGTGCCGCAAAGACGGACCAGCGATTCACGCATGCTGCTTCTGACAAGTGTATAGATGATGATCGCATGCTGCTGCTGGGCGAGCCAGGCGATCTCCTTCAGCTGGCTCTCCTCTTCGATATGTGAGAAACGGGTCATCGATACCGTCTCCAAGTCCTGCCGGAACTGACTGGCCGCTGCCTTTGCGACGAGTTCCGCAGTTTCACCGACAGAATCCGATACGATGAAGAATTTGAGTTTGTTCATAGAATGGGTCACCTCATAGCTCATGGTCTTGTGCGAGTGTCAGAAAAGCAGCCGTAATGTTTGTCTTCGTAATCCGCCCGACAACTTCCAGCCCAACGGACGCGGAACTGATGACGGGCAGGGAATCTATCTGCTTATCTATCATCTTCCGAGCCGCGGACAGGAGTGTATCCTGCTTATGGCAGTAGATGATATTCGGCATGCGTGTCATCATGACATGCACCGGCATCTTTTCAAGTTCGGTATTCCCTATACTTGTCCGAAGCAGGTCTTTGCGTGAAAGGACACCTGTCAGACAGGAATTCCCGTCAACGACGAACAATGTCCCCACATCCTGCAGGAACATCTGACAGATGGCATCATACACGGAATCCTGCTCCGTGACGACTGCGGGTGTGGATTGGAAATCACCGACCTTCATGCCGATCATCTCGTCGCCGACAGATGCCGCCTGCTTTTTCCCCGAATAGAAGTAGCCGACACGGGGCCGGGCATCCAAGTATCCGGCCATTGTCAGGATGGCCAGGTCCGGACGGATTGTAGCACGTGTCAGATGCAGCCGGTCTGCGATATGCTCCCCGGTTATCGGGCCATCCGCCTTGACGATGGCAACGATCTCCGTCTGGCGCTTATTGAGTTCCATCTATGTCACCGTCCTAAGCGTTCAATTCAACAAATCTCCCTCTAGTATATAACAAATCATGTTCTATTGCGAAGAATGAAGAACCGTGCTAAACTGTATCCAGCTGAATAAAAGGCGAAGAAGGGCCTATAACTAGTGTCACGAAGACAGCGAGCGGGGATGGTGCAAGCCCGCAGCGGACATGAAACGGCAGCCTGGAGCCATTGCAATTTGGAAAGCGGGCTGTGACTCACAGCCAATCGAGGTGGAACCGCGGGGCATGTCGCACCCGTCCTCGGACAGTATATGTCCGGGGACGGGTGCTTATTTTAATTGGAGGGATTCTTATGTACACAATGGAGCAGATCGTCAACGTCTCAAAACAGCGGGGATTCGTATTTCCGGGCTCGGAAATCTACGGAGGACTTGCAAATACGTGGGATTACGGGCCGCTCGGCATCGAATTGAAAAACAATATCAAACAGGCCTGGTGGAAGAAATTCGTCCAGGAGTCCCCGTACAATGTCGGCTTGGACGCAGCAATCCTCATGAATCCGAAAGTCTGGGAAGCATCCGGCCATATCGGCAATTTCAACGACCCGATGATCGACTGCAAGAAGTGTAAGACACGCCACCGGGCGGATAAGCTGATCGAAGACGCTCTCGAAGCAAAAGGAATGGAGGTCGTCGTCGACGGCATGCCATTCGAAAAGATGAAAGAACTGATCGTCGAGCATGATATCGTCTGTCCGTCATGCGGAGCACTCGACTATACGGACATCCGCCAGTTCAACCTGATGTTCAAGACGACACAGGGGGTGACGGACTCGTCCGCCAACGAAATCTTCCTCCGTCCGGAAACGGCACAGGGGATTTTCGTGAACTTCAAAAATGTCCAGCGTTCCATGAGAAAGAAGCTTCCATTCGGCATCGCGCAAATCGGGAAAAGTTTCCGGAACGAGATCACTCCCGGTAACTTCACGTTCCGCACACGGGAATTCGAACAGATGGAACTCGAGTTCTTCTGCAAACCGGGTGAAGACGAAGACTGGTACGCATACTGGCGGGAAGCATCCAAGAACTGGCTGCTCGCTCTCGGGCTCACAGAAGATAACATCCGCCTGCGTGAACATAATCAGGATGAGCTGTCCCACTACTCAAAAGGCACAGTTGATATCGAGTTCAAGTTCCCGTTCGGCTGGGGCGAACTTTGGGGAATCGCCAATCGGACAGACTTCGATCTGAAGCGTCATATGGAATTCTCCAATGAGGATTTCCATTACCAGGATCCTGTGACGAACGAAAAATTCGTACCCTACTGTATCGAACCTTCCGTCGGGGCCGACCGTGTCACGCTCGCCTTCCTCTGTGACGCATTCGACGAAGAGGATCTCGAAGGGGATGACAAGCGGACTGTCATGCGCTTCCATCCAGCACTCGCGCCGGTCAAGGCTGCCGTGCTGCCGCTGTCCAAGAAACTGTCTGCCGGCGCGGAGGAAGTGTTCGCCGGGCTGCGGAAACATTTTGCCGTCCAATATGACGATTCCCAGTCGATCGGAAAGCGGTACCGCCGCCAGGACGAAATCGGCACGCCTTTCTGCATCACCTATGATTTCGATTCCGAAGAGGACCGTCAAGTGACCGTCCGCCATCGGGACTCGATGGATCAGGTCCGGATGCCGATCAGTGAATTGCAGCAATACATCGAAGAACGCATCACATTCTGACAGCCGTGAAAAAACCGGAGAAACCAGATCACTCATCTGGTTCCTCCGGTTTTTCAGTTTTCCGTGTCAGTGCAGGAGTCCTGTCCATCTGGTCGAGGAAGGTACGTGACTTGAGCCGCAGCCCGACTTGCTCATCATAGATCTGGCGGACCAATTTCTTCATGAACTGCTTGGTCGTCTTCTTCAGTATCAGCGAGCCCACTTGGGAAATCGGCACGGCGGCGAATGTGCGGATCAGTTTCAGCTGTGCGGGTGTGATCCGGACGATATAGGGATCCCTGTGGAAGCAGCGGTGGCAGAGGAAACCGATCTCCTGGAAGGAGAACGCAAATTCACCTTCCGTGGCACCACAGGAGGCGCATTGGTGGAGTACAGGGTATATTCCGGCGACCGGCAGCATCTTCCACTCAGCGAACAGTGCAACAGCTTCAGGATCATACCCTTCATCGATCGCATGCAGGGAGTCGTAGAGCAAATCGAAGACACCTGACAGGCGGCTTCCGTCTTCTGTCAGCTTATCAGTCAATTCGACAATATAACTGGCATACGCAGTCGCTTCCAGGTCTTCACGGATGTGCCGCATGGAATCGATCGTCTCCCCCTGTTCCAGCGCGCCCATCCCTTTCCCGGTCCGCAGCAGGAAGGATGCATGGACGAACACCTGCGTAACGGAAGAAAGCCGGCTCGCCGGTTTCTTTGCGCCGCGGGCCATCGCTGTCAGCTTGCCCGCTTCCTTCGTTAGTATGGTGACAATCTTATTCGTCTCGCCATATGGGATTGTACGAAGCACGATCCCTTCCCATTTGTTCATCATGACGTTCGCCTCCACTCAATTGCAGAACGGTCAGTATTCGTCTTCCCTGAATCCGAACTCCTTCAGTTGCCCGGGCTTATTGCGCCAGTCTTTCTGCACTTTCACCCAGAGTTCCAGATAGACCTTCGAACCAAGTAGCATTTCGATATCACGACGGGCCTTCGAACCGATCTGTTTCAGCAGGGCGCCCTGCTTACCGATGACAATCCCCTTCTGGGAATCCCGCTCGACGATGATGGTGGCCATGACATTGACCAGGTCCCTGTCGGACTCCCGCGAGATTTTGTCGATAACAACTGCAATCGAGTGGGGTACTTCCTCGCGCGTCAGGTGAAGCACCTTTTCACGGATCAGTTCCGAGACGATGAAGCGTTCGGGATGATCGGTCACCTGGTCATCAGGATAATACTTCGGTCCTTCCGGAAGATAGGTCAGCAGCGTCTCCATCAGTCGTTCCACGTTGTTGCCATTCAGGGCGGACAGCGGCACGATCTCCGCAAAGTCATATTCCTCGGTATATGAGGTGATGATGCCAAGCAGATCATCAGGATGCACTAGGTCGATTTTGTTAATGACGAGAAATACAGGTGTCTCCGTCCCCTGCAGCATTTCCATGACAAATCTGTCGCCAGGTCCGATTTTCTCGTTGGCATTGACCATGAAAAGAATGACATCGACTTCCTTCAGCGTATTCTTGGCGGATTTCATCATGAAGTCGCCGAGCTTATGTTTCGGCTTATGGATGCCCGGTGTATCGATGAACACCATCTGCGAGTTTTCGTTTGTGACGACACCCTGCACTTTGTTGCGTGTTGTCTGCGGCTTATCACTCATGATGGCGATCTTCTGTCCGACAACCCGGTTCATGAATGTCGATTTTCCGACGTTCGGCCGGCCGATGATGGAGACAAAGCCTGACTTGAAATCATTGTGCTCCATAGTCGAGATCCTCCTTGCTGAACGCTCCGGGAAGGAGCCCGCCAACCGTCGTTTCCAGGATGCTTCCTGTCGTGTTGGTCAGGAAGACCGGCATGTCGCTCGGGCAGAACTCTGCAATGACCTGTCGGCATGCACCGCAGGGTGAGATGGGGCCTTCCGTATTCCCAGTAACGGCCAATGCAGCAAACGACCGGGTTCCCTCCGAGATCGCTTTAAAGAAAGCGGTCCGTTCGGCACAATTCGCCATGCTGTATGCTGAATTCTCGATGTTGCAGCCTTCTATGATGTCACCATCCGCAGTCAGGAGTGCTGCACCCACTGGGAATTTCGAGTACGGCACATAGGCGTTCTCCATAGCGTGTATCGCATGATCTATCAGTTTCTGTTTATCCAAAAATCCCACTCCAATCTAGTAATTAAGCCGCTTAATCAAACCATTTCGGCAAAAATATGATTGCGCCTGTGACAGCGCTTGCTATCGCGAAAACAAGGACAGCACCGGCAGCCAGATCCTTGGCCTGCTTCGCAAGCGGATGCCATTCACCAGTCACAAGATCCACAGTCCGCTCGACGGCTGCATTCATCAGCTCCAGTGCTATCATCAGTCCGATGACGATGACGATGATGATCCACTCCGTCCGGCTCAGGCCCGTCCATAAGCCGGCAGCCAGGACAGCAGCCGCTGCAGCCAGATGGGATTTGACATTTCGTTCATACAGGACACCATGCCAGATGCCCATCCATGCGTACGTAAACGCCATGAGGTACTTCTTCATAGCTATATTACCGTCCGAGACCGTATTCTTGCAGGATCTCATCCTGCCGGCCGAACATCTTCTTTTCATCGGTCTCTGTCATATGATCATAGCCAAGCAGGTGGAGGAATCCATGCAGTGCGAGGAACCCAAGTTCACGCTCCAGACTGTGGCCGTATTCCTCTGCCTGCCGTTTTGCGGTTTCGACGGAGATAAGGAGATCGCCGAGATGGCGCTGCATGTCCGCTGCACCGACAATCGCCGTCTCCCCTTCGCCTTCTTCTTCCAGGGCGAACGAAATGACGTCAGTCGGTGTGTCTTTCCCGCGGTATTCCCGGTTAATGTCCCGGATGGACTCATCGTCCAGAAAGGTTACCGACAATTCAGTGCCGGACGCTACCGCTTCCTTATCTGCAGCGAACGCGAGCAGCCGCTCGATCAATTCCGCGGCACCGGCAGCGGCTCCGTCTGTTTCGTCCATGAAGTCAATGGTAAGCACAGGCTCCCTCCTTAATGTAAGTTATTTCGGGTATTCGATACGGCTGTGGAAAATGCCGTTCAATGTTTCACAGATGACCTGCTCGACTTTACGGATCTCTTTGAGCGACAGGTCGCATTCATCGAACTGTCCGTCGTTCACTTTTTCCTTGACGATCGCTTTCACGAGCGCGGAAATCTTTTCAGGTGTCGGTTCCTTCATGGAACGGACGGCAGCTTCGCAGCTGTCCGCAATGGAAATAACAGCGATTTCCTTCGTCTGCGGTTTCGGTCCTGCATATCGGAAGTCATCTTCCCGGACGCCGGGGTCCTGTTCTTTCGCTTTGTGGAAAAAGAATTTCAAAAAGCTAGTGCCATGATGCTGGCGGGCGATGTCGATGATATGTGAAGGCATTTTGTGAGCCGCCAGTATATCCGCACCGTCGGTTGCGTGGGCAATAATGATATCCCGGCTTTCTTCCGGCGTCAACTGATCATGCGGATTTTTGCCATGCTGGTTTTCTATGAAGTACATCGGCCGCACCGTTTTACCGATATCATGGTAATAGCTGCCGACCCTCGCCAGCAGTCCGTGAGCGCCGATCGCTTCGCATGCCGCGTCGGCAAGGTTTGCTACCATCACGCTGTGGTGGTAGGTTCCCGGTGTTTCCGTCAGCACTTTTTTCAGAAGCGGATGATTCGGATTCGACAGCTCAATCAGGCGCATATCCGAGACGACGTTGAACACCGACTCGAAGAATGGGAGCAGCCCGATCGTAAGCGCTGCTGCAAGGATAGCAGAACTGACAGCAGCGACGGCATAGAAAATGATCTCCGCTATCGTATAGGAAGACTGTGTCATCAGCAGATAGAAAGCGATATACAACACATTGACGACTGCAGCCGCCAGACTTGTACGGAGGATAGCAGTCCGCCTGCCGCTGTCGCCGAGCACCAGCAGGGCAGTCACCCCGCTGAGCAGGAAGTACAGCACCACTTCCATCTGCATGATCGACGCAACGCCTTCCTGCAGGATCAGTCCGCTAAGTGCGGATGTGACAACGATCGACAGGATTGCAAGACGGTCGTTCGTCAGCAGTTTCACCAGCAGGGGTGCCATGGCGGCAGGGAACATGAAGGCGACCTGCACGTCGAATTCCTTTTCGAGCACGCCTGCCAGTTTCATCACGATGACTGTCAGGAATAAGACCGCATAAAAGATGAACAAGTATTTTCTCCTGACGGCGCTGTCTTCACGGCTTAACATGAAGTATCCGTAGATCAGGCCTGACAAGAGCAGCAGGAAACAGACCAGACCCGCAATCGGTTTTGCGGAGCTCTGATTTGTCAGCAGTCCGGTCAGCTGAAGCTGCCGGTACGTCTCCTTGTCGATCACCTGACCTTCCCGCACGAGTACTTGTCCCTGCAGGATCCGCGTCGCCTCGATGCTGTCCCTCGCCTGTTTGATACGCTGCTCAGTCAGTTCTTCATTGACTGTTTCAGTAGGGACGATCAGCGGCCTGATCAGCTGGATCATCGTCTGGATCTGCTCTTCGGGTACGTCCTCGGACATCCTGATTTTGCGTTCCGCATCGTACAGCACGGCTGCAAGATCCTTTGCTTTGAACGGCTTTGTCAGCTCTGACTCCAGGATGCTGTCGGTCTCCTGACGGATGTTCAGGAGTACGCTTTCGTTTTCCAGGAGCAGGCTGCGGAGTACCGTATCATTCAGGTAAAAATCCGGTTCCTTTTCTTTCAGCACCTTCAGTTTCTTTTTCATCTCATCCACCGATTTCTTCAGAACGGTGTCTGTGACGTGCTCTTCTTTTGCAAGCACCGACTGCTTCACTTCCAGAATATCATCGAACAGCGATCGGGCGATCATCCGCCGGTTCGGCGCTATCTCTTCGTTGAATTGATAGACAGGCGGCTGCTCGTCCGCCACCCGTTCCCGTTCTTCTTCAGTGCGTTCCGTATCTTCAACTGTTTTCAGGGAACGTATCGTGCTCGGTGCAATCTCGAAGGGCGAAAGTTCGTAGGTTTCCTGACGGACGTCTTCCAGGAGCAGGAAAAAGAGAAGGACGGCGGACAGGCCGACCACGAACGATGCAGTTACTTGAAATGTCAAGGACTTGATAAGTCGGATCAACGGCTTGTGCATCCCTTGAATCCCCTTTCAGCCAAAAGAAATGCAGTCAGTTAAGTGATTCTTACAATATGTAACGAGCAGCCCGGTCAGGACTGCTCTCCCTCGTAGGCATCGATAATCTTCGCAACAATCGGATGCCGGACGACGTCAGCGGGTTCGAGATACTGGAAATGGATCTCCGGCACCTTGGATAGGATGGATTCAGCCGCGATCAGTCCTGACTTTGCGCCTTTTGGCAGGTCGATCTGCGTCTTATCACCGGTGATGACCATTTTGGAGCCGAATCCGAGGCGTGTCAGAAACATCTTCATCTGCGCATGGGTCGTATTCTGAGCTTCGTCAAGGATGACAAACGCATCATCCAATGTGCGTCCCCTCATATAAGCGAGCGGTGCGATTTCAATCGCCCCCCGCTCGATGAGCCGTTCGGTATGTTCGGCACCCAGCATGTCATGGAGGGCATCATACAACGGCCTCAAATACGGGTCAACTTTGTCTTTCAGATCACCCGGCAGGAACCCGAGACTCTCACCTGCTTCGACAGCGGGCCGGGTGAGGATGATCCGTTTGGCAGCACCCGTTTTCATGGCATGCACGGCCAGCACGACCGCCAAATAGGTCTTTCCTGTCCCTGCAGGTCCGATACAGAACGTCAGGTCGTTGTGACGGATCGCCTGCACATATTCCCGCTGGCCTATCGTCTTGGCCCGGATCACCTTCCCTTTGCTGTTGCGTGCGATTTCTGCATCATACAGTTCGGCAAAATATTCGATAGTACCATTATTCACCATCTCAAGCGCAGTTGCAACATCCCTCTGATTGATCTGGATGCCTTTCCGGATCACTTTGAGCAATTGCTCCAAGAGCTGTTTGGCGGCCTCTGTGCTTTCTTCTGTGCCTTTCAGGGAAATGGTCTCGCCTCTCGTGACAATGGCAGCGCCGAGCTGCTCTTCGATCAATTTGATGTTCTGATCGGAAATACCGAGCAGCATGACGGCTTCGTTCGGGTCTTCCAAATGAAGTTGCAGCATTTGTTCACTCAATCAATCGTCTCCCCCTTGGGATATCGGTCTTTTTTCCGCGATATTTTCATTTATCAAAAAAAGTACAGTCCCTGTTACTTTATCACTGTCAAACGTCACCTGTAAAATGTTTTCATCCTTAATCTCTTTTTCATAGGACGTTTCAGACAGCAGCTTGTGTTTCAGGAGAGGAATCAGAAATGACTCCTCCATCCCTTCGTTCAATTCCTCTGCCCTGACAGGATAGTCGGTCATCTCTTTCCACTCGACGACTTTCCACCATGGCCGTCCGTTTTGCCGTTTGTCCGACCATGGAGCCTGCCAGTCAATGACTGTTTCCGTTTCCCCTGCGCTCCTGTACCGGACGGTTCGGGGCAGGCTGAAGCGGTATTCCAGCCAGTAATCAGCAAAGACCGCTCCTTCTGCACCGACGACAGCTGTTTTATCACCTTGGACGAGGACCCCTGTCGCGAGTAAGTCGCCTTTTTTCACCGTCTGGTTCCGGTGGGCGACCGGTTCACCGCTGGACAGCCTGAACCCTGTCACCACCCCGCCTGTACGTGCAGCGAGTTCGCTGGGTTTTCCGTCGGATTCCTGTACACGCGCGGTTTTCGGCGAGAGCATCGGAATGACATGCAGTGTAGTCCCTTTCTTTTCAAACCGCACCCATGACAGATCATGGTCCACCGCCATGATCTGCGTCCGGAGGGCATCCTCCGCCGGTATGCCGCCAAGCAGCTGCATCGGTTTGACAGACGACCGTTCGAGGGCCTGCTGGACCTTTTCTGCTGTCTCCGGGTGTTCCGCGTCGACCGTCACCTGCCATAGGAATAAGGAAGCCGCGAACGGGATGAGACCAAACAGCAAAAGGCTCCACGACCGGAACAGCCGCTCAGCGGGCAGTCCGTCTTCCAGACGGACAATATGGACTTTCAGACGGTGCCGCCTGCGGTTCGCCCTTATGTAGCGGAGTCCCCTGCTGTCCGTCCTCAGCCAGACTTTCCCTGCCTGCTGTTCCACCCGTGTCACTTTCCTGCGGCTGCGCACCATTTCATTGATGAAGGATGTGCAGGAGGAGCCGCTGAGCTCCACATCAAACAGTCTTTTTTTCATGCGCTTCCCCTCCGGCTCCCTGTTTCACTATATGGAGTTCATGCAGCTCGGAAAAGGATAATAATGCAGAATGTTCGAGAAGCATATCGAACTCAAGTCCGGTCCCCCGCAATTCTATATTGTAGCCTTCCTTGCGCAATGTAACGTTACTATCAGTGATCTTGACAAGTTCATATCCGCCCAGCAGTTTGAAGGACGCCCAATCTTCGACTGAGACAAATGAACCCATTTCGAATAGTTTTCTCAAAGCACAGACCCCCTATACCAAATGTATGCTTGGCACAGGGGGTCAATGCGTATTCATCTTCGTTTGGATTTTGGCGGCCCGAGGATTTCAGAGAAGATGATCCCTTTCAGGATATCCTCTTCGTCCGTCAGGCTCAGCCGAACAGCATTTGCGCTCTCTTCAGCAGCTGCAGCAGGATTGTGTGCGGACAGTCTGCCGCTCCTTGGAGCGGAATTCCGCTGGCCCTCGTTCTTGACCGGTGAACCGGCAGCCCGAGGCGCAGGCTTAGGAGTTTTGGCAGCGCCCGGCGGCTGCCGAACGATTTCCGGCCTGGCCGGGGGTTGTTCTTCCACCGTCTTCCGCTGTTCCTCCTGGATTTCGCGGTAGATATCACCCGTCAGTTCCTTCAGCCGTTTGAATGGATCCGGCTGCTGGGAAGCCGGGCGCGGCGTCTTTTGCTGTGGTTCAGGCATACGCCGTGTTTCCTGGACGTCTTTCGTTCCGGCATCCCCTTTGTTCTTTTTACTGAACAGTGTGCTGAGAAGGCCGATCACTGCTAAAATTATAATCTGTTCCATCAGCGCATCCCCTTTCCGGGAAGCTGAAGCTTCTCATTACGGTTTTTTCGGTTTGTCATCTTTACTTTCAGTGCTGCCGATCTTTCCGATTGAATCCCTCATGCCGGTATCGGCCTGCAGGTTTTTATAGTTCATGTAATCCATGACACCGATATTTCCGCTGCGGAGAGCTTCCGCCATCGCCATCGGCACTTCCGCCTCGGCTTCCACGACTTTCGAGCGCATCTCGACGACTTTCGCACTCATTTCCTGTTCGTTCGCAACAGCCATCGCCCGGCGTTCTTCCGCCTTAGCCTGTGCGATGCTCTTATCCGCCATCGCCTGTTCGGTCTGAAGCTCGGCACCGATGTTTTTGCCAATATCCACATCGGCGATATCGATCGACAGGATTTCGAAAGCAGTCCCTGAATCGAGCCCTTTGGTCAGGACCGTCTGAGAAATCAGGTCAGGATTTTCAAGCACCTTGGCGTGGTCGACCGAGGAACCGATTGTCGAAACGATCCCTTCGCCGACACGCGCAACAATCGTCTCCTCACCCGCACCGCCGACGAGCCGGTCGATGTTTGCACGGACCGTGATACGCGCTTTCGCTTTCACTTCGATACCGTTCATGGCAACACCTGCGATGAATGGCGTTTCGATCACTTTCGGGTTGACCGACATCTGGACCGCTTCGAGAACGTCCCGTCCTGCCAGGTCAATCGCTGCAGCACGCTCGAATGACAGCTCGATGTTCGCACGCTGGGCTGCAATCCGGGCGTTGACGACACGGTCGACGTTCCCGCCTGCAAGGTAATGACTCTCCAGCTGGTTGATGGTCACATCGACACCGGCCTTATGTGCTTTGATGAGCGGGTTGACCACCCGGCTCGGAATAACCCGCCGGAGTCTCATCCCGACTAGTGTGAAAATACTGACCCGTACACCTGCCGCCAGCGCGGAAATCCACAATGCGACTGGGACGAACGTGAAAAATACAGACAGGACGATGATCGCCGCAACGACAATCGCAACAATCCCTACAAGACCGCCATTGATCATGATTCATTTCCCTCCATTTCCTGAAGTTCCCGTACTACGGTGCGGGAGCCTTCAACTTTCACTATCTTAACATGCTTCCCCTTGTCGATGTAGCTTCCCTCTGAAACTACATCGATCCGATCGCCGTCCATGACGATGGCGCCTGACGGCCGGAGAGCCGTGATGGTGACACCTGTTTTGCCGATCCAGTCGATATGGTTCACATTGGACACATATCCGCTTTCCGTATCGGTTGCATCCAGCAGAATCATCTTGTTGAGCAGATGCAGCCGTTTCCCGAAGAATTTCATGATTACCACCATCCCCATAATTGCTACAGCAATTGCGATGAGCACCGAGACTGCCATATACATCGGATTCGCGCCGGCCATTATGATACTTGCGGTGACTGCCACCGCTCCGAGCACGCCTGCGATGCCATGGGG
Source organism: Sporosarcina koreensis (assembly GCF_000826145.2). GTDB lineage: Bacteria > Bacillota > Bacilli > Bacillales_A > Planococcaceae > Sporosarcina > Sporosarcina trichiuri. The sequence goes on from NZ_LN651337.1 coordinate 727,976, forward strand.
CAGGAACAGCTCGGCAACGATCAGAGCAGCACCGAGCAGGAACAGCAGAAGTGCTTCATATCCTGCCAGTCCGGCGATCAGATGACCGTAGAAGAACAGCAGCAGTGCCGACAGCCCCATTGTCCCCGACACGCCGAAGCCTGGTGAATACAATTCGACGACAAGCCCGAGTCCTGCTATTGACAGGAGGATCGGGACTACGACCGGATTCGTGATGAACCTTGCAAGCTTCTCACTGAACGCCGGTTCCGATGTGATGATATCCGCATTGTCCAGTTTGATTTCCGCCAGCAGGGCATCATAGTCCTTGATTGTGCCTTCACTGTACTTGACGTCCGGCCGGGCGGCTTCCTTATCCGTCAGCGTCAGCAATTCCCCTTTACCGGCCCGGAACTCGCTCAGGTCGATATCAGCATCCGCCATTGCAAGTGCAAACTTCGGATCCCGATTGTGTGATTCGGCAGCGTTTTGCATGTCGGCGGACCATGCACTCTGCGCCTTCACGCCGGCTGCGTTTCCTGACCCGTCGATAACCGCTGCAGCACCGATCTTGGAGCTTGGCGCCATGTAGATCTTATCGGCATGGAGCGCAAGAAACGCCCCCGCGGACATCGCCCGTGTATTGACATAAGCGATGATCGGAAGTTCCGTCTCATCCATCAGTTTTGCGATCTCGCCGGCAGTTTCCGTGAAACCGCCTGGTGTGTTGATATCCAATATGATCGCATCCGCGTCCGATTCGTCAGCTTCCGTGAAAGACCGTTTCAGGAACGCGTACAGCCCTTTCTCGACTTCGCCGTGTACAGGAACTTTGTAAACGGTTTCCTTTTTAGCAGAAGCGTGGATGGAAAACGGCAGCGATACAGCTGAAACAATCAGTGTTAAGAGCAGCAAAATACGAACCCATTTATGCAAATTATCACCTGCTTTCCTGGATGATTGTCTCTTCAGTATACCTGTTATACGGATGAAACTCACGTAAGTTTCATTCTCTTGAAAGTTTTTGCAGAAACAATTCATTTACACAGCCAAACCTTTAAGGAATAAAAAAATAAGCCGGAAAACCACTGAGGGTTTTCCGGCTTACGCGCATTTACTGGTTTAACATTGCCGCAGGCAATCAATATTGGAGTTAATCAGAATTTGCGTTTACGAGCAGCTTCGGATTTCTTCTTCCGCTTAACACTTGGCTTCTCATAAAACTCATGCTTTCTTACGTCCTGAATCGTACCGCTCTTAGATACGGTACGTTTGAAGCGGCGAAGAGCATCTTCAAGTGATTCGTTCTTACGAACAGTTGTTTTAGTCATCTCTTGTCCCTCCCTCCGAACACACTTCGAACATAGCACACTGCTATGTACTTGAAAATTATATCCTATTATTTTAGAACCGTCAATAAAAAACTAGAAATCAGTAATCATTTTCAGATTGGAGTCCCTGCATGATTGCAACTCCAGAACTTGCACCGATACGTGTAGCGCCAGCTTCCTTCATGGCTTTCAGATCATCCAGACTCCGCACACCGCCGGAAGCTTTCACACCCATTTCAGGTCCGACTACCGATCTCATGAGCTTGACGTCTTCCGGAGTCGCTCCCCCCGTTGAAAAGCCGGTGGACGTCTTTACGAAATCAGCGTTCGCCTGCACAGCACATTCACAAGCAGCCCGCTTTTCCTGATCCGACAGAAGTGACGTTTCAATGATGACTTTCACGATTGCCTGATCACCAGCGGCATCCACGACCGCTTCGATGTCTTTGCGGACAGTTTCAGTATCTCCGCTTTTCAGCGCTCCGATATTGATGACCATATCGATTTCGCCGGCTCCATTGCGGATGGCGTCTTTCGTTTCGAACGCTTTCACTTCAGAAGTGGATGCGCCGAGGGGGAAACCGATGACCGTACACGTTTTCACTGCGGAGCCCTCCAGCTCAGCTGCAGCCGTTTTCACCCATGCGGGGTTGATGCAGACAGAGGCGAACCCGTACTTTTTTGCTTCTTGGCACAGTAATGTGACCTGTGATTCCGTTGCATCCGCTTTCAGCAGCGTATGATCGATCATGTTAGCAATAGCAGTCGTTTCCATTTCTATGACCTCCTGAAGGTTGTATGTACCTCTTCCATCTTATCAGAAAGACGGATAAAAAAGAAGCTGCCGTCAATCCGGCAGCTTCTCTGCGATCAGTGAACCAATTCCTTCGTCTCTTCAAGAACCCTGACGAACTGGCCTTCGTTGTAAGGATATCCTGCTTTCAGCAATTTGACGCGGACAATCTTGCCGACCATGGATTCAGCAGCCGGCAGCACCACTTTCAAATAGTTGTCGGTATACCCTTCATACAGACCGCTGTCCGGATCTTCTTTGAATTTCTCTTCAGGGATGACCTCAAGCACGGCACCTTCGAACTCGGCAGCATATTGCTTGGCAAGCTGATCATTCAGTTCAATCAGACGGTGGACACGCTCGTTTTTGACGTTTTCATCGACCTGATCTTCCATCCGGGCAGCCGGCGTACCGGTCCGTTTGGAGTACGGGAATACATGCAGTTCGGAGAACCGGTGATCACGGATGAAATTATATGTTTCCATGAATTCCTCTTCCGTCTCCCCCGGGAATCCGACGATTACGTCCGACGTGATCGCCAAGTGCGGCAGTGCTTCACGCAGGCGGTCGAGACGCTCCGCGAAGAATTCCATCGTATATTTACGGCGCATGCGTTTCAGGACTGTGTCCGAGCCGGATTGGATCGGGATATGCAGGTGTCGTACGATGATTTCCGAATTCTTCAGCACTTCGATAACTTCGTCCGTCAGCTGGCTCGCTTCGATGGAACTGATGCGGAGCCGTTTGAGACCATGGACTTTCGTTTCAAGATCTGTCAGCAGTCTCGCAAGGTTGTAATCTTTCAGGTCTTCCCCGTATCCGCCGGTATGGATGCCGGTCAATACGATTTCGAGATAGCCTGCATCGACAAGCTGCTGTGCCTGCCGGACGACTTCTTCCGGATCCCGGGAGCGCATCAGGCCGCGGGCCCATGGGATGATGCAGAATGTGCAGAAATTGTTGCAGCCTTCCTGGATCTTCAGGGAAGCACGTGTGCGGTCAGTGAATGCAGGAACATCCAGCTCTTCGTACACACGGTTTTTCATGATGTTCCGCACAGCGTTGATCGGCTGGCGCTCGCTGCGGTACTCCTCGATCAGTCCGAGCAGTTTGGTGCGGTCCTGGGTGCCGACAACGATGTCGACTCCGGGGATTGCCATGATTTCAGCAGGGGATGTCTGCGCGTAGCAGCCAGTGACGCAGATGACCGCGTCCGGATTCTGTCGGACAGCCCGACGGATGACCTGACGGCTCTTCTTGTCCCCTGTGTTCGTGACAGTACACGTATTAATCACATAGACGTCGGCGTTCTTCTCGAACTCCGTACGCTCATAGCCGGCTTCTTTAAACAGCTGCCAGATCGCTTCAGTCTCATAGTGGTTCACTTTACAGCCCAATGTATGGAAGGCAACCAATGACATCAGCTGCTCACCTCTTTCATTCGAATTCATAGGACACGGCGGATAGGACATACAAAGGTGCAGTTTCCGTCCGCAGGATGCGGGGCCCGAGTGACATCGGCAGGAAGCCGGACTCTTCAAGCTGTTCCGCCTCATTGCGTGACAGACCGCCTTCCGGCCCGAACAGGACCAGTATCGATTGTCCATGATACACCTTTTGCAGACGCACTGCAATCTTATTTGACATGCCTTCCTTCGCATCCTCCTCGTCCGCAAAGAGGCATACATCAAACTGACCGGCGATGCCGAGTATGTGGCGGAAACTGACTGGTTCACTGATCACGGGCACTTCCGTGCGATGTGACTGCTCTGCTGCTTCTTTCGCGATCTTTTCAAGCCTCGCTGTTTTTTTGCCGCCTTTTTTTTCATCCCATTTGACGATCGAACGCGCAGCCTGGAAAGGGATCATGCCGGCCATTCCGAGCTCTGTCCCTTTCTGGGCGATGAGTTCCAGCTTATCGCCTTTCGGAAGCCCGCATGCCAGCGTCACACGGACCGGCAGCTCACTCTTCTGTGCAGTGCGGCCGGCCGCCTGGACATGGACACCGGCTTCGTCGATATGCGTAATATCGGCGATATGACCGATGCCGTCGTACACACAGCAGATCGTGTTCCCCGGCGACATCCGCATGACACGAGTAATATGCTTCTCGTCTTCGCCAGTGATGACGGCTGCACCTGTTTCATCGAATGGAGCATCCAGAAAATAGCGCTGCATGATTACACCTCTTTTTTACGGGCGATCAATGCGACCCAGTCTTCCATGACGACCGATTCGACCAGTTCGAAGCCCTTTCCGATCAGGTCCTCTTTGACCAGGTCCTTCTTTGCGGAAATGATCCCCGAGACGATGAACAGGCCGCCCGGAGCCAGCAGTTCGTGTGCATCTGCGGAAAAGGTGACAATGACTTCCGCAAGGATGTTGGCGACAATGACATCGGCCTGCTCATTTACAGATTCCAGCAGATCCCCCTGCATGACCTCTATCTTTTCGTCACAATTGTTCAGGGAAATATTCTCTTTCGCTGCAGCGACCGCCACTTCGTCCAGATCCAGCGCCAGTATTTCCTTAGCATCCAGCAGGGCAGCCCCGATCGCCAGCACACCCGAACCTGTTCCTACGTCGATGACATAGTCCTCAGGCTTCACATACTTCTCCAGCGCCTGCAAGCACATGACCGTCGTCGGATGCGTACCTGTCCCGAAAGCCATACCCGGGTCCAATTCGATGATCAGTTCATCCGACTCGACGGGTTCATACGACTCCCACGTCGGTACAATCGTGAAACGGCCTGAAATCTTGACAGGATGATAGTATTTCTTCCAGGCGGTCGCCCAGTCCTCTTCATCCACCTCAGTTGTCGTGATCGCTTTTTTCCCTGTATCGAGGTTGAATTCCTTCAGCTTATCGATCGATTCACTGATTTCCTGCACCGTCTCTTTCAGGAAGCTGTTCGCAGGCAGGTATGCTTTCACGAGCACGCCTTCCGAAGGGTAATCTCCGGGATCAAGATCATAGATTTCACCGAACCGGTCTTCGTGCTCCCGCTCCGGCTCAACGGAATCTTCGATGACGACACCGCTGGCACCTGCTTCGTGGAGAATGTTCGCGACTGCTTCCGTCGCTTCGTTTGTTGTGTGGATTGTAATTTCAGACCATTTCACGTGTACTCAATCCTTTCAGTCGCCTTTGAATGACCGCTTGATTTTATCGAACAGGGAACTTGAGTATTCGCCCGGCGAATCTCCGTCGATCGATGCAAATTCACGCAGCAGTTCCTTCTGTTTCTCTGTCAATTTCTTAGGGGTCACAAGCTTGACGATGATATGCTGATCACCGATTCCGTGGCCGTGGACGTTCTGGATCCCTTTACCTCGGAGGCGGAACGTGGTGCCGGTCTGCGTGCCTGCCGGGATTTTCAAGTTCACTTTCCCGTGGATCGTCGGCACTTCGATTTCGTCACCCAGTGCCGCCTGTGGGAACGTCAGGTTGACTTCCAGGATGACGTCGTCCGCTTCACGGATGAACTTCTCATGCGGGCGTACACGGAACACGATGTACAGGTCTCCTGCCGGACCGCCGTTCACGCCGGCTTCACCCTGGCCTGCCACCCGCAGCTGCTGGCCATCATCGACACCTGCCGGGATGGTGACTTTTATTTTCTTGCGCTTGGTCACGCGGCCTGAACCGTGGCACGTTTCACATTTCTCTGGGATGATCTTGCCCGTTCCTCCGCACACGTTACAGACTTTGCGGTTGACCATCTGTCCGAGCGGTGTGTTCTGGGTGACGGAAATCTGACCGGTTCCACCGCAATTCGTACACGTTTTCGGAGTGGTGCCCTTCTTGGCGCCGCTGCCATGACACGTTTCACAAACTTCCTCACGCGGAATTTCGATCTCGGTCTCTTTTCCGAAGGCCGCCTCCATGAAGTCGACTGTCATCGTATACTGGAGATCGTCTCCCTTGCGCGGTGCATTCGGATCACGCCGTCTGCCGCCGGCACCGCCGAAGAACGAACTGAAAATATCCTCGAACCCGAAACCGTCACCTCCGCCGAAACCGCCGAAGCCGCCCCCTCCGAAGCCCTGGTTCGGATCTGCGTGCCCGTATTGGTCATAGGAAGCCCGCTTGTTTTCGTCACTCAGCACTTCGAAGGCTTCCGTCACTTCCTTGAACTTCTCTTCCGCCCCTGCCTCTTTGTTCAAGTCAGGGTGATACTGCTTGGAAAGCTTGCGGTACGCTTTCCGGATCTCTTCCTTGGTTGCCGACTTCGACACGCCAAGCACTTCGTAATAATCACGTTTGCTCATTGGTCCACACTCCTGAAAACTCATTTAGCGTTGAGTGCATTGTAACACTAAAAGAGGTTGTTTGGGTACAAACGAAAAAGCCAAAGCCGGAATATCGGACTTTGACTTTTCCGTCAATCAAGTATCGGTTCAGTTTTTGTTGTCGTTGTCCACTTCAGAGAAATCGGCGTCAACAACTCCGTCGTCGTCCGAACCCGGCTGGTCTCCGCCTTGTGCGTTCGCTTCGGCTTGTGCCTGCTCATACATTTTCATCGTCATCTGCTGGACGACTTGTTCGAGAGCATCTTTCTTTTCTTTGATGTCTTCCAAGTTGTTTGCCTCAATTGCGGATTTCAGCGCTTCCTTCGCTTCGTCTACGCTTTTGATCTCCTCTTCGGAAACTTTTCCTTCCAGGTCCTTCACGGTTTTTTCAGCCATGAATACGAGCTGGTCCGCTTCGTTACGGAGATCAGCTTCTTCCTTCTGCTTCTTATCCTCTTCCGCGTGTGCTTCGGCATCTTTCACCATGCGGTCGATTTCATCATCAGAAAGGCCTGAGCTCGACTGGATGGTGATGTTCTGTTCTTTTTGAGTGCCCATATCTTTCGCTTTGACGGTTACGATACCGTTCTTGTCGATATCGAACGTCACTTCGATTTGAGGGACTCCGCGTGGTGCCGGCGGGATATCCGTCAATTGGAAACGGCCGAGCGTCTTATTGCCGCTCGCCATGGAGCGCTCTCCCTGAAGGACATGGATGTCCACTGCAGGCTGATTGTCCGCAGCTGTCGAGAATACTTGCGACTTGCTTGTCGGAATAGTCGTATTCCGCTCGATCAGCTTCGTGAAGACACCGCCCATCGTCTCGATGCCGAGCGACAGTGGTGTCACGTCGAGAAGCACGACGTCCTTAACGTCCCCTGTCAGGATCGACCCCTGTACAGCAGCTCCCATCGCAACGACTTCGTCAGGGTTGACGCCCTTGAACGGCTCTTTGCCTGTTTCTTTCTTGATTGCTTCCTGGACGGCCGGGATACGGGTGGATCCGCCGACAAGGATGACGCGGTCCAATTCTGAAGCTGACAGGCCGGCGTCTTTGATGGCCTGGCGTGTCGGAACCATCGAGCGCTCCACGAGGGATGCTGTCAGTTCGTCGAATTTCGCACGGGACAAATTCACTTCCAAGTGTAGCGGTCCGGCCTCCCCTGCTGTGATGAATGGAAGTGAGATCTGGGTCGATGTAACACCCGACAGATCTTTCTTCGCTTTTTCAGCCGCATCTTTCAGGCGCTGCATCGCCATTTTGTCTTTTGACAGATCGATGCCGTTCTCTTTGCGGAATTCCTGGACGAGGTAATCGATGATGATATTGTCGAAGTCATCGCCGCCCAGTTTGTTATCGCCCGCAGTTGCGCGCACTTGGAAGACGCCGTCTCCGAGTTCCAGGATGGATACGTCGAATGTACCGCCGCCAAGGTCATAGACCAGGATTGTCTGGTCTTCTTCCGTTTTGTCAAGACCGTATGCAAGCGCCGCTGCTGTCGGCTCGTTGATGATCCGCTCGACTTCGAGACCGGCAATCGTACCGGCGTCTTTCGTCGCCTGGCGCTGTGCGTCGTTAAAGTAAGCCGGAACTGTGATGACAGCCTTCGTCACTTTCTCGCCGAGATAGTCTTCCGCATAGCCTTTCATGTACTGGAGGATCATTGCTGAGATCTCCTGTGGTGAATACTCCTTGCCGTCGACTTTCTCTTTGTAATCAGAACCCATGTGGCGTTTGACCGACATGACCGTGTTCGGGTTCGTGATGGACTGGCGTTTTGCGACTTCACCGATCTGCCGCTCGCCGTTCTTGAACGCTACGACTGAAGGTGTTGTGCGGTTGCCTTCCGGGTTCGGGATCACTTTCGCTTCTCCGCCTTCGTAAACTGCCACTACTGAGTTCGTTGTTCCTAAGTCGATTCCGATAATTTTGCTCATAGAAAAATTCCTCCTAAAATGTGTTCGTTATAGTAGGTTGTCAGACTCGATTATTCGTTCACTTTCACCATCGCCGGACGGAGTACTCGATCTTTCAGCATATACCCCTTCTGCAGCACTTCAAGCACGATGCCGGATGGCTTCTCCTCATCCGTACCGGTCATGACGGCCTGATGGAAGTTCGGATCGAAGTCGAGACCAGCCGCCTCGATCTCCTGAAGACCTTCGGATTTCAGTGCATCGCCAAGACTGCGGTACACCATCTGCATACCCGTCATCAGACTTTTCGCATCTTCGCTTTCGGCTTGGACGGACAGACCTCTTTCGAAATTATCGAGAACAGGTATGAGGTGCGTCAGTACTTCCTGGGCGCGGTATTTCTGCATCGCCTCTTTGTCCAGGTTCGCCCGCCTGCGGGTGTTATCGAGGTCTGCCAGAATCCGCAGCCGGCGGTTCTCCTCTTCTTCCAGCCTGTTCTCGAGATCTGCAATCCGCCGATCTCTTTCATCCGCCTCTGCACCGTCTGTCTGATCTGCAGTGCCATTTTCAGCGTCAGGCTGCACAGCGTTTTCTTCTTCGGTATCGTTCACCGCACCGCTGCTGTTTTCAACTTCTTCGGAAACTGGTTCTTTTTCTGTCATGGTTTGTTCCTCCTATCCGTTCTTCCATCAATCGTGAGTTTTTCCAATGCCGCCGACAAGTCTTCGCTGAGAATATCGAGCAGCGTGATCACTCTGCCGTAGTCCATCCGTTTCGGACCGATGATGGCAATTGAACCGGTCATGTCGGTACCAACGGCATAGGCGGTGGAGATAACACTGAAATCATCGAGCGTATGCTCCTTGTTTTCGGAACCTATGCGGACTTGGATGCCCGCAAAAGTCTGTTCGAACAGCCGCAGCGGTACGCCCTGTTCGATAGCCTCGAGAAAGGACTTCACTTTTTCTATGTCATTGAACTCCGGCTGTTTCATCATGTTCATCTGACCGCTCAGGAAGAGCCGTTCATCCGTCTTTCCGGCCATGGCGTCCTGTATGGACGAAAGGATTGCTCCTGCATTGCTCACATGGCGCTCGTACAGCTGTTTCGACTCAGCAGCGAGCTTTCTGGGAATGTCCGACAGCGGCGTTCCGACGAGCCGTTCATTCAGAAGATTCACCATCCGTTCAATATCAGATGGTGACAGGCCGTCCGTAATATCGACGACATGATTCTCCACTCTTCCTGTATTGGTCACCATGATGGCGACAGCTTTGTCATCCGACAGCGGCACGATCGAAAAACGTTTTACCTTATGCGCTTTTGTATCCGGCCCGAGCAGAACCGTCGTGTAATCCGTCAGTTCAGACAGGATGGACGCAGAATTTCTTATCAGCACTTCCGCTTCCAGCGCCCTTTCCCGGAATACCGAACGGAGCTGGAGGTTATCCTCCGTCTTAAGCTTTTGGGGAGTCAGCAAGTGGTCGACGTAAAATCGGTATCCCTTCTCAGAAGGGACCCTCCCGGATGACGTATGGGTCTTTTCTAAAAAACCCATTTCTTCCAAGTCTGCCATCTCATTGCGTATCGTGGCCGGACTGAAAGGCGCTTCCTTTTTTTTCGAAAGCTGTCTGGAGCCCACAGGCTGAGCGGATTCGATGAAGTCGTTAACCGTCAGTTGCAAGATAAGCAATTGCCTGTTTGTCAACATGATCATCACTCCTGTTAGCACTCAAGTAGAACGAGTGCTAATACTATATTCAATTTACCAAAATGCGAAAGCAGTGTCAAACGATTGGATCGCTTTTACAAGAGGAATTGCTGGAATGCTTCATTGCCCTTGAAAACTCCGTCCTTTGTCAGACGGACACGGTCTCCCCGGCGTTCCAGAAGGCCCCTGGCGGCCAGATCATCCACCACGCTGCCGTATTTCTCTTCCAAGGGTATACCGAATTTGAGGGCGAACTTGCCGGCGGAGACCCCGTCGAGCTTCCGCAGACCGAGGAACATCTCCTCTTCCATTTTCTCCTGCTGGGTCACTTCATGCTCCTCCAGCCGAGGCAGCCGTCCTTCGTCCACCGCCGCCATATACTTTTTCAGCGGGCCGAGGTTCGCATACCGGACACCGTCCAGGTAACCATGGGCACCCGCACCGACGCCTGCATATTCATCGTTCTCCCAATAGATCATATTATGGACGGACTCATGGCCGGGGATTGCAAAATTGCTGATTTCGTACTGTCCGCGGCCCGCTTGTTCCATCCTGCTGATCAACGACTCGAACATCGCTGTTTCCGCATCCTCCCCGGGAAGCGGCAGCCGCCCTTTGTTCATGAGATTATAGAAGACAGTCTTCGGTTCGATGATGAGCGAATACCCGGAGTAGTGAGGGAGATCGAGAGCGAGTGCCTGATCCAGTGTCGTCTCCCATTGCTTGCGGGTCTGATCCGGCAGTGCGTAGATGAGGTCGATGCTGATGTCATCGAATCCATTCTTACGTGCATCCGCGATGACTTGCACTGCCTGTTCAGGACTGTGGGAGCGGCCGATCCGTTTCAGCAGTGCTGGATCGAACGATTGGACACCAAGACTGAGCCGCTTGATGCCTCCGTTTTTAAGCACGCGCAACTTGTCCGTCGTCAGTTCGTCCGGATTGGCTTCCGTCGAGAACTCCGTCAGACGGGCAGTGTCCACGAATGAGCCGACGATTTCCAGCAGTGTGTCGAGCTGCCCGGCTGTCAGGGCAGTCGGCGTACCGCCGCCGAAAAAGACGGTTTCCACTGTGCTGAAGTCGGCACCTGCCTGTTTCAGTATGGATAGTTCTCCCCGGATCGATTCTAGATAGGCATCGACCGGCTGGTTTTTGACAAAGACCTTATTGAAATCACAATAGTGGCAGATTTGGTGACAGAACGGGATATGGATGTACATACCTCTCATTTGCTGGGTTTCCTCCTGTAAACGCCAAACAGAGGGCATGGAAGCCCCCTGTCTGCGCAGTTCATACTTATTCTTCGTCCATCCGCAATACAGCCATGAAGGCTTCCTGCGGCACTTCGACAGAGCCGACTTGCTTCATTCTCTTTTTGCCTTCTTTTTGTTTCTCGAGCAGTTTCCGTTTCCGTGAGATGTCGCCGCCGTAGCACTTCGCCAGGACGTTCTTCCCCATGGATTTGATCGTCGAACGCGCGATGATCTTCTGGCCGATTGCCGCTTGGACCGGCACTTCGAACTGCTGGCGCGGAATCAGGGATTTCAACTTTTCGACAATCGCTTTCCCGCGTTCGTAAGAGAAGTCCTTGTGGACGATGAAGCTGAGCGCATCCACAGTCTCTCCGTTCAGGAGGATATCCATCTTGGCAAGCTTCGACGTCTTGTATCCCATCAGTTCGTAATCGAGTGATGCGTATCCTTTCGTACTGGACTTCAGCTGATCGAAAAAGTCATAGACGATTTCAGCAAGCGGCAGTTCATATACGATATTGACACGGGAGGCATCCAAATAATCCATCGTCAGGAAATTCCCGCGTTTTTTCTGACACAATTCCATGACCGCCCCTACATAGTCATTCGGAACCATGATGGATGCTTTGACATACGGCTCCTCGACGTACTCGATCTTCTGGGCGTTCGGCATCATGGACGGGTTGTCCACTTTCACTTCGCTGCCGTCCGTCAAGACGACATTGTAGATCACGCTCGGTGCCGTCGTGATGAGATCGATATTGAATTCCCGCTCGATCCGCTCCTGGATGATTTCCATATGGAGGAGGCCGAGGAATCCGCACCGGTATCCGAAGCCGAGTGCCTGGGATGTTTCCGCTTCATACTCCAGGGCGGAGTCGTTCAATTCAAGTTTCTCCAGCGCTTCCCGGAGGTCGTTATATTTGGATGTATCGATCGGATACAGCCCGCAGAAGACCATCGGGTTCATCTTCCGGTAGCCTGCCAGAGGTTTTTCAGCCGGGTTGTCCGCGAGGGTGATCGTATCCCCCACTCGAGTGTCTCCGACCGTCTTGATGGCCGCTGACAGATACCCGACATCGCCGACGGTCAATTCGTCGCGCGGCGAGATTTTCGGAGTGAAGACACCGAGGTCCACCACTTCGAATTCTTTTCCTGTTGCCATCATGCGGATTGTGTCTCCCGGCTTAATGGAACCTTCCATTATACGAATATTAACGATGACCCCTTTGTACTGATCATAGTGGGAGTCGAAAATCAGCGCTTTCAGCGGTGCGTCCGGATCGCCAGATGGTGCAGGCACCTTCTCGACGATCTGTTCCAGGATCTCTCCGATACCGATCCCGGATTTTGCGGATGCATGAACTGCTTCGGATGCATCGATGCCGATGACGTTCTCGATTTCATCCTTGACGCGGTCGGGATCGGCTGCCGGAAGGTCGATTTTATTGATGACTGGCAGGATTTCCAAGTCGTTATCAAGTGCCAGATATACGTTCGCAAGCGTCTGTGCCTCAATTCCCTGCGCGGCATCCACAACCAGTATGGCGCCTTCGCACGCGGCAAGGCTTCGTGACACTTCGTATGTGAAGTCGACATGCCCCGGTGTATCGATCAGGTGGAATGTATACTCTTCGCCATTTTTCGCTTTGTACATCAGCTGCACGGCATTCAGTTTGATGGTGATTCCCCGTTCGCGCTCGAGATCCATGGAGTCGAGTGTCTGGGTTTTCATTTCCCGTGCAGTGATCGTGCCTGTCTGTTCGAGCAGCCTGTCGGCCAAAGTGGATTTCCCGTGGTCGATATGCGCAATGATCGAGAAGTTCCGTATGTTTTTCTGTCTGTCCAGTTTCTGCTGATGATTCATCATAATTTTCACTCCTAATTCGGCTAGTATGAATTATAGCAGAAACCCGGCACCGGTGTTAGACATTTCATCCGGAAGTGAGTAGTCCGCCTGCCCCACGCCAAAAAGACGGCCGCATATCCAGCCGTCTTGTTCGTTACCTGCACACGCAGGACTACTTATCAATCTGCCTGTTCCTCCGTTTGCAGAAGGTTTGCCGCCTCGGCGATCACGGCGATCGTCCTGTTGAGTTCGTCTTCCGTATTGCCGATGCCGCCCAGCTCGATCAGGATGAAGCCAGGATGAAGATCCTGATTGTATTTCCCATCGACCCCCGGTCCGCCTTTCAGCAGGATGTTGCGCGTGATTCCGGGGACGATCGCTTCCATCTGAGCGGCCAGATCCTTTGCTGCCCGGTAATTCTTCTTATACTGGGGATGTTCCTGACCGACGACCATTGCAATCTTTGCATAGCGGTTCTCCTCGTATTCCACGGTTGTCTTCCCTGCGGGCACAGAATCCCTATGGATGTCGAACACAAAATCATATTCTTTGCCTGCCAGTGCTTTTTCCAGATACGGACGTATTGCTTTGTATGATCGGTGATAAGGGATTTTCTGTTTGACCATCTCTTTTTGGATGTCGACAGGCAGGATATCCGCTTCCGCACCCATGGCATCCAGCTGAAGACGGAGCGTTTCACCGAACTTGGTGATGTTTTCTGTTTTATGGGAAACGGCCACTTTCCCATCTGCAGCCTTGGTGATCGGTTCATACGCTTCCTCCGAATGGGTGAAGTGGAGGAGGATCTTTTTCCGGTCTGCAGCTTTCGGCGGTTCAAGTACATTCGATGCATAGACGATGTACGCTTTCTGTTTCAATGCGGCAGGCGCGCTGCCCGGCTGTTTGGCGGGAATCAGCTGGAGCAGGATCGGGAACAGAAAAAGTGCTAATACGGCAAAAGTCCAGATATACAGTGTTTTTTTCAAGAGTCATCCCCCCGTCTCCGGCTACTATATGCCGGAGACGGCGATTCAAGAACTTTTCTTGAACGAATGGATCCAGGAAGCAAGTGCCGAACTGAGTGCAGATGCATACAGCTGCACCCATCCGTCGATCTCCTTCGGGGAGATAAACGTCTTCAGCTGGTGATTCGACAGAACCTCTTCGAACAGCTGGACGCGTTCCTCGTGCGGCCATGATGCCCAGTCACCGAATATCGGAATCAGGGTCTTCCGGTCGGCACCCTTATTCTCATTGTGCAGCCAGGGAGCTACGGACAGCTTGGCGGACGGTTTGCTCTCTTCCTCTATTTTAGCTGCCATGTAGCCGAATAATGTATCGATCGCATCCGCGATGAGTACAGGCCCATCGACGACTGTCGGGATACCGATTGCAATTACAGGCACACCGAGCGTTTCCTGCGATACTTCCTTCCGGCTGTTGCCGACACCCGAACCCGGATGGATGCCTGTATCAGTGATCTGGATGGTCCGGCAAAGCCGGCCGCTGTCACGGGCGGCAAGTGCATCGATAACCACCAGCAGATCCGGGCGGATAACGTCTGCAATCCCTTTGATGAAATCCGCTGTCTCCAGCCCAGTCTGTATCGTGACACCCGGTGCGTACAGGTAGATTTCCGCGCCGGTTTCCTGGTAGTAATCCGGTACAATCGGCTGCAGGCGCTCCATCGTCAGCGGTCCGACTGCGTCAGGTGTCACATCCCGATTTCCGAGACCGACGAACAGCAGCTTGCTGTCGTCTTTCAATGCAAGCGGCTCTGTCAGACTCTTCAGCTGGCGCACCATCTCTTTCGTGAGCTTCGCCAGTCCGCTCTTGTCATCGGCATGCAGCAGCGGATCTGTCAGGGTGATATAGGTCCCTTCCTTTTTCCCGATCCGCTCTTCGCCCTTCTTGTCGATCCGCACTGTTGTCACAAGCATCCTGCCTTTTTTGTCTTCTCGGAACTCGACGCCCCGTGAGTTATCCAGCGTCTCTTTTTCATCTTCAGTTCTATGTCTCACCATCTCTTCGCTTTCGACAACCAGATCCGTACGGTAAAAGTCATGGCTCTCCATATTCATCACCTCATTGTCCATTCTGGACGCGGGACAGTTTTTTTATGCTCTCTCATTTTGTTCAAACATATGCCCTATACTTTTCTTGTTGCATAAACGGCGTCAATTTGATAAGATTACTTTTGTTATAAAGAGATATCCGAGAAATAATGGAAACACTCTTCTTACCTGATTTTTGGAGGTGAATGAAATGCCAAACATTAAAGGTGCCATCAAACGCGTAAAGCAAAGCAACGCTGCGAATGAGCAGAACTCAAGCACAAAAGCTGCAATGCGCTCTGCAGTTCGGAGAGCAGATGCTGCGATCAGCAGCAACGCTGACAACGCTGAGGAACTTAAGCGCGCTGCGATCAAACAATTGGACACTGCTGCCGGTAAAGGCCTTATCCATAAAAACACAGCTGCTCGTCAAAAAGCACGCCTTACAAAAAAAGCTTTGTAATGGTAAAAGCTGTCCGTCAATGACGGGCAGCTTTTTTCGTTATAACGGTTCCATGAAGAACAGTTCCAATACGCGTTCGCGGCTGACGGACGTCGTTTTCAGTTTGAGGTCGACAGCCGCCAGACGGTCGAGCACTTGGAGCAGCCGGTGTTCCGGCGGCATCGAACGGCTCGTCATGACCAGCTTGACCCTGTAGGGGTGCACATTGAGCATACTTGCAATCTGCTGCTGATGATACCCTTTTTTCTTGAGCGTGCCGACGTGGAGCATGAGACGTACCTGTCCCGCGATCAGCGACGTCATCGCGATCGGTTCTTCCCCATTCCGCAGCAGATCATGGTAGACCGCCAACGTCTTCGGACGGCTGCCTGAAATGTAAGCATCCGTCAGACGGAAAATTTCCGTTTCCGACGACCGGGGAACAAGAAGATCGATGACCTCTTCCGTGATTTCTTTTCCTTCATCCAGATAGGAAGCGATTTTTTCAAGTTCCTTCGACAGCTGCATCATATTTTCCCCTGCCGTTCCGATCAGATAATCAGCCGTCTGCCGGTCGATGCTGCGATGCAGCGAACCGGCCTGATGCTGCACCCACACTGTCAGATCACTTCCCGATAACTTATTCGCTTCCACGACCACCGCGTGTTTCTGCATGAGCTTCGTGATCTTTTTGCGGGAATCCAGCTTTTCGTAAGGCGCAGTGAAGATGACGGTCGCTGTAGGCGACGGATGTTCCAGCCATAACGCCAGCCTGTCCAGCGGATGATCGATCTTCTCTTTCCCTTTGTCTTTGGCCTTCAGGAATGACGCATTTTTCGCGACGATCACTTTACGGTCGCCGAAAAATGGCAGCGTATCCGCCTCCTCGATGACGAGGCCGGCAGACTGCTCTTCCAAATCGATATAGGTGACATCCTCCTCCGTGATCCCTTCCAGTCCGCTGATGATTTTGTCCACCGTCTGCTGCAGCAGATAGTGCTCGCTGCCCGTCAGCAGATAGACTGCCTGTCCGGCATTCTTCTCGATTTCTTTCCATGCCGCTGTTACCATGGAACCTCACCTCACTCTGTCATCCATTATACCTCAACTCCGCTGCTGATGAAGAAATTGTGACAAATCGGAACACGATTGTCATATATCCGTTTTCCTGTGGATTTTTGCGGACGGTTGCTCTATACTTGAAGTTGAATCAGGAGGTGTAGCAATGAACGAATTCGAAAAGGACGTTCAGTCCAAACGTAATGATCTTCTTGACTCAGGTGTCGGCTTCATCGTATCTTTCGTAGGTTTCTCTTTAATTTGGGTAATTGCTACGATTGTCGAAGTCGCTGCGCGCTGATCAGACAATAGCAGTATGAAAAGGAAGACCCCGTCAGCCGGGGTCTTCCTTTTTTTTCCTGGTCAATCGGATATCGAGCTGCCCGTCCCGGACCGATATGCCGACAGTCCCATGGTCGGCCGTTACGAAGTATGGAATCTGCTGCTCGTCCAGCCGAGCGGTCACATTCGGATGCGGATGGCCGTACCGGTTGTTCCGGCCGGCTGAAATGACTGCGAGCCGCGGCTGGAGGAATTCCAGGAACTCCGCGGTTGTCGATGTATCACTCCCGTGGTGCCCCGCCTTCAGGACGACACCCCTCCAGTCCATATGGCCATAGCTGCGGATGATCCTATGTTCCCCATCAGTCTCCAGGTCTCCGGTGAACAAGAATCTATGCGTTCCCGTTTCCATCAGCAATACAAGGGAACTGTCATTATGCGTGTACTGATCATCGAACGGCGACAAGTAGGTGAACCGGATGTCTCCGGCGTGCCAGGCATCTCCGGACTGCCTGCTGAGCAGCTCCGTCCGGCGGCGTTCCGCTTCAGCAGCAACCGGGATCATCTGCTCTTCCTGGAGACTGCCGGCAGGCGCATGGACTGCCGCTGTTCTTATGTCCCGCAGCACTTCATCCGCCGCCTCCATATGATCCAGATGCGCATGTGTGATGACCAGCGTATCGATCCGGCTGATCCCTCTGCCTTTCAGGAACGGGACGACAAGCTGGCTGCCGATCTGGAACGGCTTCTCGGGAGTCCGCCAATCGGGGTCACCGTACGGAACATTCCCTCCCGTATCGATGACATACACCGCTTTGCGGTGCGGCAGCTCGATGACGATGCTGTCCCCCTGCCCGACATCCAGGTACGTGACATGCAGTGCAGGATCGAGGTATGGTTTCAGATGGAACAGCAGCATGGGTGCAGCCAGGATCACTATCCCGCTGGATATGCGTCCGGTCCTTTCAATTTTGACGAACCCCAGCATGACAGCCAGCACCATCAGGCCGATCCACCCGCCTGACGGCTGTCCGGCCGTCCACATCTGGTATGGCAGATCTGCCAGCCAGGCAGTGCAGACGGTGAGCAGGGACCTGAGCGGTTCATAGAGCGCAAACAGAGGGAGCGCTGCTGTACCGGATACAAGTGAAACGGCAAGCAGGACGATATTTGCGGGCAGGATGATGACAGAGTAAAGCGGTACATACACCAAGTTGACCACAAATGATGACAGCGACAGCTCATAGAAATGGTACAGCAGGATCGGGGCAAGAGCCGTCTGCGTGATCGCTGTGACACTTGCGGATAAACCGAGGGCGGATGTGCGGCTTTTGAGGAACCGGGCGGAATAGATCAGTGAAAAGGCTGCCCCATAGGACAGCTGGAAACCCGGCTGGAAGAGGATATACGGTTTCAGCAGGAGGAAACCGAGCGCACTGAGCGCAAGCGCATCATCCATCGGCAGGCGGATCTTCCCTGTCAGCGTCAGCAGTATGAGCATCGTCACTGTCACGGCACGCCACACGGACGGCGCGCCTCCTGCCAAAAGTGCATAGCAGGGCAGCAGTACGAGCAGCAGTGAGTCGACTGTTTCAATACGGATAAGCAGGCGCTTTGCCGCTGTCCGGAAAAGGATCGTGAGGAGTCCGACATGAAGACCGGATATCGCAAACAGGTGAGTGATGCCGAGCGTCCGGTACTGTGCCGATACTTCCTCGTCCATGCTGCTCCGGTCGCCGATCAGGAGAGCCTCCGCCTCCGTCCTGAGCGATTCAGGAAAAACCTTCCGGATATGCTGTTTCAGTTTCTGCCGCTGCGCATGCAGCCGTGCCAGTCGGCGTGTATCCCGTTGCCCTGCGATCTTAAGGCTGTCCGCCTTGTACAGCAGGGCGGCGCCATTCATGCGCAAATAGGATGCCATGTCGAAAGCATACTGATGTGCCGGAGCCTCAGGCGGTTCCGCTGAACCGGTCACCGTGATGGCCCTTCCGGCCAAGACATAGTTTTGGAGTATCTGTTTTTCCTGTTCATCCGAAATCGTATACAGCACATAATAGACGATGCCATCCGTTGTTTCAGCGAAACCTTTCAGTCTTGCGCCGTCGATTTTCACTTGTTCTTTGAAGCGCATGATCTCCCTTCCGGTTTCCGCCGCGCCGGAATTGCTGGAAGCACTGCTTACTGATGAATGGTTGTGGAAAAAAGTGAAGGATAGAAACACAAAAAACCCGAACAGCAGGACCGCTGGAAAATCTTTTCTGTGTTTCATGAGAAGGGGGATGAGGGGAAGCTGCAGCCACAGCAGTTCAGCTGAGCCGTACGCAGCAAACACTGATACGGCAGCTGAAATCGTGTAATAGATATAACGGGAAGGACGGATCAGCCGCCAAATAACGATTGGGCTTTCTCAGTGAAACGTCTCAGGTCGTTTTCCGGGATGCCCGCCTGCTCCATTGTCATGAGCATTTCTTCGAACAGCTCCTGTTTCGGTGCTCTTTCAAAATCCAGACTTCCTGCGTCGAATGGTATCCGATGCACATCGATCCCTGCGTGGCGGAACAGTTCGATCGCATACTCATTGTTCCGGTAATCCTGGCCAAAGAACACTTTTGAAATACCGGCCTGGATGATGGCTTTGGAGCATTGCAGACACGGGAAATGTGTCACATACAGCGTGGAGCCCGCCGCCGGGATCCCGAACTTCCCGCATTGCAGTAGGGCATTCATCTCTGCATGGATTGTTCGGATGCAATGATTATCGACAACGTAGCAGCCTTGGTCGATGCAATGATCTCCGCCGGACACAGATCCGTTATAACCGCCTGCGATGATCCGGTTGTCACGTACGATGACTGCGCCGACTGCGAGTCTCGTGCAGGTGCTCCGGACGGCAAGCAGACTGCACTGCGCCATGAAAAACTGTTCCCAGGTGATTCGGTCCATGCTTCCATCTCCCTTCTCTATTGGAATGGTCTACTTCACCGTGATGGCATCCGCCAGTGCATCGAACGTCTTCTGCCCGATTCCTGAAACTTTCATCAGGTCTTCCGCAGTCTGGAAAGTTCCGTTGTCGGTCCTGTAGGCGATGATGGCGGACGCTTTGGCAGGACCGATGCCGTTCAGCGTCATCAGCTCGGTTTCGTCCGCCGTGTTGATGTTGATGAGTGCAGAAGACCCGCTGCCCTGGTCCGTTTCCGATATGCCTGCAGATTCAAACACCGGCATCTCTTCACCTTCTGCCGGAACATAGATCACCATCTGGTCGGCCAGCAGCTGTGCATGATTGAGCAGCCGGCTGTCCGCAGACTCTGCATAGCCGCCTGCTGCTGTGATGGCATCGATGACCCGCTGGCCTTCTTCGAAGGTATAGACATTCGGGTGCAGGACAGCACCCTTGACATCCACCATCACAGGCGGAGGGACAAGGGGTTCTGCATCCTCCGCTGTTTCGGCGGGATCTTCCGGTCTGCCGTCTTCAGGCAGGGCAGCCTGGGGTGTGTTGAAATTATCATTTTGAGGGAGCAGCCCGGTATCCGCCTGTCCTCGGGGAAAGAACAGGATTGCCGAAATCACCGCTGCTATCGCGAGAGGAGTGGTGACTTTCCGCCATTTTCCGAAAAGCAATTCAGAAAACAGAGGCGTCATCCCTTTCTGTATAGCTTGGCTCGCCTTGACGAGCCCCCTCCACTATACCTCATTTCCCTATGAAGAGGAACCGCTATTTTCTCACTTGGAAAAAGACTCTTTCACTTTCCTCTTCCGGCGCTTCCTCTTCCCAATCCGCAAAGATGCGTTCGATTGAGAAGCCTGCTTTTTCAAGCAGCTCCGCGTACGTCATGATTGGAAATGTCCTCTGATAATGGACTTCGTCGAAACGATCGTATCGTCCGTCATCTCCCTTGACGAAAAATGCAAGTTCCGAATGGACGGAGTGCATTTCCGCGCCGGGCTCGGTTTCCCATATGTATGAAATCCCGGGACTGTCATACGTGAAGGGGCCCTCCGGGAACAGGATGTCCGTCTTGAAGGTCGAGTGGACATCGAACAGCAGGGTCCCGCCGGGTTTCAAGGCTTTGTGGATCCCCTGGAACGTCCTGCTGACATCGTGCTCGCTTTCCAGGTAGTTCAGTGAATCGATCGGAATGATCGCCGCGTCGAAATCCGTACCGGCATCCAGATCCTGCATCGCCTGATGGAGGAAGACTGCTGAAAGCCGCCTGTCTTCCAACCGTCTCCTGGCAATATCGAGCATTTCTTCGGACAGGTCGATCCCGGTTACATCCGCTCCGCGTTCTGCCAGCAGGACGGAGAGAATCCCAGTGCCGCAAGCGACATCCAGGATTTTCTTGTTACCAATAGGGCCCACTGCCGTTTCCAGAAGACTGATGTACGCTCCATAAGGGATGTCTGACATCAGTTCATCGTAGACGGATGCAAATCGTGCATACATCATCGGGCAGAGTCTTCTGCCACTTCGATCGACGGGGCATCTCCCCATAGTTTTTCAAGGTTATAGAATCCGCGCTCATCCTTATGGAAGACATGCGCAATAACGTCACCCAGGTCGACGAGAACCCATCTGCCGGCATCCATGCCCTCGATCCGTTTAACATCATGACCGCCTTCGGATGCTTTGTCCGCAATCTCGCGGGCGATCGCCTGTACTTGGCGCTCGGAATTCGCGTGGCAGATGACGAAGAAATCAGCCACAAGGGAGACACCTTCCATATTCAATACGACAATATCTTCAGCCCGTTTATCATCCGCAGCTTTGAAAGTTGTTTCAAGTAGTGTTGGCATTCTGTCACTTTCCTTTCATTTTACAAAGTAATTATAGCACCTGATGGAGTCGGGATGCACGGGCACACGCTTGCTGATGAGGTGCTCCACGGAATGGATGATGCATTCCTTCATGGCGTCACGGACCGGCCCTTCCGCCTTCAGGCGAAGTCCGTCCGCACCTGGGAAATCCCTTGCAGGCTCTGTCATATCCGCTACGTAGATGACCATCTCGAGCGGTGACATGTCAGGTCTTCCTGTCGTGTGGAACCGGATGGCATTCAGGATGTCACTGTCCGCGATGCCGAACTGCTCTTCGGCAATGATCGCTCCAGCAGGGGCATGCCACAGTTCTTTATTATAACCGAGCACTTCCCCGCCGGCTCCGTGCGAGACAAGCAGGTCCTGCAGCGACTCTGCATCCATGTTTTTTGCAATATCATGGAAGAGCGCTGCCGCCTCCGCTTTTTCCACAGGTACTCCATTCAGCATGGCCAGCGCTTTTGCCGTTTCCGTAACACGGAGGACGTGCTGGAAACGCTGTATGGACAACCTGCTCTTCAATTCCTCAATCAGCTGTGCGGGCTCCATATAGACCCTCCTTCCGGATATACTCATCGACCTTCCGCGGGACAAGATAGGCTGTCGACCTCCCGATTCTGTACTTCATGCGCAGCATTGTCGAGGAGACCTCGACGAGCGGCGTTTCGACGAGGTCGACAGGATAGCGGGTCTGGCTGCTGGTACCGGGACGCCGGACACCGACAAACCGGACAAGTCCGAGCAACCGGTCAATTTCGTGCCATGTATGAAGGGAATCGATCATATCTCCGCCGATGATGAAGCAGAAATCCACGTCGGGTTCAGCCGCTGTGAGCCGCTCCATCGTATCGACTGTATAGGAGACGCCGCCTGCGCGCACTTCTGCATCACATACGGCAAGCTTCGCATTCCCCTGCACGGCAAGCTCGCACATCGCGAGACGCTGTTCGGGCGTCGCCGTGTCTGTCATGACTTTATGGGGAGGGATTGCAGTCGGCATCAGCCGCACTTCGTCGAGGGAGAGTGCATCGCAGATCCCGTCCGCCATAATGAGATGGCCGATATGCGGCGGATTGAATGTCCCGCCAAGAATTCCGACTTTCTTCCTAACGGTGTCCTTCATGGAAGAACGATCTTCTTTTTCTCTTTCGATTCCTTATAGAGCACGATTGTCTTGCCGATCACCTGGACGACGTCGATTCCTTCCTGCTCACTGAGGATTTCTGCAACCTCATCTTTGTCCTGTTCGCAGTTCTGGAGGACGGATACTTTGATGAGTTCCCTCGCCTCCAGCGCCTCTTCGATCTGCTTGATGATTGGATCGGTCAAGCCGCTTTTCCCGATCTGGAAAATCGGCTGTAAATGATGTGCTTCGCTGCGCAGAAAGCTTTTCTGTTTACTTGTTAACATGGTCTTCCTCCAATAATTGAGTTAGTCGCCGGATCATGCTGGCTGTATCCGGTTTTATGCCCGTCCATTTCTCGAACGCAAGTGCGCCTTGATGGACGAACATACCGATTCCGTTCGCTGTAACAGCACCGCGCTTTGCGGCCTCCGCGAGAAACTCCGTTTCCAGCGGATTGTAGATAATATCGATGACTGCTGTGCGGGGCTGCAGTCCTTCGAGAGCGAGGGGTGTTCCCTCTTCCGCGAACGACATGCCGACTGTTGTTGTCTGGATGATGATGCCGAAGCGGCCGAGCTTCCCGGAGATGTCTTCGAGGGAGACTGGCGATGCCTGTTTCAGCAACCCGCTTACGCCGGCCGCCCGTTCAACAGTCCGGTTCGCAACGGTGATCGGTCCATAGCCATTTTGTTCAAGCGCCAGCGCAATGCCCCGGGCGGCGCCGCCCGCGCCGATCAGCAGGATTTCATCGGTTTTACGATCGCTGCCGAATGTTTCTTCAAGCGCCCGCACAAATCCTTCACCATCTGTGTTGAAGCCGGCAAGTTCGCCATCCGGACCGACCGAGACGGTATTGACGGCGCCCATCTGCTCTGCGAGGCTGTCGATATGCCCGAGAGTCGGCAGAACGCTGCTTTTATGGGGTACGGTTACATTCCAGCCGCTGCAGCCGAGAAACTGGAGGCTCCGGATCCCTTCAGCGATCTGTCCGCGCGGAACCGCAATCGGGATGTAGGCGGCATCGATGCCGTTTTCCCGGAACCATTCCTCATGCATGAATGGCGAAAGCGACTGCGCAACAGGATCTCCGATAACTGCGAACCATTTCTTCATCAAGATCCCTCCTTGTCAGATCAGCGAATTGCGCACGACAACATCGACACCGCGAGGCGCGTGAACAGCCACCACGACGTCCGCATGCTGAACTGTGATCCAGCCGAGACCCGAAATGACCAGATCGGTCTTCGGTTTCTTGATGGAGAATTCATGCCGTACGAGTTCGGGAAAGCGTTCAAGCGACTGTGGTCCCGGGGGAGAGAGAAGCTCTCCAAGATGCGATGCGTACAGTTCATCAGCATTTTCGAGTTTTGTCCGGTGAACGTTCAGGCCATTCGCCGCGTAGATGTTGAAGGAAGAGCGTCCGCCCTGCAGGAAATCGAACCTCGCAAGACCTCCGATGAACAGCGTCTGTTCGGCATTCAGCTGGAACACTGTCGGCTTCAGTTCCTTTTTCGGCGTGATCGCCTTCAATTCGCTCGGGTCCAGGTAATGGGCCATCTGATGGTCGTTGATAATACCTGGTGTGTCATAGATCGCCTTTCCGTCATCAAGCGGGATTTCCACAAGATCGAGTGTAGTCCCCGGGAAGTGGGAAGTGGTGATCACTTCGCCTGTGCCTGTTGCATTTTTGATGATCCGGTTGATGAATGTCGACTTGCCGACATTTGTGCAGCCGACGACATAGACATCTTTGCCGCGCCGCAGTTCCTCGATGCGCTCCAGCGCCTCTGGAACGCCCTGGCCTTTCGCCGCGGACACCAGCAGGAC
This sequence comes from Sporosarcina koreensis, assembly GCF_000826145.2. Lineage (GTDB taxonomy): Bacteria > Bacillota > Bacilli > Bacillales_A > Planococcaceae > Sporosarcina > Sporosarcina trichiuri. The sequence continues at coordinate 752,715 of NZ_LN651337.1, forward strand.
ATCGGCGGGCTTCAGTCCGAGTTTCGCGGCCGCTTCCTTCATCCAATTGATCAGCTTCGTCCGTTTGACGGACTTCGGCAGCACATCGGCTTTGTTGCCGATCAGCAGGATATCCTTCTTCCCGACGAATCGCTGCAGGCCGTGGATCCAGCTTCCATTAAAGTCGAAGATGTCGACAACCAGGACGACGAGACCGCTCCTGTCGCCGATACCGTTCAGAATTGCCAGGAAGTCATCCCCTGATAATGACACAGGCTGCAGCTCGTTATAATTCCGCAGCCGGAAACAGCGCTGGCAGATGACTTCTTCTTTCTCCAGGGATGCTGGCGGTGCATAACCTTCTTTGCCGGGCTGCTCGGTCTGGATTGCAATACCGCAGCCAATACACGTAAGTTCCAAATTCATTCCTCCCAAGATATGAGCCCTTTTTGCTTGAGCTTGTTCATGATGCGTCTTTCGATCTGCCGGTTGAATTTTGTCATCTTGGCATCCGAGCCTGCGACAGGCACGACAAGGATCGTATGGAGTCCGAACCGGTTGCCGCCGAGGACATCCGTCATCAGCTGGTCACCGATCATGACGACTTCCTCCTTTTTCAGGCCCATCTGATTGATCGCCTTCCTGAACGCCTTCTTCATCGGTTTTCTGGCGGAAAAGATGAACGGCGTCCCGATCGGATCACAAAATGACTTAACACGGAGTTCGTTGTTATTGGACAGGATGGTGACCTGGAGACCGGCTTCCTGCATGTCCTTTATCCACGTAGCGATTTCAGGGGTTGCGTCAGCACGGTCCCACGCAACCAGTGTGTTGTCCAGATCCGTGATGATCCCTTTGATACCTTTTTCTTTAAGCGCCTCAGCCGACAGCTGATAAACGTCTTTAATGTATTCGTCAGGCAGGAAATAGTTGTACATCATATCCACTCCGTTACTGTGCAGTTTCGCACTCATTATATCATAACCTTGCATGAACCTTCTAAGACCGGCCGGCACCAGCCGCTGGATCCGAAAACTGCTCGTCCGTCAAAATGGCCGGTGATACGCCAAGTTTCCGGTGCATAGGATGTCAGACAACGACACAGGAGGTGGATCATTTGAGCGGCTTGGTGATGGCGTTTGTCCAATTTTGGCTGGAGATCCCCGCGATGCTCGGATACATCCGCGGCCAGGCTTTTAAACGTCCCCTTTCCAAGGAGCAGGAAGCGGACTGCCTTCGGCGGCTCTCCGAGGGGGATGAGGACGCCCGTGACGAACTGATCGAGCATAACATGCGGCTGGTCGCACATATCGTCAAGAAATTCCATCCGAAGCATGAGCAGCTGGATGATTATATTTCAATCGGCACGATCGGTCTCATGAAAGCTATTTCCAGTTACACACCGGACCGGAAGACGAAGCTTGCCACGTACGCTGCACGCTGTATCGAGAACGAAATCCTGATGTTCCTCCGGACGCAGAAAAAAACGCAGAAGGATATCTCCCTGCATGAGCCGATCGGTACCGACAGCGAGGGGCAGTCACTTGAGATCGGCGATCTGCTGGAGACTGACGAGGAGACGCCTTTCGAGCATGCAGAGTTCAACGAGCAGAAAGAGCGGCTCTACCGCCACCTGGACAAATTGGATGCCCGTGAAATGGAGATCATTGAGAAACGATTCGGCCTCCGTGATGACACACCGATGACACAGAAGGAGATTGCAGAGCAGCTGAACATTTCAAGAAGTTACGTTTCGCGGATTGAAAAACGGGCAATCGTGAAGCTGTATCAGCTGTTCAAACGGGAACAGCCCGCCGACTGAACAGCCAGCATGAGAAAAAGACGTCTCCAGCGGTCGTACCCTCGCTGGAGACGTCTTCACTGATTGGCTCAGTTGGCTTTGACTTCCCACATGATCACGCCGGCAATCGCGGACATGACGACAAAAACTCCTAACATCAGATACAGCATTCAGGTTTCCTCCTTGCGCTAAGGAATAATTGTGTTCTCTCTGATACCAGTCTACCACGAAATCAGGAAAGTTTCGAGAGGACTTCTTCCACAACTTCAGATGAATGCAGTGCCGCTGCAGGCAGGAATTCATCGAACGATACGGATGATTCCCTGCCGGCGATATCGGACAGCGCCCTGATGACGACGAACGGGACACCGAACTCATGGCAGACTTGCGCCACTGCGGCCGCTTCCATCTCTGTTGCAATCAGTTCAGGGAACTGCTCCTTCACTTTGAACACGCGTGCCGGGTCGCTCATGAATACGTCACCTGAGGCGATCAGACCTGTTGCGGACGGATGCTTGCCGACCGTTCCGACCGCTTCTGTTGCAATTGCCAGGAGCCGCTCGTCGGCTTTGTATGTGACCGGTCCGCCCGGTATTTGACCCCGTGCGTACCCGAACGCTGTCACATCGGCATCATGGTGCGTGACATCACTCGAAAGCACAACTGTGCCGACTTCCAGGTTCTCACCGATACCGCCTGCCGAACCGGTGTTCAGCACAGCATCCGGCTTGAACAGCTGGATGAGAAGCGTTGCCGCCACTGCAGCATTCACTTTTCCGATCCCGCTCTGTACCAGGACTGTTTTGCAGCCGGCAATATCTCCTTCATAAAATCTGCAGCCTGCAATCACTGTTTCTGCGGGCTGCCCCATCCGGTCTTTCAATATCGCGACCTCTTCCTCCATCGCGCCGATGATCCCTATCTTCATAGTTATGTCCTCCGTCCTGTCCGGCTCTTTAATAATTGAAATCCAACGTATTCAAGATGTCCATCTGCGTCGGCTTCCATCCTTCTCCGTCCACCCACTCCAGATAGACTCTGTATTTCTTCGACTTGTCTTTTGTCGAGACGATGCCGATCGACTTTTGCGGGCTGCCGCCGTTTTTGATCTTCCAGAAGATCAGATCGCTTTCCGGGACCCCGGTTGCATACGCAAGCGCCTTCTGTTTTTCCTTCCAGTCGGCAGAACTGCCGTCATACCGGGATACATGGTTTCCGGTCTGTGATGTGCCGATCGGCTCCCATGATGTATTGGTCATCGTCTCATCGACTACCGCATCTTCACTTGCGCTGTATGTAACCGTTCCTTCGTGTTTCTCGTCCTTTGAGCTTTCTGCGTCCTGTTCACCATCTTCGGACTCATCCTTCACTGTGCCTTCTGCCGTGTCGGACCCTTCTTCCTGATTGTCCGCAGTTTCCTCATCGCCGTCATCAGTCTCGCCTGAATCCGATTCAGCCAGCCCATCCTGATCGTCCAGCACGGTGTTCTCTTCAGGAGAATCATCTGTGACGGCGGCCTGATTGTCATCAGGTGCATTTCCGCCTGTGATGATCTTGACACCGACCAGAACGATTAGCAGGACAACAATCGCAATCATCCAATTGAGCATTTTATTCGCTTTGCTGTTCTGCCGCTTGCGGCGCACTCTCGAGAATTCCGGCTTCTGCTCACTCATCTGTCTTCAACTCCATTCCTGTCCGCCTATCCGATTGGACGTCCGGCGGCATCCGATGTTTCACGTAAAAAGCCGCCTTGGTGAGAAGGCGGCATCTCTATATTACTTCACTTCTGTTATTTCAACTTGCATTTCGCCGCCCGGTGTCGTGATTTTCACTTGGTCGCCCTTTTTATGGCCAAGAAGTCCTTTTGCGATCGGTGAGTCATTGGAGATGAGCCCTTCCAGCGGATCCGCCTCAGCAGATCCTACGATCGTATACGTTTCAGTATCGCCTTCAGGTATTTCCTTGAAGGTCACTGTGCTGCCCAGCTGCACTTCGTCTGTCACCGTGTCCTCCGAGATGATGACCGCATTCCGGATCATCGACTCAAGAGACGAGATCTTCCCTTCGATGAACGCCTGGTCCTCTTTCGCGGAATCATACTCCGAGTTCTCAGAGAGGTCCCCGTAGCTTCTTGCAATCTTGATGCGTTCGACGACTTCCTTACGCTTGACCGTCTTCAGCAGCTCAAGTTCTTCTTGTAATTTCTGTTTCCCCGCAACTGTCATCGGATATTTTTTTTCAGAAACCATTTATCTCACTCCTCAATTTGCAAAATCATCAAAATAATATGTCGCACCTAGGAAAAGGTATGCGACATAGCGTCTATTATATGAATATCTGACAACATCATATTACAAATCATTGCCAGAATCAAGAATTGTTTTTATTTTCGTTACCATGAGGTCAATTGCGACTTCGTTATGGCCGCCTTCCGGGATGATTATATCAGCATAACGCTTCGTCGGTTCGATGAACTGGTTATGCATCGGCCGCACGACATTCATGTACTGATCGATGACAGATTCGATTGTCCGTCCGCGTTCGTTGATATCCCGCAGGATCCGCCGGATGATCCTCAGATCCGCATCCGTATCGACGAACAGTTTGATGTCCATGAGATTTCGGAGCCGCTGATCCTCCAAAATGAGGATACCTTCCAAGATGATGACATCTTTCGGGGCGATTGCGATCGTCTCCGCTGCGCGTGTATGGAGCTCGTAATCATAGACCGGTTTCTCGATCGGCTGCCGGACGAGAAGTTTTTCGATATCCTCTATCAGCAGATCCGTATCGAATGCGAGCGGGTGATCATAGTTTGTTGCAAGCCGCTCCTCAAATCGGAGGTGCGACTGGTCCTTGTAATAGAAATCCTGTTCGATCACGACGACGGAATGCTCCTTGAAGACGTTGTGGATCTTTTTCGTAACACTTGTTTTCCCAGACCCTGAGCCGCCTGCGATGCCGATGACTAGCGGTTTCTGTGTTCCCATCTGTACAGTTTCCTCCTCTGCCGGCCCGTTCGGCAAGTTTACAGCTTGCGGGCAATTAAAATACCATCGCCGACCGGGATCAGCGATGTGGCGAATGCCGGATTTGCCATGATCCATTCGGTGAACGACTTCAAGTTGCGGATCATTGTCCTGCTGCGCTTCGGGATCTCTCCATCTTCGAGGAACGCCAGCCCGTGCATGAACATATTGTCACAGTAGATGATCCCGCCTTCACGGACAGCCGGCGTGTACTTTTCAAAGAAACGCTTGTACTGGCCTTTGGCCGCGTCGATGAAAAGGGCGTCGTACTGGCGGAACGGCAACTCGGAGTCATCGAACAGCAAGGCATCATCCAGGAAAAGACGGATGCTGCCGGACAGACCTGCCCGGGTGATATATTCGGCAGCTTTTGCATGCCGATCGCTGTCCCTCTCGATCGTCGAGACATGCAGTCCGGGGACTGCGCGGGCAAGGCGTATTGCCGAGTACCCGATCGCACTGCCGATTTCCAGCAGCCGTCCAGGCTGCTGGATCGTCAGGAGACCGATGAACGTGTCGAGACCTTCCCGATCCATGATGGGGACACGATTCTCTTCCGCATACGTTTCCATCTCCCCGATCAGGGGATCGGTTTCATTATCAAACCGTTTCCGGTATGTTACATAATCGGACATGCTGCGCACTCCATTCCATGCAATTACTTGCCGTCGATATATTTCGCTTTCAGTTTCAGGTGGTCGTCATACGTCTTGGCAAAATGGTTCTTCCCTGTCTTGTCAGCCAGGAAGTAGAAATAGCCCGTATCGGACGGATCGATGACCGCTTCGATCGATTCAGCCCCCGGAGCGGCGATCGGACCGGGCGGAAGTCCTTTGTTCTGATACGTATTGTAAGCGTTCTTCACTTCGAGGTCCTTATGGGTCACTTTGTCCTTATGCTCACCGAGTGAATACAGGACGGTCGGATCCGTCTGCAGCGGCATCTCGGCCTCCAGACGGTTGTTGAACACACTTGCAATCGTCTGCCGGTCCGCCTGCGCTGTCGCTTCCCTCTCCAGCAGGGAGGCGAATGTCAGAAGCCAGTGGACGGATTTCTTCTGCTCTTCAAGAGTGGCAAGATATGGCGTCACATTCGCCTGCGTGCCGTCGACCATTGTCTCCACGATCGTCTGGACGGTCGGCTTTTCCTCGTAGAACGGATAGGTCGCCGGAAACAGATAGCCTTCAAGCGGATGCCGGATCTCTTCGTTCTTGACCTCGTCCGTGATGATTTCAGGATAGGCGGCCTGCAAGTTCTCGATCGTCGCATCCGCATCGACATAATCCATGAATTCCTCAGCCGTGATATCCGTTTTCGCTGCTACCCGTTCCGCGATTTGATCGACCGTCAGGCCTTCAGGGATTGTCATCGTGAATACAGGAGTCCGGTAGACTTTCCCTGTCTTCAGACTCTGCAGCAGCTCATCCGGCGTCATTGCAGCCGAGAGCTCGTACGTACCGGCCTGGAAATCCGCTTCGTTATTCACTTTCGCATAATACTTGAAGATCCTGGAGTTTTTGACCAGCCCTTTTTCCTCCAGTATATCGGAGATCGTATCGAGCCCTGATCCTATGGGGATTTCCACCTGCACGGTCTTCTCGGTGTTTTCATCCATCGGCTGCAGTGCACTTTTTATGTATCGGTATCCGAAAAATCCTGTTATGGCGGTAACCAGAATAATCGCCAGAGCAATCCACAATACGATCTTGCGGACAGTGCGGACTTCTCTCTTCTGCTCTTGCATTCGTTCGAACATGACTTCCTTTTTTGACCCTTTCGCCATCCGGGTGTCACCTCTTTCTTGTTGGATCACTTGCAGTTGCGATCAGCAGCTTGCCAGCAAAGAAAAAAACGGAACGGTGTGCACCGTTCCGTACGTGCGCATATGGCTTACTCGTCTTCTTCGTCCTGCTCGTCAAGGAATGTACCGAAAACTTCTTCGATCATTTCCCACTCTTCGTCGGTTTCGACAGGCATCAGATCGCCGTCTTCCCCGTCTTCTGAAGGGACGAAGCTGGAAGCGAAGATTTCGATCTCCTCGTCGTCATCTTTCGGCTCGTCACCGAGTACGTGGTACAGGACATATGATTTTCCATAATCTTCGGATTCAAATGTGAAAATCACTTCGCACACATGCTCCGTTTCGTTTTCATCGACAATAGTCATTGTTTCCATTCCGTGTTCCATGCGATCACCTCATCTAGTTTTTTGAGTCAAGATATCCTTGCAGAATCATGACAGCTGCCATCTTATCGATGACTGTCTTGCGTTTCTTCCGGCTGACATCCGCTTCGATCAGCATCCGTTCCGCAGCCATCGTCGTCATACGCTCGTCCCACAATATGGCCGGCAGCCCGAACTTCTCTTCGAGTGCCTTTGCATACCGTTCGGATGCCTCAGCACGCGGGCCTGCCGTGTTGTTCATATTCTTCGGATAGCCGACGACGAAGGAACTGATATCATGCTCCTTCACAAGCTCCTTTATCCGTTTCATGCCGAAGTTTCCGATGCTTTCATCGATCTTGATGGTCTCGATGCCCTGGGCAGTCCAGCCCATGGCGTCACTGACCGCCACACCGACGGTTTTGGAGCCTACGTCCAGCCCCATCACCTTCACTTCGCACCGCCTCCGTTTTCACGGATATAGAACTTGACCAGTTCCTCCAGTATCTCATCCCGTTCCAATTTGCGGATCATGTTGCGAGCATCCTCATGACGCGGAATGTAAGCAGGATCGCCTGAAAGCAAATAGCCAACAAGCTGATTGATGGGATTGTATCCTTTTTCCTCTAATGCTCTGTAAACATGGAGCATGACCTGCTGCACTTCCTGCTCCATCGATTCCTCAGGAAAATTGAACTTCATCGTTTTGTCATATGAATTCACAATCGACACCCCGCTTTCAATTCATCCGATCCGCCGGACGCCCCAGCATGTTGCGGGCCGCTGGGACGGCAGCCGAAATCAGTTAAACAGATTTGACATAATCATACACGGAAAGCAGCGCTTCATCAAGTTTAGAGGCATCTTTTGCGCCAGCCATCGCCATATCCGGACGGCCGCCGCCTTTCCCGCCGCACAGTGATGCGGTGTGGCTGACGATTTTACCGGCGTGCTGCTGTCCTTTCAGATCGTCCGTGACACCGGCAGCAAGCATCACTTTGCCGTCGGCCGCCGCTCCGAGGACGATGACACCTTTTTCCACTTTCTGTTTCAGTTCATCGATCATCTGGCGGAGTGAATTGTTGTCTTTCGCGTCCACACGGGAAGCGATGACGGTCATGTCATCGATCTGCTTTGCATTCGCCAGAACGTCGGTCAGCTGACTGTTGCCGAGCTTCGCAGTCAGGGAGTCGTTTTCCCGCTGCAGCTCTTTCATATCCGCCATAAGCGCTTCGGCTTTGCCTGCCAGTTCTTTCGGGTTTGCCTTCAAGAGGGCCGCCGCCTGAGAGAGCATTGCCGCCTCCTCTTTGAATGAACGGTAGGCCTGCTTGGCTGTGACCGCTTCAATCCGTCTGGTGCCTGCCCCGATGCCGCCTTCCGATTCGATTTTGAAGACACCGATCTCCCCGCTCGAATGGACGTGGCAGCCGCCGCATAGTTCCAGAGAATAATCACCGACTGAAACAACCCGCACGACGTCGCCGTACTTCTCGCCGAAGAGAGCCATCGCTCCCATGTTTTTCGCTTCTTCGATCCCTTTCTGTTCGATCGTCACAGCGATATCTTCCCAGATCTTTTCATTGACCATGCGTTCAATCTGCTCGAGCTCCTCTTTCGTGACCTGTCCGAAGTGGGAGAAGTCGAACCGCAGCCGGTCAGGTCCGACGTAGGAGCCTGCCTGATTGACGTGCTCACCCAATACGGTTTTCAGCGCGCGGTGCAGCAGGTGGGTCGCCGTGTGGTTCTTCACAGTCAGCGCACGATCTGCACGATTCACCTGTGCACGGACGAACGTCATCGGTGACGCTTCACCAGAACGCACGACCGCTGTGTGGAGATGCTGTCCATTCGGCGCTTTCTTCACTGATGTGACGTCTGCTGTGAACGAGTCATTCATGATGGTCCCCTTGTCCGCGATCTGACCGCCGCTCTCTGCGTAGAACGGTGTCCGGTCGAGGATGAATTGGAATTCATCCCCTTCGGAAGCCTGCTGCGTAAGCTGGCCGTCTTTCAGCAGGACGATGATCTTCGATTCGCTTTCGAGTTGTTCGTAGCCGACGAATTCACTCGGCTCCTGGATTTCTCCGAGGACTCCCGACTGGACATGCATCGAATCGACATCCTGCCGGGCTTTCCTCGCCCGGTCCCTCTGCGCTTCCATCTCGCTGCGGAACCCTTCCTCATCCACCGCGATACCGGCTTCTTCTGCGAACTCCTCAGTCAGTTCAAACGGGAATCCGTATGTGTCGTACAGCCGGAATGCATCTGTCCCTGACACTATCGGATGCTCAGATTTTTTTGCTTCCGCCAGAATACCGTTCAGCATGCTGAGCCCTTCGTTCAGTGTTTCGTGGAAGCGGTCTTCCTCGTTTTTCACGACTTTCATGATGAATTCCTGTTTTTCTTTCACTTGCGGATAGAAGTCGGCCATTTTGTCCGCCACGATCGGTACAAGGTCATACATGAATGGCCGGTCGATGCCAAGCTGCTTGGCGAAGCGGACTGCACGGCGCAGCAGGCGGCGCAGCACGTAGCCCCTTCCTTCGTTGGACGGCAGCGCACCGTCCCCGATGGCGAACGCCACAGTACGGATGTGGTCGGCGATCACTTTGAATGCCGTGTCTTTTTCTGCCGTCTCGCCGTATTTTTCACCGGAAACCTTCTCCACAGCATGGATGATCGGCAGGAACAGATCCGTGTCGAAGTTGGTCGGCACGCCCTGTATGACGGACGCCATCCGCTCGAGCCCCATTCCCGTATCGATGTTTTTCTTCGGAAGCGGGGTATATGTGTTGTCCGGGTTGTGATTGAATTCCGAGAACACGAGATTCCAGATTTCAAGGTAGCGGTCGTTCTCGCCGCCCGGATACAGTTCCGGATCCGAGAAATCGTCTCCATAGGACGGACCTCTGTCGTAGAAGATCTCGGAGTTCGGTCCGCTCGGTCCTTCCCCGATATCCCAGAAGTTCCCTTCGAGCCGGATGATCCGCTCTTCAGGGATGCCGACTTCGTCTTTCCAGATGGAGTATGCCTCCTCGTCCTCGGGATGGACCGTGACGGACAGCAGACTGCTGTCGAAACCGATCCAGTCAGGATGTGTCAGGAATTCCCATGCGTACAGGATCGCTTCCTTCTTGAAATAGTCACCGATGGAAAAGTTTCCGAGCATTTCAAAGAATGTATGGTGACGGGCTGTCTTCCCGACATTCTCGATATCATTCGTACGGATCGATTTCTGTGCGTTGACAATCCTCGGATTGGCCGGTACGACCCGGCCGTCAAAATATTTCTTCAGAGTTGCGACTCCGCTGTTGATCCATAGCAGGGAAGCATCGTCGATCGGCACGAGCGGGGCGGATGGCTCCACGGCGTGGCCTTTCGACTGGAAGTACTCCAAGAACAGGTTTCGTATTTCCGAAGCGGTCAATGATTTCATCTGTATTCCTCCTAAAAGATATGCTGTTCGGCTGTAAATCCGCAAAAAACAAAAAACTCCGCCCCCTGGAAAGGGGCGAAGCTCGATTCGCGGTACCACCCTCGTTGCCGCCGGTCGTGACTGGCGGTATCTTGAGTTGCTTTAACGCAGCAGACGGCAGGGTTTTCCCCCTGCACTCCGGAGCAGCTTTCAGCAAATGCCGCATGAGCATCCTTTCAGCCAGGGGATGCCTTTCTGGTCATGCAGGCGAATGCCTACTTCCTCCATCAACGTGTTGGTCTTACATGTCTACTTGGATTATAAGGAAGCATCCGCACGTTGTCAATCCGCGGTTTCAAGAAAATCATACGGACTTACACCCTGCATACCGATCATCGGGTCGACATGCAGGACGGTTTCCGCTGTCAGTTCTTCCGGCAGGACTTCCGGTGTGCTTTCCGTTTCATCTCCGGCCGGTTGTGCCTGTTCAGGCGCCCGATCCATATCCAGGCCGGCTTTCTGCGGTTCCTCTGCCGGCTGGGCAGGCGGTGTCTCGCCGTTCAGCCGTTCTTTCAGCGTCGTCTGCCGCTCCCTCTCGTCCACTCTGGCGATGCCTTCGGCGAATTCCTGCGGGCTGCCGCAGAGGATCAGGAAGTTCTTGGCGCGGGTGATGCCGGTGTACAGCAGGTTGCGCCGCAGCATTTTGCGGTGGCTGCGCACGACGGGCATGATCACCGTCGGAAACTCGCTTCCCTGGGATTTGTGGATGGAACAGCAGTAGGCCAGCGTCAGCTGGTTCAGATCCGGCCGCTCGTACGAAACTTCGATACCGTCGAATGAGACGACCATCAGATCCTTCTTTTCCACCGTCTCTTTCGCTTTCAGAATGGCGGTCACTTCGCCCATGTCCCCATTGAATACGTTGCTCTCCGGCTGGTTGACCAGCTGCAGCACCCGGTCGCCGATCCGGTAGGTCACATCACCGAACGTCACTTCCTTGCGCCCTGCGGCAGGCGGGTTCACCATCTCCTGGATGACCCTGTTCAGCGCGTCGATGCCTGCCGGACCCTTGTACATCGGAGCGAGGACCTGGACGTCCTTGATGGCCTGACCTTTTTTCATCGCATTCTTGACGATCTGGCTGACGACGGCCGTCACCTGTTCGGCATCTGTCCGGATGAAGGAACGGTCCCCTGTCTTGCCGGTGATATCCCCAAGCGGTTCGGACTGTTTGATGGCATGGGCGAGTTCGATGATCGTCGATCCCGCGCTCTGACGGTAAATTTCCGTCAGCTCGACGACCGGAATGACACCTGAAGTGAGCAGATCACGGAGCACTTGCCCCGGACCGACGGATGGCAGCTGATCCTGGTCGCCGACGAACAGCAGCTGCGCCCCTTTGCCGACCGCTTTCAAAAGCTGATGGGCCAGCCACGTATCGAGCATGGAGGCTTCGTCGATAATGACCAGACCTGCCTCGATTTCCCGCTCCGTCTCTTCTTCCTTCTCCTGTCCTGTGAAACCGAGCAGACGATGGATGGTCATCGCAGGGAGGCCAGTCGATTCGGAAAGACGTTTTGCCGCCCGGCCGGTCGGAGCGGCGAGGACGATCGGGAACGGTTCTTCTTTCTTGGCATATTCCTTCGGATCGAGCGACAGTCCGTGCAGTTCGGCATACACTTCAACCAGACCCCGTACGACTGTCGTCTTGCCGGTTCCCGGCCCGCCGGTCAAGATCATGACAGGTGAGTTGAGCGCCTTCTCGATTGCATCCGCCTGTGTCTCCGCATAACTGACGCCGATACGCTCTTCCGTTTCACCGATCGCTTTGCGTATTTCCGAGGAGGGGAACGCCCCGTCCCTGTCCTGATCCAGCAGCATGGCCATCTTTGCAGCGATGCCAAGTTCCGAAAAATAAAGGGACGGCATGTACAGCCGGCTCTGTTCCGCGCTGAGACGCCCTTCTTCCACAAGCATGATGATCGCTTCGGAAAGGAGCTTGAACGGTATTTCGAAAGGTTGGCTCATCTCGAGCAGTTTTTTCGATTCGGGCATCACTTGTGCGGCATCCAGGTAGACATGGCCCGATGACAGCGTTGCTGTGCTGATCGTATGGAGGACCGCCGCCTGGATTCTGGCCGTATGCGTTCCTGTGATGCCGAGCTGCCTGCCGAGTTCGTCCGCCCTCTGGAACCCGACCCCTTCGACGTCTTCGATCAGACGGTACGGGTTTTCGGTCAGCTTCTCGATCGTATCTTCCTGATACGTCTGATAGATCCGCATCGCAATCTGCGGTCCGAACCCCCACTCGTTCAAACGGACGATGGTACGCTCCAGCCCAAGATTCTCACGAAGGACGGATACGAGCGTCTCTTTCTTTTCTGCATTGAGTCTCGGGATTTCATCGAGCACATCTTCGTTTTCCAGGATTTTGCTGATCGCTTCCTGGCCGAGATGCTCGATGATCGTTTCCGCCGTCTTCCTGCCGATACCGGGGAACAGGTCCCCGGATAAGTAATGGATGAGCCCGGTTTCCGTGCCGGGAAGTTCTTTCCGGAACGTTTTCACCTCGAACTGGAGTCCGTAGGTCGGATGTGTGATCAGCCTGCCTGTGAACCTATAGTCCTCTTCCTCGGAAAGTCGCGGAAAACTTCCCTTCACGACGATTTCCTTCCCTTCAAAAGAGCAGTTCGTCTTTTTCACTTTCAGTTTGGCGATCGTGAACAGACTGTCCGGGTTGTGGAAAATCGTCACAACCGCCCGCCCGATCAGGAAGGGTTCTTCGGTATTCGCTATTTCGGACTGTCCCATCACAATCACCTCATTCCCCGCTGCTGCTGTTCTCTTCCCCCGTCAGGATCATGTCATGGATGTACCTCGCCTGGACATGTTCGGGATCGATGGTGAACGCACGTTCCAGGTGATGCAGCGCCTGCTCCCTGTCATCGGTGGAGACCGCGTACAGGAATCCTAAATTGAATTGTGCATCGGCATTTTCCGGGTTCTCATCGAGAAGCCGTTCGAATTCTTCTTTCGCCAGGTCATAGACACCTTCGTTCGCAAGGAGGATGCCATAGGACAGACGGATTTCCTGATCATCCGGCGCCAGCTCCAGAGCACGCTGCATGTATGGGAGGGCAAGCCGGCCCTTTTCTGCACGCTCCAGACTTTTGCCCAGCATATAATAGGCATCCGCTTCCTGCACACCCGCCTGGACCGCTTTCTCGTACAAAGTCGCCGCTTCGCCGTATCGTTCCTGGTTGAAATACAGATTGGCGAGCCCATAGAAAGCCGTCCCCATTTCCGGATCGAGGGTCAGCGCTTTCTGGAAGAAGGGCTCCGCTTTCTCCGTATCGCCGATGGATGCAAACACGTTCCCGACGTTCACATAGCCGACCGGATCATCCGGTGCTTCCTCAGCCGCCTTGATGAATTCCGCAACTGCCTTTTCAAAATTCCCGGCTTCCAATGCCTGGATCGCTTCTTCGTTATGTCCCATCCGAAATTCCTCCTTAACCGACGTAATCGAGTGTTGTGCCGTTCTTGATGACCGTATCGATCGTCCCGCCACCGAGGCATTCATCCCCATCATAGAACACGACAGCCTGACCCGGGGTGATGGCGCGGACTGGTGAATCGAAGATCACTTCAGCAGCATCTGCAGAGGTCATCTTCACTGTCACTCCGGTATCGGCCTGCCGGTACCTGAATTTTGCTGTACAGCGGAATTGTTCAGGCATCGGCTGTCCTCCCGTAAAACTGACGTCCGCTGCTGTCAGACTGTCCGAATATAATGCGTCATGATGGAATCCCTGTCCGACAAGCAGCGTGTTCGTTTTGAGGTCTTTGCCGATGACGAACCACGGCTCACCCGAACCGCCGATACCGAGGCCGTGCCGCTGACCGATCGTATAATACATGAGGCCGTCATGGCGCCCCATCCTTTCTCCGGACATCGTCTTCATATCACCCGGCTGGGCAGGCAGGTAATTGCCGAGGAATTCCTTGAAATTCCGTTCCCCGATGAAGCAGATGCCTGTCGAATCTTTTTTCTTTGCAGTGGCAAGTCCTGCCTCCTCTGCAATTTCACGGACCCGGCTCTTTTCCAGTTCACCGATCGGAAACATCACTTTGGACAGCTGGCCCTGTGACAGCTGATTCAGGAAATAGGTCTGATCTTTGTTGCTGTCGACGCCGCGCAGCATGGCGACCCCGTCTTCGGTTTCCGCAATCCGCGCATAGTGGCCGGTTGCGAGGAAATCCGCACCGAGACTCATCGCATGCGCCAGGAACGCCTTGAACTTGATTTCCTTATTGCACATGACGTCCGGGTTCGGCGTCCTGCCCGCTTTGTATTCGTCCAGGAAGTACGTGAACACTTTGTCCCAATATTGCTGTTCGAAGTTCACAGCATAATATGGGATGCCGATCTGGTTGCAGACACTGATGACGTCTTCGTAATCTTCCGTCGCCGTGCAGACTCCCGATTCATCCGTGTCATCCCAGTTTTTCATGAAGATGCCGATGACTTCGTATCCTTCCTGCTTCAGCAGGTAGGCGGCGACAGATGAATCGACCCCGCCCGACATCCCGACAACGACGCGCGTATCTTTTTTCGCTTTATCAATTCTCATCTTTTCGTTCATTCCTTTAATGTGTGGTAGTTGCAGTGCGTCCGATGATCCGCGCGGTCCGCTCGGCGGCTTCACGTACGTCCGCTTCCGTTGTGCCGTAACCGAAACTGAAGCGGACGGAACTTCTCAATTCCGGCGAGTCCCCTCCGAACATCGCGACCAGTACATGGGATGGATCCAGTGATCCTGCTGTGCATGCGGATCCGCTAGAGACGGATACGCCGTCCAAGTCCAGGTTGACAAGCAGCGATTCGATGTCCGTCCCCGGGAAATGGAAGTTCGCGATATGCGGCAGCTTCGGGACACCATCAATCACGTTCACCCGGTACTTGACACCTGCTGCATCGAAGACGTCCATCATCGCTGTTTCGAATTCCTTGCAGCGCACCGACTTCTCCAGCTGCTCGGCAGCAGCAAGACGGGCGGCTTCGGAAAATGCGAGGATTGCCGGCACATTTTCGGTACCCGCACGCCGTTTGCGTTCCTGGGAACCGCCGGTCAGCAGCGGTTTCAGGTCGATCCCTCTGCGCTGATACAGGAATCCAATGCCTTTCGGTCCGTTGACTTTATGGGCGGACACTGATAGAAGGTCCACTTGCAGATCCTGCACATCGATCGGCAGCATGCCGTATGCCTGTACAGCATCCGTATGGAATAGCGCCTGGTGACCGTCTAAGAGTCCGCCGATTTCCCGGATCGGCTGGATCGTGCCGACTTCGTTGTTGCCGTACATGACCGAGACAAGGATCGTATCATCACGAAGTGCATCAGCGACCTGTCCGGCGTCAATCCGGCCGTTCCTGTCAGGCTGAAGATAGGTGACTTCAAACCCATGCCGTTCAAGCTCACCGCACGTATTCAGGACTGCGTGGTGTTCGATCGCCGTCGTGATAATATGGCGGCCGAGGTGCGCCCGGCTTCCGGCTGTACCGGCAATCGCATAATTATCCGCTTCCGTACCGCCGGAAGTGAAGACGATCTCACCGGGGGCTGCATGGATCGTTCCCGCCAGGATCCGCCGGGCATCGTCTGTCCGCTTCCTCGCTTCCCGTCCATGACTGTGGACACTCGACGGATTGCCCGGGAGCGTCTGCATCGCTTCCATATATACAGCGGCAGCTTCCGGCCGGATCGGAGAAGTCGCCGCATGGTCCAGATAGATAGATGGTTTCATAATGGTAAACTCCTTTTAGATATAGAACATATAACCGTCGGGTTTCTCCTCATCCCGTTCGGCAAGTATCAAGTCTTCGATTGTCGTCGTATCCAGCACTTCTCGCACGGCTTCGCTGATTTTCAGCCAGAGCGACTGCTGCGGTATTTCCTCGCTGTCCAGCCCTTCGACGAGCTGGATCGGCCCCTCCAGCAGACGGACCACATCTCCCGCTGTCATTTCGCATGGTTCCTTGGACAGCTTGTAGCCGCCATATGCGCCGCGGATGCTCTTCACGAGCCCTCCGTTGCGCAGCAGCGGGATCAGCTGCTCCAGATACGCCTCCGACAGGGTCTGTTCTTCCGCGATTTTACGCAGGGGCACCGGTCCTTCTCCGTACCGTTTCCCGAGCTCCACGATAATGGTCAGTCCGTAGCGTCCTTTAGTTGAAATCCTCATCAGGCATCGTCCTCTTTTTAAAATTGCTGCAGACAGTATACCATACTCATCTGCCCGAATTCCTTGAAATGACTTCAGCACGCCCGCCATGTATACTTAGGGTCATCAGATATTTTCAAATGGAAGCAGGGATCTTATGCATAACGAACCACTCGCATTCAGGATGCGTCCGCAGACGATCGATGAAATCGCGGGACAGCAGCATGTCATCGGACCGGATACCGCGCTGTACAGGATGGTCAAAAACGGACATATCCCGTCCATGCTCCTGTACGGTGAACCGGGTATCGGCAAGACTTCGCTCGCCTATGCCATCGCCGGCTCGACCGACCTGACATTCATCCCGCTGAATGCGACGACATCAGGCAAGAAGGATATCGAGCGCGTTGTCGATGAGGCACGGCTGACAGGGAAAGTGATCCTGTTCCTCGATGAAATCCACAGGTTCAACAAGCTTCAGCAGGATACACTGCTGCCCCATGTCGAGAACGGCTCGGTCGTTCTGATCGGTGCGACAACCGAGAATCCGTTCCACGACGTCAACCCGGCAATCCGGTCCCGCTGCGGGGACATTCTGCAGCTGAAACGGCTGGAGGAGGAGGACCTGGTGACACTTCTCGACCGGGCCATCCATGATGGATCCCGCGGACTCGGAAAACAGGATATCGCCATATCGGACAGCCAGATCCGGAAAATCGCCTCAGGTGTCAATGGGGATGCCCGCAAAGCACTGACCCTGCTTGAATCATTGGTGTCCGCTTCAGACGAGGAAGGCGGGCAGATACTCATCGAGGACTGGCTGATCGACAACCTGCTCGGCCGCATCGGTGTCTTCGGAGACAAAAACGGCTCCCATCATTACAACCTGCTGTCCGCACTCCAGAAATCCGTGCGCGGCAGCGATACGAATGCAGCGCTGTATTATTTGGCGCAATTGCTTGAGACAGGTGATCTGACAGCTGTCAGCCGGCGCCTGCTCGTCATGGCATATGAGGATATCGGTCTGGCATCCCCTGATACCGGCCCGAGAGTCCTGGCTGCAGCGGATGCCGCCGACCGGCTCGGCATGCCGGAAGCCCGTATCCCTCTCGCGAACGCCGTCATCGAGATGTGTCTGGCGAGTAAATCGAATTCAGCCTACAAAGCCATCGGTTCAGCGATCCAGTCCGTCAGCGGCGGAAAGACGGGTGAAATTCCGCTCCATCTCAGGGACAGCCATTATGCAGGATCGGCAGCTCTCGGACATGAGGGATATATCTATCCGCACGACCACCCGATCGGCTCGTTCGGCGGATGGGTCGACCAGGAATACCTGCCTGATGCCGTTTCCGATGCGGAATTCTATGTCCCTGTGCAGGCCGGAGAGGAAAAGAAGACCGCAGCAATCTACGAGCGGCTGAAAGAGTTCAGGAAAAAGAAATGATGACATACGGAGGGTGGAAGGCAGATGACCGCTAAACTGAGCGCTGGTGAAACACGGAGGCATCAAATACTTGACCTGCTGAAACAGTCAGACAGGCCGCTGACCGGAAAAGAGATCGGCGAGCGGACGGGCGTCAGCCGGCAGGTGGTCGTCGGGGATATCAATCTGCTGAAGGCAGTGGATGAACCGATCATCGCCACAAGCAGAGGGTATGTCTATATGGACAAAGAAAAGGGCGGGCAGCAGTTTGAACGGATTGCAGTCTGCCGGCACGCTCCTGAGCAGACGGAGGAGGAATTGACTGCGTTCGTCGATCATGGCGTGACGGTGAAGGACGTCAAGGTCGAGCACCCTGTCTACGGAGATCTGACAGCGTCCATCATGGTTGCAAACCGAATGGAAGTCAAAGAATTCCTGGCAAAGGTCGCATCATCGAATGCCGTCTATCTGTCTGCTCTGAGCGAAGACCATACACATCTGCATACCGTTTCCGCAGACGATCCGGCACAGATCGACCGGGCGTTCGAATGCTTACGAAACGCAGGCATCCTCGTGGAGTGATGCCTGCTTTTTTTGCATTCATAACCGTTCGCCCGTTTCCAGTTCCAGCTGCTTCAGAAAGGCTTCCATGAAAGTATGCCGCTGCTGTGCAAGCTGCCTGCCGCGTTCCGTTACCATCAGGTCCTTCAGCAGGAACAGCTTTTCATGGAAATGGGTGACCGTCGACGTGTTTTTCGATCGGTACTCCTCCTCGGTCATCGAACTCCTTGAGGATTCTTCCCAATCATACAGCTTCCGCCCTCTCGCCCCGCCGAATGCAAACGCCCTGGCAATTCCGACAGCCCCGATGGCATCCAGCCGGTCAGCATCGCGGACGATCGCGGCCTCAGGCGACATGATCGGTTCCTCGTTCCCTCCGTTGAACGATACGGAGCGGATGATCGCCAGGACATGATCTGCGAGCTGGGCGGGGACATTCATCGCCTTCAGGAGATCTGCGGCCGATGGGTTTCCCGCGGCGGCGTACTTCGGATCATCGATATCATGGAGGTACACGGCCAGCTCGACTGCCGTCCGGTCCGACGTCCGCTCCTCTTCCATGATGGTCCGTGCATTCTGCAGCACCCGGAGGATATGGTCCATATCGTGGCTTGCGTCAAATTTGCTGTATAGATCCTTCGTCAGTTCCGCACACTGTTGAATATATGTCATTGCAGCTGGTCAGCACCTTTCTGTTTCATAAGTAGTCGTGTATCGGCCGGTTTGACCTGGATAAGCCGGTAGGGTATAGTGAAAGCACCATGAATTTTATGGGAAGACATCCAGCGCCGAGGAGGAATCACAATGCACCACGGTAAAGTCAAATGGTTCAGTAATGAAAAAGGATACGGGTTCATTGAAGCGGATGACGGACAAGACGTTTTCGTCCATTTCACAGGCATCCTTGGAGAAGGCTTTAAGACATTGGATGAGGGACAGCGTGTCTCGTTTGAAATCATAGAAGGCAACCGTGGTCCTCAAGCGGCTAACGTCACTGCAGAAGACTGATCATATCACATACAAAGATCCCGCTGAGCCGCTCAGCGGGATCTTATTTCATGTATTTATTCATCTCGGAACCGAGGAAACGAAGCTGATCTCCCACTGTGCATTCTTTGATGCAGAACTTGTGGGCCTCCGCCTTGCCGCGTTCTGAGGTCAGCGTTTTCTTCACAAGACAACCTTCACAATACTCATCGAGCAATTCGTCAATATCAGAAATGATTGCAGCTTTTTCCATACGCCCCTCCCTTCTGATCACTCTTCCATTGTACAGGGATTCGGCAGGCGGCTGCAACTATCCGGGAGGCTTAACTGAATGATTGAACTGTATACCGACGGTGCCAGCGCCGGCAATCCGGGCGTCAGCGGCATCGGCATCTATCTGACAGGGGAAGGGCACTCGGTGAAACTTTCCGAGCCGATCCCTCCCTGCGAC
Organism: Sporosarcina koreensis; assembly: GCF_000826145.2. Taxonomy (GTDB): domain Bacteria; phylum Bacillota; class Bacilli; order Bacillales_A; family Planococcaceae; genus Sporosarcina; species Sporosarcina trichiuri. The sequence goes on from NZ_LN651337.1 coordinate 772,752, forward strand.
AACCATACGGCCGAATTTCAGGCGCTGATCCGCGGACTTGAAGAAGCGGCTTCCCTGACAGATGGCATGCTGTCAGTGCGGAGCGATTCCCAGCTCGTTGTCCAGGCTGTCGAAAAGGAATTCGTCAAAAATCCTGAATATCATCCATATTTGCAGCAAGTCCTCCGTCTGACATCACATTTTGAATACTTTTTCATCAAATGGATCCCGGACAGCTCCAACCGGGCAGCCGATGCGCTCGCCAGGGAGGCCATCCAGCGGCAGAAAAACGGATGATGTCATCTCGCCTTCATGAAGGTGATCGTCCTTTCGACTGAATCATAGAGCACCCACTCCAGATGGTCGGTGACCGACCCCACGTTCACAATTACATTCGCGTCCGGAAGCCGGATGAGTTCTGAATACACGAATGGCCGGATGATCCCTTCCGCTGACCAGGATGACCGATGGGTATGGCCGTGGAATGTCAGCCGTTCGCCACCGATCACCCGGGACGGCGGGAGTTCGTTATACGGCCATTGGTGCCCGTGGATGAGCATCGCGCCATCGATGGCCATCCGTTCGGGGAGCGCGGCGATCTTCTCCCGCAGCGGGTCACCGGATCGGGTGACGAGCAGGATCCGTTCTTCCTGATTTCCCCGAATGGAGGGGAACTTGAGCATCCGTTCGAATCCCGGGGGATCCAGCAGCACGTCATCCAGCGATGGATAGACTGTGCCGTCCAGGTCCTTTTTCGATATGGTGCATTCGAACAGATCGCCGAGGACGATCTTCTTGGCATCCGGTGCTTGTTCTTCAATTTGGCTTAAGACCTGTTCCAATTCATGTTTGGATGAATGGATGTCACCGAAGAGTGCGTATCTCACAAGCCGTCACCGCTCCCGGTGTTCCCTGTCTCCACTTCCCTGTCCCCATCTTCGATCCAGTCACTGTAGCTGCCTGCGTACAGGCGTACATCCCGGATCCCTTTTTCCTTCAACATGGCGAATAACGGTGCAGCTGTCACACCGCTGCCGCAGTATACGGTGACAGGCTCACCGGATCCGGCCATTTCCGCAAGCCGTCCTGCCGCTTCCCCGTCTCTGTCGAATGTCCCGTCCGAGGCCAGCTGGGACCAGTCGAAGTTCTTCGCCCCCGGGATATGGCCTGCCACCCGGTCGAGCGGTTCCACCTCGCCTCTGTACCGTTCAGCAGCCCGCGCATCGAGCAGCAGCCCTTCTCCCGGTCTTTCCGTCAAATCCGCGACATCTTCCTTGTGCGCCAATATGGATTCGTTCCATTCCGGCTCGACCGACGTCGGTGCTGGCGCAGGCGCAGCCTGCTCGATGTCCCCCCCTAACTTTTCAAGTCCGCCAAACCCTTCCAGCGAAATGAAAGCATTCCGGAATCCCGCATATTGCAGGATCCACCATGCCCTGGCAGCAAATGGTTCACCGCCGTCATCATAGACGATAATCTCATCGTCGGGACGGAGACCGCTTTTCCGGAACAGAGCTGTCAGCCTGTCACGGCTAGGGAGAGGATGACGCCCGCCTTTTGCTGTCATATCCGACAAGTCCTTCTCAAGATCCCAGTGGACCGCCCCGCGTATGTGCCCCTCATCATATTGCCTTCTGCCCGCTTCGGGATCCTGAAGGGAAAATCGCGCATCGATCCATCTGATTTTCGGATCCGCGAGCTGTTCTTTCGTGACTTGTTTGAACACTGACATTCAGACCATCTCCTTCTGCCGGATTTTACTGTAGATCAGTTTCCAGTCTTCGAGCTGCTCATGGCTTTCCAGAAGATTGCGCTCAGCCGCAAGCTGTGCAGCCGCTTCCTGCTGAAGATGCACAGCCAGCTGTTCCGATGTACTGTCCAGCCAGCGGTCGACCCACACGCCAAGACGCTGCCGTTCCTCTTCCAGATAGGCATCCGCATCTTTCTTCAAAAGTTCCATCAGTTTCTCCTGCAGGAGGGTACGGTCCCCTTTTTCGAAGAATGACTTGGCGTTCTTGAACAATCGGTTCACATGCCTGTACCGGTCCAGCTCCCTGAAAGGTGCGCTGAATGTCAGGAGTTCGGCGTCTGGCGCATCGAACAGTGAAGGCGACAGGGCATCATCGAGTTCTGCAAGCCAGCGCCGCTCCGTCTGCTGACGGCTTTCGATCTGTTTTTTCATATACGTCAGCATCCGGAAGTTTGCGACTTTCAATTCCTGCGCGAAGTCATAGCCGGTCATGCCGGCAGTCTCCTCAAGTGCGATGCGAAGGGCATCGGATGCAGACTGATGGACGAAGAGCGACGGTGTGTAGCCCTCTTTGAAAAAGTCGGAGAACCGGAGGAACACCCGCTGATGGATATAGAAGACAAGCTCCTTCAATTCTTCGTGTGCGGCATGGCGCAGCACCGGTGCGAATCCTGTTTCGTAGTGCTGCTGCACCTTCTGCTCTATCTCAGCAAGGTCCGCCAGACGTTCCGCTTTCCGCTCCCGGTTCGATTCTGTGCGGCGGATGAGATCATCCACCCGCTGTACGGTCTTTTCAGTCTCTTCCTGCAGCGCCTGGACGGCCAGCGCATTCAAGTCATGCTCGAGGAACGAATAGAACCGGCCTTCGAACTCTTCCATCTTCTTCTCGGCGCCGCCATCCCGCTTCGCCTCCAGTGCCTGCAGGCTCGAAATGCCGTGTACCCGGGGATTCCGGATACCGAACTTCGTCAGCTCGGATGCGACGAAGTTTTTCACTTCATCGGCCTCTTCTTCATTGTCCGCAAGATCGATCGCATTGACGACGAAGAACATCTTATCCATTTCAAAGGCGTCTTTCACCCGGCCGAGCTGAATCAGGAATTCCCGGTCCGCCCTTGAGAATGCATGGTTGAAATACGTGATGAACAGAATAGCGTCGGCATTGCGGATATATTCGAACGCGACATCGGTATGCCGGGCATTGATGGAATCAGCACCGGGCGTATCCACCAGCGTAACGCCCTGCCGTGTCAGTTCACAGTCGAAATAGAAATCGATGGACTCGACAAAGCAGCTGCGTGACTCTTCCGCCACATACCTGACAAATTCATCCCGCTCAGCGGTCACCACCTGTCCAAGCTGCTCATGGTGCGCAGGGTAGCCGGTCCGGAAGGCGCGTATGAACGATTTGTGGATGTGGAGTGACTCCTCCTTCAGCTTTACAGCCAGCGCTTCATCCGCCCGGCCGTACGCTTCTTCCAGGGAGGTAACCGGCAGTCCGACCAATCGGAACGCATCCAGGACGTCTTCGGTCATCTGTTCAGCTGTTTTGAAACGGATATCCGCGGTGCCGTCCAGGTTGGATTCGGAAACCGGACGGATCCGGTTGATGGCAGCCGTTGTCGGATTCGGCGAAACCGGCAGTACCGCCTCGCCGAGCAGCGCATTGGAGAATGATGATTTCCCGGCGCTGAAGGCGCCGAACAAGGCCACTGTGAACTCCTTCTGTTTGAGCCGTTCCGACTTGGATTGCAAGTACGCTGCCGTATCTCCGAAGCCGGGTATTCCGCCCACTTGTACAGCCACTTCTTCAGCACGGCGCACGACCGGTGCTGCATCTTCCGTCCGTTCTTCGGCCGGTCCTTCTTCATCCGTCTCTTTGTGACGGGCTTCAGCTTCCCTGGCAGCTGTTTCTGCAGCCGCCTCGTCTGCGCGCAGCACTTCAGGCTCGGTTTGTTTTTCCCAATCGCGGATAAGACGTCCGATTTCAGCTTTTTCCTCAGCTGTCCAGCTGTGCATCTGTCCGGACTCGAAGCGCGCCAGATTGGCCGCTTTGCTGCCGGCCTGCCGGATGATCGCCAGTTTGGCCTCGTTTTCGTCGAGCTGCCGCTGCAGACCGGCCGCCTTTCCGCTTCCCTGCCGTTTCGCTTCCTCGGCCATCTCGAGCTTCCAGGCGTCCGTCTTTTTCTTATAGAATGACAGGATGGCATCACGCAGCTGGCCCGACGCGTTCAAAATGAGCTCACCGGTCAGAATATCAGGTGTCGTCAGTTCCTGGACGATGTCCCCAAAACGGAAAGTCAGGTCCATAGTGTCGATTGCCATCGAGTTCTCGTCCGTCAGCAGCCCCGCTTCTTTCAGTACCTGTTTCATGAGGGTGCGCAAGTGGACCTCCACTTGTGTATGGGCCAGTTTCTCCAGCGACTCACTCAGCGCCTGCCTGCGCCGTGCGCGCTCCTCTTCAGTCTTCTTGGCACTGAAGAAGACGCCGACTTTAAAGTGGCTCGTCTGCGACTCCAAATACTCTTTCAGCAGTTCCCGCGTTTCATAAGGTGTCAGGGACGCACTTTCCAGCAGCTCTTTCCTCTTCTTCTCGAAATGGATATGGAAGGCATCTCCGCCGAGCAGTGAAATACGTTTCGACAGTTCCTGAACAGCCTCTTCCAGGTCATGGGGTTCAGCCCATTCGGATTCCATGATTTCCGGATGGTTCTCCCTCGCTTCGGTGACCTCCTGCTTCAGATAGTCGGTATGCTCATCTTTCAGCTGAGCGAGTGTCCCTTCGATCGTTGCAGTGAATTGCTCATCACGGTGGTCGATGGAACTGCTGACAATCTTCTTGACCGCGGCAAAATCGTTTTCCGCAAGATCCGGGGTCTTCAAGGAAGTGAAGAAGATCCCTTTCGGCTCAACTCCCCAGAGGGAGAACGAGTGACGGACCGATTCCTTGAAGTCCGCAAACGACAGCTCACTGTCCCGGTGCTTATCGATCTGGTTGACGATCAGATAGACATTCGGATTGTACCGCATCAGTTCTTTCGTGAACCGGAAGTTCAGTTCGGACTGCACGTGGTTGTAGTCCATTGTGTAAAATACGATATCTGCCAGATGAAGGGCGGATTCCGTTGAAAGCCGGTGCGCATCGTCGGTCGAATCGACCCCCGGAGTATCCATGACAGAGATGCCGTCCGGCAGTCCGGATCCGGTATGTCCGATTTCAAGCGAACTGATCGTTGCGCCTTCCTTACTCATCCTCTTCACCGCGTCCGCAAACCCATGACCGACCACTTTGACTGATGAGCCGTCCTGCCGGTGGACGATCGCGAAATCTTCGTCCGCTTTATGTACTTTGACGATATTGGCACTCGTCGGAATCGGGCTTGAAGGCAGGAGGTCATCTCCTGTCAATGCATTGATCATCGAAGATTTACCGGCCGAGAAGTGGCCTGCGAATGCGATCGTATACTCATCTTTCACTAGTTTCTCTGCCAGCTTTTCCGCTTTCCGGTATCGTTCTTCGTCTCCGTCTTCTTTGCACAGCAGTCCTAATGCTGCTGTTTCGTGTAGAAATTCTTCGTGGGAAGTCATATGCCGTTCGATCCTTTCGTCTGTAACTTTGTCTATCATATCATTATTTCGGGATGTGCCCTATAAAAAGAACATGGAAAAGCGGCTATACAGAAAATACACGCGATGGTATAATAGAACTAATACTATCACTTAAGGAGTGTCTTTATGACCGATGCAGCGACTGTCCAGCATATATTGAACAGCACCATCCAATCATTGACTTCTGTCATCCCCATCCAATTCGATGTTCTCGCCCCTTCCCTTACAACCCAGCCCTATGAACAAAAAGAACTAAGCGTCCTGATCGCCCTGCTCGGGGATGTGCGGGGCAGACTCATCATCGATACGAACGAAGGGACCGTATCCCGGATTGGCGAGGCGATGTTCGGCATGAAGATCGAAGGTGAAATGATCGAATCGTTCACAGGGGAACTCGGCAACATGGTCGCCGGCAACCTGTGCACATTACTTGAAAAAGACTCACTCACTCTCGATATTTCCCCGCCGACCGTATTGACGGGCGAGACGAAATTTTACGGCTTCAGCCAGGCATTCAAGCTTCCCCTCCGATTCGCGGATGTTTCACCGACGAATGTCCTTCTTACGATAGATGTATAAGAAAAGCTGTTCCGTGCCATTTCTGGCGCAGAACAGCTTTTTTTCAGATCAGCAGTTCAGGCGTGACCGGGAATACCGTTTCGAATTCGGAAAGCAGCGGCAGTTCTTCAGGAGTCAGCAATATGCGCACAGATCCCGAGTCGGTCGCCGTCCGGATCAGGCGCCCGGCACCCTGGCGCAGGCGGAGGATCATGTACGGCAGATCGACCTCCCGGAATGGGGAATCCGCATGCTGCCGTTTTGCGTCGAACAGGGGATCCGACGGAGGCAGCGGCAGATCGTATATGATGACACGTGTCAGCGCATCATGCGGAATATCGAGCCCTTCCCAGAGGTGATAGGAACAGAAAGCGGTCCACTGTTTCGATTGGAATTCCTTTACCATCGATGACAGCTCGCGGTCCCCTTCGAACACGGTATTGCGCAGCAGCTCCGGTGAGACCGCCGAACGGAACTGTTCCATCGATTGTTTCGATTTGAACAGCACCAATGTCTGCTGTCCGTCCGACAGGAGATCCGCAAGTTTCTGCGGTTTCCGTTCCGCCGCTACGGATTCCACCGACAATTCCATCACTTCCTCATAATCATACGGCGAGTCGATGGAGAACGATGTATACTCATGGATGCCCAGGCTGTCTGCCAGGTAGGTGAAATCTTTGTTGACGGATAACGTTGCTGATGAGAAGACGATTGGCATCTTCTCGGAAAACAGCCGTTCCTGCAGGACGTCCGTCACAAGGCGGGGCATGATGACAAGCGTCAATTCACCTTCCCGGTCCTCTGCCCAGACAACAGCTTCCGAATGGTCCGCAAACAGCTCAAGCGAGTAAATATATTGTTCCAGATACTCTTCCACCATCCGGAGGTCATATTCGGGGATCACATACAGTTCACTGTCAAAAACGAATTCTTCCAGGAGAGCATTCGACAGTCTCACTGCCTCTTTCGCTGTTTTCTGGAGAACATCACTCTTCCGGACTGCCAGCCGTTCCGCTCCATCGTCTTCGGCGGATTCGGAAAGATAGTCGAAGAAGAGCTCATGGCACTCCATCAGCTGCTCCATGAGCTGCAGGGTCTCTTCCCGGACACCGTCGGCCATCACACGTTCCAGAAGGCCGAGCAGCGTGCTGTCCTGCACTTCATAGGTGAGGGCCCGCTGTGCTGCATATTCCAGCAGGTGGCCTTCGTCGAAAACAGTCATGGAAATATCAGGAAGTAACGGCAGCTGCCCCTGCCGCTTCCTCGATTCCTTCGTCCAGATATGCTCCATGAAGAAGTCATGGGAGCAAATGATCAGATCTGCCGCATTCCTGTACTCACTGCGATGGATCGTCTGGCCGCAGCGGTTCCTCAGCTCACAGCCGCCGCATTGCTGGATAGGATGGTAATTGATCGTCTCCCATTGGCTGTCGCTGAGCTCCGGGTAGGAAGACCGCTCACCGTATGGAAATACTTCGGTCAAGGACGCGTTGCCATAGACGAAGTCGGGCAGCTGCACTTCCACGTCTTCCGCATAGGGTTCGCCGGTGCGGTTCATCTCCTCCAGACGTTTCAGGCAGAGGTACTGATCCCTCGACTTTGCCAGACGGACATCGATGGTCAGGTCCAGCGCTTTGCCGAGCTTATGGATATCCCCCTCCTGCTTCACGAGCTGGTCGATGAGCGTCTCATCGGCACAGGAGATCAGTGCCGGCCTGCCGGTATAACGCGCATAAGCGATTGCCGGAAGCAGATAGGCGATTGTCTTGCCTGTGCCGACGCCAGCTTCGGCGAACAGGATCTCTTTTTCACGGAGTGCCTGTTCGATCTGGAACGCCATGTAGATCTGTTCGTCCCTCAGATCGAATCCTTTTTCCGTCAGGTCGTCATATAATGTATCACCGATCCACTCATTGAGTGATTCGAAAAAAGTCTTTTCGCGGGTCAGCGCAAATGGTATCTTTCCTGCCATAGTGAACCCCTTTCTTTACATTGCAATCTATGGTTGGCCGTTCCGCTCCAAGAGAAAAGAGAGGATCGCCCTCTCTTCGATGCTCCCTTATCAGACCCGCCTGCCCCAGTATTGGTAGAAGTCGGTGCGGATGAAACCGTTGAACAGTTTCCGTTTCTTTGTCGCTTTCCTGCCGTACATCGTTTCGAAGTTATCCAGGGAGGACAGCATGTACGTGCTCCACGACGGGTAGTCCGCCATGATCCCTCCGAGGATGGTAGTAATCTCTTCCGCTTCCTCACGTTCCCCCAGCCGTTCGCCGTAAGGGGGATTTCCGACCAGCACACCATTGACACCTTCAAGCTTCAGATCCCTCACGTCCCGCTGCTGCCAATCGATGATCCCGAGGAAGCCCGCCTCCGCGGCATTCTTTTCAGCAATGCGGATCATCGACGGATCATGATCCGATCCGGTGATCAACAGCTTCCGGTCATACTGTGCCGTGTCTTCGACCTCTTCACGGATCCGGTCCCAAACCGCTGCGTCCATCCACGGCCACTGTTCGCTCGCGAATTCACGGTTGTAGCCGGGGGCCAGGTTCTGTCCGATCATGGCCGCCTCTATCGGAATGGTGCCGGACCCGCAGAACGGATCGACGAACGGCCGGTCCGGGTTCCACTTCGTCAATTTGACCAGTGCAGCTGCAAGCGTCTCTTTCAGCGGAGCATCCCCCTGTCCGACGCGGTAGCCCCTCTTATGCAGACCGGCACCGCTCGAATCGATGGTCAGCGTGACTTTGTCTTTCAATATGGAGACTTCCAGTTTGAACAGCGGACCGGTTTCATCCAGGAATCCAACTCTTCTATAGGCTGTTTTCATTCGCTCTGCGATCGCTTTTTTCACGATGGCCTGGCAGTCCGGCACGCTGAACAGAATCGACTTGACGGATTTGCCGGCTACCGGGAAGGCGGCGTCCACAGGGAGGAACTGCTCCCACGGCAATGCTTTCGTCTTTTCGAACAGTTCATCGAACGTTGTCGCCCTGAACTCGCCGGCGATAACCCGTACACGGTCGGCGGTACGGAGCCACATATTCGTTTTAGCGATTGCCTCTGGCCCGCCAGTGAAGAATACTTTGCCGTTTTCTGTCGTCGTTTCGTATCCGAGTGCTTTCACTTCGTCCGCGACGATCCCTTCCAGGCCCATTGCAGCTGTTGCTGCTAGTTTATATTGTGTCATCGTGCCCCACGTCCTCTCCATCGGGTTTCTGTTATGTATATCATGGGTCCCTCACCAGGTTTTTAACAAAGAAATGCTCTCCAGATAATGTGGAGAGCATGTGTCGAATATGTTGTAAGTGCCGTCAGGAAATTCGTAAGCCATGTTTTGTTCTCCTGTACTCGAACGGCCTGCGCCTCGTACGAAGAGCGGTAATCATCTATCTACAGACATCTGTCTGTCCCTTCCTCCGTTCATTTCCTTCGGAAGAGCGCCCCTACCATAATTTGGGTTTCTCACTCGCGGGGTTTACCTCGTTCCACCTGTACCGTTTCCCGTACAGCTCCGTCACTGTGGCACTTTTCAGGAAACGTCTTCCATATCCCGAAGGACGTAGGAATTATTTCCGCCGTCAGCCGGCATCGCCGGCGCCCCGGCTTATTTTTTGGCCGGGCACGAACACTACGGACATCTCAGTACCGTGTGAGCATGGACTTTCCTCTCCAGTGTCAAGCACTGCAGCAATTACCTGAATTTCCTTCATGGCTAAACAAGTATACAGTATAACTGACCTGATCGCAAGGGGAAGCGGACAAGATCATTCCGTTCCGGAGAGTTTACTGCCGAATACTGCCTTCTCCAGATTGGAGATCCTCTTCAGCAAATCGAAGTTCGTCGTCCCCGGAGCGCTGGATGCCGGCCGTCTCTGTGCAGTCGAGACTTCGTTCCGCAGTTCGTCATTTTCACGTTCCAGCTCAGCGATCCTCTTTTTGAACGCTTCGTAATCCTGGATCACGTCATCCAGGAACAGGTCGACTTCTTCCTGATTATAGCCGCGCATCGCAGTTTTGAACTCTTTTTCCAGAATCGTTTTTGAATCCAGTTTAATATCCATTCAACAACGTCCTTCCGTCAGTGGTAACTGCCCTAAGTATAGCATATCCTGTCCAAGTCTGTCTCATTGCGCCGGACCGGGTCGGGTTATTTTGTCGGTTTGTGCGCTTGCCCGGGAAATAATTTCTTCTTCAGTCTCATTTCCCTCTTTTCGAACTCCGATTTCCCGCGTTTTGCAAATGTTTCCGTCAGAGACCTGTCTTTTGCAAGCAGACTGAGTGCGATGCCTGTGATCTGCAATGCTTTCGTGCAGTCTTTCTGCTGGTGCTCGTACAGTTTCGCCATCTCTTCAAGTGCAAGGATGCGCTCCCGGCCGGAAGATTTCGTCATGCACACGCCGAATGACTGCAGTGCTTCCTCATATCGCCGTTCTTTCTTCAGCAGGAAGCCGAAATGGAAGTGGGTTGTCGGATGCTGGGTCCCGTATTCTTCGATCACCTGTTCAAGCACGGCGGTCGCCCGGTTGTGTGACTTCAGATCTTTATACCATTTGCCGATATTCGTCTGGCTGATAACCGTGCCGGTCAGCTGCTCGGTCAGCAGCAGATCGGTCGACCGGACATACAGTGCAACGAGCGACAGGATGTCGTCTTCGTTATGTCGCAGGATTTCCATGAGCATTCCTGCACGTCCGTTCTTCACGGCATCCTGATAGATGATCGGGGCCATGTGTCCCGGCATGTCATCCTTCCGGAAGAAGCCGAGCTGCTCTTCTTCCACGGCCGGCAGCCTGAAGGACTCCATCTCGCCTTTCCAGATGCGCCGGGAGCCATGCAGCAGATCGATGGCTGCATGCTTCGGCAGAGGCGGCAGGACATCCCGGTTCATCGTCCAGCGGGTTTCGAGCTGGGGCATGTCGAAACTTTTCCCGTTATACATGACAAGCGTCACCGGCTGCTGCCACAGGCCTGTCGCATACAGGAAAGCCGCTTCGTGCGCCGGACCCGGCAGTACATACTGCGTGAGACGGAACCCGGTCTTCCTCTGTTCGATAAGACCGATCAAAAAGATCAGCGTGCCGGTCCCCTTCAGGCCGGTCGTCTCGGTATCGAAAAACAGCAGCCGCCTGCCTGGATCCGGCGCAAGCGGATGGCACTCGCCGGATTGCTCCCACTTCTGCAGCACTGCCGGCAGTTCAGAGAGCTGGCAGTCCCCGTGCATATACTCTTCCGGATAATCGACTGTCTTTGTGTAGACAGTCCCATACGGATTGGTCTCTTTGGCGAGCCCGGCTGCCAGCCATTGTTCTTCGTACTCCGGCGTCGGTGCCTGTGTTATCTTTTTCGCTTCAGCGGCCGCCGGTATGTCTGCGGACGGTTCCGTTTTCTTCAGCATGCCCTTCATCTTCATCAGATTCTTCTCATACGACATGCAGTTCACCGTCCGCCAGGCTTTTCAGCAGGGCCTCCGCACCTGTTTTCACATTGAGTTCAGACTCCGGCGGACCTGTGCATACCGGACAGCCCGACACACAGCCACAGGAATTCACGTGCTGGGCAGCCTGCTGCAGCAGATCATCCCACATGCCGTACATCTTTTCACTGAGGCCGATGCCGCCCGGGTAGCTGTCGTAGATGAAAAACGTCGGTCTGCCGGTATGGACGGCTTTCACCTGAGGGACGACGTGAATATCGGTCCGATCACACTGGACGAACAGCGGGATGAACGACTGCATCGCGTGAGCCGCGCCGGTCATCGCGTCGGTCAGTGCAGCCTCCGTCCAGCCGTCCGGTACGTCGAATGAGAGCCACGTCGATGTCGTGTGAAGTTCCTCGGCAGGCAGATGGATCGGTCCCGACCCGATATTATCATGGGAATCGAACCGGATCTTCTTGAATATTGTCGGAATGGCCAGGACAGCGAGGTCACCGAACGCGACCGCCCCCGAAGTGTGTTCTTCCTTCTTATCTTCACTGATGACCTTCAGTTCGACAGCCAGGTTGGCATCCGTGAAATAATCGACATCCACTTCCGTGACATACGCCTTCTTCTCTTCCCAGTCGAGCATCTCCACCTGGTATTGGGTCCCCTGGTGGATGTAGATCGCCTCTTCATGAAGCAGGGTCATCGCGCTGTAGCGATCCATCTCGCCGATGACCGTCGTCTCTTTCGGCCGCGACTTATCGATGATGACAACATTTTCCTGCGACGCCGACCGCAGGCTCACTTCACTTGCCGGGAAACGGTCGGTCATCCAGTGCCAGCGGTCTCCCGCCAGGATGAGCACCCCTTCCAATGCCAGAAATTCAAGCAGCTGCTGGACATCGAATTCCGCATAGCGGTCCGCCGTGGAAAACGGGAGTTCGAACGATGCACAGCGGAGGTGGTCCATCAAGATCAGTATATTATCGGGATGGATATGGGCCTCTTCGGGTGATCCGCCGAGCAGATAACCGGGATTTTCGATGATGTATTGATCCAGCGGCATCGACTGGGCGACATAGATGATCAGTGCGTCATCCTGCCGCCTGCCAGCGCGTCCCGCCTGCTGCAGGGCGCTCGCGATATTTCCCGGGTAACCTGTCATCACGCACGCCTGCAGCTGACCGATGTCGATGCCGAGTTCCAGTGCGTTCGTGCTGACGACCGTCTTGATGGTTCCTTCGCGCAGTCCCCTTTCGATCCTTCGCCGCTCGGAAGGGAGATAGCCGCCTCTGTACCCCATGATCGTGTCATCCATCAGTTTCTTCTTTGTCAGTTCCTTCATATACGTCACCAGCATCTCCACCCGGACACGGCTCTTTGCGAACACAATCGTCTGGACGCTCTCGCGATAGAGACGCGATGCAATATCACGGACTTCCAGCACAGCACTCCGCCGGATACCGAACGTTTCGTGGACGACGGGAGGATTATAGAAGAGGAAATGCTTTTTCCCTGAGGGAGCCCCATTTTCAGCAATCAATTCCATCTGCCGGTTCGTCAGGTTCTCTGCAAGCTGTTTCGGATTTGCGATGGTAGCAGACGTGCAGATGAACACCGGATCACTTCCATAGTAGGCGCAGATCCGCTGCAGCCGTCTCAGGACGTGAGCGACATGCGTGCCGAACACCCCTTTATACGTATGCAGTTCATCGATGACGATATACTTCAGATTTTCAAACAGTGACACCCATTTTGTATGATGCGGTAAAATTCCTGAATGGAGCATATCGGGATTCGTCAGGACGATATGGCCCGATTTCCTCACTTTCGTCCGCAAACCGGGAGCCGTATCCCCGTCATACGTATAACTGAGCACAGTCTCTCCGCTCGCTTCGATCAGTTCGTGCAGATCGGCGAGCTGGTCCTGGGCCAGCGCCTTTGTCGGAAACAAGTAGAGTGCACGGGAGGAGTCATCTTCCAGTATGCTCTGCAGGACGGGAAGATGATAACAGAGGGATTTGCCCGAGGCAGTCGGCGTCACTGCCGTGAACGGACGCCCCTGTTCCGCTGTATCATAGGCCTGCCGCTGATGGCTGTACAGCCGGCTGATCCCTTTCTGGGCTAAAGCGGAAGTCAGCGAAGGATGGAGTGAATCCGGAAACGGGGCATAGACAGCATCCTTGCCTTCGATGACCCGGTAGTGCTTGACGTTCGGTGCAAACTCCGGGTCATTTTTCAGCTCTTCGATGACTTGCTGCAGGTCCCTATTCGCTTTCATGGCCGACCTCCTCCTTCTGCCTGTTCAGGGCAATACGAACTGTATTCAATGTATAGGCAGCCGACTGGATCGATTCTGCAAATCTCTTTTTGCCGGTCTTCTGATAGAACGACTGGACCGTGAATTGTTTCATCAGGTCGTTCAATGTCGAAACCTGCAGAGGCCTGACATGCTTCGGGCGCGTTTTCCGGATCCACTCCTCCGTCTGACTGCTCCATTCGTCTATCTTCCTATGCCAGTGATCCGCGTACGGCTTCACTTCATTATAGAAATCCGGTTCCCGGTCTTCTTTCCTCATCATCTCATGGCGCTTCAGGCACTCATCGCACACTTGAAGCAGCTGTTCTGTCAGCAGCAGCAAATCCATTTACCCTTCACCTCTTTAGTTCCTTCTATTATGCCAGTTTACCAAATTTGACGGCATTGTTCTACAAGGAGCGAACGTGCATTCCGCTGCAGCTGCTTCCGGCTGACTTGGAAATGCAACCCGCCTGACGTTTTGACGTCACAATAATGTGGTATGATAGACTGATGATGTGAGGTGAGGTTATTGGCAATACGCTATCCTAACGGAAAAAAATATACACCTGCAGCAGCGGAGCCGCATGCTAAGAAAGCTCAGCTGTCTTTCAGCAACCGCGGAAAGACGCTGGAAGACGAACTGAACGACAGTAATGAGTTCTACAACAGCAGACGGATTGCCGTCATCCACAAAAAACCGGTGCCCATCCAGATCGTCAACGTCCGGTATCCGGCCAGAAGTGCTGCCGTCATCACGGAAGCATACTTCAAGACCGCTTCCACGACGGATTATAACGGCATCTGGAACGGAAAGTATGTCGATTTCGAAGCGAAGGAGACGAAAAACAGGACATCATTCCCATTGAAGAATATACACGACCATCAGGTGGACCATATGCAGCAGGTGCACGATCAGGGCGGCATCACATTCCTGATCATCCGCTTCGCACAGCTGGACCGCTATTTCGTACTGCCATTCGCCCCATTCCGTGACAAATGGGAGCGGATGCAGAACGGCGGCCGGAAATCGATGACGCTTTCGGAAATCGAAGACCTGTCCATCGAACTGACACCGGGCTACCAGCCGCGACTCGATTATTTGCAGGCATTGAACGCATTGACGGAAAGTGAACGAACCGAAAGGCAGGAATCCTAATGGACAATACTCCGAAATCACGGACTGCCCGCAGAAAGCAAGCGGAAGCAGATCAGAAAACATCACGCAAGAAAGCTCCGAAAAAGAAAAAAGGCATCATAAAAACGATCATTAAAACAATCGTCATCGCCGGACTTCTGTTTCTCGTGGCGGGTGCCGGACTGTTCGCCTTCTATGCCAGCACAGCGCCCAAACTCGATGAAAGCCTGCTGAAGGACCCGCTGTCCTCTAAAATCACATTGGCTGACGAAAAGACGGTGCTCTACGAGACAGGTGCCGAAAAACGGGATTATGTGCCATACGACCAGATCCCCGATGAATTGAGGGATGCCATTCTGGCAACGGAAGATGTCCGCTTCTTCAAGCACCACGGCATCGACTTCTGGCGACTTGGCGGTGCAGTACTAGCCAACTTCAGAAGCGGCTTCGGGTCGCAGGGGGCTTCCACTCTGACACAGCAAGTCATCAAGAACTCATTCCTGAAGAATGAAAAAACATTGAAACGGAAAGCGCAGGAAGCATGGCTCGCCTTCCAGCTCGAACGGCAATATTCAAAAGAAGAGATTTTTGAAATGTATTTCAACAAAGTTCTCATGTCTGGCAACAAATACGGCATCGGGACAGCGGCCAAGTATTTCTATGGCAAGGATGTCAACGAACTGACATTGCCCGAGATGGCACAGCTGGCCGGCATGCCGCAGTCGCCGAACGCTTATAATCCGTTCAAGCATCCGGAACGCGCCGAAAAACGCCGTGATATCGTTCTCAAGCTCATGAACCAGCACGGCAAGATCACGAAAAACCAGATGGAGGAAGCAAAGACCGTGCACGTAGCACAGACCGTGCTGCCGGAAGACCAGCGCCAGCTCGCAACTGTTACGAAGTACCAGGCTTATATCGATATCGTCATGGCCGAACTGCAGCAGAAAGGCTATAAGGACATTGAAGCGGAAGGTGTCACCATCGTCACTGCCATGAACCCGGACGCACAGCAGTCTGTCGAACAGGCGCTGGCAGACCCGTCCAATTTCGAATCGGACACGATCCAGGCAGGGATGACAGTCGTCGACACGAAAACAGGTGAAATCGTAGCTGTCGGCGGCGGCCGCAATTACAAGCTGTTCAACCACAACTATGCTTCCGACCAGAAACGCCAGCCGGGTTCATCCATCAAACCGATCCTCGATTACGGTCCGGCGATCGAGTATCTGAACTGGTCGACCGGCCAGACGATCGTGGATGAAAAGACAAAAGGCATCAAGGCAAATAACGTTGACGGCCGCTACAAGGGGGCCATCACGATGCGGCACGCACTCTATGAGTCACGCAACGTTCCAGCCATCAAGGCGTTCAGTGAAGTCGGCACGGCGAAGGCTGCCGACTTTGCACAGGGACTCGGCCTCCCGATGAAGAAACTCAACCAGTCCGATGCAATCGGCGGCGGCGGTAATGATGTGTCGACGATGCAGATGGCAGGCGCCTATGCCGCATTCGGAAACGAAGGCATCTATAACGCACCGCACGCAGTCAAGAAGATCATCCTCCGGGACGGCAAGACGGAGATCAACCTGACACCGGACCCGGTCACAGCCATGAAAGATTCAACAGCCTATATGATCACCGATATGCTGCGCGATGTGCTCACTGCTTCGAACGGTACAGGGCGTTCCGCGAACATTCCCGGCGTCGATCTTGCGGGTAAGACCGGCACAACGAACTACGATGCCGATTTCAAAGCGAAAAATAACATCGGCCGTGAAAGTGTACCGGATGCCTGGTTTGCGGGCTATACGACAGACTATACGATCGCCGTATGGGGCGGTCACGAAAAACGGACCGATCCGATCGTCGGCTTCCCGGGCGGTCGGGATATGCCGAAGTCACTGTTCCGTCAGGTGATGACTGATCTGGCTTCCGCCCAGTCCCCGGGTACATTCAAGCAGCCGAGCAGTGTCGAGGAAGCGGCCATCGTTGTTGGCTCGAATCCGCTGAAACTCGCATCAGGCTCGACACCATATAATATGAAGAGTGACGAACTGTTCGTCCGGGGCACCCTGCCGGAGAGCACGTACGTGCCGCCGGAACCTGAGGAAGACGAATCGTTCGAGCTGGAAGCACCGACCGACCTGACAGCGGACTATGATTCGGATAATAAGGAAATCGAACTCAGCTGGAACCACAATGAGCCGGATTCGGATGATTACGATGGCGACATCGTGTTCGACGTTTCCGTTTCCATCGACGGCGGCGGATCGCAGGGTCTGACGTCAACGAATGACGATTCCTATACATTCGGCGGCGTGGAACCCGGTCATACGTATACGTTCTCAGTGACCGCAAAAGCCGGCAGTGTCACAAGTTCCCCTGCGTCAACGACATTGATGATCCAAGGTGAAGAGGAAACCCCTCCTGAACAGGATGCTGATGATGATCAGCAGGACGACGACAATGGAGACGGCGATCAGGATAACGATGATCAGGATGACGGCAGCGATAATTCTGACGGACAGAACGACCAGAACAATAACAACGGCAGCAATAACAACGGAAACAACAACCAAGGCAACAACGGAAACAATGGTAACAACGAGAACAATGGCAATAACGGCAACAACGGAAACAACAACAATCAGGGCGGCCAGGGAAACAATAACAATGGCGGCCAAGGTACGAATGGAAACGATAAAAACCAGGGCGGCCAGAATGGTAATGGAAACGACGGCGGCAGCGGGGGCAGCTCCTCCGGCAATTCCGGCGATGTCAGCAGCAACAACTCGCCGGGGTCCCAGTCCAACACTGCGAGCACACCGAAAAAACCTGCTGCCTCACCTTCCGACAGCGAGTCTTCGGAAGACTGATCAAAAAAGCGCCACCCGATCTATCATGATCGGGTGGCGCTTTTGCTTATTTTGCCGTATAACGCGCTGTCTTTTTCTGCAGTTCCGTGTAGAGGGCATCCAGCTGAACCAGAGCGAACGGACTGATAATCTTATCTTTCACGAATGCCAGCCGCTCCTCGCCGTTCAGCGGAACGAGCCGCGTACGCCTGTCACTTCCACCTGCGGCAGAACAGATTACTAGCAGTTCTTCATACTTTGTTATGGCGTTCTCCATGTCTTCTCTCACGGTACCGTCTTTCGCTTCGTATTTCTGCTGGATGGCCGGCATACTGGCCCGCCATTCCTCAAAATATGGTGCGATACGTTCTTTAGTGACCATCCGCCTGTTAGATTCCATAAGCTTTCATCCTTTTTTTACCCTCCCGGCATACTGCGAGAAGCGGGCACTCCGGGCAATTCGGCTTCTGGGCTTTGCAGTGGTATCTCCCGAAAAAGATGAGCTGGTGATGAGTCTGTGTCCACCGGTCCCTCGGTGTCCAGCGCATCAGTTTCTCTTCGACTGCAAGCGGGGAATCTTTCCACCGGTTCATGCCGAGCCGTTTGGCCACACGTTCGACATGTGTATCGACCGCCAGCGCCGGCACACCGAATGCATTGGAGACGACAACATTCGCCGTCTTCCGGCCGACCCCCGGCAGCGTCGTCAATGTGTCCCGGTCCTCCGGCACTTCTCCGCCGAACTGGCTGAGCAGCATTAGCGACAGCGCCTGAATGTTCTTAGCTTTGTTCCTGTACAGACCGATCGACCGGATGTCCTGTTCCAGTTCCCCGATCGGCACCTCCAGGTAATCGCCCGGTGTTTTGTACTTTTTGAACAGGTCTGCGGTCACCCGATTGACGAGCACGTCGGTACACTGGGCGGACAGGAGTGTCGCAATCAGCAGCTCGAATGCGTTGTCATGCACCAGTTCACAGTGTGCTTCCGGAAACATGCGGTCGATCTCTTCAAGGCAGAATTGCCATTCAGTCTTTGTCAGCACAGCACTCACCCATCCCGGTCCTCCAGCCAATTATAGAGAGGGACCCGTTTTTTCGTTTCTTGCTTATGCGCCGCCTGACCGGTCTGGACCGGTGAACGGAACGCTTTCGTCTGCCGCTCCACATCCGCAAGCGTCGTCACATTCTTTTTCTTCCATTCGAACAGGATCCTGTCGATGTACCGCATACTCAGTTTCTGCGCAATGACAGCTTCCTTCAATGCGGCTTTGATGATCTCCGGACTGTGGTAGTCCTGGTCCATCCACATTGAAATCGTTTCACACTCCATCGGGGACAGCAGGCGTCCGAATTCCTGTTCAAAAATATGAAAGATCTGTCCTTCCTCTTCCTTGCCTCCTGTATCACAGGAAGCCGTACGGCGCTCCATTTCATGATTCGCCACCGCTTCCCAAAGCGGCAGCAGAGAGAACTGCTCGTACAATACACCATTTGAATCACTGGCCTGATCGATCTTCAAGTAGCCTTTCTGCATAAGACGCTGGAGCACTTCGGAGATTTCATTTTCGCTGAAGTGCATCCGCGAGGCAAAGTCAGACGGTGTCGGAAACTCCACCGCCTGCAGACGATAGGCTTCCATCTGTAATATAAGCATTGCATCGGCATCCCGGATGCCCAATTTTTTATAGGAGTTAAAAAAAAGCTGGGGAATGGTTACATTCCCCTGCTCAATCCACATCCGGAGCCGGTCATCGTACTGCATATCGCGAACTCCTTCCTGTTTTGCCAATCATGGATACAGACGGTTCAAGAGACGCGGGAACGGAATTGTTTCCCGTACGTGTTCGACACCGGAAATCCATGCGACCGTCCGCTCAAGTCCGAGACCGAAACCTGAGTGCGGGACGGAACCGTATTTACTGAGTTCCAAATACCATTCGTAGGCTGCCGGATCGAGCTGGTGCTCTTCAATCCGTTTCTTCATCAATTCGTAGTCGTGGATCCGTTCAGAACCCCCGATGATTTCCCCATACCCTTCCGGAGCGATGAGGTCTGCGCAGAGGACGACATCATCCCGTTCCGGATGCGGCTGCATGTAGAACGGCTTGATGCCGATCGGATAGTTGACGATGAACACCGGCATGTCAAAGCTCTCAGCAATCGCTGTTTCATGAGGTGAACCGAAATCGTCCCCCCATTCGATATCGTCGAAACCATTCTTATGGAGGAATTCAATTGCTTCGTCGTATGTGATGCGCGGGAATGGAGCCTGGATCTTTTCCAGCTTCGATGTGTCCCGGCCCAGGCGTTCAAGTTCCAGCTTGCAGTTCTGCAGGACGGACTGGACGACGTGTGTGACATACTGCTCCTGCACTTCAAGGCTTTGTGCATGCTCAGTGAATGCCATTTCCGGTTCGATCATCCAGAATTCAATCAGATGGCGGCGGGTTTTCGACTTTTCGGCACGGAATGTCGGACCGAACGAGAACACTTTTCCGAGCGCCATCGATGCGGCTTCCATATACAGCTGGCCGGATTGCGAGAGATATGCATCTTCGTCGAAGTATTTCGTATGGAATAACTCCGATGTCCCTTCCGGCGATGAGCCTGTCAGGATCGGCGGATCGATTTTGACGAATCCGTTCATGTGGAAGAATTCATAGGTTGCACGGATGATTTCATCACGGATCTTCATGACAGCATGCTGCTTCCGGGACCGGAGCCATAAGTGGCGGTGGTCCATCAGGAATTCGGTTCCATGCTCTTTCGGTGTGATTGGATAATCCTCAGCAGCCTGGATGATTTCAAGATCTTTCACCTGCAGCTCATATCCAAAACTTGACCGTGTGTCGGCTGTCACTTCGCCTGTCACATACAGGGAAGATTCCTGCGTCAGCCCTTTTGCTTTCGCAAACAGTTCTTCACCCGCATCTTCTTTGACGACTACGCCCTGGACGAATCCCGAGCCATCGCGCAGCTGAAGGAACGCAATCTTACCGCTCGAACGTTTATTGGCGAGCCAAGCGCCTATCCGTACTGTTTCGCCTTCGTGATCGGGCATTTCGTGTATCATGATCGTTTTCATAAAAGCCTCCAGATTCTATAGGTGACGCACCTACTCGATTTTTTATCAGTCTTTCCAGTTATCTTCTACGAATGCACGGATTCGTTTTATTGCCTCTTCCAGAAGATCCATCGATGTCGCATAGGATAGCCGGATCGTCGTTGCGGATCCGAAACCGCTTCCCGGAATGACGGCAACATTCGCCTCTTCCAGCAGCGCCTCTGCGAATGAATCCACATCCGTGTACCCGGTATGCTCTAACGCTTCCGACACATCCGGAAGCAAATAGAAGGCCCCCTGCGGTTTCACCGTCCGGAATCCCGGAATCGCCTCGAGCTGCGGGTAGATCTTTTCCAGCCTCGACTCGAAATCCTTCCGCATCGTCTCGACTGCATCCTGAGGACCGTTATATGCTTCGATTGCCGCATATTGGGACGTCGTCACAGGATTGGAGGTCGAATGGCTCGCGAGATTCGTCATCGCTTTGACGACAACGCTGTCGCCGGCGATGAATCCGATCCGCCAGCCTGTCATCGAGTGGGACTTGGAGACGCCGTTGATGATGAACGTCCGTCCTTTCGCATCGCCGTTCAGCTGCGCGATCGACACATGCTCAGCCGGACCGTAAATCAGTTTTTCATAGATTTCGTCGGAAACGATCCACAGATCATGCTTCCTGCACACGTCCGCAATCTCCTGCAGTTCCTGACGTGTGTAGACCATGCCTGTCGGGTTGCCAGGTGAATTCAGGATGACAGCCTTCGTTTTCGGAGTGACCGCTGCTTCTATCTGCGGGGCGGTCACTTTGTACTCCGCACTTGCGGCAGCTTCGACGATGACCGGAATGCCGCCTGCCACCTTCACCTGTTCGGGATAGCTCACCCAGTAAGGCGCAGGAATGATCACTTCATCACCTGGATCCAGGATCGTCTGGAACAGCGTATAGAGCACATGCTTTGCCCCGATCCCGATCATGATCTCCTGTCGGCTGTACGTCAGCTGCTGATCTCTCTCCAATTTTCGGATCACTGCATCTTTCAGTTCAGGAAGACCGCCGGACGGTGTATATTTCGTCTTGCCGTCCTTCATGGACTGCCAAGCCGCCTCCAGGATATTGTCCGGTGTATTGTAGTCCGGTTCCCCGGCACCGAGTCCGATCACATCTTTGCCGGCGGCTTTCATTTCTTTCGCTTTTGCCGTGATGGCGAGTGTAGCAGAAGGTGAAAGTGCCTCCACTCTGGACGCTAATTGCTTTGACAAGTCTATCGCTCCCTTTGCAAGTGCCTGCTGCGAGCACTTTAAAGATTTGAAATCCGCTTCTGCCATTTTCCGTCGGTGAATGAAACATACACATAGTTCAGTTTGCCGGCATCATTTTTGAAGACCACTTCCCATATCGGTTCATCGTCTTCCATACCGAGTTTCACATGCAGAAGTTTCCGGACCGCCTTTTCGTTTTTCACAGTGTCGACGGCCTGCTTTGCGGTGACTCCTTTTTTCAGTACGATTTCTTTCATGTCCTTACCAGCGCCCGCTTCCCTGCTGACGAATACCGCTTTTTCCGTGCCTGCACCGTCTTTTCCATATACGACCGTCCACGCTTCCGTACCGTTGAACACCTCAGCACGATCCGTCTCCTCCAAGAGACCTGCGGCGAGGACTTTCTGCTCGGCCTGGTTTTTCCACTGGGAGACAGGCTGGTAGGCTTTGTAGAAGACGAATGTCGACAGCGCTGCCGTCAGGGCAAGGAAGAAGACAAGAAAGAACTTTATCCAGTTCCCCACAATTTCACATCCCGTTAAAAAAGGTCACTACTGCAGACGATTTCCCGGCAGATTGTTCCATCGCTATGCCGGATACCTCATTCATTATAGCAATTATTGAGTTCATCTACCATACGTGCAAGTGACACTTTTTTCACCGGCACATCGGGAAGCGCTTCAAGAAACTTCCGTCCGTATGATTTCGTTTCGATCCGTCTGTCCAGGATGATGAAAAAACCGGTATCGGACGAAGAGCGCACCAGCCTCCCGAATCCCTGCCGGAGACGGAGTATCGCCTCAGGCAGGGCGTAGCTGGTGAATGCATTCTGGCCGTTCCTGTTCAGCTGTGCGGTCTTCGCCTTGAAGACCGGTTCCGACGGTGAGGAGAACGGCAGGCGGACGATGATGATCGCCGAAAGCGCATTGCCTGGAACATCGACGCCTTCCCAGAAGCTGTTTGTCCCGAATAACACTGCTTTGTTATACTGCTTGAACGATTTCAGCAGCCGGTAGCGGCTCCCCGAGCTGATCCCCTGGGCGATCAATGCGTATTCCTCCAGCAGACCGCTGTCGGCAATCAGATCGTATGTGTTCCTCAGCATCTCCTGTGAGGTGAACAGGACGAACAGCCTCCCTTCCGTCACCATCACTGTCTGGATTACCGCTTCTGCCACTTCCTCCACGTAATCTGCCTGGGACACCTGCTGGATATCAGGCATATCTTGTACGATGAAAATCTCTGATCCTTTATAGAAGTGATCAGGCGCCAGTAACTTCCGGACAGGGACGGAATCCGCTATGCCCAGCTGACTGGCGACGAAACGTTCATCGCTTTTCACTGAAAGGGTTCCCGATGTCCAGATGATCCCCTTACCTCCCGACAGGAAGGGCTCCAGCGACCGCCGGATCACTTTTGCACTGTCGACCGGACTTTTGATGACCATGAGGCTTCCCGGGATGCTGCGTTCATCCAGCTCCAGCCAGGCAGTGCTGTCACGTTCCTTTTCCAGGAACAATTCGATCCAGTCGGACGTCCTGCCGCGCAATTCGCCTGTCCAATACTCCCATTCTGCAAGGACGGCCTGCTCCTTCGGTGACAGACTGCCCTTTTCCTTGCCGAGCGGACGGACATAATCGTCCATACAGCTGGTGAGCTGCTCCATTGCTTTGTACACTTCTTCGAAAACACCCTTGTCAGCCGGCAGCTCATCCAGTCCGATATGCATCCGGCTGCCTCTGACATGCCCTTTTTTCCCGGAACCCGAACCGGCAAGTTCGCGGACTGCATGGTCGAAGGATTTCGAAAATCTATCGAATGCTGAGTTGACTGCACTGTGGAGTCTCGAACGGTAGAGACGTCTCCGAGTGAGCAGTTTCTCCAGCCGGCAGCTGATCTGATCGTTCGCTTCGGAAGAAATCTGCCCCATCATATATTTCCAGCTTGTATACGAAAAGATGATTTCGTTCGTCTTGAATGCTGCGTGGATGAATTGATGGGCCTCATCGACGATCAGCCCCGCCGATTCACGGATCAGCCGGTCTCTGCTGTCCCCTTCACTCAGCAGCAGCGCATGATTGGTGATCACCAGATCCGCTTCGCTGCAGTTTCGCAGTGCAACCTGATGATAATCGACTCCATCCTCGTCGTCAGCGAGCCGGGCAGTCCGTTTTCTCAGCCGGTCGATGAAGTATGTACCGCCGCCCGATAAGTTCAGTTCACTGAGGTCACCTGTCTCCGTTTCCGTCAGCCAGACGAGCACCTGCATTTCCGTGAACACGGCATCATAGCCCGACTCCCCGCTCAGCAGCATCTCTGCCAATTTCGCTAAGGATATGTAGTTGCCCATCCCTTTCAGGACAACTGATTGGACCGGAAGACCGAGCGCCTGTGAAACAGCCGACAGCTCTTCGTTCATGATTTTGTCTGCGAGGTGGTTCGTGTACGTACTGACGATGACCGCTTGTCCTCTGCGGATTGCATGGACTGCGGAAGGCAGCAGATAGGAGATTGTCTTTCCCATGCCCGTCGGCACTTCCACCATCGCTTCCGTTCCTTGCTGCAGTGACGTCCAGGCCGCATCCATGAATTCCAGCTGGGATTCCCTTGACTCGTAGGCCGGATAAGCGGCAGCCAGCAGCTCGTCTTTTTCCTTGCGTGATTCCGGATAGGCGGTGTTCCTGCCTTCCGGTCTGGACAAATGGCGGGCCTGTCGGTACGGGATTCCCCTGAACGTGGGAAGTCTGCTGCCTGATACTTTCTTATTCAGATGCTGCAGAACGTTGTAGAACAAGATGGAAAGATCGGATTTCAATGAGAATGAGCGTTTGTGCAGGAGAGCCGTCGTTTCAGCAGGCAGCTGATGTACTTTTCCAATGCAGCGGAGCAGTAACTGAGCGGTTGCCTTCGCGTCATCGTCTGCCCGGTGTGCGGAAGGAAGCGGGATTCCCAGCTCTTCCGTCAGTTCCTTCAGACGGTAGCTGACCGCTGTCGGAAACACAATCTTTGCTAATTCAACCGTGTCGACCTGTCTGCCGCTCCAGAGCGGGACCCCGCAGCGTGAGAATTCTTTCTGGAGAAAAGGCAGGTCGAAGTTCGTGTTATGAGCAGCAAACACCCAGCCGGACAGCAGCTCGGATACTTCAAGCGCTATTTCCCGGAATTCAGGGGCCTCCTCGACTTCCTTGTCCGAGATACCGGTCAGTTCCTGGATGAAAACAGGGATCGGCTGCCCGGGATTCACGAACCGTACGTATTCGTCCGTCAGTATGCCGTTTTCGATAAACATGATCGCAATCTGGATGATCCGGTCCCCTTTTTCCGGAGAGTGACCGGTTGTTTCAAGATCGACAACAGCAAATTTCAACTTTTCCATGGAATCATCAACTTCCTGTTCGATTTCCTACAGCAGATTGTATCATATTTTTAGGCGGCGGCTCCATGAAGAACGGACGGACAGCCGGAAATAAAAGAAAAACCGCCATATGCCCTCACTTCAGAGGGGCAATGGCGGTTTTCTCGCGGTGGCTGGCAGGAATTGTTCAGACAGTCATCTGCGGCAGTTCTTTAATCGTTTCTGTAATCCGGTTGTTTTCATCCATGAGGAGCACTGTCGGGATATGATGCTTCGCATCGTCGTCTGCCATAAGTGCATAGGCAAGGATGATGATGACATCTCCCGGCTGTACGAGCCGTGCTGCCGCCCCGTTGACGCAGATCATTCCGCTCCCGCGTTTTCCGGCGATCGTATACGTCTCGAACCGTTCCCCGTTATTGTTATTGACGATCTGCACTTTTTCGTTCGGCAGGATGGATGCTGCGTCGAGCAGATCCGCATCGATCGTAATGCTGCCGACGTAGTTCAGATTCGCTTCCGTGACAACAGCACGGTGGAGCTTGCTTGTGAGCATTGTTCGGTACACAGGTTCAGCCTTCTTTCGTCATGATGATATTGTCGATCAGCCGTGTTTTGGAGAACCGGACGGCGCAGGCCAGGATCATTTCACGGTCACCGCTGCGTTCTTCAAGGTCGGGATAGGAGAGGACCGTCACATAGTCGACCTCTCCGGATGTCCGTTCCTGCAGCCGTTTTGCAACAAGCAGTTCGATGACAGACGGACGCTCCCCCTGGGTGAACAATTGCTGTCCGTATTGCAGCGACGCCCATATATGCGGCGCTTCCTGTCTCTCCGGCACGGTCAGATTGACATTCCTCGAGCTCTTCGCAAGCCCGTCAGCCTCCCGGACAGTCGGCACGCGGTGTATTCTGGCAGGCATATTGTAGTCACGGAAGAATGTCTCGATGATTGCGAGCTGCTGGGCATCTTTCATGCCGAAGAACAGTCCGTCCGGCCTGACAAGATTGGTGAGTTTCAGAACGACTTGAAGCACCCCGTCGAAGTGGCCCGGCCGTGATGCCCCGCACAGACGGCCGGCAAGCGGGCCGGGTGTGATCCGGATGCCGCCGTCCGACGGATACATTTCATCAGCGGACGGGCAGAACAGCAGGGACGCGCCTGCAGCGGCAGCTGTCCGCTTGTCTGCTTCCAAGTCCCTTGGATACGCGTCAAAGTCCTCGTCCGGTCCGAACTGTGTCGGGTTGACGAAGATGCTGGCGACGACAGTATCATATTGGTCTTTCGCCTGTTCGATCAGCGCTGCATGCCCGTCGTGCATAAAGCCCATTGTCGGGACGAAGCCGACTGTCTTGCCCGCTGACTGCTGTTCTGCACGCCATATCTTCAGCTCCTGTATCGTTTCAATGACCTCGATTCCAAGCTGGGTTTTCATGAGCGGGCGCCTCCGTACAGCGCGTCGAGTTCTTCTTCCTTCATCGTGAACTGATGCTGTGCCGCCGGGAATGAGCAGTCCCGTACAGCCTGTGTATACGACCGGATGCCTGAGTGCACGGCCTCGCCCGCATTGCTGAACCCCTTCGCAAATTTCGGCAGATGATGGGTGCCGAACTGGACCAGATCGTGAAATACGAGCACCTGTCCATCCGCGTCCACGCCGGCGCCGATCCCGATGATCGGTATGCTGACGGCTTCGCACAATTGTTTTGTCAGCTGATGGGGAATGCATTCGACGACGATCATGCAGGCGCCCGCCGACTCGCACGCTCTTGCCTCTTCGATCAGCTGCCGGGCGCTCTCCGCCGTCTTCCCCTGCACTTTGTACCCGCCGATCACGGATGCCGACTGCGGCAGCAGGCCTAAATGGGCAACAACCGGAATCCCGGTCTTCATCAGCAGGGAGATTGTTTCGATGACCTCTCCGGCACCTTCCACTTTCAATGCGTCAGCGCCCGTCTTTTGGAAGATCCGCACCGCTTCAGCAAGGATCCGGTCTTCCGAACCGCGGAACGTTCCGAATGGCATATCGACAACCAGGAACGTATCCTGCGCCCCGCGTCTTGCCGCCTTGCCATGATGGATCATATCATCGGCGGTCACATATACGGTTGACGGATAGCCGAGCACCACCATACCGAGCGAATCGCCTGTCAGCAGGATGTCGACCCCCTCCTGTTCTGCGGCGGCAGCTGTCGGGTGATCATAGGCCGTCATCATGACGATCTTCTCGCCGGATGCTTTCATCTTCTTGAAGTCATTGACTGTCTTCATTGTCCGTCTCCTCTCCTTTTCAGGAGAAAACCAAAACAAAAACCCCTCTGTCAAAAAACGGACAGAAGGATTGCGTAAGTTTGTGTCATCGGTTTCCTCCGTCCCTGTCCATTACGATCAAGGCAGAATTATCAAGTTATTGAACCAAAGGTCTTGCAGGTGCGGCTCGTTCGGATACCGCCCTTCACTTTCACTATAGCATGCGTCGGGTCATCATGCCAGCCCATTTGCCCACTCTTCAGACAATATGGATATCCGCCGAATAGATTCCACGGATTGTCCCGTCATCCAGCTCGACCTCCAGGCGGCCGTCCTCCGATATGCCGTGCGCCACCGCTTCATAGGTTTCGTGCAGTGTGGAAATCCTGATCCGTCTGCCGATGGAATCCGCATAACCCTCCCACAGCAGCTTAATGGGAGCGAATCCTTTTTCGACGTACAGTCCGGTATATTGCTCCAAGTGGAACAGGACCGAAGCGGCCAGTTCGGCGCGGCTGATCTGCCGGCCTTCCTCGATGGCAAGCGATGTGGCGATCGTCTCCAATTCTTCAGGAAAGTCTTCTGCTGTCTGATTGACGTTCATGCCGATCCCGAGGATGATCGCTTTGACACGGTCAGGATCCGCCTGCAGTTCCGTGAGGATTCCTGTCAGCTTTTTTCCGTTCACCAGAATATCGTTCGGCCATTTGATGGACGGCGACACTCGTGTACACTCTTCGATGGCGCGCACGATCGCCACAGCGGCGACGAGCGTCAGCTGGGGAGCCTGCTGGGGCGGCAGATCCGGCCGGATGATCACACTCATCCAAATGCCTTTCCCGGCTGCCGAAGACCATGGCCGGGACAGTCTGCCTTTGCCTGCTGTCTGCTCATCCGCGATGATGACCGTTCCGTCGGCAGCCTCGTTTTGTGCAGCTTCGTGGGCAATCAGCTGTGTGGATGGACAGGAGGCTATGTATTGGATCGTGCGTCCGTACACGGATGTCTTCAGATGCTGACCGATCGCCGGACCTGTGACAAGATCCGGCGATCCGATCAGGTAATAGCCTTTTTTCCGGACAGTGCCGATCTTGTACCCTTCATTTTCCAAGTCCTTGACACATTTCCAGACAGCCGTTCGGGACACCCCGTACTCATCAGCCAGCTGCTGACCGGATACGGGATTTTCCATACCGGCAGACATCCGCTTCAGCAATTCACTCTTCATGTTTGTATTCATGCTCATACCATCCTTTAATCGCATTGGCGTCATTTAGGAGTTCTCCATGGAGAACCGCCTGCTCGACTGCATCCAGTACGGCACCGACCCACTGTCCGGGCCGGCGGGACCGCTCCCAGCCGATGATGTCCCCGCCCCGTACAGCGAGATCCTGCTTAGACCGGATCGGCAGACTGCCGAGTGCGTCCCGGATCGTCTGCTCGGCTGCCGGTTTTTCCCCCAGCAGGACAGCGGCAAGTTTCTCGGCCGTCAGCAGTTCATCGAGCGAGCGGCCGTAGTAATCGGCTGCTGTGTACCCGCCGCGCCGTCTTGTCTTCAGCAGCGCCTGCACGGCCCTCAGATAGGCGCGTTCCTTGTTCGACAGCTTATAGGCATTGGCGACTGCGGACGGTTCGAAGCCGCCCGCCGCCATCAGGGACGCCCAGCCATCGAGCGCATTCCGGAAAGGCGCACAGGCGGGGAACGGCACAGTTCCGGCCGGGTAGAGCGGCATTGACTCCGAAAGTCCTGTATCTTCGATCAGACCGAGCGCCTGTCCTGCCGAAGCGCCTGTGAACAGCTTGTCGAATTCCGCTTTGATGCGCTCGACCGACAAATTCCGTACCGTGCCGCTGAGCCGCCGGATCGCCTCTTGGGTCGCGGATTCCACCGAAAAGCCGAGCACCGAAACGAAACGGACTGCGCGCACCATGCGGAGTGCATCTTCGCCGAACCGAACGGCCGGTTCACCCACAGCGCGTATGATCCCGGACGCCAGGTCGGACCGGCCGCCGAAAGGATCGATGATACCGCCGGCGAGCGTCATCGCCAGAGCGTTAATGGTGAAATCACGGCGTTTCAAGTCTTCATCAAGGGAGGTGACGAACTGCACGTCGTCAGGCCGGCGGTTGTCCGAGTATGTCCCTTCCGTCCGGAACGTCGTGACTTCCACCGGTTCCCCCTGCTCGATCACGAGGACGGTGCCGTGATCTGTTCCGAGATCGACAGTCGCAGGGAATAATGCCTTCACTTGCTCAGGCATCGCCGCCGTTGCGATATCGATGTCTTTCGGCTCCTTGCCGAGCAGATGATCGCGTACTGCCCCCCCGACGAATACGGCTTCGAAGCCTGCCCGTTCCAGCCGTTCGGCCACCGCTCTGCTGTTGGCAGTCCCAAACATATGCATCAGCCTTTCCTTATCAGTTTTCCATAGAGCTCCTCGTACTGCGAGACGATCTGCTCCGATGCGAACTTTCCGTGAACGGTCTGCAGGGCATTCTGCTGGAACAGGCGCTGCTTCTCGGGATCCTGCAAGATCCGCAACGTGCGTTCTGCGATTGCAGCCGGATCTCCGACCGGAACCAGGTAACCATTCACGCCATCTTCAATCACTTCAGGGATGCCGCCGGCGGTTGTGCCGACAGCCGGTACCCCGCATGCGAACCCTTCCAGCAGCACCAGGCCGAACGCCTCTTTCTCGGATGGCAGCACCATGACGTCACTGACGGACAGGATGGCCGGCAAGTCATTTCGCTTGCCTGTGAAGATGACGTGATCCGCCACTTTGAGGCTGTTCGCAAGCCGGCGGATGCGGGGCAGTTCAGGTCCTTCTCCGACAAGCAGCAGCTTGGCAGGCTGTTCTTTGACAATCCTGGCGAAAGCGCGGATCAGATCGGGGATGCGCTTGACGCTGCGGAAGTTTGAAATATGGACAATGATTTTATCATCTTCCGCCAAACCGAACTCCCGCCGTACAGCAGTTCCGTCGACGGGATGGTATGTCGTTTCATCGATGAAGTTATAGACCGTAACGATCTCTTTTGACGGCTCGATGAGTTCGATGGTCTCTTTCCGCAGCGAGTCCGAGACGGCCGTTGTGATATCTGATTTATCGATCCCGTATTTCACTGTGTTTTTCAGTGCCGGATCATGCCCGAGAATCGTCACATCCGTCCCATGGAGCGTCGTGATGATGCCGATATCCGACTGGATCATATCTTTTGCAAGAACGGCTGAAACCGCATGCGGCACTGCATAGTGGACGTGCAGCAGGTCGAGACTCTCGGCTTCGACGACCTGGCCGATCCGATTGGCGAGTGCTATGTCATACGGCGGATATTTGAAGACGGCATAGCCATCAATTTTCACCTCATGGAAATGGATCTGCTCATTCGGCTCGCTGTACCGGAACGGCAGACTGGACGTGATGAAATGGATTTCATGCCCCTTTTCCGCCATTTTCATGGCAAGTTCTGTCGCTACAACACCTGAGCCGCCGAGGGAAGGGTAGCAGATCACCCCGATTTTCAGTCGTTTCATCCTTTCACTTCTTCCGTTATAAAATGCTCACGCGGTGATGAGGTGTTCAAGTCCGTTGATGAACCGGTTTTGGGTGACCGCTTCCCGGATGGCCAGCAGGACACCCGGCATGAAGCTTTTCCGGTCGAATGAATCGTGCCGGATCGACAGCAGCTCCCCTTCTCCGCCCAGCATGACCTGCTGATGTGCAAGCAGGCCCGGCAGACGGACGCTGTGGATCTTCATCCCCTGTACATCCGCTCCCCTCGCACCATATGCATGGATCTGTTCGTCCGGATGCCCCTGCAAGTGAGGAGTCCGCACCTCGGAGATCATGTCGGCTGTTTTGACAGCTGTCCCGGACGGGGCATCCAATTTGCGGTCGTGATGCATTTCCATGATTTCCACATCCCCGAGATACCGGGCGGCCTGCTGTGCGAATTTCATCATGAGCACCGCACCGATCGAAAAGTTCGGCGCCACAATGCAGGCGATCCCGTTCTGTGTACTCAGCTGCTCCAGCTGAGCCAATTCTTCCGCTGTCAGTCCGGATGTGCCGATGACGGGACGTATTCCGAGGACGAGCGCCTTCTGGACATTCGGGAACACCGATTCGGGATCTGTCAGGTCGAGCAGGACATCCGGGTGCTTCTGTTCATGGAGGTCAGCGAGAGAAGTGTAGATTCTCGTACCCGGCCCCTCCTCTGCGATAGTCCCTTCATGATAGACCATCCCGTCATTCTTATAGTCCAGCGCTGCGACCAGCTCCATATCGGCGGCCTCCGTAATGGCTGCGGCAGCAGTACTGCCCATGCGGCCCCGGATCCCTGCGATTGCGATGCGTATTGTCACTCGGTCTCCCCCTTTTTCGTCCAGCGGTCTGCGTCCCGGCTCCTGAACTTAGTCATTACCATGTCGAGCGCTTCCGATAAGTCGATTCCCTGCGAATTTGCAAAACAGATGAGGACGAAGAGCAGGTCACCCGTCTCTTCTGCAAGCGTGCTGGCGCCTTCCGTGTTCTTCTTTTTCTTCATGCCGTGCACGTGCTGCACTTCACGCGACAATTCGCCAAGTTCCTCGGTCAGCCGTGCGATGAGTTCCATCGGCGGGAAATACCCTTCTTCGAATCCTGATATGTATCCATCCACTTGCTGCTGCATCGCTTTCATCGTCACTTGTTCAGTCATCATGGATCCCACCTTTCCTTCTTTATCGTATTCATTCATCTTGCTATTGTCAAAATATATTGGATGGCTGATAATAGCACTAGTGCTTTTTGAAGGAAGGTGATCGAATGTTCAAAGACATCAAACTGAAAAACATATTCTTCATCATACTCGGTTCTGCAATCTTCAGTTTCGGTCTGGTGCATTTCAATATCCAGAACGAACTGGCAGAAGGCGGATTTACAGGGATTACGCTCATTCTGTTCTTTGCCTTCAAATGGGACCCGGCTGTCATGAACCTTGTGCTCAACATTCCGATGTTCATCATCGGCTGGCGGATGCTCGGAAGACGGATCTTCATCTACACACTTGTCGGGACAGTTGCGGTGTCCCTGTTCTTGCGGGTGTTCATGAAGTATCAGATCGACATCCATCTGAAAGATGATATGTTCCTCGTCGCCCTGTTTGCCGGTATCTTCGTCGGTGTCGGACTCGGCATCATTTTCCGCTTCGGCGGCACGACGGGCGGTGTCGATATACTCGCCAGGCTCGCCCAAGTCCATTGGGGATGGAGTATCGGGAAGACGATGTTCATGTTCGACGCGGCGGTCATCCTCGTGTCGTGGTTCGTCTACTTGGATCACCGGTCCGTCATGTATACGCTCGTTGCCCTGTTCGTCGGCGCCCGCGTCATCGATTTTGTGCAGGAAGGGGCGTATGCTGCCAGAGGTGCGTTCATCATTTCCGATCATCAGGATGCGATCGCCACCCGGATTGCGCTCGAGATGGACCGCGGCGTGACAGTATTCAAAGGATACGGCCACTTCACGAAAGCGGACCGTAACATCTTATACTGTGTCATTGCGAAGAACGAAATCATGCGGGTGAAGACTATCATCACATCGATTGACCCGCACGCATTCGTCTCTGTCATGGACGTCCATGATGTCATGGGCGAAGGGTTTACGCTGGACGATCAGAAACAGCCGATTCCGCGATAACGGAAAAAAACGCCTTATGCTGCGCTTTACTTGGCAGCATAAGGCGTTTTGCTTTATTCTCAGTCCCTGTTCAGGAAGATCGAAAGAAGGCGCACGAGTTCCAACACGGCTACAGCCGCTGCAGCAACGTAGGTCATGGCAGCTGCACTGAGCACTTTCTTGGCATGCGGTTCTTCTTCGTTCCGGATAATCCCGAGCTCGACGATTTGTGTCATCGCCCGGCTGGAGGCATTGAACTCGACCGGCAGCGTGACGATCTGGAACACGACGCCGACCGCCATCATGATGATCCCGATGCCGAGCAGACTGTTCATGCTCGAAAAGATCAGACCTGCCATGATGAAGAACCAGCTGGCGTTCGATGTCAGACCGGCGACAGGAGCAAGCCGGTGACGGAAACGGAGTGCCGCATAGGCTTCCTTGTCCTGGATGGCATGACCGACTTCGTGCGCAGCGACGGCTGTACCGGCGACAGACGCATTGTGATAATTATCGCTCGATAATGCGACGATTTTCGTGACAGGATTGTAATGGTCACTCAGAACTCCAGGTGTCTCGACCACCTTCACGTCCTGCAGTCCGTTATGGTCAAGAATGAGACGGGCTACTTGCGCACCTGTCATACCGGAAGTCGAACGGACTTTGGAATACTTGTTATACGTACTTTTCACTTTGAATTGTGCATACAAAGGCAGCAAAATGATAATGCCCAAATATACTAGATAATTCAATCATCCCTCACCCTTTCTCTGCTTCTATTTTATATGGCCTGCCCGATGGCCCGCAACTTTTAGACACCAGGGTCCAGCCGCTCTGTTACAACTTTATGACGGCTCTTCCAATTCCATACGACCAGACCGATACATGCAGCCGACAGCCAGAACGTGAAATAGCCGATGTTGGCCGCATACTCCATGAGATCTCCATAGATCGGCATCTGGCCGAACACATAATCGATCACATCATTGTGCAGTGTCCAAATGGCAGCCAGAACGATGGACACCCAGCCGAACCGGTAATTGCGCCAATAGAGGACAGCCTGAAGCACCATCGCGCCGTGTGAGATGACGAGCATCCAGCCGGCCGCCCCGATGCTGCCGGTTTCCTCGAGCGTCCATAGGTTCATGACAACTGCCCATATACCGTATTTCACGAGCGTCAGGAGAGCGAGTGATTCGAACAGCCTGAAATTCGTGCGGAGAATCCAGCCGATCAGGACAAAGCAGAAGAACAGGCTGGCAGTGGGACTGTCGGGCACAAAAATCCAGAACCTCGGCTCTGTGATCTCAAGCTGCCACATATACCAGTCATAGCCGTACACCGTCCCGATAATATTGATGAAAAGAAGGATCCAAAGGAATGCCTGATGATTCAGGATGTACCGGATCCAAATTCGTGCCTGCTGCAAACGTATCACCCCAGCTGTGGAAAATTTAAAAGGAGTTACGAAAAAAAAGGAGTCAGTTTCCTGACTCCTTTTCCATTATTCGTTTCCGAGATTGGAAATGAATTCTGCCATCGTTTTCAAATCTTCATCAGAACCGTCCCATTGGTTCGGCGGCATTGTGCCGATCCCTTCATGGGCGATCTTTTCAATCTCTTCAGGTTTGAGGCCTGTGTCCGTCAGCGGAAGACCCAATCCGCCTTGGAACTGATCGCCGTGACAGCCGATACATGTCGAACCTTGGTAAATTTGATATCCTTCAGCACTCTCGTCAAAATTGACCTCTTCAACGATCTTACCCTGTGCTTCCGCTTTCACCCAGTCGTGGTTGACGACAGACTCCCATGTAAGGTAGAAGATTGCAGCGAATGCCAAAAGCATGAAGCCTGTCGGCAGAGGACGTTTCCATGGACGGCGTTCTTTCGACGTATCCATGAAAGGCACGAGCATGAGAGCACCGACAGCCAGTCCCGGAACGATGATAGCACCGACCACGTTGAATGGACCGGATGCGAACTCATACTTCAGGAGCTGGTACATGAATAGGAAATACCAGTCCGGAAGAGGGATGTACGTCGTATCTGTCGGATCCGCCTGACGCTCAAGAGGCGATGGATGTGCAAGTGTGATAATCAAATAACCGATCAGGAAGATTGCACCGACCATCCACTCTTTCAAGAGGAAGTTCGGCCAGAAGGCTTCCGTCTTCCCCGGATATTCGGAGTAGTCTTTCGGTACGTTGGGCTTACGGACCGCTTTGATACGCGAGTCCCCAACGAATTTCATGCCTTTTCCGTGTTGCATCTTGTTCCCCTCCTTAGTGAGAAATCAAGGGTCTCCGGCTTACAATGGTCCGGAAATACCTTGTCTTCTGATCATGATAAAGTGCGCTGCAAGCAAACCGAGGAGTGCTGCAGGCAGGAAGAATACGTGGATCGCAAAGAAACGTGTCAGTGTCTGTGCACCGAGTATTGTCGCATCTCCGGCAAGGAGGATCTTGATCCACTCTCCTATGAACGGAACAGAACCAGCGATCTCGATTCCTACTTTCGTAGCGAACAGAGCTTTCATATCCCATGGCAGCAGATATCCTGTGAATCCGAGACCCAGGATGACGACAAACAGAAGTACGCCGACCACCCAATTCAATTCACGAGGTTTTTTATAAGCGCCAGTAAAGAAGACACGTAGCGTGTGCAGGAACATCATGACAATAACGAGTGAAGCTCCCCAGTGGTGCATGCCGCGCACGATTTCCCCGTACGCCACCTCATTTTGGAGGTAGTAGACGGATTTCCAAGCATTTTCAATATCCGGTGTGTAATACATGGTCAAGAACATACCGGACAGGATTTGGATTACTGTGACGAAGAAGGTCAATCCTCCGAAACAATAGATGAATGCAGAAAAATGATGTGCGGGGTTTACGTGTTCGGGTACTTCATGATCGGCGATATCGCGCCAAATCGGGGTGACATCGAGCCGTTCATCGACCCAATCATAAATTTTGTTCATCAATTTGAGTGTACCCCCTGACTTATTTAACTAGTTGGTTCGGCATTGTTTTACCAATGTGGACGAATCCGTCAATAACTTCGACTTCATACTGATCCAGAGGACCGGTCGGCGGAGTGCCGGGAATGTTCTTACCGTTCTTTTCATAACGGCCGCCATGGCATGGACAGTAATATTGGTCCGGGTGTGCTTCATCCCCCGCCCAGTTCACTGTGCAGCCCAGGTGTTTACATACAGGGGACAGAGCGATGATCTTATCGCCATCTTTATAAACCCATGCTGTGTTCGAAACGTCTGATTTGTACCAAGCATCTTTCCGGTCCTTGATCGTGAAGTCGACACGCACCGGTGTCTCCGTCACTTCGTCGGCTTTCTGGTCGGTCGGCACGTAATCAGCACCTTCCGAAGATGCTAAAACAGGGTCGATCGCAAAGCGGATCATCGGCATCGCTGCGGCAGAAACCATGAATCCGCCGACACCCATTAATGTGTAGTTCAGGAATTGGCGTCTAGACACTTTGCTGCTCATCAATTTCCCTCCTCTTACTCCAAAGTCAGTCCAGCGGACATACTTTTGCTAATTGTTATTACTAGGACATATCTATAATATCCTACCGTCACATGAAATTCAATGTTGCATTTGGACGCAGTTTCTGTTTGTGAACAAATA
Organism: Sporosarcina koreensis; assembly: GCF_000826145.2. Classification (GTDB taxonomy): domain Bacteria; phylum Bacillota; class Bacilli; order Bacillales_A; family Planococcaceae; genus Sporosarcina; species Sporosarcina trichiuri. The sequence goes on from NZ_LN651337.1 coordinate 809,611, forward strand.
TTGACTTTTTCTCAATTACATTTCACAAATTCTTCAGGTTCCCCTTCAATCAGTCCATTCGGCGGTCAGCTGCGGAAGAAGCTGTTTCAGCTGGTCTTCCATGATCGTCTGCTTGAGCCGGTCATCCATATGTTCGATCGGGATCGCCGGCAGCCACAGAACTTTCCCTTTCATCTCCAGGCTTGTCCATGCTGCGTCCGTCGTCAGATAGAACACATAGCGGAACGGAGAGGACGCCAGATCGTTCGACAGCATGCTGCCGAATGACTGCATGTCCATGGACGGGGAATACGAGAAAGGAGGTGTCACCATGACCCTACCTTTGAACTGCTGTTCCATATAGGCGGACAGGTTCATGAGGAAATCACTGCCCGACGCACTGGCTTTCATGCGTCCTTCCGCCACTTCCATCTTGATGAGCGGGATGATCGCTGTGTCTATGTATTCTTTCTGCTGCAGGAAAACATTCATATCTTCTGCGTTCCAATTCATGGTGCCACACCTTTCTAATAGAGAAGAGACTCCATCTGATCAGACGGAGTCAGTGCTCTTTCATGTCGTTCAATTCATTCAGCATGCCGGACAGCGCCAGGAACCGCTCCTCATCGTTTGCATCCAGGGCTGCATCGACCTGCTTCATCAGCGTTTCCTTGGAGGCGGTCACGGCACTTTCATGCAGCAGCTGCCGGGCAAGCTTCCGGTCGCGCTCGCTCACCTGCTGATCTTCAGGAAAGTACGGGTTCTCTTCCAGGACGCTTGCATAATGAGGTGAACTGTTGCTTTTCTGGAAATTCAGCTGGATGTACATTTTTTCGTCAGGATGCAGTCGCAGATCATGGAACGATTTTTCCGCATCGGTTGTCATCAGGCTGCCTTTGTAAAAGCGGAAAGGCACGCCATTCGATTCAATTGCCGAAATGACCATCGCACGCGGACAAAAATGGGCATCCTCGGTGAAGTGAACATTCTCCAAAATCTTCTCATGGCTTAATAAGTAATTCAAGATCCATACGCATTCCCGGCGCTTCAGACGATAGCGCTTCAAAAACCACCTGATGAAATCTTTTTTGGCAGCTACAGGAATCATGGCTTCCATCTTATGCCTCCTCTTCTTCCTGATCCTCAAGAAAGGACGTCCACTCGGATTGACCCGGATCCAAAGCTGTCAGTTGTCTGACGATCCGGACCGCCTCTTCACGCCTGCCTTCTTCAAGCAGGAACGAAGCGAACCGCCCGAGGAATTCCGGGTCTTCCTTCATGCCAGTGTATGCCTGTGTGTAAGAAGCATATGCCTCTCCGAACCGCTCGGCATCCTCTTCGGCATACGCCTTGAATGCTGCCAGCAACGGAATTTCAAGCTGCTCTACAGGAGAAGCCTCCAGCAGATCGAGAAGTTCCCCGAAGGCGCCCTGCTGTTCATATAGCGACGCCAGGGAAATCCTGGCCTCTGTGTATTCAGGGTCGAGGGCCAGCGCTTCTGCAAAATGCGCTGCCGCTTCATCAGGCAGGCTGAGCTTCAGGGAAACCTTGCCGGCTGCCAGCTGCAGTTCTTTGTCATACTCGTCACGCCGTATCCCTTCGGTGAAGTATTCCAGCGCCCGGTCGTTCTCTTCCAGCATCAGGCTTGCCTGGCCGGCCAGCATATACGCAGAGAAGTAATCGGGATCCATTTCAAGCAATTCATCCAGATAGGTGAGCGCCTGCTGGGGAAGTCCGCTCTGGTAGTGGCTGTATGCTGCCCCGAACAGTGTATCCGGCATGACATCACCTTTTTGGATCAGGGCTTCATAATGCGGCAGAGCTTCTTCATAGGCGGCTCCTGCACTGAAGGCTTCCGCAATCCGGGCCTCGATCGCGAGCCCGGCCATCTCCTCCACCCCCCGTTCCTGAAGCAGGAGATACAGACGGGCGGCTTCCGCATATCTGCCGCTCCCGAGAAGCAGCTCGGCTTTGGCGAACAGGATGACAGGCTGCTCCGGAGCGAGTGATTCAGCTTCGGTGATCTTGGACAATGCGACCTCCGCCATCCCGATTGTCTGATAATAATCGGCAAGCAGGACGAGTGACTGCACATATTCCTCTTCATCCGGCCTGATATCCGAAAGCAGCAGAAGGGCTTCGTCTTCACGGCCGAGTGCCATGAAGGCTTCCGCGCGGTCGATTTTAAGCTGCCCGGCGTCCGGCATCTGGGTTATCAGCGCCTCATACAAGCGGTCTGCCTGCGGAACGAGACCGACTTCCATCAGCAGGGATGCACTGTCGTAGACCATCCCGAGATCCGGATCCGACTCCAGCTGCCCCACCAGTTCTTCGACAGCCTCAAGATCACCTGTCATGATGCTTCTTTCCAGTTGCTGTATCTGTTCCATAGTTTCACCTTCCCGCGCATGTTGTATACACGACGCTGATCGTCTTTTACGTTACATCAGAGACTGCAGATCATCAAAGAATCCCGGATAGGAGACATCGATGCAGCCGGCATCCTCTATTGAGACAGGCCCGTCCGCTGCAAGAGCGGCAATTGCAGCCATCATCCCGAGCCGGTGGTCTCCGTTCGATGACAGGACGGCCCCTTTCAGCTTTGCCGGCCCTTTGATGATCATGCCGTCGGGCGTCGGCTCGATGTCCGCACCGAGCTTCCGGAGTTCTGTACAGACCGCTTCGATCCGGTCGGTCTCTTTGACACGGAGTTCTCCGGCATCCCTGATGACAGTCGTCCCTTCCGCCTGTGTCGCCAACAGAGCGATGACAGGGAGTTCATCGATCAGCCGCGGAATGAGGTCCCCTCCGATTTCCACAGCTTCCAGCCGGCCTGCTCTTACAGTTATGTCGCCGTACGGCTCGCCTGCAGCCTCGGGATCCGGACTCTGCACAACATCCGCCCCCATGCCGGTCAGCACATCGATGATGCCTGTACGGGTCGGGTTGAGACCGACTCCCCTGAACGTAACCGAACTGCCCGGCACCATGGCGGCTGCACACATGAAGAAAGCGGCGGATGAAATATCACCCGGCACTTTAACCGAAGCCGCCGTAAGCCGCTGACCGCCCTCGATTGCCACGTTTCCATCCTCTGCAATGACTGCAGCGCCAAACTGCTCAAGCATCCGTTCCGTGTGATCGCGGGATACCGTTTTTTCCTTCACGGTGGTTGTGCCTGCCGCCGAGACGCCCGCGAGCAGGATAGCCGATTTCACTTGTGCACTTGCGACCGGCATCTCATACTGGATGCCCTGCAGCTGTCTTCCTTCCACAGTCAGCGGAAGGGTGCCCCCGCCTCCTTCATAGTCGAAAGCGGCACCCATCGCAGCCAGCGGATCCGTCACCCGTCTCATCGGACGCTTGCACAAATACCGGTCACCCGTGACGGTCGCCGTGACCGATGAGCCTGCCAGAATTCCGAGCAGCAGTCTCGCTGTCGTGCCTGAATTGCCTGCATCCAGAGGGAGGGAAGATGATTTCCATCCCGCCATCCCCGGACTTTTCACCGTCACATCTGTCCCCTCCCGTTCGATCACTGCACCGAGCCGGGAGAATATGCTGATTGTCGACAGGCAGTCTTCCCCTGCTAAAAACCCGCTGATCGTGGTCGTGCCTTCCGCCATCCCGCCGAGCATGACTGCACGATGGGAGATCGATTTGTCTCCCGGGACACGCAGCTCCCCTTTCAGCGGGCCGCCGTGGAATGAGACTTCGTGTATATCCATTTTCTCCATTATAAGCACCCCCGTCAAAGTATTTGCATGGAATAATCCGTTTCACTGCCAAGTGCGTCATAGGCCTGGTTCCGCTCTCTCGCAGAGCGGAAACTGATAACCAGGATCCCGTATACATCCGTACGCGTTTCAACGATCCGGATGTTCGTCAGGCTGATTTCATGAGATGCCAGAATGTGAGTGATCTCCGAAATGACGCCCGGATGATCCGGTACGTCGATATGCAGATCGAATTGCATGTACAGCGCACCCTGTGCGGCATTTTCAGAGACTGCCGGCAGTTCGTCCCTGTATCGTTTCGCTTCCGTGAAATACGCTTCCACTTCTTGTGGGTCGCTGTGTGCAAGCATCCGTCCCACCTGCGCCATTTCGTCTGCCCAGCGATCCAGCTGCGCGGCTAATTCGGTCCTGTTCTGGAGTGTGATATCCCGCCACATGACCGGATCTGCGGAAGCGATCCGGGTAAGATCCCGGAAACCGCCTGCGGCCAGGCGTCTGATGAACGGCCGGCTGTCTTCCTGATCCGCCAGCAGGTTGACGAGGGACGAAGCGATGATATGAGGGAAATGGCTGACAACCGCAGTCATCTTGTCATGTTCACCAGCATCCAGCACAGCCAGCTTTCCCATCGTCACAGCCAGAAGGTCCTGCAGCCGTTTCAAGTCTTCTTCAGCACATCCGGGAGGCGGCGTCAGGATGTAATAAGCGTTCTCGAACAGATGGCCGATGGCTGCTGAGATACCGCTCTTATGCGACCCTGCCATCGGATGCCCTCCGATGAAGGTGGTTCCGTTGGCCAGCAGGCCATCCGCAGCTTCCATGATCGGCAGCTTCGTGCTGCCTGTATCGGTCACGATGACCGTGTCCTTCAGTTCCCAGGAAGCCGCTTCCTGCAGCAATGCTGCAGCCGCAGAAACAGGTACGGCAAGAATTACGAAATCAGCGTCTTTTGCCGCCGCCCGGGCGGACGGAGCGACCGCATCGATGATCCCCCGGCGGTATGCCTCGTCCGCAGACTTATACGAGCGGTCGAAGCCCGTAATTGTGACGCCCTGACCGCGCTTCAGTGCCAATGCCAGTGACCCGCCGATCAGCCCGAGTCCTATGATCGATACATGTGTTGTCATCCTATTACCCTCTGTCTGTAAGTATTGCTGACAATGCGTTGAAAAAACCGTCATTCTGTTCTTCAGAACCGATTGTCACCCGGATGCGGTTCGGAGTCCCGAGGAGATTCCCGCTCCGTACGATGAACCCTTCCTTCAGCAGCAGCTCTGCCGCTTCGTCTGCATCCATCGGCACTTCCAGCAGGACGAAGTTCGCTTCCGACCGGTTGACATGCAGACCATGCTCACGCGCAAACTGTTCAAAGCGTTTTTTCTGCTCGGCGTTTTCCGTACGGCAGCGGCTGATGAATTCCTGATCCTCGAGCGCTTGTTCCGCAGCAGCAAGTGCGAGCGAGCCCGTATTGAACGGATTCCGGACTTTGTTCAGCTCCGTAATGACATCCGGCGAACCGATTGCGTATCCGATCCGGAACGAAGCCAGGCCGTATGCTTTGGAGAAGGTGCGGAGGATGACCAGATTCGGGAACTGCCCGAGCCATCGGACCGGGTCCTTATAGGTTTTGTCAGTTATGTACTCGTAATAGGCTTCATCCAGGACGACCAAAATATTGGACGGCACTTGTTCCAGGAACTTGAAAAGCCGGTCCGACGGCAGCAGGTCACCGGTCGGATTGTTGGGTGAACAGATCCAGATCACGGACGTCGACGCGTCTGTCGCTTCCAGGAACTTATCGAGGTCATGCTGGCCATCGATAAGCGGGATTTCGCGCACGTCCGCCCCTTCTATGCGGGCATTGTGGGCATATTGGGGAAATGTCGGAGACGGCATGATCGTATTGCTCTGCGGCGTCAGGAGTGCCCTTGCGATGATGGTGATCAAGTCATCGGACCCGTTCCCGAGCAGGATCATGGACTCATCAGCACCGACAATTCCCGATAGCTTGGACTTCAATGCAGGCCTTCCCGTCTCCGGATAGATCTCATACTGGATGAGTGCCTGTTCCAGGAAGGTGCGCACTGAAGGCGCGCAGCCGTGAGGATTTTCATTGGACGCAAGTTTTTCGATCGTGCGGATGCCATATTCCTTCTGCACATCTTCGATCGATCGGCCCGGTTTGTAAGGTTTCATAGCCGACAGGGCGGTTTTCCATTTCATCTGCATTCACCTCGGTTTAGTTATTGCCCGGCAAGATCCGGTCTCAGCTTCACGGCATCATTCATGTAGACATGCCGGATATCTTTCTGTCCGATGGATGTATTCGCGTGCATAAGCACCCGGATACAGAGCGGCATGCCCCCCGCCACGTCCATCTCGTGCATGCACATGACCGGGACATACGTCCAGCCTTCTATTGTACGGACTGCCTTCGCCGGAAACGCCGATGTCACATCCACTGTAGTGGAAATGAGGACGGATGCGATATCGTCCGGCAGCAGATTGTTCTCCTGCGCCATCTGCTTCACCAGCTGAGCTGTCACCTCCAGCACCGCCTGCTCTTCATCGCACGCGACTGTTGTCGCTCCCCTGATTCCTCTGACTGTCATCTGCGCATCCCCTCTCCCACCCGTTTTTGGAGTTCGGCAAAGGCTGTTTCAGCCGTCTTCTCCGGCACTTGTGTGATGAATGGCTGACCCAGCTGCTCCAGCACCACGAAAACAAGGTTGCCGTATTCCGCCTTTTTATCTTTTTTCATGTATGTCAGGATCGGCTCGAACGGTATCTCCAGAATACGCTCCATCGGATACGCTGCATCCTGCGCGAAGCGGATGAAGCGGTCCGTCAGCGTCCTGTCCGTTCTGCCGTAGGTTTCACTGAGCAGCAGGCTGTATGCCATCCCGATCATGACACATTCGCCGTGACTGAGGGTCCCGTACCCGAGATGAGCCTCCACGGCATGGCCGAGTGTGTGACCGAAATTCAAGTATTTCCGCCGGCCGCCTTCGAAGACATCCTGTTCCACGATTTCCGTCTTGACCCGGATTCCTTTGACGAGTTCCTCTTCCAGCTCGGAAGCAGGCAATTTCGGGAACTGGCGGTTATTCAGCAATGACTCCGTCCAGCCGGCATCCGAGATGAATGCATGCTTCAGCAATTCCGCCATACCCGACCGGATTTCCCTGTCCGGCAGCGTGGTGAATAAGTCCGTTTCGAACAGGACAGCTGCGGGCTGATGGAATGCACCGACCATATTTTTGCCTTCGGGCATATTGATGGCCGTCTTGCCGCCTACCGCACTGTCATGAGCAAGTATGGTCGTCGGACATTGCACAAATGGAATCCCTCTCATGAAAGTGGCTGCAACGAATCCGGTCAGATCACCGCAGGCTCCGCCGCCGAACGCAATAAGAAGGGAATTTCGGGTGAAATTGTTCTGCAGCAGGAACGACTGGCTCGCAAGGAAGCTGTCCGCTGATTTACAGGATTCACCGGACGGCAGCAGGCGCACCATGTAAGGGATCCCCGTGTCCTGCAGAGCTTCCTCAAGTATGTGCAAATGAAGTCCGGCAGCTGTTTCATCCGCAAATACCGCCACTTTGTCCTTGCCTGCAAACAGCTCCCGGCAGTCATGCGGCAAGTGCCTGTAGACGTCCGTTCCGATCAGGACGTCATAGGGGGTGCCGCCTGCACGGACAGTGATCTGTTCCATTGTCAAAACTCCTTCGCGTAGCGTCTGTATTGGTCGACATCCTCTTTCAGGCCGTCCATTTCAAATGACCGGAATTCTTCGATGATCACTTTGGCAAGCTCGGTTGCGATGACATGCTCCGCTACTACGGAAGCAGCAGGAACCGCACAAGGATCGGAACGTTCGATCGTGGCAGTGAACGGTTCTTTCGAGTCGATATCGACACTTTCGAGCGGTTTGTAAAGCGTCGGGATCGGCTTCATGACCCCTCGTATGATGATCGGCATTCCTGTCGACATTCCGCCCTCCAGTCCGCCGAGACGATTCGTCTTCCTGTAATAGCCTCTCTCTTCCGACCAGGCGATTTCGTCATGTACATCACTGCCGAAACGCTTGGCCATCTCGAATCCGATGCCGAATTCGACACCCTTGAACGCATTGATGGACATCATCGCAGCAGCGAGGCGGCCATCGAGTTTACGGTCGAACTGGACGTAACTGCCCATTCCCGGCGGGCAGCCCTCAATCACGACTTCCACGACGCCTCCGAGCGTATCTCCCCTGCCTTTCGCATCGTCGATCGCCTCGACCATGGCCGGTGAAGCTGCAGGATCTGCACAATAGACCGGATCTTCTTCCACGCGCTTCCTGATTTCGTCTGCGGACAAGCATGCGGCGGTATCGGGGTCTGCCGTGATGCCTCCGATCTCAATGACATGTGCAGCTGTCCGGATGCCCAGTTCACGCAGGAACTGTTTCGCGACCGCTCCGGCTGCGACACGCATCGTCGTCTCACGCGCAGAGGACCGTTCCAGTACATTCCGCAAATCCCGATGGCCGTATTTGATGCCGCCCACCAAGTCGGCATGACCCGGACGCGGCCGTGTAATCTGCCGTTTGATATCTTCAGGACGGATATCTTCACCAAGAGGCTCAATGCCCATGATGGATGTCCAATGTTTCCAATCATCATTGACCACTGTCAACGTGATCGGGGAGCCGAGCGTCTTCCCATGCCGGACGCCGGATGAGATGACGACCTGATCCTTTTCGATCTGCATTCTCCGTCCGCGTCCATGGCCTCCCTGACGTCTGCTGAGTTCCTTCGTAATCATTTCCGCAGTCAGCGGCAGCTGTGCGGGTATCCCTTCAATGATGGCTGTCAGCTCAGGGCCGTGTGATTCACCAGCTGTCAGTACTCTCATCTGATCATCCCCCTTTTGGCCACGCTTGGAATGTGACCATTGATAGCACTTTACCAAACTACAATCGTGTTGACTACTTGTTTAAATGAAAAAAACCGGAAAACTCCGGTTTTTTCATAATTTCTTATAAAAGAACGTATCTTCCGACTCGAGGCCGTACCGGTCGGGACTGAAAATCTGCTCAGTACTGCCAACAAATAGGATGCCGCCGGGCTTCAAAGCTTTCGCAAAGCTGGAATAGATCTGGTCTTTCGCCTCTTCCGTGAAATAGATCATGACATTCCGGCAGACGATCAGATCGTAGTCGCTGCCATAGCTGTCTTCAAGCAGGTTATGCTTCTTGAAGGAGACCGTACGTTTCACTTCATCGGTCACCTGGAAGAACTGGCCTTCCTGTGTGAAATACTTCTTCTTCACATCAGCCGGCACCTCTTTCAGCGAACGCTCCGGATACAGTCCGACTTTCGCTTTTTCAATGACACCCTGGTCCAGATCGGTGGCTGTGATGGATACTTCGCGGAGCGGCATATGATTCGATAGAACCATGGCCATGGAATACGGTTCTTCGCCTGTCGAACAGGCGGCACTCCAGCATTTCAGTTTTTTGGAATTCTCCAGCAGCTGCGGGATGATCTTACGGTCAAGGACTTCCCATCTGGATCCGTTGCGGTAAAATTCAGACACGTTGATGGTCATCCTGTCCAGAAACTCATCCATCATCGCCTGATCACTGCTGATGAGCTCGAAGTATTCCATGAAGTCCCGGCATTTCCGTTTCTCATACAGCGATGTCAGCCGGCGTTTCATCTGTGCCTCTTTATAGAGAGACAGGTCGATTCCTGTCTTCTTCTTCACATTGGCTATGAACTGCGTATAATCCGACACGATTCTGCCCCCGTTCCCTTGCTCGTTATGTATAACAAAAACAGCCGGCGGAAACCGCTAGGCTGCTTTTGCAAGAATTTAGTTGATCCAGCTGTTGATATCTTTTTTGTAGGAAGTAAGTTCCTCTTCCTTGAAGAACAAGCCGATTTCACGCTCAGCGGATTCAGGTGAATCCGAACCGTGGATGATGTTCTTGCCGACAGTGACTGCGAAGTCGCCGCGGATCGTTCCCGGTGCTGAATCTTTCGGGTTTGTTGCACCCATCATGAGGCGTGCTGTCGAAATGACATTCTCGCCTTCCCAGACCATTGCAAATACAGGACCGGATGTGATGAACTCGACAAGTTCCCCGAAGAACGGACGCTCTTTGTGCTCGCCGTAGTGCTGCTCGGCAAGTTCCTGTGAAATCTGCATCAGCTTACCGCCGACGAGCTGGTAGCCTTTGCTTTCGAAACGGTTAACGATCTCACCGATAAGTCCGCGCTGGACGCCATCCGGTTTTACCATCAAAAATGTTTTTTCCATAATACATGATCTCTCCTTATCATTGCGAATCAGGGATGCCCCTACTGAATAGTATCAAACACAGGACAATCTTTCAATTTTTTCTTTATTCGGCAATGCTCAATACGTCCGTTTCCCGAGGAAATCGGCAATTTGTTCGAATGCCTGTTTTGCATCGCTGTCCGGAAGCCACTTGATTTCATCTGCGGCTTTCTGCAGATAGAGGTCGCTGACAGCCTGGGCTTTCTCGATAGCGCCGCTTTTGCGGACGTAGTCCAGCATGGCAGACCGTTCGTGTTCAGTCAGGCTGCCGTCGAATGCGCTTGTCAAATACGGCTGGAAGTCCGGCTCATCCCGTATGTACAGGATCGGCAGTGTAATATGCCCGTTCAGGAGATCGGATCCTGCCGGTTTGCCGAGCTGTTTGTCGGATGAGGTGAGATCCAGTATATCATCGACGATCTGGAATGCCATCCCTGCATAATAGCCGAAATTCCGCAGTCTGCGCACAACGTCACCGTCCGCGCCGGAAATGAGCGCGCCGAGTTCACAGCTGGAAGACAGCAGAAGCGCCGTTTTCCGTTTGATACGGCGCAGATAATCGCGCAGCGACTGATCGGTCTGCCTCTGGTAATCGAACTGGATGATCTCACCCTTGCAGATTTCAAGCATTGTTGTCGCGAGCAGCCGGTGGACAGGAATCATTTCGATTTCGCCGATGGACGTCAGTGCACGTGAGAAAAGGAAATCACCGGTGTACATTGCAATCCGGTTATCCCATTTCGCTTTGACGGTCTTCCGGCTTCTTCTCATATCCGAATCGTCGATCACGTCGTCATGGACGAGAGAGGCCATGTGGACAAGTTCAAGCGAGACCGCCACTTTCGCTGTGCGTTCCATCGAATACGAACCGAACTTTGAAGAAAGGAATACGAAAATTGGACGGATCCTCTTCCCTCCTGCTCTCAGCAGATGCATGGACGCCTGCTGAATGAGCGGGGAATCCGACTGAACGGCATTCTCAAGCTCTTTCTCGATATAAATGAGTTCCTTCCGGAAATCTGTATATAAAGCCATCGCCTTCAATTTTTCCAAAATGATTCCCTTCTCCCGCCTGCATAATATTATTTGATTGCGATGTGTCCGGCAGCAACGCCGCCGCTGTATGGCCGATAGTCGACCCTGACAAACCCCGCATCCTTGAACATATGCGCGAGCTCTTCCCTTCCGGGGAAGTCGTCTGCTGATTCCTGCAGCCAGGAATACTCATTGTAACTTTTCGCAAACAGCTTGCCGAACACCGGCATGATGTAATGGAAGTACAGCCTGAATGCCTGCCGGTATCCCGGAATGAGAGACTGTGATGTTTCCAGACAGGCGGCAAGGCCTCCGGGTTTCACGACGCGGTACAGCTCTTTCAGCACCTTTTCGTAGTCCGGCACATTCCGCAGACCGAATCCGATCGTTACGACATCGAACGTGTTATCTTCGAATGGCAGTTCCATGGCATTGCCCTGGACAAGCGTGATATTCGGATAGTCTTCGGTCTTAGGCGCCGCGCTCGACAGCATGGCTTCGCTGAAGTCCAGCCCGGTGACAGTGCCGTTCGTGCCGACAGCGTTTGCGAGGGCGATCGTCCAGTCCGCCGTTCCGCAGCAGACATCCAGGGCTTTCATACCCGGCTTGATATCCATACGTTCCATGATATCCGCACGCCAGCCTTTGTGCAGATTGAAACTGATGACTGAATTCATCTTGTCGTATTCACTCGAAATGGATTGGAATACGGAATGTACCTTTTCTTCTTTCGATTGACTCAAAAGGATCCCCTCTTTTCATTGGTCAGCTTGATGATGATAATGAATGCAGGCGATCCTGCACTGTATCCGCGAGGACCGGGGACAGCCCTGCAGCCTGCCCGGTCTCCGACTGCCATCTTGAACCGAGCAGTCCGACCGCCCGGCGTGCCAGCTCTTCTTCGACGCCGAATGACTTCAGGGCTTCGGGATCATGCAGTCGTATATATGTAAGCGCGTACTCGGCCAGTTTCCGGTACCTGTCGTACCCGTAACGGTCATAGAAAGTCGAAATGCACGCAGTTTCAATGACAGCCAGCCGGGACAGCAGGCGCTCCGCGGTCAGCCGGGAATCCGTCTGCAGGGCGGCTTTCTGTTCGTTGACACGGCCAATGGTCTGTGACAGTTCACGGATCAGAGTGAACTCCCCGATGTCTGCCAGCAGTTTGTAATGGACGCCGCTGAAATGATCCCCCGCCAGGACCGTCAGCTGCTGGACAGCCGATGCTGCGCCCTTCTTTTCGATGCGGTCATGGATATCCAAGGCAGCCTGAATGGCTCCTACAGCGATCATGACCTCCTCAGCTGGTCTATCCGCTGTCATCCCGTCATTCAGCAGCGGAAGCAGCAGATAGAAGGCCTTGTCCCGGTCAAGCGGCACATCCGCGATCTCCCGGTCCAGGGTCGGTTCCTTCAATGCAGACCGCAAGCCGGCCATATAATTTTCTATGAATGTGTCCAATTGCTGTTTGTTCATCACTGTTTCTCCATTCCAATGCAAGAGCTGCGCTCTCTGATCAGGCTCTCTCTTCACTGGAGACAATCCCGTGAGCAGTCGTGATCTCTGCTTTCCCACGGATTTTCATGGCGGATGTGTGCTCCGTAAATTGGGCGATCATCACTTCACCGTTATCCAGCTTCTCAGTATGATGGAACTTTGTATCGTTTCCGCGGGTTAACCCAATTACGCTGACACCATCTTCTTCTGCCTTGATGATTATATAGTCAGGTGCAGTCATGATTATCTCTCCCGTCTTTCATATCCTGTCTATCATAGCACAGGTAAAGCGCCTATCGCAAAGGAGCCCGGCCTACTTTACAAGTGACAGGATCTCCGACCGTTTGACATCGTCGTGTTCATAGATACCGCGAGCGGCGGTTGTCACGGTTTTGGAACCTGGTTTCTTGACTCCCCGCATCGTCATGCACATATGCTCCGCCTCGATGATCACGTATACACCAAGGGGTTTCAGCATGTCCATCATCGCATCCGCAATGGTCGTCGTGATCCTTTCCTGCAGCTGCGGGCGTTTTGCTGCCGTCTCGACAGCCCTTGCCAGCTTGCTGAGACCTGCGACGGCGCCGTCACGCGGAATATAGGCGATGTGGGCAACACCGAAGAACGGAACGAGATGATGCTCGCACATCGAGTAGAACGGAATGTCTTTCACCAGTACCATTTCGTCGTGCTGTTCATGGAAGATCGTCTTGAAATAGTCCCGCGGGTCTTCATCCATGCCGGAAAAAACTTCACCGTACATCTTCGCTACGCGTTTCGGTGTATCCAGGAGACCTTCCCGGCCCGGGTCCTCACCGATCGCCTCCAGGATCATCGTAACCGCCTGTTCGATCTTGCGTAAATTATTTTCCTCCATGGCTAAAACCTCCTCTCCTGTATATCAGTCCTTCAAAATAGTAGCACACTCGCCACATTCAGTACAGCTGCCCGCCCCGCTGAGCGGCGGCCAGCGGAAAGAAGCCCGCCAGCGTATCCGGAAAGGACATCTGACGGGCTTCTATGTAAGTGAACTCACTTTACCGCATCTTTCAAAGCTTTTCCTGCTTTGAACGCTGGTACTTTGCTTGCTGCAATTTCAATCTCTTCGCCTGATTGAGGGTTACGGCCTTTACGAGCAGCGCGCTCGCGTACTTCGAAGTTACCGAAGCCGATCAATTGCACCTTTTCACCCTTTGCAAGAGCGTCTTGGATTGTTTCGAAAACAGTTTCAACAGCTTTTGTCGCATCTTTCTTCGAAAGACCTGCTGCCTCTGCTACGGAGTTGATCAATTCAGTTTTGTTCATCCCGTTCACCTCCTTCCAAAGAAAGGTCTGCTGAAGCTCATTAACACTGTAAAAAGAGTAACATAACCATTTCTGAGGTGCAACAATATTGTGGCTGCAGCAAGGCTTACGGCTAGCTTGAACGAAAAAAAAGACCCGTTTAAGACGGATCTTTTCAAGTCAGACGATAAATGTCACCATCCCTTTATTTCCTTCATTAACCATTTTTTCGATCGTTTCACGCAGTCTCCGTCTCGCGCTGGTCGGGACTGACGATGTCTTGAAACGGATGCTCTCTTTCAGCACTTCATGGAGAGGCGTGCCGAACAGCTGTGTCTCCCACAGTGCTTCACGATCATGCAGGTAGGCGTTCTTCAGCTCCTTGAGCAGGTGGTGGCTGTGGAATTCCGAGCCGATCAGCGGCGCGAATTCGGCTTCCATATCGATCCGGATCACATGCAGGGCAGGAGCGGTCGCCTTCATACGGACTCCATAGAAGGAATCTTGCTTGATAAGCTCCGGCTGTGTCGGTTCGAAGTCTGCAATCGTCGGCAGCGCAACCCCATAGCCTTCTTTCTTGGCTGTGTCGATTGCCTCGGCGAACATATCGTATGATTTCTTCGCCTTCACTGCATCCTGGATGAACAGCAGCCAGTCTTTCTTCGTTTTCATCTCCGTATCCATGTAGGACTCGCACACGGCCAGGTAGGTCTCTTCCGTGATCTTCAGGTCCAGTGTCGCTTTCCCTTTCCCGGCATCCACCTCGATGACATCCGCATGCTTGATATAGTCTTCTTCATTGAGACGTTCCGCCAGCTGCTGCACTTTCCTGATTTTTGATGCTTCCAGGAATCCTTCATTGATGATGTCATCGATCTGTGCGTTGAGCATATGCTCGGGACCCAGGACATCCATCCAATCCGGCTTCTGCAGATCGATCTGGGTGATCGGGAATTCATAGAGCGCTTCTTTCAGGATCAGCTGGATCTCCTGGGCATTCAGCTGGTCTGCGCTGATGGCGATGACGGGTACCCCGTAGGTTTCGTGCAGCTGCTGTCTGAGCTGGACCGTCTTTTCATGGGCCGGCATCTTGGAATTCAGGACGATGACAAATGGCTTCCCGATTTCTTTCAGCTTTCCGACGATCTCCGTTTCCGCAATTTCAGCGGCGGAACGCGGGATGTTGTTCACCGTTCCGTCAGTTGTCAGCAGGATGCCGATTGTCGAGTGGTCACGGATCACTTTGTCGGTGCCGATGCGTGCGGCTTCCTCGAACGGGATCGGTTCGTTGTGCCAAGGGGTATGCACATACTTCGGACCGTCCTCGTCTTCATACCCTTTCACGCCGTCGATGACGTAGCCCACACAGTCCGCCAGACGGATCTGGAAGGACAGTTCGCCGTCCCCTACCGACACAGCGGTACCTTGTGCGGGGACGAATTTCGGCTCGGCTGTCATGATGACCGGACCCGGCGAGCTTTGCGGAAGTTCATCCTGCGCACGCGTCCGGTCTGCCTGTTCGCTCATATTCGGGATTACGACTTCTTCCATGACACGTTTGACAAATGTGGACTTTCCGACCCGGACAGGGCCGACCACTCCGATATAGATATCCCCATCCGTCCGTCTGGCCAAGTTTTCATATAGTTCTTCTTTCATTTCCATCGTCCTCCTTTTCTACGCATAATAGTTTATGAAACAAAAAAACGTTTCATGCCTGAAGCACGAAACGTTTTTTGTTCAGTTGGAGGATTTCAGGAAAACCACTTCATTCTGTCCGTTCACCGTATAAGGCAGGGAGTATGCCGGCAGGATCGGATAATTGTCGGCCAGCAGATACCGGATATCCTCTCCGGGCTTGACGTCAGGCTTATCCCGTTCCACGATACGCGCCAGGTCGATGGCATAATCGATATAGAAGTTGCCGTCACCGCCGACGACAAGCGGCAGATGGGCATCCGAATAAGGGCTTTCCACTGTCAGCGGTTCTTTCAGCCCCATCTTCTTGAAATCGACCTTGTAGACGTTCGCACCTTCCTGCACAGGGTCCTTGAAAGGCAGGACGCCGTTCACTGTCTTTCGGAGGATCAGTTCGCGGATCCGCTCTGCAACACGCAGATCCACAAGTTTCACTGTCGGATCCTCCTCGACATCCATGAGGACATACTGATAGATCCCCCCCTGCTCATAGGCGTTCGATGGGATCTTCTCAGTCAATGAAGGGACGATTTTCGAAAACTCGATCGGGTATTTGATATACGGATCGGTTTCCTGATCCCTCGTCTTGATGGGCAGCAGGCCGTCCGTCTGCTGCTGGTACGTATCGACGGCCTTCTGGACAGTCTCCATCTGATCTTCGTAGGGTGTCTGCTTGCTTTCCAGCTCGTCTTGCGGGTACAGGCAGCCGGACAGCAGCAGCATCACAGCAGCAGCCATCGGCAGCATGATCATGCGTTTCATCAGCTTATGCGCCTCCTGTCGGTCCATTGAATACAAGATAGACCATTGCGAAAAACGAAAAGAGCAGCAGTGCATAGGCAATGATTGCAAACAGGATGCTTACAATCTTGTTTTTTATTTTTGTTCGGCTCAGATGGATGAGTCCCATGGAAATCACCATGCAACCCATCGCATAAAACGATAGCCACATTTTATCCAGCGAGGACAAAGCGAGTCATTCCTTCCAGCCGTTAGCGAACGGCCATATAGTTAAGTATTGAAGGCTGCCCGGCAGCTGCCGGTCAGTCAGTGAACTGATCAGTTTCTTTCTTCCTGTCCCTGTTCATCAGCCAGTCGACTGCTTCCCTCGGTTCGTGACCTTCGAACAAGACCGAGTAGAGGGCTTCCGTCAGCGGCATGGAAACGCCGTAATGAGCAGCCAGCTGGTGGGCCGCTTTGGTCGTGCGCACGCCCTCGATGACCATGCCCATCCCTGCCGTCACCTCTTCCAGCGTCTGCCCTTTGCCGAGCATATTGCCGGCTCTCCAGTTCCTGGAATGGACACTGTTGGCAGTCACGATGAGATCCCCCATGCCCGCCAGTCCTGCGAAGGTCGATGGATTGGCACCCATTTTGACACCTAGGCGCGTGATCTCGGCAAGCCCGCGGGTGATCAATGCCGCTTTCGCATTATCCCCGTATGCCAGGCCGTCCGTAATGCCGGCTGCCAGCGCGATGACATTCTTCAGCGCACCGCCGAGCTCGACACCGAGCACGTCCTGATTCGTATAGACCCGGAAATAGGAATTCATGAACAAATTTTGGATTTCCTCTGCTGCAGCGAGATCATCCGAGGCCGCAGAGACCGTTGTCGGATGGCGCAGGACCACTTCCTCCGCATGGGACGGACCAGACAGGACGACCAGCGCTTTCCGGACTGCAGGACGGATCTCCTCTGCCAGCATTTCAGTGATCCGTTTCTGTGTATCCGGTTCGATTCCTTTGGAAACGTGTACAATTGTCACAGGCCGTTCGATGAGTTGGTCCAGCTGCCTGCCAATTTCGCGGATCCCTTTGGTCGGCACGGCCACTATCAGGATATCCGCATGGTCGACTGCCGCTTTCAGATCGGAGGTGCCGCGCAGGGATTCCGGAAGAATGCAGTCGTTCAAGTAGGACGAATTGGTATGGTGCTCATTTATTTCATCGGTCTGTTCCTGGCGTCTGCTCCAGATCAGACAGTTGTGTCCATTTTCTGCGAGGACGAATGCAAGGGCGGTTCCCCAGCTCCCTGCCCCGATTACAGAGACATTTTTCAAAGTGTTCATCCTTTCTGCCAGGTTCTCAGCTGCGTGCGCGGGTGATGATACGGATCGGTGTCCCTTCGAAACCGAACGACTCCCTCAGACGGTTCTGAAGGAAACGTTCGTACGAAAAGTGCATGAGTTCCGTATCATTCACGAATACGACGAATGCAGGCGGTCTGACAGCCACCTGGGTCGTGTAATAGATGCGCAGACGCTTCCCTTTATCGGAAGGCGCCGGATTTCGTGCCACCGCGTCTTCGATCACTTCGTTCAGGACGCTCGACTGGATACGGAGGGAGTGATTCTCACTGATTGTCGTAATCAGGTCGAACAATGTCCGCACCCGCTGTTTCGTCTTTGCCGACACATAGGCGACCGGCGCATAATCCAGGAACAGGAAGTTCTTGCGGATGTCTTCCGTGAAACGGTTCATCGTCTTCTCATCTTTTTCGAGGGCATCCCATTTATTCACGACGAAGAGTACACCCTTACCCGCTTCTTCCGCATAGCCGGCAATCCGCTTGTCCTGTTCACGGATCCCTTCTTCACCATTGAGCACGATGAGTACGACATCCGAGCGGTCGATCGCTTTCAATGCACGCAGGACACTGTACTTTTCCGTGTTTTCATACACCTTGCCTTTTTTCCGCATGCCGGCGGTATCGATGATCCTGAACTTCTGACCTTCATATTCGTACAGCGAGTCAATGGCGTCTGTCGTCGTTCCGGCAACGTCGCTGACAATCACACGGTCTTCACCCAGAAGCGCGTTGACAAGCGAGGACTTCCCGACGTTCGGCCGGCCGATCAAGGAGAAACGGATGACGTCTTCCTCGATCTCTTCTGCTGCAGGCTCGGGGAAACTGGCTGCGACACCGTCCAGCAGGTCTCCGAGACCGAGACCGTGGGAACCGGAAATCGGATATGGGTCGCCAAAGCCGAGTGAATAGAAATCATAGATCATCTCACGCATTTCAGGGTTATCGACTTTGTTGACGGCCAGGACGACCGGCTTTTTTGTTTTGTATAGAATTTTCGCGACCTGCTCATCACCGTTCGTCACGCCTTCACGGCCATTCGTCAGGAAGATGATCACATCGGCTTCTTCGATCGCAATTTCCGCCTGGGCCCGTATTTGTTCCAAAAACGGTTCATCGCCAATGTCGATGCCCCCTGTATCAATCAGATTGAAATCATGTGTCAGCCATTCCGCTGAGCTGTAGATCCGGTCACGTGTGACGCCCGAAACGTCTTCCACGATTGAAATCCGCTCACCGACAATCCGGTTGAAGATCGTCGATTTGCCGACGTTCGGCCGTCCGACGATGGCTACTGTTGGTTTACTCATTCATCATACATCCTTCCACGCTATCTTCTGCATATTATACACAAAAAAAAGAGATGGCGCTCTTAAAAGAGCCATCTCTTTCAATTGATTGTTACAGGACACTGAACAAGGTTATTCAGAGAACTTCTTCAGCTGGTCACCGATGACGTCGCTGATCGAGAAACCTGATGGTTCTTCAGGCATTTCATAATCGTCGTAAGACTCCTCTTCCTTGTCTGTCAGGTCTTTGATGCTCAGTGACAGGCGCTTCTCGATTGGATTGACGTCCAGCACCTTCACTTCGACTGTCTGCCCTTCAGACAGCACTTCGTTCGGCGTTCCGATGTGCTGGTGGGAGATGCGGGAGATATGGACAAGCCCTTCCACGCCTGGGAACACTTCCACGAATGCCCCGTACGAGACAAGGCGCTTCACAGTTCCTTCGAGGACAGCACCTTTAGGAGCCTTTTCTTCGATTCCTTCCCAAGGACCAGCAAGCGTTTCCTTGATGGACAGGCTGATACGTTCTGCATCACGGTCGACTGACAGGACCTTCACCTGCACCTTGTCCCCTTCCTTCAGGACATCGGACACTTTCTCGACGTGGCCGTGTGCGATTTGTGAAATGTGCACAAGGCCGTCCACGCCGCCCAGATCGACGAACGCACCGAATGATGCAATCCGCTGAACAGTGCCGTCGAGCACCTGACCTTCTTCCAGATCAGCAAGCACTTCGTCTTTCTTGGAAGACTTCTCTTCCTGGATGACTGCGCGGTGGGAAAGGATAAGACGGTTCTTCTCCTTGTCCATCTCGACAATCTTGAAATCCATCGTGCGTCCTTTGTAATCTTCGAATGATTCCACGAAATGATCTTCCACCAGGGAAGCGGGGATGAAGCCGCGGACACCCAGATCGACGACGAGGCCGCCTTTCACTACGTCCTTCACTTCTGTGGTGATCGTTTCATTGTTATTGAATTTCTCCTCGAGTGCATCCCAGGCATCTTCCGCATCCACTTTCCGCTTGGACAGCACATAGGCATCATCTTCGACCTTGATGATGGACAGTTCGAGTTCGTCCCCGTCTTTCACAGCGTCAGATGCCGTTTCAATGTGAAGGCTGGACAGCTCGCTGATCGGGATCACACCGTCAAACGGAGCTCCAGGGATTTCCACGGTAACTGATTTGTCTTCGATTTTAGTGACTTTACCTGTCACGCGGTCTCCTTCGTTATATCCATCCATCGCTTCTACATTCATCTCTTCAGTCATATGTAGTCCTCCTCCATAATAATCATATCTCTATACTATTGGAATATACCCATAAAAACAAAAAATTGAACTTGTTTATCAGCGGTTTTTTTCCAGCAGTTCCTGGATTGCCGACATGATGACTTCCGTCGCCTCTTCCGCGGAGGCTTTCCGTTCCCGGTATTCCGTCATATCGATCGGCCGGCCATACACGACTTTCAGCTTCCGGAATGGACGGTACGGACCGATGATGGCACAGGGCATCACCACGGCGTCTCCTTTCAATGCGAAAAAACCTGCTCCTGTTAATCCTTTCCCCAATTCCCCGTTTTTACTCCTGGTTCCTTCAGGAAACATTCCGACCACTTGTCCGGAGCGTAATAATTCCAGTGCCTTCCGGATCGCCTGACGGTCGCTGAGTCCCCGCTTTACCGGGAACGCATTGACATTCGGCAGGACCGACTTCAACACCGGCTGATGGAACAGCTCTTCCTTCGCCATGAAATGGACCGGTCTTGGAGCTGTCAGTCCGACGACCGGCGGATCGAGGTTGTCGATATGGTTCGTGCAGAGCAGGACACCCGATTCCTCGGGGAAGTTCTCCCGGCCGATGATCTGGATCCGGTAGAGCGGCCTCAGCACAGCTGCGCAGATTGCTTTACCGAGCGGATATAAGTTCATGAGTCCATCCTCATTTCTGCATGGCGGATGATAGTGTCGGCGACTTGTTCGATAGTGAGAGCGGTCGTGTCGATGAACACCGCATCTGCCGCCTGCTTCAACGGTGAAGTGATGCGTTCCGTATCCGCCTTGTCACGCTCCGCAATGTCTCTGCACAGGTCATCCATTGTACAGTCTATCCCTCTTCTTACATTTTCCGCATACCGCCGTGCTGCACGTTCCTCCACCGAAGCGGTCATGAATATCTTCAGCTCAGCATCCGGCAGAACGGCGGTGCCGATATCCCTGCCATCCATGACGACGCCTGAGGCATTCGCCAGGAGCCGCTGTTTTTCCGCCATCAGTCCGCGGACGGTCGGCTGGGCTGCTGCTGCTGACACATTGGCCGTAACTTCCTGGGAGCGGATCGCTTCCGTGACATCTTTGCCGTCCACCCTCACCAGCTGGCCTTCCGGAGAAGGAAGCAGCTCGATTTCCATCCGTTCGAGCAATGATGAGAGCGCCTGATCGTCATTGACATCTATATGCTGCTGAAGGGCGCTGTATGTCAGGGCTCTGTACATGGCTCCTGTATCGATATAGGTATAGCCCAGTTTTTCCGCTGTTATCCGCGCAATCGTGCTTTTCCCGGCAGCTGCCGGGCCGTCGATCGCAATTTGAATTCCTCTGTTCATATCCTCTACCCCCGTACTCGATTCGAACACATTGTACCACAGCGAAAAGGAAAAAGTCTTATACAGCAAGACCTTTTCCTATTCGTTGCGTTTCTTCAGCTGCCTCTCAAAACATAGGCGGATGACCTGCTGCCTTGATTCGGGATCGATTTCGTCGAATTGCAGGGAAGCGATCGGTCGCCCTTCCTTCTCCCATACCCTCACAACCCTTGCATTGACGCGCACATAGTTGATGGAGTTGTTTTTGAACGGCAGCACCAGTGTTGCAGTCACGATATCATCCTGCTCGAGGGAAGCGCGGGCCAGGTTCACTGCCATCCCGCCGGCACTGATGTCTTCCGCCACGAGCTGATGCACAGTGCCGTCCTTGTCGATCGCCACATCGAGCGGGGATTCCACCCTGACAAACTCCCGGCGCTGGATCTTGATAAGTCCGCTGTCCCCCGGGTATGTGAGCTGCAGCATCGGAATGCCCCTGTTCAGCCGGCCGATGACTTCCGTCCGAAAGACATACGCCATCTTCAATTCGTCCACGAACGAAACGAGCAGCTGGGTACCGTCAATGAAGAAAGCAGTACGGCCGGTATCCAGCTGTGTCGGATAATCGATCATGATACAGTCTTTTTCAATATCCACGACCCGGCTTTTGTATTTCTCGCCGTTTTCCGTATAATCTTTATCGATTGCAATCGAGGTCCCGATTTTAAGTCTCATCTTACCGCCACCTGTCTCAGTTCTTATAGTTATTATGGCACGGCAGATGTTTTTTTCCAATAGATTCCGTTATTTTTGCTGTTCTGTCCGGATGACCTCTTTCGTCTCGGTATCGACCAGCACGATATATGTCCCGGTTTCCCCATTCTCCTCCATTGTGACGGTCAGTGCGTACGCCAGGCGCTGCCTCCCATGCTCATTTTCCGCATAGACGAGTTCCTCGCGGTTCACTTTCACTTGCTTATGGAAGAACGTATTCCAGTCGATTTTCACGATCGGCTGGTCTTTCAGCTGTTCTTTCCGGATGTATTCCGCAGCGTTGACCCCTGCTATCCTGCCGTCTTCCTTGGAAGCTTTGATCTGGATTGTGTCGGAGAGAACTTTCGCCTTATGCAGAGGCTCCTGGCGGGTGTAGACGAAGTGGAATGCCGTGTCATTCTCCCTGACTTCCTCGAATACGACATCGGTATAGCCCGCTACCTTCAGGAATTGTTCGACTTGCTTCTGCACCGTCCCTGCATCCAATCTGCCGTTCCCTGCCGGCCGTTCGGTCAAGAAGGACAGCACATGGCCGCCTTTTTCGGTTATATCGATGTAACCGACCGATTCCTGATCGGAAAACCGGATATGATAGAACGGATACGGGGATCCAGGTTTGCTTTTTTTCAGGTCTATCACCTGGTCTGCCGTGTCGGGGAACAGTTTCTTGAACTTGTCCAGGGCCTGCTCTTTCGAAATTGCAGGGTCCTCTATATGTTTCAGCTCTTTCTTTTTCAGGGCATCCGACTCGCTGGCGGTGAGCGGGAATACGCTTTCCGTATATTGCTGCACGGACGCACTCAAACCTTTCCAGTCGAATGACGCTTTCTCACTGTCCATCCGCTGCTGCCATTCCTCCATCGACAGGTTGCCGCTTGCCATATCGGCTGTTGCCGCCGCCCACTCATTCGACAGGTTTTCGATATTTCCGGAGGCCTTATCCATGACGGCATGGAACTCACGCGGCTCCGTCTGTTCGGGTCCGGTCTTCGCAAACTTTCCGAGCCTGCTCAAGTAATTCATCCAGACAGACGAGAAATGGGGATCGAGCGGAAGTGACGAAACGGACTGCTGAATATCGGACGACAGCCGCCATATATCTTCCCTCGCCCTCAGATCACCTTCCCCTTCGTTGAACAGCATCGTCTTTTTCACGGCAGTGTCGAGCTCCTGCAGTTTGGCTGAAGCATCAGCAATGTTTTTCGCATACTGCACTGACAGGGCGTTTTGGAGATCTTTCTTTTGGATGTTCGTCGTATATGCATATACGCTCAGAGAAAAAATAGCGAACAGCGCCAGAAAACTGAATCGTTTCATGATCTGTAGGTACACCTGCTTTCTTTTCCTAATGTCGTTGATACAATCGATCAGTTACAGAAGATATGCATGCCGATTTTCTTGATCTGCGGGCGTGACCAGATCCACTTGCTTGTTGCCGTGACAGGGTTGAAGTAATAGATAGCATTCTCCGAAGGATCCCACCCGTTCATCGCGTCGATGACCGCTTCTTTCGCACGTTCATTCGGAGTCAGCCAGATCTGCCCGTCAGAGACGGCCGTGAATGCCCCCGGCTGGAAGATGACGCCCCCCACAGTGTTCGGGAAGTCGGGGTGTTCGATCCGGTTCAGGATGACTGCTGCCACCGCAACCTGCCCTTCATACGGTTCGCCCCGGGATTCTCCATAGACTGCATTAGCCAGCAGTTTCAAATCGTCTTCACTATACTTTCCAGGCATCTGTGTCGTTTTATTCCCGGAAGAGGCACTTCCGCCTTTCGCCTGGCTGGACAGCGGTTTTCCGCCATAGTGGGTGAACTCTTTCCCATTCCGTAAGTTGTCCATCACGAATTGTTTGTCGTAAGATGAGACATTCACCAATTTCTTCTTTGTCTTGCTGCCGGCAATCCCATCGACAGGCAGTCCGTATTTCTCCTGGAATTCCCTGAGTGCCCAGTAGGTCTGATAGCCGAATACACCGTCAATCTTCCCTTTGAAGAATCCGATGTACTGCAGTCTTGCCTGCAGCTCGATGACGTCATCCCCTTTTGCCCCTTTTGCGAGACCACGATCTGTGAATGCCTGCGTATCGGAGCTGAATGACAGCTGCAGAACAGCCAGCAGTAATATGCCTGCCAGCAGCGAGCGTATCCGTTTGTTCATCACGTTTTCCTCCAGTCTTCGTTCCTAGTGTCTATCCTGCCCGTATTCAGTTGTTTTATGACGCATTTTGTAAAACAAAAAAACTGCCCGGAAATGTTTTTTCAACATTTCCGGGCAGTTCGCTCAGCGCATGCGTCTCCTCGCTTGTCTCAACGCGAAAACATGGGCATATTTGACCCTCGTCAGTCCGAACCACCATAAGAACAGCATGAACGGGATCATCAGATAGAGCCAGAGATCATGTATCTCCAAGATAGCATTATATGTTACGTGAAGCAGGAAAGGCAGGAGGAATGCCAGCGCCAAGTATCGGTTTCTCCGCTCTCCCGGCGCGAACTTCGACCGTCCATAATAATACCCCATGACGACACCGAACAAGGCATGGCTCGACACCGGCAGCAGTGCACGGATGAAGGCCGTATCCAGGCCGAACGTAAAGAGGAACAGGATATTCTCGACAGTCGCAAAACCGAGCGAGACACTCGCCCCGAACAGGATGCCATCATATGCGTCGTCAAATTCGAAATTGTTATAGAGGAAAATCAATAATACAAGCCACTTGAAAAACTCTTCGATGGCTCCTGTGAAGAGTGTGTTATGGAGGAATCCGTTCGCCAGCACGTGTTCCTCCAAGAAGACGTGCTGGATGAAAAGGATCGGGAATGTCATGACAGCACCATAGACGAACGCTTGGAACAGGGCACGGGAAGGTTCCTGTGTAATCTCTTTCCGTAAATACAAATAGCTGAAGAGCGCAAGTGACGGTGCGATCGCCACAGTGAATAATATGAACAACTTCCGCACCCCCAATCAGGGAGATTATAACATATTGCTCATATGGAGACCCGGCTATTCTGCAATTTTATTTTGCAGCCGCTTCTTGATCGTCTCTGCAATCAGTTCACCGTGATGTCTGCCGTTTTCAATGAAAATCGAGTTTGCATTGTTGCCGGCTGCGATGACCCCTGCAATATAGAGATTGTCCACGGATGTCTCCATCGTATCGGGATTATAGTCAGGACAGCCGCTGACGGAATCGAGGCGGATTCCCATATTCCCCAGGAATTCATAGTCCGGATGGTAGCCGATCATCGCAAAGACAACATCTGCGCGGATCTCTTCCTGTCCGTTCGGTGTACTGACCGTGACGGTGTCCGTTGTGATGACGTCTACGGAGCCCTCGAATATCATCCGGACTTTCCCGTTATTCACCAGGCTCTCAAATCCCGGCAGGATCCACGGTTTCACACTTTTCGAGTATTCCCCGCCCCGGTACACCACAGTGACATAGGCGCCGGCACGTTCGAGTTCCAGGGCAGCGTCGACCGCGGAATTCTTACCGCCGATGACAACTGCATGCTTGCGGAAGTAAGGGTGTGCCTCCTTGAAATAATGATGGACGTGCGGCAATTCAGCACCTTCAGCATCCAGCCGGTTCGGCTGATCATAATATCCTGTCGCCACGACTGTGTAATCCGCCTGGTAGACGGCCTTGTTCGACGTGACGGTGAAACCGCCGTCATTCTTTTCGACAGACAGCACCGTTTCACCACTCCGGATATCCAGCTGCTCCAGTTCCGCTACAGTCCGGTAGTAGACAAGCGCGTCGTTGCGCTGTGGTTTCTCTTTTGCGGTGATGAACGGAATATTGCCGATCGACAGCTTCATGCTCGAGCTGAAGAACGTCTGGTGGGTCGGATACCGGTAGATGGAGTTGACGATGCTCCCTTTCTCGATGAGGATCACCTGCAGCCCCAGATTCTGCAGCTCAATGGCAGCTGACAGACCGCATGGACCGGCTCCGATTATGATAGCGTCGGTTTTAATCATACTCTATGTTTACACTCCTTTTTTATACCGCAGTGTGATCAGATGTGTTTCCGGAGGAGCGCCAAAACGGAGCGGGACGAGAGACGTGCCGAACCCGTTGCTGATCAGTTCAGCCTGCCTGCGGTCCACCCTGAATGTCCCTTTCGGCTGCATCCCCCAGGGTCCTACCCTGATTTGCCCGCCATGTGTATGGCCTCCTGCCAAAAGTGCCGGAGACGCCATATCCGCCAAATTCCCGAAAGAGGAAGGATTATGCATCACGACGATACGGAAATCATACTGTCCGCCGAATTCAACTGCCTTCCGCAAGTCGGCATTGCCGCTTGAAGGATCATCGGCACCGCTGATGATCCAGCCAGGATGAGATGCGACCGGTACAGTGCGATTATCCAGTATAGTCCCGCCGACGTCCGCGATGATGGACCGCATCGTCTCCTCCCCGATCTCACGGTCGTTATTGCCCCACACATAATAGACAGGGCCCATTTCAGCAAGCCGGGCGGCATTCTGCTGAACACGCCGGACGGGGACACCTTTTTCCGCAAAATCCCCTCCGATGATGACGAGGTCAGGTGACTTTCCGGTCTGCTGCACTTTTTCGGACAGCCGTCCGGGAACCCGTCTCCGGTGCACATCACTTATGAAGAAGACCGTCAATTCCGAATCGGGATCCGGATCGATCTCCACTGCATGCTTTTTCACGGTCACCCGCTTCGCACTCCACAGCATACTCGCAGTCACGAGAGCTGCACATGCCGAAAGCACACCAAATGCGATTTTCCATGTCTTCATACATCCACCTGCCATATGAAAAAGGCAAAGCATACGGACTTTGCCTTTTCCTGATTTTAATTTACGGGAGGATCAGCGTCTGTCCGACACTGATCGAATTGGACGTCAGCCCGTTTGCAGCCTTGATCTTTTCAACATATTCCCCTGAACCGTAATAGTTTACGGAAATCCGATAGAGTGTTTCGTCGGGGCCCACAGTATGGGTTTTCCCTGCAGGTTTCGTCTGCGCAGGGGGGTCCGGTTTCGCTTCAGGCTTCGGCGCCGGTTTCTGCTCGGGTTTCGGAGCCGGTTTCTGCTCGGGTTTCGGTTTTGGAGCCGGTCTTTTCTCCGGCTCTGGTGCAGGTTTCTGTTCAGGCTGGACGGGCTTTTTCTGGTCAGCCTTCTGTTCCTCCGCCTTATCCTGCTGTCGGCTCTTATCCGGGTCTGCGGAGTCTCCCGAATTGTCCTCTGCCTGCTTGTCGTCGCCGGCACTGCCGTTTTTGTCAGCGGAGCTGTCCTGGTCCTGGTCCCCGTCTTCCTTCTCGGCAGCGATGCCTGTACTGCCTCCCGGTTCTTTCGAGTCCATTTCAAATGTGACTCCGGATTTATCGATACTTACTGTATTTCCCTCTTTAGGATTATACAAATCGGATAGAACATACACAAATATTCCGATGGGAATCAGAGTGAACAGGATAAGGATGATATTGATAAGCGTAAGTCCCTTGCGTTTATCCTGTTTCTTCCGCTGCGGGCTCTTTTTCCTGCTCTTATGAACCTCAACACGGGAAGGCATTTCCTCAGGGGCCTTCTCATCCATCTCGATCGCTTGTCTATTATTCTCGAAGTCTGAATGAAAGTCACTTTTTGTCATAGCTCATTCTCCTATCCCCTATTGCTGTCTCTTCATTATGACGAATTCTGTCGGAAAAGTAAACGCCAATCAAGCTGTCAGCATAGCAGCAGACGAATGCGGTCCTCCCACGGCAGCAGCCGCCTTTCGTTCAGCACAGCATGCTGTTTTCCGAGCCAGTCTTCCGGCGGGTCCCCGCACGCCGAGCAGCAGACGTCCTGCTGTTCCGGCGGCTGTTCCCCGAAATAGTACAGCAGCTTCGTCCGGAGGCAGGTGTTTCCGGTCGTGTAATCCATCATCTGCCGGAGTTTCTCCTCCTTGCCGAACCGGAGACCTGTGAAGATATCCGCAATCCCCGCCTCGTTCTCCTGTTCCGCGTAATGATCGATGAGCCGGGCGCCCGTTTCGGAAATCCCCGCAAGTTCAGCGGCTTGTTCCCGCTGATTCCCCGCCTTCCTCAGTCGCGCATAATAGGTCACTTCCGTGTCGTCCGGCAGATCATTCTGGACGATGAACCGGATCTTCTGTCCGTCGTCCGGCAGGCTGAGCAGCACTGCACTTGACTGTTTCCCGTCTCTGCCTGCCCGCCCGGCCTCCTGCACATAAGCAGCAGCGGAAGCAGGCATCTGATCATGGATCACCTGCCGGATGTCATCTTTATGGATGCCCATGCCGAATGCGTTGGTCGCACAGATCCAGTCCAGTTCACCCGAGAGGAACTGCTGCTGGATCATCTGGCGGTCGCCGGCTTCCTTGCCTGCGTGGTAGGCGGCGATCTGTATGCCTTCCTTCTGCAGCAGCTGGGTGAGTTCTTCCGAACGCTTCCTGGACGCCACGTACAGGACGCCCGGACCTGATGTTGCTTTCAGCCTTCCTGCAATCCAGTCATTCTTCTCAGGGATGCTGTCGAACCTGCGTAACGAATAATAGATGTTCGGCCGGTTCACGGACTGGCGGATGACCGAAGCATCCTGCATGTTCAAATATGTAAGTATATCCTGTTCAACCCGCTGGTCGGCTGTCGCTGTCAGCGCCAGGATCCGTGGGTTCCCCGCCTTGCGGATGAATTCACCGATCTTCAGGTAATCCGGACGGAAATCGAACCCCCACTGGGAGATGCAATGCGCTTCGTCGATGACCAGAAGGGCAACTGGCTGCGACGCCAGCAGCCTTGTCATATCCGGACGGTTCATCATCTCGGGGGAGATGAACAGGAATTTGATCTGCCGGATTTCAGCAAAAAGCTGTTTCCTCTGTTCGGCCGCCATCATCGAATTGACGGCAGCGACCCTTTTCTCACCGCGCTTACGGATGGACGCAGCCTGATCCTCCATCAGCGAGACAAGCGGCGATACGATGATCACAAGACCGTCCAGCAAATCACCCGGCAGCTGATAACAAAGTGACTTCCCCATGCCTGTCGGAAGTATGGCCAGTGTATCCCTGCCGTCCAGCACCGCCCCGATGACCTCTTTCTGGCCCGGCCGGAACCGGTCGAACCCGAACCGTCTCTTCAGCTCATCATGAAGGTTCACTTGGCATCACCTCTTCTCTTGCACTCAGCACAAGGCGCAGCTGGAAATAGGACAAATGGGGAAATGCTTCCTTCAGCAGCCGCAGCCGTTTCACATTCTTCAGACTCACTTCCATACGCACGGCGTGCTGGTCCTCCGCGCTCACGAACCGGCTGATCGGGAATGCTGCCGTGTTCGCTGCAAGCTCTGTCAGATGGTCTTCTATCGTACTCGTCTTCAGCTGTCTGGCATGCGCAATCTCTTCGACTGTCAGTCCCTGATCGAACAGCCTTTTGGTAATGGACGTCGAGTCGGTCAGCGGGGTTTCCATACGGATACCATCGGACAGTCCGTGCAGGAGCGGCAAATCCTCCCTGGCGGATGGCGCAGCCGCCGCAGTGGTGAAGCGGTGCAGTCCTTCGAGCCAGTCGAGCTGCAGGCTGTTCCTCGGTTCACCTGCCGCCTCTTCGATCTGGTCCCACGTCCAGCCGGCCGCACCGTACCCGGTCAGTCTGTGACTGAAGATGACAGCCTGCACGTCCGACATCCCGGATGCCCGGACAGCCTCCGCCAGTTCGCGCGCCAGCTGTTCTGCCAAATCACGTCCCGTCATACGGGAATTCCGCACCACTCCTTTGACGAATTGCTGGACAGCGCGGTCGTTCGTGATGGGCAGGAACGACGTGTTTCCGCTCCGCAGCTGCGAGCATGTCTGTACAAGCAGCTGCAGCCGCTGGAAGAATACATTCTCGCGTCCTCTGAAATGCCAGCCGTCGAAGCGGAACTCGGGAAGTTCCTCTGCCGCCCGTTTCCCTTCCGGAGAGAGCCGGATCAGGCCGCCTTCCGTGCCAAGCAGGCGCTGTTTCTGCAGGAAATCCGCAGATTCGGCAAACGCCGCCTCCGAAAGTTTAGGAAGGATGGCGAAATAGGGTTTGACGGAAAACGCGTCGACATCCTGAAGTGTCTGTCCCGACCGCTTACCGCGCAATATATGCAGGCAGGCATTCAAGGTCCGCTGGCCGTCCATCTTCTCTGCAATCTTGAGAATAATAGAACTTAACTTCACGAAGAATCCCTACTTTCTGGAGTGTAAAGGTTGAAAACTGCTGAAAACCGTTTTAGAATGGATGAAGTAACAAGTTGCAAGTGCGAAGAAAAGAGGAGAGAACGATCATGTCTACTCGTAAGTTCACTATTGTAGATCAGGACACATGTATCGCCTGCGGAGCATGCGGAGCTGCAGCGCCTGATATATACGACTACGATGATGAGGGTATTGCGTACGTTATCCTAGATGATAACACGGGAAATACCGAAGTTCCAGAAGAACTGCTGGAGGACCTGGAAGATGCTTTCGACGGCTGTCCGACAGACTCCATCAAAATCGCAGACGATCCATTTGATGGGGATCCGCTTAAATATGAAGACTAAAAACAGGCTGCCGCGTTACGCGGACAAGCCTGTTTTTTCTTCTTTATACGGATAGTTTCCGATGCTGCTGGCTGATCCAGCTCTGCATGCTCCTGAACAGAAGCAGTGTGATGACCATCAGGATGGCTCCCTTGATGAGGTTGAACGGCAGAATTCCGAGCACGATCATCGTATACAGCCCATCCCCTGTGACTGGCGGTGCATTCAGGAAGAATGTGTACGCCGGCAGGAACACGAGGTAGTTCAGCAGGCTCATACCGACTGCCATGGAAACCGTTCCGGTCACGAGTCCCGCTGTCAGTCCGCGGGAATTGCGGAACTTGTTGAAGATGAAATAGATCGGCATGATGAATAATACGCCGGTCACGAAGTTCGCGATCTCGCCGACGGGTACGCCGGTCGGACTGCCTTGAAGGAACCAATACAGGACAACCTTCAGCAGTTCAACAGAAATCCCTCCAACCGGGCCGAGGGTCATCACTGCCAGGACTGCCGGAATTTCACTGAAATCGATCTTCAGGAATCCGGGTAAAGCCGGCAGCGGAAAATTGAATTGCATGAGCACCGTTGAGATGCTGCCGAGGATGGCGATCAAGATCATCGCCCGCAGTTTCTTGCTGTTCATCATACTCTCTCCTTTTGCGATTCTCTTCACAAAGAGGAAAGGTTCTGCCGCTTTCACTGTCCGCCTTCAAAAAAAATCCCTCCAGTCGAATCACTGAAGGGAGAGTTCAGACGTGGTTACATAAGCACCGCCAAACCCGGTAAACCCGGATAGGCGCACTTAAGTAAGCCGCTGTCAAACAGACAAAAAAGACGGCTTCGCCTTCACCTTCTCCCATCCAGACTATACTGTCGGCTCCGGAATCACACCGGAATCAGCTGTTAGGCTCGCGGGCTAAAAAGCTTTCGCTTCCATTTCCGCCGGTCGGGAATTGCACCCTGCCCCGAAGATGAATCAATATTTTATTACACTCCCAGTATACAAAAAAAAGACCAGCCTGTAAACTCGTCTGTTTACAGGTTAGTCATTCCCGATTGTCATTGCCCGGGGATTTGCCCCGGCGGCTGCCGGAAGGGCGTGCCGGAGATCGATCCCGTTCCACTCGGACGGCTCCACTTGACGCAGTTGGAGTTCAAGACCGAAGCTCGCGGCTGTCAATGCCAGACTGTCCATGAGCAGGTCTGCCTGCTCTTTTCCCAACTCCCCCAATGACAGGGCAGGGTCAAATGTAACAGTCGCCAGCTGTCCGGATTGTTCGGCTTCCAGATGTGTCCCTGCGGGGATCGGCGAGGTGAACAGGTCATTCGGTTCGGTCTGCATCGCGCTGACCGCTTCTGCAAACGAATCCGCCCTCTGCATGAAACTCGGTGCAAGAAGCTGGCTCTTATCGTATTTCGTATATACAAAATACGGTGTTTTCGGTAATTTGGACGGATGGATTGGCGGCACTGTTCCCATCTCATCGAATTCTGCAGGGTTCCCTGAAGAATCCAGGATCCTGATCTCTTCATAGGAAGGGAAAGTCTGCTGCAAAGAGTGGAAGAAAACTTCGATGGCGGCGGCAGACCGGTCATATCCATGGTCATCATCGAGGAGCACATCGAGCCGGGCCCCTTCTTCCTTCAACTCCGCTTGGTAAGGATGGTAGTCCTCAAAACCGAGCGTCTCTTCATCCAGCTCACCTGCAAACACCCTGTATATTTCAAGGTCAGTCGAATCACCGGCGAGACCTTTTTCGCTGAGCTGCTCTCCCGTCAGCGTCAGTGAGACCGGCAAACTTACGGCCTGGCTGTCCTGCAGGCCGATATGGAGGATGCGCCTCCCGTCCAATTCATCCGCATAGACCGCCTGCTTCAAAGCAAATTCATCGGTCTCCATCATCATCCGCGACTCAGCTGGCATGGATTTCTCCGATTCATCCTGCGTATTCCCCAGTTTCTGATCGGCGGCTTTGTCGTCCCTGTCTTCCAGGACGGCATCGGCCGACTCCCTGCTGCCGTTCTGCCGGTCAAGGAAGGCAGGGACCAAAAGAGCGGCCGCCAGGAGAACCGCGGCGGCTGCGGCGGCTGCCGGTATCCGCCATTTCTTGCGTCTGCGCGACGGAATCGACGGTTTACCGGATAACCTGCCGTCGTCCTGCAGCCTTTTCAGGATTTCCTCGCGGGAGCGGGTATCCTTCTGCTCAGGCAGGGAGCGGAGCAGTTTTTCAAGCATCTCATCATCCCGTTTTTTCCCCATTCATCGGTCCTCCTCCCTGTCCGCAGCAGCCATCTGGTTTCTCAGCCTTTTCAGGGCCCGGTGCTGTGTCGTTTTCACTTTTCCTTCCGACCATTCAAGAGATGCTGCCGTCTCAGCAATCGTCAAATCATTCATATACCTCATGATGAGCACCAGACGCTGATCGGTCGTGCAGTCATCCAGCAACCGCAGCACCGTCCGGATTTCTTCGCTCTCGACCGCCCATTGTTCCGGCGTTTTCTTGTCGGACTCGATTTCCATGGTGTCCCAGTCGAAAAACCGGTCGGCATGACGTTTCCGGACAGTTGTTTTCCTGAAGTGATCGACCGCCACGTTTTTTGCGATGGAAAACAGCCACGTCTTCTCACTGCTTCTGTGCTCGAACGAGGAGTATGCGCGGATCGCCTTCACATATACTTCATGCGACAAGTCTTCCGCCAGCTGCCGGTCTTTCGTCAAGTATGTCAAAAAGTTGAACACATCCCGATGATACGTTTCATAGAGATGATGAAATACGGCTTCGTCCACAGCAATCCCCCTCGTTCACTCGATTTGACGGCTTTCAGGCCGGAATGTTACACATATTATTCCAGAGGAAGGACAGCGGTGAAGATCGTGCCCGCGCCGTCACCCCGTCTCGCACTGATCGTGCCGCCATGGGATTCAACGATATTCTTTGCAATGGCAAGTCCGAGCCCTGTACCGCTTTTCCCGCGTGTCCGCGCTTTGTCCGCTTTGTAAAAACGTTCAAACACGTACGGCAGATCCTCTTCCGGTATCCCGCTGCCAGTGTCGGTCACGGAAATGGCGACATTCTTCGGGTACTTCTCGACCGACAGCGTCACACTGCCGCCATTCGGCGTATGCCGGATCGCATTGTCGATCAGATTCGTGAACACCTGCTCGATCCGGTCTTCGTCCGCCTGGATATGAAGGGATTCCTGGCCGTTCGGCTGAACCGACAGCGACACTTCACTGTCTTTTGCCACTTGTGTGAACTTGTTCTGCATGCGCAGAAGGAACGGCACGACTGCCATTTCCGACTTATACAGGCGCATATGGCCCGACTCCATCCTTGCCAGGTCCAGCAGGTCGGTGACGAGCCGGCCCATGCGCTGGGATTCGTCGTGGATGATCTTCACCATTTCATGATTCTCTTCCACCGTCTCCGGAACCCCATCCAAAATCGCTTCACTGTACCCTTGCAGCATGGAAATGGGCGTACGCAGTTCATGGGAGACATTTGCGATGAAATCCGACCGCAGCTTATCGAGCTGATGCTGCTCCGTCATGTCGCGCAGGACAGCCACCGCTCCGCGGATGCTGTTCCGGCTGTACAGCGGACTGATCGCTACGACGAAGTAGAGTCCGCCGATTTCGAGTTCGGCATCCACTTCCTCCGCGAACGTGATCGCATGCTCGAGCATGTGGTTGATCTCCGGGGGGAGAAGTTCGTCGGTTTCCTGGTTAAGGAACGACCATTTTTGCAGCAGCTTCTCCGCCTGCGGATTGCTCAGCAGTATCGTGTGGTCGCGATTGAATGTGATGACGGCATCTGTCATGGACGTCAGGATGCTGGAAAGCTGTTCCTTGTCCTGCTTGATGAGTTCCATATTGTATTTCAGCTGCCGGCCCATCTGATTGAATGCTGTCGACAGCTGACCGATTTCATCATTTTGCTTCACGGGGATCCTTGCATTGAAATTCCCTTTCGACAGCTGGAATGCCGCTTCTTTCAGCTGCCGGAGCGGCCGTGTGATCTGCGTGGACAGGAAGAACGCAAAGAAGGTCGTCAGCAGGAATGCGATGAACGCCGACAGCAGGACGATATGCGTCGTCCATTTCGTCGTATCATGGATGGCTTCGAAGCTTTGATAGACGATGACATGGCTCGCCCGGTCGTTCGGGACCGGTGCGGAACTCACGATATACCGTTCGGATACGTCCTTTTCCGTCATCGACGGGAGGATCATCTGCTTGGAAAGGCTGTCCTTTCCGCTTCGGCTGCTGAGTTCTTCGTCCTGCAGGATTTTACTTTCAATCGGCTTTGCGTCCAGATCCTTATCGTGGAACGAATAGGCGATGCCCCCTGTATTATCCACGATGATTGCGCTCGTCCCGTTATTCAGGATGTCATGGACGACCAGCTGCATCGCCTGTTCGTTATCATGGTCCTGGATGATGCTTCCAATCGTATTGGCTTCACGCAGAAGCGTCTCTTCCGCCTGACGCGTATGGAAATTATCGAAGAACTCCAGCAGCAGGGCCGTTACGATGAACAGGACAAATGAAACGAGAAGCAATATGGTTGCCCATAGCTTCCCGACGATTGAATTCCATATTCGGTTCATTCAGCCGGCACCTCGAACTTGTAGCCGACTCCCCACACTGTAACGATCATTTTGGCAGCACGTTCGGATACTCTGTTGAGCTTTTCACGGAGCCGCTTGACGTGTGTATCAACAGTACGCAGATCGCCGAAAAATTCATAGTGCCAGACTTCCTTCAGCAGCTGCTCACGGTCGAATACTTTGTCAGGTGCTTTTGCCAGGAAATAGAGGAGTTCGTATTCCTTCGGCGTCAGGCTCACTTCCTTGCCCTCCGCGGTGACCCGGTGTGCATCATGATCGATCGTCAGCTGCGGGAACACGACAAGGTCTTTCGAAGATGCAGTCGCCTGCGTCCCATTAACAGCACCGGCACGGCGCAGAAGCGCTTTCACGCGCAGGACGACCTCCCGCGGACTGAACGGCTTCACGATATAGTCGTCCGCTCCTGTCTCGAATCCGGTGACTCGGTCCGATTCTTCTCCTTTCGCCGTGAGAAGGATGATCGGCGTCTGGTCCTCTTCAGCGCGGAGTTCATGCAGAACTTCGATCCCATCTTTCTCAGGCATCATGACATCCAGCAGGATACAGTCATATTGTGTTTCCTGGATTTTCTCCAATGCTTCCATTCCATTTTGTGCTTCATCCATTTCATAGCCCTC
Organism: Sporosarcina koreensis; assembly: GCF_000826145.2. GTDB lineage: Bacteria > Bacillota > Bacilli > Bacillales_A > Planococcaceae > Sporosarcina > Sporosarcina trichiuri. The sequence continues at coordinate 845,694 of NZ_LN651337.1, forward strand.
ACGTGAAAGATACATCGTTAGAAGGCGGCGTATCCGGTCTTCGTCGTCTACGACGAGCAATTTGACGTTTTCATCCATTGACGATTGCCCCTTTCAGAACTGCTGTCTTCATTGTACTTGTCCTCTTCCGAAAAAGAAACTACAATACTTTTCTGCAAAATATGTACCGTACACAGCTCGTGTACTTCGGCAAAGCTGCACGATAAGGCTCCCTATTCTTTCCTGTATCGCAAGGGTCCATAAAAACACCGCACAGCGGATAGGCTGTGCGGTCTGTTGGTTATGCGTATGAATGGAGACCTGCAATGATCAGGTTGACAGCCACCAGGTTGAACATGATGATGACGAACCCGACGACCGCGAGCCAGGCGGATTTCTTCCCTTCCCAGCCCTGCGACAGGCGGAGATGGAGGAATGCCGCATAGAACAGCCATGTGATGAGCGCCCAGACCTCTTTCGGGTCCCAGCCCCAGAAACGCGACCAGGCTTCGTGAGCCCAGATCATCGCGAAGATGAGTGCCCCGAGGGTGAACACCGGGAACCCGATCAAGACAGACCGATAACCGATTTCATCCATCAGCTGGGAGTTCGCTTTCTTCGCGAACGGCTGCAGCACGGCTGCGATCGGCCGCCTGAAGATCAGGCGCAGCAGCACGTACAGCACGATTCCGGATGCAAGCGACCAGACGAATGTCGTCAGCGTCTTCGCATTGACGATCGCCGGCATTTCCGCCCATGGTTTCATCGTGTCAGTCGTTACCTGTTCATAGTCATGCATGCCGAAGAGCGGCGGATAATTGTACGTGATTTCTGCCGGCTGGTTGTTCTTGTCGACATAATTGAATTTCGCTTCATAGCCTGAAAGCGTAAATGCAGAAGACGAAACAACAAAGCCAAGCACCAGCACCAGCGTGAACATGACGGCTTCCAGCCAGAACCGCTCTTTCGACTTCTTCGTCAGATCCACATTTTTCGCCAGATAGATCAGACCGGCAACCGCACTGATTGCCAGGATCGATTCCCCGATTGCCGCTGTGATGACGTGAACAGTCAGCCAGTAACTCTTCAGTGCAGGGATCAGCGGTGTGATTTCCCGCGGGAACATGCTCGCATAGGCGATGATCACGATTGCGATCGGCAGAGCGAACAATCCGAGTGAAGGCGTCTTGTAGATGAAGAAGATCAGGATGAATGCACCGACAAGCATCATGCTGAACGCTGTCGTGAATTCAAACATGTTACTGACAGGTGCATGCCCGGAGGCCATCCACCGTGTAATGAAGTAGCCGAGCTGGGAGATGAAACCGACAATCGTGATCAGAATGCCGATTTTCCCCCATACACTGTCTTTGTACGTTTTCTCGGACTTCGATTTTTTCACTGCTCCGCCGAAGAAGAATGTCCCGAGCAAATACGCGACAAACGAAATCAGCAGTAAATTGGCACTTAACGAAGCGTAATCCATTAAACTGTCTCTCCTTCCACTGCATCAGCCGCTGCATCCTTGTCCTGCTTATCCGTATACTCGGGAAGGGCTGCTGCTTCTTTCACTTTATCCAGATCCTTTTTCAGCGCATACCAGTTCTTGTTCGTATGGGCGGCAAGCACCATATCGGCGCTGTCCCCCTTCTGGATCCAGATGCGGCGGTGCTGCCAGTAGGATCCCTGGATGACACCGATCATGAAGACGATACCGCCAAGAAGCAGGATGTACAGCGTTTTGTCTTTCCGGATGGTCAGACCTGAAGCATTGCGGGTGTCTGCATCCAGGAACTTCACTTCGTAATCGTTCGGTTCCACCTCGAGCGTCTGGCGGATGGCGACAAAACTCTTTTCACCTTCCGGATGCTCAGGCGTGATCATATTGAAAATGAAGGCCGGATTGTTCGGAATCGGTGATTTGGAGGTCGGTTCCCCGTCTTTGATGCCGTCGTAATCTGCATAGTATTCCATCAGTTCGACTGCAGAACCGTCTCCTACATCATACTTCTTCGCCGGATTGTTCAAGTCGACCGTAAAATCACCGAGTGATTCACCGGTTTCCTTGTTCTGAAGGGAGAAGGTCATGTTTTTCAATTCCCCGGTCTTGAAATCCATCTGGAAGATGCTGTAGCCGTCGAATGTCAGCGGTTTGTTGACGACGATCGGGTATTCCTTGATGAATTCGACATCAGCAGAACCCGGCAGGCTGCCTTCTTTCTCCTTGTACAGCTTGACATCGGACTGATAGTTGCTGACGATGGCGCCGTTCTTCTGGATGGCTTCATCGAATACAGCATCAGCATTTTCCTCTGAATATGTCTCCATCGTGAATGCGACGTTCTCGAGGAGATAGCCGGGAGCGCCCGGAATCTCTCTTGTTTCACCTTCACGGATCCACATCGTCTCGTCAACGTAGAAGCCCGGGATGCCCCTCAACAGCACACCGAGGAGGAATATGATAAGGCCTGTATGATTGACGTATGGACCCCAGCGCGAAAAGCGGTTCTTTTCCGCGAGGATCGCTCCGTCTTCGGTTTTCACATTGTAGTGAAGCTCTTTCAATGTTTTTTCCGCTTCCGTCATGGAATGGTCAGCATCCGTTACAGGACCTTCCCCGTAGATCCGCTGACGTTTCATGAAGGAAAGATGGCGCTTCGTCCGCTGCTTTTTCAGCGATTTGTACAGCGGGATGACACGGTCCAGGCTGGCGATGATGATCGACGTGCCGAGCATGCCGATCAGGACTTTGAAATACCAGCTGTCATAGATATTATAAAAGCCCAGCTGATAGTAGATCTTGCCGAATGTTCCATACAGACGTTCATAGTAATCCAAGTACTCGGATGGATCGTTCCCGGCTACAGGGACATAGAACTTCTGCGGCAGGATCGTGCCGATAGCGGACACGGACAGCACAGCGACGATGATGCTGACTCCGATCTTGACGCTCGAAAAGAAGTTCCAGATTTTGTCGATGATCGATTTTTTATAGGTCTGTGACCGCCTGGCGGACCCTTCGTAGCGCATGTCCACCATTTTACTGTCTTTTGCCTCATCCGTTTGCGGCCGGCCGCACTTTTCACAGAGTACTGTGCCGTATGGATTCTCGTGACCGCATTGACATTTGATTTTGCTCATTGGTACCCTGCTCCTTACTCGGGCTGTACGCTTTGCATGAGTGAGACGATTTCAGTCTCGCTCATTTCCCGTGTAATAATGTTTTGAATGACGCCGTCTTTGTCGATGAGCATTGTGGTCGGCAGAGGAACAACATTGTAGCTGTTGCGGCTGACACTCTTATTTTTGTCGATCATTACAGGAAACGTCAGTCCATATTGGTCGATGAACGTGCTGACTTTGAAGTCGGACTCACCGATGTTGACGGAAAGGACCTGGACTCCCTTATCTTTGAATTCCTTGTAATGCTTTTCGATATATGGCATCTCTTTTTTACAGGGAGGACACCATGTTCCCCAGAAATTCAAAAAGACACCCTGGCCTTCGTAATCGGACAGCTTCACTTTGCTGCCATCCATATCAAGGAGTTCGAAATTAGGTGCACGGTCTCCTGCTGCAAGAGTTTTTGTCTCCTTCTTAGAAGTCAGTGCAAAGACAATGGCAGCTGCAAGAAGGAGGAGAATGACACCCCGTATGATGAGCCGCTTTCTCTTCTTGTCCATTTTCGCCACTTCTTTCCCCCCTCACGTGATTCGTTCAGCTCCTGCATAGCAACCTTTATTATAACAAAGATGTGTTTTTGAATGGAGTCGCTTCGTGAGCGTTTTGTGACACTTGGCGATTGTTCAGCCAATTGTGCCGGTTTCGGCAAGGACCCGCAGCTGTTTCACTTCGTGCGTTGTGAGTTCCCTCGCTTCACCTGCATTGAGACCGTGTGTGGTCAGGTTCGCAAACGATTCCCTGCGTAATTTGACGACGGGGCAGCCGATTGCATCGAACATGCGGCGCACTTGGCGGTTCCTGCCTTCTGATATTGTAATCTCCACAAGAGCGGTCTGCGCTTTCTTGTCCATTGAACGGAGTTTGACATGGGCCGGGCCTGTCATTCCGTCTTCAAGCTCGATGCCGTTTTCCAGCTTCTTCAGTGCTTCCCTCGTGGGAACACCTTTCACTTTTGCAATATATTGCTTCTTGATGCCGTATTTCGGATGGGTCATCGTATAGGAGAAATCACCATCATTCGTCAGTATGATCACACCGGACGTGTCATAATCCAGACGGCCTACAGGGAAAATACGCTGTTCGACGCCCGGCAGCAGATCGAGAACCGTTTTCCGTCCTTTCTCATCGTGGACCGTCGAGATGTATCCTCTCGGTTTGTAGAGCAGATAATAGACGAATGTCTCTTTGACGATCTGGATGCCTTCCACTTCGATCCGGTCTGACGCCGTCACTTTCGTACCGAGCTCCGTCACGACCGTGCCGTTCACTTTCACTTTCCCGTCTGTGATCAGACCTTCCGCTTTCCTGCGGGATGCCACGCCTGCACGGGCTAATACTTTTTGCAGTCTTTCCATTCCGTCACCTCATTCTTCAGTCTAAAAAATTATGTCACATTTCACAGCAAATGAAAAGGAGACCGACTGTAAATCGCCGGGCGCCCGCCTCGATACTTTGCAAAACAGCCGATTCACATGAAAAAGAGACTCCACGGTACAATGGGACGCCGCCTCATTGTTCTGTGCAGTCTCTCATCATGTTTACGGTCAATCGGTCCTTGTCAGTTTCACAGCAGCTGTCACCAGAGGTTCCTGGCCGAGCGTGACGATCCACTGGCCGGTGTCCCCGCTGGAACTGCTTCTTGGCAGCCGCATGATGGATGTTGTCTTTTTCCGTTCATCCTTGGTAAGCAGAAGTTCGATCGGATGGTCCAGTTCAGCTGTGACACCCGGCAGTACCGAGTATGTGCCTTTTTTCGCGATCCTTACGATATCATGGGTTTTGAAAGCTTCAGCGGCAAGTGTCTTATGGACGTTCCAGTCGTTGCCGTTATTCAGCGTCACCACTATCACCCGTTTGCCGCCATGCTCGAAATACGTAGCGAGCGTCCTGCCGGCTGCCTTCGTGAATCCCGTCTTTCCGGCGACGGCATCCGTATCGGATGTCACGAGCCGGTGCTTGTTCTGCCAGGCGGCTGCCTGACCAATACCGGACGTATAGTTCTCGGTGGAGGCGATTTTTCGGAACTCCTTGTTCTTCATGCCGTAATGCAGCATCATGGCGGTATCATATGCACTGGATAAGTGCTCCTCGTCATGCAGGCCGGACGGATTCGTGAAACGGGTGTTTTCCAGGCCGTAGAGCCGCGCCTGCTCATTCATCATCGTGACGAATCCTTCAAGCGAGCCGCCTGCATGCTCAGCGAGAGCTGCAGCCGCATCGTTGCCGGATCTCAGCATGAGACCGTACAGGAGGTCTTCCGATGAAACCGAGTCGCCCGGCGTCAGATAGATGGAGGATCCTTCCGCCGAAGCGGCCCGCGGAGAGATTTCCACCTCTTTTTCAGTCACGCCGGATTCGATGAACGTCAGAGCCGTCCACATCTTCGTCAGGCTCGCAATCGGCAGTCTGTCATGGGGGTGATACCCGTCCAGCAGCCTTCCTGTGTCCGCATCGATGACGGCCCACGAGGAATGCACAGCCGCCGACGCGGGCAGCTGGAATGGAACACTGACGAACAGCACAAGCAGCAGGCATACAAATGCTTTCTTCAAGCATGATTTCCTCCTTAACCTTCTTCTGTTTCAAGCATATCCTGGAACTTGGTCAAAAATAGATCGGTATCTTCTTCGTCGTCCGTTTCCTGCAGCAGTTCGGGAAGGTCTTCCAATGTATTCAGCCCGAACCGGTCGAGGAAGTAAGGGGTCGTTGCGTAGAGGATAGGCCGCCCGCTCGCTTCGAGCCGGCCTTTTTCCATGACGAATCCTTTGGACAGCAGTGTCTGGATGGCCCGTTCGGATTTGACGCCCCGGATTTCATCGACTTCCACCCGTGTCACAGGCTGTTTGTATGCGATGATGGCAAGGACTTCAAGCGCGGCCTGGGTCATCATTTTGGAAGGCGGGTTCTCGAACAGCCGTTTGATGTCCTCCGCGAATTCCGCTTTCGTCACCAGCTGATAGCCGCCGCTGTATTGGCGGAGTGTGATGCCGCTGTCTTCCCTCGCCTCATATTGTCCGAGAAGGTGTTCCAGTGCGGCGGTCACTTCCCCTTCCGTACAGACGGTCAGGGCAGCCAGCTGCTTCAATGGCAGTCCTTCTTCCCCCGCAACAAACAGGAAGCTTTCAATTGAGGCTGCCAGCCGTTTCGTATTTGTCATCCATTCGTTCCTCCAGTTGGCAGCATGATGTACAGGCGGTCGAAGTTCCCCTGCTGTTCGACATAGACATCCCTGCGTTTCATCAGTTCAAGAACCGACAGGAATGTGACGACCAGTGAACTGACATCCCCCTCGTCGAAAAGTTCATCGAACGTACAGCGGCCGCCTTTTTGTACGATGCTGCCCATGATCTCATCCATCTTTTCTCCGACAGACTGTTCGTTGTTTGCTATACTGGCTGTCAGGGGCGCTTTCAGCCGCCTTCTCTGCAGCATCTTCTGGAATGCACCGACTAAATCGAAAACGCTGAGGGCCTCCCCTGTATCGTTTTGCGGGAGCGTTCCGTATGCACCCATGTCGGCAGGCTGTTTCGTGAAGTGGACGGCCCGTTCCTCTGCCGACTCTTTCAGCTGGACGGCCGCTTCTTTGTATCTCTTATACTCAAGCAGACGTGCGATCAGTTCTTCGCGCGGATCATCTTCCATCTGGAAGTCTGTTCCGTCTTCATCGAATACGTCACCTTCATGGACCGGCAGCAGCATTTTGCTCTTGATCTCTATCAATGTTGCGGCAAGTACGAGATATTCACTGAGTTCATCCAGCTCCAGGACTCGCATGGCATGTAAATGTTCTATGTATTGGTTCGTCAGCTGAGCCATCGGGATATCATAGATATCGATCTCCAGCCGGTTGATAAGATGGAGCAGAAGATCCAGCGGTCCTTCGAATGCTTCCAGTTTCACTTTGTATGACACGGTTTCACCTTCTCTGCTTTCGGCAGACGGAATTCCTTGTAAAGGAGAATAATATGCAACCTTACCATCATCCTCTTTTTGTTGAGTTTCTCGTCTATTTTAATAGGAATCAAGACTATTTCGAAGGTCATGAAGTGCTCGAAGAGTATTGGAAATCGGTGCCCGGTTTTTCGAAAGAACATCCTCTCACGGCCTTCATCCTGCTGACGACTGGTATGTACCATTGGCGGCGCGGAAACTTCAGCGGCGCATCACGGACGTTCGGCAAATCGTCAGAGCGGTTCGCAGCTGCCGCTCGTTCGTATCCCGAGTACAGGGAGGAGCTGGATATCGGCAGGCTGCTCTCGGATCTGGAGTCGGCTCGCGGACTGGTGCAGCAGCGCCGGCCGTTCAGACCGTTCCCGATCATCGTCCTCTCGCAGACCCTCTTGCAGAAGACGGAAGAAGCCGGGCGGACGATGACGCTGCTGCCCCGCGGCAGTGAAGATGTTGTCCATAAGCATATGCGCAGGGACCGGTCCGATATTCTGGAATTGCGGAACGAAAAGAAGAAGAGCGGACGCTAGCGATCCGCTCTTGCTTCTTCCAGCATGCATTTATTGACGAAAGCATCTGTATAATCGTTCCCATACGGGATCTTATCCGGATATTCCTCCTGCAGCTTCGCCATCACTTCTTTGCCGATTCCTTCCCCGCGGAATGAAGGGTTCAGTGACAGGTGGTGCACCGTCATCGTGTCCTCTTCAATCTCAGCCCCTACTATGCCGATGAAATCTTCCTGCTGTTTCACAAGAAATAATTCAAGGTCCTCTTCGGTTTCATAACGGGCAAGGATTTCCTGCAATTGCTTCACAGAATACTCACCTGGGATGTAAGAAAGAAATCCCATTGCTATTTTCTGGTGCATTTTTTTGTAGCGAACAAGTTTCATGGATACCCCTTCTTTTTCAGCATTGCCTATCCGTTGATTTTACAGGAAACCCGCACAATTTTCAACTGATGGTTCAGCGGGGGTCGATGACAGGCATGACATAGTACCAGTAGACCGCACCCCAAATCAGCGCCACAACAGCGATGCTGACAAACAAAATGATATTCCTCTTTTTCTTCATTACTGCCCTTTCCTCGCCTTCTGCTGCAGGGGAAGGTCCAGCCGGGTGAGATCCTCGTAGGTTTCACGGCGGATCACGAGCTGGTGGTGTCCCTCCTCGGCAAATACTACCGCCGGCCGCGGCAGCCGGTTATAATTACCGGCCATTGAGTACGTATAAGCACCTGTGCAGAAAACGGCGAGCAAGTCACCTTCCTGAAGCCGCGGGAGCGTGGCATCGGTAATCAGTTTGTCTCCGGATTCGCAGCATTTTCCGGCGATGGTCACACGCGTATCATGTGGACTGTGCATCTGCTGAGCAGCTGCCGCCGTATATTTGGCATCATACAATGCCGGACGGATATTATCCGACATGCCTCCGTCGACCGCGATGTATGTCCGTATGCCGGGCACCTGCTTTTCACTGCCTGCAGTGTAGAGGGTCGTCCCGGCGTCGCCGACCAGCGAGCGGCCGGGTTCTATCCATATCTCGGGCATCGGGTATCCCCATTCCTCTGACAGGCCGGATACCACTTCCGCCATCTCCTCGGCATACTGCATCGGTTCCAGCGGCCTGTCTTCGTCCGTGTACCGGATGCCGAACCCGCCGCCGAGATTGAGGACGGAACATACGAAACCATGTTCGTCACGCCATGCTTTCATTTTCTCCATCAAGGAATGCGCAGCGTGCGTGAACGCTTCCGTTTCGAAGATCTGGGACCCGATATGGCAATGGAGACCAAGCACCTCGACGTATGGCATGTCCGCTGCCCGTCTGAACGCCTCATCCGCCTGACCGTTCTTCAGATCGAAACCGAACTTCGAATCTTCCTGTCCCGTCGTGATGAATTCATGGGTATGCGCTTCGATTCCCGGTGTCACACGGAGAAGGATTTTCATCGTCTGCTTCCGGGACTGGGCGATTTCGCTGATCATTCCAAGTTCAAGGAAATTATCTGCCACGATACATCCTATTTTTTCGTCAAACGCAAAATTCAATTCCATGTAACTCTTGTTGTTGCCATGGAAATGGATGCGCTCACGCGGGAAATCCGCCTGGACGGCGGTGAAGAGCTCTCCGCCTGACACGACATCCAGGGACAGGCCTTCCTCTGCGGCCAGCTGATAGATGGCGACGGAAGAGAACGCTTTGCTGGCATACGCAACCTGTGCCTGCACACCCATCTTCCTGAAAGCTGCCTGGAAGCCGGCAGCCCGTTCACGGATAAGTGCTGTATCGTAGACGACAACCGGTGTTCCGTAAATATGAGCAAGATCGACTGAGTCCACTCCGCCAATCATAAGATGGCCCTGTTCGTTCACTGTCTGAGTTCCGTATAATTCCATACGCCAGTCCCTCCCTTTCCGTTATGCAGTTCGTCACCTGTTTTCCGGCGATTGGAAAACAGTATCTATGGACAAATCTAACATAAGTCAGGAGGGCAGGCAATGACCTATGGCATCCGGCTCCGTTTCGGCGAATGGGTGATGAACGGACGCGGCATGTCTTCAGTCATCGGCATGCGCAGAAGTATGCGCATCATGGCTTTCGGGAAGAACGGCAGCAGCGGCCACAAGTATGGCGTGTTGAGCGGTTTCATGGAACTCAGGTAATAGACCAGCACGGCCAGCATGATGAAGAACCCGGGAGCTCCGGCTGCGGCTGCCGCAATCAGCAGAGCGATCCGGAATATCTTTGTCGTGATGCTCAGTTCATAGGATGGGATTGCAAATGTCAGGATCGCACTGACCGCTACGTATAGGACGACTTCGCCCGTGAAGAGACCGACATCAATTGCGACCTGGCCGATGACGATAGCCGCCACGAGCCCCATGGCGGTCGTCATCGGTGTCGGCGTGTGGATGGCCGCCATCCTCAGGACTTCGATCCCAAGATCAGCCAGCAAAAGCTGGACGAAGAGCGGAACGGCACCCGGATCATCGGGGCCGATATAATGCAGGAACTGCGGGATATACTGTGTCTTGGTGGCGAGCAGATACCAGAAAGGAAGCAGCAGCAGACTGAATAGCGCACCGGCCAGCCGGAGCATCCGGACGAATGTTCCGATGAAAGGGGCCTGACGGTATTCCTCCGCGTGCTGCAGATGATCGAAAATCGTAGTCGGCACGAGGATAGCAGAAGGAGATGTGTCAACAATCAATGCAATATGGCCTTCCAGGAGATGGGCCGCGCAAATATCCGGCCGTTCCGTGTACCTTACGAACGGCATCGGATTGAACCGCTGCTTGAACAGGAACTCTTCCAGCGATTTGTCGGTCATCGTCAATCCGTCCGTCTTGATATCATCAAGCCGTTTCCGGATGCCGTCGAGCATTTTTTCATTCGCCGCGCCTTTCATATAGGCGATGGCCACGTCCGTCTTGCCGACTGCGGACACTTGGTGCATCTCGAAACGCAGATTGTCCGTCCGGAGCCTTCTGCGGACCAGTGTCGTGTTCTGCAGGATGTTTTCCGTGAATCCGTCCCGTGAACCGCGGATGACTTTCTCGTTGTCCGGCTCTTCCGGCTGCCTGCCCGGATAGCTCCGCACATCGATGAGAATCGTGAAACCATCCTCGGTGATGAAAGCCGCAAGTCCGCTTAGCAGTGACGTCAGCAGATTGTCTCGGCTCTTCGGCTGCTCCACTGCATGATATGGAAAGAAGGAAAGCAACTTCTCACCTGTATCGTGAGAAGTTGTGACTTCTTTGGACTGATCCTGCATTTCCGTCAGCAGCGTCGTGACGGTTTGTCCATCTACCAGGCCGTTGACGTACAGCATCAGGACAGGCAGATCATACAGATGCAGCTCCCGGGAGACGGCGTCATATGTTTCCCCTGTACCGAACTTATCGACAAACCAGGCTTCCGCTTCACGTTTTGTTGCAAATAAAGGATTCATCTACTGATCAGCCCTCGCTTTTTCTAATGGTTCCTCTGCCGCTGCGCCCATCCAGGTCTTCAGCTGTGCCAGTATTTTCTTCTCCAGCCGGGATACTTGCACCTGCGAAATTCCGATCCGCTCTGCAATATCACTCTGCGTGCAGTCGAGATAATAGCGCATATAAATGATCGTCTGATCCCGTTTGTTGAGCCTTGAGACGACATCGCGGAGCGGAATGTGATCGAACAGCCTTGCAGACCGGTCATCTTTCAGCTGATCCATCAGGGTCAGGCTGTCTCCATCGCTGTCATAGAGCTGTTCGTGGAGGGAAGCCGGATCCCGCAATGCGTCCGACGCCAGGATGATGTCGTCCACTGAGACGTCCAGCTCGGCGGACAGCTCCGAAATGGAAGGCGACGTCCCGTATTTCTTCACATAATTATCAGTGGCATGCCGGATTTTAAAGCTCAGTTCCCGGATGGATCTGCTCACTTTCACCATGCCGTCATCCCTCAGGAAGCGCTGGATCTCTCCGACGATCATGGGGACTGCATACGTGGAAAATTTTACATCGTACGACAAATCGAATTTGTCGACGGATTTCATGAGACCGATACAGCCGATCTGAAAGAGATCTTCCAAGTCTGCACCACGCGATGCGAATCGCTGGACAATCGACCAGACGAGCCGTGTGTTTCCTTCTATCATCCGGCGCCGCGATTCTTTGTCGCCTGCTTGGGACTGTTGAATCAGCATTCTCATTTCCTCTTGGGATAGAAGTGCTTCAGTTTTTTCAACAGACATATTCTTCGGTCACCTCATTCTGCTTTTTTCCGTGACCGGAGAAAATGTTTTTTCGAAACGGACGACAGTCCCCTGCCCGATGGCAGATTCGACAGACAGCGAATCCGCAAAGCTTTCCATGATCGTAAAGCCCATCCCGGATCGTTCGAGAAGCGGCTTTGTTGTGAACATCGGCTCCATCGCCTGGTCCACGTCGAAGATGCCATTGCCTTCGTCCTTCACTGTCATCGTCACTTTGCTGTCTTCGATTTTGGCGTGGATGGTCACTTCCCGGATGCCGTCACAGTCATAGCCATGGATGATCGCATTCGTGACTGCTTCGGAAACGATCGTCTTGAACTCGGACAGTTCTTCGAGCGTCGGGTCCAGCGGTGTGATGAAGCACGTCATCGTCATTCTGGCGAGTGCTTCGTTTTCTTCATGTGCGACAAATGACAATGTCATCTCATTGTTCATGTAAAACCCCTCCGATTTCCCCTATCGCATTTTCTACGGTGCCGCGCCTCAATACATCTCCGAGCCCCGAAAACTGAAAGATCTTTTCCATAGTCGGGGACGGATTCAGAATCAGCGTCTCCCCCTGCTGCGGGGCAAGATCGCGCATCCTCCCGAGAACAAGCCCGATTCCCGAACTGTCCATGAAACTCAAGTGTGTAAGATCCCAAATGATCGCATGCGCCGTCCCGCTGAAGATCTCCGAAGAGATTTGTGTCCGGATCCGGTTCGCCTCATGATTCCCTAATTCTCCCTGCAGCGTCACGACAATGATTCCATCAGGTGTAATTGACATTTGTGTCACGTGTACCGCCTCCTTCCCGCCCTCTATTCTGCGGCGGTCGGACGGAACCCTTCTCGGTGACAAAACTAGTCAAAACTAGTGGAAAGCACTGTTATTCCGACAATTGTTTCTCCGGTCAGTGTGAACAGATTCGGCCGTGATTAGACATGAAACCAAAAAAACACCATCCGGAATGAATACGGATGGTGTTTCCTATGGCAAGTCCTATTGTCACTTTGCAATCCGGTCGATGACTTTGTAAATCAGTTCCGGCCGCTTCTGCGGATGCCGTGAAACGTGAATATGCTGTACCAGCATTTTCTCTGTCTGCTGGGTCTGTTCCGAGTTGGCATGGATGACGGCGATCGTTTCGCCGGCCTGGACGGCATCCCCGATCTTTTTCTTGAGGACGATTCCGACAGCCAAGTCGATTTCGTCTTCTTTCGTCGCCCGTCCCGCTCCAAGGAGCATTGCAGCGACGCCGATTTCATCTGCTTCCATCTTCGAAATATACCCTGTTGATGTCGACTTGACCTCTCTGACGATAGATGCCTTCGGCAGGAGCTCGGGGTTGCGGGCGATCTCAGGATTGCCTCCCTGGGCTTCGAGGAACTTGGCGAAGAGTTCAAGCGCGGAGCCATCATCGATGACACGCTGCAGCTGCTGACGCGCCTCCTTCGTATCCTTCGCTTTCCCGCCTGCAATGAGCATTTTGCTGCCGAGGACGAGACAGAGTTCCGTCAGATCATCCGGCCCCTGCCCTTTCAGCGTTTCGATCGCTTCCTTCACTTCCAGCGCATTGCCGATCGCATATCCGAGCGGCTGGCTCATATCCGATATGACGGCAATCGTATGGCGGCCGACCTCGCTGCCGATGTCGACCATCGCCTCGGCCAGAACCTCTGCATCCTCCGGTGTTTTCATGAAGGCGCCGTCCCCCGTTTTGACATCCAGCACGATTGCGTCCGCTCCAGCAGCGATCTTCTTGCTCATGATCGAACTCGCAATCAGCGGAATGCTGTCCACTGTGGCTGTAACGTCGCGCAGCGCATACAGTTTCTTATCGGCAGGTGTCAAATTCCCGCTTTGACCGATGACCGCGATTTTCAGGTCATTCACCTGACGGACAAATTCCTCTTCCGTAATCTCGACATGGAACCCATCGATGGCTTCCAGCTTGTCGAGAGTGCCTCCTGTGTGGCCGAGACCTCTCCCGCTCATCTTGGCAACGGGCACACCGCATGCTGCCACCAGTGGGGCAAGGATGAGCGTCGTCGTGTCCCCGACACCTCCTGTGGAATGTTTGTCCACTTTGATGCCTTCGATGGCGGACAGATCGATCCTGTCTCCCGAGTCCGCCATCGCCATTGTCAATGCTCCCTGCTCTTCAGGCTCCATGCCCGAGAAATAGGTTGCCATCAAAAATGCACTTGCCTGGTAATCTTGGATGGATCCATCCGTATAACCGTTCACGAAATACCTGATCTCCGCTTCCGACAGCGTATCCCCGTCTCTCTTCTTCTGAATTACATCGACCATCCTCATGTCTATCACCGAACCTTTTCTATAAGTACTTGCAGGAAGCTCTCTCCGAATTCAGGCGCCGTGACATGGAAGTTCTCGGCGACGGTTGCACCGATATCCGCAAACGTCTTGCGGAGCGGCAGCGATCCTCCGCTCTCGAACGATGGCGAGTATACGAGAAGCGGTACATACTCACGTGTATGGTCCGTTCCTGCATGGATCGGATCGTTTCCGTGATCTGCCGTGATGATCAGCAGGTCATCCCCACGCAGGCGCTCCATGATCTCCGGCAGACGCGCGTCGAATTCCTGCAGTGCATCCCCATATCCCTGCGGATCCCGCCGGTGACCGAACAAGGCGTCGAAATCCACCAGATTCGTGAAGCTGAGACCATGGAAGTCTTCCTCCATTTCAATCAGCAGCTTATCGACACCATCCATGTTGCTTTTCGTACGGACCGCCTTCGTCACACCTTCGTTATTGAAGATGTCCGAAATCTTGCCGACTGCGACGACATCCAGACCTTCGTCCTTGAGCGCGTTCATGACTGTCGGTGAGAACGGTTTCAATGCGTAATCATGTCGATTGGACGTCCGGGTGAAACTTCCCGGCTCCCCGATAAACGGGCGGGCAATGACACGGCCGACGAGGAATTCCGGCTGCAGTGTCAGCTCGCGGGCGATTTCACAGATTCTGTACTGCTCCTCCAGCGGGATGATCTCTTCATGGGCTGCGATCTGGAGCACGGGATCTGCCGACGTATAGACGATGAGCGCACCGGTTTCCATATGTTCTTCCCCGTATTCCTCGATGACAGCTGTCCCGCTTGCCGGCGCATTGCAGATGACTTTCCGGCCGGTCCGTTCTTCCAACTGGCTGACGAGTTCCTCCGGGAAACCGTTCGGATATACTTTGAACGGTTTATCGATATTGAGGCCCATGATCTCCCAGTGGCCGGTCATCGTATCTTTGCCGACGGATGCTTCCTGCATTTTTCCATAGAACCCGATCGGCTCCTGCTCTTCAGGGACGCCGGGGATCTTTTTGATGTTGGACAGGCCCATACGTGCCATGTGCGGCAGCTGGAGACCGTTTTCCATATGGTCCCCTATGTGGCCGAGTGTATCGGCACCTTCGTCTCCGAACAGGTGTGCATCCGGTGCTTCTCCGATACCGACGGAATCGAGTACGATCAGATGGATTCTTTCAAATGAACTTTTCGTCATAATTCTTTTCCTCCTTCAGTTTCCCTTATGCTCTCGGATGGTACTGGCTGTACACATCTTTGAGGCGTGTCCTGCTTACGTGCGTATAGATTTGT
Source organism: Sporosarcina koreensis (assembly GCF_000826145.2). Lineage (GTDB taxonomy): Bacteria > Bacillota > Bacilli > Bacillales_A > Planococcaceae > Sporosarcina > Sporosarcina trichiuri. The sequence continues at coordinate 861,170 of NZ_LN651337.1, forward strand.
GTGGTGGAGATGTCGGCATGTCCGAGCATTTCCTGGACAGCGCGCAGATCCGCCCCGTTTTCCACCAGATGGGTGGCAAACGAATGCCGCAGCATGTGGGGGGTCAGTTTTCTGCTCAGCTGGGCCTTTTCAGCGACATCCTGCAGCAGGCTCCAGATGCTCTGCCGCGTCAGCCGGCCGCCGCGTGCATTGAGGAACAGTGCATCTTTGGAAGCGGCGGCAGCAAACTCGGGCCGGACTGTCTCCATGTATATTGTACACGCTTTCACAGCCGAACTGCCGAGCGGGATGATCCTCTCTTTCCCGCCTTTGCCGAACACCCTTGCAAAGCCCATTATACCATTCAGATCGTCGGTATTCATGCCTATCAGTTCACTGACACGCATCCCTGTTCCGTAGAGCAGTTCCAATATGGCAGTGTCCCGCCTGTTTTGCGGGGATTCGCCGCCGGCCGCCCGGATGATGCTGTCCACTTCTTTGACGGACAGTACACGGGGGAGCTTCTTCTCGAGTTTCGGGAGCTCCAGGTGGACTGTCGGATCTGTCGGCAGCACCTGGTCACGAAGCAGGAACTGATGGAATGACCGGATGGACGAAATGTGCCTGGAGATCGTCCTGGATGACTTGCCCTGTTCTTTCAGCAGATGCAGATACTCCAGTATTTTCTGGTGATCGACGGCATCCGTCGCCACTTGCTGGCTGTCCAGCCACGAGACGTACGGAGCCAGGTCCCGCCTGTAGGATGAAATCGTATTTTCCGCAAGCTGCCGCTCCACTTTCAGGAAATGCAGATAATCCTGCAGCGGATCTTTCAAATCAGCCATACATGACGGCAGTCCGGCAGTTGTTGCCCGAAGGATCGCCGTACTGCCTCCCTCCTTTTTCGGATGGAACAGTAAAAGAGGGCAGCACGAAGCCACCCTCTCTCACTTTCCCTTTGTATCCCCCTCTGATTTGCATCGTTTGCAAATACCATGGAAGGTGAGCCAATGATCTTTGACTGTAAATCCAAACCGCTTTTCAACGACTTTCTCCACCTCACCGAGAAGGTCTTCCTGGATTTCATCGACCGTCCCGCATTCGATACAGATCAGATGGTGGTGGAAGCGGTCCGCCCCCTCCTGCCGTAAATCGTATCGCGCTACGCCGTCGCCGAAATTGATTTTGTTGACCACTTTCAATTCAGTTAATAATTCAAGTGTTCTGTAGACTGTCGCAAGACCGATCTCCGGGGCTTTTTCCTTTACCAGAAGAAATACATCTTCTGCACTCAGATGGTCTGCTTCATTTTCCAAGAGTACCGCTACGGTAGCTTCTCGCTGAGGCGTCAATTTATAGCTGGCCCCATGCAGTTGTTTTTTTATGCGTTCGATTCGGCTTTCCATAGGACGCCCCCCTCAAGAATGATTCTATTATAGCAAATCGTCATTCGTGTTGACAATAGAAAGGAAACCGTCCCGCCGAACGTTCAGCCGCCTGTTAACTTGTATACTATCTTATCGGCAAAAAAGACGATCAGGCCTGCCGCTGCGAACAGGACAGGCACCCGCCAGGAGAACTTCTTCTTTTTCGGCTGTTTCAGATAGAATGGCGGGGGAAGGGGCCAGCAGCAGAAAAACACAAGGAGTGTCGCCGCAAGCTGGAATGGGAACCACCAGCCTGCATATACAGTCATCTTCAGGCCGTCTGCCAGCAAATAGGCGGATGACAGCCCGAACAGGACGCTCTTCAGTGCTCCGGACATCATGACCAGCCACTTCGTCCTGCCGGAAAGCGCCAGCGCGGCCGCCACTATATAGAAAGACAGGACAGAGAGCAGCTGGTAGACGAGAGACGGGCTGCCATCAGAGACAGCGCGCTGATCATACAGCTGCACAAGCAGCGTGAAATCCGCAGAGGGAATGCTTCGATAGAGCAGGACTCCTCCGGTATATCCTACGGTCAGGATGACAAACAGCTGGATAAAGGACAGTGAACGTATCATGTAACTCACACCTCCGCATAGTTTGTACATCCTATGCTCGTCCCGAGGCAATTAGTAGATCAGCCCGGGAACCGCTGCTTCACATACAAAACTGCAAAAGCGGTTTTGGCATCGTAGATCCGCCCGTCTTCCACCATCGTTTCCGCCTGTTTGAGCGTGCATTCCAGCACATTCAGGAATTCATCCTCATCCCCTTCGGCAGGGTTGTCCACACGTTCCAGGTCCTGTGCCACATAGAGATGGATGATTTCGTCCGCGAATCCCGGTGATGTCGCAAATGACTGGAGGTACTCGAGACTGCCTGCACGATATCCCGTCTCTTCTTCCAGTTCCCGGGCAGCTGTCAGTTCGGGCTGCTCACCCGGATCGATTTTTCCCGCGGGAATCTCGATGATCGTCCGCTCAAGCGCTTTGCGGAACTGTTCCACCAGCACGATCTTCCCCTGATCCGTCAGTGCGATGACAGCGACCGCGCCGGGATGCTTGATGAGTTCGCGGGAAGACCGCTTGCCATTCGGCAGTTCGACTTCCTCCACTCGCAGGTCGATGATCTTCCCCTCATAGATTGTTTCGCTCGTAATTGTCTTTTCTTCAAATTTGGCCATAAGCTTCCCCGCTTCCTTTCTCGTTTCGACCAGTATACCATGAGGTTACAGGAGGTGTTTACATGGACAAACGGGAACTCGGCAACAGCGGTCTGTATGTCTCGGAACTCGGGCTCGGCTGCATGTCGCTGCCATCCGGGCAATCAGATGCGGACCGTATCGTTGCGGCAGCCATCGACGCGGGGATCACGCTGATCGACACAGCGGATCTCTATGACGGCGGTGCGAATGAGGAACTTGTCGGCAGAGCATTGAAAGGGCGCCGGCAGGATATCATCCTTGCGACGAAGGTCGGCAACCAGATCGACCCGGACGGGAAGGGCTGGACGTGGAATCCTTCGAAGAAGCATATTCTCGAAGGCGCCAAGGCGAGTCTGAAACGCCTAGGCACGGATTATATCGATTTGTATCAGCTGCACGGTGGGACTATGGAAGATGACTATGAAGAGACGATTGAAGCATTCGAGCAGCTGAGGAAGGAAGGCCTGATCCGCCAGTATGGAATCTCTTCGATCCGGCCGAATGTCATTGAGCGGTTCCTATCGCACAGCAGTGCAATATCCGTCATGATGCAGTACAGCATGCTCGACCGGCGTCCCGAAGAGTGGTTCAATGCAGTATCCGATCAAGGTGCATCCGTCATCGCCAGAGGGCCGCTTGCCAAGGGTCTGCTGACTGCCGAAGGACAGGGACGGGCGGAGAGGGCGGGGGCGTTCGCCGCATTCGGACAGCCCGAATTGACGGATACCGTCCGGCGTCTGACGGCAGAATCATCCGATCTGCATGCGGCCGCCATCCGGTTCTGCCTGTCGGACAGCACCGTCGCATGCGCTTTGGCAGGCGCACGCACTGAGGAACAGCTGACAGACACACTGAATGCGTATCGGAGCGCAGTGTCCGATGAGGAAATCGGGAATCTCGTCACCCTCCTTCCGAAGCACGTGTATGACCAGCACAGAATCTGAAAAAAGAGCAGGAGGACTGGATGTCCCCCTGCTCTTTTCATGCTTCCTGTTCTGTCAGCACGACTGCTTTCTTGCGTTTCCGCTTCGGCAGCATATTGAACATGATATTTAGTGAGATGGCTGTAACGCTGCCTGCCACAATGCCATTGCTCGTCAGCAGCTGGAGGCCGGCCGGCAGTTTTGCGAACAGTTCCGGCACAACGGAGACGCCGAGGCCGATTCCGACGGAGCATGCGATGATCATGGCGTTGTCCTGGGAAAGGACGACAACCGTACTCAGCATCTTGATGCCCTGCGAGACGACCATACCGAACATCGCCACCATGGCGCCGCCGAGGACCGCATTCGGGATCACTGTTGCAAGTGCTGCCACTTTCGGCAGGAAGCCGAGGCCGATCAGCATGCCTGCTGTAATGACCAGCACCTTCCTCGATTTGACGCCGGACATTTGAATGAGTCCTACGTTCTGTGAAAATGTCGTATACGGGAATGCATTGAACAGACCGCCGAGGACGGAAGCGAGTCCTTCCGACCGATACCCCTTTTCCAAGTCTTTATGGTCGATTTCCTTCTCGCAAATATCTCCCAGGGCAAAGTAGACACCTGTCGATTCGACAAGCGATACCATCGCCACGATGGTCATCGTCAGGATCGGCTGCCAATGGAACGAAGGCACGGCAATGAAAAATGGCTTTGCCAAGTGGAAATACGACGCTTCGTGGACAGCCGAGAAATCGACAACCCCGAGTAATACCGCTCCTACAGTTCCTGCTGCCATTCCGATCAGGATGGCGATCGCACGCAGGAACCCTGTGGAAAACCGGTAGACGAGGACGATAAATGCAAGTGTGCCGAACGACAGCAGAATATTATGCAGGGAGCCGAAGTCAGCGGCCCCCTGTCCGCCGCCCATGTTATTGATGGCGACGGGTATCAGAGTGATCCCGATGATCGTCACGACTGAACCTGTCACGACAGGGGGAAAGAATTTGACGAGTTTCCCGAAGAATCCGCTGATGAGCACGATAATGACGCCTGAAGCGATGACAGCGCCGTAAATCGCAGACAGGCCGAACGAACTGCCGATGGCAATCATCGGGCCGACCGCGGTGAAGGTGCATCCAAGGACGACAGGAAGACCGATGCCGAAGAATTTATTGGTCATGATCTGCAGCAACGTTGCAATACCGCACATCAGGATATCAACCGACACAAGGTATGTCAGCTGCGTGGATGACAGGCCGATCGCCCCGCCGACAATCAGAGGGACCAGGACTGCGCCGGCGTACATCGCGAGGAGGTGCTGGATTCCGAGAAGGGCCGTTTTCATTGGTTGACAGCCTCCTTGAACGTCACCCGGCTGTTTTCAAGTGATTCGATGATGGCCAGCGACTCGACACGGCAGCCCTTTTCACGGAGCATGTCCCCTCCCGGCTGGAACCCTTTCTCGATGACGATGCCGACACCCGCAACAGAAGCACCGGATTGTTCCGCGATATCGAGCAGGCCGAGGACCGCCTGTCCATTTGCCAGGAAATCGTCGATAATCAGAAGTGTGTCATCACCGCTGATATGTGCCTGGGAAACGGAGATTTCGTTCGACTCCTGCTTTGTATAGGAGTAGACGGAAGCACTGTACAGCGCACTGTTCTGTGTGAGCGATTTACGCTTCCTTGCAAACACGACCGGAATGCCGAGCTTGAGGCCGGCCATCACCGAGGGGGCTATACCGGATGATTCCAATGTCAATATCTTTGTGAGTCCTGACTGTCCGAATTTCTCTGCGAATTCATCACCGATCGCCTGCATGAGTGCAGGATCGATCTGGTGGTTCAGGAATGAATCAACTTTCAATACGTTGCCCGGCAGCACTTTGCCCTCTTCCATAATCTTGTTTTTCAGCAATTGCATTCGATTTCCTCCTCAATGATATGGCGGGCATACAAAAAAGCCGCATGACCCGCGCATCCAATCATATCTATGAGTGGAGCAAGGGTCATCACGGCTTCAGAATCACCAGATGAAACGCAAAACAGTGACCTGCAGTCTTTCCGCAGGTTGTTTCACATCCGCTGCTCTCATAGTCGGTTCGTTTACGGCAAACCGGTAGAAACTTGCGGGCCATATCCCCGCTATTATATGAGTGAATGTATTCGATTTTGATATCAGTATAGCATGCCGCACTGAAAAAACAAGGGGTCCGCAAAGATTTAAGAATGTAAACGGTTTCCTCTACAAGGCGCGGATCGCTTGGTCCGGTGAATACACATCCATCTCAAGGTCGGTTTTCTCTCCCGTGCACATTTGAGCGATCAGCTTGCCGATGAATGGCCCCGCAGTCAGGCCGGAAGCGCCGAGTCCGTTGACAACGTAAAGACCCGGATGTGTCGGTATCTCCCCCGCAACCGGCAGAAACCCCGGTGTGAAGGGACGAACACCCGCACGCGCCCCGATCCATTCGGATGCCGCCAATCCCGGCGCGACCCGCAAGGCCTTGTCCAGCACTTCATGCAGACCGCCGGCCGTTGCCGCCGTATTGAACACATCCTCGTCTTCGTGGGTGGCCCCGGCAGCCACCCGTCCGTCATCGAAGGACAGCAGATACTGGTCGCCGGGCGGTATGACGACCGGCCAATCCGATGCCCCGCTGTCATGCGGATCCAGGTGGACAATCTGCGCTTTCTGTCCGCGTATATCGAGCTGGATGCCTGCAGCTTCCAGGGCAGGAGGCCATGCCCCCGTCGCAAAGATCAGCCGGTCGGCAGTAAAGCTCTCTGAACCTGCACGCAATGACAGACAGCCAACAGCATAACTGTCCAGCACAGCATTCCCTGCAATGAACCGCGCTCCGAGCCGTTCTGCCGCACGCTTGAGTGCAAGCCGCAGCTGTCTGCCATCCACCCGGGCAGCCCCCGAAACGTACAGTGCCCTGTACCCTTCAGCAGCAGGCGGGTAAGCGTCTTTCACTTCCGTTTCATCGAGCATATGCACTTCACCGATTTCGGGGGCGTCTTCCCGTCTTGAAAGCGCACGCTCGTATGCTTTTTCCAGCTTCTTCTGGTCAGTGAACAGGCTGAGGGCTCCGACTTGCCGGTAACCTGTTTCTGTCTCGCCGAGCTGCTCCAGCTCGGGAATCAGAACGCGGTAATGCCTCGCCCCCTCCCGCACAAGCCGGTACCAATCCTGGTTGCGCCGCTGCGACAGCCAGGGACAGATGATGCCTGCTGCCGCATCTGTAGCTCTTCCTTTGTCGTCTCTGTCGATCACCGTCACGCGGCATCCCCGTTTGGCCAGTTCATAGGCAGCGGCGCAGCCCGCAATGCCGCCCCCGATGACAATTGTTCGAAGCATAGCATCCCACTCCTTTTCAGTTCCCAAGTGTACATGCTAAACAGATATTCAACAAACGATATTACTGAAAACGATTTCAAAATTGTAATAAAAATAAAATACGGACTATTCTTTCATTTCTTGACAGAAGGCGTATAATGGCTGTATTCGATATATCGATGTAATGAACCGCAAAGGGGATATGCCTGATGACAACATCTAAGATCACTTATAACTTAACCGAATCCCGGAAACCAAAGCCGGATGACAAAACTCTTGTATTCGGCAGAAGCTTCACAGACCATATGTTCATCGCGGATTATGTCAAAGGCTCAGGCTGGCAGAATCACAGAATTGTACCGTATGCACCAATTTCCCTTGACCCGGCTGCCATCGTATTCCATTACGGGCAGACTGTTTTCGAGGGCCTGAAAGCCTACCGGGCCGAAGACGATTCCATCCGGCTGTTCCGTCCCGAGGAAAACTTCAGACGGCTGAATCGTTCACTGGACCGTCTCTGCATGCCGGAAATTGATACAGAAGATGCACTGGCGGGGCTTCTGGAACTGCTGCGTGTCGAAGAGGGATGGGTCCCTCATCTTTTAGGAACGTCTTTGTACATCCGTCCGTTCGTCATTGCGACTGAAGCATTCCTCGGCGTGGCGCCTGCAGCCAGTTATCAATTCTACATCATCCTGTCGCCGGTCGGCTCCTATTACGAAGAGGGGATCCATCCAGTCAAGATATTGGTGGAGAACGAATATGTCCGTGCTGTCAAAGGCGGGACAGGCGGCGCCAAGACTGCAGGAAACTATGCTTCTGCCCTGAAAGCGCAGGAGACCGCCAGCTCGAGAGGGTACTCCCAGGTCATGTGGCTCGATGGTGTCGAGAAAAAGTACGTGGAAGAAGTCGGCAGCATGAATATCTTCTTCAAGATTGACGGAGAGATCATCACACCTGCCATCAATGGAAGCATCCTGGAAGGGATCACACGCAAATCGATCATCGAATTGCTAGCCCACTGGGGAACTCCGGTGACTGAAAGGAAAATTTCAATCGATGAAGTCGCAGATGCCCATGCCGCCGGTAAACTCGAGGAAGTGTTCGGTACCGGTACTGCCGCGGTCATCTCCCCGGTCGGTGAACTGAATTGGAATGATACGGTCATGGTAGTGAACGAAGGTGAAACCGGACCCGTCTCCAAAAAACTTTACGAAACGCTCACTCAAATCCAGACGGGCGAGGAAAGCGATCCTCTCGGCTGGGTCACGGAAGTTCCTTCTTCCCTGGAGAAAATCAGCTGACAAAAACCCGGCTCCCCCATTTGGGAAGCCGGGTTTTTTGAGTCAGTGTGCATCGGGGAACATTCGGGACATGGCATCGCCGATTTCTTCGAACAATCCTTGGACCGGTTCCCCGTTCCGGATCTTGTCACTATACTCGTCGATTTCTTTCGCAAAATCAGGATTCGTGGACACATACACTTTGTCGGCATCATCGGAGTCTTCTCTCGCTTTGTCTGCAATCTGACCATCGAGTTCCGTTGTGGAATTAGTTCCTTCTTTCAGTGTTGCACCTACATAGAGGGTATCATTCATCTTCAGGACATTGGCATGGTCGACGCCGTCGATCGATTTAACCGCTTCTGCAATGTCATCACTCGTCTCCACATTGTTCTGATCATCCGCTGCGCTGTCACCGTTCTCAGTATCCATATCTGCATCCGTGTCTGTACCTGCAGTTGTATCATCATCGGCCATGTCATCCGTTTCGTCCGTTTTGTCCATCTGCCCGGTGGTATCCGTATTGTTGTCTGCAGTCCCATTATTGGCATTGTCTTTCTTTCCGCAGGCAGCAAGCGAAGCCATCAGCAGGCAGGCAGCAAGAAGCATCATCAGTTTCTTCATAATCATTTCTCCTCCATCCTGTTTACTGACAGTATGGACGAAGAGAAAGAAACTATGTATTCATCGGAGCAAATCGAATGTCAGCCGATTGACTGTGTGTTGCTCAAGCTCTTCCCAGTCGATATCGAATCCGATCCCCGGTCCTTCAGGTACGGGGATGTGTCCGTCTTCCGCCTGTATTTCAGGCATCACGATGTCACGTTCCCAATAATTCGAGGAGCCTGCCGTATCGCCTGGCAGACTGAATCCAGGCAGCGACGTCAACGCTATGTTATGGGCACGGCCAATGCCGGCTTCAAGCATTCCTCCGCACCAGACCGGAACACCTGCTGCCTGACAGATGTCATGGATTTTTTTTGCTTCCGTCAGTCCCCCGACACGGCCAATCTTTATATTAATGATTCTGCAGCTCCCGAGCTGGAGCGCTTTACGGGCGTCTTCCGCCGACAGGATGCTTTCGTCCAGGCAGACCGGCGTCCGCAATTCCTTCTGCAGGGCTGCATGATCCACGATGTCATCTTCCGCAAGCGGCTGCTCGATCATCATGAGATCGAACCGGTCGAGCTTTTTCAGCAGGCTGATATCCGCGAGGGAGTAAGCGGAATTGGCGTCAGCCATGAGCGGGATATCGGGAAACACCTCCCGTATGCCTGCGAGCAACTCGAGATCATTGCCGGGTTTAATTTTCACTTTGATCCGTTTGTATCCCGCTGACAGACTCTGCCGAATGCGGTCCTGCAGAGCAGCAGGTGACGGCTGGAGGCCAATGCTGATCCCTGTTTCGATGAGGGATTTCGTTCCGCCGAGTGCAGCGGACAAAGAAACTCCAATGCGTTTTGCCCAGCAATCCCAGACAGCGCATTCGATTGCCGCCTTCGCCATATTATTTTTGCGGATCGGCCGGAAGATCACTGATACATCGTCCGGGTGTTCGATTGTTTTCCCTGCAAGGAGGGGAATGAGGAAGTCCTGCATCATATGGAGAGCCGTCCCGGCTGTTTCTTCCGTATAGGATGGTTCGGTGAATGCGACTCCTTCCCCGAACCCGCAGTTTCCGAGTTCGTCCTGCACTTCGACGACAGAGAACCGCCGTTTCTGCATCGTGCCGAAACTTGTCGTGAACGGATTCTTCATCATCATTTCCAGTTCTCTAATAATGATCCTCTCGATTTTCATCCAGCCTGCCAGCTCCTTCAAAAGAAGACCGCACAAAATACTGTGCGGTCCCCTGTTCAATCTTTGCGTGCCGGTCCATCGTATTCGTCCAGCAGCTCAGCAAACGACTTGTTCGCTTCCCGTTCCTGCCGTTCGCGGATTGCACGCTGTTTCTTTTCTTCCTCTTCTTGTGCGGCTTTCTGGGACAGCTCTGTTTTCGCTTGTTTCAGCTTGGATAGTACGCTGTCTCCGAGGGCGTCCGCAAGTGTCAGATTCCCGTCATCTTGTTTACCAGCGGGCTTTTGGCTGCTTGTCCGTTTCTTACTCATTCCATCGTCTCCTTTTACACATCAGTGCGTTCGACAACAGCAGCGACACCCTGGCCGCCGCCGACACAAAGAGCTGCCAGACCGCGCTTCGCATCCCTGCGCTTCATCTCATGCAGCAGGGTGACGAGGATCCTGGCACCGCTTGCGCCGATCGGATGACCGAGTGCGATTGCCCCGCCGTTGACGTTCAGCTTAGCGTTATCGAATTTCAATTCACGGCCGACTGCAAGCGACTGGGCGGCAAACGCTTCGTTCGCCTCGATCAGGTCGATGTCGTCAAGCGTCAGGTCAGCACGTTTCAGCACATTCGCAACCGCCTGGACAGGTCCGATTCCCATGACAGCGGGATCGACGCCTGCGGTGGCATTCGCCCGGATCACCGCGAGCGGTTCGACGCCAAGCGCATCCGCTTTCGTCTTCGACATGATGACCAGTGCTGCAGCACCGTCATTCAAGCCGGATGCGTTCCCTGCCGTCACACTGCCTTCCTTCTTGAAGGCCGGACGCAGTTTCCCCAGTTTTTCCGCTGTTGTGCCTTCTTTGATATATTCGTCTTCTGAAAACAGGACGGGGTCCCCTTTGCGGACCGGGATCTCCACCGGGACAATCTCTTCTTTGAACCTGCCGGCAGCACGCGCAGCCGCCGCTTTCTTCTGAGAATCTGCAGCGAACTCATCCTGCTCTTCGCGGGTCAGCTCATAACGGTCACACAGATTTTCTGCGGTGATACCCATATGGTAATCGTTGAATGCACACCAGAGCCCATCGGAAATCATCGTGTCGACGAGCTGCTGGTCCCCCATCTTGAACCCTTCGCGTGCATTTTTCAGCACATAAGGCGCCTGGCTCATGCTCTCCATTCCGCCTGCAACAATTACGTCAGCATCCCCTGCGAGGATCGCCTGCCTGGCCAGCTGGACTGCTTTGAGACCGGACCCGCAGACTTTGTTGATAGTTGTTGCAGGCACCTGTTCGGACAAACCGGCTTTAATGGAGGCCTGCCGTGCAGGATTCTGTCCTGAGCCCGCCTGAAGCACATTCCCCATGATGACTTCATCGATTTCTTCCGGCACGATGCCGGCACGCTGCACCGCTTCCTTGATGGCGATTGCGCCAAGCTCCGCCGCGCTGACTGTTTTCAGGGCGCCCAGGAACGAACCGATAGGCGTACGTACAGCACTTGCAATAATGATCTCTTCTGTCATGAACAATTCCCCCCTTATGTAATGGAACATGCCCTCCCGTCCGGTTCTCTGAACATTCCCACATATGGATTGCCTGCATCTGCAAGTGTCCGGTAGAATAGACTGCAGGAGGGATACTATGTTCAGTTTACCAAATCGTGCAACAATAATCGAGGTGGGACCGCGTGACGGACTCCAGAATGAGAAGAACCAGGTGCCGACAGACGCCAAACTCGAATTCATCCGCCTTCTGAAAACCTCGGGCGTCCGGGAGATCGAGCTGACATCATTCGTATCGCCCAAATGGGTTCCGCAGATGAAGGATGCCGGGGATATTGCCAGGAATGCCGTACCGTTCGAGCGCGCCATCGTTCTGACACCGAATTCAAAAGGAGTCAGTCTCGCCCGGGACGCAGGGGCAGAAGCCGTTGCCGTCTTTGTCGGAGTAAGTGATACATTCAATCAAAAGAATATCAACCGGTCGACTGATGAAAGTGTGGAGGCGCTGACACCGGTCATCGAACAATTGAAAGAGGATGGAATCTTTGTCCGCGCATGCATCTCCACTGCATTCTATTGTCCATATGAAGGCAAGACGGATATCGAGGACGTCATCGAACTATGCCGGCGGTTCGTCGCTCTCGGAGTCGACGAACTGAGTGTCGCCGATACGATCGGTATGGCGAACCCTGCAGAGAGCTTCGAACTGTTCTCCCGTCTCCGCCAGGCGTTCCCGTCAGTCCTGCTGACTGCTCATTTCCACGACACCCGTAAAATGGCATTGGCGAACATTTTAGCTGCACTCCAGGCGGGTGTGGATCGGTTCGATACGTCGGCAGGCGGACTTGGCGGCTGTCCGTTTGCAGAAGGGGCGACCGGTAATGTGGCGACGGAAGACGTTGTCAATATGTTCGATTCCCTTGGAATCGAAACGGGAATCGACGTTGGGAAGATGTGCGAAGCGATATCCGCTATCGCCCCTTACGTCTCCCGGCCAATCGACACCGGAATGTACCGTCTTTTCGAAAAAGGAACATGCTGAGAGGGGCTGGAGGGATGTGAAGAAACGATTTCTTGCGATCACGGGCGGACTGACAGCACTGGCAGCGGGTACCGTGACGGCGTTCGGCATAATTGCGACGAACCGGCTCATGTTCTTGAAAGTCAAGGATGCCGAGCTGGTGCTGAAACGCGAGACGATCGCGAGACGGTTCGATGGCCATTGGTATGAAACGGTTCCGAAGGCTGTCATGAAGATCCAGTCGCCGAACGGCTATCTGCTGCATGCTGTCTATTTGAAACCGCTCGATACGACAAGGACGGTCATCATCACGCATGGTGTCACCGAGAATAAGATCAACTCCATGAAATTCGCCCGTATGTTCGAGCGTCTCGGTTTCAATTCGGTGGTGTATGACCACCGGCGACACGGAGAGTCCGGAGGGAAGACGACGAGTTTCGGGTTTTACGAAAAAATGGATCTGCATGCGATCATCGGTGCTGTGCGCAGCCGGATCGGCAAGCGTGCACTGCTCGGGATCCACGGAGAGTCGATGGGCGCCGCCACGATGATCCTGACGGCCGGAACGTACGAGGAGGAGGCGGACTTCTATGTGGCGGACTGCCCGTTCTCCGATTTCACGGAGCAGGTGTTCCACATACTAAGGACGACGACGCCTCTCAGAAGTCCGAAAGTGATACGGATTGCCAATCTTTTCTTGAAGATCCGGGATGGCTACACAACAACGCTCGTTTCACCGAAAGAGGCCGTCGATCAAGTCAAAAAACCGATGCTGTTCATCCACAGCCTCGAAGATGATTTCATACTCCCCGCGATGACGGAAGATCTGTATGAACGGAAACAAGGACCGAAAGCCATCAAACTGTTTCCGAAAGGGGCGCATGCACGCTCCTTCAATGAGAACCCGGAAGAATATGAAATGACCGTCCGGCGCTTCCTGAGGAAATACGGGCTGCTGAACTCATGAATGGTTCTAAATTGGCAAAGGGCGCTTGCGGAAGATCACGTTATGATCTTCCGCAAGCGCCCTATTCCAGCAAGTGATCACCTATGTACAGGAACACTTCGTATATCAATGAATTACTTCTTCTTTTTCGCTTCTTTGTCAGACATCTTATTCATTTGAGCCATCATTTGATTGATTTTCTTTTGAGAAGGTTTTTGCCCCATCTGCATCATCATCATGCGGAGCATATCTTCATTAATCGGCGGGTTTTCTTTCAGATATTTCATCATGTATTGACGGGCCAAGAAGAAGCCAAGAGCCACCCCGGCTGCAAGTGCAACAATGATTCCAACAATCCACCAAACAGTCATACGTACTACCTCCCCTGCTGCAATAGTCCAAGTGTTTCCACCAAGTAGGATTATACAGCATCGCAGTCCATCTTCGCAACGTCTCAATCACGACTTTCAGGAATTACGGCATTCACTCGAACGCGCTGCAGCGATTTCACTGGGCCAGAAGGCATCCTGCGGACAGGACGTGATCAGATGTGCGAATCGGTTTCAGCCAGCCCCACTCGCTCGATTCATCCATCACTGCGAAATATCGGTCTTCCGCACTGGAGAGGGCAACGAACAAGTCCAGGTCGAGCATACGGGATCCGTGGCAGGTCGCATGAAGGGCATGGCTCGAGAAGCCGACGTCAATCGTTCCTTTCAGCGGATGGGTCAGTGTATACTTCATATCGCCTCTGTCGATTGTATGAAAGTTCTTGCCAAGCTGTTTCATGATCGCATTTTCAATCGCGCCGATTTCCAGACGATCGCACAAGTATCTTACTTCATTCAGATGGGTGTCGCTTCCGTCCGCACTAAGTAAATCATACAGCAGCCGTTCTCTGCCAAGTACGAAGTCCTGATAAGTTTCTTTGATTTTATAGATGCCATAAGTTCGCATGGATGACCACTCCTTTCCTACATCGTATAACAACGATTTCAAAAAGACTGTCAATTCACGGAACGGAAGTCGACTAGTTCTGTCGAATCACATCGTCGGCGCTGTCAAAAAAAAAACACTGCCTGCAGGCGCCATCCGGAGATGGCTCTGCAGGCAGTGTATAAGAGGGATGGAAACCGCCGGACAGGCAATTACTTGCCGAGCAGTCCGGTCACTTTCTCCATGACGTTCCCTGTATGGAAGCCGTATTCTTTCATGACGATATCTCCAGGTGCGCTGGCGCCGAATGTATCAATCGCCAGTACGTCCCCCTCAGTGCCGACGTACTTGTGCCAGCCGAGGGAAGATCCCATTTCAAGGGAGAGACGCGCGGTGACAGCTTTCGGCAGTACTTGTTCCTTGTAGCCGGCGTCCTGTTCCTCGAAACGATCCCAGGAAGGCATGGAGACAACGGAAACGTCGATCCCTTTGCTGCGGAGCTCTTTCTGTGCGTCCACAGCGAGACTGACTTCGGAGCCGGTGGCAATCAGGATGGCTTCCGGCTGGTCCGCTTCGCTCGGCGAAACGATGTACGCCCCTTTCCGGACACCTTCGTCTGCCAATTCCTTCGATTTTTCAAGGACTGGCAGGTTCTGGCGGGACAGCACAAGCACGGTCGGTTTGTCCGCCGACGTGACAGCAAGCTTCCAAGCCGCCGATGTCTCGTTGGCATCCGCAGGACGGATTACGGACAACCCGGGCATTGCACGAAGGGATGCCAGGTGTTCGATCGGCTCGTGAGTCGGACCGTCTTCCCCTACTGCGATGCTGTCGTGGGTGAATACGTATGTGACAGGAAGTCCCATAAGCGCCGAGAGACGGACTGCAGGACGCACATAGTCGCTGAAGACAAAGAACGTCCCGCCGAAGACATTCAATCCCCCGTGGAGCGCCATTCCATTCAATGCAGTGCCCATTGCGAATTCACGAACACCGAACCAGATATTGCGTCCTTCCATAGTGCCCGGCAGGAAGTCCCCTGCCCCTTTGATTGCCGTTTTGTTGGAACCTGCGAGGTCCGCACTTCCGCCGAAGAACGAAGGGAGTGCTTTTGCAATCGCATTGATGGCATCGCCGGAAGCTGAGCGGGTCGCAATCGACTTGCCTGTTTCATATACAGGCAGCGCAGCGCCGACCGACTCGGTGTCAATACCGTCGATTGCAGCCTTCAGCTGTTTTGCAAGTCCGGCATGTTCAGCTTCATAGGCGCCGAACAATTTGTTCCATTCGGATTCACTGTCCATGCCGTTTTCCTGGATGGACGTCTTGAACGTTTCATAGACTTCCTCAGGTACATGGAAATCCTGATCGAACGTCCATTTATAGTATTCTTTCGTCAATTTCATTTCATCTTCACCAAGCGGCGCGCCGTGGACATCCGATTTACCGGATTTGTTCGGAGAGCCGTAGCCGATGATCGTCTTCACTTCGATGAGCGTCGGGCCGCCGGTGTTCTGTTTTGCCTGTCCGATCGCGTCAGAGAGTCTGTCCGTATCATTGCCGTCTTCCACGCGGATATAATTCCAGCCGTAAGACTCGAAACGCTTCTGGATCTTTTCAGTGAAGGACATGTCCAGTTCTCCGTCGAGTGAAATATCATTGCTGTCATACAGGACGATCAGCTTATCAAGCTCAAGATGGCCGGCAAGGGAGATCGCTTCCCCGGCAACACCTTCCATCAGGTCGCCGTCACCGCAAAGTGCGTATGTGTAGTGATCGACAATGTCGTATCCCGGTTTGTTATAAGTGGCAGCCAAGTGCTTTTCTGCCATCGCCATGCCGACCGCCATGCCGATTCCCTGCCCAAGAGGACCTGTCGTCGCTTCCACACCGGCTGTGTGGCCATATTCAGGATGCCCGGGTGTCTTGGAGCCCCATTGGCGGAAATTCTTCAGCTCATCGAGTGGAAGATCGTACCCGCTCAGATGGAGCATGCTGTACAGCAGCGCAGACCCGTGTCCGGCTGACAGGACGAAACGGTCACGGTTGAACCAGGAAGGATTCGATGGATTGTGATGCATATGCTGTGTCCACAGTACATACGCCATAGGTGCAGCTCCCATAGGAAGGCCCGGATGGCCGGAGTTTGCTTTTTCGATTGCATCGATCGACAATGTGCGGATCGTATTGATCGCCAATTGATCAACAGGTTTGGTCATCGATTAGAACACCCTTTCAAGTTATCTTCATGAAACTAGTTTCCTCTTTCATTGTAATGAAAAAACCGCAGGAATACAAACTGCGGTGGTCATGAGCATTTCCGGCTCAATTCAGGAATTTCCTGTTTTTTGCGTCTTTCACCTTGTCAGGCGTGACATCGTTCCCATCGGGGTCGATCACCTTCACATTTTCGATCGTATCCCTCATCGTCGAGCGGAATGTCTTCAGATATTCACTCCGCAGCTGTGACTGCTCCTTCGCCTCTTCGACCGATAATCCGGTCGTTTTCGCTTTTTTTGCAAGTTCGTTGATCCGCTTGATTTTCTTGTCTTCCAGCAATTGAATCCCTCCTGTTCGTTTCCGTCATTTTAACGTATACAATTACAGGCGGAAGTGCAACCAATCAGTCTCCATGCTCAGATGTATATTCCTGGTAACGGCGATGCACAGTGGCCTTGCTGACCTGGTGGCCGAGCCCCTTCAGGACAGACGTGATCTCTTCGAACGTCAGTCCCTTTTCCCGCAGTGAGACGATCTCCTGCACAGGCGTATCGATCCGTTCCCTGCCTTCCGCGTTCCCCTGGTTCCTCAAGTTGCGTTCAGGGCGGTATCCCGCTTCCACAGCCCGTCTCATCCCTCTTCTGATCTTTGCATTATGTAATTTGCGCTGGTACTCTTCCACGATCGCCAATATTTCGAGCAGCATCGTGTCCATCTCATTCAGTTCCAGCGGTCCGCTGTCATGATTCGTAAATACCGAAGTACCTGTCTTGGCCAGCAGATGAAGGACTGCGACACGGGCATTCCCTCTCCCGAGCCTCGTCTCATCCTGCACCAGGACGGCTCCGATACAATCGTCACGTATGAAATCGAGCAGATCGAGCAGACCTTCACGATCGAGTTCATAGCCGCTGTGCCTGTCGACGAAACTAGCCGCAGTGGTGAAGCCAAGCTCGTCCGCCAGCTTTTCAAGCTCTTCCTGCTGCCGGGAGAGCGACATTTCCTGAGTATCCTTATCTGTGCTTACACGGCAATAGATGACGCAGCGCCCTGCCTTGCCCATAGTTCACTCCTCCTCTGCGAAGACAAGCCGAACATCATCGGCCCCCTGATACGATTGTAAAGGAAGCTTGAGATCTTCTCCTGCCATGATCGCCGTTCCGTCCAGATCATTCAATGCTGCAACTTCCCTGATCCACCGGTCTGCGGGCATCTCTCCCGAGTACCGTTCTGCAAGCGCTGATAATGTATCCCCCTGGATGACCGTCACCTCGATGAATTCATTGGGAACTGAGAATTTCAGTATAAGGACGAATGTTAGGACTGTCAAAACCGCAAAAGCCCCGATGATATTTTTATTCCTATTCAAGATGGCAGCCATGAAAAAAACCCCTTTCAGAATGTACGTTCGCTTCGTTGTTTTTATTATATGCGAACAGAGGTTTGGAAGTCAACCTTGAAATTAGAACCTGTGTTTGCTATATGTACGAACACCTGTTATACTATTTTTATAGAAACAGGCCGCAGCGCTGCCAATGACTGCGAAATCAGCGAAGAGGTGAACACGTTTGAAGAAGATCTCAAAAAGGCAGGAAGACATCCTGTCATTCATTAAAGACGAAGTCCAGAAGAAGGGCTATCCGCCTTCCGTCCGTGAAATCGGTGAAGCGGTCGGTCTGGCCTCGAGTTCGACCGTCCACGGCCATCTTGCCCGGCTGGAGAGCAAGGGTCTTATCCGACGGGATCCTACAAAGCCCCGTGCGATCGAAGTTCTCGGCCAGGAAGATGCCGACGAACTCAAGACAGGTGTCGTACATGTCCCTCTTGTGGGAAAGGTCACGGCAGGACTGCCGATCACCGCAATCGAGAACATTGAAGAATATTTCCCGATTCCCGACTCGTTCGGTACTTCAGAGGACAACCTTTTCATGCTGGAGATCATGGGGGAGAGTATGATTGAAGCAGGAATCCTGAACGGCGACCGTGTCGTCGTGAAGCAGCAGCACACTGCGAGCAACGGTGAAATCGTCGTCGCGATGACTGAAGAGGATGAAGCGACAGTGAAACGTTTCTTCAAAGAGAAAGATTATTTCCGGCTGCAGCCGGAGAACTCATCGATGGATCCGATCATTGTCGAAAATGTATCGATTCTCGGCAAGGTCGTCGGCGTGTATCGTACCATCCATTGAATTAGCAAAAAACAGCACGGACGTCACGTTTTCATGGCGTCCGTGCTGTTTTTTGAGGTTTCCCCCGGCAGGCGGCAGCTTGCGCAGGCCGGCTGGCATTCCGGGAAGTTTATGAGTGCGTATCGTGATTTATGATCACTTTGCTTAGTTTATGATCCCTTATCTTCCAGTGAACCTCTCTGCTCCGCTCCCGCTCCGAATACGCGGAGCGAAGCGCAGCCGGCAAATCTGATCCTTGGCTTGCTCCTTTTCTGCGCGGCCGTGTCTGCTGCAGGAACGGGGTACGGGCCGCGTACCGGCGGGTGCCGGTATGTGAAGTTATGAGCGCTTTTCGGATTTTATGATCACTCCCACGTGTTTATGAGCGGAAATCCGGATTTATGATCACTTTCCTGTTTTTATGGTCACTATTGCGGATTTATGATCACTTTTACAAATTTATGATCATTATCCCTGTTTCATGATCGTGTTCAAGATGTCGTTAGCGACCAGGACAAGTTCCGACAGTCGCCCGGGCCTGTCACTTGATAAGACCCAGTTCCTCCAGTCGGCCGACCGCACTCAGGATGGCCGCCTTGACGTGCTCGTAGGTGAGGCCGCCCTGGACGTACGCCGTGTATGGCGGCCGGATCGGACCGTCCGCTGTCAGTTCGATGCTGGAGCCCTGGATGAACGTACCGGCCGCCATGATGACATCATCGGCATATCCCGGCATGTACGACGGCACCGGGCTGACATGGGCGTCGATCGGCGAGTTTTCCTGGATGGTCTGGCAGAATGCGATCATCTGCTCAGCGCTGGCAAATGAGACGGATTGGATCAGGTCAGTCCGCTTGGCGGAGAAATGCGGCGCTGTCTCCAGTCCATAGGAGGCGAGCATGCCCGCGGTGAACTGTGCCCCTTTGACCGCCTGGCTGACGACGTGCGGTGCCAGGAAGAAACCTTGATACATTTCACGAAGCGTGTCGAGACTCGCGCCGGCTTCCGCGCCGAGTCCCGGGGAAGTCATCCGGTAGCTGCATTTCTCGATCAGATCCGCGCGCCCGGCAATATAGCCGCCTGTACGCGCAAGACCGCCTCCCGGGTTTTTGATGAGGGACCCGGCCATGATATCGATGCCGACCTCGGTCGGTTCCAGTTCTTCTGTGAATTCACCGTAGCAGTTGTCGGTGAATAGGATGAGGCCGGGGTGCTTCGATTTGATGCGCTCCGCCATCTTCTGGATTTTGCTGATTGTGAACGACGGACGGTCTGCGTACCCGCGGGAGCGCTGGATGGCGATCATCTTTGTTTCAGGGCGGATCTGCCGCTCGACTTCGTCGAAATCGACACTGCCGTCATCCAGAAGATCGACGTGACGGTAGCTTATATTCAGATCCTTCAGCGAGCCGGTATCCTTGTCCCCTCCGGATACGATGGATTCCAGCGTGTCGTATGGTTTCCCGGTAATATAAAGAAGCTCATCACCCGGCCGCAGAATGCCGAAAAGCGTGATGGCGATGGCGTGTGTGCCTGAGATGATCTGACCGCGGACAAGACAATCCTCCGCACCGAACGTATCCGCATACACCCGTTCGAGGACTTCACGGCCTGAGTCGTCATAGCCGTATCCGGTCGAGCCATTCAGATGGAAGTCGCTGACGCGGTTGTTACGGAATGCGGCAAGCACTTTCTGCTGGTTGAACAGGGCGATCCGCTCCGTCTCCTGCGAATATGGCCGTATTTCCGTCTCTATCTTTTCTGCGCGCGCAAGGATTTCGTTGTTCAATTGCTGTATACTCATTCAGGATGCTCCATTCTTGTCCATAGATATACAATCCATTTTAGCAGTTCAGACGCCGCCGGTAAATGAATGAAGCCGGCTGGCGCAGCTGCACATTATAAGAACGGAGGCACGATTCGGTGACTTGGGACATTTTCAGTCTGATTGGGACTGCTGCTTTTGCCATCTCCGGCGCAATTGTTGCAATGGAGGAGGACTTTGATATGTTCGGGGTGTACATCCTCGGGATGGTGACCGCTTTCGGCGGAGGGGCTGTGCGTAATCTGGTGATCGGCATCCCTGTTTCCGTCCTGTGGGAACAAGGTCTGTTTTTCACTGTCGCTTCTGTGCTGATCGCTGTGATCTTCTTCTTTTCCGGATACTTGCTGAAGACCTGGAACAGATGGGGAGCGTATTTCGATGCGATCGGACTCGCGGCTTTTGCGATCCAGGGCGCCCTGATGGCTGTCCGGATGGATATGCCGCTGTTTGCGGTCGTGGCAGCCGCCGTATTGACCGGAGCAGGCGGGGGTGTGATCCGTGATCTGCTTGCCGGCCGCCAGCCGCTCATCTTCAAGAGCGATATTTATGCGGTA
The DNA here is from genome assembly GCF_000826145.2 of Sporosarcina koreensis. Lineage (GTDB taxonomy): Bacteria > Bacillota > Bacilli > Bacillales_A > Planococcaceae > Sporosarcina > Sporosarcina trichiuri. The sequence goes on from NZ_LN651337.1 coordinate 882,299, forward strand.
TGGGCAGCACTCGCGGGGCTCATCGTCGGGTTCGATAACTATGTGCATGATGCTGCTCTTTATGTACTGCTGGCTGCCACTGCCGCCCTGCGCATGCTGTCGATCAAATATCACTGGCAGCTGCCCCAGCGGTCTCTGCTGCCAAAATAAAAAAAGGCCCGCACAGGCCTTTTTTATTGTTCATCTTTCAGGACGACCGGTTTCGCCGGCACATAGGTCGAAATCGCATGTTTGTAGATGAGCTGCTGTTTCGAGTCGGATTCAAGCAGGACCGTGTAATTGTCATAGGATTTGATGATCCCTTTCAGCTGAAACCCGTTTGTCAGGAATATCGTGACGAATGTATTGTTCTTGCGGAGCGAATTCAAAAACACGTCCTGCATATTTGCATTTGCCAATGAGGAGTCCCCCTACCGTTGTTTTTCTTCAAAGCTTCCTTCTCTATTCGCCATCGATTCACTGCATTCCTTCACCTTGCTGCAAATAATCCTGACGAGCTCATCTCTTCCCGCCTGCGCGTCCAGCCAGCAGACCGGGAGCTTGTTGCGAAAGTACGTCATCTGGCGCTTTGCATACCGGCGGGTGTTCCTTTTGACCAGATCGACGGCTTCATCCAGCGGCTGTCCGCAGTCCAATGCTTCATACAATTCCTTATAGCCGATCGCCTGGACGGATTGGACGTCACGGATCCCCTGTCTCCGCAGTTCCCCGACTTCCTCCAGCAGTCCGGCGTCCATCATCCGCTCCACCCGCCGGTCTATGCGCTCATACAGGATCTCCCTCGGCATGTCCAGCCCGGCGATCAAGGCATTCATGACCGGGACGGCACCCACATCCGATTCTTGTTCGGCTTTTGTATTGCCGCTCACTTCAAGGATTTCAAGCGCACGGATCAGCCGGCGGTGGTTGTTCGGATGGATTTTCCGGGCACTTTCAGGGTCCAGCTCTGTGAGCCGTCTGTACAGCGGCTCCTGCCCTGTATCCGCCAGTTCCTCTTCAAGACGGGCCCGTACACGTTCATCACCCGCTGCCTCCGTGAAACGGTAGTCATACAGGACCGACTGGATGTACAAACCGGTCCCGCCGACGACAATCGGCATCTTACCGCGCTGCTTGATTTCCGTGATCTTTTCCCTGACAATCTGCTGATACTCCGCGGCAGAGAACGGCTCTTCCGGCGCCTTGATGTCGAACAGATGGTGGGGGATCCCTTCCATTTCATCTGCTGTGATCTTTGCTGTGCCGATATCCAGCCCCCGGTATACCTGCATGGCGTCGCCGTTCACGATTTCCCCAGCCAGGCAGTGAGCTAGACCGACAGCGGTGTCCGTCTTCCCAGAAGCGGTCGGTCCGACAATGACGATAACATCCAGCTGGTTCTTCACGATTTCACCAGCCATTCAAGCATGACGGCAAGTGTACGCGCCTGAGCCGCCCCTTGCAGTATTTCGTGCCGCTCCCCTTCACGGAAACTGACGGTAACACTCCGGACACCGGCATTCCGATAAAGGGCTGCTGCCTCGAAAACCCCTGCTCCCATATCGCCGACAGGGTCATCACTCCCGGAAATCAACAGCACCGGCAGGCTTTTCGGGACTGATCGGTAGGCATCTGCGGTGCTGATCACTTTCAGACCCTCAAACAATACACGGAAAAACTTATTCGTCGATACGGCTCCGGACAGCGGGTCGGCGATGTATTCACGGACTGCTCTCCGGTCTGTTGACAGCCAGTCGAATTTCGTTTCCGGATGATCGACGGATCTGTTATACCCGCCGAACCCAAGCTTATCCAGCAGATAACTCGGGGCATGGCTGCCGTCTTTCACAGACAGCATGGAGGCCAATATTGTTCCGCCGATGCCGACGATGCCCGGTCCGCCTGCCGTCCCCGACAAAATGAGGGCATCCAGTTCACGGCCGTGTTTCTGGCTGTAACGCCGGACGACGAACGAGCCCATGCTGTGACCGAACAGTATACATGGCACCCTTCCGAACCGTTTTTTGTAATGGGCCAGCACTTCCCGGACATCCTCTGCAAGACGGTCGAATGTGACGTTGTCTCCAAAATCACCGAGACGGCCGGCCTCTTCTGCAAGCGGCCCATGTCCCCGCTGGTTCTGTCCGCTGACCGCATACCCTTGTGCTGCAAGTTCTTCCATCACACCGGAATACCTGCCGATATGTTCCGCCATGCCATGCACGAGGTGAATATGGCCACGTGGGGTGCTGCCGGGCCCGAGCGACACGGCTTCCACCATGCATCCGTCGGACATGATCAGAGTTTCTCTTTCCACTGCTTTCCCTCCTATTCGCTACATGACCCGTTTAAACATCTTTTCCAGTTCATAGGTCGTGAAATGGATGAGCACCGGCCTGCCATGAGGACATGTGTAAGGGTTCTCGGCTGCTCCCAGATCTTTCAGGAGGCGCTGCATATCGGACGGTGTCAAATGATGATTCGCCTTGATGGAACGTTTGCAGCTCATCATGATGGCTGTATCTTCGCGGAGCTTCGCAATGTCGACTTTCCTCGTGTGGAGTACTTGTTCGATCATCTCCTCGATGATCGAGGACGCCTCTTCCGGCGGGAACCAGGATGGATACTCTTTCACGGTATAGGATGACGGCCCGAACTGTTCGAGGAATACACCGACTTCTTCCAATGCACCGAGCCGTTCCTCGATCTTCAGCTGCTCATCGGCCGAGTAATGGAAGATGAGGGGCATGAGGAGCATCTGCCGCTCCGCATGATCCACTTGCGCGATCTTTTTCCGGAAGTATTCGTACTTGATCCGTTCCTGCGCCGCGTGCTGATCGATCAGGTAGAAACCGTCTTCGTTCTGCGCGACGATATAGGTGCCATGCACCTGACCGACAGGCAGAAGGACAGGAAATGATGCAGCAGGCACTGGCATGGGTGTTTCCGCCTTGGTTGGTATTTCAGCTGACTCCGGAGACGTCGGCATCCTTTCCGTGAGATCCGGTGTCCAGGCTGCCGACTGTACCGTGCTGAATTCCTGCCGGGTTTCAGCCGTCTGCTCTGCTGCCGGGCTCTCGGTCTGTTCAAAACCGCTGACCGATGGAGCAGGCTGTTCTGCAGGCACCGGATCTTTCCGGAAACCTGCAGTCTTCCAGAATGATTCCTGGACACTGTCCGCCTGCTTCGGTTTCTTCTCCTTTGGTACCGCATCCGGGATGATCAATGCGCGTTTCACCGCCGTGCGGATCCCCTCCCGGACAGCCGACAGCAGTTCGGATTCCTTGCTCACCTTTATGAACTGTTTCGAAGGATGCACATTGACGTCTGTCAGGTACGGATCCGCCTCCGCTTCAATCACCGCGATCGGGAAACGTCCGATTGGCAAATACGTATGGAGTGCGTCGAGCACCGCATTGTTGACCGCATAGCTCTTGACCCATCTGCCGTTGATGAGGACAGTCATATAGTTCTTCGAAGCCCGTGTCATCTCCGGAAGTGTCACATACCCTCTTACGCTGTAATCGGCATTCCCGCCTGCGAAAGGAATCATCTTCTTTGCGACTGCGATGCCGTATACATCGGAGAGCACCCGCTGCAGGTCCCCTGACCCCGAGGTTTTCAGCAAGACCTGCTGTCCGTGCGATAGACGGAAGGCGATGCGCGGATGGCTGATCGCCAGACGGTTGACGAGATCGATCGTATGGCCGAGTTCCGTCTGGATGGTCTTCATATATTTCAGCCGCGCCGGTGTATTGAAGAATACTTGGGAGATTGTGATATCCGTCCCTTTCCGCAGGGCGGCCGCCTGGTGACCGAGAATCCGGCCGCCTTCCAGCTGCACCTTGGTGCCTACCTCGCCATCCGACGTCCACAGATCGATTTTCGAAACGGCGGCGATACTTGCCAGGGCCTCCCCCCGGAAACCGAGTGTCCGGATCCGGAACAGATCATGCTCATTCTCCAGCTTGCTCGTTGCATGCCGTTCGAATGCCCGGATGGCGTCCGCGAAACTCATCCCTTTTCCATTGTCCGTCACCCGGATGCTCGTCAGGCCGGCCTCTTCCAGGCTGATTTCAATCGATGTGCTGCCGGCATCTATCGAGTTCTCCGCCAGTTCCTTCACGATGGAAGCCGGGCGCTCCACCACTTCCCCGGCTGCTATTTTGTTGGCGAGCGGAGCATCCATCACTTTTATGATGTCCATTCTGCCACTTCCTTTCTCACTTCAGCTTCGCTTTCAAATCGAACAGGATCTGCAGTCCCTGGAGAGGTGTCGTATTGGCAGGATCCAATTCCGCGATCATCTCCAGGACTTCCTTATGTTCGGCCGGCATCGTTTCAGGCTCTTCCTGGGCAAAATCGAAGAAGCTGATCTGCTCCCCGGCCGGTTTTTGCGGCTGTTCATCCGCATGCTGGTTCTCGAAACCTTCCAGCAGGACGCGGGCACGGTCGAGAAGTGCTTCAGGCAGTCCTGCGAGCTCCGCCACATGGATGCCGTAGCTCTTATCGGCCGGCCCTCCCATCACCTTGTGGAGGAAGACGACCTTCCCTTCCTGCTCCATCGCAGCAACGTGCACGTTCACCAGGCGCTGCAGCTGTCCATCCAATGCCGTCAGCTCGTGGTAATGCGTGGAGAACAGGGTGTTGGCACCGATTTTGTCGTGGATATACTCCATCATCGCCTGCGCGAGCGCCATGCCGTCATACGTGGAGGTTCCCCGTCCGATTTCATCGAACAGGAGGAGACTGCGGTCTGTCGCATGTGCGATCGCCTGCTGGGATTCCATCATCTCCATCATGAATGTACTCTGTCCCGAAGCCAGGTCATCCGCCGCCCCGATCCTCGTGAAAATCTGATCGGTGACCGGCAGCACGGCCGACTCGCAAGGGACATAACAGCCGATCTGCGCCATGACGACCGTAAGTGCCACCTGCCGCATGTATGTGCTTTTCCCGGACATGTTCGGCCCGGTGATGAGCAGCATATTGGATTCCTTCGTCAGCTTGCAGCTGTTCGGCACATACAGGGAGTGATCCATCATCTTTTCCACGACAGGATGGCGTCCGTCCCTGATCTCGAGTGTCCGGGCATCCGTGAAACTCGGTTTCGTATATTGCTGTGTTTCGGATACTTCTGCGAACGCAGCGAGTACATCCAGTTCACTGATGACCGAGGCGAGCTGCTGTATTTCTTCGATGCCAGCCTTCATCCGCTCCCTCACTTCGGTGAACAGGGTGTATTCAAGTTCCAGGCTCTGCGCTTCCGCATTCAGGATCAATTCCTCTTTCTCCTTCAGTTCAGCGGTGATATAGCGTTCCGCGTTCGCGAGTGTCTGTTTCCTCTCGTATCGGGTGAGATCCGCGAGATGCAGGTTGGACCTGGTGATTTCGATGAAGTAACCGAAAATCCGGTTATAGCCGATTTTCAATCCTTTAATGCCGGTCAGTTCCCGTTCTTTCTGTTCGAGTTCGGCCAGCCATTGCTTGCCGTTCTGTGCAGCATCCCGGTATGTATCCAGCTGACCGTGGTAGCCGTCCCTGATGACACCGCCATCTTTTGCGGACAGCGGAGGTGTTTCCGCAATCGCTTCCACGAGCAGCCGGCAGTGATTCTCGCACGGTCGGATCCGATCGGCGAACTCCCGGAGCCGCGGCATGTTTGACTCCGCAAGCAGTCTTTTCAGTGCCGGGATGGTCTGCAGGGAGTTGCGCAGCTGCGCCAGATCCCTTGCATTGGCACTGCCCATCGAAATCCGTCCGGCCAGCCGTTCCAGATCGTATACGTCCCGGAGGGCGGCTTTCAGGTCATCTCGCAGGAAGAACGCGGCAATCAGTTCCTCCACGATGGCGAGTCTCTGTTCAATCTCCTTCTGGTCTGCAAGCGGCTGGCGGATCCACGTTTTCAGTTTCCGTGCTCCCATGGCGGTGTTCGTTTCATCGAGCAGCCAAAACAGCGTCCCTTCTTTGCCGCCCGAACGGATCGACTCGACAAGTTCCAGGTTTCTCATCGAGTTGGCATCAATGGACAGCTTGGCTTCCCTTGCCAGGAACCGGAAAGGCTGCAGGTGATCAAGGCTCGATTTCTGGGTCTGCTGCAAATATCCGACCAGGCGTCTGCACGCCGGGACAGCAGGGGCAGGCAGTCCATTGAACAATTCACGGCCGTGCGGTTCATAACTATCCGTATCACAGGAAGACAGGACGATCCCTTTGGTCCCTGCCGATTCGGCGAGCGCAATCTGCAGCTGCTCATCCACGACGGCTTCTCTCATGCCGAGAGAGTCGATCGCCTGTACAATCGACGTTTCATCCCCATAAATGTACTCGGCAGTACCTTCGCCCGTTGCCAGGTCGATGTAGGAGATGGCACATGCGGCTTCTCCGACGCGGTCCAATGATCCGATGTAGTGGTTGGTACGGGCATCGATAGCCTTTCCTTCAGTAATCGTACCTGGCGTGACGACACGGACGACCTCCCGCTTGACCAGTCCTTTCACCTGCTTCGGATCCTCGGTCTGTTCACAGATCGCCACCTTGTACCCTTTGCCGACCAGCGTCTCGATATAGCCATCGGCAGAATGGTACGGCACGCCGCACATCGGTATCCTGCCTGACTCTCCGCCATCCCGGCTCGTCAGCGTGATTTCCAGGAGATGGGAAGCTTCTGTTGCATCCGAAAAGAACATTTCATAAAAATCACCCAATCTGAAAAACAAGAACGCATCTTCATACTGGGATTTCACTTGCAGGTATTGTTGCATCATTGGTGTATAAGTTGTCATTCCATTTCCCTCACAGCTTAATAGTATTCCTTTAGTATACCAGAAGGGGGGCCGTCCCGTTCAACCACACGGCTGCCTATTTTGGGCAAAAAGAAAAAGCCGAAGACTGCTTCGGCTTTAAAATGATGAATGGTCGTTCCCCTGGCGGCCGGGTCCGTTGCCTGCATGCTGTTCGTTGGAAGATTCGTCATCAAATGACCACTCTTCCTCCAGCTCATTCGAGTGGACCGTAATCAGCACTTTCGTTTCACCGATCACTTCCGCCAGAAGTTCCCGTTCTACTTTAATCTGGAACTTTTCCTGGCATTCCGAGATGATGGCTTCTGTGCAATTCGGCTGCTGAAGCACCTCTACGCGGATTTCCTCTTTGGATGAAGACGGCTCATCCCGGTACCGCAGTTTGATCGTATCCTTGTACGGTACCGTTTCGGTGAATACCGAAGTTTTTGAATGGTCATGATGAGAATACCAGACGTTCACATCGAATTTCCCTGTCACTTCGATGGTGGAACCGACTTTTTTGGCGCTATGCGAGTGGTTGATGACCCAGCAGCCGAGTATGCTGGACGGACGGTTCGGCGGAGTCAGAGAAACTTCCTTCTCCGTCCGCTTCTTGCCCTTTGCGATAATTGCTTTCGTAACGACCTGCCGTAAGTTTTTCAAATTCTTTCCCCCTTCGTAGACTTCCATACATCCTATGCAGCAGAAGCCCAGAAAGTGAAAAAAATCGGAAGAGAATGATTCTCTCCCGATTTTCCTTTAGGATAACGGTTTATGCTTGGTGTTCTCGATGTACGATCCTGTCTGTCCTTTCAGCACATCCCCGCCCGTCGACTCGATGATCTCGTCTGTCACCCGGTTGGAGATTGTGTTGGAAACGAGCTGCAGCAGGTCATTGACATCATTCTGGGATTGCTTGAATTCCTGAACGAGCGGAATTTCATCGATCTCATTTTCGATCTCTTCAATCTTCTTTTCGATGATGCCGAGCGCCCGTTCTTTGTCGTATTCCTGGAAATTGACCGCCTGTTTCTGCAGTGATTTCAGGCTCGCGATTTTTTCACGCACCTTTTTGTTTTCGTTGATGTGCGCTTCGGTCTGCTTGAACAGTTCGACCTGTTCTGTATTCGCGATCATATGGGCGATTTCCCTCGCCTTGTCGATGATCTGTTCTTTCGTGTATTGTTCCGCCATTATGCCGCCACCTTTTCTTCTTCGTTCGTGGATACAGACCTTTTCCTGGTTTGCCGGCTCTTCGTCAAACCAAGCATCAGGTACACCTAGTATACTGAAGGGATTTCCATATGTACAGGAGCTTACCGGATTGTCCCTCCTTTGTCACAGAAAAAGCACTGCGAAAAGAATTCGCTCTTTTCGCAGTGCTCGGTTTATAAAGCTTGCTGGCGGGTCCTTTTTTCCACAAACAGTTTCAGTGCCGTGCGTCCCTCGCCGTTGATTTCGATATCCGCAAAAGCAGGGGCGCAGATGAGATCGCTCCCGCTCGGTGCGACAAAGCCGCGTGCAATCGCAACCGCTTTGATGGCCTGGTTGAGGGCACCGGCACCGACTGCCTGCATTTCAGCATAACCTTGGTCTCTGATGACTGCAACGAGTGCTCCTGCTACTGAATTCGGATTCGATCGGGAAGATACTTTCAATGGGTTCAACGTGTTTCCTCCTTGTGGACAGTAGTGTATGGAATGCAGTTCTCCATGCACCATCCTATGAAAGGAGACGGAGTTTTAGACGCTGAGCCTCATGGCTGGAACGGCTGGTCATCATTGATCATGATCCGTTCGATGGATGACGCCCGCCCGGTTGCATCATCGATGTCCGCGATGATACCGTTCAGCTGGGTGCGTCCCTGCTTCGGCACCTGGAACCGGACCGGCAGATTCGTCTGGAACCGATAGATGACGTCTTCTTTCTTCATGCCGAGGATGGCATCGTAGGGACCTGTCATCCCGACATCGGTTATATAGGCCGTGCCTTCCGGAAGAACCCGGCTGTCCGCTGTCTGGACATGCGTATGCGTGCCGACAACAACCGATGCGCGGCCATCCAGGTGGAAGCCCATCGCGATTTTTTCACTGGTCGCTTCCGCATGGAAATCGACGAAGACGAGCGGCGTGCGTTCTTTCGCTTCCCTGATCAGCTCATCGGCTTTCTTGAACGGATCGTCATGCGGCGGCAGGAATGTCCGCCCGTGAAGGTTCAGGACAGCCAGCAGTACGCCTCCGCGTTCGATATACGTCATCCCCTGCCCGGGGGCTTCGTCCGAGAAGTTCGCCGGCCGGATGAGAAACTCCGTATCATCGATGAAATCATAGATTTCCTTATGGTCCCACGTATGGTTGCCCATCGTCACGACATCCACTCCTGCACGCAGGAGGTCGTCGAAAATATCTTTCGTGATGCCTCTTCCGGCAGCTGCATTCTCCCCATTGACAATGACGGCATCCGGCTTGTATTTCTTCCGTAAGCGCGGCAGATAGTCGAACACCATGTCTCTGCCGGGCGACCCGACAATGTCTCCGATAAATAAGATTTTCATAGCCATTCCCTCTCCAAAAGAAAGAGGCTCCTGCCTGAAGCAGGAAGCCCCTCTTATTATTTAGCGTACTCCACAGCACGGGTTTCCCGAAGCACTGTGATCTTGATATGACCCGGATAGTCAAGCTCCTCTTCGATCCGTTTCCGGATATCCCGGGCAAGCCGGTGTGCCGTGATGTCATCGATGACATCCGGCCGTACGATGATGCGTACTTCCCGTCCCGCCTGGATGGCGAATGACTTCTCCACACCTTCATAGGACTCTGAAATCTCTTCGAGTTTCTTAAGACGGCGGATGTAGTTTTCAAGAGTTTCACTGCGCGCTCCCGGACGTGCTGCCGACAGGGCATCCGCCGCTGCAACGAGCACTGCGATCACGGACGTCGCTTCTTCGTCTCCGTGGTGTGACGCAATGCTGTTGATGACGACCGGGTGCTCTTTGTACTTGATGGCAAGCTCTTTACCGATCTGTACGTGGCTTCCCTCGACTTCATGGTCGATCGCCTTGCCGATATCATGCAGCAGTCCTGCACGTCTTGCCAATGTGACATCCTCCCCGAGTTCCGCTGCAAGCAGACCGGCGAGATACGCCACTTCCGTCGAATGTTTCAGGACGTTCTGACCGTAGCTCGTCCGGAATTTCAGCCGGCCGAGAATCTTGATAAGGTCCGGGTGGAGGTTATGGACGCCGATATCGAAGGTCGTCTGCTCACCGGTTTCCCGGATCAGTTCATCGACTTCGCGTCTCGACTTATCCACCATCTCCTCGATCCGCGCAGGGTGGATCCGTCCGTCCGCCACCAATTTCTCCAATGCCAGCCGTGCAATTTCACGGCGCACCGGATCGAATCCGGACAAGATGACCGCTTCAGGGGTATCGTCGATAATGAGATCGATTCCTGTAAGCGTTTCAAGCGTACGGATATTCCGGCCTTCCCGACCGATGATCCGCCCTTTCATTTCATCATTCGGCAGATTGACGACAGATACTGTCGTTTCTGCCACATGATCAGCTGCAAACCGCTGAACGGCAAGAGACAGAATTTCGCGTGAGCGTTTTTCGGACTCTTCCTTGGCACGCTGTTCGGACTCCTTCGTCATCACGGCGATATCCGTGGACAATTCACGTTCCACGTCATCCAGGATGAGATGCTTCGCCTCGTCGCGTGTCAGCGCTGAAATCTTCTCCAGTTCCGTCTGCTGTTCAGCCACCAGGTTTTCCGCCTTGCGTTCCATCTCTTCAATATGCTGTTGTCTTCCGGACAGCGCATCGTCTTTGCGCTCCAGACTCGCTTCGCGTTTGTTGAGGGAGTCATCTTTACGGTCCAGGTTCTCCTCCCGCTGCAGCAGGCGGTTCTCCTGCTTCTGCAGCTCGGAGCGCCGTTCCCGTATTTCCGTCTCAGCCTCCACACGCAATTTGTGATTTTCATCTTTCGCTTCAAGCAGTGCTTCCTTTTTCAATGCCTCCGCTTCGCGCTTCGCCTCTTCCACGATAGTTTCAGCGGAGTGCTTGGCACCTGTCACTTTCGACTCGTTCACGTTTTTGTTGTACACAAACATAACAACTGCACCGACGATGAGACCGAGCAAAGCGGAGATGATGATTGTACCCATTCAGGTCACCTCCTCTTGCTTATTTTTCATGTGTAGTCGGCTTGTACATCAGCTTTCAATATACCGCCATGAATCATTTCAGCAAAATCTTTTCTTATGATGAGAGTTAGACAATTCTAATTGTATCGGTGTCATTCTGGCATGTCAAGATGGGAGATACAGGATTGTCGCTCTCAAACAGGAAAGCCGGCCCCCATGGACAGGCAGCCGGCATTTCCAATCTATTATTCTTCGTCTTCGAACAATGCAAGTTCTTCTTCGTCTTCGTTTTCGTCATGTGCTGCGATGACGTAATTATCCGTCGTCAATCCATAGCTGCTGCGGATCTTGTCGGAAATCTCGGAACGGATCGCCGGATTTTCCTTAAGGAACTGCTTGGCATTCTCACGTCCCTGCCCCATGCGTTCCCCTTCATAGGAATACCAGGCACCACTTTTCTGGACGACTTCCGCTTCGACACCGAGGTCGACGATTTCCCCTTCTTTGGAAATCCCCTCACCATACATGATATCCACTTCCGCCGTGCGGAAAGGCGGTGCCACTTTGTTTTTCACGACACGGACACGGGTCTTGTTCCCCATGATCTCGTTCCCGTGCTTGATAGCTTCACCGCGGCGCACTTCAAGACGGACGGAGGAATAGAATTTCAGTGCACGGCCGCCCGGGGTCACTTCCGGGTTCCCGAACATGACGCCGACTTTCTCACGGATCTGGTTGATGAAGACTGCGATCGTTTTGGATTTGTTAATGGCACCGGACAGTTTCCGGAGTGCCTGTGACATCAGGCGCGCCTGAAGGCCGACGTGGGAATCCCCCATCTCGCCTTCGATTTCCGCTTTCGGCACGAGGGCGGCCACTGAGTCGATGACGATGATATCGACTGCGCCGCTCCGGACAAGCGCTTCAGCGATTTCCAGTGCCTGCTCTCCGGTATCCGGCTGCGACAGCAGGAGTTCGTCGATATTGACGCCGAGTTTCTGCGCATATACCGGGTCGAGAGCATGCTCTGCATCGATGAAGGCGGCCTGTCCGCCTGATGCCTGCACTTCAGCGATCGCGTGGAGTGCGACAGTCGTCTTACCTGAACTTTCCGGTCCATAGATTTCGATGACACGGCCCCGCGGGTAGCCGCCTACGCCGAGCGCTGCATCCAGGGCAAGCGATCCTGTGGAGGAAGTGGCGATCTCCCTGTCGGTCTTTTCACCAAGTTTCATGACCGATCCCTTACCGAATTGCTTTTCTATCTGTTTCAACGCCTGATCCAACGCTGCTTTACGTTCGCTCAAAAAAATTCCTCCTTAAAGGTGTTTTCCAACTATCTCTACTATACTCCTTTTGAGAAAAATAAACAAGCAAAAAGCGAACGAGTATTCGACTTTTTGCTTGAAATCACCGATTTAATTGAGAAAATGCTCCACTTTAGAAGTCTAATTGAGAATACGGACGAAAAACAAAGTTTGCAGTCAGGCCGTCCGCAGCTTCCTTATGAGATAGTACAGCGTGAAATTCGCAGCCCTCATCCTGTTGGAATTCCGGGATCCCGACAGTTTCAGCTGGTAGGTTTCTGTTGAGCCCGCAAAGGAGATGCCGATCCATACGGTGCCGGCAGGCTGTCCATCATGCGGGTCAGGACCTGCAGCACCTGTCAGCCCGATGCCGATATCCGTCAGGAACCGCTTCCGGACACTCGCGGCCAGAGCCCCGGCACATTCACTGCTGACGACGCCATGGCGTTTCAGCATGGCTGGGTCGAGACCAAGCTGGCGGATCTTCTCTTCTTCCGTATAGACGGTCATACCGCCTTTGAGCGCTACGCTGATGCCGGCATGCTCTGCGAGAAGGGAGGTGAACAGACCCGCTGTCAGGCTTTCTGCTGCAGAGATGCTCAGCCCTTTTTCCTGAAGCAGCTCAGCAGCCTTCGAAGAGAGCGTATCGTCATCGAATCCGTAAATGAATTCTCCGACCTGTTCCTGCAGATCTCCGATAACAGGCAGGATCAGTGTCCGCGCCAGTTCAGGCGTGTCCGCTTTCGCCGTCAGCCGCAGTGTCACCCCATCCCTTGAGGCCAAAGGGGCGATGGTCGGATTCGACTGGCTGTCCAGCAGATCCTGCACCTTGAACGCGAGTTCCGCCTCCCCGATGCCATAGAACTTGACGACGGTCGAAACGATCGCTTCCTTGCGGCCGAGCGCCCTGTGCACATAGGGGATTGCAAGCTTCTCGAACATCGGCTCCATCTCGTGAGGAGGGCCGGGCAATAAGATATAAATATGATCATTTGCAGCAAGTGCCATACCGGGCGCCATCCCGTGATGATTTGCAAGGATGGTTGACCCTTTCAGGACGAGTGCCTGTTTGCGGTTGTTTGCTGTCATCTCCCGCCCTGTGCGTTCGAAATAGTCCTCTATGGAGTGCAGTGCATCCTCGTCCATTTCAAGTGCTATCCCTATATGCCGGGCGATCGTCTCTTTGGTCAGGTCATCTTTTGTCGGGCCGAGTCCGCCGGAGAAGACAAGCAGGTCCGCCCGTTCTTCTGCGATGCGGATCGCTTCTTCCAGACGCGCCGGATTGTCACCTGCGACCGTCTGATAGTATACATCCACACCGATTTCAGCGAGCCGGGAAGAGATGAATCGTGCGTTCGTATTTGTGATTTGTCCGAGCAGCAGCTCGGATCCCACTGCGATGATCTCCGCTTTCATTGTCCGCTGCCTCCTTTACATCGACTGTGTCAGCACATGCCGGTTTTTCACGAAATAATCCAATCCGGACCAGACAGTGAATACGAGACACAAATAGAGCATGACTGTGCCGAACGGGAAATTGACAGCTTCGAAGAAAATATTGTGCAGCAGCAGTGAAGCGATTGCGAGAATCTGTGTCACGGTCTTGATCTTGCCGAGCTGGTTGGCTGCGACCACTTCCCCTTCGCCTGCCAGCAGAAGCCGGAGACCGGTCACCGCAAACTCACGGCTGATGATGATGATGACAACCCAAGATGGCGCAGCTCCGAATTCCACTAAAATGATGAAGGCAGCTGACACGAGCAATTTGTCTGCGAGCGGATCCAAAAACTTTCCCATATTGGTGACGAGATTGTTTCTGCGTGCGATATAGCCGTCCAGCCAGTCAGTGGCGGATGCGAATATGAAGATCAGACCTCCGATGAACTGCTCGACCGGCAGTTCAGTCCCGCCGATCGAGATCATCCCCATCCCGAAATCAGCAAGCATGAATACGATGAATACCGGAATCAGCAGAACGCGGGATACTGTAATTTTGTTTGGCAAGTTCATAGGAATACGCTCCCTCTCTGTAGGTAAAAGTCCTTCCTGGCCCGGCTTGGCCGGAACAGGAAAGAAAAAAGTCATCGCAGCGGATGACTATTTCATTTTTTATATTGGATGATGATATTTTGAGTGATCTGATCGTTCGGATAAGACAGCGGTTCGCCATTCACGAGAATCTCGGTGAATTGCGTGCGTCCCACACGGATCCTCGCTGACTCCTGTCCGCTCAGATCGACGGTCTCTTCCTGTCCTGCTGTCATGACACGTGCGCCTTGCGGCATCAGTTCCTGACCTGCCGGATTTGTGATTCCGATCCAGGATTCGCCTTCTGGTTTGACCTTCACAGTAACCGAGAACTTCTCGGCATTCTCCAGTGTGAATGTCGAATCCGCACCTGATACGGAGGCCTGGGTCAAGGTCTGATCAGCAGCAGGTTCTTCCGGTTCTTCCGGCTCTTCTTCTTGCGCCGGCTGCTCCTCTTCATCTGTATCAGCATCTTCTTTTCCTTCGTCTTTCTTGCCGTCCTCTTCAAGTGTCGGCTGGTCTGACGGCTTATCGACCGTCAACTCATCCGCAGCGCCGGGCTCATCGGGTTTCTGTGTATTTGCCTGATGTTTATAGAGGAATATGACAACAGCCAATATGACGACGATGAAAAGAGCTGCGATAATCTTAGGCAGCATTTCATTCATCCTGCCTGACCGGCTGAAGCCTGTCTTCTGGTTCATCTGCGGGGCACTGCGCTGCACTTCCTCTTCCCGCATCTGGGCGGATGATTCGTTTTCACGATAGAGGGCCAGCATTTCCTGGGCATCAAGTCCGACCGCTTCGGCATATTGTTTGATGAATGCCCGGACATAGAAAGAGCCCGGCATCATGCTGTAATCCTCGTTCTCGATTCCTGCTAAATACCGTTTTTGTATTTTCGTTATTGCTTGTAAGTCATCCAGGGTATACCCTTTTGCTTTTCGTGCATCTTTCAGCCGTTCGCCCAATCCGGACAACTTAATCACCTGCCTGTTTAAAAATTGAACATACCGAAACCATCCGCGCTGCCGCGTCCTGAATTCATCACATTGTTATCGATGACTTCATATGTAATTTCCTGGTCTGGATCTGTCCGCAATTCAATAATGTAGTCAAAGTCTTCAATGGAGTATTCCGAGTGCTGTACGAACATGTCCGGGTGCTCGACAACTTTTGTGGAAGGAAGGCGCATCATTTCCCGAACAAGCTGCATATGCCGCTCATCTCCGGATTTTCTAGTCACGATGCCATCCAGAAGGAAAATATTGTCTTTCGAAAATTCATCGCCCATCAAACTGCTGCGCAATGTCTGCTTGATCATCGTGGAAGAGAGGAAGATCCACTTCTTATTTGCACAGACGCTGGCAGCAACAACGGATTCCGTTTTCCCGACCCGCGGCATTCCCCGGATACCGATCAGCTTATGACCGTCCTGTTTGAAAATTTCAGCCATGAAGTCCACAAGCACACCGAGTTC
This sequence comes from Sporosarcina koreensis, assembly GCF_000826145.2. Lineage (GTDB taxonomy): Bacteria > Bacillota > Bacilli > Bacillales_A > Planococcaceae > Sporosarcina > Sporosarcina trichiuri. The sequence continues at coordinate 898,024 of NZ_LN651337.1, forward strand.
GCTGCGCAGGAACCGGAATGTCTTCCGGTCATCCTCCGTACGCTGGATGTAACGTCCGTGCCGCACTGCCAGGACATCGAGCAGCTTCGGCTGCCTCACTTTCCGGATTTCAATCGTATCCATGGTGGAAGCAATCAGTTCGAACCGTCTGATCTGGTCATCATCCTCTGTCCGTACGAGCATCCCCCGGGTATCTCCATCGACTCCATTGATCGTCACAATATTGACCCGGAGCATCCCTAATAATGAAGCAATGTCCCCGAGAAGTCCGGGACGGTTCACCTGCAGTTTGTATTCAAGATACCACTCACCCATCGGAACCCCTCCTTCGTCAGTAGACCGCTCACGTACATAGGACGCAGAAACGGACAGCTTAGTTTCTATAATAGCTGAATTAGCACGTGAGTGAAAGGAAAAACTAAAACAGGGAGACCCTGGGCAGAACGGAAACGGCTATATATACCAGCCGCCGTTCAGCTTCAGGATCTCCCCGGTCATGTAATCGGCTTTTCCGCTTGTCAGGAAACCGACAAGATCTGCCACTTCTTCAGGACGGCCCGGAATCTGCAGAGGAATCTCCTGCATGACGAGTGCGCGCTCCTCATCAGGAATCTCCTCATTCATCCTCGTCTCGATCCAGCCGGGAGCGATCCCGTTCACCCGGATGCCTCCGAATGCAGCCTCTTTGGCATATGCTTTGACGAATGCATGCTGGGCACCTTTCACACTGGAGTACATCACTTCACCCGCCGCTCCGGCACTGCCCCAGATGGAACCGATGAACACGACGTAAGCGGGAGCGTGTTTACGCAGTTTTGAGGACAGCAGACTGATCAGACGCGCAGGATTCTGGACGTGGACACGCCACAGGGCTTCCATCTCGTCTTCCGTCGTCTCGGTCAGGAGTTTCAGCGCGGACTGCCCGCCGGCAGCGACAATGCATGAAATATCACCTGCCGCCGTGGCAAGGGCATCGGCAGCCCCTTTTGCCGTGAAGTCTGCCTGCATACAGACGAATTCGCCATCCGGGTGCTCTTGCTGCAGGCTGTCACGCAGGTCTGCGGCCGCAGATCCATTCGTATTATACTGCATGCAGAGCGACCAGCCGTCCGCAGCGAGACGGCGGCAGATCGCCTGCCCGATCCCTCCGGATGCACCGAGGATGAGCGCCCTGCGCCTGGTCATCCCTGCTCGTTCCCCGTCGGATGGATCGTCAGCACGGTCTGTCCGTTTTCATAGTACAGATCACGGAATGCTTCCTTCATCTGTTCCACAGTCAGCTGTTCCAGAACAGGCACGACATCGAACAGATTCATCTCATTGAAATTATAATGGGTGAACTGGTTGGCGATATACTCCGGTGAATTGAGCGCCCTCATGAAGAGCCCGATCCGCTTCTTCCGGATCCTGTCCAGCTGGCCGTCCGTGATTGACCAATTGCTCTTAGCTTCATCCAGGACGCTGAAGATCAGCTTCTCCAGTTCCTCAGGGTGATCCGTATCCGAGCCGACGACCGCGAAACCGAATCCGTTCTCCAAGTTGAATTCATAGGAGAATGACTCGTCGATCAGCCCCTCGTTATACGCTTTTGTATAAAATTCAGAAGAACGGCCGAACAGAATATCGAGCGTCACATCGGATGCGAGCTCGCGGATGAGCATCTCTTTCCCGCTCATAGCCGTATTCCGGCATTTCGTTCCGATCATCAGCTTCGGCTTCGTGACGTCCATCCGCAGGTCGCTGCGCGTCTCGGCCGCTTCATCCGGCTCATCCGGGAACTGCCGGACGACAGGTTCAGGTGCCTTGAATGATTTCGAATGCTGGTCCTCTTTCACGAACTTCAACATTTCTGCAGGGTCGACATTACCCACCGCAAAGAACACCATGTTGGATGGGTGGTAGAACGTTTCATAGCATTCATACAGATGGTCGGCTGTGATGTCCTGAATGGTTTCGACGGTTCCCGCGATATCAATGCGGACCGGATGGTTCCTGAACAGATTTTCGATTGTCCCGAAGTACTGGCGCCAGTCCGGCTGGTCATCATACATCGTGATTTCCTGTGCGATGATGCCTTTTTCCTTCTCGACGGTCTTCTCTGTGAAATACGGCTGCTGTACGAAATCCAGGAGAGTCTTCGTGTTTTTGTACAGGTTCGATGTAGATGAAAACAAGTAGGAAGTCCGTGTGAATGACGTGAATGCATTTGCGGCTGCCGCATTTTCACTGAATTCCTGGAAGACATCCCCTTCTTCCTTTTCAAACATCTTGTGTTCCAGGAAGTGCGCAATCCCATCAGGGACCGTTACGTACTCCTTTCTATCCCGCGGGATGAATGTACGATCGACGGAGCCGTATTTTGTCGTGAATGTCACGTACGTCTTCGAAAACCCTTCTTTCGGAAGAACGTAGACGTTCAACCCATTCTCAAGCTTTTCGTGATACAGCGTTTCCTGCAGCTGATTGAAATGTATTTCATTCATCTTCGAGTGCCTCCCGTCCGGAAAGAAGATACGTGATCTCTTTCGTAAGCTGTCCCGCCATCTGCTGGACGTCTTCCTTCGTCACCTGTTCCCACTTCGCAATCAGGTGATCAGCGCGGAAGTTTTCGTCCAGCTGTTTATATTGGTCGTAAATATCGATCTGGCCTTTTGCCGAGTCGAATGCGCTGCGTATACTGTTCGACAGCAGTGCGAGCGTCTGCCTCATTTCCAGATCCGAGATCTTCCCTTGTTTCATGGCTTCGATCTGCTCACCGATCAATCTTGCCGTTTTTTCCTCTTCTTCCGCATCGATTCCCGACATGATATACAGCAGACCATACTGGGATGAATAGGAGCTGGAGCAGTAGTAGGCCAGACTCTCTTTTTCACGAACATTGACGAACAGCTTGCTGTGCGCAAATCCGCCGAGGACTCCGTTGGCCATCTGCATTTTCGGATAATCGGGATGGCGGAAGTCGACCGGCGTGCTGTAAGCCATGTTGAGTTTCCCCTGTTTCATGTCCTGTTTCTCGCGGATATGTTTCGGCGGGGTCTCCCCGGAATGCTCATGACCGGCCGGCTGGACCGTTTGACGGTCTCCCGCCGGGAAGCTGAACAGGTCTTTCACCTGTTCGATCATCTGCTGCTCATCGATATCGCCGAGCACGTAGATATCGATCGAGTCGTTGTTCAGCATGCTGTCGTATGTCTGTCTGAGCGTTTCTGCCGTCACGGCCAGTACAGCCTCCTCCGATCCGTTCGCGGAGAGGGATGCCGGTTCGCCCGGGCGGATCAGTTCGAGCATCCGCTTGTTGGCGTAGCGAGTCTTGTCGTTGTAGACGGAGCGGATCCGATCCGCCACCGATTGTTTCTCACGTTCGACGATCGTTTCACTGAACGCTCCGTCTGTGAGGTTCGGCTCGAACAGGCTCTCCTTGACCAGAGACAGCAGCTGCTCGAACACCGGGCCATCCGGATTGTTCAGATACTCATCGTTGACACTTTCCGCAAACAGCATCAGGCTGTGTTGGTTCCCCCGCTTGCCCGTGTCCGTGTAGAATACCGCACCATACAGCTCTTCGAGAGCCTGGCGCAGTTTCGTGCGGGTCGGATAATGGGCAGTCGAGTCTTCCAGGACATTCGCAAGCACCGTACGGGCTCCCGCGGACTCCTCTGTCAGAGGCGCCGTGAATTTGATGGAGAGACTGATGGTTTTGAACTGAGCAGTCGGGCGTGTATAAAGAGTGACACCGGGCTGCAGAATAGTTTTGTTGAACATTCACCTACACCTCGATTTATCAAAATGGATTCAGTTCATTCACGTACAAAGCGTACAGTAGCAGTATGCTTCTTTCCAACTTCACTATACATTTCCAAAGTGGCGCATTCAAGCGAAGGGACCCACAAAAAAACTGCCCCGCGCCATCCTTTGCAGGACAGCCGGGACAGTCTGATATCAACGGGACCCTTTGACGTACGGATCACCGAGTGCTTTCGGACCATTCGCCCGACCGATGAATCCGGCCAGTGCAACGATTGTCAGCACATATGGCAGGATGTACAGCACGAACGATGGGACGTTTTCCATGAACGGCAGCGACGAGGAGTTGATCGCCAGCGCCTGTGCGAAGCCGAAGAAGATGGCAGCGCCCATTGCTCCGATCGGATGCCATTTTCCGAAGATCATCGCAGCCAGCGCCATGAAGCCCTGGCCGTTGATAGTCGCATGGCCGAAGTCATTTGTCATCGTCTGGGCATAGACGGCACCGCCCATACCGGCAAGTCCGCCGGAGATGATGACAGCGATGTAACGGATGCGGTTGACCTTGATCCCCATCGTATCAGCTGCCATCGGATGCTCACCGACAGAACGGAGACGCAGGCCGAATGGCGTTTTGTAGATGATGAACCAGGCGAGAACCGCTATGGAGATTGCCAAGATCGACGAACCATATACCGACTTGAAGAACATCGGACCAAGTACAGGGATGTCCTTCAAGAAGGGAATGTTGAAGCGGGCGATCTTTTCCTGGATGAAATCCGTCTGCCCTTTCCCGTAGATCATCTTCACCGAGAATAGGGCGATCGCGATCCCCAGCAGGTTGATGGCCACCCCTGAGACGACCTGGTCGGCGCGGAAGGTTATCGAAGCGACCGCATGCATCAGCGAGAAGATCGCCGATACCAGCATGGCTGCAAGAATCGAAACCCACGGTGTCCAGGCGCCGAATGTATCGGCGAAGAACAAGTTGAATACGATACCGACGAACGCACCCATGACCATAAGACCTTCCAGCCCGATATTGATGACACCGGAGCGTTCGGAGAACACTCCGCCAATCGCTGTGAAGATGAGGGGGGCTGCATACGCAATCGACAAAGGTACGATTATATACAATACATTAAGGAGCGTACTCATCTCACTTCGCCTCCTTTTTCTTGCTCAGTCGCAGCAAGCCGACCCGGATGATATAGCCTGATGCTACAAAGAATATGATTAACGCAATGACAATCGAAACGATTTCAATCGGGATATTGGCGGCATTCGGCATGTTGTTCGCACCGTATTTGAGGGAACCGAACAAGCTGGCACCGAATATTACGCCAAGCGGTGTATTGGCACCAAGGAGCGCAACGGCGATCCCATCGAATCCGATTCCGGTGAAACCGGCACGGGACGAAATATTTCCGAACGTTCCGAGTGCTTCCATGGCACCGCCGAGACCGGCGAACGCCCCTGAAATGACCATTGCCAGGATGATGTTCTTCTTCACGTTCATACCGGCATACTGTGCAGCGTTCTCATTGAACCCTACGGACTTGAGCTCATAACCGAGCTTCATGCGCTCGAGGATGAACCACATGATGAACACCATGAACAGTGCAACGAAAATACCATAGTGGAGTGTCGAGAAATCCGTCAGCTCCGATAGGAAATCCGATCGCAGTGATGCCGTATCCTGGATTTTATCCAGCTTGAAGCCGCCGCCTGAAATCGTCTTGATGAGCGCATTGACGATATGAAGGGCAATGTAGTTCATCATGATCGTGACGATAACTTCGTGGACTTTGAGTGTCGCTTTCAGAAGTCCCGGGATGAGTCCCCAGATTGCACCGGCAGCAGCTGCTGCCAGGAGTGCAAGCGGCAAGTGGATGACTTTCGGCAGTTCGAACGCCATTCCGACGTAGGCAGCCACGAACCAGCCGACGATGAGCTGTCCTTCCACACCGATATTGAACAGGCCGGTGCGGAATGCAAATGCGACAGCAAGTCCCGCAAGTATGTACGGGCTGATCTGGCGGATCGTTTCACCGATCGCATAGGAATCTCCGAAAATGCCGTTCCATAACGCAGCATAGCCTGCCACGGGATCATATCCGCTGACCAGCATGACAACAGCTCCTACAAGCAATCCGAGGATGATCGAGATTACCGGAACGAGCAGATTGATAATACGATTAGACATGCTTGTCGTCACCTTCTTTCAAAACAGGGCTTTCCTTACTTTCAGCAATTTCTTTTTTGTCATGACCGGCCATGAACAGTCCAAGTTCCTGCTCTGTTGTTTCTGCCGGTGTTACCGTATCGACGATGGCTCCGTCGTAGATGACCGCAATCTTATCGGACACATTCATGACTTCATCCAGCTCGAAGGAGATGAGCAGGACAGCCTTCCCCTGGTCCCGCTGCTCGATGAGACGTCTGTGGATGAATTCGATAGCTCCGACATCCAGTCCGCGCGTCGGCAGAGCGGCAATCAGGAAATCAGGATTGCGTTCGACTTCCCGCCCGATGATCAGCTTCTGCTGGTTACCGCCGGACAGGGCTCTGGCCAGTTCGTGCTCCCCCTGTGTCCGGACATCATAGTCCGCGATGATCTTATTGGCATGGTCGGCGACAGCTTTGTAGTTCATGAGACCGTTCGACGAAAACGGTTTCTGGTAATACGACTGCAGGGCGGCGTTATACCCGACACTGAAGTCGAGGACGAGACCGTGTTTGTGGCGGTCTTGCGGAATATGGCCGAGACCTGTCTCTGTAATCGTCCGCGGTTTGCGGTTTGTAATATCCTTGCCGCCGAGGATGATCTTCCCAGATTTAACTTTGCGCAGACCGGTGATCGCCTCGATCAGCTCAGACTGACCGTTGCCGTCGATACCTGCCAGCCCGACAATTTCGCCTCTCCGGACAGAAAGATTCAGGTTTTTGACTTTGTTGACATTGCGGTAGTCCGCCACTATCAGGTCCTGTATCGACAGGATTTCTTCGGTCGGCACTGCCGGTTTCTTTTCCGTCTTGAACGTCACCTGGCGTCCGACCATCAGGGTTGCAAGTTCTTCCGGATTGGTCTCTTCGGTGATCACCGTTCCAATCCCTTCGCCCTTCCGGATGACTGTCACCCGGTCGGACACCGACATGATCTCCTGCAGTTTGTGTGTGATGAGTATGATGGATTTCCCTTCTTCGATCAGCTTATGCATGATGCGGATCAGCTCATCGATTTCCTGTGGTGTCAGGGAAGCTGTCGGCTCATCGAATATCAGGATTTCCGCACCGCGATAAAGCGTTTTCAGAATTTCCACACGCTGCTGCATTCCGACGGAAATATCCTCGATTTTAGCGGACGGATCGACATTCAATCCGTAAAGCTTCGAAATCTCGGCAACTTTCTTGGCGGAGTCTTTGATGTTGATCCTCCCGCCTTTGGTCGGTTCGCTGCCCAGGATGATGTTTTCTGTTACTGTCAGATTTTCAACGAGCATGAAGTGCTGGTGGACCATGCCGATCCCGAGATCGTTGGCAACATTCGGATCCGTGATATTGACTGCTTTGCCATTCACTTTGATCTGTCCGCCATCCGGCTGGTACAGGCCGAACAGGACGTTCATCAGAGTGGATTTACCCGCACCGTTTTCGCCGAGCAACGCATGGATTTCTCCCTTTTCCAGCTGAAGGGTAATATTTTTGTTCGCATAGAAATTGCCGAATTTCTTATCAATATTCAGCATCTCGATGACGTATTCCACAGTTCTCACTTCCTTGCGTATAGTTTCTGCCTCATTAAAATTGACACAATAAAAGATTTTGGAACAAAATCTTTTAGTCTGGCAACTTACCGGGCTCCGACCCACCAATTATGTATACAAAAGAACGAAGGCCGGATTGCACCGGCCCCCATCATTCAAATCCATGAGCTTTTCTTACTTTTCACCTGGTACTTCAATTTCGCCGTCAGCGATTTTCTTGCTGTATTCGTCGATTTTTGCAAGAACGTCTTCCGGAATCGCACCGCGGGAGTCAGCAAGTGCCACCCCTTCGTCATGGAGACCGTAGACTTTTGTTTCGCCGCCAGGGAACTTGTCTTCTTTCGCCAATTCAGCGACGTCGTTAACCGCATTGTCCACACGCTTCAGCATGGAAGTGAGTGTTACGTTGTCATCGCCGACCTGTCCTTCGTCGTACTGGTCGGAGTCGACACCGATGACCCATACATAAGCGTCTTTGTCAGCTGACTTGCGTTCTTTCGCTTCACTGAACACACCGTTTCCTGATCCGCCGGCAGCGTGGAAGATGATATCCACACCTTCGGAATACATACGGTTCGCTGCTGCTTTACCAAGTTCCGCCTTATCGAACGCGCCAGTGTACTGGACATCCACTTTAAGATCTGGCTTCACTGCTTTGACGCCTTCAAGGAAACCGACTTCGAAACGCTCGATGACCGGGATTTCCATACCGCCGACAAAACCGATTTTGTCCGATTTCGTCATGAGAGCAGCTGCAACTCCAGCGAGGTAGGCACCTTCCTGCTCCTTGAAGAGGATGCTTGCAACGTTCGGCTGGTCCACTACGCCGTCAATGATTGCAAACTCAGTGTCCTTCTGCTGAGTTGCGATCGAGTCGATAGCATCTTCCATCAGGAAACCTACTCCGAATACAAGATTGAAGTCGCGTCGTGCAAGCGCATTCAAGTTTGTTGTGTAGTCTGCGTCACTTTGTGATTGCAGGTAATCGAAGCCGCCGTCGCCTTTCTTAAGATCATTCGATTCACCGAATTCCTGAATCCCTTTCCAAGCGGATTGGTTGAACGACTTATCGTCGATACCGCCGACATCTGTAACCATAGCCACAGAGAATTCAGAAGACTTGTCTCCGCCAGAAGCTGAGCCTTTGTCATTCCCCTTGCTGTCATCCTTGTCTGAACCACAAGCTCCCAACACTGTGCCTGCAGCAAGTACGAGGGACAGGGCAAGACCGAATCTGCGTTTACTCATGTTTGTGTGACCTCCCTATTTATATGTTGGTATGATGAGGGCGGAATCCGCCTTATACCCGTTTCCGGACTACATGGAAGCTGAATTTATCAGCACGGAAGTAATTCTTCGAAAGAAGCACCATTTCACCAGTGTCTGTGTAGTGCTTCTGCAACAGGACGAGAAGAGGTACATCGACCCCGCACCGCAGGATGGATGATGCTTCCTGATCATATCCCACTGGTTCAATATGTGCAATAGCCTGTGCGATATGGATCTTACCATCTTGTTCAAGCGCGTCGAAAAGCGAATTTTTCATCAATTCAGAGGAAGTATTCCGTAAACTGCCGGATTTAACCTGATCGATACAATAGACGACCGGTTCCCCGTCCGCTGTGCGGACCCTCTTAATTGTAACAATGGAATCCTCCGCAGCGCAACCGAACTTTTCAATGCTGTCATCCGCAGCCGGTGCTTCCGTCACTTCCATGAAAATCGTGCCGGGTTCCATGCCTGCATTGCGGATCATCGTTGACACACTGGATAATTCCTCGATCCCTGATGAGAAGACTGGACTTGGTTTCAGGAATGTACCGACACCATGCTTGCGGACAATCACTTTCTCTTCTTCCAAGACACGCAGTGCTTCACGCAGCGTCGCGCGGCTGACACCAAGTGTCCTGGCGAGCTCGAATTCAGAAGGGAACTTCTCATTTTCCTTGAAAACGCCGGCTTCGATGTTCTGCTTGATGTGCTCAATGACTTGGACATACAGATGCCGCTGGTCTGCCTTGATCACAAATCCATCTCCCTCCGGTTGAGGTCAGACCTCTGATGTTATACGTCGTTCCATTCAACCATACTATAACATTACCGGGGGAGAAAATAAACAATGCATTTTAAAAAAACTTGTAAGAGAGTGACTTTCTGTTCATCTTCCGACAATCTTTCAACAGGATTACTCCGCCGCATCCCTGTCCGCCAGGACCTGCCGCGGTTTGCTGCCTTCCGGCGGCCCGACGACGCCCCTCATCTCCATCTGATCGACAATACGGGCGGCACGGGAATAGCCGATACGGAATCTTCTCTGCAGCAGAGATACGGAAGCGGTCTGCATTTCGACGACCAGCTGCACCGCTTCATCGTACAGGTCATCCGTTTCTTCCATTTCATGCACTTCTTCGGTTTCTGAAGGGATCATCTCTTCCTGATATTGCGCTTTTTGCTGCTGGATGACGAAATCGACGACGGATTCCACTTCGCGGTCTGACACGAAAGCGCCCTGCACCCGCGTCGGTTTCGAAGCACCCGCCGGCAGGAACAGCATATCCCCCCTGCCGAGCAGTTTTTCGGCACCGCCGCTGTCGAGGATCGTCCTTGAATCGACCGCTGAAGAGACCGCGAAAGCGATACGGGACGGGATATTCGCTTTGATGATGCCTGTGATGACATCCACACTCGGCCGCTGGGTCGCGATAATGAGGTGGATGCCGGCAGCCCGTGCCATTTGTGCAAGGCGTGTGATGGCATCTTCCACTTCGTTCGAGGCGACCATCATCAGGTCGGCGAGTTCATCGACAATGACGACGATATACGGCATCTTCGGGTGCTTTTCATCGTTTTCCTCGTTCCATTGGTCGATATGATCATTGTACCCTTCAATATTACGTGTTCCGGTATGTGAGAACAGTTCGTACCTCCGTTCCATTTCCGCGACCACTTTCTTCAGTGCCTGCGCCGCTTTCCTCGGGTCTGTCACGACAGGTGCCAGGAGATGCGGGATGCCATTATAGACGTTCAGCTCAACCATCTTCGGGTCGATCATCATCATCTTCACTTCGTGCGGTTTTGCCCGCATGATGATGCTGATGATGATGCCGTTGACACAGACACTTTTCCCGCTTCCAGTCGCCCCTGCAATCAGGACGTGCGGCATCTTATTCAGCTCGGCAAGCATCGCCTCGCCGCTGACGTCGCGGCCGAGCGCGATCAGCAGCTTGGAATCAGGACGGTTGTTCTGTTTTGCTTCGAGCACTTCCCGCAGACTGACGACAGCGACAGCTTTGTTCGGCACTTCGATTCCGACCGCGGATTTCCCGGGGATCGGCGCTTCGATCCGGATACCGCTTGCAGCGAGGGCAAGGGCGATATCATCTGCGAGACTGACGATCCGGCTCACTTTGACACCGGTGTCCGGCAGCACCTCATACTTCGTCACGGCCGGTCCTAAGTGCACTTGTGTCACCCGCGCCTTCACACCGAAACTGTGGAACGTCCTCTCCAATTTCTGCGCATTCGCCTGGATTGCATTATATTCACCTGACTGGTCGTTTTCCGGCGGCTGTTTGAGGAGATTGAAGGACGGCAGCTGGTAGGACTCATTCTCCTCCTCCCCAGACACGCCTTGATATGGGTCTCCCGCTTCCGGTACAGCTGGCTTGTCATCCTGCTCTTCTGCCGGCTCCGGCCGCGGCGGCTGAGGGGCGGCCATGCTGCTTTCCGGCTGTTCCTTCTCCTCGGCGGCGCGCTCATTGAATGCCGAGATGATCGGCTGGACATATGGCTCTTCGGGAGCCGCCTGAGGTTCCGCGGGCTGTGCAATTTGCTCGCTGGCCGGCTTTTCCTTTTCCTTCTGATGCCTGCCCGCCCGGGTCCCTGCCGTCTTTTTCGCAGTCTTTTCAGGTTTCACCTTCGGCTGCGGTTTGAAATCGATGCTCTGCACTTTCTGTTTCAGCGAGGCGAAGGCAGCCGGGAACCACTCTGCCAAGTAAGGAGCGAGTGCTTTCCCCGTGATCAGGATGAGCCCCGTCAACAAGAGAAGCACTCCCGCTACCGCAGCGCCGGCAGAATCGAACAGCGAGAAGAACATTGCAAAAAGGACGGCGCCGACCATGCCGCCTCCGAGTGATCCGCTCCGTGTGCTGATTCCCCCGTTTGTGATGAGCACGTTCCATGTCTCTTTCAATGAGGAATCCGACAGCAGGACACGGCTTGCATATAATTCTTTGAATAATAATATATGGCTGAATAAAAGCAGACTTCCGAGTATGCACAAACTTCCCCCGACAATCCGGTTCTTCCAGCCCAGCTCGCCCCGTTTCACCATGAAGACAAGCGCCTGCAGAATCAGCATGAGCGGAAGTGCACCATGCCAGTTGCCGAACAGGAAGCGGCCTGCTGAGCCCAACCCTCTTCCGACCGGTCCGAATTCGAATAGGATGATGACGGCAAGTGCCAGCATGGCGAGACCGACCACTTCGAACAGGAGGGGATTCAGCTGTTTCTTGCCTTTCTTTTTCGGTGAGGGCCTTCTCTTTTTCTTTTTCGAGACTTTCTTGGACATGCTCTGCCTCCTTTTTGCGAAAAAAGGATTTCCCGCCTGACGGCAAGGAAATCCTCGAAAGATTGTTCAATCAGTATTCCATAATGATCGGGATGATCATCGGACGCCTTTTTGTTTGCTGATATAAGTAGGAACTGAGGGTATCCCGGATCTCCTGCTTAATGTTTGTCCACTCAAACGTTTCTTTATTCACATACTTTTCAACGATCTTGCGAATCAGCTTCGAAGCTTCTTCGAGGAGCTCCTCGGATTCCCGGACATAGATGAATCCGCGCGATACGATTTCAGGACCTGCCGCAATCTTCTTCTGCTTCCGGTTCAGCGTGATGACAATCGTGAAAATTCCGTCCTGTGAAAGGAGTTTCCGATCGCGGAGGACAATGTTACCGACGTCACCGACGCCGATTCCGTCAATCAGGACATTGCCTGCTGTGACACGTCCGCTCATACGGATCTTACCGTTCTTGAACTCGACGATGTCGCCTTTGTCGGCGATGAAGATCTGGTTCTTCCGCATGCCGGTCTCCTGTGCGAGTTTCGAATGGGCGATCAGCATCCGGTATTCCCCTGTGATCGGAATGAAATTTTTCGGCTGCATGAGGTTGAGCATCATCTTCAGGTCTTCCTGGCTTCCGTGACCGGAGACATGGACATTCCTCGCCGACGTGAGCACTTTCGCGCCCAGTTTCGCCAGTTCATTCATCATCGAATAGACGGAGACTTCCGATCCCGGTGACGGTGTCACGGTGATCAGAACCGTATCCGTGTCTTTGATGCGGACATCGCGATGATGCTTGCGGACGATCTTTTCGAGGGCTTCGAGCGGTTCGCCCTGGCTGCCGGTCATGATGATGACAATTTCACTGTCATCATGGTTTCCGAGTTCTTTCACGGAAATGACAGTATCTTCAGCCACTTTCAAGTAGCCGAGTTTGAGGCCGACTTCAAAATAACTTTCAAGGCTTTTTCCGACGACGGCCACTTTCCGTCCGGTCTCCGCCGCTTTATCAAGCACTTGCTGGATCCGCAGGAAGTTCGAGGCGTAGACGGCAACAAGGATTCTGCCTTCCGCGCCGTAGAAGGTTTTCGACAGCTGTGCTTCCACGACTGTTTCGGACGTTGTATGGCCCGGTCGTTCGGCATCAGTCGAATCGGACATCAGGATGAACACGCCTTCTTCTCCGAGGGCGGCCATCTTGCCGAGATCGGGCTTGTACGGCCCTTTTGCAGCCTGGTCGAATTTGAAATCGCCTGTATGCACGATCGCCCCTTCGCTCGTATGGAATACGATGCCGAGTGCATCGGGTATGCTGTGGGTTGTGTTGAAGAATGTCACGTACGTCTGCTTGAAATTCATGCGGCTTTTGGTCGATACTTCAAAAAATTTGACATTGGAAGGAGCCGGCATTATCTTCAGGTGCTCTTTTGCGAGCGCCAGCGTCAGCTTGGACCCGTAGACCGGCGCCTGGACTTTCTGCAGCAAGTAGGCGATCGCCCCGATTGCATCTTCGTGTCCGTGCGTCAGGAAGATCCCTTTGACACGGTCCTTGTTTTCTTCCAAATATGTCATATCCGGAACGACAAAGTCGATTCCGAGCATTTCTTCTTCAGGGAACATGAGTCCGGCGTCGACGACAAACAGTTCATCATCGATTTCCACCACATACATCGATTTCCCCAGCTCTCCCACTCCGCCGAGCGGAATGACTTTGATTACTTCATTTTTGACTTTTGTCACATTATTTCCTCCTATGAAAAATTCCCGCACTAAACGACTAGTTCCCATTATACTTGACCGAGCAGTTCTGCACAAACAAAAATAGCCGGCATTTCTGCCGGCTGCTCATATCAGACGTCTTGCCGCTGCTTTCATACTTTCATATACTGCGTCCAGCCCGGGTTCACTTGGTGATGCACCAATCAGAGGGAGCCTGACCCCGCCGACGGGAATTCCTGCTCGGTTCAGGAAATACTTCACAGGAACCGGGTTCGGTTTTGAGAAGACTGCTCCGAACAGCGGAAGGAGGGTCCGGTGCCATTCCGCGGCAAGTCCGTTACGCCCGTCTTGGAAAGCACTGATCATCTGCTGTATTTCGCAGCCTGCAATATGGGAGGTCACGGAGATGACCCCGTCTCCCCCGATTGCGAGCAGCGGAAGTGTCAGCGCATCATCACCGCTGTATACCATGAATTCCTCATCGGTTCCTGCGATGATGTCCGCCATCTGCTCCAAGTCCCCGCTTGCCTCTTTGACCGCCCGGATGTTGTCGATCTTTGAAAGACGGATCACAGTCTCCGCAGTCATGTTGACTCCCGATCTTCCGGGGATGTTATACAGCAGCACAGGTATGGAAATGCTTTCTGCAATCGCTTTGAAATGGGCATACAGCCCCTGCTGGTCAGGTTTATTGTAATACGGTACTACCAGCATGACGCCGTCTGCCCCAATCTCCTCCGCCCTCTGTGCCGCACGGATCGAAGCTGCCGTGTCATTACTGCCGGCCCCTGCTATGACCGGCACCCGGTTATCTGCGGCGTCGATGACACCGGCCAGCAGTTCTTCCTTCTCTTGTTCGGTAAGTGTCGGGGATTCCCCCGTCGTCCCGTTGACGATCAATGAATCGGTCCCTGTCGACAATAGATGTTCGACGAGGCTGGCGGCAGCCGCGAGGTCCACTGTCCCCTCCTGGCTGAACGGCGCCACCATCGCTGTACCAATCCGGCCTAATCTCATTCGCTCATCCTTTTTAGTTATCATTTCGGGAATGGATCCCGTCTTCAATCAGCTTCTCTGCAATCTGCACAGAGTTCAATGCTGCCCCTTTCAATAAGTTGTCTGCGACAATCCACAAATGGAAACCACGCGGATGATCCGGGTCTTTCCGGATCCGGCCGACAAAGACGGCGTCTTGGTTCTCTGCTGCCAAAGGCATCGGATATTCCTGCTTCGCCGGGTCATCCTGGACGATGATCCCTCTCGCTTCCGCTATTTTGCGGCGCAGCTGTTCAGCGCTCACGCCGTCTTGACCGATTTCAATATAGACAGACTCCGAATGGCCGGTCACAACAGGAAGGCGGACACACGTCGCCGATACCGAAATGGACTCATCCGCCAGTATTTTCTTCGTTTCGTTGATCATCTTCCATTCTTCTTTCGTATAGCCCTTGCTGTCGAACACATCGATTTGCGGAATGACATTGAACGCAATCGGATAATGACGTTCGGATCCGGCTGTCGGCAGCTGGGCTGCCGTATTGCCGGCTCTGGAATCGAATTGCCTGCTTTGTGATTTCAGTTCAAGAATCGCATCAGCGCCCGCACCGGACACTGCCTGGTATGTGGAGACGATGATCCGTTCCAGTCCGTACGCCTCTTTCACAGGATTGAGCGCCGCCACCATCTGGATCGTGGAGCAGTTCGGATTGGCGATCAGCCCTCTGTGGTTCCGCAGCGCCTGCGGGTTCACTTCCGGCACAACGAGCGGCACATTGGCATCCATGCGGAACGCACTCGTGTTATCAATGACTGCAGCTCCCCTCCTGATCGCTTCAGGTGCCAGCACTTCTGAAATGGCACCGCCTGCGCTGAAGAAGGCAAAGTCGATATCCTGGAATGACTCCGGCTTCGCCTCTTCGATCGTGAACAGTCTGCCCGCCGCCTGTATGACGGTTCCTGCTGAGCGGGAAGAAGCCAGCAGTTTGATGGATCGTATCGGGAAAGACCGTTCGATTAGCTTATCAAGTATTTTAGCGCCTACTGCACCGGAGGCCCCTACAATTGCAACATTATACGTCTGCATGCTGATTCTCCTTCTCTGAAGTGATGTTCCGGATCCGGCTCATCGTTTTTCACGTTTCAGGAATTATACCATAACAACGAATTTTCTGTAGGTCATTTTTCGGGAGTGTGTGTGATAAGAAGCGGCTGGAGCTGTTTCTTCTGAATTGCGGCAGCGGCAGTTTCCACAATGAGGGAAAAGTCGCTGATGAGGGAGTTTGGTTTTTTTACGGGGTCATCCTGTCCGAACGGGATGAAGAATACGTTTTTCATATTCAGCAATTTGACCAGATTATATGCGTTGAGACCAAGTGCATCATTCGTGGATATGCCGAGTACGACGGGTGCATGGTTCCGCATCGTCGCCTTGGCTGCCATGAGCACGGGGGAATCCGTGGCCGCATTCGCGAGCCTGCTCATGGAATTCCCGGTCATCGGTGCGATGATCATACAATCGACGGGTGAAGAAGGGCCGAATGGCTCTGCCCCTGCAATGGATGAAATCACCTTTTCACCGGTCGCTGTCTCGATCTTTTCAATCCATTCTTCCCCTGTTCCGAAACGAGTAGCTGCGGTGAGTACTGAATGGGTGATGACAGGGATGACGGTCGCTCCTGCGTCCTGCAGACGCCCGATCATCGGCAGCAGCTCTTCATACGTACAGTGCGATGCTGTGATTCCGAGGCCGATCCGTTTGTTTTGAAGCATAGTTCTACTCCTTTCCTCTGCACATTCTCAGCACTGCCTGCGCCAAGTACTCTCCCGCTCTGTGCGGAAAATGCTTGCCGGGCAGCCCGAGATGTACCGTATAGTATGCAGAGGAGGAACCGGGCTTTAGGCAGCCGGGCATCGAGGCCAATTCGAAGACATGCAGTGTGCTGTCCGCCTTCCTCTCAAACCAGGGGAAAGGTATCGTATTGACGAGATATCCGGAAGCGGGCAGATTCTCCGTATGAAGGAGTTCAGCCTTGTATCCCCGGGCTTCCGCTTCACCGAGCTGGGTGCCGGACCGGGCATAGACCGTCAAGTCCGCACCGAGCGCCGAAAAGGCTTCGGCTGCCATCCGTCCGACTCTTCCGAAGCCTGCGATCGCGATTGCCGTGCCGGCAGCCGGCTCTTTCGTCCGGGTCCAGAATTCACTGATGAACGCTTCGGCGGTGAGCCAGGCATTGTTCCAGACAAACCGCTCTTCCGTCAGATAGCTCCGAACCTCGTGCCCTCCCTGTTCCAGCTGAAGACGGACTTCATCGTCCATCAGGCCTGTAAAGAACCGGACGTTGTCCTTGAACAAGTCCGCCGGCAGGACGCCTGCCAGGCCGCGCACCGGCAAAATGATATGGGTGGGTTCCGACCGTTCGATAAGATCGATCAGTTCATCCGTCACCTCATCTGTCCGGCACACGTCACAAGTGTGTTTCGCCGCCTGCAAAACCAGCGCACAGGACTGCATCCGTTCGTCCGCCCCGACAACAAGCCAGCGACTTTCATTCATCGTATTCCGCTCCGTCCAGGAAGTGTGTCTTGCCGAACAGGATCCGGTGCTCGCCGATGAGGACGATTTCACTCCAGGGGATATATTCCTTCGAGGATTCCTTTTTCTGCAAGAATGGTATCTTTCCGCCGCGGTCCCTGATTTCAAAACCGATGATCGCTCCGCTGCGCCTGTCGAACAGCAGATCGGTATCCGCTAAGAAGCCGTACCGTATTCCTTCTGCCACTTGGATCAATTCTTTCTGTGCAAGCTCCGATAATAGCATGCATCCGCCTCCTCGCTGTATAGTCCCAGTCTATGACGGAACAGCGGAAAAGCTGACACCTGAATTTCTCACCCCGTCACCGGGGACACGATGGCAACAGCCGGCTCCGCAGCAAGAATCTGTTGTGCCAGCAATGCGACTTGCCTGACAGTCACAGCTCGGATCAGAGCTGTAACTTCCTCTTCTGTACGGTGCGCCTGGAGAAGAAGTTCGTTGTTCCCGTTCCTGTGCATTCTGGATTCCGTACTTTCCAGGCCGATGAGGAAACTGCCGATCATCTGCTCCTGCGCATGATGGAGCTCCTGTTCCGTTACGCCTTGTTCAGCGATTCCCCGGATGACGGCCTGCACTGCGCCGAACAGCTCCTGTTCGTTCTCAGACGAAGCTGCACCTCCGATGACGAAGGCACCTTCTGTCTCATGCCCTGCATAATAGGAATAGACCGAGTACGCAAGTCCTTTTTCTTCACGCACCTGCTGGAACAGCCGGGACGACATCGTGCCTCCGGCGATGCTGTCCAGCATGGCCAGTGTATAGATTTCCGGATCGGCAAGGGCCAGCCCCGGATACCCGAGGAAGAGATGCGTCTGCTCGATGTCTTTCGTTTTACGGACGGACCCGCTGTAAAATTGTGCAGGCCGCCTGCTTTCCTGCTGGTGTGGCCGGTCATTTCTGCAGAAAGTGCCGAACAGCTTTTCCACTGTCTTTAAAAGCTCTTCACCGAACTGACCTGCGATTGACACAACTATTCTTTCCGGGAGGTATGTCCGCTTCATGAACTTCATAAGCTGCTGCCGGGTGAGCGGCCCGACGCTGGCGGCCGTCCCTCCGATCGGCCTCCCGATCGGATGATCCGGAAACATGACCGTCCATAACTGTTCGTCCGCGTCATCTTCCGGTGAATCTTCGACAGAGGCGAGTTCGTCGAGAATGACGGTCTTCTCCTTCTCGATCTCCCCTTCATCCATAGAGGAGTTCAGCAGCATATCGGCAAGTATCTCAGCAGCCGCACCCGCTTTGTCTGCAAGTACGGTCGCGTGGAGGCACGTCGTCTCTTTTGTCGTGAAGGCATTGATGTCGCCGCCGAACAGGTCAAACTGCTGGGCGATCTGCTTCGCTGTCCTGGAAGCTGTCCCTTTGAACAGCATATGCTCGATGAAATGAGCGATCCCCTCTTCGCCGGGCAGTTCGTCTGCAGAACCGGTTTTCACCCAGATGCCGAGCGATACGGACCTGGCATGACCGATCGGCTCGCTGACGACCCGGACGCCATTCGGCAGTGTGTTGATGGTTATCATGTTGTCGTCTCCTAACTGTACTAAGCAAAAAAGCCCCGCTCTCACTGATTCGTGGGAGGAGGCTTTCTGCAATCTGTTTACTCGCCCTTCTGCTCGGCTTTTTCCTTCTCTTCTTTCAAGACCACTTTGCGGGATAAGTTCACCCGGCCCTGGTTGTCGATCTCGATCACTTTGACAAAGAGCTCGTCTCCGAGTTTCATGACATCTTCGACCGACTTGGTACGCTCTTCCTGAATTTCAGAAATGTGGAGCAGGCCGTCTTTCCCAGGGAACAATTCGAGGAACGCGCCGAATTTTTCGATACGCTTCACTTTGCCCATATAGTACTCGCCGACTTTCGCTTCCCGGACGATGTTTTCGATCATCTTCTTCGCCTTGTCGTTCATCTCGGAATCAGGTGATGAAATATAGATCGTGCCGTCCTGTTCCGTGTCGATCTTGACGCCTGTCTCATCGATGATCTTGTTGATCACTTTACCGCCAGGTCCGATGACGTCACGGATCTTATCAGGGTTGATATGGATCATGATGATCTTCGGTGCATACTTCGAAAGTTCCGGAGCCGGTGCCGCGATCGTTTCCAGCATATGGCCGAGAATCTTCATACGGCCGATCTTCGCCTGTGCGAGTGCTTCTTCGAGGATCTGGCGGGACAGCCCTTCGATTTTGATATCCATCTGAAGTGCTGTGATGCCTTCTGCGGTCCCCGCCACTTTGAAGTCCATGTCGCCGAGATGGTCTTCCATTCCCTGGATGTCGGACAGGACGGAGTAGTTGTCGTCCTTCTTGATAAGTCCCATTGCAATTCCTGCAACCGGTGCTTTGATCGGAACGCCTGCATTCATCATCGCCATGGTGGAAGCACAGATGGACGCCTGGGAGGAAGAGCCGTTCGATTCCAGCACCTCTGCAACGAGGCGGATCGTATACGGGAATTCCTTCTCGTCCGGGATGACAGCGGACAATGCCCGTTCTCCGAGTGCCCCATGACCGATCTCACGGCGGCCCGGCGCACGGATCGGTCCGGTTTCACCGACACTGAAGTTCGGGAAGTTATAATGATGCATGAACCGTTTCGTCTCTTCCAGACCGAGTCCGTCGATGATCTGGACTTCTCCGAGCGCGCCTAACGTACAGACACTGAGTGCCTGAGTCTGACCGCGGGTGAACAAGCCGGATCCATGAGTGCGCGGCAGGACGCCGACTTCGGAGGAAAGCGGGCGGATCTCTTCCAGTCCGCGTCCATCCGGCCGCACTTTCTCATCTGTGATGAGACGGCGCACTTCGTCCTTCACGAGCTGCTCAAGGACATTGCGGACCTGTTTCATGGTTGCATCGTCCGCTTCGTTCTCCTCGTAGCGGGCGATGACTTCGTTCTTAACAGCCGTGATCGCTTCTTCGCGGGCATGCTTCTCTTCCGTCTGGATAGCTGCGACAAGTTCATTATGGCAGCTCTCTTTGATGGCTGTGAACAGATCGCGGTCGAGTTCCAACAGTTCGATCTCCATCTTCGCTTTGCCGACTTCCGCGATGATCTTCTCCTGGAAGACAATCAGTTTTTTGATCTCCTCGTGGCCGAAGATGATCGCTTCCAGCATGACATCTTCAGACACTTCCTTCGCTCCGGCTTCCACCATGTTGATGGCATCCTTCGTACCTGCGACGACAAGGTCGATGTCGCTCGTCTCGAGCTGTTCGGGTGTCGGGTTCACGATGAGTTCCCCGTTGACGCGTCCGATCTGGACACCTGCAATCGGGCCATCGAACGGAATATCCGAGATCGAGATGGCCAGGGAGGACCCGAGCATCGCTGCCATTTCCGAAGAACAGTTCTGGTCCACGGACATGACCAGTGAAATCACCTGAAGATCATTCCGGAAGCCATCCGGGAACAGCGGGCGGATCGGGCGGTCGATCAGACGGCTTGTCAGAACGGCCTTCTCAGAAGGACGGCCTTCCCGTTTGATGAAGCCTCCCGGTATTTTCCCGACTGCATAGAGCCGCTCTTCGTAGTTGACTGTCAGCGGGAAGAAATCCAGCGCTTTCGGTTTCTTCGAAGCGGTTGCTGTGGAAAGGACCGTCGTCTCTCCGTACCGTACAAGAACAGCACCATTCGCCTGTTTGGCAAGCTGTCCTGTTTCGACCGTCAGCTGTCTTCCGGCCCAATCCATCGTAAACTTCTTGTGTTCTGTCATGATTGATCTCCTCTCGGTTTACATCCTGCGCATACGTAGTATGTAGTACTTATCAGTGTATCAAATTCAGCAATGATATGCGAAAGTTTTCACTACACCGGCTGGAACCATCCGAAGAGGCTGCCGTCCGGCTGGTTATGTGCATAGAAAAAAGCGGGCAGAGCCCGCTTTTTCGGTTGTCGATATTAACGGCGAAGGCCGAGTTTGGCAATGAGTTCACGGTAACGCTGAACTTCGTTCTCACGCAGGTAACGGAGAAGACGACGGCGCGTTCCGACCATTTTGTAAAGGCCGCGGCGCGAGTGGTTGTCTTTCTTGTGAGTGCGCAAGTGCTCGTTCAAGTTGTTGATCTCTTCTGTAAGGATAGCGATCTGTACGTCTGCAGACCCTGTGTCGTTTTCATGAGTCTTGAATTCGTTGATCAGCTCATGTTTACGCTCTTGTGTAATAGCCATCCTTTTCACCTCCCATTCTGTAATATCCCCAAGTCCCGAGCAGCCGTTGGTGAATCGAGATGCCAAGGAAAAGGTTTGTGTACGCTGTACACTTTTCTATGATAACACTCCGGCAGCCGGCGTGCAACTGTCACTCGCAGTCAGCCAGAATTTTTTTTGCGGTCTCTTTGTCGCTGCTGATCTGCTGCTTCAGCTCGTCGATCGAGTCGAATTTCCGCTCGGCGCGGATGAACCGGATCCAGTCGACAGCTGCTTCCCTGCCGTACAGATCCCCGTCGAAATCGAACACATTCACTTCGATGGTCTTCCTCGCCTGCTCGGGCTTATCGAATGTCGGCTTGACCCCGATATTGCAGACACCGTTGTACCCAGTCCCGTCCACGGTGAAACGGACCGCATATACACCGTTTTTCGGGACGATAAGATCGTCTTCCGGTATAATATTGGCTGTTGGGAAACCGAGCAGCCTCCCCCTCTTATCACCGCCTGTCACTGTGCCGACAGAGCGGAACGGTCTGCCGAGCAGGCGCGCGGTCTCTGCCACTTCACCATCCGCCAGCAGCTTCCGGATTCTTGTCGAAGAGACTTTCTCCTCGGAATCAGCCACCTCACCGACTGTCGTCGCAGTGAAGAATCCTCTGCCGAGTTCCTGCATATCCGCCATCGTGCCTTTGCCTTGCCTTCCGAATGTGAAATCGAAACCTGCTGTCACATGCCGGACATTGAGCTTTTTCAGTATAACTTCCACAAACTGTTCAGGCGTCAGACCAGCCAATGTGCTGTCGAACGTGACGATGAACAGCGTGTCGATCCCCATTTCAGCAAGGAGACGCTGTTTCTCCCGCAGTGGGGTGATGTATCCGATCTTTTCCGGTCCTTTCGAAAACAGGTGGGACGGATGGGGATCGAATGTCATCACAGCTGGCTGGAGGCCGTCGTTTTTCGCTTTGCGGACGGCCTCACCGATCACCGCCTGGTGGCCGCTGTGCAGACCGTCAAAAAAACCGATGGCCAGCGAGAATTCCTTGTTTTTGATCGGGCTGATGCCTGACGCGGCATCAAGCTTGATGACGTCCACTGCTGTCGTCCCCCTTTTGTCGGTTGGCCGGAAACATTTTCACGGGCTTGATGAGTCCCGGTTTTTCCGGATGGCGTGCATAGACTGCCAGCGCTTTCCCGTCATCGGAAAACACGATTTCATTCGATGTTTCCAGCATGGCGTGCTGCGGGAGCACTTGTCCATTCAGGACCCGCTCCAGAAGGTCACTGGGTGCTTCGATGAATGGCAATCCGCATAGTGCTGACTCGAGCGGCCGGAGATGCGGCAGAAGCTGCCCGCTGTCCATCTCTTCCTTCACTTGCTCCAGGGTCAGGCAGTCTTCCTTCGTGAAGGTGCCGGAAGCCGTACGCACCAAAGCGGACATGTGTGCGGGATAGCCGAGCTGTTCCCCGATCTGCACGGCAAGGGTCCGGATGTAAGTGCCTTTTCCGCATGCCACCCGGATGGTGAACTTCGGTTCACGTCCCTTGAATTCAGACTCCCCGCTCAGCAGGTCGATCTTTTCGATGAACACCGTTCGTTCCGGGCGTTCCACTTCTATTCCTTTGCGCGCATATTCATACAGCCTGCGTCCGTTCACTTTCACGGCGGAATACATCGGCGGAATCTGGGTGATCGGACCGGTCAGGGACGAAAGGACGGCAAGCACCTCTGCACGGCTGATCGATTTCAAGGAAAGATCCTGATCCACCGCCTCCCCATCCGCATCTTCGGTTTCCGTCGCTGTACCGATCGAGACTTCTGCTATATATTCTTTTCCGGAATCCGTGATATATGATGCAGTTTTCGTCGCCTGGCCGATGCAGATCGGCAGTACTCCTTCCACGTTCGGATCGAGCGTGCCGGTGTGCCCCACCTTTTTCGTACGCAAGATTTTCCGCAGCTTGAATACACAGTCATGGGACGTCATCCCTTTTTCTTTCCAGAGCGGCAGAATCCCATCCATATGAGTATCGCCTCCTTTTCTGCATTGTAAGAAATCTATGTACCACGGGAAAAAGGGATCGGGATCCTGTCGGATGCCGATCCCTTCCAGTTAACTGTCCGATCCGTCTTCTTTCACTTCCCTCAAAAGCGAGTCGATCCGGTTGCCGTACGCAACGGATTCATCGAAAGCGAAGTCGATCTCCGGTGTTTTTCTGAGGCGGATCCGTTTCCCGATTTCAGAACGGATGAATCCTTTGGCTTTTTTCAGACCTTCCAAAGAAGCCTCTTTTTCGGAGTCTTTTCCGAGCACCGAAATGTAGATCATCGCCTGCTGCAGGTCGCCTGTCACCTCGACGTCCGTCACAGTGACGAAACCGATGCGCGGATCCTTCAGACGCTGGCCGATGATATCACCCAGTTCTTTCTTCATCTGTTCACCGACCCGGTTTGCACGCATTGTCATGGAGTTTCACCCCGCTTCACTATCTTACATAGTCAATCTGTACTTCCGTCATCTGCCATTCCGGATTGGACTCCAGAAACTTCTGGACCCGGCGGATTTCCCGCTCGGCCGCTTCAGTCGAAGACGCGACCGCCGCCACACCCAGTGTCGTGCGCTGCCAGAGGTTCTGATGATCCAATTCGGATATAGACACATTATACCCATTTTTGACGCGATCGATCATGCGTCTGAGAACTGCGCGTTTATCTTTCAGAGAAGCCGCCATTGGAATGATGAACGAAAACTCTGCAAAGACGATCACACCCGCTTGACTTCCTGCATGACGAAGGCTTCGATGATGTCGCCTTCTTTGATGTCATTGAAGTTTTTGATGGTGAGTCCGCATTCGTATCCTTTCGTGACTTCCTTGGCATCATCCTTGAACCGCTTCAATGTATCAAGCTCACCTTCAAAGATCATGATGTCATCGCGGTAGATACGCACGCCGGAATCCCGGGTGATCTTGCCGTCCGTCACATAACTTCCGGCAATCGTGCCGACTTTCGAAACTTTGAACGTTTCCCTGACTTCCACTTGGCCGATCACTTTTTCTTCGAATTCAGGATCAAGCATCCCCTTCATCGCCGCTTCGATCTCTTCCACCACTTTATAGATGACGCGGTGCAGACGGATGTCCACGCCCTCTTCTTCAGCTGCACGTTTTGCATTCGTATCCGGACGGACGTTGAAACCGATGACGATTGCATTGGATGCAGCAGCAAGTGAGATATCGGACTCGTTGATAGCGCCGGCGCCTGTGTGGATGATTTTCACATTGACACCTTCCACGTCGATTTTCATGAGAGAGGCAGCCATTGCTTCCACTGTACCCTGAACGTCCGCTTTGACGATCAGGTTCAGTTCTTTCATTTCGCCTTCTTTCATCTGATCGAACAGGTTATCCAATGTTACGCGGGCTTTCTCCGTACGTGACTCCTGGAGCGCGTCACCTGCACGGCTTTCCCCGATCTGGCGGGCTGTCTTCTCGTCTTCGAAGACGACGAAACGGTCGCCTGCCTGAGGCACATCGCTCAGTCCCGTGATTTCCACAGGAGCTGACGGACCGGCTTCTTTCACACGGCGGCCGACGTCATTGATCATCGCACGGACACGGCCGTACGTATTTCCGACAACGATCGGATCACCGACACGCAGTGTTCCGTCCTGGACCAGCAGGGACGCAACCGCACCGCGTCCGCGGTCCAGCTGAGCTTCAATGACTGTCCCTTTTGCACGGACTGCAGGGTCCGCTTTCAGTTCTGCAACTTCAGAAACGAGAAGGATCATTTCGATCAGCTGATCGATCCCTTCGCCTTTCAAAGCTGAAATCGGAACAAAGATCGTATCTCCGCCCCAGTCCTCCGGCACGAGTCCATGCTCGGTCAGTTCCTGCATGACCCGGTCAGGGTTGGCTGCCGGCTTATCCATCTTGTTGACTGCAACGATGATCGGCACTTCAGCCGCTTTCGCATGGTTGATGGCCTCGACTGTCTGCGGCATGACGCCGTCATCAGCTGCGACCACGAGGATCGTGAGGTCTGTCACTTTCGCTCCGCGGGCACGCATTGTTGTGAATGCCTCGTGTCCCGGTGTATCGAGGAATGTGATCTTCTTACCATCGGAAGTGATCTGGTAGGCACCGATATGCTGGGTTATTCCGCCCGCTTCTCCCTGTGTGACTTTCGTGTCACGGATCGAGTCGAGCAGTGTCGTTTTCCCATGATCGACGTGCCCCATGATTGTGACAACCGGCGGACGCTCCGTCATGGCAGCCTCTTTTTCTTCGGATGCTTCCCCTGCTTCAGGCTCTTCGAAGTAGATTTCGAGGTCCGTCTTGTCGATGCGGATCTCTTCTTCCACTTCCACGCCATACTCTGCACAGATCAGTTCGATTGCGTCTTTGTCCAATTCCTGGTTGATGGTCGCCATCACACCGAGAAGGAAGAGCTTCTTGATGATCTCAGAAGGTTCTTTGCCTAACTTGTTGGCTAGTTCACCGACGGATAAAGATTCATAGAACGTGATCTTCTCCGGCAGCGGCTTTTCGATTTTCGGCATCGGATTCGCCGGGCGGTGTCTGCGGCGGCCCTGGTTGATGCCCCGTGCTGGCGGACGGCCGCCGCGGCGGTTGCCTCCGCCCCCCTGGCGGTTCTGCGAGGACGGGCCCTGCCCTGTCCGCTGCTGTGATCCCTGTCCGCCTGCCGGACGATTGCCGCCCTGGCCCTGCGGACGGTTTCCGGTTTGACCTTGTGGCCGGCTGCCGGATTGGTTCTGGTTTTGCGGGCGTGAAGAAGAACCCTGGCCCTGTGGACGGCCGCCCCCCTGGTTTTGCGGGCGGTTTCCATTATTCTGGCCTTGTGGGCGGCTGCCTCCCTGACCTTGCTGTCGGCTGCCTGTCTGACCTTGTGGACGATTGCCTGCTTGGCCTTGCTGGCGGCTGCCAGTATTCTGGCCTTGTGGACGATTGCCTGTTTGGCCCTGCTGGCGGCTGCCAGTATTCTGGCCTTGCGGGCGATTGCCTGATTGGCCTTGCGGACGGCTGCTGCCCTGCCCCTGCAGACGGCTGCCGGATTGGCCTTGTGGACGACTGCCCTGCCCCTGCGGGCGACTGCCGTCTTTTCCTTGAGGACGGCCGCCATTCGAATTCTGCGGACGATTTGTGTTGTCCCGTCCGGATTGCGGCGATTTCGCCGAATTGAACTTCTTATCCAGCTTGTCTGCTGAGCCTGAGTCGATCATGGACATATGGTTGGTGACATTGACGTTCATCTTCCCAAGTTCCTCAATGACTTCCTTGCTCGATTTGTTCACTTTTTTCGCGTACTCATGTACTCGTATTTTCGTCATTAGCCCACCCCCGTTATAGTTCGTTGAGGAGCCCAGACAGCTTTTTGGCAAAGCCGCTGTCTGTTACCGCGAGGACGACTCGCGACTCTTTCCCGATTGCATGCCCGAGTGATGCTCGATCCCCGAAAACATGCTTCTCAACGTTGTAGCTAGTACATTTATCTGACACTTTCTTCTTCGTACCGTCAGATGCGTCATTAGATAGTATAACAAGTTTTGCGCGCTGGGCCCGGATCTCGGACACAGCGAGCTCTTCGCCTGTTATCAATTTCCTTGCTCGGGCTGCAAGTCCGAGCATTTGATAGATTTTCATCTCCGCTGTAATCATTGGATGGCCTCTCTCCGGATTGCATGCAGCAAATCTGCATACACTTGATCCGGAACAGCAGCACCCAGCTGTTTTTCAATGGCATGGCTGGCTTTCGCCTGCTCGACAGCCGACTCGGACTTCGAGACATATGTGCCGCGGCCTGATTTTTTGCCGGTCAGATCGACGGATACTTCGCCTTCTTTTGTCCGGACAATGCGGAGCAGTTCTTTTTTCGGAAACATCTCACCAGTGGCCGCACATTTACGCAGCGGCACTTTCCGTTTGCTGACTGCCATGCGGATGCACCCTTTCGTTCTTCTTATTGGTGGTCTTCGGAATACAGATCGATGGGCTCGTCATCGGATTCAGGCTCTTCTGTATCGTAGGAATCCTCTTCCTCCGCATAGATGTCGAAATCGCCGTCCTCCAAGTATTCTTCCTCATCCGTCTCTTCTTCTTCAATACGCGGATAGATACCGAGCTCCCGGGCATCCGTTTCACTCTTGATATCGATCTTCCAGCCTGTCAGTTTAGCCGCAAGGCGGGCATTCTGTCCGCGCTTGCCGATCGCCAGCGACAGCTGGTAGTCAGGAACGACGACGGTTGTCGACCGGTCTTCCTCTTTCACCTGAACATCCAGCACTTTCGAAGGGCTCAGTGCGTTCGCTACGAAAACGACCGGATCTTCGGACCATTCGACGATGTCGATCTTTTCACCATGGAGTTCGTTGGAGATCGACTGGACACGCGCTCCGCGTGCACCGACACAGGAACCGACCGGATCGACTTCCTCGTTGGCCGTGTATACCGAAATCTTAGAGCGGTCTCCGGCTTCTCTGGCAATGGACTTGATTTCTACGATCCCTTCGTAGATCTCCGGCACTTCCATTTCAAAAAGCCGGCGCAGCAGGCCCGGGTGCGTTCTGGAAACGAATACTTGCGGGCCGCGGGACGTCCGCTCGACCTTTGTGATATATACTTTGATGCGGTCATGCGGATTGTATGTTTCCGAAGAGATCTGTTCAGTCATCGGCAGGACGGCTTCCACTTTCCCGAGGCCTACGTAGAGGTTCCGCGCATCGAACCGCTCAACAATCCCGTTGACGATATCGTCTTCCCGGTCGATATACTCATCGTAGATCAGACCGCGTTCCGCTTCGCGGACACGCTGTGTCACGACCTGCTTGGCCGTCTGTGCTGCAATACGGCCGAAATCACGCGGTGTCACTTCCTGCTCCACGATGTCGCCGACTTCATATGCAGGATTGATAAGCAGTGCATCTTCCAGTTCAATCTGTAGAAGATCATCCTCAACGTCATCCACGACATCTTTTCGTGAATAGACTTTGATGGTTCCCCGATCCAGGTTCAGATCCACGCGCACATTCTGCGCCTGGTTGAAATTCCGTTTGTATGCTGTTACAAGTGCGGCTTCGATTGCCTCCACGAGCACTTCCCTGGTGATTCCTTTTTGCTTTTCCAAAGCGGTTAACGCATCGAGCAGATCGCTACTCATCTTCATCACTCCTGATTGGTTCAATTATGCCGAAAAGTCGATTGCATACCGGGCGACAGCAATCTTGTCTTTTGCGATCCTGACAGTCAGCGTCCTTGTCTTGATGCGCACTTGGATTTCAAGCGCATCCGGCTCGTTGACTATAAGGTGCCCTTCGAATTCTTTCATGCCCTCCACCGGCTCGTACGTCTTCACATATACGTAACGGCCGACCGCTTTTTCAAAGTCTTCTTCTTTTTTGAGCGGACGTTCCGCTCCAGGAGATGATACTTCCAAAAAGTAGTTTTGCGGAATCGGATCGGTGCGGTCCAGTTCTTCACTGAGCCGCTCGCTCACCTGTGCACACTGATCGATATCAATATCCGCTTCCGGCGTATCGATGTAGACACGAAGGAACCAGTCCCGGCCTTCCTTCAGGAATTCGATGTCAACCAGTTCCAGCTTGAGTTCCTCGACGATGGGGAGTACAAGCTCCTCCACTTGTTCGGTTACTTTACTCATTCTGCCCCTCCCTTACTGATTGTAATTTGCTTGCACACTCACAGTAAACAACAGAAAAGAGCGGGGATTCCCACTCTTTTCGCGTAAAGCTATAGCAAAAGTTAACTTCATTATACCATACACCGTCCTGTGCCGCAAATGTTACAGCCAGACCGGTTCCTGCAGCAGGTCCGCCATGCCGCAGTTTCCGGCTGGAAGGCCGCCAATCAGAACAGCGACAGCTGGTTCATCTCAGGCAGTCCTTCCAGACAGCCGAGACTGTCCATGTATTCGATGATCGTTTTGGAGACACGCCCGCGCCGCTGAAGATCTTCCTTCGACAGGAATTCCCCGTCTTCGCGGACTTCGACGATCGTCTTCGCCACGTTCGTACCGAGGGAAGGTATCGCATTGAACGGCGGTATCAGTGAATTGCCTTCGATGATGAACTCCGTGGCCGAAGATTTGTACAGGTCCGGCTTAGCGAATGTGAAGCCCCGCTCGCACATCTCTAGTGCAATTTCGAGTACTGTCACGAGACTCTTCTCTTTCGGAGACGCATCCAGGCCTTTGTCATAGATTTCCTTGATCTGTGCTCTGATCGAAGCGGATCCTTTGATCATCGTCGCCAGATCATGGTCGGAGGCCCGGACTGTGAAGTAGGCGGCGTAGTACATGATCGGATGGTGCACTTTGAAGTAGGCGATCCGCAGCGCCATCAGTACGTAGGCCGCAGCATGGGCCTTCGGGAACATGTACTTGATCTTTTTACAGGATGCGATATACCATGCAGGCACTTTGTTCTTTTTCATCTCTTCTTCGAACTCCGGTGTCAGCCCTTTCCCTTTCCGCACCGATTCCATGATCTTGAAAGCGATGGCGGGCTCCAGTCCCTGGTAGATGAGATAGACCATGATATCATCCCGGCAGCCGATCACTTCGGCGAGGACACACGTTTTGTTCTGGATCAGTTCCTGGGCATTGCCGAGCCAGACGTCCGTCCCGTGGGAAAGTCCTGAAATCTGGATCAGTTCGGAGAACGTGGACGGCTTCGTCTCCTCGAGCATCTGACGGACGAAACGGGTGCCGAATTCCGGCACGCCGAGTGTGCCCGTCTTGCAGTTGATCTGCTCCTCTGTCACACCGAGTGATTCGGTTCCGCTGAACAGCGACATGACGCCCGCGTCATCCGGCGGGATCGTTTTCGGGTCGATGCCCGAAAGGTCTTCGAGCATCTTGATCATCGTCGGGTCATCGTGGCCGAGGATGTCGAGTTTCAGCAAGTTGTTGTCGATGGAGTGGAAGTCGAAGTGGGTCGTCTTCCAGCTGGACCCGACATCATCCGCAGGGTACTGGATCGGTGTGAAGTCATAGATCTCCATGTCATCCGGCACGACGATAATTCCGCCTGGGTGCTGGCCGGTGTTCCGTTTGACACCCGTGCAGCCCTGGACGAGGCGGTCGATTTCCGCACCGCGCAAGTTGATGGCGTTGTCGTTCATATAGCCGCGGACATATCCATAGGCGGTCTTCTCTGCCACGGTGCCGATCGTTCCGGCCCGGTAGACATAATCTTCCCCGAACAACTCCTTCGTGTAATTGTGGGCATGCGCCTGATATTCCCCGCTGAAGTTCAAATCGATATCCGGCACTTTGTCGCCGTTGAACCCGAGGAATGTTTCGAACGGAATATCATGTCCATCTTTGCGGTACGGGACATGGCAGGCAGGACACTCCTTGTCCGGCAGGTCGAAACCTGAGCCGACAGAACCGTCCGAGAAGAACTCCGCCTGTTTGCAGGAAGGGCACACGTAGTGCGGCGGCATCGGGTTGACTTCGGTGATCTCCATCATCGTCGCAACAAGCGACGAACCGACAGATCCACGGGAGCCGACAAGATAGCCGTCGTCCAGCGATTTCTTTACGAGCTTGTGGGAGATCAGGTAGATGACCGCGAACCCGTTGCCGATGATCGACTTCAATTCTTTCTCGATCCGGGCTTCCAGTATGTCGGGGAGGGTTTCCCCGTAGATGTCATGGGCCATCGTATACGTCAGCGACCGGACTTCCTCATCGGCTCCTTCGATATGCGGCGGATACAGATCATCTTTGATCACTTTGATATCCCCGACACGTTCGACGATGGCCAGCGGGTTATCGATGACGATCTTCTCCGCCGTCTCCGGTCCGAGAAATGCGAATTCCTCGAGCATCTCATCGGTCGTCCTGAAATGGACTTCCGGAAGGCTGTGGCGGTTCATCGGATTGGCGCCGCCCTGTGAGCGGACAAGCACTTCCCGGTAGGCAGCATCAGTGGGATCGATATAATGCACATTCCCCGTTGCGACGACAGGCAGTCCCGTCTTTTTACCGAGCTTGATCATTTTCCGCATGATGTCTTCAAGATTCCACTCATCCCTGACCAGCTCGAGTTCAATCAGATGGCTGTAGACCGGCTTCGGATGCAGTTCAAGATAATCGTAGAAGGACGCCGTTTCTTCGGCTTCCTCCAGCGACTTCTGCATGAGCGCCTCGAAGACCTCCCCTTTGTCACAGCCCGAGCCGACAAGCAGCCCTTTCCGATGCTTGACGAGCAGTGAACGCGGAATCCGCGGCACCCTGTAAAAGTAGTCCAGATGGGATTGGGATACAAGTCTGAACAGGTTTTTCAGTCCTTCATTACTCGTCGCAAGCAAGGAGCAGTGGGAAGGGCGGGACCGTTTATAAGCATCCCCTTCACCGACGTTCTTATTGAAATCATCCAGATAGACGATGTTCTTTTCTGCCGCCTCCTGCATGAGACGGACAAACAGATGTGCTGTCGCCTCGGTATCGTAGATGGCCCGGTGGTGCTGGGTGAGCTCGATGCCGAACTTTTTCGCCAATGTATTCAGCCGGTGGTTCCGCAGATCCGGATAGAGCATCCGGGCGAGCTCCAGCGTATCGATGGCAGGATAGTTCTCAGTCTCGATGCCGGACTTCTTGCAGGATTCATAGAAGAAGCCCATATCGAATGAAGCATTGTGCGCGACGAGGACCGAATCACCGATGAAACCGATGAAGTCTTTCATGACTTCTGCCACTTCCGGTGCGTCTTTCACCATATCATCCGTAATGCCCGTCAATTCGGTCGTCGTGGAGGACAGCGGATGATGCGGGTTGGCAAAGCGCTCGAACCGGTCAATGATCTCGCCATTCCTCACACGGACCGCCGCAAGTTCGATCACTGTGTCGTATACAGCGGATAAACCCGTTGTCTCGACATCGAATACAGTGTATGTATCGTCTTCCAGCAGACGGTGCTGCTCGTCGTAAACGATCGGCACGCCATCATCCACGAGATTCGCTTCCAATCCGAACAGGACTTTGATGCCGTGCTTCTTACCGGCATTGTAGGCTTCCGGGAATGCTTGTACATTCGCATGGTCGGTAATGGCGACGGCGGGGTGGCCCCATTTTGCAGCCTGTGCAACGAGTGCTCCAGCAGATGAGACACCATCCATCTGGCTCAGTTTGGTATGCGCATGGAGTTCAACCCGCTTGCGGCCCTCAGGAGACTTATCTTTCCTGACAATCGGTGCCACTTCCATAATATCCTGCGCCATCATGATCAGGTCACGGACGAATGTATCATTCTGAATACTGCCGCGTGCCCGCACCCACTTCCCTTTCGTCAGGGCTTTCATCAGCTCCGCGTCTTCGTTGTCACGGGAGAACATTTTCACCAAGATGGAATCCGTATAATCCGTGACTTTCAGAGTCAGCAGGGACCGGCCGCTCCGCAGCTCGCGGACTTCCGCGTCAAAGACGAACCCTTCGATGGCAATCCGCCGTTCTTCGTCCTGGATTTCCTTGATGCTGACCATCTGCTCGTCATGCCGGATCGGCGTACCAAGGGAAATAGGCCCGCTCGGTGCGTCGCCTTCTTTCTTCACGGTATCCCGCTGCTGCATCGCTTCCAGTGCTTTCTGGGCGTATGCTTCCTCCTCCGCTTTCCGTTCTTCGAAAAACGCAGCTTCAGCCTGCTGGTTCTCTTCCGGAAGATCGGACAGTGCAAATTCCGGAAAGATGCCGCTGAATCCGAATGATTCGTAAGCATCAGTGATGAGCCGGCCGTATTTGTTTTTCAGCGTGCGCTGCTGGACATCATTCACACAGCAGACAGTCAGCTTATCCCCGGATAATTCGGGTTTACGGGCTGTCAGCGCTTCCCGGATCGGCGGTGACACCTCACCAAGCTCATCGAGCACTGCGGGCCAGTACGACAGGACCTTCGCTGGATCTGCGGCACGGTTTCTAGCTTTGATTTGCAGCCGGATGGCGGCGATTGCAGAAAACGTCTCGATCACCCGCGTGCGGAACAGCTGGAAGATATCAAAGGGCAGCGGATCGTCCAATGTGATGGAAAACTGCCAGACTCTCGATTTTTTATAAATGTCCACACGCTCCAGTTCAGCATGCTGGAAGTGGACGGCCACTGCGTCTTCAGTCAGGCCGGTCTGCTGCAGAAGCAGCGACAGTTTAGTTGTAGCATCCATATTTTTTCTCCTTTCCCGAAAAAGAAAGGGAGGGCCGTCAGACGGCCATCCCTTGTCCTTACCCCATCCTGAAGAATTCCTGGAGTTTTTCAGTAACTTCCTCTTTCCGCCATTGAAAATGAGTCCCCGCAGTCCGGTATGTGACTTCCACGAACCCGTCCGCGGCCCGGCCGTCCACTGCAATCTTGACAGGAACACCAAGCTGATCGGAAGTCCTCTGCTTACTTTCCGCACTCACATGCCTGTCGTCGTACAGCACCCGGTAGCGGTAGCCTTTCATGACGGAATTCAGCTCATCGGCGAGCTGCAGCTGTGCGTCGTCGTCAGTGTCCTCAATCAGCAGGTGTATATCGTAAGGGGCGAGACGTACCGGCCATTTGAGCCCTGACTCATCACTGAAGTATTCAGCCGTCACTGCGAACAGCCGGGTGACATCGATGTAGTAATAACCGGTGGAGATCTCGAGTGACCCCTTGCCGGCAACGTCGATCGTACTGAACACCGGTTTCGGATCGAGAATCCAGGCGACTGTCACTGCTTTATGAAATGTCAGGGTGCCGTTCCCGTCAGGCGAGGGCTCCCCCTCTTTGACGAGACGCAGGTCCGCATAAGTATCAGCCGTAAAGTCCCGTTCCGGATTGACATTTTGGAGGAATGTATCCGTTTCGTTCGCACCGCACAAGCCGTTCACAACCGTCTCTACACTATAGTCCGCAATCACACGGAAACCGAACGGAAGCTGTACAGGTCCGAGTGTTTCCGACTGCACACCGAGCACTTCCTTTACGCTGCCGTCTGTCAGTCTGCAAATCGAATCGGTACCGAGAACTTTTTTCAGCTTCCATTCGTTCAGTTCACAGTCGTTTCGGATGAGCACCAGGACTGCTCCGTCATCCGTGTCATACAGGTACGACCGGATGATCCGGTCTTGGTCTATATCCAGCGATTCCGCCAGCTGCACGACATCCATGCCGCCGCCGTTTATCTTCTTGGCCGGTTTCTCCCTTACACCCGCTTCCCTTTCCTGCCGGGGAGCCTCAGCGAGTGCTGCTTTGGCTGCATACGTTCCGCTCTCATTCCGAGCGATCCATTCATCGCCGCATTCCGAGAAGGCGGTGAATTCATACTGTTTCACACCAGCCTGCTGTTCGCTCTCCAGAATACTGAATGGGGTGCCGATCCTGTTGAAGATCGCAGAAAACACGGAGTGGAGGAGCGTCCCGTGCTCCTCCGCCTCTTTGATGTCCGTATGGAACGAATAGCCGCTCATCAGGGAGAATTCTTTTGCCGCCAGCAGACCCCTTACCGGATCGAATGAACTGTCCGGACGGATATGCTGCTTGATATGGAACATGGAGATGGGCAGCTGCTCGGACGCGATGACCTCCTTTGCGATCAGCGAAAGGAGCACCATTTCATCCGATTTCCCTGTGGCATGCTCGAACTGTTCATAAGGCAGGTCCACTTCCAGCACACCTGCCTGTTCCATCTCATCGCGTATCATCTGCTTCATATTAGCCAGCACTTTCCCGGCGAGCGGAAAGTATGCGTACATCCCCTCGGAAGTCTCCTGAATATAGCCGGATTGGGTCAGCAGACGGTCCGCTGAGCAACGGTTCGATGTTTCAGCGGCAGGTATGAAAACGCCTGATTGTTTCATCGTGCATCGCCTCCCTCAATCCCCCAGAGGGGTACTTGTCGTTCAGAAAAAGAATTTCTGTATATCATTCCAAGTGACGACCAGCATGAGCAGCATGAGCAGCATGATGCCGACAAAATGGACCATCCCTTCTTTTTGACGGTCGATCGGCTTGCCTCGTATCGCTTCGAACAGGAAGAACAGCAGCCGTCCGCCGTCAAGTGCCGGCAGAGGGAGCAGGTTCATGATCCCGAGGTTGATGCTCAATACAGCCGCCCAGTTCATCAGATTGAAGATGCCGTACTGTGCAACTTCTTCGGTCGCTTTGTAAATACCTACCGGACCGGATAATGCATCCAGTGTGAACTGGCCAGTTACAAGCATACCGAGCAGTTCAAATATCTTCGCGATCCAGTACCACGTCTGCTGCGCGCCGTAGACGACAGCCTTCAGCGGATTCTTCTCCACCGGGCTTGTGTAGTAGACGCCGATCTGGCCGAATGACTGGCCGGCATCCTCGACTTCCTCCGGGGTCACCGTCAATGTTTTCAAGGCCCCGTTGCGTTCCACTTCGATTGTCATTTCCTTTTCAGGGCTGTTCTGGATTTCTTCGGTGAATCCGTTCCAATCCGTCACAGCCCTGCCGTCCGCTTCTTTGACATAGTCACCCGCCTGAAGGCCGGCCGCCGCCGCAGGGCTGTCTTTCTGGACTTCGGTGATGATCGGTTCGTTCGTCGGCACGCCGTTCAGCAGGCCGAGTGCAAGGAAAACGAAGAACGCCAGGATGAAGTTGAAAACAGGTCCCGCCAATATAGTGAGGAACCGTCCCATGAGCGGCTTCGAATCGAATTGACGATCTTTCGGTGCGATCAGTGTCTTTTCACCTTTTTCGTAGATGACAGCATTTCGCGACACGCTGAAACGGACGAGGTTTTCATCTTCGTCGTATCCTTTGATGAAAAGCTCATCTTTCAAGTCAGCAGCCTCGGTTTCCAGGAAGAGGATCTCGGGGTTGGAGACATTCGAATTCAAATAGATCTTTGTCACTTCATCTTGGTCGTTCAGAATCAGACCCACACGATAACCGGGCAGCAGTTCCACGGTATCGAAGTCTTCTCCTGCCATCCGGACATACCCGCCGAGCGGCAGCAGCCGGATCGTGTAGAGGGTTTCCCCTTTCTGGATTCCAAGAATTTTCGGTCCCATACCGATTGCAAACTCGCGGACCATGATGCCTGCGCGCTTTGCGAACAGGAAGTGTCCGAATTCATGAAAAAATACTAAGGAGCCGAAAATAATTATAAACGAAATAACTGTTCCCATTTATACCCACCTTTTCAACCCGTTCAGGCTGTTATACTAAATACCTTATTTTATCATGGAATGGACGATTTGACGAGTTTGCCTGTCTGTCTCAAGGATGGCTTCAAGGGTTGCGTTCCGGATGGTCTGGTGCTGCTCCATCGCGCGTTCGACGAGTTCATCGATCTGGACGAATGTGATATGGCCGGCAAGGAACTGGCTGACCGCCACTTCGTTTGCTGCGTTCATCGCCGCAGGCATCGTGCCGCCGATTCGTCCGGCTTCATACGCAAGCGCGAGTGCGCGGAACCGGTCATAGTCCATCTTCTTGAAGTTCAGCACTGCAATCTCTTCAAGTTTCAGGCGCTGGGGCGACGCCATCGGGATACGTTCCGGATAGGTCAGCGCATATTGGATCGGCACACGCATGTCCGGTGAGCCCAGCTGTGCCATGACGCTCGTGTCTTCGAATTCGACCATGGAATGGATGATGCTTTCCTTATGCAGCAGACAGTCGATCTGATCGTACGGCATATCGAAGAGGTGATGGGCTTCGATCACTTCCAGTCCTTTGTTGAACATTGTCGCGGAATCGATTGTCAGCTTGCTGCCCATTGACCAGTTCGGATGCGCAAGGGCCTGTTTCACTGTGACATTCTGCAGCTGGCCGCGGGTCAGATCACGGAAACTTCCGCCCGACGCAGTGAGGATCAGACGGGTGATGGATTTCTCCTGCTCCCCGTTGAGCGCCTGGAATATCGCCGAGTGTTCACTGTCCACAGGCAGGATCGGCACATTTCGCCGCTTCGCTTCAGCCATTACGACATCCCCTGCTGCGACGAGCGTTTCCTTGTTTGCAATGGCAATGGCAATCCCTTCTCGGATCGCCGCCAATGTCGGTTTCAGACCGACACTGCCGATGACGGAATTCAGCAGGACATCCGCACCTGAATGGGCGGCTACTTCTTCAAGGCCTTCTGATCCGTACATGAACCGGATGGACGGGAATTCCGTGCGCAGCATCTCGGCGTCCGCCTTCTCTATGACCGAAATAAGCGGCGGATTGTGAGTGGCCGCTATCTCTCTCACTTTTTCGATATTGCGTCCGGCCGACATTGCGGCAAGTTCGAATTGTTCCGGATGTGCGGACAGTACATCCAGTGTCTGCAGACCGATGGATCCGGTTGCTCCGAGGAGGCTGATCTTTTTTTTCATTGTGAATACATCCCTTTCAATTAGCTGACAAAATGCAGCAGATGAAGGAGCGGCAGGACAAACAGAAGGCTGTCGAACCGGTCCAGTATACCGCCGTGACCGGGAAGCAGTTTCCCGGAATCTTTCACATCATACGTCCTTTTCAATGCAGACTCCACCAGATCGCCGAGCTGGCCGATGATCGAAGCGATGATCGTCACTCCGATCAGTACAGCATATGACGGGGAGACCGGTTCAATCATCTGGAATATGATCGCAAAGACGACCGCACAGATGATGCCGCCCAAGAAGCCTTCAACCGTCTTGTTCGGCGAGATTTCCGGCCAGAGCTTCCGTCTCCCTAATTTACGGCCGACAAAATAGGCGCCCGAATCCGTCGTCCAGACAACGACGAGCGCATAGACGATGAAGATAAGACCGGCATCCCGGGTCGCTGTAAGGAAGTAGAAGCCCATCCCGACATAAAAGGCGGACAGGACTGAAAATGCCGCATCGGAGAACGTGAAGCGGTTTTTGACAATAACAGTATAAATTAATAACAGTAAAATTATGATGAAAGCCGCTTCCAGTTTCGTATAGCCGATCGCTCCAAGCCATTCCCGTTCAGCCGTTCGGGGAAGCAGAAGAACCGCCGACAACAGCCATGAGAGCATACCTTCCGGAGAAGCCAGCCTGATGGACTGCATTTTCAGTAGTTCATGAAGGCCGATTGCAGCAATCGCATAGACGAGCAGCGTGAACGGCACTCCTCCCACTATGACAAATGGTATGAAGATTGCTGCAGCTATCACCGCGGTAAGTATCCGTTGTTTCACTTGAGATCCTCCCCTTCAAGACTGCCAAACCGCCTGCTGCGTTTTTGATAATCCTCTAGTATATCCAGCATCGTGTTCTCGTTGAAATCCGGCCAGAGCACTTCGGTGAATGCAAGTTCCGCATACGCCAGCTGCCAGAGCATGAAGTTCGACAGACGCACTTCCCCGCTCGTACGGATCAGCAGGTCAGGGTCTGGCAGATGCCGGGTCATCATTGCATCGCCTACGGTTTCTTCTGTGATATCATCCGGACGCAGTTCTCCGTTCTCCAGCTGACGGGCAATCCCTTTGACGGCTTCCGCGATTTCAAAACGGCTGCCGTAGTTCATCGCGAAATTCAGCACCATCCCGTCATTGGCCGATGTTTCTTCGATCGCTTTCTCGATCGCTTCTTTCGTATGGGCCGGCAGCAGTTCCGCACTGCCGATCATTTCGACTTTCACGTTATTTTCAACCAGCTCCGGAAGATACGTCGTCAGGAATTCACCGGGAAGTTTCATGAGGAAATCGATTTCCCGCTTCGGACGTTTCCAGTTTTCCGTTGAGAATGCATACAGTGTCAATACCTGCACACCGAGCTCATTCGCAAACAGTGTCGTCTTCCGGACAGTTTTCATGCCTTCATGGTGACCTGCTATGCGGGGCAGCTTACGGCTTTTCGCCCATCTGCCATTGCCATCCATGATAATTGCGATATGGGCAGGCATCGGCTTCCCTTTTACAGCTGCAAGACGCTCTTCGGCTGCCGACGGGAACGCCGTTGTTTTCTTGCGCAGCAGTTTATCGAACATAGTTTTTCCTCCACTCGACGGCAATTCAATTCATTCATCCTCTTTATCCTATCAAACTGACGGGAAAGTTGCATGCTAAAAAGGACGTCCTGTGCTTAGGACGTCCGATAAAATAGAAAGTTACTGTTCAGATTTCCATAATCTCTTTTTCTTTGTCTTCCGCGAGACCGTCGATTTTGGAGATGTACGCATCCGTCAGCTTCTGGACTTCTTCGCTGTAGCGGCGAAGTTCGTCTTCTGTGATTTCGCCGTCCTTCTCCAGTTTTTTGAGTTCGTCATTGGCATCCCGGCGGATGTTGCGGACTGCGACTTTCGACTCTTCGCCGTCTTTTTTCACTTCTTTGACGAGCTCTTTCCGGCGTTCTTCCGTCAGTGCCGGCACTGCCAGGCGGATGACAGATCCGTCATTCGAAGGCGTGATGCCGATATCCGACTTCAGGATCGCTTTTTCGATTTCACCCAATGTCGTTTTGTCGTATGGCTGGATGACCAGCAGGCGTGCTTCCGGTACGGAAATACCCGCCATTTGGTTCAAAGGTGTCGGGGCACCATAATACATGACGGAAATACGGTCAAGCAAAGACGCGTTCGCACGTCCGGCACGGATGGAAGCAAGTTCCCTTGTAAGTGACTGGATCGCTTTCTCCATGCGTTCAGTTGTCTGATCCATTACTGATTTTGGCATGTTCAGTTCCTCCCAACGACTGTACCGATCGTTTCGCCGCATACAGCCTTTTTAATGTTTCCTTCTTCCATTATCGAGAATACTACGAGCGGGATATCGTTGTCCATACAGAGAGTGGACGCTGTGGCATCCATCACCTGGAGTCCTTTGCTGATCACTTCGAGATACGTGAGCTGTTCATACTTCACAGCTGTCGAGTCGATCATCGGATCTGCCGAATAGACACCATCGACATTATTCTTGCCCATCAGGATGACATCCGCTTCAATCTCAGCTGCCCGCAATGCTGCTGTTGTATCCGTCGAGAAGTACGGATTGCCCGTACCTGCCGCAAAGATGACAACCCGATTCTTTTCGAGATGGCGGATCGCTTTCCTGCGAATGTACGGCTCAGCCACCTGGCGCATATCAATCGAGGACATCACCCGTGATTCAGCCCCCAGTTTTTCAATAGCATCCTGGAGTGCCAGAGCGTTCATGACAGTTGCAAGCATTCCCATATAGTCGGCAGTCGTCCGGTCCATCCCCATCTCGCTGCCGACTTTCCCGCGCCAGATGTTGCCGCCGCCGACTACGACAGCGACCTCGATACCGAGATCCAGGACTTCCTTCACCTGCACGGCGACGGATTTGATGATTGCAGGAGAAAGGCCGAAGCCCTGCTCTCCGGCGAGCGCTTCTCCGCTCAGTTTTAACACGATCCGTTTGTATGTAGGAGTGCTCATATGTATCCCCCATCGTTTTGGTTTCGGTTTTCTAAAAAAGAGGGAACACAAAATGTGTCCCCTGTCAGTTGTATAAGTGGAATCAGTTGCCTTTGTTCACTTGGCTCATGACTTCGTCCGCAAAGTTGTCTTCACGCTTTTCGATACCTTCGCCGACTTCATAGCGGATGAATTCCTTCAGTGTGCCGCCAGTCGAAGCGATGAATTCGCCGACTTTCTGGTCTGAGTTCTTGACGAATGGCTGATCGAGTACGCAGATCTCTTCGAAATACTTGCGCAGACGGCCTTCCACCATTTTCGCAACGATGTTTTCCGGCTTGCCTTCGTTCAAGGCCTGCTCAGTCAGTACTTTGCGCTCATGCTCGACTTCCTCTTCGGAAATCTGGTCATGTGAGATGTATTTAGGGTTCATGGCTGCGATGTGCATAGCGACATCTTTCGCAGCTTCTTCATCAGTCGATCCTTCCAGAAGCGTCAGTACGGAAATACGGCCGCCCATGTGCAAGTATGCACCGAAAGCATCGTTGTCTGTCTTTGTACGGATTTCGAAACGGCGGAGTGTGATCTTTTCACCGATTTTCGCAACTGCATTGGAAATGTAGTCAGCAACGACCTGTCCGTTTTCCATTTTGGAAGCAGTCGCTTCTTCAACAGTTTCCGGCTTCGTCGCAAGAAGGTGATCAGACAATTCTTTGACAAGTGTCTGGAACGCTTCGTTTTTCGCAACGAAGTCTGTTTCAGCATTGACTTCAAGGATGACCGCTTCGTTTCCGCGGACTTCGATTGACGTTGTACCTTCCGCTGCAATGCGATCGGCTTTCTTCGCTGCGCTGGAAAGTCCTTTTTCACGCAGGAAGTCGATTGCTGCTTCCATGTCTCCGTTCACTTCAGTCAATGCTTTTTTGCAGTCCATCATAC
Organism: Sporosarcina koreensis; assembly: GCF_000826145.2. Lineage (GTDB taxonomy): Bacteria > Bacillota > Bacilli > Bacillales_A > Planococcaceae > Sporosarcina > Sporosarcina trichiuri. Next base: position 939,858 of record NZ_LN651337.1, read on the forward strand.
CTGCGCCGGTTTTTTCACGCAGTTCTTTTACCATTTGAGCTGTAATAGCCATGTTGAATTCCTCCTATTGGACCATTTAGTGTAGGCTGTTCTCCTAAAAAAGACGATAAGTGGGGGTTGGCCGCTTATCGTCTTACCGTTTCTATTACTCTGCAGCTACTGCTTCTGATTCTTCTGCTTGAGCAGTCTCTTCGTCTTCACCCTGTTTAGACTCGATCAATGCATCCGCCATTTTGCTTGTCAGAAGGCGGACTGCACGGATTGCATCATCGTTTGCAGGGATGACATAGTCAATCTCATCCGGGTCGCAGTTCGTGTCCACGATGCCGACGAGTGGGATATTCAATTTATGAGCTTCTGCAACTGCAATACGCTCTTTGCGCGGATCCACTACGTAGATTACGTCAGGGATCTGCTTCATATCACGGATACCGCCAAGGAACTTAACGAGGCGTTCGTGTTCTTTTTTAAGCTGGGAGACTTCTTTTTTAGGAAGAACGTCGAATGTGCCGTCCTCTTCCATTTTTTCAATTTGCTTCATCCGTGCGATACGCTTCTGGATTGTGCCGAAGTTTGTCAGAGTACCGCCCAACCAGCGCTGGTTGATATAGTACATGCCTGCACGTTCCGCTTCTTCCTTGATAGCGTCCTGGGCTTGTTTCTTCGTACCGACGAACAATACCTTACCGCCGTCAGCACCGACCTGGCGCATGAAGTTATAAGCTTCTTCAAGCTTCTTCACTGTTTTCTGAAGATCGATGATGTAGATTCCGTTCCGCTCCACGAAGATGTATTTCTTCATTTTCGGGTTCCAGCGGCGTGTCTGGTGTCCGAAATGCACACCAGCTTCAAGCAATTGTTTCATTGAAATAACTGACATTGTGTTTTCCTCCTGTTTGGTTGGATTCCTCCGTGCAGATCATCCGCAGTGAGCGACCTTCCGGCACCATCTCCAGCGTCCCGGCACGTGTGTAGTAATACCATTTGCTACTATAACATACGACCCGTGATCAGTGCAACCATTACTGTTTGAATTTCAGGATGAGCTCTACTTCCGTCTTCCCTTTGCCGAGACGGCTCGCAATCTCCTCAGGAGAAATCCCTTCGCTATGCAGCCGGTAAACTTCCTCGAACGCAGCATCCGTACGGCCGTCCTGTCCGTGTCCGCCACCTTGTTTGCGCGCAACAGCCGATGCAGCCGGCCCTTGCTGGGCTTGATAGGAGTTCATAACCTTCAGCACCGGCGGCTTTGGCGGTTCGAAATCAGCAGGCTGCCTGTCCGGCCCTGGTGCCGTCTGTGCCTCATGAGTCTGAGCGGCCGGTTTTCCGGCCGCAGAGGAGCGGTCCTTCAGCTGTCCGAGCTCTTCGATCAGCCTGTCATTCTCTTCTTTGACATCTGACATATACAGCGCCAGACTGTCTTCCATCTCTTTCATGAGCTGCTTCTGCTGCTTTTCCGTATTGTCCAGCCTGGAAAGCCGCATATACAGCAGTGCAATGAAATAGAAACTGCCGAGCTGGAGGATGAACAGGAGCACTAGGAATATAGCTGTCATCCCATCACCCGCTAAAATCCACAAAGCCGCCTTTGTACGGATGGCTTAAGGTGGATTCTTTCTGATTTTGTTCCGTCTGCGGACGTTCGTCACCCGTTTGTCCGCTGCCTGACTGCTGATTGTTATTATGCATCTTTTCGGACTGCGCACTGTCCATTACTGTGTTCCGCTGTTTCCGGGCTTGTGTTTCCGTCTGGGCGGCGGCCTGCTGATGGTTCAGCGCAGACTGCTGGTTTTTCTGCTCCGTGACTTTCCCCGCATCGAACGTCTTCGGAATCGCAATCTGCAGTTCGATCGATTTCAGACTCATAGGATCCCCCGATCCAGCACTTCCGGCAGCAGGACTTTCCGCAGCTTGAACAATGCTTTCGAATGGATTTGAGATATCCGGGAAGTGGAAAGACTCAGGATCTCACCGATTTCGGTGAGCGTCATTTCCTCCGAATAGAAAAGGCTGAGCACAAGCTGTTCGTTCTCGTTCAGATCCTTGATCTTCTGAACCATTTCACCGAGCAGTTCCGTTTTTACCGCCTGCTGTTCCGGCGTGACTGTCTTCTCGTCTTTCAGCACGAAGCTTTTGCCGGCATCCTCTTCGTCGTCATTCATCCGTTCATCGATTGACAGGATACTTGCAAAGTAATGCTCATGGACGGTCTGATAGACATCCGCCACCTCAAGGCCGGTATGCTCTGCAATTTCCTCCGGGGTGGCACTCCTCATCAGCTTCTGTTCCAATTTGCTGATCTGTTCTTCCAGCTTCTTGGACTTTTCGCGCGAGGACCTCGGCAGCCAATCTTCCTTCCGCAGGCCGTCCAGTATACTTCCCCGAATACGGAATGACGCGTATGTATCGAACTTCAGATCCCTGGAGGGGTCGAATTTCGTGAGCGCGTCGAATAGGCCCTGGTATCCCAGGCTCTTTACGTCGTCTCTTGAAACATTCCTGGGCAGGCCGGATCCGATCCGCTGGACATGGTAGTTCACAAGCGGCATATATTTGCGCACGAGTGCATCCCCTGCGTCGGGATCCCGTCTGCTAAGCCAAAGTTCCCAGTGATCATCCTCGGACAGTTCCTTTTTCGCCATAGAATCCCTCGCTTCCATGCTAAACGGTATAATGTATTCCTAACTATTGAACAGTATAGCAAAACAGGCATCGTAAAGACAGTGTGCAGAAAGTATATTCATCACAAAAAAACAGCAGTTTCATCTACTGAAACCACTGTTGCCTGCTTTTATATTTCCTTCGTTCCTTCGTTGACAGTCCTGACACTCAGTACTCCTGATGCAGGGTCGAATTCGATTGTCCGGCCGCTGGAGCCCCCTGTGTCTTCCGCGATCAGCGGTATCGAGAGGCGATTCAGCTCATTCTTCACCGCTTCGACGTTCCGCGGTCCTATCCTCACTGTGTCACTGGACCCGAACTGGAACATCTGTGATCCCCCTGCAATCTTCGCTTTCAGCGACATGGGACGGACGCCCTCCGTCTTCAGCAGCTCCATCAGGGCGTAGATGCCCGTATCCGCAAACTTCGCAGCGTTAAGAGCAGCTCCTTTCCCCAGCGAACTGTCCGGAAGCATCACATGCACCATACCGGCAATCTTCTTCCGTTCGTCGTAGAGCACGACGCCTACACAGGAGCCGAGACCCGATGTCCGGATTGTATCCGATTCCCTCACCAAGTTCATATCCGCGATACCGACCCGTACGACCGTCTTCACTGCAGCCACCTTACATGACTCCCAAAGACTTGAAGATGGCGGCATAGGAAGGCGGATCGGGAAGCAGGAAGAAATGGCCGTCGACACTTTTATCACTGATGTCTTCCTCGACGATTTTCGTATCGATCACGATGACTTCGTCACTGTAATGCGAGACTTCGATCAGACCGAAACTGACGATCGCCCCGACCATATCGACGCTGAGCGACGGAACAGTCGGGTAGATTTTCAGACCGGTGAAATCGGACAGCGCAGACAGGTAGGAACCCGACAGGATATTGCCGAGTTCCTGCATGGCGGACAGCCCGATATCCGCCATCGTCTCCGGAGCGGAAAAATCGAAGGACGGATCTCCGACCAGCCTGCGGATGAAGCGGTTCGCCGAATCGATCGGCAGCACGAAAAACATACTGCCGGACAGGTCCCCTTCTATGCGCAGGAAAATCCCGACGACAACACTTTCCGAGCCGCCTGCGAGCTCGAACATGTCATCGAATGAGACGAGCGCCACTTTCGGCACATGCATATCGATGGTCCGCTGCAGCAGTTCGGACAGTGAAGTCGCGGCATGGGCTGCCCCGATATTGCCGATCTCCTTCAGGACATCGAGATGCATGTCCGTGATCGTCAGGTCAGTTGTCATCGGACTGTCCGTTCCTGATCGGCTTCAGCACCTGATCCAAGTTGAGCATCACGAGCAGCCGCTTATCGATCTTGGCCACGCCTGCCACGAAGTCGGATTCCACGGAACCGACGACTTCCGGCTGTGATTCCAGCGCATCAGCCGGAATATCGATTACGTCATTGGCATCATCGACAATGAGGCCGGCATCGAAGTTCTCAAGGTTCACGATGATGATCCGCGTATTGTCATCGTACTCGGTCACCGGAAGGTCGAAGCGTGTCCGCAAGTCGACGATCGGTGTCACCATTCCGCGCAGATTGATCACCCCTTTTACATAGGACGGCACGCCCGGGATCCGCGTGATCGTCATGAGTAATAGCTTTTCGATCGATTGGACGACATCCACTTCGATCGCATACTCTTTGTCGAGCAGTTGAAAGACGATCGTCTTGATCATCTTGTTTTCTGTTCCAGCTGACATTCGAATTTCCTCCCTGCTTATCTGATGAGGGCGTTGCAGTCTACGATCAGTGCAACTTGCCCATTTCCGAGAATGGTAGCGCCCGACAAAGCAAAGACGCTTTGCAAGTAATTCCCGAGTGATTTGAGTACAATTTCCTGTTGGCCGATGAACGAATCGACGACCAGCGCCGCAAGGTTCTCCCCTTTGCGCACAATGACGACGGACTTGTATTCCTCTTCTCCGTCCGGCAGGCCTGTCTGGAAAATTTCCCGGAGATCGACGAGCGGCACGATTTTTCCGCGGAAGTCGATCACCCGCTGGTTGTGCGCATTCAGGATATCATCCTTGTGTATGATTGCCGTCTCGATGATCGAGGACAGCGGAACAGCGAACACTTCTTTCTGCATCTCGACGAGCATGACCGAAATGATCGAAAGTGTGAGCGGCAGCTGGACCTGGAACAGGGAGCCTTCCCCTTCTTTGGAATCGATCGAAATATGGCCGCCGAGCGACTCGATCGTGCTTTTGACGACATCCAGCCCGACACCCCGGCCGGAAACATCTGTCAGTTTTTCAGCAGTGGAGAAACCGGATGACAGGATCAGTTCCGCCACCTGCTTATCGGTCAGCATATCCGCAGCATCTTCCGAGACGATTCCCCGCTCGATCGCCTTTCGGAGGACGCGTTCCCGGTTCACGCCTGCTCCGTCATCTTCGAGTTCTATGAAGACGTGGTTTCCTGAGTGATAGGAACGGAGCGTGACGGTGCCTTCCTCGGGCTTTCCTTTTGCAAGCCGTTCCGCAGGACTTTCGATGCCATGGTCAAGCGCATTGCGGATCAGATGGACAAGCGGATCACCGATTTCATCGATCACCGTCCGGTCGAGTTCCGTCTCGGCGCCAATGATTTCCAGATTTATCTTCTTATCGAGGTCACGGGCGAGCTGGCGGACCATTTTCGGGAACCGGTTGAATACCGTTTCCACCGGGACCATCCGCATATTCAATATGATATTCTGCAGATCCCCCGAGATCCGTGTCATCCGCTCCGTCGTTTCATTCAATTCAGCATTCTGCAGTTCCGCAGCGATGGACTGCAGACGGCCCCGATCGATGACAAGTTCTTCGAACAGGTTCATGAGTACGTCGAGACGGTCGATATTGACCCGGATCGTCTTGTTCGCGGAATGGGAGGAGCCGGATCGTCTGGACGAAGCCTCCGCTTTGTCATCCGCCTTTTTAACGGGCTTCTCGGCAGGTGCCGAATCAGCTGGCGGATTGGGTATTTCTTCTTTCGCAGGTGCCTCCACAGCAGCCGCCGACTCGTTTTCCGCCCGCTTCAGCTGGACGTGATGGATCTCAGCTGTCTCGAGTTCAGACACTTTCTCCACTTTCGCCTTGATATCCGCGGCGTCTTCCTTAGTGATCAGGACGACAGTGAACCGGTTATCGAATTCTTCATTCTCCAGCTGTTCCACATTCGGGTTCGTCTTGATGACCTCTCCGGCTTTTTCGAGTATTTCAAATACCATGAAGACCCTGGCAGCCTTCAGCAGGCAGTCGTCCCGGAGTGTCACGTCCAGTTCATAGGCATGGAATCCCTGGTCGATCGACTGTGTGATCACCGTCTGTTCGAAATCATCATAGACAAGTGCACCTGTGCGAGCAGGTGCCGCTTCAGCCGCCGGAATTTCAGCGGTTGGTGATTCTCCCGCTTCGATCTGATTGAGCATGGTCACCAGGCCGCCTACGTCCTTCTTGCCTGTTCCGCCGCCTTCGATATCGAGCACCATCTCCTCAAGTGCATCGGACGATTCGAACACGACATCCAGTATTTCCGATGTCACACCGATCTTCGAATTGCGGATGGCATCAAGGACGTTTTCCATTTTATGTGTCAAATTGGCGATGTCTTCATATCCCATCGTAGCTGACATGCCTTTCAATGTATGGGCAGCCCGGAAGATTTCATTGACAATGCTCAGGTCATCCGGATTCTTTTCCAACTCCAACAGCTGTTCGTTGCATGCCTGGAGATGCTCTTTACTCTCTTCGAGGAACATTTCCAAGTACTGGTTTGTATCCATCCAATTGCCTCCTTAAGACTTGACGTGCTCTGTGAGCAGCTTCCCGATTTCTTGTACAGGCGCCGAAATATCGGCAAGGCCGGCCCGGGCGATTGCGCGGGGCATGCCATAGACGACTGCAGTTTCTTCCGATTCAGCGATGGTATAGGTCCGGCATCTGCTTCTCAGCTGTTCCATGCCTTCCAGACCATCATGCCCCATACCTGTCATGATGGCTGTCGTGAATTGCTGTTCCGCCAATTCGGATACCGATTCGAGCAGCACATCGACAGCAGGCCGGTGACCCATTCTCGGCGGCTCTGCGTTATCCAGACGGATTGCATAGCTGACGCCTATCCGAACGACTTTCATATGGTAGCCGCCCGGCGCGATATAGGCTGTATTCTTTTCGACCAGCTCACCGTTTTCCGCTTCCTTCACATGGATCTCACATAGGCTGTCCAAGCGCTCTGCCAGGGATTTCGTGAAACCCGCCGGCATGTGCTGGACGATCAGAATAGGGGCCCCGACATTTTCAGGAAGTGAAGTCAGCACTTGCTGGAGGGCTCTTGGACCCCCTGTCGAAGTGCCTATGACGATCATCCGCTTAACCGCAGAGCGCGAAAGTCCCGAAGCGGCGGGCTGTGCAGTCTGCACAGTGCTTGTGGCTTTCGGGAACCGCTGTACCGGTTGTGCCGGAACAGCAGGTGTATCGGCCGCCCTGCGGTCAGTGATCTTCTTCATATCGATTTTTGAGGCATCGGTCACTTTACGGATGATCTGCTGTTCGCTGTCCCGCAAGTTGAGCGAAATGGCACCGCCCGGTTTCGTGATGAAATCGACCGCTCCGTATTCCATGGCGCGGATCGTGTTTTCCGCGCCTTCTTTCGTTGTACTGGACAGCATGACGATCGGGAGCGGAGCCGTCTCCATGATCCTCCGCAAAGCACCAAGTCCGTCGAGCACCGGCATCTCGATATCCAATGTCATGACATCAGGTTTGAGCGCTTTCGCTTTCTCAACAGCCTCCAGCCCATTCCTGGCTGTTCCGGCCACTTCCAGTCCGGGATGCGAGGAGATGATCTCCGAAATCAGCTTGCGCATGAAAGCGGAATCATCCGCGATCAGCACTCGTTTTACATCCTGCTCCATGATCATCCACGTCCTCTCGCAAACAATTTCTTGAGCTGGTTCAAAAATGTGCTGCTCTCTTTACTCTCTATATCGGTACCGGCAGAAATATAATTAGAGGCAATTGCATTCATTCTCCTGGAAACCGGCGATTGAGGGAAAAGTGTGACGAACGGTTTTTGTGCAACGACGGATTTCCGTACTGCCGCGTCTTCAGGCAGTGCCCCGAGTATCGTTGTCTCCTTATTCAGGAACTTGCGCATGGCGAACTGCAGACGGGTGATCGCCTCGTTTCCATCCTCTTTCGGCTGCACCCGATTGCTGACGATGAAAAATTTCTTTCCGGGATCCCGCAGGCAGATGAATTTCATCATGGAATAGGCATCCGTGATGGAAGTCGGTTCAGGTGTCGCAATAACGATGATTTCGTCAACCGAGACGATAAGCTCGATCGCACTCTCCGACGCGCCTGCCCCCATATCGAACAGGATGTAATCGTACTGCTGCTGGAGCACTTCGAACGCCTCGATCAGGCGGGAGAACTTATCCGCTGTCCATTCAAGCACGGACTCAAGCCCCGAGCCGCCCGAGATGAAGTCCAGGCCATCCGGGCTGCGGCTGATCGTGTCGGCAAGCGGCCGCTCCCCTGTCAGGTAATCTTTCAGACTGGACTCCGCCGTGGCCCCCAGCATGATATGGACATTCCCCATACCGATATCCATGTCGACGATGATGACCCGCTTTCCCTGCTTTTTGAGGGCGGTGGCAAAGTTTGTCGTGAAGTTCGTTTTGCCGACGCCGCCCTTCCCGCTGATCACGGCGATGGAATGGGCAGCGGTCCCTTCCGCCTGCATCATCTTCAAACGAAGTGATTCTGCCTGGTCACGCATCCGCCCCCTCCTCCAGCAGCAGTGTCAGCAGATTGCCGACCGTCGCTTCTTCAAGGTCTTCCGGCACTTCCTGGCCGTCCGTCATATAGGCGATCCCTTTCTGGAAGTCCGTCACCATATTATAGACAGGTCCGATCGATTCCGTTTCGTCCAGCTTCGTGAAGATGAATTGCCCGATCGGGAATTCGCCGAATTGCTCGGCAATCGCACGCATATCCGATTCCTTCGTCGTCGCGGCGAGCACCAGATATGTCTCCATTTCCAGATTGAAATCGATGAGCTGTTTCAGATCATCGACGAACTTCAATTCTTTATAGTTGCGGCCGGCCGTGTCGATGAAGACGATGTCCTTGTCCGCAAGCTTTTCCAGCGCCTGCCTGAAATCGTCTGCCGTATAGGCAACTTCGACAGGTGCCTGCAGCAGGTTCGCATAGGTCCTCAGCTGCTCGATGGCAGCTATCCTGTATGTATCCGTTGTGATGAAGCCGACTTTCCGCTTGTTCTCGATGAGCGAGCGGGCGGCAATCTTTGCAATCGTCGTCGTCTTACCGACACCGGTCGGTCCGAGGACGTTGACATACTTTTTCTTCAGATTCACACCACCGAACGGCAGGTCCGCCAGTTCCTCCTTCAGAAGTTCCTTTATAATCTGACGCTGCTCCGCCTCCGTGAAATCGGTCTTCTCCTCTTTCATACGGCTGAAGATGCGGTCGGCAGCTGTACGCACGAGTTCAGGTTTGAGTTCCTGTGCTGTGAGCCGGTCGAGCAGCGGCTGCATCGAGTCCGGATACTGATCGAAAGACGAGGATTTCTTCGCCGCTTTCAGCAGCAGTTTCACCTCCCGCATATCCTGTTTCAGTTCCTCGAGTGAGGGATCCGGACCGGATGTGGCAGATTGTACCATCTCATCTGCGGATGGCAGACCGCTTTCCTTCAGCACTGCCGGTTCGTCGAATCCAGCCACCACTTCCACACGTTTTTTTCGGAACATGCCGAGAAGTCCCTTCGGCTGGACAATTGTTGAACTGAGAATGACCGCTTCGTCACCGAAGTCTTTCCGGACCTGCTGCATCGCCTGCACCATTGTGTCTGCTGTATATTTCTTCATTTTCATGCGATATCCACCACCCCTACGCTCTGCACTTCAACCGATGCTTCCAGTTCGTTATAGGAAAGGATCGGAATCTGCGGGAAATACCGTTCCGTGATCTGCCGTAAGTACATCCGTACAGCCGGTGAACAGAGGATGACCGGCGACTGATCCAACAGTGCCACACGTTCGACTTCTGCTGCGATCGATTCCAGGATCGCCTGCGAATCTTGCGGATCAATTGTCAGGTAGCTGCCCTGTTCGGTCTGCTGGACGCTGTCTGCGATCAGTTTCTCGACTTTACCGGAAACTGTCATCACTTTCAGCGCCTGCCCTTGCGGCGTATATTGCTCTGTGATCTGCCGGGCAAGGGACTGACGAGCGTATTCCGTCAGCAGATCGACGTCCGCTGTATATTTCGATGAATCTGCAAGTGTCTCAAAGATGATCGGCAGATTGCGGATCGACACATGTTCACTGAGGAGCTTGGCCAGCACTTTCTGGATCTCCCCGACGGAAAGCGGTGTTGGTGTCAGTTCATCGACAAGGATCGGATATGTCTCATGGACATGGTCGATAAGCTGTTTCGTCTCCTGCCTGCCGATCAGGTCAGCTGCATGTGAACGGATGATTTCCGTCAAGTGGGTCGAGACGACGCTTGGCGGATCGACGACTGTATAGCCGAGGATTTCCGCGTCTTCCTTGACCTCTTCCGTGATCCATTTCGCTGGGAGGCCGAATGACGGTTCGATCGTGTCGATACCCGGGATCGAATCATCGCCTCCCGGGCTCATGGCGAGATAATGGTCGAGCAGGAGCTCCCCGCGCGCCATTTCACTGCCTTTGATTTTGATGCGGTATTCGTTCGGCTGGAGCTGGATGTTATCCCGGATCCGCACGACCGGGATGACAAGACCGAGCTCGAGTGCAAGCTGTCTGCGGATCATGACGACGCGGTCAAGCAGGTCCCCTCCCTGTGATGCATCCACCAGGGGAATCAGACCGTAGCCGAATTCGAACTCGATCGGATCGACGTTAAGCAGATTCACGACGTTCTCCGGGCTCTTCAGCCCTTCCGTCTGCTCACTCTCCTCCAATTCAAGCAGCTCCTCTTCATCCTCCTCTTTCGGACGGGACATGAAGAACGCGCTGGCAGCAAGAGCTCCGGCAACCGGAATCGTCAGGATGTTATTGATCGGCGTGAACAGGCCGAGCAGAAGGATCGTACCGCCAGCCACATACAGCAGTTTCGGCTGACCGAGCAGCTGGCTCGTGATGTCCGTGCCGAGATTGCCCTCGGAGGCCGCGCGGGTGACGACGATACCGGTCGCTGTCGAAATCAGCAGAGCAGGGATCTGGGAAACGATCCCGTCACCGACCGTCAGCTTGGAGAACTGTGTGGCGGCTTCGGCAAATGGCAGGCCGAGCTGCACGACTCCGATGATCATTCCCACAAGAAGGTTGATCATGACGATGATGATGCCGGCGATGGCGTCCCCTTTGACGAACTTGGTCGCCCCGTCCATGGCGCCGTAGAAGTCCGCCTCGTTGCTCACTTTCTCCCGCCGCTCCCGGGCCTGCGTGTCGGAGATCATGCCTGCGTTCAAGTCGGCATCGATACTCATCTGCTTTCCGGGCATCGCATCGAGCGTGAAACGCGCCGCCACTTCGGAGACCCGTTCGGACCCCTTTGTGATGACGATGAACTGGATGATGATCAGGATGACGAAGACGACCATCCCGACGATGACATTGCCGCCGGTGACGAACGAGCCGAACGTATCGACGACGCCGCCGGCACTTCCGTCACTGAGGATCGCACGGGTCGTCGATACGTTGAGACCGAGACGGAACAGTGTCAGGAGCAGCAGCAGCGACGGGAATATCGAGAACTGCAGCGCTTCCTGCATGTTCATCGCCGTCAGGAGGACGAGCAGAGCAAGCGTGATATTGATGATGATCAGAAAACTGAGCAGCCAATGGGGCAGCGGGATGACAAGCATCGCAACAATCATTATGACGGCCGCGAGCACACCCATATCTTTGAATTGCATGTCATCCCTACTTTCTGTTGGTCATTTAGATTTTCCGCTGGATCCGGTAGACATATGCGAGCACTTCCGCAACCGCTTTGAAAAACTGGTCCGGTATGCTTGAGCCGATCTCCACATCCGAATAGAGCGCACGGGCCAGCGGACGGTTCTCCACGGTGACGATGTTATGCTCTTTCGCGATCAGCTTGATCTTCTGGGCGATGAAATCCGCACCTTTCGCCACGACGACCGGCGCATCCATCTCTCCGTCCTTGTACTTGAGGGCGATTGCGTAGTGTGTCGGGTTGGTGATGACTACATCCGCTTCCGGCACTTCCTGCATCATGCGGCGCATTGCCATTTCACGCTGCCGCTGTTTGATCCGCGATTTGATCTGCGGATCCCCTTCCATGTTCTTGTATTCGTCTTTGATGTCCTGTTTCGACATCCGTAAATTCTTCTCATAGTCAAATTTCTGATAGAGGAAATCCAAGATGGAGATGAACAGCAGGACAAAGGATGCGGCGATCCCCATCAGTGCAACGAGCTCAGCGATCGTCTTCATGGATGCGGAAGGCGTCTTGAACGCCAGATCGAGCACTTTGTCGATGTTCATATACAAAACAATCGAGGTTACGCTGCCGATGAACGAGATTTTCAGCAAGGACTTCAGCAGTTCGACGATCGCCCGGATGGAAAAGATCCGTTTCAGCCCTTTGATCGGATCGATCTTTTTTAAATCGAATTTCAGCGGCTCCCCGGTGAACAACAGGCCGAACTGGATCAGGTTCCCTGCAATCGCGGCTATCATCGCGACGAGCATGATCGGCAGCAGGACGATCGCCATCTCCTTCACCACTTCGACGTAGATGAGCATTGTCTGATCGATGTCGAGCTTTTCCATGGTGACATATGTCTGGAAGGTCTGCTTGAAGAACTGGAAGAAACGCTCTTTCATGAGCCCCGCGGCAAAGAACAGGAACAGGAAGACGGACAGCAGCACAATGGCGCTCGTCACGTCCTGGCTTTTGAGCACCTGCCCTTTCTTCCGGGAATCCTCCCGTTTTTTTGGTGTCGCTTTTTCTGTTTTTTCCCCTGCAAAGAACTGAAGATCCAAACGCAGCATCCGGTTATCCTCCTAACAGCACCATCAGGTCCCTCATGCTGATCGACATCACTTCAAAAATTTTCTGCATCATGGCGACGATGACCGACCCCATGATGAACAGGACAAGAAATCCGACACCGATCTTAATCGGAAAACCGATGACGAAAATATTGAGCTGCGGGACAGTCCGCGCAGTGATGCCGAGGGCCAGGTCGACCAGAAACAGGGTCGCAACGATCGGGATCGCCATCTGGAACGAAATTGCGAATACGGCAGCCACCGTCCGTAAGACGAGATGGGCCGCATCACCATTCCCGAAGTGCGGCCAGACCTGGTCGATCGGCAAGAATTGATAACTGTAGAACATTCCGTCCAGCAGCACATGATGGCCATTCACCGCAAGCAGCAGAAGCAGGGCGAGTGAGTTGAAAAACTGGCCGAGGAGCGGTGATTGCGTACCCGTCTGCGGATCGATGACGTTCGCGATGGCGAATCCCATCTGGAAATCGATCAGCCCGCCCGCCACCTGGATGGCCGCCATGACGATGAACGCGATAACGCCGATCGACAATCCGATGACCGCTTCTTTCAAAACTAATAGTATGTATTCCCCATTGATGTCGACCTGGGGGGCATCCAGTGTAAAGACGAGCACCCAGGACAGCAGGACGGCTATGCCGATCCGCATGACCGGAGGGATGGCGCGATACGAAAACAGCGGCATCGTCACGAAAAATGCGGCAATCCGGGTCAGTACCAATAAATATACGGAGACGAAGGGAAGGAACGCTTCCATTCCCGTTACCCTACATACCGGGACAGGTTGTCAAAAATGTCGATCGCATAGGCGGTCACTTTTGACAGCATCCACGGACCGAAAAACACGATCGCCACCATGACGGCGATGATCTTCGGAACAAATGCGAGGGTCTGCTCCTGGATCTGCGTGGTCGCCTGGAAGATACTGACTGCAAGCCCTGTCACAAGTGCGACAATGAGAAGAGGGCCGGATGCCATCAGGATGACCCAGACGGATCGTTCAGCAAAATTCACTATCATTTCTCCTGTCAATCGGATCCCCCCTAAAAGCTTTGCAGCAGTGATTTGACAATGAGATACCAGCCGTCGACCAGTACGAACAGCAGGATTTTGAACGGCAAGGAAATCATGACCGGCGGAAGCATCATCATCCCCATTGACATGAGGACACTGGCGACGATCATATCGATGACAAGGAACGGAATGAACACCATGAAGCCCATCTGGAAGGCGGTCTTGATTTCGCTGAGGGCGAATGCCGGCACCATCATCGTAAGCGGGATATCCTCCATCGTCTCCGGCCTGTCCGCATTATTGTAACGCAGGAACAGTTCAAGGTCTTTCTGGCGTGTATGGTTCCCCATGAATTCCTTGAACGGGACGCTCGCTTTGCTGTAGGCCTCATCGAGTGAAATCTCTTCATTGAACAGCGGCGTCAGCGCCTGGTCATTCACTTGCTGGAACGTCGGCGCCATGATGAAGAAGGTGAGGAACAGCGCGAGTCCGACAAGCACCTGGTTCGGCGGCATCTGCTGGGTCGCTAGCGCCGACCGGACAAATGACAAAACAATAATGATCCTGGCGAACGATGTCATCAGGATCAGGATTGCCGGTGCCAGTGAAAGGACAGTCAGAAGAAGAAGCATCTTGACGGATGTCGATACTGCACCCGGATCACTATCCGAAAAAAATTGCATGAAATCAGTCATTCCGATTGCGCTCCTTCTCCGTCAGCTGATTCAGCTTTCGCTTCCTCTCATTCTCGATTTCAGTCAGCTTCGTTTTGAATACATTCCCGAAGTTCCCCGGGTCTTCTTGTTTTTGGTATGGGTTCTGCTTCCCGGCTTTCAGGCGTTCCAGCAGCCCGAGAATCGGACTGTGCTGCACGGTATCCGCTTCCTGCTCATAATAGGCAGTTAGCTGTTCAATCTCTTCGGGGTCTGTCAGTTCTTTCAGCAGACGGACGTCTTCCCCGACACCGATCAGATAGAACCGGCCGCCGATTTCGATGAGCTGGACCGATTTCTGCTGGCCGAGGGACAGGCCGCCCATGTTCTTCATGAGTTTGCCGTTTTGCGAAATCCGGTTGCGTGCATTTACGAGCCGCACCAAGCCGTAGATGAGAGCGATGACGAACAGCAGGGCAAGCCCTGTCTTCACATAATCCCATACGGACAGGCCGACCGCCGGCGCATCAGCAGGCGATTCTTCGCCAGCAGGCGGCTGTTCCGCTTTGACAGGCTCTTTTCCTTTGTCCTCTTTCTTGTTCTTCTTCAGATAATCGGTGACCGATGTGTCTTTTTCGGCATGCGCCACTTCAGAAGGAATCCCCGCGGCCAGTACGACCGCGAGGCAGATGATCAGGAAAAGGGTTGCTTTCGTACGGAAGAACGGATCAGCTGAGTGCTTTTTCAATCGCTTCTACAACCCGGTCCGCCTGGAAAGGCTTGACGATGAAGTCTTTTGCACCTGCCTGGATCGCATCGATGACCATCGCCTGCTGACCCATTGCCGAACACATGATCACTGTCGCATTCGGATCTTTTTCCTTGATGGCCTTCAATGCTGCAATCCCGTCCATTTCCGGCATTGTAATATCCATCGTGACCAGATCCGGCTTGAGTTCGAAATACTTCTCGACCGCCTGAGCGCCGTCTGCCGCTTCCCCGACGACTTCAAAGTTGTTTTTAGAGAGAATATCTTTCACCATCATGCGCATGAATGCAGCATCATCTACAATTAGAATACGTTTTGACATAGCAATGACCTCCAAGTTTTAGCGTAAATTGTTTAACCGTTCTGTCTGGCTCAGTATATCAGTGATCCGGACACCGAAGTTCTCGTCGATGACGACGACTTCCCCTTTGGCGATCCTCCGGTTGTTGACAAGGATGTCGACTGGTTCCCCTGCCAGCTTGTCGAGTTCGATAATGGAGCCGCTCGACATTTCAAGGATCTCTTTGACCGACCGCTGCGTCCGGCCGAGTTCGACGGTCACACGGAGCGGGATATCCAGCAGGAGATTCAGGTTCGATGTCTCCGACTGGGAAAGCGAAGGTGCGTCAAAACTTGCAAACTGCGCCTGCTGTACGTCGAGCTGCTGATGTGCCTGCTGACGCGGAGGCAGCTGCTGCTGCGGTTCGGCGTAAGCCGGCTGTGCCGCCTGCTGCTGTGAATGATCATACTGGGGCTGGACCGGCTGCTGGTAGGAAGGTTCCTGGCGCGGCGGCTCCTGCGCAGGTGCTGCCTGCTCTTGCGGTCTCATCCGTTCAGGTTCCGCGACTGTCGGTGCCGCTTCAGCTGCCGGGTCGCCGACGAGTGCAGCGACAAGCTCCTTGCCAAGGTCCAGCGGGAATAGCTGCATGATGTTCGAATCGATCAGTTCGCCGACTTTCAAGTTGAATGACACCCGGATCAGCAGATTGGTGTTCGGGATGCTGTCCGTGCCTTCATCCGCCTGGACATCCAGAAGCTCGATCGTCGGAGGCGAGATGTCGACTTTCTTGTTGAATACGGTCGACATACTTGTCGCCGCAGACCCCATCATCTGATTCATCGCTTCCTGTACAGCGCTCAGATGGATTTCACCGAGACTTTCATCCGGCGACAGGCCGTCCCCGCCAAGCATGAGATCCGCAATGATCGCGGCGTCGCTCTGTTTGATGACGAGCAGGTTGGTGCCGCTCAGGCCGGCTGTATATTCGACGCCTACCGCAACGTACGGATGGACAAACTCCGTATCGAGATCGTTGCGATCGATGACCGAGATGGTCGGTGTTGTAATTTCGACTTTCTGGCCAAGCAGCCCGGATAACGCGGTTGCGGAACTTCCGAAAGAGATATTGCCGATCTCCCCGAGAGCATCCTGTTCCATATCGTCCAGGTAGTCCTCCGTACGGATTTCCTGCTGGCCGCCGTTCTCCGCCTCGCCTCCCGTGTCGATGGATTCGCCGCGCAGGAGGGCTTCGATCTCTTCCTGTGAAAGGATATTATCACTCATCATCTTCTTCATCCCCTCCAATCAGGGTATCTAGTATTTGGACAGCCATCCGGTTGCGCAGATGGCCGGGCTGTGCTGTAAATTTCGGAACACCGCTCACTTCGATCGTCAGCGGGTCGTCATATGCGGTATCGAGCTGGATGACATCCCCCTGCTGGAGATACAGCAGGTCCTCGACGGTCATCGTGCCCTCCCCCAAGTTTGCAACAACGGGAAGGCTCGCTTTCCTGATCCGCTTCTCGAGGACGACACTCTGTTCGGGTGTCGGTTCCTTCTTGTTCGTCTGCATCCAGTACTGGACCGACAAATTCGGGACGATCGGCTCGAGGACGACATGCGGGATGCAGATGTTGATCATACCGCTCGACTCGCCGATGACAATGTTGAATGAAATGACGACGACCGTCTCGTTCGGCGAAATCATCTGCAGAAACTGCGGATTCACTTCCATTTCAGCCAGATACGGATCGATGTCCGCGATATTAGCCCATGCTTCCCGCAAATTGTCGAATGACCGTTCAAAGAGCGAGGTGAGGATCTTCGTCTCGATTTCCGTCATATTGTCGATTTTGCCGGAGCTTTCCCCGTATCCGCCCATCAGCCGCTCGAGCATGGAATAGGCGACGTTCGGGTTCACTTCCATGATGATGTTGCCTTCAAGGGGCGGAACTTCGAATATATTGAGAAGGGTCATGTTCGGGATTGAGCGGATGAATTCCTCAAAAGGAATCTGGTCGACCGACGCAACGTTGATCTGGATATACGTCCGGAGCTTCGCCGAGAAGTACGTCGTCAGCAGCCGGGCGAAGTTCTCATGGATCCGCGTCAGACTGCGGATCTGGTCTTTCGAGAACCTGAGCGCCCGTTTGAAATCATACACTTTCACTTTCTTCGTTTCGTCCTCTTTCTTCATTTCGTCCGCGGTCATTTCACCTGTGGAAATGGCGGACAGCAATGCATCAATCTCATTTTGCGATAAGATATCTCCCGACATGGGGCCACCTCCTTGTGCCGCTCAAGCGTAAGCGTTATTGGATGATATAGGATGTTATATAGACTTTCTCGATCTTGCCCTCTTTCATGAGAGGATTGAGCTGCGCCTTGATGGCGTCTTCGAATTTCTGCTTGCCGGCTTTGCCTTCGAAATCTTTTGCTGTCATTTCAGACAGTTCCTGGATGACGAGGTTGTTGACCTGGAAGTCACGTTTCGTCAGTTCTTCGGCTGCTTTCTTGTTCTCCGTCTGGATCTTCAGCGAGATCCGGATGAACTGCCGGCCGCTCAGGTTCGTCGTGATTTCGGGTACGTCGACGGAAGCCTCGATGATCTCATCGATCGATGGCTCTTTCGGCGCGGCGTCCCCTTTGTTGAACTGGAGGACCAGGATCAGGCCGACCACACCGACGAGGGTGATGGACACCAGGATGATCAGGGAGACGGTCAGGACTTTATTCTTCATCTTCTTCACCTCGCAAGTGGGGATTCGACAGCAGCTGGACGGTGCGGTAGAACTCGGTGATCCGGGTGTTGACCGTCTCGAGGGAGTCCAGTACGACATAGGTCGTGCCCGTCGTCAGTGTGATTTTCGTATCCGGCATGGATTCGACTTTTTCTATGTAGAGCGCATTCAGATGGAACGGCGCTCCGTTCAGGCGTGTCACTTCTATCATATGTAAAGGGCCGGGCACAAGAGCCGACCCGACCCTCCTTTGACAAGTGGAATATGGCTTATCCTGCTAAAAACCGTTGTCCTGCGCTGCAGGCGGACGCTTTCCAGGGGGCGAGCGTTGAGCCAAGCGAACAGCGAAGGGTTCGCTTTGCCGTATTTCTGCGAACTTAGCAGAAATTAAGGCATCCTTTGCTCACAACGCTTCCCTTTTGCTCGCAAAAGCCGTTCCCGACAACTAACGTAGATAGCCAAGACAACAGCGTACATGGAATAGTCGATTAGGTTATCGTTTCAAGTTGACGAGTTCCTGGAGGATTTCGTCGGATGTTGTGATGATCCGCGTGTTCGCCTGGAATCCGCGCTGCGCGACGATCATTTCGGTGAACTCCTCGGAGAGGTCGACGTTGGACATTTCGAGGGAGCCGGATTTGATGGAGCCATTACCTCCAGACTGAGGAGCTCGATACACAGGATCCCCTGAGTTGGTCGAGTCTACATACAGATTACCGCCAACCTTTTCAAGACCAGCCGGGTTATTAAACTTAGCTATCTGTACGACTCCAGCTTCTACTAGATTACCATTATTCACATAACTCACCACGCCATTTTGACCAATAGATAGACTGGTCGCAGTAAGGGGAATCTCAATTTTTCTCAGGTTTGTTACGGTCGTCGGATTGGTTGGAGGAGTTGCAGAAAAGTCACTAACCATAACAAACCGTCCATCACCATCTACTAAAGCTCCTTTTTCATCTAAGTAAAAATTCCCTGCTCTAGTGTATTGAATTGTGTCTCCTGCTTTCACAGCGAAAAATCCATCACCTTCAATCGCTAAGTCTAGAGTATTGCCAGTAAACTGAGTGGATCCTGGAGACATTAGAGTATCAATTGTAGCAAGTTGCGAACCAAGTCCTACTTGCTTGGGGTTCACCCCTCCGCGGCCAATGTTGGCTGGATTTGCACCTGTACCTCCAGGCGTCGGACCACTAGCGCCCGATACTGTTTGCGAATAAAGATCCTTAAATACTGTACGCCCCTTCTTAAAACCGTACGTATTCACGTTGGAAATATTATTACCGATGACATCTAGTTTGGTCTGGAAGTTTTTGAGTCCTGAGATTCCTGCGTACATTGAGCGTAACATAATATGGTTTCCCCTCTCGGATTGTAAGTGCATCTGCCTCTGTCGGTCGGCAGTGCGGCGGCATCCCCGCTTCTGGAGGTCCTGCCGTGTATTTCAGTCAGCTGAGTATGATCGTGCCGTCTATGTTGGTGAACAGCTGGTCTTTTGCTTCCGTGCGGTCCATCGCTGTGATGACTGTGGAATTTTTGGCGCTTACGATCAGTGCGGCCTGGTCCATCAGTACGAGGGAGTCGCGGATTCCTTTCGCCTTCGCCTCGTTCACTTTGTCCGTGACGCGTGCCCATTCGGCATCAGTGATGACGATATTGCGTTCTGACAGCCGGGCGGTGGCATGTTTGCTGACTTTCAGCGGAGCCGGTGCCAGTGCACTGTTCAGCTGTGCAGCGAATGACGTTGCCGGTGCCGGTCTAGTCGGTTGTCCGGGTCTTAGCGGCGGATGCGATTGGAGGCGCTGGATATTGAGTGGTTCCATGTCGCTGCTCCGTTCTGTCTGTTATTTGCTGATGCTCGTGAACCGGCTGCCTTCGATCTTTTCACCGTTGTCCAGGATGTACAGCAGTTTGCCGTCTTTGTTGGAAACGGAATTGACGGTGCCTGTCTTCTCGGCTTCCCCGTCCGTGTAGCCGACCGTCTTGCCGATCAGCATGCTCGCTTCGACGAGGCTGTTCGAACTGACGCTGCCTGACAGCACTTCCGAAATGTTGCCGGGTGATAATTCCTGTCCATCTGCCATCGTGAAAATGACGGAGCCGTTAACGTATTTGACGGAAGCGATCGTTCCGGTCCCTTCGGTGATGACGGGTTTGCCGTCTTCATCAGGTTCTTCGGCCACTTGGTGCCATTTGATATCTTTTCCGACGAATGAGTTGTACTGGATGAGCTGGCTCTGGTTCGTCGTCTCTGCGAACTTCTCGAACGCCTTGGCCAGGTTCATCGTCTGTTCGAGTGACGAAAACTGGGCCATCTGTGCGATGAATTCGTTATCTTTCATCGGGTTGGTCGGGTCCTGGTTCTGCAGCTGGGCGATGA
Source organism: Sporosarcina koreensis (assembly GCF_000826145.2). GTDB lineage: Bacteria > Bacillota > Bacilli > Bacillales_A > Planococcaceae > Sporosarcina > Sporosarcina trichiuri. Next base: position 960,420 of record NZ_LN651337.1, read on the forward strand.
GCAGTTTCATGAAGTCATCTTTGCCGAGCGTGCCTTGACCGGTTTTCCGTTCGTCCCGCTGTTTGTTGATGAGGTACATCGATTCCGTGATCGGGCGCTGTCCGTCCACCATTGGTTCATCCCTCCAAATCGATTAGGAACTCCTGGAACGTCTGCTGTTCTTCCGGTTCTGCTTCCCGCTGTTCCGGCTGCTCCTGTTCTCCTTCGAACTGCTGCTGGGAGAACTGCTGGCTGCGGTCGTTCCGCGATGGGTCCTGCACCGCCTGGGTGACATCGATACGATCCACCTGTACGTTCTGCTGGCTGAGCGACTGACGTAGCTGATGCAGCTGACTGTCGAGCATCTCCTTGCCGAGCGCTGTGGATGCAAGGATCCTTGCGGTCATGACACCGTTCACTTGGACAAGTTCGATCCGCACCTGTCCGAGATGCTCCGGATAGAGTTTCACAAGCAGCCGGTTCGTGCCGCCGAGCTGGCCGAAATTCGTCTGTTTGAACAGGCTCTGCAATTTCGCGAGCAGCGCTTCTGCCTGACCGGCCGGCTTCTGTTCAGGTGTTTCCAGACTGAAAACGTTCTTGGATACTATCGGCTGTACTGTCGGATTTTGAAGAAGCGCGGCATGATTTTGTTCGCTTTTCTTGTCGGAATTCGTTCCATTGTCACTTGTCTGGGAAACTGCTGCCAGGGCCTGCACAATTGTTTTCGGCTGATCAGCATTCGCTTTCCCGCTCTGTTCTTCAGACTGAACCGCCGGAGCGTGGTGCGAGGCGCTATTTACTGTTCTGAGCAGCATACCGAAGTCCGGGTTCTTTACAGAAGTTTGCGACTCTGTTGTCTGTTCAGCGGCCAATGCAAGCTTTCCTGCGAGTTCCTTCAATCCGGTCAGGTTTTCCTGCTGCCAGCCCAATAGATCCTTGGACGGGAGAACAGTTGACAATGTTTTCAGCAGCACTGAAGCCTTTACTGCCTGCTGCGGTGATGTTTCACCGTTTTTGCTCGAAATCATTTCCTGCAGTTTGCCCGCGAGTTCCCGTGCATGCTCTGCAGCCGCATTGATGAGCGGCCAAATATCATCCGAGAATGCGATTTCCGCCAGCTGCTCTTTGGAGACTCCAGCGTCTTCCAGCAAAGGGCCAAGCGTCTCGAAAACCTCCTGCATATCCATACCGAGAAGATCTGCCCAGTCGGACAGTTTCGATGAGCCTTTGACCTGCTCCAGACCTTCGAGCAGTTTCTCTGAAGGAATGCCTGTCATCCTGCTGAGCGATTCTGCGAGACTGCCAATATCTTCGGCACCGAGGACGGCTGCCGCATCAGATACCGCTTTGTTTTGTTTCATATCGGCATCAGCGGCACCAGGTGGGACGGAAGTCTGTGTCATACCAGCCAGGACAGTTCCGAAGAACCCACCGGTTTTCGCTTTTGCAACGGATATTCCGCCAAGCTGGCTGCCTGCAGCAGCCGGGACTGCCTGTACTGAACCTGCATTCATGTTTTCACCTCCGAAGTTAAAATCTATTACTTTATGATTATATCATCATTTGGCCAAAAGGGCAGTATATTTCGCTGCATCTTCGGGTGACATTTTTTCCAGCACCGCAGCCAGTGTATCGGCCTTCATCTGGGACAGTAATTGCAGTGCCTGCGCCTCATCCATTTTGGCGATGACGGCCGCCGATGACTTGGCGGACATTTTTTCATAGGTGGCGACGAGCTGGCCGATCTCCTGTTTCGTCTGATCGCTGGATCGTTTCAGAGCGGCGATCTGTGCCTGCAGCTTATCCTGCTCCAGCACCAGCTTCTCATTCTTTTCATCGGACTTCCTAAGATCATCTTGAATGTCCTGCAGCTGCTGTTCTTTCTGTTTCACTTCTTCTTTCAGGGCAGTGATGCGTTCTTCCAGTATCTTTTCATCCTTTTTCTTGGAGGCCTGCTGTTCTTTCTGCTCCAGCAGCGGAATCGAACCTGTCAGATCTTTCGCTTTCTGGACGACATCCACGTCCGCCACTTTTGCGATGATCAGCAGGACAGCAACAGCGAAAATAAGAGGGATGATGAACCACGCAAGCAGCATTTGAATGATGCCGCCGGTTCTGCTCTGTTCTTTATACGGTTCAGTTTGTTTGTCCTTTTTACGTTTCACCGGCTTACCACCCATCTTCGTTATTGCGGAATTTCATCGTGGACAGTTCATCCAGGCGCTGCGCTTCGTCCTGCTCCATTTCCACCTTGTACGCTTCCCGGTCTTTTTCCCGCATCTTTTCGTATTTTTTCACTTCGATCGTCTTTTCCAAAAGTTTCTCTTCGTACCACGTCATCTTGCCTCGTGCCTGGATGACCTGCTGCTGGACGGAGGTGATCTTCGCTTCAAGGCTGTCGATGAATCTTGCGTAGTGATGGATTTCATTGACCGCAAATCCGACAGACATCTTTTCCTGCTGCTGTTCGAGCACAGTCTCTTTCCGTTTAAGCAGGTCATACAGCTCGGTGGCGATCGTCTCGAAATCTTCGATGGACTGCTTGTACGCCGACTCGGTCTCGGTCTTTTCCTGTTCCCGGTAGTTCAGCACTTTCTCGAAGCGGTACTGATAGGGTTTCACGTCTGACCGCCCCCTGGAGCGAGCGCGATGAGCTCTTCGACACTTTCTTCCAGCGTGATGTTATCTTTGTAGCTCTGTTTCAGGAATTGCGTGATCAGCGGCTCATACTCGATCGCCTGATCGATCTCCCGTGACGTGCCTTTCTTATAGGCACCTATATTGATGAGGTCCTCGGATTTATCGTACGTGTAATACAATTCACGCAGTTTTTCAGCCGCTTTCACATGCTCCGGATCGGCGATGTGGTTCATGAGCCGGCTGACACTTTTCAAGACATTGATGGCCGGATACTGGCCTTTGTTGGCGAGCGTCCGGTCGAGTACGATATGACCGTCCAATATCCCCCGCACTGCGTCTGCAATCGGTTCATTCATATCATCGCCATCGACGAGGACGGTGTAGAACGCGGTGATCGCCCCGAATTCGTTCGTGCCGGAACGTTCCAGCAGTTTCGGCAGAATGGCGAACACGGAAGGGGTATAGCCGCGCGTGGCAGGCGGTTCCCCGACAGCCAGGCCGATTTCCCGCTGCGCCATGGCGACACGTGTCACCGAGTCCATCATGAGCATGACGTTCATGCCCCTGTTGCGGAAATACTCTGCAATCGCAGTCGCTGTGAACGCCCCTTTGATACGCATGAGGGCCGGCTGGTCGGAAGTTGCCGCAACGACGATCGTCCGGCTGAGTCCTTCCGGCCCAAGATCACGATCGATGAATTCCCGGACTTCCCGTCCCCGCTCCCCGATGAGCGCGATGACGTTGATATCCGCTGTCGTATTCCGTGCGATCATCCCGAGCAGGGTGCTTTTACCGACACCGGAACCGGCGAAGATTCCGACACGCTGTCCAGCGCCGACTGTCAGCATTCCGTCGATCGCCTTGACGCCGACGGAGATCTTGTCGTTGATGGTCGGCCGGGTCAGGACGTTCGGCGGGTTCTGTTCGGTCCTGACAGTTGCCAGTCCTTTCGGCAGCTGTGAGTGGTCTATGGGCTGTCCCATCGGATCGAGCACTTTTCCGATCAGATTCATGCCCACTTTCACTTCGAGCGGCTTGCCCGTGCCTTCCACTAAGCAGCCGCTCGATATGTCGGTGACGTTTGTATACGGCATCAGCATGACGATTTCTTCACGGAATCCGACGACTTCCGCCAGAATTTTCGAATCTGAATCGTCCGTAGGGTTCAAATGGATGACACAGAGGTCGCCAATCGAGCTCTCCGGTCCTTTCGATTCGATCATCAGCCCGACGACACGGACGACACGCCCGTATTTCTTGAACGTTCTCACGCTGGATATCTTTTCAGAAAGTTGTTCAGCTTTTTTCATGATCAGCCCTCGCTTTCCAATAACTCCACAAGGCGCTCCTTCAATTCGTTCAGCTGCTCATCGACACTGACGACGATCCGGCCGTGATTCGTCTCGATATAGCATTCATCGTTGTCGAACTCATCGTTGACGAACAGCAGCATCGGGACATCCGGCGGGAAGATAGATGCCAGTTCCTCCCGGCTGTCGGAAACGAGCTTATAGCAGTCCGGCGACACGTACACTTTGATATCACGCATTTCGCGAACTTCTTTCAATCCCCGTTTGACGATCGACAGGAACAGGTCCGGGTCCTCATCAAGCTGCTGGCCGATGATCCGTTCCGCCGATTTGACGGCGATCTCGAGAATCAGGCGTTCCTGTGATTCCAAGTATGCCTCCCCATTCTGCCGGGCGGTTTCCACTGTCTCATTCGCTTTCCGGATTGTTTCCTGCATGTCCGACATACTTTTCTTCATGCCTTCTTCATAACCGACCTGGAATGCTTCTTCGTAAGCCTTCTGCTGCAGTTCAGCTTTCTCCGCTTCCCATGCAGCACGCATCGCCTCGACATCATCGTGCGCAGTAGCACGGAGCCGCTCCAGATCCGCCTGCTCGATCTGTATGTTCGTCCGCGCCTCGTTCAGCAGCCGGTCCCTTTCCATGATGACGTCCGCCAGGTTCAGCTGCGATGCGGCAGTTAATGTTTCAGCATGTTCCGTCTGCGGCTGGAGATTCCGGATGCCGATCTTCTTCACACCGGATGGACGGTCCGTCTGAGGTCTGAATATGTTAGACAATCACATCATCCCCTCCGCCGCGTGCGATGATGATTTCTCCTGCATCTTCCAGACGGCGGATCGTACCGACGATCCGTGTCTGGGCTTCTTCCACATCACGCAGACGCACAGGTCCCATGACATCCATTTCCTCTTTGAACGATTCCGCCATCCGGGACGACATGTTCTTGAACAGGATATCCTTGACTTCTTCGCTGGACACTTTCATGGACAGGATGAGATCTTCGTTTTCACAATCGCGGATGACGCGCTGGATGGAACGGTTGTCGAGTGTGATGATATCTTCGAAGACGAACATCCGTTTCTTGATCTCTTCGGCGAGTTCAGGGTCCTGGATTTCAAGCGCATCGAGGATCGTCTTCTCCGTGGACCGGTCGACCCCGTTCAGCACTTCGACGACAGCATCCACACCGCCGGTATCCGTGTAGTCCTGTGTCACGGTCGATGAAAGTTTCCGCTCGAGGACCGCTTCGATCTCGCTGATCACTTCCGGCGATGTCGAATCCATCGTGGCAATCCGTTTCGCGATATCCGCCTGGACTTCCTGCGGCAGTGATGAGAGGATCATCCCTGCCTGCTCCGGCTCCAGGTAAGACAGAATGAGCGCGATTGTCTGAGGGTGCTCATTCTGGATGAAGTTCAGGATCTGGCTAGGTTCCGTGCGCCGTGCGAAATCGAACGGACGAACTTGCAGCGAGGAGGTCAGCCGGTTGATGACTGCCTGCGCGTGTTCCTTCCCGAGAGCTTTTTCCAGCACGGTCTTCGCATACCCGATGCCGCCCTGTGAAATATAGTCCTGGGCAAGCGCGATATTGTGGAATTCCTCGATGATCTCCTCCTTGACGGAGGACTCGACTTTGCGCACACCCGAGATTTCCAGTGTCAGCCGCTCGATCTCCTCTTCCGACAAGTGTTTATAGATGGAAGCGGACACTTCAGGACCAAGGGATATCAAAAGAAGGGCCGCCTTCTGTTTTCCGGACATGTCTTTATCTTTTTTCACCATGACTGACCTCTCCTTAGTCCTCTGCTATCCATGTACGGAGCAGCTTCGCAAATTCTTCCGGTTTTTCTTTCGCCATCTTTTCAAGCTGTTTTCTGCGCATCGTCGCTTCGGTCTCCACTTCGTCGTTGATATCGCTCACTTCGATGGCCTGGAGCTGTTCTTCCAGCGCACGGGCCTCCTCTTCGGCAAGCTCCGCGTCCCTGCGTCGTTTGCGCATGAACAGGACGATGAGGACGACAATCACGACAACGAGCAGACCGCCGATCACATACACCCACCAAGGGATGACAGTTTCTTTTTCAGCGAAGTCGGCCTGCTTGCCCCGGATCGGCTGGATGGAAACCGCAATTTTTTCACCAAGCTGTTCCTCAGTCAATTCACCGGCGGACACTTTGTCGATCGATGTCCGGACGATGGTTTCCAGTATCCGCTCGATATCCTGCTGGACACCCGGGTCAAGTGAGCCCGGATCATCCGCAACAGGAGGTTCCACCATTACCTGAAGTCCGATGTCCCGTATCTTATATGGACTTTCAACGATGTCTTTCCGGATCCGGTTCACTTCGTTGTTGATCGTCTCTTCAATACGTTCATAATCGCCATTGGCCGTCGTGCCTTCCACGACGGTCGTCCGGTTGTCGGTAGGATCTTCACCTTCCGGAACGCCTCCCGGCACCGCGCCGTCGCCGGTGAAGGTTTCGGTGATGCGCTGAACACTGAGGGCGATGCCTTCCATGCTCTCTTCATCGACTGGCGTAACAAGGTTTTCTTCCCGCTTCTCCTGCATGAAGTCGATGTCCGTTGTCACCGAGACGACCACTTTGTCCTGTCCCATCATCGAACCGAGCATCATCTGGACCTGCCGCTGCAGATCGCGTTCGATCGATTTCTTGATGGATATCTGATCCGCAACGTTTGAACCGAATTGGTTCTTCTCATGATTCAGGTCATAGTATTCGAAATACTGGTTCATGACTACGATATCTTCCGGAGCAAGGTTCGGGATGCTTTTTGAGATAAGGTTATAAAGTCCGTTGATCTGCGCATCCGTGAACTGCTGGCCCGGCTCTGTCTTCAACACGACAGATGCGGTCGCGGCCTGTGTATCTTCGTTGACGAAGACTCCCTGGGTCGGCAGCGTGATCATCACTTTGGCGTCTTTCACACCTTCGATACCGGTGATCAGCTTAGCAAGCTCGTTCTGCATGGTTGCAAGCTTGATCATATTAAATTCATTGTCGGTCGTTCCGAACCCGGCGTTTTCCGAGAAAAACGAATAATCGATTCTCCCTGAGTCCGCCAGCCCCTGTGATTCGATTGCGACGAGCATATCATCCACGCGCTCTTCCGGCACGAGTATCGATGTACCGCCTGGCGCTATCCGGTTCGGCACCGCCTGGGCATCCAATTCCTCTTTTATGCGTCCTATATCGGAACGGGACAGATCCTTATACAGCGGCACGTATGTTGTGCGCGACAGGAAGAACGTCAGCAGGGCGGCACCGATGATGATGGCCGCCGCTGTACTGATGTACAGGATTTTCTGGTTTTTGGTCCGGTTTGACCAGAACGTTTTCATATCAGTTATGATCTTTGCAAATCTATCTTTCATTCTGATCCTCCGGTCGGCAGGCGTTCTCCGTACTGCTTAACTGGAACAACGCTTTAGTTTAGTTACACAGGCATCCTCATGATTTCCTGGTAGGCTTCGACCACTTTGTTGCGCACTTCCATTGTTGCGCTCAGTGCAATCGAAGCTTTCTGTGCAGTGATCATCACATTGTGCAGATCGACGTCCTCGCCCCTGACCAATTTCTCAGTCATCATATCGGACTGGACTTGTGCACTGTTCACATCTTGGATTGCATCTTTCAGATAGGCGCCGAACTTCTGCTGCGATTCGAATGTTGTCGGTGCCGCTTTTGCCTGGGCCGGCATCATTGCCGGACCCATGGACATGATCGATTGGATTGCCATATGGTCTCACCCTGCTTCCTGCTGTTATTTTCCGATTTCCAGTGCTTTCATGAGCATCGCCTTGTTCGAATTCAAGACGGTGATATTCGCTTCATAGGAACGCGTCGCGGACATCATATCGATCGTCTCGCGGAGCGGATCCACATTCGGCATGGACACATACCCGTCCGCATTTGCATCGGGGTGGGACGGATCGAATACTTGTTTGAAAGGCGTCTCGTTGTCTTCGACAATCTTCGAAACGGCGACACCATTGCCGATGGAACCTCTCTCCCGTGTTCCCATGGCGATATTCAGGAAGTTCGAGAACTGGCCCTGCCGCGGCTGGAGGGCGACTGATTTCCGCGCATACGGCTGCCATTCACCGTCAACCAGCTTGCCGCGTGTCGTATCGATATTCGCCATGTTCGATGAAATGACATCCATCCGCAGACGCTGGGCGGTGAGTGCGGAAGCTGTCGTATTGAGTCCATGGAAAATCGACATGATCAGCGGCCTCCTTTGATGACATTGTTCAGTGAATTGAATTTACTGCCCATCCGGTCGACGAGCGCATTGTAATAGATCTGGTTGGCTGCAAGGTCCGCCTGTTCCTTATCCATGTCCACGCCGTTTCCATTCTGGTTGAACCGGAAATTCGCATAGGTGCGGACCGGTGAACCGTCAGAAGATGGAGAGAACGGCAGATGCCGCTTGTCTGTGCGATAAGCTTCCAGCTGCGCTGTCTTCGCTTCGTTCAGGTAACTTTTGAAATCGACAGTTTTCGCCTTATAATTCGGTGTGTCGGCATTTGCTACGTTCTGAGCGATCGCTTTTGATCTGTCTGCCGAGAAATTCAGCCCTTTCTCTAGCAGTGAAACGGTGCCTCCATAGAGTTCCATTCGGTTTCCTCCTTCGATAGCAAGTAAGAAATATATTAAATTCGACATAATCTAGCAGAAGTCAACATTTACATCCCATTGTATCGGATTATGGACTAATTTGTCTAGGCTATTCCGATACAATCCAAAGGACTTTTCTATACTTCTTCACATATTCCCTATAATTTTCAGAACGAAAACAGGTCATTTGGTACATGACTTTCTATAAACTATTATTACTAGGTATTCAAAACCTTACTGACTGCAATGAATTGAAGTGATTGTATTTACTAGGTTTCCAAAACAGAAAAAGAGCGGACAGCTGCATTCGCTGTTCGCTCTTTTTTGTGTTCCTTACATTATGATTTCTGTTTTTCGAGTTCCTCGAGGAATTTGCTGTTCAGCACTTTGATATATGTCCCTTTCATCCCGAGGGAGCGGGACTCGATCACACCGGCGCTTTCAAGCTTGCGCAATGCGTTGACGATGACTGAACGTGTGATACCGACACGGTCAGCGATCTTGGAAGCGACCAGAAGCCCTTCGTTGCCATCGAGCTCATTGAAGATATGCTCGATCGCTTCATGCTCACTGTATGAAAGTGAGTTGATAGCCATCTGGACAACCGCTTTGCTGCGGGCTTCCGTTTCGATCTCTTCCGCTTTTTCACGGAGGATTTCCATGCCGACTACTGTAGCGCCATATTCGGCCAAGATGAGATCATCTTCCTTGAACTCTTCACTCAGACGGGCAAGGATCAGCGTCCCGAGACGGTCGCCGCCGCCGATGATCGGCACGATCGTTGTCAGGCCTTCCTTGAACAGGTCTTTATTTTCGACAGGGAAGACAGTATATTCGCTGTCCACGCCGATGTTCTGTGATGTTTCACGGATATTGAACAATTTGTTCGTATACGTTTCAGGGAACTTACGGTCTTCAAACATCTGCTTCATGCGCTCGTTTTCGATCTGGTGATGGATCTCGTGGCCGAGCAGCTTCCCTTTCCGGCTTACGATGAATGCGTTGCAGTCGATGACTTCGCTCAGCTGTTCGGCCATCTGTTTGAAGTTGACCTGCTTCCCGGCAGTTTCCTGAAGCATCGCGTTGATTTTTCTTGTTTTGTCTAACAGTGTCATTTATGGTTCCTCCTCAAGGTTCTTGACTGATATGAATATTCTAAAGGTTTTCAATTATTAAATAAACCATTTTGCCTTATTTACAGAATGAAATGTGACAGATCTTTGTCTTTGACAATTCCGGCTAATTTTTCATCGACATAGGCAGGTGTGATCCGGATGCTGGTCGGTCCGATATCCGAAGCCTCGAAAGATAATTCTTCCAGCAGACGCTCGACGATCGTATGCAGCCGTCTCGCCCCTATATTTTCCGTGTTGTCATTTACTTCGAATGCGATTTCCGCAATCCGGTCGATCGCCTCGTCCGTGAACTCCAACAGGACGTCCTCTGTCGCCAGAAGTTTCTCATACTGTCTGATGAGTGAGAAATCGGGTTCTTTCAAAATGCGCACAAAGTCCTCTTTCGACAGCTTATCCAGCTCGACCCGCAGCGGGAATCGGCCCTGCAGTTCCGGGATTATATCGGATGGTTTTGCGATATGGAACGCCCCTGCACCGATGAAGAGGATATAATCTGTCCGGACAGCACCATATTTAGTATTGACTGTGGATCCTTCGACGATCGGCAGGATATCGCGCTGTACGCCTTCACGCGATACGTCTGCATTGCCGGAACCGCTTTTGCTCGCGATTTTATCCATCTCATCGATGAAGATGATGCCGGACTGCTCTGTCAGCTCCACTGCAAGCCGTGCGATCTCATCATGGTCGATCAGCTTATCCGCTTCCTCCGCCTCGACGACTCGCCTTGCGTCTTTCACTTTCATGTTCCGGGAAACGGTCTTCTTCGGCATAAGGGATGATAAGGCATCCTGCATACTGGTTCCCATCTGTTCCATTCCCGATCCCTGGAGAGCGTCAAACATGGAAGGCTGCTGGGATTCCACATCCACGGTAATCTGCTCTTCCTCGAGCTTACCTTCTTTCAGGAGTGCGGCAATCTCACTGCGTTTCCGCGTTCTTTCGGATTCCTCTTCCTGGTTTTCCGTGTCCTGCTCGTTCTTCTGGCCGCCGAAGAGCATTTCAAATGGATTCTGCATGTGGCCTTTCTTTTTCTTCGCCGGAACGAGCAGCTCGACGAGACGTTCTTCTGCCTGTTCAGCAGCCTGGTCTTTCACTTTCTCCCTCTGCTGTTCCTTGACGATACGAACCCCTGTCTCGACCAGATCGCGGACCATCGATTCGACATCCCGTCCGACGTAGCCGACTTCCGTGAACTTCGTCGCTTCCACTTTCACAAATGGGGCATCGACCAGTTTGGCGATACGGCGCGCAATTTCGGTTTTCCCGACGCCGGTCGGTCCGATCATCAATATGTTTTTCGGTATGATTTCACTTTTTTCCTCATCCGTGAGCAAATTTCTGCGGTATCTGTTGCGTATGGCGACCGCGACCGCTCTTTTCGCTTGTTCCTGGCCGACAATATAACGGTTCAGGAAAGTGATCATCTCTTTTGGTGTCAGTTCCTTGGACTTCATTCGCCGAGCACCTCCACGATAATATTATCATTCGTGAATACACAGATTTCTGCAGCCGTTTCAAGGGCTGCCCGGGCAATCTGTTCCGCCGTGAGTGTATCGCCTGCATGCTTTGCCAGCGCGCGGCCGGCTGCCAATGCATAGTTGCCGCCGGATCCGATGGCGAGGATACCGTCATCAGGCTCAATGACCTCACCTGTGCCGGAAACAAGCAGCAGGCTTTCTTTGTTCATGACGAGAAGCATCGCTTCCAGTTTCCTGAGGACCTGATCCCCCCGCCATTGTTTCGCCAATTCCACGGAGGCACGCTGCAGATTTCCGTTGTACTCCGTCAATTTGTCTTCAAACAGATCGAACAGTGTGAAGGCATCAGCTACGGATCCGGCAAACCCTGCAAGGACATTGCCGTTGAAGAGCCTTCTCACCTTCCTGGCCGTATGTTTCATGACGACGCTCTCTCCCATCGTCACCTGTCCGTCACCGGACATTGCACAGACCCCATTATGCCGGATTGCAAAAATTGTCGTTGCATGAAATTCCATTCAGATTCCTCCTAAGCACGCGGATGCGTATTCATGTAGGTTCTCCGTAAATGCTCTTTCGTTGTATGCGTGTAGATCTGCGTTGATGACAGATCGCTGTGGCCGAGCAATTCCTGCACTGTCCTCATATCGGCGCCCGCTGACAGCAAATGGGTGGCGAATGTATGGCGCAGCATATGCGGATACACTTTCGTCTGGATTGCAGCACGCTCCACTATGGATGTAAGGACATGCCGGACTCCCCTGGCTGTCAGAGCCCCGCCGCGCAAGTTGACGAACAGCTTATCATGGCGGACATTTTTCATGAGACGCGGTCGCACATTTCCTATGTATGATTCCAGCGCCTCTGCTGCCAGGCTCCCGAACGGAATATACCGTTCCTTCCTGCCTTTCCCCATGACACGGACGATACCCAGATCGAGGTCCACATCGGGCAGGGTGATGGACGTCAGCTCACTGACGCGCACCCCCGTCGCATAGAGCAGCTCGAGCAATGCTAGATCGCGTACGTCCCTCGGCTGCCCGCCTTGACATACCGAAAACAATTTTTCAAGTTCTTCTTCATAAAAAAAAGCCGGCAGCCGTTCTTCCTTTTTAGGATGATGCAGCAAGCGGAATGCCGTGTCGTCTATTCCGCATCGTGAATTCGCGAACCGGAAGAAAGAGCGGACAGATGAGATTTTTCTGGAGATGGTCGTGCGGGACAGTCCGCGGTCATACAGCCGGGACACATACAGCCGGGCTTCCTGGTACGTGATCGACTCGATCGTGCCAATTCCTTCACTTGCCAGGAACTCAAGGAATTCGTCCACATCCGTTATATACTCGGATACAGTGTGTACAGAATAGTTCTTCTCCAAACGGATATACGTTATATAATCATCATGCAGTTTCAATGTCTGCTGTTCCAATGGATGCACCCCCGTATGAATGGCTCGGATTGCAGGGCGGGCTGGCGGTCATCTGTAACTGTTAGAAAATGCCGATTACTCGTTAAATTCAAATTCATCCACGGTTTACTATACATGATGAACCACTGTTCTATCAACTATCTGAGGCTCTGTCGTCAGACCTCTTAATAATATTTTGACGGACTGTCAACAAAACTTCACATTCTCTTCACGAATTGCCTGCCGCATCAACCATAAAGAAGCCAGCAGAGCATGACTGCTCTGCCGGCCGGCTCATTATCCAACACAAGACTCTTCTGGACAATATCGTCCTCAGTTTACCGTCTGGTGGGTTTCTTTGAACGTCTCCAATGCTGCCAGTGCACGTTCAGCATGTTTCTCCGCACGCTCAACCTTGGAACGGATCCGTTCGCCGAGATCCGGGAACAGACCGAAGTTGACATTCATCGGCTGGAAGTTCTTCGAGTCCGCTTCCGTAATATAGCGTGCCATACTGCCGAGCGCAGTTTCCTTCGGCAGGACGCAGAGCTCCTCACCGAGTGCCAGGCGGGCAGCGTTCATGCCTGCCACAAGGCCTGCTCCTGCAGATTCAACATACCCTTCGACGCCTGTCATCTGTCCGGCAAAGAACAGATTCGGGTTGGCGCGCAGCTGGTATGTCGGTTCGAGAACACGCGGGGAATTGATGAATGTGTTCCGGTGCATGACACCGTACCGGACGATCTCCACATTCTCAAGCCCGGGAATGAGACGGAGCACCTCTTTCTGTGCACCCCATTTCATGTGTGTCTGGAATCCGACAATATTATAGAGCGTGCCGGCTGCATCATCCTGACGCAGCTGCACAACCGCTTTCGGGCGCTTCCCTGTTTTCGGATCTTCGAGACCTACAGGTTTCATAGGTCCGAACAGCAGCGTCTTCTCTCCCCGGGAAGCGAGCACTTCCACGGGCATACAGCTTTCAAAATACACTTCTTTCTCGAATTCCTTCAGTTCAGCGACTTCCGCATTGACGAGTGCGTCATAGAAGCGGCCGAACTCCTCCTCATCCATCGGACAATTGAGATAAGCGGCTTCCCCTTTGTCATAGCGGGATTTCAAATAGACCTTGTCCATATCGATGGAATCCTTCTCGACGATCGGCGCTGCCGCATCGTAGAAGTACAGATACTCCTCCCCGGTCAGCTGGCGGACCTTCTCCGCGAGTGCCGGTGATGTCAGAGGTCCTGTCGCGATGACGGTGATTCCTTCAGGGATCTCTGTCACTTCTTCGTTGACGACTTCGATCAGCGGATGGTTTCTCACTTTGTCGGTGACATGCTGGGAGAATTCATGCCGGTCCACAGCAAGAGCGCCGCCTGCCGGAACGGAACATGCGTCCGCAGCCGAGATGATGACGGAGTCCAGGCGGCGCATCTCTTCTTTGATGACGCCGACTGCATTCGTCAGCGAGTTGGCACGCAGGGAATTGCTGCACACAAGCTCTGCGAACTTGTCTGTATGATGGGCGGGTGTCTGCTGGACAGGGCGCATTTCGTACAGGCGGACAGAGACGCCTCTGTTCGCGATCTGCCAGGCTGCTTCACTTCCTGCAAGACCGGCTCCGATTACATTAACTGATGGTGTCACGGTTACCACTTCTTTCCTGCTTAATTATTGTTGCGGGTTCTCTTTATAATCGCATTCCGTACACTGGATTTGAAGACCTTTTTTCAATCGTTTTTCAACTAACGTGCTTTCACACCTCGGACAAGGCCTGGAGATCGGCTTATCCCATGAGATATATTCACAGTCCGGGTACCGGTCGCAGCCATAGAAAATCCGGTTTTTCTTGCTCTTCCGCTCGACGACCTCCCCTTTTTTACATAGGGGACATGTGACGCCGATCGGCTTGACGATGGCTTTCGTATTGCGGCAGTCCGGGAAATTCGAACAAGCCATGAATTTACCGTACCGTCCCATTTTGAAGACCATTGGGGCTCCGCACTTTTCACAATCTTCGCCGGCAGGCTCGTCTTTGATTTCGATTTTTTCCATTTCCTCATCAGCGATCTTGAGGTGCTTCTCGAAATCTTTGTAGAAGTCATCGATCACTTTCACCCAGGCGATGTCGCCTTCTTCGATCTGGTCGAGGCTCTGTTCCATTTTTGCCGTGAATTCGGCATTGGTGATATCCGAAAAGTATTGGTTCACCGCCGCGTTCACGATCTCCCCGAGTTCGGTCGGTACGAACCGCTTGGCGTCAAGCGTCACATATCCGCGTCTCTGGATCGTATCCAGTGTCGGCGCGTAGGTGGACGGACGGCCGATGCCGAGCTCTTCCAGTGTCTTGACGAGACGGGCTTCCGAATAACGGGGCGGCGGCTGCGTGAAGTGCTGTTTCGGATCGATCTTCGTACATTCGACAGTTTCCCCTTCCTCCAGTGGCGGAAGGACGTTATCCTTCTCCTCTTCCTTATCGTCCTGGCTCTCGACGTAGACTTTCATGAAGCCTTGGAATTTCACCTGGGAGCCTGTCGCCCTGAACTGGATGCCGCTGTTTACAAGATCCGCAGTCACTGTATCGAGGACTGCCGGCGCCATCTGGCTCGCGACAAAACGGGACCAGATGAGCTTGTACAGTTTCAGCTGGTCTTTCGACAAGAATTCTTTCATCGCATCTGGTGTCCTCATGACGGAGGTGGGCCGCACCGCTTCATGGGCATCCTGCGTCTTCGCTGCAGCAGGCTTGCCCGTTGTTTTCGTACTGCGGAGATACTCCTTCCCGTACATGGTCCCGATATGCTCTATCGCTTCACCTTGCGCAGTTTCCGAAATCCGGGTCGAGTCGGTACGCATGTAGGTGATCAGGCCGACGATCCCTTCTTTGCCGACAGTGATCCCTTCGTAGAGCTGCTGGGCGATCATCATTGTCTTCTTGGCCCGGAAATTGAGCTTACGGGCAGCTTCCTGCTGCAGGGAAGACGTCGTGAAAGGTGCTGCGGGATTCCGTTTCCTCTCTTTTTTCACGACTTTTGTAACAGTGAACCCGTCGCCGTCGAGCTGGCCGAGAATTTCGTCCACCTGCTGTTTGTCGCCGAGCTTCACTTTCTTGCCTGATTTGCCGTAGAACGAGGCATTGAACGCACCTTCCGTTTTGCTGAAGTCTCCGCCGATCGTCCAGTATTCTTCCGGTTCGAAGACCTTGATCTCCTCTTCCCGGTCGATGATCAGTTTGAGGGCCACGGATTGGACACGGCCTGCAGAGAGTCCCTTTTTCACTTTCTTCCACAGTATCGGGCTTATATTATAGCCGACCAGACGATCGAGGATGCGCCGTGCCTGCTGGGCATCCACAAGGTCTGAATTGATCGGGCGCGGATGCTTGAACGAATCTTTGATGGCGTCTTTCGTAATTTCGTTGAAGACGACACGGCAGTCCGTTTCTTCATCCACACCGAGCTGGTGCGCGAGGTGCCAGGCGATCGCTTCCCCCTCTCTGTCGGGGTCAGCTGCGAGAAAGATCTTTTTCGCTTTTTTCGCTTCTTTTTTCAAGTCCTGCAAGATCGGGCCTTTCCCACGGATCGTTATATACTTCGGCTCATAATTATTTTCAACGTCGACTCCCATCTGACTGCGCGGCAGATCGCGCAGGTGACCGAGGGAAGCGCGCACCTTGTATTTCTTTCCTAAGTACCGCTCGATTGTTTTCGCTTTCGCGGGTGATTCCACTATTACCAAGTAATCCGCCATTATGTTTCGTCCCCCTTACAGAGGTTCTTTGTATTTATTCATCCAAAAGAATATCTGTTGCAAAATGTATAACAGTTTTTCTGGAAAAGCAACTGTTTCAGTGAAATGGTTTTTTTCCGTCACGATTCGACAACCGTCGCAATGAGCTGAAAACCGTTCCAGATTCCGGTCGCGCCTTCGTTCAGCAGCCTGTTCGGGCCGAGTGAAAGCGGCGAATCGATCGGGCCGGGGACCGCGAAGACTTCCTTGCCATGTTCAAGTGCATGCTCGATCGTGCTCATCGTGCCGCTCTTCTCGGCCGCTTCCGTGATGATGAGCGATCTCGACAATCCGCTGATGATCCGGTTGCGCATCGGGAAGGTCCATTTAGCCGGCTTATGATAGGGCGGATATTCCGTGATCAGAAGATGATGGGCTGCAATCTGCTCGGCAAGCTGCCGGTTCTCTTTCGGGTATAAATGAAAGAACCCGTTTCCAAGGACGGCGATCGTCTCGCCGCCATACCGGATGGCCGCTTCATGGGCGAATGTGTCCGCGCCTTTTGCGAGTCCGGAAACGATGACAAAGCCGTTTGCGACAAGCGGCGGGACGATCTGTTCCATTGCTTTCACGGAATAGGAAGTTGCTTGCCGGGCGCCGATGATGGCGGTGAGATTTTCTTTTTTCAATAACTTCCGGTTGCCTTTTGTATAGAGAACGGCAGGCGGGTCGATCAGTTGCTTCAGTTGTGGAGGATAGTCAGGATGAGTATAGGGAATGGGGAAGATTCCTTTTTGCAGAAGCAGTTCCAAGAGGGGGAGCCTGGAAAGTCCGGTCAGTTTCTCAATGAGGTCCGCGGGCTGTTTCAATGATGAATGTGTAAAGTTTTCGTCACCTGTCTGATAACTCAAATACCGATGAAGTTTCGGATACGGAGCCGGCCAGGCGTAATGCAGTTTCAGCAGGTCGATTTCCTGTTCGGACAGATTCATGCTGTTCCTCCTTTTTCAATTATAGAAAAAGGCAGCGCATCTTGGCGATACGCTGCTCTCTTCTATGATCAGTGGGTCTTGCACTTCTCGTACAGACCTTTTTCCTTGATGACTTTGATCAGTGTTTCACCGATGACGGAAGGCGTCTCTGCGACTTCCACGCCTGCGCTGTTGAGCGCTTTGATCTTTTCATCAGCAGTACCCTTACCGCCGGAAATGATGGCGCCTGCGTGGCCCATACGCTTTCCTGGAGGTGCTGTCTGTCCGCCGATGAACCCGACGACAGGTTTCTTCATGTTGGCTTTGATCCACTCGGCTGCTTCTTCCTCTGCCGTACCGCCGATCTCACCGATCATGACGACTGCGTATGTGTCTTCATCTTCGTTGAATTCTTTCAGGACGTCGATGAAGTTCGTGCCGTTGACCGGGTCTCCGCCGATACCGACAGCGGTCGTCTGGCCGATGCCTGCTTCGGAAAGCTGGTGGACCGCCTCATACGTCAGTGTGCCGGAGCGTGAAATGACGCCGACATGACCTTTTGTATGGATGTAGCCCGGCATGATGCCGATCTTGCACTCTTCCGGTGTGATGACACCCGGGCAGTTAGGACCGACCAGGCGTGTTTTCTTGCCTTCCATATAACGGACGACTTTCACCATGTCAAGGACCGGGATGTGTTCCGTGATGCAGATGGCCATGTCCAGTTCTGCATCCACAGCTTCCATGATCGCATCCGCTGCGAACGGAGCCGGCACATAGATGACAGATACGTTGGCGCCTGTTTCCTTGACAGCGTCTTCCATCGTATTGAATACAGGAACGCCGTCCACTTCCGTGCCGCCTTTTCCTGGTGTGACACCTGCGACGATTTTCGTGCCGTATTCAAGCATTTGCTGGGTATGGAATTTCGCAGTCCCGCCGGTGATACCCTGCACGACCACTTTTGTATTCTTGTCGATATAAATACTCATCGTTTGTCCCTGCCTTTCTTAGCCTACGATTTCAACAATCTTTTGTGCGCCGTCCGCCATCGAGCCGGCAGCGATAATATTGAGTCCGGACTCGTTCAGCAGAGCTTTCCCTCTGTCGACGTTGGTACCTTCAAGACGGACAACGAGCGGCACTTCCAGGCCGACTTCCTTCGCTGCCGTGATGACACCTTCCGCGATGACGTCACACTTCATGATGCCGCCGAAGATGTTGACGAAGATCCCTTTGACATGCTCGTCGGAAAGGATGATCTTGAACGCTTCAGTGACTTTTTCAGCAGTCGCGCCGCCCCCAACGTCCAGGAAGTTCGCGGGTGATCCGCCGTAGTAGTTGATCGTATCCATTGTAGCCATGGCAAGTCCCGCACCGTTGACCATGCAGCCGATATTTCCGTCGAGCGAAATGTAGCTGAGGTCGTACTTCGATGCTTCGATCTCTTTAGCGTCTTCTTCTTCGAAGTCGCGAAGTTCCACGATGTCCTTGTGGCGGAACAATGCATTGTCGTCGAAGTTGAACTTCGCGTCCAGTGCAAGCACTTTATCGTCTCCAGTGACGACAAGCGGGTTGATCTCCACGATGGATGCATCTTTTTCCACGAACACTTGGTACAGACCTGTCATGAATTTCGCAGCTTTGTTCACAAGGTGCGTCGGGATGTTCATGTTGAAAGCCATGCGGCGTGCCTGGAAGCCGGTCAGGCCGACAACCGGATCGATCACTTCACGGAAAATCTTTTCAGGAGTCGCTTCCGCCACTTCCTCGATATCCATTCCGCCTTCTTCGGATCCCATCAGCGTTACGCGGTCCGTCGCACGGTCCACGACGAGGCTGATGTAATATTCTTTCTGGATGTCCGCGCCTTCTTCGATCAGCAGACGCTTGACTTCTTTTCCTTCAGGGCCGGTCTGGTGTGTCACCAGTGTCTTGCCGAGAAGTTCTTTCGCATATGCGCGCACTTCGTCAAGAGTCTTGGCGATCTTGACGCCGCCTGCCTTGCCGCGGCCGCCTGCGTGGATCTGCGCTTTCACGACGAATACGTCAGTGC
Source organism: Sporosarcina koreensis (assembly GCF_000826145.2). Taxonomy (GTDB): domain Bacteria; phylum Bacillota; class Bacilli; order Bacillales_A; family Planococcaceae; genus Sporosarcina; species Sporosarcina trichiuri. The sequence goes on from NZ_LN651337.1 coordinate 979,776, forward strand.
CCAGTTCCTTTGCTGCGTTTACTGCCTCTTCCGGGGAGAACGCTGCAATTCCTTTTGAAGCTGCGACTCCGTAGTCACGGAGGAGCTGCTTCCCTTGATATTCATGGATATTCATCTTATATCCTCCAATCAAACTGATAGCTGTACTTTACTGCGTACTCTATTGTAGTAAACTTGTCATACTATGTCCATATTTGTACTCGTCTCTAGCGAAATTTCTGTACTACGACAGGAACCGACGCTTACTTTCCGCTCTGCGACCGATCCAGACGATAAACGTAGGCGAGCACTTCGGATACTGCCTGATACAGCTGTTCAGGAATTGTCTCATTCACATCCAGCTGTCCGAGGAGCTCGACCAGGGACGGGTCTTCCTGTATCGGCACACCGTGCTCCTTCGCCTTCTGGAGGATATTATCGGCGATCTGCCCCTTCCCCTTGGCCGTCACTTTCGGGGCATCGTTCTGCTCGGGCACGTAGGACAGCGCCACTGCTTCGCGGCGTTTATACGGTTTCTCACTCATATGCGGAAGTCCACTCCTTTCAGGTTCCTGCCGGATGATGGATGTAGTTTTTTCTGCCCGGCGTCTTCCTCCCTGAATGGTTTGAAGCGGACCGCAGACAGTTTGTAGCCGCCTTCTTCAAGCCCTTCCTCCAATTTCCCCTGCAGGACCTGCCCGGTTGACTGAAGACGGGGATCTCCATTGAAGATGGTCAGGGTGATGACCTTATTCTGCACCTGCATATCGACGACCGTTTTCTTCAGTGCCTCAAGATCCAGGTAGAACAGCACGCGCGCATGATCGGGGTCGATTTTTCCATCGTCTTTCAGACGGCCGTTCCACTCGAGTGTGGCGTCGATCCTGCTGCCCTGCAGCGTCAGTGGCAGCTGCATGATGATCTGCTGCTGGGCCCCTGTATCGACCGACTGGAGCGGCGGGCCGTTCAGGCGGGAGACGGCAGCCTCTGCCGCTTCACGCAGTGCGGGACCTGCCGAACTGTTCTGCAGGAGGGCGACCAAATGGGGTTTGAGTGAATCCTGTATCTGCTGGATATCCGGCTCCTTCGTGGCCAGTCCGGCCTCGTAGTTCACACCCAGTTTCGTGAGCACGGTTTGGATCGCCTGCTTCACTGCGTGCCCTGTCAGTTCCTCTGCCGTCCGTCCTTCCGCTGCTGCGGCTAATGTCTGGATGGCCGGTGAGTCGGACTGCTGCGCCTGGAGAACCAGCTGCGCGAGCCTGCCGCTGCCTCCTGCAGCATCCACTGCGGCCCGGATGAGTGTCGGTACCGAAGAAGCGGGCTGCGGCTCATCAGGTGCCTGAAATGGCGCCTGCACCCCGCCAGGCGCCGTCTCCGTCTGACGCAAGCCTGGCAGCAGCATACGGTCAGTGGATTCCGTGAAGAAAAGCCTGCTCAATTTGGTCAGAACGGACGCTGCCGGCTCGTCCGTCTGCATACTGGTTGCCAGTATGCCGGCAGCCTGCGTCTTGACAGCAGGAGGCAAATCCGACTGCTCCAGCATACGGGCCAGCCGGGCCGCGGTCGCTTGCGGCAGTTTCGCTGCTCCATCCGCCTGCTGCAGCAAGGCAAGGACCTGCCGGCTGTCACTTTTCGCGGCCGGCGCCTGCACGTCTGCAGCAGACCCAGGCATTGCCTGTGGCGCATTCCGGGCCGTTTGCGCGGAGAATTGCTGTCCTGGCTTCACGGCAGACTCTCCGACGGAACCCTGCGTAACCAGCTTCGCCAAAACTTCAGGAAGATTTGCAAGGGATGTACCCGCCGGCAGCACTCCTGACGTTTTCAGCAGCTGTACTGCCTGGAACCGGTCGCCTGCCTGCGCGGACGGGTCGAGTGCAGTCCTGATCGTCAATGCAAACAGTCTTGCGCCGTTCGTTTCCAGCAGCGGCAGCTTCAGCTGCTGGAGAAGCTGCCGGATCTCCTGTTTACCGTCCGCCGGGATGGCCGGATCCGCCTCCAGAGCCGTCTGCAGGCCGCCGAGGACAGAATGCAGGCCTTGTTTCGTCTCGACCCCCATCATTGCCTGGAACAGCTGGGGAGTGACCGGCAGTTTCAGGGCCGTCAGTTTTCCGATCGACTGGACGGCTGCCTGCATCTGCGCAGGGGATGTCTGTTTCAACAGGGCTTCTCCTGCAAGAAGGGCCTCTTTCGTCATAGGGAGCTGCTGTTGGATGAATGATTCCGCAAGCTGGCGCATCTGCGGCGTCTTCGGCAGCTGCATGGTCTCCAGCAGGCTGTCGATTTTGGCACTCTGCGGCTCTTTCTGCCCATGCGGTCCCGAGATGATCTTCAGCTGCAGTTCTGGCTCGGTCGCCTTCACTTGGAAATAGTAGCTGTCTCCCGCTTTCAATGGCACTTCCAGCTTGGCATGCATCTTCTGGCTCCCGATCTGGACTTCCGCCATTTCGCCGGGAAACAGCTGCTGGATCTTGCCGTGGAATACTTGCCCTTCGCGCATCTTGAGCTGTGTGCCGGACTGCACTGCACCCAATGCATTGGGCGGCATATTCTGGCCGATCGATGGATAATTCATCAGTCTGTCCCCTTTCCGGCAATCATCGATTTGACCGGTTCGAATGTCCTTCGGTGATACGGACACGGACCGTGCAGCCGGAGGGCCTCCAGATGTTCAGGCGTTCCGTACCCTGCATGTTTTCCGAACCCATACATTGGATACTCTTTGTGCAGCTCGTCCATCAGCCTGTCCCTCTCCGTCTTTGCCAGTATCGAGGCTGCAGCGATCGCCAGGCTCTGTGCATCCCCTTTTATGATGGAGGCGGACGGGCAGTCCGCTGACAGTGTCATTGCATCCGCCATCACATAATCCGGTCTTACAGCAAGGGATTGGATCGACTGTTCCATTGATTCCCGGGTCGCGGCGTAGATATTCACTTCATCGATCCGCTCAGCGGACTGGATATGGACCGACCAGGCGACAGCTGTCTGCCTGATCTCTTCAGCGAGATGTTCCCGCTGTTTCCGGGTAATCTTCTTCGAATCGTCAAGACCGATCAGTCCATCAGCTTCCTGAGGAAGAATGACAGCCGCCGTGACCACAGGCCCGGCAAGCGGGCCCCTGCCCGCTTCGTCGGTCCCGGCACCGAGCGCCTCCGGAAACGGTGCGAACGACAGATCGAACTCTTGCTTGCTGCGGTGGTTCTCCTCCAGGACACGGCGCTTTTCATATGACCTGCGCCAGGTTTTCAGTGCCTGCTGGACACCTGCCCGCTGATCGTGCTCCAGTTCCGTTATCCAGTCGGCCGGTCCGGATGCCGCTTTCAGTTCCTCTTTGATCGTCTGTATCGTCTTCACTCGCTCACCCTCTGTTTTCACGTGAAATGGTTTGTTTCTTATATCGGCCGGAATCCTTCGATTTCGATATGAAAAAGCTGAAGCCGGCTGTCAGAGCCGGCTTCAGCCGCTGTTACACCTGTTCAGTTGTCCAGTCGAACGTCAGCCGTCCGAAATTTCCGCTCCTGACATCCTGGACGATCAGTTCGGCGACTTTGTCATAGTCGATTTCCCCGCCTGTCGTATAGGCTTTCCTGCGTGCCCCGACTGCGTCGAACAGCTCTCGGGTGTCTTCTTCAGCGGTAGTGAACCCATACCGCTCTTCCAGCCTGTCGGGATAGCGGTCTGCCAGGAAACGGAGTCCGTATACTGCCAAGTCTTCCATATTGACGATTGTATCTTTAATGGCGCCTGTCAATGCCAGCTTCTGGCCAGTCTCCGGGTCTTCGAACTTCGGCCAGAGGATCCCCGGGGTATCGAGGAGCTCCAGCTCTTTTCCGTATTTGATCCACTGCTGGGCTTTCGTGACGCCCGGCTTATTCCCTGTCTTGGCGATATTTTTCTTGGCAAGCCGGTTGATGAGCGTCGACTTTCCGACATTCGGGATGCCGACAATCATCGCACGGATGGCTCCAGGCCGGATGCCCCGTTTCTTCATCCGTTCAATCTTCGGAGCGAGGACGTCCTTTGCCGCTTTCGTCACAGTCTGCAGGCCCTTGCCTTCAAACGAATTGATGGCGATCGCCTGGATATCCTGCTCCGCGAAATGGCGGATCCACCTTGCCGTCTCCTGTTCATCCGCCAGATCCATCTTATTGAGGATCAGCAATCTCGGTTTCTGATGAATGACTTCGTCGATCATCGGATTCCGTGATGACAGCGGAAGCCGTGCGTCCACGAGTTCGAACACGATATCGACCAATTTCAGCTGCTCGGTAACTTCCCGCCTGGCTTTCGCCATGTGTCCGGGGAACCATTGTATTGCCATGTGCCAATCCCGTCCTTTTCACTCCACCGGTCCGATATCTTTCATCGGCCAGAAAACGAATTTTGTCGTGCCTATGATCTGATCGATACTGATGGCACCGATATGCCGGGAATCATTGCTCATCCGCCGGTTGTCCCCCATGACGAATACATGCCCTTCAGGCACTGTCTGCCGGTGGATCTTCTCTTCCAGCGTAAAGTCCTCCGTCAGTGTCCCGCCCGCCAGATCCTCTTTGTACGTATCCAAATATGGTTCCTTTTGGGCTTCTCCGTTTATGTAGAGAACATCGTCCACATACTCGATTTCATCGCCCGGTAAGCCGATGACCCGTTTGATGTAATCTTTCTGTTCGGGTGCATGGAAAACCACGATATCGAAATGGTCAGGCTTTCCGACCGTATAGCTGATCTTGTTGACGATCATCTTGTCGCCATCTTTAAGTGTCGGCATCATGGAGACGCCGTCTACGACAATCGGCGTGAACAAGAACAGCCGGATGACCGCCGCAATGCCGAAAGCGATCAGAAGTGCTTTCATCCATTCAAATGTTTCGCTTTTCTGTTTCTCCCCAGTCATGCCCACGCCTCCTGCAGTCTATTGTTCCAATTGTAACAGTACAGCCGGGTCTGAGGCAAAAAGAAAGGAGGCCGCCTGAGCGGTCTCCTTCTTTTTATGCTTATCGAAGTTCTTTGATACGTGCAGCTTTTCCGCGCAGGTTGCGAAGGTAGTACAGCTTCGCACGGCGTACTTTACCGCGGCGTGTCACTTCTAGTTTTGCGATTTTCGGTGTGTGTACAGGGAATGTACGCTCAACGCCGACACCGTTGGAAATTTTACGGACTGTGAACGTTTCACTGATTCCGCTTCCGCGGCGCTTGATGACGACACCTTCAAACAGCTGGATCCGCTCACGTGTACCTTCCACGATTTTCACGTGCAAACGTACTGTGTCTCCCGGACGGAATGCCGGCAGGTCGCTTTTCAGCTGGTCTTTCGTGATATCTGCAATAAGTTGTTGCATGATTCTCTCTCCTATCCTTAGAGGCTCTTGCAGCCAGCTTGGCCGCAGCGGAACATCAGTTAAGTATGTGCTCACATAGAAGCACGTATATCATGTTAGCACAGCTGCCACGGTTGCGCAACCGTTACTGCTGGGATTTCAGACGGCTGAGGATCTTCTGCTGCTCCGGCGTCAGCGGATAGGTTTCCAGCAGATCCGGCCGCCGCTCGAATGTCCTCTTCAGCGATTGTTCCATCCGCCATTTGTCAATCTCGGCGTGGTTGCCGGACAGCAGGACATCCGGAACCGGGAGACCTTCATAATCTGCCGGACGTGTATACTGCGGATGCTCCAGCAGTCCCGTCGAAAAGGAATCCTCCACGGAGGAGACGTTGTTGCCGAGGACCCCCGGCAGCAGGCGGACGATACTGTCGATCATCGTCATCGCCGCCAGCTCGCCGCCTGTCAGGACGAAGTCGCCGATGGAGAGCTCGTCCGTCACAAGATGCTCGCGAATCCGTTCATCATACCCTTCATAATGACCGCAGATGAACACGAGCTGCTCTTCTTCTGCAAGTTCTTCCGCCTTCGCCTGGCTGAACCGCTCCCCCTGCGGACACATGAGGATGACCCGCGGCGGCTTTTCAGATCCGTTCGTCACCGCTTTCACCGCATTGAACAGCGGTTCCGGTTTCAGCACCATCCCGGCACCGCCACCATATGGATAGTCATCGACCTTCTTATGCTTGTTCTCCGAGTACTCCCGGAAATCCGTCACGCCGAGCTGCACCGCTCCGTTTTCCTGGGCTTTTTTCAGTATCGAGGAATTGAACACCCCGGTAAACATCTCGGGGAACAGCGACAGGACCTGGACGTTCATCATGACAGGAGACCTTCCATGACATCGATCGTGATTGTCTTGTTCGGTACGTCGATCTCCTTGACGATGTCTTCGATGTACGGGATGTAATGCGGTTTGCCTGTTTCGGGTGTCACTGTCCAGACATCGTTCGCACCCGTTTCCAGGATTTCCGTGACTGTGCCGATTGTCTCCCCTTCCAGGGAGACGACCTTGCAGCCGATGATTTCATGATAGTAGAACTCGTTGTCTTCCAACTCGCCGAGCTGGTTCTCGGAGATTTTCAGCATACCGGTTTTATACTTCTCGACATGGCTCAAGTTGTAATGGCCTTCGAACGTGAGCAGGTAGAAATTTTTGTGGCGGCGCGAACTTGCGATCTTCAGGTGAACAGGTTTTGTTTCGTTCGGCATGAAGAGCGCCAGTTCGCTGCCGACTGCAAAGCGTTCCTCGGGAAAGTCGGTGCGTGACAAGACCCGCACTTCCCCCTGGACGCCGTGTGTATTGACAAGTTCTCCAACGTTAAACCATTGCATAGGCCGACCCTTCCTTCTGTCCGTAGTGATTCTGCCGTATGAAAAAGGGAGGAACCGAGGCTCCTCCCTTGTACAGTGTTAGTCAACGATATCGAGATAGACCCGTTTACCGCGGTGGCTGCCTGCAGCTGATGTCACAATTGTCCGTATCGCGCCTGCGACACGGCCCTGCTTTCCTATGATCTTCCCCATGTCTTCCGGGTGGACGGAAAGTTTGTAGGCAATCCGGGTGTCCTGCTCATCCTTTTCGATCTGCACCGATTCAGGATGATCGACCAGCGGTTTCACGATTGTCTGGATCAGCTGCTCCATGAGCACACCTCCTGATTACTTACCGAGTTTCGCGTTATGGAATTTCTCCATGATGCCCTGCTCAGAAAGCAAGTTGCGGACTGTATCGGACGGCTTTGCGCCGTTCTGCATCCACTGCAGTACTTTTTCTTCGTCGATCTTCACTTCAGCCGGCTTCGTGAGCGGGTTGTAAGTTCCGACTGTTTCGATTTGACGGCCGTCACGCGGTGAACGTGAATCGGCAACTACGATACGATAGAAAGGTGATTTCTTTGCACCCATACGTTTTAGACGAATTTTAACTGACATAATTTGTTGCACCTCCGAATAGTTTCACACAAGATAGTATATTATCAACCTTCTTGGTGTTTGTAAAGTGTTTTTTCTTAACACCTGTCATTTACGCCGGTTTATTTGAAAAATGCGTCCATGCCGGGGAATTTCATCTTCTTTTTGTTCTTCATCTGCGCCCCGGTCATCTGCTTCACCATCTTCTTCATTTCCTCGAATTGCTTCAGCAGTCGGTTCACTTCCTGGATCGACGTGCCTGACCCTTTTGCGATCCGTTTCTTGCGGCTCGCATTGATCATTTCAGGCGTGGCACGCTCCTGGGTCGTCATCGAATAGATGACCGCTTCGACTTTCCCCATCTGGCTTTCATCCACCTGAGCGTTCTCGAGCCCTTTTATTTTGTTGAAGCCCGGCATCATCTTGAGGATCTCATCGAGCGGCCCCATCTTCTTCACCTGCTGGAGCTGGTCCAGGAAATCATCGAGGGTGAAGGTCTGTGTGCGCAGTTTCTGTTCGAGATCCCGCGCCTTTTCCTCATCGACGTTTTCCTGTGCTTTCTCGATGAGCGACATGACATCGCCCATGCCGAGGATCCGTGATGCCATGCGCTCGGGATGGAATGGTTCGAGCGCGTCCATCTTCTCACCCATACCGACGTACTTGATCGGTTTTTGGGTGACGGAACGGATGGACAATGCCGCCCCGCCGCGTGTATCACCGTCCAGTTTGGTGAGCGCGACGCCTGTGATGCCGATCGTATCATCAAAGTTCTTCGCGACATTGACGGCATCCTGACCTGTCATGGCATCGACGACGAGGAACGTTTCATCCGGTGAAGCGAGCTCGCGGATATCTTTCAGTTCCTGCATGAGCGCTTCGTCGATATGGAGACGTCCCGCCGTATCGATGATGACTACGTCATTATGGTCTTCATCCGCCTTTGCAAGCGCCTGCCGGACGATTTCGACAGGTGACACGTCCGTTCCGAGAGAGAAGACCGGAATGGTGAGCTGTTTCCCGATCGTCTGCAGCTGCTGGACGGCTGCCGGACGGTAGACGTCCGCCGCGACGAGCAGCGGTTTCTTGTTGTTGCGTTTTCGCAGCGAGTTGGCAAGCTTTCCGGAAGTTGTCGTTTTCCCGGCCCCCTGCAGGCCGACCATCATGATGACCGTCGGCGCTTTGCGTGCGAACTGGATGCCGGACTGCTCTTCGCCCATCAAGTTCGTCAATTCGTCTTTGACGATCTTCACGACCTGCTGTCCCGGTGTCAGGCTCTTCATGACGTCCTGTCCGACAGATCGCTCGCTTACCGTCTTGACGAACTCCTTGACGACTTTCAAGTTGACGTCCGCCTCGATCAGTGCAAGCCTGACTTCGCGCATCATTTCCTTGACGTCGGCTTCACTGATCTTGCCCTTGCCTGTAATTTTCTGAAGCGTCCCTTGCAGGCGCTCCGCCAATCCCTCAAAAGCCATGCACAGAACCTCCCTAGTCGTGCTCTTTTATTTGCCGCAGCAGGCCGGCCGCTTCCTCAGTCATTGACCGGTTTGCGGCGAGATGCTGTTCAAGCTGTTCGATCATCAACGCCCTCTGCTGGTACTTGCCGAACAGCATGAGTTTGGCTTCGTAGTCTTCCAGCATCGCTTCCGTCCTGCGCACATTATCGTAGACCGCCTGTCTCGACACATTGTACTCTTCGGCAATCTCACCGAGGGACAGGTCGTCGAGGTAATACAGTTCCATGTAAATGCGCTGTTTGTCCGTCAACAGCGATTGATAGAAATCAAAGAGGAAATTGACGCGGGTCGTTTTCTCAAGCATCGGAACTCCTCCTCATATCTCCCTTAATAGTAGCCGCTGCCGGAATCACTGTCAAGGGAATTTACTTGTCTGCACTTTCTTCTGCAGATTCCTCTTCAGCTTCCAGTTCCAACCCTTCTGCGAACAGGCCGTATACATACTTTTCCGGCTCGAACGGCTGCAGATCATCGATGCCTTCGCCGAGACCGACGAATTTCACAGGGATGTTCAGCTTGCTGCGGATCGCAAGGACGATTCCGCCTTTTGCCGTGCCATCCAACTTGGTCAGCACGATACCCGTAACATCGGTCGCTTCCTTGAAGGTTTCCGCCTGGATAAGTGCATTCTGTCCGGTTGTCGCGTCAAGTGCCAGCAGGACTTCATGGGGGGCCCCCTCGATCTCCCTGCCGATGACACGGTGGACTTTCTGCAATTCGTTCATCAGGTTCACTTTGTTCTGCAGCCGGCCCGCTGTATCGCAGATCAGGACATCGACACCGCGTTTCTTCGCCGCGTTCACGGCATCGTACATGACGGCGGCCGGATCGGATCCTTCTGACTGGCGGATGACTTCGACACCTGCCCGCTCGCCCCAGACGACGAGCTGATCGATCGCCCCTGCCCGGAATGTATCCCCGGCTGCAAGCATGACCGTTTTGCCTTCCGCCTGCAGGCGGGATGCCAGCTTCCCAATTGTCGTCGTCTTGCCGACTCCGTTGACGCCGACCATGAGGATGACGGTGATTCCGTCTTCCTGTATGTTGAGTGCATTGCTGTCTTCACCCTGTGCATTGTAAATATCGACAAGTTTCTCCGAGATGACTGTCTGGATGCCGGCTGTGTCTTTGATGTTCTTGCGCCTGACTTCCATTTTCAGCTGATCGATCAGTTCCATGACCGTCTCGAAGCCGACATCCGCCTGCAGAAGCACTTCCTCCAGTTCTTCGAAGAATTCCTCGTCCACTTCCCTGAAACGGGCTACGAGGTCATTCACTTTGGATGTGAATGAGTCCCGCGTCTTGCTCAGGCCGTCCTTGAACTTTCCGGTGACGGCTTCGTTCGTGCCTGTTATTTTTTCTTTCATTTTCTTGAAGAATGACATAATGCCTACATTCCTTTCCCCTGTTAGGTTGTCTGCAGGGCAGCTTCCGGCACGTCAGACATTTTGACTGACAGCAGCCTGGATACGCCGGATTCCTGCATGGTGATGCCGTACAGGACATCCGCCCCTTCCATCGTTCCCTTCCGGTGGGTGATGACGATGAACTGCGTGTCCTCTGAAAACTTCTTCAAGTACCGGCTGTACCGGATGACATTCGCTTCATCCAGTGCGGCTTCAACTTCATCCAATATACAGAACGGCACCGGGCGGACTTCGATGATTGCAAACAATAACGTGATCGCGGTCAGCGCCCGCTCGCCGCCGGACAGAAGGCTGAGGTTCTGGCGCTTCTTCCCCGGAGGGCGTGCAATGATATCGATGCCCGTTTCGAGCATATTGCCGGGATCCGTCAGCACAAGGTCGGCTTCCCCGCCGCCGAACATTTCCTTGAAGACTGTCCGGAAACGCTGCTGGACGGCATTGAATGTCGAGGTGAAGCGGGTCTTCATCTCCGTATCCATCTCCGACATCGCCTCTTCCAGCGTCGTCTTCGCCTCGAGCAGATCATTGCGCTGTTCGGTCAAGAACGTGTGCCGCTCCAGCACTTCCCTGTATTCTTCCACAGCCCCCGGGTTGACCGGCCCGAGGGAAGCGATTTCCTGTTTCAGCCGTTCGACACGCCTGCGGGTTTCCGTTTCGTCGAAACCTTCCGGCACCTCGAAGTCCGGATACAGCCCGTACTCTTCCAGCAGCCGGCCGCCAAGGGATTCCAGTTTCACTTCGCTTCTGGAATATTGCACGTGAAGCCGGTTCAGCTCCGCAGCCAGCTGTGCCAGCCGGTCCGCTTCCTTCTTCAGGAGCAGTTCTCTCTCCCCGACTTCCCCGCTGATCCGGTCGCGTTCTTCCTTTTTGGCCAGAAGATCCGATTTCAATGATTCGACAGCAGCTGCCGTTTCGGTGATTTTTCGTTCGATTTCTTCTGGCGACAGCATTTCGCCCTGCTCTTGGCCGGACAGGAAACGGTTCTCCTCTTCAAGACGGCGAAGCCTGGTTTCCGACGCCTCAAGTTCGCGGCCGGCGTCTTCTGCGAGCGCGGCCTTGTGGGCCGCCTGCTCACGCAGTACCGCCGTCTGTTCACGGAGTTCACTGTACCGTTCTCGCAGGACCTGTTCTTCCGTACGGCGGTCAGCCGCCAGACGCTCAAGGGATGCGACAGCTCTCTGGATCTCCTGCTGCTCGCGTTTCAGGAGCTGCTGCTGACGTTCGAGATCCGACCGTTTTGTGAGCAGTGTGCTCGCTGTGTCCTTCGCACCTGCGCGGTCCCGTTCGAACATCTGGTACTGGGCTTCGGCCGTACGCAGCTCATATGAGGTTTCACGGAGCGCAGCATCGATTTCTTCTGCAGCCGATTTCAGCTCCGCGAGCCTGCGGTCGGCGGCAGTCACTGTCTGCAGACTGCCGGCAGTGGCGAATTTGATGTCTCTCGCCTTCTGTTCAGCCGCTTCCACGGATTCGTTCAGCTTTGCGAGCTGTCCGGTCAGGGTTTCCAATTCCGCCTTCCGGGAGAATACGGTCGACTGGCCTTTCGAGCCGCCGCCAGTCAGGGAACCGCCGGCATTGACGACATCGCCGTCCAGCGTGACGATCCGGTACCGGTAGCCGGCGAGCTTGGCGATTTCGGAAGCGCCGGTCAATGTATCCGCCACGATTGTCGCACCGAGCAGGTTCGCGATCACGTTCTTGTATTTCGGATCGGCGCCGGTAAGCTGTTCGGCTGTGCCGATGAAGCTCCCATGGTGTCTGACCTTCGCAAGTACATCATTTGGGACATACCTTGCCTTCATGACATCGAGCGGCAGGAATGTCGCCCGCCCGGAGTTCTTCTTCTTCAGGTACTGGATCGCTGTCCGTGCAGCCGGTTCAGCAGTTGCGATGATATGCTGCATGGCGCCGCCGAGTGCCGTCTCCACTGCCTTCAGATGTTTCCTGTCGACGTTGATGAGTTCTGCGACCGCCCCCTCGATGCCCTGGAGTGTGCCCGACTGTTTCGCAAGCAGCACTTCCTTGACACCGGAATAGAAGCCTGAAAAATCGGCTTCCATGCTTTTCAGCGCACGCAGCCGCCCCTGCAGTTCGTACCGCTTATTCACAGCCTGCTGCTGGAGTTTCTGCGTTTCTGCGAGTCGCTGCTCGCTCTGCTTCAGGTTCTGTCTGGCTTCTTCGGATTGGGCAGCGACTTTCTTCGATTCATCCCTCATCCGCCGGAGTGTTTCCGACTGTTCTTCTTTCCGCTTCTGCAGTTCCGCTATTCGTGTACGCAGCTCAAGCGTCTGTTCGCCCGATTTTTCGGAGGAATGCTGTTCGCCTGCGAGCCGCTCCTCGATATGTTTCAGTTCGTTGCGCACGGTCGCTTCTTTGTTCAGCACTTCGATATAGGAGGATTTCAGGTTTTCAATTTCCTGCTCCGTTTCTGCAAGGGACCGCTTCAATTTCTTGGATATGGACGCCATCTCTTCGGTTTTTTCCGACAGCTGCCCGTTCGTCGTTTCGGTTTCATGGAGCAGCTCCGATTTTCTTGCTTCCAGCTGTTCCAAGGACCGGCGGACAGTCTCGAGTTCTTCCGCAAGACGCACCGAGCGTTCTTTTGCATTCCGCTGTTTCTCGATCGACAGCAGCCGCCGCCCTTCCCATTTCTCGGCTTCGGCGCTCGCCGTGACAAGCTGTTCCTGCAGGGCGCCGACAGCTGTGTCGAGGGCAGCCAGCATGGCTTTTGCGTCTGCAGTCTCCTGTTCCACGGCTGAGACTGTCTTTTCAAGGCGAGTACGGATTCCCCTCTTTTCATCCGATGCGGAACGGTTCTCCTGCAGTTCGGTTCGGAGTGCATGGGCTTCCGCATTCATCAGCCGGACATCCGCCTCCCGCAAATCGGATGCCAGCGTCCGATGGCGTTCAGCCGCGCGCGCATTCTCGGCAAGCGGCTCCATCCGGTCATCGAGTTCTTTGAGGATATCAAGGATGCGGTCGAGATTGTCGTCCGTTTCAATCAGCTTGAATTCCGCTTTTTTCTTGCGCATGCGGTATTTCAGGACACCTGCCGCTTCGTCGAAGATACTCCGCCTGTCTTCGGGACGGCTGTTGAGGATTTCATCGACCCGCCCCTGGGAGATGATGGAGAACGCTTCTTTGCCTAATCCGGAGTCCACGAAGACGTCATTGATGTCCTTCAGGCGGCACACTTGTCCGTTCAGCTGGAAGGAGCTCTCCCCGGAACGGAACACACGCCGGCTGACGCTGATTTCCGTATAGTCGAGCGGAAACAGGCCTGTCGAGTTGTCCAGGGTCAAGGTCACTTCCGCAAAATTCAGCGCTTTTCGGGAGTCACTGCCTGCAAAAATGACGTCCTGCATCTTGGCACCGCGCAGTGATTTCGCGGATTGCTCACCGAGCACCCACCGGATCGCATCGATGACATTGCTCTTCCCGCTGCCGTTCGGGCCTACGACAGCCGTGACGCCCGGAACAAAATCGATGGATACTTTATCGGCAAAGGATTTGAATCCGATGATTTCCAGTCGTTTTAAAAACACGTTCAGCTCTCCTCTTTTGTATGCTCTTCCAATAGCTGCTGGATTGCCTGGCGCGCTGCTTCCTGTTCTGCTTCTTTCTTGGAACGGCCGATACCCTCACCGAGCTTCGTGTCACCGAGCTCCACATACGTTAGAAACTTTTTCGCATGTGCAGGACCTGATTCTTCCACAATCCGGTAATGCAGCTGCCCATGATTGGTCTGCTGGACGATTTCCTGCAGCCGGCTTTTGTAATCCATCACATGCGAAAAAGCTCCAAGCCCTATCTTCGGGAACACGATCCCTTCGAGGAAGTCAGTAGCTACATCAAACCCCTGATCCAGGTAGAGCGCACCGACGAATGCTTCGAACACATCGGCAAGAAGCGCAGGCCGGGTCCGTCCGCCGGTCAGTTCCTCGCCTTTGCCGAGGAGGATGTAATCGCCGAAGTTCAGTTCGGTACTGAACGTGACGAGCGAAGGTTCGCAGACGATGGCGGCACGCAGTTTGGTCAGCTCCCCTTCACTTTTTCCGGGTTCGGTCGCATACAGATACTGCGACACGGCAAGCTCCAGTACGGCATCCCCCAGGAATTCAAGCCGCTCGTTATCGGTAAAACGTTTGCTGCGGTGCTCATTCACATATGAAGAGTGAGTGAACGCATTATACAGCAGGGACACATTCGTGAATCGGATGTCCAGCCGTTCCTGCAGCTCATCGAATTTCCTGCGCACGGAACCCGGAAGAACAGCCTTCGATGTCTTGCCTGTCGGTTTCTTATTAGTCGTCATTCAGTCAACCTGCCTTTCTTTGCACATACCTTTCTATTCTACCTTGTCGCAACGCGCAGTGCAAAATGGAAAAGAGACGCCTCCGCACTTTCCGGGGAAAGGACGAAAGAGTCTCTATGCTGCGATCATTTAGTTTTTTCTTCGATATAAGAGACAGCATCTCCGACTGTGCCGATTTTCTCAGCGTCATCATCGGAAATTTCCATGTCGAATTCATCTTCCAGTTCCATTACGAGCTCAACGACATCCAAAGAGTCAGCGCCGAGATCATCACGGAAAGAAGCTTCAGGTTTCACTTCGCTCTCGTCAACCCCCAAACGGTCAACAACAACCTTCGTCACGCGATCCAATACTGTAGACAATATAACTCACCTCCTTTCAAGGCTATAAAGCGCAGGCGGGCTGGTAGAGGCGACAGGCGCTGGAGGAATTGAAGAACAGGACGCTTATTGTCCTGTTTTCAATTCCGAAGCGACCCCGAGCCTCTGCCCGCCGGAGCTGGATTACACATAAAGCGCAGGCGGGCGCCTAGGGCGACGGGCGCTGGAGAGCCTGGACGGCAAGGCGCCCTTCGCCTTGTCTCCAGGATCGAAGCGATCCCGAGCCCTGCCCGCCGGAGCTGGATTACAAAAAAGCGCAGGCGGGCTGCTAGAGGCGACAGGCGCTGGAGCACTGGAAGAACAGGACGCTCTCTGTCCTGTTTTCCAGTTCGAAGCGACTCCGAGCCCTGCCCGCCGGAGCTGGCCTGACCATAAAGCATAGGTGATCGCTTACATCACCATACCGCCATCCACGTTCAGCACCTGGCCCGTAATATAGGATGCATCGTCAGACAGCAGGAAAGCAGCAGCTTTCGCCACATCTTCCGGGCGGCCGAGGGAGCCGAGCGGAATGCTGCCGAGCAGCCCATCTTTAACGTCGTCACTGAGAGCATCCGTCATATCGGTCGTGATGAATCCCGGTGCAACCGCATTCACGGTGATTCCGCGGGCCGCGAGTTCCTTGGCCGTCGTTTTTGTCAGTCCGATGACACCCGCTTTTGCGGCTACATAGTTCGCCTGTCCTGCATTGCCGGCAATGCCGACAACCGACGCCATGTTGACGATGCGTCCGGCGCGCTGTTTCATCATCTGGCGGGAGACCGCTTTCGTGCAGAGGAAGACGCCTTTCAAATTCGTATCGAGCACTGCATCCCACTCGTCCTCTTTCATGCGCATCAGGAGATTGTCCTTCGTGATGCCCGCGTTATTGACGAGAAGATCGATCGAGCCGAATGTTTCGAGCGTTTCAGCCATCAGCGCTTTCACGCTGTCCGGGTCTGTGACGTCCGCCTGGACAGCGATCGCCCGTCCGCCGTCCGCCTCGATCGCCGATACGACTTCATCAGCACGTTCCTTGCTGCCGCTGTAGTTGACGGTTACGCTCGCGCCTTCACGTGCCAGCAGCAGTGCGATCTCCCGGCCGATGCCGCGCGACGCTCCTGTGACGACAGCCGTTTTACCTGTGAACCTCTCCATCAGTCCCACTCCTTTGCCGCTTCGATGACAGCCGCCAGTGTCTCTTCGTCATACACCGGCCAGACGGATACCGACCGGTCGATCTTGCGGACCAGCCCGCTCAGCACTTTGCCGGGACCGCATTCGATGAATTTGGTTACGCCGGCATCTATCATTGTGCGTACGGACTCCTCCCAGCGCACCGGGGAAGACAGCTGTTCGATCAGCAGCCGTTTCACTTCACTGCTGTCCGTCACCGGCTCCGCCGTCACATTTGCGATGACAGGAACAGCCGCATCGTGCAGGTCTGTGTTTTCGAGCACTTCCGCGAGCTTCCCTGCTGCGGGACGCATGAGTTCGGAATGGAACGGTCCGCTGACATCGAGCATCAGCGCACGTTTCGCACCGGCTTCCTTCAGACGGGCGCAGGCCGCGTCCACGCCTTCCTTCGTGCCAGAGATGACAATCTGCCCCGGACAGTTCAAATTCGCCGGCTGGACGAGTTTCCCTTCTGCACTGACGGCATCCGTCACACCGGTCAGCGTCTCCTGATCGAGGCCCAGGATTGCTGCCATCGCGCCTTCTCCCGCCGGCATCGCTTCATTCATGAACAGGCCGCGTTTATGTACGATCCGCACGGCGTCTTCGAACGTCAGGGCACCCGAGGCATACAATGCTGTGTACTCGCCCAGGCTGTGTCCTGCCGTATAGTCAGGACGGATCCCCGCCTGGATCAGACGGTCTGCTGCCATCGCGCCGACCGTCAGGAGTGCAGGCTGTGCATTATACGTTACCGTCAATTCTTCCTGAGGCCCCTCTTCCATCAGTCTGCTCAGCGGGAACCCGAGCACTGAGTCTGCTGTCTCGAAAAATTGCCGCCCGCTCTCGTCCGCAGCCAATTCCGTTCCCATCCCGACTTTCTGGGACCCTTGTCCGGGAAATAAGAATGCTAGTTTCGTCATCATGCTTCCTCCTCGACAATCGTTTCGCGTATTGTATCAGTCACACGGTGTTCAGCCATCGTGCGTGCCTGCCGTATTGCGTTTTTCAAAGCATTGGCATTGGATGAGCCATGCGCTTTGATGACCGGTGAGTTCAGGCCGAACAATCCGGCACCACCGTATTCTGTATAGTCCATCTGGTGCTTTAATCCCCGCAGCTCATCTTTGACGAGAGCTGCCGAGATCTTGGATTTCAATGAAGACGCGAACACGTCCTTCAGCATCGAAAACAGCCCGGCCGCAGTGCCCTCGATCGTCTTCAGTACCATATTACCGGTGAATCCGTCCGTCACGGCGACATCTGCCGTGCCTGTCAGGAGATCACGCGCTTCGACGTTGCCGACAAAATTCAAAGGGGCCATCTTCAATTCCTCGAACGCGGCCTTTGTCAGGTCGTTCCCTTTTCCTTCTTCCGTTCCTATGTTCAGCAGGCCGACACGCGGGTTCCGGATTCCCCGGACTTTCTCCGCGTAAATACTGCCCATGATCGCGTACTGCACGAGGTGGGATGGCTTTGCTTCGGCATTGGCACCGACGTCCAGCAGGACAAACCCTTCTCCGCCAAGCGTCGGAAGGGTCGGTGCCAATGCGGGACGTTCGATCCCTTGGATGCGGCCGACGATGAACAGGCCTGCCGCCATCAAAGCGCCAGTATTGCCTGCGGAGACACAGGCGTCCGCCCTGCCTTCTTTCACCGCTTCCGCCATCTTAACCATGGAGGCATCTTTCTTCCTCCGCACGGCGCGTACCGGCTCATCGTCCGGTCCGATCACTTCGCTGCAGTGTGTGACCGTCAGCCGGTCATGGTCTTCCAGGTACGGAGCCATCTTCTCCCGGTCCCCGAAAAGTTCAATATGTATATCCTCGTAGTCTTTCAGGCTCTGCAGTGCCCCTGCGATAATTTCCTCAGGGGCATTATCACCGCCCATTGCATCTACAGCTATTTTCATTTGGCATCCTCCTTGTCCGCCGCGGTCGAACGGTACATCTGAAATTCCCCGCTGAATACAGTCTCTTCCCCGACAGTGGAATCGACGTCGACAACGGCCCGGCTGCCGCTGCGGCTCCGGACTGCCGCCCGCGCGATGACCCGGTCGCCCGCTTTCACCGGCTTGACGAAATGGAGAACAGATTTCGCGGTAAGTGCCAGCTCATCGTCCAGCACGGCGACTGCCAGGGAATTGGCCTGTGCGAACAGATGATGACCGCGTGCGATACCGCTTTTCTGGAATACATGCGCAGCCGTGATATCCAAGATCGATATCGCTCTGCTGTCCAGTTCGATATCGATGATCTCCCCGATCACCTCGTCCTGTTCCAGCGCCTTCACTTTCCCGGCAATCGTTTCGGCTGCCGCCGACCGGAGACGTTCCCGCAGTTCCGGGATCCCGCACTCCAGCCGGTCCAGCCGGATGGTCTGGACACTGACGCTGAAATGCTGTGCAATCTCTTCATCCGTCAGGAAGGGGGTTGTTTCAAGCAGCTGCTGAAGCTCCTGCTGACGGTCCTTTTTCTGTAAACGCAACGTCGCCTTCCCCTTCCTGATTAGCACTTGGTAATAGTAACAGTATATAAAGTAAAAAAAAAGAATGCAAGAGCGGTCTGCTCTTTCGCATTCTTCCTGCTTGTAAAGCTGACCGCGAACGGGGAAACACACCTGCACTCAGTCGATACGCTCACTCTCAAGCACTCCGGATTCCTCCACCGTTCTCCGTAAGCCGGCGTAATCGGCATCATTCCAGAATTCATCGGTCGCAAGCAGCCGTTCGGCATCCTGTCTTGCTGTTTCCAGCGCCCGATAATCGTGGACGAGATCGGCCATCTTGAATTCCGGCAGGCCGCTCTGTTTCTTGCCGAAGAAATCACCGGAACCCCGGAGCTCCAGGTCTTTTTCCGCAAGCAGGAATCCGTCGTTCGTCTCGGCCATTGTCATCATCCGCTCTTTTCCCTCTTCCGTCTTCGGGTCCGCGAGCAGCACGCAGTAGGACTGGTCCGCACCGCGTCCGACACGTCCGCGGAGCTGATGGAGCTGAGCAAGACCGAAACGGGTCGCATCGTAAATGAGCATGAATGTCGCATTCGGTACATTCACGCCGACTTCGACGACTGTCGTCGAGACGAGGCAGTCGATCTTCCCCTCGCTGAAATCCCGCATGATCTGTTCTTTTTCATCGGCATGCAGCCGGCCATGCATGAGTCCGACAGTATAACGGCCTGCAAAATAAGCCGAAAGCTGCCCGAATACGTCGACCGCATTCTGTACGTCCAGTGTGTCGGATTCTTCGATTAGCGGGCAGATTACGTATGCCTGCCGCCCTGCCTGCAGTTCCTTCTCCATCCGCCGCAGCACGGGTGTCAGTGACTCTTCTTTCAGCCAGTGGGTCTCGATCTCCTTGCGGCCTGCCGGCATTTCGTCGAGCAGGGAGACATCCATTTCTCCGAAGGCCGTGATGGCCAGCGTCCTCGGGATCGGTGTCGCTGTCATGAACAGCACATCAGGATGCTCCCCTTTGTCACGCAGGATGCGGCGCTGTTCGACACCGAATCTGTGCTGTTCATCCGTGATGACAAGTCCGAGTTTCCTGAAATTGACGTCCGGCTGGATGAGCGCATGGGTGCCGATCAGAAGATCCACTTCACCTGCCGCCAATCGTCCGAGGATTTCACGGCGCGCCTTCCCTTTTGTCGAACCTGTCAGGAAAGCGACAGAGACACCCGCGGGTTCCAGCCAGCCGGCTAAAGTCTCCGCATGCTGTTCCGCCAATATTTCGGTCGGCGCCATCAGGGCCCCCTGGTAGCCTGCAGTGATGGCCGCATACAGTGTGATGGCAGCAACGACCGTCTTTCCGGACCCGACATCGCCCTGAAGCAGCCGGTTCATGCGGAGCGGGCTTTTCAATTCCGCGCACAGTTCATTGACGACCCGCTTCTGGGCGCCTGTCAGTTCAAACGGCAGCGTGGCGATGAACTGCTTGAGTTTCTCGATATCGTATCCGATCGGCGTCCCTTTCCCGGCGGCTTTCCGCACTTTTTTCAAGGCGGCCATCTTCAGCTGGAAATGGAGGAGCTCTTCGTAGACAACGCGCCTTCGGGCATGTTTCACATCATCAGGCGCGGTCGGGAAATGCACCATCTCGAGCGTCTCGGCGAGCGTCGGCAGCTTGTAGGCCGTAAGCAGGGAGGCGGGCAGCGTTTCGGGCATGCTGCCTTCGATCTCGTCGAGCGCCAGGCGCATCCACCGCCTGAATGTCGGCTGCTTGACGACACCTTTCAGACTGTACACCGGTTCAAAATCAGCCTGTCCGATTTTCGGACCATCCTTGAAATTGCTGACATTGATGAGCTGCCGGCCGCGGTCCCATTTCCCGGTGACCGTAATGATCTGTCCCGGATTCAGCCTCTCTTTCAGGTAATGCTGGTTGAAGAAGACCGCTTTCACCAGATGCGGTCCGACCAGCAGCTGGATCTGCAGCCGTGATTTCCTGCTGCCGGTAAAGAGGACGGATGGAACACTCTCCACCCGTCCTTCTATCGTGAGCCGTTCCCCGTGAGGCGTTTCAGCCAGATCTTTCAGCCTGAAATCCTCATGCCGGTAAGGGAATGTCAGCACCAGCTGTTCGATTGTTTCGATCCCGAGCGAAGCCAGCTGTTCACCGGCCGTCTTCCCGATCCCTTTCAGTGAAGTGACAGGATCACTTAGTGACTGTGTCACGGGCTTCCTTGTCCTTCCCGAAAATCTCGGCTTCCAGCGCTTTTCCTGTCGGTGTTGCAGCCAGACCGCCTTTTGCCGTTTCGCGGAGGGCGGATGGCATGGACTGGCCGATCTTATGCATCGCTTCAATGACTTCGTCCGTCGGGATCACACTGACGACGCCTGCGAGCGCCATATCCGCACCGACGAGCGCTTTGGCTGCCCCCATCGCATTCCTCTTCACACACGGCACTTCGACGAGCCCTGCGACAGGGTCACAGACGAGACCGAGCATGTTCTTCATGACGATCGAGAAGGCTTCCGCGCTCTGCTGCGGCGTGCCGCCCGCCATTTCGACAATCGCTGCGGCCGCCATGGACGCAGCTGAACCCGTCTCTGCCTGGCATCCTCCTGCAGCGCCGGAGATCGACGCATTGTTCGCGACGATGAAGCCGAACGCCCCTGTCGTGAACAAATAGTTCACCATCTGCTCATGCGTCGGATTCAGCTTATTCTTCACTGCGAACAGAGTGCCCGGCACAATCCCTGCCGCGCCGGCAGTCGGGGTTGCACAGATCATGCCCATCGCTGCATTGACTTCATTCGTCGCGACAGCCTTGCTGACCGCATCGAGCAGCAGTTCACCTGAGAGGGCCTTGCCGGTTTTCATATACTCCTGAATAAGTACAGCATCCCCGCCGGTGAGCCCCGACTTGGAATGGACGCCTTTCAGCCCTTCTTCGACCGAACTTTCCATGACTGCCAGGTTGTTCTCCATCTGAGCGAAAATCTCTTCACGTGAACGGCGTGTCAGGAGCATCTCCTGCCGGATCATGATCTCCGAGATCGGCTGCTGTTCCTTCTCAGCAACTTCCACCAATTCCTTCACTGTTGAAAACAAAATATCCATAGTTGTCCGCCTCCTCAGTTTGCCAATGTCGAAACTTGTGTGACGTTCGGAAGAGCACGCAGCTGCTCGATCAGCTCATCGGTCACGACCTGATCGACTTCGATGACCATCAGCGCCATCTTCCCTTTCTCTTTTCTGCCGACTTCCATATGTGCGATATTCATATCCTGGGCGGCAATAGCGTTCGAGACATTTGCGATGACACCTGCACGGTCATCATGGACGACGAGAAGCGCCGGGAAATGACCTGACAGCCGCAGTGTGAAACCATTCAGCTCAACGACTTCCATTGTGCCGCCGCCGATTGAGATCCCGACCAGTTCCATGACACCTTCGTCATCGCCGATCACAAGCTTTGCGGTGTTCGGATGATCCGCCTCTTCCTCTTCTGCGATGAATTCAAAGGACATGCCGAGTTTCCCCGCATCGTCGAAAGCTGTCCGGATGCGTTCGTCGAATGTGTCATATCCGAGCAGGCCGCCGATGATCGCTACGTCCGTTCCATGCCCTTTGTAGGTTTCGGCGAACGATCCATACAGATGGATACGCGCCCAATCCGGCTGCCTGCCGAACAGATCGCGTGCAACTAGTCCGATCCTGGCAGCACCTGCTGTATGGGATGATGACGGACCGATCATGACAGGACCGATGATTTCAAATACGGATCTATATTTCAACGAAAACTCCCCCTTTTTACACATCTTCCTAGTTTCCATTCTACACGAAAAACGGCCGGATAACAAAAATCACGAACGTCTATGCCCATAGGAAAAGCGCCTCCAGCAAGGCTGGGACGCTTTTGTCGTTTTACATCATTCCACTGAAAGGATATATGGGTACAATGGCTGCCTGCCGCTGTACAGCTCGATCTCCACGTTGGAGGACTGCCCTTCGATGTAGGCGGCCATCTCTTCCGCTTCCTTCTCCGACACGTCTTCCCCATAGATGATCGTGACAATTTCGTCATCTTCAGTAATCAGTTCACCGATCAGGGCTTTCATCGTCGTTTCAAGTGACGGTGTCGCAATCGTGATCTTACCGTCCGCAATCGCCATATAATCGTCCTTATGGATCGAGACATTGTCGATTGTCGTGTCGCGCACTGCGGTCGTCACCTGACCGGTCTTCACACTTGCCGCTGCTGCTGTCATCGTTTTGGCATTCGCGGAGACCTGCGCTTCCGGATTGAATGCCAGGATTGCCGCCAGCCCTTCAGGGACCGTCTTTGTCGGCACGACTGCCGCCTCGATGCCCGCAAGTTCCGCTGCCTGCTCGGCTGCCAGGATTATGTTTTTGTTGTTCGGCAGGATCAGGACCCGCTCAGCGCCGACTTCCCGGATCGCCTTCACGATGTCCTCCGTCGACGGATTCATCGTCTGGCCGCCTTCGATGACATAGGAAGCCCCGATGCTCCTGAGCAATTCAGCGATTCCGCTGCCCATGGCGACGGTCACGATGGCATACGGATGCTTCGCAGCAGGCTCCTTGCCCGCATTTCCGGACGCCGGGCTACCGACGATATCCATATGCTGCTGGCGCATGTTTTCGATCTTGATGTTGATGAGGGAACCGAACGTCTGACCGTATGACAGTGCGTCACCCGGGTCTTCCGTATGGATATGTACTTTTGCGATCTCCTCATCGGAAATGACCAGCAGCGAATCACCGAGTTCGCTCAGCTGCTGCCTGAACTGGGTTTCATCGAACGGATGGTCTTTCGTCTTGTCCTCTTCGAACCTGACCATGAATTCCGTACAGTAGCCATACTGGATATCCGCCGTGTCCATGAATCCCTGGACGCTGCGGTGATGCTCTGCACTGACAAGTTCATCCATCGACTGGACAACTGTACGCTCCGGCAGTTCCTCCCCTTTCAGCGAAGCGAGGAATCCTTCGTACACATAGACGAGCCCCTGGCCGCCGCTGTCGACAACGCCGACTTCCTTCAGGACAGGGAGCAGATCCGGTGTCCGTTTCAGCGATTGTTTCGCTTCAGCGACTGTCGCCTCCATCACTTGGATCAGGTCATCGCTTTCCGCAGCTGTTTCCACAGCTTGCTGTGCCGCCTCACGGGCAACTGTCAGGATCGTGCCCTCGACAGGTTTCATGACCGCTTTATAGGCTGTTTCCACGCCATACTTAAGAGCAGCGGCAAATTCACCCGCTGTCAGGGTCTCCTTATCTTCGACCGCTTTCCCGAATCCTCTGAACAGCTGAGACAGGATGACACCTGAGTTGCCCCGCGCGCCCATCAGCAGTCCTTTCGACAGCGCCTGTGATGTCCTGCCGAGGTGCCCGGAGCTGTTCGCCGCCGTCTCTTTCGCCCCGGAGGTCATCGACAAATTCATATTCGTCCCTGTATCGCCATCCGGCACCGGGAATACGTTTAAAGAATCTACATAATCTGCATTCTGTTTGAGGTGATGTGCACCCATCTGCACCATTTCCGCAAACTTCTGTCCATCGATCGACTTCATTGAACTGTGTTCCTCCTTCACAGGTTCGTTACACGAACGCCCTGTACGTAAATATTGACGGCACCAATCGTCAATCCGAGTATTTTTTTCAGTGTATACTGCACTTTGGATTGCACCTGGTAGGCAACTTCCGTGATTTTCGTCCCGTATCCGACAATAATGTACAGATCGATCTGCATATCGGCCCCTGCGTTTCTTACGATGACGCCCCTGCTGAAATTCTCTTTGCGCAATATTTCAGTAAGCCCGTCCCGAATCTGGTGCTTGGACGCCATGCCGACAACACCATAACATTCGACTGTAGCTTCACCGGTGACCCGGGCGATCACATCATTCGTTATATCAATCTTGCCATAATCGTTTTCCAATTGAATTGACATGCCACGATCCCTCCTGCATCCAGTTTCACTGTCATCATTGTACTATATCACCCCTTATAAGAAAAGAAAGCAAGCGTTTTCTTTGTCGTGTAAAGGAATACTACTTGAAAGAACAGTGAAAAAAGCTTGCAAGCCTCTTGTGGATATGATAAATTGTTCTAGTATGCGAATTATATTAATCATCATTCGCGAGGAGGTTATAAAATGGCTAAAGAATGTGTAATTACAGGTCGCAAAGCACGCTCGGGGAATAACCGTTCCCACGCAATGAACTCCAGCAAACGTACTTGGGGTGCAAACCTTCAAAAAGTCCGTATTCTTGTAAATGGCAAGCCGAAGCGTGTATGGGTTTCTGCCCGCGCACTCAAATCAGGTAAAGTTCAGCGTGTATAATAGACCGCAACGTAAAGAAAACGCCAGGCTGTGGTCAGCCCGGCGTTTTTTCGTTGCGTTTTTTCCGTTTCTTCGCTGAAGCGGCAGCTGGTTTCGTCTTCGCTTTCGCTGTTTCCTCTTTCGAGAACACCACCATGCACTTCCGTACAATTCCGCTGACAAACTTAGGCAATGTAAATGTATAAATCCGCAAGTTCCCACTCCTTTCAGGAATCTGAGCTCCTTACCATTAAACATATGCCCGTGCGGAATGAGATAGTACAGGACGGTCCGAGTATTTCATTGCTCGTGAAGCGCGTGTCACCGAAATGCATCGTTTCGCCGGTCACTTCATATTTCACACCCCGCAGTGTCAGCCCTTCGACGGTTTCGGTCAGCGGGAAGAATGACAGATAGGGATAGGCTGCATTGCGGACGGCTTCCGAAGAGCCGGCATGCAGAATCCTCATTTCGTTCTGCCGGTTGGCCAGCAGCAGTTCTGTCCCTGTCTGCAGGGCTGCATACCGTCCGAGCAGCTGGATGGCCGAAAACATGTGATCCAGACGGCCGCCGGTCACGCCTGTGATGATCACACGGCCGGGATCCATTTGGAGAGCCGTCTGCAGTGCCAGCTCCGTATCCGTCTCGTTCTTCTCTGCGGGCCAGCGGTCGACCGGGCAGCCCGACGCTTCGATTGCCGCAAACTCCTCAGCTGTCACTGAATCGAAATCCCCGATAGCCGCCGCCGGCGTGATCCCCGCCTTAAGCAGATGGACAGCTCCCCTGTCCGCTCCGATGAAACAGGCATCCTCTTCTGCAAAAGGAGCCAGAGGAATCAGTTCATCCTCCGGCCCTCCTGCACATATGATGATCGTCTTCACTTGCCGAGTGCCCGCTCGCCAGCTTCGCGGATATCGCGGATGGCCGCTGCGCGGTCTTCCTTATTGTAGATGGCGGACCCTGCAACGAAGACAGTAGCTCCCGCTTCCGCACAGACACCGATCGTTTCAGGTGTAATACCGCCATCGATCTCGATGTCTACGGACAGGCCGCGTTCTTTCAGCATATCGGAC
Source organism: Sporosarcina koreensis (assembly GCF_000826145.2). Lineage (GTDB taxonomy): Bacteria > Bacillota > Bacilli > Bacillales_A > Planococcaceae > Sporosarcina > Sporosarcina trichiuri. Next base: position 1,005,709 of record NZ_LN651337.1, read on the forward strand.
AACTGCTTCACTTTCGGTACGACAGACGGGATGAACTTCTGCCCGCCGAATCCCGGATTGACGGTCATGAACAGCACCAGGTCGATATCTTCCAGAATATGCTGTATCGTTTCCACCGGGGTATGGGGATTCAGCACGACGCCCGGCTTCACACCGAACGACCGGATAAGCTGGACGGTGCGGTGCAGATGACGGCACGCTTCCACATGGACGGTGATATAATCGGCGCCCGCTTTTGCGAACTGTTCGATATATCGGTCCGGTTCCTCGATCATCAGATGGACATCGAGCGGCAGGTCCGTCACCGGACGGATCGCCTCGACGATCAGCGGGCCGATCGTGATGTTCGGGACGAAATGACCGTCCATTACATCGACATGGATCCAGTCCGCGCCTCCCCGCTCCACTTCTTTGATCTCTTCTCCTAATTTCGCGAAATCCGCTGATAGGATTGACGGTGCCAGTTTGATCATTCTATTAATACCTCGGCTTTCTGTCCATGATTTCCTGCAGGAACTGCAGGTAGTTATCGTAGCGGCTCTGCAGGATCTGACCGGATCCCACCTGCCGCTTCACTTCACAGGAAGGCTCTTTCAAATGCAGACAGCCTCTGAATTTGCACTGCTCGGACGCGGCCGCGATTTCCGGGAAACAGCTGCCCAGCTCCTCTTTTTCCATCGTGTCGAACTCGAGTGAGCTGAAGCCCGGCGTATCCGCAACAAGACCGCCTGCCACTTCATGCAGTTCAACATGACGGGTCGTATGCTTACCGCGCCCGAGGGATTCCGAAATCACCCCTGTCTCGAGCAGCAGCTCCGGCAGCAGCGTATTCAGCAGCGTCGATTTCCCGACACCCGACTGGCCGGCAAGAACCGCTGTCTTCCCTTTCAAATAAGGGTTGAGGAGGTCAAGGATTTCCGGATCGCCGATTGACGTCATAAGGACCGGATAGCCGATGGATCTGTAGTAGCCGGCCCACTGTTCTGCAGTTTCCAATTCCGCAGCCGCAGCTTTGTCCTTCTTGGTCAGGCAGATGATGGGCTCGATTCCGTGCGATTCGACAAGCACGAGAAACCGGTCCAGCAGTCCGGGACTGAACGCCGGCTCGACGATGGAAACAGCCAGCAGCGCGATGTCCACATTGGAAACAGGGGGGCGCACCAGTTCATTCTTTCTCGGGTGGATTTCGGTGATTGTGGCGTCTTCTCCGCCTTCTTGCACATAGGTCACCCAATCGCCGACGAGCGGGGTGATTTTCCGTTTCCGGAATACGCCGCGTCCCCGGGAACGGACCGTGGCCCCTTCATCGTTCACGTAATAAAAACCGCTGAGCGCTTTTCGAATTTGTCCTTCCGGCATCCTATCCCTCTTTCTTATTGAATGTCTTTGTAATCGAATGTCTTTTCATCCACTACAGTGGAACCTCTCATCACTTTGTAGCCGCCCCGCTGGCCTTCTTCCAGCTCGACGGTAATCTGTTTTTCGGTGTCTTCCGTGATGTCAAACTTCTCTGCAGGGTCCGTCATTGAATGGGACCTGTCCTGGATATAAATGCGGACGGTCTGCGGCTCCCTTTTGTCCTCGTCTTCCCCGTCTTCATCCGACCCATCCGGAGCAGCCTCTTCATACGGGATCTTGATGCGTTTCACGTACAGCTTGACAGGTTTCTGTGCAGGACCCTTCGAGACGATGACATCGACTTTCGCTCCGATCGGCAGGGACTGCCCCGCTGCAGGATCCTGGCTCAGGACCTGTCCTTCCGGGATGCTGTCGGAATGCGTGCGCTTTTTCACGGTGATGTTGAAGCCGGATGATTTTGCATAGGCATTGAGCTGATCATCGGTGTAGCCGGTGAGGCTCTCCAATGTAACGAGCTCAGGCCCTTTGCTTATGGTGAAGACGACATCCGTCTCGCTCGGTACGACTTCCGTATCCGGCTCAGGATCCTGACTCAGGATCGTCCCTTCCGGTTTGTCGTCGTACACTTCTTCGGCCTCCACGGAACGGAAATCATACGTTTCCAGCCGCTCTTTGACGGACTTGTATTCACGTCCGGAATAGTCACTGAAGGTCATTGTCTCCTTGCCGGTGCTGACATACAGTTTCACAGCGCTCCCTTTGTCCCGTTCCTTGCCCGCTTCCGGGATTGTCCGGAAAACTTCACCCGCTTCGTACTCTTCAGAAGGCTGCTCGACTGCTTTGCCGTCGACAACCAGCCCATTTTCTTCGAGCAGGGCGATTGCATCAGCTTCCGTCTTGCCAAGGACATCCGGTACGGTCGCCTGCTGATCGAATACGCCCGTCAGATACAGAATCGCTCCGGCTGCAATCAGCAGCAGGAACACGGCGACCAGCCAAGGCCACTTTTTCCGCTTCTTTTTCAAAGGATCCGATTTCGGCTGCTTCGGTGCAGGTTTCACAGGATCGAGCTTCACTGTCTCTTCCGGATCGATCAGCTGCGGCACATCTTTGATGACTGGCAGGGCCCGGGTCTCATCCTCATCAAAGGGCAGCGTGAATTTCGCTTCGCGCGCGCGCGACGGACTCAGGGATGTCTGCAAATCTTCATACATGGCATCTGCGGATACGTATCGGTGGCGCGGATCCTTCGCCGTCGCCTTCAGGATGATATTCTCCACGCTCTGCGGGATTTCCGGGTGTTCCGCACGGACGGATGGAGTTTCTTCCTGAAGATGCTTCAATGCGACTGCCACGGCGGATTCCGCGGAAAACGGCAGCTTTCCGGTCAGCAGCTCGTAGAAAACGATGCCAAGTGAATAGATATCGGACTTCTTCGTCGCCATGCCTCCCCGTGCCTGTTCCGGCGAAAGATAGTGGACCGTACCGAGGACGGAGTTCGTTTTCGTGTGCGACGTCGCTGTCAGCGCCATGGCGATACCAAAGTCGGTGATCTTCACATTCCCGTCTTCGTCCATCAAGATGTTCTGCGGTTTGACATCACGGTGGATAATGCCGTTATGGTGTGCATTTGAAATCGCGGCTGTCAGCTGCAGCATGATCGGAATCGTCTTTTCGGGCGAAAGCGGGCCCTGCTCGAGTATGTAGCGCTTCAGCGTCATGCCTTTGACATATTCCATTACAAGATAATGGAGTTCTCCCTCTTCACCCACGTCAAAAATATTGACGATGTTCGGGTGGGTTAGACTTGTCGCGGACAGCGCCTCCCGCTGGAAACGGCGTTTCAGCTCTTCTTCGTGCGCAAATTCATAATTAAGTACTTTGATGGCGACGTCACGGTCAAGGATAAGGTCATGCGCCAGGTAGACTTTCGACATGCCCCCTTCGCCGATCGTGCCGATGATATCGTAGCGGTCCCCGATCCGATTACCGATCATATAGCATCCGCTCCCTGTTCAGGGAGTGTGAGCAGGATCGCTGTGATATTATCCTCTCCGCCCCGTTCATTCGCAAGATCGATCAGCTTCGTTACTTTGCTGTCCACCGTACCATCCGCTTCGATCAGTTCCCGCATCGTTCCTTCATCGACTTTGTTGCTCAGCCCGTCCGTACACATGAGCAGACAGTCGCCATACTCAAATGGGACGTGATAGAAATCAGGCCGGATGCTGCGTTCGGAACCGACAGCTCTCATGATCCAATTTCGCTGAGGATGGACTTCCGCCTCAGCTTCCGTAATTTCACCGCTTGCGAGCAGCTCATTGACGTAGGAATGATCTTTTGTGATCTGTGTGATCGTATTAGCGCGGATTTTATAGACACGGCTGTCCCCCACATGTGCGATGTAGCAGTTTCCGCCCTGGAAGACGGCTGCTTCCAGTGTCGTCCCCATCCCTTCATGTTCCGCAGATGATTGCGCTTTCTCATAAATGAGCCGGTTGACGTCCCGCACACAGTCATCCAGCCAGGCTGTCCATTTCTCGGCATGCCCGGGAGTATGGCCGCGGAGTCCGCTGAAAAGTTCCCCCATCAGCCTGACCGCCATTGCACTCGCTACATCACCGCTCCGATGGCCGCCCATCCCGTCTGCTATGACGGCGAGTACGGTTCCGTCATCAAGTTCAAATACAGCAGCCTGATCTTCATTGAACGTACGTTTCCTGCCTATGTCCGTCCGAACACTGAACAGCATATCGTTTCCCCCAATCATTTCTGACTTTACTGCTCAAGCTCCGGCTTCACGATGGCCGCTGCGAAGAAGCCGTCGCTCCCGAAGTGGTGCGGCATCACTTGCAGCATGCCATTCGGTGTTGAAAGACCGGCCTCCCGGAAAAATTCCGGCACTTCCTTTTCAGCTTCCGGATGCCGTTCGAGGAAATGCAGGACAACGCCGTCATTCTCGGTTTTATCCACCGTGCATGTACTGTAGACAATCTTGCCTCCCGGTTTAACGAGTGTCCATGCCGTCTCCAGCAGTTCCGCCTGGATTTCGGCAAGCGATTCGACGTCCTGTTCCGTCTTGTTGTACTTGATTTCCGGTTTGCGACGGATGACACCGAGACCGCTGCACGGTGCATCGACGAGGATTCGGTCGAACGATTCCGCTTCATACACATCCCTGAGTTCCCGGCTGTCGCCGCTCGATGTCCAGATCGATTTCAGTCCGAGCCGGTCCGCGTTCTGTTCGATCAGTTCAAGCTTATGCTCATGCAGGTCATGTGCATGGACTTCACCGGTATCCGCCAGATGCTCTGCGATCTGAGTCGTCTTGCCGCCTGGTGCCGCACACATATCGAGCACTTTCATGCCCGGCTGCACATCCAGTGCGTAGACCGGCAGCATGGAGCTTTCGTCCTGCACGGTCAGCCAGCCTTTCGTGTACGTATACGTATTAGCGACATTGCCGCTATGGCAGTAGATCGCCTCAGGGACCACTTTGCCGATTTCGGCTTTCGCCCCTTCGCTCTTCAGCTGATGGAGCGCTTTCTCCACTGTCGTGTGAACCGTGTTGACACGCGCTGTATTGACCGGCGGGATGTTGTTCGCTTCCGCCATCCGCTGGGTCTCTTCCATGCCGTACTGGTCGATCCATCTGCGGATCAGCCATTCAGGATGGCTCGTTGCAAGGGCAAGCCGTTTCGTCTCGTCGGGAATATCATCAATCGAGCGGACGCCCTGCCGCAAGACGGAACGGAGCACACCGTTGACCAGGCTCGCCGTGCCTTTATGACCGCGCCGCTTCGCAATTTCGACGGCTTCGTTGACGGCCGCGTGGGGCGGAATCTTCGTCAGGTACACAATCTGATACAGCGACAGGCGCAGCAGCTCACGCACCCAGTCATCAAGCTTCCCTTTGATGAACGGCTCGAGATAGTAATCGAGCGTCAGTCTGCGCTGCAGTGTGCCGTACGCCAAATTCGTCAGGAGCCCTTTGTCCTGGTCTTTGATATCATACGTTTCGAACGTCCTCGTCAGCAGAAGGTTGCTGTAGGCCTGATTGCGGCTCACTTCGAGGAGGATCGAGAGGGCAGCGTCACGGACATTCCCTTTCCAGATCGTCTTCTTCTTTGCCGTCATACGAAACGCTCCCCTTTTTTCCAGTCGTTTCCGGAACCGTTCAGGAAGACCGATGCCGTCATCCGCTTCTTGCCGGCAGGCTGGAGCTCCGTGATGGCGACGGAATTTCCGTCGCCGGCCCGGACGATGATCCGGTCTTTCTGGATATCCGTGATGTCACCGGCAGCTCCGTCCGCTGAACCTTCGGCCATTTCGGTTTTCCAGATCTTCACGTTTTCCCCGCGGAAGGTCGTGAAGGCTGTCGGCCATGGCGACAGGCCGCGCACTTGGTTATGGATATCCCGCGCGCGCCGGTTCCAGTCGATCCGTTCCTGTTCGCGGCTGATATTGCGGGCGAATGTCACGAGCGTCTCGTCTTGCGGGATCCGTTCGTTCGTCCCTTCCAATATGGAGGGCAGCGTCTCCTTCAGCAGCTGTTCACCGGCAGCCGAAAGCTTGCCGAACATGCTGCCGGTATCATCAGTCTCCGTGATCGGCACTTTCACTTGTGAGATCATGTCCCCGGCATCGAGCTTCTGCACCATGTACATGATCGTCACGCCGGTCTCTTCACAGCCGTCCATGACGGCCTGGTGGATCGGCGCACCGCCGCGGTAGGCCGGCAGCAGTGAGGCGTGCACGTTGATGCAGCCGAGTTTCGGGGCATCCAGCAAATCGTTCGGCAGAAGCTGGCCGAAAGCGGCTGTGACGATGAGATCCGGCTCAAGTGCGATGATCTCTGCAAGTTCCTCTGATCCTTTCAGCTTTTCAGGCTGGATGACAGGCAGTCCGAGACGCAGCGCCTCCGCTTTCACAGGCGGCGGGGTCAGGACACGCTTGCGTCCGACGGGCCGGTCCGGCTGCGTTACGACTGCTGCAATCTCGTGGCCTTCTTCGTGGAGCATACGCAGGATGGGCACTGAAAAATCAGGCGTGCCCATGAACACGAGTCTACTCATTTTCCGTCACGTCCTCTCCTAACGCCGCCAGCGTTTCATCCGGTTCGTCGAATTCCGAAGCATCGACAATGCGGCTGATTTTCGTATTGAACAGGATGCCGTCCAAGTGATCGATCTCGTGCATGATCGCCCGGGCTTCATAGCCTTCCGCCTCGAGTTCATACAGGGAGCCGTCCCGTTCCTGTGCTTCCACCCGCACGAAGAACGGCCGCTTCACTTCTCCATACAGATCCGGGAAGCTCAGGCATCCTTCAAGATCGGTGTCTTCCCCGCCCACTGCGGTGATGACAGGATTGATGAGCTCGATCGGCGGATCCCCTTCGCCGATATCGACGATGGCCGCCCTGATCGACTGTCCGACCTGGGGCGCTGCGATGCCGACACCGTCTGATGCGATCATCGTTTCCATCATGTCATCGAGCAGTTTGTGCAGCTTGCGGTCGAACTTCACGACTTCCGCTGTTTTCGTTTCAAGTATTTTGTCAGGGTATTTCACGATTTCCAGTACAGTCAAACGAATTCCTCTTTTCTCGCCCCGTCAATAGATGACGACCGGGGATTTATCCACAGACAGCAGGAGCCCGTCTTTGATCCATCCGGTGCGGTAATGACGGATGAGCGCCTGCAGTGTCTCTGTCAGTTTCGGTTCTTTTTTGTATTTTATCAGACATTGGTACCTATATCTATTATTCACCCGGCTGACCGCCGATGCTGTCGGTCCGATCAGCACACTTTCCGGACTGAGCCTCTCTGTCAGGAAACGTGCCGCCTTTTCAGCATACTCGACGACTTTCAGCAGGTTCTCATGGCTGAATTGGATGTTGACGATATAGTAGAACGGCGGATAGCCGAACTGCTTGCGCGCCCCCATTTCCATCGCATAGAACGGCTCATAGAGCTGGGCCTTCGACAGTTCGATCGCATAGTGTTCAGGGGTATAGGTCTGTATGAAGACCTCCCCTTCCAGTTCATGTCTGCCGGCCCGCCCGCTCACCTGCGTCAGCAGCTGGAACGTCTTCTCGGCAGCCCGGAAGTCGGCCAGGTGGAGGGTCGTGTCGGCTGCGAGCACGCCGACGAGCGTGATGTTCGGGAAATCGAGCCCTTTTGCGATCATCTGGGTGCCGAGCAGGATATCCGCTTTCCCTTCACCGAACTTCTGCAGGAGGCGGGCATGCGACCCTTTCTGCCTTGTCGTGTCGACGTCCATCCGCAGTACACGGGCTTCCGGGAACAGGCGGCCGATCTCTTCCTCCGCCTTTTGCGTCCCTGTGCCGAAGAAACGGATATGCTCACTGCCGCATTCCGGGCATTCTTGCGGAACCGCGTCTTCGTGACCGCAGTAATGGCATTTCAGGCTTTCACTGGCCCGGTGGTAGGTCAGGGAGATGTCGCAGTTCGGGCATTGGATCGTCGTGCCGCAGTCCCTGCACAGTACGAAAGAAGAGAATCCGCGTTTGTTCAGGAACAGCACGGTCTGCTCATGCCTGTCCAGCCGTTCCCGGATCGCTTCGGCGAGAGGGACGGAAAACATCGACCTGTTGCCTTCCTTCAGTTCGTTCCGCATATCGACAACATGGACGGACGGGAGTGCCAGCTCTTTCACCCGGACAGGCAGCTCTAGAAGGTGATAGAGCCCTTTCGAAGCGCGTGCATACGATTCAAGTGCAGGGGTTGCGCTGCCAAGTATGACCGGACAGCGGTTGTAGGCAGCGCGCCAGATCGCGACGTCGCGCGCGTGGTAGCGCGGTGAGTCTTCCTGCTTGTAGGTCGATTCGTGCTCTTCATCCAGGATGATGATGCCCAGATTTTCGAAAGGAGCAAACACAGCCGACCTTGCGCCGACGACCACTTTCACTTCCTTCCGGTGGATCCTTCGCCATTCATCATACTTCTCGCCCGCAGAAAGGGCGCTGTGCATGACAGCGACCTGATCATCGAAACGTTCCTTGAAACGCGATGTCATCTGCGGGGTCAGGGAGATCTCAGGCACGAGGACGATCGCCTCCCGGCCGTTTTTCACGACTTCCTCGATCGTCTGCAGATAGACTTCCGTCTTGCCGCTGCCGGTAATGCCGTGGAGAAGGAATACGCTGTCCTGTCCGTTACGGAATGCGTCCGTCACCTGCCCGACCGCCTCCTGCTGATGGGCGGTCAGCTCACGGGGGACGGCAGCCTCTTCCATGCGGACATCTTCCGGCTCCCTGTACACTTCTGTCTTATTCTCCTGCGCCGCCCCTTTGTCGATCACACTTTTCAGGACGGTCGCAGTGACGTCCGCCTCTTTCAGCAGACGTCCGGCTTCCATCGATTCACCTGCATGGCTGAGCATCCACTCAAGGAGCCTGCGCTGTTTGGCTGCCTGTCTGGACAGCCCGGACAGAACCCCCTCGATCGAAGCCGCATCCTGGATGGTGATCATACGGACTTTCTTGACCGCGGTCTGCTGCTTGACGAGTGTTTCCACACGGACCGCTCCGCTCGCTGCGGCGGCCTTCAGCTGTTTCAGCAATTCGGGGGTATCCGCCATTTTCAGCGGCACCCGTTCCCTGCCGCCCATCATATCCATGAGTGCCTCGCCTTGGATCCCATCGGGCTTCATAGCGACGATGAATTTCTCGTACTTCGCACGCATCGCTGCCGGCAGCATGACCTGCAGGGCATCGATCCGGTAGGCGAGCGTATCTTCCGCCAGCCATTTCGACATTTCGAGCAGTTCCGGCGACAGGACCGGTTCGAAATCGATGAGCTGCTCGACGGACTTCAGCTTGGTCTCATCCAGACCGCTCGTCTCTTTCAGCCCGACGACATAACCTGCCACTTTGCGCGGACCGAATGGCACTTTGACCCGCATGCCGGGCTCGACGAATCCGCGGAACAGTTCCGGGATCTTATAGTCGAAAGGCCTGTCGATCGGATAGGCGGCAACATCCACAATCACTTCTGCGATCATTGCGCATCAGATCCCTGCGCCGCGACAGCTGTCAGAAGCTCCTTCGCAAGCGCCCGTTTTTCCATGGCGGGAAACGGTGTTTCACTGCCGTCTTTCGACAGGAGGGTCACGACGTTCGAATCGCTTCCGAAACCGCCTGACGGATCCGTCACGTCGTTGACGATGATCCAATCCAGGTTTTTCGAAGCGAGTTTCCCTTTTCCGTACGTGATCGCATCATCCGTCTCAGCTGCGAACCCGATGAGGCATTGGTGCGTCTTCCGGTCACCGAGTGTTTTCAGGATATCGGCCGTGCGTTCCAGTTCCAGCACCGAATTGCCTTCTTTCTTCTTCATCTTGTTCGGATGCACGGTCTGCGGGCGATAATCCGCGACAGCCGCCGATTTCACGACATAATCGGCATCATCATACTGCGCAAGCACGGCTTCCAGCATTTCAGCAGCACTTTCGACACGGACAACCGCCGCACCTTCAGGAGGATCGAGTGCAACCGGCCCTGTGATCAGGACGACGTCCGCCCCCAGTGCGACTGCGGCTTCCGCCATCGCATAGCCCATCTTGCCGCTTGAAAAATTGGAGATGTACCGCACAGGATCGATCCGTTCCAGGGTGGGGCCGGCTGTCACGACCACTTTCTTGCCCGCAAGCGGACGCTGCGGCTGCTCTGTAAAGAAGGCAGCGGCCAGTTCTGTGATCTTCTCGGGTTCTTCGAGACGTCCCCTGCCGACATAGCCGCAGGCCAGGAACCCTTCCGACGGTTCGATGAATTCATAGCCGTCACGCGCCAGACGGTCGATGTTCCGCAGGACTGCCGAATGCTCGTACATATGGACATTCATGGCCGGCGCTATCCAGACCGGGGCTGTCGCCGCAAGCAGCAGTGTGGTGACCATATCGTCCGCGATCCCGTTCGCGAGCTTGCCGATGACATTCGCGGTCGCCGGAGCGACTATGATCAGGTCTGCCCAGTCGGCAAGGTCGATATGCGCGATGACGGAGGAGTCCTTCTCATCGAATGTATCCGTATAGACATCATTCCGGGACATGACCTGGAACGACAGGGGCCGGACGAATTCCGTGGCGGATTCCGTCATGACCACCTTGACCGCCGCACCTGCCTGGCTCAGTCTGCTCACGAGTGCCACCGCCTTATAGACTGCGATGCCGCCTGTCACGCAAAGTAAGATCTTTTTGTTTGTCAGCAAGATGTTCAATCCTTTCCAAAAATGACAAACTCCCCAAGAAAATCGATTTCTAAGGGAGCGTCCATTTCTTATTCAGCTTGGGAGTTCTCAGATCTCGTCTTCATAGACGATCGAATCATCGGTCTTCTGCTTGTTCAGCAGGCCGGCTGCAACTTCTTCCAGTGCTTTGCCGACATTTTTGTGCGATCTGTACTTCATCGTCTCTTCGTTATGGTTTTCCTGGATATCACGGGCGCGCTTCGCTGCCAGTGATACGAGCGTGTACTTCGAATCGATCTTCTCTTTCAGTGAATCTACCGATGGATACAGCATTGGTTTCATTCCCCTTCCAGCATAGCTAAATAGCGTTCTTCGACACGTTCTCGTCTGCAGTGCTCCGCTGTGACGATGGCGTTGATGCGGTCGCACGCTTTCGAGACTTCGTCGTTCTCCACGACATAATCATACAGATCCATCATCTCGAGTTCGTCCCGCGCTTTTGCAACGCGCGATGCGATGACTTCGAGTACTTCCGTGCCCCTGCCGACGAGCCGCTGCTCCAGATGCGACAGGCTCGGCGGCGCCAGGAAGATGAACAGTCCGTCCGGCATCTTTTCACGCACTTGCGCTGCGCCGACCACTTCGATTTCGAGAAAGACATCCCGACCGGAGTCGAGCGTCTCGTTCACATAATCGAGCGGCGTCCCGTAGTAGTTCCCTACATACTCGGCGTGCTCCAGCAGCTTGCCCTCCGCGATGAGGCGTTCGAACTCCTCGCGCGGACGGAAATAATAGTCGACGCCATCCGTCTCGCCTTCCCGCGGCAGCCGCGTCGTCATCGAAATCGAATATTCATAATTCGTATCCGGCTGTGTGAACAGTTCTTTCCGGACAGTCCCTTTTCCGACACCCGAGGGGCCGGACAGGACAATCAAAAGCCCTCGTTGTTTAAACATGGAATCCCTCTTCTAAACTATAGTCTTTCTTTTCAAATCAGCCCTGACCGGGAACGATCCGAAGAATGTATTCGTATTATACCATATGTCAGCCGTCTAGTGCTAAAATGGAGAAAACGAAAAGAAAGAGGAATTCACATGGCATTTGACGGGTTGTTCACAACCGCGATGAGACGCGAACTGCAAGCAATCGAAAACGGCCGGATCACGAAGATCCATCAGCCGAACGCCCAGGAGATCGTGCTGGTCATCCGTGCTGAGGGACAGAACCGGAAACTGCTGTTTTCGGTCCATCCTTCCTATGCACGTGTCCAGTTCACGGAAGAGACGATCCAGAACCCATCGGAACCGCCGATGTTCTGCATGACGATGCGGAAACACCTGGAAGGGGGCACGGTGACCGCTGTCCGGCAGACAGGCACGGACCGCATCCTTACATTCAGGATCCGTTCGAAAAACGAAATCGGCGATGATATGGAACGCGAAATCATTTTCGAGACCATGGGCCGGCACAGCAACTTTGTGCTGATCGATCCGGAACGCAATATGATCGTCGACAGTCTGAAGCACCTGCCGCCTGCGGTCAACAGCTACCGGACCATCATGCCGGGCCAGCCGTATGTACCGGCACCCGCCCAGGACAAACTCGATCCGTTCGAACTGACGGAACAGGAATTCGACACACTGCTGCCGGAATTCGACTCGCCGAAAGCGGTCGTCGGCCGTCTGTCCGGCTTCTCTCCCGTCCACGCCGAGGAGCTGCTGTACCGGATGCACAATGCGGACAGCCCGCGGGCATTCGATGTGTACAATGAATTCGTGCGCACTTTCTCGGACGGTCCATTCAGACCGAATGCAGTCGAGAAGGACGGCAAGCTGCTGTTCTCGGCAGCGGATCTGACCTTCACCGGTCAGCCGCCGACGCTCTATCCGACTCTCGGCGAATTGCTCGACAAAGTGTACTTTGCACGTGCGGTCCGTGAGCGGGTGAAGGCGCAGGCCGCCGATCTCGAGCGCTGGCTCGACAACGAGATCGCGAAATTGAAACTGAAAGTCCAGAAACTCGAGAAGGAACGCAAGGATGCCGGGCGGCTCGATACGTTCCAGCTCTACGGCGAACTGCTGACCGCGAACAGCTATGCAATCGGGAAAGGGCAGAAGGAAGCGGAAGTCGACAACTATTATGAACAGGGCACGACGGTCACCATCCCGCTCGATCCGCGCAAGACGGTCATCGAGAATGCCCAGCGCTACTTCTCGAAATATGCAAAAGCGAAAAATGCATTGATCCAGATTGCCGACCAGCTCGAAAAGGCAGCCGAGGACATCAGCTATTTCGAAATGGTGAAGCAGCAGGTCATGCAGGCATCGACCGATGATATCGACGAAATCCGGGATGAACTGGCAGATCTCGGGCTGATGAAAGCACGGAAAGGCAAGAAGAAAGCGAAGCCGAAAAAGCCGATGCCGGAGTCCTACGTGTCGACGTCGGGCACCAAGATCTCCGTCGGCAAGAACAACCGGCAGAACGACTGGCTGACATCGAAGCTGGCCGCCCGCAATCATATCTGGCTGCATACGAAGGACATCCCGGGCTCCCATGTCGTCATCCATGACGAACAGCCCGATGACGGGACGATCCAGGAGGCGGCAGCACTTGCTGCCTATTTCAGCAAAGCGCGCGGCTCCGCTTCCGTGCCGGTCGACTTCACGGAAGTGCGGCATGTGAAAAAGCCGAACGGCTCGAAACCCGGCTTTGTTATCTACTTTGAACAGCAGACGGTCTATGTCACACCGGACGAGGACCTCGTCCGCAAACTGAAAGCATGATCAGCACACCGGCAGGGCAGCAGCCCCGCCGGTTTTTTCGTATTCCCAGTGGTTATTGGCGGTCCTTGCAGCAGGGACGCCCCGGGAAACTTGAAAGTGATCATAAACCAGACCATTCCGCTCATAAATCCGGAAAAGTGATCATAAAACCAGGATTCCGCTCATAAACGTCCGGATCTGCTCATAAAACCCCGAAAGTGATCATAAACAGGCCCGCTGCGCTCATAACTTCACAATCAGCCTCCGTCCAGCCCCACTCCCGCGGCCAAACTCTCGATGATCTCCGCTTCCTTCCCCGCAGGATGCTTTTCCAGCCGATCAAGATATCATTCCTTCCTGGAACCAAAAAAGAAGCAGGGGAGGCCATCCCTGCTTCCTGTCAATTGTGCAGTGCCCCTGTCTTCAATCTGCCGTGCCAGTCCTTCAGCGGAGCCAGGGATTCCTGGCGGATGGCGCCTGTGCGTGCCGCCACTTCGGCCAGCGCATCGAAATCCGTCAGACTTGTATACGTCAGATCCGCTTCCGCGAATGCCTGATCGGCGCTGTCGAGACCATATGTAAAGATGGAGACGATCCCTTCCACGGGTATACCCTCATCACGGAGTGCTGCCGCTGCCGTCAGACTGCTGCCCCCTGTCGAAATGAGATCTTCCACGATGATTGCGCGGTCCTCCGGTTTCACACGGCCCTCGATCTGTTTACTGCGTCCGTGCCCTTTCGCTTTCGACCGGATATAGACCATGGGCAGGCCAAGGATGTCCGCAACCCAGGCAGCGTGCGGGATTCCTGCTGTCGCTGTTCCCGCGATGACTGTTGTGTTTGGATACTGTTTGCGGATGATCTCCGCAAGCCCTTCCGCCACCCGGCGCCGTCCGGCCGGGTCGGACATGATCAGCCGGTTGTCACAGTAGATCGGCGACTCGATGCCGGACGCCCATGTGTACGGCTCGTCGGGACTGAGTGTCACAGCCTCCGCGTTCAGCAATATTTCTGCAATCTCCTGTTTCATCATCGTCCATCCATCCCTTTCCATTGATTCACGATTTCCCGATAGGCTGTGAGCGGATCCGCCGCCTGGGTGATCGACCGGCCGACGACGATATGTGTCGATCCGAGCTCCCTCGCCTGCGTTGGGGTTGCGATCCGCTTCTGATCGTGCGCCGCATCATCCGCCATCCGGATGCCCGGCGTCACTTTCAGGAATTCCTTCCCACAGGCATCGGCGATCTTCCCTGTCTCCAGGACAGAGCACACGACGCCGTCCAAGCGGGCTGTCTGCGCGAGCTTTGCATAATGCAGAACGGACTCATCAAGCGTCCGTCCGATCAGCTGTTCACGCTGCATCTGTTCTTCGGTGGTGGAGGTGAGCTGTGTCACCGCTATGAGCGAAGGGCGCCGTCCCCCTGCCGCCGTCCCCTTGTCAAGCCCTTCCAGCGCCGCTTCCATCATGGCCGCACCGCCAGCCGCGTGGACATTGACCAGATCCGCGCCAGTCTGAGCGATTGAAGTCATCGCCGACTTCACCGTATTCGGGATATCATGCAGTTTCAAATCGAGGAACACGTCGAACCCTCTCTCTTTCAGCTGGTGGACGACTGCAGGACCTTCCTTATAGAACAGCTGCATCCCGACTTTCACGAACGTTCCTGTCTCGAACGGCTCGAGGAAGGTCATGGCCGACTGTCCGTCTTCAAAATCGAGTGCGATGATCGGTGATGTATTCATACTCTGTGGCTCCTTCCGATTAACTCCGCTGCCGTGGCTGCCCCGATTTCATCAAGCGCTGCCGGCAGTTCGCGGATGATCTCCGGGCAGACGAACGGATTGACGAAGTTCGCCGTACCGACGGCGACCGCGCTTGCGCCCGCCGACAGGAAGTCGATGACGTCCCCTGTGTCCGTCACGCCCCCCATTCCGATGATCGGGATTCCGACTGCCCGGCTCACTTCATGGATCATCCGTATCGCGACGGGCTTCACCGCAGGGCCGGACAGCCCTCCTGTCCTGTTCGCGATGACAGGCTTGCCGGTTTTCCGGTCGAGCCGCATGCCGACAAGTGTATTGATCATCGTCAGTCCGTCTGCACCGGCTGCTTCGACAGCTTGTGCGATCACAGTGATGTCCGCGACATTCGGCGACAATTTCACATAGACAGGCACGGACGATACGGCTTTGACCGCCGCCGTCAGTTCGCCGGCGAGAACCGGATCCGTGCCGAATGCGATCCCTCCGCATTTGACATTCGGACACGAGATATTCAGTTCCAGCGCCTGGACGTTCGGCGCTTGTGAGATCGCTTCCGCCACCTGGACATAATCAGCCACTTCGGAACCCGCGACATTCGCGATGATCGGCACGTCGATCTCTGCAAGCCGCGGCAGTTCATCCTGCAGCACGCTGGCCAGGCCGGGATTCTGCAGGCCGATGGCATTCAGCATGCCGGCTGCCGTTTCTGCGACACGCGGCGTCGGGTTTCCGAAGCGCGGCTCCAGAGTCGTCGCTTTGATCATAATCGCGCCGAGCTGGGACAGATCATACAGATTGCCGTACTCCTTGCCGAAGCCGAAACAGCCTGATGCCGGCATGATCGGGTTCTTCAGTGACAGGCCCGGCAGTTCCACCGCCAACCGGTTCATATGGCCACCACCCCTGCTGGGAATACCGGTCCGTCCGAACAGACTTTGACGTACGGCCGGCTGTCAGTTTCTTTCGTTTCACAGACACAGGCGAAGCAGGCGCCTATGCCGCAGCCCATCCGCTGCTCGAATGACAGGTAGCCGGGTTTGCCGGCATACGCCTCCTGCACTGCGGACAGCATAGGTGTCGGTCCGCATGTATAATAGACAGAGAAATCGACAGGATGCGCACGTAGGGAATCCGTCACGAATCCCTTCTCGCCGGCAGTGCCGTCAGCTGTGACGATCCGCGTTTCGCCGAGTGCTGAGAATTCCTGTTCATAGAAGACGGCGGATGCCGTCTGGAACCCGAGCACGTGGACAACACGGACACCCGCAGCTGTCAGCTCTTTCGACAGCTGGTAGAGCGGCGGCACCCCGATGCCTCCGCCGACCAGCAGTACCGTTTCGCCCGGCTTCGGCTGCCCGCTCGGAAACCCGTTCCCGAGCGGTCCGAGTACGTCGACGGAGATACCCACAGCTTTTTCCGCAAGGATTTGCGTCCCTCTTCCTTCCGCCCGGAAGATGATCGTCATCCGCCGGCGGTCCCTGTCATAGGAAGCGATTGAAATTGGCCGGCGGAGCAGCGGCTCATATGTATCGGTTACCCGAATATGGACGAACTGGCCGGGCGATGTGATTTCCGCCGCCAGTTCCCCTTCCAGCTCCATTTCCATGATGCGGTCAGCAAGCTGACGTTTGCTTCGAATGACCATCTTGTCTTGCAGTATCATTTGCGGACCTCCTTTGCTGTCATCCTGTCTGTTTGCTCTGTCTTATCTGTGTTTCCTATTCCTTATCTTCATAGACTGTCTGTCCGCCGTACAGCGTCATGACAGGCCATCCTGTACATGTCGTCCCTCCGAATGGCGTGTTCTTGCCTTTTGAGAGGAATGACGCCGGCTCGATCGTCCGTTCTGCCGACAGATCGAGCAGCACGAGATCCGCCGGTATTCCTTTTGCGAGCTTCCCGTAAGGAAGGCGGAATACGTCAGCCGGCTTACCTGCAAGCCAATCCACAAGCTGCTTCAGCGACCAGTCCCCGTTTTTTACGAAGTGCGTATACAGAAGCGGGAAGGCTGTTTCGAACCCTGTGATCCCGAACGGCGCCTTCTTGAATCCTGCCGCTTTTTCCTCCGCTGTATGCGGTGCATGGTCAGTGGCGATGAAATCGATTGTGCCGTCGAACAGCCCTTCTCTCAGAGCTGCCAGGTCCTCATGTCCCCGGAGCGGCGGGTTCATCTTCCACATCGCGTCGTCGCCGGGAATATCGTGCTCGGTCAGCAGCAGATGATGCGGTGTCACTTCAGCGGTGACACGCACGCCTGCCCGTTTCGCATCCCGGATCACCCGGACGGATTCCTTCGTGCTGACATGGCATACGTGGTAGTGGGCGCCTGCCGCTTCAGCGAGCAGGATGTCCCGTGCAATGTGGACCGACTCAGCCACTGACGGGATGCCCGGCAGTCCGAGTTCCTTGTTGCGGATCCCTTCGTGCATCGCGCCGCCATAGATCAGTGTATTGTCTTCGCAATGGGCGACGACCGCCATATCGAGCTTCGCGGCATCCTGCATCGTCTCGTACATCATCCCGGCTTCCTGGATGCCGACGCCGTCATCCGTGAACGCGAAGGCACCATGCGCTTTCAGTTCTGCAAGGTCCGTCCGCTCCTTCCCGGCTTCCCGGATCGTAATGGATGCGTACGGCAGCACCCGGATCGATGCATGCTGGCGTATCAAGTCATTGACGTATTCCAAATTTTCCGCCGTGTCCGGGACAGGCCGCGTGTTCGGCATTGCGCAGATTGTCGTATAGCCGCCTTTTGCCGCCGCTTCCGTACCGGTCGCAATCGTCTCTTTCCGTTCTCCGCCCGGTTCACGCAAGTGGACGTGGACATCGACGAACCCGGGTGCGAGACAAAGCCCCTTGCCATCGATCAGTTCTGCATCGTTTTCCGCAAGTCCCTTCCCGATTTCCTCGATCCGCCCGTCCCGGATACGGACGTCCTTCAGGTCTTCGGGTGTTTCATCATATAGCCAGATATTTCGGAGCAGCTTGTGCATGTACGTTTCCTCCCCGTAAAATCATTTCCATCGCTGCCGCGCGGATATAGACACCGTTCTCCACCGCTTCGTAGACACGCAGCTTCGCATGATGCATGAGTGATTCAGCGATTTCGACACCCCAGTTGATGGGCGCAGGATGCATGATGATTGCATCCTCTTTCAACTTTGCTGCGCGTTCTTCGGTCAGACCGTAGCGGGCGTGGTATTCCTCTTTCGAATAGCTCATCTTTTCATCATGGCGCTCGTGCTGCACACGCAGCAGCATGACGACATCCGCTTTTCCGATGATCTGATCCCACTCCGGCAGCGCATCGTAGTCGCCGGACCATTCCGGCGGGCAGACGAAACTGACGTTCGCACCGAGCTTCCTCAGCGCTTCGGCATTGGAAGCGGCGACGCGGCTGTGTGACAGATCTCCTGCGATGACGATATTCAAGCCGCGGAAACTGCCGAATTCCTCTTTGATGGTGAACAGGTCCAGCAGCGACTGGCTCGGATGCTGACCAGTGCCGTCCCCTCCGTTGAAGACGGGGATCCTGATGCCTTCCAGCTGCTTGTAATAATCCTTTTCGGGATGACGGATGACCACCGCGTTGACACCGAGCGCTTCCAGGGTCTTCACTGTATCGAACAGCGTCTCCCCTTTTGTCGTGCTCGAGTGGCCCGGATCGAACTGGATGATCTCAAGACCCAATTTCCGTTCCGCGATTTCGAAGCTCAGTTTCGTCCGGGTGCTCGGTTCGAAGAACAGGTTGCTCACCAAGTATTTCCCGGGCAATTCACGGATGCCGTGGCGCTTCAAATATTCCGCATAATTCAGGATCTCCATGATTTCCTCTTCGTTGAATTGTGTCATTGTCAGTAAGTTTTCCATGCTGTCATCCTCCTTTAGTTGAGGAAAGGCCGTAAAAAAAGCCTTCCCGGCAGGCAGGAAGGCTATTTATGTACAGACGGGTCCTGTCAGTCCAGGACACCATTCACATAAACCTTTCCTTGTCTCTCAGTACAATGTTAAAAGGTCACGCGTATTCAGTTGTCTTTGCTGATGAAGATCGGATCTTCCGGATGATCCTCGAGTGTCTGCTTCTCCCGGCCAGGCAGCAGCAGATTGAGCAGCACGCCGACGATCGCTGCCAGTGCCATCCCTTCGATATGGAATGTCTCGCTGAAATTGAGCGAGGCGCCGCCGATGCCGATGACCAGGATGATCGACGTGATGACCAGGTTGCGCTGGTTGTCGAAATCCACATGGTTGTCGACGAGCATACGGAGGCCGGATGATGCGATGATCCCGAAAAGCAGGATCGAAATTCCGCCGAGCACCGCTGTCGGAATCGTTGCGATGAGCGCCATCACTTTTCCGAGGAACGAAAACAGGATGGCGAACACGGCGGCTCCGACGATGACATACACGCTGTAGACCCGGGTGATCGCCATGACGCCGATGTTCTCGCCATACGTCGTCTTCGGCGGTCCGCCGAGCAGACCGCTGATCAGCGTCCCGACCCCGTCACCGAGCAGCGAGCGGTTCAGCCCCGGATCGCGGATGAAATCCCGCTCCACGACCTTGCCGAGCACGAGCTGATGGCCGATATGCTCGGAAATCGTGACAATCGCGATCGGCACCATGATGAACAGCAGTGTCGGTGTCACGACGAAGTCATATGTGACGCCCGGAATCAGGAAGTCCGGAAATGCGAACCACTTCGCCTCCATGACAGGCTGGAAGTCCAGGATACCGATGACCGCCGAGTAGATGTAGCCGATGATGATTCCGATCAGCACAGGCATCAGGCTTATGACGCCGCGGAAGAACATCATGCAGATGACCGCGGCGGCCAGCGTGACGATCGCTGCCGAAAAATGAAGAAGACTGTAGGTGGACACGCCGTCCACGTCGATGCGGCTCGCCATCCCGACAGCCGTCGGTGCGACTGCGAGACCGATCACCATGATGACCGGCCCGACAACGACCGGCGGCAGGATGTTCATGATCCACTTATGCCCGGTCTTCCAGATGATGAGTGACACGATCGCGTAAACAAGTGCGACGAACATGCTGCCGATCATGGCGCTGCCGATTCCGCCTGTTTTCGTCGCCACCTGGATCGGTACGATGAAGGCGAATGAGGAGCCGAGGTAGGCGGGCACTTTCCCCTGCGTTATGACGATGAACACCAGTGTTGCGATTCCGCTCGTCAGCAGTGCGATTGCAGGGCTCAGTCCGACGAGCTGGGGGACGAGTATCGTCGCCCCGAACATCGCGAACATATGCTGGAGACTGAGCGCAAGCCATTTGCCGGCTTCCGGTTTTTCATGGACGTCCAATACTTTTTCTGCCATTTGCATACAGCCTCCGAATCTTGGGTCGATTATCTGGAATGGATGGTGACACTGTCTTCGCTGTCGGATTCCGTCAAGTTGACGACGACCCGCTCACCGCTCGATGTCGGGATGTTCTTCCCGACGAAATCCGGGCGGATCGGCAGTTCCCGGTGTCCCCGGTCGACGAGCACCGCCAGCTGGATCGCTGCCGGCCGGCCGAGATCCATGACCGCATCCATCGCAGCCCGCACAGTTCTTCCTGTATAGAGCACATCATCGATCAGCACGACCTTTTCATCTGCCAGGCTGTAGTTGATATCGACCTGTTTCACCAGGGGCTCCTTGTTCTCGTATTTCAGTCCGAGGTCATCCCGGTACAGCGAAATATCGAGTTCGCCTGTCCGGATTGGGCGGCCTTCGATCTGTTCGATCTTCTCCGCCAGCCGGGCTGCCAGGAAAGCTCCCCGTGTCTTGATGCCGACAAGTATGCAATGGTCGATCCCTTTGTTGCGTTCGATGATTTCATGGGCGATCCGTGTCAGTGCACGGTTGATCGCACTTTCATCCAAGATATTCGCTTTTTCTGCCATTCCGGTTCCTCCTCGATTTCCACTTGTGACGTCTCAGCGGCATGTCTGTGCCCAAACAAAAAACCTTCCGGCCGTCGTTCGGGCAGGAAGGTTTGCATGCGCAATCGTATCCAGATGACAGCCTCCCCCTCAGGCAGGCGTCCTGGAAATCCGTGCATCCTTCCCAACCTCTCTGGATTGGCATTAAAGGTCCGCTATTCGATTTCTATTACAAGCATACCGTGTTCCGGAATGCGCGTCAACCTTATTTTGCGCGCATCTCATCCAGCAGCTGTCTGTAATTTTCAGGCAGCGGCGTTTCGAATTCCATATACTCGCCGGATACGGGATGGACGAATCCGAGCGTACCTGCGTGCAATGCCTGTCCGTCGAACTCGATCGTCTTTTTCGGTCCGTATTTCGGATCTCCCGCAAGCGGATGGCCGATATATTTCATATGGACACGGATCTGATGGGTCCTCCCCGTCTCCAGCCGGCATTCGACGAGTGTGAAATCCCCGAAACGTTCCAGCACTTTGAAGTGGGTGACGGCATTTTTGCCGTTATTCTCGACCGCCATGCTCTGCCGGTCTTTCGGATTCCTGCCGATCGGCGCGTCGATCGTGCCGTTGTCATGCGGGATATGTCCGTGCACGAGGGCTGTATAGACACGCGTCACTGATTTCGCCATAAGCTGATCCACAAGCGAGGCATGGGCCTTGTCGTTCTTCGCTACCATGAGCAGCCCGGAAGTATCCTTGTCGATCCGGTGTACGATCCCGGGGCGCATGACGCCGTTGATGCCCGACAGGTCGTCACAATGATACATGAGACCGTTCACAAGCGTCCCTGTCGTATGGCCGGGTGCCGGATGGACGACCATCCCGCTCGGCTTATTGACGACAAGCACATCCTTATCTTCATAGACGATATCAAGATCCAGATCTTCTGCAGGGATATCGAGTTCTTCCGGCTCCGGCTCATCGACCGTCAGCACGTCGCCGTCCTTCACCTTGTAATTCGCCTTCACCGTGCTGCCGTTGACAAGCACGATCCCCTCTTTCACCCATTGCTGGATGAGCGTCCGTGACCAGTCGGGATTGGCGGCTGTCAGTGCTTTGTCGATCCGCTCCCCGGCTGTTTCGTGTTCGATGATGTATTGAATCTGCTCCATTAGTCCACCTTTGCTTTCTTATCCTTTTTTTCTTCCAATAAAAGATGCAGGATGACGAGAATGACACCGATCGTCAATGCGGCATCCGCCACGTTGAATATCGGGAAATCATAGTTGATGACCGGGATGAGGACACTGACGAAATCGACGACTTCCCCGCGTACCATCCGATCGATGAAGTTACCGATCGCTCCGCCCAGCAGCAGCATCAGTCCCCAGGCGAACAGCGGCCTGCCTTTCGCTTCCTTCTGGAAGAAGTAGACGATGCCTGCGATGACCGCGACCGTCACGATGGCGAACAGCCACATCTGCCCTTCCAGCATGCCCCATGCCGCGCCGCGGTTCCGATGGGACAGCAGACTGAGATACGGGTCGATCAGCGGAATACGCTCCCGGATTTCCATTGAAGATACGACTGCCCATTTTGTCAGCTGGTCGAGCAAAATGACAATCACCGCGATACTGTAATAAATCAGCAAACCTGTTCCCTCCGTCCTGCAGTGTCGGTTTAAGTTTATCATACCCCGGAGGGCTGCGTACACGCCAAACGGCACGTCACGCAAAAGACACTGCAGCAGCCGGCTGGCCGGCGTCTCTGCAGTGTCGGATGTTGTCAATTATGCGTAATGGTGCGATACGACGTCTGCACAGCGTGCGCACAGTTCCGGATACTTGCCGTCCTGCCCGACCGTTTCTGAAATCGTCCAGCAGCGTTCACATTTTTCACCGGACGCTTTCCCGACGGCGATCTTGCCGGACGGGAATTGTTCCGCCTGTGCAGGCAGCTCCGATTCCGGCATGACGCTGAATTCCGAAACGATGAAGAACTGGGCGAAGTTGATGTCCCCGGTTTCAAAAAGCGGAGCAAGGTCATCGCGGAGCGCGACGGAGACATGCGCCTCGAGCGATTTGCCGATCACTTTGCTGTTCCGTGCTTCTTCCAGTGCTTTCAATACATCATCGCGGACAGCCATCAGCTGGTCGAATGCGCTGCGCAGTTCTTCGGTTCCGAGATCCTGCGCATCCGGCATATCCGTCAGCTGGATGCTCTCTGCTGTTTCATGCTCGAGATACGCCCACATTTCATCCGCTGTATGCGGAAGGATCGGTGCTGCGAGTTTGAGCAGGGTGATCAGCGCTTCGTACATGACCGTCTGCATCGCCCGGCGGTGCGGATGGTCCGCAGCTTCGATATAGACGACGTCTTTTGCGATATCCAGGTAGAATGAGCTCAATGTGTTCGTACAGAACGAGTTGATGGCATGATAGACGACTGCGAATTCATAGTTCTCATACGCATCGCGCACTTCGCGGATCAGGTCCTGCAGTTTCGCGTAGACATACTGATCGACAGGACGGAGCCCGCTGAACGGCACTGCATCCTCCGCCGGATTGAAGTCTGACGTATTACCGTGAAGGAACCGGACCGTGTTGCGGATCTTCCGGTACACTTCGGACACCTGTTTGAAGTTCGAGTCGGACACGCGGACGTCCGCTGTATAGTCGACGGAAGCTACCCACAGGCGCAGGATATCGGCACCGAACTGGTTCATCACTTTGGACGGCAGGATGACGTTGCCGATCGATTTACTCATTTTACGGCCTTCGCCGTCGAGGGTGAAGCCATGGCTCAGCAGTCCCTTGTAAGGGGCGATGCCGTTGATGGCGACGCTTGTCGTCAGGGATGAGTTGAACCATCCGCGGTACTGGTCGGAGCCTTCCAGGTACAGGTCCGCCGGATACGACAGGTCGTCACGCTCCACAAGCACACCCTGATGGGTCGATCCCGAGTCGAACCAGACATCCATGATATCCGTCTCTTTCGTGAACGAACCGTTCGGGCTGCCCGGATGAGTGAACCCTTCCGGAAGCAGGTCTTTCGTGTCCCACTCGAACCAGATGTTCGATCCGTGTTCACGGAACAGATTGGAAATGTGATCGATCGTCTCATCTGTGATGATCGGCTCGTCATTCTCCGTATAGAATACCGGGATCGGAACACCCCATACACGCTGCCGGGAAATACACCAGTCCCCGCGGTCGCGCACCATGTTGAACAGGCGCGTCTCGCCCCAGGCCGGCGTGAACTTCGTGTTGCGGATCGCTTCCAGCAGTTCACCGCGGAATGACTCGATCGACGCGAACCACTGGGACGTCGCCCGGAAGATGACCGGTTTCTTCGTCCGCCAGTCGTGCGGATAGGAGTGGGTGAAGAATGACAGCTTTTCGAGTGCGCCAACTTCCTTCAGCTTTTCGGTGATCGCTTTGTTCGCGTCTTCGTAGAAGAGGCCTTCGAACATCGGGGCCTCCGCCGTCATGACACCGCGGTCATTGACAGGGGACAGGACGCCGAGCCCGTATTTCTTGCCGACGTGGAAGTCATCTTCCCCGTGGCCGGGTGCTGTATGGACGCAGCCCGTACCTGCATCTGCTGTGACGTGTTCGCCGAGCATGACGAGGGATTCACGGTCATAGAGCGGATGGCTTGCAGTCATCAGTTCAAGTTCGCGGCCTTTGTATTCGCCTGCTGTCTCATAATCCTCCCATGCAAGTTCCTCTGCCAGCTGTTTGACGAGGTCCTTTGCCACGAGGAACTTTTTCCCGCCTGTTGCAACAACCGTATAGACGAAGTCCGGATGCACGGAAATACCAAGATTTGCAGGAATCGTCCAAGGTGTCGTCGTCCAGATCAGGAAGTTGACGTCATCGTCCAGAAGACCTTTTCCGTCACGGACCGGGAAGCTGACGTAGATGGACGGCGACTTTTTGTCCTGATACTCGATCTCCGCTTCCGCCAAAGCGGTTTCCGATGATGGGGACCAGTAGACAGGCTTGAGTCCTTTGTAGATATAGCCTTTTTTCGCCATATCACCGAACACTTTGATCTGCCGCGCTTCAAATGCAGGCTTCAGTGTGATGTACGGGTTCTCCCAGTCACCGCGCACACCGAGCCGCTTGAATTGCGAGCGCTGGTTGTCGATCTGCTGAAGGGCGTATTCTTTGCACATTTCACGGAATTCCGCGATGCTGTGCTCTTTCCGTTTGACCCCTTTGTTCACGAGTGCCTGCTCGATCGGCAGACCGTGCGTATCCCAGCCCGGCACGTACGGCGCATGGTAGCCCGTCATGGATTTATGGCGGACGATGATATCCTTCAGCACCTTATTGAGCGCATGCCCCATATGGAGATCGCCATTCGCATAAGGCGGTCCGTCATGCAGGATGAACACCGGCCGGCCTTTTGTGCGTTCCTGCACTTTCCGGTACATGTTTTCCTGATCCCATTTCTCCTGCATCTGCGGTTCTTTCGTTGGCAGGCCGCCGCGCATCGGGAAGTCCGTTTTCGGCATCAGCAGTGTTTCTTTATAATCCATTCCAATTCCTCCTCGGTTTCTAGTCATCCAAGCTCGGTCCCAAGCACGTACATCCACTATCCTGAACGCTAAAAATCCCCGTCCCCAAAAAGGGACGAGGATTGTGCTCGCGTTACCACCCTAGTTGCAGCTGCGTCATACAGCTGCCTCTCGAACACCGTAACGGGGTGTGTTCCGGGACTGCGGTCGGCAGTCCGGCTCCGGAGTGATCTTCCTTCCCATGTGTCTGGCCGGGCTCCCACCCTCCCCGGCTCGCTGGCATCACACCTGTCTGGAAAGTACTGTCTCTTTCAGCGCCTGTCTTGTAATATGAACCATATTATAATTGCGGCAGGGTCTTTCGTCAAGCTGCGGTCACTCGTCGTCTGCGGCCGCTGTTTCGAGCTTCTTCGTGTTTGCCTCATATTCCAGCAGTTCATCCCAGTCATCCATTTTCACTAGGTCCAGCTGGGCTTCGATCAGCATGCGGAAGCGGTTTCGGAAGATTTTCGACTGCTTCTTCAAGTCGTCGATTTCCATCGAGATTTCACGGGAACGGGAGAGTGCTTCATTGACGATGCGGTCTGCATTCTTCTCCGCTTCCTTGATGATCAGCTTCGCTTCCTGTGTGGAGTTGCGGCGGACGTCTTCAGCCGCTTCCTGCGCCACCATGATCGACTTCTGCAGCGTATCCTCGATCGCATTGAAATGCGCAATCTGATCTTCGGTCTCCTTCAGTTTGCGTGTCAATTCCTTGTTTTCGTTCATCAGGTTTTCGTAGTCTTTCATGAGCTGCTCCAGGAATTCGTTCACTTCGTCTTCGTCGTAGCCCCGCCATCTGCTGCCGAACGTCTTGTTATGTATATCAATTGGTGTAAGCGCCATTCAAGTCTCTCCCCTTTTGATGATCTTAATGCATCTACCGTTGACTATAACAGAAAACCGGCTTTTTCTAAAGTCCGTCCCTGAAAAATCATTCCAACTTCCCGGCAACCAGACGGATCTTGTCCTTTTTCGTGCGCCCTTCGATGGCGATCACTTTGAAGCGCCCGTACCCCCGGACGGATAGCACGTCCGATTCGTTCAGTTCGAAAGACGGCTGCTCGACGACACGCCAGTTCACTTTCACTTTTCCGCCTGTTATATACGAAGCCGATTTCTGCCTGGCACTATTGAGCAGTGAAGACAGGACGGTATCCAGGCGGAGGGAGCTGACAATCCGGGTCTCCTCCGTCCATTCTTCGTCCGTCTCGATATACTCTTCGGGCGTGCCGACTTCTTCAAGACGGACTTTCGCTTTTCCGGCGGATGTGAAATTCGCCTCCAGATACGCGCCGATTTCCGAGGCGGCTGCAAACTGGGCGGCTTCGCCTTCCAGACGGATGTCCCCGAATTTCGAGCGGTCGAGACCGAGCCCCATCAGGGAACCGAGAATGGCCGGGTGTTCGAGTGTCACGAATTTCGCCGCATAGCGGATGGCGAAGACGGCAATCTGGAAATCTTCCTCCGTCGGTGCATAATAATCGGGATACAGAAGCAGCCGTTTCCGTTCGGCCTCCTGGAAACCGCCGTGTTCCGCTGTCAGGAGGCCGCTTCCCCGGACCACCGACTGGACGATGAACCGCTCACGCGGATCGAGGAAACCTGTCAGTTTCGGGGAATAGAGGTCCTCGACTTCCCGGACCCAGTCCTGCACGAGTTCGACAAAGGGCTGTTCTTCTTTTCTGAAATGCTGCAAGATGCCATCCATTGGTCTGTCTCCTTATAAAAAAATCCCCACGGAGTGAGGATGTGATGTTTTCTGTCAGGTCTGGTAATCCTGTACTTACAGGACATTCAGCAGCCAGATGAATATCGATGCGAGCCCTCTTTCGATCAGACGGAGCGCAAGCAATGCTACGATTGGAGAAATATCGATCATGCCGAGCGGCGGGATGAATTTCCGAAAAAACCCCAAATAAGGTTCTGCAATCTTTTCTAGAATCCTTCCGAACGCAGTATCCCGCGAAGCCGGCACCCATGACATCAGGATATAGATGACAAGAGCTATCGAGTAGACAGTCAGCGCTAAGCTGATCACTTTAAATAGTTGAAGCAGTAATAAATCCATTACGGTCGGTACACCTCATTCAGTTTCTTTCATTCATATAGTCGGAGATGGAGCCATTCACTTCGACGTTTTCAGGCACGCAGAGGAATATATCCGTGCCGATCCGCTGGATGTCCCCGTTGAGCGCATAGACGGAACCGCTCAGGAAGTCGACGATCCGGACGCCCTGATCGCGGTCAATCCGCTGCAGGTTGACGATGACAGCACGCTTGTTCATCAGATGCTCGGAAATGTCCTGGGCTTCTGCATAGACCCTCGGTTCCAAAAGAACGACCTTCGATGATTTCTGGACGCTCTGGAGGCTGACAATGTTCCCGGCCGGCTGGTTTTCACGGGATGGTTTCGGCATCGGGGCGTTTTTCATCGGAGCCGGTTTGCCCGGCTTGCGCTCCTGTTTCACAGGCGCCGGCTGCCGGACTTCCGCCTCCTGGGCTGCCGCTTCTTCCTCGTCAAGGTAGAACCATTTCTCGAATTTGTTTTTGATGCTCATTCGTCTCCCCCGCTTTCCGAACCGACGAGTGCTGTCCCGATCCTCACATGGGTTGCGCCCTCTTCGATTGCAATGATGTAGTCATTTGACATCCCCATGGACAACTTCGTCACCGGTGCATGCGGCATCTGCTTGGCAGCAAGTTTGTCCCGCAATTCGCGGAGACTCCTGAACACGGATCGGATCAGCTGATCGTCTTCCGTATTCGGTGCCATCGTCATCAGGCCGATGACACGTATCTTATCGTATTCGCGCAGCTTACTGATGAATTCTTCGGTCTCGTCCGGAGCAAGACCCGATTTTGAAGCTTCACCGGAGACGTTGACCTGTACAAAGCAGTCGATCGGTTCGACGGCACGTTTCTGGATCTCTTTCGCCAGGCTGAGGCGGTCGAGGGAATGCAGGTAGTCGATCCGTTCGATGATCTCCTTCACTTTGCGGCTTTGGACATTCCCGATGAAATGCCAGACCGCACCTTGAGGAATCACTTCCTGTTTGGCCAGAAGCCCTTCCGGACGGTTCTCCCCGAGATGGATGATCCCTTCGCCGAGAATTTCCTTTGCGCGCTGTCCGGACACCTGTTTTGTGACTGCAACGACTGTTACGTCCCCGCGATCCCTGCCGGCCCGTTCACACGCCTGGCGCACGTCCTCTTCGATTATGGTGATTCGCTGTTGTAAACGTGTCATCATCTTCACTACTTTTCTGGATACTTTGTTCCATTGTACCAAGCAGTGCGTCAGTTATCAATGATTAGTCATTCCAGGGGGCAGTTTCTTTTGGATCAGCACGATATCTTTACCGATGGTGACCACTTCCTCATATCTCACCTGTTTCTGGTCCTTGACCCGCGACTCCATGAATAACGAGCGCTCCGTACCACCAATATGAAGCGTCTGTATTTTACCGTCTGTGACATCGATCGAAGCATCCTGTACGAAACCGAGAAACTTCCCGCGGTTAAGATCGATCACTTCTTTCTTTTGGATTTCTGAAAACCGCATAGAATCCCTCCTTCTTCACAGTCTATGCACAAGCCCGCAAAAAAAACGCAATGCGCGATGCACATTGCGTCAAGTCATTATTTGCTCTGTTCCATGCCAGCTCGTATTTGAGCGATCGCCTGCTTTTCGAGCCTTGAAATCTGTGCCTGGGAAATCCCGAGTTCTTTTGCGATTTCCGTCTGTGTCTGGCCGAGGTAGAAACGTTTGGAGAGGATCAGCTGCTGCCGGCCGTCCAGCTCGGTCATCGTTTCCTTCATCGACACGTACGTCAGCCAGCGTTCTTCTGAAACCGTTTTGTCATGCAGCTGATCCATCATATAGATCGGATCGCCGCCATCTCCGTTCATCGGCTCGTGGAGTGACATCGGGTCCTGAATTGCGTCCAATGCAAGCAGGATGTCCTCTTCCGGGATTTCTGTCAGCGCTGCCAGATCCGATATTCTCGGTTCACGCTGATGTTCGTTGATGAAATCTTCCTTCGCACGGATGGCTTTATAAGCGATATCCCGCAGCGACCTCGACACGCGGACGGTATGGTGATCGCGCAGATGGCGCTTGATCTCCCCGACGATCATCGGGACAGCGTATGTTGAAAACCTGACATTATGTTTTAAATCGAAGTTGTCGATCGACTTCAGCAAGCCGACACAGCCGACTTGGAACAGATCATCCGCCGGTTCACCGCGATAGGCGAACCGCTGGACCAGACTCAGGACGAGACGTAAATTGGCTGTCACTAACTCATCACGTGCGGATTCATCGCCGCTTTGCAGGCGGATGAACGTCTCTTTCATTACCTCACTCGACAGAAGCGGCAAAGTAGATGTATCGATACCGCAGATTTCCACTCTTGTACGTACCATCTGAATTCCTCCGTATTCTGTAGATGACTGTACAGGATAGCTTATCCCCGGAGTGGTGTTCTATTCGGTTTTCGATACCGCCAATTATACCCATCAGGTGATCGGCTGGTTGAGCCGTTCACGCAGATCCGAAATGATTTTCTTCTCGAGACGTGAAATATAAGACTGGGAAATGCCGAGCAGGTCGGCCACCTCTTTCTGCGTCATCTCCATCTTCCCTGTCAGGCCGAAGCGGCATTCCATGATATGGCGTTCACGATCACTGAGCGTCGTGACCGCTTCGATCATATGCTGGCGCTCCATCTTCTTTTCGACATCGTCCGTAATGATATCTTCATCCGTCCCGAGTATGTCGGACAGCAGAAGCTCGTTGCCGTCCGCATCGGAGTTCAGCGGCTCATCGAACGAGATTTCCGAACGGAGACGGTTCGTTTTCCTGAGATGCATCAGAATTTCGTTTTCGATGCAGCGTGAGGCATACGTTGCCAGTTTGATGTTCTTATCGCTTTTGAACGTCTCGATCGCCTTAATGAGACCGATCGCCCCTATACTGATCAAATCTTCGATATGCGTATTCGTATTATCGAAACGGCGGGCGATGTAGACGACAAGCCGGAGGTTCTTCTCGATCAGGCGATCGCGCGCCTGCTGATCCCCGGCCATATAGGCGGCGATCGTCTCGGCCTCTTCCTCGCGTGTGAGAGGTTTCGGCAGCGACTCATGACCGCCGATATAAAATGTTCCGTTCTTCTTCTTGAAGATCCCAGACAAGACTGCAAGCCATTTCTTCAGTTCATGTAGCATGCACCATTCCCCTTTCTTCTCCTGTTTCCAAGGCTGAGACGTGTAAGATTGCGGACGCCTGATGCGGATACCGGGTGTTCTCTGAAGTCAGTACAATGTAGCCTGGGTCAAGCCGCCGGCCGCCTTCAAGGACCCATTCATCGAACCGGATGCCGACTGCCCAGCCGGTGCCGTCCACTGTCTGGATCCGTATCAGGCGCAGCAGCTTCCGGCTGTCTTCAGGAAACGTCGACAGGTCGGGAATGCCTGTATCCAATGCGTTTTCCAGGCGGCGGAGCAGGGTTTCCGGTATGGCCTCCCGGACAGCACGCAGCGAGACGAAGTGGACGGCATCATTTGACAGCGGTTCCGTGCAGCTGTTGCCCGTATCGATGAACACTTCAACGGGGAGGGAGCGGCCGAAGAGCCGAAGGACGGAAGAGCTCCGGAATTCCGAAAGCCGGCTCAGCTGGCGGACAGACAGCCATTTCCCTTTGACGAACTGCAGCACAGCGAATGCCAGTCCTGCAAAAAGTGCTGTCCGGACATGGCCCGCCTGCCCCCATTCGCTGAAGGGGATCGCCGAGAGCAGTCCGCCTGCCAGGAGGGCGCCCATCAGTACGAGTCCCGCTGCACCGGCCAGCTGCTTCATCCTGAACCCGAAAGCTGTGCCGACCATCAGAAGCAGGGCGGCACCCGAAGCGGCCAGTGACCCTTGGAAGATAACCGCCGGCAGTGCTCCTGCAAATGCCGCGGCAGCGAGACGCTTCCTGCTGGTGCGCATCTGCCCCGCAGCATTGGCGAACGCCAGTACAGTGTAATTGAATACCAGATTGACACCGATCATGATTTCTCCATACATAGGCTGTCCTCCTTGTCTGCAAGACTACCATGCATCCCGTAAGAGTTTTGTCAGTCTGCGTCATCATTCCTGAAAAAAGTTCGACAGGAACCGAACGTCAGAAAAGAAAAAAACCTCCGACAGAAATGTCAGAGGTTTTTTGTATGTTCATTTATTTGCGGCGCCGGTTCCTCAAGAAGGTCGGAATGTCCAGACCATCGTCCTGCGGCTGCTGCTGCTGTTGAGGTGTGTGGTTCCTCACAGGCTCCTGCTGAGAAGGCTGGTGGTGCTGCGGCTCTTCATGCCGTGCAGGATTGGACTGCGGCGCATGGCTTTGCGGCGCCTGTGTCTCCCGCTGGCGGACTCCGCCGTAACCCGAAGTCCGGTTTCCGCGCGTTGCTGAGATCTGTTCATCGGTGAAGCCGGTAGCGATGACCGTGACGACGATTTCGTCTTTCAAATCGTCGTTGATGACGGAACCGAAGATCATGTTGACGTCTTCATCCGAAGCGGACGCGACGATGTCTGCAGCCTCCTGCACTTCGAACAGGCTCAGATTCGAACCGCCCGTGATATTCATGAGGACACCTTTCGCTCCGTCGATCGACGTTTCGAGCAGCGGGCTGGAGATGGCTTTCTTCGCAGCCTCCGATGCCCGGTTTTCACCGGTCGACATACCGATCCCCATAAGGGCTGAACCTTTGTTCGACATGATTGTCTTGACGTCTGCAAAGTCCAGGTTGATAAGTCCCGGCACGGCGATCAGGTCTGAGATACCCTGGACACCCTGACGGAGGACGTTATCCGCTTCGCGGAACGCTTCCAGCATCGGTGTGTTCTTGTCAACGATTTCGAGCAGCTTATCGTTCGGGATGACGATCAGCGTATCGACCGATTCTTTCATAGCAGTGATTCCGCCGATCGCCTGCGTCGACCGCTTGCGTCCTTCGAATGTGAACGGCCGCGTCACGACACCGACAGTCAGTGCGCCGAGGTCTTTTGCGACCTGCGCGATGACAGGTGCAGCACCTGTCCCGGTTCCGCCGCCCATGCCTGCTGTGACGAACACCATATCCGCTCCGCGCAGCGCTTCTTCAAGCTGCTCGCGGCTCTCTTCAGCGGCCTTTTTACCGACCTCCGGGTTGGCGCCTGCACCCAGTCCCCGTGTCAGCTTGCCGCCGATCTGCAGCTTCACTTCAGCCTGTGACAAGTTCAGTGCCTGCGCATCCGTATTCACTGCGATGAATTCCACGCCCTGTACACCGTGTTCGATCATCCGGTTGACCGCGTTATTGCCGCCGCCTCCAACTCCGATTACTTTGATGACCGCGAGTGCTTCGATATTTGTATCAAACTCTAGCATCTTATTTTCCTCCTAATCATTCAACTTCAGTACTGGACATGCATTGGTTCATTCAAAAAAGCTGTCGAAGAAGCGTTTGGTTTTGCCGATGATCGATTCCTTCTGCTGTTTCGGTTCCTGATTCTTTTTCACTGGGGCCGCAGTCGCGGTTTCCTCGCTCGCCTGTCCAACCGATTCGGCGCTGTGGAACCCGAAGAATGCATCTTCCATGCTGGCATAACGGATCAGACCGACCGCCGTTGAATACATCGGTTCACGCACCCCGATATACTCGGGCGTATAAATTCGCACACGCGTATTCAGGACATGGCGCGCGAGCTGCAGGATGCCGTCCATCTTCGTTGTGCCGCCTGTCAGCACAACTCCACCCGGCAGATCCCGGATGCCCATACGGTATAATTCTTCAAGAACCAGTTCGAACAGTTCCTCAAGACGGACTCCGATGATCTCCGATATGTATTTTTGGCTGTATTGGTCTTTTGTATCCGCCCCGATGACCGGGACCTCGAACAGCTCATCATCCGACGCATCATCATAGAAAGCATGGCCGTATTGATGTTTGATCTTGCGGGCCTGCTCCGTCGGCGTCTTCAGGATGATTGAAAGGTCTTTTGTAATATGGTCGCCACCTACAGGCAGGACCGCTGTCGCCGCAAACCGGTTGTCCCAAAATACGGACACCGTCGTCGACCCGCCGCCGATATCGATGAACGCCGTTCCATGGTTCATCTCATCCTCTGTCAGGGCGAATGTCCCCGATGCGAGCGGCTGCAGGTAGATTTCACGGATGGAAAGGCCTGCACGCTCCACGCAGCGCAGAATATTGTGCACGAGTGTTTTCGAGGTGGTGATCATTGTACCGTCCATTTCGAGACGGACACCGATCATCCCCCTTGGATCCTTGATTTCATCATAATCATCGACGATGAACTGTTTCGGGATAATATTCACGATTTCGCGTTCAGGTGCAACGGACATCACTTGCGCAGATTCCATGACACGATCCAATTCATCATCTGTAATTTCACGATTTTCGGAGTTGACGGCGACAACGCCTTTGACGTCCTGCAGCGCCACTCCATTGGAAGGGATCCCGAGGATCACTTCCTGGATACGCAGGCCGGTCATCCGTTCCGCCTGTTCGACCGCTTTGCGAATCGACTGGACCGTTGCGTCTATGTCCACAATGGATCCTTTCCGGATACCGGCGGATTGTACATTGCCGACCCCGATCACATGCAGGGATCCGCCATCCACCTCACCGATAAGGACTTTGATAGTGGAGGACCCGATGTCGAGTGATACATACATATTTGACTGACTCATCTTTGGCACCTCCCATTGTGACTCTTCTTCCATTCTATTGTATTGTGAGTGTGTTGTCTAAATATTTTCGCCATCTCCTCTCGAAATCCTTTCATTTTGAATTATTTGCCGCAGAAACTTTGCGGACCTCCGACCATTTCGTCAGCAGGATGCGCCGGATGACAGCCAGGTTCTGGAACAGCCGCACACCGAAAGCGAAGATGGCAGCCAAATAGAGATCCACTCCTAAGTGGACGCCGAGGAATGCAAGGGCCGCTGCAAGGAGGATGTTGAAGAAGAATCCGCTGATGAACACCAGGTCATCATACACGCGCTGCATATGTGCCCGTATACCGCCAAGCAGCGTATCAAGCGCCGCCAGGACAGCAATTGACAAGTAGTTGCCATATTCCTGCGGTATTTGTATGTCCGTCAGAAATCCGAGTGATACGCCGAGTATGAGACCTAATATCGGCAGCCACATGGTCAGTCCCCCTTTGGCAGTTCTTTCAAAAATCGATTTTCGAACGGATCGGTACGTCCGCTGATCGTCACGTCTTCAGCCGGCTGGCTGATCTCCAGGACAAAGTCATCCAGATAGAAATCATCCAGTAACGAAGACGATTGCAGAAAGTTATACAATTTTTCACTATTCTTCATGTCCGCTGATATGATTTTAATTTGGAATGGCGGAATCTGGACGGGCAGTCCATTGACGGTCGTGTTTCCGTTGATATCCCGGATTGCACTCAATGCGGTGATCCGCTTTCCGTCGATCTCCATGTTGATATCCTTGAAACGGTTGGCGTCGTTGACAAAACGCGTCAGCAGTTCAGGACTCACTTCATGGAGGGGCGTCCCGAGTGCAATACTTTCTTCGGAAGGCTTGACATCGATGACGATGCCGGGACCGGTGAGTTCT
The DNA here is from genome assembly GCF_000826145.2 of Sporosarcina koreensis. Classification (GTDB taxonomy): domain Bacteria; phylum Bacillota; class Bacilli; order Bacillales_A; family Planococcaceae; genus Sporosarcina; species Sporosarcina trichiuri. The sequence continues at coordinate 1,040,907 of NZ_LN651337.1, forward strand.
GTCATGCCTGCCTGTTCACGGAGTTCCCGGACCGTCTCAGACAGCGCTTGTCCGGCTTGTCCTTTTTCCGACCCGCTGTATTTCTTAAGAGTTTCATCGAGTCCCCGCACTTCAGTCAGCAGTTCGGAATGGAGTTTGCGCTCTTTCGCCAGTTCGTTACGGATCGCCCATATATCACGGGTGTCGCGTTCATCAGGCTGCTGGACGGTATTGTACTGGACAGCTACCATGAACCCGACGATGAACAGGATGGCTGTGAACATCCAACTGCGCCGCATGTCCGTCCCTCCTCTCTCAACAGGTTCAACTTTGTCCTTCTTCCCGCAGTGCGGACATGGTGATCTCTTTTTTCTTTTCGATTGTCATCACGATATTATCAAGCAGCAGTGTATCCATGACGCCGCCTTTCAAGGTCAGCGATGAATTCAGTGTGTCCGTATCCCCGATCGCTTCAATGACGAAAGGTGCGGGGAAAGTCCGTCCATCCACTGTGATCACCGGGCCGGTGCATTTGATGCTCGAATTGGCACTCAGGCGCTGTCCATTGATGGACAAAGCCTGTGCACCGGCAATCTTCAATTCGTTCACGACAGTGAGCACTTGGCTTTCATGGACAATGTATTCGTTAGGATTCTGCTGAGCGGGATCATAATCCCCGTCTTCGAGAGACACGCGCAGCCCTTCCCCTTTGGCCGGCACCGCCCCCAGCAGCAGCCGGAGATCTCCTGCTTCTTTCACGAGTGAATCGTGATCTTGTTCCGAATCACTCAAATTTCGTTCCGCCTGCGTGATTTTCTTTTGTTTGGCGGTGATTTCATCGGCCAGCTGCTTATTGCGCTCTTTCTGCTCGATCAGCTCCGACCGGTAGCTCTCCTCCCTGTCCTCCATCTCGGAATGGATTCTCTGGGACTCGGAACCCGGTCCGAGTGTCCGGTAGGAGAACGCCAATATGAACCCGAAGACAAGGAACACAAGCACATACCAAATCCGGTTATTCCGTTTTTTACGAATCGGCATCTCCGGTGCTTTCGTCTCCGTCTGCGGTTCCGTCTTCTTCTCCGTCTTCTTTCCCATCATCCTCACCTGCTTTACCGCCGCCATCCAGTTTGCTGTATGGCGTGAAATACGTACCGACTTCCACGTCGATGATCCCTTTCTCTGAACCTGTCAGCTCATTGACGATGTCAGGGTAATACGACAGCTTGTCCGCCATTGTTGAAAGTGATGCATGCACCTCATATCCATCATCCATATACAGGACGGCACTGTCCGGGTTCTTCTTGTCCGGCAGGTGCACTTCGGAAATGAGCTGATAGACGGTGCTGTCGATCTGCAGCAGCTGGGATGATAACTGTTTTCGGAGTTCTTTCGTCGTGAACCCTGCGGCAATCGGTACGTCTGCCGCTGCACCGGACTCCGGAGTGAATGTCTCACCATTTTCGAGAATGAACTCATACTCGCCTTTTTCCTCCAGCAGTGCAACCGGTTCCCATTCGTCAACATGCACCGTGACGCTTCTCAGCCATTTTCGTTTGACCGCTGCGTCCTTCACACCTTCCGCTTCCTTGAGCCGCGCAGCTGCTTCCGGCGCGCTGAACCCCCAAAGGGAATCACCTTCTGCCAAACCTGCCTGCCGCAAGTAGTAATCGCGGTCGTGAAGAGCAGTCCCATTCACATCAATGCGGTCGATTTTGCTCATTTGAGATTGAAAGTAAAGGAGGATGAGGAGTGCTGTGACAAATAGGAGCACGACAAGGATGAATTTGCGGTTCGTCTTCCTGCGGCGTTTTTTCCGCATGGAGGGAATCCGGTCTTCAATGTCGATAACTTTTTCCAATTCCTCCCCCTCCTTTTCACTCAATCTGTTTTCCTGCCTTTTGAAAAGTGCAGGATGGCTCCGACGGCAAGCCAGGTTGTCAGCATGGAAGATCCCCCATAACTGATGAAAGGCAGCGTCACCCCTGTAACGGGCAGCAGACCGGAAACGACTCCGACGTTCAGGAACGTCTGGAAGATGATGATCGCAGCCATCCCGGAAACGACGAGGCATTCCCGCCAGCCGGCAGTTCTTGCAGCGATCCCGAAGGCGCCGATCATCAGGCAGACGAACAGCGCAAGCACCGCCGCCGCTCCAAGGAATCCCGTCTCCTCCGCTATAATCGAAAAGATGAAATCATTCTGCGGTTCCGGTAAGTACAAATACTTTTGCCGGCTGTTGCCGAACCCGTGGCCGAGCAGTCCGCCGGGTGCGATTGCGAACAGCGACTGGATGCCCTGAAACCCTTTTCCGAGCGGATCGCTCCATGGATCGATATAGGACTTGATGCGGTCCAGCCGGTAAGGGGCCGCCAGCACAAGCGCTGCAAACGAACCGATGCCCGCAAAACCGAGGAAGGCAAAGAAAGAAAGGGGATACCCGGCTATGAACAGGACGACGAATGCCGAAACGATCATTATGACGGCTGAGCCTAAGTCAGGTTGCATCATGATCAGTGCAAACGGCAGAAGGATAAGCGCAAAATGCCGCCAGTCCCACACACGTCTGCCCGGCTTCTGGGTCATGCTCATCGCCAGTTTGCCGATCAATGCCACTTTCACGAACTCGGCCGGCTGCAGACTGACGGGGCCAAGTGCAATCCAGCTCTGTGACCCGTTCCTGACAGCCCCGATCCCGGGAATCAGGACAGCAGCGAGCAGGACGACTGTTCCAATGTAGAAGACTGTCCAGAACTTTTCGTTAGAAAGATGCGGTGAACGCATCATCATATAAGCGATACCTATGGAAACGCCTATGTAAATGAGCTGTTTCAGGGCGAATGGCGCCGCATCCGCATAGCGGATCTGTCCCCAGTAGGCTGCAGCCGAATGGACGAACAGAACACCGACCAGCGTCAGGCTGACAGCTGCAATGAGAAACAGGTTTCTGTATTTGGAACCCAGTAGATGCATCCTTTCGCGGTTGTATTTGTACGGAGCCTGCCGGCTGCCGCCTTACACTTTCAGACGCTGTACCGCCTCGATGAACTCATCACCGCGTGCTTCGAAATTCGGATATTGGTCCCAGCTGGCACACGCAGGTGACAGCAGCACCGTGTCCCCTTTTGCGGAGACGCTGAAGGCTTCTTCCACTGCAGCAGCAAGCGTGTCTGTCTCACGGAGAGTCTGAACACCGCACGACTCGGCAAATTGAAGCAGGCGGTCGGCGGTCTCCCCGATTCCGATGACAGCTTTCACATTCGCCATATGCGGCCTCAGCTCCTCGAAGGAATGGCCTCTGTCCAGTCCGCCCGCAATCAGGACAGTCGGAGTACGGAACGAGGACAATGCACTTTTTGTTGCGAGTGTATTTGTCGCTTTAGAATCATTATAGAATTTCCTGCCGTCGACTTCCTTCACGAATTGCATGCGGTGCCGTACGCCAGTGAAGGAGCTGAGTACACTCTCGATCGCTGCCTGGCCGCAGCCGGAAAGGATGGCAGCAGCAGTTGCCGAGAGGATATTCTCCAGGTTATGCTCCCCCGGCAGCATGATTTTGCTGCGGCTGATGATTGGATTGCCGAGCCAGTAGATCTGCTCGTCATCCGCAGAAATCCCCTCCGCCTGCCGCTCTTTTACAGTGAACGGGATCATGGCCGCCCGGGTATCGGCTATGTAGCGCAGCAGCTCAGGCTGATCCGCATTGTAGATAAGATAATCGGAAGCCTGCTGGTTTTCCGTGATTCTCGCTTTCGCTTCCGCATAGGCCTGACGGCTGCCATGATAGTCAAGGTGAGCTTCATACAAATTTGTCCATATGGCGATATGCGGACGGAACTGTTCAACGCCCATCAGCTGGAACGACGAGGCTTCCAGGACGATCAGTTCATCAGATTTCGCTTTAGATGCGACAGTACTTGCCACTGTCCCGATATTCCCTGCAATTAGAGGATGACGCTCACCGATATTGAGCATATGGAACAGCAGCGTTGTCGTAGTTGTCTTCCCGTTCGACCCGGTGATGGCGATGATCGGCGCTTCACTGACCAGATATGCGAGTTCTATCTCTGTCCAGACGGGGATCCCGACCTGCTCGGCCTTCACGATGACGGGGTTCCGGTAAGGGATTCCGGGATTTTTGACGATGAAGTCGAAGCCCCCATCCAAAATATCGGCAGGGTGTCCGCCGCAGATGACCGTCACTCCCATTTCCCGGAGTTCCGCTGCCAATGGATTGCCTTCATCAGGTGCGGCGTCATTCAGGGTGACTTCCGCTCCCCGGGATGCCAGAAGGCTTGCAGCGGCATGGCCGCTTTTCGCAAGTCCCAGTACGAGTGCTTTCTTTCCTTCGAATTGTGCTGCGTTGATCATTTACATCACCTCCATTAAGACGGGGAGTACAGCCGCCAGGAAAGCGACACTCCAGAATACGAGCACGACCTTCCACTCCGACCATCCCGAAAGTTCGAAATGATGGTGGATGGGACTCATCTTGAATACCCGTTTGCCGGTTGTTTTAAAACTGATGACCTGGATAATGACAGACAGTGTTTCGATGACGTAGACGATCCCGATGATCAGCAGGAGGAATTCCTGCTTGATGAGCATCGAAATCATCGCAAGCGCCCCGCCGAGCGCAAGCGATCCGGTATCTCCCATGAAGACCCGTGCCGGTTTCATGTTGAACAGGAGGAAGCCGAGCATCGCGCCGGAGACGACGAACGAGAACATGGCGATGTCCTGCTGGTTATAGGCGACCGCCAGTATCCCGAATGCAGCGAATGCGATCGAGGATGTACCCGACACGAGTCCGTCCAGGCCGTCTGTCAGATTGACCGCATTGGAGAATCCGACCAGCCAGAAGATGAGGAAGACGACATAGAAGACACCCATGTCGATTTCAAAATCCATAAACGGAATGGAAATGACCGTATCGAACGGTCCGAGTTTCAATAGGAAAAATGCGAAAATCGCAATGATGATCTGCCCGATCAGTTTCTGCAGGGACGTGAGCCCCAGATTGCGTTTCATGACAACGATGATGAAGTCATCCAGGAATCCGATGATTCCAAATCCGATCAAGACCAGCAGCAGGACGATCGTCTGTGTTGTCAGGACACCATTTATGTAAGACAGGATCGGCGTGGCGATCAGGATTGCGACAAGGAAGATCAGTCCGCCCATCGTCGGGGTGCCTGCTTTCTTCATATGGGCTTCCGGTCCTTCTTCTCGGATGCTTTGACCGAACTTCATCCGCCGAAGCAGCGGAATGATGGCATAGCCCAGGATAGCCGTTAGGCCGAATGTTACGGCGATTGCCGTAATTGTAGTGACGAGCGTCATTTGTAAATCTCCTTCTATGTTCCCAAACTGGTTGTTGGTTCAGTAATGATGGTGCCGTTACTCCGTATAGACATGGATCACGTCACCTTCATGGATTTCCGTATCAGGAAGCGGCAATTGCTTTTTGACTTTCTTGCCCTTGCCATGCCATTCGATGCGGATGGTATGCTGCTGCTCGGCCAGCTTATTCTTTGTCAGGCCGATCAGATCCGGTGTACGCTGTGTGATCGGATCTCCCCAGCGATATTCTTTTTCAAGCTGGTCCTTTTGCGGCTCAATGCCTGCCAGCGGTGCAATCTCCTCGATGATGCGTCCGACGATCGGTGCCGAGATGACGCCTCCGAACTGGACGGAGTTTTTCGGACTGTCGATTGCGACATAGACGACCAATTCAGGATCGTTTGCCGGCGCGATGCCAATGAACGAGACGATGTAGTCACCGTCCTTATAGACACCGTCCTGCACTTTCTGAGCTGTCCCTGTTTTGCCGCCCACCCTGATTTCGTCGACGAATGCATTGCGGCCGGACCCTTTGGCAACGACTGATTCCAGGGCCCTCCGGACTTCGGCTGACGTTTCTTCACTGATGACCCGCCGCTTCATCTCCGGGACATAGGACACTTTCGCTTTTCCATCCGGTCCGAGTATCTCCTTCACGATATACGGTTTGTACAGCATCCCGCCGTTCACCGCCGCAGCGACGGCCTGGACCTGCTGGATCGGCGTGACGGAAATCCCCTGGCCGAACGAAGTGGTCGCCTGTTCCACCGGTCCGAACGCATCTTTCGCGAACAGGATCCCTTTCGCTTCCCCCGCGATACCGGAACCGGTCGATTCACCGAAACCGAAATTGCGGATATAGGAGGAAAGACGTTCTTCCCCGAGCCTCCGGCCAATCTCGATGAACCCCGGGTTACAGGAGTTCTCGACTACCTCCAGGAACGACTGATGACCGTGCCCTTCCCGTTTCCAGCATCGGAGACGTGCGCCGCCTACCATAGTATAACCCGGATCGTTGAAGGTTTCATTGTCGAGATCGATGAGTTTTTCTTCCAGTCCGGCAGCGAGCGTCATGATCTTGAATGTGGACCCGGGCTCGAATGTCATCCAGACGGGCAGGTTGCGGTTGTAGATATCCGGATTCGCTTTTTGGTAATTAGCAGGGTCGAATGTGGGTGCGGAAGCAAGTGACAGCAGCTCCCCTGTCTTCGGGTTCATAACAATCGCCAGCGCCTGCGCGGCGTCATACTTTTCCATGGCCTGCGACAATTCCCGTTCCACGACCTCCTGCATCTCCGCGTCGATCGTCAGGACGACGGATGAACCTTCTTCACCGTCTTTGAAATCATCATCCACATGAGGGAGAGGGGTTCCTTTCGCATCTGTATACATGCGGATCTTGTCACCGCTCCCGCTCAGGAACTCGTTATATTCGTATTCGATCCCAGCGAGACCCTGTCCGTCATACCCTGTGAATCCGAGCAGGCGGGACAGCATTTCACCGTGCGGATAACTTCTCATGAAGTCGACGCCCGTATAGAGACCGGGGATTTTCAGAGCTGTGATTTCATCCGCCTGCGCTTTTGTGATGTTTTTCGCTTCCGGTGCGAGCTTCACCATGTATTCTTTCTTGCTCATCTTCTCTGCCAGCGCTTTCTCATCAACTTTCAGGACGGTTGCGATTTTGGCGGCCGCTGCCTGCGGATCCGGATGCTGGGAAGGCATGAAATACAGCGTCGGGGCAAGCTGGTTGCCGACAATCAGCTTCTGATTGCGATCCACGATCTCTCCCCGGACGCCGCCGAACGGGATTTCCCTGTCCCAGTTGGCCTCCGCCCGTTCCTTCAGCCATTCGTGCTTAATGATCTGCGCGTGGAACAATTTGCCTGTAGTTGCACCGATCATCAGCAGAAAAATAATGAACACGGCCCGCAGCCTCTTTTTCGACTGCGTTCCAATCAGTTGCTTCAAAAGCGCTCACACCTCTCGTTTTACTGCTAATTTATGAGAGTGCGAGCGCTGCTATTCATCCGCCCAGAATATCCTCTTCTGTTTCTCCCCCGTCAGATGGGCTCTCTTCTCCGGGTTCTTCTTCCGTTTCCGGTGCCGTCATTTGCTCGGGCTCTTCGAGTGTAATGACAACCGGGTCGCTTTCCGTGACCGCAGAGCCTGCGGACAGACTTTGCTTGACGACATAGCCTTCCCCATTCACGCGGATGTCCAGATCGGTAAAACTTTTGAATGTCAGGATCTGTCGTTTCGACCATCCCGTGAAATCAGGAAGCAAGGTGTTACCCGATGTTTGCAGCATCACGACGGAACCTGGTGTCAGTTCCGTACCTGCCGCCGGCGATTGTGCAGCAATATCCCCGGCTTCACCGGTGATGACAGGAATGAGCCCTTTTTCTTTCAGTGCAGCTGCCGTCTTACCGGACGGTGCTCCTTCATAATTTTCCATCGTGACTGTATTGTCCGCATGCTCACTGTCCGGAGCGATGTTCAGGTACTTTAGGCTGCTCTCCATCACAGACGTGAAGATTTCGGAAGTCGGATCGGAGCCGTATTTTCCTTCTTTCAGCTGTGGATGCTGGACAAGTACATAGGTCAGCAGCTGGGGATCATCGATCGGCGCCATGCCGAGGAATGAATATAGATAGTTGCCGTTCCCGGCCCTGTATCCTTTTCCTGAAGTGCGGGGAATTTGCGCAGTGCCTGTTTTTCCGCCCGCATCATACCCGTCGAGCGCGAATTTTTTGCCTGTACCGTGTTCTGAAGTGATGGTGGATGCCAGGACCTCACGCACCCGCTTTGCTGTCTCTTCGGAAATCGGGCTTTTTTTCGCCTCAGCGGAGTGCTGTTCCACTACTTTTTCGGTATTCGGATCGATGATCTGGTCGATGACATACGGGGTCATCATGTTTCCGTCATTCGCGATTGCCGTTGCAGCCTGGATCATCTGGATCGGAGTCACAGTAGACCCCTGTCCGTAGGAAGTCGTCAGCCGCTCACTTGGATAGTTATCGAGGATGATTCCGGACGCTTCGTTCGGCAGGTCGATGCCCACTTTTTTGCCGAACCCGAATTTCTTCAAGTAATCGATGAATGTCTGATCGCCCATCCGTTCCAGCAGGTACGCCATCGATACGTTGGACGAACGCTGGAACCCTTCCAGGTAGGTGATCGTCCCCCATCCGGTCCGGTTGACGTCCCGGATGGTCCGGTCGTAGATTTTGTACTCCCCTGATTTATAGAATGCATTCGGATCCCATTTGTTCTCCTGGATAGCGGCAGCCAGAGTGAACATCTTCATGGTCGAACCCGGTTCGAATGTTTCCTCGACAGCCTCGTTCAGCCAATTATCAGTCAGCCCTTCCCGGGTTCCCGGGTGGAATGACGGCCGCTGGCTCATTGCCAGGATCTCGCCGGTTTTCGGATTCACGACGACTGCCAGCATCTTCTCCGGCTTATATTCCTTTTCCGCACGGTTGAGCGCGTCCTCCACGAAGTTCTGGATCGTCTTGTCGAGGGTCAGCTGGATCGTCTGTCCGTTTTTCGGTGCCTCGATCTGCTTTTCGTTATCCCGCAGCTGTATGCCCCAGCGGTCAGTCTTGAGGTTCATCTTCCCATCCGTGCCGGTCAGCTGTTTATCGTACGTTTTTTCGAGCCCCATCTTGCCGACAGTCCGGACTGTTTTGTCCTTCATCTCTTCAGGCATGGCAAAGCCGACTAAGTAAGACGCGAATTTTCCGTTCGGGTACAGCCGTTTCTTGTCCTCGAAAAACCGGATTCCCGGTAGTTCCTCTTTTTTGAGGGCATCTGCAGTTTCGTTTGAAATCGACCGTCCGGCTTTCCCGAACTCGATCTGATACGCATCGGCCGGAGCATTTTGGAACCGTTCCAAAATCGCATCCCGGTCCATATCGAGATACTGGCTCAGCACATCGGCCGTCTTTTCAAAATCCGTGACGTGCTGCTGTTTTTTCGAGCCTTTGGAAGCCTTCTCACTCAGCACGGCCACAAGCCGGTAGCTGAGCGTGTCCGTGGCGATCACTTCACCTGCGCGATCGACGATTTTACCGCGATCGGCCCGCAGGACGGATTCCTTCAAGTATTTCTGATCCGCCATCGCCGCGAGAGCACGGCCGTCGATTTGTCCGGTGATCTGAATCTGGAGCATTCTTCCGAACAAAAGGAAAAAGAGCCCTCCAAATATAAACAGCATCAGAAAGGCTCCACCTTGAAATCGAAATTTCTTTTTTTTCATCGTCCAGGCACGACCTTTACGTTACTTTCATTCAGATTCAAGCCAAGTTCCTTTGCTTTTTCCCAAATGCGCTCATATGTCGATTTTTCACTTACTTGGTTGGACAATTCAATATTTTGTTTTGATGTTTCCTCGATTTTGTTTGAAAGATAGTGCATATCCTTGTTGGTGTCGTTGATTTGCGCCTGTGTATGCAGGACCGTCGTCGAGAACATGACAACCGCAGCAAGGAACACAACAGCAAGGAATTTTTCTCCGGGTGAAAACAGCCTCCGGGGTTTCGGAGCAGGGACAGCGGCAGGAGATGTCTGCGTTTCCTGTTCCGGTATGTACGTAGGTTCAAACTTTCTCTGTTCCAATGCCATTCCGTTTTTTCCCCTTTCACTTGCGTTCTGCGATTCTCAATTTCGCAGAGCGGGCTCGTTTGTTTGCCTCTATTTCTTCCTCACTTGGCAGGATCGGTTTCCGGGTGATCAGCTTTAGCTTCACGTCCAGACCTTCCGGAATCACCGGCAGATTCGGCGGCAGCTCAGGCAGTGTCGAGGCTTCCTTGAAAATTGTTTTGCACAGCCTGTCCTCCAGGGAATGGAACGTGATGACGCTGATCCGGCCTTTCGGATTCAGCAGATCGATCGCATCGGTCAATGACGTTTCGGCAGCCCCGAGTTCGTCATTCACGGCAATCCGGATTGCCTGGAATACACGTTTTGCCGGGTGGCCGCCTGTACGGCGGGCCGCCGCAGGGATGCCTGCTTTGATGAGTTCCGCAAGTTCAGCGGTTGTCCGGATCGGCTGTTCCGAGCGGGCTTCCTCGATTTTACGGGCGATGCTCTTCGAAAATTTCTCTTCTCCGTACCGGAAAAAGATCCGGATCAGATCCTGGTAGCTCCATTCGTTGACCACGTCGAACGCGGTCAACGGTGCATCCGTGTCCATCCGCATGTCGAGCGGCGCGTCGTGGTTGTAGCTGAATCCGCGCTCCGGGGTGTCCAGTTGCGGCGATGAGACGCCGAGGTCATAGAGGATGCCATCGACATATTCAATTCCGATAGCGGCCAGTTCTTCTTTGATGCGGCTGAAGTTCGAATGGATGAATGTGACCCGGTCCAAGTAGTCATGAAGTGTTTCTTTTGCGGCTTCGATTGCTGTCATGTCCTGATCGAAACAGATCAGTCTGCCTGCGCCAGAAAGCTGCTTTGCGATTTCTTTGCTGTGACCTGCACCGCCGAGCGTGCAGTCGACATAGATTCCATCCGGCTGGATCGCCAGCCCATCCACTGCTTCATGCAGTAATACTGTTGTGTGATCGAACACGGGTACCGCCTGCTTTCCATGTCATCTGGTACTGATTAAAAATCGAAGTCCATAATATTCTCTGCAATGTCGTTGAAGGAGTCCGCAGACTCTTCATAGTAGGATTGCCAAATTTCTTCCGACCAGATTTCAAAACGGCCGGATACACCGATGACCATGCAGTCTTTCGCGATTTTGGCGTAGCCGAGAAGGGAAGCGGGAATGTTGACACGCCCCTGCTTATCCAGCTCGGCTTCGGTGGCTCCTGAAAAGAAGAAACGGGTGAATGCCCGTGCGTCTTTCTTTGTGACGGGCAGCGCTTTCAGTTTCTCTTCAAGTTTCTTCCATTCATTCATCGGGTAGCCGAAGAGGCAGTTATCCAGTCCGCGGGTCAATACGAAACCATCCGAAAGATGCTCCCTGAATTTCGAAGGGATGATCAGACGGCCTTTGGTATCGATTGAATGTTGGTATTCACCCATGAACATACCCTTCACCCCACTATATAAGTTTAATGTACCACATCCCCCCACTTTCCTCCACCCATTTTTGTATTTGCAATGAATTTGTATCAATAGCACTCGATTCATTGAGATTATTACGTTTGTTACAATTCAGGGCGGTGTTTTTCAACCAGGACCAGCAGGTTGATGGGCCGGGTTTTTCCAGTTCGCAGGCTGCCGTTTGTTCTGGCTGGTTTGCTGCTCGGATTGTTTTGCGGTCAACTCACAAGCGTGGCCCGTCTATCTTCGACCCGGACCTGGATTTGCGCGCGAGTCGCAGTTAAAACCGCTTTAGCCACGCGCTTATACCAGGGATCGGCACCGCCGATTGGCGCAGCCAAAAAAGCACATGACCTGCGCTTCTGCGCGCAGATCATGTGCTTTCGAATTGTCATAGATAGATGATGACGTGGCTGCCGTCCGATGGAATCTCTTCGGCGAGGAGATCGCGGATCAGGGACGGCCCATATTCGTTCAGGTATTTGAACGGTGTATAGGTCCGTTCCTGAAGATTGCGTTCCGGATACAGATCGCCCTCCAGCAGGTTGTAGCTGCCGAGAGCCGCTGCATACTTCCGCAGCAGCGCGTCTTCCGTCTTCTCCCGCAGGAATTCCACTTGGCGGAGATGGTACCCAAGGTTTTTTTCTGAAAGCGCACCCAGATCCGTATCGCCGAGATGCTGCTGGATTTTTGCGTACTGCACAGTCAGCAGGTCAACGGTCTCGCCGAGAAGTGAGTCCATCCCTTCGTCCCTCTGCTCATCCAGAAACTGTTCGCGGCGGATGATCGTTTCGCCCGCCAGGACCCTGTCGACCGTCAAACCGGTCTTCTCGAGTGCATGCTGTGCGTTCCGGGTGACGAGTGTGATCGAGATGCGCGGCACGACGATCGGCATCTTGATGCCGAACAGGCGGAATGCCGGCTTCAACAACGCCCAGTAGGCGATTTCACCGGGACCGCCGACAAACGCAAGAACGGGCAGCATCAGGTCCTGCATGATCGGCCTTGTTGCGACATTATTGCTGAGCAGCCAAGGTGTTTTCTCTGCAGTCGCCAGCAATTCCTCTTCCGTGAAACGGAGTCCGGCAGCTTCGTTGACGAACAGGCCATCCTTCCTGCTGAGCAGGACACGTCCCGTCTCATGGACATAGAACAGATGCGCCGCGTCTCCTGACGCTTCGATCGGCGCTCCGTAGCCTTCTGTGCTGAACCGTGATTCGGTCTCCGCGACACTTGCCGCCAATTCGGCCGACTTCCGGATGAACTGCTTGAAATGATCTTTCTCAAGTTCCCTGAACGACCGGTCCGCCGCATCGATCATCAGCAGGCCGTGCTCCTTGAACAGCCCGTTCATGAGACGGACGAAGAAGCCGGTGAACGTCGTTTCATGCTCCGCGGCTTCCAATACGTCTGCAAGCAATTGCTTCGTGTGGACCGTCTCCCCGAAGTCACGGAAGATGAGCCGGATGAATTCCGCCATCTGTTCCTGGCTGTAGACAGATTCCGATGCCATCGTCTTCAGGACAAACCGTTCGGGATACTGCCGTTTCAGCGGCCGGCCATCCTGTTCCGCGTAGATATGATTGATTTCGTCGATATCATGGTCTTCTCCTGCAATCCAGAACACCGGCACGATCGGTACGCCCAATTTCACCTGCTGCTGCCGGGCGAGCAGGATGACGGTGATCGCCTTATGCACAGAATAGAGAGGACCTGTCAGCAGACCGGCCTGCTGACCGCCGACCACCGCGACTGCACCGTCTTCCAGCGCCTTCAGGTTCGCGGCCTGTGACTCCGAGATCCCGTATGGCTCAAGAAAGTTCCGGATCGTACCCGTCAGTTCTTTCCGCTGGTACATCCGGCTGTCCAATTCCTCCAGGCGGCTGCTGAAATCATTCTCTCCTCTGCCATAATCGAAATAGGATGCGGCAAACTCCTGATCATTCCCGTATGACTCCATGATTTTGTTCTTATGTATAGGATGTGATGCAATTTTCATCATTCGAGCCCCTTTTTCGCCAACTGTGTATGGTCTGAGTATAGCACTCCGCCCCGAGCGTTTAAAAACATACGCTTGCCGTCTACTGCACAAGGAATCCGACAGACTCCGTGGCTGCGCCAATCACCAGGAGAACGAGATAGAGCAGGGAAAACACGATAAAGAGCATCCGCCAATAGTTGCGCAGCATCCGCAGCATACTGAATTCCTTGCTCTTCACCCGCTCCGCTACAGCGTACCCGATCCCTGCAATCAGGATGCCTGACGCCACGATCAGCCATGCGTGTGCAGCCATCCTGTCCAGGACGAATGCAGTCGCCATGACGAGCAGCGGCACCGTCCAGTCGGCTGCCATGCGGATCGATTTCACTTGCGACCGCCCGGCGAGACGGCTTCCGGCAAATAAAATGGCGGACAGTACATACGGCACTATTATCAAAAATGCAAGTCCATGCTGCATTGCTTCTTTCATCAGTGGTCTACCCTTTCGTCAATAGCTTTCAGCAGCCTCTCCAGCTGGCCGAGCACCGGCATCCGCTCCCGATTCGGTCCGATGGCCGCGGTGACAATCGTGTCGATTTCCATGGGGTCACCGTTTTTGCGGTCCGTCAGCATCGATGATTCGTTCGCGGCGGTGTTCCGGCACACCGTCATTACATCTGCGAAGGACAGTCGGCCTGCGGTATCCGGATAGGCTTCCGCCAGTTCATAGTACACATCTTCCATCAGTCTGCAGGCATTCTCCCGCGAAACAAGCTCCCCGTTCCTGATCCCGAGCAGAGCGGTCAGCGGATTGATGCAGCAGTTGAGCAGCAGCTTTCGGTACAGCATGGCCCGAGCATCCGGCTGCAGCCGGAACGGGAACGGCTCTTCCATCTGCCGGCACAATTCTTCCAACGGCTGCGGGTCCCCCCTGTAATGTGCAGCGGCTGTCACACCATTGCCGAGATGGCGGACCGTCCAGTCGTTCTCCCTGTTTGCGCCGTGCGTGATGGAAGCGAACCCGATGGAAGGGAACAGCAGGTCATCCGCCTGCTCGAAATGCCGGATCCCATTTTGGATGAACAGCATGTAGCCGATCCGGACATCGCTCGTCAGGGAGTCAAAAAGCTTAGGCAGGCTGCCTGATTTGACCGCCGCAATCCATAGGGCTCCGTCCGGCGCGTCAGACGGCTCTGTGAAAGCATTCACCGCAAACCGCCGCCCGCCGGTGTCCCCGATGCGGAGCAGGCCGTTCTTCTGTAATGCCAGGCTCTGGCCGGGCCGGCGCGTGAGAAAAGAAACACCATGCCCCTGTTCCGCCAGATAGGAACCCATCAGCATCCCGATGGCTCCTGCCCCTGCAATGACAATCTCCATAATAGCCCTCCCATTGGAAAAAAGCTGCCCGGACCATCCCTTACAGAGACGATCCGGGCAGCCGTTATACCGGATTATACAGGATATACCGGGTGTTTGCGCGGAGGCTGCGGAATTTCTTTCGTGCTGTACAGGGCAAACCTGTCCGCAAGCACAGCCCGCAGATCCGAAGGCTTGACGATCTCGTCGATGATCATTTCAGATGCAAGCCGGTAAATATCGATTTCCGCTTTGTATTCCTGCTGTTTCTGCTGAACGAATGCCCGGCGTTCTTTCGGGTCTTCAATCGCTTCGATCTTGTTGGAATAGACGGCATTGACCGCTGCTTCAGGACCCATGACGGCAATCTGTGCAGTCGGAAGGGCGATGCACACATCCGGTTCGAATGCCGGGCCGGCCATCGCATAGAGACCTGCACCATATGCTTTCCGGACAACGACGGAAATTTTCGGTACCGTCGCGGAACTCATCGCCATGATCAGTTTGGCACCATGGCGGATGATCCCTTCCCGTTCCACTTTCGTCCCGATCATGAAGCCTGGTACGTCTGCCAGGAACAGGAGAGGAATTGAGAAGGCATCACACAGGTTGATGAACTTCGCCCCTTTGTCAGCGGAGTCGACAAACAGGACGCCGCCTTTCGCTTTCGGCTGGTTGGCAATGATACCGACAGGCCGGCCGTCGATCCGGGCAAGACCCGTAATGAGTTCAGGCGCGAATTTCTTCTTCACCTCGAAAAAGCTGTCTTCATCGATCAGCGTGTCGATCGCTTCATACATATTGAAGGGCGCATTCTGGTTTTCGGGGATGATTTCCTCTAGCGTGCGCCCTGTTTTGGCCGCAACGGCCTCTTTGAGCGGAGCCGATTCAGTGAAGTTGGCCGGGAAAAAAGCGAGATACCGTTTTGCTTCTGCGATCGCTTCTTCTTCCGAGTCTGCGAGCACATCGCCGCAGCCGCTGACCGAGCAGTGCATCTCCGCGCCGCCCATCTCTTCGAGCGACACCTTCTGACCGATCACTTTCTCGGCCATCCGCGGCGAGCCGAGATACATTGATGCGTTTCCGTCCACCATGATGACCAAATCGCAGAAGGCCGGTATGTAAGCACCACCTGCTGCAGACGGTCCGAACAGGACGCACAGCTGCGGGATGAACCCTGACAGCCTCACCTGGTTATGGAAGATCCGGCCGGCCCCTCTGCGGTTCGGGAACATGTCCAGCTGGTCTGTAATACGTGCACCTGCGGAATCCACCAGATACAGCATCGGCACCCTGTGCATTTCCGCTGTCTCCTGGATCCGGATGATCTTTTCGACGGTGCGTGATCCCCAAGAGCCCGCTTTGATGGTCGAATCGTTCGCCATGACACAGACCGTCTGCCCGCCGACTTTCCCCATGGCTGTGACAACCCCGTCCGCCGGCAGATCACCTGCTTCGCAGTTTGCAAAGCGGCCGTCCTCTGTATACTCACCATTATCGAAGAGCAGTTCAAGCCGCTTGCGCACGAATAATTTTCCCTGCTCGGCTGCTTTATCGTGGTACTTCTGCTGGCCGCCGGCAAAAATGGCAGCCAGGTGTTCCTCGAGCTTACCGTTATACCCCTTTTGTTCTTCTGTGCTGTTCGTCACGCAAATACCCCCATTCAGTGATCTGCTTATCCTTCGAATGTCAGGATGACGTCCCCTTCATCGACGAAATCTTCTTCTTTCACTTCAATGGACGCGACTTTGCCGTCCATTTCGGCTTCCACGGGAATCTCCATTTTCATGGACTCGAGAATTACGACGACATCCCCTTTTTTCACTTCCTGCCCGACTTCCACTTCGATCTGGAATACTGTGCCTGTCATAGATGAACGAACTTCTGCCATCCTCTTCTCCTCCTCGTCAATAAATTCCTGGTAAGATAGATGAGTTTCATGTATCTTTCCCTAGTTTATCTGATAATTGAAATCGTTTTCAACCATTCTCTTATCTTTGCAAAATTCAATCTTTAGGACGTCCTGTTTTCTCCCTGAACCGCCGTACTGCTTCATGATGCTCATCCGACTCCCAGAGGACTGCACACTGCTCCGCTTCCTCGAGCATCCGGTGCTCCAATCCCGTCTGTACAAACCTCCTTACAGCGACCATCTTGTAGGCATGGAGGACACCGGGGCTGATCGTGCGGAATCCGTCCAGGAAGCGGACGAGTGCTTCCTGCTTGCCATCGGTGTAGACGGACGTAATCCAGCCGGCTTCCTCAAGCGTCCGGGCCTCATGGAGTTTCGCGCCCATCAGGAGCTGCAGTGCCGGCGCATGCAGGCTCTCTTTCTCATACAGGAGGGACGCACCGCCCCATCCTGTCGTGATAGCGAGGGTCCCTTGGATGAACCCTGCCCGGGCATCTGCACGCATCAGCCTGAAATCGCAGGCGGCGGCAAGTTCACAGCCGCCCCCGACCGCCGTGCCGTCCATGAGGGCGATGACCGGGACAGGTACAGCTGCCAGCCGGTACAGCAGCCGGGTCATCCGCAGGAGCATCGGACGCGCCTCGTCAGCGGTCCGAAGCGTGTGGAACTCCGACAGGTCCCCGCCTGAACAGAACGCTTTCCTGCCGGTGGATGTGACGACTCCCCATTCGACGGACCCATCCGTCTCCAGCTGCCGGATGAACTTCTCCAGCCCGTCCATCACGTCATGGCTGACCGCATTGCGCACACCCGGCCGCTCAATCGAAAACGTCAGCAGTTGTCCGTCCCTGGAAATTGAATAAGACATTTCAGCACCCCCTGTTGGTTTTCCGCATAGAAAAAGACTGCCGGGAACCATGGTTTCCCGGCAGTCTTCGAGACAGCGATGAGCTGCCAAAGTATTGCGGCAGAATCTTGATTATTCGCCTGCAACAACTTTCCCTTTGTATTGACCGCATGATTTGCAAACGCGGTGTGCCAACTTCATTTCACCGCAATTTTCACAAGTTGTCATACCTGGAACCTGTAATTTGTAATGTGTACGGCGCATGTTCTTTTTGGTCTTAGATGTTCTTCTCTTTGGTACTGCCATTAGAGGCACCTCCTTATTTCGACTAGTCGTTATCGGATTCAAAAAATCTTGCTAAGTCCGCAAGTCTCGGATCCGTCTTGGTCTCCTGCTCTTCCTCCAGCTGCTTATTGTACTCTTCATCGGTCGTATAGGACCAGCCTGTTCCGGATGCTTCCGTCATGGCTTCCGCCCCTTCGCAGTAGACCTGCATCGGGACTTCCAGAAGGATCAGCTCCTCGAAAAGCGGCATTGGATCGATCGTATCCCCCGTCACCGGGAAGATTTCATCATCCTGTGCCAGAACGTATTCGTCCCAGCTGAACTGCTCGTCCGTCTCGATGGAAAACGGATAATCCACATCATTCCATGTGCGGGCACACGGCAGGATCATCTTACCTTCCAACCGGAAATGGAACGAAATTTTCTTGGAACCGACTGTACAGTAGCCTGTCAGATGAACAGGTGAGATCTCCCGGATTTCGGGATTCTTCTCCTTGACGGAACTGAGATCCACCACTTCGTCAAGCGGTATACTTCCCTGCTTGAACTTTCGCAATTGATGAATTGACCATTTCATGCCTATCACCTCAAGACAACACTTTTGATTATATAGCGGAGTAAAATAGATGTCAAGATATTTTCTTGTCACCAGCTTCCGTTATTCTTTATACTGAATACTATGCGGACCACAGACCAAAGGAGCGTGAGACTCATGAAAGCAGTCGGAATTGTTGCCGAATACAACCCGTTCCATAACGGACACCGCTATCACGCCGAACAGGCAAGACAGCTGACCGGATCGGACGCTGTCATCGCTGTGATGAGCGGCAACTTCCTGCAGCGCGGTGAACCTGCACTTGTCGATAAATGGACGAGGACGGCGATGGCGCTCGAGAACGGCATCGACCTCGTCATCGAACTGCCGTATGAAACGGCGACGGCGAACGCATCCGGCTTCGCGGACGGCGCCATCCGCCTCCTGGATGCGGCATGCTGTTCAAGCTACTGCTTCGGAAGCGAACAGGGAGCGATCGGGCCATTCGCCGAAACACTCAGGCGGATCAAATCGAATCGGCCATATTACGAAGAACAGGTGCGGAATGCGGTGAAGTCGGGCATCAGCTATCCAAAAGCCCTCAATGACGCGTATGAACTGACAATCCGCCAATCACAGGAGGATCCCGTCTGTGCAGACCTGTCCAAACCGAACAACATCCTCGGGTTCCACTATATGGAGGCGGCGGATGAAATCGGATCCCGCATGGGAGCCGTCACGATTCCCCGCTTAGGCGCCGGGTATTACGATGATATCTCTGCCGATACGCATATCGCAAGCGCGACAGGCATCCGGAAAGAACTGTTCAGCGAGGGAGGCCGGCTGGAAGGCATCCGGGCATACGTCCCGGCAGCGACCTATGAGCTCCTCAGCGACTGGCTTGCACAGCGTTCCCGGTTCGGCAGCTGGGACTCGTTCTATCCGCTGCTCCGCTTCCAGATCCTGCGTGACGGGCCGGAACGGCTTGGCGGAATAGCTGATATTACTGAAGGCATCGAGCACCTGCTGTACAAAGCGGCGAAACAATCGGAGGACTTTGCTTCGTTCATGGCACAGGTGAAATCGAAACGGTATACATGGACACGCCTGCAGCGCATGCTCGTCCATATCCTCACAGGGTTCACCTATGAGCAGCGCATCGCGGCGGGAAATCCGGATCATCTGCGGGTGCTCGGCATGACAGCGGCAGGCCGGCGCTATCTGAAAGAACAGAAAGGCCGGCTCGCACTCCCGGCTGTCAGCCGTCTCGCCGCCCACGACAGCGTATCAGCCGATATCTCTGCACATGTCTCGGACTGTTATGCATTCGGTATCGATCCGGTCCATCCGCTGACTGGCCTCGACTTCAGGACCCCTCCGCTTCTTTCGGACTGAATCATTTCTTCGGTTCCAGACCATCCAGATACTTCAGGGCATCATCGACGGTCTTCACCGGCACGATCTTCATGGTCGTGCCGATTTTTTCTGCCGTTTCCGCGGCTTCCTCATAGTTGCTCCTGATGCCCGGGTTCGCTGCTTTCACTTCTTCAGGAAGCTCATCATCCGGTGCAAAGAAAATCTCCATTCCGTCCCGATCAGCTGCCATCACCTTGAAGTCGATACCGCCGATGCGGCCGACTGTGCCGCCCGGCAGCATTTCACCGGTACCGGCGATCGTATAGCCTTTCGTAATATCCCGGCTGTCGAGCTGGTTGATGATTTCAAGAGTGAACATGAGGCCGGCGGAAGGCCCGCCGATATCGGACGTGTTGAATGTCACTTTCGGGATTGTTTTCAATGACCTGTCTTCCTGGTACTGGATTCCGAGGCCCACTTTCCCTTTCGCTCCAGGGATCTCCTTCAAGGTGATCTCCTCTTTGAAGGGTTTCCCTTCACGGGCGCCTTCAACCTCTATCGTATCCCCTTTTCTCTGGTCCGTCACGTACGCTGCAAACTGGTCCGGTTCCGTCAGACGCTTCCCGTCGACGCCGGTGATCCGGTCTCCGGCTTCCAGCTTCCCATCCGAGGCACTGCCGTCGACGACCAGCTGGACATAGATCCCGGCAAAATCGATTTCCACAGGCTTCCCGGCTTTTTCGAAAGCGACGGTGATGGCATTGAATTGGGAGTCCGACATGAGCCGGAGCTGGCGGATATTATACTCCCGGTCGTCTTCACCATGCCGGCGCACTTTATCCGCCGGCAGAAGTTTCATCTTATCCGAGAGGTGCGCCCACAGATAAGTGGCAGGTGTGGCCTTGCCGACCGAAATCGTCATCAGGCTGAATGTCCCGGTGTCTTCTTCGTCTCCGTCCTCCACATGGACGAGCGGGGACAGTTCATAGGCGCCCCCCGGCTGGGATACATAACCGTCCAGTGGTAAGACCATGAACAGTGTGACCAAAACGGCCAGCAGGGCAGTTATGCCGATTCGCTTGAAAGTAATTTTACCTGCACCTCCGTTAATAGCCTGTACTTTGTTTACATATGGTTAAGTGTACCATCGGGAAAATAAGCAGCACAACGATTACACTCTTGGCTGACCAGAGTGCTATGAAAGGAGCCGCACATGTGAAAGTTATCCTGACCGGCTGTGCCATGACGGCATGGTGAACGTACTGATGATCTGGGCGCTGATCGCTTTGTTCATCCTCCGTCCGGGGATCGCCCACGATGGAGCCGTGACAGGCGCCTCATTATTCACCCAGGCGCTGCTTCCTTATTTGCTTCCCTACATCATTCTTACCCAATGGCTGTTGAAATTACCGGCTACCGGCACAAATTCGAAAGGATGGCTGCGTTATCTCAAAGCCTACACGCTCGGATCGTTCGGCGGTTTCCCTGTCGGTGCAGTAACGGTCAGTGAAATGAAGCGGAATGGCCAGCTGTCCGCCTATGAAAGCAGCCTGCTGCTTGCGGCCTGCCATGCGCCCGGCCCGATGTTCATCGTCGGGTATATCGGGCTTGAGCTGTTCGGGGATACCTGGTCGGGATGGAAGCTGCTGATTGCTATCCACCTTGCCAATATCATTTTCTTCCTGGGTGTCCTCCTGCTGCTGGCGAACCGTAGACCGCCGGCGGACCGGCAGCTGTCTGTTCCGCAGCGCAAACCGAGCACCGCTCCGCTGCTGGACGCCTTCAAGGAGTCTTCGGGAATCATCATCCTGGTCGCCACGACGGTCGTCTTCTTCTCCTCCCTCGGGAGTGTGCTGACGGATGTCATCCAGGCGGCCGCCCCGGTCGAGATGGGAATCGTGAAGACGGCTGTCCTGTCCGTATTCGAGATGACGTCGGGGGTCCAGTCGGCCGCTCAGCATTTTTTCGGTTCACCGATGTTCCCGTACCTGATCGCGGCAATCCTGTCCGTCAATGGACTGAGTATCCATATGCAGGTGTTCGTCATCGCCCGCTCTGCTGAACTGTCGCTGAAGCCCTATGTCATCGGCCGGATCTTCAGCGTCGCGGCTGTCCCGCTCTTTCTTTATCTCCTTCTTTGAGATATGCAGAATCAGCGGAAATTTGTCCTGAACCTAAAAAACAATGGGAATGGCATCCGCCTTCCCATTGCCTGTTTATGTATACTTTTTCTTCAGCGCACGATCCACCGCTTCCGGTACAAGTGCCGAAACGTCCCCGCCATACTTGGCGACTTCCTTGACGATACTTGAGCTCAGGAACGAATATTGGTTCTTTGTCATGACGAAGAATGTCTCGATGTCTTCATCCAGGAACCTGTTCATGGACGTGATCTGCATTTCGTATTCGAAGTCGGATATTGCACGCAGCCCCCTGACGATGGCGGATGCGTTGATGCTCTTTGCATAGTCGATCAGGAGTCCTGACGACGAATCGATTTTCACCGTCGGATACTCCGCAGTTGCCTGTGCGATGAGCTGCTGCCGTTCCTCCACCGAGAACAGCGGTTTCTTGGACGAATTGTTCATCACCGCTACATGCACTTCGTCAAAGATCTTGATGGCCCGTTTGATGATATCCAGATGACCGTTCGTCAGCGGATCGAAACTGCCGGGCACTACTGCCACTTTCCCCATCATACACCCTCATTTCCTGTAAATAGATAGTGCACTTCCCCCGTACACCGTCGGACCGCTTGTTGTATAACTGCCGAAAGATGCAGGCAGTTCAAGCTGTTTGTCATGCTCGCATATGATAGCCGCCCGGTCCGTCAGCAGTCCGGCCTCCGCAAACTGAAGCGCCAGATCATAGTACTCCCGTTTGGCATAAGGCGGATCCAGGAACAGCAGGTCAGCTTTCACACCTTCCGCATCCAGCCGCTTGGCTGCCGTCCTTGCATCACCGCGGACAATATGCAGCTCCGATGTGAACCTGCATTTCTCGGCATTCGCTTTCATGATGGCGCAGGCTTTCGGATTCTTCTCGAACGCCCACGCCTCATCTGCACCGCGCGATAAGGATTCCAATGACAGCGAACCGCTGCCGCCGAAAAGCTCAACAGCAATCCCTCCGTCAAAAAAAGAACCCAGCTTACTGAACAACGCTTCTTTAACTTTGTCTGAAGTCGGGCGGGTATTCGTCCCGTCTATCGTCTTCAGGGGAATGCCTCTCCGGCTCCCTGCGATCACTCTCATCCGTGCCACTCCTTTGGCTGCTCCTGTCATCCGGGTCTGCAAACGTGCTGCAGCCATGCTATGATTAGGAAAGATACTTTTTGAAAGGTGTGCTTTCTTATGAAACAGCAGCGATTCATCGAGCTGGGTGAAGGGTACTCTGATATTTACGAACTATGTGAACTGATTACTGCGAATGCGTCGCGTCTCCAGCGGACCTTCCTGTTTACGTCCACAGCTGGCGGCAAGCGCGTACTGTCGCCCGCGGCATCCTTTTCACCGGCGGGAGACGGCGGATTCTGCCCGATCTACATCTGCCGGGAAGGGATACCGGCTGACAGCGGCCGTATGTCCAGACGGCAGCAGCTGTTCGAAGATGCTGCCGCAGCCGCGGGCAGCCGTCCTGTACCGGTCGAGCTCAAGCATTCTTCCGAGTTCCCGGAGACAAGACTGTATTATCAGTATGTCACGGGCGTGCTCAGGCTGAACCATCTGCTTCCGCCGCTCGACTGATATCAGAGCCCTGTTTTATAGTCGTACTCTTTCGCCTTGTCAGGACGTGCGTTTTCATACTCCGTCCGGACGAACGGCCGGTAGGAAGGGACGGCTTTTTTTACGGAAGACAACTTTTCCACTTTCCGTATGACGTCATCGACCTCTTCCTGACGGCAATAGAGCACGACGTATTTCATGCGTCTTGATATATAATGGACATGACCGTATTTACGGAACGATTTCGCCTGTTTCAAGTGATGGAGGTAAATGATGACTCCTTGACGATCAACCAATGGGATCCCTCTTTTCTTACCCTTTACAATACCATATTTGTTGAAAAATCAGCAACCGGGCTTTACTGACAGCTCGCCTGTTATGTCATATAATGGACCCAGCAACAGCTAAAAGGAGGAATGGGACATGGGAAAGAAGACGAAGGTTGCCCTTTCAGTCGGTGCGGCGGGAGCCGCAGCTTGGGCCGCTTCCAAAGCACTCATCCGGCCGTCTGCACGCGGGAACA
This sequence comes from Sporosarcina koreensis, assembly GCF_000826145.2. Lineage (GTDB taxonomy): Bacteria > Bacillota > Bacilli > Bacillales_A > Planococcaceae > Sporosarcina > Sporosarcina trichiuri. Next base: position 1,064,806 of record NZ_LN651337.1, read on the forward strand.
AAGAAGCATTGGATTTTGACGGACCGATTGTAGTGCAGCAGCTTGCCGGTTCGGCGGACTGCGATGTTCAAGCAGCGGATGCCGCAGCTCTAGGCGTCCATGGACTGGCTGTGGATATCCGGCTCACACCGGAAGAAGAGATCATCATCACTTCACATGACGATACCGATCATCAGTCTGCACAGCCCTGCCTTCTGCAAAATATGCTCGCCGCATACCCCCATCTGCTGTTCGTCATCCGTCTGGCCGACTCGCCGGATACATATGAAGGCAGCCTGATGCCGTCCAAACTATGGAAACTGCTGGAGGAATGTGACGCTCAGGATCAGGTGGCAGTTATCAGTCCGTACGATGACCAAGTGGACCGGTTCAATTTATATACGCAATACAGGGCAGCATCCGGCGCAGGACGTGATGAACTGAAACAGGCCTATGCAGCCTATTCAAGCCGGTTCGGCCATCTGTATAAGCCGCGCAGCGATTTCTTCGTGCTGTCAGGCAAGCTGGGGCCTTTTCAGACTGCAAGCGTTGGCTTCATCCAGTTCTTGAGGAGACTGAACATTGCCGTTTACGTTGAAAACGCACCATCGGATTCTGTCGTCAAGCTGGCAGGCGCAGGTGTGTCAGGGTTCATCACGTCCGAGCCGCGTACTGTGATGGCATCGCTCGACCCGGATGCCGAATGAGAAGAAGGCTGTACGGCAGTACCGGGAATCCCGGTTGCCGTACAGCCTTTTCAGTTTGCCGGTATGTTCATGCAGAGCAGGAACAGCCTCCCCCCGATCCGCAGCCGCCTCCGCAGCTCTCTTCCGTGACAAACGTATTGTCGGAAGGCAGTTTGACGGATTCGGATACGGCGCGGGCAACCGTGGCGCTGATTTCATCCAGCAGATACTGGACGTCATTTTCCGCCAGCCGCAGTGCCGCGACTTTTTCATTCATATCTAAGGCCCTCTTGTCGAGGCGTATCGTTTTCATCACTCTATTGTAATCCGGATGATATCGTCCGAACCGCTGCACTTCCTCATACCGTTCCTTCAGTTCGGAGAATTCCCTGATCTTACGGACCAGTTCGGCATCCCCGTAAACTGCACGGTGGGCGGAGCGATAATCAGACAGGACATCGGATGTCAGGATCATGTCTGCCAATTCGTCTGATTGTTCGATGATGTCGAGCCATTCGTTGGTCATCATCATAAATACATTCCCTCCATTCTCCTACAGTATACCAAATAGAGGGAACAAGTGCATCCGCTGATTCTTACAGGAGCTGATCCGCCTTCAGCGCTTCCATCGCCTCTTCATAATCGGAAAAGAGGATGCTGTCTTCATTGATGATCTGGACAGTCTCATGCCCTTTGCCGGCAATCACGACAATATCATCCGGCCCGCTGCTGCCTACCGCCCTGCGGATCGCCGTCCGACGGTCCAGCTCGACCTCTATCTTATGCGGATGCTTGACGCCGTGCAGTATATGCTGGGCAATCATCCCGGGGTCCTCATCTCTCGGATTATCGGATGTGATGACGACATGGTCGCAGTACTTCTCTGCAATCCGCCCCATGAGCGGCCGTTTCTCACGGTCCCTGTTCCCTCCGCACCCGAATACACAGACAAGCCTTTTCGGATTCAGCCCGGAGACCGCCTGCAGGACCGCTTCCAGTGCATCCGGTGAATGGGCGTAATCGATATACACCCTTCTGTTCACACTTTCCGCGAGCTGGAGCCGGCCGGGCGGCAGCGCCAGCGCACTGAACGACCGTTCTATGACCTGTTCGGGTATGCCGAGCAGCCGGACCGCACTTGCAGCGGCCATGGCATTCAGCCTGTTATGGAGTCCGGTCGGCATCTTGCTGATCATGCTGCCGGACGCCAAACAGCCGATATACTCGCTGCGGCAGAATCTGTATACCGGCACAGCAGCGTCTTCCGCCATCTTCATGCAGACGGGGTCTTCCTCGTTGACGATGACCTGACGGGACAGGGTGACCAGCTTCTTTTTGGCTGCGACATACGCTTCCCGGCCGCCATGGTCTTCGAGGTGATCCGTGCCGACATTGAGGAGGATGCCGATATCGATGGCACAGTCAGCAAGCCGTCCTCTTTCCAAACCGATGGATGAGGCTTCCAGGGCGACATGTGTGACACCTTCCAGCCTGCACACTTGCAGTAATGGATGCAGGTACTCCGCGGTCGGTGTAGTCAATGAAGGAATCGGGATGTCCAGCCGCTTCCCGTCTATATAACAGCCCGTCGTTCCGATGACAGCCGCTTTCACACCTGTTTCCTTCAGCAGCTGACCGATGAAATGGGTCACTGTCGTCTTACCATTCGTTCCTGTCACAGCGATGACTTGCAGCTCTTCCGATGGGTTGCCTGCCAGTTCTGCAGCACTGTACGACAGGAATCTGCTGCTGTCCGGCACAGTCACGATCGCCGTTCCTGTCTCTGCCCATTTTGCAAGTTTCAATGAAGAAACCGGACGGTCGATCACCACTGCAGCCGCCCCTTTCGCAATCGCTTCATCGATCGCCTGGTGACCGTCGAACCTAGCGCCTTTCCGTGCGACAAATAAGCTGTTCCGAGAGACGCGGGCAGGATGCTCCGTAACACTCCTGATTTTGACATCCCGCCATTCCCCTTTCACCGTGCACGGCCAGTTTTTCAGCAGCTCAATCAGATGCATTATATATGACTCCTTCCCGAACGTTTTCCAACCTGCAGAATATAGTAAGGATGAACCTACTGTAAGGTATGAAACATCATGAGCAAATGTCACGAGGAAAGTTGGGAGAAGAGATGATCATACAAAAATTCGGCGGCGCTGCCATGAAGGATAGGGTGCAGCGCCGGTTATGTATTGAGCGGATTCGTGAAGGATTGCTGGAGCACGGGAAAGCAGTTGTAGTCGTGTCCGCAATCGGACGGCAGGAGAGCCCTTATTCCACTGACCGGCTCCTGTCGATCACCCCGTCCTTCCATCCCGGAACAGCGGCCTCTGATCTCGCCGCCTCCTGCGGTGAACTGCTTGCCTCAGCAGTGCTGAGTGCCGAACTTGAAGAAGCGGGCATAGCGAACAAAGTGATGCACAGCCGCCAGTCCGGCATCTTCACAGAAGGGGAATTCGGTAATGCGGCAATCAGCCGAGTGGAGACAAGCGCCTACGAACAGGCATTCAAGCAGGTGCCTTGCGTCATAATTCCGGGTTTCCAGGGTATCAGCGGAGACGGTGAGTATATGACACTCGGCCGGGGAGGCAGCGATCTCACTGCGGTGGTGCTCGCCAGCTGCCTGAACGCCCGGCATGTCGAGTTCTTCAAGGATGTCCCCGGCGTCATGACTGCCGATCCCCGTCGGCATGAAGGTGCACGCAAACTCGAAGAATTGACCATCGACCAATTCCTGCCCCTCCTGCAGACCGGTCATCCGATCATCCAGCAGCGCGCTGCTGATTATGCAAAAAAAACAGCAACCCCTCTCTATATACGAGGGATTGCCGGAACCGAGGAAGGCACATGGGTCCATCCGGCTCCTTGACTGTCAGGGAGCCGGTTTTTCGATTTCCTGAACAAGATTCTGTGTATAGTAATTGCCGTAGGCACCCGTTCCGATATGGGTGAAATCTTCATCCAGCAGCACGTCCCGGTGTGCAGGGGAATTCAGCCAGCCATGGACGGCCTCGATGGCGTCCGTATAGTTCAGCGCTATGTTCTCCCCAGCCTTCTTCACCTCGATGTCCGCCAGCTTCAGCCGGTTGGCGAGTGTCCCGGATGTCGGCGAATCTTGTGAAAAGTAATTCTCCAGCGCCATTTCCTTGCTGTGTTCCCGGGCGACAACCTGCAGCCGGTAGTCCTTCTTCAGCTTATTCAGTCCGTGATTCCCCCGGTACAGATTCGTAATATCGAGAATCTGCCGTTCCAGTGCCCGATCGACAGCAAACTGGTCTTCCGATGAAGGTTTCTTGACGTCCACCATCTCACCTTTATAGAAAAGGTCGTACGGCTGCTGCTTCACAAGTGTCATCGGCTCGACGAACCGCACGGCTTCCAGTTCCCCCTGTGTCTCGTCGATATAGAGCTGTGCGAACAGGCCGTCATACTGGATCAGCATCTTATTCTTGATGTCCTCACCGTTCAGGACAAATGTATATTGGTTGTCTCCCTCGCCGACCGCCAGTTCCGATTCTATGAGGGAGCTCCGGTAAATGTCCTCACTGCTCTGCCCATTGCTGTATGGATAGACATCCGCCTCCCGGTCTCCACTGTAGATCTGGTTCACCACGTTATCTGAAACTCCAGCCATCACCATCGGATCAGAGGGGTAGATCCACCATTCGAAGCCAAACGCCGACAAGTCCTTCCGTTCCGGATTCCCGAACGCTTCCAGCAGTTCGGATGCCGGTTTACCGACAAATGTAGAAATCCCGCGGTCCGGCCGTTTGGCCATGCTGCCTTCCTCCTGCTGCTGAAGCCCTTCCCCCCCGCTGATGGCCGTTCCTGGTTTGACAGGGGACTCGAGCGGATCGTTCTCCTTGAACCCGTCATCCCAAAAATAGAAGAACGCCAGGACCACAACTAACAGCAGTGCCACTTTCCAGATCCGTTTCACGTTCTCCCTCCTCCTTACGCGAACTGTCTTTCCTCCATTGTAATGGACTTGCCGGCAGGAAGTCACTCTTTTCCCACCCGTTTGCCGGACAGCAGCCGGCGCCACAATGTTGCCATTGCAACCGCTCCCCTTTTGTTCTATGATTAAAGACGAATCATTATCGATGAACTGCTGTTTAAGGAGGAAATTGGGATATGGACTTTATCAACACAGGTTTGGAAGACATTTCGGTCACATTTCCGATCGCTAAAGAAGTCGCGGCCAAGTATGACCTGGTTCTGGCCGGCCAGTGGGATTATGAGCGTGTGACGTTCGACAAGAAATATACAGTCGCAGAAGGGATCTACTACCTTCGCGTCTACGCTATCACACCCGGCGGCGATATCGGCAGCAATGATGCAGTTTTGGAATTCATCACACCGCAGCTTGGGAAGCATTACTATCCGCATGGCGTCGAATACGGCGAGGACGAGTTCTATCCGCCATTCGTCGTGAACGACTGCAAGAAGACGATTGCAGCGTTCGTGAAAGACCTGCAGGCTGTAAATTTGAAATAACGCTGATCCGGCACTAAGAGACGCCGGCGGTCTGTCCGTAGACAGGCCGCCGGCATTTTTGTTCTGCCGCCCCGCTATATCAGAAACACTCGCCTTTTGCATATCCATTTCCAGCCGGATTGGCTATAATAGATATAATACACGTTTTGGAGGTATGCCGGGTGTCGAAGTGGTTGACAAAGAGAACGTTGTTCATTTTGCTTTTTGCAGTGATCGCCATCACTGCGTTAGTTTTTATACTCCCGGTTTCCATACCGCTCATTCTGGCGCTGCTGACCGCTCTGCTGATCGACCCGCTTGTGAAACTTGTGGAGCGGAGATTCAAGTGGAAGCGGAAGCTTGCGGTCATTTCCGTTTTCATCTTCGTCGTCCTGCTTGTGGCAGTCGGGATCTACTACTCTGTCACGTCGCTGATCGGACGCATTGTCCAGTTCACGAAAGACGCACCTGAGTATCTGAACTCGCTGTCAGGCGTCTGGATCGATATGCAGGACAAACTGCTGAGGTACACATCCGGTCTTCCATCGGATATTGTGAAAGCGACACAAGAACAGTTCACGGCGGCGCTCAAGTCCATGCAGACATCGCTCCTTGAACTGGTGAGTTACGAACGGATTATCGCACTCGCAGCGGAGATCCCGAATTTCCTTGTCAGTTTCATCGTATTCCTGATCGCCCTGTTCCTATTCATGCTGGAACTGCCGCAGCTGAAACGGGGAGTGTACAACCGCCTTACAATCAGGACAGCTGAAAAAGTCAGGTACATGACAACACGGCTGAATGCCACAGTGATCGGATTCCTGAAAGCGCAGCTGCTCGTCAGCTTCATCATCCTGGCGGCAGCCTTTGTCGGCCTGCTCCTGATCGTGCCGAGATATGCAGTGGTCATGTCAATCATCATATGGATCATCGACGTCATTCCGATACTAGGCTCGATCATCATCCTGGCACCGTGGGCGCTCTATGAATTTGTCAGCGGCGATGTCGCCATGGGAACGAAGCTGGCCATTCTGGCGGCTGTCCTCCTGATCATCCGGCGGACGGTCGAGCCGAAAGTGATGGGCTCCCAGATCGGCCTGTCGCCGCTTCCGACGCTGATCGGCATGTTCATCGGCCTGAAGCTATTCGGTGTCCTCGGGTTCTTCATCGGCCCGATGGTCGTCATCCTGTTCACGACCGCGATTGAGGCGGGGATCATCAAGCTGAATTTCAAAATATAGACCGGCACAACGAAAAAACACGCACACCCGTCAGCGGGTATGCGTGTTTTTTCGTCAGAATCCGAGGATGGCTTTGATCATAGAGGTGGTTTCCCCGCCTTTGTAGAAGACGTACAGCAGCAGATAGACCGCAACGCCCGTGAGTGCTGCAAACACCCACACAAGGCTTGTGACGGGGCCCAGCTTCCTGTGTCTGGGCAGGTTATCCTTCAACCCGGTCACCAGCGAGAACACACCGAGCACAGCACCGAACGTTGCCAGGCAGATATGGAAGATCAGGAATACCGTGTAATAGATCTTGATGCTGTCCGGACCGCCGAAGGATGTGTTCCCGACAATAACAGTCCGGGACAAGTAGATGATCAGAAACATCAGTGCCGCGGCCGCCGCAGCAATCATGACATTCTTATGCGCCTGTCTGTGCTGTTTCTTGATGAGAACCCATCCGATGATGACGAGCACACCCGACAGGACAATGAGTGCGGTACTCAGCGTCGGTAAAAAAGGGATGTCCATAGGCGTTCTCCATTTCTATTCAGGGTACAGTGATTATCCGTGTACAGACAGCTTTTTGCGTTCCAGCAGGTCTCTCTGCGTGATTTCGTCGGCATTGTCCTGCTCTTCCTGAGCCCAGGTGAAGAAGACCTTGCCGATGATGAATACATACAGCAGTTCCTGTATGACTTTCATGATAATTCCGCCGAGCTGCTGATCATAGACGGACGGCATACTGGTGAACAGTTCCGGCCCGGAAATCGACAGGCCTGACAAGGTTCCGGCCGGCACGCAGAGAGCCATTGCCTGCAGCCACGCTTCCCCGCTGTTGTACGTCTCGTACACCGGCACATCTGCGAAGATGATGAGCGAGCAGGCAGGTGTGAGGAAGATGGCACTGAGGATGACATAGCCGATCTTTTTCAGACCATGCAGCTTCGGCTCACCCGGCAGTGTGTTGAAGACCGGCCACCAGAGGAACAAGGCTGATGCGAAAAGGACGAGCGTGAACGCTGTATGCAACGGCAGGCTCAGCTTGATGGTATCGAGCACGAGCGGGTAGTGGTTGAGTGAAAACATCAGTGTGAACAGCAGCAGGCTGATGACCGGTTTCGTGAAGAACCGGATGACTTTCGCAATCTTCGGATAGCTGAACACTTTCTTCCATAGGAAATTCGGAATCCCGATGATGAAGAGCGGTGCGATCATCAGCAGCAGGATCGCCATCTGTGACATGTGGACCGAGAACAGGATATGCCCCATCAGGTCCATCGGTGATCCTTTCACAATATACAGAAGGACCATCGCCGAGAGGAATGTTATGATCTGCCGGTTCGTCACCGGCTCAGTCCCTTCAAAACGCGATCTCCATTTTTTCGTCAGCAGAAAATAGAGGAAGGTCAATGCAGCGAGAAAGATGAAAAAATACGGGCTCCACAGCGCCCGGAAGCCAAATATGCTTAACGGCAATTGCCCCAGCTCCTTTTATGAGTTCTGTTTTCATTATAGAACGTCCGGACGGATAACACAATGAACGTTCTTTGACATCAGACAAAACAGAAAACCCCCGACTTGGACCAATGGCCGAAGTCGGAGGTTGTTGAACTGCTTACCACCATACAATCGTGACGAATGCAAGCGGGATCAGGAAGCCGAGAAGGGCTCCAGTGAACATGAACATCTGAGGAACGCCATGCTCTTTGTCTTTCATATGCATGAAATAATAAAGCTGCAGTGCTACTTGAACAGCCGCAAAGAGGAACAGTACCGGAATCACAAGATACTTCGTGAAGCCGTCGACTCCCTGCTGATAAGCTACAACGAACGTGAACGAGGCAAGCGTCATGAAAATCATAAGAGAGAACATCATCACCTGGCCGCGCATTGTTTCTTTCGAACGGCGGACGAGCAAGTCCTGCTCGACAGGTGTTCTCTTGTACATTTCTACTTCTGCCATGTTATCCGATCACTCCCATCAAGTAAACTACTGTGAAGATGAATACCCACACAACGTCAATGAAGTGCCAGTAGAGCGAGAATGTATAATACTTCGTCGCGTTATACAAGTTCAGCCCGCGTCCCGCATTACGGAACAGCAGCAGTGTAACCCATACGAGCCCAATCGCAACGTGGAAACCGTGCGTTCCGACAAGTGTGAAGAAGGAAGAACTGAACGCACTGTTGCCGAACGTGAATCCTTCTTTCACATAGTGGGAGAACTCATACACTTCCAGTCCGAGGAACCCGAGTCCGAGCAGTGCCGTAATCCCGAGCCACAGCTGCATTTTCTTGAAGTTGAAGCTCTTCATATGGTGCATGGCGTACACACTTGTCAGTGAAGACGTCAGCAAAAGCAGCGTCATGACAAAGACCAATGGCAGTTCATATAGTTCCTGAGTGGAGAAACCGAATCCGCTAGGCCCTTTGTTCTTCAAAGCCATATACGTTGCGAACAGCGTCGCGAACAGGATCGTCTCCCCGCCAAGGAAGAGCCAGAACCCGACAAATTTGTTTTTTGCTTCGAGTGTCGCACGCTCCGGATGTTCCGGCCACGTTTCCGGGGTGAATTTCTTATTCAAATCCATCAGATACGACCCCCTTTACTTGCATTGTCCACATCGCGCTGGATCTGTTCTTTCGTGACATGGAAACCGAGATCATCTTTCAATGAGCGCGCTGCCATTGCAACGAATGTCCAGGCGAGACCGAAGATCAGCACCGGCAGACCCCAAGACGTTTCCTGGTGGAACATAGCACCGAATCCTGCGACGAACAGACCGAATGTCATGAGGAACGGAATGATGGAACCGTTCGGCATATGGATATCCGTAATCGGCTCAGCAGGCGTAAGGCCTGTCATGTTGCCTTCGGACTTCTCGATCCAGACTGTATCCAATCCGCGGACGAGCGGAGTGGCCGTGAAATTGTAGAACGGCGGTGGTGACGGGATCGCCCATTCGAGCGTACGTCCGTCTCCCCAAGGGTCGTTTCCGATCCGCTCGTTCTTCGCAACCGTCATGATGATGTTGATGACCAGTACGATGACACCGATAGCCATCAGCAGCGCACCGACTGAACTGATCACGTTGGCAGTATTCCAGCCCTGTCCGTCCATATATGTCCAGACACGGCGCGGCATTCCCCAGAACCCGAGCCAGTGCTGGATCAGGAACGTACAGTGGAAACCGACAAAGAAGAAGATGAACGTGATCTTACCAAGTGCTTCATTGAGCATTGTACCGAACATTTTCGGCCAGTACAGATGCAGACCGCCCAGGATCGCAAGCACGACACCACCGACGATGACGTAGTGGAAATGGGCGACGATGAAGTACGAATCGTGCAGCTGGTAGTCAAGAGGCGCAGCACCCTGCATGACGCCTGTGACACCGCCCATTACGAAGGACGGGATGAAACCGAGTGCATACAGCATCGGTGTCGTGACACGGATGCTTCCGCCCCAGATCGTCAGGAGCCAGTTGAAGATCTTGACACCGGTCGGAACGGCGATCGCCATTGTCGCTACCGCGAAAATCGCGTTCGCTGTAGGCCCAAGACCGACAGTGAACATATGGTGAGCCCATACCATGAAGCCGAGGAATCCGATCAGCACAGTCGCGAAGACCATCGCCGGATATCCGAACAGGCGCTTTCTCGAGAAGATCGGGAAGATCTCGGAGAAAATACCGAACGCCGGGAGAATCAGGATATATACTTCAGGGTGACCGAAGATCCAGAAAATATGCTCCCAGATGATTGTGTTTCCGCCCATTGTATGGTCGAAGAAATTCGCACCGAACATCCGGTCGAATGTCAGGAAGAACAATCCGACAGTCAGCGGCGGGAATGCGAACAGGATCATCGCGGACGCAACGAACGTCGTCCATGTGAACAGCGGCATCCGCATGTATGTCATACCTGGTGCGCGCATGTTGATGATCGTGACAAGGAAATTGATCCCTGCCATGAGCGTACCGCCCCCGGCGATCTGAAGACCGATCGCATAGAAATCGATACCGTGGCCTGGTGAGGCAATGGACAAGGACGCATACGATGTCCACCCTGCATCAGGCACCTGGCCGAGGAACCAGGAAATATTCAGGAACAGTCCCCCGAAGAAGAACATCCAGAATCCGAGTGAGTTGATGAACGGGAATGCTACGTCACGGGCACCGATCTGGAGCGGCATGATGTAGTTCATGAACCCGAATAATATCGGCATGGCTGCCAGGAAGATCATAGTGGTACCATGCATCGTGATTAAATCATTGTACAGACCGGCACTAACAAAGTCATTGTTCGGCTGTAGCAGCTGGATACGGATGAGCATCGCTTCGATTCCGCCGAGGACGAAGAAGAAACCGCCGCCGATCAGATATAGAATACCGATCTTCTTATGGTCGACTGTTGTCATCCAATCCCAGAACGCTGCGCCGAAACTTCTCTTTTGAGCAACAGAACTCACGTTGTTTTACCCTCCTCTTCAATATCGCATTGCGTGTTACTGCTCAACGGAAAGGCCAAGCAGGTATTCAGCTAAGTCGTCGATCTCCTGATCGGACAGCTGATCTTCGAAAGAAGGCATTTTGTTGCCCGGTTTCAGTTTCTGTGGATTTTTGATCCATTCTTTCAAATGTTCCTTATCGTGTTCGATGAATCCGGCAACACGGTTGCGGTCACCGAAGGCTGCTAGGTTAGGCCCTTGCGCCCCGCTGTCGCCGACACCTGAATTTGCGTGACAGCCGATACAGCTGGATTTGAATACTTCTTCACCATCTGCATTGGCAACTTCGGTTTTATCCGCTGTCGCCTTCATGTTTTTCACCCATGTGTTGAAATCGTCACGCGGGAGAGTTTTGACTTTGAAGTCCATCAAGGAGTGGGACGGTCCGCAGAGCTCGGCACATTTACCGTAGAATACGCCGTCTTTCAGATCTTTCGACTCCTGATCGAACGTCAGATAGAACTTGTTCAGGTTCTCGACGTTCGTATCCAGCTTACCGCCGACTGCAGGAATCCAGAAGGAGTGCTTGACGTCAGCTGCCTTCAAGTTGAAGTATACTTTCTCGTCTGTCGGCACGACCAGCTCCTGTGCCGTCACAATACCGAGATCGGGATAACCGAATTCCCACCAGTACAGCTTGGCTGTGACATCGACAACGAGGTGTTTCGCATTTCCGTCATCGTCGACTTCTTCCATCGCTTTCACATCACCCAGTTTGTATGTGTAATACACAGTAGGCACAGCGAGGATTGTGATGAGGATGATCGGGATGATCGTCCAGATCAGCTCCAGTTTCTGACTTCCTTCCGTTTGTTCAGGAATGAAGTCTTCTCCCCGTTTCTTACGGCCGAAACGAATCAGTGCTAATACATAAATTACGACTACGACAATAATGACGAGCAGCATGATACCTGAAGCAAGCATAAGCAGCTTGAACTGGTCTTTACCTACCTGGCCGGCCGGCAAAAGCGTAGATAATTCCTGTTGACCGCAGCCTGCCAAGAAAACAGTCAATACAGCTAACAAGGACAGGAGACGCCATTTTTTGAGTCCTTTCATCATCGCTTCATAATCCCTCTCTTTCCAATAATGTTTTTCTTCCATTTGAGGAGCAGTGACCTCTCTATAATGAATTCCTGTCAAAGAAAGAATTCCGATGGGTTAGATGAATATCGAGAAGATAATCATCGAGACAAACAAGATTGTCATGTAATTCAATGAGTAGATGAACATGGACATCGCCCATTTCAAATCGTCTTTTGCACGGAATCCATTCAGCGCAAGCATCAGCCATCCGATATTCAGCAGCGTCGCCAGAATGATGAATGCAGTGCCGAGTCCGCTCAGCAGAAATGGCAGCGGGAACAGCAGCACGACCCATGCGAGCATGGATTTCTTCGTCCGCGCAAATCCTTTGACGACTGGGAGCATCGGGATACCGGCAGCCCGGTATTCTTCCGTCTTCTTCATGGCAAGCGCATAGAAATGAGGCGGCTGCCAGACGAACATGATAAGGAAGAGCGCCCATGCACCGAGACCGAGCGTCGGGTCGACAGCAGCCCAGCCGATCAGCGGAGGGACAGCTCCGGAAAGGCTTCCGACAATCGTATTGGAGACGTGTCGGCGCTTCGACCACATGGAATAGAGCACAACGTAACTGAATATTCCGGCGAAACCAAGAAGGCCTGTCACCGTGTTCGCTGAGAACAGAAGTATTTCACCGATTAGAATGAAAAGTAGTGCGGCTGCGAGAACTGCAGGTGCTTTGAAACGTCCTGTGACCGTCGGCCTTGTCTTTGTCCGTGTCATGATCGGGTCGATATCCCGATCGATCAGGTTGTTCAGTGCGGCCGAGCCGGCAATGATGAGGGCGGTTCCAAAAAGCACTGCAATCATGAGATCCAGTCTATGTATGAAGCTGACGCCGGCAAACTGGAATGCCAAGAAGAGACCTGTGAACGCAGTAATCAAGTTGGAATTCACAATCCCAATTTTAATCAAGGCCAAGAAGTCTTTCAAGAATGTTGGTGTGATTGCAGTCTCCGGTGCTGTCTGTGCAGCAGTCGTCCGACTGTTCGACATTTGACTCCCCCTTTCAATAACCGGTTGAAAATGACCGCTATACTTAACTATATCGAAAATCCTTCACAATTTCTATACATAAACGCAATTTGTATAGAATTGCACAGTCTTGCGAGGATTTATACAGTGCACCCTCTATAGTAAATCATTACTTGCTGCCGTTTGTGAAGTTATCGGGTCTTTTTTATGAACGTTTTGTGAAAAACTGGTCTGTCCTGCCGGTTCTCCCATTCCGCCATTGTGTTTTAACACGGGATTCTCTATCATTGAAAATTAGAGACCTGTCTGCTGGTCGATATTTATCAAAAGAAGGTGCCTACGCTTGAAACGATATAATTATCTGAAGTGGTTTGCAGTCGCTGCGACAATCGGGATGCTGCTCATCATGCTGGGCGGTGCGCTCGTCACGAAAACCGACAGCGGAATGGGCTGCGGACGTCACTGGCCGGGCTGCAACGGTCAGCTCATCCCTGATGAGATCACGACCGAAGTGCTCATCGAATTCTCCCACCGTCTCGTCACGGGTGTGGTCGGAATCCTGATCGTCGTGCTGGCCGTCTGGTCCTGGAAAGCGATCGGCCACGTGCGGGAAACGAAATTCCTCGCATTCATGGCGGTGTTCTTCCTGATACTCCAGGCTCTGATCGGGGCAGCGCAGGTAAAGTGGGGGCAGGGCGATTTCATCCTCGCCTTGCATTTCGGGATTTCCCTTATTTCCTTTGCGGCTGTCCTGCTGCTCACCCTGCTCATATTCGAAGTCGATAAGAAGTTCGATGCCGACCGTCTGAAAGTCGGACGGACACTCAAATTCCATACGATCGGCGTGACCGTCTATTCGTATCTCGTCATCTACACAGGCGCGCTCGTCCGTCACACGGAATCGAGTCTTGCCTGTGCGGATTGGCCGCTGTGCCGGAATGACCGCTTCGAACTGCCATCCACGCTGAACGAATGGGTCCAGATGGGCCACCGGACGGCTGCGGCACTCATCGTCGTGTGGCTCGCGTATATCGCGTTCCATGTCTATCGCAACTACCGTGATCAGAAAGTGCTCCTCTGGGGCTGGTCGATCGCCCTTCTGCTTGTGCTCGCACAGGCGGTCACCGGCATGCTGTCCGTCTTCACACGGCTCAATCTGATAGTGGCGCTTCTCCATTCGCTCTTCATCACATTGCTGTTCGGACTGCTCACGTATATGATTCTGCTGTTGTCCCGCGTGCGTGTGCATAAGCCGTAAGATGAACAGCCGCCTGGTTTCTTGCACCAGGCGGCTGTTTTTTGTAGGGGAATTACCTTCAGGGCGGAACCGGTTTATCCGGTAGTGCCTCTTGTGGCCAGCCGGCTATTTCACACGGTGCGGACCCAAGGAATCTGTGAAGTTATGAGCGGGATCTGCAGTTTATGATCACTTTCGCCGGTTTATGAGCGGAATCCGAGATTTATGATTACTTTCCCGAGTTTATGAGCGAAAACGCCAAGTTATGATCACTTCGTGAGGAGAAGGCACCTTTGCCATGCAATTTCCACAGAAAATGCGGAGCGCAGCGGAGCCGACAAGCCAGGCTTTTACTGGCGCGCAGCGCACGGGGCAGGGTGCCAACAGGGCGCAGCAATCCGCCTGCAGGAGCCGGAAATTGTGAAGTTATGAGCGGATACGCCGGTTTATGAGCGGAATCTGGTTTTTATGATCACTTTCCCGAGTTTATGAGCGGAATCCTCTTTTTATGATCACTTTCCCGAGTTTATGAGCGGAATCCGGCAGTTTATGAGCAAATCTCCGTATCGATGAGCCATATATCTTTTCCATAGCCAAAAGACACCCGCCGAAATTCCGGCGGGTGTCTTCGTATTCAATGCTCCAGCTCTATGAGGAGATCGCCTGTTGAAATTGCTTCCCCCGGCGAGACGTGGATTTCTTTCACGACGCCATCGTACGGTGTCTGGATGGTTGTCTCCATCTTCATCGCTTCGGTGATCAGCAGGTGCTGGCCGCGGCGGACGCGGTCGCCTTTCGACACGGCCACCTGGAGGACAGTGCCCGGCATCGTTGCGGCAATGTGCGCGTCGTTGCCCGGATCGGCCTTCTGCTTCTTCACGACATCCGTTTCGACACTGACGTCCTGGATGACCACTTCACGCGGCTGGCCGTTCAGTTCAAAGTAGACGATCCGCGTGCCGTCCGCCTGAGGTTCTCCGATGGACACCAGTTTGACGATGAGGGTCTTCCCCTTTTCGATCTCGACTTCGATCTCTTCGCCGAGCCGCATGCCGTACAGGAACTCCGGCGTCTGGATGACCGAGAGATTGCCGAAATCGTTATGGATCGCCGCGTATTCATCGAACACCTTCGGATACAGCGCAGACGCCAGAGCGTCTTTCATCGTCACCGGACGGTCCAATTTTTCGGCAAGGTCCTTTTTCACCTTTTCGAAATCGACTGCTTCCAGCAGTTCGCCCGGCCGCTCCGTCAGCGGCTTTCGGCCTTTTAGCACGACTTTCTGCAGTTCCTCGGGGAATCCGCCGTATGGCTGTCCGATATACCCCTCGAAGAATTCGATGACGGATTCAGGGAAGTCGATCGACTGTCCGCGCTCGAGCACCGCTTTCTCATCGAGATCATTCTGGACCATGAACAGCGCCATATCGCCGACCACTTTTGAAGACGGTGTCACTTTCACAATGTCCCCGAACAGCATGTTGACCCGGGAGAACATATCCTTGACCTCTTTCCATCGGTTTCCGAGCCCGACACCCTTCGCCTGCTGCTGCAGGTTGGAATACTGGCCGCCCGGCATTTCATGGACATAGACTTCTGAATGAGGGCTGATCATCCCGCTTTCGAAATGGGAATAGTAGGCACGGACGTCTTCCCAATAGAAGGAGAGCTCCTCAAGTGCCTGGATGTCTGTCCGGACACCCCGGCTGCCGTATTGCAGCGCATAATAGAGCGAGTTTGCGGACGGCTGGGAGGTCAGGCCGGACATGGCGCCGAGTGCCGTGTCGACAATATCGACACCCGCTTCGATCGCCCGCTTGTACATGGCGATCCCATTGCCGCTCGTGTCATGTGAGTGGAGATGGATCGGAATGGCCACTGTCTCTTTCAGCTCGGAGATGAGCTGGTAGGCAGCTTCCGGCTTCAGCAGTCCGGCCATGTCCTTCAATGAAAGGATATGCGCGCCGGCGCTCTCCAGTTCCTTCGCCATCTCTTTATAGTAGGAAATCGAATATTTTGTCCGCATCGGATCGAGCACGTCGCCTGTATAGCAGAGAGCCGCTTCTGCGACCTTGTTCTCCTGGCGGACGGCATCGATCGCCGTTTCCATGCCTTTGATCCAGTTCAGGCTGTCGAAGATCCGGAAGACATCGATGCCGGAAGAGGCCGCTTCCTTCACGAATTCCCGGATCACATTGTCCGGATAGTTTTTGTAGCCGACCGCATTGGCGCCGCGGAACAGCATTTGGAACAAGACATTCGGGATCTGCTCCCGCAGGCGTGCAAGCCGTTCCCACGGATCCTCTTTCAGGAACCGGTAGGACACGTCGAATGTGGCGCCGCCCCACATTTCGAATGAAAACAGATCCGGCATGAGACGCGCGGATTCCGCTGCGATATTTGTCATGTCGGCCGTCCTGACCCGAGTGGCCAGCAAGGATTGGTGTGCATCCCGGAATGTCGTATCCGTCAGCAGGACATCCTTCTGGTCCTTGACCCACTCTGCCAGCCCTTCGGGACCCCGTTCGTCCAATATCTGTTTCGTTCCTGGCTTCGGCGGTACTGACAGATCCAGTTCCGGCTTGCGGGGAGTGCCATAGACCGGCTTCGAACCGCGGCCGATTCCCGGGAAGCCGTTGACGGTGATCGTCCCCAGATAGTTGAGCACTTTCGTTCCACGGTCTTTTTTAACTGGGAATTCAAATAATTCAGGAGCCTCGTCGATGAAGTTCGTCGTATAGTCCCCTGTTATGAAACTTTCATGCCGGACGACATTTTCAAGGAACGGGATGTTTGTCTTGATGCCCCGGATCCGGAACTCCTGCAGGTTCCTGTCCATCTTGGCCGCTGCTTCCCTGAATGTGGTTCCCCATGTCGATACTTTCACGAGAAGGGAGTCATAATAAGGTGTGATGACGGCACCCTGGAAGCCATTCCCTGCATCCAGCCGGACACCGAATCCTCCTCCTGATCTGTATACTGACAGCTTGCCTGTATCGGGCATGAAGTCATTGAGCGGATCTTCCGTCGTGACGCGCGCTTGGATTGCATACCCGAACAAGGGGATCTGTTCCTGTTCCGGCACTGCAGCATGGCCTGTGTGCAGATTCCCGCCATCCGCTACGAAGATCTGCGTATGGACGATATCGATGCCGGTCACCATCTCGGTGATCGTATGCTCCACCTGGATACGGGGGTTCACTTCGATGAAGTAATACTCGCCATCTGCCACCAGGAATTCCACGGTTCCGGCGTTTATGTAACTGACATTCGCCATCAGCTTGACAGCCGCATCACAGATCTCCCGTCGTAATTCAGCTGAGAGCGAGATGGCCGGAGCGATTTCGACGAGTTTCTGATGCCGGCGCTGCACTGAACAGTCACGTTCATACAAATGTACAATATTTCCATGTGTATCACCGATGATCTGCACTTCAATATGCTTCGGATTGCGGATCAGCTTTTCGACATACACTTCATCGGAGCCGAATGCTGATTTCGCTTCCGACTTCGCACGGCTGAAAGCTTCCTGAACATCGTCAGCCCGCTCGACGATCCGCATGCCGCGTCCGCCTCCGCCAAGTGAAGCTTTGATGATGATCGGGTAGCCGTGGGCAGTACCGAACGCCCCCACTTCTTCCACAGAACGTACCGGTCCGTCCGTACCCGGAATGACCGGAATGCCCGCCCGGACAGCCTGCGTGCGTGCTTTGACCTTGTCTCCGAACATATCGAGATGACGCGAGGTCGGCCCGATGAAAATGATGCCTTCCTGTTCAAGACGTGCCGCAAATTCTTCGTGTTCCGCCAGAAAACCGTATCCGGGGTGGATGGCATTGGCACCGGACCTTTTTGCGATGTCGATGATCCCTTCGATATCCAGATAGGCATCGATTGGCTTCTTCCCTTCCCCCACCAGATAGGATTCATCTGCTTTATAACGATGGAACGACCCGCGGTCTTCTGCTGAATAGATACCGACTGTCGGGATCTGAAGCTCTGTACAGGCTCTGAAAATACGGATTGCAATCTCCCCGCGGTTTGCAACCAGAATCTTTTTGATCGATTTCATTTCCACCTTCGGCACGCCCTTTTCTATTTATTCTTTTCGTATCTCGTGAACATTGAAATATTCATCAATATTCCTAATGCTAAAGATAACAGAATAATCGAAGTTCCGCCATAACTAATAAACGGAAGCGTGACACCCGTCAGCGGAATGAGCCCTGTCAGGCCGCCCAAGTTGACGAATGTCTGGATGCCGATCAGGGCGCCGATGCCGGAAGCGAGCATCCTCGCATGCGGATCAGCCGTCTTCAGTGCAAGTGAGAATGCACGGAAGACAAGGAAGCCGAGACCGCCGATAACGATTACCGTACCGAAGATTCCGAGTTCCTCGGAAATGATCGCCATGATGAAATCCGTGTGCGGCTCCGGCAAGTAGCCCATTTTCTGGACGGAGTTCCCGAGTCCCAGGCCGAACAGGCCGCCCGCGCCGATCGCAATGAAACCATTGACGATCTGGAGGCCGGACCCCTGCATGTATTCGAAAGGTGCACGGTACGCAGCAAAGCGCCCGAGCCTGCCCTCTGTCATTATGTTATCCCATGTGAAGAACAGGAAGATGCCGACAAGGACAAGTATTCCGGCAACGAATCCGCTCAGTTTGCCGAAAGTTTTCAGATTGATGCCGCTTGCGGCCATGACACAGATCGAAGTTGTAATGATGATAAAGGTTGCACCGATATCCGTCTCGGACATGACAGACGCGACAGCGAGCCCAAGGATGACGATTGGCGGTGCAATCCCTTTATTGATACTGTTGATGGTACCGGCGTCATATTTGTTCGCAAACACGCCTGCAAAATAGATGATCATGACAATCTTCGCGACTTCTGACGGCTGCAGGCTGCCGATCGGGAGATTGATCCAGCTCTGCGATCCGACTTCGCCTCCGAAACCGATGAAATGGACGAGAAGCAGCAGGACGAGCATGACAAATACCGATATGATCATGAACTGCTTCTTCCTGTACAGTTTGTAAGGAAGGAATGCCGTGAAGAGGAACGCCGGGATTGCGATGAACACGCTTCTGAGCTGCTGGCTGAAGAAGTAGTCCGCCGGCTTCCCATACCGGTTGGCAGCCCATACCATACTGGAGGAGTAGACCATGACCAAACCGAACAGGAGCAATACTAAATATATGAAAAATAGTGGGAAATCAAAATGGCGGAACAGCCGCTTGGCATAACTTTTCAAGAAAAATCCCTCGTATCTGTAAATAAAAAACTCAAACTGTGAGTGAGTTTGAGTCTTTTGTTTATTTTTTCATGCTGAGTTCATGCAATATATTCATTTCTTTTTCGAGAGCCGAAAGAATACTCTTTCCGCGTTCCCTGTCAATTAGGCCGAGCTTGGCAGCAAAGTCGATTTCACGGGACAGCCCATACATCTGTGTGTCCAGAACTTCTTCGTACAAAGGGCATTGCGGCATCGTCAAGTTATCCATCTGCACTTTAATGAGCTGTGCGATCTTATCTGCATCCGCCTGCAGCTGCATGATAGCCTTCTCCTGATATGTTTCCTGCACTTCCGTATCCATGAGGACGCCCCCCCAAACCTCTTTTTTCTGCAAGGTGCTATACCCTAAATTGTAGCTTTATAGCGTCGAAATTGCAAGTAATTCCCGAAAGAGTGCAGTCGCCCGGCTGGATGACTACCGGTCGGACGCAAAAGGCGTTATACTGGTACTGACATATGACTGAGCTGGGAGGCTTTACTTTGGAAACCATCATACCGATCACAGGAAACGTCAAGCATACGATTACAATAGATCCGACTGTCTGGATATTCGATGACCGCCGGATCGACCTGGACACCTATTTCACGACGGAACAAGAGGAGATCGACGAAATGGAAGATTACAAAGAACGGATGGGCAAGCACTGGTCGCGTGAAATCATGGAAGGCGCAACCTATCCTCCGACTTTGAAATCCGAAAAGAAATACGAGAAGCAGAAAATGCTGACCGGAACGTTCGGCATGATTTTCGAACCGTTCCTGAAGAACGCCGAACCGGCCCCCGATGCAGCAACGATGACATTCGTGACGGCGCAAGGGGATGTCGACTTCCCCATCGAGGAAGCGAAGAACCTGATCTTCCAATTCAGCCTCAAAGGCAAGCCGATCAAAGAAGACGGACCGGTCCATATCCTGAAAAAAGACGGATCCAATCTGGACAGCCCCATCAAAGGTGTCACTTCCATCCGGATCAGCTGAAATGAGGTGAAGCAATGCGCGTGAAATGTGTACTATGCGATGAAATCAGTAAACTCGACGATGAGGATCCGCTGGCGAAGAAGCTCCGGAACCGGCCGATCCATACGTTCATGTGTGAATCCTGCAGGGACCGGATCGGTGCATTGACCGAACAGCGGAAGGAAAGCGGTCATTATGTATTCCGCCGCAGTTCCCATCCCGCTGAAGACGGATTCTAAAAAAAGATCCAGCCGCAAATTATGCGACTGGATCTTTTTTGTGTTCGTTGAGACGGCGGACTCTGTAAATGATCAGAATCAGTGCCGCCACGATCAGTCCTTCCACAATCGGAAGGAAAAATGCTAAGAACGTCAGCACGAGGCAGCCGATGAACAAAAAGATGTAAATGACAAGATTTTGCACCGGTCTCAGTTTCCTGGCAAACCCCAGCTTATAGACGAGGGCCGACAGTAAAAACACGAGGGCGAACAGCACGTAGCCGGCGGCATCGAAATTCGGCATCAGTTCATAGATGAACTTTGCGATCCCGGACATCTTCGTCGCTACGAGCTCTGAATCCTCCACCTTCATTCAACACATTCCTTTCCCTGCGCAGCTTATTTGCTCTTTTTCTGCGCTTTTTCCCGTTCGTTCTTATCCAGGATCTTCTTCCGCAGGCGGATGGATACCGGAGTGACCTCGCAGTACTCATCGTCCGCTGCATATTGAAGGGCTTCTTCAAGTGTCAGCAGCTTCGGCTTCTTCGTCGATACTGTCTGATCCTTCGTTGCGGAACGGACGTTTGTCGCGTGCTTCACACGTGTCAGGTTGATGGTGATATCATTTTCGCGCGTGTTTTCGCCAACGACCATGCCGGCATAAATATCAGTTCCCGCTTCGACGAACATCGTGCCGCGGTCTTCGAGCTGCATGATACTGTACGCAGTCACTTTTCCGTTTTCCATGGAGACGAGCACTCCGTTGCGGCGTCCGCCGACTTTCTCTGCAGACATCGGCTTGTATTCTGCGAATGAATGGTTCAGGATACCGTAGCCGCGGGTCAGCGTCAGGAAGTCGGTCGAATACCCGATCAGGCCGCGTGCCGGTACAAGGAATGTCAGACGGACTTGTCCGTTTCCGTTGTTCACCATGTCCAGCATTTCGCCTTTCCGCTCACCCATCGACTCGATGACAGCGCCGGTATACTCTTCAGGCACGTCGATCTGGACATTCTCCACAGGCTCACAGCGCTGGCCGTCAATCGTTTTCACGATGACCTCCGGCTTCGATACTTGCAGCTCGAACCCTTCACGCCGCATATTCTCGATGAGGATGGACAAATGCAGTTCACCGCGGCCTGATACGATCCAGGCATCCGGGGAATCTGTAGGATCCACTCGGAGCGATACGTCTGTTTCCAGCTGCTGCTCCAGGCGTTCTTCAATCTTCCGGGATGTGACCCACTTGCCTTCCCTGCCTGCAAACGGACTGTTATTCACGAGGAATTTCATCTGCAGTGTCGGTTCGTCAACATGCAGGAGCGGCAGTGCTTCCTGATGATCGGTTGGGCAGACTGTCTCGCCGACATCCAGATCATCCATTCCTGAAATGGCGATCAGGTCGCCCGCATACGCTTCCTGGATCTCGATCCGTTTCAGACCGAGGAATCCGAACATTTTCGTGACACGGAAGTTCTTGACCGAACCGTCCCGTTTCATGACACTTACCTGCTGACCGACTTTCATTGTTCCGCGGAAGACGCGGCCGATACCGATACGGCCCATGTAGTCGCTGTAATCGAGAAGCGATACTTGGAACTGGAGCGGCTCGTCACGGTTGTCGACCGGCGCAGGAATTTTGTTGAGGATTGCATCATAGAGCACTTTCAAAGTATCTTCCTGATCAGCAGGATCCGGTGACAGGCTCGCTGTTCCGTTGAACCCTGAGGCGAAGACGACAGGGAATTCAAGCTGGTCATCATTGGCATCGAGTTCGATGAACAGTTCCAGCACTTCATCGACCACTTCTTCCGGACGGGCGAATTCGCGGTCGATCTTATTGACGACGACAATCGGCTTCAAATCGATTTCCAGGGCTTTCTTCAAGACGAAACGGGTTTGCGGCATGCAGCCTTCGAATGCATCGACGACGAGCACGACACCGTCGACCATCTTGAGGATCCGTTCCACTTCCCCGCCGAAGTCGGCGTGTCCCGGTGTGTCCAGAATGTTGATTTTTGTGCCTTCGTATTCGATTGCTGTATTCTTTGCAAGAATCGTGATTCCGCGTTCGCGTTCCAGTTCGTTCGAGTCCATCGCCCGCTCATCGACATGCTCGTTCGAGCGGAAGATCCCCGACTGTTTGAGCAGCTGGTCGACCAGTGTCGTTTTTCCGTGGTCAACGTGGGCGATAATGGCTATATTTCTAATATCATTGCGTAAAGTTGTCATTGTTTCACTCCATCTGTCTTTATTCAGTTGATTAACTGTGTTATTATAGCACAAGAACCATCGAGAAAAAACGATTTACTTTTATCGGGAGGCGTATTTTTTTGAAAAATGTCAAATGGGTGTTCGTCGTCTACTCCCTGGGTGCGATTCTTTCGATGTTCATGATCGGGATTGCGGTCGGCGTGAAAAGCTATCTGCTCGCTTTCGCGGCCATACTTTCCCTTGTGCTGGTCATGGGCAACGGCTTCAAAACAAAAAAGAAATACCGTGAACAAGGTCTTCTATAAAATGGACAAGTGAAGAACGAACCGGCTGCCCGGTCTGTTCTTCACTTTTTCAATTTCAGATGGTCATCCAGCAGCCGCTGATGCAGCGACGGGTTCGCGACAACGAATGTCTCCTGGCCGAGGAGGCTGAGCGGCTCCCCATCCATATTGGATGCAACGGCGCCTGTTTCGCCTGCAATCACCATTCCGCCTGCAACATCCCATGGCGACAGGCGCATCGACAAGTACGCATCGATCCTCCCGGCTGCTACGTGTGTGAGTTCAAGAGCGGCAGAGCCATAAGAGCGTGTCCCTCTGCAGCGGTTCACAAGTTCGATCATCGGTTCGTGCTCCGCATAGCGGTTCGGCGCGACCCAGCTCGCATTCACGCCAATGATCGCCTGCTCCAGCTCAACTTCCTGCAGGGGCAGAAGCCGGATATCGTTCAGATAGGCCCCTTCGCCTCGCGCTGCCGAATACAGGTCGTCCGCCATGACGTCATAGACATACCCGAGTTCTCCGATACCGTCCCGGTAAATTCCGAGCGAAATGGCGAAATTCCGTTTCTGATGGATGAAGTTCATCGTCCCGTCGATCGGGTCCAGGAACCAGATGACACCATCCAGAGAATCGATCCGGTCCCCGAAACCCTCCTCCCCCATAATACGGTGATCAGGGAAGTCCTGGCGGATGCGGCGGATGAAGAACTGCTCGATCTCCTTGTCGATATTCGTCACGAGATCGTCCGGCGAGGATTTTGCACTAACTTCTATATCGGTGAAAAATGAATATCTTATATGGTGCCCCGCTTCTTTAATGAGCGATTTCGCATAACGGTCAATAGCCCCCCAGTCCATGTCCGATCCCTCCAGTTCTGCTTCCCTCAGTATAGCACAGCTTGTATGCCCCAAACAAAAAAGGCTCCTGTGCATGATCCCTTTTCAGAGAACAATGACCAGAGGCCTTTCTAATGATAAAGGATAGGTATCAAGTTAAAACCCATTCAGTTTCTCCAGTTCACTATGGATTTCAGTGAGCCGTTTTTTACTTTTCGCAATCTGCTTGGCATCCTCTTCCTCCAGTGCATCATGGAGAGTGGCCAATTCATAGTCAAGTTCCAAGTTCAGCACTTTCAGGAATTCCTTCTCAACGTCAGCTTTGCGTATCACATGAACGACCTGTTTCATGGTGAACACCCCTTTTTTGAAAGTATGTGCCTTTTCCTGTTACCATAAGATATGCGGGAACCGTTGGGACAACTAGTTGTATGCCCTCTTGTCTTAAATTGTTCCCCATTGCCTTTAGTTATAAACACGGAAAAAGGAAAGGGGAATATGAATTGTCGAAAACCTTCTGGACGGAGATGGATTTTACCGTATTCGAATTACCCGGACTGGAGGCACGCATGAGTGCGCTGCAAAACCAGATCCAGCCGAAGTTCGCCATGCTCGGCGACCGGTATGCGCCGATTCTTTCGGCGTGGGGAAAAGGGGAATTCTTCGCTCATATTGCAAAACACGCCCGGCGCACGGTGAATCCGCCGTCGGACAGCTGGGTCGCTTTCGCACCTGCAAAACGGGGCTACAAGGCGCTTCCGCACTTCCAGATCGGCCTGTGGAAGACCCATCTGTTCATCATACTGGCGGTCATTTATGAGAACCCTGACAAAAAAGGGATTTCCGAGCGCCTGCAGAACGATATAAAGCTGCTGACCGCGCTCCCTTCGGATTATATCGTCTCAGGGGATCATATGAAGCCTGACGCCCAAACGATCGGGGAAGTGGGCGAAGAAGGGATCCGCAAGCTCTTGGAACGGCTGAACGATGTCAAGAAGGCCGAATTCCTCGTCGGGCGTCATCTGAAGCGTGAGGAAGCTGCCCGGATGACCGAAGAGGAATTCCTGGCATATGCAGACGAGACATTCGAAACACTCCTGCCCGTATATGAGAAGGTCGCCGGGCAATAAGCGGTAAAAAACGATTTGGACAGTATGCTTGTACCGCACACTGCCCAAATCGTTTTTTGTTCAGATTGCTCCGACTTTGATGAGGTCCCCGTCGGCGCCTTCCTTGGCCGGTTTCACGGCTTTGTAGCTCTCGTAACCGCTCACTTCCTTGAACTCCCTGAAAAGCGTTTTCTCTTCCGCCATGGACGGAACGACTTTTTTGAACGCATTATACGCCTGCAGGAGGTCCCTTCGCGTGATTCCGTTCTCGAATGCTTGTTCAATCGCATTGAAAAACTCGGTGACCATCACAATCTCCTCTGTCGACCAGTCGGCCCGTATCGGATAGCTGTATTCCATCTGACTCCCTCCATTCATGAACAGTGTATGCATAGTTGAAAAAACCTATCCGGCGCATGCCGGACAGGCTCTTTCAGGTGATTATTTCGAAAGGATATGGATCGGTTTGCCAAGCGCCACTTCGGCTGCTTCCATTGCGATCTCCCCGAGTGTCGGGTGTGCATGGATGGTCATCGAAACATCCTCCAGTGTCATGCCGCTTTCGATAGCGATCGCCATTTCAGCGATCATGTCAGATGCATTCTCACCTGCAATCTGAGCCCCAAGCAGGAGGCCGTCTTCCTTGCGTGCAACGAGTTTCACGAAACCATCAGTTGCGTTCAGGGAAAGCGCACGGCCGTTTGCTGCGAACGGGAACTTACCGACTGCTACTTCATAACCTTCGTCTTTTGCCTGTTTCTCATTCAGGCCGACTGTTGCAAGCTCAGGATCTGTGAAACAGACAGCCGGGATTGCCAGGTAGTCCACTTCCGATTTTTGTCCATCGATCGCTTCCGCAGCGATTTTCCCTTCATAGGAAGCTTTGTGTGCAAGCTGGAGGCCCGGCACGATATCACCGATCGCGTAAATGTTCGGGATGCTCGTACGGCTCTGCTTGTCGACGCTGAGAAGGCCTTTGTCTTCAAACTTGAGGCCAAGCTCTTCCAGGCCCATTTCATCAGTGTTCGGACGGCGCCCGACAGTCACAAGTACATAGTCCGCTTCGACAGTCTTTTCTTCGCCTTTTGCCTCATATGTCACTTTGACACCGCTGTCCGTCTCTTCAGCACCTTTGGCAGTCGCTTTCACGACGACTTCGACGCCTTTTTTCTTCAGGTCTTTTTTCACAAGCTGCGTCATCTGCTTCTCGAAGCCGGACAGGATGTCGTCCGCACCTTCGATGATCGTCACTTCCGACCCGAGGTTCGCATAGGCGGAACCGAGCTCCGTACCGATGTAGCCTCCGCCGATGACGACGAGTTTCTTCGGCAGCTCTTTCAATGCGAGTGCACCTGTCGAGTTGATGATGCGCTCGGAGAATTTGAAGTTCGGGATTTCGACAGGACGTGCGCCTGTTGCGATGATCGCATTTTTGAATTTATACGTCTGTGCGGATTTTTCGTCCATCACACGGACTGTATTCGCATCAGAGAAGTAGGCTTCCCCCTGGACGATTTCGACTTGGTTCCCTTTCAGAAGGCCTTCAACACCGCCGGTGAGCTTCTTCACGACGCTCTCTTTGAATGCCATCGCTTTGCTGAAGTCGAGCTTGACGTCTGATGCTGTGATCCCCATGTCATCGGATCCTTGCGCGTGCACAAAGCGGTGTCCGACTGAGATGAGTGCTTTCGACGGAATGCATCCCACATTCAGGCAGACGCCGCCGATTGTATTCTTCTCGACGATCGTCACTTTCTGGCCGAGCTGTGCTGCGCGGATCGCTGCAACGTATCCTCCGGGACCTGAACCGACTACGAGCGTATCTGTTTCAATTGGAAAGTCTCCTACTACCATGGTTTACGCCTCCATTAATAAAAGTTCTGGATTTCCGAGTAAGTGCTTAATATGGTTGAGCGCCTGCTGGCCTGTTGCACCATCGATCACCCGATGATCAAACACTAATGATAATGCTAACATAGGTGCAGCAACGATTTCACCATTTTTGACGACCGGTTTTTCGGAAATACGGCCGATGCCGAGAATCGCGACTTCCGGATGGTTGATGATCGGAGTGAACCACTGACCGCCGGCCGATCCGATATTCGTGATCGAGCATGACGCGCCTTTCATCTCCGCTGGTGACAGCTTGCCGTCACGCGCTTTTCCGCCGAGTTCCGAAATCTCTTTCGAAATCGCGAACATCGATTTGCGGTCAGCATGCTTGATGACCGGCACAAGGAGTCCGCGGTCCGTATCCGCCGCGATACCGATATTGAAGTAATGCTTGTAGATCAGTTCATCCGCAGCATCGTCGAGCGATGTATTGAGTTCCGGGAACTTGCGCAGTGTCGAAACGAGTGCTTTCACGACATACGGCAAGTACGTCAGCTTGATGTCCTGTTCCGCCGCGATTTCCTTGAATTTCTTGCGGTGTGCTACAAGCTCGGTCACGTCGACTTCGTCGAGCAATGTGACATGCGGCGCTGTATGCTTCGAATTTACCATCGCTTTTGCGATCGCCTTCCGGATACCGGACAGTTTCTCACGGGTTTCAGGGAAGTCCCCTTCAGGGATCGCCTGTTCTGCAGGTTTCGTTTCTGCTGTTTGTGCTGCTTCAGCAGAAGCTCCGGATGCTTCCTCTGCCACCGGCTGTTCCGCCTGCGGCTTGCCTCCGCCCTGTTTGAATGCCTCGATGTCTTCTTTCATTACGCGGCCGTTTTTGCCTGACCCCGATACCTGGCGGATG
The DNA here is from genome assembly GCF_000826145.2 of Sporosarcina koreensis. Classification (GTDB taxonomy): domain Bacteria; phylum Bacillota; class Bacilli; order Bacillales_A; family Planococcaceae; genus Sporosarcina; species Sporosarcina trichiuri. The sequence continues at coordinate 1,092,652 of NZ_LN651337.1, forward strand.
TCGACGCCCTCTTCCCGTGCGAATTTACGGACGGACGGCATCGCGATCACCCGGCGGTTCGGATCTGCATTACCGGAACCCGCTGCAGGCGTCGTATCTTCACCCTTACCTGCCTCTTGCTGAGGAGCCTCTTCCTTATCGATTTTCTGGCCGGCTTCAGCCACGGACTGGACTTGCGCTTCCGTTTCTTCCTTCTTTTCCTCCGGCTGTTCTGCCGGAGCTTCGTCATCTTCTGCGTCTTCGTGATCCGGGGAGTCGATACGGATCAGCTTGTCCCCTACGACAGCGACCGTCCCTTCCTGGACGAGGATTTCCTCTATTGTCCCGGAGACCGGGGATGGGATTTCCACAACTGATTTGTCGTTCTGCACTTCAAGCAATGTATCGTCTTCGTTGATGGTGTCCCCTTTGGAAACGAACCATTTTACGATTTCGCCTTCGTGAATTCCTTCTCCGATATCTGGTAAGCGAAAATGATATGCCACGTGATCCACCCTCTCTTTTTAGTCTGTCGGTAGTTTTTTAGAAGTCCAGGACTTTCTTGGCTGTTTCAGTGATGTCGGCAGCATTCGGCAGCCAAGTGTTCTCACCTTGTGCGAATGGGTAGACCGTATCCGGCGCAGTCACACGGAGGACAGGCGCTTCCAGGCTGAGGACAGCGCGCTCCATGATTTCCGAAACGACGTTTGCGGCGATTCCTGCCTGGCGTTGCGCTTCCTGCACGACGATGGCGCGGTTCGTCTTTTCAACGGAGGCAATGATCGTCTCCACGTCGAGCGGCTGGACTGTGCGCAGGTCGACCACTTCCGCTGAGTGGCCATCCTTTTCAAGCGCTTCTGCAGCTTTCAGGCTCTCTTGCACCATCGCACCGTAAGCGATGATCGTAATATCCGACCCTTCCCGCTTCACGTCTGCCTTGCCAAGGGGAATCGTGTATTCCTCTTCAGGGACCTCCTGACGGAACGAACGGTACAGTTTCATGTGCTCCAGGAACACGACCGGGTTTTCGTCTTTGATAGCTGAGATCAGCAGGCCTTTCGCATCATACGGAGTCGACGGGATGACGACTTTGATGCCCGGCTGGGACGCAACGATCCCTTCGAGACTGTCTGCATGCATTTCAGGTGTCGCTACGCCGCCGCCGAATGGTGAACGGATTGTGATCGGCGCGTTCAGCTTGCCTGCAGTACGGAAACTCTGCCGTGCAGCCTGACCGCTGACCGAGTCGATGACTTCGAACAGGAAGCCGAAGAACTGGATCTCCATGACCGGACGGAAGCCTGTGAGGGACAGACCGATCGCCAGGCCGCCGATTCCGGATTCCGCAAGCGGTGTATCGAATACACGCTCTTCGCCGAATTCTTTCTGGAGACCTTCTGTCGCGCGGAAAACGCCTCCGTTTTTCCCGACGTCCTCACCGAATACGAGCACGTTTTCATCATTCTTCAATTCCGTGCGCATTGCATCGGTAATTGCTTGGATCATCGTCATTTGTGCCATCGGTTATTTCGACTCCTTTTCTGTGTAGATGTCAAACTGTTCTTTCACATTATATGGCATATCGCCTTTGTACATAATCTTCAGGAAGTCCGTCACTTTCTGTTTCGGCGCCTGATCGGCCTGTTTGATCGCGTCTTTGATCTCCTGTTTCGCCCGTTCGATCACTTCGTTCTCTTTTTCTTCGCTCCACAGGTTCTTCGCTTCAAGATACGTGCGGAACCGGACGATCGGATCACGCTTTTCCCATTCGCTGTCGATATCGGATGTACGGTAGCGTGTCGGATCATCTCCCGCCATCGTATGCGGTCCGTACCGGTAGCACATAGTTTCGATCAGTGTCGGTCCGTCTCCGTTGAGTGCACGTTCACGGGCATCTTTCGTCGCTGCGTAGACCGCGAGCGGATCCATGCCGTCCACGAGGATGCTTGGAATACCGGCTGCGATCCCTTTTTGTGCAAGCGTTTTCGCCGCTGTCTGGACAGAGCGGGGTGTCGAGATGGCATACTGGTTATTCTGCACGACGAAGATTGCCGGGGATCGGAATGCACCTGCGAAGTTGATACCTTCATAGAAGTCCCCTTGTGACGTACCGCCGTCCCCTGTGTATGTCATGACAACATTCTTCTTGCCGCGTTTCTGCAGTCCGAGTGCCACTCCGGCAGCCTGGACATATTGAGCTCCGATGATGATCTGCGGCGGGAAGATGTTCAGCCCTTCAGCGAGGTCGCTGCCGAGGTAATGTCCGCGCGACCAGAGGAATGCCATGTGAAGCGGCAGCCCGTGGAAGATCAGCTGCGGAACATCCCGGTATCCCGGGAGGATGAAATCATCTTTTTCCAGTGCATAATGGGAAGCCAGCTGAGACGCTTCCTGTCCTGCAGTCGGTGCATAGAAGCCGAGACGGCCCTGGCGGTTCAGCGCAATGGACCGCTGATCCAGGATCCGCGTATATACCATGCGTTCCATGAGCTCCGTCAATTCTTCATCCGACAGTTTCGGATCTGCCTCTTCATTCACGATCTTCCCGTCTTCGTTCAGAATCTGGAACATGTCAAACTTCTCTTCGATCTCATGAAGCGTATTCACTGGATCGAACTGCGCGTTCTTTTTTGCAGCCATTTCAGCAACTCTCCTTCTTGTAATCTGTATTAGATGTTATCCTGATTTTCATTGATACAACGTTCGTTCCTTATTCAGTATACTGAAACTGGATAGAACGGTCAATCCATGGAGCGCCGGCCTTCCACAGTATCCCGCCGCTCACTGAGCGGCAGGCTGCAGAACGTATTTCTGTAGTAATACAAGGTATTATCTGTACTATAATACAATGTATTCATCACTCTTCTGTCTTCTGGGTTTCTTCAAGGGCGCTGTTCACTTCCTGGGTCGACTGGTTGAAGACACGAATGGTGTCCGTAAGCTTTCCCCGCTGTTCATTCACTTCGGCGACAGACTCTTCCAGCTGTACCCGTTTTACATTTTCATCAATCAGCAGATCATAGACTTCCCTTTGTTTTTCGAGAAGTTCCCTGTAGGTGACTGCGACTTGGTGATGCAGGTCATACCGTTTTTCCAAAGCTGCCTTTAAATCTGCAGCTGCCTGCGTGCCTTTCTCGGTTTCCGATTGTGGAAGATCCCGCAGCTGTTCCGATGCTTCCTGTGCGGCAAGAATTGCTTTGTCTTCGTCATCGAGCAGGTCTTCACGTTCGTCCAGCAGCGTACGGAGTCTCATTACATTGTTTTCCAGTGCCTCCCTGTCCTCGATATTCAGTTCGACTGTCTTGCTGAACAGCGCCTGCTCCTTCTTTTCAAGGTCTTTCAGCTGATTGTCGATGTCCGCAATATCTTTCTCCTGGTTTTGCACGTCTTCCAGGATACTGTCTAGCCCATGCTGGAATTGGTCCTTATCAGGCGTACAGCCTGCCATGAGCATCAGCCAGATCGGCAGAAACAAGAATACTTTCCGCAATTTCCTGTCACCTCACTTTTTCCCAGGCTCCAGCCTGAATTTCTTTTCGATGCATCCGAATTCCATTATACTGATACTACGTACATTCACGCACCAAATTGTAAAGGAGCAAACCACCATGATCTTAATGGAAGATATTATACGGGAAGGCCATCCTGCACTGCGGCAGCGTGCAGAGGAAGTAACATTCCCCCTATCTGCGGAGGACAAACAGCTCGCGGCTGATCTGCATGAGTATGTCGTCAACAGTCAAGATGATGAAATCTCGGAGAAGTACGGGCTGCGCGCCGGCATCGGATTGGCCGCCCCGCAAGTGAATAGACCGAAACGGATTTTCGCACTCCATATCGAATCGGACGAGGAAAAAGGCATCAGCCTGATCGCCATCAACCCGCGGATTGTCAGCCATTCCGTTGAAAAGACCTATCTATCGACCGGCGAAGGCTGCCTGTCGGTCGACCGTGACGTGGAAGGGTATGTCCCCCGGTATGCCCGGATTACAGTAAAAGCATTCGATACGGAGGGCAAGGAATACAAAAAGCGTCTGAAAGGTCTCCCGGCAATCGCTTTCCAGCATGAGCTGGATCATCTGAACGGTGTCATGTTCTATGATCATATCGATCCGAGAGATCCTTATAAACCTATTCCAGATGCCACCCCATTCGAACGGTGATTCTACTTGACAGAATTTTAAGTCTATGATACACTTCACTCAAGGAGTGATACCGCCATGTATAAACGTCTGAAACGTAAACTGTTGAAGCGTCTTAATGGCATCCTCGGCAAAAAATCCATCGCATAACGACATTCCGCCCGCCTGCTGTGCAGGTGGGCTTTTCTTTATTTTCAGAGGGTGACGTGGTACTATTAAACATATCAGTCCAAAATCGAACGAAAGAAAAAAGGAGAGCACAACATGATTTTTAAAGTTTATTATCAAGACAGCAAGACTCAAGTGCCGGTCCGCGAGAACACGAAAACACTATACGTAGAAGCTGAAACGCAGCGGGAAGTGCGTCAGAAGCTGCAAGACCGCAAGTACAACATCGAATTCATCCAGCAGCTTGAAGGGGAGCATCTCGAGTATGAACAGGCTTCCGAGCACTTCGAGCTCGAGCAGGTGTAATTCATGAAATCGATAAAGAACAATGAGACAGCTGTTTTCGCACTGGGCGGACTGGGCGAAATCGGCAAAAACACGTATGCAGTGCAATTCCAGGACGAAATCATCCTGATCGATGCAGGCATCAAATTCCCGGAAGACGACCTGCTCGGAATCGATTATGTCATTCCTGATTATACGTACCTAAAACGGAATGCAGACAAGATCAAAGGTCTGTTCATCACCCATGGTCACGAAGACCATATCGGCGGCATCCCCTACTTGCTCCGCCAGGTGAACATGCCGGTATACGGAGGCAAACTTGCACTCGGCCTGCTTCGGAACAAACTTGAAGAGCACGGTCTGATGCGTTCGACCAAGCTGATCGAGTTCGGCGAAGATGACGTATTCAAGTTCAGGAAGACCTCCGTCTCCTTCTTCCGCACGACACACAGTATTCCGGATGCCTATGGAGTTGTCGTCAAGACACCTTCCGGCAATATCGTGCATACAGGAGACTTCAAATTCGACTTCACACCAGTCGGTGAACCGGCTAACCTTGCCAAGATGGCAAAAATCGGCAGCGAGGGGGTCCTCTGCCTGCTGTCCGACAGTACGAATGCGGAAGTTCCAAACTTCACGATGTCCGAACGGAAAGTCGGCGACAGCCTGAACGACATCTTCCGCAAAGTGGACGGGCGTATCATTTTCGCGACATTCGCCTCGAATATCCACCGTCTGCAGCAGGTGATCGAAGCGGCACAGATCCATAACCGGAAAGTCGCCGTATTCGGACGCAGCATGGACAATGCGATTACGATCGGCCGTGAACTTGGGTACATCGACGCACCGAAAGACTTGTTTGTCGATGCCCAGAGCATCAACCGGCTTCCGGCGAACGAAGTGATGATCCTCTGTACAGGCAGTCAGGGGGAACCGATGGCAGCACTTTCGCGCATCGCAAACGGGACGCACCGCCAAGTGCAGATCCAGCCTGGCGATACAGTCATCTTCTCCTCGTCTCCGATTCCGGGCAACACGCTGAGCGTCAACAAGACGATCAACGCCCTGTTCCGCGCCGGCGCCGAGGTCATACACGGAGCGCTGAACAACATCCATACATCCGGACACGGATCACAGGAAGAACAGAAGCTCATGCTCCGTCTCATCCAGCCAAAGTTCTTCATGCCGATCCACGGTGAATACCGGATGCTGAAGATGCATGAAGAGCTCGCTGTCGCATGCGATGTCGAGCCGGATAATATCTTCATCATGTCGAACGGGGATGTCCTGGCACTCACGGAAGACAGCGCCCGCCCAGCAGGACGGGTCCCTTCGGGCGATGTCTACATTGACGGCAGCGGAATCGGCGACATCGGCAACGTCGTCCTCCGCGACCGGAAAAACCTGTCGGAAGACGGTCTCGTGATCGTCGTTGCAACGATCGACAAGAGACGGAACCGTGTCGTCTCCGGTCCCGATCTCATTTCCCGCGGCTTCGTCTACATGCGGGAGTCCGGTGCGATGATCAACGAAGCGCAGTATATGCTGACGCGACAGATGCATCGGAAACTCGCCGGCGGTCCTGCCGATATCGGCGTACTGAAGAGTGATATCATCGATTCGCTCAGTTCCTATTTGTACGACAAGACAAAACGTAAACCGATGATCTTGCCGGTCATCCTGGAAGTATAACTGAAAAGGCTGTCCCGGAGAGTCAGATGACTTTCCGGGACAGCCTTTTTTCAATGGAGCACTTTCTTTTCAAAGCGGTGGATGTCCACATCCGAACCGATGACGATCAGAATATCATTCAATTGGATTTCCTCGATCGCCTGCGGAGATACTAAAATATGATCCTCCCGTTTGATGGCGACAATGTTGACGCCATATTTCGCACGGATGTCCAGGTCGATCAGAGACGCTCCTGCCAGACGTGCGTTCGCCCGTATTTCGACAATCGAGTATTCTTCCGACAGTTCGAGATAATCGAGGATGTCATTGGAGACAAGCCGGTTGGCGATGCGCCGTCCCATGTCGCGTTCCGGGTGGATGACATGGTCTGCGCCGATCTTGCGCAGCACTTTTTCGTGATAATCGTTCTGGGCTTTCACCGTGATCATCGGGACACCGATCTCCTTGAGGATCAGCGTCGTTAAAATGCTCGCCTGGATATTCTCTCCGATCGCGACAACGACATGCTCGAAATTCCGGATACCGAGTGACCGCAGCGTGGATTCATCCGTCGTATCGGCAGCGACAGCCTGCGTGGCAATCTGCGCGTATTCCGACACACGTTCCTGCGATATGTCGATCGCCATCACAGACGCATCAAGTTCAATGAGCTCATTGACGATACTGCCCCCGAACCGGCCCAGTCCAATGACGACAAATTCTTTCTTCATAGTCGATCTCTCCGCTTCACATAAGAATGCGTTTAGTTTACCACAGCCGTTCTTGACACTCAAACCACAGGAAAACCCGGCGTTCCTGAACTAGGATCGCCGGGTTTTTGAGGTATTACTTCTTCATTTCGTCGAGGACGCGGTTTACACGCTTTTCAAGCATTTTCATGCCGCTGCCGCCCGCCTGGAAGTGACGGAGCTGGCCGTCTTTGTCGAAGACGTAGTAAGCCGGCACGTATTGGTTCTCCATTGCATCATTCAGCTTCAATTCACTATCGACGAAAATCGGCTGTGTAATATCGTGCTCGGCAGCCACTTCCTTGATATGGTCAAGGTTCGTGTCATCTTCCGAACGCGGCATATGGACGGCCACGACGTTCAGTTCGTCTTTGTATTTGTCACGGAATGCGTTCACTTCCGGCATCGCTTCTTTACACATATGGCAGCTCACTGACCAGAAGTGGATGATGGTCGGCTTTTCGCCTACCAGTTCGGACTTTGTCACTTCCCCATTGAGCCAGGCAGTAGCGCCGTTCAATTCAGGCATTTGTTCACGAAGTTTCATCGAAAAAAATCCTCCTTTAGAATAAATTCCCCGCAGCTTATGCTGAGCGGGGAATTGTCGGCTTGCGTTCCGGCAGGCTGCCGGTCAGTCAAACTTATAGAGTTTCCTGACCCGGGCGCCAGTTTGCAGGGCAGAGACCGCCTGTTTGAAGTGCCTGGAGCACACGGAGAGTCTCGTCCACATCACGGCCGATATTATTGTGGAAGACAGTCTGGTACTGCAGTTCGCCTTCAGGATTGATGATGAACAATCCGCGGAGTGCGATCCCTTCTTCTTCGATCAATACGCCGTAGTCGCGTGCGACTTCGTGGTTCGTGTCTGCAGCAAGCGGGTAGTTCAGTTCACCGAGACCGTTATCTTTACGGTCTGTGTTGATCCACGCTTTGTGTGTGTGGATTGTATCCGTAGAGACGCCGATCACTTCTGCATCGAGGTCTTCGAATTCGTCATAGCGGTCGGACATCGCTGTGATTTCGGTAGGACATACGAACGTGAAGTCCATCGGGTAGAAGAACAATACTGTCCATTTGTCGTCTTTCATGTTTTCTTCAAGACTTACTTTGCCGAAGGACTTGTCCTTCATGACCGCTTCCATTTCAAATCGCGGTGCTTGTTTCCCAACCATACGCTCTGCCATTCTAAATCCCTCCATTATCTTAGAAGCAGTGTTCTCACCTGCTCAATTCCTCTATATCGTACCAAACATCCCGTTCTATATCAATTAGAATGATTCACTTGTAATAATCATTATTGAAAAAACGGGGTGTAATTGAGAAGGAAGCCGTCCGTCCTTCTCAGTCTGTGCAAAGCGACGGCCGGACAGGACGGGTGCCGCAATAGTCACAGAGCGGATCACTGCAGGCCTCTTCCCGCCATGCGTCGCAGTCCGCGCAGAAGACCGAATCATATTGCTCATTGTACAGCAGCGGTTCCATGCAGCAGACACAATGATTCGCCATCTCTTCCCACTCGATCACCGTCTCCTTGTGGTACAGGAAAAAACGTTTTTGGCCGTCGGTGACCGGTGCCCGGCCTTCCAGTGCCGACTTCAGCAGACTGTTCCAGTGCCGGTCTTCCGGGTCAAAAAAGAATGTCATTTTATCGCCCAATCGGAGCCCTCCATTTCTTTGTTCCATTTTACTACGGGCATTGGCGTAACACAATGAAATGACGCTGTCCCGTGGATTCAATTGCCTATTGCTTTCCTGCATGGATTTTGTATAATAAGAGACGCTAAAAGTAAACTTCAAGTACACTATTACTAAACTTTCTAGAAAGTGGGGAACGGAATGCAGATCGGCAGCAAAATCAAACGGCTCCGATTACAAAATGGACTGACCCAGGAAGAACTCGGTGAACGCACTGACTTGACAAAAGGGTACATCTCCCAGCTGGAGCGGGATTTGAACTCCCCTTCCATCGAGACACTGTTCTCCCTGCTGGACGTACTCGGCACGAGTCCGAAAGATTTTTTCGATGAATCGAAAAAGACCGAGCCTGTCGTCTTTTCACCCGAAGATCAGACGACTTATGCGAACGAGGAAATGGGTTACAAAATCCGCTGGCTCATCCCCCGTTCCAACGAGAACGAAATGGAACCGGTCTATATCACGTTCTCTTCCAAAGGAGAGCTCAAGCAATTCGCCCCTTCCCTGTCGGAAACGTTTATCTACATACTGTCAGGGAACGTGGAAATAGAGATCGGCCCCCGGGTGTACAGGGCAAAGACCGGGGATGCCGTCTATTATTCCGCAGAAGATCAGCACCGCATATCGAACGCACACGACGGCATGAGTGAGCTGCTGCTCGTCGCCACGGAATCTTACTTATAAAAAAGGGGGACCCCCATTGTCCACACAACCGATCATCCGCTTCGAGAATGTCACCAAGCGTTTCAACGAAGAGACGACCGTCCTGAAAGACGTATCGTTCGAAATGGAGCGGGGAAAATTCTACACACTGCTCGGTCCTTCAGGCTGCGGCAAGACGACCATCCTGCGCCTGATCGCAGGGTTTTCGGACCCTACCGAAGGGACGATCTATTTTGACGGCAAGCCGATCAACGGGCTGCCGGCGAACGAGCGCCAAGTGAATACCGTATTTCAGGATTATGCGCTGTTTCCTCATCTGAATGTCTACGAAAACGTCGCGTTCGGACTGCGCATCAAAAAAGTGAAGAAAGCGGAAATCGACCGCCGTGTCAAAGAAGCGTTGAAGTTCGTCAACCTGGCCGGCTACGAATCACGTGAAATCACGGAAATGTCCGGCGGCCAGCGCCAGCGGGTCGCGATTGCACGAGCGATCATCAATGATCCTGAAATCATCCTGCTGGACGAGCCCCTGTCGGCACTTGACCTGAAGCTCCGTTCCGCGATGCAGTATGAGCTGCGGGAACTGCAGCAGCGACTCGGCAAGACATTCATCTTCGTCACGCATGATCAGGAAGAAGCACTCGCCATGTCCGACGAGATATTCGTCATGAACTTCGGCGAGATCCAGCAGTCCGGAACACCGAACGATATCTATGATGAACCCATCAACCGCTTCGTCGCGGACTTCATCGGCGAGTCCAATATCGTGTCGGGTATCATGATCGAGGACTACTTGGTGGAATTCAACGGTAAACGGTTCGAATGTGCCGATGCCGGACTCCAGCCGAATGAGAAAGTCGATGTCGTCCTGCGTCCGGAAGATCTGGAGATCACACCGGTCGAACGCGGCAAACTCGATGTCACGGTCGACACGTCGCTGTTCCGCGGTGTCCACTATGAACTGTCCACATATGATGAAGACGGCAACGAATGGCTCGTCCATTCGACGAAGAAAGCGGCTGTCGGCACGAAAATCGGACTGGATTTCAATCCGGAAGACATTCACGTCATGAGACTGAACGAGTCTGAAGAGGATTATGATGCCCGTCTGGAAGCCTATGGTGCGGCTGATGAAGAATAACCGTGCGCATTCCCGGCTTCCGCTCGTCCCGTATTCGGTCTGGATCGTCTTGTTCGTCATCGTGCCGATCGGTCTGATCGTCTACTATTCGTTCTTCGATCTGCACGGCAATTTCACACTGGACAACTATAAGAACTTCTTCACATCGGTGTATTTGAAACTGACAGTGAGCTCCTTCTGGTATGCATTCCTGATCACGTTCTTTTCCCTGCTGATCGCATACCCGACTGCCTATTTCCTGACCAAACTGAAGCATAAGCAGCTGTGGCTCCTGCTCATCATCATCCCTTCGTGGATCAACCTGCTGCTTAAAACGTACGCGTTCATCGGACTGATGGGGCTGTATGGACCGATCAACGCAGTGCTTGAAGCGTTCGGGATCGGCAAGCAGCAGATCCTGTTCACCGATTTCAGTTTCGTCTTCGTCTCCGTCTATATATTCATCCCATTCATGATCCTGCCGATCTTCAATGCGCTCGATAAGCTCAATCCGGCCTTGATCGACGCGTCGCGGGATCTGGGGGCGAATGCATGGACGACGTTCCGGCGTGTCATCTGGCCGCTGACGCTGAATGGCGTGAAATCAGGTGTCCAGGTTGTCTTCATCCCGGCGCTGTCGCTCTTCATGATCACCCGGCTGATCGCGGGCAACAAAGTCATCACGCTCGGTACGGCGATCGAGCAGCAATTCCTGGTCACACAGAACTGGGGCATGGGCTCCACCATTGCCGTGTTCCTCATACTTTTCATGGTAATAATTCTCTTGCTGACGACAGCGAACGAAAGGGGGATGGCGGGCAGTGCAAAAAAACGGTAAATTCGCGAAGATCTATCTGGCGCTCGTGTTCGTCATCCTGTACGCCCCGATTGCGTACCTGATCTTCTACTCGTTCAACTCAGGCGGCAAGATGTCCCATTTCGACTCGTTCACTTTGGAACATTACGCAGCGGTATTCGAGGACAAACGGCTGATCGGAATCGTGCTGAACACGGTCATCGTCGCCCTTCTGTCCGCACTGATTTCAACAGCGATCGGCGTGCTCGGCGCCATTTCCATCCATTATATGCGCAGCAAAGCGATGCGGAATGTCATGCTGTCCATGAACTCGATCCTGATGGTGAGCCCCGATGTCATCATCGGCGCCTCGTTCCTGATCCTGTTCACATTGGTCGGCATCAAGCTCGGATTTGCATCCGTCCTGCTGTCCCATATCGCATTCAGCATCCCGATTGTCGTGATCATGGTGCTGCCGAAGCTGCAGGAGATGAGCCCTACACTCATCGACGCAGCGCTCGACCTTGGCGCGACCCGGAAAGAGATCATGTCGCGGGTCATCCTGCCGTTCATCCAGCCGGGCATCTTTGCCGGGTTCTTCCTTGCACTGACCTATTCACTGGATGACTTTGCGGTGACGTTCTTCGTGACCGGCAACGGATTCTCGACATTGTCCGTTGAGATCTACTCGATGGCACGGACAGGTGTCACGCTGACCATCAATGCCCTATCCGGCCTGATCTTCGTCATTACAGCAGGGCTGATCCTCGGCTATTATGCACTGAAAAACCGGCCGAAAACGCCGGCTGCGGGGGTGAAGCGATGAAAGCGCTCATACGCGGCGCGGCATTGATTGCCGCAACAGCCGTCATTCTCATGATCGTCAACGCACAGCTCGCAAAAAGCGGCTCCCAGGCGGGCGGCAACACGCTCACCGTCTACAACTGGGGCGAATATATCGATCCCGATCTCATCAAACAGTTCGAACAGGAGACCGGCATGAACGTCATCTATGAAACGTTCGACTCGAACGAAGGGATGATGGGGAAGATCGAGCAGGGCGGCACTTCCTACGACATCACGGTCCCATCGGAGTACATGGTGGAGATGATGCGTGAGAAGGACCTCCTCATCCCGCTCGATTACAGCAAGATCCCGAACTTCAAGAACATCGATCCGTATTTTACGGACCTGCCGTTCGATCCGGACAACAAGTATTCCATCCCCTACTTCTGGGGCACGCTCGGCATCGCCTATAACCCTTCCCTCCTGGATGGGCAGACATTCGAAAGCTGGGACAACCTGTGGGACCCTTCCCTGAAACAGGAAGCGGTCCTCGTCGACAGCGCCCGCGAAGTGATCGGGATGGGATTGAACTCCCTCGGCTATTCACTCAACTCGACAAACCCTGCCGAACTGCGCGAAGCGACGGACAAGCTGAAGACGCTGAGCCCCAACATCAAAGCGGTCATCGGTGACGAAGTGACCCAGATGATGATGAATAACGAAGCGGCCGTATCGCTGATCTGGTCTGGCCAGGCGGCGGATATGATGTCCGAAAATGAGGACATCACCTATGTTGTGCCGGAAGAAGGGTCCAACTTATGGTTCGACAACATCGTCATCCCGCGTACGGTGAAGAACATCGACGGTGCCTATGAATTCATCAACTTCATGCTGCGTCCTGATGTGGCCGCGCAGAATGCCGATTATGTCGGCTACTCGACGCCGAACATGAAAGCCCTCGATCTGATGGATCCTGAAGTGACGTCTGATGAACGCTATTATCCGGACGAGCAGGCGCGCGAGCATTTGGAAGTATACAAAGATCTCGGCCTGGAGATGCTCGGCACGTATAATGAGCTGTTCCTCGAGTTCAAGATGGATATGAAGTGATGTATGCAGAGCAGGAGCCCGCGGGCTCCTGCTTTTTTTTGTCCGGGGTAGTCGGAGTTTGTGCACTGGCTGTTAGAAGTGCGATGGATAGTGTGAAGTTATGAGCGGTTTTGTGAGGTTTATGAGCGGAATTTCAAGTTTATGATCACTTTTGCCGGTTTATGATCACTTTCTTTGATTTATGATCACTTTCCCCGTTTTATGATCACTTTCCCGGGTTTATGATCACTTTCCTTAATTCATGATCAAAACTGCCGGATTGCTGATCAGTTTCCGGCTGAGCTCTCTGAAACACTGCCGGCAAGCGCTGTGTGATACACTTGGACAAGTACATATCATGACTGAAGGAGGAACGCGCTTGACCGGCAAATCATCATCGTTTGCAATCTATATCCTGATGTTCAACATGTTCATCACCATGTCGGGCATCGGGCTGATCATCCCGATCATGCCCGACTACCTCGGCACGTTCGGTGTCGCGGGTGCGGCGCTCGGCTCGCTGATCGCCGTCTTCTCGTTTGCGCAGTTCATCTTCTCCCCGGTGTCCGGTTCGCTCTCCGACCGGCATGGACGCAAGCGAATCATCATCTTCGGCTTGCTGCTGTACGGCGTTTCCCAGCTGGCGTTCGGCCTGTCCACCGAATTATGGATGCTGTTCGCGGCACGTTTCTTCTCGGGGATCGGCTCAGCCTTCCTCATTCCGCCGATGATGGCGTTCGTCGCGGACATTACAACCTACGAAGAACGGGGACGCGGCATGGGTCTGCTCGGCGCTTCCATGTCACTCGGCTTCATGATCGGACCGGGGATCGGCGGGTTCCTGTCGAAGTTCGGCCTCCAGTTCCCGTTCTACTTCGCTGCGGGGGCGGCGATTTTCGCAGCGCTCCTGTCGATGTATATCCTTCCGAATCCGGCACCTGCGGCAGCGGCCGAAGGAGGCCCGAAACAGGCGGGCAACCTGTTCCAGCAGATCACCCGCTCGGCGAAGACCCCCTACTTTGTCGTCCTTCTCGTCATGTTCGTCTTTTCATTCGGGCTGGCGAATTTCCAGTCGACCATCTCGCTTTACGTCGGCATCAAGTACGATTATACGCCGCTCATGATCGCCGTCATCATCACAGTCGGCGGATTCGTCGGTGTCATCATCCAGACGTTCGTCATCAACCGGCTGTTCAAGCGGTATGGTGAAATGCGGGTCATCCTCATCAATCTTGTCGTGGCGGCCCTCGCCATGCTCGGCATCACATTTGTCAGCATGTTCTGGTCCATCCTGCTGGTTGCCACGATCTTCTCAACCGCAACAGCGCTGCTCCGTCCGGCGGTCAACACGCTCGTGTCCAAGCTTGCGGGTGACGAGCAGGGATACGCTGCCGGTATGATGAACGCCTATATGAGCCTCGGCAATATGATCGGGCCTGCCCTGGCCGGCTTCGTGTTCGACTGGAAGATGACTGCCCCGTACTTCCTCGGAACCGCCATCCTGCTCACCTGTTTTGCGATCGCCTCCACCTGGGCGAAACGGAACGCAGGCGTGCTGGCGGACACCCGTTCCTCGTGACGGGCAATAGGAACGTAAAAACCGCATGGAGTGCCCCGTCAGCCGGGAGCCTCCATGCGGTTTTCTGTATGCGCCGATGCGCTGCGGACCATCTGTCACCTGCGTTGCTGCCGTTTCAGCAGCTCGGATATATTGGATGCCTGCGCTGCAGCCGGCTGTTCATCAAGGATTTGAGGCTTCTTCCACCGCAAGCTGCGGCTGAATCGGCGCAGCGTGATATCCGCAAAGAAGAACAGCAGAGCAGCAAACAGAAGCCAGTTGGTCGGGCTGCGTTCATCCCTGCTTTTGTACGGATGCGGGCGGAAGACATCTTCCGGCTTTTCCAGCAGCAGCCCGCCCGTTGTCTCCGTGATTTCCTGCAGCAATGCGTCATTCGGCTCCTGCGGTTTGTATTCATCGCCATACGGGATGGTGACCCCTGTCTCGAAGAAACGGCCCTGGTCGTCTTTCACGCCGAGGTAGACAAGCCCCGGTTCCCCATCGAGCGTCACATCCACTTCACCCGGTGCCGTCTGCTCTTCTGTCAGATCGACTTCCTTCCCGTCTTCCGTGACGGCCGTCACCTCAAGAAACGCGGACTCCCCGCCGGTATCCGAGATGGTGAAGGACCCGCCGGCCCCCTGCGTGACAAGGAAAGGCGCCGAGTCGTAGGACGGCAGGATCCGTTTTAGTGCGGTCTGCCAAAATGCCGGATACTCCGGCCATGCGGCAAGATCACCAGACCATTTCCCGGACGAATCGGATGTGAAAGCAGCCGTCCGGCCGAGACCGTACTGCCATTCAGCGATGATCGGGTCGTCTTTCGGACTTTTCCCTGCGAGTTCTGCAGTCTGCTTGGCCGATACGGCTACATAGGCATTCATCTGCGGCACGCCTTCTGCAAATAGGCTGTTCCAGTCGGGATTGCCGCCAAGCTGCATGTAGAACGGGTCGTCTTCGATGTATGTGCGCGTCATCGTGATCGTTTCGCGGGACAGGATTGCAGGGACCGTCGACTCGTCCGTCACGCCGTAGTACCGGCCGCCTCCAGCTTCAGCCATCTCTTCCAGAAGCCGCTGATCGGCATCCGTCCCGATGCCGACCGTTGACAGCGTCGTGTTGTTCCCCTTCCCTTCCGCGATCACATCGAGATATCCGGGCGGCATCTGCGACTGGCCGTCCGTCAGCAGGATGATATGCTTCCGCTGAAGATTGAGGTCTGCTAGATCCCCGTACGCCTTCTCGACGGACGGAAAGATGAGCGTGCCTCCGCCGGCTGTGACTGACAGGATCTTATCGGTCGTCCCTTGTTTGTCTTCCAGCGGGGCGACAGGAACGACTTCCCAGATATTCTCATCGAATGCGGTGAAGCCGAATGTGTTCTTCTCCCTGAGCAGGTCGACCGAACGGGCAGCCGCTTCGCGGGCGAGCGACAATTTGGCGCCGCTCATGCTGCCGGACCGGTCCATGATGATGATCAGACCGAGGGAGGGCAGTTCTTCCTTCCCCTTCACTTCCATCTCGACCGGCAAAAGGCGCTCGACCGGCGTCTTGAAATAACCGCCGAGCCCGAAGCTGTTTTCGCCGCCCGTCATCAGGAAGCCTGTTCCGAAGTTTTTCACCGCCTGCTCGATCAGCGCCATTTTCTCTTCACCGACCAGTGTGCCGGGCACATTATCGAATATGATCGCCTGATACGGGAGATAGCCGCCGAGCGAAGCAGGCAGCTCGCCGGCTTTCATCGCCGTCACCTGCACAGTCCCGTTATCGAGCAGACCAGGAATGACAGATGGGTTTTCGTCCGTATCGACCACGAGGACGGAGGGCTTCCCCTGAATTGAAACGGCTGCGAACAGATGGTTGTTTTCGAGGAACTGATCATCATCGGCGATCAATTTCGCTTCGTATTTCACCATACCTGTCTTTTCGGTCTGAACAGGATGGGAGAATCTGTTCACACCCGGGACCAGATCGACCGCCTGTTCGTCGAGCAGCCGGTCGTTTTCATAGAGCAGCAGACGTCCTGCCGTCCTGCCGGAAGATTCGATCTCCACGGTCAGGACTTGCCGCTGTCCTGCAAATCCGGTGCGCGGCAGATCCATCCTGGTGACAGCCGCGTCTTTGGTAACACCGGAGCCGAGCGGGACGGCATCGATCTGCACGCGGTCCCCTGTCAGTTTCCGGAGATCGGCCAGGATGTCCCCTTTCGTCTCGAGACCGTCCGTCAGCAGGGCGATCCGCACAGCCTGTTTCTGGTCAGCCGCCGCAAGCGCCAGGGAGACAGCCTTCTCGAGATCCGTCTCTCCGCGATGCTCCATCGGTTTCATCTCCGGCAGGGCGGGAAGCGAATCGCTCAGCGGAATATCGGTCCGCAGCGATCCGGCGAATGAATAGATGCCCGCCTGCTGATTCGCCTTTTTGGAACGCACAGCTTCTGCGATCCAGTCGTCGATCTCCTTTGCAGATCCTGCTGCGGATGCGGAGCGGTCTGCCATAATGATCACCTGCTCCTGATCGTCCGGAAGCAGGAAATAAGGGGCTGTAAGTGTCAGAACGAGCAGCAGGACGGACATGCTGCGCAGCAGGAAGAGCAGTTTCGTCCGGCCTGTTTTCCTGCCTGCCGACCGCCACGACGCGATGAGAAGCACGGCCAGCGGCAGCAGGAGCAGCAGCCAGAAAGGATGTTCAATACGGATATCCACGTCGTCTCTGCACCTCCCATTCGGCTGACATCAGCAGAAGCAGCGGCAGGACGAACGGCCACAGAATCGGAACCGTTTCCTGTTCATGCTCCGCCGTTTCCCCAAGCTTGCCGGCAATGTAGGAATCCCCTGTCCGTACACTGTGCTGTGACTCACTGAGCTGCACAGCCAGCAGCTTCTCGGATTCCGTGTCCGCCGCCTTGTATATTCCCGGTTTCACAGGTGCCTGCAGCGTATTGGCGGATTCTGTAGAGGAAATGTACGAATCGTCCATGTCATAGAGATCCGCTGCTGATGAAAGAATTACATTTTTCCGCTGGCCGGGTGTGAATACGCCGAGGGATTCCGATCCATCCGCCAGGGAATGGACCGCACTCCAGATGAACAGCGGAAACGAAGGCTGCAGCGGCCAGTCCGTAGATTCCAGGTCCGCCAGAAAAACGATGTCCCCGTCCGGCGACCGCTGGATGAGCGGTGCTTCGCCGACTTTTGCAAGAACTTCATACTTGTCGTAAGGAGGATACACTTCCTTCACATACATATCTGTTGGCGGCGCGATTGCAAATAGGGGGTCTTCTTGCACGGTGATGCTGCCTTCCGCCTCCGCTGCCGTTTCATCATCCCGGCCGAACAGCAGGACGGGCCGCCTGCTTTCCGCAAGGACATCGGAAGACCGGGTGATACGGAGGGCGTCTTCCGGAACTGCCGCCTTGCCGTCATCGATGAGGATGTCATCACGGACGGCTTCCACCGCTTTCTTCAGCAGCTCATGCAGTTCAGTGTCGACCGTCACGGCAGGTGTGCCTGTTTCCAGCAGTGCAAATGCCGTATTGTCCGCTGAGTATTGGTCAGCTGATTCGAGTTCTGCCGTTACAGCGGGAGCTTCCGTTACGATATCTTTGAATGTAATATATTCATCCTCGCCTGGTTTTCCGGTGACCTGCTGTTGTGCGAGCTGTTCCCCTGTCACTGCATCCAGGAGGCGTATGATCCCCGGAAGTTCAGCATCCGCATCGTTCTGAAGCTTTGCGATCGCTGTGACTGCACCGCCGCGCCGGACTGCCCCGAAGCGGACAATCGACTGGTTGTCTGCCCGGTCCCCGTTCGCATGGACATGCCATTCCGTCTCACCGGTTTCCTCGCTGAACTCTTCCCTGTCCAGCTTGTCCGTGAATATGTGCACTTCCCCTTCTTTCCCGCCGAGCAGTGTCCTTGCAAGCGCAACCGACTCACGCAGCGACGGATCTGCATAATTCACGGTGAGGCCCTCCAGGCTTGCCGCCGCTGCAGAAACACTCTGTCCGGAAGTGATCGTTTCAGGACCCGGTCCGCTGGCAATGATCGTGACCGGCCGCTCCTGCGTTTCATCCAGCAGCTTATGCATCTCCCTCAGGTGACGGTCGAACAGCGGCTCACCGTCAGGAGCGGCGAGCATCGCAGCAGACCGGTCCACAACGATCACGAGAGGCACACCGGTGGTCCTGTCTTGTTTCATATAAGGTCCGAGCAGCAGCCAGACAAAGAGAAGGAGTGCCAGCAGCTGCAGATAGAATAACGCATTCCGCTGGAGATTGCGGATGAACGGTGACACATGCTCTTCCTTCCGATCCGGCTGCCAGAACAGGGTCGAGGAGACCGGCTGCGGGTAAAACCGTTTCCGGAACAGATAATACAAGATCAGCAACGCCGGAAAGATCAGCGTCCAGCTGTTATACAGATTGGCGAATCCCATTGGCGCACCTCCTCATCAGCGCACCCACTGTGCACGTCTCATCTGTCTGGTGAAAACATCTTCCGCTCCGTCTGCAGGTGATGTATACAGCACGCTGATGCCGTATTTCCCCGCGTGTCCGAGCAGCCGCCTTTCGTGTTCCTCCATCCGCCGGGTATATGCGGATACGGAGGCGGCGGTCATCGATACCTCCGCTGCGGTATCCTGCTCTGCATCGATCAGCCGAACATCCCCTTCGAAAGCAGGCTGCTGCTCATCAGCGGAACGGACGATGAGCAGCCGGATGTCCTGACAGCGGGCCTTCAGTTTCCGGAACGTCTGCTCAAGCACTTCGGCAGGCTCCAGCGCATCCGTGATGACAAACAATATGGTCGTGCCGCGGGGGATTGACGGTATCCCTTCCTGCAGTCCCGTGTTTTCCTCAGGAACCGGAAACGCCGCAATACGGGCACTCCAGGCATCCGCCTGCCGTGCGCCTTTCCGTCTGACCACCGCCGGGTCCGGTGTCCGGCTGAGCGACGCCGTATCCCCATTCTTCAAAGCGATCTGGCCGAGGCCGATGGCGAGCTGCTGCGCAAATGGCCACTTGCCTCCGAAATCCATCGACTTGCTTGAATCGAGCAGGACATGGATGCGCATTTCCTGCTCGTCAAGGAATTGTTTGATGAAATACGTGTCCGTCCGTGCGTAGACATTCCAGTCGATATGCCGGATGTCATCACCCGGATGGTATTCCTTGAAATCCGAAAATTCCATGGACGCACCGCTCTTCTTCGACAGATGGGTCCCTTTATGATGGCCGAGCCGTCCTGAGCGCCGGTTGAACGCCAGCCGTCCGAGACGGGCGGCGAGCTTTGCGGGAAACAGGAGCGGCTTCACCCGGCCGTCTCCTTCCGCAGATTCCCGAGCACGTGATCCAGGAAGATCTCCTCCGTGATCCCTTCCGCCTCCGCTTCATAATTCAGCTGCAGGCGGTGCAGGAGCGCCGGCTTGGCCACTGTCCGGATATCGGCAATGGAGACGTGGACCCTGCCGGACAGGAAGGCTCTCGCCTTGGCGAGCCGGATGACCGACTGGAGGCCGCGGGGACCGCTCCCGAACTGGATATAGGAGGACCAGTCATCGCCAGTCCCGGTCTGCGGCTGTGTGGCTGTCACCAGACGGACGGCATAATCGATCATGTCTTCCGCGATGACGACCTCACGCACGAGCTGCTGGACTTCGAGCACTTGCCCGGCTGTCATCTTCTTTTCAATACGGACTGTTTCCGTTCCTGTGGTCCTCCTGATGATTTCCTTCAGTTCGTCTGCGGACGGATACGGCAGATTGATTTTGCAGAGGAACCGGTCGAGCTGCGCCTCCGGCAGCGGGTATGTACCTTCCAGGTCGATCGGGTTCTGTGTCGCAAGCACAAAGAAGGGCGTGGGCATATCATAGGTCTGTCCGAGGACAGTCACCGTCTTCTCTCCCATCGCTTCCAGCAGTGCACTTTGCGTCTTCGGTGTCGCCCGGTTGATTTCATCCGCCAGGACGAGCTGGCTGAACAGCGGCCCCTCGCTGAAGGTGAACCGCTGCTGTCCGTCCTCACCGCGTTCCAGCAATGTTGTCCCGGTGATATCGGACGGCATCAGATCGGGGGTGAACTGGATCCGTTTGAATGTCAGATCGAGCACCTCACCGATTGTACGGATGAGCATCGTCTTGCCGAGACCCGGCGCCCCTTCCAGCAGGGCATGGCCGCCTGCTGCGATGGACAGCAACGTATAGTCGACCGCCTCCTGCTGCCCGACGATGAACCGCCCGATCTCTTTTCGCACCTGTTCCATCTGTCCGCTCAGTTCCTCGAAATGTTGCATCGATACTTCCATATGCTGTTCCCTCCCGGGTGTTAGTCGATTGAAGAAAAATAGTCCGATACGAGTTTTTCCAGTTCCGGTGACAGCGGCAGGCGTTCGGTCTGCTCCAGATACGATTCTTTATACCTGCCGACGACCTCTTCATACGGCCGGATCGTCCCTTTCCGGTTCACAGTCTGTTTATCATTTGACTGCGCAGCGTCGCCCCTGCCGAGTTTTCCGGAATCCGTATCAGGACTGCCGGCTTGGCCGAGACGGTCATTTGGGATCGACAGAAGATTCCTGCCGCCCGAGCCGGTCCCTGCCCCCGGGCCAAGCCCGCTGCCGGATCCTTGACCTTGACCTTGACCTTGCCCTTGGCCTTGGCCTTGGCCTTGGCCTTGGCCTTGGCCTTGGCCTTGCCCTTGGCCTTGACCTTGCCCTTGGCCTTGACCTTGCCCTTGGCCTTGCCCTTGGCCTTGACCTTGCCCTTGGCCTTGACCTTGCCCTTGGCCTTGACCTTGCCCTTGCCCTTGACCTTGCCCTTGGCCTCGGCTATGCCCTTGACCTTGTTGCCCTTGTTGCCCTTGGCTTTGTCCCTGCCCTTGGCTCTGACCTGAGCCCCGGTCTGCTTGCGTACCGCCCTCCTGGCTGCCAGGGTGGCCGCTCTGCTGACCGGTTTTCTGCCCGTTTTGCTTATTGCCCCCTTGGCTGTCCTGCCCGGTCTGCCCCTGCCTGCCGTCAGTTCCCTGACCGGCAGCGAGCTGCGGTAGCGGCGGAGCTTTTCCGATCGACTCCAGTTTCCGGTATGCCTGATCACCGGCGCCCGCAAGTTCCGCCGCGGATTTTTTCAGTTCCTCCAGTTCAGCGGTCTCACTTCCCGTCAGCTGTGCTGATTTGCCGCTGTCCGCCAGCCTTTCTTTCCCTTCCAGCTGCTGCTTGCGGAGCTGGAGCTCTTTCTGAGTCTTGACGACCTCTTTGAGGGCCTGCCCGGCATCAGATGTCTTCTTCAATTCATCCGCAAGCGTTTCCAGCTTCTTCTTCATCTTTGGATCCGCCGTTTCAGCGGCCAATGCAGCTGCCTTCTTCCCGAGAGTGTCCACCGTTTTCCGGACAACCGCCGCATCGTCCGCTTCCTGCTGAGCGGGTGCCGGGAATAGGGTCAGCAGCAGCAGTCCCATCGCGGCCGCTGCCGCAGCTGCAGCCCTCCTCCAGTCAGGACGCCGCTTTTTCCGTCGTGAAAACAGCTGGTTTGCGGCTTCCATCCGGTCTGCGGTCCTTGCAATGAGCAATCTGCCAAGCGGGGACTGCTGTACGTCCTCATCGAGTACTGTCAGAAGCAGATTGTCCGGCAGATAGCGGTCCAGCTGCCGGGCCGCCTCGCGTTCCGAAGGCCGTTTCCGGAATATGACCACAGACAGGATCATGCCGGCTGAAAGTGCAGCCGCAAATGCAAACAGCTTGTAAGAGGGGAAGACATAAAACCTGGATATGAGCAGGACAGCGGCTGCACTCAGCAGAGTCCAGATCATACCGTTCACCGACTCTACATAGAACCGCTCGATACGCAAGCTTCTTCTTGCTTTCAACACTGAGCGGCGGATCTGCTGCAACTGCTCTTTCTGCTGGGTCATCCGCTATCGCCTCCTCATTTCGGCTTCTTCATATTCACCCGCAGCCGTTTCGTCGCCAGCCAGATGGACAAGACGGCAATCAGACCGTAGAACAGGACATATACGATCCACATCGGGAACTGCACTTGTGTCACTTCTTCCACCATGCCCCCGACTTCCGGGGCGAGCAATGAGGCAAAAAAGATCTCCGGATTGATGGCTGCCAGGAAGAAACCTGCGACCGATTTACCGGCCGTCCCTGAACCGAGTGCCGCCATCTGCTTCACCTGCACGATGATCAGGAAAAGGAACGGGATGACAGCCGTGAAGAACAGCATACTGCCATACGTCACGATCATCGAAACTGTCGTCCTCCTGATCAGTGTGGAGAACAGGACACCGAGACTGCCGAGCGACAGCAGGGTGATGAACAGGAACAGCAGGGACTTCAGGAGCAGCACCGGTGAGATGCCGCCGAACAGGAACACCATGCTGTACACCGGCAGTCCGGCAACAATCAGCAGCAGCAGGAACAGCACCGAAGACAGCAGTTTGCCGGAGATGATCTGGAATGAACTCTGCGATGTCGTCAGGAGCATGGGCAGTGTCTGCCGCTCCCGTTCGCCACTGATCGTGCCTGCCGTCAGCCCCGGCGTGATGAACAGCACGAGTCCGAGCTGGATGAACGTCAGGAACATGAACAGTACAACGCTCTCCGACGGTTTGAAGTAGATGGTGCCCGACAGGCTCGTTGTCGTATAGATGAACCCGAACACGAACAGGCACATCGCCGCCAGGTAAATGAGGATGCCCGTGAAACTTTTGGCGCTCCTGAATCGCAGTTTCACTTCTTTGGCGAGAACAGGATTATTGAACTGGGCTCTCAATCGGATCCTCCCCTTTCGTGATCTGCATGAAGACATCTTCCAGATCCGCAGAGTCCTCGGAGAAGGAGACGATCTGCACGCCGGACTGCACAGCATTCTTCAGAAGCCGGACCTGTTCTTCATCATTCCCTTTGAATGTAAACGACAGCATCCCTTCCCCCGCTTCCTGGCGGATATGGGAGACAGCCGGATCCTCTTCGAATACGGAGACCACAGCTGCTGCACTGCCGATGAAACGGACAGTGACCGTCTTCTCGCCCTTCAGCTGCGCCTGTATGTCCGGGACCGAACCGTGCGCGATCAGTCTGCCGCCATCGATCACACCGATTTCATCGCACATTTCTGCGAGCTCCGGCAGAATATGGGACGAGATCAAGATCGTTTTTCCCATTGCTCTCAGCGAACGGAGGATATCCCTCATCTCCACACGTGCCCGCGGGTCGAGACCTGAAGCCGGTTCATCCAGTATCAGCACTTTCGGGTCATGGATCAGGCTCCTTGCCAGGCAGAGGCGCTGCTTCATGCCGCGTGACAGGGAATCGACATACGTATCGCGCTTGTCGGACAGATTGACGAGCTCAAGCAGATCCGTGATGAGCTTCGGACGGTCCGCTGCCGGGATTCCGTAGCTCGCTCCGTAGAAATCAAGGTATTCATGGGCTTTCAGCTGATCATAGATGCCGAAGAAATCCGGCATGTAGCCGATACGCCGTCGGATCTCATCGGGTTTCTCCGTAATATTGATGCCATCGATGAGAACCGTGCCGGCGGTCGGCTGCAGCAATGTCGACAGGATTAGGAACGTCGTCGACTTCCCGGCACCGTTCGCTCCGACAAACCCGAATACCGTGCCTTCAGGCAAGGATAATGTCAGGTTGTCGAGCGCTGTGAAATTGCCGTATTTCTTCGTCAGGTTTCTGATTTCAATCATTTCACTGCCTCCCCTGTCAGCCGGAGTTCAGGCGGGTGTACCGGTTCACCCATCCGCTGATCGCTGATCTCCAGTTTCACCGTGACGGCCCCTTCTTTCGATACATAAGGGTCTGCCGGTTCCACAGTGAGTGTGCTCTTCCCTTCGAGCGGTTCATATTCCCCGCTCTCCGTGTTCAGTATGCTGACGCTGTACGCCTGCATATCCGCACCGAGCAGGTCCAGTTTGCTCCAGCCCGCGACATCTTTCAGGAAATCGGCCGGGAGCCGCCACGTCTGCGTATAATCCTTTTCATAGAACATATAGTCCTTCGTCATGTCATCCAGCAGCTCAGCGGACTGTCCGGTCGATGAGACCATCTCCATGTCCATCAGGTCACTGTCCACTTTCACGGTCCCTGACAGTACGGATCTGATATCGACCGGCTGCAGGATGACCGAGAGCGCAGAAGACTCCGCCTTCCGTCCGTCAAGTGAAACGTCCATGAGCTGTGCCCGTGCAGTGCCTGCAAGAAGCGGTTTCGGAGAATCATTCATATGCAGGGATGAAAATTCAAGAAGTCCCTCTTTCCGCATCGCAATAAGATCGTCCTGTCCGGCTGGCTGCTGGATACTGAAACCTGACTGGCCGGAGATCCTCGGTCCGAGCACGCTTGCTTTGACTTCTTTCCGGACTGTCAACGTCTCGCCTGCCTGGACTGTACCGAGCTCGATCTTCTTGGTTCCCGACAGGACCATGACATCCTCCATTGCGAACGGGAACGAATTCGTTATTGTACCTGTCAGCCGGCCGTCCGCGACGGTCAGCTGTGCATCGAACTTACCGGTGTCCGCCATTTCGGTCTTTCCGTAGAACGTCGCGACATTCCAGAAGCCGAGCTTGCGGAATGACAGCGTTTCAGCAGCCGGCCCCTTTTCGACGACGGCCCGCTCATGTGCCGGCTGGCCGCTTCCGAACAGACCGTCCACGGACGAGCTGACGAAGACGGAGCTCGGTTTCTGAAGGCTGAATGAGAAATCACCGCTTTTATCCGTCAGCAGCGATTCCACATAGTAGCCGGTCAGCCTGCCGTCCGGCTGCACTTCATAGACAGCGGAATGCTGCAGCTGCGATTTGCCGAGACGGTCCTTCGCTCCGTACGCAAAAATCACAACCGACACGAGAACCGCGGCAGCCGGAATGATCCACCAGGCATGCTCCCGTCTGTCCTTTCTTTTCAGGATGACGTACAGCAGCGGAATGATCAGGATCATATAGATCAGGATGAAACCGAAAAGAAGCGGTGTCGACACTTTGAAGGATGGGAACACTTCGTTGTTCTCACCGACACTCCATGCAAGATCATCCGCAGGACTGTTGTAGTATGACGAGACAGGACGCTGCGGGATGAGCAGGCTGCGCTTATCGAGGAGCGCCGGCCAGAACTTCTTCACGCCGATGGATGACCGGTAGGCGTCACTGCCGAATGTGAAGGATGTCTGGACGATCATACCGTTCCCGAGCTGTTTGGCAGCGGCAAGGATAATGCCGTCCTTTTCGAGCAGGATAACAGCATCTTTGGCGGCTGCCGCCTTATACCCTGGTATGGGTTCCTTGAATTTGTCTCCGAAGATGGCAGGCGGCAGCTGCTCGGCAGCTCCGAGATCTAATGGAAGGTCTTCACGGAATATCCCTGCTTCCGCAGCGGGATTGTCAGATCCGCTGAGCAGAAGCGTCCCTCCGCCGTTGACCCAGTCGAGCATCGCCTGCTGCTGATCTGCAGTCAGATCCGCGATCGGGTATCTGTCGGCTGCGATGATATCTGCCGCCTCCCAGCCTGCAGCTGTATCCGGCAGCGGCGGGCCGTCCGGTTTGGACAGGTTCAGCAGCTCCATTCCCTGGCTGCCTTTCAGCTGGATGTCCTTCAGCGAGGACAGGCGGTCGATATTTTCTCCGAGACCTGCTATGAACAGCGTCTCCGGCGGATAGGACGCCGAAGAAACCATTTGTGTGCCGGAATGGGCAACCTCCTTGCCATTTCTCCAGCCGTTTTCAAACAGGAAGATGTTTTTCTTCGCCGGACTGCCTGTATACGTCTGGGGGTCTTCCAGGGAATCCACGACCATGGATACCGTCTGCTTCTCCCCTTCCCCGACAGTGACAGGGATCGCCTGGCCTACTCCTGAAGATTGGCCGGACGCCGTATCGAGGATGAGATCCCCTGTGAACAGGCTGCCCTTGTTCTCCACGGTGATGAAGAGCTGTGCCCCTTCCCCCATTTTCGTTTTGTTATCGAGTCCGGCCTGGACGGATATCGACAGGTCCGGTGCAGCTGATGCACGGCCTGCAGGCACTATTCCGAGCAGGAGGGTCAGGGCAGCCAGCAGGCTGAATAGATTGGTCAATCGGCGTCTCATAGGTCCGCCTCACTTTCTATTTGGTTTCTGTCTAACTAAGTAGTACGTACAAACCCTAATGAGGTTGCATTATTCCAACAATCCAGAACTCTCTCTCAGCAGTTTTGCATGTTCTTCGATGACTTCCGCAAATGCTGCTACCTGTTTCAGATCAAAAATCGATTCATAGCCGATCAGATACGTATCCCTCGTCAGTTCGAACTCCGCTTCGCTGTTCAGCAGCGGAATCTTATTGACCGGTTCGTCCCCCCGCAACGTGATGGAGGGCAAAATGGCATAGCCGATTCCGTTAAGCGCCAGCTGCCGGCATGTCTCCATCTGATCCACGGTCAGCTGCCTGCCTGGATTCTTCGAAAAATGCCGCTGCCACCATTGCTGGATCTCCATGTAGTAGTTCGAGTCGCTTTTGAATTGGATGTATGGCCGCTTCGTATCTTTCAGCTGCTCGATCGATGTCAGCTCCTGATCGACCAGATACAGCTGGTCACGGAAGAGATATGTCCTCCGGCTGTTCCAGTCGACTTCTCCCCGGACGATGCCGATATGCGCTTCCCCTTCGTAGAGCGCCCGAAGGATTTCCGACGTCCAGCCCGTCATCAGGGAGATTTTAGCGTCCGGATACCTTTTGACGAAGTCCTTCAGCACTTCAGGCAGCCATGTCTGACCGACAATCGATGCACAGGCGATATTGAGTGTACCGTGCACCCGATCCGCAAGGGAGGCGATCCGCTCGATCGTCTCCTCCTTCCGGTGCACCGTCTCTTTAGCGTACTCGATAACCAGCTCTCCCGCTGCTGTCGGGACAAGCCCTTTCTGGGAACGCACAAAAAGTTTCGCTCCCCATTCCTTTTCAATTGACTGCAGCCGCTGTGACAGCGCCGGCTGGGAGATGAACAGCCGGTCTGCCGCTTTCCGCATGTTCCCTTCTTCCGCCAGCACTTTAATAATCTCAGTCGTATTCATGCTGTTCCTCCTCTGACTCCCCTGTCCGTCTTTTCAAATTGTTCTTGTTGCCAAAGCTATTAAAAAAGAGGCTCTTTTCGGGAGAAAGAGCCTCTGCTTATCCGGTCGAATGCTGCTGTTGCTGCATTATTTTGCGCTATATACATACTTCTTGAATTGTTTCAGCATAACCCGCCGCGTCAGGATTCCGGCAAATGTCCCGTCTTCTTCCGTCACACAGAGGAAAGTATGGTTGATGAGCAGATCCAGACCTTTTTGGAATCTGTCCGCAGTCCGGATGACCGGCAGTTCCGTCTGCATGATTTCATCGACTTTCAAATCCGACAGTTTCTCATATTCGATCCGTTCGAGTCCGAGGATGGCATCGGTGATCATACCGATCCCCAGCAGACCGCGCAGTTTGTATTTTGCATCGAGCACAGGAATGGCCGAGTATCCTGTCTTGGTCAGGACAAGCAGGGCGTGTTCGGCATTATTGCCGACTTGCACATGCGCCACTTTCTCTGCAGAGATCAGATAATCAGAAATCGGCATCACCAGAAATTCGTTGTTGTTCAAAGCAACCAATGTAAACCGCTCCTCCAGCAGCAACTTGTTACGACTCAATGCTGCTACTCTACTATATCATAGAGCCCGATGAAAAATGAAGGACGTCACGGAGAGAGGGCGGAAGTTTTTCCTCCATGAAAAAAGCCTCCGGTTAATAGGAGGCCCAGTAGTACATAATGATGACAGCCATAAAAAGCGCGGCGACCAGTATCACCCAAAAAATAGGGTTCAGCCCGACCGGATGATCTTCAATCGGTTCGGCGACACTCCGATCCTGTCTATTCAGCGCTCCTTCAGGATTGTATGCCGGCTTCTTCAGCACCGACAGAAGCCCGATCAAAAGTATGACAGCAATGACAACCATGATCGGGACGACCCAAATATCGAACATCTTCCATCCTCCTCTGCCGGATTCCTTTTGTGGTATCAGGCAGTCTCAGCATGCGCAGTCTGCAACCGGTCTATCCGTCAAAACGGAAATTGGTTCAGCCACTGGCCGCCATCCAGCGTGACAATCTCCCCATTCATATACGCGGCTTTGTCGGACATGATGAAAGCGGCGAGTTCCGCGATTTCCTCCGGCTTGCCGACACGTCCGAGCGGAACCGACTGGATCGTCCTCGCCGCGGCCTTTTCGGACTGGAACAGTTTTTCAGCACCGCCTGTGCGTTCAATCGGTCCCGGTGCAATGCCGTTCACCCGGACGCCGTACTTCCGTCCCCATTCCACAGCAAGTGTCCTTGTCAGGGACATGACGCCGGCTTTTGCGGCTGCCGAGTGGACAACACCCGGGCCGGCATCCCATGCGTATGTCGCAAGCATATTGAGGATGGCACCTTTCTGCCCCTTCTCTTTCCAGTAGTTCATGACTGCTTGCGAACAATAGAAAGTGCCGTTCAGCACAATGTCGATGACCGATTTCCAGCCGTTCGGCGACAGATCTTCCGCCTGGACGAGGAAGTTTCCGGCCGCATTGTTGACGAGTCCGTCGATCCTGCCAAACGTTTCATCGGCGTAACGGATCAGTGCCTCGATCGTATCGAGCTCACGGACATCCATCCGGAATGTGTACACTCCATCACCGATCTCGTTTTGGGCTGCCGTAAGCTTTTCCTCATCCCTGCCGGTGATGATGACAGCTGCTCCATCTGATGCAAATTTCTTCGCCATGTACTTCCCCATCCCGCTGGATCCGCCTGTTACGATGATCACTTTCTGCTCTGCCATTTGAATTCCCCCTTCAATGAATGAATACTCATTCAAATTGTATCATGATTCTGATTACTTATCAGCTTTCTAGTCGCTTATAAAGAAATTTCGGCCAATTAAACTTGAAACGCTCTTTGTCTATACTTCTTCCCGATTTCCTAGTACAATACTGTCAAATTGAAGTTTCAAAGTCCACGAAAGGAGGGCGTCCCTTGTCAGGAACAGCCTCTCTCCATGAAATCGCTGTAGCGATCTACACGGTCAACCGTCACGCAAAGACCGCTCCCGATAACCGGCCGCTGTATCAGCTGAAGAAGCAGTCCATCGCCAAACTGCTGGAAGCCGGGGAAGCTGAAAAGATCGGACTGCATTTTGTCGAGAATCCGAAGTTCAGCAAACAGCACTCCACCGTCCTTGTCCGCTGCGGTGATTTCCTCTTCCATACCCTTCCGGAAAAAGAAGACTTTGCGAAACTCCCCCATTTAGGTGAGCAGGATATGCAGTTCCGCAATCCGCAGGAGCGGATGAGCCTGAAGACAGCACGCGACCTGCTGACAGTGTTCACCGGCGGGACGGTTGAAACCGAACAGAAAGCTCCGTTAGCCGAACCGCCGAAAAAGAAGAAGCGGGTTTCGAACACAGCGGGATTCCGCTCCTCCTATTTGGACGGAAAACGATGAAAGGACATGCCGCGCACGGCATGTCCTTTCGTTTTTTCATTTATAATACTTGTACAGCACTTGTGTCCCTTTATCCGTATATCCTTCGTCACTCAGCCTTTCATACAATCTGATTGCCAGCTCGAGGCCGGGAAGAGGCAGCTCCATCGCCTTTGCTTCCTCGAGAGCGATCCGGAGATCTTTCAGGAAGTGCTTCGTGTAAAACCCGGGTTCAAAATTGCCTGCCAGCATACGCGGACCGAGATTCGACAACGACCAGGAACCCGCTGCGCCGGTGGAAATGGATTCCAGTACGTTTTCAGGATCAAGGCCTGCCTTTTCCGC
Source organism: Sporosarcina koreensis (assembly GCF_000826145.2). Classification (GTDB taxonomy): domain Bacteria; phylum Bacillota; class Bacilli; order Bacillales_A; family Planococcaceae; genus Sporosarcina; species Sporosarcina trichiuri. The sequence continues at coordinate 1,123,174 of NZ_LN651337.1, forward strand.
ATAAACGAGCGCTTCGCACACACCGATCATATTCGTCGCGATCGCAAGCTGGTTGCACATTTTCGTATGCTGCCCGGCACCTGCACCGCCCTGCAGTTTCATCTGGCTGCCGAACAGATCGAACAGCGGACCGGCTTTCCTGAAAGCTGCCGGTTCTCCGCCGCACATGACAGACAGGGTGCCGTTCCTGGCACCGACATCACCTCCGGATACCGGAGCATCCAGTGACATCATCCCTTTTTCCCGAGCAGTCTCTGCAATTCGGATCGCAAGCGCAGGACTCGACGTCGTCAAATCGATCAGCAGGCTGCCTTCCGAAGCCGCTTCTAAAATCCCGTCGTTCCCGAAGTAGACTTCCTCGACATCTGCCGGATAGCCGACCATGGTAAAAATACAGTCGGCTCCATCTGCTGCCTCCCGGACAGTCGGCGCCCATTCTGCCCCCGCTTCAATCAGCGGTTCCGCTTTCCGTCTGGTCCGCGTGTAAATCTTAACCGGATAACCGCCGTCCATCAAATGGCGGACGATACTGGCCCCCATAACACCTGTCCCGATAAATGAAATCTTTTTCATCTCCACTGCCCCCTTTACATGTCTCTTCCTATCATACAGCACACTATGCGATTTATCTCCGGCAAACAAAAAAAGACGGCTCCTGGGAAAGAGCCGTCCTCAAAAGGGGGAAATGAGAATGTTGCTGTGTTCGATTATAATATGCCCGTCTCACAGAACTTTAAACCCTATTTGAATCATTTTTTTAATTAGTTCAGCTGAAATCAGCATCAAACCGTGCGCATCTTCCAAAATGGCGCCGTTCTTTGTCGTATGAGTTGAGGAGATGATCCAATTCAACGCTGAGCCGGATCGTTTCGCTGGAGGAAAGCCCTTGTTCCCGTGCGGCTGTCAACAGTCTCTTGCGTGTCTGTTCGATTTCGATTTCCATTCTATTCAACAGGAACACCTCCTTCAGTTTTTAACACACCTCTAATTATCGTAGCATATCTGCTAAAGTTAAGATATCTAAACTTTTAGTCAAATTTCGACATCTTCTCCGATAGCTTGTAACATTTGTACAAATCTGCATTTCATGATACTTTACCTATATCCGAAACGTCCGAAACGGACTGCAAGACTACAAATCTGCAAACGAAGGAGCTGGAGAATATGGAAGAGTTGGAAAATCCGAATGTCGCCCCAGTTGGCTCCATCATCGAATTCGGTGACGGATTGCAAGGCATTGTGGAAAAAGTGAATGATAACTCAGTTATTGTCAACTTGACGTACATGGAAAACTTCGAGGATCTCGGTCTTGAAGAGAAAACCGTTGTCAACCATAAGCGCTACAAGATCCTTCACAGGAAAGAGGATTGAAACCTTTCACCGGCCGGCAGCGTTAACATGACGAAGGAGGAGATATACAGATGATGAACCGTAAACTTATGTACACAGCGTTATCCGCATCCCTCTTGCTTGCAGCTTGCGGAACGAGCGATGAAACTGCAGACCCTGCAGAAACAGTCAACACGGACACTGAAGGCACTGGCGCAGATACAAATGCAGATAGTGAGAACAAGCCTGCCGAAGGCGAAAATACGAACAGTGAAGGCATCACAGAAGATGATGTGGACGAATCAGGTGCAGCGGACTCTGAAACCGACACTGACGCAGATACCGACTCGGAAACCGATTCCGACAGCGCAGATACAGATGACGATTCAGCTGCTCTTCCGGATGCCAGCGAAACGAAGAGTGACGAACAGAACTTCAAGATGCAGGTGCTTCCTGATTACACACTGACAAGTGAAGAACCGGGACGTGACGTCCTCTACGCAAAAGACAATGAGGAATGGTTCATGAGCATTGAAACGACGGATGCAGCAGACGCTGATTACGACAAAGGGCTTGAAATGATGAATGAAAAGCTGGCAGCATCCAGTTCCGATTCCGATCCTGTGGAACTGACGGAGGACGATCAGCTGCCAACGGACACAAGCCTCGAAAAAGTGAAAGCGTACCGTGTCAACGCACCTGAAGGGCCGATCACCGCTATGATTTTCGAGAAAGATCAGATGCTCGTGACTGTCATGATGTATGACAACGCAGACGAGGACTATTACAGCGACTTCCTGAAGATGGCCGAAACAATTGAATCAGCTGAATAAGCATAAAAAAACTGACCGCTTCCAAGTAAGCAGGTCAGTTTTTTTATGAAAGATCCCGTATGGAGACACCGAGCTTCTGCAACAGCCGCACAGCTTCTTCCTGTTCAACAGGAGTCAGTGCAGACAGCAAGCTGGTGATATTATCCGCATGTTCCGGAAATATCGTCTCCATGAGTCTTTTGCCTTTCTCTGAAATCGAAACATATGTCACCCGTTTATCATTGACGTTGGTCTCCCGCTGCAGATACCCGTTTGCTTCAAGTTTGTTAATGACATATGTCATTGAACCGCTGCGCATCAGAATCTTTTCCCCGATTTTCTGGATCGGCTGCTTCCCTTTATGGAACAGCAGCTCCAGCACCGCGAATTCAGTCGGATTCAAGCCCTTTGCGATGATCAGCCGATTCGTTTCTTCATGCAGCACCTTGTTGGCTCTGGACAGCACCACAAACAGCTTGAGTGCCCGTTCATTAACATTTTCCATAGTTCACACCCGCTCTATGTCCCAAATTATCAATGTGTCTAGTATAGGGTCAAACTGGGGACGTTGTCAAAAAGCGTACGGATGCACCAGTCAATTCACATTGAGTTGTCTGAATTCCTGAAACCTTTTCCCGCAATGGACCGGGAACGTCAGCACGAAAGTCGTTCCGACGCCCAGCTCGCTACTCACACCGATAGAACCGCCCAGGTCTTCAACCGTTTTCAGCACGAACGGCAGACCGAGACCGGTTCCTTCCGGCTTGGATGTAAAGAACGGCAAAAACATGTTCTTCATCTGCAGCTCGGACATCCCTTTTCCGGTATCCTTGAGAGTGAGGATGAAAGATGGACTATCCACCTCTTTCTCGAGTTTCAGCGTCAAGATGCCGCCGGGTTCCATCGCTTCGAACGCATTTTTGAACAGATTGAGCAGCACCTGCTTGAGCTTGTCGGCATTCGAGTAGATCATCGAGTTGCAGAATGAGGCATCGTGCCAGTCGATCAGAATCGACTCGAACATTGCCTTCGGTTTCATGATCTCCAGCACCTTGGTGATCAGCACGCCCAGCGAGAACTCCGAATAGATGCCTTCGGAAGGCTTCGACAGCATGAGCATCTCGTTCAATATCGTCTCCATCCGCTGCAGTTCGCTGTCGACGACAGCCAGATACTTCGCCGTGTCTCCGTCAGCTGTTGTCTCCATGAGCTGCACGAACCCTTTCAGCGTTGTCATCGGGTTCCGGATTTCATGGGCGATACTGGCCGCCATCTGACCGACAGTGGAGAGGGATCCCGAATGCTCCAGCTGTTTGCGGAGCATTTCGGTCTCCGTACAGTCCTTCATTTCCATTACATACAATTCGTCTTCACGGTTGTAGGAAACTTGTATCTCGAAAAACTTGATATCGTTCGGGTCATTTTCGAACCGTTCCGTGAATTGGACTTTTCCATACAGTTTCAAGTGGTGAAGATACTCTTCGTACCATTTCTCCCCTTCGTCCTTATGTGTGTTGAACTTCCTGTAGAGGGAGCGGATACTCTTTCCGATCAGTGTACCTCTTTTCATATCGAAAATCCCGGCAACCCGACTGTTCACGTCGAGAATCCGCCCGTCCGTATCTATCAGCAGGATGATTTTTGAAATATAGCCGAAACTAGTCGCGTATACCGACTCAGGCAGCGCCTGGAAAGCTGCCGGCAGAACGAGTGTTACAACAGCCTGTCCATTATCTTGGCTATAGAAAACATGTGCTGTGCACAGGCACTCAACGTTTTCCCCGACAGACAGCGCCAGGTTTTCAAGCACACTCACTTTCGTTCCATCAGAGGTTCCCTTAAGGCTGTACCATTCACCGAGAGCTGTTTTCGATTTGAAAAGAGATAGGAAATTATCATCCGGCTCCATAGAGAATCTGTTCCGGAACATTGCATTCGTTTCTTTGATGGTCCCATCCATGTCGATCAAGATGCACGGATGGCGGTTATCTTTTACGAACAGTGACATGTTTTCATAAGCAGCATCCAATTGGTCCAACACCCTTTCTACCTGAGACTACAGACAAGGTATGCAATCAGATTACGTTGTAGAATTGTTTTTTGTATCCCGATTCGTTTATACGTTTGATTATTCCACATTTTATATGGCTCAACTATAGGTCTTAAGACATAAATTATTAAACAATTCTAAAATAATTTTGACAGGTGTGTGACTAATGTCTGCAGATATAGCACAGGATCAGCCGATGATGACACGTTCTTTCGGATAACGGAATGAGGTCTTATACACTTTCCCCCCCAATGTGAACAGGAACGAGATCAGTCCGACACGGCCGATGAACATGAGTGCCATGATGATGATCTTGCCTGGCACCGATAAGTCCGCAGTGATGCCGAGTGACATACCGCATGTACCGAACGCAGAAGTGATTTCGAACAGCAGGGACACAACCGGGACACCGGGCTCCGTGATGAGCAGGATGAGCATGGCCGCAATCACCATGAAGCCGGCAAGCAGTATGACCGCATACGAGCGGAAAATGTCGACCAGTGTAATGCGTCTCTGGAAGATATGGATGACGTCTTTCCCTTTCGCAAAATTGATGAGGAACAGGATGGCGATCGCGAACGTTGTCGTCCGGATGCCTCCGCCGACCGAACTTGGCGAAGCCCCGATGAACATGAGGATACTGATCAGAATGTCTGTCGCGTCCCCGAAATTCGTTATATCGTACGTTGTCAGTCCTGCTGAACGCGCGGAGACCGAGTGGAACAATGAAGAAAAGACCTTTTCGTGCCACGCCATCCCCCGGAATGAGTGGAACGATTCCAGGATGAAGATGAGGACAGCTCCTCCGATAAGAAGTACGCCGAATGTTGCTGTCGTGATCTTCGTGAACAGCGAAAAACGGAAATGCGGGACTTTTTTCGAAAAGAAACTTTTCACTTCGACAAGAACCGGGAAGCCGATAGCGCCGAGAATGATCAGGATCATGATGACGGTCTGGACAAAGTAGTCATTGAAATACGGCAGGAGCGAGGCATTCGTTATATCGAAGCCGGCATTCGTCGTGGCCGACACTGCCAGAAACATCCCGTTCAGAAGCGCTTCCGAAAGTGATTCATAGAGCGGCATGATATAGAGAGTCAGCACAAGCCCGCCGATAAGTTCGATCAGGAAGATGATCCAGACAATCTGTTTGATCAGCTGGACGACACCGGCCAGAGAATACTGGTTATGGTCGACCATGATGAGCTGGCGTTCCCTCAGGCCGATCCTCTTCCTGACAAGCAGCCAGAAGAAGGTGCCGATCGACATGATGCCGATACCGCCGAGCTGAAGGACCAGCATCAGCATACAGAGGCCGAATACAGTATACGTGCCGCCGATACTGATCGGTGTCAGGCCCGTCACACTGACAGCACTCACCGATGTGAACAGGCTGTCGATGAAGGAAATCTCGACACCCGGCTTGTAGACGCCCGGTAAATTCAATAATAAGAATGAGAATGCAATCGCTAGGAAATAATAGAAAACAATGATCTGGGCAGGCGTGAACCTGCGCAGACTGTCCCGGTTAAATTTCATAATGGATCCGTTCCTTTCCTGATAGGAGACATTATCATACCACATTTAAAAATGCCCTGTCAGTGAAATCGCAGTCGTTCCGAAGGGTGCCGTGCAGCTCCGGGTGCAGGGCTGACCATAAAAAAGACGCCCCGGCGGCTGCCGGAGCGGACATTCAGAACGATATACAGACTTCATTTATGTTTACGTGCGACTGCCGTGAGATAGCCGCCGATTGCGATACCGGCCAGCACGATCCAGAACGTCAGCTTCCAGGCGGCCGAATGCGGGAAGGACTCTGCAAGGATGCCGACTTTCGGATGCGCAAGCGTCATGACCGCAAGCTTGACGCCGACCCAGCCGACGATGAGGAAGGCGGCTGTTTCAAGCGCCGGGTATTTCTCCAGCAGCGTGACGAACTGACGGGCTGCAAAACGGATCAGCACCAGGCCGACGATGCCGCCGAGCAGCATGACGGTGAACTGGCCGCCGTTGATGCCGCCGATATGGAAGTTGCCGAGTTCAGGCAGTGTCACCGCCAGCGCAACGGCTGCAAGCATGGAATCGAGTGCGAACGCGATGTCCGCGAGCTCCACTTTCAGCACGGTCATCCAGAAACCGGATTGTCTGCGTTTTTTCTTCGAGGGGCCGCCTTCTTTATGGTGTTTCTGGTCCCATATGTTCTTGATGGAGATATACAGCAGGTACACGGCACCGAGCGCCTGGATCTCCCAATAGTTGACCAGGAAGGTGATGAAGAACAGCGCGGTGAAGCGGAAGACGAACGCCCCAAGCAGTCCGTAGAACAGCGCCTTCTTCTGCTGCAGTTTCGGCAGGTGTTTCACCATGACGGCCATGACGACCGCGTTGTCCGCTGCCAGCAGGCCTTCCAGTACGATCAGCACCAGAAGCACCCAAGCATATTCTAAAAATATCGTTTCCACAACCAATTCCTCCTTTTTTTCAATCAAAAAAACCCTCACCTAATAAAAGGCAAAGGTCTCGCTAAGTCGGAATTTGTGAAAAATCCAGCTATCATAACCGATGGCGCAAATTCACCATGTATTGACGACTATGAAATAGGTTTCCCTATAGCTACTCCCCTTTGACAAACGTCAAAGACATTCAGTTGTTGGGTAATTTCTCTCTTCATTATACCGGGGACGCACGCATCTGTAAACTGTCCATTTGTCCCCCGGCCGGGCAATCCGGCAGGGAGCACAGGCGTATGTCCGAAGAGAGAGCCCCGCAACGGCAGCAGCCGAACCCTGAGCTTCACAAACCTTTGCAGTCCGTCCTACTGTATGCCGGCCGCCTGCATGATATTCGAGGTTGTCCGCAGACAGGAAAACAGCCGGCAGGCACGGAATTCCGCGCTGCCGGCTGTAATACTCATCATACGTCTTCTTCGCTGTCCGCTGCTGTATAGCCGCTCTTCGGACGTGCGCGCCGTCTCGTTTCCCTGTCGAACAGACTGTAGATGACCGGAACGATGAACAGCGTCAGGAACGTGGAACTGATCAGACCGCCGATGACGGCGATCCCCATCGGCTGGTTGATTTCCGTACCTTCACCGATGCCTAACGCAAGCGGCAGCAGACCGAGGATCGTCGTGAGAGCTGTCATGAGGATCGGGCGCACCCGGTTCTTGACCGAGATGACGATCGCCTCATAGGACGGTATCCCCTTTTCTTTCTGCTGATTGATGTAGTCAACAAGGACAATCCCGTTGTTGACGACGATCCCGACAAGGACCAGTATGCCGATGACGGCCGTTACACTGATCGGTGTCTGTGTTGCGAACAGCCCGATCGCCACCCCGATGATCATGAGTGGAACCGAGAACATGATGACGAACGGATATTTGAACGATTCAAACTGGGCTGCCATGACGATGTAAACGAGGACGACTGCCAGGATGATCGCCAGCAGCATGTCGTTCGCCGCATTTTCGAACAGCTCACGGTCGCCGCTGTATGACATCTTCACGTCATCCGGCAGGTCGAGTCCATCGATCGCCTCATTGACGGCTTTCGTCATTTCACCGAGGGATCGGCTGTTTTCATACTTGATGTCGTACGAAACAGAGTGTGCCTGGTCGACACGCTGGATGGCGACCGGTCCTTCCGCAATGTCGATTTTCGCGACCTGGCCGAGTTTGATGTACTGGCCGGAAGGTGTACGCAGCTTGATTTTGCGCAAAGCGCCGGTATCTTCATAAAATTTCTTATCATATTGCACATTGACAGTCAGTACATTGTCATCCTTATCCACAACTTGTGTTGCGAACGTTCCGCGCGTCGCATCTGTAATGATCTGTGCGACCTGGTACGGTGCCAGACCGAAGTTCGCAGCCAGCTCCCGGTCGACGGTCACTTTGACTTCTTCGACCGTATCCATCAAGTTGTTGGAGACATCTGTGACACCATCCAGACTGCGGAGCTTTTCATCCACTTGTCCGATCGCTTTCGTCAGACGTGCTTCGTTCGTATCCTCCAGTGAGAAGGACAGTGTATTCGGACTCGAGCCGGCCGCAGCCTGTACATTGAAACTGACGTCCGCACTGTCACCGACCGCCTCCTCCACTTTCGGTTTCACATCATCCATGAAGTCGAAAACGGAACGGTCGCGCTTATCGAGCGGTTTCAGCTTGACGTACATCTCTGCGGTATCCGCCTGTGAGCCGCCTTGTGCCATCGACTGCTGGGTACCGCCGACAAGGCTGACATATACGTCGACGTCCTTCTGTTCCTTGAGTATATCTTCCACTTTCTTCACTGCGTCATCTGTCGAGGCAAGCGACGAGCCATTCGGCAGGTCGACATTGATGCTGAAGAATCCTTCGTCGGTCGACGGCAGGAATTCGGTGCCCACTTTGAACAGCCCGAATGCACTTGCTGCGAGCAGGACGATTGTACACACAAGGATGAGCGCCCTGTTCCGGAGCGACCACTTGACGGAGTTCTCGAACGTCCGCAGCGTGCGTGACCGGCGCCTGCGCGCTTCCACATTGCGGCGCGGTTTGCGCAGCATGCGGCTCGCCATCATCGGCACAACCGTCAATGCCACGACGAGCGATGCAAACAGGCTGAACGAGATGGTCAATGCGAACTGTGTGAAGATCTGGCCGATGAGCCCGCTGATGAAGATCACCGGTACGAAGACGGCAAGTGTCGTCAGCGTGGATGCGATGATTGCACCGCCGATCTCCTTCGCCCCTTCACTTGCGGCAGTTTTCCGGTCTTTCCCCATGGCCAGATGCCGCTCGATATTCTCGATGACGACAATCGCGTTATCGACGAGCATCCCGATGCCGAGCGCCAGGGCGCCGAGTGTCATGATGTTCAGGGAGAAGTCCGCGAAGAACATGAGCACGAATGTGACGATGACGGAATACGGGATCGCCACACCGATGATGATCGGACTGCGGATGCCTTTCAGGAAGAAGAACAGGACAACCATCGCAAACAGACCGCCGAGGATCAGCGACTGTCCGATATTGTTGATGGCCAGCTGGACATAGTCCCCCTGGTCGAAGAGGATGTCCGCTTCAACGTCCTTGAACTGCTTTTCATCGAGCAGCCGGTCGAGGGATTCCTTGAACGAACTCGAAACCTCCGCAGTGTTCGCCCCCGATTCCTGCAGGACGGACAGCAGGACGGCCTGTTCATCATTCGCCCGCGTGATCGTGTCATTGGCCGCTTCCGTCCTGTTGACGGCAGCAACATCCTTGACGTACATGCGCTTGCCGGTGACAGGGTTCGGCCCGATAATGACATTGCCGATATCTTCCGCTGTCGACAGCGTGCTGACAATCCGTGTCGTCAGCTGTTTGCCGCCGGACGCACTCACCGGCTCACCCGGCATCGTGACATTCGATGCCTGGACCGCCTGGACGATATCCGCCTGGGTAAGGCCATTTTTCTCCAGTTTGTTTTCATCGAGCTTGATCTGGATCTCTTCCACCAATTTACCGGAGACGCTGACACTTGCGACCCCTTCGGTCTGACGGAGTTCCGTCTCGAGCTCGTCGGCGATCTTCCGGATGTCGACATCATCTTTCGCCGTTTTCAGCGAGAGCTGGATCACCGGGAATTGGGATGGGTCGAATTTCATGAACCTCGGCTTGTCCGCTCCCTCCGGAACCGGCACCTGGTCGATGCGCTGGAGGATATCGAGCTGGACATCATCGATATCCGCCGACCAGTCGAACATCATGAAGACCAATGTCGCGCCTTCCTGGGAAGTCGACTGCAGCGTCTTCAGTCCGGGTGAGGTGGACAGGCTCTCTTCGAGCGGTTTCGTCAGTTTTTCGCTGACTTCGGTCGGTGACGCACCGCTGTAATTCGCAACCACCACCGCAACGGGCGGATTCAGGTCCGGGATCAGGGTGACAGGGATCTTGAAGAACGAAACAGCTCCGAGAATGATGATGAGAAACATCGTGACGATCGTAAATACCGGTCGTTTGATCGAAAAATCGCTTATTTTCATGTGCGGGTCCCCTTTTTTCAAAATACAGTACTTTCATCATATGCAAAGCAGCGGACGAGTTCAATCAGAACGGTCGGAAACCGCCGGATAACAGAAAAACCCGTACACAGAAATGTAACGGGTTTTCCTCGGAACCTGTCAAAGGAGGCTGTACAGACGGATATCCGGATATTTGTCATTGAACCAGCGCATGGCAAAGTCATTTTCGAAGAGGAACACAAGATTCTCGTAGCGATCCTTGACGAGCATGGAACGGGGACCGGTCATCGATTCCTTGACGTCCGATTCGTTTTCGATCCAGCGCGCCACTTTGGAACCGATATGCTCCATATGCACTTCGACGTTATATTCGTTCTTCATCCGGTGCTCGAACACTTCGAACTGAAGCTGTCCGACCGCACCTAAGATGACTTCCTCCGTGTGGAGTGTTTTGTAATATTGGATGGCGCCTTCCTGCACGAGCTGCAGGATCCCCTTATGGAAATGCTTCGATTTCATGACGTTTTTCGCGGTCACCCGGACGAAGAGCTCCGGATTGAATTGCGGCAGGGCCTCGAACTGGTACATCGACTTTCCGCCGACGACCGTGTCGCCGATCTGGTAATTCCCGGTATCATATAGTCCGATGATATCTCCGGCCACCGCCTCATTGACCGTCTCACGGTCATCCGCGAGGAACTGGGTCGTCTGGGTCAGTTTCACCGTCTTGCTGATCCGCGGAATGGTGACGGACATCCCCCGGTCGAATGCGCCGGAGACAATCCGGACAAATGCAATCCGGTCGCGGTGCGCCGGGTTCATGTTCGCCTGGATTTTGAAGATGAAGCCTGAGAATTCCTCATTCATCGGGTCCACATAGTCTTCGTTTTCCGTCAGACGCGGCTGCGGCTGCGGCGCGAATTGCAGGAATGTCTCCAGGAACGTCTGGACTCCGAAGTTGGTCAGAGCGCTTCCGAAGAAGACCGGTGTCAGTTCGCCTTTGGCAATCCGCGCTTTATCGAAATCGTTCCCCGCTTCGTCGAGCAGGAGCACATCGTCGACAGCTTGCCGGTAATAAGACGTTTCCGTCATGGCATTCGGGGCTGCGAGTTCTCCTTCTTCGTCCAGTTCGAGAAATCTGTCGCCGCCTTCCGGTCTGGCCAATTCGATCCGCCGGTTGTATCGGTCGTAGATGCCTGCAAATTCTTTGCCCATACCGATCGGCCAATTCATCGCATACGATTCGATGCCGAGCACTTCCTCGAGCTCTTCCATCAGTTCGAGCGGTTCTTTCCCCTGCCTGTCCATTTTGTTCATGAACGTGAAGATCGGAATGCCGCGCATCCGGCAGACTTTGAACAGTTTGATTGTCTGCGGCTCGATTCCTTTTGCCGAATCGACCATCATGACGGCCGCATCGACCGCCATCAGAGTCCGGTACGTATCTTCACTGAAATCTTCGTGCCCCGGTGTGTCCAGGATGTTGACGCGCTTGCCGTCATAATCGAACTGCAAAACAGATGATGTCACGGAAATTCCACGCTGTTTCTCGATTTCCATCCAGTCCGATGTTGCATACTTGCCTGTTTTCTTCCCTTTTACAGTTCCGGCATCACGGATCGCACCGCCGAAGTAAAGAAGTTTTTCGGTCATCGTCGTCTTCCCGGCATCCGGGTGGGAGATGATCGCAAACGTCCTGCGGGATGCGATTTCGTCTTGTATTGCATTTTTCATTAGATGTGCTCCTCATTTACCAGCAGAGGGATCAATTGCCGATCAGTCCTCTGCCAAACTTTTTTTCTGCTTCGTCCAGTGCTATCTCCGCATCGGAGTGCGGATATTTTGTCGATCCGATAATCTGGAAATCCTCATGGCCTTTCCCTGCGAAAATGATGATATCCCCTTCGTCGGCAACTTCGATCGCATGGCGCACAGCCTGTTCACGGTCACCGATACAGGCATATCGGTCGTGGGTCATTCCTGCGGCAAGTTCGCCTGTGATCGAGTCATAGGCTTCATCGCGCGGATCGTCCGTCGTCAGGATGACATAGTCCGCCCTGGATGCTTTCTCGGCCATGATCGGTCGTTTCTTCCGGTCACGGTTCCCTCCTGTGCCGATGATGAAGATCAGTTTCTGCTCCGCGGTTTTGTACGGCAGCACGGCATCTATCGCCTTTTCGATCGCATCCGCCGAATGGGCATAGTCTACGTAGATTGTGAGCGGCAATTTCGTCTCGACACGTTCCATCCGCCCTTTGACAGGCGACAGGAATTCGAGCGGCCCGAGGATATCCGGGATGGCGAGCCCTTTCGCATACAATGCCGTGATGGCAGCCAATGCGTTGGAAACACTGAACTCACCGATCATCCGCATATTGACAGGGAACTCCCCTTCCGGACATTGGAGAGTGAAGGATGTGCCGTCCGTCCGCAGATCGATATCTTTCGCCTTGAACATGGCATCCGCATGGATCCCGAATGTCAATACCGGGAATGCGGTCATCTCCTGCATCTTCAAATGCCACGGATCGTCCGCATTGACGACTGCGAATTTCCGCTGCGTGAGGTCTTGTCCGAGCTGCGCGAACAGCAGACCTTTTGCATTGCCGTAGTTCTCCATCGTGCCGTGGAAATCGAGATGGTCGTGTGTGAGGTTCATGAAGACAGCAATATCGAATTCAGTTCCGGCCAGCCTGCCTTCGATGAGACCATGGCTGGAGACTTCCATCGTCATCGTGTCGCAGTCCTCTTCTGCCGCCTGTGCGATCATCCGCTGCGTCGTCAGGACGTCCGCAGTCGTATTCTCCGTTTCATAGAGGACACCGTCCAGGTTAAAGCCGATGGTTCCCGAAACAGCAGACCGTTCGCCAGCACCCATGAGGATGCCGTGGATGATGTTGCTGACGCTGGTCTTCCCGTTCGTGCCGGTCACACCGATCATCGTCATCCGTTTCGAGGGGTAGCCGCACCAGCGTGCAGCCAGGAGACCGATCGCCCTTGATGTATTGTCCACGCAGACGACAGCCGTTTTCCCGGTATCCTCCTCGATGGGTTTCGAGGCGATGATGACACGTGCACCGGCGTCCGCAGCCTGCTTGGCATACTTGTGTCCATCCACTGTATAGCCTTCGATGCAGACGAATACCCCGCCTGCTTGGACGCCCCTTGAATCCGTCGTGAGATCGCTGACGTCTTCGGGCAGTTCCCCGATTATCTGTTTCACCGGCAGCACGGCCAGTAACTCGTTCGTATTCATAAGACTCCTCCGTTCCGTCATACCCGGCAGCGAGTATCCAATCGGACGGTATCTCTGCTGCCACTCTAGGCAATACACCCATTATACGTTTTTTTAGGCACGGCGTCATGGATGAATGACAGAAACCGAAAGAAAAAACCGCTGAGATCACTTGATCAGCGGTTTGATGTATTTCAATTTGCTGCCGTACGGCGGAAACGCAGCGCGCATCGGGATGGCTGTACTGCGATCCAGCATCGCCTTTTCATGGGTGAACACGTCGAAGCTCGCTTTTCCGTGATAATTTCCCATCCCTGACGAACCGATGCCGCCGAACGGGAGATGGATATTACCGACGTGCGAAATCGTATCGTTGATGCACCCGCCTCCGAATGGCAGCTGTTCCGTGAAGTAGCGGGCAGCCTGTTCGTTCTCCGTGAAGATATAGCCCGCGAGCGGTTTGGGGAGTTTCCGCATACGGCGGATCAGGTCACCCAGATTGTCATACATCAGCACAGGAAGGATGGGACCGAACAGCTCATCTTCCATGGAAGGGCTGTCGAAATCCGTATCGGCCAGAACGGTCGGCTCGATATACAGATCGGACCGGTCCGTGCGGCCGCCATAGCTGACGGACTGCCGTTCCTTCCCCAGGATGCCGTGCAGCCGGTCGAACTGCTTTTCATTGACAATCCGGCCATAATCATCGCTCGCCGACGCGTCTTTTCCGTAAAACCGGACGATCGCTTTCTCCAACTCACGCAAAAACGGTTCCCGGACGGACTGATGGACAGCGACATAATCAGGGGCGACGCACGTCTGGCCGGCATTGGAGAACTTCCCCCAGGCGATCCGCTCAGCCGCGGTTTTCAGATCGGCGGTCTGGTCCACGACTGCCGGGCTCTTGCCGCCAAGCTCCAGCGTAACCGGCGTCAGGCGTTCCGCTGCCGCTTTCATGACGACTTTTCCGACTGCGACACTTCCCGTGAAGAAGATGGAATCGAACGGCGCGTGAATCAGTGCGGATGTCTCCTCTTTCGCTCCTTCTGCGACCCGGATATAGTCAGGCGGGAAGGAGGACTCCAGGATTTCGCGGACGACCGCTGCCGTTCGGGGGGATGACTCGGAAGGTTTCGCGACAATGCAGTTGCCGCCTGCGATCGCCCCGACGATCGGTTCCATGATGAGCTGGAACGGGTAATTGAACGGTCCGATGATCAGGACAGAACCATACGGCTCCCGCTCGACCCAGCTTTTGCCCGGCTGCAGATGGATCGGGGTCTTGGCGGCCTCCGGTTCCATCCACTCATCCAAGTTCTTCAGGACGTGTTTGATGCTCGACAGGACGAATCCGATTTCCGTGACGTACGCTTCGAACGGACTCTTCCGCAGGTCCTGGTAAAGCGCCTCCTCGATAGCCTTCTCCCGCGCTTCAATGGCTTCTTTCAGCCGGTTCAGCATCGCTTTCCGGAATCCGGCAGGACGGGTTGCCCCTGTAAAATAGAACTCGTGCTGCCGCTCGATCATCCGGCTGACATCCGCGTCTGTGAAATTCATGACTGCCACCCCTTTTCCAGAATGTTTCCTCCATCTTACCGGGAACGGAGCGCCTGCGCAAAAATTCCGTACTGTCCCGACACTAATATCAAAAATCGATTCAGCTGTCAATGACTCGAAAGGTACCCTTTCGGTCCGCATAAGTTCCGACAAAATACGCAGGTTATCAGGCGGTGCCGAATCATATACTGACAATATCAGCAGGCCGGCAGCCGGACAGACGGCAGCGGGACTAATGACATGATTTTAGCGAACACGTTTTAAGCATTCCGCCGTTGGGGTAAAGACAGCATACAAGCAGCCACAACTAAAAGGAGGAATTACACATGACAGCTACAGACACTTGGTGGGAAACGATCTTCGCAGGAAACTTGGAAATCGGACTGGATAAAGCACGGATGGACGAATTGGAAGAAGAGCATTTCCTCTATTTCAGAGACGAAGAAATCGACCACGAGGCAATGAACTGATTTTGACAGCGACCTTCATGCAGGGGACCTATGTAAAAGATCCAGGTACATAAAACAGCTTTTCTTTTCGCATCACGGAAAAAGAAAAGCTGTTTTTAATTTGGATGGCATGGTGTACCGGTCAGCCGGCAGGCGCCTCGATGCTCCTCCATAAGTACAATGCCGCATAACTGAGATAAGGCGACCAATCCGGAAACCGGGCGAGGATTTCCTGCTGGGTCGGTTTTCGATCCAGGGCCCAAAGGGTTTTCAGCGCATTCTGCAATCCGACATCCGCCGCCGGAAAGAGATTCGGGCGTCCGAGACCGAACATGAGGAACCCCTGGGCCGTCCAGGGACCGATCCCCCTGAGAGCGGTCAGCGCAGAGGTCACCTCAGCATCCGTCTTGTGCCGCATCGATTCCAGATCGATCGTTCCGTCGGCAATCGCTTGCGATAGGCCGATGACATACTCAGCCTTCCGTGTGCTGAACTGCAGCTCCCGGAGATCTGCGACTGTCAGCAACGCGGTCTGCTCCGGCGGCGGAAAACGCCAGACGCCGTCCTGCTGCAGCCCGTATGTTTCCATGAATCGCATCAGCAGCACATTGGCGAACGAAAGATTGAGCTGCTGGTGGATGATACTTTTCACAAGTTCCCCGTACAGCGAAAAACTCCGGATGAGCGGCGTTCCTGCATGTACCGCAAATACCGGAACCAAGTCGGTATTTGCGAAATGGGCTGCGATGCCGTCGAGCGGTTCATCAAAATGAAAAACCCATCGGATATGTGCCAGCTGTTCTCCATTCAGCAGACCGCTGATCCGGAAAGAAGGCTCCCGGACAGTACCCGTCCCCTGTACAGTGACGAGATTCCCCTCTTCCATCGGAACCCTGACAAGACGCCCCTCCAAATCGACAGCATGCACCGGGTTGCCTGCGAGCCTTGCCAGCGCACTGTCGAAGTCGTAGGGGAACTGCAAATCGATTTCCACTGCCATCGCCACTCACTCCCAAAAAGCTTCTATGACGCTACAATACCACTCTTTCCCCTTCGATAACAGGGAACAATGCGAGCACCCGGTCCATCAGGAAGGTGCGCTTCGCCTGGCGCATATGACAATATGCACGGAAAGAGACCTCCCCTGTCTGCAGCACCGTGACTGTCCGTTTCGTGCACTGCCCGTCTTTCGCCCGGTAGATCATCACCATGCGCTCCCCGTTCAGCATCGCTTTCTCAAGTTGAACCCGCACATTCGTTCGCCTCCTCTTTCTTACGAGTATACCGAATGTACGTTCGTATGTAAAGAGAGGAAGGTCAGCTATGCCGAAAGAAATTTACAGATTGCAGGCTCCGGTCAGCAATACGTTTACGAACACAAAAAAACAGACCCTAGGCATCCGGCCTAATAGGTCTGTTTTGGAGAAGTATCGTTGTTCCGACAATACTTCCAAGGGTTTGGCACCCAATGATTCCGACTGGGCTCGAACCAGCGACCTCTACCCTGTCAAGGTAGCGCTCTCCCAGCTGAGCTACGGAATCGGGATTATGCAGTTGGCTCAACCGGCAGGTGTTTGAGGTAAACTGCCTGTCGCTAAGCACATTTATGATAATACCACGAGATTTCGAATGACGCAATGCCTTTTTGCAAAATAATTTTCCGTCGGTCGTTTTTCCGCTCCTCCAGGCAGACCGGAGCATACACTGACAGTACATATATCCATATAAAGGTGATAGCGATCGTCAGTATTGATGATTTTGATTTCCTGGAAGCCGGTGAATCCGGGCAGGCCGCCAAGCTCGCCGTGTTCGGAAGTGTCGTCTCCCTGATCGGTGATGCGATAACGACATACGCAGCCGCTCTCGCAATCGAAGAACAGAAGCAGTCCCCTGATAACAGCGAATTGCTGCAGGAGATGCGGGAGCTGAAGCAGCAGCTCACCGCAATGAGCGAGGAGATGAGGCACTCGAGGGGAGCAGCGGACAGGGACCGTTCGGCAGGCAGCAATAGACGCCTCTGAACGGTCCCCGTTTTCAATTATTTGGACAGCTCGTCAAGCGCCAGTACTTTCAGTGACAGAAGTTCCTCCGGTGTCAGCCGGCTTTCCACTTTTTGAAGAAGTTCCTGTTGTTCTGCAGCGGTCATGCCGGACTGCGCTTGTTTCTGCATCTCCGCCAGCTCACTGACGCTGAATTTCTTCAGTACTGCGCGGGTGGCCTGTTCCTTTGTCTTAATAGGCAGTTTGCTCCGGTCTGCGGTTTTTGCGTCCTGCAGATAGGACTGGACGTCCGGATTGCTGTTCAGCTCCGCTTTCACGGAATCGAGCTGTCCAGATGTTTCCAGCTGGCTGGTCACTTCATTCATCGCTTTGTCGGCCAGCCAATTGGTGCCGAAGTAATAGGCTGCGGCGATGACAATAGCAAATAGGACGAGGACAGTGAATAACCTTCTGATCCATTTCACGGGTTTGTTCCTCCTTCTTCTTCTTGCATAACCAGACGTGTACCGTACTGATAAGTTTCAAAAAACCCGCCCAATACGAGTATCAGACGGGTGTTAGTCATACGGTCAGTGCTTTCTGTTTGTTCTTCGAGATCAGCTGGATCGCGAACAAAATGATGAACAGCGCTAGACCGATGAAGTCGGTGTTCGTCTCCGGATAGATGAGCATCATGCCGGTCGCCGCCGTGATGATCCGTTCAATCCAATTGAGTTTGCGGTACCAGTATCCGATCAGCGCCGCTCCGATCGCGATCATGCCGACGATGGCGGTGGCGGTCACCCATATGATCTCCCACACACTCGCATCGATCATCAGCATCGCCGGATTGAAGACGAACATATACGGGATGATGAATGCCGCAATGGCGAGTTTTGCTGACGTGACCCCGGTCTTGATCGGGTCCCCGCCCGAGATACCGGAAGCAGCGAAGGCCGCGAGCGCAACAGGCGGCGTGATGTCCGCGATGATGCCGAAGTAGAACACGAACAAGTGCGCTGAAATCGCCACGACGACCGGTACGGGTGCGTTCGGTGTATCCAGCATCAGCAGGGTGATGATCGCCGGTGCAGCGATTGTCGACGTGATGACATAGTTCGCTGTCGTCGGCGATCCCATGCCGAGAACGATTGCCGCGAACATCGTGAAGATGAGCGTCAGCAGGATATTTCCTCCGGCTGCGCTGACGAGGCCGTTCGCGAGGCTGAGCCCAAGTCCGGTTTTTACAACGACACCGACGATGATACCGGCACATGCGGTAGCCGCAGCGACGGCCAGCGCTGTACGTGCACCGTCGACAAGCGCCTGGATGATATCCTTGAAACCGAGGCGCGTCTCTTTATTGAAGGCACTGACGATCAATGTCAGCACGATACCGAGCAATGCCGCTTTCATCGTGGGGATCCCGAGCAGCAGGAACACGATGATACCGATGATCGGCAGCAGCAGGTAGATCTTTTTCAGCGTCTCTTTCCGGTTCGGAATCTCTTCAGGACGCATGCCCTGCAGGCCGACACGCTTCGCTTCGAAGTGGGTCATGATCCAGATCCCTGTGAAATACAGCAGTGCCGGGATGGCGGCTGCTTTTGCAATTTCCCAATAGGTGACCCCGCCGATGAATTCAACCATCAGGAAGGCGGCAGCTCCCATGATCGGCGGCATGATCTGTCCGCCTGTCGATGCGGCTGCTTCGACGCCGCCTGCGAATTCCTTGCGGTAGCCGAGCTTTTTCATCATCGGGATCGTATAGGAACCGGACCCGACGACGTTCGCAACAGAACTTCCGGAAATCGTCCCCTGCAGGGCACTCGAGAAGATTGCAACCTTTGCCGGTCCGCCTGTCAGTTTTCCTGCGAGGACGACTGCCAGGTCATTGAAATAGTTCCCGACCCCTGTCTTGACAAGGAATGCCCCGAACAGCAGGAACACGAAGATGAATGTCGCCGACACGCTGATCGGAGTTCCTAGGATCCCGTCCGTCGTGAAGAACATGAGCTGGACAAGATTATCCAGGTTCTGCCCGCGGTGGGCGAGGAAGCCCGGGAAGTACGGTCCGAAAAACGCATAGACGAGGAAGACTGCAGAAATGATTGTGATCGGCAGGCCGACTGCCCGCCGTGCCGCTTCCATTGTCAGCAATACGGCCAGTGTGCCGACGATCAGGTCGAGATCGGACACACGGCCTACGCGCAGGACAAGTTCGTCCATGTTGAGCGGCCAATAGAGTCCGACGCCGATTGCCAGAAGTGACAGTATCACATCATAGAACGGCACTTTGTTACGCCGTACGCCACCTTTCTTCGTAGCAGGGAACAGCAGGAAGATCAGGGACAGCGCGAACCCTAAGTGGATGGAGCGCTGGATATAAGCCGTGAACGGTGTTCCGATAGATGTATAGAGCTGGAATAACGAAAATGCGAGCAGACCGAAGAATACGACTTTGCCGAGCAGGCCGGCCAAATTTCTCGTATTCGACTCCGGGTCAAATTTCTGCAGCAGTTCGAGCTGTTCTTCTTCCGTCAGCGTGTCGAACCGCTCGTCGTTCGGATCGGTGATCGGATCTGCTTTTTTCTGTTTAGTACGCTTTGCCATTCAGCCTGGCTCCTTTCCATAGTTCATATAACGTTAATTTTTCCACACGGAATTCGTACGAATGGCCGCGTGCCAGCACGGATTTCAAATCCGTCTCTTTCCCCTGATAGCGGAACGCCAATTGGGCATCCACGTCTCCGACATATAATATGAACGAATCGATCACTTTGTCTTCATATGTAAGTGTGTATATGCCATCTTCTGTTACAGACAGTGACTCGCCTTCTTCTGCATATGCAGGAAGACCGATTCCGACGTCTTCGTACTGCATCGTCAGGAAACGGATGGACCCATCAGACTGCAAATTGTATGTTTCAAACACATTCGTCAGGAAGATCGAGTGGACGTAGCGGATCTGGAATTCCGTTTCATCGCCAACCGGCGCATACACGATCTCCGGATGCTCTGTCCTCGTTTCCGTGAAGGTGAATGCCTGTTTGACAGGCAGGTTCCAGACAGCGAGTCCTGCCAGCAGTAATACGGTCAGACCGAGCGGGATCATCCATTTTTTCATCCGCTCACCTCTTTGGAATCCGTTTCCGGAATGACGAATGGGACGGCAGAAGCAGCTTTCGCCTCACCGTCCCGTCACGACATCCGATTATTTTTTCACTTCATCGAAATACTTCTGTGCACCCGGGTGAACCGGTATGCCGATTCCATCGAGCCCGGTTTCAGCCTTGATCAGCTTTCCTTTTGCATGCTGCAGCTTCGAAGCGTTATCGTAGACCGCTTTCGTGATTTCATATGCCAGGTCTTCCGGCACGTCGTTCTTGATCGCAAGCATCGCCCCTACAGATACTGTCGGTGTGTCTTTCTCAAGGCCGTATGTTCCGGCCGGAATCACTTCTTTTGCATAATACTGGTATTTGCTGATCAGTTCATCCGCTTTGTCGTCTTCTACCGGCACGACAAACACTTTCGCTACTGCATTCAGTCCTTCAACAGCTCCTGTCGGTGTACCGGCAGTGATGAACGCTGCATCGATCTGGCCTGCCTGCAGGCTTTCCTGGGACTCCCCGAAGTCGAGGTTCTGCGGCTTGATATCATCCATTGACAACCCGTGGATTTCCATGAGTTGTTCTGCGTTCGCATACGTACCGGATCCCGGTGCGCCGACGGACACTTTCTTGCCTTTCAGATCGTCGAATGTTTTGATACCTGTCTTATCCAGAGTGATCAGCTGAACAGTTTCCGGATAGAGTGCGCCGAGTGCAGAGACGTTATCGACTTTGTCGCCTTCGAACATCATTTTGCCTTCAGTCGCATAGTACGCGATATCGGTCTGGACGAATGCGATTTCCGCATCTCCGTCTTTCAGTGCCGTCATGTTGGCTGCCGATGCCTGTGAGACTTCAGCAGACGTTTTGACGCCTGTATCTTTTTCAATGTTCTCCGCAATCGCGCCGCCGAGTGCATAATACGTCCCCTGCGTGCCGCCTGTCAGCAGGCTGAGGAACTTGTAGTCCTTGCCGCTGTCCGAGTCTCCGCCTTTAGCGTCTCCATCTTTCGCATCCTCTTTGTCGGACCCGCATGCAGCCAGCGCCATGACAGCGACCAGCATCAATGCGATGAGACCAAATAATTTCTTTTTCATTCAATGACCCCCTATTTCTCTAGTAGTTCGGTAAACTCTATAATAGCATGTAAGCGGGTTCAATTGTCAATCTTTTTCAGAACATAATAATAGTTGAAACCGTTTTCATTCTGAATACAGAAAAAATCATTGCCCGATTGACGGAAACAATGATCTTTCGCTGTATGGTGCTTATACTATTTCTTCTATCTCTTCATTAAATATAATCCCTTTTCACTTCGCGGCATCCTTGACATCATCGAATGTCAGGCCGGCCTCCTCGAGATCACGCGATCGGTGGGCAATGCGCGCAGCGGCACACGAAGCGACACTTGCGACAAGATCATCGAGGAACGTGTTGCAGTGGTCCCCTTTTTCCGTATCCAGTTCATTGATGATGCCGATTTTGTTCTTATCCAGATGGCCGAATGTCGTGACAGCGATCGAACCGTATGTGAATACCGCGCCGAGTGCGATCGTTTCATCCACGCCGAACAGTCCTTCGTCCGATTCGACAATCTCCTGGAGCGGTGAGGACAGTTTCTTCTGTTCACACAGTTCGTCCAATTCGACGCCGACAAGAATCGCATGCTGCAGTTCCCTCTTCCGCAGTACATTGACGACCGAATCGATGCATTGTTCAAGTTTCAGTTCCTTATGGTACGGCACCTGCATTTCATAGACGATCTTAGCGATATCCCCGATCTGCACACCGCGCCGCTCCAATGCTTCCAGCGTCGCTTTGGCGATCACTTCCGAGCGTACTTTGCTTTCCCCTTCGAACATGTCCATCCATCCCTTCCTGTCTGTCGATTCACCATTTCAATGTGGTTCTGCACATTATACCCTCTTCCAAACGTATGATACAATTCTTTGTAACAGTACAAGACAGGAGGAAGTTTGATGAATCACGGCAAAATCCATGACATACAATTTTTCAGCGAGGCACTTCAGGAGGAAATGGAACTGCTCGTCTACCTTCCGTATAATTATACACCCCTTCTTAAATATTCCGTCTTGTTCGCTTCCGACGGCAAGGACTATTTCCAGTACGGACGGATCGGCAAGGTCATCGATACGTATTTGAGCAGTGAAGAAATCGAGAATGTGATTGTTGTCGGCATTCCTTATAAGTCTGTTTCCGAACGGCGCCGGATGTATCACCCGGACGGGGACCGGCAGAAAGATTATATCCGTTTCCTGGCGCACGAACTTGTGCCCTATATCGACGAGCACTATCCGACCTATCAAATCGGAGGGGGCCGGGCGCTGATCGGTGATTCACTTGCCGCGACGGTCTCCCTGCAGACAGCACTGCAGTATCCGAATTGTTTCAGCCGCGTCATTCTGCAATCGCCCTATATTGACGGTAAAGTACTGGATGCCATCGAAAACGCGAAATCTCCGCAGACTTTGTCGGTCTATCACATCGTCGGTGAAGGAGAGACCGAAGTTGCGACGACAGCGGATGGCACCCAGGATTTCCTGACACCGAACCGCGAGGCAAAAAAATTATTCGAGAATAGAGGATTTCCTTACTTCTACGAAGAATTCAAAGGGGAGCATACATGGAAATACTGGCAGCCTGACGTACAGAGAGCTGTCAAAATGGTATTTGGCCAATAACCAATCGGACAATTGGCAACAATTCTGCTATACTGGAAAGCAGTAGTGCAGTTACTTTCCTAAGGAGGTTTTTCACATGAAGTATGGAGTTGTTGCATTTCCTTCAAAACAATTGCAGGATTTGGCGAATGGTTACCGAAAACGCTATGATCCCCGCTATTCAAAGATCACTCCTCACTTGACACTGAAAGAGGTGTTCGAGGCGGACGAGCGGGAAATCCGCCAAGTCGCCGAAGCGATCCGCAAAGTGGCGAAAACACATAAGCCGTTTGAACTCAATGTCGGGAAAGTGAGCACCTTCGCCCCAATCACCAATACGATATACTTTAAAGTGGATCCGAACGAGGAGCTCACCTCATTGCATGACGCACTGAACGGGGAAGACTTTTTCGGCGGCGCGCCAAAATACTCGTTTGTTCCCCACATCACAATCGCTCAGGATCTGACATCCGGCGAGCATGATGATATTATCGGCCAGCTCAAGATGATCGGAGCAGATCATTCTGAAACAATTGACCGCTTCCACCTCCTGTATCAGCTGGATGACGGCTCATGGACTGTCTATGAAACATTCCATCTGCAAGAGGGAAACTGATTTGTACGAGATCATGATTGCTGCGTCGGAACAGGAACGGGAAGCCGCCTTCACTGTGCGGAAGAAAGTGTTTGTCGAAGAACAGGGCGTACCGCTGTCCCTGGAACTTGATGACTTCGATGAAACCGCCTCACATTTCGTAGTCCGGGACGGCAGCAAGGCGATTGCTGCCGGCCGGATCCGCAGTACGTCCGATGCGGTCGGAAAAGTGGAGCGCGTCTGTGTACTGAAGGAATACCGGGGAAAACACCTCGGCAATCTGATGATGCACGCACTGGAAGAACACGCGAAAGAGACAGGCATGAGCAAAATCCTGCTGAATGCCCAGTCCTACGCAGTTCCCTTCTACGAGAAACTCGGCTATACCGTGACGTCACCGGAATTCATGGATGCGGACATTCCGCACCGTGCGATGGAGAAGACGATCGACACAGCAGAATAAACGACATAAAAGGCCCCGTTCCGAAGAACGGGGCTTTTTATTGAGCTCATTCAGTCAGGCGTATTCATTCACAGCGATCCCTTTTCCGACAACAATCGCTACTTCCTTTGAAAGCGCAGCAGGATTCGGCCGGATGAATCCGTTCTTCACGGGCGGCAATGGCTGTCGGGGTACTGCCGGCTCATCAGACTCGCGTTCCAGCTCTTCCGTCATACGCTCTTCACGTCTGTGGATTTTTTGCCACTCGTCAAATTCCGTCTTCAATTTGACGGCTTGCACTCTGTCGATATAAGCGAAGTTCGGAGAGGCATTCTCCATGCGGTTCGCGTAGATTTGTGATTGGATCGGCTGGATCGGCAGTTGGTACCCCATTGCCCGCACCTTCTTTCATTCAAGTCTATAAATAGGTTAAGATACTATACCCGTTCTCCCGAATCTCTAAACCTAGTTATATTATTTCCCCAGCATCCGCTGTATGTCAGCGATATTCACCGGCTGACCGCTTGATACGAGCGAATTGACCAGTTCGTCTTCCAGATGAGGCGGCACCTGCTTGTTTGCGAGCGCTCCGACATTCTGGATAATCTTCCTGACCTGGCGTTCGTCTTTGAAATCCGCGTATTGGATGGCATTCGCAAGTGCGAACACTTCTTCCATCGGCACGCCGGTTTTGGACTCGATTTTTTTGAAGAAGGAGTCATTCATACTCCCGGTTCCCCCTCTCGATTAGCAGAACGTACTGCCGACAATGATCAGCAGGATGAACAGAACGACAAGCAGCACGAACGTCGAGCCGCCTCCCTGGCCGCATCCGCGGTCCTGGTACGCATCATAACGCGGGCCGCCATAGCAATAATTTCCGAACATAGGAAAGTCCCCCCTCTCTTCACTGTATCCTATGCAGCGGATGAGCAAAGAGGGCGGGACTTTTGCATATTTTTTAATTTCCCTTTGTATCAAATATTGCCTTTCGCTTTGAACAGCAGGGATGCGATGAAGCCGAATACGATCGCTGCGCTGATTCCGGAGCTTGTCACTTCGAACATTCCGGTCAGGACCCCGATGATGCCGTGCTTTTCCGCCTCGGCGAGCGCGCCGTGTGTGAGGGCATTGCCGAATGACGTGATCGGGATTGTTGCCCCGGTGCCTGCGAAGTCGATCAGCGGTTCGTATAAGCCGAACCCATCCAGTATGGATCCTGCGACCACCAGCGTACAGAGCGTATGGCCCGGCGTCAGCTTCCCTACATCCATGAGCAGCTGCCCGATCACACAGATCAGGCCGCCGACAATAAAGCTTGTTATATAGATGGACAGCATGCGCAATCCCTCATTTCATTTCAATTTCCACTGCGTGTGCGATGCAGGGGATCGTTTCGCCCTGCTGATACGAAAGCGGTGACATCAGTGATCCTGTTGCAATCAGGAGCACCCGTTTGTATTGGCCGGCGAGCAGTTTGTCGTAGACTTCCGAGAAATAGACGGACGCCGAGCAGCCGGAACCGCTCGCACCGGCGAGAAACTCGGGATGTTTGCCGTAAAATTCGGCACCGGCATCCCGGAACGTGTGGGACACATCATATTCCCAGCGATCGAGCAGTGTCTTGAACAATTCAAAACCGATCTTCCCCAGGTCTCCGGTCATGACGAGATCGAAATCTTCCAATTTACGGCTGTGCCCTTCCAAATGGCGTTTGAACGTATCTGCCGCTGCCGGTGCCATGGCGGCACCCATATTGAGCGGATCGGTCAGTCCCAGATCGACGACGGTGCCTATCGTGCCACAAGTGATGACAGGGGCTCCCGAAATGTAGGGAACGACAGCTGCTGTCCCGGCGGCAGTCGCCGTCCATTGTGCGGTCGGTCCTTTTTGGCTGCCGTACTGGAGCGGATAGCGGAATTGGCGTTCGATCGCATTATGCTGGCTTGCAGATCCCGCAACTGCCAGTTCCGATATACCGGCCTCGGTCAGCAGTGCGGCCATCAGTAATGTGGATACCGATGTCGCGCAGGCGGAAAACATACCGATGTAAGGGATACCGACAGATCCGGCCGCAAAGTTGGATGGTGTCATTTCGTTGACCAAGTCGCCGATCAGCAGAAACTCCGCGTCCGATGGCGTTTTATCCACTTTGGATAAAGTGATTTTGATCGATTCCTCCATCATTTTGGCGTGCCCCTGCTCATTCGTCTTCAAATCGCAGCGCTCATCCTCGTACTGCTTATCCGCGAATTGCGCAAACGGGCTCTTTTTCGTCTCCAGCGGTCCTACCGTCACGCCGGTCGATGCAATGACCGGTTTGGAGGGGAAGCTGAGCAATCCTCCTTTGTTCACCATGACACCACTCCTAACGCGACTAAAATCGATTTGATGAGAGCGACGGCAAATGCCGAGAAGACTCCGAACAGGATGACCGAGCCCGCCAGTTTGAACATATTGCCGCCCACGCCGAGGACATAGCCTTCTGTCCGGTGCTCAATTGCGGCGGAGACAACCGCGTTCCCGAATCCAGTGATCGGGACCGCGCTTCCAGCGCCGGCGAATTGAGCAAATTTCTTATAGATACCGAAACCGGTCAGCAGCATGGAAAGGAAAATCATCGTCGCGACTGTCGGATTGCTGGCGGTCCGTTCCGTGAAATTGAAGAAGGTTATATAGAACAATGCAATAAATTGAGCGACCAGACAGATAAAACCGCCTGTGATGAATGCTTTCAGACAGTTTTTCAGATAAGGGGTCTTCGGTGTGATCTGCTGTTCCAGCTGCTGGTACTTTTTTTCATCCATCAAGTCTCTTCCTTTACTAACGAGCTGATTTTTTTCATCTTTTTTGTATAGTGCTCCGTGTCTTTCTTATCGATCAGTTTGTTCGTTTCCAGCAGCACTTTGCTGTCGGCGGACACAGTGACCTTCATGCCGGGGTACATCTTGCGGAACTTCTTTTCCACTTCCTTGGCGATCTCCCTCTTATTGAACCGGTCGAACGTGTTGACCCGCAGTCCTGCAATCAGACGGTCATCGTGGATCAGCAGAACAGCATTTTTAATGCGCGGATCGTCTTTCAACACGTTTTCTGCCTGCTGCCCATCCTCGGATGTCGTATTGACGGTCTTGTAGCCGATATCCGTCGAGCAGCCTGCCAGGAGACATAGAACAAACACCAGCGGCAGCCATTTTCGCATGCCCATCCCCTCCTTTTTCCTCCAGTATGTCTGGTTCGTTGCGAATCTATTCACATATGTACAGGTGCCCTGTCAGAAGGCGCCAGTCCGCCATAAGGTATAAGGAACAATCGAAAGGAGGAAATGATTCATGAGTTGTGGATGTGGAAAGAACGAAAACCAAGGGGATAAGGTGTCACCGACGCACGGTCATTGTGTATGCGAGGCAGTTCGTTTCATCAAACGGCTGCAGGATACCCACCAGGACGACGACTGCTTCGACTGCGACACGGACTGTTTCATGCGGCCGCTCGGCAGTTTGGTGAGCCCTGCCAACGAGCGCTTCAACACACGGGTGTTTTCATTGCTGACGGAAGATGGTGACTTCTTCAAAGCTATGTACCGTCCTGCAACTGTGACACCGGCCGGAAGCCGTTCAGGTACAGTCACACCGCCAAACACATGCTTCTCGGTATTCTTCCGGGTGCAGAACATCTTCGATGACTGCTGTGCAACATTGATGGTGCTTGAGCCGAGGGATGCCAACGGTCCCGTCAATCTGTTTGACTGCGGCAAACTCTGCTTGGACCGTTTGTGTCAGGTCACGGAATTCCGTGCGACAAAGTCCTGCATCACCGTCGATCTGAACTGCTTCTGTGCAATCCAGTGCATCACGGATACGTACGTGACGCAGTGCCCGCCTGCAACAACGTAACAGCCGCTTCCCGCGGATGCTGAAAGAAGACTGCCCACGCGGCAGTCTTTTTTGCATACAAAAAAACTCCGGACGGGAATGTCCGAAGTTCGCAATATGCATCAGTCTTCACCTGAATGGCTGGCCTTTCCAGAACACCTCTTCGATCGTCCGCAGATCGAGCGTGCGGATCTCTTCAAGTGACTGGCTCTCTTCTGTCACTTCGACAGCGATCTCGGAACCCGACAGGCCGACGATCCCTCCTGTCAGCAGCTGTCCGTTCACGAGGAACTGAAGCGGCCTGTATGCGGTCCGGGGAAACGGTTCAGCCAAGTACCGGATCTTGCGGACGACTTCACTGTCCTCATAGAAATCCGCCGTCGTGCTTTCAACGGCGGGTGCTTCCGATTCATCTTCCAGTTTTTTGTCCGTTTCCGGTTCTGGTTCAGGTTTCCAGTAAATTGTTGTGCTCTCCTCTTTCTCGATCTGCACAACCGTCGTCAACGGCGGTCCGTCTATGAACAGCAGCGGGGCACGGAGTGAAATTGCCGCCACCTCCTTTACCCGTATAGTATGCAATGGGCGGAAAGAGGTGAAAAAAACTTACAGCTGGCTGATGAAGGCCGTTGCAAGTCCCAGGTAGATCAGAATACTGATCAGGTCATTCAGCGTTGTGATGAACGGGCCCGATGCTACCGCCGGGTCTATATTCATCTTGTGCATGAAGAGCGGGATGAACGACCCTGAAATGGTCGCGGCAAAGATCGAGACGAAGATTGCAGCCCCGACGAGCATGCCGATGACCAGTTCGCCTTTCCAGAAAAAGATCAGGCCGATGACGAACAGTCCGCAGATAAGCCCGGTGATGATTCCGGTCCCCGCTTCCCGGATCAGAAGCTTGAATTTGCTCTCCTCTTCGATATCCCGGGTGGCGATTCCGCGGACAGCCACCGCCAGCGCCTGTGTTCCACTGTTTCCGGCAGTGCCGGCAATTAGCGGGATGAAGGCGGCCAGCAGTGCAACTTGTGAAATCGTATCCGTGAACATGTCGATCAAGTTCGCTGTGATCATCCCGAGCACCAGCAGGACGATCAGCCACGGAACCCTTTTTTTGGCAGCAGAAAACGAATTTTTGTCGAATGTATCCATATTGGATACACCGGCCAGTTTCGAATAGTCATCCGATGCTTCTTCTTCCAGGACGTCAAGTACGT
This sequence comes from Sporosarcina koreensis, assembly GCF_000826145.2. Taxonomy (GTDB): domain Bacteria; phylum Bacillota; class Bacilli; order Bacillales_A; family Planococcaceae; genus Sporosarcina; species Sporosarcina trichiuri. The sequence continues at coordinate 1,152,496 of NZ_LN651337.1, forward strand.
CATCGACCGTGACAATCCCAAGGATGTGCTGCTGGAAATCGACGACAGGCACGGCCAGCAGATTATAGTCCTGTGTCGTCCTTGCGACGTCTTCCTGATCGTCGGAAACAAGTACACTGACGACCCGCTCGTTCATGATCGAGCTGATCAGTACGTCCTCTTCGGAAGTGATCAGGTCCCGGAGCGAGACGACGCCCGTCAGCACATTATCATCATCCACGACGAACACATAATAGATTGTTTCCGCACTCGGCGCCTGGATGCGCAAAATATTCATGGCGGACCGGACCGTGGAGTTCTGCGGAATTGTTACATACTCCGTCGTCATGATGGAACCGGCAGTATACTCCTCGTAATGGAGGAGCTCTTTGATCTGCGAAGCCGCCTCATTGTTCATCAACGTCAGATAACTGACGCTCTGCGCCTTATCGAGTTCTTTCAGGACATCGACCGCGTTATCCACAAACATGTAGGAAATCATTTCTGCGGCATACGTCGCCTCCATCTCCTGAAGGAACTCTTCGTATTCATCTTCCTCAATTTCACTTGTCTCGAAGATCTCCGCCATTTCTTTCGGCGACAGGAAATAGTACATGACTTTACGCAGTTCCGGACCGGCTTTTTCATAGAAAACTGCCCGATCATACGGGTGCAGCAGTAAGTACTCATCGCGGAATGCTTTGATGTCCTGCTGTTCCAGATCCTCCTTCAGCTTGGTTTCATCGAAATCCACTTCTTCTCTGCGGTCTTCTGTTGTTTCCATGGCTGCACCTTCCTTCTTCTTCGCTGTATACCCTGTCTCCTGTATACTCAGCAGTATAGGGCGGATACTAACTGAAAAGGAGTGTTTCTCATGTACGATATTATCGGAGATATCCATGGATGCTATGCGGAATTGGAGGAGCTGCTGAGCACGCTCGGCTATTCGTTCCATGATGGCGTACCGAACCATCCGGATGGCCGTTCACTTGCCTTCGTCGGAGACGGCATGGACCGCGGCCCCGACTCGCTCAGCGTCATGAATCTGCTGTTTGCACTGCAGGACAGCGGACAGCTCCATTATTCCCCTGGAAATCATTGCAACAAACTGTACCGTTACGCCAAAGGCAACAATGTGCAGCAGACGCACGGTCTTGAGACGACAGTTGCCGAACTCGACAATCTTCCACCAAACGAACGGAGCCGCGTCCTCACAAGATACCGCAGGTTCTATGAAGCTCTTCCCCTTTACCAGGAACTGGATGAAGGCAAGCTGATCATCGCCCATGCCGGCCTCCCGGAAAGGATGATCGGCGCGAAGCCATCCGGTGCGATGAAAACGTTCGTTCTGTACGGGGATATCACAGGCGGCACCTTGCCAGACGGGCGCCCGATCAGACGTGACTGGGCCGCCCATTATTCAGGCGGCCCATGGATTGTATATGGTCATACGCCGGTCCGGAGCCCGCGCTTTGCCGGACACTCCGTGAATATCGACACGGGCTGTGTGTTCGGCGGCATGCTGACAGCACTGCGCTGGCCGGAACTGGAAATCGCAGCCGTTCCATCCCGGCAGCCGTTTCAGCCGGAGAAATTCTCGGAGTTCCCTTCTTGAACCCGGACAGCCTTCGCCAACAGGGATTCCATGTCTTCCGGCAGCGCACTCGTATAGGTGACTGACCGGTGTTCCGTCGGATGGACGAATGATACCGCCGCGCAATGGAGCGCCTGGCGGGGCAGCAGGCTGCACGGACCGCCATACAGGTCATCGCCTATCAGCGGATGGCCGATATGCGCCATATGCACCCTGATCTGATGGGTCCTTCCTGTGTACAGCCGCAGTTCCGCTGCCGTGAACGGTTCTCCGTCAACGAGGAACCGGCCCGTCACACGGACATCCGTCCTCGCGTATTGGCCGTCAGGACGGACATCTCGTTCGATGATGCTGCCGTCTTTCCTGCCGATCGGTTTTTCGATCCGAAATTCATCACCGTTTAAAAATCCGCTCACAAACGCAGTATACCACCGGTCCATCCCTGTCTGCTGCATCTGGCAGCTCATCAGGTGATGGACATGGCGGTTTTTTGCGATGCAGACGAGCCCCGATGTATCGGTATCCAGCCTCGTGACGACATGCACGGTTGCATGGTGGCCTTCCCGTACATACTTGCCTGCCACTAGATTCGCCAATGTCCCTGAAGGCTGGTTGCGAGAAGGGATCGTGCCCTGGCCGGCCGGTTTGTCGAGGATCAGCAGAGAATCGTCCTCATGCAGGATTTCGAGTATGCCATCTTCAGGCGTCAGTCCCGCGGCCATATCTTCCGGCGGGAATTCGATGACGACTCTGTCCCCTGCCGAAAGCATGTGACGGACCGTCCGTTCTTCACCGTTGACCGTTATTGCACCGCCGCTGTATTTGACAGCTGTCACCGCGCGTTTCGACAGCGCCTGCATGCCGAGGAATTCCCTCAGCTGCATCGGCTGCTCTGCAGTGAATGCCAATGTGAGCGGAGATTGCTCAGTTCTCTTCATCACTCGCGACAAATGACTCGGACACACGTTTCCAGAACGGGAATGGGCGGAACCGTGCAAAGGAGATCTTTTCCTTCGATACTTTGTATTCGATCGATTTCACGTCTTTCTGCAGCAGCTGCAGATGATCGACAGTCACCATGAAGTCAGGTCCTTTGACAGGTTTCAGCAGGCACGAATGGTGTGCCGGCAGAACGAGCGGCGAACCGACAGTCCGGAATACCCGATTATTGATGGAGGCCATTTCGGTCAGCTGCATGCATGACAATGACGGGTGGAGGATCGCTCCGTTCAGCGATTTGCTGTAGGCAGTCGAACCTGACGGCGTCGACATGCAGAGTCCGTCTCCCCGGAACCGTTCGAAGTGGGCGCCGTTCAGTTCCACATCCATGACGAGTGTCACTTCCGGTGATTTGATGGTCGACTCGTTCAGCGCAAGGTAGGTCGCCGTCTCCTCCGAATGGGTATAGGTGATCTCCACTTCGAGCAGCGGATATTGAACGACATGGAAATCTTTCCGCGCGATCATGATGACCAGCTTCTCGATCTCTTCCGGTTTCCAGTCCGCATAGAAACCGAGGTGGCCGGTATGGATTCCTACAAATGCGGTCTCCTTGACGCGATGGACGTATTTATGGAACCCATGGAGCAGGGTGCCGTCCCCGCCGATGGACAGGACGATTTCCGGCTCGACGTCATCATAGGTCAGCCCGAATTCCGTCAAATAGTCTTTCGCATCCGACATCAGCCGGTTCGACAGTTCGTCGCCGCGTGATTCAATAGCGAATTTCATGTGTCTGCATCCCCTTTCCATGAGGTATCTTGAATATCCCGCCGCTCCGTCTCCTTGAACGAACTGAAGTAGGATTGGGCTTCGTGGATTTCGTCGCGGATCAGTGACATTTCCTCATCCAGCCGGAACGCCGCTTCTGCAGCCCCTTCAAGCCGCTGGCGGATGACGTCCGGGAGCTCCCCCTGATACTTGTAATTCAGGGAGTGCTCGATCGATGCCCAGAAATTCATGGCAAGCGTCCTGATCTGGATTTCCGCGAGCACCGATTTCTCACCATGGATCGTCTGCACGGGATAGGAGATGATCATATGATAGGAACGGTACCCGCTCTTCTTCTTATGCGATATGTAATCACGTTCTTCGACAATCTTCATGTCTTTCCGCTCACGGAGCATATTGACAACGGCACCGATGTCATCGACGAACTGGCACATGATACGCAGACCTGCAATGTCCGGGACTTCTTCGGCCAGTTCTTTGGAAGGCTCGAAAGGAATCCCTTTTTCAAGCGTCTTGTCATAGATGCTTGCGAGCGGTTTCAGACGTCCGGTCACAAATTCGACTGGCGCATGCTGATCTTCGAGTTTGTACTGATGCCGCAGCCCTTTCAACTTCACTTTCAGCTCCACGACAGCCTGCTTATAGGGAGCCAGAAAATCATTCCACATCCTCATCAGAGACGCCTCCCTTTCCCTCTTCAGCCCATCGCCTGCAAGGTGTTCGCAAACTCCTGCTCAACCGCAAGGACAAAGGCTTCTCCATAATTCCCGTTGCCTTCGATATTGAAAATCAGCATCGTCAGTTCTTCTGTGAAACCAGCCAGGCGGATGGTTGAATCAGCGCAATCCAGCACCGGGTCCTTCCCGCTGTCTGCCAGTTTTTGCATGAGCGGCCAGACAGTCTGTGCCAAGTGGAGATAGACGTAGTCTTCCCCGTCTTCGAACAAGTAGACGAATGTCCCTTCGTCCGTATCGGTTATCATTTTGCCGGAAGGCTTCGTGCCGAGCCGTGCTGCCGGCCCGTCAAAATTGAAAATGACGGTACCATCCTTCATATATCCTTCTGTCACCCGATATTGTATACGCACAAGCTTATCTTCCCTTCCCTAATGTTCAGTACTGCTAGTTTACCATAGAGTCCCGGCGGATGCAGTCGGGATTGTGCTTTCCATCTTGAAATTGATATACTGAAATCACAACAGTTCGGCCACGGAAGAACACGCACCCTGAAAGGATCGATACGTATGGATACGCAGATGATTCGTACACTTTTTGAACTGAATTCCCTGCAGACGCTGGGGGCCGTCCGTTCAGCCGCGGAACCCGGAGCGGCGAATACGGATTTCTTCCAGACGCTGCTGACAGAGATGGGAGGAGAGCCGTCCGTCACGGATGCCCTCTCAAGTTTCTCCGCGACAGCCCTCGGAAGCCTGCAATCACCTACTGGCACTCTTCCGTTTTCATTCAGCCCGGCGCCGTCCGTGCAATCACCTGCAGATGCTGTCCAGCTGATCGACCGCGCGTCTGCCAGCCGCCCGCCCCTTGCCTACCCGGGCGGCAGCAGTCGGCTGGATACGGCCTATTCGCCGCTGATCGACAAGGCGGCCAAGCGGCATAATGTGCCTTCTGCTCTGATTGCAGCAGTCATCAAGCAGGAATCGGGTTTTAATAAGGATGTCGTCAGCTATGCAGGCGCACGCGGTCTCATGCAGCTCATGCCGGGCACAGCCAGATTCCTCGGCGTGCAGGATGCGTCGGATCCTGAGCAGAACATCATGGGCGGCGCGAAATACCTCCGTCAGATGCTCGATCAATTCGACGGCGATCTCACCTTATCTCTCGCTGCCTATAATGCCGGACCCGGCAATGTGCGGAAGTACGGAGGAGTCCCGCCGTTCCGCGAAACGCAGAACTATGTCACGAAAGTGATGCACAACTATGAGACCTACAAAGCCTGACAGCCGAGGCCGGGCGGAAGCGATTTATTTGTGAATGCTCTGGGTCGTTGCTAAAATGGACGTACAGAGTGACAACAAAGGAGAATGACATTCATGACACGAAAACCTTTGATACCTTACGAGGAGATCGGTGAAGCACGTTTGTCGGAACTCATCGACCGGTTCTACGCAAAAGTCGCGGTTCATCCGGACTTGGCGCCTATATTCCCGGACGACCTAACTGAAACAGCCCGCAAGCAGAAACAGTTCCAGACCCAGTACTTGGGCGGACCGAATTTATATACCGAAGAACACGGACACCCGATGATGAAAGCCAGGCACATGCCGTTCCCCATCACACCTGAACGCGCACAGGCCTGGCTCGCGTGCATGAAGGAAGCGATGGATGATGTCGGACTCGAAGGACCCCTTCGCGAGATCTATTACCAGCGTCTCGTCCTCACTGCCAATCATATGGTGAACCGGAGCGGGGAGGGAGATCAGTGAATCATCGCACACTTGCAGAAGCGGAACACGGACAGCTGACAAGCCCCCGCCCGATCGAACTGTATGTATTCCTGGACCCGCTCTGCCACGACTGCTGGGCGCTCCAGCCGATCCTGCGCAGGCTCCAGGTCGAGTATGATCGGTATTTCACATTGAGGATCGGCCTGCTCACCTCCCTCCCGAAGATGAATTACAATGTTACCGCAATCGAGGAGGATGAGGGGACCGATGGCCGCGATCCGCTGGCGAAGTCCCATCCCGCATTCCCGAGCATCGCCATCAAAGCCGCTGAATTCCAGGGGAAACGCGCCGGATTCCGTTTTTTGACCAAGCTGTTCGAATACTCTTTCCTGAAGTCGCGCAATGTGAAATCATTCCCGGTCCTCGTCGAGATCGCCGAGAAGCTCCAGCTGGACAAAGAAGAATTCATCAGTGATTTCTTCTCTCGCAATGTGCTCCAGTCGCTGCAGGTCGATCTGCACTTGGCGAAAGAGATGGAAGTGGAAAAATCCCCGACATTCGTCTTCTTCAACGAAAATATCGAGGACGAGGGATTGATGGTGGACGGCTCCTACAGCTATGACATCTATGAACAGATCCTTGAGGAGCTGTCAGGTACAGCGATCGAGCGGGAATGCGCCCCTTCATTGGAAGCATTGTTCACCCGGTTTGAAATGCTTGCCACCTCGGAAATCGCCGACATTTACGGGATGACGGAAAAGGAAAGTGAACGTGAACTGAAGAAACTCCTGTTGAAGCAGGAAGTGGAACGCGTCGTCATCAATGACACAGTGCTATGGAGGAAAAGATGATAGTGGAAATCTGACAGGCAGAGAAAAATCGCGGATTTTTCCCTGCCTGTTTTAGTTTGCCCGGAATTCCGACAGCCGGCCGCGCGCCGGATGCATGCAGTCGTCCAGGCTGTTTGAATTTAACCGGGACGCCGATAAATTCAGTGATGTGGCCGATATCCATGGCAAACTGTCCGATATTTCTCGTCAACTGTCCGAGAACTCCGCTGAACTGTCCGATATGGCCGCCAGAATGTCCGATACCCCCGGCCAAGTGTCCGATACTTGCAAACAGCAAGTGCGTCCCCGCCCCCGACCTCTTCGCAACCACGAAAAAAGCACCGCTCCTGGGGGGAAGCGGTGCTTATCATAAAGGGAATGGGAAAAATGTTCACGTTCAAACAAAAGGGGTGTATGTTTGGTTTGTGAGTTTCATTCACAAGTTAAATTTATCACAGAATAATTGTTCCATCAACATTTCACAAACAATTTCATAGATCTGTCACATTTATTTTCATTGAAAACGCTTACTTGTAGTGTTTTTTGATTCAAATAAAAAAAGAAGCATCCGTGGAGTTGTCTGTCCCGGATGCATCCTTTTTATTATATTGATATATCTCTAAGCGGATGCTTACTGATTTGCCAATAATTGTTCCAGCTCATTCAGACGCTCTTCGAAGACGCGGCATGCTTCTTCAATCGGCGCAGTGGTCGTCATGTCGACGCCCGCCTTCTTCAGGACTTCGATCGGATAATCCGACGAACCGGCTTTCAGGAAATTGCTGACGTACCGGTCGACTGCCGGCTCCCCTTCCGTAAGGATCTGATGGCTGAGGGCCACTGCTGCACTGTAGCCTGTTGCATATTGGTACACATAGTAATTCATGTAGAAGTGCGGAATCCGGGACCACTCAAGGCCGATTTCCTCGTCGACTGTCATGCTGCCGCCGAAGTACTTCTTGTTCAGGTCGTAGTAGACTTCCGTCAGCTTGTCGGCGGTGAGCGCCTCGCCCTGCTGATCGAGCTGATGGATCTTATGCTCGAATTCCGCGAACATCGTCTGACGGAAGACGGTGCCGCGGAAACCGTCTAGCCAGTGGTTCAGCAGATAGATGCGTTTCTGTTCATCGTCTGTCGTCTTGAGCAGATAGTCATTGAGCAATGCTTCGTTCACCGTTGAAGCAACTTCCGCAACGAAGATCGAATAGCCGCTGTAGATGTACGGCTGGTTCGCGCGTGAATAGTAGCTGTGCGCACTGTGGCCGAATTCGTGGGCCAGGGTGAACATGTTGTTGACGTTATCCTGCCAGTTCATGAGGATATACGGGTTTGTTCCGTACGAACCGGATGAGTACGCACCTGAACGCTTGCCTTTGTTCTCCCGCACATCGACCCACCGCTCGGACAGTCCCTTGCGGATAATGTCACGGTACTCCTCACCCATCGGCTTGAAGCTTTCCAGCATCGTGTCAGCTGCTTCTTCGTAGGTGACTTTCATGTCCAGATCTTTTACAAGCGGCGCATACAGGTCCCACATGTGAAGATCATCGAGTTCGAATACTTTCTTCCGCAGCTCGATATAGCGGTGCAGCAGACCGACATTATCGGAAATCGTGTTGACCAGGTTGTCATACACCTGCTCCGGAATGTGGTTGTTCGAAAGTGCCGCTTCCCGTGCCGAACTGTACTTGCGGACGGATGCGTTCACGTTATTCGCCTTCACATTGCCTGAAAGCGTGGATGCGAACGTGTTCTTGAAGGACCCGTATGTTTTGTACATTGCCTTGAACGCCTCTTCCCGGACGGAACGGTCAGGACTTTCCAGGAAGTTGATGAAACGGCCATGGGACAGTTCCACTTCTTCCCCGTTCTCGTTCTTCACAGTCGGGAAGGTCAGATCCGCATTATTCAGCATGCTGAACGTTTTCGACGAGCCGCCGGCCACTTCCGAAAGCTCTGCAAGCAGTGCTTCCTGATCGGCAGGCAGAACGTGCGGACGCATTTTGTTCAGTTCTTCCATTTCATGTTTGTACAGGGACAGCCCTTTGCTGTCCTCCACCATCCTGTTCAGCTTGTCTTCATTGATCGACAGCAGCTCAGGCAGGAAGAACGAGAGCTTTGTGGAAACTTTCACTGCGAGAGTCTTCGCACGGCTGTCCATGGCCTGGTATTTGCTGTTTGTGGTATCCTGGTCCGTCTTTAGGTGGGAATAGGTATAGAGCCTGCCGAGACGCTGTGAAATCTCGTCACGATACGCAAGACCTTCAAGGAGCGCTTCGGGTCCGTTATCCAGGGTCCCTTTATAGGAGTCCGCCTTCTTGGAGAGTTCTTCGATCGCTTCGTACTCCTCATTCCATGCTTCGTCACTCGGGAAGATATTCTCCAAGTTCCATGTTTCTTCTGTCTTCACTTCATCACGCGTTAATAGTTTCTCTGCCACTTCTGTTATCCCCCTTCATCCCGGTTTTTCGGGATACGAATCTTTTTCCATTTTCTCAATTTTCTATTTGGTTTGCAAGAAATCCATCCGCAATCAGCTGAATTATTTCTTTCTCCGCCTCTTTTTCCGGAAGCAGCGTCTTATCCGGCTGCCGGATACGCCGCAGGAATTTCAGGTAGTTTCGGCAGGCATCCAGCTGCGCCTCCTGACTTCCTGAATACCGGGCGGTGAATTGGCGCAAGTATCGGAGAGGAATGCTCGCCGGCGGCAGCCGCCAGTTCTTCATGGAGACAGTGAGATCGAGCTGCCAGACGCAGTCATGCACCGCAAATGACGAGTTCCCGGTCACCGGCACACCGATATGCCAGGGCATGGCAGACGGAGCGGTCTTCATCCGATAGCAGTTCCGGAGAAACGGATCCTGCACGCCTTTCCGGCTGATGAACAGAGAGCGCTGTAAAAATGCTTTGCGGTGTTTGCGGTACAAATATGAATAACGGGCTGCCGTCTCAGCAGACGGCGGCTTAGGACGCGCGAACGGAAACGTCTGCAGATGGACCGGCAGCTTACGATGGCCGCAAAGGTAGCGGTTGCCTTCGATATGCAGGAAATGGGTGAAGTAATGGAAAGCGCTTGTATTCGGGGAGAGCGTGAGCAGTGAGGCACCGGGGGATAAGCTCGTAGTGATGAATTGCTGATGAAACGAGGAAAAGCTGTACAGATCCACTCCTTCGGCACGCCCTTCGGAAGTTTCAGGCGTCCGGAGCAGCCAGATCGGCGTCATTCCGACCGACCGGTATCCTGCACTTCTGCTGTCTTTCAGGTCCGGCGGAATCCGGCTGCACTGGAACTCAATCGGTATGGTGTCATTTCCATGGATGATGAGAAGATCCGGTCGCTGGGCAAGTTCAGTCAGAAGCGGTTCCAGCACCGGCTGTTTGCCGAGTCTCCGGAACAGTCCATACAGCAGCTGTTTGCCGGACAGGTGGGCTGCCGACTCCCCTTCCGAGAAGCGGGATTGACAGTCGGAGCCGGGACGATGTGCGAAATGGGGAATCCGGACCGTCCCTGCCTTCAGGAGGACCGGCTCCTTGCACTGGGGACATTGAAATCGGCCGCTTGTCTTCCAGGCGGTCAACATGTCGCGGGACAACGATGTATCGAGAACTACTGGTGTGCCATCTTCTGTGGTGGCTGTCAGTATGTGAATCACTCCTTTCACTGAATAGTGTACGAATTCCGGGACTGAAAAGCAAATTTCTGCCCAATCAAAAAAGCCACCCGGCAAGGTGGCTCCACTGTTAGAAATAAGAATTAATCGTACCGAACACATCGCTGCCGATCACTTCGGTTCCATATTCCTGCAGACGATGGATCGTCATATTGGTCGGAGCGCCATATTCCAGAATAACGCTTTCCGTATCGATCTGCTCGGACAGTTCTTTATCGGTACCCGCATAATCGAGATGCAGATAGTAGCTGTTTTCAAACGCATACAGGGATGTCGCTTCTTCAAGCCCTTCCAATTGTGAGGCCAGCGGGATCAGATCATCGAATTCCCTGAAGACGAACGTTTCCCGCGCAGGTATTGAACGTTTCTCGGCCATCTGTCCGCCTGCCTGATCGTCAGCCTCCATCGCAGCTTCCAATTCCGGCTGGAACAGCTTACGCGGATCGTCGATGCCATATGGATACTCGGTGGATTCCCCATCCTCCGGCAGCTGGGCACGAGTCACCAGCACTTCAATACCGCCGCTCATCGCATGTACCTGGATCCATAAAGGCCCCTCAATCTCAAATTCGATATCGGACTCTGAATCGATTTCCTCCATCATATCCCAGAACAATTCTTCACTCTTGTCGCGGTTATACCACACTTCCTCACGAGTGAAGCCCCGCTCTTCGATGTCCACATACGACAAATAGAACTTGACCGTATTTTCGTTAATGCGCTCGATTTCCATGATTTCCTCTCCTTTCCCCCCGAAGCAGGCAAACAATCCTGCTTCCTATTCTAGTTCCCGCGATGCTTCTTATACTATATGTTCAATCCATCCGTAACGAAAGGGTTTTGCCTTATAGGCGATAGATATTTTTTGAAACAGGCCGGTTCTGACACGGTTGGAGGTACAGGCCCATCCCGGTTCCAGGAACCCGGAGAATCGAAAAAGCTGATAGGCAGCCGGCATTCACCATGTCATCCCCTATCAGCTTGATTATATGAGTTTGATTAGTTAACCATCCGGCGTGCTTCGAGCAACTGATAGGCTCTCACTTTCCGAGGCAGGAAGCGGCGTATTTCATCTTCATTATACCCTACTTGAAGACGCTTTTCATCTAAGATGATCGGTCTTCTCAACAATCCGGGATGCTCCTGGATCAGTTCATACAAACGCTGCAGCGGAAGGCTTTCCACATCCACGTTAAGCTTCTGGAAAATCTTCGAACGCGTCGAGATGATTTCATCCGTTCCATCTTCGGTCATCCGCAGAATCTGCTTGATTTCATCGATGTTGAGCGGTTCGGAGAAAATATTGCGCTCTTCGTATGGAATCTCATGTTCCTCCAGCCATGCTTTCGCTTTCCGGCATGATGTACAGCTTGGTGATGTGAACAATGTAACGCCCATTTGCTGACACTCCCTTTCAATCGGCTCCGTATAGTGGTGGATCTCTGATTTACATTAGAATTATTTTAAATTATTGTAGACAATACCTATTATACACACATTTGTTCTTAATGAATACACTTTTTAAAAAGTTTTTCCAGTAATTCCGCTGACTGTAACAATTCCGCAATATAATTACTCTTCGTCTGCACTACATCTGTAGGAATATACCCACTCGGCAGCGCACATAAACCTGTTTGCATATGAACTGTGATTATCATTTAGAAGATATGATTGAAAATCACCGTTCAGCATATAGTACGTTTCAACGTCTAAAAGGTTTCGGAAGAGATGGTTTTCTTCTTGCTTAGTTTTATTATTCCCATCGTGCAGCTTTTGAAACGGCAAACCGTCTTGCTTTTTGCCGGGAATCATATTATAATGACTCCAATTATGAAACGGCATTGACGGAACAAGTACTCCGGAAACCGCTCTCCCAGAGAGCCTGTGGCTGGTGTGAACAGGCAGAGCGATCCCGAGGAATGGACTCCCGAGCTCGGTGTCCGGCAGCAATCAGGCTGCTGGTGACTGCGTCTCCCCCGCGTTAAGGGTTTGAGCGGCCTTCGGGCAATTCGGGTGGCACCGCGGTTCCTGCACATCGACCGTCCCTACACAGATAGGGATGTGCCGGTGTTTTTTTGCATTCATTTTTAAGGAGGAATTCGGGATGACAACAATTTTTTCAGGGGTCCAGCCGACAGGCATCATCACACTCGGGAACTATATCGGTGCGTTCCGCCAGTTCATCGAGCTGCAGGAGGAGGCCGACTGCATCTTCTGCATCGTGGACCAGCATGCGATCACTGTCCAGCAGGATCCGGATGAGCTGAAGCAGGCGATCCGTTCACTGGCGGCCACTTACATTGCGAGCGGTATCGATCCGGAGAAGTCCGTTCTTTTCATCCAGTCCGAAGTGCCCGCCCATGCGCAGGCAGGCTGGATTATGCAATGTACCGCATCGATCGGTGAGCTCGAACGGATGACGCAGTTCAAAGACAAGTCGGAAGGCCAGGAGGGGGTATCGGCCGGACTGCTGACATACCCGCCGCTGATGGCTGCGGACATCCTGCTGTACAACACGGACATCGTGCCGGTCGGGGAAGATCAGAAGCAGCATCTCGAACTGACACGCGATCTGGCGGAACGGTTCAACCGCCGTTATGATAACGTGCTGACAATCCCCGAAGTGAGGATCCCGAAGGTCGGCGCACGCATCAAGTCGCTGCAGGATCCGCTGAAGAAGATGAGCAAGTCCGATCCGAACAAGAAGGCGACAATCTTCCTGATGGATACGCCGAAGCAGATTGAAAAGAAGATCAAAAGCGCAGTGACCGATTCGGAGGGTGTTGTACGTTTCGACCTTGAGAATAAGCCAGGCGTTTCGAATCTTCTGATCATCGAATCCGCATTGACGGGCGTTCCAATCGATGAACTTGTCCGGAAATACGACGGGCTCGGATATGGCGCGTTCAAAGCGGGCGTGGCGGAGAGTGTGATCGAGCACCTTGCGCCGATCCAGGAAAAGTATCATCAGCTGATGGAATCCGATGAGCTGGATGTCATCCTTGATGCAGGTGCTGCAAAAGCGAATGCAGCTGCCTCGGCGACCCTTACGAAGATGGAGGCCGCAATGGGACTCGGACGTAAACGGTAAGCAGCAGCAGGACGACCGCCCCCAGGAAGAGCGCGAAATCCGCAGAGCGGACGATGAACAGCATGACGGCGCGCATGTCAAAGCCCATCGATGTATAGTTCAGATAGGTGATCATCGTTGTACAGGTCGTCACGATCAGCCCGTAGCTCAACAGGAATAGGAATAAACGTGTCATCGGCTCCGTCCCTTTCTTGCTTGATGGTGTTCTAACATATGACCCGCCGCCGCGGATTACAACAGGGTCTGTCCAAAAAAAAGAGCTGTCCCCTTTAGCCGGGACAGCTCTTTTTGTGCTGCTATCAGATTTTCTTGAAGATGAGTGACGCATTGTGGCCGCCGAACCCGAGCGAGTTGCTCATCGCGTAGCCGACATCCGCTTTTCGTGCGCCTTCTGTAATGTAATCGAGATCGCATTCCGGATCTTCGTGTTCGTAATTCGTTGTCGGCGGCAGTACGCCTTCTTTCAACGCCTTGACCGTGAAGATCGCCTCGAGACCGCCCGCTGCGCCAAGCAGGTGGCCGGTCATGGATTTGGTCGAGCTCATGGCCAGTTCATATGCATGCTGGCCGAACACGGTCTTTGCCGCCATTGTTTCAAAAGCGTCATTGTAAGCAGTACTGGTGCCGTGTGCGTTGATGTAGCCGATATCGTCCGGTGAAATCCCGGCTTCTTCAATCGCCTGCTGCATCGCTCGGACGGCCCCTTCGCCTTCCGGTGCCGGGGCGGTAATATGGTGGGCATCCCCTGTCGATCCGTATCCGACGATCTCCGCGTAAATTTCCGCTCCGCGTGCTTTCGCATGCTCGTACTCTTCCAGAATGAGAATACCGGCACCTTCACCAATGACGAAGCCATCGCGTTCCTTATCGAACGGCCGTGAAGCTGTGGCTGGATCCGGGTTGAGTGAAAGCGCCGTGTTCGCACAGAAACCGGCGACGGACATGGTTGTGATCGGAGCCTCGGCTCCCCCTGTGATCATGACATCCGCCGAGCCGCGGCGAATCACCTCGAAAGCATCGCCGATCGAGTTCGTACCTGAGGCACAGGCCGTCACTGTGCACGAATTGATGCCTTTCGCGCCAAAATAAATGGAGACCTGTCCAGACGCCATGTCGGGAATCATCATTGGGACGAAGAACGGGCTGACACGGCGGTAGCCTTTTTCCTGGAACGTCAGGAACTGCTTTTCATGGGTTTCCATGCCGCCGATACCGGAACCGATCCAGACACCTGTCCGCAGCGCTGTGTCTTCATCGAGCTTTTCGAGTCCTGCGTCTTTCATCGCCATGATGGAAGCGGCCATCGCATAATGCGTGAACCGGTCCATCTTGCGTGCGTCTTTCCGTGAAATATATTCCTCGATGTCGAAATCTTTCACTTCTGCCGCCACTTTCACCGGGAACTGTTCTTGATCGAGACGGGTGAGCGGTCCGATACCGGATTTGCCTTCCAGTACGGATTTCCAGGATTCCTCCGCTGTGTTGCCTACCGGGGAAACGGCCCCGACTCCGGTAATGACTACGCGTCGTTTTTCCATTGGTTGAACTCTCCTTCGTTTCGTGTCTGGCCGAAAGATTATCGGCCGGTTCGAATTAGTCAAGATGGCAGATCATTTTCCCCAGCGCATGCAGATGCCGCCCCATGTCAGTCCGCCGCCAAAGCCGACGAGGACGACGACATCGTCTTCTTTGATGCGCCCTTCCTCCAGATCGTCAAACAGTGAGATCGGGATGGAGGCGGCTGACGTGTTGCCGTATTTGTGGACGGTTTTCGACATCTTCTCCGGCGGCAGCCCGAGCCGTTCACGGGAGGCTTCCATGATACGGATGTTCGCCTGGTGCGGGATCAGGAAGTCGATATCCTCTTTGCCGAGCCCCGCCTTTTCGATGACATTGACGGCAGTCTGGCCCATCTGCCGGACAGCGAACTTGAATACTTCACGTCCGTTCATGCGCAGATAGCGGTCCTGATATAAGTGTTCGCCGCCTGTTCCGTCCGCACCGAGTTCGAAGGACAGGATGCCGCGGTCCCCGGACGTCTTTCCGACAATCCCGGCGCCTGCACCGTCACCGAACAGAACAGCGGTATTGCGGTCTTTGTAATCGGTGATTTTCGAAAGTTTCTCCACGCCTACGACGAGTACATAGTCACACGTACCCGCTTCGACGAAATGCTTGGCAGTGACGACACCGTACATGAACCCTGCACATGCTGCCGAGATATCCATCGCACTTGCGTTGGATGCACCAAGTTTCGCCTGAAGCATCGTCGACACGGATGGGAACGGCTGGTCCGGTGTCACGGTTGCGACCAGGATCATGCCGATCTGGTCTGCCGTGATGCCTGCCTTCTCCATCGCTTGTTTTGCAGCTGCATAGGCCATGTCTGAGGTATCTGTAAAGTTGTCGGCGATCCGGCGTTCCTCGATGCCGGTGCGCGTACGGATCCATTCGTCGGATGTATCCATTCTCTTTTCAAGCTCTCCGTTTGTCAGCACATGTTCAGGGACATACTTGCCAATACTGAGAAGTCCAACACCCATAGCTCATACCCCGTTCCTTATTATCTATTATTAGTACCTGGTGTTAATTATAAATGGATTTCACCGGAATTTCAACTTCAGTGACACGATTCCGTCAAACTCTTTTGCAGTTTACGGGGAAAGTGTAGGCGGGACCCGGCAGCTGTGCTATGATGGAAGTTGAAAACACAGGCTAGAGGTGATGCAGAGTGAGATTCATCATGACATTTGTCTGGTCATTCCTTTTGGTGTCCATGCTCAATTACGTGGCAGGCGCCATTGCGAACGTACCGACTTTCGAATTCACAACCGGCATCATTGTCTCCCTTGTTCTGTCCGTTATGGTGTTCATCATTACAGCGCTCATTCCGGACGAGCCAGTGGCAGATCTTTGATGTGAGGCGGCAGCGGAAAGGCGATTTGCCTTTCTGCTGTTTTTTTGTGCCTGGAAACAGGTCTGTGCGGGGCCGGGTCGCTCGGTTTATAAGGGGTTTGGCCGGGGCGGCAGTGACCATTTCAGGAGAATTATGAGCGGAATCCCGTAGTTGTGATCAATTCTGCTTGCAGGAGATTTCCCTTGCCGCGCCGGCACTACAAAATAGGGGAGCGCAGCGGAGCAGACAAGCCAGTCTTTTGACTTGCTGGCAGTGCATGATTCGCGGCTCACCCGTATGTCAGGCGCAGTGGCGATGCCACGGGAGCAGGTAACATGTGAAGTTATGGAGCGGAATCCCGGGTTTATGTTCACTTTCCAAGTTTTATGAGCGGTATCCCGTTTATATGATCACTTTTCCTGGTTGATGGATCGCTTTCCCACTTTTATGATCACTTTTCCGGTTTTCCGCAGCACAGCTGCCAGCAGAAGATCCCAGTTTGCCCACCGACACCACAGAAAACGCGGAGCGCAGCGGAGCTGACAAGCCAGCCCTTGACTTGTCCCTTTTTTGCGCGGCATTGTGGTGTGCGATGCGCTCTGTTTTTTTCTCCGCGCGCGTTTGGTGGTCGTCGGTCTCTTCAATTGTGAAGTTATGAGCGCTGCGTGCAAGTTTATGAGCACATTTTGGTTTTTATGATCACTTTCGCTGGTTTATGAGCGAAAACCCAGATTTATGATCACTTTTCCAGATTTATGAGCGGTATTCCTTGGTTTATGATCACTTTTCCGGTTTTATGATCACTCCCCCGCTCATCCAGTTAAAAAACCGCCTGGTCCGGGCGGTTTTTCTACATTATGCAGCTGCGGGTTCCTTGTCGATGACGAGGGAGCCGCCTTCCATGCGGAGGTGCAGCGTTTCGCCTTCCTGCAGTTCGCCTTTGATGACTTCTTTGGCGACGGCCGTCTCGACGTAGCGCTGGATGAACCGCTTGAGGGGCCGGGCGCCGAAGTCGGCATCGGTCCCCTGGTCGACGATCCAGTCGATGACGTCTTCGCCGTACGTCAGGCGGATTTCCTGTTCAGCGAGGCGCGCCACGAGGTCATGCAGCATTTTGCGGGCGATCAGGCCGAATGCATCACCGGTCAGTGAATGGAAGATGATGATATCGTCCATCCGGTTCAGCAGTTCCGGCTTGAAGTGACCGCGCAGCTCGGCCATGACGAGATCCTCCGCTGCGTGCTCTTCGGAGTCGAACTGGCCGCTCACCAAGTATTGCGAACCGATGTTGGACGTCATGATGACGACCGTGTTCGTGAAGCTCACGAGCCGGCCCTGGCTGTCGGTGATCCGTCCGTCGTCCAGTATCTGCAGCAGGATGTTCGAGACGTCAGGATGCGCTTTTTCGATTTCATCCAGCAGGACGACCGAGTATGGGTTGCGGCGCACCGCTTCCGTCAGCTGGCCGCCCTCTTCATAGCCGATATATCCCGGAGGCGCCCCGACCAAGCGGGAGACACTGTGCTTCTCCATGTATTCGGACATATCGATGCGGATGAAGTGATCCTCCGAGTCGAACAGTGTGCCGGCAAGTGTTTTTGCAAGTTCCGTCTTGCCGACACCGGTCGGTCCGAGGAACAGGAACGACCCGATCGGCTTGTTCGGATCCTTGATGCCGGAACGGGCCCGCCATACGGCTTCCGTGACGAGCTGGACGGCATTGTCCTGGCCGATGACCCGCTCTTTCAGCGTATCGCCGAGCCGCAGCAGTTTGTCCCGCTCGCCTTCCATCAGTTTGGTCACAGGGATGCCGGTCCAGCGGGCGACGATCATCGCGATTTCATCTTCGGTCACTTCTTCGCGGATCAGGCTGTTCTCCTGGCCGCCCTTGAAGGACTCTTCCAGCTCACGGAGCTGATGCTCGAGCGCCGGAATCTTGCCGTGCCGGAGTTCCGCCGCTTTGTTGAGATCGAATTTGTTCTCCGCGTCCTCGAGTTCCCGGCGGTACCGGTCCAGCTGTTCACGGACGTCCTGGACCTCCTGCAATTTCTTCTTCTCTTCATTCCACTGCTCCCGCATGCCTGATGAGGATTCCTTCAGCTCTTCCAGCTCTTCCCGCAGGGCGGCAAGCCGGGTCTGGCTCACGGCATCCTTCTCTTTCGTCAGTGCCTGCTCTTCGATCTCCAGCTGAAGGATGCGCCGCGTCACTTGGTCGAGCTCCTGCGGCATCGAGTCGATTTCCGTACGGATCATCGCGCTCGCTTCGTCCATCAGATCGATCGCCTTGTCCGGCATATAGCGTTCCGTCAGATACCGGTCGGACAGCGCTGCCGATGCGACGAGCGCCCGGTCGTGGATCCGCACACCGTGATGGAGTTCGAACCGTTCCTTCAAGCCGCGCAGGATTGAAATCGTGTCCTCGACGGACGGCTCCCGCACCATTACCTGCTGGAAACGCCGTTCGAGTGCCGGGTCCTTTTCGATGTACATCCGGTATTCATCGAGTGTCGTAGCGCCGATGCAGTACAGCTCTCCGCGGGCGAGCATCGGTTTCAGCATGTTGCCTGCATCCATTGCGCCTTCCGTCTTGCCGGCACCGACGATCGTATGGATTTCATCGATGAACAAGATGATTTCGCCATTGCTGTCCTTCACCTGCTTCAGTACCGCTTTCAGCCGTTCCTCGAATTCCCCGCGGAACTTGGCACCGGCGATGAGCGAACTCATATCGAGCTCATGGATCTGCCGGTCTTTCAGCCCTTCCGGCACATCACCTTTCACGATACGCTGGGCGAGACCTTCGACGATGGCCGTCTTCCCGACGCCCGGTTCGCCGATCAGCACAGGATTGTTCTTCGTCTTCCTCGATAGGATCCGGATGACATTGCGGATCTCCTCATCCCGTCCGATGACAGGGTCCATCTTGCCGTTCTTCACATCTTCGACCAGGTTCCGTCCATATTGCTCCAATGGGGAACGCTGATCTTCCTGTACGCCGTCCATTCTCATGAACCATCACCTCATTCTATGGTAGTATACTTTCATTCTTTGTTTGACTTTGACTATCTTTGACTAATACTAGTATACAACTGCCGGGACGTGCTGTAAAGGGAGAAGCACTTCCCTGTCCTAGTACTCTATCCATAGCCGCATCCCGTTAAACACAACAAAAAAGGACGGCAAATGCATGTATGCATTCACCGCCCCTTCCCTATTATCGTACGCCGAGCGCCATTTTGGCATAGCGTGACATGTTATCACGCGACCATGGCGGATTCCAGACGATATCGACTTCCACGTCTTTCACTTCCGGCAGCTCCATCAGTTCCTGTTTGACGTTCGCCACGATCTGCGGACCCATCGGACAGCCGATCGACGTCAGTGTCATGGTGATCTTCGCCACGCCGCCTTCGAGCAGTTCGGCATCGTAGACGAGACCCAAGTTGACGATATCGACACCGAGTTCAGGGTCGATTACGTTCTCCAGAGCGCCCATCATGCTTTCTTTCATTTCGTCAGCCATCGGGATTCCCCTCTCTTCCGGTTTTTCTGTCTCCATCATAGCAAAACCGCTTCATCCGTTCAAATGGTCTGCCAGGAAATCGACTGCCGCAAGCATGCCCGGCCTTGAAACGGCATGTCCTGCATGGTTGTCCGCCATGAACACGAAGTCTTCCGGATGGTTGCTATAGGCCCCTTTGGCGGCTTCGTAGAACTGCTGTGTCGGTGCGAACGGAACGGTCATATCTTTTTTGCCGTGCCAGAAGAATACCGGCCGTTCCCCCAGCTTTTCCGGATGCTCCGTCATATCGAACGTACGGAGCGTATCGAGCAGGCTGCGGATCTCTCTGTCGTTCATCGGGAGTTTGTAGCCCTGGTCTTCGAACTGCTGCATCTGGCCTTGTGCCAGCTTGACATAGCCCGGCGTTCCCATCATGACGGCAGCTGTCCGGATCCATGGATAGGCGGTCAGGCAGCCGAGTGTGGTGATGCCGCCCATCGACGTTCCGGCGAACGCAATGCGGCCGGACGCCAGCAGGCCTTTCCGCTCCAGTTCGCTGTGCAGGAATCCTGCCTCTTCGATGGAGGTCAGGATGATTTCCCAGAAACGCAGGCTCAGCTGGACTTCATCCAGATCTTCCGAACGGACGCCGTGCAGTGCCGCTTCCGGCAGCAGCACCCGAATCCCTTTCTTCGCCAGGTTGAAGGCATAGTGCAGATTATGCTCTTTCGCACTCGTGAATCCATGGAAAAAGATGACGACGGGCATTTCCGGTGATTCAGTCTGTTCATCGACAATATGCAGGAGAGGGACTGTCCCCCATTGTTCTTCCCTGATTTTCATAGCCGTCACCTCTTTAGTTGTTTGCTTAGAGCATACCAATACTTTTTTACAAAAACAAAAGATGCGCATGGATTGCCACTTTTTTGACTTGCCGCCGCATATAAGGCTAAACTGAATGAAGGAAGGAGGCGTTTTTGCCTTGAAACCTCATTTAATTGCCCTCGATTTGGACGGGACCTTACTGAACGACCAGAAAGTCATTTCCGACGAAACATTCGCCACACTGAAAAAGGCGGAAGATGCCGGTCACCATATCATGATTGCAACCGGCCGGCCGTATCGCTCAAGCGCTGCCTATTACCGTCAGCTCGGACTGAAAACGCCGATTGTCAACTTCAATGGTGCATTCGTACACCATCCGACCGACCGCACCTGGAAGACGATCCACGAAACGATCGACTTATCCGTCGCCCGTGATGTCATAGAAGCTATGCAGGACTTCAAGCTGAAAAACCTCATCGCCGAAGTGATGGATGATGTCTACTTGCAGTACCACGATGAAAAACTGCTCGACATTTTCAGCATGGGCAGTCCGTCGGTGACGGAAGGGGATCTCCGCGAATCGCTGAAAGTGGATCCGACAAGTCTCCTGATCCAGGGGGCTGAAGGGACTGCGGACCAGATCCGCGAGCACCTCGAGGAAGTGCATGCCCAAGTGATCGAACACCGCCGCTGGGGCGCTCCGTGGGATGTCGTCGAAATCATCCGGCACGGTCTGAACAAAGCGGTCGGCCTGTCGAAGGTCGCAAAGTGGATCGGTGTGCCGCAGGAGCGGATCATCGCCTTCGGAGACGAGGACAACGATCTCGAGATGATCGATTACGCGGGGATCGGCGTTGCCATGGGCAATGGGATCGACCAGCTGAAATCGATTGCAAATGAAGTGACCCGGACGAATAACGAAGACGGCATCGCCGTATTGTTAAAAGACCGGCTGCAGTTGGACTAATACGAACGGAGGAGGATCCGCATGAAAATTTTTGCAGACAGCGGCTGTGATCTGTCGAAGTCCTATTTGGATGAACATGATGTGACACTGCTTCCGCTGACCGTCCTGCTTGACGGCAAGGAATATCAGGACATCGTCGATATCGACTCGAAAGAAGTGTTCCAGGCGATCCGTGCCGGGAAACAGCCGAAGACATCCCAAGTATCTCCCGACAGGGTGCTTGCTATGTGGAAAGAGTTTGCCGCCTCCGGGGAAGACGGCATCTACATCGCTTTCTCCTCCGAGCTGTCGGGTACATATCAGACGTCAGTGATGATGCGGGACCAGGTGAAAGAAGGAAATCCCGGCATGAATCTGATCATCATCGACACCCGCTGCGCGTCGCTCGGCTGCGGACTGCTCGTCGAGAAAGCTGTTGAAATGCGTGACGCCGGAGAAGACGTCCGTACGATCGAACGCAAGATCCGTAAACTGGCAGGACATATGGAGCACTTGTTCACCGTCGAGGATCTGGACTACTTGGCCAAAGGCGGCCGAGTGTCAAAAGCGAGTGCTTTCTTCGGCGGCCTGCTCAACATCAAACCGCTGCTGCATGTGGAAAGCGGACGGCTCGTGCCTATTGAAAAGCACCGGGGACGGAAGAAAGTGTTCCGCCGCATCATCGAACTGATGGAAGAGCGCGGGGATGATATCGGCAGCCAGACAGTCGCAATCAGTCACGGGGACGATCTGGCAGGTGCCGAGGAGCTCCGTGACCTGATCGACGAGAAATTCCATCCGCAGGATATCCAGATCCATATGATCGGCTCCGTCATCGGCTCCCATGCCGGTCCGGACACATTGTCCGTGTTCTTCCTGAACAAGCGCTGACCGATCCGCCCAGCCATGAAAAAAAGAGCCATGACGGCTCTTTTTTTACTTATTTTATGCTCCGGGCTTTACGGGCAGCGCGCCCTTTTCTCCAGACAGCCCACAGGAAGCCGAGGAACAGCACATAGACCATGATCGAAGCGATCAGATACGGGATATTGAATCCTTTGTCCTCTTTGACCAAGTACAGTTCAGCGAGTTCCCGGTCCATGACGACGTGATATTTCCCGTCTTCCGTCTCGACGATCTGATCTGAGTCCAGCAGACCGCGGAGCCGTTTCTTGCTGCCGATTTCCGATGGGTCAAGTTCATACGTCTGTGTCTTATCTGTATTGTTCACCGCGGCAATCCATGTTTCCTCATCATCCCAGATCTTATAGACGAGATAACCGTCTTTGTTATGAAGCATTTTGAAATCCCCTGTGCGGAGTGTTTTCGACTCATTGCGCAGCTGGTTCAGATTGCCGATGAGATCCTTCAGCTCCATGTCCGTCTTGAAGTTGAACAGCGGATGACTTTCGGGTGCCTTCTGCCCATTCACTGCAATTTCCGTCCCGTACGGCATGACCGGGATTCCCGGCAGCGTGAATAGGGCCGTAACGGCGACTTTCCAGCGGGTCGGCGGGAACATCCGCTCTTCCACTATGGCGTGAGTGAAACGCGGACCGGTCAGCTTATCGAATTGAATCAGGTCTCCCCGTCCATCCGCGCTGAATTGGTCCATCGGCTTGGAATCCGGTGACACTTTGACGAAGGTCTGTCGTAATGCTTCCATTTCGGAATCGTTCGGCTGCGCATCGACGGCAGCTTCCGTCTCCTCCCCGGACAGCACATACAAGTCCGGCGATGCCTTCTTCAGAGCCCCGATGAACCCATCCAGCACTGCCGGATCGTACTGGTCCGTCTTCGTCAGCCGGATGCCGTCCAGATCGTACTTTTTGACAAAGTCGGTCATCGCTTCTCTCAGAACACGCTGGACATCAGCATCATCGGCGTTCCAGTCGATTGTCGCACCGTCCCCTGCCGTCCACGGCAGCTTGTCCTTCCAGACGTGGTCTTTGCTGACACCGGCCAGCGGGAAGTCTGCAATGACGCGGATGTCCTTATCGTGAAGTTCATCCAGCATGTCCTTGAAGTCTTCCTCTGTCCCGAAATGGTCTTCCAGTTTCGTATAATCGAGCACTTCGCTGCCGTCATAGGATGCCGTCTTGAAGACCGGCCCGATCGATACAGCAGTGAAGCCCATGTCCAGAATATGCTGGAGTCGCAGGGAGATTCCGACGAAGTCGCCCCCATTGAACGCTTCGGGGTCCTGCGCATCCGCATTCCCGTCATTGCGGCCGTCCCCATTATTGAAACGGTCCACAAGCAGATCATATATACTTTCGTCCGTTATTGTCCGTTCGTTTTTTGCTGAAGCCGACGCCGGCCAGGCTGCGGCAAAGAGCAAAGGTATCAGCATGAGTACGCTGATCAGTCGTTTCGCCTTCACAAAAAAGCCCCCTCTGTAATCATTCCACCCTTAATAGTATCAAACCCGCCAGCATGCCGCTATGCATTCCACGCAAAAATGAAATGCCCCTCAAGTAAATAAGTCGATCCTGTGAAATCGCAGAGCGGGCATGTCCGGTCGGCTGCAGAACAGCAAAAACCCCGCAGTGCCAGTTGGACTGGACACTGCGGGGCTGTTTGTCATTCCTGATTGTCATGGTCACCCGGCAAGTCCTTCCGCCGGGCCGTGACGACGACCGAGACGGCGAAGAGGAGCATGACGGCGAATACGGCGAGCAGTATCGTCCATCCGATCATACCGCCTTCTCCTCCTTCCGTAATTCAGTATCAGAACAAGTGCAGACCGATCGGCAGTTTGAGTCCAAGGAAGATCGTGATCAGCAAGGACACGAAGAACAGGATCCAGAACATCTGCGCCGGCTTGTTCTTGTTCTGGCGGGCGAATACCATCTCCATGAGACCGATTGTCAGAATACCGAAGAGGAATTTCACGCCATACAAAGCTGCATTCATATCCATATAGCGGATGAAGAGCGCAAGACCGGAAATGATGATCAGGATGTAGAACACCCGCAAGACCATCTTCGTGATTTTACGGCCTTTCGATTCGAGCGGCATCGTGGCTGCCACGATGAACAGGATGATGCCGACGACCCATGAAAAGATATGGATGTGCGTCGAGTTCGATAAGAAATCCAAGTTAGTCACCTCATTCAAAGTCAGTTCCACAGAACAATATACCATAATTCAGCAGACGCGCCAAAGTGAGGGAGCTTACTTGAAATAATTGACGAGCGTTCCGATGCCCTCTACGGAAATCTTCACTGTATCTCCCGCTTTCAAATAGGCAGGCGGGTTCATGCCTTTCCCGACACCTGCCGGGGTGCCGGTCAGAATCACATCACCCGGCTCCAGAGTGACGAACCGGGACAATTCAGCAATGATGCCGTCGATCGGAATGGACATCGATTTCGTGTTCCCGTTCTGGCGCACCTCATCGTTCACTTTGGTGACAATGGAAAGGTCCTGCGGATTCGGGATCTCATCTTTCGTGACGACATAAGGACCGAGCGGGCAGCTGCCGTCGAGTGTCTTGCCGAGGAAGAACTGTTTCCGTTCCGCCTGCAGGTCGCGCGCCGTCAGGTCATTGCCGATCGTATAGCCGAATACCGAATCGTATGCAAGCTGTTTCGGGATATTGCGGCCGCCTTTGCCGATGATGACCGCGAGCTCACCTTCGTAGTCGAGCTGCTCCGTTACATCCGCATGGACGGAAAGGGTCTGTTCATCCGCAGCGATCGCCGTATGGGCCTTCGTGAAGATCATGAGTTTCTCCGGCGCTCCTTCGCCCCCCATCTCGGATGCATGATCGGCATAATTCTTGCCGACGCAGAGGACGTTCTTCGGGGTCCGCGGAATCGGCGCCAGCCACTCGATCGAATCGAACGGATACTTGTAGCTGTCTGCGTCCTCCCATTCACGGACCTGCTCGCATAGACTGCGGATTTCCTCGATGAAGTCCAATCCATCAGCCACGCCTTCCGCAATCGAAGAAGGGAAGTTTTCTGTTCCGGCGGTTTCCGCAATCTTGCGGACATCCCAGACCGCTTCCTCTTTCTTGACTTTCGGACCGAACAGTTCTTTCCCGTCATACTTGAATGAGAGCAGTTTCATAGCATACATCCATCCCTTCCATGATTGGTCTGTCTTCCATACTGTTACGACATATCCTGCTGTTTTTCCTTTTTAATCGGGAAGAAGGTCCCGTATGTGCCGATCCGCCAGACCCATTCGAGCGGTCCCATCCTGAAGCGGCTCAGCCATAAGTCCGCGAGAAGCGCCTGGACGGCGAAGATGCCGACAGCCATCAGTGTGCCTGTTGCAAGATCGATCTTGCCGTACAGGCCGAATCCGTAATGGTAGAACAGCAGCGTTGCGATGACGGACTGCCCGATATACGTGGTCAGTGACATGCGGCCCGCTTTTGCGAGCGGGCGGAACACTTTCGTAAACCACGGCAGCGTGCACAGCAGAAGTACGAACGCTGTATACCCTGCTGCTGCGAGCGGTCCGCCGAAATACGTCTGGATCATCTGCATCGACATCTCAGTACTGACCAGGAATGGCACAGACTTCAGCAGGATCCCTGCTGAAAATGCGAGGACACCAATCACTGCGATCCTTCCTTTCCATTCCTTCGCCCGTTCGAACAGCCGCCATTTGGCGAGTGCTGCGCCAATCATGATGAGCGGCAGGATGGTGAACGGATTGGCGAAGAAATTCGTCGCGGTGAACAGCAGCCACTCCTTCGTCCGGAATGCGAGCACCTCTGTGTAGCTGCCGTGACCGAGCACCTCGATCGTGTCCTGGACCTTCTGGATATCGGCGAACTCGGACAGCGAACTTCCTTCCATCAGTGACTCACCTGCGTAGACCAATCCTGTCAGAAGACCGACTGGTACGATATAGAGTGCGAGCGCACCGCCGAGAAGCCATTTTGCAGGCAGGCGGACTGCTGCGATCATGACGAACCCCATGATGGCATAGGTGAAGAGAATGTCGCCCGACCAGATGAAGATTGCATGCAGGGCACCGAACAGCAGCAGGATGCCCATGCGTCTTGCCGTGATCGGGCTGAACGGCGTCTTATGCAGTCTCGTCTTTTCATACTGCATACTCAGTCCATACCCGAAAAGCATTGCGAATATCGGGTAGAAACTCGCTTCTACAAAAATATCGATCCACATGTAGGATGCACCTTCGCCATTTCCTTCGAACCAGCTGTACGGATCCATGTACATGACCGGTGCATTGAAATGGATCATATTGGCGATGAAAATGCCGAGCAGAGCGAAGCCGCGGAGCATATCCAGCGATTCGATCCGTCCGGTACCGCCGGTGGGGAGTGATCTCAAACCGTAACCTCCTGAACTGGTATTGTCCGCCCTTCGTCGAACAGATAC
Organism: Sporosarcina koreensis; assembly: GCF_000826145.2. GTDB lineage: Bacteria > Bacillota > Bacilli > Bacillales_A > Planococcaceae > Sporosarcina > Sporosarcina trichiuri. The sequence continues at coordinate 1,179,331 of NZ_LN651337.1, forward strand.
AATAGCATCTCTTTTATCTCAATATGGGTGATCGCCTCGACCGCCTTCTTGTACAGGCTGAGCTGGATGGCGTACCGTTCCCGCATCGCCTCGTCCGCTTCCGTCTCCGACGAATAGCGTCCGCGGAGCCGGTCGGTCTTGTAATCGAGCAGCACCCAGCCGTCCTCTTCTTCGAACAGGCAGTCGGCGATCCCCTGGAGTATTTGTGAATCCCCGTCAGCGCCGTCATACGCATACGTGAATGGCAGTTCTTTCAGCACCCGTTTCGCATGCCGCATCCGTTCAGCGAGCGGCGACCGCATCACCTGCACGATCCGTTCCCGGTTGATCGCACCGGCCTCTTCCGATGTCAGCAGCTGACGGTCCAGCAGATCGGAGAGCAACTCCCCGACATCATCAGCCGTATAGGTCCGGTCCAGATCGATATGCTGCATGACGGTGTGCATCGCCGTCCCGACCTCCGCTGCACTGATCGAGCGTTTCTGGAGGAATGCCGGCCGTTCGTGGAGAAACACGGGATTCGTTTCCGTATCTCTTGTCGCGAACGGGTCATTATAATCCGGCTCGGCCTCAAGCAGTGCGACCCGTTTCAGTTCCGACACGGAAATCTTCGACCGTTTTCGGACCGACGCCTCATGGGAATACCTGAAGTCGAAGCGGGCAGTCACTTCGGCGACCAGTGCCTCGTCTGCAGGCGGCAGCTCGGCAGGTGTCCGGCCGGCTTCTTCATCACCAGCCCGCTCTGCAGCCGGCTCACTGAAATAGGAGACCGGCAGCATCGTGATGTCCCATCTGGACGGATGATCTTTCACCATGGCACCCGGCGCGGTGCCGAATTTCACGAAATCCTGATGGCGGGCGACAGTCGGGCCGATCCAGTCGAGATAGCCGTTCGCACGGGATCTCATATAATCCGGCAGGCGCTCTTCCGGCTGGATGAGCTGCGCATCCTGCCACTTCGTCACCGATTTCTCGATGTCTTTCACAGTGGCAACAAGTTCGAGCTGCTCTTTGGCACGGGTCATCGCGACATAGAGGACGCGCATCTCTTCCGCGCGCATTTCAAGCTCTTTCTGCTCTTTCATCGCGAGGAACGGCAGCGACGTGTACATGATCCGTTTGTCGGGATCGATCGCTTTGACGGCCAGCCCGAAATGCTGATCGAACAGATACGGTTCGTTGAAGTCCATCTTATTGAACTGCCGCCCGAGACCTGCAACGAACACATTCGGGAATTCCAGCCCTTTCGATGAGTGGATCGTCATGATGCGCACGACATCCTCCTTCTCGCTCAGGAAGCGGGCAGCACCGAGATCATCACCGCGCCGTCTCATCCGGTCGACGAACCGCAGGAACCGGAACAGACCGCGGAACGACGTCTTTTCGTAATCGATCGCCCGGTCGTGGAGCGCCCGCAGATTCGCCTGGCGCTGTTTGCCGTTCGGCATGCTGCCGACCATCTCATAGTAGTTCGTATCACTGTAGACTTGCCAGATCAGTTCCGACAGCGATCCGCGCCGCGCCAGGTTCCGCCATTGCTCGAACATGAGCAGGAACCGCTGCAGCTTCTGCTGGGTCTCAGGCGCCATGCCGGTCCCCTGCGTGACGATGAACGTCTTCAGCGCATCATAGTAGGAAGCGTTCTTATCCGCGAGACGGACCTGTGCCAGTTCGTTCTCCGTCATGCCGACGAATGGCGCGCGCAGCACGGATGCAAGCGGGATATCCTGGTACGGGTTGTCGATCGTCCGCAGCGTGTTCAGCATGATCGTCACCTCGAGCGCATCGAAATAGCCGCTCGATAATTCGACGTAGACCGGGATGCCGGCCCTTTTGAACTCATCGGCGATCTCCGAAGACCACGTCATCGACCGCATGAGCACGACGATATCGCTGTAGCGGATCGGCCGTTTTTCTCCGCTGAAGGCGTCGCTCACTTCGTGTTTCTCCGTCATCCACCGGTTGATCGTCTTCGCCATGTAACGGGCTTCTGCCTGGGAATTCTTCAGGTTTTCGAGATCTTCCCCGGTTTCGTCCCCGTATTCCTCTTCTTCCGAATAGAGAACCGTCAGATGGGCGGCCGTGTCGGACTCCGGATAGCGTGCACCATACTTCAGTTCCGCCGCTTCATCGTACTCGATCTCTCCGACACGTCTGCCCATGATCTGGGTGAAAATGAAGTTCGTCGCATCGAGCACTTCTTTCCGGCTCCGGAAGTTCGCGTTCAGGTCGATTTTGAGACCCTCGCCTGCGGCCTGCTCGGTGAATCGGCCGTATTTGCCGAGGAACAAGCCCGGCTCCGCCAGTCGGAACCGGTAGATCGACTGCTTGACATCACCGACCATGAACAGGTTGCCGTCCGCTTCCGCACCGGATTTGACGAACTGGATGATTGCTTCCTGAAGCAGGTTCGTATCCTGATATTCGTCGACGAGCACTTCCTTGAACTTCGCCTGGTAATCGGCGGCAATATCGGATGGCACGAGGACATCCCCTTCCTGCTTCGACAGAATCTCAAGCGCATAATGCTCGAGATCCGAAAAATCGACGAGCCCCCGCTCGGTCTTGACGGCACGGTACCGCTCACCGAAATCGATCACAAGACCGATCAGTGTATGCATCATCGGCGCCATGAGCCGGATTTCGTCAAGCAGGCGTGCAGGCGTCCGCTCAAAGAACGATTCCTTGACGCCGCCGACGAGCTTTTTGACGGACTCCCGCAGCGCTTTCGCGCGTTTTGCCAGTTCTTCATCACAGGAATCTTTCTTGACACTGCCGGCTTTCACCCATTTCAGCTGTCCGAAATACGCATACGTTTCTTCCCAGGTACCTTCTTCGATAGTTCCGAGCGCCCCGCGGATCCAAGCCAAGTCCGCCTCCGCGGTCGGCACGAGCGGCGCCGGACCGTCGGGCTGTTCCGCGATGCGCTGCATGTCGAGCGTGAGCGCCTCCGCTTCCTCGAGTTTCTGGCGGATCGCCGATTTCAGCGGGCCGATGAACGACAGGCTGTCGATGTCGGCATCCTCCGCCAGCTCATATTCGAGCGGAATCTGGCGCAGCCACTGCTCCGGTTTCGGATGGACCCGCGAGTAGTCGTAGAGCCGGTCAATGAGGAGTTCGAGCGACTGGTCGTTCCGGTCGGATGTAAAACTGTCCGCAAGACGGTAGATCGCTTCCGGGTTATCGGCACTGTAGGCGTCTTCGAGCACGTCTTCGATCGTATCGTCCCGGAGCAGTGCCGCTTCCGTCGGGTCCGCTATCCGGAATGCCGGATCGATATCGAGCAGATAGGCATACTGCCGGACAATCGTCAGACAGAAGGAGTGCAGCGAGGAGATCTGGGCTTTGTTCAGCAGACTCAGCTGCTTGCGCAGATGAGCGGATTCCGGATTGCGGGCGATCTCCTCCTCCAGCGCCGCCCCCATCCGGTGCCGCATTTCTGCAGCCGCCGCATTCGTGAACGTGACGACGAGCAGATCATCGACATTGACCGGGTTGGTTTCGTCGAGCACTTTCTCGATAAGCCGGGTGATCAATACTTTCGTCTTCCCCGAGCCGGCCGCTGCGGAGACGAGAATGTCCCGGCCGGACGCATAGATCGCCTGCCACTGGGCATCCGTGAATGTGACGTCAGCGGGTTTCGGTGGTATGTGCATCGCCTTCCGCCTCCTTCCTCATTTTTTCGAGTGATTCCTTTGCTGACAGATTTTCGTACTGCCGGAATGCCGCCTCAGGGTCCGTCTTATCGAACTGGCAGACGCCCTGATACGGACAATACGTGCACGGCATATGCTCCTTCAGGCGGTATGGATAGACGCGGGTGTCCCCCGCGAGCATCGCGTCCCCTGCCTGGCGGTGCCGTTTCCGTACGGCGGACCGCAGCATCTGCATGTCATCAGGCGGCAGCACTTTGGAATTCGAGTAGAATGTACCGTCCTTCTTGACCCGGGCCGGAATGATCGAGGAGGACTGTTCGATGCCGCTGTCCATCTCCTTTGCGACGGACAGGTCTTCGAGAACGTAGCCTTTCATCGTGAAGGATTTCATCATTTCCTGCTCGATCGCGTCTTCCGACAATTCCTGGATGCTGCGGATCATCGGGTTGTGCACATGGACGTACAGCATCCCGGCAGGATCCGCCTGCAGCTGGATCCATTCATCGGCATGCTCCAGCGCGACGTCGAGGTACGTCAGCATCTGCAGGGAGAGGCCATAGTAGATTTCCGTCAGGTTGAGCGCCTTGGATGATGATTTATAGTCGACGATCCGGATATACGTCTTGCCGTCGACTTTTGCGGCATCGACCCGGTCGATCCGCCCCCGGAGGTTCATCTGCCCGCCGCGCTTCAGCGGAATTGACAGCGGCGGCATCTGTTCGCCCGGTCCGAACCCGACTTCCACAGCGATCGGCTGGAACGAGGAGGCCGTCGCCTGGCTGCTGAGTGCAGCGATCGTCCTCTGGATGATATGCGTCAGCTTCCGTTTGATGTACATATGCCGGTTGGTCGTCAGCAGGATCCGATGGAAGAAGAACGGTGCGATGCTTTCGACGGCGTCATGGGCGAGACGGAATGTGTCCTGCTTCGTCAGGCCGGCCCAGTTCGCCCCTGTCCTCATCATTTCATCCGACACCCATTTCAGTGCTGCATGGAACAGATCGCCGATCGCCGGCGCTTCCAGAGTGAATTCCGTCCGCTCCCGCAGGCCGAGGCCGTACGACGCAAAATGCTGGAACGGGCAGCTGTAATACGATTCCACGCGCGACACACTGGAATTCAACGACTCGCCATAGAGGCCCGCCGTGATACCGGGTGTAAGCCGTTCCGTCTCGGTACCTGTCTTCTTCTGGCCGTGAATGCCCGCGAGGATCGAAGACCAGAGCGGATCGTCTTCATAGTAGGCGATGACAGCGCGCCACAGCGGGCTCATGATGCCATCCGTCCCGAAATTGCGCAGTTGTGCGGAAGCATACGGCAGTGTCGGGCGCGGATGGCTGATGTACGGCCAGTCATCCGATCCGTCGGGCAGATCGAGCGGGTCGGCCGCAGCCGGTTCGATCGTGAGCCCTTCGAAAATCTGGCCGAGACGCGGCACGTACAGCGACGGGATGAGCGCTTTGCCAGCTTCGTCCGCGAGCGGATACGTAACCGTCAGCCCTTCCGCGGCCGCTGTGAATGCCCGGTATGCTTTATAGGTTTCATCCATCAGGCGTGTTTTCGCGGAAGGCGCCAGTTCGAACCCGATTGTCCCGATCCATTCACGGTCCGCATCGGACAGAAGCCCTTCGTTATCGATCCGCTGCGGCAGGACGCCGTCGTTCACGCCGATTACGAACACTTCGTCGATATTCAGGAACGTCGCCAGGTCGACCGTCATGACCGTCACTTGGTCGAGTGACGGTGGAATGCGGGCGAATTCGAGCGTATCGAATCCTTCGTCGAGCACACGGATCGCTTCTTTTGCAGGCATATCGGCGTCTCCGAACATGAGCACGAACTGGTCGAGCACGTTGATCCACCCGCTCCAGGCCTGTTCGTGTTCCGAAGCGCCGAGAAGCCGGCCGGCCGTTTCCTCTTCCGCCCGGAGGCCGATGATCTTGTCGTAGACCCGCAAGTCCTCCATGAAGGTGAACAGGGCTTCAGCCGCCTGGCGTCCGCCCTTGGCGCGTTTCAGCCGGCTGCCGAACGTCTCGAGCGGGCCGCGGATCAGATCGCGGACGCTGTGCAGTTCCGCCTGCATGGCAAGTTCCTCATCCGTCTGGACGTCCGTATGCAGCTCAAGGCCCCGGTATTTCTTCACACGCCACCGGTCTTCGTCGAACCAGCGGCGGCCATGGATGCCGTGGGCGAGCACATAGTTCTCCAGACGGTCTGCCCGTTCCCGCCACAGTTTCCGATCTTCGCCGTACGGAAAGAACAGATCCGTCTTGACGGCGCGGAAAATCGCCTCGTACGACCAGTTGCCGGTCACCGCTTCGAGCACGGACCGCGTGAATTCGATGAGCGGATGGTGGAGCATCGGTTTCTTCCGGCTGATGAACACCGGGATATCATAGAGCGGAAAGATCGTTTTGATCAACTCGTCATAGACATCGGGCTGGCGGTACAGCACGGCGATGTCCTGGTACCGTTTGCCGTTCCGGGCGAGCTCACGGATCGACCGGGCGACCGCGTGGAGTTCCGCACGCCGGTCCGCTGCTTCCACGATGCGTACGTCCCCCGCGCTGGTCTGCCGGTCGGCTGGATAGCGGTCGAACTGCGCCTCGAGGTGGCGGACGTCCGGATTCCGGAAACGCCGGGCGTCCGTCAGGCGGAGTTCCTGTTCGATTTCGACGGCCTCGCCTTTCGCGATCTCCGTGATGATCTGCTTCGTGCGCATCGGGCTGTAGAACAGCTCATGGTCTTCCGCGGTGCCTGCCGTTTCGTCCGTCGGCAGGGCGACGGTGACCCGTTTGGCGTATTTCAGCAGCTCCCGGATGATTTCGTGTTCCCGGTTCGTCAGCAATTCGAAGCCGTCTATGTAGATATCCGCCTCCCGGATATACTCCGAGAACCGGATCTGCTCCGTCAGCATCGCCAAATGCCCTTCGCTGTCGACATAGCCCGTGCCGAGCCGCTCTTCGACTTTGCCGAGCAGCAGGGACAGATCCCCCGCTTTGTCGATCAGCGAACGGGGCGCATCGGCCGCCGTCAATTCGCTGTTGAGCTGGGTCAGCACCGTATGATCGAGACAATAGCGGCTGAATTCCTTCAGCACCCCCTCGACCTGCTCGGTGAAGCCGCGCTTGTCCGCCGCCTGCCGGAACAGCGTAAATTCGTCTTTATTCTCTTCCAGCACGCTACGGATCAGCATCCGGTAGCCGAACGCGTCCACTTCCCGGCGTGTGATGCCGCCGGTCTCCTGCAGAATGCGCCAGGCGAGCCGCTTGAACGTCAGTACCTGTGCACGCACCATCCCATGGAGACCGAACCGTGAGGAGAGACTGTGCTCCATCGAGAACGACATCTGATCGGGCACGATGAGGATGATCGGCGCGCCGAGCGGGTCTTCCCGCAGCGCTCCGGCGATCTCCTGCTCGATCGTATACGTCTTGCCTGTTCCTGAACGTCCTGTTATCATGCGCAGCGTCATGAGCCCGCCCCCTTGTCAGTCTGATAGTTCAATTGTAATCGTTTTGCCTGGAAGAATCAAAGCGGAGTGTGTGATTTTACGAATGAATGTTCGTATTATTTTACAGAGAGCAGGCGGGTATCGGACAGTTCGCGCGGGGTATCGGTCACCTCGCGCAATTTATCGGACAGATGGCCTGAACTATCGGACACTTCACTTGAGTTATCGGACACATCACCGAATTTATCGGCATCCGGATATAATTCAAAGGACTGGCTTGGGCTCGCTTCGCTCGTTTCCTGTCAGGCCCGCCGTGCGCTCGGTATCGGACAGTTGGCGTATCGTATCGGACACTTCGTCAAAGTTATCGGACAGTTGGCCGCAAGTATCGGACACTCCGCCGAATTTATCGGCAGCCGGACACAATCCCTCTCTACATCCGGCCATACAAAAACGCCCCGCCGAGGCGGAGCGCTGCAACTTCAGTCGTCTTCCCAATGCTTATGGCCGTCCCATTCGCGCGCGTGGTTTTCCACCCGCTTGTTGACCCGTTTCTCCCACCATTTGCCGGCGAGCCAGAGGATGAGGATTACTACCCCGACAATGGCCGTCCGGATCGGCTGGGTGAAGAGTGCCCGGATGTCGTAGCCGACGAAACTGATCATGAACACCATGACGAACTTCCCTGCCATGAGGATGGCGAGGTAGTAGGTCTTCTTCATGTTCGACAGCCCGGCGACGAGGTTTACGAGTGCGGACGGAGTGAACGGGAAGCAGATGAACAGGAAGAGCGGGCCGAACCCATTGCTCTCCACCCAGACGATCAGCTTTTTCACCCGCTTGTGCCGGGTGATGAAATTCAGCAGGCGGCTGCGGCCGTACTTCCGGATGATCAGGAACACCATATAGGAGCCGACGACCGTCCCGCTCCACGACAGCAGAAAGCCCAGGATGACGTGGTAGGCGGCAATGTTTGCGAATACGAAAACGAACAGCGGCAGGAACGGCAGGAACGATTCGATGAACGGCAAAAGAAAGCCGATCGCCGGACCGAATGCCCGATACTGCTCTGTCAGTTCGATGATTTTGTCTACCGTGAACCATTCCTGCATCCGTGATTCCCCCTGAGTACGTCACTATTCGGAAAACGTGCAAAGATTCCGTCTTGTCCTATGTATAGAATATAGTATAATCACTAGTATTGACCACTGAACAGAAAGCGGGGTTGCAAGATGCACCAATCGGAATTCAGCAAAGGCCTGCGGGCCGGTCTCAGCATCGGCATCGGCTACTTCCCCGTTGCGCTCACATTCGGCCTGCTTGCGAAGACAGGCGGCCTCTCGCTGCTCGAAGCGACTGCGATGAGCATCTTCGTGTTCGCCGGCGCTGCCCAATACATATCGCTCAGCCTGCTCGCCCATGCCGTCGATCCATTCATGATCGTCGTCAACACGTTCATCGTCAACATCCGCCATTTCCTGATGTCCGCGTCGCTCAATGAAAAGATGCACCCAGCACCGAAACCGGTGAAAGCTGCGGTCGCATTCGGTGTCACGGACGAAACGTTCTCGGTCATCGCGACCAGCAAAGAGGACAAAGTCACGAGCGCCCATGCATTCGGTGTCATCGCCGTCGCGTATGGCAGCTGGGTCGGCTTCACAGCTGCCGGCCACCTCATCGGGGACATCCTGCCGCCGTTCCTGCAGGCCGCCATGTCGATCGCCCTCTATGCGCTGTTCGTCGCCCTGCTCGTGCCGTCCATGAAAGGCAGCCGGAAGGTCGTCCTGCTCGCTGCAGCATCAGCGATCCTCAGCTGCATCTTCTATTACACGGAGCTGCTGCCAACCGGCTGGTCGATTCTCGTGTCCACCCTGATTGCAGCAATCGCCATAGAACTGCTCTATGTAAAAACCGGACGCTCCCCCGTGCCGCCGTTTGAAAAGGAGGGGATCTGATGGGCGCAACATACTGGTGGATGCTGTTCGGCATGGCACTCGTCACCTACTTGCCGCGCATGATCCCGCTGACATTCCTGGATGGCAGAAAACTGCCTCCGTTCGTCACCGGCGTGCTCGGCAACATCCCGTATGCGGTGCTCGGCGCCCTCATCTTTCCGGCCATCTTCTACGTCCAGGAAGGCAACATCCTGTTCGGAGTGATCGGCGCCGTGTCGGCATTCGGCATCGCTCTTCTCGGCTTCGGCCTCATGCCTGTCGTTCTCGGCACGATCGGTATTCTCGCCGTGTACAGCCTGTTCTTATGAGGAACCCTCTCTTTATCATACCCTGAAATCTGTAAAAGCATACTGCGAGTTTCAAAGTAATCGGTGAAGAAGAAGGAGACAGGTATCGCTGTTACTTTGTACAGTGACCGGACAACAAAAAACCGCACGGCTTCAAGTTTCGAATACTTGAAGCCGTGCGGTATTTTCATAGCTGAATCTGACATCCCGTCATTCGTCCTGTCCGTCTTCCGTCCGCCTGTGCGAATTTGCAACCATGCGGGACGCAAACCAGAATCCCGCAGTGAGCGACAGTGCATCCGCTGCATACAGGATCCAGTTGTGGGTGTAGCCCGCATAGACGGAAGCGGCGATCAGGGCGATCGTCAGCAGGAGGCCGACGACGTGATGGAATGTCACCCGCGTGAAGAACACGACGAGCAGTCCCGGCAGCAGCAGTGCCAGCACGAACTTGGTAGCCAGACTTTCCATCGTGCGCCGCCTCCTTCCTCATTCATCTGACGAGCAGCAGGCCGAGCTGATAGTGATCATGCCTGTACAGCACCTGCTGCATGAGCCGCACTTCCCCGTTCCGGTCTGCAACCTGCAGGCGGCAGTGGGCGGCGTTCACCTGGATGGCATCATACAGTTCCTTTTCGTTGGCGACCTGCATGCCATTGACAGCACGGATCACCTCACCCGGCAGCAGGCCGAGTTTCTCGGCGGGCGATCCCGGCAGCACACCTGCCACGACTACGCCTGCCGCACTCGGAGAAGCGGCATAGCCGCCTCGCCGTTCGCCTGCAGCTGCCGTGACGGTGATGACCGTCCGGATGATGATCCCGGCAGCGAGTGCCGCCCAGGCAATGACCGGTTCATACAGACCGCCAAGCCCGATGGCCGTAACTGCAATCCCCGTCCATATGACAGAGCGTCCGATTTTCGGAAGCAGGACATCCGGGAACTGCCTGCGCGCAATCTGGCTGAAACCGATCGCAACCGGCACAGGCACCAAACTGAACGAATCCGAGCCCAGCGTGAACTGCGGCCAGTACGGCAGATGGGCGCTGATCATATCGCCCGGCACAATCAGCAGGACAGGCAGCAGCCACAGGCTCTTCACCTTGAACACAGCCGCCCGCAGGCCCCGGCTCGTCTTCTCCAGCCGCGGGGACGGATACCGGACTGCTGACTTCCTGATAAGGAAACCTTCCGCGATCATCAGCACGCCTGCTGCGACTGCAGCGGTCACCGCAAGTTCATCCGCGACGCCGTCCAGGGACCAACCCCGGTACGAGACGCCCGGTCCGGTCCGCTGCCAGATGAGCAGCGTGAAGAACGCGAACCCCGCTGTATAGACAGGGGAACCCCACTGATAATAGAAACTGACTGCCATGATAAGCATGAATGCACAGAACAGCACAATCCAGCCGGCGTCCGCTGCCAGTCCGATGCCGCTCAGCACGATGGAAACAATCAGTGCAGGGAGCCACGAATCCGCGAGCACCCGCCTGAATTCCGTCTTGCCCGGCAGTTTCCGGATATTGTAATCCCGTCGTTCCCGTTTGACACGCATGTAGCCGAGAGCCACTGCCGCCAGCAGGATGAGCCACAGCAGCGGATTCAGGAAAAACATCCCGGCTGCCTGCAGCACGTCTTCGATCCAACTATCTGTCACGTTCCGTCACACTCCCATCCCAGTCCGGCTGTTTTCTACTATTGTATCAAACAACCGGATGGATTGGATAGTGAGGACGGACCGTTCTTTGCAAACAGGCCGGACCGCTCACTTTTTCGAAGACAGCGTGTGGTGCAGATAACCGATCGCCATTGCGAGCTGCTCATCGTTCGCGCGGTCGCTTTTCACTTCTTCGGCCGCGGCTTTCAGACCTTGATAGAACGCACTGTCCATCTCCCCGCTGACTTCAAGTTCTGCATCTTTCTGGAATTCCGCAACCGCCTTCTTGGTCGCATCGTCGAAATAGCCGTCCGTGCGGCCCGGATCGAACTTGAGCGCCTTGAGGACACGCTGAGCGTACGCGATATCATCATGGAACTGTTCTTCCCTATACACGTCCGCAAGCACCCGCAGATGTTCGGCGAACAGGCTGTTCTGCTTGACTACAAGATCCGATTCAATGCCTTCGCCGTGAATCCATCGTTCTTTCGGGGTCAGCCATTTGTGCGTCGACAATTTCACTTCGCCGCCATTCGAGAGCTCCATCGTCTCCTGGACAGTCCCTTTGCCGAAACTCGTCGTCCCGACGATGAACCCGCGGCCGAGGTCCTGCAGGGCGCCGCTCAGCACTTCACTTGCCGAAGCACTTCCCTGATCCTGCATGAGTGCGATCGGCAGGGTCTTCAGTTTTTCATCGAACACAACGCCCTCAGGCTTCTCCGTGACAAGCGGAGTCAGCTGCCCTTTGATGTTTTCCATGTAGGCGTACACCGTATCTTCCGGCAGCATGCTGCCTGCAATCGCACCGACCGCATGGAGATATCCGCCGGGATTGCCGCGCACATCGATCAGCAGCGCTTCCGCCCCTTCTTTGACAAGCAGGTCCGTTGCCGCCTGCCATTCTTTCGCACTTTCCTCCCCGAACATCGTGAGCCCTATGTAGCCGATTTTCTTGCCGCGCTCTTCAATGATTTCAGAAGACACCGTATGGACAGGAATGACATCCCGTTCAATCGTCAGTTCGACGTGCTTTCCGGCTTCCGGCCTGTAGACGGTCAGTTCCACTGTCGTCCCTTTCTTCCCGCGGATCCGTTTGACGACTTCCTGCAGCGTCAGCCCGTCGACGCCTTCCTTATCGATCTGCACGATTTCATCGTATGGAAGCAGACCTGCTTTGTCCGACGGCGATCCTTTCACCGGCGATACGATGACGAACTTCCCGCTGGTCCGGGTGATCTCCGCACCGATGCCCACCCGCTCACCTGCAAGCGATTCCTTGTGGGAGGCGGCTTCCTCCTTTGTCAGATACGTCGAGTACGGATCGCCGATCACATCCGCCATCCCACGGAGCGCCCCTTCGATCAGATCGTTCTTTTCAAGCGGATACACAGCATTGCCTGTAATGACATCATAGGCTTCGTCGATGACGCCGAATTCATCCGAAGGCGCCGCCCGTTCCTTCTCTTTTTTCCCGCATCCGTTAAGCAGTACAAGACAAACTGCAACCGCAGCAAATAGGCCAACTAAAAAAAACCGGCTCCTGCGCATCGTCACCATCCCCTCCTCTTTCCATACATATGAAAAGGACAGGGATGTTACGACACCGGAAACCGGATCCAGCATTATTCGGCTGATGAAATTCAGTCGACGTCGTCCATCAGCTGCTCCATCATCTTTTCGTCCATCGGGCCGATGATCTTGTTATCCACGGTCCCGTCGGTCTTCAGGATGTAGGTCGTCGGAATCGAGAACACCTGGTAATCGGTCATCCCGATATCCTCCGTGTCGAGCAGGATGGGGAACGTCAGACCGTAGGCGTCCGCGAATTCCTCCACCGCTTTTTCTCCGCGGTTCTCCGCTGTCGTCAAGTTGACGGAGACCAGTTCGACGTTGTCCTCTTCCTCGAGGTCCTTATAATAGTTTTCCATATGCGGCATCTCCGCCTTGCACGGCGGACACCACGTCGCCCAGAAGTTGAGCATGACCTTCTTGCCCCGCAAATCGCTCAATTTCACTGAATCACCGTCAAGTGTCTTCAGTTCGAAATCCGGAGGCGTGTCGCCCGGTTTCAGTCCAGGCAGTTCTTCCATGCCCGGCAATGTTTCCGACTGGGCTTTGGTCGTGGCTGTGTCGATCTTCTCGGGCTTCTGCATATTGGATTTCACCATCAGGGCAACCATCGTGCCGATGACGAGAATGGCAACCGCATACCCGACCCATTTTTTATTCATCCAATCCCTCCAGCAGTTCTTTGTCTTATCAAATGGTCGATCAGTACGATAAACGCGCTTACCGCGGCTGACGCGGCGAACGGGATCCCGGCGAAGCCTGCCGGCTGCAGGGCGGCGATGAACCCATGGGCGGCCGTCAGCAGCAGGGCTCCCTGGAAGACGGTCACCCGTGTGTCCCCTGCATACCGGACAGTGAGCAGGATCAGGATACCGAACAGGAGAATCGTGACGGCCTCCGCGTACAGCGTACCCCTATTCAGCAGGGCCATCAGGATCTGATAGCCGGCCTGGGCGACAGCCGTCAGCAGCAGGAAGGCACGCCCTGCAGAGACAGGGACCGGCTTCTTCGAAAGCAGAAAGAGCAAGGCGGCAAGCACGATGCCGGCGAGGAATCCAATTGTTCCGCCGTTGAAGTACAGTATAGCAGTGGGCGACTGCCGGACGACCCCAAAATCCGTGACGATGACGGACAGCTTCCAGGTGAGCAGCACGGTGAAGATCGCATCACCCACCATGTCTGCTGCCTGCTTCCCGAATCGGCGGCGCACCATCAGCCAGCCGGCAGCCAGCCCGAAGACCGCCGCCACCCATGAGGACGGAACGGTCACCTTCCATAGTAGATAGTATTCCGTAACTGGCATGGCAATCCCCTCAGTCATTGATACCTCATATGGTATCTTATTTCCTTCGTCAACACCAACGAGGGGGCTTCGGTGCAAAGAAAAAGGCCCGCCCGAGAGCGAACCTTTTTATCATACCGACTTGCGCCGCAATGTTTAGGATGGAGCTGAGCCGGAAATACTACTGTTATAGAGTAATGAACCGGGTATCAGAACGATACATAACGGAGCGGGTTCACAGCACTTGGACCTGTCGCCGAGAAGTTTCCGACGTGGATTTCGAAGTGCAGGTGAGGCCCTGTCGAATTGCCGGTGTTTCCGGACTTTGCGATCGGTTCGCCTTTGCCGACATGCTGACCGGTGCTGACACCGATACTGGACAGGTGGGCATAGACGGACGTATAGATCTGACCGTCAATGGAGTGGGTGATCATGACGAGATTACCGAAACCGCCCATCGGTCCTGCATGGGAAACGACACCTTCAGCAGCTGCGCTGACTGTTGTTCCGACCGGTACTGAAATGTCCTGGCCGCGGTGCTGCTTCTTCGTATGGAAAATCGGGTGCACGCGCCATCCGAATGACGACGTCAGACGGCCGTGTGCTGGTGCAGTCCATGCTCCGCTTGAAACTGGCGGTGCCGCAACCGACGGCTCATAGCTTGATGATGCATTCGAAGAACTGCTGCTGGATGAAGCTGACGAATGTGACGAGCTGGCAGCCTGTTCCGCACGCCGTTTCGCCGCGGCAGCCTCCTGCTGGCGGCGGAGTTCCGCTTCGCGTTTACGCTTCAGCTCAGCCTGGCGGGCGACTTCAGCAAGGCGCTCTTGTTCTGCAACAATCTTCTTTTCAAGGTCCGCTGACATATCATGTGCTTCGTCAGCTTCACTTTCCAAGTGGGCTTTTTCGTTCGACAGCTTTGCTTCTTCCGCTTCCAGCTGATCGACGAGCTTGTCCTTTTCGACTTTCTGGCCTTCCAGTTTCTTCTTCAAGTCAGTCAGTTTCGCTTTCCGGTCTTCCTGTTCAGCAAGCTTCTTTTCGACAAGCGCTTTTTCTTCTTCAAGCTGGTTCATGTCGTCTTCCTGCTGCTTCATGATCTTCCGGTCTGCGTCCATCAGTGTAGAGACTGCTGAGAAACGGTCGATGAAGTCTGAAAAGCTGGTCGCCCCGAGGAGCACGTCCAGGTAGCTGACGTCCCCGCCTTTCACCTGCATCGTTTTCACACGTTCGCGCAGCACTTCATCACGCTCTTTGATGCGCTGCTCAAGTGTCTTGATGGAGATGCGCAGCTGCGCAATCTCTTTGGTTGTATCCGCGATCTTTTCTTTCACGTCGCGGATCTTCTCATTATTAGTATCGATTTCACCGTTGAGTTTCGAGATCTGGTCGAGGATCGTCTGTTTCTTTGTTTTCTTTTCGTTGATTTTATCAGACTTGTCCTTGATGCCTTTGTTCAGTTCGTTCTGTTTCTGCTGCAGCAGTTTCTGTTCGTTCTGCATATCTTTGAGTGAATCTGCTGATACTGCTGTTGCACCGACAGTGGACGATAAGAGCAGGACCCCCATGGTCGACAGCAGTAAACTTTTATTCTTTTTCAAAGTCCCAGTTCCCCTTTCAAACGATTCGGCTAGTCAGGCTTTCAGGAATTTGCGTACGGACATGAGGCTGCCCCATACGCCGATGAAGACGCCCATGAACAGCAGCAGTCCGTCGACCTGGATGATGAACGGCACAGGATCGAGCACCTGGAACATTTCGTTGACCAGCTTCGGCTGCCAGTAGGCGTATATTTGCTGATAGGCGATCGAGATCGCCGTGATCGGGATGATGGACCCGAGGATACCGAGCCAGACCCCTTCCAAGATGAACGGAATGCGGACGAAGCTGTTCGTCGCACCGACCAGTTTCATGATTTCGATCTCACGTCCGCGTGCGATGATTGTCAGGCGGATCGTGTTGGAGATGAGGAACATCGCCGTGAACAGCAATGCGACAATGAGGATCAGGCCGACATTGCGGCTGACTTTGACGACATTGAACAGTTTTTCGACTTTCCCGGCTCCGTAGACCACTTCGGCAGTGTATTCGTATGTATCGATCTCTTTGGCGATTTTTGCGGTGTTGTGCGGATCCGCAGCTTTCACGTACAATGCATCGCCGAGCGGGTTGCTTTGCTTGTAGAGAGCGAGTTCTTTCCCGTACTGCTTGATGACCTTGTCCAGTTCCTGCTCTCTCGACGCATATTCCACACTCGCCACGCCGCCGAGCGATTCCACTTTCTTCTGTAACTCTTGTATTGCCTCGTCACTTGCCGCTGCATCCGCAACCACTTTGATTTCCACGTCGTTTTCAATGTTGTCCGCCATCTTGTTCAGGTTCATCATCATAGCGATGAAACTGCCGACAAGAAGAAGCGTGACAGCCACGGCGCTGATGGAGGCGAATGTCATCCAGCCATTCCGGCCGAGACTCTTGAAACTCTCGCGGAAGTGACGGGCAAGCGTCCTACCCTTCATAACTGTATTCTCCTTCATATTCATCCCGTGTGATCATGCCGCCCTCGACGAGCAGGACACGGTGCCGGATCGAATTGACGATATCTTTGTTATGGGTTGCCATGACAATGGTAGTTCCTCTGTTGTTGATTTTCTCGAAGATGTTCATGATCCCTAACGACGTATCCGGATCCAAATTTCCTGTTGGCTCATCCGCAATGACCAGCTTCGGTTCATTGACAATGGAACGCGCGATCGAAACACGCTGCTGTTCTCCGCCGGATAGCTCGTTAGGAAACATTCTCGCTTTTTGCGACAGGCCGACAAGCGCTAAAACATCTGTCACTTTCTTACGGATTTCCGTCGGTGTCTCTTCGATGACTTCCAGGGCGAATGCCACATTTTCATAGACATTCAATTTCGGCAGGAGCTTGAAATCCTGGAAGACAACCCCGATCTGTCTGCGCAAAAAAGGGATCTGTTTGCTTTTCAACGAACCAAGGTCTGTTCCATCGATGAAAATCTGCCCGCTGGTCGGGGCTTCCTCGCGATACATCATTTTGATGAACGTCGATTTCCCTGCACCGCTCGGGCCGACTACGTAGACGAATTCACCGCGGTCGATGTCGATCGTGATGCCATTTGCGGCTACGACGCCGTTCGAGTACTTTTTGTACACGTTTTTCATTTTGATCATTCTGTAACCACCTGATTCAATTACTTTTTCGCCAGCTTTTTCATTATAGCAGATATAAACCTCCATAGTATTACAGTAGTATTTCAATTCGACAGGACTGTTCACACCTTTTCAACAATCTTGTAATCTGGCATCCTGTTTATGGGTGTCTGGCTGGGACTGCCGAACAGCAAAAAAGCAGAGACACCGAAGTGCCTCTGCCGGATGATTCCTTATTCAGGATGTCTTATTTCTTCTCGGAAAGCCATTTTGCGACTGCATCGAGCTCTTCCCCTTTGATGAGGCCTCCAGGCATGCCGCCGGATTTACCGTTCTCGATGATATCGTGGATTTCGTCTTCAGAAAGCTCACCGCCGATGTGTGCCAGTTCCGGTCCGTTCATGCCTTCCAGGTTGCCGCCGTGGCAAGTCGCACAGTTGGCCTGGTACACCTTGTCCGGATCTACGTCGCTGCCGCCTGCTTCCTTGTCGCCGGACGCGCTGTCATCCCCGCCTCCGCATGCGCCGAGTACGAGTGCAGCACCAAAGATTGCCGCTGCGAATTTGCTTTTCGTTTTCATACTGATTTCCTCCTTCAGATAAAATAAGTACGTGCTCCCTCAGTATACCAAAATCCGCATGTCCTTCACGCCGCCGTGTGACAAACTCATGACGTTTGGGCCTGACCTGCCGTACTCCTTCTATGTACTATTCTCTTTTCTCCGGAAATCAAACCTCTTGCCAGGAAGAATTTTATGGAGGGCTGTCCAGCTGCAGTTCTGGTGGATTTCAAGGTTTCAAACTATGCAGGACGGGTAAACAGCCGATTAAGAGCAGCACAGCAAAGCTCGGAATATTTTCAATTTTCGCTTGCAATGCCGCGGGAAACACGGTAAGCTAACGTGTAATTGAACAAAAACTTATTTCGCAACGTTCGAAGTAAGGATAGAGGCGCAAAAACCATCAGTACGCAGTCCGAGGAGATTGAGCTCCGGAGACGGCCGCGGAAAGGGGAATTTGCCGAAGCGGGAGGATGCTCAAACGTCCCCACGCTGGTTCTGGACTGAACAAGTGCAGGACTGTCATATAGGCGACTATATGGAGGGCTATCTGATGCAGAGGAATAGATCGTCGATTCTTCAGCAGCAGCGCATCCTTCGCTGCTGCTTTTTGCGTTTCAGGAGACACTGCCTTCCACCTCTATTTTTTGGAAACCAACCAAAAGGAGATGGAGAACAGATGAATTTTGGACAGCTGATCACCGCGATGGTGACCCCATTCAATGCACAGGAAGACATCGATTTCACAGCCGCGGAGGAACTGATCGAGCACTTGATCGCAACAGGGACGGACGCCCTCGTTGTCGCCGGGACGACCGGCGAATCCCCGACATTGACCGCTTCGGAGAAAGCAGCTCTCTTCCGCCATACGGTCCGGTGTGCAGGCGGACGGATCCCTGTCATTGCAGGCACCGGCACGAACAGCACCCGGGAGTCGATCGAACTGACCCGCGCAGCTGAGGAAGCGGGCGCTGACGGCGTCATGCTCGTCGTCCCCTATTACAACAAACCTTGCCAGGAAGGGATGTATGCCCATTTCAAGGCGATTGCGGAGTCGACTTCGCTGCCTGTCATGCTGTACAACATCCCTGGCCGGAGCACCGTCAATCTGGAGATCGAAACGATCGTGAAACTTGCGGAAATCCCGAATATCACAGCCATCAAGGAAGCGGGCGGCAGCCTGGAGACGATGGCATCGATCATCGAACAGACGCCTGCCGGTTTCGCTGTCTACAGCGGGGATGATGCGCTGACACTGCCGGCATTGACGATCGGCGGCGCAGGCGTCGTCTCCGTCGCGGCTCACCTCATCGGACCGGAGATGAAAGCGATGATGCATACGGCTGAAAGCGGGCGTTTCGAGGAGGCCGCTTCGCTCCACCGCAGCCTCCTGCCTCTCATGAAGGAACTGTTCAAAGCACCGAACCCTTCACCCGTCAAAGCGGCTTTGAATCTGCAGGGACTGCCCGCCGGCACGGTCCGTCTCCCGATGGTGCCGCTGACGGACAGGCAGCAGCAGTCGCTCGCAAATGTCCTCGATGACTTGAACTGCAAAGCAACCGCCTGAACACGCAAGCCGGACCGCATCGCAGCGGTCCGGCTTTTCTGTTGGTGCCTGATGTACGCACACAGCCTGCCCGCCAGACGTACCGGGCAGTCAATCCATACGCCATGATTTGACGGAATCTTATGGAGTCTTTACAATTTACAGCAGTCCCATCATTTACGGACGCATAGGAGGCAACCGATATGGCACAATTGACGAAAAAGCAAGTGATGGAGACATTCGAGCATCTGCATAACAACCCTGAATTGAGCTGGGAGGAAGAGCAGACGACCGCTTATGTGAAAAAGCGGCTGGAAGACGCCGGCTGCCGCGTGACGTCGTTCGATGACTGCACAGGTGTCTTCGGTGATATCGGCAATTTCTCCGGCGATGTGCCGGTAATTGCACTGCGCGCCGACATGGATGCATTATGGCAGGAAGTCGACGGCAGCCTGCAGGCGAACCATTCGTGCGGGCATGATGCACACATGACGATGGTGCTCGGCGTGCTGGAGCGCGTGAAAGACCGGGACGAACTGCTCAAGCACCTCGGCATCCGTTTCATCTTCCAGCCGGCGGAGGAAGTCGGGACAGGTGCGCTCAAGATGGTGGAGAAAGGAGCGATCGAAGATGTCGATTTTTACTACGGCATCCACCTGCGCCCCTTCCAGGAGACGGATAACGGCAAAGCGGCTCCAGCCATCGTGCATGGTGCGAACGGAACGATCGAACTGGAGATCCGCGGCGATGATGCACACGGCGCCCGGCCGCACCTGAACCGGAATTCCATCGAGATCGGCACGTTCATCGTCAATGCGCTGCATTCCATCCATGTGAACCCGAATGTCGCCCACTCCGTGAAAGTGACACGGTTCCAGGCGGGCGGACGGAGCACGAACATCATCCCGGGCAGCGCATCGCTTGCGATCGACGTCCGCGCACAGGACAACGAAGTGATGGATGAACTGATGGAACGGGTCCGCGATGTCCTGGACAGCGCGAGAAACCTGTTCGGCAGCGAAATCACTATCACGGAAGACACCTATGTGGCCGCCGCACGTGTGCACCCCGAAGCACAGGAGACTGCACGGCAGGCGATCACCGACGTGCTCGGCGAGGAGAACACGGTTCCCCCGGTCATCACGCCCGGCGGGGATGACTTCCACTTCTATACCATCAAGCGGCCGCATCTGAAGGCGACGATGATCGGTCTCGGCTGCGGTCTGTCCCCCGGGCTCCATCATCCCGATATGACATTCGACCATGAATCGATGATGAATGGCATCGATGTCATGGTGCGCATCCTGGAACTGCATGCAGGACAGGATGCCGGCTGAACAGTCTTTCAGGCCAACAAAAACCGCACGGCACCGGAACCTCTGCTCCGGATGCCGTGCGGTTTTTTGTTATACGTCAAACGGGCGGCGCCCTGCCTCCCGGTCTTCTGCAGCGCGGAAGAACGCCTGCGCGTCACGCATATCGTTCGTGGCGAGCAGTACGTCATCCCCGCCGCTTTCCGCAGGACTGATGACGAAGAACGGCTGTGCCGGATCCACGGAAGGGAATTGCGAGCAGATGCCGTCGATTTCGTCGCGATCCGCTTCCTCACTGTGTATCCAGTCGGCGGACAGGACATTGCCGGCCGTGTCCATCAGTTCATCCGTCCACCTCATGAACGTGTCTTCGCCGGCAGTGCCGGAAGCGAAGATGCTGACATCGAACAGCTCGCGTTCCGCCTTCTTCTTTTTCCGGAAAAACATCCCCATCCCCCCTGTGCCTATGTATTGAAAAACCGTTCAGCAGCACGATATGCGGCTGAACGGTCTTCCGGTGCTTCTTATGAAATACGCGAACGCAAGTAGGCGTTGATGAACGGATCGATCTCCCCATCCATGACGGCTCCTGTGTTCCCGGTCTCTTCGTTCGTCCGGTGGTCTTTTACCATGGAATACGGGTGGAAGACGTAGGAACGGATCTGGCTTCCCCAGCCGATCTCTTTCTGGTCCCCCCGGATTTCAAGCAGCCGTGCTTCCTCTTCCTCGAGCCGGATCTGGTAGATTTTCGCCTTCAGCAAGTTGAGTGCACGCTCCCGGTTTTTGATCTGCGAACGTTCGGTCTGGCACGTGACAATCGCACCTGTCGGGATGTGTGTCATCCGGACAGCGGAGTCCGTCGTATTGACGTGCTGACCGCCCGCGCCGCTTGAGCGGTACGTATCGATCTTGACGTCTTCCATCTTCAGATCGATGTCGACTTCACCGGTGAATTCCGGCATGACTTCGACGGAGGAGAATGACGTATGACGGCGGCCTGATGAGTCGAACGGCGAAATCCGGACGAGCCGGTGGACGCCTTTCTCCGCTTTCAGATAGCCGTAGGCGTTGTGCCCTTTGATGGACAGCGTCACGGATTTCACGCCGGCCTCATCACCCGCCTGATAGTCGAGCGTCTCGACTTTGTAGCCGTGCTGTTCCGCCCATCGTGTGTACATGCGCAGCAGCATCGAGGCCCAGTCCTGGGACTCGGTGCCGCCTGCGCCGGAATGGATTTCAAGGACCGCGTTGCTGCTGTCGTATTCATCGCTCAGCAGCATCTGCAGATCGAATTCCTCCATCCGTTTCAGGAACGCTTTCAGCTCGTCGCCGAGTTCTTCCTGCAATTCCGCATCGGGTTCTTCCTTCAGCAGCTCGAGTGTCATCTCGAGATTCTCCTGCTCGTCGTTCATCTCATGGAATTCGCCGACCGTGTCCTTCAGTGCGTTCGATTCCGAGATGACTTTCTGCGCCGCATCCTGGTCATTCCAGAATTCCGGATCAAGCATCATTTCTTCGAGTTCCTGCATTCGTGCCTCTTTGTTCTCTAAGTCAAAGAGACCCCCTGAAACCCGCTAATTTCTTAGCTGTTTTGTCGAGCTCGTTGCGTACTTCGGATAATTCCATCATAATTTGTTCCTCCAAAAATTCAAGTTCACGGCGTGTTACTCTTTGCCGTGGCAGTTCTTATATTTCTTGCCGCTGCCGCATGGGCACGGATCGTTCCGGCCGATGTTGACCCGGCGGCGGACCGGTTTCTTCACTTGCTTTTCGCCGTCTTCCTTCGGATTGACCGCCTGGCCTTTTGCGACTTCCTCGCGCTCCAGGTTGTTGCGGATTTCCGCTTTCATGACGTATTTCGCCGCATCCTGTTCGATGGATGCGACCATCTCTTCGAACATGCTGAACCCTTCGGACTGATATTCGCGGAGCGGGTCGTTCTGGCCGTATGCACGCAGGTGGATTCCGTGACGCAGCTGATCCATCGCATCGATATGGTCCATCCACTTCGTGTCGATCGCGCGGAGAAGGACGACCTTCTCGAACTCACGCATCTTCTCTGCGGACATTTCCTCTTCTTTTTCATCATACCGGGCATGCACTGCCTGTTTGATGAACTCCGTCAATTCCTCGGCGGATTTCCCTTTAAGATCGGATTCCTCCAGGCGGTCTTCCGGAAGCAGGTTCGCACCCAAGTAATCGACGAGTGCCTTGAGGCTCCAGTTATCCTGGTTCTCCTCCGCCGTGTGCACGGCAACAGCATTTTCGATGACACGGTCGATCATCGCCTCCAGGACCGGACGGACGTTCTCAGATTCAAGTACATCATTCCGTTCCTTGTAGATGATTTCCCGCTGCTGGCGAAGCACGTCATCATACTGCAGGAGACGTTTCCGCGAGTCGAAGTTATTCCCCTCGACCCGTTTCTGTGCGGATTCGACGGAGCGTGACACCATCTTCGACTGGATCGGCGTTTCGTCGTCCATGCCGAGTTTGGTCATCATGCCTTTCATCTGCTCGGAACCGAAGCGGCGCATCAATTCGTCCTCGAGTGACAGATAGAACTGTGTGACACCGGCGTCTCCCTGACGGCCGGAACGTCCGCGCAGCTGGTTATCGATCCGGCGTGACTCATGGCGCTCGGTGCCGACGACAGCGAGACCGCCGAGTTCCGCCACACCCTCGCCGAGCTTGATGTCGGTACCGCGGCCTGCCATGTTGGTCGCGATCGTGACCGCACCCGGCTGGCCGGCCTGCTCGATGATTTCCGCTTCACGCCCGTGGTTCTTTGCGTTGAGGACATTATGCGGCACGCCGTATTTCTTCAGGAAATTCGAAATGATTTCGGACGTCTCGATCGCAACCGTCCCGACCAGCACCGGCTGGCCTTCCTGGTGACGCTCTTTGATATCATCCGCGACCGCTTTGTACTTCCCTTCCATCGATGCGTAGATCAGATCGGCACGGTCATCCCGCGCAATCGGACGGTTCGTCGGGATGGCCACGACGTTCATGTTGTAGATATTGCGGAATTCCTCTTCCTCCGTCTTCGCCGTACCGGTCATGCCCGCGAGCTTGTCGTACATCCGGAAGTAGTTCTGGAATGTGATCGTCGCGAGTGTCATCGATTCGTTCTGGACTTCGAGGCCTTCCTTCGCTTCGATCGCCTGGTGAAGTCCATCACTGTAACGGCGGCCTTTCATGAGACGGCCGGTGAACGAGTCGACGATGATGACTTCGCCTTCCTGCACGACATAGTCTACGTCGATATGCATGCTGACATGCGCTTTCAGCGACTGATTGATCGTATGGTTGAGTGTGACGTGCTGCAGATCGAACAGGTTGTCAATGCCGAACGCTTTCTCCGCCTTCTCAATTCCCGATTCGGTCAGCGTAACCCCTTTGGTCGTTTCCTCGAACGTGTAATCGTCCTCTTTTTTCAGCGTCGCGACGAACTGGTTCGCAAGCCGGTACAGTTCAGCCGACTTCGCAGCCTGTCCCGAGATGATGAGCGGTGTCCGCGCTTCGTCGATCAGGATGGAGTCGACTTCGTCAATGACGGCATAATGGAGCGGCCGCTGGACCTTGTGCTCGCTGTACAGCACCATGTTGTCCCGCAGATAGTCGAAGCCGAGTTCGTTGTTCGTCGTATACGTGACGTCCGCTGCGTAGGCTTCCCGTTTCTCGTCCTTGCCGAGGCTGTTCATGTTCAGGCCGACCGTGAGGCCGAGGAACTCGTACAGCTGCCCCATTTCCTGAGCATCCCGGGAGGCGAGGTATTCGTTGACCGTGACGACGTGCACGCCTTTGCCGTCGAGGGCATTCAAATACACGGCGAGTGTCGACGTCAGCGTCTTCCCTTCCCCGGTTTTCATCTCCGCGATGTTGCCTTCGTGAAGGGCGGCTGCCCCGATGATCTGAACGCGGAACGGATACAGGCCGAGCACACGGCGCGCCGCTTCGCGGACGACCGCGAACGCTTCCGGCTGGATGTCGTCCAGCGTCTCCCCGTTCGCGACACGCTGCTGGAATTCCGCCGTTTTGGCTGTCAGCTCTTCATCGGAGAGCTTTTCCATATCGCCGGCGAGCGCTTCGGTCTGATCTGCAATTTTTTCAAGCCGTTTCAAATCACGTTTATTCGGATCAAACATTTTATTCAATACGCTTAGCATAATTTGGTCACATCCTCATAAAGTTCACCCTTCATTTTAACATTGTGAAACAGAGGGCGCAAATGCCATGCAAGGAACTTTCCGACTTTTGGGAAGGGTGTGCGGTTCGGCGGAGGAATGGAGCGGTAGGCGGGCGGAATGGAGCGGTTCGCCTGTGGTATTGATCGGTCAGCGGTGCGAATGGAGTGGTTCGCCGGGGGATTGATCGCTTCGGCAGCGTAATGGAGCGGTTCGGCCGTGGTATTGATCGGTCGGCGGTATTTAGCGGCTCACCGATGGAATTGATCGCTTTGCCTGTGGTTTTGATCGCTTTGCCTGTGGTTTTGATCGCTTCGCTGGTGGAATGGAGCGGTTCGGCAGTGGTATTGATCGGTTCGCCGTTGTTATTGATCGCTTCGCCTGTGGTATTGAGCGGTTCGCCGGCGTTATTGATCACTTCGCCTGTGGAATTGATAGGTTCGCCAGCAGGCATACGAAAACCACCCGGCGCATGGCCGGGCGGTTGGGGTTTATCAGTTATCAAGTTGCTTCGATCAGGCCGTATTTGCCGTCACGGCGCTTGTAGACGATGTTCGTCGCGTCGGATTCCCCATCCGTGAAGATGAAGAAATCGTGTCCGAGCATGTTCATCTGGAGGATGGCCTCTTCCTGGTCCATCGGCTTCAAGTCAAGCTGCTTCGTACGCACGACATTGAATTCGTTCTCATCTTCGGCATCCTGCTCCTTCGATTCGTTCTCGACGGACTGCTGCATGAATGCCGCAACGCCTTCCCGCTCCCGGAACTTGCGGTTGACGCGTGTTTTATATTTACGGATCTGCCGCTCGAGCTTGTCGACGATCAGATCGACTGCTGCATACAGATCGTTATGCCGTTCTTCTGCACGGAGTGTCAAATTTTTCATAGGAATTGTGATTTCCACTTTTGTCTGCTTGTCGTTATAAACTTTCAGGTTCACGTGGGCAGTGGCGTTCGCCCCTTCAGTGAAATAGCGCTCGAGCTTGTTCACTTTTTTCTCGACATACTCCCGGATTGCCGGAGTCACCTCGACGTTTTCGCCACGAATGTTGAAGTCTAACATATTAAACTCCTCCTTTGATTTGACCCTGCCTTATACTTCGGCATACCTTCCGCAAAACCCTTCTTTTCAACTGGAAAATAAAAAAGAATTTTGGCGGTTTGTGCGGCCCGGCAACTTCGGCCGTCACATCCGTTCCGATTGCCGCCGCAGCTTCAGGTCGCTCACGATCCGGGCGGCGGTCAATTCGTCTTCATCGAAATCGATGCCGTATACCCAGTCTTCGCCGGTCACTTCCTTCCAGACGATGACGCCGTCCGTCAAAATCGGCTCCTGAAAAACATTGAACCGCAGGCGGATCGCCACTTCTTCCCGATTCACCGGGATGTCGAACAATGTCCGCATCCTGGTGCCGCCGGGACTGATGTCGAGCAGGATCGCGTCGCCCGTGCCGGTGCCGGTTTGGCTGCCTTTTTTAAGATACAGGCTGAACTCCGCAGGTACCGGTTCTGAAAATGGGAACCTGAACGCTTCATCGCGTTTGTAATGCATACTAACCACGCTCCATCCGCTTTGCTGGTGACTCCAGTATACCAAAATCCTGCCAGCACGGCTCCCAAAATTCCAACTTCCCCGGCGATAGTTCTGTCCTTATCTATTGCCGGTTGCCCCCGTTCCGAAACATGGAGCGCAGCCGACGCTTATCGTATGCAGGCAGACGGCACGCCATACGAAGGAAACGCCCGCCCGGCAGATGCCGGACAGGCGCTTGGATCAGTCCCGAAGACGGACGGCCTCGTTATAGGTTTCCTGGAGATACGTATCGATCTCGCCCTGCTCGCCCGTCAGATTCGTCAATGTCGCATCCAGTTCTTCGACGGCCGCTGAATTCTCTTCGATCACGGAAGCGAACTCCAGCGTCCGTTCACGCACGACCCCTGTGTCCTCTGTGATCTCCGCCAAGGAACGGCTGAATTTTTCCATCTCACTCTGCAGACCGTCCATCGCCATGTGGAGACCGGTGAACGTCGTGTTGGAGTGATTGGCGCTGACTGTCTGTTCTGCAATCTGCTGCTTGCCGGCCGCCAGTTTGGACACGGCCAGTTCGTTGTACGAATTGACTTCGGTCAGGTTGCGGTCGATCTTCGCCAACGTCTCATCCGTGAGTCCGGCCAGTTTCCGGATTTCATCGGCTACGACGGCAAAGCCTTTGCCCTGTTCACCGGCACGCGCCGCCTCGATGGAAGCGTTCAGGGCCAGCAGGTTGGTCTGGTCTGTGATCTCCTTGATGGAAGAGGCGAAGGCATTCGTCTCGGAGATTTTCTCGGTCAGTGTCTCGAATGTACGGTTGACCTCTTCGAAGAATACGGCGAATTCCTCGATCCCTTTCGTCAGTGCAGAGATCCTTGTACTGCCCTCTGCAGCACTGGTGCCGGCACCTGACACGGCCTGCGCCAGCTGTGCCAGCCCTTCCGAGACCGCTGACACCGAGTTGAAATTCCGTTCGGACCGCTCGGCGATATCCCCGATATAATCCGCCTGCTGCTGCCCTGCCGCACTCACTTCATTGACAGCTGTGAGCATTTCCTTCTGGGCAGCGAGTGATGTCTTCGAAGAGGAACTGAGCGTATCCAGGTTCCGGGTGATGGTTTCGACTGCCGCCTGCAGATGCGCAGCCCGCTCTTCTTCCTGCCGGTGGTTCGCTTCACTCTCTGCTGTCGCCTGTTCGATCCGTTTCGAGACCGATGCGTTCTGCCGGACGACGAGCAGCAGCACCATGCCGCTCAGGAAATGCAGGAGGATCAGGTTGGACCCGCTTGACTCCACGACGGCAGGTTCCGTGAACAACGTGTTGTTCATCAATAGCGCAATCAGACTCAGGACATACGCCACTCCCATGATCACCAGCCGGCCATGGATCCCGCCGAGGACAAGCAGGAAGAACACGATGCCGAGCGAACCGAGATTCGCACCGGAAAATAGGATGACGCCCGCCGCCACAGCGAACGTCGCTGCGAGTAGCACATATGGCAGACTGACGGAAAGGATCCGGTTCTTCGTGATCCGGAAAGCGGTGTAATAAAGACAGGCCGCCGCTAGCGGGATCGCGACGGACAGGATGATGTTCAGGTTGGTCTTCAGGAACAGCTGGGCAATGAGCCCCAGGCCGCCGGCAGCGAGGAATCCGAAGAACAGGATATTGTTTTTGCTCTGCCAGTCTTGGTACTTCATTTGTTCGATTGTCATTAGGCCACTTCCTCTAAAGTTATGTAGGGCAATGCTGAATCCAATGGACATAAAACTTTCAGCACCGGCAAATGTACCTAGTAAATATACAAAAAAATCCGGCGAACGTTTCCGATCGCCGGCAGCCGTTCATTGTTTTGTATCATAGAAGGTGCCATCCCGCGCGACTTTGCTGTACGGGTTCACATAGCTGCGCACCCCGTCCTTCTTCGTCTGGGAGGCGGACAGGTCTTTGCGGATCAGCGACATGCACTGTTCCAGTTTCGCCGCAACGGCAGGCTCTGCAGCCAGGACGTCCCGGCCGAAGACTTCTTCTTCCGCTGAGAACGGCGGCTGGATATCCGGCAGGAGACGGTCCCGGAGGTCAAGGATCGTCTCGATTTCCGCAATGACTTCATCCCGCTGTTCCGACTCTGCCGGCAGGGAGAGCGCCAGAAGCCGATCCGCCGCAGCCTTCCACTCGGTCAGCGCCGGCCGGATCATATCTCGCTCACGTTGCCGTATTGCTTCTGACGGTTCAGCTGGATCACTTGCTTCCACGTATCGCGGAATTCCGTGATGATCTCCGATGCTTCCTCGAACAGTGCAATATCGTTCTTGATGTTGCCGTCGATCAGCCGGCTGTTCGCGAACTCATACAGCACGAGCATCTCTTTGCCTGCCGGAAAGGCCTTTACGTCCAGGGTGATCATCAGTTCCGAAATGATGGCCTGCGCCTTCTGGACCGCCGTGTTCTTCTCTTCGATAGTGCCGGAGACGACGGCCTGCTTCGCCTGCTGGATGAACTTCAGGCAGCCGTTGTACAGCATAAGTGTCAGCTCGCCGGGCGATGAAGTGGTGACGGTGTTGTTCTGGTACGTTGCGTATGGATTATGCATGACCATTTGAAAGACTCTCCTTTTGTGTTGCGTGGTTCACTTATGCACCGCCGCCAAGCGCGTTCATCAGGTTGGCGGACTGCATATTGGCACGCTGAATCGCGTTTTCCATGGCGGTGAACTGTTTCCAGTAGCGGGTTTCGACCATCTGGAGCTTGTCCTGGAACCGGTCGATCTGTTTGTTCATGTCATCGAGGGTACGGCCGAGAGTGAACGCTTTGTTCGTGTCGCCGACCTTCCCGGCTTTCTTCTGGATGACTTTCTGGACGTTGTCGACTTCGTCCCGCAGCAAGCGGGCAAGTCCTGTCTTGGAAGATGTCCCTGTACTCTCTTTATCGTCCTGGCCGAACAATTTTTGAATGTCTTCAGGGCTTTTCGAGATTGCTTCTTTCAGTTTCTTTTCATCGATGACGAGTTTCCCGTGATCGAGATAGTTGTTGGATGTCTTAATGCCGATTTCACTGAGACTCAGCTTGTCGGTAGGCTCTGGTCCTACTTGAACCGACTTGTTTAAGACGGAACGCATCGATGACAGCAGGTTGGACAGTTCCGGGTTATTGCGCAGTGTTCCGCTTTTTGCCTTCTCTTCCCACAGTTCAATCTCTTTTTCTTTCATATCGGCTTTTTGTTCGGTGGATAAAGGCTGGTAGTTCCGATATTTTGGTTCACGGATTTTTTTGTTCAGATCCTCGATCATTTTGTTATAGTCATCGACGAAGCCTTTGATGTTGTCAAAGACCTTGTCGGTGTCTGTTGTTGCGTTGAAGGTGATGTCTTTTTGGCTTGCGGCTTTTAGAGTGATTTCCATGCCGTCGAGTTCGAAGGTGTTGGAAGACCGGTTTATTTTCATTCCGTTATAGAGAACTTCGGAATCTACTCCAGCTTTAGAAGTTGCGCCTTTTTCAACTGTCAGATTTAACGACTCGGCTAAAGAACCAGAAAGTGCTATCTCACCAAGACCGCTTTCTTTAGAAGACATTCCAATTTTCTTAGAACCTGGATCGTAAAAAGCTCTTACGCCTGTCTTTTCTGTTATGCTCTTCACAATTTCGTTAATATCAGCGCCTTCAGAAAAAGTAAGCTCTACCGTTTTAAGCTTTTCATCAGTCGAAACAGGAAAAGTTACATTTAATGAAGCGCCCCCATTTGGCACTTTATAATCATCTGCAATTTCAGCGCTTTGTAAAGTTGCACTTGTTGCCAAGCGCTCTACTTTAATAGTTCCCGAAAAATTCTCCGTATTTCCCTTCGCCCGAATCGAGACATCATCCGGCGCGGAGACGGTTACATTCTTCGCATTGAAGTTTTTTGAGAGGATCATGTTGTCGAACAATTTCGTGCTGAAGTCCTTCAGGTCACGGTTTGCGGAACGGTAGTCGTTCAGCTGCCATTCGAAGTACTGTTTCTTCTGCGTGATCTTGTCGAGCGGGATCCGCTCCGCTTTCATGAGGTCTTTGATGATCGACTCGGTGTCGATGCCGCTGGCGAGTCCGCCGATTCTCATAGTGCGTCACTCCTTCAGATTTTTCGGTCGATGAGCAGGCCGAGGAATTTCTTCATTTCCGCGTGCATGTCCATCAGTTTCTTGGATGGGATTTCACGTATCACTTCGTCGGTTTTGGAGTCGACGATCGTCACATAGTATTCGTGGAGCTCGTCGTGCATCTTGAAACGGAGCTGTGTGTCCACGCTTTCCAGGAATTTGTTCATGTTGCCTGTCAGGTCTTTCGCTTCTTTCGCTGTCAGCTCGCGATGTTCGTTCGGCTGTTCCTGCGTCTGGCTCCCCATGCCTTCCGTCCGTGCGACTTTCCCCGCCGGACTGAATTCCGCAGTGCCGGCTGTCGGTTTGCCGTCCGGACTGCCCCCTAGTTGACTGACCATCGTTTCCGTCCCCCTCAGTGTCCCATGTATTACCTATTATATCGGCCTGCCGGAAAGGTTGTTAACCGCTTTTTCACATTTCCCGCTCAACATCCCGGGCCGCCTGCCGAAATAAGCGGAGTAAACAATATATATTCAGAAAGGAACTACCACATGACCCGCTCCCTTAAAACTAAAATCATTGCACTGACGCTGATCCTCTTTGCCGTCGGTCTCCTGATCATGGCTTTCATGATCAACGACCGCGCGAAAAAGCTTACGCTCGAGAGTGTCGTCGATTCCAGCGAAACTCTCGCGGATCAGACATCGTCCACCGTATTCAATTTTATTGATCAATATACGAAAGGTATCAAGGCAACCGCTAATACAGAAACATTCCTTCGGTTCACCGGTCCGGATGGCAAAGACGTGACGGAAGCCGAGCTCCAGGCAGCGCTCAAAACTGCTGCCGGCGTTTATGATGATGCGGTGTCCATCTATTACTCGCTACCTTCGAAATATTCTCTTTCGTATCCAGAAGCGGACTGGTCGGATTTCGATCCAACGACCCGCGACTGGTATGCAGATGCTGTAGCGGAACCCGGCACAGTGCAGTGGTCGGCCCCTTATCAGGATGATACAACCGGAAACTACATGATCACCGGTTCCATCGCCACTGAATCGGGCGGCCGTGTGAATGGCGTGCTCGGCTTCGACCTGGAGCTCGGCGCACTCAGCGACCTGCTGACAGAGCTCGACATTCCATACGGCGGCTATCCGGTCATGTATGACGCGGAAGGCAACGCGATCGTCCACCCGACGTTCGCCGGTAAAAACCAGATGGATGAAAGCCATGTTGCCGATATGTACAAAGCTGACAGCGGTGATATCGAATTCACGGACGAAAAAGGACGTAACAAAGTCCGGGCCTATTCCACGGTTCCCGGATTCGGCTGGAAAGTCGGTACGGTCTATGAAAAGAGCCATCTCACCGGCATGGCCGATGAACTGAGGGGCGCTGTCCTCGTCATCGCGCTCATTGTTCTCGTGATCGTGGCGATTGCGCTGTATATCTTCATCACCCGCCTGCTGAAACCGATCGGCCGTCTTCGTTCGCTGATGGATCAGGTGTCCGCAGGCGATCTGACCGTCCAGTCGGATATCCAATCGAAGGACGAAATCGGCCAGCTGAGCGACAACTTCAATGACATGATCGGTAATATGCACGGCATCATTTCCGTCGTCAATCAATCCGCGGATAATGTGCGGACGAACTCCGAGAGCTTGAGCGCCGTGGCGGAAGAGACGAACGCCTCGAGCTCCGAAGTCGCCCATGCGGTCAATGAGATCGCGGAAGGTGCCGCCCGCTCCGCGGAGGATGCCGAGAGGGTGTCCGAACGGTCCGACGAACTCGGCCGGCAGATCAACGGCATCACGGAACGTGCGGTGTCGATGACGGAAATCGCCGAGCGCACCGGTATCATGAATGCGAACGGCCGGACGCAGATGGCGAACCTGTCCCAGACATTCCAGTCGTCAGGCGTCAATCTCCAGTCGATGAACGACGCGATCACCATCCTTTCGGAAAAAGTGAAAGCGATCGGCGGCGTCATGGATACGATCATCGATATCTCCTCACAGACGAACCTGCTTGCACTGAACGCGAGCATCGAAGCGGCGCGTGCCGGCGAACACGGCAAAGGGTTCGCCGTCGTCGCGGAGGAAGTCCGAAAACTTGCAGAACAGTCCGCGAGCGCGACGGAGGACGTCCGCCACACCGTCCAGCAGCTGCAGGACGAATCACGCCTCGTGACCGAGCAGATGAATGAGACGATTTCCACATTCCGCGACCAGGGGCTCGTCGTCCAGGAGACGGAATCGACGTTCGCCGAGCTGTCTGCACTGATGGATGACATGCAGTCGTCGATCGATGCGATCTCGGCGGATATCCAGACGGTGTCCAGCCATAAGGATGACGTTGCCGAAACGATCCAGACGATGGCCGCGACGTCCGAGGAGACTGCCGCCGCGTGCGAGGAAGTGAGCGCGTCGACGGAAGAACAGCTCCGCGCCATCCAGTCCGTCACCGATTCAGCTGAGACGCTCACGAAGCTGAGCGAGGAACTGAGTCACGCGATTGACCGCTTCACCGTATAATGAACAACTGGCCCCCGCTGTGTGCGGGAGCCTTTTCCTGTTCGTTGTCTCAGAAATCCGTCTTCCGGTGAATTGTCGCTAAACATCACGCAATTCAAGCCGACATTAGATAGGTATACATAACTATCTAACATGGAGGATGCACATGGCAAAATCACTAAAGACAAAGATCATCGCGGCAGCCGTTGTCTTGTTCATGCTCGGCATGCTGCTGATGGCGTACATGCTGAATGGCCAGGTGAAGAAGCGGTCGATCGAGAATGTCACCGATGCAGGAGGACCGCTTTCGGACCAGATGGCCGTCTCGTCCGAGAATTTCCTCGACCAGTATGAAATGGGACTGAAACTGCTGTCGAATGCGAAGACGGTCAAGGAATATACGGATGGCAAAGAAGGCGTCAGTGATGACGAGGTGAAAGTCAAACTGCAGGAGTTCATGGATGCGTATCCGAATGCTTCTTCCGTCTATTACGCACTTCCTTCCAAGAAGGTGCTCATTTCGCCGCATGTCGATCTGACCGGCTTCGACCCGACCGGACGCGACTGGTACCAGCGGGCACTGGATGGTCCGGGTAAGGTGTACTGGTCCGCTCCCTACGTCGATGAAGCGACAGGAAACCCGGTCATCACGGCGTCCCGCGCTGTCATGAACGGTATCGACGTTGTCGGTGTGACGGGCGTCGATATCCAGCTCAGCTACTTGAAGGATTCCCTCAATGAGACGAGCATTCCTAATGACGGCTTTCCATTCATGATCGACAACAACGGCGTCGCAATCTCCTATCCGGAGAAAGACGGCGAAACGATGCGGGACGAGAAATTTGTCGATCACATGTTCATGTACAACGAAGGCGATACGGTATTCAAGGACAGTAAAGGAAATAAATCGATTGCCGTCTTCTCGACGATGGAACGGTTCGGCTGGAAGGTCGGCACCGTCTATCAGGAGAAGAACCTGCTCGGCATGGCGAAGGAACTGCGATTCTCGATCATCGTCATTTCGCTGATCACTCTCGCTGTTGTCGGCACGGCGCTGTACTTCATCATCGCCAAGCTCTTGAAACCGATCGGCCGCCTGCGCGGCAGTATGGATGCGGTGGCGGCAGGAGATCTTACCGTCCGTTCCGATATCCATACGAAGGATGAAATCGGACAGCTGAGCGACAACTTCAATGAGATGATCGCCAGCATGAACAGCATCATCTCTGTCGTCAGCCAGTCCGCTGATAACGTACGGTCCAATTCCGAATCGCTGAGTGCGGTGGCGGAAGAGACGAACGCGTCGAGCTCCGGAGTGGCGCATGCGGTCAATGAAATCGCGGAAGGTGCCTCGAAATCGGCACAGGATGCGGAGACGGTCACCGAGCGCTCCGACGAACTCGGCCGGCAGATCAACGGCATCACCGAACGTGCTGTGTCGATGACGGATATCGCCGAGCGCACCGGTGCCATGAATGAAAGCGGCCAGGCGCAGATGGCGAACCTGCAGGAGACGTTCCAGTCATCCGCCGGCAACTTGCAGTCGATGAACGAAGCGATTTCAGGACTCGGCCAGAAGGTCAAGGAGATCGGCGGCGTCATGGAAACGATCACCGACATCTCCTCCCAGACGAACCTGCTCGCGCTGAACGCAAGCATCGAAGCGGCGCGTGCCGGCGAGCACGGCAAAGGGTTTGCTGTCGTTGCGGAGGAAGTCCGGAAACTCGCGGAGCAGTCCGCGCGTGCGACGGAAGACGTCCAGACGACCGTCCGCCAGCTGCAGGACGAATCGCGCACCGTAACCGAACAGATGGAAGAGACGATTGCGACGTTCCGCGAGCAAGGATTGGTCGTGAGCGAAACCGAGACGACGTTCGGCGAACTGTCCGCCCTCATGACGGAAATGCAGTCGTCGATCGACGCCATTTCCGATGAAATCCAGCACGTCGGCCGTCATAAGGACGACGTGGCGGAAACGATCCAGCTCATGGCGGCGACGTCCCAAGAAACCGCGGCAGCGTGCGAGGAAGTGAGCGCTTCGACGGAAGAACAGCTCCGCGCCATCCAGTCGGTCACCGAAGCGGCCGAAACGCTGACGGAGCTGAGCGAACAGCTGAGCCAGGCGATCGACCGCTTCAAGGTGTCGGATGAGGAATCCCCTCTTGCTGAGGAGAGTGCAGACGAAGAGGATGTTGACGAGACAATCTGACGGCATCCTGTACGGTGAAGGAAACAGACAAAAAGGAACGGCCCCGATATTAGGGGACCGTTCCTTTTTACTTGGTCTTCATTTGGATGTACATGCTTCGATGAACCCTTCGAACAGCCGCAGTGCGGCGGGGTCATCCCGGTTCGACAGCGCTTCCGGGTGCCACTGGACGCTCATGACATAGCGGTGTTCCGTGCTTTCGAGCGCTTCGATGATGCCGTCCTTCGCAGTCGCTGTCACGATCAGCGGCTCGGGGACGTCATGGACCGCCTGATGATGAAGGGAGTTCACGCGCAGTTCAGATCCTTGCGCGTACTCCGCCAGCCGGCTGCCCTCCTTCACGTCCACCGTATGCGTCGGATAATTCCGGTCCGCCTGCTGCTTATGCTGCAATAGCGGCCCGTCAAGATCCGAATAAATGTGCTGATGAATCGTTCCGCCGAGCGCGACGTTCAGCACTTGCTGGCCGCGGCATATGCCGAGCACAGGCATGTCCTTCCCGATCGCGCAGCGTGCCAGCGCGAGCTCCATATCGTCCCGTTCCGGCGCCGTCTTGCCGAGGTTCGCCTCCGGCTCCTCGCCGTAGACGAGCGGGCCGACGTCCTCCCCGCCTGTCAGCAGCAGCCCGTCGATCCGGCTGCAGATGGCGTCGATATCCTCGAGACCCGCCGGCAGCACGACCGGCAGTCCCCCCGCTTTCAGGATCGCCCGGCTGTAATCCGCCTTGACCCACGTTTCCCCGTTTTCGTCGATGTCTGATGTAATTCCGATGATCGGTTTCATGATGTCAGCACTCCCTTATGTAAAAAGATCCATGAGAAAACCGGCCGGGGTGAAGGCCGGTTTTCAGAGGTGGTGTTCTATTCCCGGTCTGCAGCATTCTTAATCATCCAGGAGGAAAAATCAGCGGCGGAAGATGTCTACGAGAGCGGCCGGAAGCTGTATGAGCGCAAGGAACAGCTCGCGCATACGGCGTTCCTGCGCATCAGCAAGAACCAGATCGTCAACACCGCCAAGATCACGAGCGTACGGGCGCTCCTGAACGGCCGGTTCGAAGCGAAGCTTGCGAACGGCGAGAAGACGATCGTCAACCGGCATTACGCCAAAGCGTTCCGCAATCACTTTCTAGGATAGGAGGATTCATATGAAACGGACTTTGATCTATATCGGGGCCGCGTGCGCCGCGTTCACGTTCAGTTCCCTGCTCTACTACGTGTTCCGTCTGCTCGGCCTGTTCCCGCCGCTCACCGAATCGATGAGCATCACGCTGTTCCTCGTCCCAACCATCATCATATGCCTCATCTGGCTGACGCACCAGCTGCCGGTGGAGCAGCCGGCCGCTGTCTTCGTCTTGGAGATCCTCTGTGTCGTCGCCGTCCTGACCGCAGGCGGCCTGTTCTTCAATATGTTCCCTTTCAACATCTGGATCTGGTCGTCTGTCGTCCTGTCCGGCCTGCTCGCCTATCTGTCGGTCTTCGTACTCATCTACCTGACCACGAAGGCGGATGAACGGCGGATCAACGACATCCTGATGCAGAGGCGGACCGCTCGGATTACGCTGTCATCCTGAACAGCGGGCGCATCATCGCAAGCGGCACGCCTGAAACGCTCCGCACCGCCCACTCCGCGGACCGGCTGTTTTTGAGAACGGCCGATTCCGAAGCGCTGCGGGCGGCGCTCTCGCGGGATCAGCTTCCCTACAGCGAGCACCTCGGCCGGTTCGAAATCGAGCTGGACTCGACCTTGCACGCTATCCCGCTCACCGCAAAATACGAGCCGCTGCTGACGTCGTTCGAAGTGAGGAAATCGAGCCTCGAGGACGTGTTCCTGCGGGTGCAGGAACGGAAGGAGGAGGATCTGCATGCTGACACTTGCGAAGCGTAACATGCTGCTCTACTTCCGCGACCGGTCCGCCGTCTTCTTCTCCCTGCTGTCCGTCGCGATCCTGATCGCCGTCTATGTCTTCTTCCTCGGCGACCTGATTGCGGACGGCATACCGGAGTTCCCGGGCAGGAAAGGTCTCCTGCTGACGTGGGTCGTCGCCGGAATCCTGGCGGTCGCCAGCATCACGACGACACTTGCCGCATTCGGCACATACGTCGAAGACCGGCAGCGACGGACACTCGACGATTTCCTCGTCACGCCGATGAAACGGTCAGAGCTCACCGGAGGGTACCTGCTCAGCTCCCTCGCCATCGGACTGATCATGACCTTTACAGCACTCGTCGCTGCGGATTTCATGCTGCTCGCCGCGGGACAGCCGCTGCTGACTGCCGTCCAGCTTCTCCAGGCGGCCGGCATCATCGCGCTGTCCGTCCTGTCCGCCGGCTCCCTGTTCCTGCTGCTCGTCCGGTTCTTCCGGACTTCGAACGCGTTCGCGGCCGCAAGCACCCTCATCGGGACGACGATCGGGTTCCTCGCCGGCATCTACATCCCGATCGGCAGCCTGCCGGGGTATCTCCAGTCGGTCATCCAGCTCGTCCCCGTCTCCCACGCCGCCCTCCTGTTCCGGCAGGTGCTGATGGCGCCTTATCTGACGGATGCATTTGCAGGCGCACCTGCCGCCAAGTCCGAACAGTTCCATGAAGCGTTGGGCATCACGTTCCATCTGGGAGACACGGCACTAAATCCGCTTTTCAGCGTGCTGTATCTGATCGGGTCAGCGGCTCTGTTCTTCCTGGTTGCAGTCCTCGTCCCGAAACGTCTGAAACGTTCCTGACTCCGCAGCCGGATCCGCCGGCTGCGGAGTCAGGTACAGCCGCTGTCCACCCCATCCTTTTTCAGTACCTTTTAGGCCCTAAGCCCTCTCGCCCTGCAATGGATAGAAAGCCGGAACTTTTCTGCATTCCGGAACCCTTCCCGCCGATAGCCGTATCACAAGCAACCTACTCGGAGAGGAGAGATCTGACACCATGAAAAAGATCGGACTTCTGCTGCTGACGGTATGCATGTTAGCCGCTTGCAGCACGGCGAAAAAGACGGAACCGGCAGCGGACAAGAAGGAAACGGATGAGGCGTCCAAGGAACAAGCCGTCCCTGTGACTGCAGAGACGGAAGAAGGAGAAGAGGAAGGCAGCGGGGCGGCGGACGAGGATGGGACCGACTTCGATCTGGCGAGAGCCCGGACCGTTGAGATCCCGTCGGTTGTCGATGAAGACGGCAAACTGGGTGCAGCGATGACGGAGGAAGAATTCGAGCAGATCGCGAAGACGCAGCGCACCATCCGTTTCGCTCTCGACGACCACCCGATCCGCCGTATCTCGAGTGACGACAACAATATCACCGACATCACCAACTTCGGGGATGCGCTGATCGACACGGAAAACAGTACAGCCTACCAGCTGCCGGACGAGGAGATTCCCGCCGCTTACCAACTGTTCCTGCAGAACCGAGCCGATGAATTCGCGGGGAAGCCGGACTCCGAATACCGGACATGGGAGGAAGCGACCAACCTGGAACGGAGCGTCATCCAGCTCGTGCTGCTGATCGCCCCGCCCCTCAACGACCTCGGGACAGTGATTGAATACGGGAAGCTCGGGCATCCCGTCACCGCCGTCTTCCAGGAGGAGTTCACAAAAGTCGGTTCTCCGATGACACTGTTCCCCGGCCCGCAGACCAGTACCGACATCGAACTCTACGACCTCATGATGCAGATGCAGGGCATGTGGGGCGAGCTGGGTGCTTTCGAGGATCCAGGTGCACACCCTGAGGAATTTGACGCATTGTATGGGAAAGTGCGCGCGGAGACGAACAATCTCGTCGTGCGGGTGAATTACACGCTGACGGAGAATTATTAGGAAGACATGTGAAAGCGGCTGTCCCGTCGAGCGGGCAGCCGCTTTTCATTTCTATGTTTTCCGGTAGATCCATTCCCCGTCTGCATCATATTCATGGATGAACTCGAATCCGAACGATTCATACAGACGCCGGGCGCCCAAATTTTCCTCGAACACACTCAAGTAGATCGGCTGCCTGCCGTATTCCTGTTCCAGACGCTCTAACAGCAGTCTTGTGAATGAACGACCGAGACCCTCCCCTTGATACTGTGCATCGATCAGCAGACGGTCCATCCAGACGTTGCGCCCGCCGGCACTGTCCCGCAGTGCTCCGTACATCGCAAATCCGACGAGCACTTCGTCCGCATACAGACCAACCGGCCGGAACTCGGGATAATCGGCGGCATCCTGCAGGCAGGCGGCTGGTGTCTCGATGAAGCCCTGCTGGCCCGGGTGGACGGTCAACCCGAGGACATCTTCCCGATTGGTCGCATCAACTGGTTGGATAGTCAGTTCCATGGTTATCTGCCCTCTTTCCGATTTACTAGTTGCGAATTGTGAATGACAATCAAATCTCCAGCACCATTCCCTCTTCCGCCACCCGGAACCCATTCGTTTCCACGAACTTCCGCGCCTCGCTGTCCGGATCGAGCACCGGGTTGCTGTGGTTGAAATGCGTGAAATAGATGTCCGTCTCCCCGGCGATCGCCTGCAGCCGACGGATCGTCTCCGTGATGAACGGATGCGGAATGTCACGCAGGTCCCGGTCGCTCCGCCCGCTGTCCGCGAGATCGCCGGCACTGAAGAACGTCGCATCCAGCAGGCAGATGTCCGCCTCGCGGCAGGCATCGAGCACATCCACTGTCCACTCGTCCCAGCTGTCGATGTCCGGAATGTACAGCACCGACTTGTTCGGCCCTTCGATCCGGAACCCGAACGTCTCCGAGTATTCGTTACGGTGCGGCACATCGAACGGCGTCACCGTAACCCCGTCCGCCAGCTGCCCCGGCTTTCCGTCCGTGATCTCCTGAACTGTAATATTGCCAAGATCCGTCAGCTGCCGCCATGGTACGTTTGTCTCGAGCATCTCCTTCATCTTCCGCCCGGCGAAGACCGGGACACCGGCCGTGCTCATCGCCTCTTTGCCGAGATACATCAGGCCGGGATAATGGCCGATGTGCGCATGTGTCTGCCAGATGCTGTCCATGACCTGCCCTTCCAAGCCGAACGTCCGCTGCAGCATGACGAGCTGCTCCTTGAAGTCGGGCGACGCGTCGATCAAATGCCACTGCCGTTCCTCCGGCAGGACGACTGCAAGCGACGCCGCCCGCCGTTTCCACGCCGGATTTTCAATCGCACGGGTGCAGTTTCCGCAATAACAATTCGGCTGCGGCACACCCGCGTCCTGCGCCGTGCCGAGCACTTGCAGCCTCACTTCGCCCAAGCCGGCACCTCCTCTTTTTTATCTGCTTCCATAACAGCCGGTTCGGCGCTGTACGTCTTTTTCTTGATCGTGAACCCGGTGAAGCCGAAGATCAGGTTGATGATTGGTACGAGAAACACGAAGAACGCATACGGGATGAACTGCCCCGGGCTGATGCCGAACATGCCCGCCGCAAACACTGCGGGCACACTCCACGGCACGAGGTTGATGCCGACCGTGCCGGCCGATTCCACGCAGCGCGACAAGTTGACGGTATCGATGCCCATCTCCTTATATTTCGGCACAAACGTCCGGGACGGCAGCACAATCGCCAGGAACTGTGCTCCGCTCGCAAACGCCACGACAAATGTCGATAGGATGGTCGCCGCGATCAGGCTGCCCGCGGACTCGACACGCGCCATCATCTTGCGCGTCAGCACACCGAACGATCCCGACTCCTCGAGGATGCCGCCGAGTGCCGTCGCAATGACGAGCAGCGCGACCGTATTCAGCATCGACGTCATCCCGCCGCGATTCAGCAGCGAATCGACCGCCGGCACACCGGTTTCCGCCGTGAATCCGCTCGTCATCGCCTGGATGACAGCGCCGACCGGCATGCCCTGGACGGCCACAGCGATCACCGCACCGAGCAGGCCGACGCCGGCGAGCGCGGGGATGGCAGGCACTTTCTTGATCATCAGGACCACGGTCAGTACCGGCAGCAGCAACAGCAGCGGATGGATTGTGAACTGCTCCGTCAGCCCGGTCTGGATGGCACCGATCGATGCCGCATCCGCCGTTCCGGCACCGGCGAACATCCGGCCGACGACCGCATACAGGACGATCGACAATCCGAACGCCGGCAGCGTATCCCAAAGCATGTGACGGATGTGCGTAAACAGATCGGTCTCCGCCATCGCCGGTGCGATATTCGTCGTATCGGACAGCGGCGACAGCTTATCCCCGAAGAATGCTCCGGAGATGACCGCACCGCCGACAAGCCCCGCCGGGAACCCGAGCCCCTCCCCGATCGCCATGAACGCAAGGCCCACCGTCGCAATCGCGGTAAACGAACTGCCGAGGGTGATGGACACGATTCCGGTCACGAGTGCCACGATTGGTACAAAAACCGACGGATGGATGAGCGACAGGCCGTAATGGATGATCGTCGGGATGACCCCGCTCGCCATCCACGACCCAACAATCAGCCCGATCAGCAGGAGAATGAACACCGCCGGCAGCGCCCGGCCGACACCCCGCACCATCATCTCCTGCACATCCGCCCACCTAAAACCGGCCACCGCTGCCACGACAGCGGCCGCGAGCACCCCGATCACCAGCGGCAGAAGCATTCCCGCGTCCCATACGAACACCGACATTGATGCCGCTGCGACCAACACAAGTATCGGC
Source organism: Sporosarcina koreensis (assembly GCF_000826145.2). Taxonomy (GTDB): domain Bacteria; phylum Bacillota; class Bacilli; order Bacillales_A; family Planococcaceae; genus Sporosarcina; species Sporosarcina trichiuri. Next base: position 1,220,908 of record NZ_LN651337.1, read on the forward strand.
AGCGCCGCAAGCCACCCGGACATTTCCTTCTCCATTCTCCCATCTCCCCTGCTGTAATATAAAACGCAAAAAAAGCCCCCATCCCTCTCGAAAGAAAGGGACGGAAGCTCCGCGGTACCACCCAACTTAGCAGGACTCCCCCTGCTCACTCAACCCGGATAACGGCCGGCCGCCGGACACATGTCTGCTCCCTGCCTGTAATTCACCCATGCTTCCCGCTTGGTTCGCACCACCCACCAAGTCTCTGATTCCAAGGATTGCACCGCTACTCCGGACAGTTCGTCACATTTTACACAATGATAGAGGGAGGAGTGGGAATTGTCAATCAGTATATTGGATATTGCGTGTACAATTCTCTTACACACGGCACTGTCCATTCTTCTCCTTCATCAAGAAACCGGAAACAGCGCAAGACTGCTCCGGAAAGATCCCCGGCTTCGCATACCAAACGGCCTCACCGGTTTCCGGGCTGCCTGAATTCACGGTGTGCTCAGGCCATACAAAAGAACTCATCCCTCTCCTAGTGCAATACGCAAATCGATTCAATATGATAACGAAGCGTCCGTCTGATCCTGTCGGCGTCGAGACGGTCCGGCTCCAGCAGCGCATGAATCGCAATCCCATCTATCAAGCCGTACAGCCGTTCACTCTCCAGCTCCATATCGATAGTTTCCGGTAAAAGTCCAGTCGCCTCCAAATACGCCAATGCTTTCCGGACACCTGCCAGCACGCCGTCATCCGGTATCGGCAGGTCGTCTTTCCGGTGGTTCACATAGACGGTGAAAGCAAACCATACTTCCATTTCCGCACGCGTCTCCGGGCTATGCGGTACGATTTCATATAATACGGCCAGCACCATTTCTTTAGGCGGCAGCTCCTGTGCCGCAACTTTTTCAATCCGGGCTGTCGCCCTCTCCTGCACAAGCGTCATCGCATAGACAAGCAGATCATCCTGGGTCTTGAAATAATGGCGGAGCGCCCCGAGTGAGAGCCCCGCTTCTTCCGCAATGTTCCGCACTGTCGCCCCTTCCATCCCTTTATCCAGAATGACCCGCCACATCGCCTCTGCAATCAACTGCTTCCGTGCTTCATGATTCACTAATTTCGGCATATACCTAGTGTAGAATACATCCTGTTTTTTAACAACACACTTGTATTATGAAAGAACAAGTGATACGATTCTCTTAATAAATACAACTGTATCATATAAACAAAGGAGGGATGGTAATGAATTTGATCGCCTGGATGATCGTTGCCTGTGAAATCGGCTTCTGGGTTGCCATTCTTGCCGGGATGACCGCACGGTATGTATTCAACAAGAAACGGCTCGGCCTCTTTTTCCTGGCACTCACGCCGGTCATCGACGCTGCCCTGCTGATTGTCACCGCTTCCGATCTGATCAATGGTGCAGTCGCCACGCAGGCACATGCCATCGCGGCGATTTACCTCGGCGTATCGGTTGCATTCGGCAAAAGCATGATCCACTGGGCAGATGAACGGTTTCTGTATTATGTTAAACGACAAGGATCGAAACCGCAGAAGAAAACAGGCTACGCCCATGCACGCCATTCGATGAAAGGCTCCCTGCAGCATGTCCTCGCCTACTTGATCGGCGGTAGTTTCCTTGCTGGACTAATTTACTATATCGGTGATAACGCGAGAACAGAAGCCCTTCAACAAATGCTGAAATTATGGACCCTCATCCTGGGAATCGATCTCCTGATTTCCGCCTCCTATTTCATCTGGCCGAAGCCGGAAAAAGCGAAGAAGACGGAGTAAAGAACCCCATGTTCTTATACAGCCCCTGCCCATGCAAGACCTTATCATCAAAAATCGGAAGCGGTCCGTACACCGCTTCCGATTTCCATCATGCTTTCCGTCCCGATTTCGTCTGTGCCTTCCACTTCTTCCGCTCCGCCGCCTGCGCCTGCACGTTTGTCTTCCGTTCCAAAAAGGCGATTTCCCGCTGCAGTTTCAAATAGCTCGCAAAACGGTCTTCCTCAAGCGCCCCATCCGCAAGTGCCTCCTGGATGGCGCAGCCTGGCTCGGCATGGTGCCGGCAGTCGTTGAACTTGCACGATGCAGACAGCGCGTCGATGTCGGCAAAGCTGCCGTCCATGCTCTCCTGATCGTTCCATAGCTGGAATTCCCGCATCCCCGGGGTATCGATCAGCACGCCGCCAGCCGGCAGCGCGATCAGTTCGCGGTGTGTTGTCGTATGGCGGCCCTTTGCGTCATCTTCCCGTATCGTCTGGACGGTCATTGTTGTACCGCCACAGATAGCATTGACGAGCGACGACTTGCCGACACCTGACGAACCGAGCAATGCTGCGGTTTTACCGTCTTGCAGCAGCGAGACAATTTCATCAATCCCTTCTCCCGTCTTGCTGCTGACTGTGAGGATGTCTGTGCCAAACGCAATCGACTGCACTTGATCCACATACAACTCAGGTGTGTCGCATAAATCCGATTTTGTTAATACAATCACCGGCACCGCGCCGGAATCATACGCTGCGACCAAATACCGTTCGAGCCGCCGGATGTTGAAATCATCGTTCAACGACGTCACTAAAAATACAATATCGACATTCACCGCAATCAGTTGCTCCGTCACTGTTGTTCCGGCTGTTTTCCGTGAGAAAACGGACGTCCGCGGCAGAATGGCATGAATGATCCCCCGCTCTTCTCCTGGCATCCGTTCGACAGTCACCCAATCGCCGACCGCCGGGTAATCCTGGCGGTCGTATGCGCGATGGAGCAGCGCCCCCGAACAGACGGACAGCCATTCGCCTTCTTCCGTCACGACCCGATACATATGTTTATGTTCCAATGTGACACGCCCAGCCACCATGGAATCGGTCAACGTTCCATCGTGCTGCAGTTCGAGCCATTGCTCCTGTTGGTGGTCATTCCATCCGTACTTCATCATTTTCTCCAAATAAATTCCTCCTAGTTATGTGCATACAAAAAAGCATGGGACCCCGGATCGGACACCATGCTTTCACGCATACACCAGAAGGAAACTGTCCTGATTTACCTCAGGGCAGGTGAAAGTATGGGTCCGATCCAATTTGCAATTGCCAGTTCGAAGTTTGCCATAGTGATCACCTGCCCTCTCTGAAAGTTATCTACATCATACGGAACTATCACTAGTAAGTCAATGAGATATTTTTTAATTCTATCGATTCTATTAATTCTTGATGCATCTGTCTGACATACCGGTTATCATAGAGGAAACCTGAAAGACACCCATTGAAATGAGGGATCCTTTTGACCCAATACACCATCAACCAGCAGACACGTGACTTCCTGGATGAACATCACTTATACGAAGACGACGACATCCAGCAGACCCAGCTCCAGCATCGGCTTGCGCTTGTCGACGCGTTCGCTTTGCCAAAAGGCGGCCGGATCCTCGAGATCGGCTGCGGCCAGGGGGACACGACGATGGCGATCGCCCATGCAATCGGTGCGGGCGGATCGGTCACCGCCCTCGATCCGGCCAGCCGCGAATACGGTGCCCCGGACACGTTAGGCCAGGCCACTGATCGGATTCTGCAGTCCTCCCTCGGCGAACGCATCACGTTCCATCTCGAGACCGACTTTCTGGACTATGACGTGACCGACCTGTTCGACGTCGCGGTGCTGTCCCATTGCTCGTGGTATTTCAAGAGTGCCGAAGAACTGCTTACCTTGCTGAAAAAAGTCCGGCGCGCCGCCAAGCGGATCTGTTTCGCTGAATGGGATCTGGCATTCACCGACCTCGCACAACGGAGCCACTTTTGTGCGGTATCCATACTCGCCCTGTATTCACAGGTCATCGAAAACGACAGCAACGTCCAAACCCTGTTCCATAAGACAGAAATCCGGCGCCTCCTGGAACAGGCCGGCTTTGAAACGGACGCCCCGGCAACCATCGATGCCTCCTACCTGCCCGACGGCGGCTGGGAGCGCGGATATGCCAACAGCATACGAACGGAATTGGAAGAAGCAGCACCAGCCATGGGTTCCCTGCTCACCAGCTATTACGAATTGTTGAATGAACCGGATGGCGCCATCCCCTCGCTGAACAGTTTCGTATTGTCGGGGGCTTGAGGGACGGCCATCTTGAAAGTTATCTGTAAGTTCAAGAAAACTGTAGACCCATCTGGTCGACTGTGATATTCTATAGTCGACCAGTCAGGTCTATTCTTTTTCACCAAAATCGACCACTTCGGTCTACGAAGGAGTTCATGATGACTACTAAATTCACGACACTCGACGAAGCCAAACAGAAACGGATCACCGACGCCGCAATGCGGGAGTTTGCAGAGCACTCATACGACCAGGCATCGACAAACCGGATCGTCCAGGAAGCAGGCATCGGCAAGGGGATGCTGTTCCACTACTTCGGCTCGAAGGAAGCTCTGTATGCCTATTTGGCGGAGCGGGCGATCACTGTTCTCGAGGAGCTGTACACGCAGTACATTGACATGGATGAACCGGATTTCATCGAACGGATGAAAGGCTCGGCGCAGCTGAAGATGGAGGTGTACCAGCGCTATCCTGACCTGTTCAACTTCATCGCCCAGGCGGTGCTCGAAAAGGAGTCGAAGCTGCCGAAGCCGCTTGCGGACCGGCTCGATCATATGCAGCAGGACGGCATGCGGCGGCTGTTCAGCGGTCTCGATATGACGCTGTTCCGCGATGATGTGCAGGCGGAAGATGTCCTGAAGCTGATCAGCTGGTCGATCGACGGCTACAGCAAAGAGCTGCACGCAAAGCTAAATGGCGCGACATTCACAGAGATCGACCAGGAGCCGCATTGGCAGCAGTTCTATGAGTTCCTCGACGTCTTGAAGCGGGTCTATTACAAATAAGGGGGCGGATCGGTATGGCGGTGTTGGAAGTGGAAGGACTGACGAAGATGTTCGGGAAATTCAAAGCGCTCGATGACGTGACTTTACGCGTGGAACCCGGCGAAGTGTTCGGCTTCATCGGGCCAAATGGAGCCGGGAAATCGACGACGATCCGGGTGCTGCTCGGGCTGCTGAAGCGGGATGGCGGGACAGCAAAGATATTCGGAAAGGACGTCTGGACGGACGCCGTCGACATTCACAAGCGGATTGCGTATGTGCCCGGCGACGTCGTGCTCTGGCCCAACCTGACAGGCGGCGAGGTGATCGATGTGTTCGCTGGCCTGCATGGGCATACGGACACAAAACGGCGGAACGAACTGATCGAGCGGTACGACCTCGATCCGTCGAAGAAGTGCCGCACATTTTCGAAAGGCAACCGCCAGAAAGTCGCGCTGATTGCCGCCTTCGCCTCAAACGCCGACCTGTTTATCCTGGATGAACCGACGTCCGGGCTCGACCCGCTCATGGAGCGTGTCTTCCAGCAATGCGTCGCCGAGGTGAAAGAGGCCGGCAAGAGCGTCCTGTTGTCGAGCCACATCCTGTCTGAAGTCGAGCGGCTGTGCGACCGGGTCGGCATCATTCGGCAAGGGACGATTGTCGAAACCGGCACGCTTGCGGAACTGCGCCACCTGACCCGCACCAACCTGACAGTGGCACTTGCCTCCCCTGCCCCCAGACTTGCAGAGCTGGACGGCATTCATAATTTGATCAATGAAAACGGCACCCTGACGTTCCAGGCGGACAGCGACAGACTCGGTGACATCATGGCGGTTCTCGCGCCATACGGCATCGAGCGGCTCGAAAGCGCGCCGCCGACGCTCGAAGATCTGTTCATGCAGCATTACAATAACCAGGAGGAATCGCAATGAGCTCACAAGCAACCGGCAGCATGCGGCTCTTCCGCTTCATCGTAAGGCGCGACTGGCTGCGGCTCGTCATCTGGATTGCAGCCATCACCGCCATCACCGTCGCAGTCCCGCCCGCCTTCCAGGATCTCTACCCGACACAGGCAGCCCGCGACGCGATGGCCGAAACGATGAAAAACCCGGCGATGACCGCGATGGTCGGCCCCGGCAATCTCGATCACTACACACTCGGCGCCATGACGACCCACCAGATGCTATTGCTGACAGCGGTCGCCGTCGCGATCATGAACATCCTGCTCGCCGTCCGGTTCACGCGGGCGGAAGAGGAAGCCGGCATCTCGGAAATGCTCCTCGCCCTCCCCGTTGGCCGCCGAGCACCGCTTCTGGCGGCGGCAGGCGTGTTGGCGGCAGTCAATTTTGCACTGGCCGCCGCTGTGTCGACCGGCCTCGCGAGCCTCGGTATGGATAGCCTGACCGTCATCGGGTCGATGCTGTACGGACTGACTCTCGGCGGAGCCGGCTTGTTATTCGCATCTGTCGCCCTGATCGCCGCTCAACTGTCCGAAAGCGCACGGGGCGCGACAGGTCTCGCGATGATTACACTGGTCCTCGCCTTCCTTATACGCGCAGCCGGTGATGCCGCCGAGTCGAGGGTCTCCTGGCTGTCGCCGCTCGGCTGGGTCACTGCCGTCCAGCCGTTCGCCGGCAATCACCCATGGCCGCTCGCACTACTAGCCATTGGAGGAATTCTGTTATTCGGGATAGCCTGGGCACTGCAAGGCAGACGCGACCTCGGCGCCGGTCTCCTGCACGCCAGACAAGGACGCACCCATGCCTCCAAATTCCTGCAGACACCGCTCGGACTCGTCCTGCGCCTGCAGCGTACCGCGATGATCACCTGGGGCATTGGCATGCTCGTCCTTGGCCTCGCCTATGGATCGGTCCTCGGTGACCTGGAGAGCTTTTTTGATGGCAATGAGCTGCTGCAAAACATGCTCACCGTTGGCAGCACCCGGCCCATTGCCGAACAGTTCCTGCCGATGCTCATGCTCGTCATGGCCCTGATCGCCACCATCCCGGCGATTTTATCCATGCAGCGGCTGCTCGGCGAAGAAAAGAACGGTCGCATCGACAGCATTCTCGGTCGGCCTGTGTCACGGGTGCGGCTTATCGGGACCTATCTGACCGTCGCTGGGATCAACGGTATCGTGATGAACTCCTTAGCTGCCGCCGGCCTATGGCTCGCCAGCCACAGCGCCATGGCCACCCGGCTCCCCTTGTCTATGATCATGGGTGCGAGCGCCGTTCAAATCCCGGCGATCCTTGTGTTGATCGCGTTGTGCACCCTGCTCATCGGCGCATTGCCGAAAGCCAGCCCGCTGATCTGGATCGTCCTCGTCTATTCGTTTGTCGTCCTGTATTTGGGGAGCTTGTTCCAGTTGCCAGCGTGGATGGCTGGCATCTCGCCGTTCGGCTCCGTGCCGGCATGGCCAGTGGAGGAGATGGATTGGGTGGCCGTTGTGGAGTTGGTGGTGGTTGGAGTGATTGTTGGAGTTGGTGGAGTGTTTGGGTATCGGGAGAGGAATATTGGCTGACGAGTTAACTAATGCATACTTCAGACCATTTTTGCTTCTCTGTACGCTGAATGAGTTACGATGCAACTGTCATCTAGTCTCGTTTTATGACTTCCCAAAAATAAAATGCCCGCCATCACAAATCGGCGTAGTCTATTTTCAACTTCTGAATAGCTGCAAGCTGCTCTTGGATCTCTTCATTCAGCTTTGCAGCTTCTTTCTCGTCCAAGTCATTTGCCGCAGCATATTGGGCAATGTCTTTCATCCGATACAACCGCTCTTCGATTTGCGCCAGCACCGCATCCTGCTGCTTCACTTTTTCTAATTCTTTTACGATATTTTGCAGTTCGGGATGAGCACTTCTATCCATTGGAATCACAACCTTTCTCTTACTTACGATATTACCTATGTTGATTTATGCGGCTCACAGGTCACCGAACGATTAATAACGTATAACTCAAGATGCCTGCGTCATAGTCGTCTAGACACTAGCTGAATTGTACAGCGGTCAGGTACCTGCTTCTTAAATTTCCCACTTGATATATAATAGAGAAAAAGGGTGATGGAGATGTTGAAAACAGTCATGCCAGATATCCGTCAGCGATCTTATCGTTGTCCGCGGTGTGGAGTATTGTGTCCGCAAGATCATTTTAAAATTGGTTGGAACTCCCTACCAGATAGTGAAATTTACTTTAAAAAACAAAAGCACAAGATGAATCCCGGCAATCGAGTTTTAATAGGAGGTAACCACTTTATCAAGGAGCCAGCTCCTTTACCTTGGGATTTATTCGTAAGTGTATGTACAGAATGTGAAAAATACACAATATGGGAAAACGAAAAAGTTATATTCCCACCTACCTCAGAAATGCCTGAACCCGAAGAGTACATGCCGGAAGACGTTAAGCGGATATACGAAGAAGCCGCACAAGTGTTTCAGTATTCTCCACGTGCTTCAGCAGCATTGTTGCGTCTTGCAATTGAAACTTTATTGATCCAGCATCTCGGCTTAAAGAAAGACAGTATCAATAATATGATTGGAGATTTGGTAACCAGAGGAACACTTTCACATGTACAACAAGCACTGGATGCTTTGCGCTTCTACGGAAACAAAGGCATTCATTTCGGCGAAATTGATTTAAATGATGATCAGGAGAAAGTTCAATTCCTATTTATCTTGATCAATATGTTGGTGAAAGAGTTAATAAGTAAACCAATAGAAATTAACAGCATATATGAGGCATTGCCTGAATCATTCAGACAAAGTGTCGAAAACAGAGATGCTGTTAAAAAATAAGCCTGAGAGGGCTTATTTTTCATGGATACATTATAAAAACAGGCGGTAGAATAGCAAAGTTGAAGGAAATGGAAAAAATGCAGGACACACAGTCTTCAAACTAAATGATACAAAGCCGTACACATCCAGCCATTACCTATATACTCCTATTATGGTACGCCGGCGGCATCAAGCGGCTGCCTGTTACATAAATTACCGATCACCTCATAGAAGAAGTACTCGCCTGGTGGTATCAGGATGACGGGCATTTGAATATCCAAAACTGTTTGATGCGTAAGATTATCTTATCCACTGACAGCTTTACTACCGAAGAGAATGAATGGCTCGTTCAGTTGCTCTATGACAAATTTCTTTTGAGGTTCTCGATAGACGCGCAGAACAGACTGCTTTTGAACGACCAATCGCAAATTATGCATTTTCTAAACCTAGTCGCCCCTCACCTGCAGCCTTGCATGAACAGAAAAGCCGTGAAGCTTCCGCCACTGAAAATGATTGCCACCAGGACAACCGTCTACTTACCTTAGTGTTTACAACTGTCACAGCCATCCAGGCAGATCAGTGAGCAGTTGCACAAGCTGCCACTTTTGAGTTCTAACATGAAGAGTCCAATAGAAATTAATGAACTCATTTGGCGACTGCTCACCCTCAAAGCTCTTAAACAACCGACCATAAGATATCAACTTACAATCTCGCCCGTACATCCGCTCCTCCTGGCATCCATACAGCAAGTAACCGGCGCGACTATCGGCGAATTGATTGCTCTATGTTTTGAATCTTCCGTTGCCGAAAATGTTCTGGCAAACCTTTTGTGATCCAAGAGCGTCATATATCAACACTGTCAAAAAACAATTGTTGTCAGACATCCTAGCAGGGGTCTTTTTTGATTGAGACGCTAGATTGGCGAGGATCAAAGCGAATATTGCTCATAGACTCAGGGTGCACAAGAATATAGAGATAAAATGGCCGCCCGGTATTCTGGATAGTGTCCAATTTGTTTGTCACGCAAACCAGAACACGATTGTTCCTTTATGCTAAACAAACTTAAAAGTTCAAACAAACATGATTGTTTCACACACAGGCACCCTTCACTAACGAATATCGACGGCATCCGTCCAAACGTCTTTGCCATTTCAATCCACGCTCCCCATAGAGGGAGCGACCGCAATATATTGAGTTTCACCATGTCTTCAATACACCATATCGAAAACAAATGAAAGACCGCTTCATCTTTCCCACCATCCTACCAAATCAGCATGCTCCATAGCTATAAAAATGCGCAAACCTCCCAGGAAATTCATGGACACTTCAGGTTGGCACAACAGATTATGCAGCCGAGCTCCAGAGTTATGCCAGATCAGTTGTTTACTAACATCCACTGTCGGCCGCTCACTCCCTGCATAATCACGCATTCCTGCAATCTTACCTCTCTTGCTATTGACGGCGCACAAGTAACCCCTCAACAACTCTGTGCGGCCAGTTATTTCTTAAAGCGATTGAGTAGTTTGAATGGTTTACAAGTTATTCAACAGACAGGTCAGTGTACTTTTATGTTGGAGTTCTGTGACACACAGGTCACCGAACAATTAAGCCAAATTTGTCTGTCACACAGGTCATCACACACTTAAGCGACCATTTCAAAAGGAATGATGATAGAAAAAAATATAGAGATAAAATGGTCGCCCAGTAGTCTGAATAGTGTCCGAGTTGTTTGTCACAGGCACGCTAAGTCCGAAAGAATACAGGTCCCCTGTAGTGTTTCAAGTGTGTAAATTCATGCGTGTCTAAAACCCAACTTACCCAGCTAACTTTTCAAACCATTTTTCTACTAAAGATCTAATTAATACTTCAGCCTCTTCTAACTTCATTGGATTTACAGGAGGCACTTCCTTTTCAGACTTTGGGGTCCCGTGCCTTGATAAATCACCACTAGCATTTGGATGATTTGCGGTTCTTGTGAAATTCGTTCTTTTAGTGCTTGATAACCAGCCTTCATCAACTATTCGTTGGTCACGATCTACTATTTCAAATACTCTATATAAATTCACCCATGAAACGAAATTAGGGTCATTAACTAGGCGGAGAACCTTTCTTACCTTATTATTTTCATTTGCTAACTCATAGTTCCTTTTGGTCTTAATATCCATATCCAGATTAAATGGCACCCTCACAGTAAGCTCTGCTAATAAATCGTCATTAGTATAGGTTTTAAAATTTTCTTTTTCCTCTATTGTCATTAGTGAATAGGCAATATTAGATCCTACTTCTATCGCTAACGCGTTGATTACCTCCCCAACATTCCTAATTCCTGCCCTTTCTGCTTTAAGAATACTATCGGCGCAAACTGAGGTTTCAGCGATTAATTTCTCTGACTGATAATAAAGCGACACACAGTTAAATATAATAGAATCATTAAAACTAACTATAGGATCAACATTGCAAAGGATATTAAATTTTTTCATAATCAGCTCTCCGTGTTTTTTGAATTTTTTTTTGAGATTCAGCTCGCCATACATTCAATGCGAAATATCACCTTATCTAAAAAAAGCTTTTCCGAATAGAAGAATGAATAGCTTATACAGTTGCTTTGCATCAGATATCATCTACACATCACCATAGATGGACAGAACAGAAGGTTGCTGTATGTTTATTTTTTCACCAAGTCAACAAGTTTACTGAATAATTATATACTTTTACGGTGCACAGATTTTTGTTGTCCACAGACACTCTATGCCAAAATAATCATAATATAATAAAAACGATACTAATACATCAAATATTCTAAACATATTATTCCTGATAATTCTCTTAATATTTCTGGAGATATCTTTGAAATGAATTCTCTGTATTGTTCACTGTTTCTTAGCAATATGGTTACGTCTGAATAACGAAAAGTAAGATCCCCCAATATACGCCATTCTCTTTCGTGGGTCCAATCTATTATGCTATTTCCGGAATACGCTTGAGTCATATCAAAATTTACAATTCTCCAAGCTTCAGATGTCGGTAAAAACTCTTTAGCTATATTTGTTTTCTCATAAATTACTGGTCGGGCTCCAGTGTTAGGTATTGGGGCATCAAAGGTATCAACTAACTGTGCTAAATTAACTTTAGAAAAAGCCAGCCCGCAAGGATAATATCTTAACTTAGTGGTTTGTCCTTTTTCATATTCCTCAATATGATTTATAGCATTTTGCGCGACTGAATATAAAGGTATATCCTGAAAACATACTACCTTATTTCCGCCTACTATATATCCTTTTGAGCTTCCAATCAGTAGTCGATCATTTAATATCTTCACCAATATGTCAGTCGGATTTCCATATAATTCACTTCCTTTAGTCAAATGTGTAAGCATGCCGGTTACATCGCTACGTTGTTTAATATTTTGTTTATATTGATTAATTGAGTAAGCCATTTATCTTCACCTCTTAATTATACTGCCTATAAACAGCAACAATACAATATTAGAAAATTAATTAAAAAAATAAAAAATTCCAATAACTTATGTATTCTAAAACGCGATCCAGCAATCTGGATCGCGTTTTGTTTAACCTTATTAGCGCAACAATTGAAGAACGCCCTGCGGTTGCTGGTTTGCTTGCGACTTGTCCCGTCATTTCTAAACGAGGTCAGACTATATCTTCATCCTGCGGTCCTTCGGCAGGAGCTGGGCACTTCGAATGTTGCGACTTGCAACACCCTACGGATTTCATCGTCATAGCGTATACACACCGTAGACGGTATATCCTAGTCGTTGAACGTTCCCCACGGTTTCCCGACAGGGGCTTCGCTGCTGATTGTCCAATCTCTTCGTTTTTCAGGCCGTCGCGATTACTGTTTCCAGTTGCGCTGTGGCAGAAGAGCTCTCAGGAGGTTCCAGCAATTCACCCAGTGATGCTCTTATCCGTTACCAGATAAGACGCCCGTACAACATTATCGAAGAAGTTGGAGAACTCCTTGCGAACTCTGTTGTGCTTGAGCCAACATAGCTTGTGCTGCTTGAGTCAGGATGTTGTTCTTTGTGAACGACATCATTTCTTTCGCCATCGTGCGAACATCCACTTTCATGGATGACCAGACTATATCTTCACCCTCCACTTTGGGTAGGGGTCGGGCACTTCGGAGCGGCAGGGTACTCAGTCCTGCAGATCCTACGGGTTTCATCATCATGGGCCGGAGCCGGTAGATGGTATACCCTAGTCGTTGAACCGTCTCCACTCTTTCGAGACAGGAGCTTGGCTGCTGATTGCCCAATCTGTTCTTTTTTCAGGCCGTCACGCCTACCGTTTCCGGTTACGTTGTGGCAAGAACAGCTCTCAGGGGTTTCCAGCAATTCACCCGATCGTACTCACTGACCGTTACCAGTCAGGACGACTGTGTTTGTCTCGTCTGCTTACGCAGCCGATAAAACATAATCCACGTCGCGGATCCGTGATTCCGCAGCTGTGAGGTTTTCGGAAGACGTTCCGAGGTTGTTGATTGTGTGCTCTAGGCGGTTTTGGACAGCACCGAGTTTAGAGCGTTCTGCTGATACTGTGTCAATTGCTGATTGGATAGTAGTGATAGCAGTATTTGCAGTATTTTTATTAGAAATATCTACTCCAGCTGCTGTTTTAGCATCAGCAACTTTGGCATTACCAGAGAAAGATGCGGACGTCGCTGCTGTAGGTGTCATGTCAATAGTAATCGTATCATCGCCACCAGTGATACCGCTGGCAGGACCTGAAAGATTCACAGAAATTCCTTTATAATCACCTGAAGCTACAGTAAACTTAGTGTCATCAGCTTTAACATTTATACTTTGAATAGTACCTGAAGCACCTGTCATAGTAACTTTAGCTGAAACCTCAGCATTTGCATCTTCACCATTTACAGCATCTAAAGTAGTAAAGCCTAGAAGAGTTGCTCCAGTACCAACATCAGAACCAGTTAAATCAACCTCTGAGGCTTCTCCTGTTGTTTGAATATCTGTAAGAGTTAATTTATCCCCGTTAATACCCACGTTATACTTACCTGCTCCAAGTGCTGTATCAATGTCAGCTTGTAATGCTGTTTGGACGTCTGCCTTATTCGTGGCAGCGTCATAAGTAGCCCCGAGAGCCTTAACACTTGTTAAAGCGACATCTTGTCCATCAATAACTATCTTAGTGGCAGTATCAAAACCTACAGAAGCTCCTAAGTCATTATCCCCAGTTTTTACTGCATTAGTTGCTGCAGTTGCAGCTGATCCAGCTGTATAGCTTAATGTAATTACTTCTCCATCTTTCACCTGCGGGCCAAAAGTAGATGAGACACCTGCACTAGAAACATCTCCCGCTCCTGTTGCAGTACCTACATTAACATCTCTTGATACCCCAAGTGATTTTGCATCCATGGCACCAATAGACAAGTTGATGTTTTGTCCCTGGTTAGCACCAATATGGAATGTCGCACTACTAATATTTTCATCAGATACTGAACCATTTAACAATGATTTATTGTTAAATTCAGTGTCATTGGCAATACGAGTAATTTCTTGTGCTAGTTGATCGACTTCTTTTTGCAATTCAGCACGATCGGTATCGGTATTTGTGTCATTTGAAGATTGTACAGCTAATTCACGCATACGTTGTAGAATGTCGTGAGTTTCATTCAATGCACCTTCAGCTGTCTGGATCAAAGAAATTCCATCTTGAGCATTCTTTTGAGCCATATCCAAACCACGAATCTGCCCGCGCATTTTTTCGGAGATTGCCAAACCAGCAGCGTCATCTCCAGCTTTGTTGATTTTCAAGCCAGAAGACAATTTCTCGAGGTTTTTGGAAGCGTTCGTGTTGTTTGCGCCGAGCTGGCGGTGTGTATTCATTGCTGCGATGTTGTGATTGATAATCATTGTTGTTTCCTCCTTGAGTTGTGAGGGTTCACGTCCTTGTGACCCGTTTGTTTTTTGTTTGCATGATCGGGATGCCGGCCGAACCATCCTTCTCTTGCTTACAGTATTAGTATCGGAGGGGGTCCATTATTGTTTAGTGTTTTTCGAGAAAGATTTTGGATATTTTTCTCTTTGTGGAGAGAGGGATAAATGCGGTTGCGGATTCGTGTACTTGGCACGTCTACTTTTCGACGGCGGGGGACAGTCTGCTGCTCCATTCGCGTTCTTCCGCGAATTGGGCGGCAGCCTGGCATCCTTTGAATGGGAGAGCTGTCACACAGCGGGGTAGCCCCGCATATATAGTCCGGTGGTTTTGGCACGAATGGGTTCTACTGTATGGTGCGCGTGGGTAGCAGCCCCACTCTACCCGGGTGGCTGTGCACGTCACAATTCGCGGAGGGACGCGAATGGATGTCGTGCAGCAGGCACCCTGGGGGGACGCTGGCGTGAGAATGTTGATAGTAGATGAAACTTTCACTCAACCCGGGTATCTGTGCATGTCCCAATTCGCGGTAGGACGCGAATGGATGTCACGCACAGGTACCCTGGAGCGAGCAGGAGTCATGCAAAGAAACTGATGATTGGAGGAAAAGAAAAAAGAGCCAGACGGGCTCTTTTTTTAGTTTTTTTTCAGTTGGTTGAAGAGGCTTAGGTCGATTTCGATGGCTTCGGTGTTGCTTTCGGAGATGGATTGTACCAGTTCGCCGCGCAGGATTTCGACGGATTTGGGGGCTTCGATGCCGATGCGGACGGTGTCGCCTTTGATTTCGATGATTTTGAGTTCGATGTTGTCGCCGATTTTGATGGATTCGTTCGGTTTGCGGGAGAGGACGAGCATGTCAGCGGGCCCCCTTTTGTGCCGGCGAACCGATTGGTGTGCGCAGGCTGTAGCTGGTGTCGTTCAGGATCATCTGCTTGGCGGTGTGATTCTGGATGTTGAAGATGAGCGGCGCCTGCAGGTTGATGGTCGATGATTCGAACGGAGCTTTCATGGACATGACGGACAGGATCATGAGGTCTTCTTGGGTGTCGATGCCGAGCAGTTCGAGTGTCGGGTCGTCGATGGCGAATGAGTAGTCGCTGACGACGGTGTATGGGTTCGCGACGATGAGTGCGACGCCCGGTGTGTTCACAGACTGCATGACTTGGAAGCTGTCGTTGCCGTCGATCGGCAGGAGGACGAATGCAGTTTCGTCTTCGAGGCCGGGCAGTCCTTTCGGGAATGTCCATTGCGTGAGTGTGTCCAGGTCGAGTTCGCCGTGGAATTTGGTCTGGATGGTCATGCGGGTGTCTCCTTCGGTGTACGAATTATCCTTTCCAGTCGATCTGGATGGATGGGTACTGTTCCATGGTGCCGGTCACTTTGCCGGGTGTGTACGTGTGGATCGGTTTGTTGACTTGGGTGTTGATGATCGGTTTCTGTGGTGTTGCGTTGATGGTCGTTGTGCCTGGTGTGATGCTCATCTGGATTTTGGAACGATCGCCGACGAAGCGGATGCCGAGCGGTGCGGGCGGCGGGCTGCCGTTCTGCTTGGCGATGGCGGGGATGGCGCCTCCACCATTCTCGATCTCCATCATCTGGCGTCCTTCTTCCGCCCGGCGGCCCGTGCCGTCAAGGCCTCCCTGCCGTCCTTGCTGCGCCCATTCCTGGGTGCGGCGGAATACGCTTTTCATGTCGACGTTCGCCCGAACTTCTGTCGTGTCGACGGATAGTTGCGGTCGGGTTGTGGAGATCTCCAAGGTCGCCGCAGGCTGCTGGATGTCGAGTGTCGCTTTCGGCTGTTCGATCTGCTGGATCGGTTTATCGACCTGCAAGCCGAGCCGGCCGGGTGTTGTCTGGATCTGCAGTTTCGGGATGTCCAAGGGAACACCTTCTTTCGGTGGCTATGAAAAATGCCAGGCACAAGAGTACCTGGCACGCTCGTGCGGTTGGTTATCGGAGGAAGTCGACCAGCGACGGTTGGATGATACGCGCGCCTGCCGCGAGGGCAGCCCGGCTGACCGACTCCTGGGTGATGAGTTCGGTGATGACTTTCTCGATGTCCACATCTTCGTTCTGCGACATCTGCTTCTTCGCGATGCCGACTTGCGATTCGAGACGGTTATTCATGAGCTCGGCGCGGTTCTGGCGCGCACCAAGGTCGGCACGTTCTTCGAGGACCGAATCCATCATCTTATCGATATCACCGATCGAGTTTTCAAAGGTGGCGGTACTGCCCTTGAAACCATCAAACATGGCGTCGATCTTTTTGAACATGGCAGCGGCTTTTTTTGAATTGACATTCAACTGGACGCCGTCAAATACATCAATATTTATATCTGATTCAAAAGCCGTTGGCTCTCCAACAAAACCAGTATCTGTGCTCAATGTCGGGAAGCCATCTTTAGTAACTAGTGCTGTTCCCGTTTTTGTGCCACTGAAGATATATTTGTCGCCAACTTTTGTGTTGGCAATATCTCGAATTTGTTGCTGTAGCTGATCTAACTCAACCTTGATTTTTTCCCTATCACCATCTGTCATGGAACCAGAATTCGATATGTTTGTCGCAAGTTCTTTCGCCCGGTGCAGCGCTTCTCCGACTTTGTCGAGGGCGTCATCGGAGCTGTCGAGCCAGTTGTTCACTTCGCCGAGGTTCCGTTGGTACTGTTCAACTTTGTCGACCTGTGTCCGGTACGCAAGTCCGCGCATGGCGACGACCGGATCGTCGGATGGGCGGGAGACTTTCTTCTGGCTCGTGAGCTGTTCATTCAGCTTGCCCATCTTATTGTAGTTGGTCGTCAAGTTGCGGAGCATGTTATTGGAAAGCATGGATTGGGTTACACGCATTGCTAGTCCTCCTCATTATCTGCCGACGACGCCCATGCCGTTGATGATCTTGTCGAGCGTTTCGTCGACGACGGTGATCATCCGGGCGGACGCGTTGTACGCCTGTTGGAACTTGATCATGTCGGTCATTTCTTCGTCGAGTGATACGGAGCTGATCGAGGCACGGCGGTTCTCGACAGATTTCAACAGTGTTTCCGAGTTGAACTGCATTTTGGCTGCCTGTTCGCCGTCGACGCCGAGCTGACCGATGATTCCTTGGAAGTAGGTTTGAATGGTGGCGCCGTCCAGGTCTACGTCTTTGCTGAATTGGATATTGCCAAGTTTTTTGGCGTTGTCGCCATTCCCTTCTTCATCAGCACGGCTGGAAGCTGCAATCAGCGAGGAATCTTGAATGATCGCATCACTCACTTTCATGTTGCCTGCCTTAATACCAGAAGGGACTTCTTTGAAGAATGCTGTGTTGGTTGTATTAGTATTATCGCCAATTCCGAAGCCTTCTTTATGGACTTTATTGAAAGCTTTCACAAATTCCGCAGCCATGCGGTCAATTTTTCCGATCATCTCCGGCAGCAGGCCTTTCGTTCCCTCACCACTTTGATAGCCAAACGTGTTGACTAAAGATTTGATAATGCCTGTGTCTTTCATATCGCTTGGTGTTAATTCGTAATTTATAGCTTGCCCGTTCGTATCTATAGCAGGAAATGAGATGGATTTAAATGTCTGTTGATCACCTGTTCCATTAAAATTCACAGTCATGTCGGCAGCATTAGCGCCTTCAACAATCAATAGTTCTTTATCTTTATTGGACTTCAAAATAATTGTAACTGAGCCTTCCGCCACTTTCGAAGCATTTCCGCCAGACGGTACGTTTTTCACTTCAATCGGAAGGTAAGTAGCCAATTGATCGATCAGTACATCACGAGCGTCGTAGAGATCGTTTGGCACGTAACCATTCGGCTCGATACTGGAAATTTGCTGATTCAGACCGGCAATTTGCTTCAGGATCGAATTGATATCCTTCTCGGCAATATCGAATTCCTGCTTTGTACCTTCTTTCAACTTGTTCAAAGAGCTACTCATTTCATTGAATGAGTCTGCCACCGCAATCCCGCGCTCGACGACCACTTTCCGGGTCCCTCCGTTCTCCGGATGCGTCGCAAGATCCTGCAGGCTGCCCCAGAACTGGCTGAGGGATTTCTGCAGTCCGTATTCGGAGGGTTCGTTCATGATGTCCTCGATCTGTCCGATTGATTTGGAGCGGGCGTCCCAGTAGCCGAGTCTGTTCGTTTCGCCGCGGTACTGCTGATCGACGAACGAGTCACGGATGCGCTGGATGGAACCGGCTTCGACCCCGGTGCCGAGGAAGCCGGGCATCGTGCCGGCGTTCAGGCCGACGCCCGGGAAGCCGGCCGTGGCCCGCATGTTGACGCGCTGACGCGTGTAGCCGAGTGTGTTCGCGTTGTCGATGTTATGCCCTGTCGTATAAAGAGCGGACTGCTGGGTCTGCAGGCCGCGTTTGCTTGTTTCGAGTCCCATGAATGTGGACCGCATGTGGATGTCCCCCTCAGGCGTGCGAGTCGAACGACGTCAGGTCGGATGATTTCGCGTTGCCTTGGATTTCTTTTTTTGTGTAGTTGACGGAGTCCGTTCGGGGACGGACCGCGTCCAGCGAAAGATTCACGAATTGAAGCGATTGGTACGTGAGCTTCTGGTTCAGGTCGTTCTGCCATTTCAATTCATGAATCGCTTGCAGGAGACGGTCCTTCGCCTCCTTGAGCCGTGTGTGATCGGGCTCTTGTGTGAGTTCGAGTACGTCGCTGATGGACGGTTTGAGCGGTACGGGACGTCCTTGTTCCGTGAAGAAGCGGATGACCGCCTGCTCGCGCGCGTTGTCGGTCTGCAGTATGGCAGCGAGGTGCGCCTGCTCGTCTTTCAGCAGCTGGTCGAGCGCGCTGATGTCGTTCTGTTTGATGCGGTTCGTCTTGTCGTTAGCGATGCGCAGCAGGCTCCTATGCAGTTTTTCGAGCTGGTCCATGTTGGTGAGGATCGCTTCCAGTGTCATGGGGTTCCCTGCTTTCTTTGGTGTGATGACTGCGCGTTACGCTTTCGGGTGGAAGTAGCCGATCAGATCCGAAGCGAGCTGTTCCGCGTCGACTTTGTAGGTGCCGGCCTGGATCTGCGCTTTGAGTGCACTGACTTTGTCGCTGCGCTGGGCTGCGATCGGGCTCGGTTCGGACAGTTTTTTTGCTTCTTTTGAAATCTGGAGGCTGTCTGATGGTACTGCTTCCTGCATTTTCACTTGCTCGGCTTTGGTCTGGTTGGCCCGGTACGGGTTGACCTGCTGCACGTGGTGGTTGTTGATTTTCATTGGTTCTCGCCCCTTTCCTGTAATAATGGCTGTTACTTACTATTTCGGACGGATTGCCGGGTTTTAAAGGGTCTTTCGTACGAAATGTGTTCACAAGGTTACCTAATTCGTGATACCTATCACTTTGTTAGCGCTTTACAACTTGTCATAATTTCTTTCTTGAAAAAAACCAGAGTGTTGCGTATGCACGTTGATCTGCGTTTCGGGCGGACGCTTTCCGCGGGCATGGCTTCAGCCTCCTCACTTCGCTACGCTTCGTTGCGGGGTCTTCAGCTCATTCTTTTCCCGCAGGAGTCGCCGCCCTGCACTCCGATCAACTCAGTGATGTTCATTGAACTTTATTTTGCCGCCTTGGCTTATTAACTGACTGTCTTCAATGAAGTGAGCAGGCCGGAGCAGAAGGCGTCGACTCCTGGGGGATCAGCGCAGTCCGAAGACCCCGCAGGAGCGCAGCGACGAGGAGGCTGAGGACAAGCCCCCCGGAAAGCGTACGCCTGGAGCGCAGGCCGGCGGGCTTTGTTTATCCCCTCTCCCCATTATAAAAAGACTGCCTCGGAAAGTCAGGTGCGGACTCTTTGGCAGTCTTTGGGTCAGCGCGGTTTGCGGCTGGAGAGGTAGGTGGCCTGGTCGTTCTGTTTGATCGCTTCGCGGAATTCGGTGGCCGCTTCGAACGTCTTCAGGTCCTGTTTGAGGTCGGCGGTGCATGTGTCGCACAGCTTGCCTTTCGTCGTCAGCGCGCCGCAGTTGTCGCATGGGTAGCCGAGGTTCGGGAACATGGCGGGCTGGAGCCGGCCTTTTCGCACCCATTTGTGCAGCATCGACTCCGTCGCGTCGGTCATTTCGACGATGCGCTCGATCGTCGCGGCGCGGTTTTCGCGCTTGCGCAGGAAGCGGTACACCTCTTCGTAGATCTTCTCCTCGTTCATGCCACAGCGGTGGCATACTTCCCGTACGCCGGTGTAGTTGAAGAACTCGCCGCATGACGGGCAGTTTCGCAGTTCTGCCATATCGTTTCCTCCTAGTTCAGTTCAAGTCAGTTTTCATACGTTCATTTCTGTACGGACCGGATGAGCGTGACGGCTTCGACGCGCACAGCGCCTGCGTCCTTCAGCAGTTGCGCGGCCTGGCGCAGTGTCGTGCCCGTCGTGTAGATGTCGTCGACGAGCCGGTACGTCACCGGCTCGATGACCGCTCCCGGCTTCAGGCGGAACAGCGGCTCCATCGCCAGCCGTTCGCGCCGGTTCTTCTCGCCCATGACGGCGAGCGTGCGTTTCTCGAGCAGCTGCCGGAACGGACGCTTCGAACGGTCGAGCAGCGTGTCGACGTGGGCGAATGTGCGCTCCACGGCGCGCTCGGGATGCATCGGAATCGGTACGATGATGTCTTCGCCGCTGAGTGCTTTGTTCAAATCCTCCGCAAAGATGTCCGCGAGTGCAACGTCCTGCAGGAACTTGTACTGGTGCAGCCAGTCGCGCATTGGTTCATCATACGCGTACAGCGAATGGACGCGGTCGAGCACGGTGCCTTCTTCTATTATGTCGGCGCGGACGAAGCGATTTGAACAGCCGTCACAAAGTGTCTTCTTCTTTTCGAGATTGAGCAGCGTCTGCCAGGACAGGACGGTGCCGATCGGCT
Source organism: Sporosarcina koreensis (assembly GCF_000826145.2). GTDB lineage: Bacteria > Bacillota > Bacilli > Bacillales_A > Planococcaceae > Sporosarcina > Sporosarcina trichiuri. The sequence goes on from NZ_LN651337.1 coordinate 1,242,281, forward strand.
TCATGCACAGCAGGCATACGGTCGTCATCGGGTCCCTCCTCTGTTGAGCCGGTCGATCTCGCGTTTCGCGGCGTCCATCGCGTAGCTGATGCCGTCGTGGAACAGGACGAAGTCGCCGGCTGGGAAGTCGACGTTTCTGCCGACACGGCCGCCGATCTGGACGAGTGCGCCCCGGTCGAAGATGCCCTGTTCGGCGCCGACGACGGCGACTTGGACATTTTTGATCGTGATACCGCGCTCGAGGATCGTTGTCGTCAGCAGTCCCGGGATTTTCCCTGCCCGCAGGTCTTTGACGTGCTCTTTCCGGTCGGGATGAGCTGAATGGACGGCACGGATCCGGTCGTCGAGTGCTCGGATGAGAGGTTCGGCTGTCGTCATGAGATCGATTTCGTGGAAGAAAATGAGGAACGGTTCTTCGCGGTCGAGACGGTCTTTGATCCACTCCTGAAGCGGTTTCGGGATACGGCCTTTCTTCAATTGCTTGGCATAGTTCCAGAGCGGAGCGTTGCGCGGCGCGGGCAGCGGGTGGCCGTGGTAGCGCCGGTGGATTGTCGAAACTGCGCAGGTCTTGCGGACTTGCGCGAGCAGCCTGTCGGACGGTGTCGCAGTTACGAAATGGATCGGTGCACCATGTTTCGCCGCTTTTCGCACGGCGTGCTGCAGGGTTGCTTCCGCGGTGTACGGGAAGGCGTCGGCTTCATCGACAAAGATCACGTCGAATGCTTTATCGAACCGGTATAGCTGGTGAGTGGTCGCAAGGATCAGCTGGGCGTCGAAGCGTTTGACGTCCGCGCCGCCATAGAGCGCTTCGACGACGGTGTCAGGAAACGCAGCTTTCAGACGAGGTTCAAGTTCCAGAATAACGTCGACGCGTGGCGCTGCGAGGCAGACGCGATGCCCTTTCGACAGCGCCCGGTGGATCGGTTCGAACAGGATCTCCGTCTTCCCCGAGCCGCACACGGCGTGGATCAGGTGCGGCCGCTTCAGTTCCGTGCTTTCGTGCAGTTCGTCGGACGCTTTCTGCTGGTGCGGTGTCAAGGTACCCGCCCAGGCGAGTGCGTGCTCCGTCGGATAGTCCGATGGCGGCCCGCTCCAGCGGATGAGTTCCGTACAGCACGACACGCGCCCCATCTGCAGGCAGTTGCGGCAGTAGGCGCACGGGCCGCCGCAGGCGAGGCAGCTGAATTGCGTGAAGAGATTCGGGTTTTCATTCTCACAGCGATTGCATTTGCACTCCTGTTGGCCGATACGGTTTTTTGACATTGCGACGCCGTCCTGGACGGAGATGAAGCCCTGTTCGATATGACTATCGATCTGTTCACGCAAAAAAGGGGTGTGCAGACGCAGCCAGACGCGGCCGTCGAGGAAGTCCCTGACGGCCGGATCGAATGCTTTGTTCATCCGCAACACCCCTTGTCTGTTCAGTTGTCAATTATGAATCGGCCCGGCGTTTCACCCAGCCGAGCCCCATCGCGCCTTCGCCGAGATGCGTGCCGATGACGGGACCGAAGTAGCTGATGTTGAACTGCACGTCTGGATAGAGCGCGCTCAGTTCTGCGAGCCATTTGTCGGCTTCCTCCGGGCAGTTGCCGTGGATGATCGCCGCCTCGAGCGGCATTTTCGCCGCGTCTTCGCCGAGCAGATCCGCAATCCGTTTCATCGCTTTCTTGCGCGTCCGGATCTTTTCGAACGGCACGATGACTTTGTCGACGAAGTGCAGGATCGGCTTCACCTGCAGCAGGCCGCCGATCAACGCCTGTGCACCGGAAAGCCTTCCGCCGCGCTGCAGGTGCGACAGGTCGTCCACCATGAAGTACGCGCGCATCGTCTTCTTCATTTCATCCAATTCCGCCATGATGGCGTCTAGCGGCTCCCCTTCTTTCGCCATCTCGGCGGCACGGATCGCATAGAACCCCTGCATGTAGCACGAGATCTCCGAGTCGAAGGCACGGACGTCGACGTCTGTCGCGAGTTCGCCCGCCTGGACGGCGCCTGTGAATGTGCCGCTGATGCCGCTCGACAGGTGGATCGAAATGATCGCGTCCGCGCCCTTGTCATGCAGCTCCTTGAATTTCGCTGCGAACTGGCCGACGGACGGCTGCGACGTCTTCGGCAGTTCCCCGCCGCCCCGCACCTTGTCGTAGAATTCATTTGTCGTAATATCGATCTCTTCATCGTAATCTTGTCCGTCTATGGTGACCGCGAGCGGAACGACATGGATATCGAGCCGTTCGCGCAAGTCTTTCGGTAAGTAGGCTGTGCTGTCTGTCACGACTGCAATTTTCATGTTCATCAACTCCTGCACCTATTCTACCGAATTGCCGCAGAATAAGGAAACGCTATCTTGCGGAAAGTGAAAAAGAATTCATTCCATCCGCCGCGCCCATCGGTTCGCCTGCTGGGAGTACACGCACAGCTCGTCCATCGGGATGTCGACTTGTGCGCTCAAGGCTTCCATGGTATCCATGTCGAGCCGTTCGACAGCTTCTGCAAGCTTGAGGAACGGCGCAAGCTCCGTGTCGCCGCCGGTCAGTGTATCCGTGACCTGTTCGGCGAGTGGAATCTCCTTAGTGATTTCGTCCCATCCTTTGTGGAGGATGACGTCGAGCAGGGAGAACATGCCCGTCAGGAAATATTCGTCGGAGTTTTTGTAGCCGGCGCGGCGTGCGAGCAGTTCGCACAGTTTCGCGCGGACGAGGGAGTAATCGACGAGCGCCTTCGTCCGGCCCATGCCCTCCCCTTCGCCCATCTGGTGGAACGTGATGATGTACAGCCATTTCTTCGTCTCCTGCAGGCCGATGAGCACGATCGCCTGGTGGATCGACGTGATCTTGCGCGGCACGCCGAATGCGTAGGTGTTAATGTAGCGCAGCAGCTTGTACGTGAGCGACAGGTCGTGCGTGATGAGCGCCGCGATGTCGCGGATGCTTGGGAGTGCCGCGTTTAGCTGTTCCATGACGAGCATGTTGCTTTCCTCGATCACCGGTACTTCTATTCCCTTCACAACTTCCGGCGTGGCGAAGAAGTAGCCCTGGAACAGTGTGTACCCTGCCTTCTTCGCCTCTTCGAACTCCACTTCGGTCTCGATCTTCTCTGCGAGCAGCCGGACGTTCGGGTACATGCGGATGAAGTTCTGGATGCGCTGGCGTTCTTCCGGGCCGGACTGCATGAAATCGACTTTGATGTAGTCGACGAGCGGATACAGCCCTTTTTCGACTTCGTACTGTTTCGACAGGATGAAGTCATCGAGCGCGATCCGGAAGCCGTTCGCTTTCAGCTTCCGCAGCCGCGTCATCAGGGCCGGCGTGATTTCGACCGTTTCGAGCACTTCGATGATGACTCGTTTCGGGTCAAGCCGGTCGATGATGTCATGTGCGAGCAGTTCGCCGGTGAAGTTGATGAAGGACGGGTGGCTGCCGGCGACCCGGTCGACACCGATGCACAGGAACGTATTGAGGAGCACACCGATCGTCGCCTTGTCCGGGTCGACGTCCGGGAACCGGTTCAGTTCGCTGTTCCGGTATAACAATTCATAGCCGAACAAGTTGCCCTGCCGGTCGAGGATCGGCTGTCTGCCGACAAATACGCTTGCTTCCACTGAAAGATTCCACCTATCCGCAGTCAATTTACCTATATTGTAGCAAATTAGCACTAGATTGCAAGGTGACATTTTCACCACTCCCTCCCTTTCTGGAAATCCGGTTCGCGGAATGGTATGTTAAAAACGTGTCATATCAGTACATGGGGGTGTATGGAATGGATACAATTCATTATGAAAAAAATGACGGAATTGCGTGGATTATGCTGAATCGTCCCGATTCGATGAATGCGTTCAATTACGACATGATTCGCGAACTCGGGGAAATTGTCGAAACGGTGCGGATCGATCCGGAAGTGCGGGTGGCCGTGCTGACAGGAGCGGGCGACCGGGCGCTGAGTGTCGGGGCGGACCTGAAGGAGCGGAAGACGCTGAGTGATCAGGACGTGAAGCGGAACCTGAACAAGATGGGCGAAGTGTTCACGGCGATCGACCAGATGCCGCAGCCGACGATCTGCATGATCAACGGATTCGCGTTCGGCGGCGGGATGGAGCTCGCGCTGGCGTGTGATTTCCGATTCGCGGCGGACACAGCGGTGATGGGGCTGACGGAAACGGGGCTCGCGATCATTCCGGGTGCGGGCGGTACGCAGCGGCTGCCGCGGCTCGTCGGTGAGGCGAAGGCGCTCGAGATGATTCTGACGGCGGCTCGGCTGAATGCGGCCGACGCGGCATTGTGCGGTCTTGTGACACGGACGGTGGAAGCGGCGCTGCTGAAGGAGCGGACGCAGGAGTTCGCGGAGAAACTGCTCGCGAACGGACCGATTGCCCTGCAGCAGGCGAAGTTCGCGATCAAACAGGGGATGAAGACGGACCTCGCGACAGGCCTGACGATCGAGCGGAAAGCGTACGAGGCCACGATCCCGACGGAGGACCGGATTGAGGCGCTGGACGCGTTCGCGGAGAAGCGAAAACCTGTTTTTAAGGGGAAATGATGGAGAGATGGATGGAGAACCTGCCTGCGGGCGGGTTTTTTTGTTTTGGATGCGGAGGGAACCGCTCCATTCGGGCAGCGAAGTGATCCATTCCCCTGGCGAACCGATCCATTCCGACCACAACCGCTCCATTCGACTGGCGAAGCGATCCATTCGCCCGGCTGACCAACCCATTCACCTATCTGACCGCTCCATTCCCGCGAGAGCGCTCTTCCTTCCCCACGCCGCCTGTTCGCGCCAAGTGCCCTTCCCCAAATCAAAACCAAGATGGAATGGTCGGCTCCGCTGCCGCTCCGCATTTCCTGTTGAAAGACGCAGGGAAAAAACCAGGGTGCCTGCTGCGTGACACCATTCGCGTCTCTCCGCGAATTGTGGCATGCACAGACACCCCGGGTTGAGGGACGTGTCAAAAGCATAGTGCCGTGTCTGCGGGGATATCCCGCCGCTTATGGGTGATTCCATTCATAGGGGGACAGGCTGCCGCCCAATTCGCGGAAGAACGCGAATGGTGCAGCAATCTGTCCCCCGGCGGCTCAGATTTGCCCCGGTAAAACCTGCCCCGCCCGCACAGCCTGCCAGTCGCTGTGCAGGCTGCTGATGATGGTCTCGATTTCCGCGAGCGCTCCCCCGTCTGCCTGCAGCGACGCGGTCACCAAGGTTTGATTGGCATAGATATAGAGGGTCAGGAGCCGTTCGCCTTCTTCGGTGGAGGCGTCGGTCATGGCCATCAGTTCGAACAGCAGGTTCTGTGCGGTGAGGACGGCGCTGCGCCAGTCCGGATTGTCTGCCGCCAGCTGTTCGCGGGCGTTATGCAGCTGCTCCCCCGCCACTTCGAGCGCCAGACAGACGGCGGTGAGCGGCGGGAGCGATGCCGCGTTCGCCCGGCGGTAGGCATGGGCTGCCTGGCGGATGGTGATCATCGCGTCCGCCTCCCTTCTCCTCGTTATATCGGCAAGCAAGCGTTCAATTTTACAAATCAACGCCGATATACCTAGGGACAACAATTATTTCGAATGAGGTGGAGTATATGCGGATCAACAGCCAGGAGCTGATTCAGTCGGCGGCGAACCGCGGGGTGCGGAATGATAAGCAGATCGAGAAGTCGCTTCGCCATCTCGGGACCGGCCTGAAGATCGCGACGGCCGCGGATGATGCGGCGGGCAAGGCGATCTCGGAGACGATGCGGGCACAGATCCGCGGAATTTCGCAGGCGCAGCGCAATATGCAGGACGGGCTGTCGGTGCTCGAGTCGGCGAATGAAGGGATGAATAACGTGAACGGCCTGCTCCAGCGGGCGCGGGAGCTCGCGGTTTCGACGGCGAACGGGACGTATACGGATTCCGACCGGGCGGCGAGCGGGCAGGAGCTGGAACAGATCCTTGCGGCGATCGATGATACGGCCGGCAAGCTGGAGTTCAATACGAAGAAGATCCTCGGGGAGGATATGGAGCTGACGCTGCATGTGGGCGCGAATCCGACGCAGCAGCTGAAGGTGAGCCTGTTCGATGTGTCGGCGAAGGCGCTTGGTCTTGAGGGTGCAACTCTTGCGACGCAGGACGATGCGGAGGCGCTGATCAGTACGCTCGACAGTGCGATCCGGACGGTGACGGGGCATTTGACGAAGGTCGGGTCGCAGATGGAGTCGCTGCAGCATCATTTGTCGAATGCGGGCGTGTTCGAGGTGAACCTGACGAAGTCGCTGGCGTATTTGGAGGATGCGGATATGGCGCAGGAGATGATGAATTTCGTGAGCCAGGATATCCGGAAGAAGGGCGACGAATTGCTGATCAAGCATGTGAACAGTTCGCTGCAGGAGTCGCTGGGGTTATTGAAGTAACTGGTTGGAAGTAAGTGAGTGAACATGTTGATCTGCGCTGCGGATGGCGCTTTCCGGGGGGCGAGCGTTGAGCCTCCTCAGTCGCTCCGCTCCTTGTGGGGTCTCAACTTGCTCGCTTATCCCCCAGGAGTCGCCATCCTCCGCTTCGATCAACGGAGCGTGGAGGACCCGGCAACCTCCTCTGTGTGGGAGGGGAAGAAAAAGAAAAGTTCAAGGGAAAAGAGAAGATCAAGAGAAAAAATCCAGGGTGCCTGCTGCGTGACACCATTCGCGTTCTTCCGCGAATTGTGGCATGCACAGCCACCCGGGTTCAGCGGCACATGCACTGCCCAAAACTCATAGAATGACAAAAGACCGAAGCCCCCGCGGCTTCGGTCTTTTAGTTATGCTGTTTAGTCTGTGCATACGTCTCGCACCGTGGGCTGCTGGAGACTTTGGCTGCGGATTTCGCGATGACGGTGATGATGTTGGTGGCGCCTTGGCGGTCGGCCTGGTGTTCGGCGCGGATGTACGGGCTGAATTTTGAGTTGGCGACGTAGCGCGGCGGCAGGTCGTTGAGGGCGAGGGCCATGATGTCGTTGAGGCAGCGCTCGCAGTCGCAGGCCAGGTTCATGCTGTTTTTGTACGTCATCAGTGTGTCGCGGACGACGTCTTCCATTACGTTGTGGACTCCCACTCGATTCTCCTCCGTTCGTTCCCGCTGCTCCGGATTGGACTGGCTTGGTCCGGAACATTGGAAAGGTCTGCCGTTTTCGGATACTTGTATCTTACAATATCTGCTATCCATTTGTAAACGCTTTCGGATAAATCGATATGGCGTACATCCGTAAGAAGTTTGTCCCTGACAGTCTGTCCCGTACTGTGGTCTGCCGGCGTCATAGGATGACAGTGTTCGGATGAATCATTCGCAAAACGCAGTCGCCCCAAGGTTTCCGCCTGCTGAGACAGTTGTCCGCGGACACTTGTCCAGTTCACATTCCACTCCGGACATATGGTAAGAGTGAAGGGGCCGGCAGGTTGACGAATTCCTGAAGAAACGAAAGTTTCCGAGCCCCTGATGCTTGTCCAGACGCTGACGGATCGGCGGCATAGACTGAGAGTGTCCGGATGACCAGCTCCTCCTTTCACAACAGCCGACTCCCCCGCAGCTCATCTGGGAACATCGTCCTCAGACGGTTGTCCAGCTCCTCAGCTCAACAGCCGCATAGACTGACAGTGTCCGGACAAAGCAAATTTCAAAGGAGGTGAATGACCATGGACCAAATGCAAATGCTGCGTGAATTGCAGAACGTAACAAACAATTGGGATATTGATGATGAAATCTTGTCGGATCTCATTATCGTCTCCACGTTGCTCGGCGAAGTGATTCTCTCCGGTATCTTGTTCCGCGAATATGAACTCTTCGCGAACTTCAATGACGACGAAACAACGACTGCATGCGAAAAAGCTGAATTCAACCGTTCCGTCGGTGAAATGCTGAAAGGCGCATGCTGCCTCGAGAACGCATTCGCACGGAAAATCGAAGCTGCGATCGATCTTAAACAAGTCGGTGCGGAAACAGATACCCCTGAAACAGGTGACTGCTGCTCAGTCCGCCGGTAATTGCCTCTGACAGAAGACGCCTGCCCCCTCACCCGGGACAGGCGTCTTTGTTCGTTTCAACCAATTGCCAGCTGACGCATACCCAGCCAAAGACGATTTGCCAGCATATCCTAGCAGTATCCAGACAAAGCGATCCCTTACGGAGGTGTACGCCTGTGGACCAACTGCAGCTGCTGGAGGATCTTCAAAGCATCGTGGATCATCTCGACACCGACAACGACCGACTCGCCGAGCTGATCATCGTCTCCACCCTGGTAGGTGAAGCCCTGCTGTCCGGGATTCTGTTCCGGGAATACGAGCTCATCAAGAATTTCAATGAAGACACATCCGCGACAGCGTGTGAAACGGCGGAATTCAATCAGTCTGTGAGTCAGGTACTTGAAAGTGCCTGCTGCCTGGAAGAGGCTTTCGCCCGGAAGCTTGAAGCCGCACTTGCCCTGAAGCGGATGGCTGCTGAACCGGAAGATTCTGCCCCCGCGTCTGACGATCCTGACTCGTGAAGCCAGCAGAAAACGCCTGCCCCCTCAAACCCGGGACAGGCGTCTTCCTTTTACAAGTACTTCTCGAACCAGCCGGTGATTTCGTCGAGGCGGGTGATGCGCAAGTTCGGCTTTCCGGTGCGCGACAGGTTGTGGTCGGATTCCGGGAAGCGGACGAATTCGGTCTCCTTGTGCATGCTCTTCAACGTGATATACAGCTGTTCCGCCTGTTCGATCGGGCAGCGCAGGTCGTTTTCCGAGTGCAGGATGAGCAGCGGGGTCTTGACGTTTTCCGCGTATTTCAGCGGCGAATGCTGCCATAGTGTGTCGACGTCGGTCATGTCGGCGTTGATCTGCCAGTCGCTGAAGTAGTAGCCGATGTCCGAGACGCCGAAGAAGCTGATCCAGTTCGAGATCGAGCGCTGGGTGACCGCCGCTTTGAAGCGGTCGGTGTGGCCGACGATCCAGTTCGTCATGAAGCCGCCGTAACTGCCGCCCGTGACGCCGAGCCGGCCGGTATCGATCCAGTCGTTTTCTGCGATCACATGGTCGAGCGCGTCCATGATGTCCTGGTAGTCGCCGCCGCCATAATCGCCGCGCACCGCGTCGACGAATCCCTGGCTGTAGCCGTGGCTGCCGCGCGGGTTGATGTACAATACGCCCCATCCTTGCGCTGCGAGCACCTGCATTTCGTGGAAGAACGAGTTGCCGTACATCGCGTGCGGGCCGCCGTGGACGTTGACGACGAGCGGGTAGTTCGTGCCGTCTTTATACGTCGCCGGCTTCATGAGCCAGCCGTGGACGGTATAGCCGTTCGCGCCGTCGAACTGGATCGCTTCCGGCTGGACGAGCACGGTGTCGGTCACATAGGATTCATTGAATGACGTCATCGCCGTCTTTTCGCCCGTTGCGATGTCGAGCTTGTACAGCTCACCCGGGTTCACCGGATCGGTGATGGCCGCGAGCGCGAACGTGCCGTCTTTCGCCACATCATAGTCATAGACGTGCTCGCCTTCCGGGGACGCCGGGTACAGGCTGCCGTCGAGGTCGGCGAAGTACAGGCGGACGTCGCCCATCACGGAGACCGCAAAGTACAGATAATTGCCTTCCGTCCAGACGGCTTCCGGCGGGTTCGGCCCCTGCTGATGGTCCGCGACGACCGCGTCACCGAGCGGCGCGTCGAGCGCTTCTGTCAGTTTCTGCGTCGTGCCGCTTGTGCTGTCGTATACATAGAGCTCGCCGTGTGTCGCGTTTTCGAATGTCCTATCAGAACCGCCATACGCGATATACCGGTCGTCGTGCGAGAAGGCAGCGCCGCCGAAGTATCCTTGTTCATCGACAAGCGTCGTCTCTTCCTTCGTCTCGATATCGACAAGCAACAGCGGCTGGCTGAAGTCGAAATCCTTGTTTTCGTTCCGGTTGACGCCGATGACGAGTTTCCTGCCATCGTGCGAGATGGCGTCGAGCGAATGATGGAACGGCTCGTCGGTGAAAGCGGTGATTTCGCCGCTGTCGATATCGAGGCAGCCGATCTGCGAGTGGCGGTTCGTCTTGACGAACCCGGCGCCGTCCGCTTTGTATTTCATCGTCGTGACGCGGAGCGCTTCGGGCAGTTTTTTGTCGTCCTTCACGGTTTCATCCGTGAACGTCTTGCCGTCCTCAAGTGTGCTCGTGAGCCAGATCTTCGTGCCGCACGGCGACCAGAGGAAGCTGTTGACGCCCGTCTCATAATCTGTCAGCCGGCGAGCTTCGCCGCCTGCTGCCTGCATGACGTACAGCTGGTTCTTCTCGTTGCGTGTCGACAGGAACGCGACCGATCTGCCGTCCGGCGACCATTGCGGCTGCGAGACGCGCTCTTTGCCGTACGTCCACTGGGCGGATGTGCCGCTTTCGATGTCGAGATGATGCAGATGCGCATGGTAGGCGTTCTCTTCCTTGGCGATCTGTGTGACGATGAACACCGCTTCTGTGCCGTCTGGCGAAAGGACCGGGTTCGTGACGGATTTCAGTGTGAATAAATCCTCTTTTTGCACCAATTGCTTCGTTGTCATTTGGATCCCCCCTTGATTCCATCTATTTCGACAGCCGGAGGAATTCTCCTTCTTTCATTTGTGGAATTTTTTGTTCGGGTGGCTGGGTAGGCACCCCGGGGACGGGGAAACGGGCGGGTTATCGCGGCAATCGGGCGGGTTACCCAGGCGGAATGGGCGGGTTCCTTGGTAAGCGGGCGGGTCGCCGTGATAAGCGGGCGGGTTGCCCAGCCGCCATCCCAACAGAAAAGGCGCAGCGCAGCGGAGCCCGACCATTCAATCTTGGTTTTCACGGGACCCGGGTGTCTGTACACGTCACAATTCGCGGAGGGACGCGAATGGCTGTCGTGCACAGGCACCCTGGAGATGCGGAATGGAGCGGTCCGGAGCGGCAATTGAGCGGTTCTGCAAGGGAATGGATCACTTAGCCGTGCGAATGGAGCGGTCACAGCGGGAATTGAGCGGTTCGGCAGCAGTATTGAGCGCTTCGCCGCCTGAATTGAGCGGTTCGCCGGCCCGCCGCCCACCACCACAAAAAAGACCGCCGCGGCGGTCTTTTTCCTCATTCCCTTAAGATTTCACCTGGTCGTGCAGCGAGCGGCGGAGGATCTTGCCGGTTGTGTTCTTCGGCAGTTCATCCAGAAACTCGATGTGCTTCGGCACTTTGTACTTCGCGAGCCGCTTCGTACAGAAGTCGAGGAGCTCGGCTTCCGTCACGTCGCTGCCTTCCTTTTTCACGACGTAGGCGAGCACTTCTTCCCCGAAGTCGGGATCCGGCATGCCGAGCACCGCCGCTTCGACGAGATCGCGGTGCTGGAACAGCACTTCCTCGACTTCGCGCGGGTAGACGTTGTAGCCGCCGACGATGATCAGGTCCTTTTTGCGGTCGACGATGTAGAAATAACCGTCTTCGTCCTGCCGGGCCAGGTCCCCCGTGTAGAGCCAGCCGTTGCGGAGCGCTGCCGCTGTCTCTTCAGGCATCTTGTAGTAGCCTTTCATGACGTTGTCGCCGCGGACGATCAGTTCGCCGACCTGTCCGACGGGAACTTCCTCCCCCAGTTCGTCGACGATTTTGTTCTCGACGTTCAGGATCGACGTGCCGATCGAGCCCGGCACACGCTCGCGGTCGAGCGGATTGAACGTCGTCACCGGCGAGGCTTCAGAGAGTCCGTAGCCTTCCGAGATCTTCACCTGGAATTTCTCCTCGAAGTTCTCGAGCAGCGCGACGGGCAGCGATGAACCTCCGGAAATCGCAAGCCGGATCGTTTCGAAGTCTTCGCGTGACGCTTCCGGATACTGGTACATGAAGTTGTACATCGTCGGCACACCGGCGAAGATCGTCGCCTTCTGCTCCCGGATCGTCTGGAATACGTCCCCCGGGCTGAAGCGCGGCACAAGCAGGATCGTCGCCCCTTTGACGAGCGGCGCGTTGACGACGACCGTCAAGGCGAATACATGGAATACAGGCAGCGTCGCGACGACCCGGTCTTCGGAAGAAAACCCGAGATATTCGCCGACGTCCGCAGCGTTCGAATACAGGTTCTTGTGCGTCAGCATGGCGCCTTTCGGACGGCCTGTCGTCCCGGACGTGTACAGGATGACAGCGGTTTCATTTTCATCCGGATCGACCGGCATGGCGGCGGCAGTACTTGTGGTGATCAGATGGGAGAACAGCCGTGTTTTCGACCTCGCGACTTCCGACAGCTCCGTCACTTTCGCAGCCGTCTCCCCTGTCGTTTCACAGATGACGTACGACTCGATTGCCGGCAGCCGGACGGAAGCGGCTTCGACGAGCGGCAGCAGCTGCTCGAGCGCAACGACCGCTTTCGCGTCGCTGTCCTGCAGGATGTACGAGATTTCATCCGGCGAATAGATCGGGTTCACCGGCACGGCTGTCGCACCGAGACGCATCGTCGCGTACAGCGTGATCAGGAAATGCGGCGTGTTGCCGAGCAGCATCGCGACATTGTCGCCGCGGCCGACCCCAAGGCCTTCCAAAGCGGCGGCGAACCGCGCCACCGACTGGTCGAATTCCGCATAGGACGTATCTTTGCCCGCAAAATGGTACGCCGTCTTCTCCGGCTGCGCACTCGCTGTCTCACGGACACGTTGGACTAGATTCATAAGAGCACCCCTCTCAGTTGAATGAATACTCATTCACTTCACAACTAGTAGTATATAAGAAAAATTTAAAACATTCAATAGCCATTGGAAAATGAAAGCAGCTCCGCCAAAAAAGAAGACACCGGAACTCACTCCGGTGTCTGGATATGGGACAAGTAGCGCCAGCGGATCAGGTAGAAATAGACGACCTGCAAAACAGCGAACCCGCCGAGCACGAAGGCGAGTTCCCTCGCGATCGAGATTTCAGCGAGGGCATCCCAGATCACCTGGAGCGCCAGGAATGCAAATGCGCTGTGGATGAACGCCACCCCCCACGGGATGAAGAACTGCGGCAGCAGCTGGCGGTTGACGATCTTCTTCAGTTCGCGTCCCGTGATGCCCATCCGCCGCAGCACATCGAACTGCCGCCGGTCGCGGTCGAGTGTCGTGTACAGTCGGAAGTAGACGAAGCTGCCTGCCGCAAGGAACAGGACGGCCGCCAGCAGCAGCCCCATGAACAGCAGGAGCGAGAACGTCGTACGGATCACCGAATAGTTGAGCCCCGGGTTGCCGAATGTGAACAGGGTCCCCGTCTCGCCACTCAGGATGATCGATTGGAGTTCGTCCTCATGCAGCGCACGGCCGATGTCTTTCGTCTCCTGCCAGTCCGCGATATTGAATGCGTAATAGCGGAACAGCGTCGCGCTGGCTCCGTCTTTCCCCATCAGGATCCGCTCGAAATCGTCATCGGAGACGATGATCGCATTCGATGCGATGGCGTTCGGCGGGAACAGCTGATGCGGATAGGCACCGCTGATCTCGACGGACAGCCCACTTTGTGCAAGCTGCGTACTGACGTCCCGGTCCTTCAGCTGGTGGTACGATGATTCGGTCGGCGGCAGGAACATCGCCTGCCCGTCCGCGAGTTCGACCGGCGGGTAGCCGAATGTGTAGCCGAGGGCGTTCATGCTCGATACCCGCACGACTGCGACGTTCTTATCCGTAAAGCTCGATTTCTGCATGAGCACACGGAACGGCACGACATTGTAGTCGATATCCTTTTCGTTCAGCTCGTCGGTCAGCTGGCGGACGTGGATCTGTTCAAGCACGTTGCCCGGGTAACTTTTGTAGACGAGGCCGAGCGGGTTCATCTCTCGGTACTGGTTCGCGAACGATGTCAGCGACGCAAGCAGCCCGACGGACATGAATGCAAGCGTCGACACCATCGTGACGATGAAGAACATCCGGGCGTTCTCCTTCAGCCGGACAACCCCCTCGGACAGCGACAGCAGCCAGAACGGCTTCCAGTACAGCCGCTTCCGTGCCCGGAACAGCTGGATGAAGTATGGCAGCGAATCACTGAAGAAGAAGTACGTGCCCATCACCGCAGCGACCGGCAGGATGAAGAGGATCCGGAGGACATACGGATTCGTCGCGCAGACCGCCATCGTATACGTAAGTGCGAGGAGTCCGACCCCCGCGAGGGCACGCCATTTCGTCTGGGAATACGCATCCTGCTCGGCGCTTTCGCCCTGCAGCAGGTCATACACCTCCCCCGCGCGGATGAACATCGGCGCGAGCAGCGAAATGATGACGAACAGGCTCGCGAAGCAGCCCATCGTCAGCAGGAACGGCTTCCAGGTGAAGTAGAGCGGCAGGTCCGGCAGCTGGATGAGCTCCTTGACGATCATCAGGAAGAATTTCGAGAACACCGTGCCGAGGAACGTGCCGGCAACTATAGCAACACCGCCGATCAGCATCGTCTCAAGAAAGATGAGCCGCTGGAGCTGGCTCCGCGCCATGCCGAGCAGCAGCAGGATGCCGAATTCCTTCGTGCGGGCCTGCAGGAAGGCGCGCATCGAGTAGAACAGGAAGAACAGCGTGAAGACGAACAGCACGAATTCGGCGATCATCATGCCCGTCGACGCGACCTCCTGGACGAACCCTTCCTCCATCGCAGGATGGAACAGCAGCATCGAATACAGGAAGAACACCATCACCGAGAACGCACTCGCCATGAAGAACGCAGCGTAGATCCGCCGGTTCCGGACGACGTTACGGTAGGCGAACTGACGAAAGGTCATTGACGTTCCCCCCGAGCAGCGACAGCACGTTCAGGATCTGCTGGAAGAACGTCCTGCGCTGTTCATCTCTGTACAATTCATTGAAAAACTCGCCGTCCTTGATGAACAGCACGCGGTCGCAATAGCTTGCGGCCTGCGGATCGTGCGTCACCATGATGATCGTCGTGCCGGCGGTCCTGTTGATCTTCGACAGCAGTTCGAGCACGTCACGCGCCGATTTCGAGTCAAGGTTCCCAGTCGGCTCATCGGCAAGGATCAGCTGCGGTTCGTGGATGAGCGCTCGTCCGATCGCCGTCCGCTGCGCCTGGCCGCCCGACAGTTCGTCCGGCCGCCGCGACAGGATCTCGGTCAGCGACAGCTTGTCCGCGAGATTTGCGATGCGCCGTTTCATTTCCGGTACTCCGACTCGGTCGAGTGTCAGCGGCAGCACGAGGTTCTCTTCGACCGTCAGCATCTGCAGCAGGTTGATCGTCTGGAAGACGAAGCCGAGGTTGCGCCGCCTGAACAGGGCGAGCTCGTTCTGGCTGAGCGTCTCCGGTTCGATGCCATTGACTGCGATCCGGCCGTATGTCGGCAGGTCGATCGTTGAAATCAGGTTCAGCAGCGTCGTCTTGCCGCTTCCGGACGGCCCCATGATGGCGACGAACTCGCCTTGTTCCGCCTCGAAATCGAGCCGGTTCAGCGCCCGGTGCATTACTTTGCCTTCATAGATTTTGGTCACTTCCGTCAGTTCGACGATTTTATGCGCCATCGGTTTCCACCGCCTCTCCATTTGCGAACAGCACGGACACCGCGGTCCCGTTTCCGACGACGGACTCGATCGACAGCGGGTGGCCGAGCCGTCCGCATACCTCCGCCGCGATATAGAGCCCCATGCCGGTCGACTCGCCCGTCTTGCGGCCGTTTTCGCCGGTGAAGAACGCGCGGGTGACCCGTTTGATGTCCGTCTCGGGGATGCCGATCCCTTCGTCGCGGACAGTCAGCCGGATCCCTTCATCCGTCTGCACGGCCTCCGCGTACACTTTCTTCCCTTTTTCGAACGTATATTTGACAGCGTTCGTCAGGAACTGGCCGAGGATGTTCTTCATCCACTTCGGATCGGTCGCGACGACGAAATGCGCGTCCACATCGATCTGCGGGAACACGCCGTTTGCGATGAACAGCCGTTTGTGATCGGTCACCGCCTGGCGCACGAGTTCCCCGAGACGGACGCGCTCGATCCGCATATCATCTTCGAACGTCTCAAGCCGTGCATTGACGAGCACGGCATCGAGACCGTCCTGCAGCCGGTCGAGCTCCTCGCGGAAGCTTTTGCGGTCCGTCTCCTCTTCCTGCAGCAGCAGGCCGAGCACGGAAATCGGGGTTTTCATCTGATGGACCCACTGGTTGATGAAGTGCAGCTGCCGGTGCTGCGCGGTATCGAGTTTCTGGACGTCGCTGTGGTACAGCCGGTACAGCTTGCGCATATATTGCGCGGTGACGCGGTGTTCCGGCGTCTGCGGCCGGCCGATCAGTGCGTCTTCCATCCGTCCGGGCTCGCGTTCCAGCACTTCGTAGAACGACCGCCGCATGATGAACTTCACGAGCAGGTAGCCCGCCGTCAGCAGGATCCCCATGAGGATTGCATACAGCGAAGTGCTCCAGTCACGGGCGCCGTCCAGCCAGAACAGCAGGCAGATGAACAGCAGCAGCATGAGCTGGAACAGCAGGAACGGTGCATGCTCGCGCAAAAACAGCTTGTATTTGTTCATGCTTCCTCAGTGGCCAGCACGAACCGGTAGCCCGCTCCCCGGACGGTGTCGATCGTCGACAGGATGCCGTAATCCGCCAGTTTCTTACGGACCCGGGCGATGTTGACGTTCAGCGTGTTTTCATCCACAAACGACTGGTCGTCCCACAATTCCTCGAGCAGTGTCTCGCGGGCGACGACACGCGGCGCCGCGTCCATGAGCAGCTCCAGGATGATGCATTCCTTCTTCTGGAGCGGCACGAGCGTCTCGCCCGCCTGCAGTTCCATCCGCTCCGCGAACAGGGTGAGCGATCCGACTTTCACGATCCGCTCCGTCTGGGCCGGCGCATACTCCCCGAACGAGCGGCGCAGGTGGCTGCGGATCTTCGCCAGGACGACATCGTAATGGAACGGTTTGGTGATGAAGTCATCGCCGCCGTTCTCAAGTGCGAAGACTTGGTCCATATCCCCCGACCGTGCGGAGATGAACAGGATCGGGCACGTCGTCTGCGTGCGCAGCTGGCGGCACCAGTAATAGCCGTCGTAGGTCGGCAGGTTGATGTCGAGCAGGATCAGATGCGGTTCGAACGCGAGGCATTCATCCGAAATCCGGTCGAAGTCCTCCGCGACGGCGACGTCATATTGGTATTTCCGCAGCGTATCCGCGAGCAGTTCCGCGATCTTGCGGTCATCCTCCACGATGAAAATGCGATGTTGTTCCATAGTTCCCGGCCTCCTTCACAAGTACTTCCAGTATACCGTATCGGGCCGTCCCGCGTCTTTCCCCGCCCGTGAAAAAAGGGTCCGCATCCGCCCTGAAGGAGGATGCGGAACCCCAGGGCCCCGGCTCAGTAGATCAGATTGACGAACTCTTCCTGCGTGATGCCGCCGAGCAGTTTCGGGATATCGAGCGTGCTGACAGCGGCCGTGATCGATTCACGGTCATACTGGCAGCCGACGAGGCGCTCCTCCAGCTCCGAGACATCGCCGATCCCGAAGAAGTCGCCGAATATGTGCACTTCATGGATCGTCCCTTTGTCGACCTGCAGGCGCACGTCGATGCTGCCGACCGGGAACCGGTGGGAGTGCTGGACGTTGCACTTTGGCGAGCGGCCGTAGTTCCAGTCCCAGTTGCCGTAGCGTTCCGCGGACAGCTTGCGGATGTTGTCCCAGTCCTCGTCGGTCAGTTCCCTGTATTGGATGTTCTCTTCCCCGCCGAAAATGGATTTCAGGATCTCCATCCGGAATTCCTCGATTGTCATCTCCTTGTCCATATACTCGGAGATGTTGGTGACCCGGCTGCGGATCGACTTGATGCCTTTCGATTCGATTTTGTCCTTCTTGACGCGCAGCGCATTGACGACTTCCTCGATTTCCGTATCGAACATGAGCGTGCCGTGGCTGAACATCCGTCCGTTCGTTGCAAACTGCGCATTCCCGGACACTTTCTTACCGTCGACGAGCAGGTCGTTACGGCCGAGGAGTTCAGCTTTGACGCCCATCTTCGCGAGCGCCTCGACGACGGGCTCTGTGAACTTCTTGAAGTTGCGGAACGACTGTCCATCGTCTTTCGTGATGAAGCTGAAGTTCAGGTTGCCGGTGTCATGGTACACAGCACCGCCGCCGGAAAGCCTGCGGACGACGTGGATGCCGTTCGCATCGACGTATTCCGTGTCGATCTCCTCGATCGTGTTCTGGTTCTTGCCGATGATGATCGACGGTTCGTTGATATAGAACAGCAAATAGGAGTCCTGATCGACGTCCATGTTCTTTAGAATGTATTCCTCGATCGCCAAGTTGATGCGCGGATCGGTAATCCCTTTGTTATCGACAAATTGCATGTCCTTCTCTCCTCTGCATTAGTGATTACTGACAGTTTATCATACTGCGGCAGGAGCGTCCCATTGCGCCGTTCGGACCGTCTGGCAGAGGGCGGTTTTCCGGCTGCCGGCTGAGATCAGGAAAAATTATTTAGAAATTTGGGTGAATTCATTGACGGATGGGAGACTGTTATAATACACTAGTTATAACAACTCGAAGTGCTAGTACACCAAGATGCCGCTGCCTATTTTTTTGGCCTGTCTGTTGCATAACAAATGCCTGTGGAGAAAGCAGTCCTATTACAAACCGAATGGAGCGGATTTCAATGATCGAAAACGTCGTCGAGTTTTTCAAGAACCTTCCTCCGAAACAGTGTGCCACGTGCGGTGAACAGTTCGAAGAGCAGCATGAGTGCTACCAGGCCACGTGTCCGTCGTGTTCCGAGCAGTGAATGTCCATGTGTAATTGAATGAAACCTTGCCCCGGGCTATGCGCCCTGTCGGCAAGGTTTTTTTGTCTGAGGGGGATGCGGGAAGAGCTGAGTTGTGTCCCGATGCCGATCAATTCAGCGATCTGTCCGATATCTCCCTCCATCTGTCCGATACTTCCTGCCAAGTGTCCGATATCTCCGGCGATGTGGCCGATACTTCCCCTGGTTTGTCCGATACCGCCGCGTGCAGCCCCCTGACTTGTCCCTTTTTCTCGCGCCATGACGGCACACGGCGCAGAGTGCGCTGCCGCGTCCCGACGGCTCCCCTGGAAAACGAGCGTTAGCGAGCACCATCCAGGCCCTTGAATTGTGCCCAAATGCCGATAAATTCAGCGATCTGTCCGATATCTCCCTCGATCTGTCCGATACTTCGGCCAACTGTCCGATACCGCAGGCGATGTGTCCGATACTTCCCCTGATCTGTCCGATACCGCCGCGTGCAGCAGCAAAAACACCCCCTGCAACCGCCAAACGGGCGGGTGCAAGGGGTGTTTCATTGTTAAGATGGGTCCGTGAGCCGGCTGATCACGCGCTCGGCTGCGGCTTGGCCCTGATCGACGCAGTCCGGCAGGCCGACGCCTTCATAGGAGGCGCCCGCAAGCTCGACTTGCGGGAAGGCGTCACGCAGTTCGGCTTTCGCTTCTGCGATCAGCTGCTTATGGCCGACCCGGTATTGCGGCCGGTCCTCTTTCCAGCGGGTGACGATCGAAAATTCCGGGTCTCCGTTGATCTCAAAAATCTTTCGCAGATCCCCGAGGACGATCTGTTCGATTTCCGCATCGGGCAGGTCGACGATCGCCTCTTCTCCGATCCGGCCGACGAACGCCCGCAGCAGCACTTTGCCGTCGGGTGTCGTCGTCGGCCATTTGCGATTCACCCACGTACAGGCCGTAATCGAATAATCGCCGCTCCGCGATACGAGGAAACCGGTTCCTTCCTTGTCCTGCACGACCGCTTCCGC
Organism: Sporosarcina koreensis; assembly: GCF_000826145.2. Classification (GTDB taxonomy): domain Bacteria; phylum Bacillota; class Bacilli; order Bacillales_A; family Planococcaceae; genus Sporosarcina; species Sporosarcina trichiuri. The sequence continues at coordinate 1,261,950 of NZ_LN651337.1, forward strand.
TGGGAACGCAAGCGCGATTGTGGCAACGGAAGAGGTGCGGATCTCACCGAGCTGCTGCAGGATGCCGTACGGTTCGAACAGCCGGCGCGCGGTTTCGTGACCGGTCGTCAAAATGACGGCATCCGCTTCGATGACGGAGCCTTCGTTCAGCGTCACATACGTTTTGCCGTCCTGCTCTTCAATGCTTTCCAGCCGCACGCCTTTGACGAATTTCACTTTCGTCAATTGTGCTTCGAGCGCTTCGACGAGAGTCTCCAGCCCGTCGCGGAACGTGTGGAAGGCGCCTTCCTTTTTCGCGGCATGCCCTTTGTTCGGCAGCTGTTCCGGCTTCGGCCGTGTCTTCTTCATGCCGAGGATCAGGCTTCTGTGCTTTTCCTCGACATCGACGAATTGCGGGAATGTCGATTCCATGCTCATATTATCGATATCGCCCGCATACACACCCGACAGCAGCGGTTCGATCAGATTGTTGACGACCTCGTTGCCGAAACGCCGGCGGAAGAACTTCCCGAGTGACTGGTCGCCCTGGATATCGGATCGCGGCAGGAAGAAGTCCCCCGCCGCCCGGAGTTTGCCGGTCAGCGAAAACAGGTTGCTCTTCAGGAAAGGTCCGACCTCCGTCGGCACGCCCATGATGGAGCCGCCCGGGATCGGATGGAGTTCGTCATTCAGCAGCACGAACGACTGGCCGGTCGCGTTCTTCACCAGCTGATCGGCGATGCCGAGCTCTCCGGCCAGCCGGTCCATGCTTTTTTTTCGGATCAGAAAGGAGTCTGGACCGCGTTCGATAATATAGCCGTTACGCCGGACGGTCTGGATCTTGCCCCCGAGCCGGTTCGTTGCTTCTACCAGGATGATGTCGATCGGAAGCTGCTGCTCATCGATCTGCCGCTGCATATAGAATGCCGCGGACAGACCGGTGATCCCGCCCCCTGCGATCACGACTTTTTTACGCTGTTCGTCCATACCTTTCACACGTCCTTTTCAATAGCTTACTCGTTCACTTTGTCCAGAACCGCATCCGCGACAGCGCCGATGAAGAGCGGATCCGTGTTCGGCATCTGCGGACGGCGGTATGATGCGCCAAGTTCATCACAGACGACTTTACATTCATAGTCATTGTCGTAGAGCACTTCGAGGTGATCGGAAACGAAGCCGACCGGCGTATAGACGAATGAGCGGTAGCCTTCGTTCTCATACAGGTCGCGTGTCAGGTCTTGTACGTCCGGCCCGAGCCACGGTTCACCTGTCTGCCCTTCACTCTGCCAGCCCACTGCATAGTTTTTCACCTCAGCGGCTTCCGCCACCAGTTTCGCTGTCTCTTCCAGCTGGTCCGGATACGGGTCGCCCGCTTCACGGATCTTCTGAGGCAGTGAGTGCGCCGATACGACAAGTACCGCTTTTTCGCGCTCTTCGCTGCTCATGCTGTCGAATGTTTCGCGGATCTTCTGCTCCCAGTACTGCAGGAACTTCGGCTGCTTATACCAGCTTTCGACGGAACGGATCTTGATGCCGTATTTGTCGGCTTCCTCTTTCGCCCGGGTGTTGTACGACTTCACCGAGAAGGTCGAATAGTGCGGTGCGAGCACCACCGTGACCGCTTCCTCGATGCCGTCTTTGTTCATCTCGGCAACCGCCTCTTCGATGAACGGGGTGATATGCTTCAGGCCGATGTAGAGCTTGAACTCGATATCATCCTGGGCAGCATTCAGCGCGTCGGTAAGCGCCTGTGCCTGGCCTTCCGTGATATGCGCAAGCGGTGAGATCCCGCCGATCGCTTCATACCGGTTCTTCAAGTCCTCGAGCTGTTCCGGGGCAGGCTTCCGTCCGCGGCGGATATGTGTATAGTACGGTTCGATATCTTCCTCTTTATATGGCGTTCCGTATGCCATGACGAGCAATCCCATTGTACGTTTTCCCATAATAGTCACCTCAAGGTCAGTTTTTTGCAGCGCGCAGTTCAGCGCTGTATGTGTGGATCAGTTCAGTCAGTTTCTTCAGTTTCGCAGGCTCGATTTCCGGGAACACGCCATGCCCCAGGTTGAAGATGTGGCTGCCGTGTGCAACACCCTGTTCGATGATCGCTTTCGCCCGCTCCTCGATGACCGGCCAGTCCGCCAGCAGCATCGTCGGGTCGAGATTCCCCTGGAGAGGTTTCGTCAGCCCGCGCTTACCGGCTTCTTCGATCGACAGCCGCCAGTCAAGGCCGACCACGTCGACAGGCAGGTCATGCCATTCGTTCGCCAGGTGGCTTGCGCCCACCCCGAATGTAATAAGGGGCACATTCAGTTTCCGGAGCTCTGTGAAAATCCGTTCCATGACCGGTTTGATGAAAATCCGGTAATCCTGGACATTCAGTGCACCGACCCACGAGTCGAAGATCTGGATGGCGCTTGCGCCCGCCTTCACCTGGGCACCGACGTATTCGATCATCGTATCCGCCAATTTGTCCATGAGTTTGAACCAGGCTTCCGGTTCCGAGACCATGAGCGCTTTCGTGCGCGCATAGTTCTTCGACGGACCGCCTTCGATCATGTAGCTCGCGAGCGTGAACGGTGCTCCGGCGAACCCGATGAGCGGCACATTCAGCTGCTCCCGCGTCAGCAGTTTGATCGTATCGAGCACGAACGGGATGTCATCTTCCGGATGCATCGTTGTCAGTTTGTCGATATCCGCAACGGAGCGGATCGGGTTCGCAATGACCGGACCGACGCCCGCTTTGATGGCCACATCGACGCCCATTCCAGGCAGCGGCGTGACGATATCCTTGTAGAGGATCGCTGCATCGACACCATACTGGTCGACCGGCAGCTTCGTGACATATGCACAAAGTTCAGGCTGGTGTGTGATTTCCTCCAATGAGTACTTTTCCTTGATGGCACGGTACTCGGGCTGCGATCTGCCTGCCTGCCGCATGTACCATACAGGTGTATGGTCAATCTTCTCCCCGCGCGCTGCACGGAGAAGTGTATCGTTGAACGTTGCCATGAACAGTTTCCCCCATTCTCAATTTACCGGACGGTGTTCTGCTGCTGTATACAGACAGCTTATCGTTTTCAATATAGACGGAAACGGTTGGGATGTATAGCCAAACACACTCAATGTCATAAATTTGTACTACATTGGGCACCTGGATGAGCCTGGTTGTTTTAGGAGAAGGATTTCGGGAATTAATGAAAGAAGAGAATGAAGTGGTTGACGAAAAACAAATCTGAATCAGACAAGCCAAGGGAGGCCATTCCAAATGACAAACATTTATACGACCCGCGGGACAGTTGACTTCATGGAGAAAGTGAAGGAGAAGTATCCCGATGAGAAGATGATTCTCATGAACGGCAGCGGGACGTCTCTGCTGCTGCACGAAACCGAAGGGAAGACCGTATTCCAGACACCGCACAAGTACGAAGTGATTGCGGAGCTCGGACAGCTGCAGGACCGCGGATTCTTCGCCATGAACAACGTGCCGGTATCCGACGAAGGCAAGCCGGTATTCGAAGACCGGTTCAAGAAGGACTACGGGAAGATGGCGGATGCTGCCGGATTCACCGCTTACCGTCTGCTGCGTCCCATCGGTTCGGATACGTACGTCATCCTGACAGAGTGGGAAGATGCAAAGGCGTTCGATATGTGGCGGCATACTCCGGCATTCAAGGATGCGTATGATACCTCCACTATGGATGCCCACGCAGGTCCGGCTGTCCACATATTCACGAGTGCCCCGTACTTATCACTCTATAGTTCGGTATCGGACGAAGAGGACGGACTGTAAGCCGTCTGCCTGCTGCAGAACACGAAGAGGCCATATGCCTCTTTTTTCGTTGTCGCATTATTGCGAGTTGAAAAACGCATTGGTATACTGGGTGGAATCATTTGAAAAGGGGATGTTTCCATGAACGACAAGCTGTATACTCTGCTCGACGAATCCTACGAGGATATGGTCAGCATCCGGCGTCATCTGCATCAGCATCCGGAAGTCTCATTCCATGAAACGGAAACCGCAAAGTATATCCAGACTTTCTATAAAGAGTTGGGTGTCGAATACCGGAGCAATGTAGGCGGCAATGGTGTTGTCGCGCGCATTGAAGGTGCGAAGCCCGGCAAGACCGTAGCGCTCCGGGCAGATTTCGACGCCCTGCCGATCCAGGATCAGAAAGACGTCCCCTACAAATCGACAGTCGAAGGCGTCATGCACGCTTGCGGCCATGACGGACATACAGCAGCGCTGCTCCAGCTCGCAAAGGCAATCCATACGCTGAAAGATGAACTTACCGGTACGTACATCTTCATCCACCAGCACGCGGAAGAATATGCGCCGGGCGGAGCCATTTCGATGATCGAAGACGGCTGCCTTGACGGTGTGGATGTCATCTTCGGCACGCACCTCTGGTCGCTCCTTGAAGCGAATACGGTCCAGTATGTCAGCGGGCCGATCATGGCGGCTGCCGACCGGATCGAGATCACGGTGAAAGGCGCGGGCGGCCACGGGGCATCCCCTCATCAGACGAAGGACGCTATCGTCATCGCCTCCCAGTTCGTCACGAATCTGCAGCAGCTCGTATCCCGGCGTGTCGACCCGATCGAATCCGCCGTTGTCACGATCGGTTCGTTCATATCCGACAACGCGTTCAATATCATTGCCGATCAGGCGGAGCTCCTCGGCACGGTACGGACATTCTCCCCCGAAATCCGGGATCTGATGGAACGGGAAATCCAGCGTATTGCGGACGGCACCGCCCTCATGCACGATGCAAAGATCGACGTGACCTACACGCGCGGCTATCCGGCAGTCGTGAACCATAAACAGGAGACTGAATTCCTCCGGGACATCGCCCGGGACGTTCCTGGCGTGAAGTCGGTCGTTGAGATGGTGCCGCAGATGGGCGGCGAGGACTTCGCCTACTATCTGGAGCAGGTGCCCGGCACCTTCTTCTTCACAGGCGCCCAGCCGGAATCGGCCTACCCGCATCACCACCCGATGTTCGACTTTGACGAATCCGCAATGCTGACTGCCGCCAAAACGCTCGGCGCAGCGGCATTGCGTTCGCAGGAATAAGCGGATACCGGCTCCTTTTCCGGCCGCGGAAACATAAACTCCGACTGATAAGCTGATCGAAGAGTCTTTTCCGACAGTATCGGTCAGCTTATCTTCACTTTTCCGACTTTTCTTTTTATTAAATTGCATTTCCATATGCTTCCGATATAATGAGAATTAAGAACCTACTCAGCAGGAGGGATAAAGATGCACTCACAGCAGCAATTCGGCAATTACCTCATCAACTCGGATACGTTCGTTCTGCAGCCCATCCATGCAGATTTCAAGACGACGACCCGTGTGATCGAACGGCATACGGAATTCTCCCTGCCGAAGAAACCGATCCAGATCGTTCGGAAGACATGCGAGCTGTACGGCTCCTCACTGAAGACCCGTACGCTCACCGCCCGCCGGGCACTCGGCAACCGTCATAAGACGCCGATCGTCGTCGCTCACGCATTCGACACACCGTACATCTTCCTGCCGACCATGTCGCCGGCTTCGGATGACAACATGTGGATTTCGTACCACGCCATCACCGACTTCAAGGAGGAGTCCTCCGGCTGTTCCATCCATCTTGAAAATGGCCGTAAAGTGAAAGTCAATGTTTCGACACCGACGATGTGGCGGCAGTTCGCTTTTGCCGCATTGCTCGAACGGGACTTCGAAAAGAAACAGTTCATGCTTCAGCGTCCGCGGATGGTGGTCGCCCAGCATGGCAGTTTCACATATCCTGTTGCCGGAGATACCGAGTGAGCAGTTCCTCCGTACGGTTGCGCAGCCGCACATTCAAGTAGCGGCGCCGATCTTCCGTCCTGTCATGCAGGAATGTGTATTCGGTGAAAATGTCATCCGTCTTCCCTTTGATGACGGACATCCGGTGCATCCGCAGGTAGGCAGCCGTATTGCCAAGCTCCCTGTGCACCTTCCTGGTCACATCGTCCACGAGCGCCAAATACGGCTTTTTCAGTTTGAAATTCCCCTGCTCGATCGATTGGCGGTCCCGTTCCAGGACTGTCAGCAGCATGGGCAGGTAAATCATGTTCTCCAGATTGGCGACCTCTTCTTTCTGCAGTGCAGGCATTGTCCATCCCTCCATAACGAACAAGTGTTCTTATTAGGAGTGTACGCCATCCCCTCTTTCATTGCAACAAAAAACAGTCCGTAAACGGCATGATAATTCTGCCAGCGGACTGTTTCTTCTGTTCAGTTTATTTTTCCTTCTCCAAGTCTCCGATGTAATGGACCGATTTCACTTTCCAGTTGCCGTCCTCATGGTTCATGACCGTCACCTGACGTCCGCTGCTGACGTCCTCTTCACCGCTTGCCTTGGACTTGACGGCCGTCTTCATCACCGTGAAGACCTGCGCTTCATCCTCCGTATACTCGACAATCGTCAAGTCCTCCGGAGTGCGTGTCAGCTCATTTTCAGTAAGCAGCTCCTCGGTCGCCGCACGTTCTTCGCCGAGGTCATAGCCTTCTTCGGAAAGTGTGGCAAGGTACGCATCCACATCGCCGGCATTCAGTGTATCGATGTACTCGCTGAACGCCTTTTCGATCGCTTCCTTCTGATCTTCCGGGACACCGGATGCTTCTTCGATATCGCCGCCGTTCAGGCTGAAGCCGACGTCGCCCCCGTCCTTGCCTTCCATTTCCGTCCCTTTATCTTTCACGCCGTGATCGATGCTGCCATATTCATTCGTCTGTTCCCCGTCATTGACCGATCCCTGGCTGTTTTCGCTGCTGTCTTCACCGCCGCACGCACCGAGCGTCAGCACCAATGCTGCTGTTCCGAACAATACTGCCGTTTTCTTCATCAGTCCATCCCCTCTCACAGCAAAAGGACCATCCAGTCGGAGGCCCTTTGCTCTGTTGTCCTTACTTGACTTCAACCCAGCCGTTCTTGATGGCCGTGACGACTGCCTGTGTCCGGTCGTTGACATTCATCTTCTGCAGGATGCTGGACACGTGGTTCTTGACCGTCTTCTCGGAGATGAACAGTGTCTCACCGATCGCCCGGTTGCTTTGGCCGTCCGTCAGCAGCTGCAGCACTTCACATTCCCGCTTCGTCAGCAGGTGGAGCGGACGGCGGATTTCGTGCTGATGGAACGAGCCTTTATGCTCGCGTTCGCTCAATCTGCGATATTCGGTCACAAGGTTGTGCGTCACTTTCGGATGCAGGTACGATCCCCCTGCCGCCACAACTTTGATCGCCTGGACGATTGCATCCGCATCCATCTCTTTCAGCATATAGCCGAGTGCACCGGTTTTCAGTGCCTGAGAAACGTACGACTCATCATCATGGATGGACAGGACGATGACTTTCGCATCCGGGTATTTGGATGTCAATTGCTCTGTCGCCTCGATACCGTTCATGCGCGGCATGTTGATGTCCATCAGGACGACATCCGGACGGTGTTCTTCATACAGAGTGAACACTTCACTGCCGTCGTCCCCTTCGGCTACCACTTCGAACGAATCTTCGAATGCAAGAATCCGCTTCACACCTTCCCGGAATAGTTGGTGGTCGTCTACTATTAAGATCTTTGTCATTTTCGTTCCCTCCACTGCCTCTATTTTCACTTCGAATCGGGACTGAACGGGATGGTGAAGAAGACGCTTGTCCCCCTGCCGACTTCAGAGGTGATTTTCAGCTCACCTTTCAGCAGGTCGATACGCTCTTTCATCCCGATGATCCCGAATGATTTCTCTTTCACTTCATTCTGATCGAAGCCGCTGCCGTTATCCTTGATAAGTGCATTCATGGATTCACACAGCCATTCGACTTTCACCCAGACGTCACGGCTGTTGCCATGCTTGATAGCGTTCGTGACGGATTCCTGGACCAGCCGGAACACCGCTACTTCGAAACTGGATTCGAAGCGGCTTGCTTCGCCGATGCTCTGGAAATGGATCCGGACGTCAGGTTCGTATTCCATCAATGTCGACAGATACTTCTTCAAAGTCGGCACAACGCCGAGATCATCGATTGCCATCGGCCGTAGATCATATATGATTCTCCGCACTTCATACAATGAGCTGCGGACCATCTCCTTCAGATCCCTGAACTCGATCAGCGCCTGCTCCGGCCCTTTCTGTTCATACACTTTCTCAACAAGCCCTGAACGGATCAGCACATTGGCCATCATTTGCGCAGGACCGTCGTGTATTTCCCGGGAAACTCGTTTGCGTTCCTCTTCCTGGGCCTGGATGATCCGGATTGCGAAGTCTTCCTTATGCCGTGCGGTCTCGAGTGCTTCCCCTACATCTTTCAAGTCCGATGTCAGGTAATTAATGACTGTGGACACTTGGTTCACGAGCTGATCCGCACGTTCGATCGTGTGGAGCAGCTCCGCCAGGCGGCGGTCGAGATCGTCACGTGTCATGCGCAGCTGCTTTTCTTCCATGCGGTTCACCGAAAGCCTGACAAGCAGATCATTGGCCACCTCATAGGCTTTCCGCACTTCCTGCTCTGAATAGTTTACAAAATTCCTGGAGACATCAGCAAGCCTTTTGCGTGAGTGGCGTGTCATCTCTTCAAGGTGGTCCCCTTCGGTTATTACCCGGGAAATATCTTCCTTGACGAGAAGAAGCTCACGCTGCATGGACTCGTAACTGCGCCGGCTCTGTTCACTGATCATAAAAATGTCGTTTTTCGACTGATCCATCACATTCACCATGCTGCCAAAGATACCTTCCAACTTCTGGATATCTATTGCCGGCTTGTTCACTGTCCCACCCCCATCGCTGCTGTTATCCTTGTGCGGAATCCGTGTTGCTATTGCACTGCAAACGGATTCACTATACACTTTACTCAGTATAGCATCTTAATGCCCATTACATATTAAAATTGTATTACAGATTGAGGAGGATGCTGAAATGAGACCTGACTATCAGACCGTGAAACAGCAGGGCGAGGCGGAAATTGTCATTAGTAAATCACGCTTCATCGCCTCCGTCAAACGTACTGAATCGGAAGAGGAAGCATTGGAATTCATCCGGCAGATCAAGCAGGAGCATGCCTCCGCTACGCATAATTGCTCAGCTTACCTGATTGGTGAGCATGATCACATCCAAAAAGCGAACGATGACGGAGAGCCATCCGGGACAGCCGGTGTCCCGATGCTCGAAGTGCTGAAAAAACAAGGGCTGAAAGATGCAACCGTCGTCGTGACCCGTTACTTTGGAGGCATTAAACTAGGTGGCGGCGGTCTGATCCGTGCATACGGACGTTCTGCATCGGAAGGAGTTGCAGCAGCCGGGATTGTAGAGCGCAGGCTTCACAGTACGATGGAAGTGACGGTCGACTATACAGCCCTCGGAAAAGTGGAAAATGAAGTGCGGCAGTCCCGCTGGCCGCTCGATCGCATCGATTATGGCGAACATGTCATGCTGTCGGTTTTTGTCCCGGTCGGCGAGGTCGGTGACTTCAGGGACTGGATGGCTGATCTGACAAACGGGCAGGGGGAAGTTGTTGAAGGGGAAAAGATATTCCTGGAGTTTTCCGTTTGAAAAGGTGTACGGGCTTTCCAAAAGATAGTATACTGTAGATTCATGAAGAATTCTGCGAATTACAAGCCAGTGCGACAGTATAGACCGCCGCTGTCCATTTCCGTGAATCATCGGGAATCCGGCAGAAGGACGGCATAACGGAGGCCAGAACTTAAATGAAACGGAAAGACTATAAGAAGTCAAAGCGCAGGTCATCCAAGACCCGGCTCGCACTGAAGATCGGGCTCGTGGCAGCCATCGCTGCATTGTTCACAGTCGCCATCTACGGCGTGACGCTTCACAAAAAGGCGGAATTGGCAGCCGACCGGGCATATGAAGCGATCCCTGACCGTTCCCCTAGGACTACGGACAAAGAAACACGCATCCAGCCGGCCAAGGACAATGTATCCGTCCTGTTCATCGGCGTCGATGACAGCGATGACCGGCAGCAGGGAGACAGCAACAGCCGGGCCGATGCGCTGCTCATCGCAACATTGAACCCAAAACTGAAGACCGTCAAACTGCTCAGCATCCCTCGGGATTCCTACGTATACATTCCTGAAGTCGATTACAAAGACAAAATCACACACGCCAATGCCTATGGCGGGACAAAAGCGACAGTCGAAACTGTCGAAGAGATGCTCGATATCCCTGTCGATTATTATTTGAAGACGAACTTCAATGCGTTCATCGATGTCGTTGATGCGCTCGGCGGCGTGGACGTCGATGTGCCGTATGAGCGTATCGAAAAAGATGAGACGGACGCCGGAACGATCCACCTGATGCCGGGTCTTCAGACACTCGACGGGCGACATGCCCTGGCCCTCGCCCGGACGCGTAAACTGGATAATGATATCGAACGCGGCAAACGCCAGCAGATGATCATCCAGGCAATGATGGACAAGGCGAAGTCGCCTGCAGCCATCACGAAATTCGGCGAAGTGATCGAAGCGCTCGGCGATAATGTCAAGACCAACATGACCTACAAAGAGATGCTGTCGTTCCTTGAATATGCAAAAGGCGGCATGCCATCCGTCGACACGCTGACGCTGGAAGGCGATGATGATTGGGGTACCGGAGTCTACTACTGGAAGCTGAATGAAGAAGACCTCCAGCAGAAACGGCTCATCCTCCAATCCCATCTCGGGCTGATTTCCCCTTCTGGCACCGACGTCGATGATGAAGAATCCGGTCTTTACGGCACGGACAGCGCCGGTCTTCCAAGTGAAGACGCCGACAGCGGATCCGACACAGACGATAATTGAATGCAGTACACACAGTGCGCCCCGTCCCCTGACGGCCGGCGCACTTTTCTGTTGGCATGCATCTTTTGACAAACTAAAAAGGCTGCCTCAGAGAGGAACTCTGAGACAGCCATGCACTATTATTTTCCGATCATGCGGACCAGGTTCAAGATCGGCCGGTAATTTGTACCAGCCAGTCCGATGATCTCCACGAACAATTCAATGGCGAGCAGGATGACACCGAGGAGAAGGATCGCTCCCCAGACGGTCGCCTGTGAGAACAGGACCGCTGCAATTCCGAACAGAATGGCAATGCCGTAAATGACGAGTACCGTCTGACGGTGGGAGAACCCAGCCCGCAGCAGACAGTGATGCAAGTGTGATTTATCCGGTGCGGTGATCGACTGCTTCATGCGGATCCGACGCACAATCGCGAAGAAGGTATCGGATATCGGCACACCGAGTATAATAATCGGAATGACGAGTGAAACAACTGCGACATTCTTGAATCCAAGTAGCGCCAGAACGGAAATCATGAAGCCGAGGAACAGCGATCCCGTATCCCCCATGAAGATCTTGGCGGGATGGAAGTTGAACACAAGGAATCCAATGGAACTTGCGGCAAGGATGGCAGCCGTGGCAAGAACGAACGGATCGTGCATGATAAGTGCCATGACGGAGATGGAAATGAATGCAATGGTCGAAACCCCTGCAGCCAGTCCGTCCAGCCCGTCGATCAGGTTGATGGCATTCGTGATACCGACGATCCACAGCAAGGTGATCGGGATGCTCAGGAACCCAAATTCAATCTGTCCGATGAATGGCAGGTTCAGGACTTCGATCTGCATGCCGCCGACCGTGATGACGACCACTGCCGCAGCCAGCTGGCCGAGCATTTTCGCCTTCGCTGTGATTTCAAGCATATCATCGAAGAAACCGACGGCAATGATGATCACTGCACCGATCAGGATTCCGGCAGCGTGTTCATCTTTAGGGAGCAATATAGCATAGCCGATCAGAAAGGCACCGAAGATCGCAAGACCTCCGATGCGCGGCATGACCGCAGCATGTACTTTACGATAGTTCGGCCGGTCAACTGCACCGATCCGGAATGCGAATTTTATAACAAGCGGAGTTAGTATGATGGCGCCGACAAATGCAGCCGCCATAGCCAGGAATAACATGTCCTTCCTCCCTGAAGTTCTCGATTTTAATTTTAGCCTACCGTATTATACCATGGCGGCAAAAAGAAAGCACTCTGTGAACCAACTTTTCTATGTTTACACAGACGTACGTTATAACAATACCCTGAATTTTGAGAGGATACACCTATTTTCGTAACCTTTCTCGTGCGGTTATAGTCTTTTCCCGTCCAGTTTGATAAAATAGGGACGTGTCCATGCAATGGACGATATAAAGGAGCGTTATCTATATGCTATCCATTTTCAAACGATCGAACCAAACGAGTGACCGGCAGCTCAAGAAGTACCGGAAAGTCGTAAACCATATAAATAAACTGGAGCCTGATTATGTCGATTTGACAGACGATCAGCTCGCTGAAAAGACCGTCGAATTCAAAGAACGCATCCAAACCGGCGAAACGGTCCAGCAGATCATTCCTGAAGCCTTTGCTGTCGTGCGCGAAGCATCGAAGCGTGTACTCGGCATGCGTCACTTCGACGTCCAGCTGATCGGCGGAATGGTGCTGGCGGAAGGCAACATCGCCGAGATGCCGACAGGTGAAGGAAAGACGCTCGTCGCCTCCCTTCCCTCTTACGTACGTGCCCTTGAAGGAAAAGGCGTCCATGTCATTACAGTCAATGACTACCTGGCGCGCCGTGACTTTGAACAGATCGGGCAGATCCATCGTTTCCTCGGTCTTACGGTCGGCCTGAACGTGCCGATGATGCAGGGGCTCGAGAAAAAAGAGGCATATGATGCGGATATCACGTACGGTGTTGGCACTGAATTCGGCTTCGACTACTTGCGCGATAACATGGCGCAGCATATCAGCCAGAAAGTGCAGCGTCCGTATCATTACGCCATCATCGATGAAGTCGACAGCGTGCTGATCGACGAAGCGAAGACGCCGCTCATCGTGGCGGGCAAGATGCAGGCGGATGCCGATCTTCATATGATCGCCGCCCGTCTTGCGAAACGGTTCAAACAGGGTGTCGATTTCGACTTTGATGACGAAACGAAGTCGACTGCCCTGACGGAAGCTGGTATCGAGAAAGTCGAAAAAGCGTTCGGTGTCGACAATCTGTATGACCTCGAGCACCAGACGCTGTACCACTACATGATCCAGGCGGTCCGCGCCCATGTCATTTTCAAACGCGACGTGGACTATATTGTCAGAGATCAGAAAATCGAGCTTGTCGACATGTTCACCGGCCGGATCATGGAAGGCCGTACGCTGTCGGATGGGCTGCATCAGGCGATCGAAGCGAAAGAGAATCTGCCGATCACTGATGAAAACAAAGCGCAGGCACAGATCACGATCCAGAACTATTTCCGTATGTATCCGAAGCTGTGCGGTATGACCGGCACCGCGAAGACACAGGAGAAAGAATTCCGGGAAGTGTACAACATGCAGGTCATCCAGATCCCGACGAACCGGCCGCGCCAGCGGATCGATCAGCCGGATTTTGTATTTGCAACAATTGATGATAAATACAAAGCGATGGCGAAAGAAGTCGCACAGCGTCATGAGTCCGGCCAGCCGGTTCTTGTCGGAACGACGTCGATCCTGCAGTCGGAAAAAGTCGTCGGATATTTGGATGAACACAAACTCGATTACAATCTGCTCAACGCGAAAAGTGTCGAGCAGGAAGTCGAATTGATCTCGAATGCCGGGCAAAAAGGGCACATCACGGTCGCGACCAACATGGCAGGCCGCGGAACCGACATCGTTCTCGGTGAAGGGGTGGAAGATCTCGGCGGATTGTTCGTTCTCGGGACGGAAAAGCACGAAAGCCGCCGCGTCGACAACCAATTACGGGGCCGTTCGGGCCGTCAGGGGGACAAAGGCGAATCTCGGTTCTTCCTGTCGCTTGAGGACGATATGTTCAAACGGTTCGCAAAAGACGATTTGGAGAAATTCCAGAAAAAAGCCGAGACGGATGAAACCGGACTGGTGCTGAACAAAGACGTGAACGAACTGACGGAACGGACGCAGCGGATCGTCGAAGGGTCGCATTATTCGATGCGCGAGTACAATCTGAAGCTGGATGATGTTATCAACGATCAGCGGAATGTCCTGTATGCATTGCGGGATAAGGTGCTGGAGAGGGAAAACATTATCGGTACGCTCGAAGGGATGCTGCACGAAACGATGGAGTTCGTCGTATACGACAGCTGCCCGGAGGGGGAGACACCGGATCAGTGGGATTTCGACCGGATCGAGACGACGATGAATTCCCTGCTGCACAAGCCGGCTGAATTGCCGCGCACGTTCGAGAAACCGGTGCAGATCGTGAAATTCTATGAAGAACCTCTCGATGAATTGGTTGCATACATCCGTTCGTTTGAGGATAATGAGCAGGTGAACGCGCTGATTCCGCAAGTGATGCTCAGCCATATCGATTCCATGTGGGTGAAACATCTGGAAGTCATGACCCGGCTGAAGGAAGGGATCGGACTCCGGTCGTATGGACAGGAGGATCCGATGCGGATTTATCAGCGTGAAGGACTGGAGCTGTTCGGCAAGCATTATCAGAAATTGCGCCGCAGCATTGCGTCCGAAGTGATCCAATTCTTGAAGATGCTGACGGAACAGCAGGAAGAACAAGCACAGGAGGTTAACTGATGAATTTCTTATCATTATTTAAGAAGACCGAGAAAACAGGCAAAGACAGCACGATCGATTCAGAAGAGCTGATGGCGGGAACTTCCGGACAAGGCGGAGACGAGGATATCGAAACGTCGCTGTCCCTCCACCCGTCCTGGCAGCTCCCGCAGGAACAGGAATATGTATTCCGTTTCCTCGCCAATGAATTGGAGCCGCTGAAACCTAACCAGATCTCCCTTTCCGGCATCGACATCGACGTCGAACCGGCAACTGGTGATTTCCTCGTGAAAGCATTCTTCCGTTCGTCGCTCGATCAGACGATCACGGTCGGCGAGGTGGAACTGATGCTGCTGGACAAAGACGGCAAAACGATCGGTTCCCAGCAGTTCGACTTGAGTGAGCTCGGCGAAATCCAGCCGCGCAGCGCCCGCCCGTGGGTGTTCGTCTTCACGAAGGACAACCTGTTCGTCGAAGAGCCGCCGGCAGAGGACTGGAAACTCGCCTTCAACGTGCAGTCGATGGTGCCGCACAAGCTCGAGCTCGAAGAATCGTGGGAACAGGGACTTCCGGCTGAGCAGAAGGCCGCGTTGGAGGAAGTCGTCGGCAATCTGCCGAAACTGAAGCCGCGCGAAGTGAATATCGCCGGATTCCAGGCATTGAAACAGGATGACGGCAGCATCGCGGCATCGGTATTCATCCGGAATGGCCACTCGAAGCAGATCAACATCGAAAAACTGCCGCTCGAGCTGATCGACGCCTCCGGTGAAGTGGTGGCAAGCGGCTCGTTCGATATCGGCTCCCTGCCGGTCAATGCAAATACGACAAAACCATGGACATTCATCTATCCGAAAGAAATGGTGACAAAAGACGAACCGGATTTCTCCCGTTGGACGATCCGGGTTCCTCAGTAAGTGCTATCCCCCGCCCGCACAGTTTCGGCTGTGCGGGTTTTTTGGCGTCCGGTTTGCGTGAATTGTGTCCGGATGCCGATATATTCGGCGATGTGTCCGATACGTCGCGTCATTTGTCCGATATGCCTGATGAAATGTCCGATACTTCGCCCGAAGTGTCCGATATGGCCCCCGATTTGTCCGATACCCCCTGTTCCGTGCCTGGCTTGTCCCTTTTTCCGCGCCAACAGGCCGCCGGTGCCCCCAATCTGCTGCCGCGTCCCGGGCGGTCTGCGCAACAAACGAGCGAAGCGAGCACCATTCAGCCCTTGAATTGTGTCCGGATGCCGATATATTCGGCGATGTGTCCGATACGTCGCGTCATTTGTCCGATATGCCTGATGAAATGTCCGACACTGCGCGCCATGTGTCCGATATGTCCCCTGATTTGTCCGATACCGACGCCTCATCTCCCTCTTCCCTACGCAAAAAAAGACTGCCCAGTGGACAGTCATCTTGCGTTTCCTTCTATTATAGTTTCAAATCTGTGACCACGGTGACGTCCGGGTGCTCCAGCAAATATGTTACCGGCCATTCAGTGGTCACTTTGCCAGCAAACAGTTTCTCGAGCGCCGCACGTTTCTTTTCGCCGAATGCTGCGACGATCAGTTTCTTCGCCTGCATGATCGACGAGATACCCATTGTCAGTGCGGTTGTCGGCATTGTTTCGTCTTCACTGAAATACTGGCTGTTCACGTCGATCGTCGACTGTGTCAGCTCGACGACGTGCGTGACGGATTCCGGTGATGTCCCCGGTTCGTTGAAGGCAATATGGCCGTTTTCGCCGATACCGAGGAACTGGATGTCAAGTGGATTCTCTTTCAGCAGCGTTTCGTAGCGCACACATTCGGCGTCAAGATCTTCCGCCATGCCGTTTTCGATATGCGTCTCTTTGAACGGCTTTTTCGAGAATAGAAGATCGTTCATATAGTACGCATAGCTGTTCTTATGATCCGCCGGAATGCCGATGTATTCATCCAGATTGAACGCAGTCACATCCGTGAAGTCCATATCGGATGCTGCCATTTTCTCATAGACAGGTTCCATCGTGCTGCCTGTCGCAAGGCCGAGCACATGAAGACGCCCCGCTTCCAGTTCGTTGCGGACAATCTTGCAGATCTCTTCTGCTCCCTGCTCTTTGCTTTCCACAGTGATTGTTCGGACATTTTTCAAAGATTCCACCAGCTTTCTTAAGTATGTACTCCATCCATTGTAAGGTGCGCTGTCCGGTTGGTCAACAAACGCTCCCCCGCCTTCATTTCCCGTCTCTCCCCCTATGTAAACAGTCCCGGTGCCACAAGATATTTTGTCAGATGTGTGGTGGTTCCATGAACGAATTGTGAATAAAGTATGTGATCCGAAAACACTAGGGATTTCCCTAGTATTTAAATTTCGCAGATTTAATATGATGAAAGTAGCTTAACAAACAAAATCAGACATTGCACGGAGGCGGTGAGCAAAATGGCGAAAAAACATCCGAACAAGCAAGTCCCTGCTGCAGACAGTTCCAATTTGAGAGGGACATTCATCATGGTCATGATCCTCGGTATCCTGATGGTCGCAGCATGGTTCGGTGCGTATTGGCTTTTCATTTCAAGATAAATGGACGTAAAAGGGAAAGGAGCAGATACTATGCATCTGCACAAGTATGAGAAGATCTGGCTCGGGTTCGGTATGGCCTCATTAGTTATATTTCTATTGGTAATCGGCTTTGCGGCATTCTGGAAAGGGACGCACCCGCAGAGCAGTTTGGATATGATCGATCCCAACAACATCGAAGCGTATGAAAGCTTCAAACCTGAAAGTCTCGGTCTGCAGGAAGTTGCAGACGGCAAGTATAAAGTGAACATTGTCGCCTCCACTTTCAACTACAACCTCGGTGTGGATAAGGATGAAAAACCGGTCAAGACGATCCGTGTCCCGCAAGGCTCGACCGTGCTGTTCACCATCACAACGAAAGATGTCGTCCATGGGTTCCAGGTCGCCGGCACGAATGTCAACATGATGGTCGAACCGGGTCATATCAGCCGCTATGAAACCGTCATGAAGAACAAAGGGGAATTCACGATCGTCTGTAACGAGTACTGCGGCATCGGTCACCATCAGATGTTCGGAAAGGTAGAGGTGTATTAACATGGCAGTTTTAAATGATCTGGATGCGACAAAACGCAACCTCCAGCTATTCCCGAAAAAAGACGCACGGCTCTATATGTCCTTCATGTTCGTCACGTTTGCGTCTCTTCTGATCGGCGGCCTGATGGGACTGCTGCAGACATTCGTCCGTTCCGGCAGGTTCACGCTGCCGTTCAACATCAATTATTACACGATCCTGACTGTGCATGGCGTCATTTTAGGACTCGTTCTGACAACATTCTTCATCATCGGATTCCAATTCGCACTCATGGGCAAGACAGTCGGCATCAGCAATAAGCAGCGCACGGTCGGCTGGATCTCCTTCTGGATGATGCTCACCGGTACCGTGATGGCGGCCGTGACAATCCTTGTCGGCCAGGCGAACGTCCTGTATACATTCTATGCACCACTCGCTGCGCATCCGGCATTCTATATCGGACTTGCGCTCGTCATCATCGGCAGCTGGGTTGCGGCATTCACGAACTTCCGCCAGCTGTATGTCTGGAAGAAAGCTCACAAAGGCGAGAAGTCCCCATTGCTCGCATTCATGACCGTCATCAACATGCTGATGTGGGTCATCGCGTCGCTCGGCGTCGCCATCGCTGTCGTTGTCCAGTTCATCCCTTGGTCACTCGGCATGACCGACACCATCAACGTACTCGTCAGCCGGACGCTGTTCTGGTACTTCGGCCACCCGCTCGTGTACTTCTGGCTGCTGCCTGCCTACATGGCGTGGTATGCGATCATCCCGAAAATCATCGGCGGCAAGCTGTTCAGTGACTCGCTAGCGCGGATGGCGTTCATCCTGCTGCTGCTGTTCTCGATTCCGGTCGGGTTCCACCACCAGCTGACGGAGCCGGGTATCGATCCTACGTGGAAATTCATCCAGGTCGTGCTGACATTCATGGTCGTCATCCCGTCTCTCATGACCGCTTTCTCGATCTTTGCGACATTTGAAACGACTGGCCGCAAGAAAGGCTATAAGAGCCTGTTCGGCTGGTTCAAGAAACTCCCTTGGGGCGATGTCCGCTTCTTTGCACCATTCGTCGGCATGGTCGCCTTCATCCCAGGCGGAATCGGCGGAATTATCAATGCGTCCCACCAGATGAATGCTCTTGTGCACAATACCATCTGGGTCACCGGCCACTTCCACCTGACGATTGCGACAACTGTCATCCTGACATACTTCGGCATCGCCTACTGGCTCGTGCCGCACTTGACAGGGCGCCGTCTGACGAAACAGCTCAACAAGCTCGGCATCATCCAGACCATCATCTGGACAGTCGGGATGTCGATCATGTCCACTGCCATGCACATCCAGGGGCTGCTCGGCGGGCCGCGCCGCTCGGCATTCTCGAACTATGCAGGCGGCTCGCAGGTCGATACATGGATCGGCTACCAGCTCGCCCAGGCGATCGGCGGCACCATCCTGTTCGTCGGCATTGTCCTCATGGTTTACATCTTCATCAAGCTCGCATTCTTCGCACCGAAAGGCGTCGAGGAATTCCCGATCGCCGAAGAGGACGAAGACGCTCAGGCCGCGCCGAAAATCCTGGAAAACTGGTATGTCTGGATTGGCATCACGATCGCTCTCATTGCGTTCGCGTATACGATCCCGATGATCGACATCATCAAGCACTCCCCTCCCGGATCGGTTCCATTCAAATTCCCGATCGGCAGGAGCTAATCGAAAAGGACGGACAGCACAGGGGGCTGACCGTCCTTTTTTCATGTTGCCGGAATGGGAAGGAAAAGCTGAGGGAACCGCGGTGATGCCAGCAGGCGGTCCGTCAGTTCCTCTGCAGGTACAGGCCTTCCGAAATAATAGCCCTGGATCTCGAAAAAGCCGAGGGTCTCGAGACACCGAAGCTGCGCTTCCGTCTCCACCCCTTCCGCCACTGTATGCATATGAAGGCTCTTGGCGAGTGTCAGGATAGCCCGGACGATCGCCCGGCTTCGGACGTCCGTGTCGATATTGCGGACGAACTGCCGGTCGATCTTCACTTCCTGGATCGCAAATTTCTGCAGATAGATGAACGCCGAGTAGCCGGTGCCGAAATCATCGATGGAGATGGAGAACCCCCGATCCGTCAGCCGCTGTATCTGCTGCTCCACAGCGTCTGAACTCTCGAATGCGACATTCTCCGTAATTTCGATGATCAGGCTTTCCGGTGATATGCGGAACTCCTCAAGACAGCTGTCGATGAAATCCGGGAATGTGCGATGCAGGAAATGGCGTGGTGAAATATTGACGGATATCGTCAAATCATCCAGACCGAGTTCCTTCCAGCGGCACAGCTGCCGGCATGCCTCGCAGATCACCCATTCCCCGATCTGCACGATCAGACCGGTCGTTTCCGCGATGCCGATGAATTCCACCGGCGGAATGATCCCTCTTTCAGGATGCTGCCAGCGGATCAGCGCCTCCGCCCCTGTCATCCGATGTGTCACGCTTTCCACTTGCGGCTGATAGTACAGGCGGAATTCGTTCCGTTCAAGTGCTTTCCCGAGGTTCATCTCCGAGTGCATCGCTTCCTGCCACCGTTCCGACATTTCCGGGTCGTACACAGCCCTGGACTTCCTGGCAGTGTTCGGCTGGTACGAATCGAGTGCGATCTTCGCTGCCTGGATCCCTTCGTATGCTGTCGTGATATGTTCCGGATAAAACGCCACACCATAACTGAACGTCAAGTGGACTTCCTGGCCTTCCGCCTGGATCGGCTCGCGCATCCGCGACATGATCTTCTCCATCTGCTGCTGCCGCGTCTGTTCGTCGGCATGGTATTCCGTAAAAATGATGAAGTGATCGAACGCAATTCTTGCGATGACTGCATCCTCCAAGAAGTACCTGACAAACCGCTCAGCGATCTCCTTCAGGATATGTTTCGTCGCATCCGGTCCGAGGACACTCTGGATGGTCGTGAACTGATCCGCTTTCATATAGAGGAAAGCCCCCTGCATACCGCTTCCTGACCGCTGCATGATGCCATCCACCTTTTCGATGAACGCATTTTCGTTATCGATCCCCGTCACTGTATCCGTGTACGCCAGCTCATGGACCGTATGCTCCATCTCAAGCTGCGACAGCCTGTCGAAGACGAACGACAGCATATCCGCGACCGCAGCCATGATCACTTCATCCAGCTCCGACCACTTCCTCCGTTCCTGTGTCTCACAGCAGAGGACGCCCCCGATGCCGCGGCTCATGATGATCGACGCATCGATCAGGGAGGCCATCGGCGAGTCTGCGAAATAATTCTCCGGCAATGACTGAAGAGCCGTATCAGCAGCTATATCTTCCACCGGCCGGACGCGCTGCTCGGCAATCGCAGTGAAATAGGCATCGGCGTCGCCCTTATACAGGGTCCGGACCTTCGGAACCTTGATGGTGTCCCCGGCGAACGTAATCTTCTCGGTCAAGTATGTATAGTCTTCGCTGAACAGCCAGATGCTGACCCGGTCTGCACCCATGATCCCCGCGATGCTGCCGCACAGATCCAGCAGGACATCTGTCATCGAATCCTTGTCCAGTTTCAGCTGTTTGGCCTGCCTGAACACTTCCTGCTGCTGCCGCTTTATCTTCCTGACGAATTCCGTCATTTCTTCCCGGCTCCGTTCCACGCAAGTCACCTCCTAAAAAAGCTGATCATCTTTTTACAGGTGTTTTGTATCGCTCACTCCAAGCAGTCCGCGGGCTGGTTCCGTCCATATGCTAGTCTTCTCTTTATCTTCATTTTCCCCTTCCCGGAATCGACAAAACTCCGGGTTTATTTATTCAGATTATTTTGATACGATAGTACTGAACGATCATTCATTTTAAGGAGTGGACGTATTGGCGATCGGACAGGAAATAGAATTAGCAAAGACATGGGAGTCGATTGAACAGCAGCTGAATGAGTACCCCGCCCCGTTTCAAGGGGCAGATGTAACATACGGTTTCAATCTTTCGGGCACGGAAGCCGGGGAGTATGTATTGAAATTAGCCAGCCAGCAGGCTGAAGTGACGGCGGCCGATACGGCTGGTGCAGACTGTGTGCTGTCCATGAATGTCGGCGACTTCTACAAATTGCTGCATGGGAAACTCAATACGACATCTGCCTTCATGATGGGGAAACTGAAGGTGAAGGGAAGCCTCGGACTCGCTTTGAAGCTGGAAGGTATTTTGACGAAGTACCGGTTCTGATCTGTCTGTGAACGCAAAAAGAAACGCCTATCCATGACGGGAAGGCGTTTCTTCGTGTTGTCAAACTGATCAGCGAGCGGAGAATCCGCCGTCGATGACAAGTTCAGCACCTGAGATGTATGAAGCTTCATCGGAAGCGAGGAACAGGACTGCGTTGCCTACGTCCTCAGGCTGTCCGAGACGTGCCAGCGGTGTCATCTTGATGAGACCTTCGAGAGCCGCTTTGGAAGACTCCAAGTTCGCGACCATCGGTGTCTGGATCACACCTGGGAATACTGCATTGACGCGGATGCCGTCTTTACCGAATTCAGCTGCAGCTGCACGGGAAATCGCACGGACGGATCCTTTTGAAGCTGAGTACGGGTTGTAGCCCATACCGACGAGCGCTGTATATGATGAGATATTGACGATCGCACCTTTGCCGGCTTCTTTCATGTATGGCACGACTGCGCGCATTCCTGCGAATGTACCGAAACCGTTGATGTCGTGGAGGCGCTGCCAGTCCTGGAGTGTGATGTCGTCCATCGCTTTCTCAGTGGAGATGCCTGCACAGTTGATAAGGATATCGATCTTGCCGAATTTGTCTGCAGCTGTTTTCACGGATTCTGCCCAGTTGTCAGCGTCTGTGACATTCAGCTTGACGTATTCGACGTTCTCTTTGCTTTCCCATTTCGCTTGGAGAGCTTCCGTGTTGATGTCCGCAGCGATGACTTTTGCGCCTTCCGCTGTGAACAAGTTCACCATCATTTCACCCATACCTGAAGCTCCGCCTGTAATGAATGCTACTTTGTCTTGTAATCTGCCCATTTGAACCGCTCCTTTTGTATACGTCTGAATCGATTTAACATCTAAATAGTACTCCTTTTGCATAGGGGATGCAACTGTTTAAGCTTTCAAATATGTGGCAAATATGTGCCGTCACCCATCGGTTGAGCGGCGTCCGATATTGTCATAAATCGCGTTCAGTTTGCGGAGGATGGTCCCATAGGAATGCTCCTCCACAACCGTTTCGCGCTGTTCGGCATTCTGCGTGCCACCGCCTTTGAGCGCTTCCGAAAGACCTGCTGCAAGCCTCTCGGAATTGCGCGGCGGAACGAGGATCCCTGCCCCGTCCGCCAGCAGATACGTCAATCCGCCGACATCTGACGCCACAACCTGCGTCCCTGCGGCCATCGCCTCGAGGGCGACCAGGCCGAAGCCTTCATGGTAGGAAGGCAGAGCCATGACGTCTGCAGCAGCAAGCCAGTCCGCCAATTCCTTCTGCGGCTTCGTCCCTTCGAACGTCACGCCGTCAAGCGCAAGATCAGCGGCACACTGCCTGACTTCCTCCACATAGGCTTCCGACCGGGTCGAACCGATCAAATGCAGGGATGCTTCAGGGAACCGTTCCTTGACTGCAGCAAAGGCGCGAACCAGCTCCACCACCCCTTTTTCCCGGATGATGTTGCCGACGAACAGGACGACCGGCGCGTTTTCCGGAAGATTGAGCTTATGACGCACCTTTCCCTTCGGCAGCGGACGGAAGACATTCCGGTCGACCCCCATGCTCATGACCGTCACCTTCTGTTCATCCACCCCGAAGTCCGAGACGACTTCCTGCTTCAGCCGCTCACCCACCGTGATGAGGTGATCCGCCCCACGCAGCACGTCTTGTGTCATCTGGCGGATCCGGGCATTCTTTTTTGCCATCTTATCGATATCCCCGCCATGCAGTGTCACGACGTACGGCACACCATACCGCCGCTTGCCAAGAAGGGCGATCAGCCCTGTCGGGAAAGCATAGTGCGCATGCGTCAGCGCAAGCTCCCGATGGTGTTTCCTCAAGTAAAGGGCGGACTGCAAGAACCACTTGCCATACTTCAATAAAGACCGGACTTTGCCCCCCTTCGGATCGGTGACAGCGAGGACATTCATCTCCAGTCCTGCGGCCGAGAGCATTTCCACCTGGTTCTTCACGAAGATCCCGTATGTAGGATGTGCTTCGGTCGGGTACATATTACTGAACACTGCAAGTTTCTTCATAAAAACAACTCCGTTCCGCCGGGGACAGCGAGGAGGCCCCGGCAATTCGATAGGTTTGGTTACAAAGATACCGCAGATGACGGTATTTTTCATGCTGTGACAGACAAAAAGGCAAAAATAAAAACACGTTCACCGCTTTTTCAAGTCGATAAACCGCGTTATTGCAGCATTCACTAGCAATCTACTTACTTTGTAATGCAGTTGTAATATAACTGTAACCAAAAGCACGTTTAGCCTATGCTAAGATGTTCACAGATAAAGTCACTGTCATCGAAACGGTGCGAAAGGGGAAACTGAGAAACTTATGAAACTGAAACGTCTTGTGGCATTAGGAATCGCCAGTTTACTAATTTCAACGTCCGTACCGTCAATGGCCTCTGCAAGCTCTACATCCAGTCTCGTCTCAACTGCTAAAAATTATATTGGAACTCCTTACCGTTATGGTGGGACAACCACTTCCGGCATTGATTGCTCAGCATACACACAGCTTGTCTATAAAAAGAACGGAAAGTCACTTCCTCGTACAACAGGTCAGCAGTTCAAACAAGGGAAATCCGTTTCGAAAAGCAACCTGCAAACAGGCGACCTCGTATTCTTCAATACGAGCGGCCGCGGCATCTCGCATGTCGGAATCTATATCGGTTCCAGCAAATTCATCCACGCGTCAACAAGCAAGGGCGTCACTGTATCATCTCTGAATGACCCGTACTACTGGAAGAGCCGTTATGTCGGCGCGAAGCGCGCAGCGACATTCGGCGATACAGTTGTGGCTTCGAAGCCGGCTGCACCGAAAGTACACTACGCAACACGCGGGGAAATTGCGAATGCTGTCGTGAAATCTCTCGGTCTGCACCGCACTTATGAAAGCAAGGACTTCCCGGATGTAAATCCCAAGACTTCTTATTACAATGAAATCATGGCTGCTGCCGAAAACGGCATTTTCAGCGGAAACAGCGACGGCAGCTTCAATCCGAGCAGCTCTCTGACCCGCTCCCAGATGGCGATCGTCCTGACAAGGGCGTTCGACCTGCCGACTTCTACGGACGTGCCATTCAAAGATGTGCCGGCTGACTACTATGCAGCGGCACAAATCGGCGCCCTCTATGTAAATGATGTTACAAAGGGCTACACTGATGGCAACTTCGGTGTCGACGACAAGGTGAAGATCCAGGACATGCAGCGCTTCATGGACAACCTTAAATAAACCTGTTCACGTGGAAATCTCTTATATAGAGGTTTCCACGTTTTTGTATAGTTCAAACCTGTTTCCTCAATAAATCTTAATGAAAAAGCACATCGCACGCATATGGCGATGTGCTTTCACTTATACTTTGAATCTGCTCACTTCCTGCTGCAGTTCGTCCGCCAGCCGTGTGAGGCTCTGTGCGCTTGCACTGATCTCTTCGCTTACCGCGAGCTGTTCCTCGGTCGCTGTGCTCGTCTCCGCTGCTGCGGCGGATGCCTGGACGCTGAGCCGCTGAACTTCTTTGCCGCCTTCCGTCACTTCCTCGGCCATCGCCTGGATCTCCTCGATGGCTGCAGAGACAGTTTCCACTTTTGCTGCGACATCGCTGACGGCATGCTGGATGTCCCTGAAGAGTGCACCTGACGTCTCGGTCGCCGTCATGCCGCTCTCGATCTTCTCCACGCCTGCGGCAATCGAGCCTGTTGCCTTTACCGCGTCATCCTGGATGACGCTGACCATGGTGCCGATTTCCGCAGCGGAGGTCTTCGATTGTTCCGCAAGCTTGCGGACTTCTTCGGCCACGACCGCAAACCCTTTTCCGGCATCCCCCGCCCGTGCCGCTTCGATTGCAGCATTCAGCGCTAGCAGGTTCGTCTGTTCAGCGATACCTGTGATCAGTGCAGTCACCCTTCCGATCTCCGAGGAGTGTTCCGCCATCTCATCCATGACGGCGCTCGTCTCCTGGATAGTCGTCCGGATGGTTTCCATTTCCCCGGCGACAATCTCCATGGACGCCGATCCCTTTCCGACAAGGGCAGAGACGGCTTCGGCAGCGCGCAGCATATCCTCGTTACTGCTGGAAATCTCGCCGACTCCTGCTGACAATTCAGCCATCGACTCTGTCGACTGCCCGGTGATCCGCTGCTGCTGCTCGCTGCCCGACCGCTGATTCTCAGCAGTCGCAGCGATGAGTTCGGAGGAGGCAAGACTTTCTTCTGAACTTGCAGACAGCTCTTCGGACTGCATGGCGAGCTGCTCGGCGGAGGTATTGATCTTCCGGATCATGCTGGCAACGTCCCCGCCCATCTTATTGAAGGCCGCTGCCATCTCCGCAATTTCATCCTTACTCTTGACTGCCAGCGGATCGATCGAGAAATCGCCGTCCGCAATTTTGTGCAGGCCGTCTGTCACGACGGCGACCGGCCGTGAGATCGAGAGGCTGATCTTGCGGGAGATCAAAGCACCGGCAATGACAGCAGCTGCCATGACGGCGATGATAATGATCATAAGCTGTGTGAGCAGCTGGTCCACTTCCTGCCGTTTCTTTCCAAGTGCTTTATACTGGCTGTCTTTGATGTCTTCGGCACGGATCATGACAACATTGCCGACATCCTTCGAAGCTTCCGACATCCACTTTGCAATATCATCTTTGCCGGCTTCCAGATTATCGACGACATTGTTCTGCAGCTTCATCGACTTTTCATTCGCATCGACGAGCGCCTCATACATCTTCTTTTTCCCGGCCGTGTCCGCCATCTTGCCCAGTTCTGCAATCAGTTCCTCGGACCGTTCGTAGTTCGCCTGCCGGCTGTCCAGCATCGACTGGTCCTGATACAGCATGTATCCTCTGATTTCACTCTGCATTTCGTGCTGTTTCGAAACGAATTCGTCCACCAGATCCACTTTGCGGACTTCATCATCGAGCATGTCCTTATAATCCCCGTTCAGTTTAACCAGCAGCAGGATGCTCGCCGCACCGATCAGTACAAGCATCAGCAGCAGAAAGCCGAACCCCTTCGTCAATTTCCCCGCGATTGTCCGTTTCACCCATTCCACCCCAGCCTTTTCTCGATTTTCAGCAACTTCGGTAAACTCGAATCGTCTGAATAGTTATGACTAGTTCGATTATAACTGTATCAAGCGCAAAAACCAATACTTTTTTACCACTATTGTCAGACTGAAGGCTGCTTGTCCAGACAGCCAGCTAAAAAATCGCATTAGAAAAGGCTTCGGCATTGTACCGGAGCCTTCATGTATTTACTTTGTCTGCAGTGCGCCGACTTCTTCCCGGAAGGCTTCGGCTGCCTTTTCGACGTCCGCCTCCGTCCCCTGCTCCTGCAGGGTCTCCCCGATTTTCCGTATGGCCGATTCCAGTATTTCCGGTGTCGTGTTGCCCATATGGCCGATCCGGAACGCTTTGCCGGCCAGGTGGGCCAGGGCGCCTGCCAGGATGATGCCCTTCTCCGCAAGTGCCGCGCGGAATGACGCATCGTCCGTCCCTTCCGGATAGCGGATGCAGCTGAGCGTCGGTGCGGCGTCCCCCTCGTCGGCCAGCGGCTCCATGCCGTAGACACGGAGTGCTGCGCGGACAGCTTTGCCATAGGCCTCATGTCGGATGTAGCGCTGCTCAAGCCCTTCATCCTCCACAATCTTAAGTCCCTCTTCCACCGCATAGATCATGTTGACCGGCGGCGTTGCAAAGTATTTGGACGGGTCCTCCATGATCGGAATCCAGTTTTCGATATCCGCATAGTAGGCAGGCACCCGTTCCATCGCACGCCGGGCCGCCACTGCCTTCTTGCTGAAGGCGATGATGCCGACTCCGGGAGGCGCACCTATCGCTTTCTGAGACCCGGTAAGTACGATATCGATGGACGTCCCCTCTCCTGCGTAGTCGTACTGCATATCTTCCGGCAGGGCGGTCGTCGCACAGACACCGTCCACGATGGCAAGTGCTCCGTGCTGTTTGATGAGCGGGATGAAGTCATCCAGATCGGCTTTGACCCCTGTCGATGTGTCGACATGTGTGACGGTGACGGCTTTGTACGTATGCTTTTTCAACTGCTGTGCCAGGTCATCGCGGGAAACCTGCCGCCCCCATTCCGACTGGAGGACATCGAACTCGAAACCGAAGGCCTGTGCAAGTTTTGTGAACCGGTCACCGAAGTGGCCATGACTGATGACCAAGACGCGCTCTCCCGGAGCCACTGCGTTGACGAGTGCCATTTCCATGACGAGCGTGCCGGAGCCCGCAACAAGGATTACTTCCCCGTCCGTATTCAGGATCCGTTTCGTGCGCTCGATCGTCTTCTTGAAACGGCTGACGAAACGGGGGTCGGTGTGCGCCCGTGTCTCTTCCGCAAGAGCGTCGTAGATGGAGTCGACAACAGGGGTCGGACCCGGGATCAGCAGGTACTCTTCATTTCTCATTTGAATTCCTCCAATAGTCAGATAGTCTTCCAGTGTATTCGACAGCGGCCTGCAAATCCCTTTAATACTGTTTCCGTCCCGCCGGCAAAACCGCAAGCAGAAAGCAGAGGCCGCCCTGTATGGACGGCCTCTGCTTTAGGAGGAATCTGTCAATTCGCCAGCCGGTTTTCATAGGCGGCGATCTGATCTTCATAGTGGAATGTCCGGGAGATCTCATCCCAGCCATTCAAGAGCATCTGTTTCGAGTAGGCATCGATGTCGAACGGTATGACTGCACCATTGTCCTGTCGGGTGATCGTCTGCTCTGCAAGATCGACGCTCAGCGTGAGCGGCTCAATCTGACTGTCGGCAAGCAGTTCATCGATGACCGTCTGCGGCAGCCGGATCGGAAGAATGCCGTTTTTGAAACAGTTACTATAGAAGATATCTGCAAATCCCGGTGCGAGAATGACCCGGAAGCCGTAATCGAGAATGGCCCAGGGAGCATGCTCACGGGATGATCCGCAGCCGAAGTTCTCATCTGCTGCGAGGATGCTCGAACCTTTGTATTTCGGATCGTTCAGCACAAAGTCAGGATTGGGATTGCCCGCGGAATCGAACCGCCAATGATAGAACAAGTAACGGCCGAATCCCGTCCGTTCGATGCGCTTCAGAAATTCCTTCGAGATGATCTGGTCGGTATCGACGTTTTTGCGGTCAAGCGGTGTCAGTATACTGGTTACTGTACGGATCGGCTCCATACACTCGTCTCCTTCCTATTCCTGCAGTGCAGGTACTTTCCGGCAGTCAGTGAAGCGTCCCTCGATTGCAGCTGCTGCCGCCATTTCAGGACTGACGAGGTGGGTCCTGGCCCCCGCCCCCTGCCGGCCTTCGAAATTCCGGTTCGACGTGGACGCACAGCGCTCCCCGGCCGGCACGATATCGTCATTCATGGCGAGGCACATGCTGCAGCCCGACTCGCGCCATTCGAAGCCGGCCTCCTTGAAGATCACATCAAGCCCCGCCTCCTCTGCCTGCCGTTTCACGGATTGGGACCCCGGCACGACAATTGCAGTGACGGACGGATGGACATGACGGCCGGCAATGATACTGGCCGCAGCCCGCAGATCACCGAGCCGCGCATTGGTGCAGGAGCCGATGAACACGTGCTGGATCTCGATGTCCTGGATTGGCATCCCCTCTTCGAGACCCATGTAGGCGATCGCTTTTTTAACGGCTTCCCGGTCGGACGGTGAGGCGAAGTCATCCGCATACGGCACGCGGCCGCTGATCCCGGTCCCCATCGCCGGGTTGGTGCCCCATGTGACATGCGGCTCGATTTCGCTTGCGTCAATCGTGCGGGCTTCATCGTATACCGCACCTTCGTCGGTGGCGAGCGCGAGCCAGCCGGCTGCTGCGCGGTCGAACGCTTCACCCTCCGGAACGTTGCGTCTGCCCCGCAAATACTCGACGGTCGTTTCATCCGGACTGATCAGCCCGGCTTTCGCTCCCGCCTCGATCGACATGTTGCAGATCGTCATGCGCTGCTCCATCGTCAAGCCGCGGATTGCATCACCGGTGAACTCGATGATGTGTCCGGTGCCGGCATCGATGCCGAACTTCGCGATGATGGCGAGGATGATATCTTTGGCGGTTACACCCGGTCCGAGTTCACCGGTGACCTGGATGTTCATCGTCTTCGGACGGTGCTGCCACAATGTCTGTGTCGACAAGACATGCTCCACTTCACTCGTTCCGATGCCGAATGCGATGGCGCCGAATGCACCGTGTGTGGACGTATGACTGTCGCCGCAGACGATCGTCCGGCCCGGCTGTGTCAGTCCGAGTTCCGGTCCGATGATGTGGACGATCCCCTGGTCGGGGTGCCTCATGTCTGCGAGTTCGATACCGAATTCCTCACAGTTCTTTTCGAGCGCCGACATCTGTTTGCGAGCTGTCGGATCGCTTACCGTTCCGACATTGCGGGTCGGCACGTTATGGTCCATCGTCGCGTAGCATCGTTCAGGCCGCCTCACTTTCCGGCCGGCCAGACGGAGTCCTTCGAACGCCTGCGGGGAGGTCACTTCGTGAAGGAGATGGAGGTCGATATAGAGCAGATCCGGTTTCCCTTCTTCTTTTACGACCACGTGAGTATCCCAAATTTTTTCGATGATGGTTTTCGCCATTTCCTCTTCCCCTTTCCGTGATATGCCCGCAGGATCCTGCGGCCCGTCTCCTTATACGTAGGAAAACATGATGCTGTTCGATACGGATTGGACATCGACTTCTTCTGCAACGCGGTCTGCCCATTCTGCTGTGGACAGCGGCCGGATGCCTTTTGTGGCAAGGTCCGCTGTGAAATGCCCTTCTTCGTAAACCGTCCGGACGGCAAGCTCCACTGCGGCTGCTTCCTCTTCCAAGCCGAACGACTGCCGCAGCATCATCGCTGCGGACAAGATGGCGGCTGCCGGGTTGGCGAATCCTTTCCCCGCAATGTCAGGCGCAGAACCGTGGACAGGTTCGTATAGACCGAACCCATCCGACCGGACACTTGCAGATGGCAGGAGACCGAGTGATCCCGTGATGACCGACGCTTCGTCGCTCAGGATGTCACCGAACATGTTCTCCGTGACGATCACATCGAACGACCCCGGGCTGGTGATCAGTTTCATCGCGGCGGAGTCGACGAGCTGATGCTCGGTGTGAACGTCGGGATAGTCCGCTTTCACCTCATCGACCACTTCCCGCCAGAGCCGGCTCGACTGCAGCACATTCGCTTTGTCGACAGATGTGACCTTCCTGCTGCGTGTGCGTGCCAGTTCGAACGCCGCCCGCACGATTCTCTCAATTTCAGTTCTCGTATAGACAAGCGTGTCGACAGCCGATTCCGCTGTCCTCCGGCTCGGTTCGCCGAAATACAGTCCGCCTGTCAGCTCCCGCATGATGACGAGGTCGACTTCCTTTACGCGTTCTTCTTTCAGAGGAGACTGATGGAGGAGAGCAGGCACTGCTTTCACCGGGCGGATATTGGCGAACAGGCCGAAATGTTTCCGGATGCCGAGCAGCCCTTTTTCCGGCCGTCTCTCCGCAGGCTCGCTGTCCCACTTCGGACCGCCGACGGCACCAAGCAGGATCGCATCGCTCTGCTCACACGCCGCAATTGTCGCATCAGGCAGCGGTGCATCGAATTCGTCGACTGCCGCCCCTCCGATCGCGCCGTGGACAAACTCGAATGTGTGATGAAACCTTCTTGCGATGACTTCCAGCACCTTCACTGCACTTGACGTGACTTCCGGACCGATTCCGTCACCCGGCAATACTGCAATACGTTTTTCCATCGTCGTCTCCTCCTTCTGTTTTTCACAATACGGTCAGCACTGCCTGCTGGCGTCTGCTTTCAAGATCCTCCCGCACGAGCTGGCGGTTGATGGCGTTGAGATAGCTGATTGCGGTCGCCTCCAGGACGTCCTGTGCGATGCCGCGGCCGGTCATCTGTGTCCCGTTGAACTCCAGATTGACGACCGCCTGGCCGAGTGCATCCCGGCCTTTTCCGATCGATGACACTTGGTAATCGAGAATGTGGACATTCCCTTCAACGAGGAGCTCCAATGTATTGAAGATCGCTTCCACGGAACCTGCTCCCGTCGTCGCAACGTTCACTTCCTTGCCTTCCGGCGTGACAGCTGATACTGTCGCGGTCGGAACATTGTTCGTTCCGTACTGGACCTGGATATTTTTCAATGAATAGATCGGTGTCTCCGTCTCTTCCAGCTGCTGTTTCGTGTAGATGACGAACAGGTCGTCTTCCGTGATTTCTTTCTTCTTATCCGCAAGATCCTTGAACTCCCGGAACGCGGCATTCAGCTGCTCTTCATTCAGTTCGAACCCGAGGGAGACGGCCCGGTCCTTGAATGCTGCACGGCCCGAGTGCTTGCCGAGGGCCAGCGGTTCGGCGGTGGCACCGATCAGGGCCGGTGTGATGATTTCGTACGTCTCCGGGTTCTTCAGCATGCCGTCCTGATGGATGCCCGACTCGTGGGCGAAGGCATTTTTCCCGACGACCGCTTTGTTCGGCTGGACGGCGACCCCTGTCAGCCGGCTGACGAGTTCGCTCGTTCGTTTGATTTCACCTAGCTGGATGCGGCTCCCAAGCTGATACAGGTCTTTCCGGATATGGAGGGCGACTGCAATCTCTTCAAGCGCTGCGTTGCCTGCCCGTTCCCCGATGCCGTTGATTGTCCCTTCGACTTGGTCGGCCCCGTTTTCGATGGCTGCAATCGAGTTTGCGACAGCCATGCCGAGATCGTTGTGGCAGTGGGCGGACAGCTTCACCCGGTCGATGCCGCGGACGTTCTCCTTCAGGAATCTGAACAATGCTCCGTATTCCTGTGGTGATGCGTAGCCGACCGTATCCGGGATGTTGACGGTTGTCGCACCGGCTGCGATGACTTCATTCAGGATCCGGACGAGGAAGGCGGGATCCGACCGGAATGCGTCCTCCGCAGACCATTGCACGAGCGGGAATTTGGCCCGCGCATACTTGACCGCATTCACGGCGGTTTCCACGACCTGGTCAGGCGTCTTTTTCAATTTGTACTCCATGTGGATCGGTGACGTGGCGAGGAATACGTGGATGTGCGGCTGTTCGCCGCCTTTCAGCGTTTCCCAGCACGTATCGATATCGCTCTTCACAGCCCGTGCAAGTCCCGTGACCGTCGACTGTTTCACAGTATCTGCAATCAGTTTGACGGCTTCGAAATCCCCGGGTGAGGAAGCGGGGAATCCCGCTTCGATCACCGCGGCACCTAATTTCTCGAGCTGGCGTGCAATCTTCAATTTTTCCGCAGTGTTCAGATTGATGCCTGCAGATTGTTCACCGTCCCGGAGCGTCGTATCGAAAAAGTCAATTTGCCGCACCTGCCGTCACCTCTTCCTCTTTTTTCAATCCTTTTTCCACGAACGGCATCATTGCCCGGAGCTTCTCACCTACTTCCTCAATCTGATGTGCCGCTTCTTCCTGCTCGATTCGATTGAAGTTCGGACGTCCGTTCCCGTTTTCTGCAATCCATTCTTTCGCGAATTTGCCGGACTGGATATCATCGAGGATCGACTTCATCCGCCCTTTCGTATCGGCATCGATGACACGCGGCCCGGATACGAAGTCGCCCCATTCCGCTGTGTCGGATACGGAGTAGCGCATTCCAGCCATACCGCCTTCGTACATGAGATCGACGATAAGTTTCGTTTCATGGAGTGTTTCGAAATAGGCGAGTTCCGGCTGGTATCCTGCTTCGACAAGTGTTTCGAAACCTGCCTTGATGAGTGACGTGAGTCCGCCGCAGAGCACAGCCTGTTCGCCGAACAGATCGGTCACCGTCTCCTCTTCGAATGATGTCTCAAGTACGCCGCCGCGTGCAGAGCCGATCGCTTTCGCATAGGCGAGTGCCGTTTCACGGGCGGTGCCTGACGGATCCTGATAGACGCCGAACAGTGCGGGCACGCCGGCTCCTGCTTCGAATGTCCGGCGCACGAGATGTCCGGGCCCTTTCGGCGCGACGAGGAATACATCGACGTCTTCCGGCGGCTGGATCTGTTTGAAATGGATGTTGAACCCATGCGCGAATGCGAGCGCTTTGCCTTTTGAAAGATTCGGTGCAATTTCTTCTTCATACACTTGCTTCTGGCGCTCATCGGGCAGCAGCAGCATGATGACATCCGCTTCCTGTGCAGCTTCTGCGACGGTTTTTACATCCAGGCCGTCCTCTTCCGCTTTGTCGAATGATTTCCCGGGCCGTACGCCGACCACAACATCGAACCCGGAGTCTTTCAAGTTCCGGGCATGTGCATGACCTTGTGAACCGTACCCGATCACTGCGATTTTCTTGCCTGCTAATACGTTCTCATTGATGTCCTGGTTGTAATACATGTTTGTCATTGTGAATTCCTCCTAAAGGGGTTTGGATTTTTATAGGCATTTCATTGTTCAAATGGTCTGGCTGTCATTTCAGGATCGACAGCAGCGGCGATGGTGCTTTCTGTACTTCCCGTACGAAAGCGGCCGTTCCTGTCCGGGTCAGTTCCTTGATGCCGTATGGTTTCAGCAGGTCGATGAACGCATCGATCTTTTCAGGATCACCTGTGACTTGGTACGTCACGATATTTTTTCCGGAGTCGACAACCGATGCCCGGAACGGTTCGACCAGACTGTTCATCTCCCCTCGCGCGTGAGGAGGGGAACTGACTTTCACAAGTGCGAGTTCCCGGAGGACGATCGACTTGTCTGTGATGTCCGTCACTTTGATGACGTCGATCTGTTTC
Source organism: Sporosarcina koreensis (assembly GCF_000826145.2). Classification (GTDB taxonomy): domain Bacteria; phylum Bacillota; class Bacilli; order Bacillales_A; family Planococcaceae; genus Sporosarcina; species Sporosarcina trichiuri. Next base: position 1,296,488 of record NZ_LN651337.1, read on the forward strand.
TGCAGCTGTTTGACGAGCTGCTCGATCTTACGCTCATCCTCCACATGGACGATGAATGTCATCTTCGACATGCCGGGCTGTTCCGTATGCCCGACGGTGATGCTTTCGATATTGAACTGGCGTTTCATGAGCAGGCCGGTGACACGGTTCAGCACGCCGCTCTGGTTGATGACGGTTACGGTGATGACTCGCTTCATGGGGCGCTCACTCCTAACATCTCCTGGATTCCTCTGCCTGGTGCGACCATCGGATAGACATTCTCCAGCCGCTTCACACGGCAGTCGATGACGGCCGGTTCGTCGGACAGCAGCGCTTCCCTGAACACCATTTCCGCTTCCTGCATGGTCCGGATGCGGTAGCCTTTCAGGTCGTACGCTTCCGCCAATTTCACGAAGTCCGGCTGCACGGGAATGAGCGATTGGGAATAGCGCTCCTCGTAGAATGTCTCCTGCCATTGCCGCACCATGCCGAGCGCTTCGTTGTTCAGGATGACGACTTTCACCGGGATCCTGAGCTCTTGCAGCAATGAAAGCTCCTGCGCTGTCATCTGGAAACCGCCGTCCCCGACGACCGATATGACCCGGGCGTCAGGTTTCGCGAGCTGTGCACCGATCGCAGACGGGAAACCGAAGCCCATCGTCCCGAGCCCACCGGACGTCACCCATCGGTCTGCGTGGTTGAGGCTGTAATATTGAGCCGTCCACATCTGATGCTGGCCGACATCCGTCGTGACGATCGCATTGCCTTCCGTGATGGTGTGGATCAATTCCAGTGCCTGCTGGGGCAGGATATGCTCTGCGTCTTCTTCATACCAGAGCGGGCAGTCGTTCGCCAGCTGGCCGAGTTTTTCGAGCCATGCCGACGTATCGGGTTTCTCTTTCGACTGCTTCAGCAGCGCATTCAGCGCCTCTTTCGCATCGGCGACGATCGGTACATCGGTCGGCACGTTCTTGCCAATTTCCGCTGGATCGATATCGATATGGATAACTGTTGCATTTGGCGCAAACCGGCTGAGGTTCCCCGTAAGACGGTCATCGAACCGCGCTCCGATGTTGAGCAGCACATCACATTCGCTGAGCGCCATGTTGGCGGTATAGGTGCCGTGCATGCCCGCCATGCCGAGGGCGAGCTCATGGCCGCCCGGGATGCTGCCGAGTCCGAGCAGCGTATTCACAACCGGGATCCGGGAAGCTTCCGCAAATTGACGCAATTCCTCGGTCGCCTTCGCATGAAGGACACCTGCCCCTGCCAGGATGACCGGCTGTTTCGCTTCCGCAAGCAGTGAAACGGTTTTCTGGATCTGCAAATAATTCGGATAGAATGTCGGCTGGTAGCCCGGCAGACAGAGAACAGCCGGTGAATCGGGCACATGTTCCGCAGAGGCGGTGGCAATGTCTTTCGGGATGTCGACGACGACGGGTCCGGGACGGCCGGTCGACGCGATATGGAAGGCTTCTTTAATAATCCTCGGAAGATCTTCCACCCGGCTCACCTGGTAATTATGCTTCGTGATCGGCTGGGTGATGCCGATGATGTCCGCTTCCTGGAACGCATCGGTCCCGATCACTCCTGAGGCGACCTGGCCTGTGAAGACGACGAGCGGCAGGGAATCCATCATGGCATCCGTGATTCCTGTGACCAGGTTGGTTGCTCCGGGACCTGAAGTCGCGATGACGACACCCGGTTTTCCTGAGACACGGGCATACCCTTCCGCTGCGTGGATCGCTCCCTGCTCATGCCTTGCGAGAATGTGCCGGATCGGCTGTTTGTAGAGCGCATCGTAGATCGGGAGCACGGCCCCGCCCGGATAGCCGAAGATGATCTCCACCTGCTGTTCTTTCAAGGAACGGATCAGGACATCGGATCCTGTTGCGGGCCGCATGGCCGGGAAATCAGCCTCCGCCCTGTCCGCCGCCGTATTCGCCTTCAATTCCGTACTCATTTGCATCTCTCCTTTTACCTGTTGTCCCTGTATCTCTTCCAAAACAAAAAGCTTTTCCAACCCCGCGCAAAAAGCTTGCGCAAGGGATGAAAAAGCTTTCATGGTACCACCCTTGTTCACGGCAGAAGTCGCCGCCTCATGGACGCGGAATGATTTCCGTGTCCTTTTGCCTAACGGACATTTGCTGTCCGGGACCGCCTACTTGGTTCAGCTGTCCACTCCGAGGGGATATCGCGTCGGCTGCATTACCGGCTTCCAGCACCGCCGGCTCTCTGTAAATGCAGGATTCCAATCACTTTTGCCTCATCATCGAGTTCACTATTAAACTTTCATGACACCGCCTGTACTTGCAGACGTAACGAGTTTCGCATAGCGTGCCAAATATCCCTTTTGGATCTTCAACTCGAACGGTTTCAAATTTTCCTTCCGGGCAGCGAGTTCTTCATCATCCACTTCCAGCTCGATCGTCCGGTTTGTCAGATCGATGGCGATGACATCCCCGTTCTCCACAAGTGCAATCGGACCGCCGTCCGCAGCTTCCGGTGAAATGTGGCCGATCGAGATCCCGCGGGAAGCGCCCGAGAATCTGCCGTCCGTGATCAGGGCCACCTTCGTGCCGAGCCCCCTTCCGGCAATCGCCGCAGTCGGTGCCAGCATTTCCGGCATTCCCGGACCGCCCCTCGGTCCTTCATAGCGGATGACGACGACATGGCCTTCCTGGACGGTGCCGTCATCGATGCCTTCCTGGGCCGCTTCCTGTGAATCGAAAACGATCGCTTCCCCCCTGAATTCCTTGATGGAAGGGTCGACCGCGCCGACTTTGATGACACCGCCGTCCGGTGCGATGTTGCCGAAGAGGACGGAAAGCCCTCCGACAGGACTGTAGGCATTCTCTTTCCGGCGGATCACCTCATCGTTCTTAATCGGCCGGTCTTTCACATTTTCATAGAGGGATTTACCGGTCACCGTTATCCGATCGGGATGGACCGCCCCTTCAATCTCACAAAGTTCTTTTATGATGGCGCTGACGCCGCCTGCCAGGTGGACGTCATGCATTGTATAATCGGAGGCCGGACTGATTTTGGACAAATACGGAATCCGTTTGGCGACTTCGTTGATATCCCGGACGTCGTATTCGATTTCCGCTTCGTGCGCGATTGCAAGCGTGTGGAGAACCGTGTTGGTTGACCCGCCCATCGCCATGTCGAGTGCAAATGCATCATCGATCGTCTCTTTCGTGATGATGTCCCGGGGTTTGATGTCTTCCTTGACCATCCGGACGAGGTGCTGTGCCGCTTCTTTGATGAGCCGGTGGCGTTCGTCGGAAGTCGCGACGATCGTTCCGTTGTCAGGTACTGTGAGGCCGAGCATTTCCATCAGGGAGTTCATGGAGTTCGCAGTGAACATTCCCGAGCAGCTGCCGCATGTCGGACAGGCGCTCTGCTCGATGTCGAGCAGTTCTTCCGCTGTCATCGACCCCTGTTTGTAGGAGCCGACACCTTCGAATACGGAAACGAGGGAAAGCGGTTTGCCGTCGGCGGAAGTCCCGCCTTCCATCGGGCCGCCTGAAACGAAGACGGATGGGACATTGGTCCGCACAGCCGCCATCAGCATGCCTGGGGTGATCTTGTCGCAGTTCGGGATGTAGAACACGCCGTCGAACCAATGGGCGTTGATGACCGTTTCCGCGGAGTCTGCGATCAGTTCCCGGCTCGGCAGTGAATACCGCATGCCGATGTGCCCCATTGCGATGCCGTCATCCACACCAATCGTATTGAATTCAAACGGGATGCCCCCTGCTTCGCGGATCGCGTCTTTCACGACTTCCGCAAACTTGTTCAAGTGCATATGGCCCGGGATGATATCGATATACGAATTACAGACACCGATGAACGGTTTCTCCATATCTCTTGATCGGACACCTGTCGCATACAACAGGCTCCGATGCGGCGCCCGGTCGACACCTTTCTTGATCATGTCACTTCTCATTACACGTCACTCCTTGCAGTGGCACCAGCGGGTGGACAGGATTCCAGCGGGGCTGCGGCTGCTTCTGCGCCGCCCGCTGAATTAGATTGTTGCAATCATATAGCGAAAGAAATCAAGAGTCAACAGTGTTTTTTAAATTATCGTTCAATTTTGAATTGGTCGTTAAAATGTATACGCTTACAATGTTGTCATAGCGCGATATATCGCATAACAGTTTTTTTCGTAAAAAAATTTCTAGTTATATTCTTGTGCATCCTAAATACTTTTCGACAAAATTCGCTACATCCACATATGTGGATAACTTTCTCCACGTCATCCACCCCATCCGCATAGTGTTCACTACTGTTTCACACAGCTTGTCCACATGTCCCCCACAGGTTCGTGTGGATAGTCGAACGGTTGTTCTTTTTTCTTTTATCTGATAAGTTATACACAACCCGCTTTCCCTGCAACTGGGGAAATTCAGAATCACTGCTGAAAGAAGGTGACGTGCTGTGAACATACTCCCCGACGACCTGCTGATTGAATCTTATATGAAAGCCATGGAGCTCGATTTGTCTGCCGATTTTATCGACTTGCTGAGACATGAAGTGGATAAACGCAGTCTGCTTTGCTTTATACACTGATTATCGTTGAATCATATGCCACCAAGACGGGAAAGCGGTGTCTGCCTGATGGCCCTATATATATAAAAGACAGCACACGTGCGAAAGCGCCGGCTGTCTTTTTTATATGGCGTGGATGAGTGATTGTCCGCGGAGATGATTGAATTGAAAAAGCGGAAAGGAACACAAACCTGTGTCCCATTCCGCTTTTCTGGTTATTTCAATTCGTACTTCGCATAGCCGTCTTTCGTATTCTCAAGGAACTTGATACGCGGGTCATTCCCAATGTGTTCTTTGCCTCGGACAGAGGTTTCGAAAATCATTTTTGCACCGTCGACCGGCTGGATGAACCAGTTATTGTCCACTTTCGGATCGATCTGCTCCTGATCGGCCAAGTAGTCGATGATGGCTTCCCGGTTTTCATCCTGATAGAAGATGACGTCTTTTGCATTCCGGACACCCGGGAAGTTGCCGCTGCCGCGGTAGTTATTCGTCACGACGACAAATTCCTGATCGGGATCGATCGGCTTGTCTTCGTATTGAAGATTTTTAATGCGGTTCGCATTCTCGTTCAGCAATTTGCCTTCCTTGCTGTCGTATTTGGCAGGCTCCGTCAGATCGATTTCATATGTCAGTCCATCGATCACGTCAAAATTGTAGGAGCGGTGATTCTCGTTCAGGATATTCTGCTCTTCCGCTTTCGCCGGATCCACCTGACGGAATGCGCCCGCACTCATTTCGAGCCATTCTTTGATGTCGCGGCCTTGTAAGACGACAGCCGCCACTGTATTGTCATATACATACAGATCGGCCATGTTTTTAATGCTCACGTCTCCAGCCGGAATGTCCGTATAATAATCCGATCCGTAGCGGCCTCCAAATTTCAGCGGAGATCCTGCGGACAGGAGAGGCAGCTTGTCATACTCCGTTCCTTTCATGTGTTCTTTTACATAATGCTTCTGCGCTTCCGTCACAATCTGGATGGACGAGTCATCACGCACAAGACCGAAGTAACTTGTCAGCGGTGCAGTCGTCTTTGACACCGGTGTACGGATGTAGCCAAGTGTCCCTTCATGTGCTTCTTTGACGGCATCGACGACTTTCTGGTTCACTTCATCCGACTCTTTGTGGACTTCTCGCAAGGAACCTTTTCCGGATACGACAGTCCACTTGCCGTCCGCTAGTTTCAGCTCGTAATCGAGGAGGCCGAGGTGTGTGCCGAACCGGTCCGGCATGACGACAGGCGTGCCGTTGATCGTCCCCTGCTTCATGTCAGTGTTCTTAACATCTGCATAGTCACCTGGGAATTTCGCATGGTTGTGGCCCGTCAGAATACCGTCAACCCCATCCAATGCGGAAATCTGCCAAGTGACGTCATCCTCGTTCTTCTCATGATGTTCATCACCGATTCCCGAATGGGCGATCACGAACACCAGGTCCGCGCCTTCTTTTTTCACTTGGGGGATGAACTTCTCTACTGTATCCGCCGCATCCTCTGCCCGGACTTTCCCTGACAGGTGAGCGCCATCCCACCGCATGATGCCCGGCGCAACGACACCGATCACACCAATCTTGATGGCATGTGTCTTCCCTTTTGAATCCATGAGATCCTTATCCAGGATGACGTATGGAGTGAAGCGGTTCTTCCCGGTCTTCTCATCATAGATATTTGCATTCAATACAGGGAAATCAGCGCCTTCTATGACGTTGTCCAGATAGTCCAGGCCGAAGTTGAACTCATGATTCCCCAATGACATGACGTCATAGTCGAGTGCATTGAGCGCGGCGACCGTCGGGTGGACTTCCCCTTTTTGCAGCGGGCTCTCCTTCACCTTGTAGGAGCCGAGCGGCGTGCCCTGGATCAGGTCCCCATTGTCGAACAGCAGGGAGTTTTTCACTTCTGCCCGTGCTTCATCGATCAATACACCGGTTTTCGCCAATCCGTAGTCCTGTATCGTCTTATCCTGATAATAATCATAGTTCATGAGGTTCGTATGGATATCCGTCGTTCCCATGATGCGGAATGCGACAGTCGCATCGCCGCTATCGGGAGTCCCCGGATATTGCTGGCTCATTTTCACAAGCCGGCTGACGATGGCGCGCATCTCATTTTTCATGACCAGCTGTTTCGGCTTCGCTGTTTTATCCGCATAGCCTTTCATGATTCCGAGCCCGATGCTTTTTGCCATTTCGGGACGCAGTGATGCACCGAAGTCCCGCTTGTCTTTGAAACGGTCGAGAAGCTTCAGCGAGTATTTGTTATCCGTCTTGGCAGCACGCGCTGCGATGACGAATGCCTGCTCGCGCGTCAGCGGACCATGCGGATCGAACACAGACGCCGAGCGGCCGTGTACAAGCCCTGCAGTTACAGCGGCTTCGACATAAGGCGCCAGCTGTTTGTCCACATCTTTGAACGTGATGGAAGAACCGTCGCCCATCGGCAGATTCAATGCCGTCACTGCTTTCTGGATGAATTCCCCGCGCTCCGCCTCCTGCTGGTTTGCCGCTTTTGCAGGTTGAGGTATGAACAGTCCTCCCGCCACGACAAGCAGTGCCAGCAGACTGATTGCAATCTTTTTCACTATAGTCATTTTCCGCTTCCTTTCTGTAATTGATGTGGTTTCCGTCTGCAGCAAAAGGGACTGCCCGGAGAATCATTCAGCTGATTTCCGGTGCAGTCCCGCTGTCCACTTACTTCAGTTCGTACTTCGCATAGCCGTCTTTCGTCGGTGCGATGTACTTGATGCGTGCGTCATCACCGATGTACTTCTTGCCCTTTTCGGACGTTTCGAAGATCACTTTCGCACCCGGTACCGGTTGGATGGACCAGTTATTGTCCGCTGACGGGTCAAGCGGGTTATTCGCCTTCATATAGTCGACAATCGCTTCCCGGTTCTCATACTCATACGCGATTGAATCGATCGCATCCCGGACACCCGGGAACTCGCCGCTCGCACGGTAGTTGTTCGTCACAACGACGAATTTCTGATCGAGGTCGATCGGCTTGCCGTTGAACTGGAGGTTCTTGACGCGGTTCGCATCTTTGTTGACTTCTTTTCCTGCCGTATCATACTTGTTCGGCTGTGTGACATCATACTCGTACGTGACGCCATCGATCACGTCGAACAGGTACGACCGGTAGTTCGGATTAAGCACATCCTGCTCACCCGATTTCGACGGGTCGATCTGGTTGAACTGACCGCCGGACATCTCGAGCCATTCCTTCACATCGGCTCCTGTCATGACGAGCGCAGTCATCGTGTTGTCGAATACATAGAGATCGGCCATGTTCTTGATGGCGATATCGCCGGCCGGAATATCCGTGTAATAGTCTGATCCGTATCGGCCGCCCGCTTTGAACGGCGCTCCGACGGATAATACAGGCAGATTTGCATACTCAGTGCCTTTGATCTGCTCTTCTACATACGCTTTCTGTGCATTATTCACGATTTGGATGGATGGATCATCCTTCACCAATGCAAAGTAGCTGGTAATATCCGCTGTCGTTTTGGAAACCGGGGTGCGGACATAGTCGAGTGTGCCTTCATGTGATTTCTTAACGGCATCCATGACACCCTGATGCACTTCAGTCGAATCCTTGTCGACCTGGCGCAGCGATCCCTTGCCGGAAACAATTGTCCATTTGCCGTCTTTCAATTTCAATTCATAATCCAGCAAGCCGAGGTGGCTGCCGAATTTACCCGGCATGACGACCGGTGTGCCGTTCAGCGTGCCCTGTACCTGGTTGGCGTTCTTCGTGTCTTCGAAGTCGCCAGGGAACAGCGCATGGTTGTGACCAGTCAGGACGCCGTCCACACCGTCCATTGCAGAGATCTGCCATGTCACGTCATCTTTGTTTTTCTCGTGGTGTTCATCTCCGATCCCAGAGTGGGCGATGACAAATACAATGTCTGCGCCTTGCTTCTGGACTTCAGGAAGGAACTTTTCAACAGAATCTGCTGCATCTTCCACCGTAACTTTGCCTTCGAGAAGGGCACCGTCCCAACGGAGGATCCCTGGTGCAACAACGCCGATCACGCCGATTTTCAGATTGTGTTTCGCACCTTTCGTGTCCGTCACCTGCTTATCAAGCATGACGTAAGGTGTGTAACGGTTCTTGCCTGTCTTCGCATCATAGACGTTTGCATTGATGACTGGGAAACCGGCAGTTTCGATGACTTGATCCAAGTAGTCGAGACCATAGTTGAATTCGTGGTTCCCTAATGACATCACATCATAATCGAGTGCCTGCATCGCTGCGAATGAAGGATGCACGTCCCCTTTTTTCAGCGGATCGACACTGACTTCGTATGTGCCGAGCGGCGTTCCCTGGATGAGGTCCCCGTTATCGAACAGCAATGTGTTCGCCACTTCGGAGCGCGCCTGGTCGATCAGTACGCCGACCTTCGCGAGTCCGTAATCCTGTACTTCTTTGTCCTGGTAGTAATCATAATTGACGAGGTTCATATGAAGATCGGTCGTGCCGAGGACACGCAGTGCCACTGTTGCGTCATCTGTATCAGGTGTGCCGGGGTTCTGCTGGCTCACTTTCACGAGACGGTTGACGATTGCGCGTGTTTCGTTTTTCATGACAGCCTGTTTCGGCCGTGCCGTATGATCTGCATAGCCTTTCATCAGGCCGAGTCCGATACTTTTCGCCATTTCCGGACGCAGCGAAGCACCGAAGTCACGCTTGTCCTTGAAGCGGTCAAGAAGTGTCATCGGGTACTTTTTATCTGTTTTTGACGCACGTGCAGCGATGACGAATGCCTGCTCACGCGTCAGCGAGCCGTTCGTGTCGAACACGGTCGCTGAGCGGCCATGCACCAAACCGGCCTTTACAGCGGCTTCCACGTACGGTGCCAATTGTTTGTCGACGTCTTTGAATGTGATCGACGTCCCATCCCCTGTTTCCAAGTTAAGTGCAGTGACAACTTTCTGGACGAACTCGCCCCGAGTTGCCTCATCGTGTTTAGCAGCATTGGCATTTTGGGGTATAATCAAACTGCCGAGTGCCACCAGCGCGACGAGTAAGCTGAATCCCAGCTTCTTCATGAAGGACATGCTTCATCTCCCTTTCAATTTAGAGTTTTCGATCATCTTAAAGATAGCATAGTTTCATAGGAGTTCCAATAGCCGACAAACCTTGACAGAAGCATATTGTAAGCCTTTTCAAAGTTTCATAGGAAAACAGGCAAATTGATGCACTAAACAAGTTGTTTTTTTGCAGTGCATTCAGCACATCAGAAAAAAGGAAGGATGATTCCATTGCTAGATGAAAACGTACAGAAGATTATCCGCAGTGCTTCTTTGGAGATCGAAGAGAGACGGACGCTGCCGGAGGATGTCCTGCAGATCGCATATGACGAGAAACTGTTTAAACTTTTCCTGCCGGAAAATCTGGGTGGCCGCGCGCTGAGTCTGCCTGAAGCTGCAGAAGTGTTTGAGGAGAGTGCCCGGCTGGACGGTTCGTTCGGGTGGCTCGTCACGATCGGTTCGGGCGGCAATATGTTCCTTGAAAATATGACCGGCTCACAGGCGGAGGAGCTGTTCAAACCGGAAGATGCTGTTATCGCAGGGAGCGGCTATGCAACAGGCAGAGCGCATGCCGAGGGCGACGGGTACCGGGTGACCGGAGAATGGCGGTACTGCAGCGGCGCTCCGTACGCCTCCATGTTCACCGCAAATACGATCATCTGGCGGGATGGCGAAGAAACAGACGAAATGCGCGCCTGTATCTTCATGCCCGATCAGGTGGAGATCATCCCGGACTGGAATGCGTTCGGACTGAAAGGGACAGGCAGCCATACGATACGTGTCACCGACGCATTTGTCCCATATGACCGGACGTTTTCAGTGGCGGATAAACAGAATTCGATCGGCTTGCCGGTCCACTCGTTCCCATTTGTCCAGTTCTCCCAAGTGTCGTTCGCAGCGGTATGCCTCGGAATTGCCGGCCGTTTCATGGAAGAGGCCCATCATCTTGCGGAGACCGCGAAGGAGAGATGGACAGCCGAAAAGATCGCGGTCACGATGCGTCTGCTGAAAGAGCAGCAGCACCGGTTCAATGAGGCCGAGCAGCTGTTCCACACAGCAGTGTCCCGCCGCTGGGAGATGCACTTGGAGGGCACGCTCGATGATCATGAACTTGATCAGCTGTCCGCCGTCTGTATCGAAAGCACCGATATTGCAACGGATTGTGCCGTCCAGCTCTTCCGCCGTCTCGGCATGCAGGCGGTGCTGGAAACGTCCCCTGTCAACCGGGCGTTCCGGGATTTGTGGACAGCCGGCCAGCATGGATTTCTGCAGCAGTGAATCAAGAACTATGAACAGCAGCCTGCCCGGCGTGGGCCGGCTGCTGTTTTATGTTGAATTGTGTCCAGATGCCGATAAATTCAGCGAAGTGTCCGATATGCCACGTGATTTGTCCGATACCTCCCGGCAAGTGTCCGATACTACGCGCCATATGTCCGATACCTCCCGGGTTTTGTCCGATATGCCCCCGCCGCCCCATGCACCCAGCCCAAAAAGAAAGAGCGGTGCACGATGCGCCGCTCTTTCCTTGAAATGCCCTATTCAGCTGACTTTTCCGAACCATGGCCACTGGATGCCGGGTTTCGCCAGTTTACGGCCATAGCGGTCGTAGAATTCCACATTGTCTGCGGAGGCTCCGTTGATATAGCGGAGTTTCAGCACATTCTCCGCTCCGAAGATACGCACCGGGTTCGTGCCATCCACGACAACATCCCCCTGCACGGTCCACTTCGTGTCGACAGTCAGCCCGTTCTCACCAGGCTTCAAGATCACCTTGTTGTTCGCGAACCCAAGCCCGCTCAGCACAGCATACTGCCCGCTCAGTGTAATCCCCTGCTTGACACGGGAGCGGAAGTCCATTGTGACCGACGCCCCTTTTGCATCTACTGTCAGACTCGGTTTCTTGTAATTCAGCAGGAAGTAATATTTCGATATCGGTACGTTCTCCCATTCGAACGGCTTTTCCACATCTTTCGTTTTCAGCGCAAGCTGGATGAGAACCGGATCGTGGTCGCTCGCGCGGCCTGCCATATCTGTATAATCCGCATTCACGTGCAGCATATCGATCTCCGCGTCATCTGCTAGGTTGTTCGAAACAAGTACGTGGTCGAGAACTTGCGAATTCCCCTGGTAGACATACGAATAACGGCTGGCTTCCGGCACCTTGTTCACAAGGTTCGTCATCAGGTCGCCTTCAAAGATCTGAAGCGCATCAGAGAACTGGAAGTCGTTGTAGTCACCGACGGACACGATATTGGCGTCCGGGTTCTTCGTCTTCACATCCGCCACGAAATCGTGAACGATCTGCGCGATTTTCTTCCGCTGGATCTCACTGTTATACACTGGCGGCTGGACCGCGCCGAACAGCGGCGTGTCTCCGCCTTTCGAGTTCCAATGGTTCGCGATCACGATAACATCCTCGCCGTCGAATGTGAATTCCGCGGCAAGCGGTTTCCGGCTGCTTGCGAACGCCGGGTTCTTCGGATCGATCCGTCCCGGGTTCACGGTCAGACTGCCGTTCTCATAGCCGACCGGTGTCACGGCATCCCCATGCGGCGCTCCGTCTTTCAACGAAACACGCTCCGGATTGTACAGGAACCCGACGCGGATATTCGCATTCGGCTGCCCGCCGTCTTCGTTGTTGACCGGATCGATGTTGGCATACTCATACTTCACACCGCCCGCTTCCACGATCGCCTGGATCAGGCGCTCGTAGCTTTCATTCGCTTCAGGTCCGCCGGCATCCGGTCCGTTGTTGTCCTGCACTTCCGTTACGCCGACAATATCCGGGCTCTGCATATCGACCGCAAATGCGCGTGCCAGCTTCCGGGCTTTGTCATCGGACGTCGTCTTACGGTTGTTCGAGAAGTTCTCCAGGTTATACGACGCAATCGTCAATTTCTCCGCGTCTTTCACGATGGTCGTCGTTTCCGGAACTGCCGGCCCTTTTTCGAACTTGTCCTGCATCTCTTCAAAGCCGACGAAGATCTTATAGTTCTGGAATGAATACCCGACCACGCCGACGATCGGTCCCTTGAACTTGTCGCCCGTCGCCACTTCGAAATTGCGGGCGGTCGTATTCGGCTCAAGTCGGAACTGGATAAGATCCGCGTTCGGCTTGTCCTTCCGAAGCAGGACGCCGCCGTTCTTCGTGTCCGTTTTCCGGCTTCCGAACACAGTCGCAAGATCTCCGTGCTGCTGCGGACCGACCGCTTTCACATCACCGACCTGGACGCGCATCGCTTCCCGGCTCTCCCAGAAATCGCCTGCGTATTTCGCAGGATCGAATTCCTTCAGCCCTTCGCTCAGGATAGCGTCTTTCGGCAGGTTCGATTCGTCGATCACGAATGGTTCCGGCAGCTTGACGCCGCGTTCCAGAATCTCCACAGTACCGCCCCGGTCATCCCGGACGTTGATCTGCGTCGTTTTCAGATCGGTCTCCTGGCGGTCGGAATAGCCATCGATCGCGTATTCGCTCACCTGGCCGCCGACGGAAACCAGATCGCCCTCCTTCAGGTTCCATGTATCCTTTCCGCTGTACAGAACGATCGCTTCGGACGTACGCAGATCACCGTCCCGCTCATTATCCGGCGTCTGGATATGGTAGTACGTCGAACCCTGGATGACATATTTGTACGTCACGATTCCCTGGATGCCTTCCACGGTCTGTCCGGCGAAAGGCGAATCGTGGCCCGGTCCCTGGATATCATGGATCTTCAGCGCATCCGTGATGAAGTAGTCGAACGTCTGGACAATCGATGTCCGGCCGTCCGCTGTTTTTGCGACCGCCTTCAGCTGGACATCATCCGTGATTTCAAGCGGTGACGCATACGTCGCGCCGTTCTCCACCGGATCGGTTCCATCGAGCGTATAGAGGATCTCCGCATCGGCGGTGCCTGTTGTCAGTGTCACGTTGACCCCGTCTATGAATGTCCCGCTTCCCGGATCCGCAGTGACCGGCTGGACGACGGAGGCATCTTCCACAATATCTCCCGCTCCACGCGGAATGACTTGATAGATATCATCGAACTGCTGGACGATGCCGGTGATCGAATCATACGTCATGCCCGCCTGCAGTCCGAGTGAATCGGTTTCATCCCGGACGGTGAATTCCGCACCATCCGTCGCAATGAAGTTCGCCCACCCAGGGCCTGCCGCCTTATCGGACAGGGTGACGTTATGCACGGTCACAAGCTGGGATTCCGTCGTTTCACCGATGTCCGCACCCGTCACTTTTTTCGCTTCCGGTACGGCGGACGCAGATTTCTCCACGAGTTTTGCGCCGTCAAGCTGCAGCAGTCCGCGATAGTCGGTCAGCTTACCTGTGAGGGTCACTTCGTCCCCCACCTCTGCAGCGAGGCTCGTCGGACGGACGGCCAGACCGCCTGTCCCATCCTGGATGGAAATCGTGTTCTTCAGTTTTGCTGTGACGACCCCTTTCACAGTTACTTCCTGTCCGGCAGGGAGTGCACGGGCATCGGCAATGCTTAGTACATCAGCCGGCACTTCCGGTTCGGCGGGATCCGTTTCACCTGTACCATCCAGGTCATGTGTGCCGAGGTGATCGAATGTGTCTTTCGGATAGACCGTCCATTCTTTTGACCGGTCGAATGGTTCATCGAATGCTGTATTCCCTTTCAGGACATCGGCGTTGCGGACGAGTGTGACGTCAACACCCCATTTCTCCTGAGCCCCGACTTGTCCGAATGAATCGATGACCCCATCGCCTTTCTTGAGTACAAGCGCATCATCGCCATTGAAGTTGGTGACGCCCCCTGTTATAAAATCACCCTTCGCCTGTAATTCGGCAGGAGCCTGATTATGGACAATGACATACGTCCTGCCATGTTCAAGAGTCCCTGATAATGCGAGACTGCTCGTCGGCTTTATCCCTCCATTTGCATACATTTCAATGGAATACCCCGCCAGATCGATGGATGTTCCAGTCCCGTTATACAGTTCAATCGCCTTGTTGTAACCCGATCCTTCAACATACTCCGAGATGAGCAGATCCGCTGCCAATGCTGCAGGTGCTTCAGCTGCCTGTACTGATAGTGCCGGCGCCGCTGCACTCGCTGCCAATGTTGCCGCCAGCAATGAATTCATCCATCTCTTTCCCGTCCGACCGTGCATTCCCTCACGCTCCTTCATTGTTTTGGAAGTCTCACAAATGCAGAATGTCCCCTGAAAGAATTCCAGTTTTCAAACTAATCGTATCATTGTACCCGCCGGCCGGCTATGCGTCTTTCCGGCAGTAAAGTGAACTTCCTGACTGTGCAGGAAGACATATCCAAGACGCCTGTCCATAGATAAATCGGCATAGAAAAAACAGCCCCTCCCAGGACTGTTCTCATCACTTGATTCATTTCACGGTTCCAGGGGAGGATAGACAACTGTTTCATCCTCCTCGATGATCGGCATGGCACCCCATTTCCCAAGTTCATGGGGTACCAGTTCACCGGTGCCGTCCCGGTCCGGAACGATATGTGTGACCGACCAGTCCCGGACAGCCAGCCAGTTGCTGATCAGCAGCCGGTGGCAGCGGGCAGGGTGCCGTTCCGAACAGCAATAGGCCGTCCGTTTCCGGGCCGCCGTGTGTTCCAGGCGGTCAATGCCTTCCGCAAAACAATGGGACAGCGTGTAATCCGCATAATTATGGAAAGACTCATTGTGCCAGCCGGCATTGAGCGCCGGGGAAATGAGCTGCGACGTCGGCCGCCGTCCGCCGAGTTCCTCCATATGTACATACCCGATGCCAGCTTGCGGCAGCCAGTCGGCCATCCGGTCTTTCGTGAACCACGGAAACTTCCGGCTGCCCGGAAACGACCGGACATCCACGAGCTGCTCGATTTCCGCCTCCTCCAGCAGGCGTATGAACTCCGCTTCGGTATGATTGTAGTGCCCGATAGTGAAAATCTCCATCCGTCTCCCTCTTTCATCCTTTTGGTTATCCACTGCCCTCCAGACGGCCGCTGCAAACATTTTTTATTCTGGCATTACAGCTGAAAACGTTTCAAGGAGTTCACCGAACGCTCACAACTGCATGCTATAAAAAACTATCGTGTTTTCCAAGGACCGGTCCGGCAGCCGGGAAACCTGGAAATGCGCAAGCAACACAATATGAAAGAAGAAGGAGGTGTCTGGATGGCAAAACGAACGTACAACCGCTTCTGGCGCTGGCATTTCTACGGCGCCCTGTTCATGGCTCCGCTGCTGATCACCCTCACCTTGAGCGGCATCGGCTACCTGTTCTATACGAATGTGGAGAACATCGCCTACAAGGACCTGTTCTTCGGGAACAGCGAAGAGACTTACCAGCTGACGATCGACGAAGGGATCTCCCTTGTGCAGCATGAGAATCCCGGGTATGACATCACCAAAGTGATGATGATGGAGGAGCCGTATAACACCCGGCTCACACTGGCGTCCGAAGACGGCGGAGAGCGATACGTATTTTTAGATGAACATAATGAAATCGTCGGCTCCCAGGACGCCAAGTACACGTATGCCAACATCATGCGCAATATCCACAGTTCCCTGTTCGCCGGCGGCACGGTCGTGAATTATCTCGTGGAACTGGCAGCCTGCTGGGCCGTGTTCCTGCTCCTGTCCGGCCTCTATATGACGTGGCGCGGCAAGGCGCTGATGAAGCCGAAGAAACCGGCGCGCCGGATCGCCATCAAACGGACGCATGCCTGGATCGGCACCGTCATCACCATCCCGATGCTCGTCATCATCTTCACCGGCCTGCCCTGGTCTGCGGTCATGGGGGATTTCATCTATTCCGCTTCCCAGGATCATCCATCCATCGGCACGCCACTGCTCCAGCAGCAGCCGCCGGCATCGGATATGAGCGAGATCCCGTGGGCCGTCCGGAAAGAGGAGGCACCGTCTTCCGGTGAACCGGATCCTCACGCGAACCATGGAGGCGGCAAGATGCCCGGCATGGATATGGGCGGCAACGGTATCCTGATCGAAAAACTGCTGTGGAAAGCCAGGGACGCGGGAATCGAGAAACCATATACCATCATTGCCCCGTCTTCCGAGGACGGTGTGTTCATCGTCTCGAAAGGCAGCAACACGGGGGTGACCGGTCTCGACGTCAGTCCGTACGATGAAATGACCGCCTATTTCGACCAGTACAGCGGGGACCCGATTTCCACCGTCGGCTACAGCGAGTATGGCATCCTGGCCAAGTGGTTCACATGGGGGATTCCGCTGCATGAGGGCCATCTGTTCGGCTGGCCGAACAAGATCCTCAACCTGCTCGTCTGCCTGGCGTTCCTCTATCTGATATTCAAGGGCTTCCAGATGTGGCTGGTCCGCAAAAAAACCGGCAGCCTGTCCGCACCGCCGCGTGCCGGACGTCCGGTCACCGCAGGATTCATCATCCTGATGGTCGTCCTCGGTGTCCTGATGCCCTTGTACGGCATCTCCCTGGTGATCGTCTTACTGATCGAAGGAATACTGCACCTTGCCCGCCGGAAACGTCGGCCGGCTTCTGTCTGACGACCGAAAAGAAACCGCCGGTGAGCCGTAATGGCCCATCGGCGGGTATTTTTTTT
>NZ_LN651337.1:1313944-1838944 GCF_000826145.2 Sporosarcina koreensis
GAAACCGCCGGTGAGCCGTAATGGCCCATCGGCGGTTATTCTGTTACTAACCATCCATATTCATGTTAAGGAATGCGGAGTGCCCAATTTCACTACGCTGTAAATTACTTGCAGCAGGCCGATACGAATGCTTTAAATAACCTTTTGGAATAGATGTCACCTGCGCAAGCTGTATTTTCGGGATGCCACTGGACACCGACCGCAAATGCATGGATTTTGCTTTCAATTGCCTCGATAATCCCGTCACTTGCGGTACCTGTCACAGCCAGTGATTCTCCCACCTCCTTGACACTCTGATGATGGAACGAATTTACCAATATCGTCTGTGCTCCGAAAATCTGGGCAAGTCTGGAATCCGGCGTGACCGTGACTTTATGGGATAGGTGCTCTCTCGTCGCTTTCTGGGCATGCTGAAGCGGTACCCGATCCCTTTGCGAATAGATATCCTGGTACAGTGTCCCGCCTTGTACAACATTCAGCACTTGGTGACCGCGGCAGATACCGAGGACCGGTTTATCAGTTTCCAAGAACTTTCGGGCAAGCTCCAGCTCTTGCGCGTCCCGGCCTGGTGATATATCCCCAAGCATTCCATGTGGTTCTTCACCATAACATAGCGGATCTACGTCAAATCCGCCTGACAGCAGCAAGCCATCCAGCCGTTCAGCGAGCAGTTCAGGCTCTGTCTTCATTCCCATAGCGAGCAATACAGGAACCCCGCCTGCTTCTGTAATCGACTGGACGTACGCATGGTTCAGCATATAGCGGTATTCCAGGTCATTGTGGCAAGTAATGCCGATCAAAGGCTTCACGTCCATTTCCTCCTTTTCCGAAAGCCCCTCCGCTGATTGAATTGGCAAACACAGCACCGATCCCGTATTAGACGGCAGCAATTCAGCCAATCATCTGAAGTGAGCGTCACAGCTTCCCCGCATGCTCTTTCATGAATCTGCTATTTTAGGATCTCTGAAAAATTCGAGGAATGATTCACCTCTTTCCGAAATCCTTGTTCCTCCTCTTCCGATACGCGCGTTTATCAATTTTTCTTCCTGCATCGCTTCAAGGCGGACTCTCAGCTGCTGATCAGAAAGCCTGATCCCTCTTTCAGCAAGACGGTCCTTCACTTTTGCCCGGCCTAACAGTTCAAATGCATCCTTGCCATCTTTGTAGATTTCCAGGATCATCAGACTTTCATCCAAAAATCCGATACGTTCGATCTTTTCTTTTATCATTTCTATATCTTCAGCTGTGAATACGATTTTGGAGTTATTCCATGAATCAGGTTCGATGCCGCCTGATGGTTTCCTCTCCCGCTGTGTGCCCGTTTTGATTGCCTTATGGGCTATCGTGACTTGAGATTTAAAGTACCGGTTCATCAGCACCAGTTCCGGAATTGGACTGCCAAGCTCCATAGCAATTTGTTTGACTGTCCTGTAATCCAGCGTTCTTGGGCCGATGTCGATGACATTCTCGAACACCGCCGGCACCAGTTCGGATTCGCCCGGCGTAACAATCCAGTCCACATTCGCCGGTATTGCGCCAGAAGGGTCGTACGTTCGATAACTATGTTCATAAAAGATATGCTTCAGTGATTCGACGGTTTCCTCTGAATGTTCCATCGTATCGTTGATAATCAAGATCTGCTGGCCATTCGGCAGCTCTGTCAATTTCTCGGCTGCGGCAATATTGACCTCCCGGTTCGCCACGATCACTTTACATGATTCAGGGATGAATGGGGATGTGATTCCTCTGAGTACTTCTTTGGAAAGAACAACCAGATCCCCTGCTGCTGCCGTCTCCATTGTCAGTTGCTGCAGGGTAATCGGAAAGAGCTCCATTTTATCGCCAAATATATCAAACAGCTGATAGGCTACGATGTCTAAGTATTCTTTTTGAATGGAGATAATATGAAGTTTCTGCATGTTATATTTTCTCAAGCTCCTCAGCATAGTGGCAGGCCACATAATGTTCCGGATGCAGTTCGCGGAATTCCGGTACTTTCAGTTTACACATATCCTGGGCATACGGACAGCGTGTATGGAAGGTGCAGCCTGATGGAGGATTCGCCGGACTCGGTATATCGCCTTTCAAGATGATCCGTTCTCGTCTTATAGTAGGATCCGGGATGGGAACAGCGCTCAAAAGAGCCTTCGTATACGGATGGAGAGGTTTCTCAAAAAGTGCATCACGGCTCGCCAATTCCACCATACGCCCCAGATACATGACACCCACCCGGTCGGAAATATGCTCCACTACACTTAAGTCGTGAGCGATGAATACATACGTCAGTCCGAACTCTTCCTGCAGATCCTTCATCAAGTTCAATACTTGCGACTGAATGGAGACGTCCAGTGCGGATACCGGTTCGTCTGCAATAATCAGTTTCGGATTCACTGCAAGTGCTCGTGCTATGCCGATCCGCTGCCGCTGCCCGCCGCTGAATTCATGGGGATACCGGTCTGCATGATAACGGCTGAGCCCAACAGTTTCCAAGAGTTCCGTCACCCGCTGGCTTCGGTTCTCTTTGTGGAAGTTATGGACAATCAGCGGTTCTTCCAGAATTTCTTTTATAGTGAGCCTTGGGTTAAGCGAAGCATATGGGTCCTGGAACACCATCTGGAATTCTTTCCTCAAGGGACGTATTTGGTCGTCCGTCATATTGGTTATATCCTGACCTTCAAACAGCACTTTCCCTTCTGTTATATCCAGCAGTTTCATGATCATGCGGCCTGTTGTGGATTTTCCGCATCCGCTTTCCCCTACGATACTGAGTGTCTCGCCTTTGTTAACAGTGAACGAAACGCCGTCCACTGCTTTGACGAACTCTTTTTTCCGGCTGAACAGCCGCGATGGGAGCGGAAAGTATTTTTTAACGTTCTGTACTTCCAACAAGGTCTGGTTCATCTGTCGGCACCTCCTCATGCAGCCAGCAGCGTACGGAATGATTAGTTGTCACTTTGTCCAAGGTCGGCTCCTTCTCCCAGCAAATATCCATGGCATACGGGCATCTTGGTGCAAACTTGCACCCCATCGGCATGTGTGATGGGATTGGGACGTTACCCGGAATGGACTGCAGCCGGTTCACACGCTCCCCGATTTTAGGGATGGATTCCAAGAGTCCCTGCGTGTATGGATGCTTCGGATTGGTGAAGATCGTAACGACATCACTTTCTTCCACTGCCCTGCCGCCGTACATAACGACCACCCTGTCACACATTTCCGCAACAACCCCAAGGTCGTGGGTGATAAGGAGAATCGCCGTATCTGTTGTCTTGGTCAGACTTTTCATCAGTTCCAGAATCTGTGCTTGGATTGTGACATCCAAGGCGGTCGTCGGCTCATCGGCGATCAGCACTTTCGGATTGCAGGCCATGGCCATGGCAATCATGACACGCTGCCGCATCCCTCCTGACAGCTGGTGGGGAAATTCATGGACAATCTTTTCCGGTCTTGAAATCCCGACGGCTTTCAGCATTTGGACCGCACGTTCCCTGGCCGCTTTTTTGGAGACCTTCATGTGCAGGATGATGGACTCTTCCAGCTGCCTGCCGATTTTGTAAACCGGATTAAGAGATGTCATCGGTTCCTGGAAAATCATCGCAATATCATTCCCGCGGATCTTTCTCATCTCCCGTTCACTAATCTTGGTCAGGTCTGTTCCTTCGTACAGGATTTCCCCTCCGGCAATTTGTCCCGGAGTGTCTTTCAGCAGCCTCATGATAGACAGGGAGGTTACACTTTTTCCGCTTCCCGATTCGCCGACTATTCCAAGCGTTTCACCCTTGCCGACTTCAAAAGACACACCATCAACAGCTTTTACAGTTCCCTCATCGCTCTTGAAATGCGTCTGCAAATTCTTTACCTGCAGTACTTTTTCCTTCATTAGCAGTTTCCTCCTCACGCATAGAGTGATCACTCTTTGATCTTCGGATCGAGCGCATCCCTTAGACCGTCACCAAGTAGATTGAATGCGAGAACGGTCACGAAAATAGCGAGCCCTGGAAAAATCGTCACGTGAGGAGCCATATTCAGGTAGTCGCGTCCCCCACTCAGCATTGCTCCCCATTCAGGTGAAGGGGGCTGCGCGCCCAGTCCTAGGAAACTAAGACTTGCTGCTGTCAAGATGGCAGAGCCGATCCGCATCGTGAAATAGACGATGATACTGGATACTGTTCCGGGAAAGATATGCTTCCAGATAATCCGATTTGGTTTTGTTCCGATAGATTTTGTTGCTTCAATGTATAACGTGGACTTCACTGCAAGTGTCGAACTTCGCACAATACGTGCGAACATCGGCACGCTGAATATAGCGACCGCTATGATTACGTTGCCTAGGCCCGGGCCGAGAATAGCAATGATTCCTATCGCCAGCAGAATTCCGGGAAACGCAAGGAGCACATCACAAATCCTCATGATAATTGAATCTATCCTCTTTCCATAGTATCCTGCCACGATACCGAGGAACGTGCCTCCGATTGCACCAAGAAGCACCGATGTGAGACCGACATACAGGGAAATCTGCGTTCCCGCCAGCACCCGGCTGAAGATGTCCCTCCCATAGGCATCGGTCCCTGCCCAATGCTGGGCAGACGGACCGGACAGTACATTCTCATAATCCGGTTCTGTAATATCGTAAGGCGTGATGAAAGGACCGACAAACGCGATAATAATGAGGAAAATCACAAAGAAAAACGACAGGAAAGCCAATTTCTGCTTCTTGAACTTCCTCCAAAACTCAGAAAAAGGTGTTTTGGATGGGATATTTTCAAGCGTCTGCTGATAGTACGCTTCCTTGTTCGATAACTTGACATCTATCACAAAGCACCCTCCTATTCATAGCGGATTTGCGGATTCAAAACGCCATACAGCAAATCGACCACCAGATTGATCAGGATGAACTCCAAGGCAAAGATCAGCATTTCAGCCTGGATCACCGGATAGTCACGATATGCGACGGAGTCGATCAGCAATTTGCCGAGCCCCGGCCAGCTGAACACAGATTCGATGACGACGGAACCACCTAAAAGAAATCCGAACTGCAGTCCTGTCATCGTCACCACGGGAATCAGCGCATTCCGTAATCCATGCCCCCATGTGATTTTTCTTTCATTCAATCCTTTCGAACGCCCGGTACGGATATAGTCCTCTTTCAATACGTCCATCAGCGAGGACCGCGTAAACCTCGCGACCACCGCAGCCACTCCTGTTCCGAGTGTGAATGCGGGAAGAATATAACTCTTCCACGACTCCATCCCGCCGCTTGGAAGCCAGCCGAGTGTAACTGCGAACAGCTGGATCAGCATCAGACCGAGCCAGAAAGAAGGCAGTGACAATCCTGATACAGCACCGAACATACCAAGATAATCCTGCCACTTATTGCGTTTGGTGGCAGAAACCACGCCGATGAACAGTCCGACTGCAACTGCCCATAACATACTCCATACGGTCAGCCAGAAAGTGGGCATGAATCGTTCACCAATTTCATAACTGACGGATCGGTTCGTTTTGAGGGAGTTTCCGAAATCACCTTTGAAAAGGTTTTTCATATAGGTGAAATATTGTTCAGTGACCGGTTTATCGAGTCCGAGTTCTTTCCGCACCATTTCCACATCTTCGATCGTCGCATCTTCCCCCGCCACGAGTCTTGCCGGATCGCCGGGTATCATATGTACAAACAAGAAGATGAAAATCGAAACCAGAATGAGTATCGGGATGACTTGCAATAATCGTTTACCAAGAAACCGCAGCATGTACAGACCTCCCTTTTAGATAAAGAAGGAGCGCTGAGCATCAGCGCCCCCCGTATCCATCCTTACTCGATCTCAGCCTCAGAGACGCTCAAAGAGCCATCTGGAAGCAGGTATACACCCTTCAGATAATTTTTCTTGCCGGCAAGCGTATTGTCCGCTGACAGGAACACCCACGGAGCATCATCCCAAATAAGTTTTTGGACATCTTCATATGCTTTTGCCCGGTCATCTTCGTTCGCTGTTTGCAGGCCTGCACTGATGAGCTTATTCACTTCATCATTATCATAGTACGAAACATTATAGGACTTCGGAGGGAAGGCATCTTCTCCACCGACAAGCGGACGGATTCCCCAATCGGCATCACCTGTCGATGGCGACCAGCCGCCATAGTACAGCTCAAGTTCCGCATCATCCGCATTTTGGACAGACCAGATCTTGTCTGACAGCGTACCTGATTCCATCGGTACCACTTCCACATCGAAGCCGACAGCTGCCAGCTGCTGCTGAAGGAATTCCATAGCTTTCACTGTGCTGGAGCTATTGCCGCCCCACAGTTTCGCTTTCATACCTTCTTTAACGCCCGCTTCCTTCAGAAGCTCTTTCGCTTTCTCAAGGTTAAAGTCATACAGCTCCTGCTTCGAGTAGAATTGGACATCAGGCGCGATGACCGAATCCAGCTTTTCGCCCTGTCCGTTCATGACGACTTTGATGAAAGCATCTTTGTCGATAGCGTAGTTCAGAGCCTGTCTGACTTTTATGTCATTGTATGGCTCCTTCATTGTGTTCATCGCCATATAGCGGACGACGATGGACGGCTTGCTTTCAACTTCGATACCGTTTTTCCCGTTTACCCCTTCCACCTGCTCTGTCGGTACAGGATAGATGAAATCGGCTTCTCCTGTCTGCAGCATGGCAATCCGTGAACCGTTTTCGGAAACGGGCTTGAATGTAATTGCATCGACCTTCGGATATCCTTCGTTCCAATAATCCGTATTCTTTTCGATCTTCAGCCCTTCGCTCGGTTTCCACTCGACAAACTTGAAAGGCCCGGTCCCTACTGGATGCTTGCCGACGTCCTTTCCATACTCTTCAAGAGCCTTCGGACTGTGGATCAGTGCAGCCGGGTGAGCAAATGTATTGATCATGGCACCAAATGGTTCAGACAGTGTGAATTTAACTTCGTAATCACTGATTACCTCAGTGGATTGGATCAAAGCAAACAGACTGTGACGCTTCAATCCGCTATCCGGATCCGCCAATCTGTCGAAATTGACTTTGACAGCTTCGGCGTTGAAAGGAGTCCCATCATGAAACTTTACATTCTCACGCAATTTGAATGTAAACTCCGTAGCTTCATCATTCGCATCATACTCCTCGGCCAGCAGCGGAATTACATTCATGTTTTCATCGAAGCCAAGAAGCCCTTCCATCATGGTCTTCTCTGCTGAGTTGGACAAAGTGTCATTCGTATCGTGAGGATCCAGCGTCGTGAAGTTATCCGCAACTGCGATCACCAGGTCATTCCCTTCTTTGACAGCCTTCTTGCCGTCCCCCCCACTTCCTTCCGCGCTTCCCTCTTTGCCGGAATCGCTGCATCCAGCAAGCACAAGCAGCAATATCAGAGCAAATGCGGACAACCAGCCATACGTCTTTTTCATCTTCTTCTCCCCTTTTGGTTTCTTATGATAAAGTGCATGTTGCCTTTTTCAATTTGAAAGCGGGTTCCAAATGCCCGATGACTTCTTCACGCGCATTCCGCAGTTCAGGGTGATGATAGGATGCCAGTTTCTCTTCCTGCTGTTCCGTCAGTAATCCTAATTGCTTCAGTACTTCAACTGCTGCAGGATAGGCAGCACGTCCATTGCCGTCTTCAATTTTGATGGCAATTCCGATACCGCTTTCAAGATCGCCTATACAGTAGACGCCTTCAGCACCAGCTTTACCGAACATCCTGCCGCCCATCACTTTCATGAAATCTGTACAGAATCGGTCGGTCCCCCCAACCATTTCAGGCACTGCCATCATAGAAGAAGTAATCGTTTCAATCGCCTGCTTCCGCTTTTCAGGAAAGGTGTCCGGTTTCGACATTTTTGCAAAACATAACGCCAGACGATCGAGAGGAATTCCATGGACCGGAACACCGCACCCGTCAATTCCGATTTCAATCTCACTGACCGGCACCTCTGAAAGATCGCTGATCACTTCAAGGATCCGCTGCTGTACGGGATGCTCCAGAACATAATAATCCTCGGTAGACTCTCCCATATATTTGGCGGTGGTCAGCATACCGCTATGTTTTCCTGAACAGTTGTTATACACAGGTGTTATAGGGGTCTCAGACTTGATCACTTGCTCGTAAGTGTCTTTCCATCTAGGCGGGTGGGTGCCGCATTTCAGATCCTCTACCTCAAGATCGAGTCTGCCCAGAATATCCTTCACTCTGGATGTGTGCTGTTCTTCGCCATTGTGGGAAGCACAGGCGAGCGAAATATCTGCCGCACTTAACTGATAGTAGTCAGCAGCTCCGGTTTCAATAAGAGGAATCGTCTGAAGCGGTTTCATAGAAGAACGGGCAAATGTCGCCCGCTCTGGATCGCCGCAGCTATAAAGCAGATTTCCGTTCGGATCCACCACGGCAATGTGGCCGTCGTGTGCGCTCTCCTGATACCCTCCTCTTTCTGCAATGACTAATCGATCTGCAGTCAAATTACCACTCTCCCAAAATTCAATATTTTCTAATATTTTATTACACAATCAATCTCATTACAACCCCTTAATTGAAGTTTTTGAACTTTTGTATAATAGGGTTTTAATAAGTTACTTCACGTGGATTAATGTAATTAACTAAAAAAGCCGCCGATGAACAGTTATTGCTCATCGGCGACTAGTATATCAGTCAGGTTTCACACGCAGCACACGCCCGGTATTGGCGTCCACTTCCACTTCGAATTTGTGGCCATCTGCAGTCCGGATTTCCACTTCGTAGATCAATGTGCCGTGTTCATATTCCAATTCCGCTTTCACGACCTGCCCAGGCACCTGCTGCAGTGCGGCAGACATGGCCTGCTCCATCGAAATCCTCCGGTATTGCGGGTTCTGCCAGTGGTTCGCCCAGTATGGATTCGGTTCCGCCCAGTTCTGGTTTGTCATGCTATCTCCTCCAATTCGCCTGTTCCCTGACAGTGTATGCGGGCTTAAAGGAAATGTGAGACAGGAAGACGGCATACCGGTGAGAACCGTGCGGCTAATTTGGTGACGGTTCGTTTTTGTGATCGTCAAGGTAATTCAGAAATTCGATATAGTATGCCATAGCCCGGGGATAGTGATTTTGCCCGTTTTTATAGATCCTGTCGATCTGTTCCAGCATCCCATCCGTGATTTCCCGTTCCTCTGAATAGATCCCGTGCCGTTTCAAGTTATGCAGCCGGTTGTCGTACTGCTCTGCCGACACGTCGGATAACGGGCGGACGCCGGGTTTTAATTCGTGCCTAGTTTTAAGATAGTCGATGAATTTCATCCATTGTGCTCCTCTATGGTTTATGGACGCGTCTTTTCTTTCGAATAAAACAGAACAAAACCTATCTGCCTCGCAGATAGGTTCGTTATCCTATTCCAGCGCTCAGGTAGTTTCTACCCACCTCAAGGAAACTATAAACATAGGAAAACTTCAGATTTGAAGGGTGCCTGCTGCATGTACAGCACAATCACTTACGGTATCATCCCCCTGAGTACAGGCACTTTCTTGATGATATAGACGAGAATCGTGCTGATTGCAACGACAAGCACCGTCTTATACGGGATTCCGATTGCCGGGTGAAGATTGAACCAGACGAAATCGAACTTCTCATGGAGCGTCTGCATGACGAGGACATGGATCAGGTAAATGCCGAAGCTCGCTTCACTGATCACTTTGCCGACCCAGGGCAGCGGCGTCCTGCCGACTGCCGTGTACTTGAACAGGACGAACAGGGCTATCGTGATCAGGAAGACGTTCGGTGAGTGCTCGTCATACCAGAAGTACTCGAGCGGGTCATCACTCGAAACCGATCCTCGGTACGTCATGAAGAATGTGATCAGCCAGCCGGCCAGTCCGCCGGCATAGATGAGTTTCCGGACGGCGGGACGCAGATCATAGGTGAATAGATAATAGCCGAGCATGTAATACCCGACGTAATGCGAGACGAAGAAGAGTTCGATTTCAATCCGGTAGCCGACCATGTACGTCATCCAGTGCATGATGACGGAAGCGATCAGCCAGAGAATCAGGAAATATTCGATATCCGTCCTCTTTGCATTCCGGACAAGCACCTTGAGCAGCGGTGTGATGAGATAGAGTCCGGCAATCATGTAAAGGAACCAGAGATGATACATGATATCCCCCGTCGCGAGCCTCTCCACAAAATCGGACATGGAAAAGCTGTATGCCCCTTTACGGACTTCATTGGCATAATAGATCACACTCCAGATCAGCAGCGGAATGACGATCTTGCCCATCCGTTTCTTCAGGAACTCGGCTGTCGGGATCTCCCTGCGGCTGCTGAGCATCAGTGCCCCGCTGATCATGACGAACATCGGCACGGCCCATCTGCTGAGGGATTCGTAGAAGTTCCCGGCCATCCAGGGACTTGTATAATTTTGCGAGCGGTCCGTCACGACACCTGCCGAGACATGGATGACAACAACTGCAACTGCCGCCAGAATACGCAGCCAGTCGAAATAGAGTAGCCGTTTCATCGTGTTTCCCCGTTTCAATGGTTGAAGTAGTTGCTCCTCCTATTCCCTTTCCGGCCTGTTTGCTAACTTGGCAGATTCAGGCGGACGGCCCGGAAGTGTCTGCAAAGAATCAGCAATTATGGTATACTCGCACCATGAAAAAACTTGTCGCCATACTCCTCATCGGTATTATTGCCGGTCTCTTCATCTCTTCCAGCCAGACCTACGACCAGCAGACCATCGTTCCGGATCTCGAACGCCTGCTGCCGGACCGGCCTTTGGAAGAACCGCTCGCAAAGCTCGAAATTCCTTATTGGGGGAAAACCATCTCCGTGGAAGAGCGCGGGTATTATTACTTTCTCGAGTTCCTGATCCGCAAGGCGGCGCACTTCTTCACATTCGGCGCATTGGCTGCCGTCCTGTATTGGCTGCTGCCGAAGATGCGTCTCCGTTTCTTCCTGGCGCTGCTGCTGTCGTTCGCTGCCGCCTCTGCGGATGAATTCCATCAGTCACTGACAGGCGGCAGGACCGCCACCTGGCAGGATGTCGCGCTCGATCTGTCGGGCGCAATCGTCTTCCTGACCGTGATCCGGCTGTTCACACCGCGCAGAACACGCCGGACCACATGCTGAAAACGCCATGGAATCCCTGTAGAAAGGATGCTGACGTATGCAGGAGTACAAGATCACCTATTTCTTCGATGAGGACCATTACATCCGCCGGTTTGTCCATTATGACAATGCCGAGGATGTCGTGGCGCTGCTCGCAAGCGAACGCGACCGGTACATTTCGTTCTGGGACAGCCGGGGGATCTACCATGAACTGAATACAGCCAATGTCCGGGTCACCCAGTTTTCCGAATACCATCGGGATCAGCTGGCAGACTGACGGAATCCAGAATGTCCATCCATTGCCAGATGGGCATCTTTTTTCAATTTGTTTCAAGTCTTCCGAGAAAGGGCAAGGACTCAGTATGAGAGACCGACGAATGGAGGAACTGATAGATGAACAGAGAATTCGCAGGTATATTTGAAAGTGAGACGGAATTACTCGAAAAAATCAATGAACTTCACCGCATGGGGATTGCAGAGGAAAATATGTATGTCGTCACGAAGGACAAGGAGGATGTGTCCATTGTCCGCGGCCGCACAGATGCGGAAATCCAGGAAACCGAAGCCTCTTGGTGGGACCGGTTCACGTCATTCTTGAGTGACGAGCAGCCAGCGCGCAAAGCGCTGCACCGCATGGACCTGACCGAAGACGAAGCCGACCGCTACATTGCAGCGGTTGAAAATGGCTCGTTCCTGTTATACGTTGACAAAGGCGACTTCTGGGATATGGCCGACCACGATGCCGGCAATCTGACCGAGGACATCGGCAAGCGGATGGACACCGGTGAAATTCTGCCGGAGCATAATGATGCGGCGGAACAGGAGAAGTTCCTCGATGATGCACGGGTGGAGCATCAGAATGCGAAGTATAAGTTGTAAGAAGAAAAAAAGTGGGCCGGCTCTGAGTTGACAGAGCCGGCCCGCTTTTTTTGTTATTGTTTTACCAGTGTGTTTTAAGCAGGATATTCATCGCTACACATTATCGTGATCTTTTCACTGTAGCACCTGTAGTGAGTGTATTTCCTACTCCATCAGTCAGTTTGTTGCCAGCTGCAGGCTGGATAGTAATTGTTTGTGCTAACTCTTCTTCAGAGAAACCGCCAGTCACTACCGCAGTAGCTTTAGTTTTATCTTTAGAATTTAGCGTTGTTTCGACTTTCTTAGCGACAGTCTTATCGCCTGCCAAAATCTCCATATTGATTGGCGATCCTGTAACGGCCTCGGAGAATGTTAGATCGATTGTGCCGTTAACGGTCATGACTGTTGACTCGATCACAGGTGCAACATTTTCTTTAAATTCTACTTTCTCAGTTATAGGCTCCATTGATTTCGTTGAACCTTCAGCCTTAATATTGCTGATTTTCACGAATCTGTCACCAGTGTCTGCAATCGAACCAGATGCTAATTGCAGTACAGCCGTTTGTGTAACTGCCTTACCTTTACCTTTAACAACTTCGTTAAGAGTTACGCTTTGCACAGCTACTCCATTGATCGAATAGTTCGCTGTGTTTAGTGCAGTGCTTCCGTCTACTTTCTTATCAAACGTAACGTTCACTTTTGTGTTGTCAACTGCGTCTTGCTCGATTTTTGTGACTTTCACCAGTTCAGCATTCTCGGCTGCAGCATCTTTACCTCGTGTGAACGTTACATCTTTTGCAGCTGCGTCTACGTCATAAGCTGATGCCAGGTTTTCGAATGAGAGATTGACATTATATTTTGCGCCTTCTGAATCGGCATCATTTAATAGAGTACCCAATTCCACAACTACTTTAGCAGCGTCATCTTCAACTTTTGCTACAACCGCAGATTTATTTACATTCTGCGTAACTCCGTCTGTACGAAGATATGTTCCGGCAATTTTCACTTTTGAATCCTCTGAGACATTTACTTTTTTGTCGAAAGTGATTTCCAGCAATTCTTTGTCGCCGTCTTTGTCTTTGATGACCTTAGTTGAAGTCACTTCAGGCGCAGCAGTGTCTTTTGTGAATGTGATAAGGCGTGATGATTCTGCGCCTGTTTCTCCACTTAAATCAGTGTAGTTGTTAACTGTGACAGTTAGAGATCCATCGAGCACTTCATTGGTAGTTACTACATATTTCAATGGGTTCGAAGCGTCTTTTTCGACAGTCTTCACAGTACCCCCCGACAGATTAATTTCAGGCTTGCCTGCTAGCTGCTCCGAGAATTCCACAGTGAATTCTTTAGCGCCTGTCTGTGCGATGTTACCTACTGTCGGCGGTGTGCCGTCCTTTTCACCTTTAGTGAATGTGGCAGTTGCCGAATTAGCAGCAATGGTGTTGTCCGCCATATCTTTCGCATTTGCAAATTCCACGTTCACCTTCTTGCCAGCGTCCATGCCAGAAGGCAACGTGAAGAGCACTTCACTGTCACCAGAATTGAAAGAGTTGTCTATATTGTCATCACCGTATACTGTGCCGTTTTCATTAGTATAACGAAGTGTTCCGAGATCTTTCATAGGTTCAGAGAAGACAACATTGTATTGGGAGGCGTTTACTTTGTCGACAGATACGACCGTCGGTGCCTTTTCATCTTTAGCAATGGTAACGATTTCCTGATACTTCTCGATATCTTTGTTATCCATTGTTTTCAATCCGTTAGCAATAACAGTGTATTTGCCTTCCAGGGCATTCTTTGTCTGTACAGTCAGTGTTTTACCGTCAGTCGAGAGCATCCCTGTCAGTTCGCCTGTTTCATTGGCATTGCCCACACGTGACATCGTGAACACGCCATCCTTGAACTCTCCAGTTTTTGCGTTAGCAAAGAGGGTTGCCGGGTTGACAGCGTCTGTGAATTTCACTTGGACTTGTGTTGCGCTGACAGCTTCGACGCCTTCGACTTTGAGTTCAGGAGCCGGAGTTTCGTCGCGTGTTTCGAGTTTGTACAGGAAGATGGCCAGTTCGCCGCGTGTGATTGAATCGACAGTGCCGAAGCGGTTTGCTGTTTTCCCGTTCGTGATATTGTTGTCGACCAGTGCTGCGACCGCATCTTTGTAGCGCGGTGCTACGTCGCTGAAGCTAACGTTCGCTGCATCGCCTTCGATGCCATATGCTTTCGACAGCATGATTGCCGCTTCACCGCGTGTGATCGGAGAGTTTGCGCCAAATGATGTCGTTGTCTTCCCGTTCGCGATGCCTTTCGCTTTCAATGCATTCACATATTTCACTGCGCGTGATGGGACATCCGAGAAGCCTGATGCCGGTGCGCTTTCGATTTCTTCTGTTGTCAGTGTCGCTTTTGCGAGGAGAACCGCCACGTCTACACGTTTGATGCTCTGCTGTGTGCCGAACTGTGTGTCACTGATCCCTTGTGTGATGTTGTTTTCAGACAGGAAGGTGACAGCCTCTTTGTAACGGTCGCCTACGTCCGTGAATTTCATATCTTGTGCGAATGCTGCCGGCACGACTGCGGACGCAACGAGTGTCGCTGTCGCTGCGCTTGCAACGAATTTCGAATAGTTAGTAGTTTTTTTCATAATGAAATATCTTCCTTTCTTAGCGGAACTTCGATTCTATCCCCTCAAAAGAAGAATAGGAATCTATTATACGACACTACCCTCTAAATGCATACAGGTAAACATTACGGGTACATGTCAATATTTCCAGACTCGTAACTCCCCTGAAATATAGTTTCATATTTTCATACATATAAAAACTTCTAATTCACAGAAAATAACATCTAGGAATGCTATATACGGACAAAAATACCTCCTTCTGTTTCCATAAAGAAAAACCGCAGGGAGCCGGTGTGCATACGCCCGGTCCATACGGTTTTCATCCAACACAGCAGTTGCCGATTCACTTGCGCCGTTCCTCTGTGAGCGCCGCCATGGCAATCTCGAGTGCGTCCCGCTTTTTTACGGCTTCCATGCCCGTTTCTGCACAGACGCCAATATAGAACTTGCATTTCGGTTCGGTGCCGGACGGCCTGATGCAGCACCAGGACCCATCGGCGAGCTGGAATTTCAGGACATTCGCCCGCGGCAGTCCGGTCGTTGTTTCGGCTCCGTCGGCGTTCCGGATGATACCTGTCTCGTAATCCTCGACAGCTGCCACCTGCTGTCCCGCAATCTCTTCCGGCGGATCGGCACGGAACGAATCCATCAGCCTGGCAATCGTCTCCGTCCCTTCTTTTCCCGGAACGGTGATGGATTGCAGCCCTTCCCGGTAATAGCCGACTTCCTTATAGAGGGCCTGCAGTTCCGCATGCAAAGAACTGCCGAGGCTCTTGTAGTAGGCTGCCGCTTCCGCAGCGAGGACTGCGGCCTGGACGGCATCCTTGTCCCGGACGAAATCGGCCGCCAGATAGCCGTAGCTTTCTTCGTAGCCGAACAGGAATTCATACTCCCCGGAGTCCGCATATTCTTCGATCTTCTCGGAAATGTACTTGAAGCCGGTCAGCGTGTCTTCCGTCTTCACTCCATATCGTGCTGCAATCTCTTTTCCCATCTCGGATGTCACGATCGTCTTCAGCAGCAGTCCGTTGTCCGGCAGCGTGCCCGCCTGCTTTCGCTGTTCAAGCAGATAGCGCAGCAGCAGTGCGCCGAGCTGGTTCCCTGTCAGAAGATCATAGCCGCCGGTCGGCAGGGCGATGGCTGCGCCGAGACGGTCGGCGTCAGGATCCGTTGCCAGCAGCAGATCCGCGTCCTCTTTCGCGCCGAGCTGGATGGCAAGCCGGAATGCCTCCTTTTCTTCAGGATTCGGATATGGCACTGTCGAAAAGTCGGGATCCGGCTGTTCCTGTTCCGGCACGACTGTGACCTGTGTATAGCCGAAGTTCTCAAGCGCCTGCTGGACCGGCACGCTGCCTGTCCCATGGATCGGTGTATAGACGATCTTGACATCGTCCCGCGGAAAATCGCCGTATTTCAGGCGCTTCAGCTGCTTCTGGTACGTTTCATCGATCCCTTCGGCGAGGATTGTCATCAGCCCTCCGGCTTTCAGCTCATCCTCATCGAGTACCGGGATCGCAAACAGATCATCGATTTCTCCCATATAAGCAACGATCGCATCCGCTTTCTCCGGAGGCAGCTGCCCTCCGTCTTCCCCGTACACTTTGAAGCCGTTGTACTCTTTCGGATTGTGGCTCGCTGTGATGACTACGCCGCTGAATGCGTCCAGTTCGCGGATCGCATACGACAGCTGCGGCGTCGGCCGCGGCTCGGCGAATACGAATGTGCGGATGCCGTGCGCTCCGAGCACCCGCGCAGTTTCCACCGCGAATCCCTTTGACTGGTGGCGTGTGTCGTACGCGATGGCAGCCCCGCGATGCTTCGCTGCCGGTCCGTATTGCCCGATCATCCGGGCAAGCCCTTCTGCAACCCGTCGGATCGTATGGATGTTCATCCGGTTCGTGCCGGCTCCGAGCATGCCCCGCATGCCCCCTGTGCCGAACTCGAGCCAGCGGTAGAACCGTTCGGTGATCTCACTCTCGTTCCCTGCAATCGCTTCCAAATCGGACGTCAGCTGTTCTTCCAATCCGGCATTCTTCCATTGTTCGTATGCTGTCATGATGTCTGTCATCGCAGTTTCTCTCCTTATCAGCCGGCTTGCAGCCAGTTTCAGCCATTCTACCCCAAGTATACGATGATGCCGTGCGGACAGCAAAGGATTCAAAGCGCCGCTCTCTGCTGCCGGAACGGCGGGCGGCACTGTATTAACCGGCCGGTTCATGGTAAAATGCACACTAAGCTACAACGAATAAAGGAGAGCACATATGGAAATTGCAGTTTTAGTCCCCTGTTACAACGAAGAGCAGACGATCGGCAATGTCATTGATGACTTCAGGCGTGAATTGCCGGACGCGACAATCTATGTCTATGACAACAACTCTTCGGACCGTACATCCGAGGTAGCGAGAGCGCATGGGGCAGTCGTCCGCTTCGAGCCGCGCCAGGGAAAGGGCAACGTCGTCCGGTCCATGTTCCGCGATATCGAAGCAGACTACTATATCATGGTCGACGGTGACGATACATACCCGGCGGAATTCGTGCACGAGATCCTGGCACCTCTTGAAACAGGCGAAGCCAACCTGGTGATCGGCGACCGCCTGTCGAACGGCACGTATTTCGATGAAAACAAACGGAAATTCCACGGATTCGGCAACAACCTTGTGAAAGGCCTCATCAATAAGCTGTACAAAAGCAACATTACGGACATCATGACCGGCTACCGCGGGTTCGACCGGCTGTTCGTCAAGTCGATGCCGGTGACAAGCCCGGGATTCGAAATCGAGACCGAGATGTCCATCCATGCACTCGATAACCGGTTCCTCATCAAAGAGGTGCCGATCGATTACCGGGATCGGCCCGAGGGCAGCGAGTCAAAACTGAATACGGTCACGGACGGATTGAAAGTTCTGCGTATGATCTTCACTTTATTCAAAGATTACAAGCCACTGCTGTTCTTCTCCGTGTGGGCGGCTGTCTTCCTCGTGCTCGGACTCGCTGCCGGCACGCCGGTCATCGTGGAATTCATCCAGACGGGGTTCATCGCCAAAGTGCCTTCCGCCATACTCGCTGTCGGCTTCGTGATGCTTGCGATGCTGTCGTTCGCATGCGGGCTGATCCTCGATACTGTCGCGGGCACGCACCGCAAAAATTATGAACTGCAGCTGAACCGCATTGCGGAAAGACGGTGAGCGCATGCCCATGAAGATTGTGCGCTGGGCTGTGATCGTTCTGCTCGGCCTGTATCTCGGCGGCTCGATGATCTTCTTCTTCACACCGATCCGGAATACGCCTGTATGGGCGATCCTGCTCGTATCCGCAGCCATGGCGGTGTTCGTCTGGCTCGCCCTCCGGTTCTGGCCGATGCTTCGGGCGATGACGCGCGCCAAACGGATCAGCTACATTCTATTCGGCATACTGTTCCCGCTTTACATCGCCGCGAGCATCCGCGGGGAGCAGCCGTTCCTGACCGATAACCATATCGTCGTCATCCTGGCCGTCTGGCTCGGTGTCACGCTCGGGGTGCTGGCCATTGTTACTGCCATCATTTACGGAGCGCTTTCCGTGCGGCTGCAGCCGAAGGGTCAGCGGGTTTCCGTCTGGAAAGTGTTGCTGTATGCCCTCCCCACCCTGCTCGTCTCCGCCTATTTCCTGGCAGCTTTCTATCCGGGTGCGATGACGCCGGATTCACTGGCGCAATGGGATCAGGCGCTGACACACAAATATACGGACTGGCATCCGGTTGTCCATACGATGCTTCTGAGCGTTCTGCTGTCCATCTGGAAGTCGCCTGCCATCGTCGCGATCTTCCAGATCCTTCTGATCAGTGCGGCTGCCGGTGTCACCGGCCGCGCGCTGGAGGAAGCCCGGGTGCCGAAATGGGCGATCTGGCTCGTGCTGATCGTTTTCGCGATCAGTCCGGTCCATGCGATCTCTTCCATCACCCTCTGGAAAGATGTCGCTTACAGTGCCGCCCTGTTCCTGTTCTCGATCCTCATGTTCAAGATCGTGCGGACGGGCGGACGGGTGCTCGCCGGATGGCCGTTCCTCGCCCTGTACGCGCTGACCGGCTTCATGGTGATGTTTTTCCGTCATAACGGCTTCCCGGTATTCCTGATCGTGACGGCCTTCATCCTCATCATGTATCGGCCGTACTGGCTCAAGCTGTTCCCGGTGGCAGCTGTGATGGTGCTCATCTATCAGATTGTCGTCCATCCCGTCTATACGAAACTTGAAGTCCATCCGTCCGACCCGCAGGAGATGCTGAGCATCCCGACACAGCAGATCGCGGCCATCGTGACGGAAGGCGGGGACATCACGGACAAACAGAGGGACTACGTCAACCGGATCTTCCCGATCGACAAGTGGCATGAGAAATACAACCCGTACAGCGTCGACTCCATCAAGTTCTCGTGGGGCGACTACAACCGGTTCACGATCTATGACGACTGGGGCCGGTACGGGCGGACGTATCTCCAGCTCGTGAAACAGAATCCGGAGATCGCAGCGGGCGCGCTGTTCAGACAGACATCGCTCGTCTGGCAGATCAACCAGCCGGAAGACGGGTATACGAGCAAATACGTGACGCATATCTACCGGAATAACGAGTATGGGCTCGTCAACCCTGTGCTGAATGAAGAACGCCGTCTCCATGCGTACAATTATCTGAAAGACGCGGATGAGTCCATCCCGTTCCTGTGGCGCCCGGCCTTCTATACAGCACTTGCCCTGCTGTTCACGTATATCGCCTACTTGCGCAACAACTGGCGTGCATGGCTGCTGCTGCTGCCGGTCGCATTGAATACGGGAGCCGTGTTTGTCGGCATCCCGGCACAGGATTTCCGGTACTTGCTGGCCAATTCGATGATCATGCTGCCATTCCTGCTGATCAGCCTCGTGCCATTTGAACCGATGGAGGTGACTGACGATGACTGAGACCCGCACGACTTCACCGATCGGCATCGTACTGATGATTGCAGCCGCGTTCAGCACAGCGAGCGGACAGTTTTTCTGGAAACTCGCTGCCGGCGGCGGACTGTTCGACTGGCACTTGTGGGCCGGATTCGTGCTGTACGGTCTCGGCGCTGTCCTGATGACCGTCGCCTTCCGTTTCGGCCGGCTGTCCGTGCTCCATCCGCTGCTGACGGTCGGCTACGTGATCGCCCTCATCTACGGTGTCGCCTTCCTGGATGAACCGCTCAGCCTTCCGCTGCTGGCCGGCACGGTCCTCATCCTGGCCGGCGTCTGGCTCGTAGGGGGTGACAGTCATTAACTGGCTGCTTGCATTGATGCTGCTCGTCATGACATGGTGCGGCGCTTTCGGAGGCTATTTCCTGAAACTCGCGTCCGGCACCGATCTGAAGTTTGAACGTCCGGCGCTGATCCGCCGTCTGATCATCGGGCTGCTCAGTTACGGCGCAGGCGCTGTGCTCAATATTTTCGCACTGCGCTATATGGCATACACGATCGTATTCCCGCTGACGTCGATCACGTACATCTGGACGTTCATCCTGTCCTATGTGCTGCTCGGCGAACCGATCACGAAGCGCAAGATTGCAGGTGTCGTGCTTATCATGGCCGGCGCCGTCTGTCTCGTGCTGTAGGAATGAAGAAACCGCATGGTATCAGGGGAGTGATCCTGACACCATGCGGTTTTTCTATTGCAGCTTATTATTCCGTTTTCGCTTTGTAGTCTGCAAGCAGCCGTTCCATCAGGTCGAGGACGTCCGACTTCAGATCATCCCGTTCCAGTGCGAACGTCATCGTCGTTTCGATGAAACCGAGCTTCTCTCCGACGTCGAACCGGCGCCCTTCGAACGCATACCCATAGACATCCTGCTGCGTGTTCAGTTTTTCGATCGCATCGGTCAGCTGGATCTCGCCGCCTTTGCCGATCTGTTTTTCATCCAGAATGTTGAAGATTTCCGGCGTCAGCACATAGCGCCCGACAATCGCGAAGTCGGATGGCGCTTCGTCCTGGCTCGGTTTCTCGACGAAATTGCGGACTTGCATGAGGCGGGAATCCGTCGTGACCGGGTCGATGACGCCGTACCGATGGATGTCTTCGTGCGGCACTTCCTTGACGCCGATGATGCTCGAACCGGTCGCTTCGTACTGCTCGATCAGCTGTTTGAGCGCCGGCTTGTCACTGCGGATGATGTCGTCGCCGAGCAGCACACCGAACGGCTCGTCACCGATGAAGTTCCGCGCGCACCAGATGGCATGTCCGAGGCCGAGCGGCTCTTTCTGGCGGATATAATGGATGTCGACCGCCGCGGATTCTTTGACCTTTTCCAGCAGATCATATTTTTCCTTCTGCATGAGGTTCTCTTCCAGCTCGAGTGCATTGTCGAAATGGTCCTCGATCGCCCGTTTGCCTTTCCCTGTTACGATGATGATGTCCTCGATACCCGATTCGATCGCTTCCTCGACGATGTACTGGATGGTCGGCATATCGACGATCGGCAGCATCTCCTTCGGCATCGCTTTGGTCGCCGGCAGGAACCGGGTGCCGAGCCCTGCCGCCGGGATGATCACTTTCTTGACTGGTTTCATGGGATCCTCTCCTGTCCTTCTTCAATAGATGCAGTATAGCACAGAACGCCGGCCGGCATGCCTGATCAGCCGGCCGGCCTGCGGTGAATTGTGTCAGGCTGCCGATATATTCGGCGATTTGTCCGATACGACGCGCCAAGTGTCCGATATCTCCGGTGATCTGTCCGATACACCTCCGCCAGCAGCCGGCGGATCGGACCCATGATTCCTTTGCCCCTTTGCACAGCCGGCAAAAACTAGTAAACTGGGGCAAAGCGACAGATTCAAAGGAGGAACACTGATTTGAAAAAAGAACTGTTTACCGCTGCGGCAGCCGGCATGCTTGCATTCACACTGCAGGCGTCCGTTTCACTCGCCGCCTTCACCGATGTCGGGTCCCGCTATAAAACTGAAGTCGACTACCTCGTCAGCCACAATTATGCCCAAGGTGTCAGCAGCACCTCATTCGGGACAAACCTGTCCATCAAACGGATCGATGCAGCTGTCATGGTCGCAAAAGCGCTCGGCTTCAGCGAATCGAGCACTCTGCCCGATGCCGGGTTCACTGACGTGCCGAAAAACCGGGCATGGGCTGTCAATGCATTGGCAGCCCGCGGTGTCATTTCCGGGAAGACTAAGACACAATTCGGCACGTCCGATACGATGACGCGTAACGAAATGGCGAAGGTCATCGCATCCGCATACGACCTGAAATTGTCGGTCGCCCCTCTCCCGTTCAGCGATGTGAATACGCGATTCGCCCCTTATGTCGGCGCACTCGTGGAAAACGGGATCACACAAGGGAAGTCGCCGTCCAAGTTCGGCGCAACAGACCCGATCACACGCGGAGAATTCGCGATTTTCATCTATAAAGTCGAGGGGCTTTCGAAAATCGAGCCGCCCGAAGTGGAAGAAGTATCCTGAGTAACCTTACAAAAAATAAGCCGGAAGACATACTTGCTCTCACTTGAAAAAAAGTTATCGAATGTGTTTGTGTTCTCTTGAAAGTGTGGTAAGATAGTAAGTGTAGGTAAACCCTGTTTTATCGAATATAGCACGAATTGTTGAGGCCGAAAAAAAGCCTGGAGACCCCCTGTGTCTCCAGGCTTTTTTATGTTTTCCACTGGTTTAGATTGGAAGTCCTATTCCCTTATCCGACCAATTTCACGTATACTTGACGCATACCAACAAGTAAGGAGTTTTTCCATGTCATTCAAACGCACCCTGCTGTCGGGCATTGCGGCCGTCGCACTGTTCAGCTCTGCCCTGCTGCCAGCGGCGGACGCGGCGTCCGTGTCACAAGGGGTCTATCACACGAAGCAGGCAGTCAAGGTCAACGGCTATCCACAGACCATCAACCAGCTGAATGTTAATATGGCCAAGCCATACACCACCGTCGAGATCGGTCTGAACAACCCATTCCACAAACTGGCCACGGTCAACTCACTCGCCACCGCCCACACGCAGATCAACCATCATGTCGTCGGGGCAGTCAATGCATCCCTGTTCCATTTCAAGAACGGCTATCCGAGTTACCTGCTTATGAACGATGGCATCATCCAGCATATCGGCGCGGTATCCACCAACTATAATGATTTCATGAAGACACCAGCTGCGTTCGGCGTGACGAACGGCAACCGGGGGAAAATCGGGAAATTCACCTTGTCTCCGACAATCGAACATAACGGCAAGTCTGTCACCATGACGTCTTTCAATCGGGTACGAAATGATAATGAAAGCATCCTCTTCACATCGACCTGGCCGTATGCGACTACCCGGACGAACGGAACCGGTCTCGAAGTCGTCGTGACGACAACCAAGTCAGTCGAAGGCGGCTTTGCGCTCGGTGAGAAAGTGACCGGTACCGTCACCGCCATCCGTCCGCACGGCGAAAAGGACCCTGCTGCAGTCCCGGCAAATGGAAAAGGGTATGTCCTCTCCGCGCAAGGGACGGAAGCGGCCAAGATCCGGGATATCAAGATGGGCGATAAAGTATCCATCGCCTACTCGGTCGATGATACCTGGAAAGATGCACGGTACATGCTCGCCTCAGGCCCGCTCCTCGTCCAGAACGGAAAAGTCGATATGACCATCGATCCGAATAGCCTGAAGGCGAAACAGCGCACAGCCCGCACGGCAGTCGCAACCGACAAGACCGGCCAGTATGTCTACCTCGTCACAGCCGATTCGGGAGTACGCGGCAAGAGTTCCGGCATGACGATGGCGGAGTTCGCCAACCACTTGGTTTCGATCGGCGCCTATAACGCCTTGAACCTGGATGGCGGCGGTTCGACGACGATGGTGACCCGGAAACCGGGCAACGTCTATCCGACGCTTGCCAACCGTCCGTCCGGCTCCATCGATCGTTCCGTCAGCGCCATCCTGGAAGCGGTCAGTACGGCACCGTATGACAAAGCGGCCACGATGACTGCAAGCCAGGCGGAACCCGGACAAGTCGGCATCGGCGCATCCGTCGGGTTCAAAGTGAACGCAGCACTCGATCAATATTTAAACGTCGTCCGCAGCATTGATCAGAAAAAAGTGGAACTTCTCGCTGTCTCGAACGGCATCGGCCGAATTGAGAACAACCGGTTCATCGGCGAAAAAGCCGGCAAAGGCTCTGTCAGAGTAGGCTATGAGAATGCTGTGACGGATGTCCCCGTGACAGTTACGGATTCCATCGATGACATCGACCTGTCGCCGTCCGTCCTCATGCTCGGGACTGGAGAATCGATCGAACTGAAAGCGTCCGGCAAGTCGAAGGACCAGGCCGTCATCTTCAATCCGGACGCCATTTCCCTGATGGCTTCCGGCGGCATCGGCACACTGGATGGGAAGGTATTCACAGCAGGGGCGAAAGAAGGCACCGGAACCATCACCGCCACATACGGACGTACGAAAAAAACCGTACAGGTGACAGTGACCGATCAGCCTGTCTCGCTCAGCTCGTTTGAATCGGACTCAGGTCTCAAGGCGACCGGCATTCGTGCCGAAGCTTCACTTGCTGCCGAAAAGTCGATCCAGGCCCGTGATGGCAAAGCGTCCGTACGCCTGAACTACGATTTCACCGCCAATAAGGAGGGCATCTCCGCCGCCTATCTGAACTTCACTGGCGGCTTGCCTCTCGCATCCAGGCCGAAGGAACTCGGCGTCTGGGTCTATGGCGACGGCAATAAGCACTGGCTCCGCGGCTCGCTCCGGGACGGTAATGGCAAGGAAACCGTCGTCAACTTCACCGCTGAAGACGGACAGGACTGGACAGGATGGAAGTACGTCACAGCCGCCATCCCTGCATCCGCTCCGGCTCCGCTGACACTCGATAAGATCTACCTGGCGGAACGGTCATCGGCGAAGAAGGACAAAGGGTTCCTGCTGTTCGATCAGCTGCAGGCACGGTATTCATCCAAGCCGCATCAGGAACGCGCCTTCCAGCCGTCCGCTTCCGCACGGGCAGAACGTCAGGATAAGACATTCACCGTGAAATTCACCCAGGCGATGGACCCGGCCTATCTGACAGACCGATATGTTTATTTGGAAGATGAATTCGGTGCACGCCAGACGGTTACCGTCACCCCAGCCGCTTCGGATGCGCGCAAAGTGACCATCCAGGCGCCGGCAGCCGGCTATGCGAAAAGCAAAAACTACCGTC
Organism: Sporosarcina koreensis; assembly: GCF_000826145.2. Taxonomy (GTDB): domain Bacteria; phylum Bacillota; class Bacilli; order Bacillales_A; family Planococcaceae; genus Sporosarcina; species Sporosarcina trichiuri. Next base: position 1,338,665 of record NZ_LN651337.1, read on the forward strand.
TTGTCGTCACCCACTTTGCGAAGAACAAGCAAGGGGTCACCATGGTGAAAGACAGCATCACCGAATTCAAAGTGAACTGACCGAGCCCTGCAGCTTCCCGGCTGCAGGGTTTTCATCTGCCGGAAAGCGCCTTTCTGCCAACATATGCTACAATAGGGGAATGAAATTGTCCGGAGGTGCCTACCTGTGAAACTGAAATTCGATAGTAAGTCGTTCCTCGCAATGGGGTTCACCGTCATCTGGTTCCCGCTTCTCGTGATCGCAGTTGAAACGTTCCTGCTCGGTTCCTTCGAAGAAGCGACGGTGTGGGCACAGGAGCGGACGACCGCCTACCTGCTCAACGTCCTCATCGTCTATGCCCTGTTCCTGCTGCTGATGGGGATCATCAACCGGTTCGTCATCAGTTTTCTGCTGGCGAACATTATCGCCATCCTGCTGGCGGTATTCAGCTACTTCAAGTTCAGTTTTCTCGGAGAGAACCTGTATCCGTGGGATCTGCTGCTGTATAACAATGTACTCAACCTGCTGCCGAACATTTACAAGCAGGCGAATGTCGGCGTGGCGCTTGCCGGCATTGTCGTCGTGCTGCTTATGCTGATCGGTCTCTTCATCTATATGCTGAAGAGGCGGCCGAAGCCGATCATGCGCCTGCCGTGGTGGGTGCGGCTTGTATTCACTGCACTCGGCGCCGTCTGCCTGGCAGCGTTCGTCTTCTACCGGACATTCCCCGGCATGGACCAGCTCATGAAGGAAGCTGCTATGTCGAACATCACGTTCAACCAGGAACGGAATTACAAGCAGAACGGCTTCTACGGCGCCTTCATGCTCAATATGCAGAGTGCCATCGTCCTGGCGCCGAGCGGCTACAGTAAGTCCTCCATCGAATCGATTGTTGCGGATCTGAAGAGGACGGCGGCGGACCTGCCCGCTGAATCAGGCAGGAAACCGAACATCATCTTCGTCATGAGCGAGTCGTTCTGGGATCCCACATTGCTGGAGAAGATCCAGTTCGTTCCTGATCCGATGCCGTTCATCCGCGATCATCAGACCGGCTGGCTGCTGTCCCCGACGTTCGGCGGCGGTACAAGCAATGTCGAGTTCGAAGTGCTCACCGGCTTCTCGAACAATTTCCTGCCTGTCGGATCCGTTCCGTACCAGCAGTATGTGAAAGAAGACCAGCCCGCGGCCATGCCGAACTACTTGAAAGGCCTCGGCTACAATACACTTGCGATCCATCCCTATGCGAAGTGGTTCTGGAACCGCGAGACCGTCTACCAGCATTTCGGGTTCGATGAATTCCTCGATGACAAATCGTTCAAGGATCCGATCTACAAGGGTCCGTTCATCTCCGATGAGCAGGTGACGAAGACGATCATCGAGCGGACGGAACAGTCGGATGATCCGATGTTCATTTATGCTGTGACGATGCAGAACCATACCGGCTATGCGGAGGATAAATATGACAAGTTCGATGTGAAGACGACAGTCCCTGAAGGTATCGATGATGTCTACAACATTCTGCTGCGCTCCTATACGCAGGGCGTGTACGATGCCGACAAGGCGCTCGAGGAGCTGCTCGAGCATTTCAAGGATTCGGATGAACCGACCGTCGTCGCCTTCTTCGGAGACCACCTGCCGGCCATCGGTCAGGATTACCGTCTGTATAAAGTCGCTGATTTCGTTCCGCGGGGCGCCGGTGAAAGTCAATGGGGGCTTGAGGATTTCGAGAAGACCCGGTCGACACCGCTCCTGCTGTGGAATAACTTTGACGCGCCGATCCCGGACATCGATCACTTGAGTCCGAACCAGCTCGGCCCGGCCGTGTTCGACATGGCGGGAATCCGGAAGCCGCTCTATTACGGCCTGCTCGAGCAGTTCAGGGACAAGCTCCCTGCGTTCACCCGTGAGCTGAAGATCGACGCTGACGGCGGCCTCCATCGGGACACGCCGGATAAGGCGAAGAAACTGAGCAAAGAGTATCAGCTGCTGCAGTATGACCTGCTGTTCGGCAAACGGTACGGTGAAGATGCTGTTAAGTGAATCGGAAAAGCCGCTGCGCACCTGGAAATCCAGGGTGCAGCGGCTTTTTTGGATGGGAAGCATCAGCTGATCGGTGACTCGGCTCGAGGTTTATGAGCGCTATTTGGGTTTTATGATCACTTTTGAGGATTTATGATCACTTCTCTGGGTTTATGATCACTTCTCCGGTTTTATGATCACTTTCAGGTTTTTATGATCACTTCCAGAAATTTATGATCACATTCCAGTTTTTATGATCACTTCCGCAAACCTATGTCCCCTTTCCAGCATACTCTCCCCCCAGAAAATGCTTCGCTTAAGCGGAGCACACCAATCAGATCTTTTCGGCTTGTCAAACCCTTACTTGCGCGGCATGCGCCGGCTGGGTGCATGCCGCCCGCCGCGTACAGGGAGACTCTCACTTCACCGCCTTCAGCACGGAGACGATGTGACCGTTCTTATCCACGACCTTGATGAGACCGACACCTTTGACATAGTAATTCTTATATCCGGTGGACGTGGTGACTTCCACGGCATTTGCGAACGTCCGATATGGCGTGTCCACTGTCTTGTGGACTGCCGTGTACGTACTCTTCTCCTGATAGTAGCTCCACGACTTGCCGGTTTCGATCGGATACAGCAGCTCGATGTAATAATCCGACTGCAGCAGGCCGGTCGCGAAGCCCTGGTAGCTTTCATCTTCCACGAAGTATTCCGTTCCGCCGGTCCTGACGTCTTTCTCCTGCCAGACGAACCCGAGACGGGAGCCGTTGACTTTTGTGCTGCTATTCACATAGGACAGGAGGCGGTCGCCGTTCGGCCCGGTGTATGTGTATTGCTTGGTTTTGTCATGAGCGAAGCTGTCCGCGATGGCGGCACGCTGCTTAAACTCAGCGGACAGGCCGCGGGCGAGGAATGCGGAGAACTGTTCCCGCGAGACGTTTCCCGTCGGCTTGAACGTGCCGTCCGGATAACCAGCTGTAATACCGGCTGCTGAAATCTTGCGGATCGACTCGGATGCCCGCATGTTCGGTCCGACGTCCGAGAACAGGAAGCGCGAGGTGAACTGCAGGTCGAATGCCCGGTCCACGATTGCGGCCATATCGCCTCGGGAGATGAACGCATCCGGCCGGTATGTGCCGTCCGGATAGCCGCTCAGGATCCCTTCTGTCACCGCTCCGGCGATATAGCCGCTCGCAGACTGGTTTTTACCTACATCCTTGAAATTCGTCGCGCGTTTCGTCCCGTCCATCTTCAGCATGCGCCCGATGAATATGGCAGCTTCTGCACGGGTGACATCCTTTTTCGGCATGAACTTGCCGTTTGGATAGCCCGAGATGACGGATTGGGAGACGAGATATTGGACTTCATCGTGGAATCGGCTGGATTTTGGGACGTCCGGGAAACTGACGGCTGCGGCGGCAGGCTGCACAGCGAGCCCAGCCGACAGCGTAATGGCGGCTGCGAACATGGCGAATCGTTTCATGCAATCACTCCTAGTTTCTATCATGCTTTCATTATATCAAACTCGTGAAGAGATGGAAAAAGCGCCGAAAGATTGCTTCGGCGCTTTCGGCTTATTTGATAGCTTTGAGGTTCCGCTGTGCTTTCCCTGCAGAATCCACTGACAGGACAAGACCAATCCCTTTGACATAATAGGATTTCGTCCCTTTTTCAGTCACTTCGACAGCATTGGTGAATGTTTTGTACTGGGTCTTCACGGTTTTATTGACACCAGTGATTTTGGCGATATCCGCATCAGCCGGGCCATTCTGCCAGGTAGTTCCTGTCTTGACCGGGTAGACGAGATCTGTATAGTACTCCGAGAACGGATAAGCCGTCACCAGCATCTTGTCAGTTTCTTCGATGTGGATATAATATACCTCTTTCGTGGCCGGACGCTCGCCAACCCAGAAGAAGCCTGTGTAGGTGAGTTCCGCGAACTGACCTTTCGTCTTCTTGTACTCCATAGTCAGATCGCCTTGATTAGTGGCGTACACATATTTCTTCGTCATGTCCGGCATATAGCCGTCTTTATTCACAGTACGCTGTTTATAGACCGGGCTGAGGCCGCGCGCCAGGAATGCCGAGAACTGCTCACGTGTCACAGTGCCTTGCGGACGGAATGTGCCGTCGGGATAGCCTGTCGTGATAAAGTCACCGGCGATGCCGCGGATGGCATGGTAGGATTTCATATTGTCGCTGATATCCTTGAACTCTTGTACGGTGCCAGTCTCAATACCGAATGCACGGCTCATGATGATCGCCATGTCGCCACGCGAAATGGACTGGTTCGGACGGAATGTACCATCCTTATATCCGCTGATGATGCCTTTCTCTGTCGCCGCAGCGATGTAGCCGCTCGCGCCATTCTGGGCATTGACGTCCTTGAATTTTGTGTTGCGTTTTGCACCGTTCAAGTCGAGCATGCGGCCGATCATGATGGCAGCTTCTGCGCGGCTTACATTCTTTTTCGGCTGGAAGCTGCCGTTCGTATAGCCGCTGATGATCTTCTGGCCCGTCAGGTACTGGATTTCATCGTTGAACCGGTTTGCTTTCGGGACGTCCGGGAAACTTGCGGCTGCAGCCGGCTGGACAGCAATCGTCAATGCGCAGACAGCCGCGGCTGCCAGGGTCAAGATACGTTTCATATGCATTCCTCCTAAGCTGTTTGTCTGTTCAGTATACCAGTAGTTTACCAGTCATACGAATGATTTCTAAAATCCGTCAACACTTCCATACTTATGTCTTATTTCCAAATGACTCCCCATTATAAAAGCACCACCTGTTCCGCGTCCGGTTCAGGTGGTACTTTCAGAAATTTCATATACAGCAGAGAGTGGATTCTGATCAGGAACCCGTCTCTTGAAAACTTATTGCACTGCCCACTTGCGCATGGTTAGTCCTGCACCAGCTGCCAGAAGACCGAGCAGTGTCACGCTGAGTGCATCGAGCGGTCCTCCTGTTTTTGGAAGAGTGTCCATAACTGAATCTGTCATGCTTCCGCCCGCGGCAGGCATCAGCCATGACATGCTTCCGCCCGCTTGGCTGAGCGCCGGGATTGCGTTCACCATACCGGCATTTCCATCCGATGAATTTCCGGATGAAGCACCCGGCACAGCCGTGGAGCCGGAGCCATTCAAATCGGTAACCGAATCCATCCCGCCATTCATCCCCGGGTTATTTCCGTTTCCTTGGCCGGTTCCGTCAGTTCCATTACTGCCATCCGAACCGCCTTCCGGGACAGTTGCACCATCATCGTTTCCATCCATTCCGTTATCCGGAGTGGTGTCCGGGTCCGATGTTCCGGGGCCTTCACCATTATCGGTTCCGCCTTCCGGTTCTGTCACAGCGTCATCATCCGGGTTGGCTGTCCCTTCATCGGAATCCGATCCTTCGTTACCGGAGTCATCCGGGTTTTCAACGGGAGGTACGGGGGTATTGTCCGTATCATCCGAATCCGATCCTTCTGGCTCTGTCGGGCTGTCATCTCCATCCGCTGGCGGGGTGGTTCCATCACCGTCGTTGTCCATCGGTGGTACGGTTCCATTGCCATCGTTGTCCGTTGGCGGCGTGCTGCCGGTGTCCCCAGGTTCTGAGGGGTCACTGGTTTCTTCATCCGGATCGGCTGCTGCCGGTTTGAATGACGAATTTGTCAGCAAGTCTAGGTTGACTGCACCAAGAAGAGGCAGGTCAAGCGTAATCATGCCGACGCCTTCTTTGATCGCAGTGCCTTTGTCTGTAGTCTGCTCTTTCTTCCCAAGCAGATTGACAGATGTGTCGCCGAGCAGCTGATCGAGCAGACCCAGCTGCAATACCCCGCTGTTCCGATCCGTTCCATTCTCCGTTTCAGCTCGGTGATCATCCAGAACGCCAAGGTGCAGACCGCCGAGACCCAGGACGTTGTTGATCAGTACATCTAGAACACCTCGGTCTTGGCTGGCCGTTCCGTCGTTTTTGACTGCCGTGTGGTTCTCGAGCACACCGACATGCGTTTTATCCAACACACCGCCGAGCGCTTCACCGACATCCGCATTCACGACACCTTCGTCTTTCGTGAATGAACCATCTTCATTTACAGATGTGTGATGGTCCAGCACACCGACATGCGTGTCTTCCAACAGACCGGCTGCTTCTGGTATTACAGCTTCCACAACGCCGCCGTCCTGTGTGTACGAACCGTCTCCGTCCGCTGTGACGTGGTTATCGACCACTCCGACGTGTACATTTTCCACGACACCGCTGAGCGCTTCGCCGACATCCGCACTCACGACACCTTCATCTTTCGTGAACGAACCATCTTCATTTACAGACGTATGCTCATCCACCACACCGACATGGGTATCCTCAAGAATTGGGGATTCGTCGACAGTCACCTCAACGAGCGCCTTGGTCTGCTCGGCAGATTGCTGTCCATCCGTTTCTGACTTCGTCTCGGCGACACCTGCGTGCGTATTTCCGAGCAACTCAGAATCTTTCAGGTCTGCCTGTACAATCCCTTGGCTGCTTGTTGAAGATCCGTCTGCTTCACCCGATTTCTTCGAAACTGCATCGACCGTCGTCTTGCCTGCGGCCGGCAGTTCCTCCGCTTCGACTGAAACAAGGGATTCTTTCGTGTTCGCCTCTGTCTCTGAAGAGCCGGACTGCTTCATCGCTACATCTGCCTGCACCTCATTGGTGACGGCTGTATCGACATTCACAGAAACCGCGGATTTTTTCTCGGTTTCTGCAGACTTTTTGACAGGTGCCACTTCCGCCTGCACATTGTCAGCAATTCCGTCACTCACCTGGACATTCACTAGTGAAGATTCTTCCTTCTGCTCTGTCCGCTTCGGCACTTGGACTTTGACATCGCCGACAATCGGCAGTCCATCAAGTTGAAGATCCACCACATGCGAAGATTTCTCCGCCTGTGCAGTATCCCCTTCATCTGCCGAACTTGCAGCAGGCAGCACTGTGAACACCGAACCGGCTAACACCATCATCCCTGCGAGTTTCATCCAATTCTTTTCCATTATACTTCCTCTCCTTTTTTATAGTTTTTTAGACGTATAAAAAAGGAGCGGATTGGGGCGGTTGTCCGGGTGGCGCGTGTATCCATTGCAATGATCCTATGATATCTTCCAAGTACCATTTCTGCCGCACGATTTCCGCAGCCATCCGCCAGTCGTCTGCCGGGATTGCGGTGACTCCGCTTCCTGATGCAGCAGCAGATGTTGAAATACTGACGGAAGAAGAACCTGTCACAAGCTCAACATCCGCTTTCCATTTTGTCAGAGTTCCCGGTCTCAGAGGGACAGCTGAAGCGGAATTTCGGGCTGCTGATTCCAGACTCCGATCATCCGCCTTCCGCTCAGCACTCTCGGACGTTTTGTCCATCTGAACAGTCTCCGGGCGGACATCCGTGAACTCATCTGCCAGAGGTTCAGCCGTCTGTACGGCTGCCGGAACAGCTTCCTTCACCGGGATGCCTTCGTCCCCGGATTCCGCTTGCGCCGCAGGTATGTCCGCCGGTTCCTTTTGGGAAGCCGCTGGCGGAGTCTCCGGCTTGGTCACTGCCGGTTCCTGTGCTTTTTCTTGTTCAGGTTCGGCAGGAACCCGTGTATCCGATGGTTGTTCTTGGACTGGCGGCTTTACGGTCTCTGGCTGTCCGACAGGCTTCTGCGGAATTTCAGGACGCACCGACGGCTTTTCAACCGGTTCTGCTTCGTCAGACGGATCTATTTCCTCTGAAGCTGGCTGTCCGGGCTGAACAGGCTGCTTGACAGGTTTGTCCAGTTTATCTGCCGGTGCCGTCTCTGTCGCTGCTGGTTTCTTCAGCGGCTTGGCGACCGTCTTCACTGTGTTCCCGACTGTCTCATCCGCTGTCTTCTTCACCTGCTTGGTGACTTCCGTGACAGTTTCGGTCGTTTTGTCGACAACCGGTGTCACGACCGGCACTTCAGGCAGCGGTTCTGTCACGTTCACAGCTGTCTCCGTCACGTTCTGAACGGTCTCCGTTGTCTTTTCAACAACTGGGACGGTGCTTTCGACTGTTTCACCGACAAAGTTCGTCGTACTTTCCACAATATTCTTCACCGGCCGTCTCTCTTTCGGATCAACGACCGTATTCACCGTATCTTCTGTGAACTTGACTGTCCGGTCGAGCGTATCTCCCGTGAATCGGACGGTTTCTTCCACGAGCCCTCCGGCTGAGCTGAGTGTTTCATCCACTGTGTTCTTCACCTGGTTCAGCAGTCCGCCGACAAGCCCTTTCCGTTCTTTCGCTGGCTCTTGGCTGTCGTCCGTTTCATCCGCATAGACGAATGCCGGCAGACACATCAATAGAAAACTAGTACAAAAGACTGCAAATACACGTTTCACATAGTCACCTCCTTTCGAACTGGAGATGGAAGAACCCGATATCAGGCCTCCGCTATTCCGCCTCTACCCACAACACTTGCACATAAACATGTCAATTCCGGCGTTATTGTTACCAACAGCTGACATATCAATGCCGGCGACTGTAAACTATTTTTATAAAATTCTTGAATTAAACACTTAACCTATGTATATCCTCGAAGTTCTTTTAATTCCGTCCTCTAATAGTAGTTCAAAAAACCTAAAACTATGATACTATAAAAGCAACAGCTCAATTGAAAAAGGAGGCATCCCTTTAATGTATTGTCAGCATTGCGGCACTCGGAACGAACGGGAAGCGGTGTACTGTTCCAGCTGCGGAAAACCGCTGAAAGCCAGAAAGACCCCGGGCTGGGTGATACCTGTCGTGCTCAGCTGCCTGCTCATCTTAACAGGATCCGCAGCAGGCATCGGCTATTACACAGACTGGGATTTCGGAAGTCTGCTGAATCAGGGTAAACAACAGACTCCCGCACTCGAACAGCAGGCTGAAGCCGGCAGCCAGTCCCCTCTCAAACCTGTCAGTTCGGGGCCTGCTGCGCCAATAAAATCTGTACCGCCTGACAAGGAAAAAACAGAAGTGATCAAAGAGTCGCTGCCGCGTGTGTTCACGATATTTACACGGGACGGACTCGGCTCCGGTTTCCTGTATAAAAAGGGCGGTCTCATTGTCACGAACGCACACGTTGTTGCCGGCTTCACGGATGTCGTCGTCCGCAACTCGGATGGAAAAGACGCCGCTGGCAAAGTGATCGGGATTTCCGATAAATATGATGTGGCACTGATACGTTCGGATGCGTATTCCAAACTGGCACCGCTTGTGAGTGAAACGAAGGAAACACCGATCGGTACCGAAGTCATTGCACTCGGCAGTCCGCAAGGGTTTGAGAATTCGGCATCCGTCGGCTATCTGACCGGTCTGAACCGGGATATGGAGCTCGGATTCGTCTACGAGAAAATCTATCAGATCGATGCACAGATCGACCAGGGCAGCAGCGGCGGACCCCTTCTGGATGCCAAGACTGGAAAAGTCATCGGTATCAACTCCCTGCTGTACAAGGAGAATAACCTGTTCGGATTCTCGATACCGATGTACAGTGTACTCGATCTGGTGAACCGGTGGGCGGCGGCTCCGATGAGTGAATCCGCTGTCGCCTCCTTATTCGGCATCTATGACAGCTACACGGCCAGTTCCAACTTTGACAGTGATATCGCGTATGACGACGAGTACACCGATTTTTACGATGACTCCGACAGCTACTATGGTGACGACTATGACGAGTACAGCGATACGTACGAAGACGAATCAGCAGCCGGAGTTTTCGCGGATGACGGCCTGTATGATTTCATGTCCAGCTTCAGAATGGATTATGAAGAAGCGCTCGTCTATAAAGAAGGATTTTCACCGATCTCCCACTACTTCCTTCCGGGGACCGCCAGCACTGCGGCCTTCGCAAGTTTTGTCGATGAAGTCGCTGCCGATGACCGGATCTATGAGTTTTACGAGAGTGAGATCACGGAGATTGAGATTCAAGATGACCGGTCCTTCGTGACGATGTATCTGTCTTATTCGGTAGCGGACAGCAGAGGGGAACAGAACTTTTTCGAGAAACGGAAACAATATACTATCTTGGCCGATGAGTACGGCGGATACAAAATCAGTAACGCAGCTGATCTCTGACCACATGAAAAAGAGCAATGGCCGCAGCCATTGCTCTTTTTCATCTCACTCTCCAGCCTCTTCATCCACGCGTTCCGCCATAACGACGAGCCTGTGCTTATCGCTGTTTTTCGGATAGCAGGTGACGAGCGACAGTTTCGCCTTTCCCTGCTCAGGACCGATCACCTGGACATCTTCCGGATCGACAATCCGCATGTCGTACACTTCATACGTCTGCTCCTCGTCCACAGTTTCAAGGCTGAAACGGCTTCCATTTGTCAGTTCATCAAGCCGGTTGAAGAACTGGCCGAATACGTGCGACTGGTGGCCGGCGATGGCATAGCTGCCGCCTGTCTCCCCCGGCATATCCATTCGCGGGATCGCACCGAATCCACGGTCCAGTATCTCGGGAGTCGCTCCATATGCGACCGGTGCGTGAATGTCGATTTGAGGGATGTCGAGGACTCCTTCTATATCGCCGATTTTCTTTTCCGCCGCTTGTTTCCCTGTTTGCTGGCCCCCAGCTGCCGCCGCTTCCTTTGTCGCTTGTCCAGACTCTTCTGCAGCCGCTTTCAGATTAGCGAATGCATCCAGCTGTTCGTGTTTGACGCCTTTTGTTTCCCTGATCCCGGTGAACTGCCAGATCAGCAGACCGATCCCGGCGAGCACAAGAATGTTTCCCGTCCAGCGGGCAGCATGTTTCATTCCCATCCCCTCCTTGTCATCGGACCGGCTTTCTCCATCCGGCCAAAAATCTTATCAGAACGCCCCCCGCAATGAGCAGAATGCCGCCAAGCAGGAGATCGGATCGGCCTACAGGGCTCCCGGTCTTCGGCAGTCGGCTGGGCAGGCTGCTGTTGCCTGTGCCCTTCGACTGCGAATTGTTGTAGCCGGCATCGGAATCATTAGAAGGACGATTGATGCCGGTATCGGGTCTACTCCCGCCGAAGGAATTGCCGCTGTTGTTTCCTGCAGCAGGCCGCGGACCGGTCCGATCCGCTGAATTGCCGTCCGGGACGAAAACCCGGTCTCCCATCTCTGAACCGCCGTTCCCTGTATAGCTTCCTGACGGATAGACCGTCTCGATCTCGATATCCGTATCGATGACCGGGCTGCTGTCTGCGCTTGCCGTGGAGACGGCGGCTTGCTCGGGCTCCCCGCCCGGATCAGCCTCGTCCTCCTCCACCGCCGCTTTTGTTTCGGGCGCTGCTTCTGTTCCAGCCATCTCTTCTTCAGTTTCAGGTGTTTCTTCTACGATTCCACGTATATCTTCGGGAAGCTCTGAAGTTCCTTCCGCTTCAGCCGGCCTCGCGTCTTCCGATCCTGCAGCCTGTCCCCCGTCCTGTTCTGTCAAGTCCTGTTCTTTCTGCTCCTCCACCGGCTTCTCGGTCTGTCCCGCGGATCCAGTCATTGCAGGTCCGGAGCCATCTTCGTCTTTTACAGGCTGACCCGCCGGCGCTGTGTCGGATGGATCCGCAGCGGCGGAGTCGCCACAAGCCATGACAGTTGCGTTGTCAAGTGAATCGGGAGAGTAAATCTCCTGCGGGGCAGAAGATGCCGTGCTGTATGTCTCCTCACCAGCTGGCTGTTCTTTCACATCCGCCGCTAACTGCCCGTCCTGAACCCCTTCAGAGGAGTCCGCGTCAGTCTCCGTTCCCTCTCCGGTTGCCACATCGGTATCCAACTCGTTGTGAGGTATCTCCTGTAGGCAGTCACTTTCTGAAACCGGCTCGTCCGCTTCTGAACAATCAGCGGATTCCGCCTCCTCTCCGCCTTTCACTGCCGTGGACTCTTCTGGATTGGGCTGCTTTTGTACGGAGACCTTTCCGTACTCGCCGATCTCATAGCATTCAGTATCCGTTGGAACCGCCGTGCCGATTCCCCTGTCATCCGGTTGTGCAGCCAATGCGGGTGACGCGGCAGACAGCATCAAAATTCCCACACCAAGCAGACCATTCAGCCGTTTCACTCATTACCGCCCCCTCTGTACTGTATGTACCTCTAAAATCTCTTTCCCTATTAAGCTGGGACATAATCTCAGCTCCAATAAGAAACCCCCTCTTCTGTCCAGTATGCACCGGTTGGGAGGGGGATGTTCAAGATGTACAGATGACACGGCTTTTGCCGCTGCGCTTCGCTTCATAAAGTGCGATATCCGCTTTGTGATACAACTTGGCGAAGTCGGAAATGCTGCCTCGGCGGTTCTCTGCGACTCCTGCACTGATGGACAGCATCACGTTTTCCCCATTACATGGGAGAAGGGCTGATCTGACGGCTTCCAGCATGTCATGGGCTCTCCGGCAGCCATCTTGAAGGGTGATATCACGCAGCACTGCGACGAACTCATCTCCTCCGATACGCGCAGTGGTATCACCTTTCCTCATGAGCGAGCTGCAGAGATCCGCCACTTTACGGATGGCTTGATCGCCGAACGGGTGGCCGAACCGATCGTTCAGGACTTTCAGATTGTCGATGTCAAAAGCGATGCATACGATGTTTTCTGCACTGCCTGCTGATTCGGCAAGCCAACCACCCGCCAGATCCTCGACCGACCGCCTGTTTGCGATGCCAGTCAGGAAATCGGTGTTGACCTGTTTTTCCAGTTCCCGCAGTTTCACTTTCATATCCAGCTGGAGGACAGCGTTAATGACTTCCTTCTCGTGGAGCTCTTCCAGCAGCCGGATATATCTCCGCTGCACTGAAAAACCATGCTTGAAATCACCAAAGTGCTCAGCGAGTGAAACCTGCCGTTCCAAGATTTCTTTGAGCTGCTTGTGGTCCGAAGAAGCCTCTGCCATGCGGGAGGCTTCTTCCAAGCTGGCCATCGCGTTACGCGGATGGCGCTGCCTGAGCTGGATCTCAGCCTTCAGCCGGATGCTTTTCACCCGTTCCGCCGGATAGGTATCCAGCAGCGGGTCGCGCTGGACAATTTCCAGCAGCACGGCGGACGACTCCATATCTTCCAACCCATAGTATGCATGCGCAGATGCCAGGGCGGCTTTCAGCAGCAGGTACGGACAGTATGGTTCCAGATCAGCGGCAACACTCGCACCGCGTCTGCCCGCCTTCAGCGCTCTGTCATACTCACCGAGCCGGCACAGGACATTGCACAGTTCACTGCTATTCTCACTGATGAGCCTGCTGTTGCCCAGCTGCTCGGCTAAGTCGATACTCATCTCCAATACTTGTTTCGCACGCTCATAATCTCCGGTATATACATAGAGCAGACAGAAAATATGATTGGAGTGCATATAGTCTTCCTTGGTCCCCCAGGTTTCACACAGATTTGCATGCCGGCCGATGTACTGGAATGCCTCCTTGATAGCCCCCAGTCTGTAGAAGCCGAGGGCGTAATTCGCGTAGGCTTCCATCCGGAGATGATGGTCGCCCATATCTGTCGCCGCCTGCAGCAGCTGATAGCAGCATTCGATCATTTCTTCAAACTTGCCCTGGTGCTGAAGCGACTCGATGGTCCGCTGAAGTCTCTGTATTGTCTCGCGCATCCCCAGCTCTCCTATACGTTTCGATTTGTCTTTGATAGAGTACCCAAAGTAGCAGACAACGAAACTATATTAGAGACGATAGACCCACTTCAGATAAATCTGAATACAGGCTCAATCAGTGACTTTGGAATTATCCGTTCCAATCATCGCTTCCCACAACAGTTCATGCACTTGCTGGAGGTGGGATTCGACGTTCTCTTTCGTGACATAGACACCGAAATCAGCCGGGACTTCCGTTGTCTCCGGGTGCTGGATGCGTTTTGCGATGAGTGTGCCGGTCTCCGGATAGAAATGATGGCCGTCATGGTAGTTCATGATGTCATTCGTGACCGTGTTCGGATACATGAAGTTCCAGACCCCGCCGTATACCTCCACAAGATCCCTGATCCATCGTTCGTAATCCTCGTACAGGCCTGTACTGACCAGCGAGGAAAACAGCGCTGTGGAAATCGGTGTCGTATAGACCCTCAGCTCACCTGGCTGGGCGGCATCTTTTATTTTCTGCAGGATCATCGGATAATCTTTGTAATATGTGTAATTGCTGCCGTAGAACTCCTCTTCGAAACGCTCGATCTTGAGGCTCGTGCTTTCCTCGACCTCCTCTTTCGTCAGCTGCTTCGCAAATGCCTCACCTTTCCGGTTATACATACGCTCTTCGTCGACATTGCCGGAAGCCGAATGGATGAAATTCTGGATCGATACATCGAGAGCATCCAGGGACAGCAGATTTTTCGTGCGATAGAACGGCTGGTCGATCTTCTTCTCGTAATTGGCAAGGGAACGCGGCGCCCCTGCCTCCTTTTCACTCGACTTGAAGAAGTCCATACCGACCAGATAACGGTCCAGGCCGGGCAGCTGTGACTGGCTGTACAGCATGATGCTGTGCACTTCCCGGATCGACATGTTGGCGACTGAGAAATTGAACACATCCCAGTCCTCGAATGCGGATGGATGGATGTACGTCGACCGGCTGCTGCCGACAAGCAGGGTGTCATAATCGTGCCGGCCGTAATGGAGCATGGCGATTTTCTGCTCCCGCTCATTCGTCACTTTCTGGATGCTGTTGTATGCATTCGCATGGCCATAATGCCAGAGCGGATCGATCCAGTAATTGAATCCCGCAGTGGCCGCTGCGAGAACGAGGAACACAGCGATCACCGTATGGGAAAAACGTTTATCGGACAGAGGAAACACCTACTTTCCTGTAGTAAATTGGCTCCGGGACATTCAAAAATTGAAATAGAGGAACTCACTGACACGCTGCAGCTGCATCGCGCTGTAATAGAGCAGCAGGATGACGAATGCCATCATCAGCGGCGTCCGCTTCTCGGTCTGCATGATCTGCACCGAATTTTTCGCAAACAGCGCAATGCCGAGCCCGATCAGCAGATAGAAGCCAAGCCACAGCAGGCTTTCATTGAATACGGAGTAGACACCGGTCAGATGGAGCCCTGCAAATCCGAACATCGCCTTGAACACCTGCAGGGCGACCGTCATATCAGGTGCACGGAAGATGACGAACGCCAGATGGACGAACAGGAACGTAATCCCCCATGCCCAGATTTTCGGCAGCTGACGGTCGGACCGTTTCCAGACTCGTGCAATGATACTGGCGACGCCATGCAGAATACCCCAGATGACGAACGTCCAGCCGGCGCCGTGCCAGAAACCGCTGATCAGGAAGATGATGAAGATATTGACGTACGTCCGCGGAACGCCTTTCCGGCTCCCGCCGAGCGGTATGTAGATATACTTCGTCAGGAATCCCGACAGCGTAATGTGCCAGCGCCGCCAGAAGTCCTGGATATCGAGCGCTTTGTACGGTGAGTTGAAGTTGATCGGCAGCCGGATGTTGAAGAACAGCGCCAGGCCGATCGCCATATCCGAATAGCCGCTGAAATCGAAGTACAGCTGGAGCGTATAGGACAGTGACGTCACCCATCCGCTGATCATCGACAGCGTGTCCGGTGAGCCGAATCCGCTGTTCGCATACGCAGCGAACGTATCCGCAATCGCCACTTTCTTGAACAGGCCGATTGAAAAGATGACCAGGCCCTTCGCGATATTTTCATAGTTGACGCGATACGTTTTCCGGTCGCTGAATTGCGGCATCATATCGCCGTGATGCACGATCGGTCCCGCGATGAGCTGCGGGAAGAACGATACGAACAGGCCGTAGTTCAGGAAATTGTACTCGTTCGTCTCCAATCGGTACGAATCAACCAGGTAGGCGATCTGCTGGAACGTGTAGAAACTGATCGCCAGCGGGAGGATCACCTGGATTAGCCCGATTTCCGTACCGAACACCAGGTTGATGTTTTCCGCGAAGAAGTCCCTGTATTTGAAATAGCCAAGAAGCGCCACATTGAACAGGATGCCGATTGTGAGGATCACCTTCCGCGTCGGCAGCCATCTGTTCTTTCCGAGGAACACACCGATGATGTAGTTGACGATCATCGAGCTGACGATCAGCGGCAGATAGGCTGGGTTCCAATAG
The DNA here is from genome assembly GCF_000826145.2 of Sporosarcina koreensis. Taxonomy (GTDB): domain Bacteria; phylum Bacillota; class Bacilli; order Bacillales_A; family Planococcaceae; genus Sporosarcina; species Sporosarcina trichiuri. The sequence continues at coordinate 1,354,743 of NZ_LN651337.1, forward strand.
GCATAGAAGAACAGGGACGCCAGCAGCAGCCAGACTTTGGCGAACGGCGGCGCCACCCTGCCGACAAGGAAGAAGACGGCCCAGACGACGGGCAGGAAGAGGAAGATGAATTCAAACGAATTAAAGATCATAATGTACCCCGCATACGTAATAGTTGGCAGTTGAATGCTGTAATTTGTCTTGCAGCCGCGCCGCAGACGGGCTCTTATCCCTATACAGACGATCCAACAATCTGACAAGAAGTATACCATAGGAGCGCATTCGTCAGGTATCGGTTCCCGGGTTTTTCCTGTCTGTACTATCTCAAGAATTTTTTCCGGCCTATTTTCTAATTACATCCAAAACAATGAAACTATTGTGGTACACTGAATGATAGTCGTATTATGAAATATTTAGCAGAAATATAGGAAAAGGAATGTTGCATGTGTCTAAGAAGAAATACCGGACGCTCCTTGCAGCCGGTCTGTTCACCGCACTTTGTTCCCTCGCTGCCTCACCTGGAGCGGCTGCCGCTTCATCGGAAGTCACACTATCGAAAGCCTCGGGTGCCTACACTATAGAAGGAGAGGCGCTGACAGGCACAGCGACCTTCATGGCGGGCGTCCCGTATGAGCTGGCCGGACAGGACGACCGGTATACATATCTCGTCTTCGGCAATGACAAGCTCGCTGTGCCGTCATCGGTCATCGCATCGACGGCTGTAAAAAAAGGCGCTTCCCTGCCGAAGGGCCGTAAAACAATGATCACCCAGAAGCGGGTGTCCGTAGCGAGCGCCCTGAAAGGCGGTTTCCGGCTCGGCTATGTCAATCCGGGACAGCGGCTGCCGGTGATCGGAGAGACAAAAACCCATATCGCCGTGAACTTCGGCGGCAGCAAAGGATTCATCCCGAAAAGCACGGTCAAAGCGGATCCGGGAATACCGGTCCTCATGTACCATCATATAGTCGAGAAGCGTGCCGCCACGCCATTTGCCCACAACAATATGGTGATCGACTATGCCCCGTTCCTGCAGCAGATGAACTATTTGAAGCAGAACGGCTGGAAAACCATTGCACCGGAAGACTTGGACAACTGGCTCATGCTACGGAAGAACCTGACGGACAAAACCGTTCTGCTGACGTTCGATGACGGACTGCTGTCGCTTCAGAAATACGCATATCCTGTCCTGTCGGAGAATGGGTTCCAGGCGACTTCGTTCCTCATCACGTCGCGCATCAAGCAGCAGGCGCAGCCGTGGGATGATCAGGCATTCCAGTACTTCGGTCTGAAGGAAATCCGGGAAACAGCGGATGTGTTTTCATTTCAGCATCATACGCATGGCATGCACCTCCGGAGACCCGGCACACGGGAGCCATACCTGACGTCTTCAAGTGCTGCGGATATCAAAGCCGACATCGAACTCGGCCGGTTCCAAGTCTCGAAGGCCTGGAATATGCAGGATCCGAACATCCGGTACCTTGCTTATCCATTCGGCCAGTTCAACACCGAGAGCAAACAGGCGATCGCAGCTTCCGGCATCCGGATGGCCTTCACAACGAATCCGGGGAATGTGAAGCTCGGCGACAACCGGTACGAGCTGAAACGCCAGGGCATCTCCCCTGTCCACTCACTGAAAGACTTCGAAAAGAAACTGTACGGCGCTTACTGACAGCGTTGACGGCAGCAGGAATCCATTCCCTGCTGCCGTTTCGTATGTCTGATCCGAATATCAGGTGAACGGGGCTTCCAGGTTTCCCGCAGTCCCGCCGAGGGTATTCTGTCAGTACACAAGTAATCTGACAGGAGGCATCACATAATGGAAAACGGCAAACGGTTCATCGGCATGTATGAAACAGAAGAGGAACTGCTCTCTGCGGTGCAGGAACTGAAGACGAAAGGGTATGACGACCGGGACATCTATGTCGTGGCCAAACGGGAAGATGATGTGAAAATGCTGCAGCGGCGGACAGACGCGGAGATCGAGACGACCCACGAATCATGGCTGGACAAATTCATGGACTTCATGACCGGTGAAGACCGGGTCCGCAGCCTTCTGGATGATCTCGGGTTCAGTGATAACGAGCGTGCCGGATTCTATCAGGATGTCAATGACGGCCATATGCTGCTCCTCGTCGAAGAACAGCACATCCACGGAGACGGCCAGCATCAGGAGATGGAAACAGCAGAGGGATTGGCATCCTTGGAAAGTGAACCGGATCGCAGCCAGGACACATGGGTCGCACCGCCGGGAGACGGCGTAAGCCGTCCGCCTGAACAGCCGGCGTTCGGTGAGACAGCAGCAGATACGGACGGAGGGCCCGATAATCCGGAAAAGGATTGGGGTCTGCGGCCGCCGGAATACAGTTCAGCCGCTGATGATACAATCACGAACGGTGCGGAGATCACGGACCTGACCGGCGAACTCGGGTTGGATCCGGAACAGGAACGCCGCCGGCAGGAGTTCCAAAACCAAGTGAACCGGAATGACGGACATGAAGAAGAAGGCTTGGCTGAACAGCCGATGCGCGGAGACTTTTTCTACGAACGGGATGAAAAACCCGGCACGAAGTGAAGACCGGATAACAACACAGGACTTGCCGAACATGGCAGGTCCTGTTTTTGTTTCGTTTTAAGAAAGCCGGGTATATAGATTGTTAGGTCGAGCATGAGACTTTTGACTTGTATCCAATGTCACATGATCATCTTATATCCATTTTCCCCAATGCAACGTAAATCATACAGGGATAATATGCATGGAAATCTTATAAATCCAAGGACTCGGAAAGTATTTCTACTTTCCGACTAGGTCATATGGTAGAATGATTGGAAGATTATCCATCGAATACAACATCAGGCAGGAGGAAATTCATTGAACGCCACAGCTGAACACGTTTCTGACGAGTTAGTCGTCAACGCCCTCGAGGGGAACCTCGCCATCATCCGTTTCGATACGGACCGCCGGGTCGCCTATGTCAACGAAAAGTTCGCGTCCGCAGTCGGCTACCGGCCGGAAGAGATGATCGGCATGCACCACCAGCGGATCTGTTTCCCGGAGTATGCTGCGAGTGCTGCGTATGAAGAATTATGGAGGAACCTGATGAAAGGGAGCGCCTCATCAGGAAAGATCAGGCGGAAGGCGAAAGACGGAAGTGCCGTCTGGCTCGAAGCGACTTATATGCCGGTTTTCGCAACTGACGGGCGGACCGTCCTCGGAGTGACCAAAGTGGCGACCAACGTGACGAAGCGGCAGCAGCTGTCCGTCGAAGTCGTCTCCGAGCTGAAAGAGATGGCGGAAGCATTGACCGACAAAGCCGAAGCAGGCCGTGCGAGCAATGAAAACCTCCTGAAGCGGATCGCCGCCATTTCCGAAGTGTCCCAGGAGAACACGTCCACACTGGCACTTCTCCAGAAATACTCCGAAAACATCCAAGGAATTGTCAAAACGATCCGGGCCATCGCTGCACAGACGAACCTGCTTGCCCTGAATGCCGCCATCGAAGCGGCACGTGCCGGCGAACACGGCAGAGGCTTCGACGTCGTCGCGAAGGAAGTCCGCAAGCTCTCTTCCAATGTCGAAGCGTCCATCGTCGAAGTCCGTGACGGGATCGAAGCGATGACGAAAGAAGTCGCCCACATCAGTGACGGGACAAAGAATGCCCAGTCCCATATAGATGACTGCAAGAAGGAAGTGGAGGACGTGATCTCGGAATTCCTCAACCTGGCCAACTCGGCCTCGGAACTCGAGAAACAATCCGGACGTGTTGCCGACATTGTGTGAAAAAAGGAGCCAGCCGCTTAGACGGGCTGCTCCTTTTTCTGTTTCGGCATAAGGACGGCAAGCCGGTCGCTCTCGTCCAGACTGATCCGCTTGCTGAGTGTGACAAAATCCACGGCGGAATTTTTCTTCACGATGAACAGCGGAATCACCTGTTCAGGCAGCTTCGCCCTCCACTCCTCGTCCTCGCTCAGTTCCCCGACCGGCACTTCGCCGATCTCGAACGTCGTATTGATTTTCCTGTTCAGTTCGGAGAATGTCGCATCTTCCTTGAACAGCAGATGTGCTTTCAAGGAGATCGGCAGTTCGGAATCGTTCATTTGATGATGCTGTGCCACAGGCAGTGAAAACGTATTGTTGAACCCGAACTCCGGCGCGAACGATTGGGAGATGAGCGCATTATACGAAGCATCCCCCGTCAGCGAAAGGATTGTGCTGTACGGTGTCATATCGACGCCGAACCTCGCCTGCTCTGACAGGATCTGCCCTTCGAACGTTTCGACCCCTTTGGCGGCGGCCAGGTTCAGCCGGCCCTGCGACGGGTCCATGACCAGTACAGGGATTCCCATCTTTTTCAGCTGGGCACCGAGTGCGGCTGAAAAACTGCTTGCGCCGACCATCAGGATCCCCGGTGGTGCGCTGCTCGCTAACCGCAACCGCTTCGCCAGCGGTCCAATGGTGAATCCATGCACACACACCGTAATGATGACAAGCGCAAATGTCAGTGCCGTCAGCAGACTCGCTTCTTCATACCCCTCCTCAACAAGAATGCTGGAAAAGTACCCCGCGACAGTAAGTGCAACGATTCCGCGCGGCGCAATCCAGCCGATCAGCAGTTTCTCGTTACGCTCCAATTCCGTCCCGATTGTGGAAATCCAGATGGACAGCGGCCGGACGACGAACAATGTGACCAGAACGAACGCGAAGATCGGCCACGTGAACATCTGAGCGATCGTCTCCCGCGGAAGTGACGCTGTCAGCAGGATGAAAACGGTCGATGTCAGCATGACGGATACATTTTCGACAAAATGTCCGAGATTCCCGATGGATGAAACGTATTGCTTGGAACGGCCGATCACGAGTCCCATCACCGTCACCGCAAGCATTCCGGTCTCATGCATGATCACTTCCGCAAGCATGAAGCAGAGCAGGACGAACGCGAGGACGATCGGTGATTTCAGATATTCCGGGAACTGCCCTTTCGTTGCCATGATACTGATCAGCAGACCGCTGGCCAGTCCGAGCAGCACCGCGAGGAAGGCACCGCCGAAGAAGCTCAGCAGGCTGCTCATCGTCAGATTGTCATTGCTCAGCACTTTGATGACTTCATAGGCGAACAGGGCAAGGAGCGGCCCGGCAGGATCGACGATGATCCCTTCCCACTTCAGAACCGCAGCCGTCCGTGACTTCAATTTGGCATTCCGCAGAAGCGGTATGATGACAGTCGGTCCTGTGACGACAAACAGCCCGCCGATGATGAAAGCGATCTCCCATTGAAGGCCAGCGAAGAAATGGGCTGCGACGGATCCGAGGATCCATGCGAGGAATGCACCGATCGTGACAATCCGGAACACCGACTTCGAAATCCCCTTGATTTCGCGGATATCGAGATTCGAGCTGCCTTCAAACAGGATGACAGCAACCGCCAGCGAGATGAGCGGTCCATATAGGTCTCCGAGGGCCGCCTTCGGAATGATCAGCCCGAAGACCGGCCCGATCAGCAGACCTGCAATCGACATGATCACGATGGACGGCCATTGGATCCGCCACGCGAGCCACTGTGAAAAGATGCCGAGCGCAAGCACGGCCACCACACTGATCAGCGCAAGATTTTCCATAGTTCCACTCCCTAACTCATAAACTGTTCTGCCAGTCTTACAGATGTGTGACAAGTGTACCAAACTGGAAGCCCCGTGCCTACTTGGAAATGCGTGTCCGGCGCGTGGACTTACAGCCGGCTTGCAGAATACCCGGCTGCCCGGAATTTCCCATGACAGAACTGTTTCAATTTCATTTCCGTTCCTATATCAGGTTTTCAATCTCTCAACCCCGGGTATCTATTTCCTAACGCATCATTTTAATAAAATCATAAAACATCAGAGGAGGAAGTTGAAAATGAATGACGATAAGCGATTTGTAGGGACATTTCACAATGAAGAAGAATTGTACGCAAAAATCCAGGAACTGAAAGCATCAGGGACACCTGACGACAATATCTATGTAATTGCTAAAAACGATGATTCGGTCCGAATGGTGCAGAAACGGACGGATGCGGAAGTCAAAACGACAGATGAGTCATGGGTGGATAAGTTCATGAACTTCATGACAGGCGAAGACCATGTCCATCATCTGTTCGATGATCTCGGCCTTTCGGAAGCGGAGAAAGAACGTTATACAAAAGATATCCACGACGGCGGGCTCGTGCTCTATGTCGATGAAGGCGAAGCGGGGGATCTGTACCGCGGGAATACGGACCGGTACAGTGCCGGTGCAGATACAGCGCCGGATCCGAACCTTGGCGCGAACTCGCTCACAGCAGATGAAGCAGCGGCGGCCGTCCCGCCTGAGACGGCTGCAATGGCTGACCCCGGCATGACGGACGCCGCAATGACGGATTCCTCGATTGCCGGCGGAGATCTGACAGGCCCGGCCTATGGTGCAGCCGACCGGGATACAACGGCTGATGCTTCGATGCGCCGTTCAGCCAGACACGCGAATAATACAACCGGCGGATTGGATAACCTGACAGGCATGGCGGCGTCCGACGTCAACAACGAAGCGCATCTGCATGGAGATTATGATCATACGGAGGATAGCCGCGGAAACACCGTAAACACGGAACGGCTGCGCAGCGGCAGCGGCGCCTATGACCGCACGACCGAAGAGGTGCCGGAAACAATGGATCTGCATGAGGAGCGTCTGGAAGTCGACAAGCAGACCGTCAAGAAAGGCGAAGTGGAGCTGGAAAAGAACGTCAGCCAGCGGAACGTGTCGACTGATATCCCCGTCGAGCATGAAGAAGTGACGATCGAGCGCCGCCCTGTCAGCCAGGATGTGTTCAGAGCTGACGAAACAGGTACACAGCAATCGGCATCGTTCGACGACCAGACGATCCGCGTGCCTGTCACTGAAGAAAAAGTCGAAGTGACAAAAAAACCGGTCGTCACCGAGGAGATCGTCATCAACAAGAAAACCGTCACGGATACGGAGCATGTCGATGAAACGCTGCGCCGTGAAGATGTCGAGGTCAATCGCCGCGGTGAGACGGGGTCCGTTAATGTCGATGGAGACCTGGGTCGCCGTACGGAGACAGGTTCCTTGAGCGGCAGCGGAATGCGCGACGAACGTTCGGGGCTTTCCGATACAGCTGCTCCCGGTTTCGGTCAGACACATGAACCGAAAGAGACATTCCCTGTGAAAGAGGAAGAGGCCGCTATTGAAGAGGAAGAATACCGAAGAAAGCTGGAGCAATCCGATGTGGACGAAGAAGTGCACGGAATCGATCCGGACCTGAATAATCGCAGATCATAAGTGTCCCATTGGAACAACAGGGCTGACAGACCGCATGAAGCGATGCCTTCATGCGGTTTTTTCATTAAATCCTCCGACACGGGGTGTGCTACACTGAACACATGTAGCTGCATAAGAATTGGAAGACGGAAGATAGGAGGAATTCATGATGAGCGAACAATATATGCTTGCACTCGACCAGGGGACGACCAGCTCGCGGGCAATCCTGTTCAATCAGGATGGTGAAGCTGTCTATACAGCCCAGCAGGAATTCAAGCAGTATTTCCCGAAGACGGGCTGGGTTGAACATAATGCGGTTGAAATCTGGAGTTCCATCCTGTCCGTCATCGCGGGTGTTTTATCCGAAAAGAATCTCTCCCCCGATCAAATTGCCGGTATCGGCATCACGAACCAGCGGGAAACGACCGTCGTCTGGGATAAGGAGACCGGCAATCCGATCTGCAATGCAATCGTCTGGCAATCCCGGCAGACATCGGATATTTGTGAAGACCTGAAAGCCGGCGGGCATTCGGAACTGATCCGCGACAAGACCGGACTGCTCATCGATCCTTATTTCTCCGGCACGAAAGTGAAATGGATCCTCGATCATGTGGAAGGAGCACGTGCGCGCGCAGAACGCGGCGAGCTGCTGTTCGGCACGATCGATACATGGCTCGTCTGGAAACTGTCCGGCGGCGCTGCGCATATCACCGACTATTCGAATGCGTCCCGGACAATGATGTACAACATCCATGAGCTGGAGTGGGATGACGAACTGCTGGCGCTGCTTGACGTCCCCCGCCGGATGCTGCCTGAAGTCCGGCCATCCTCGGAAATCTATGCACACACCGAACCGAGCCGGTTCTTCGGCCGCGCTGTTCCGATTGCCGGCATTGCGGGCGATCAGCAGGCCGCCCTGTTCGGTCAGGCCTGCTTCGATAGGGGCATGGTGAAAAACACATACGGAACAGGCTGCTTCATGCTCATGAACACCGGTGAGGAAGCCGTCCACTCAGAGCACGGTCTGCTGACGACGATTGCCTGGGGACTTGACGGAAAGGTCGAGTATGCATTGGAGGGCAGCATCTTTGTCGCCGGCTCCGCTATCCAATGGCTGCGGGACGGTCTGCGGATGATCCGGACGGCCGAGCAGAGCGAAGCGTATGCCGCACGGGTGACGTCATCGGATGGTGTCTATGTCGTTCCCGCCTTCGTCGGTCTCGGGACACCCCATTGGGACAGCGGCGTGCGGGGGGCTGTGTTCGGACTGACCCGCGGGACGGCGAAAGAGCACTTCATCCGTGCGACGCTCGAGTCGCTTGCGTACCAGACGAAAGATGTGCTGGATGCGATGGAGGCGGATTCGGGGATTTCCTTGAAGTCGCTTCGTGTCGATGGCGGCGCGGTGGCGAACGATTTCCTGATGCAATTCCAGGCCGACTTGCTCGATGTGCCGGTCGAACGGCCGTCCATCAGGGAAACGACCGCTCTCGGAGCCGCCTATCTTGCCGGACTGGCGGTCGGCTTCTGGGAAGACTGTTCGCAGATCCAGGAACGCTGGCTGCGGGACGAACAATTCACGCCTCAGATGGATGCTCCGGAACGCGATGCACTGTATGGCGGCTGGCAGAAGGCCGTGAAGGCCGCACAGCTGTTCAGATAACAAAAAGACACACAGGCCGCTGGCGGCTTTGTGTGTCTTTTGTAGTTATCAGGATTGTGACAGGCACCCGGCTCTGCCGCCCGTTGGATATGTGAAGTTATGAGCGCTTCGGCAGCATTTATGAGCGGGAATTTGATTTTATGATCACTTTGGCCGGTTTATGAGCGGTATCCTCGATTTATGATCACTTTGGCCGGTTTATGAGCGGTATTGCAAATTTATGATCACTTTCCAGCAGTTTATGAGCGCTGGCGGTTCCAGTGCTCCGAAGCGGCATAGAACTCCTTCGCCGCGGCCCCGTTGCCCGGCGTATATGTGAAGTTATGAGCGCTTCGTTGTCATTTATGAGCATTCCTGTTTATGATCACTTTCACAGTTTCATGAGCAAAATCCCCGTTTCGTGGATCGTTTCCCTGCCCTTCTCACCAGCCGCGACAGTCATTCTTCCGCCATGTCGGTCTCAGGGACGAGGAGCCGGAGATGACCCGGCAAGACTTGTATCTCCCCCGTCAATTCTTCGTACAGTTCTCCATCCATATCGGCGAGCTGCTGGCCGGCCGCCTGGATTTTCAGCTGCTTCACCCTGACGTACTCAATTGTGTCCAGATCGGCATTGTCGGTGTCTTCGTTCCGCAAGGACATCAGTTCACGCAGCGTGGCCAGGTTTGTGTTCCGGAAGATGAGCAGGTCCAGCTCACCATCGAACGGCGTGATGCCGGCGATCGGGATCGGCGTTGTCGCGAGCGACGAACCGTTCAGTACGAAAATCGCGATCGCCTCTCCGATCAGCCGTTCCCCGTCGGCAACGATTTCGAACGGGAACGATTCCGCCTCTTTCAGTGTCCGCAGCGTGCTCGTCATGTAACTGAGCGGCCCGAAATTCCGTTTCGTGCCGGAGTCCACGTTCTTCGACGTGGCGGCGGCCAGGCCGATCCCCCAGAAGTTAATGAAGTGCCGGCTTCCGGCCCGTCCGACATCCGTTTCGACTATTTTTCCGCCTGTGAGTGATTCTGCAGCTTCCTCCAAGTCCTGCGGCATGCCGATTGTACGGGAGAAGTCATTCGACGTGCCGCCCGGCAGGACGGCGAGCAGCGGCCGTTCGTCCAGCTGTGCGATAACGTCGATGCAGTGATGGACAGTTCCATCGCCGCCCATGATGACGAACAGGTCGTATTTTCCGGCCTGTCTGCACAATGCCTGCGACTCCTCCTCGTTCTCGGGGCGGGCGATCGTCAGCCGTTTCGCCATGTTGGACAGCGACGGCACGACATCCGTCAGCCTGTGTTCCGTACGCTCTGCACCTGAGTTGTCATTGACCAGCAGCATTGCATGCTGAAACGTGTACATACTTCCTCCTCCTTTTTCCGTTTCCTGTAATTCGGGAACGGCTGCCTGCGGGGCCGCTTTCACCCATACTTCCGCTGATGCTCTTTCTTCCTGCGGAGATAATCCTCATCCGCCCGGATGGCATCCCAGCGTTCCTTGAAGATAGCAGCTGAAGCAGCCTTCTCCGGATCTTCCTGACGCGGCTTTACAGTGCCGTCCTCGTTATACTTCCGACCACCCTTGTAGTTGGTATAGCGGCGGGCCCGCGTATACCCCATCTGGATGAACTTGCGGGCCATGTCCATCCCGACAAAATCATCGTCCTTCCTGTACTCTTCGAACAGCTCGGAGATTTTATTCGCCGACTCTTCGGCGATCTCCGGCGTCTTGAACCGCCAATACGGCAGGATTTCACTTTTATACGGTTCCACGAGCAGGACGCCCTGTTCCCCTTTTCCGACCCGGTACAGTTCGGGGTGCTGGCGCAAGTCCAGTTCCTTATAATCCAGTTCATAATCGAACGGCATCACGGGCAGACTCCTTCCAATTCGTTTATTTCTTGAATTACCCGCTGTTCCAGCACCTGAAACGGCGTGACAGAGCGCTACTTGGCGACAGACAGGCAGCTCCGCTGTCGAAAACTGTCGATAACATCTCCCGTCCGATCGAGCCGGAACTTGTATAATGGAATCATCGACTTGCAGAAGGGAATGACCCGCATGCTTTGTGACAGTTACATGCTCGACAGTCAGGCATTAGCACTGACCGGATATTCCGATGACCTTGGGAACCGATCGATGATTCTGACGATGCACGGGACATACATTTCCAGACAGGCGCCTGTGGAACTGCTGAAACAGGCCTGCCTTGCGGGCGGTTCAGCGAAAACCGCCCGCAAACGCGAAGCCGCCGCCATATTGAAGTCACGGCAGAAACTTCCGTTCATCCTTACTGACGGGATCGGCGTGTTCCCCACAAGCTCTTCCCGCCACTCAACATGCGTCTGGGTGTTCAATCACTTCTTTACGCCTTCCTTCCTGGAGAAAAAGAAGACCGTCCTTACATTTTCATCCGGTCTTTCAATAGAAGCACCGGCGTCCATACATACGATCCATCAACAGGCCGGCCGCCTGCACATGCTGCTGCTCCGTGCAGAAGAGGAACGCCTTGAGGCCAATTTACGCAGACTGCCCCATCCGCCCGGCCGCTTTTTACGGTAACCGGCAGTCAGCAGGACGGTTCTTCATCCAGGTTCTGCATTTCCCTTCATTCCATGCATGAAATCCAGGATTCGGCAAATAGTAAGGGTGGATCGTTTTCCGGAACCGGAAGATATCCCACTATGCTAAAGGAGATGACCCCATGCGGATTGTTACACGGATTGCATTGGCACTTGTCATTATCGGCGCATTGAACTGGGGGATGATCGGCCTCTTCCAATTCGATTTGGTCGCGACATTGTTCGGCGGTCAGGATGCCGTGCTGGCACGTATCGTCTACACATTGGTCGGCCTCAGCGGCATCGTCTGTATCGGCTTGCTCTTTGAAACCGATGATGCGGCAGATACCGGCTCCGAGTACACATCGTACACACGTCCCGATTTCAATACGGAATTCGGGGAGGAACCGGACTTTTCAGATCCTCATACAAAGACTGAAAAGAAGACGGACGACGACACTATGCTGTAAACGGACACCGCCCGGTCATCTGTATCTGACCGGGCGGTGTTTGACTTGGAGGTTTCATTTGTAAATATGATCATTGCCAGATGATGCGGAACTTCTGGCTGCCGCCGATATACTTGAGCAGCGGCAGATCCTCTTCAACGACACGGCCAAGGACATTGACACGTTCGTCCTGCTGCAGATCCCGTTTCGTCACTTGCAGCTCCCCCTGATAGCGCATGTAGCGCTCGTTGTCGACGGTGATGGAGCCTGTGGATCGGTCTGTGCAGTTACGGACAGGGACGTTGAGGCCGGATGCCATCGCTGCGTGACGGGATTCGGTCGAGCGGATGACATCCCGGGCGCTGTCCGGGCGGTTCGTATGGACGGTCTCCGCACGGTTCAGTGCTTCCCCGTCAGCTTCTGCCGCCTTGTCGGCACGCAGCGGAATGATGCCTTCCCCATAAGCCGCATATTGGGCAAGGGATGCCCCGCTCAGTGATGGGTCGCCGATCAGCACCTTATCCGTTCCTGTATCCCGCAAGAGCTCCAGGCAGGCAGCAAATGGAGACGATCTGCGGTGTTTTTCGAGTGTCGGCAATGTTTCGAACAAGGGTCCCCGCAGCGCACCGTCGCCCGGGGCGAACGCCATCACCGTCAGACCTTCTTCGTGCAGCCAGTCATTGCGCTGCGTGAATTCCTCTTTGCCAAGAGCCGTTTCGGGACGCGGATAAAAATTATGCCATGCCTCCGCTGCCTCCAGGTTCAGACCAGCTGCCTTCATGGCCGCAATTTCATCATGTGTGACGGTGCTGGCATTCACCGCAACGCGCATCGTCTGCGAAAGTGCTGCAATCGTTTCAGGCGCGATCCCGTAATCGAGCCGGAGTCCGCTGATGCCCCATTCCGTCAGCTGGTCCGCCTGTTCGAACGACAGACCGAGATTTCCGAGAGCGGTCGGGCTGACATCCACCATCAGTTCCATGCCGAGTCCACGCGCGAGCGCACCGAGCTGCCGGACTTCCTCCTTATAGGCCGATGCGTCGTTCTCCGGTACATGAAGCGATGTGAAAATCGAGCGGAATCCCGCTGCCTGCATCGCGCGGAGCCGCTCTTCGTGTATGTGAAATGGTTCTGTACCAAGATAGACTGAACATCCGATCATGAGTAACCCCTCCGATAAATTCATTTTACGGTGTAAACAAAGGAAGCACTCATCTCCCGATTGGCGGAAGATGAATGCTCTGTTCATTTAAATATCGCGTGCCATTTCCTCTTTGAAGCCGAACAAGTACGTGAACAGGAATCCGCCGCCATATGCGATCAGCAATCCAAGGAAGTAGAACAGGTACTTGCCGTCGTCAATCAGCGGAATGAGTGAGATACCAGAGACCCCGATACCTGTCGCCGCTGTGTGCATGACCGCCTGGAATGCACCGCCGAGCGCGGCTCCCATACAGGCCGTAATGAACGGACGGCCGAGCGGCAGGGTGACCCCGTACAGCAGCGGCTCCCCGATTCCGAGGAATCCGACCGGCAACGCACCTTTGATGATGTTGCGGAGACGGCGGTTTTTCGTTTTCACGAAGATCGCCATCGCGGCACCGACCTGACCGGCACCTGCCATTGCAAGGATCGTCAGCAATGCTGTGTTGCCGTAGGTGTTAATAAGCTCCAAGTGGATCGGCGTCAGACCATGGTGCAGGCCGACCATGACGAGCGGCAGGAAGAATCCTGCAAGTACAGCACCGGCCACGACTCCGCCGACATCCAATACAGACGTCAGGCCTTTTGTGATCCCGTCTGCGAGCAGGCCGGCGACCGGCACGACTGCATACAGCGAGAAGAATCCGACCACAAGAACCGTAATCAGCGGTGTAAAGATGATATCGACGGCTGCCGGCATGATTTTCCGGACATTCTTCTCAACGAATGTCATGAGCCATGCGGCAAAGATGACGCCGAACAGTCCGCCGCGCCCGACGACAAGCGGTTCACCGTAAATCGTGATTTCAGCAAGGAACGGGTTGAAGAGGAACATCCCGGCAATCGCCCCGAGTACGGGCGTTCCGCCGAACTCCTTCGCCGTGTTCCAGCCGACGATGACTGCCAAGTATGTGAAGACGGACGTACCGAGAAGCAGAAGGATCTGCATCCATGTCTGGTCAGGGTTGACGCCTGCGTTCTTCGCGAAGTTCGCGGCCCCGTTGATGATCCCTGATGCAACCAGTCCCGGGATCAGCGGGATGAAGATGTTACCGATCCGCCGCAGGAAGTTCTTGAACGGGGTCCGGTTCTTCTCTTTTCGGCGTTCGCGGTCGACCGCCGCGCGCTCTTCGAATGTCAGGCTGTCGTATTCCGGCTCGGATTCTTCTCCGATGCCGAGCCCCGTGATCTGGCTCATTTCGTCGGCCACCCGGTTGACTGTGCCCGGTCCGATGACGACCTGCAATGTTTCATCGACGACCACCCCCATGACGCCGTCGACTTTCTTCAGTGCTGCGATGTCGGCTTTGCCGTCGTCTTTCAGTGTCAGCCGCAGCCGTGTCATACAGTGGGCGATCTTGCGGATATTATCCTTACCGCCGACGTGCTCGAGAATCCCATTGGCCATTTGCTGTTCTTTTCTCATCCTTGCACCCTCCCTTTTTCTCCCTTTATGGTATGTACGGTCAGCCACCGGGAATTATGACCGGGCTGCCGCCTTTCTCACAAATCCGCCGGCAGCTTCAATACGTTCAGCCGCTTCCTCTTTCGTGCAGTCGAGCAGGATCATGATGACCGCTGTCTTCACATGGTGACCGGAAGCCTCGTAAGCCTGTGCGGCAGTTTCTTCATCTGCCCCGGTCGCTTCCATGATGATCCGTATGGAACGGACCTGAAGTTTTTCATTGGTCGCCTGGACATCGATCATCAGGTTTTCATACGCCTTGCCGATGCCGATCATCGCGGCGGTCGAGATCATGTTGAGCACCATCTTCTGGGCACTTCCCGCTTTCAGACGGGTGGACCCTGTCAGCACTTCCGCACCGGTCGGCAGCTCGATTGCGATATCTGCATAACGGCTGATTTCTGCGTCCTCGTTATTGCTGATGCTGATCGTATGGGCCGCCGTCTCGCGCGCATACTGGAGAGCGCCGATGACATACGGCGTCCGGCCGCTTGCCGCGATGCCGATGACGGTATCATTGCCGTTCAGCCCGATCTCCTTCAGGTCCTGGACACCGAGGTCAGGGTCGTCTTCAGCCCCTTCGACCGCCTTCGTAAACGCTTTCAGTCCGCCGGCGATCAAGCCGACCACCATATCCGGTGAAACCCCGAATGTCGGGACACATTCGACAGCATCCAAAATACCGAGCCGTCCGCTCGTTCCTGCACCGATATAGATGAGCCGTCCGCCTTTCTGGAAGGAATCCGTGACAGCCTCGACAGTTTTCGTGATAACATCGATTTTGTTATGTATGATCTGTGTGACGGAGGCGTCCTCCCGGTTCATCGCCTGCAGCACGTCAGCCACGGACATTTCATCCAGCTGCATCGTCAGTGGATTCCGTTTTTCCGTGCCGAGTTTCTCAAGCATCCGATCACTCCTCTTCATGCGTTTTCTGACTCTATTGTACGCACGAAGGAAATTACAAGTCAATAGAATATCTAAAATATATGAAACTAAGTTTCACTTTATGCAAAAATGATTATCTTCTCAACTTCACCGCTTGTTCCCTGGCATTCTGGTACTGATCGAGAATCGACTCGCCCATCTGGTTGACGAGACTGATGTAGAGCGCATCGATGACTGTCAGTTGTGTCATACGGGAAGTGATGCTGCCGACACGGAAATCCTTCTCGACATTCGGCGTCGCGAGCTGGATATCGGATTCCTTGCACAGCGGCGACTTATTGAGATTCGTGATGGCGATCAAAACTGCTTTCTGCTGTTTTGCGAACCGTGCCAGTTCGACGACATCTTTCGTCTCACCGGACATGCTGATGGCGACGAACACATCGTTTTCACTCAGGAACGGAATGATGGACAGCATATAATGGAAGTCTGCATGGTATTCGACCTGATAGCCGAGTTTTGCGAACTTGAATTGTGCATCCATCGCAGCGACAGCGGAACCGCCGACACCGTAAAATAGAATCCGGCGCGCTTTCTGCAGCGTATTGACTGCCCGCTCCAGTTCCTTCTTTTCGATGGACGCAAGCAGCAGGTCGATCGCCCCCCGGTTGACATGGACGACTTTCTGGAACAGTTCGTACGGTGAGTCTTTTTTCTGGGTGATGGAAAAGTCCGTGATGTATTCTTCCGTGTTGACGAGTTCCTGGGCAAGCAGGATCTTGAACGCTTTGAAACTGCTGATGCCGACGGATTTCGTGAACCGGACAACTGATGCCTCACTGACATCCGCTTTCGCGGCCAGTTCCTTCGTCGTCATCGTCGGGATGAGTTCTGCGTGGTTCAGCACATACTCGGCGATTTTTCGCTCCGTTTTTGAAAACCGGCTCAGCTGCCTTCTGATTTGTCCAAGCATGTTTTCATCTCCTTCCAGTCAGGTGGGTTTCATCCATTATGAAGCAAGCCCGCCGTGTTTGACAATGTGTATTTTGGCGGCTGCTCATGTGGCAGGCTTTCCCGCTTTCGTCCCAGGCGCTTTCAGCGGAGGAACAGCAGTCTGCCAGACGGTTTGTGTCAGACATCCGACACTTTGGAGGAGGAACCGGCCGGGCTGCGCGGGGTATCGGACATTTCGTGCGATGTATCGGACACTTGGCGCGCGGTATCGGACACTTCGGTGGAAGTATCGGACAGTTGGCGCAGAGTATCGGACACTTCGCCGAATTTATCGGCATCCAGGCACAATTCAAGGGCCTGGCTTGTGCTCGCGCTACTCGTTTTCTTTAGGGTCATTTTGGCCGCGGCGGCTTGCCAGGTCCATGGATCTTCCCTGCCGCGCTGAAAAGGGACAAGCCAGCACGCGCTCGGGGGGTATCGGACAGATCGCGCGATGTATCGGACACTGGGCGTGCGGTATCGGACACTTCGCCGGAAGTATCGGACAGTTGGCGCAAGGTATCGGACATTTCGCCGAATTAATCGGCATCCGGATACAATTCAAGGGCCTGGCTTGTGCTCGCGCTGCTCGTTTTCTGTGGTATCATTTTGGCCGCGGCGGCTTGCCAGGTCCATGGATCTTCCCTGCCGCGCTGAAAAGGGACAAGCCAGCACGCGCTCGGAGGGTATCGGACAGATCGCGCGAAGTATCGGACACTTGGCGTGCGGTATCGGACAGATCACCGAAAGTATCGGACACTTCGTGCAGGGTATCGGACACTTCGCCGAATTTATCGGCATCCGGGCACAATTGGACGCAAAAAAAAGCTTTCCGTCAATTGCCTGTTATTGTATACTGATGAAAAATCCTCTAACAGAATGGAGCACTCCCGATGAAACGTACAATCGCCTTTATTTCCGCCGCTGTCCTGGCCCTTGGTGTCGCGCTGGTTCCTGTTCAGCCTGCCGACGCAGCCCCCGCCAAATTCCAGAACTGCAAAATGCTGAACAAGACGTACAAAGGCGGCGTGGCGAGGGATGCCAAAGTCCGCAACAAAGGCGGCAAGACGAGATATGCACCGACTGTCAATGCAGCCCTTTATAACGCCAATAGCAAGATGGACCGTGACAAAGACGGCATCGCGTGCGAACGCTGATCCGGATTGAAAAAGAAGCATGCCCCATGACGGGACATGCTTCTTTTCACTTTATGCGCACCTGCTTCACTATACCGAAAACTGTCACTGCCAGCATCAGACCGATGATCGTGCCGGTCGCCCAGATGCCGAGCCCGGCGGATTTGCCGAGCGGCACCCGGACTATGTCGAGCTGGATTTGTGCGAACAGCACGAGGGTCAGATTCTTGATGCGGTTGAGCAGCGTCCGGCTCGCCGTATAGAGCCGCTCTGCGTTTTCCTCTGTCACAGGCTTCAGATAATTATGCCATTCCGGATGCCGCTCGAGAAATCCGAGCAGTGCGAACAGGCCGATCCCGAGAAGCGGCATGAGCATCAGGATCCATTTTGATCCATACCCGTCCGCCTCGCCCGCCCCGTTGAAATGGATCGGCACATTCTCCGGCAGCTGCGGCCACATGACAATAGAATAGATGATCGATCCAGCGAACAGCACGAGTCCGACCGCATCACACATACGATCCAGCACCGTTTTTTCCGTTTCAACCGCAATCGGATTCTTTTGCATGCGGACCGCCCCCCTTTCCTGTCACTTCCTGATGACTGTTCTACGGCCGGTCTCACGAAAAGTTTCACAAAACAGTCAATCCAGCCATCCTTTCTTCCGGCAGATCGAAAGCGCCTCGACTTTGTTCTTCGCCCCGACTTTCTGCAGGATGTCCGACAAATAATTGCGGACTGTCCCGGGTGACAAAAACAGGTCGGCGCCGATCTCTTTCGCCGTCTTCCCTTTCGCTGTGAGCTCCAGCACTTCCCGTTCCCGTCCGGTCAGCGGGCTCGTGTCCGCAAACTGTCCCATCACGAGTTCCGATGCATACTCCCGTTTACCGTCCATCACTTTGCGGATGGCTCCGGCCAATTCATCGACCGAGCCGTCTTTCAGCAGGTAGCCCCGGACGTCCGCAGCGAGCGCCCGCTCAAAATAGCCGGGCCGCGCGAATGTCGTCAGCATCACAACTTTGCAGTCCAGCCCTTTTGCTTTCAATGAATCCGCGACTTCCAGCCCGCTCATCTGTGGCATCTCGATATCGAGCAGGCAAATATCCGGCTGCAGCGTTTCAATCAGATGGAGCGCTTCTCTGCCATCCCCGGCTTCCCCGACGACACTGAAGTCCTCCTCGAATCCGAGAAGCGTGCCGAGCGCGCCGCGTAATATGCTCTGGTCTTCCGCTATGACTAATCGGATCATACGGTTCCCATCCCTTCTGCAGTGACTGGCAGCGGTACATGCAGGGCAAACTGCATACCTCCGCAGTCCGTCACAGCCATCGTCCCTTCGATGAGCGCCAGACGCTCCCGCATGCCCGCCAGTCCGTTGCCCCACTGCGCGCCGTCCATCCCAATGCCGTTATCGATGATCCGTACGGCGATTCCTCTTTCATCCTGAGCCATCGACACCGTACACGCATCTGCGCCGCTGTGCCGGACGATATTGGTCGCCGCTTCACGCAGGCACATCGCGAGGATGTTCTGCTTGAGCGGCGGCAGGTCCGGCAGTCCGGCTTCCTGTTCGATCTCCAATCGGATCCCGGCGGCCCCGAGCAGCTCCTCCATGGCGGCCAACTCACTGCCGATCGTGCCGCCGCGCATATCGGTGACAAGCTCCCTCACCTGCGTCAGCGCCGCGCGCGACGTTTCCTCGATCCCCGCCGCTTCAGCCGAAACCCGTTCGGGATCCTGTTTCACCCGCTGGATGACCTGGCTTTTCAAGGTGATCAGCGACAGCGTGTGACCGAGCGTGTCATGCAGATCCCGCGCGATCCGTACGCGTTCCTCCTGCCGGCTCAGCTGCCGGATGCGTTCATTCGCCTCGTCAAGCTGTTCTTCGAGCTGCCCGCGGAGCATGTTGCCGCGGACCGCAATCGGCGTCAGCGCCATCACGACAACGAATGGCAGCATCGTCAAGTTCGCGGACGCCCCATATTCGGAAAAGAAGTAGAACGTGATGACCGCGAGCACTGCGCCGAATCCGGTGATCCCGATACGGAACAGCCGGTCATCCCGGATCCAGCCGATGAAGTTCGACACATAGAACGCAAGGAGGAGGTTGTACGGCTGATAACTGACTGACAAGAGCAGGATGACTGCCAGCTGTACAGCGGACCAGACGAGATGGCCCCGATCGGTTTCCGTCCAGTACGCCTTCCGGTAGGCAGCGAGAAAGACGAGCAGGCAGACAATGCCGGCCCCCCGTTTCCAGCCTGTTTCATTCAACACGGTAATGACAGGCAGCGTCAGATAGGCAAGGAATACATATGGAATCAAGCCGAACCGTTTCGGGAATAGTTCTATCGGTTTCATCGTCTAGACCGCCTCCTGCCTCCGTCTTCGCTGTATCGATAGTATCATGAAAAGTCCTGTATAGGCGATCAGCACCAAAATGCCGGACAATTCCGGCGCACGGCCCTCCGCGATCGACCAGGCACCGGCACCGTACTGATAGGATGGCAGCCAGCTGGTGATGAAGCGGAAGATAGCCGGCAGCTGCTCCGCCGGCATCCACAATCCGCCCGCGATGGCGAGCGCCAAATACAGCAGGTTGCCGATCCCTGAAGCGGTGTCGGCTTTTTCCATTGTTCCGAGCAGGGTGCCGAGCGTGAGGAAGGGCAGGGCCCCCAGCGCAATCCAGGCAGCTGCAGAGAGCCATTCCCCGATACTCATGGACACACCGTTCAGCAGGGCGCCGCTGACGAAAATGACCGTGATACTGAAGACATGGACAGCGGATTGCCCCGCCATTTTGGCGATGAAATAGACAGGTCCGGAGACAGGTGTCGTCTTGAGATAGACCGTCCATCCCTGGTTCCGTTCCTGGACGAGCCGGAGACCGAGCGTGATGATCGAACTGCCCATCACACTGAAAACGGCCATCGACATGAGGAAATGACGGGCCCACGCGGCCTGATCGCCGACGTCCTGAACCATGATCTTCGTATAAAGCGCATAGAAGAAGATCGGCATGAGAAGCGACCAGAAGACGAAGTAGCGGTTCCGGAACACGCGAAGTGCTTCAAGCCGGCATTCGTTCCATAAGGTCTTCACTCAGCCCGCCTCCTTCCGCATGGTCAATGCTGTGTATGCGTCTTCCAGCGTGCCCCGGCGGATGGTGAGCTCCCGCAGTTCCACGCCGTGCGCCAGCAGCTCGTTCAGCAGACGGTCGGCATCCGGTGTGAACAGGGTGACGAGCGGGCCGTCTGTCCGGACGTCCGTAACCGTCAGCTGTCCAAGGAGTTCATCCGTCAGTGAGCCCGCATGGCGGAAACTGATCTGCTGCACGCTCAGCTGCTGTTTCAGTTCGCTTGGCGGCGCGTCGTATGTGAGCTCGCCGTCTTCCACAAGCAGGATGCGGGTGGCCGCCTGCTCCGCCTCCTCGATGTAATGTGTGGTGAACAGGACGGTCACCCCCTGCCCTGCGAGCCGTGAGACCGTTTCCCAAAACCGTCTTCGGGAAGGGGCATCCATCCCGACCGTCGGTTCATCCAGCACGAGCAGTTCCGGATTGCCGGCGAGGGCAAGCGCGAAATTGACACGCCGTTTCTGACCGCCGGATAACTTTTCTGTGCGCACACCGAGCAGCTCCTGTTCCAGGCCCGCGAGCTCCGCCAGTTCCTCAAGCGGCAGCGGATCGGCGTAGTACCCCCTCACCTGCTCGAGCACTTCACGGACGCTCACCAGATTGGGCACGCTCACTTCCTGCAGCATGACGCCTGTCTGTTCACGGACGGCGTGTGTCCCAGGCTGCCGTCCGAACACGGTTATCGTGCCGGCATCAGCTTTCTGCAGTCCGAGCAGCAGCCGGATCATCGTGCTCTTCCCCGCCCCGTTCGGTCCGAGCAGTGCCGCCACTTCACCTGCTTGGATGCCGAAACTGACATTGCTCACCGCGTCTTTCCGTTTGAAGGACTTTCCCACTTGGCGGAATTCAATCATGTCGATCACTCCCTTGACTTCATCGTACCGGATGCGGAAGAGCCGCGGCAGTCCATTCTGTCATCGATCCATATGACACTTGTCATATGATGCGGCCCCCGGTGGGTGATGATCAGGCGGAACTCTTGGAAAGTGATCATAAATTTCGGAAAGTGATCATAAATCTCGGATTCTGCTCATAAACCGCGGAAAGTGATCATAAACTCCGGTTTCCGCTCATAAACACGGGAAAGTGATCATAAAGGCGAAAAAATGATCATAACTTCACAATTACCGCGGCCGGCTGCCGGGCCCACCGCGCCCCGGGCCGCGCGAAAAGGGGGCAAGTCAAAAGACTAGCTTGCCGGCTCCGCTCCGCTTCGCATTTTATTCCGGAGACTGCGAAGGCGCTGCCCCTCGTTGGACACAAGCATGCTCCGTCCAATAAAAAAACGCTCCTCCCGGAAGGAGAAGCGCAGTGTGTCCGTCAGATGATTGTGGAGAACCAGAGGCCGAGCATGGTGCCGACATAGTTGCCGATGATGTAGCCGAGCGTGCCGACGACGAGGATCGGGCCGATAAGATCTTTCCAGCCTTTGGCGATCGCCAGCGCCGCCGCGGTTGTCGGACCGCCGATATTGGCATTGCTCGCAAGCAGGATGTCTTCGAGATTCGCTCTCATCAGCTTGCCGCCGATGAGTGACACGACCATGTTGATCATCACAATGATGAACACGAACAGGAGCAGCAGCGGCGCATTTTTGATGATGAACAGGATCGATGCCGGTATCCCGATCACGACGAAGAACAGGTAGATGAGGAATGTCCCGAGTTCCTGGCTGCCGTTGATTCGCTCGAAATAGCGCGGGAACAAGGCCAGCACGAGGAATGTAAGAGTCGTGAGCACCAGATACCGGTCGCCGAGGATGGCTTGGAAAACCGTCATGACCCCGGAATCCGCACCTTCTGCAGGAAACAGGCCATCGATGAAGTCTGCCAGTTTGAACGAAACGATGACAAGGAAAAATGCCGTGCCGACCGCCATCGCGATATCTTTCAATGAGATATCCTTCCGCTTCCAGAACCCTTCCGCGAGTGTCTTCCCTTCCTCCTGCCCTGCGCCGCTCTCCACCGCTTCGACATGCGGTGTCGTGTAGCGTTTGCGGAAAAAACCGATCGTCGGAATCAGCATGAGGATGACGAAATAGATGGCCATCATCAGATTATCCGCCACAACCGTCGCGGACACCATATCTTCGGGCGCATCGAATTTCGCTGTCATTGCCGCAAAGTTAACACCTCCACCGACGTACGAGGCGCTGATCATGCCCCCGATTTTATCCAGGTAGGGAATATGGTCTTTCAGCAGAAAGAAGCTGAGGATGGTTCCCGCCACCGTACCGATTGAACTGATCAGGAACAGAATGAGCAGCCGGCCGCTCTCCGTCCAGATCTTCTTGATGTTGACATGGAACAGAAGAAGCGGGATCGCAAGCGGAATGATGACCGCCCAGACCGCGTCATAGACCGGTGATTCCATCGGGATGATCTTGAAGTTGGACAAGGCGATCGCCCCGACGAGCGCAATGATGGCCCCCGACACTTTCGACGCCCAGCTGTAGCGCTGTTCCAGATAGATACTGACAGACGCCCAGACGACGATGATACCCCAGAGCGTCAGCGTGTCATCCGGCTGGATCAATGTATTCGTCACAAATTCCTCCTCCTTTCCTCCATCCTATGCAGGAAGCGCTCCGCATTCCTGAAACTGATCGCTTCGATCTCTTCTTCCGTAAAGCCGCGTTCCGCCATCCGTTTCAGAAGGGCCGGCACGTCCGACGCCGATGTCAGTCCGTCCGTGTAGATGTTCATGTCATCGCCGAGCGGATGGACTTCGAGGTACTGGATGAAGTCGAACCCGAACGCCACGTGTTCGATGCTTGCAGTCTCTTTCAGATGAATTGCATGGTCGATGAACCGATCCACCGTCGGTTCGGCCGCATCGACGAACTCCCCATAGGCATTGAGCCCGATCAAGCCGCCGGTTTCCGCAATCGCCCTGATCTGCCCGTCCGTCAGATTGCGGTCATGGTCGCACAACGCGCGCGCGTTGCTGTGGGAGGCGATCACGGGTCCATCCGCCGTCGCCAGGACGTCCCAGAAACTCGGTTCATCCAAGTGGGAGACGTCGATGAGCACGCCGTCTGCGGAGCATTTCCGGATCCATTCCTTTCCGAGCGCAGTGAGGCCCGCTTCTGCGGACGGCTCGGCTTCTCCCGTGCCGGATGCAAAGGCGTTGTTTTCATTCCACGCGAGGATCGAATGCTGAATCTGGCGGCTTTTCAGATCTTCCAGGATATCTGCGAGCGGCTCACCGGACTCCTTCATGAGCGTATGTACGAACGTGATGCCTTCCAGCCCGAGATAGAGGGTGATCTTATCGCCGGATGGCTCGTCCGGCCCGCCGTGGAACGGACGGATCACCGCCGTTTCGGACTCCGCAAGATCAGCCATCGCCGCTTCCGCCAGTTCCCGGAAGCGCACGAGCGGCCGGTCTGCGAAAGCAGGTTCCGTCCAGAACACACAGATGACCGCCGTCACGCCGCCCGCCCGCAGCACAGGCGCATGCAGCCGATCGAACACGTTCCGCTCCCCGGCCGCCCGACGGAATGCGATATCCGTGAACAGATCGGAGTGCAGATCGAACACTTTCATACCACATCACTCTCCTTTTCTCAATAATTCTAACATATCGAACTAGTAACTTATCCATTATAGCCCCTCCTGTCAAGATTGCGGATGAACCCTGTGCCGTCTTGATGCATTTGTACTGCGCCCGCTCATAAATCATGAAAAGTGATCATAAATATCAAAGTTTGCTCATAAAACCCGGAAAGTGATCATAAACTCCGGATTCCGCTCATAAACCGGCGTAAATGATCATAAAAACGAATTTCCGCTCATAAACCTCTCCAAAGCGCTCATAACTTCACATCTGCCGCGGTCCGCTGCGCCCATTCACCCGCTCACCTGGCCGCCAGCAACAGCGACGTCCTCGCTCAATTCATCCACACCAAAAAACACTCCGCCCAAAGGCGAAGTGTCCGCATCCTGCATCTTATTCAGCCGGCAGATGCCGGTGTACGACCGTATACGTCGACAATTCCGCGCCGAGGATCGGATTGGACTTGCCCTCCCCGTCCGCTGCCGGCTTCTTCTCCTGCTGCTCCCCATGGGCCTTGCCGTTCGCCCGGCTCTCGAGCCAGTTCTTGAAATCGGCTTCCTCATTCCATGTCGTGCAGATGTGGAGCTCGTCGTGGTCCTCGAGATTCTCCTTCTGCAGCACTTCCATGCGGATGAACCCCGGGAACGTATGGACCGATTTCGGGTTCGCGAAACGGTCCGCGACCTCCTTGGCCCGGCCTTTTTCAATGCTGATAACGTTGACTGCGATCATCTGTGTCATACGAGCGCCTCCCTTTTCGATAATAAGTACTCGACAACAGGACGCGCATGCTCCCCTCCGCGTTCCGCATGACGGAGCAGCGGGATGCCATGCGCCCCTTTTGCGTCGATCATGAGCGGATACCGTTCCACCAGACTGCGCACGATATCGAGTTCCCCGAGCATCGCGGCGGTGAAGATATCCATCCGTGCATCCTTCGACAGCAGGAATTCCGCGATGTCGCGGTTCCCTGTATGGGCAGCTGCCCCGAGACCGCTTTCCCAGTCGTCCCCGCCCCAGTTCATGACACTGTGGACGAGCGCCGGTTCTGCAGCAACGAGTGCCCGCACCTCCGACAGATTGCCGTGTGCCGCGATGATGAATTCCCGGACGAGCCCCGCGTCCAGCTGTCCTTTCCGTTCCCCTTCCTGCCTCATCTCAATCACCCTTTTCCAGTTTAGTCGGCGTAAAGAAACACGTGCCGTTCCGTGTGAAGATATCTGCGTTGATCTCAAAGATGGATTTGAACATGTCCTTGCACAATACACATTGCGGGATCCCGTCGAACCGCACCGTCCCGTCTTTCAGCACGATGATCCGGTCACTGTAGCGCGCGGCCTGGTTGATGTCGTGCAGCACCATGATCACCGTCATACCGAACTGCCCGTTCAGCTCCCTGACCAATTCCATCACTTCGAGCTGGTGGGCGATGTCCAAGTACGTCGTCGGTTCATCCAGCAGCAGGACTTTCGGCCGCTGCGCCACGGCCATCGCAATCCATGCACGCTGCCGTTCACCGCCGGACAGCGAGTTGAGCAGCCGGTCCCGGAACTTGTCCATTCCGGTCACCCCGAGTGCCCACTCCGCCACCTCCCGATCTTCGGCAGACAGCCGCCCATGCCGGCTGCGGTGCGGGTGCCGGCCGAATTCCACGAGTTCCCCGACGGTCAGATCGAGCTGGTGGTCATGCATCTGCGGCAGCATGGCCAGTGTCTTCGCAATCGTTCGTGTATCGAGCTGCGAAATCTTCTGACCATCAAGGACGACGGCCCCTTCATCAGGAGACAGCAGCCGGGAGATGACCCGGAGGAATGTCGATTTCCCCGACCCGTTCGGACCGATCAGGCTCACAATCTCCCCCTCCCGGACCGTCAGATTGATATCCTCCAGCGCAAACGTCTCGGACTGCCGGTAGCACACTTGTTCAGCTGTCAGCAAAAGAACCCCTCCGTTTCTGAATCAAGTACAGGAAGAATGGCCCGCCAAGGAACGACAGCAGGATGCCGACGGGCAGTTCGATCGGATTGAATGCCGTCCGGGCGACCGTGTCCGCCGTGATGACGAGCAGCGCCCCGCCGATCGCTGACGCCGGCAGCAAGTACCGGTGGTCGCCTCCGACGAGCGAGCGCATGATGTGCGGCACGACAAGCCCTACGAAACCGATCAGTCCGGCGACACTGACTGCGATCCCCGCAAGCAGGGTGCTCAGGATGATCAGGTAAAACCGGCTCCGTTCGACTTTGTGGCCGAGCAGCTTTGCAACTTCGTCTCCGAGCCGTAAAATCCGGATATGCGGAATGGCGAATACCGAGAGAACGAGCGCGGCCAGTGCATACCAGATGATGGAGCCGAGCTGCACCCATCCTGCACCCGCAATCCCGCCCGCGAGCCACGGCAGCACGGACTGTACCCGGTCGCTGTACAGCAGCATGAGCGCACTCATCGCTGCGCCGATGACTGCGTTCACAGCAACGCCGACGAGAATGATGCGGACCGGCGACGCCCCGCCTTTCCAGGACATCGCATAGATCACGAGAGCCGTAATGAGCGCGCCGAGGAATGCCGCGGCGGGCAGCAGCATGATGTACGCCGGGTAGATGATCATGATGATTGTCGCGGCAAGGCCGGCTCCAGACGATACTCCGATAATGCCGGGGTCCGCGAGCGGGTTCCGCATGATCCCCTGGAGGATCGATCCCGAAGCGGCGAGGCACATGCCGATGATCAGCCCGATCAGCAGCCGGGGCAGCCGGAGTTCCCAGACGATACGCCGCTCCAGAGAGTCATCCGCATTCAGCAGGCCGTTCATGATCTCTGAGAAAGTAAACGATACCGATCCGACCATCAGGCTGACCGCTGCCGCGATGACGAGCAGGACAGCCCCTGAGATCAGTACGGCTGCACGCCGTTTTGCGAGCGGATGGATACGTGCGGGACTACAGGCGGTCCGCTGTTCTCCGGCTGCGATCATTTGGCTTCCGCTTCCTTCAGGCTTTCAATCATCACGTCAAACGCGTCCGCCACTTTCGTCCCCGGGTTCGTGCCGAACAGATGGGATGGCAGTACAGTCACCTTGCCGTTCTTAACTGCATCGAGGTTTTTCCATGCCGGATTCTTCGCCATCTCCCCTTCGAATGCGGACTTCACCGCTTCCGGATCCCCGTGCGTGATGAGCATGACCGCTTCCGGGTTGCGCTCGATGATCTTTTCCGTGCTCAGGCTCGCATACTGCGGGTAGTTGTCCTCTTTCGGCAAATCGGAAGCGATATTCTCCCCGCCTGCGCGTTCCAGCAGATCCCCCGACAGGGAGTTCGGAAGCGCAGCGAGGTAGGAGCCTGGCGCACCGTACACGAGCAGCGTCTTGACACCTCTCTTCTCAGCCTGACCCGCCGCCTGGTCCATCTTATCCTCGATCTGCATTGTCAGCTCCTCCGCTTCGTCCTGTTTGCCGAGCATCTGACCGAAGTTGCCGATCGTCTGCAGGATGTCATCGACCGAATTGGCCGCTGTGTAGACAACTTTCGTTCCCTGTGCTTCGAGACTCGCCGCATGCTGCTTGAAACTCGCGGACGCGACGAGCACGTCCGGGTGCACTTCCGCGATCTTCTCGAAGTTCGGCTGGTGCGGATTGCCGATCTCCTGGATATCCTTCAGCTCATCAGCAGCCGGCCCTTGGGAAGACGGGCGGCCGACGACATTCGCGCCAAGCGCAAGCAGCATGTCGAGATCCCCTCCGCTGAGTGCCGCTGCAGATGCCGGTGCCTCCTCGAATGAAACCGTCTCGCCTGCTGCATCCTGGAATTCTATCGTTCCATTCTCATTTACATCTAGAGATTGAGAAGTCTGTACAGATGCGGCTGCTGTTTCAGCAGAGACATCCGGCTCTCTCCCGCTGTCCTGACTGTTGTCCGCAGCACCACACGCCGCAAGCAATAACAGCCCTGCAGCGGTGGCTGCTGCCAATAGTGTTTTCCTCATTTCCATTCCCCCTATTATGTAATTGATAATGAATCTCAATAATTGAGAGTATAATTGATAATGAGAATCGTTGTCAATTAAGTTTTCAGAATTAGTGCTTAGGAGCCATGCCTGCTGTTTGCTGAGTTCGCCATCATAACAAGTCGCCGGCGAGCAAGGGATTCCCCTCTGAATTGTGCCTGGATGCCGATGAATTCAGCGAAGTGTCCGATATGCAGCGCCATCCATGTGATACTTCTGTTAAATGTCCGATACCTTCCGCCAAATGTCCGATACTCCATCCGATTTGTCCGATATGCCCAGGGAGACGGACTGGCTTGTCAGTTTGCTGCGCGTCTCGGGAGCCGTCATGGAGGTGGCGGGCTGCCGCGGGACAGGGTGCCCTGCAGGAAACGAGCGCCAGCGAGCACAAGCCGGCACTTGAATTGTGTCCGGATGCCGATGAATTCAGCGAAATGTCCGATATACAGCGCCATTTGTCCGATACTCCCGGTGATCTGTCCGATACTTTCTGCCAAATGTCCGATACACCACCCGATCTGTCCGATATGCCAGCGGGCAGCCCCATTGTCGCCCGCGCAAATCCGTGTTACACTGGACCCAACTGAATGAACGACTCTTTTCTTATCCAGAGAGACCGAGGGACTTGGCCCGATGACGTCTCAGCAACCTGCGCTTGCGCAAGGTGCTGCTGCCAACAGGGAAACCTGGCCGATGAGGGGAATTTGCGCACACTGCAGCTCTTCTCTTTCGGGGGGAGGGTTTTTTGTTCAGCAAATCCAGAAGGAGTGACCGATATGATGACGATCGAGGAATTGTACGCAGAAAAGGAGAAGGCGCAGCGAAAGCAGCCGACGAGCATGGCCGGCGCCATGAAACGCCACCAGACGCTCGCCCGGGTGCAGGCGGACATCGACTATTTCGATCAGGGCGATCTGCTGTCGAAGAAAGCGATCCGCAAAGAACTGGAAAAGATCACCGAGCTGCAGCAGCAGGCGGACGACCTCCAGCGGGAAATCGAGCGCCGCAAAAATGACCTTCTGCAGGACGTCTTCGGGACAGCCGCCGAACAGCTGAAGAAATGAACAGAAAAACCCCCGTTCCGTGGATCGATTCCACAGAACGGGGGTTTATCAATTGCATCGCGTCATTTCTTCGCAAGCTCCGCCGGCACTTCCTCGCCGCCGCGGTTCCGTAAAAACATGTACAGCGACGCACCGAAGATGATGAAGTAGCCGATGAAACTGTACAAATCGGGGATCTGGCCGAGCAGGAAGAAGCCGAGGATCGCCGAGAACACGACGGTGAAATAGTTGAACACCGAAATCTCCTTCGCCGGTGCGAACTTGTAGGCGAGCGTGATCCCGAACTGGCCGATCGTCGCGAACACCCCGGCCAGCAGCAGATAGATCGTCTGCTGCAGACTCATCGGCTCATACGTCCACAGCACGAACGGCAGCAGCACAACTGTCGTGAAACCTGAGAAGTAAAACACGACCGTATAGAACTGCTCCCGGCTGCCGAGTGCGCGGAGCACCGTATACGCAGCTCCTGCAAACACAGCCGACAAAATGCCGGCCGCATACGGCACGATGTCGAGCGAGAATGACGGTTTGATGATGAACAGCGTGCCGAGGAACGCTACGAGGATGCTGTACACCTGGAACGGTTTGACGTGCTCCTTCAAAAAGACCGCCGCGAACATGATCGTGAAGAACGGACTCATCTTATTGAGCATGTCTGCATCCGCCAGCACGAGATGGTCGATAGCATAGAAGAACAGGATGATGCCGAGCGCACCAAGTGCGGAACGCAGCAACAGCAGGCCCTGGTTCTCACGGCGGCCGAACAGCCGCTCCTTGAAATGGACCACAAAAAAGAAGGCAATCACCATGGATACGCCATTCCGGAAAATCGTTTTCTGCATCGTCGGCACATCCCCCGACAGCTTGACGAACGCCGTCATGAGGGAGAAGCCGAACGCCGATGCGAGCAATAGTAAGATCCCTTTGTTGCGATTCGTCATAATGGCCTCCGGTCTGGATGAATTCCGTGTTCCAGTCTACCAGTCAGCCGGCATCAGTTACAGCAAACCGCTCCATATATTGACCGCTGTCGCCAGCACCAGTACCGCGAGGATCCATTTGATGATACGGGGATCCGTCTTCCGCGCGGCTTTCGCACCGAGCGGGGACGCGATGAGCGCTGCGGCGATCAGCACCGCTGCGGGCCCCCAGAGGATCTGGCCGGTTGCAATCTTACCGGCCGCCGAGCCGATCGACGACAAGAATGTGATGGCAAGCGACGAAGCTGCCGCAATCCGGACAGGCACCGTGAACACCGCCAGCATGACCGGTACGAGGATGAACGCCCCGCCTGCCCCGACAACCCCGGAAGCCGCACCGATCACGAACGCAATACCGGCGGCCAGCCACTTATTGAACGTGACCTCCTCCGCAGGCCGGTCCTCGGTCTTCTTCCGGGGGATGAACAGCAGCACGGCAGCCGCTGCGGCCAGGACGCCGTAGACGAGATTCACCGTCTGCTCCGACAAATAACCGGACCCCAAACCGCCGAGGAAACTGCCGAGGATGACGGCGCCCCCCATCCAGAGGATCAGTTGTCTGTGCAGCAGCCCCGTTCCGCGGTAGGCGAACACACCCGCGATGGAGGCGAAAAAGATCTCCACCGCCGTGATGCCGCTCACCTCATGTGCGGTGAACGCGGACAATCCGAACAGCGGCGGGATGTACAGCAGCATCGGATATTTCACGATCGCACCGCCGATCCCCGCCATCCCGGACAGGAATGAGCCGGCGAACCCGATCACGAACAGCACGGCAATCAGTGTAACTGTCATCGTCCCCTCCCCTTTCCTGTCAGCTGCTTGTCATCAGTTTCCTTTTCGGATG
This sequence comes from Sporosarcina koreensis, assembly GCF_000826145.2. Taxonomy (GTDB): domain Bacteria; phylum Bacillota; class Bacilli; order Bacillales_A; family Planococcaceae; genus Sporosarcina; species Sporosarcina trichiuri. The sequence continues at coordinate 1,385,933 of NZ_LN651337.1, forward strand.
AAGAACGTCAGCACGCCGTCAGTTTCCGTCTGTTCGAGCAGTTCGTGCCCTCCGGAGCGCGTCCATGCCGTCAGGTCTGCAATCGCCCCTTTGTCCGTCGTCCGGACTTCCAGGATTTCCCCCGCCTGCAGTTCTTTCATCGCGTTACGTGTCTTGACGATCGGCATCGGGCACGACAGCCCTGTTGCATCCAAAAATAAGTTCGCTTCCATATTGAATTCCTCCTCGATTGGTTTTGTTACCGGACCGCACAGCGGTTTGGCCCGATCTCCATTTCTTTTTGCAACTCTTCGCCCGGGGATAGGATCCCCATGTTGGTCTTCCGGATTTCCTGATAGGCATTCGGCTGCGGCGGCAGGTTCTCTGTCACGAGTTTCCGGAACTCCGCTTCCTCATCGACAGCCAATCCGTGGTTATCCGAAAATAGCGAGTCCAGGCGCTTCGCCACCGTTCCATTTGCATTCACTTCGTTCATCTCCATGAAGTGGGCCGGCAGCACCGTCAGCTCACCGGACAGATTCCTATATCGTTCGTACAATGTTGTGCGCAGATCACCGACCCAGTCGTCCGCCTTGCCCGCGAGGTCCGGACGGCCGATGGAATCCACGAACAGGATGTCCCCCGTCAGCAAATATGACCCATCCACGATGAAGGACGTCGAGCCGTTCGTATGCCCCGGCGAGTATATTGCTTCGATCATCGTATTTCCGACCTGCAGCTGCATACCGTCTTCAAGCTTATGGTAGTCAAAGACGACTTCACCCGCATCCGCTTCCGGCAGATAGTAGACGGCGCCGGTCTTTTCGGCAATCGCCCGCCCTCCCGAAATGTGGTCGGCATGCAGATGGGTGTCCAGCACGTGTTCGATGACGGCTCCGCGTTCTTCCGCAAACCCGGTGAACACATCGGTCACACGGACTGCATCGATCACGGCAGCTTTCCCTCCGTCGATCACCATGTACGACAGGCACCCTTTCCCGAGCCGGACGAACTGGTGCAGCGAACCGCCGCTCGCAAGGTCCGCCACTTTCACTGGCGCAAGGTACTCGCTCCACGCACTCATACCACCTTCAAGATAGGCGGCATCACGGCCTGCCTCCGACAGCATTTCGGCAATCAGCTTGGAAGAACCCTCCTTCGCACAGACGACGAGCAGCTCGCGGTCCTCCGGCAGCGCGGCGGCAAATTCCTCCACACCGTCAAGCAGATCGAAATAGGGTCTGTTCACGTACGTGAACGCTTCCCCCTCCAGTTTCCAGTCGGCGAACGCTTCTTCGTTCCGGACGTCCACGATATGGAGCGGCTGTTTTCCGATGCTCCGTGCAGCCGCCTCTTTCGGACTCATGGCTGTTACTGTCATATCCGTCTTCCCCTTTCCATATCAGAATGCAAGGGTGACGTCCGCATCCTTGGCGAACTCCAAAAATGCTGCGGCACCGCCCACTTGTATCCCATCGACCATATCCTCTTCCGTCAGTCCCATGACATCCATCGTCATCTGGCAGGCGATGAACTTCACGTCCAGCTCCTGTGCCATCGCGATCAGTTCAGGGATTCCCGGCACGTTCGCCTTCGCGAACCCTTCCGCGAAATGCTCCTTCCCCTCCGGCATCGGCAGCTGTGCGGACGCCTGTTTGTGGATGAAGTTCAGTCCTTCGAAAGTGAAAAAGATTGCTGTTTCGTGCTCGCTCGCAGCTGCAGCGGTTGCGATATTGAATACTTTGTACGCATCGAACAGGCTGCCGTTCGACGCGATGATGGCTGTGCGGTTTGTCATGATGATTCCTCATTTCTTTTATCTGTTTTATTCTGTAGGTCCGTTCCAGTCGAGCATGCCGCCTGTCATATTCATGACATCGTACCCCCGGCTTTCGAGCAGTTGTGCAGCGCGACCGCTGCGTCCGCCCGATCGGCAGATAAGCACGTATGTGTCCTCTTTCGGCAGGTCCTGGAGCTTGAATTCCAGAAGGCCGAGCGGAATGTGGATGACCCCCGGGATCTTGACTTCCTGCAATTCCTCGGTCTCCCTGACGTCGATCAGCCGGACAGGCTGCCGGGCGGCCAGCATCTGCTCCACTTCCGTGGTTGTCACTTCTTTCATTTGTTCTCCTCCTATTTACCCCTGCGGGTATAAATTCACTTAAAAAAATATAGGTTCATACCCCACCCCGTATACTACAGCGTCATCCCCACCCTGTCAATCACGTTGCTCCACGATCCTGCCGGCATGCGAAAACCCCGTCCGCTGATAATGAGGACGGGGACTTCAGATGGCAGTCAGTCGGCTGCCGGTGTGATGCATGGTTTCAGTTTCTCTTCCGTTTCCCGTGCTGTCCGAGTGATATCTACCTGTTATTTCCCGATCGCGTCAGAAATCCGGTCATCGAGCTCCCTCATGTGCTGCCGGCGTTCGCCATCGTCCCAGCCGAGGCGTTCGGCCATGTAGGCGGTGACCTGTTCTTTCCACTTCTTGACCCAGTCGATATGAAAGTATAGCGCGCCCGTCCGGCGGATTAAATAATCGGACGGTGTCATTGCCATCTCGAAATCGATTGCATACTGGAGCGTCAGCCGGATGGCGAGCGGCAGCCCATGCGCCGGCTGTACCCGGGTGATGCCTTCCGCCACCTGGTTCGTGTTTGTGCCATACATCGAGGCAATATTGAGCCCGTCCTGATATGAGATGCCGAGTTTCACAAGTTCCCGTGCCCGGTCTTCAACATAGACCGGATAGTCTTCCGGCCGACTGAACGCGCCGCCGGATAATGCAAGCGTCGCCGTCATGCAAGGGCCTGCCTGGATGCCGAATTTCCGGAGTTTCCGGCTGACGAGGTCGGTGACGTCCTCTGCCATCTTGCGGTACCCCGTCAGTTTGCCGCCCGCCACCGTCAGCAGGCCGCTGTCCGCTTCCCAGATCTCATCCTTGCGCGAAATCTCGGACGGCCCTTTCCCTTCCTGCCGGATGAGCGGCCGCACGCCGGACCAGGACGACTCGATATCCGCCGGACGGATCCCCGCCTGCGGGAACATCTCCGAAATGGCGGTGAGGATGTACCGCCTGTCCTCCTCCGTCACGCCCGGATGTATCAGGTCCTCTTCATAGACCGTATCGGTCGTGCCGACGTAGGTCTTGTCAAGACGCGGAATCGCGAAGATCATCCGGCCGTCCGGCGTATCGAAATAGACGGGCTGATGGAGCGGCAGCCTGTTCCGATCAAACACGAGGTGGACGCCTTTCGTCAGCAGCAGCCGTCCCGACTCACCAGGCCTGTCCAGTTCCAGCACTTGTTCAACCCACGGACCTGCCGCGTTGACGACGACCGGTGCATGCGCGTCATACTGCCGGCCTGTCAGGACATCTACCAGTTCGACGCCGGTCACGCTGCCGCCTTCATCGGATAAAAACCCGGTGACCTTCGTGTAGTTGAGCAGATCCGCACCTTCTTCGCGCGCTTTCTTTGCGGCTTCAATCGTCAGACGGGCATCGTCGGTCCGATACTCGACATACTCCCCGCCGCCGAGCAGGTCATCCCGTTTCAGCAGCGGCTCATGCTCCATCACTTCTGTCTTCGTCAGCATCGTGCGCCGTTCGGATTTTTTCACACCGGCCAGAAAGTCATATACTTGAAGGCCGAGTGACGTAGAAAAACTGCCGAACGATCCATTCTTGTAGAACGGCAGCAGCATCCATTCAGGATGGGTGACATGCGGAGCATTCGCGTACACGACCGCCCGCTCCTTCCCAACATCCGAGACGAGCTTCACTTCCAGCTGCTTCAAATAGCGGAGTCCGCCATGGACGAGTTTCGTCGAGCGGCTGGACGTCCCTGCCGCAAAGTCCTGCATCTCGACGAGCAGCGTCCGGATGCCCCGGGACGCTGCATCCAGCGCAATCCCCGTACCCGTGATGCCCCCGCCGATCACAATGAGATCGTACCGTTCAGCAGAGAGCCGGCCAAGCAGGCGGCTCCGGTCTTCATGCGAAAAAGAGATCATCTGCAGTCAAATCCTTTCCTGGAATGTGCGGTCGGCACCGCCTCTTCAGCCGTTCACTTCAACAGTATGGACATCGTCTATTTCTTTTATGGACCGATAGATATCGGGCAGCGGACGGTTCGCCGGCACACGAGCTTTGATTTCCAGAAGAAGCAGCTTTTCATCATCAAGATCCTTGATGCGGGATTGATAGATATGAAAACGCTGACGCCGCAATTCTGTCAGCACCAGCTCAATGCTTGCCTGGTCATTCACTTTGATGCGGAGGCCCATCTCATCACGCCTCAGCCGTTTCGGCCCGTATTTAATGACGAAATACGGCACAAGTTCGACACTGAGTATCAGCAGCAGGACGCCGAAAATGGCTTCTGCGAAAAAGCCGGCTCCGACCGCGATCCCGATACCGGCCGCCCCCCAGATCATTGCAGCAGTCGTCAGTCCGGAGATCTGATCATTGCCGCGGCGCAAGATGACGCCGGCGCCGAGGAAGCCGATGCCTGAGACAATCTGAGCCGCAAGCCGAAGCGGATCCATCTGGATTTTGACGCCGCTCGCGCTGTCCGGGAACGAGTATGCCGACTCGATGGAGACGATGGTCAGCAGGCAGCTGACGATACTGATGACCAGGCTCGTTTTCAGGCCGAGCGGTTTCCTCTTCAGTTCCCGTTCCAGCCCGATGATCAAACCCAGCACAGCGGAAATGCTCAGCTTCGTCAGCATTTCGACTTCCAGCCAGAGGTCCATAGGCCTCCCCCTCTCCAATTCGTTGTCTTCCATTCTACTTTCAGTGTACCCGAAGCATGACTGCCGGCGCCATGATGAGCGGGCGGCAGTCTGCAGTTCGTGAAGTATCGGACAGATCGCCCGGCATATCGGACATTTGAAGTGATGTATTGGACATTTAGGCAGAGTTGTCGGACATTTCAGCCGAGGTATCGGGCATTCCGCTGAATTCATCGGCATCCACGCACAATTCAGCCCGTATGCGCCGTGTGTTTCATTTCCCCGCAATGGGGAACATACAAACTATAACCATTACATTTACAAAGGAGTTTTGCAGTATGAATATGTACAGTGTCGTGCCGAACCCCGAGATGACCGGATGGCTCGTGAAACTTGAAGACGTCGCGCCGGAACAGCAGTACGGCTCAAAGGACGAAGCACTGGACGAAGCGAAGCGTCTCGCCAAAGAGAATACGCCGAGCGTCGTGAAAGTGCTCGATCAGGATCACAATGTCACGGATGAATTGACGTTCTGACCCAAAAACCCCCCGATCCTTCACAAATTGGAGCGATCGGGGGTTTTTCCTATTCCCTGCCGTTCAGCGCAAGTGCCGTGTCATACAGCACATTCACCGCAACGAGCAGGGTGTCTTCATGGATATCGAACCGTTCGTTATGATGGCCGGCCGCAAGCTCCGTACCGAAGATGCAGTAGGTCGCCTGGCCGCCCTTCTCTTTCACACGTTCCATAAAATACGTAGCGTCTTCGGATCCTGCCGATGCATTGTCCGCGCGATGCACTTTCGAGATGCCGGCCGCCGTCTCTGCGACTGCTCCGGCCATTGCAGCAAGGCCTTCCGAGCAGGCGCAGCTGATCGCCTCACCAACAATGTCGATCGTGCAGTCCGTTCCGGTCATCATCGCGGCGCCCCGAATCACATTCTCCGCCTGGCTGCGCACATAATCGTTCACAACGGACGTTTCGCCGCGCGTCTCCACCTTCATATAGGCGGTGTCCGCAATGACATTGCGGCCGCCGCCGCCCGTCAATTCACCGACATTCACACGGGACGTCCCGCCGGAGTGCCTTGAGATCGCATGCAGATTGACGAGTGCATTGGCTGCAGCCAGCAGCGCATTACGGCCTTCTTCCGGCTGCGCGCCGGCATGAGAGGCCCGGCCGCGGAATGTGACATCCATCTTGGTCGTCGCCATGAAGCCGTTCGCTGCGGCGACGAACTCCCCATGAGGAACGCCGGTGCCGATATGCGAGGCGATGAAGAAATCCGCGTCATCGACGACACCCGCTTCCGTCATCGATTTCGCACCGCGCGTCCCTTCCTCGGCAGGCTGGAAGATAATCCGGATGATGCCATTCAATGCATCCGGGTCTTCCGCCACCCGTGTCGCGAGCCCGATGCCGATCGACGTATGCGCGTCGTGCCCGCATGCATGCATGGAGCCGTCATTCAGCGACCGGAAGCCGAGCTGTCCCGGCAGGTGTTCGGGATGTTCCGATTCATGGATCGGCAGCGCGTCCATATCGACACGGAACACCGTCACCGGGCCGGGCCGGCCTGTGTCCCAGTCGGCGACAACCGCGGTGAATCCGTCTGTCAGCTGCGGCAGGAAGTCCTGATCCGCATCATGGGCGACTGCCCAGTCATAATGCGCATCGAGCACCCGCTGTTCCGGCACGCCCATCCGTGCATCTTCCGTCATGACTTCCTTCCCGAGACGCACCCTGAAACCGAGACGCGTCACTTCAGCTGCCACTTTGGACGCCGTCCGCATTTCCAGGAATCCCTGTTCCGGATGCTGGTGCAGGTCGCGGCGCCATGCTTTCACTTTCTCTTCCAATTGATAGGCCAATGATCTCCCTCCTGTCGTTTACTTCAAGAATGGTGTAATGCCCGGTCCGAACGGGATGCCTGCATAGAAGAATACGAGGATCAGCAGGATCCAGGAAATGAGGAAGCAGATCGAGAACGGCAGCATGAGCGAGATGAGCGTCCCGATTCCCGCTTTCTTATCATACTTCTGCATGAACGTCAGCACGACGACCATGTACGGCAGCAGCGGTGTCACGATATTCGTCGACGAATCCGCGACACGGTAGGCCACCTGCGTGAACGCCGGATGATAACCGAGCTGCATGAACAGCGGCACGAAGATCGGCGCTTCGAGCGCCCACTTCGCCGACCCTGACGTGATCAGGAAGTTCATGAGCGCCGTGAAGATGATATAGCCGATGATCAGCCAGATGCCCGTGAAGTTGATGGATTCGAGGAACTCCGCCCCGTTGACCGCAATCCACGTGCCGATGTTCGACCAGTTGAAATAGGCGATGAACTGCGAGATTGCAAAGATGAGGACGATGTAGCCGGCCATATCTTTCATCGCTTCGGCCATGTAGCCGGCGATGTCTTTCCCGCTTTTGATCTTACCGACAGTGATTCCGTACGTAACACCGACAGTCAGGAACAGGAACAGGATGATCGGTACGATGCCGCTGATGAACGGCGACGGGATGATCGTACCGCCCTCACCGCGCAGCGGACTGTCCGGCCAGAAGATCCCGACGACGAGCACTGCGAGATACAGCAGACCCGCAATGACGGCGAACAGGAATGCCTTTCCGGCCCGCGGATCGTCTTCTTCCATATCGACGTCGACCGCATCCCCCTCATATTTCCCGAGACGCGGCTCAATGAATTTCGTCGTGATGAAACCTGCGAGCAACGTCAGCATGAAGACGGATACGATATTGAAATACCAGTTATCGACAGGCGTCACGACGATCGAGTCATCGACAATCTTCGCTGCTTCCGTGGAAATCCCGGAGAGCAATGCATCGGTTCCGACGATGAATAGATTCGCCGTGAACCCGGCGCCTGCGGATGCGTAGCCGACGGCGAGTCCCGCAAGAGGATGGCGGCCGACCTTATAGAAGATCATCGCAGCGAGCGGCGGAATGAGCAGCATCGCAGCATCCGACGCGATATTCCCCATGATACCGACGAAGGCGACGGCGTACGTCAGCAGCCACGGCGGGGATTTCAAGATCGTTTTCCGGATCGCATAGTCGAGCAGGCCGACTTTCTCCGTCAGCCCGATCCCGAGCATCATCGCCAGGACGATGCCTAGCGGTGCGAATCCGGTGAAGTTCGTGATCATTGATTCAAGGATATATTGCAGTCCCGCTCCCGAGAGCAGGTTGTTGATCGGCAGTGTTTCCCCGGTGCCCGGGTGTTTGACCTGGGCATCGAACAAGCTGAAGATCAGTGACGCCACCATGACGGCGACCGCCATGAAGACGAAGAGGATGAACGGGTCGGGCAGCCGGTTTCCGAGCCGCTCGATCCCATTCAATGCTTTGTTGAAGAACCCCCGATTCGATGCTTTCGTTTCCATCCCCATTCCCCCTAAATCGATTTACTTGCCGAGCGGCGACGGACTGACATCCGCCGGAATCGGACAATTGTAAGGATTCTTCTGTGCAAACGCTGTGTACTCATCACGGATCGGTGCAAGCAGATCCGTATTCCCAAAGATTTTGAGTGCGGTCAGCGCCATGGCGCCGCCCGCCCGCAGCATCCCCTTATGCGCGTTCGCCGACAGCCCCTGGCTCGTCATCTGCCACGTATGGAGCGGCGTGCCGAGCGCGGAGGTCGACGTCGACAGCTGGGCGGTCGGCATGATCCAGCTTACATCCGACACGTCCGTCGAAGCCGTCAGGATATCCGGCAGCACCTCATACGGCGAGATGCAGTCCGAGACATATTTGCCCTCGAACTCCGAGCCGTCCCCGACATAGCCGAACCCTTTCATGACCCCGAGGTAATCTTTCCGCTCCGCTTCCGAGAGGGATTCGAAGATGCCCCGGGCAAACTCTTTCTCCTCCTCAGTCGGCGGCTCGATGCCGATTTCGGACAGGCTGTCATACAGGATGCGCTCGAGCGCCCGGTTCGGGATGTAGTTCGAACACGCCTTGTCGATCTCGACGGTCACGTCCGTCTCCGTCATGAGCGCCGCCCCTTCCGCGACTTTGTTCACGCGTTCGAACAGTGACATGACACGCTCCGTATCGACGTCCCGGATGAGATAGAGCACTTCGGCATTCGCCTGTACGACGTTTGGCGCGAACCCGCCCGTATTCGTGATGGCGTAGTGGATGCGCGCCTGATCCGGCATATGCTCCCGCAAATACTGGACCCCTGTGTTCATGAGTTCCACGGCATCGAGCGCACTGCGTCCGAGATGCGGTGAATTGGCCGCATGGGACGGCACCCCTTTGAACCGGTAGAACACCTGGATGTTCGCCAGTGTGCTGAGGCTCATGATGCTGTTTGTCGGTGACGGATGCCAGGTCAGCGCGAGATCCGTACCGTCGAAGACACCTTCCCGCGCCATGAATGTCTTGCCGGAGCCGCCTTCCTCCCCGGGACAGCCGAAGAATTTCACGGTGCCGGTCTGGCCGGTCTCTTCCAGATACGCTTTCGCCGCACAGGCGGCCGCGAATGCTCCGGTTCCGAGAAGGTTATGCCCGCAGCCGTGACCGATATGCCGCTCCCACCGCTGCTCCGTGATACTGTTCGGCTCCTGGCTCAGTTCCGGCAGCGCATCGAATTCCCCCAGAAATCCGATGACCGGATGGCCTTCACCAAACGTCGCCGTGAAGGCGGTTCCAATACCGCCGACACCGCGCTCGACCGTGAAACCTTTCGCTTCGCATTGATCCGCCAAATACTTCGCAGACTCGTATTCTTCGAACCGTGTTTCCGGATGCCGGAAAATGTACTCGCTCACTTCCTCGAAATAGGCCCTGTGTTCATCCAGATACCGTTTCGTGAACTCCTGAAGACTCACCCGCATTACCCCCTAATATATTGAATATAAACAATAGACTGATTACATCGTAAATAGAATCCAAGAATCCGTCAATAGTCGACAGCATTTTTACCAAGGGAAATTAAAATCCCCTTCCTCACTTTATGCGGTGAAGAAGGGGATTCTGCTGATCAGCGGATATCTTTTTCGATCTTGCCGTCTTTCATGACCACCTGGATCGTTTCATGGCTGGAGAGTGACGCGATGTCCTCCAGCGGATTGCCTTTGACGATGACGATGTCTGCAAGCTTGCCGGTCTCGATTGTTCCGACCTGCTCCTCCCACCCGAGGCACTCGGCAGCCGTTTTCGTGGAGGCGACGATCGCATCCATCGGGGTCATGCCCGCATTGCACATCAGTTCCAGTTCACGCAGGTTCGTGCCGTGCTTGAATACACCGGCATCCGTACCCATCGCGATCTTGACGCCGGCTTTGTACGCCTTCTGGAAACTGGCGATATGGTGGTCGATGACTTCCTCGGATTTCCGGACAGCGGTCTCCGGCATGCCGGTTTCTTCGGCCGTCTCGAGCACCGCGACCGGCGCGAGCAGTGTCGGTACGAGGAATGTGCCGTTCTCAAGCATGAGCTCGATCGCCTCGTCGTCGATGAAGATGCCGTGCTCAATCGAATGGATCCCTGCCCGCACGGCGTTCTTGATGCCTTCCGCTCCCTGGGCATGCGCCATGACACGTGTGTTTTTGCGGAACTTCCCTTCCTCGACGATCACTTTCAGTTCTTCCAATGAAAACTGGGTGAATTCGGGATGATCTGTCGCGCTCAGAACACCGCCGGTCGCGTGAACCTTGATGACTTCCGCCCCGGCCCGCAGCATTTCCCTCGTCTTCTTGCGTACTTCCTCCACCCCGTCACACATTCCGTGCGGCATGCCGGGATAGCCGGACGGCAGCAGCTCCACCGTCTGCCCCGATACCGTATAGCCGTCACCGTGCCCGCCCGTCGTCGTCAGAGCGTTGATGCTCAGCTGCATGCGCGGCCCTGAGATCAGGCCGTCCTCGACCGCTTTCTTGACGCCAAGATCGGTGCCGAGCGCATCGCGGACTGATGTCACCCCCGCTTCGAGTGTTGTCTTCAAGTACTTCATCGCCTGGTAGTACATGAACGAGAACGGCGTCGCGAGCCGTTCAGCGACAGACGCGTATTCCATCATCATATGGACATGGGTGTCGATGAATCCCGGTACAATCGTGTTCCCACCGGCATCGATGACAGTTTCCTCACCGGACGCCGCATAGCCGCTCTCGCCGCCGACATAGGTGATGCGGCTGCCATCCACGACAACCACCTGGTCTTGCTGCGCCTCTTTCCCCGTGCCGTCAATCAGCAGTCCGTTCTTGATAATGGTTTTCGTCATATGAATCCCTCCGGTTTATAATGTTTTGATCAGAATACCTGCAATGACGACCGACGCGACAGTGACTGTTGTGAATCCGCCGATGATCATCGGTGCGAGCAGTTCATTGAAAATCAGTTTTTCCTCTTTTTCATTGCGGGCACAGCTCCGGCTCACTTCCTCACAGAGGATATAGTCGCCCGGGAAGCCGAACAATGCAGTCAATGCGACCGGCATCCCCTTGAACGGGTGCCACTTTACGAGTTTTGCCATCACGTAGCCCCCGGTGGAAATTCCGATTGTGCCGATGCCGAGAATGGCGAGGATCGCCGGCAGGTTGTCGAGCACCTGACCCGGTGTCACGCCTGCCATCGTTCCGATCACGACGAAGATGATGCCGAGCATGGCGATCGTGAAGGAGTTCGCACGCTGCAGCTCGCTTGACTGGAAGATTCCGGCTTTCAGGCCGAGTATACCGATCAGCAGGCACCACAACGTGTAGTGGATCGGCGTCACCATGCCGAGCATTGTGCCGACAGCAGCGCCTGCGAAGACGAAGAACAATTTCAATACAGCACTTGACCGCAGCGGGCCGGCCTTCTTCTTCGGCAGTTCACCGTCCTCTTCAGCCTCCCCTGCCATCGGCACGAATGATCCGTCATCGATCTGCCCCTGCATGACACCTGCATATTTCTTCATGAAATGCAGGGCGAGCGGCATGCCGACCAGCCCCTGGAATGCGACGACCAGTGCCGGAATGACGACGATCGACGTCAGACCGAGTTCTTCCAGCCGCTCGGACGTGACGAGCAGCGCGATGATCCCTCCGCTCACCGGGCCGACACCCGCTACAGCAGTCGGATAGTCGAACAGCAGCGGTACGATGAGCAGGATGAGGATGCCCGATGTCACGACACCGCCCAGTGCGATCAGCACCGCTTTGTATTGGGTTTTCACTAAGGACAGCGGAATCATCGTGCCCATATGGACAATTGCCGGGCCGATCAGAATCGCTCCAAGCGCGGCAAATTGTGATTTCTCAAGAATGTCTTTCGGAAAAATGCCTGTCCAGGTCAGGACCAAAAATCCGACCATCGCCGTGAGCAGCATCGGAATCCGTGCTCTCGAGATGATGGAGAGCCATTCGCCGAAGGCAATAAGCGCTAAAATCAGTACAGTTGCAATCAATGGATTTGCCAGCAAATCGCTCAGTCCTTTCCCGGTTGTGTAGTTTTTATACAATTCAAATTGTATTTTGTATGCAATATATCATCACAGAACCGCTGAGTAAACAACTTATTTTGATTACTTTCGAACTTTCTCTCAATTGAATCACCTTGTAACCGCTTCCTTCCCTGATGAGCCGGGATTTCAGTTTTCTATTATTTTTTCAGCTAGCTTGGTTGGTTTAGCAGAAAATGCGGAGCGGCAGCGGAGCACACAAGCTGGTTCTTAGGTTTCCATTGCCGGCCGGCCAACTTTGTGAGCGGAGGACGCATCCCGGCCCGCTGCCCAGCGTCGTCTGTGCCTGGCCCCTTATAAGTTTGTGAAGTTATGAGCGCTTTGAGGAGGTTTATGAGCGATTTTGCTGGGTTATGATCACTTTTGCGTTTTTATGATCACTTTCTGCGATTTATGATCACTTTCACAGTTTTATGATCATTTCCAGCAATTTATGATCACATCCTGCCCTCGGCGAGCCCCCTCTCCTTCCCCCAGCACAGCGGCGTCATATCCACCGTCATCTGCCGCACCGCGAAAAAGCACCCGCATGGTCCTCACGCGGGTGCTGCTATGATTGCTGTATGGATATGAAGTGGTCAAGTGGTTGCAAACGAATGCTTCTCTTCTGTTTCCTTTTTCTCAGACGGCCGGGCTGCGAGGGATGGCAGCAGTTCACTGATGATCGACACCAGTTCTTCATCTGACTGAGCGGCGAGTTCATCGGAATAGCGGTCCATCGCCCGCTTCCATTGGGCGAGCCGCAGGTCATCCGCGAGCACTTCACGCAGCTGGACTGCGAGCGGCCGTCCGGGCTGCAGCCGTTCGACAAGCCCCTTTGGGATCAGGGTCTCAAGGTTCATCTCCTCCTGGCCGGGCAGTGCAGAATGGATGAACATCGGCAGGCGTTTCCGCAACCCCTCGCTGACAGTCACGCCGCCCGGCTTGGTGACGATGGCATCGGCATCGTCGTAGATGGCGTCCATCTCCTCGCGCAGGGCGACATAGGGCAGCGCCTTCACATGCGGCAAGTTCCATGACAATACTTTCTGATACAGCCTCTGGTTATGGCCGCACAGGACAATGAACCGGAAATCGTCCGCCTCCTTCAGCTCCCGGAACATCCGGGCCGGACAGCCGAGTCCGCTGTTGCCGCCTGCCAGCAGGATCACCGGTTTGTGTCCCGCCGTCTTCTTCAGCGGCCGCTCTGCTGGCCGGCGGATTTTACGGTGCACGGGGATGCCCGTGACAAACAGCCGTCCCGGGACGTTCGGATCGTCCAACACCTGATGCCAGGCTTCTGCGGTCGGCAGGAAATGCGCATCGATGCCGCGGTGCCCCCAGTAGTCGTGGACAAAGAAATCCGTATAGACGTTCACGACCGGCACGTCACACTGGCCGGCGATCTTCAGTTTGCTGAGCATGCAGGACGGCAGGCTGTGTGTGCAGAAGATCAGATCCGGCTGCTCCTCCTTCATGAGCTGTTTCAGTTTGTGCAGGAACAGCGGCTGATGCCATATATACTGTTCGTCGAGCGGCTTTTCGCTGAAGTACAGCTTCTTATAGGCCCTGCTGTACAGACGCGGGGCTAGTTTGATCCATTGTAAATAGCCGGTTTTGATCACTTTCTCGAGCAGCTGGTTTGTTTCCGACAGCAGATCGATCTTTTTCACTTCCGCCTCGGGATACTGCCGGTGGATCAGATCCATCAGCGCTTCGGCGGCCTGATGGTGGCCTGATTGCATTTGCAAGTGTGGAAAAAACAATACTTTCATCAACAACTGCACCTCCCGTTCGTCAATTTGCATATTCTTTTTTCGTCTTCCATTTTTTAAAGAGCAACCGCCCGATCATGATGAGCAGAAATACAAATCCGACCAGAGCGGCGTAACTCGGATTGACTTTGAATGATCTGCCGAGAAAATAGCCGGCAGCGAGAAACGGCAGCACCCATCCTGCCGAGGCAGCGCCGCTGAGCAGTGTGAACTCAAGGAACGGCATTTTAGTAAGACCTGCAAAATAAGGGCTGATCTGCCGGATGCCCGGCATGTAGATCCCGAACAGGATGGTGCGTTTCCGTTTCCGCTTGAAGGACTGCTCCGCTTTCGCCCACCGTTCCTTCGTGAGACCGATGAACTTCCCGATTTTGTGAAGGAGCGGATAGCCGATATACCGGCCTCCCGCATACGCGGTCAGCATCCCCGTCCAGGCACCCGCCACCGCAGCTGCCGCAGACGGAATGGCGGACAGCTGATGACCGGCGATCAGCACGCCGATCAGGAATGTCAGGGACTCTTCAGGAGACGGGATGCCGACGATACCGAAGAACAGCAGGACGAAGATGATGATGCTGCCATACTGCAGGATGGTATTTGTCAGCGACTCGATGCTCATGGACCGTCCTCGTCACAATCGGCAATGCAGTCGGGCGGGAGGAAAACGATTCCCCGCTCCGCACTTTCCTGAAGGTACTCCCTGAGGACCCGGAGCATATGGCCGGGTGCCTCGTCATCCGCGCCACTGTTGCTGCCGTCATCGTGCAGGACGACGATCGATCCGTCATCCGGCACATCACGCAGCCTCTGTAAAAGTTTCGAATCGCACATCGCCGTTTTCCAGTCACCGAGTATATGTGTCCAAAGAATTGTTTCATATGATCTCGCAACCACCGGCAGGGCGGCCGTCAGACGTCCGTACGGCGGACGGTAAAATCGCGGCCGGCTTCCTGTGATCCGCTCGATGGCCACAGCCGTCCGGCGGATTTCCCGGCGGGCCTGCCGCGGCGTCAGGCGCCAGAGCGAGTGATGATCGTAATGATGGATTCCGATGGCATGCCCTTCCGCATGCATACGCCGGAGCAGATCAGGATGCTGCTCGGCATGGCGTCCTGTCACGAAGAACACCACTTTTATGCGATAGTGTGATAGAAGGTCAAGCAGCTGCGGTGTGAACTTTGCATTCGGTCCGTCATCGAACGTCAGTGCAATGCCGCGCCGGCCTGCGGCTTTTTTACGTATCCCTGTTCCCGTCAGCCGCATGAACAGTGTGGATCCTGCTGTATAAAAACCGTAGATGACTGTCAGGATGGCTGCAATCCGCCAGCACTTCCGTTCCATGCGTCTCTCCCCTTTTGCTTTTCTCGTATACTATCTTTTACCCATTCTTCTGACAATCGAACATGTTCAGTATGACAGCCATTTCTTTCCGCTCTATCAGTATAATTCTGAAGAATTCCTTAAGATGGGCACCTGTCTCGGACGCCGGTTCACTCCAATAAAAAAACCGCACATCTCATGGATGCGCGGCGCTGCTGTCAGTCCGGGCTCAGCGGACTGTGAATTTCAGTTTTGTATCGCGGTTCAGTATCTTACCGGAATCTGCCGGCAGCCCTTTTTTGATCGTCAGATAGGAAGTTCCGTTTTTCCAATCCTTCAGAGGAGCAATGTACAGGAGCCGCGGATCGGCCGGGTCAAGCTGGACGGCCGCCTCTTCTGCAGCACCTTTACCATCAGGATCTGAAGAAATGCGGATGTACCCTCTATAATCGATGTCCCGCTTCAGCGGTGTGTTGAATTTCACGGCGAAAATCTTCGTCTGATCAATGTCCATATCCGGGAAATCCCCAGTGAATGGAGCGATGAATGCAACGGATATATCGGCCGCTGCTGTGTAGCTGCCGTCTGCAGTCGTCGCAGTGATGACCGCCTTCCCTTTGCCGACGGCAGTCACCTGACCGTTCTGATCCACGACAGCGACACGCGGATCGGAAGTCGCCCAGGTGACAGTGCGGTCTGCAGCCGTTTCAGGCAGGACACGCGCAGTCAGCCTGATTGCCGAAACAGTCGCCGGATTCCCGACTGTCAGACTCGCAGTCCTCCGGTCCAGCTCGATTCCTGATACGCGGATAATCCGCGCTTTCTCGATTTCCACATCAAGTGAAGCAGCCAGTTTCCGCAGATCGAGCACGCCTGCTCCATACAGCGGATCCCGTCCCGGCGCCCCGAGATCCTTCGCCGTCTCCATCAGCAATGCCTTCGTCTCGGCAGGGGACAGTCCGGGGTACTCAGCCTGCACCATAGCCGCCGCACCCGCAGCAATCGGCGCGGAAAATGAAGTGCCGGACATCAAGACGAACTCGCCGCCAGGTGCATTCGTGGCAATCCGCTCACCCGGCGCGCTGAGATCGACCTGGTCATTGTACGTCGAGAACGCAGAGTGCTGATTCCTTTGGTCGACAGATGCAACGGACAGCACCTTATCATAGGCTGCCGGATACATGACAGGATTGCCCTTGCCGGCGTCGTTCCCCGCGGACGCGACAATCAGGATGCCGGCATCTTCCGCCCGCCGGATTGCATCCTTTTCGATGACGGACGCAGCTGGACCGCCCTGGCTTATATTGATGACGTCGACGCCGCGGCGGATCGCATAGTCGATCGCCTGGACATTCATCGACACGGTGCCTGTCCCGTCTGCCTTGATGGTCTTCAGCGGCAGTATCTTCACATCGAATGGGCCGGCGATGCCGGTGATGCCGTATCTATTATTCAGCGCAGCTGCGATGACACCGGCCACCGCGGTTCCATGACCGTTCACGTCCTGTACATCCGATGTGCCGTCCGTGAAATTATAGGCACCTTGGGCAATGCGTCCGGCAAAGTCAGGGATTGCACTGTCGATTCCCGAGTCGATCACGGCTACTGTGACGGACTTGGCCTGTTTGCCTGCATGCGCCCAGAGAGCAGGTGCCTGGACGTGGTCCACCCACCATTGCTGTCCGTAGAATGGGTCATTGACCGTCATATCGACAGCTCTTTCGTAATTCGGTTCAACTGTTTCCACCAGCGGATTGCGCTGCAGCTTCGTCTCGGCTTTGCTCAGAGCTTCTGGAGTATCGAACGTCAATAGCTGGACAGAAGGGGCCACGTCTTCGATCTCCTCGGTATCAGCAGGAAGTGACGGGACCGAGGCGATGGAACGGGGAAGTTCTTTATATTGGACGAGCAGTTCGTGTGTATCTTGCGCATGATCTTTTGGAGCAGCTGACTGTTCCGCCGCCGCAGCAGACGGGGCAGCAAGGGGATAGGCACCGGATAACAGCAGCACGGACAGCAGGGATGTCAGCAGAAAACGGGGCTTGGACACGATGATTCCTTCTTCCTTGTGGTCTTTCCGACTATATCGGCACCCGTACTGCTTTTTTTACATGAATTCAGCAAACTTGTTGACAGTATCGAGACAGGACGCTGACACAGCTTCCCTCAATCCGTTAAATACGGTTCCCCAGCTTTCATCCGGCACAGGAGCATTTCGATCGCCGGCGGACGGTAGCGGTTCTTCATGCTGGCCAGATAGACGGTGCGGTTGAGACTGGCACTGTCCAATTCCTTGATGGCGAGCGTTTCCGGTACTGTGCCGCCGATATAATTCCGGGGGATGATGGAGATGCCGATACCGGCTTCCACCAGTGTGAGGATCGTCTCGAACCGGTCGGCATCCGAGCAGATATTCGGCACAAGCCCTTCCGCTTCGAACGCCTGCAGGATATTCGCCCTCGTCTGGAACCCTTTGCCTGTGATGATGAACGGTTCGTCTGCAATGTGCGCCAGCCGTATATCCTCCAACCCGGCGAACCGGTGAGCGGTACTCATGACGAGTACAAGCTTCTCTTCATATAGTGGCTGTGACACAATATCATCTTCCTCGATATATTCATTCGTGAGGCAGGCGTGTACGTCATAATTGCGGAGTGCATGCTCGATATCCGGCCGGGTGAGCACCTCTTTCAAGGCGACATGCATGTCCGGGAACTCCTGCCGATACCAGCTCAATACACCCGGAATCCAATTTTTCACGGATTCGATCATCCCGATACGGACTTCCCCGCTTCCCGCAATTTTCACTTCCCCGACTTCCTTTTCGAACAGATCCATCTCCGCCAGCACCTGCAGGGCCCGTTCATGGAACACACGGCCGGATTCCGTCAGGTCCACACGTTTCGTCGTGCGCTCCAGCAGCTGGAATCCGATCTGATCTTCGAG
This sequence comes from Sporosarcina koreensis, assembly GCF_000826145.2. GTDB lineage: Bacteria > Bacillota > Bacilli > Bacillales_A > Planococcaceae > Sporosarcina > Sporosarcina trichiuri. Next base: position 1,404,156 of record NZ_LN651337.1, read on the forward strand.
CGTCCGCACCGCCTTGCTGAGTGACGGCTGGGACAGGTGAAGTTTCGCTGCCGCGCCGGAAAATCCCCCTTCTGCGACGACGGCGGTGAAGTACCTGAGCTGCTTGATATCCATATACTCTCCCCTCCCTTTTCGTTTCATTATAACCTGAATGCATAAGTAAATGAATGATAGGTATTTGAATTAATAAATGAGCGCTCGTATAATGGGGGGTATTGCTACGAAAAACGAAAGGGTGATCACCATGTTGCAACCAGCAGATCCGCGAAATTGGAGTGGCCGCGTTGACGACGCGTCGAACCGTGCCGCATACCGCTTTCACCAGATTGTCCAGCTTACGCCACGGAAAGAAAGCGTTCCCAATGAAAGGACGCTGGCACTGCTCGGGTTTTCATCCGACGAAGGCGTACGGCGCAACAATGGACGGACCGGCGCTGCCGACGGGCCTGATGCCCTCCGCAAAGAGCTCGCAAAATTGCCGTGGCACCAGCCGGAGACCGATCGGCTGATCGACCTCGGGACCGTCGTCTGCGAAGGCGGCCGGCTCGAAGAAGCCCAGGCCGAGCTCGGCGAGGCGGTCTGCCGGAGCCTTTCCGCCAATCAGAAGACGGTCATTCTCGGGGGCGGACATGAAACCGCTTTCGGCCATTATTCAGGCGTCCGCAAGTATGCTGGCCCTGATGCCAGTGTCGGTGTCGTCAATATCGATGCCCACTTCGATCTTAGAAGTTATGCGGAACAGCCGTCCTCCGGCACGATGTTCAAGCAGATGCTCGAAGACGGTGCACCGGTCTCCTACTTCGTCGCCGGCATCCAGGAGTTCGGCAACACGTCCCTCCTGTTCAACGAAGCGGACCGTCTCGGCGTCCAGTACATCACGGAGCGGGAGCTGGAATCGCTTCCGTTTCCGGAAGTTGCGGACCGGCTGCAGCAGTTCATCGACGCGCATGACGTCATCATGCTGACGCTCTGTTCGGATGTCCTCGATGCAGCCGCGGCACCGGGCGTCAGCGCACCTTCCCCGTTCGGTCTTTCACCGAAACAGGTCCGGGAGCTGATCCGCTTTGCTGCGTCCTCTCCGAAAACGCTTTCATTTGATATATCTGAAGTGAACCCTTCACTCGACGAAGGCGGCCGCACTGTGAAGCTCGGCGCCTATCTGACGAACGAAGCGATCGTATCACTGCTTGGAGGTACTTTGTATGACGATTGAATTGAACCAGGTGACCACGCTGTTCTTAGCGATGGCCCTTCTACTTCTCGGAAATCTGCTCGTCCGCAAGTCGAAGATCCTCCAGAAGTTCTGTATCCCCGCGCCGGTAGTCGGCGGACTGCTGTTCGCGATACTCGCCACAATTTTGAAAACGACGGGCATTGTCTCCTTCACATTGGACACGTCACTGCAGAACCTGTTCATGCTGACGTTCTTCGCAACAGTCGGTCTTGGCGCAAGCTTCGCCCTCATTAAACTGGGCGGCAAACTGCTGATCATCTACTGGATTGCCTGTGCATTCCTTGCACTCATGCAGAATGTCATCGGCGTGTCGATGTCGTACCTGTTCGATATCCATCCGCTGATCGGTATGATGGCGGGTGCGGTCTCGATGGAAGGCGGCCATGGTGGCGCCACTGCCTACGGGACAACCGTCGAAGCGATGGGCATCGACTCCGCATTCTCGATCGGCATCGCCGCGGCCACGTTCGGTCTGGTGGCAGGCGGTCTTATCGGCGGTCCGCTCGTCAAGTTCCTTATCAACAAATACAATCTGAAATCCAATGAAGCCGCGGGCGCAGAAGATACGTACGAATACAATGCGGAGCTGCATGAGCCTGCCATTTCGGTCGATAACTTCACGATGCAGGCATTTCTGATCGTCGCTTCCATGGCGGGCGGATCACTGCTCGGGGAAGCGTTCGGCAGACTGACAGATGGGATAGCCCTCCCGAACTATGTCGGCGCGATGTTCGTCGCGGTCATCATCCGGAATGTCATCGACCGGTTCAACGGCAACATCATCCATATGAAGAGCATCACCCTCATCGGTGATGTCGCACTCGGCATCTTCCTGTCGATGGCCCTCATGAGCATCAAGCTCTGGGAAGTCGCCGGCCTTGCGCTGCCGCTTCTTGTGATCGTGTTCGTCCAGGTCGTTTTCCTCGTGCTGTTTGCGATTTTCGTCCTGTTCCGCATTCTCGGCAAGAACTACGACGCCGCCGTCATGTGTGCCGGATTCGCCGGCCACGGACTCGGCGCCACGCCGAACGCCATGGCCAACATGGCTGCCGTCACAGAACGATACGGCCCGTCACGCACGGCCTACCTGATCGTCCCGATCGTCGGCGCATTCCTGATTGACGTCGTCTCGATGCCGATCATCATCACCACCATCAATCTATTTTCATGATGAACACCCCCGGCTTCCCGCGAAGCCGGGGGTTCATTTTGTGCTGCAAAATGTTCCTCAGCCCCCTGGATGAGTCCATCGATCTGCAGTTCGGTCCATCAATCACAAGAAGTGCTCATAAATTCCGCATTCCGCTCATAAAACAGGAAATGTGATCATAAAACAGGAATTTTGCTCATAAAACCCTGAAAATGATCATAAACCCTGAATTGTGCTCATAAATCCCTGAAAGTGATCATAAACCATACAAAAGCGCTCATAACCGCCTGGCGCCACCTCTCCACTCTCCATTGAATCTTCCGTCGCGGTTTGTCATACTGGAAGTTCCCCCGAACACTGCCGGAAAACACTCAGTTTCTCCTCCTTTTTTCAACAATAAACAATTGTCACCCCTTTACAATCCGCAGTTTTTGTCGATAAAAGCTGTAGACTGATGAAATGGGTGAATTACCATTTTTTCCAATCCAACTACATCACAAAAGAAATGGCGGTTGCTGCATGGAACAGACATCACAGCGAGGCACTATCCCAAGATTCCTAGTATCCGTGGTCGCCATCATCTTCCTGTCCAGCCTGGCCTCTGAAGTGCTGATCGCAATACTGCAATCGTATACAGGCAGCGTGTCGGGTGAAGTGTTCCTGAGAACAGTCATCCTGTTCCTGTTTGCCGTACCCGCACTGACAGTCGCACTGAAACGGAGCAGCCAGGCAGAATGGCATCTTCAGCGCCAGCTCGAACAGAACAGGGAGATTCAGAAACAGCTGACGCGGACGAACATCGAATTGGAGTATAATGCGGCGCATGATGCGCTGACCGGGCTTCCGAACCGTCTTAAGCTGTTCAGCGATCTGGAACAGAAAACGGAGGTACAGGAAGAGTTCAGCGTCCTGTCGCTGGATCTTGACCGGTTCAAGACAATCAATGATACAATGGGGCACCTGTCCGGAGACCGGTTCATCAAACTCGTCAGCATCCGGCTGAAACAGTCACTTCCGGCCGGTACATCGCTTTACCGTCATGGCGGTGATGAATTTGTCGTCTTGTCGGAACTGCCGAATGACCAGATCACGGAAGTCACTGAAGTCATCCTGTCCGTATTCAAAGAGCCCTTTGAAGTGGAAGGTACGCTGCTCTATACGTCCTCAAGTATCGGAATCAGCCAGTTCCCCGGCCACGGACCGGATGCCGCCGCATTGGTCAAATATGCGGACAAGGCAATGTATGAAGCGAAAGAGCTGGGCGGCGGCAGAGCGCAGCTGTTCACGCATCCCGAACTCGACCAAAGTGAAAAACTGATGCGCATCGAAAGTGATCTGCGGGTCGCACTCGATACGGACCAGCTGACGCTCCATTACCAGCCGGTCATCGAACTCGGGACCGGCCGGCTGGAAGGGTTCGAGGCTTTGATCCGCTGGCAGCATCCCGAACTCGGCCTTGTCTCCCCGGCAGAATTCATTCCCATGGCGGAGCGGTCCAGCCTGATCGACGATATCGGCATGTGGGTGCTGGAAACCGCCTGCCGGCAAGTGGCCGACTGGCATGCAGCCGATCCTTCCCTGCGGCTGGCGGTCAATGTCTCGATCCGCCAGTTCCGGAATCCGCAATTCCCCGGCGTCGTCCGGGATGTGCTGCAAGTGACGCAGTTCCCGGCAGACCGGCTGATCCTGGAAATCACCGAATCGATGATGCAGGACGATGCCGATTCACGGCTCGTCATCGGGGACATCCGCTCGCTCGGCGTCAAATTCGCAGTCGATGATTTCGGCACGGGCTATTCCTCGCTCAGCAAACTCGGGTTCCTGCCGATCGATTACTTGAAGATCGACCGCTCCTTCACAGCCGAGATGGGGACGCATGCACCGATGCAGTCGATCGTCCAGACCATCATCGATATGGGCCGCAACCTGGATGTGCTTCTGATTGCGGAAGGCATCGAAGACGTCCAGCAGGCGGAACTTTTAAAGAGGGGCGGCTGCCAGCTCGGGCAGGGCTATCTGTTCAGCCGTCCGATCCCTCCTGAAACAATCGAACATCAGTATGGCCTTTCTTCAACAACTCAGGAAATCTCCAATGCTTCGCCAGCACAAAAAGCGGCCGCCGACATTCCTGTATGAATGTCAGCGGCCGCTTTTCATTTCAGCAGTCCAACCCGTCGATTTCCCCGGCGTGCGGCATCGCGGACAGCGCGCCAGGCTTTGTCACACACAGCGCGCCCATCCGGTTGCCGAACCGGATGATCTCCCGCCAGGCTACAATGTCCTGCGGCCAGCCGTGCTGATGGATCTTGCAGAGGATCCCTGCCGTGAAGGCATCCCCCGCGCCTGTCGTGTCGACCGCTTCCACATGCATGGCCGGTACCTCGAACCGTTCTCCTCCGATCACGGCCAGTGTCCCGCCTTCACCCCGCGTCAGCAAAACAGCAGGGATGTCATAGGCCGCCAGCCGTTCAAGGCCTTCTTCCAGGACTTCCGCTTCCATCATGAACAGCAGTTCCTCTTCCGTCACTTTCACAACATCGGCTTGCCCGAGGAAGGACACGGTCACCTCCCTGCACTGTTCCTTGCTGTCCCAGCGGAGCGGCCGGATGTTGGCGTCATAGGAAACGAGCGTATCTGCCTGCCGGGCCAGCCGGACGGCGCGGCGTGTCGTCGCAAGCGCAGCCGGATGGAACATAGTCCCCGAGCACATATGGAAGATGGAGGCACCGCTGAACGTCCCGATGTCCAGGTCATCTTCGGTCACTTGGATGTCCGGCGTGTCGTTCACATAATTTGCGAACACGCGGTCATGGTCGGCTGTCAGATGCACATAGACACCGTTCACCCGCTTCTCGGGCCGGATGACGGACGGCGTCAGATCGACACCTTCCCGTTCCAGTTCCGCACGGACGAATTCCGACGTTTCATCGCTTCCTGTCACTGTGATGAACGAAACCGGCGCACCGAGACGCGCGGCCCCCGCCGCCGCATTGACGGTTGCCCCTCCGAGGTACGGCCTGAACGATGTATTGGATGCGTCTTCCGCGATGTAATCGACGAATACATCGCCGTAGACCACTATGGATGTATTCAAAGGACCCGCTCCTTTCATCGTCCGTCCGCCAGCAATTTCTCCGACTGTTCCCGGTGGTTCACATACAGCGGGTTGCCGGGCTGCAGTTCCGCTGCATGGCTGATGGCATGGATCGCTTCTTCGTGACGGCCGAGCGACCGCAGACTGTTCGCCAGATGGAACCAGAAATCGTACCTGTCCGGATACCGCCCGACGAGCTGTTCCATCACCTGCACCGCTTCTTCGTGACGGCCGAGTTCCCGCAAGTAGTTCGATTTGTGATAAAGGAAGAACACTCCGTCATCCGACCGTGTCTGCCCTTCATCGAATTCACGGAGCGCTTCCTCCGTCAGACCTAGCTGCCGGCAGCACCGTGCCGCATAGAAATGGAACTCCAGGGCATCCGGCTCCACAGTGAGCGCCTGTCTGTAAAAGGCGAGCGCTTCTGTACAGCGCCCCTGTTCAGCCAGATAATAACCGGCATAGTAGAGCAGATCGAGATTATCACTGTCTTGGGCAAGCGCCTCTTCGACCGCTGCAGCCGCATCCGCCCACTGCCCGTCCCCGGCAAGCGCTTTCGCCTGGACAACAGCGGGATGGGCAGGGTCTTCCAAAGTGTCTGTCAAGATCGCAAGCACGCGCTCCTGCTTCTGTTCATCCGCATGGCGCAATGCCGATCTGCCGTCGAAGTCTTCGAGATGCGCAGACGCACCCGCGTCAACCAGCGTCTGGATGACATCAGCATACAGCCTGCCCCCGTCCCCTAGGATGACGGCTTCCAGCAATGCACTCCAGCCGAGGTAATTGACATGGTCGACAGGGACTCCGGCCGCCAGGCATGCTTCCACTGTCCGCAAGTACGCTTTTTCCGCCGCCGGCAATAAGGCTGTCCCGCCGAACCGGTTGACGCTTTCCGGGTCTGCCCCTGAGCCCGCCATGAGCTGCAGGGATTCCGTGAATCCATTCGCGCCAGCGCAGATGAACGGCGTCAGTTCCGTGTGATCGCGCCGGTTCGGATCGCTCCCCGCATCCAGCAGCAGACGGACACATGCCGGATGGTCGTGCTGGACCGCCAGAAAGAGTGCCGTCCGCCCTTCTGCATCAGCCGCCTGTACATCGGCACCTCCCGCGAGCAGCCGGGCTGTCTCTGCAGCGTCCCCTATTCTCGCAGCTTTCAGCAATTCGTTCTCTGTCATCCTCGTATCCCCTTTTCTGTCGAGTCCTTCTCTCTTCAGTTTACTTGAAAACCGCCGGGATTTCCTCTTCGAATCAATTCCCCGAGCTGTCATGGTATAGTAACTACATAGAAAGGATGGTTGGATGAATCAGCAACAAGCTCTGCAGCAGACATTCGAACACGCACGCTCCTGCTTCCCGAGTCTTGGGGACACCTACAACGGGCATCCCGTCCTGTTTTTCGACAATTCGGCGGGCGCGCAAGTCTCCCGGTTCGTGATCGACCGGGTGACAGACTACTACATTCACCGCAATGCCCAGAAAGGGACGATCTTCAAGCGTACTGCCGACATGCAGCAGGTCATCGTCGAGGCGAGACAGCTAGCGGCTGACCTGATCGGCGCTGCAGGTCATGAAGAGATCGCATTCGGTCAGAACGCAACAAACTTCTTCCATCTGTTCGCCCACCATCTCGGCCGGGACCTGACAGCAGGAGACCATATCATCATCACCGAGGCCGATCACCACGCTAACGTCAACCCGTGGCTGGAACTGGCGGAGCGCGGCATCCGCGTACACGTCTGGAATGTGGATGAATATGGAAGCCTGGATATGCAGCAGTTCAGGGAACTTCTGGAACTCGGACCGAAAGTCGTGGCGGCCGGGTGGGCGTCCAATGCGACCGGCACCGTCCATCCGATGAAAGAGATTGCGCGCCTCGCTCACGAAGCGGGCGCACTTGTCGTCGCGGACGGCGTCCAGGCAGCGAGCCACCTGCCGATGGACGTGAAGGAAGCGGATGTCGATTTCGCCGCGTTCTCGACGTATAAGATCTTCGGTCCCCATATGGGATTCGGCTACTTCAACCGGGGCCGCCTGGAACGGCTGGACGGCTGGAAGATCCAGAAAGAGCTCGGGCAGGATGCTTACTTCTTCGAGGTCGGTTCCCAGAACCACGAAGGGATCGAAGGGTTCATCGGCAGTATGGAGTATCTGGCCCAGCTCACACGGGATGCTGAAGGGAACGGCCTGTCACTCAGCGGCACGCCGTTTGACGAAGCGGCTCCCGGACGCCGGGGAACGGCGGGTGCCATGCACTTCGCACAGCTCTACGAACAGCAGCTGACCGCCCATTTCCTGGAACGGCTGCAGGCGGTCAGCGGTGTGATCCTGTACGGCAGACCGGCGGATGATCCGTCAGCACGGCTCCCTGTCTTCGCATTCAACATCGAAGGGATCGAAACGGATGCACTCGGCCGCGCGCTGGATGAAGCAGGTGTCGAAGCACGGACAGGCAACTACTTGGCGATCAGCCTGATGGAACGGCTCGCCGGACCATTCGGCGGCGGAGCACTCCGCATCAGCCTTGTGCACTACAACACGATCGAAGAGATCGACCGGTTCTTCGGAATTCTCGAGTCGGCACTTCAGAAGTTGAAATGAAATAAGAAAAAGCTTCCGTCCCCCAAATTGGACGGAAGCTTTTTCGATTCATCATTTCCCGCAGCACTTCTTGTATTTCTTCCCGCTGCCGCATGTGCATGGGTCGTTGCGGCCCGGCTTCTTCGCGGGTTCGCCGTCAGCCGCTGCAGGCTGTACGGATCCCGGCGCCAGTTCATGCAGCTCCTGCGGGGTATAGCCCCGGTTCTCGATCATGCGGACCGTGTTGGAGACACGGATGGCGGCCGGCATGATCCGGTTGATGCTCTCCTCGGACAGTGGACCGGCCGCCTCCATGAGGCGCACCGCCGCCTGCATGAAGTTCGCATGCCAGACGGACAGATCCTTCATGTACGCATGCAGCATCCGGTCGATCTGCATCTGCGGAATGTGCTGCTCGAGGAACAGGCGCTCCAGCTCTTCGATTTCCGGTGTGTGCTCGATGTATCCGGAATCTGCGTAGCGGAGGAGCTGTTCCTTCGGCGGCTCAAAATACGGCTTGCCGTAGATCTCCTTGAAGAACTGATCGGGATCGATGTGCACGAGTTTCGGTCCGAGGAAATGCCCGTTCCTGACGAAGATGACATCTTCCTTCAGACTCGATTCGATGCCGGATGACGCCACGAGAGCAAGCAGGTCGTCTGCGGACAGTGTCTTGCCGTTCTGTTCGCTGTACAGCGACGCGACATGCTCGGCCTCTGCAAACCCATACAGATTGACCATCGCACGGATGTACTGTTCGATTTCATGCTCATCTTCAGAGAGGGCGGCCGGTTGAGCCGGATTGGAATCCCGGGCCGTCCCTGGCACCGTTTGCGGTGCAGCCGTGTCCTCCGCTTCGGAGTCCCGGTACGGATCGCTGAGGATCGTATGGTTGTCGTGATCGATCTTATCCCAATCCGTCTTGCCGTATTTGATCGTCTTCAGCATCCGGTTGATGTGCTGCTTGTCATACAGCCGCCAGCCGTTGCTCCGCGCCCATGCAAGCATATGATCATGCTCCGGGTCGGCCGGGTTGCGGATCGTCTTCAGGAAGGCTTCGAATCCGGGCGGTCCGCCGACGTCTTCGGGCGGCGCCTCCCCTTCTGCATCCAGCAGAGTCGGGAATCCGAAATGGTAGTCGTCGACGATATCCTCCAGCTCGATCTTGAACCGCCAGCCGTCACCGAGATCATACTCGTAGATCAATTCTTTGAAGTCTTCGATGTACGTATCGATTTTGAGCCGGGTCGGCTGCTTCGGCTTGAGCTTTTTACTGCCTTTCAGCTCTTCGCGCCGCACAGGGTTGTCCGTGATGCACAAGCCATCGACTTCGATCTCGAAGAAGTGATACGGACTGTCCGTGTAATAGCTTCTGAAGTTGGTGACGTGCTGGATCGTCGAATGCAGACGGTTGAATGTCGCGCCCGCCGGCATGACAACCCGCCGCCAGACGGGTTCGTGCATATCGAGCATGGTGAATTTCAGGATGTATGATTTCATAGTGGCACCTCGAGTCAATACTGGTAGTTTTCTCTTTAAGTAGTGTACCACATTCCGTCAACCTGCCGGGTGCTCCTAAATGATCGCTTTGACGAGAAGCTGCACGAGAAGCCCGATGATGACGAGCCGCAGAAGGACTTGTACATGCCGGGGATTCAGCTTTTCGGCGATCCGCACACCGAGCTGGGCGCCGGAAAGCGAGCCGATGACGAGCGCAGCGGCAGCGGGCCAGATGATCTTGCCCATATAGATGTAGCTGACAGCTGCACCGAAGCCGCTGGAGAATGTCGCGAGCCGCATGAAGCCGATTGCGCGGATATACGAGATCCTCATATGGTTGAACAGGAACAGCAGCAGCGTTCCCTGCCCCGGTCCGAACAGGCCGTCATACAGGCCGACGCCGATCAGTCCGAATACACCGCTGCGTTTCGGTTCAAGTGCTGCTGTTCCCGCGAAGTCCGCTTTCGAGAGGAATGATGTGAAGAATGCGCCGATCAGCAGCGCGATAGCGATGTGGAACAGAGTTTTATCCGATATGTGGGTCGCGAAGAAGCCGCCGAGGATGCCGCCGGTCAGCGACACAGGCAGGATCCACCAGGACTCACGGAGGGTGATCTGCTTTTTGAGCAGGACGGTCAGGAACGTCGAAAACGAACTGACGGTTGTCGATATTTTATTGGCTCCGATCGTGGAGTGGATCGGAAAGCCCATCAGCAGCATGGCGGGCATGGTGATCAGCCCGCCTCCGCCTGCGAGAGTGCCGAGCGTCATGGCGACCATCGCAGTAATGGAGAGAAGAATGTAGTCCATAGGTTGTCGCCCCTTTCTTCTTCCAGTATACGCCTGGTCTGCCGATAAGTTAATTTGATAGTTATTAATCTTCTTAATAACTTATTCTTATGGGATGAACCATTACACCTCTGAGGATTGTGTATGCCCGGCGGATTTCTTCTTCCGGATCGGGTACGATTTGCTGACAAACGGGATTTCATCCACCCCGTGTGCTTTGTTCACATAGACCGCCATGACGAACAGGACATTCGCCATGAGCTGGGCAAAATCGAACAGGATATCCGACACTTCCCGCTCGAGCGATACTTTATGAAGGGCGCGGACGGATTTCTTCGCCTCGCTGCGACATACATGAAGGACTGTGGCCGCATGGGTGCCCTGCGGCAGGACGAACTGTTCGACGAGCTCGCCGAGTTCGCCGGTGTAGTCATCGTACAGACCGCTCAGCTTCTCCAGGTCTTCCGGCGTGATCGCAAGCTTGCCGCGCACGGAGCCGTTCAGGTGATAGGCGAGCGGCTGCAGCCAGCGGAGATCGGTATGGACTTTCTCGATACCTTCCGTCAGTGAGAGGGCTTCGCCGATCCGTGTCGTCAGTGAATCGGTGCGAATTTCAAAATCGACCGTCGAGGCGGATTCCCGCATGAACGGGTAGCAGATGTAGCGCATGTCTTTTTTCATCGGATATCCCTGCTTTCCTAGTCTTTTGGCCAGTATACCATAATGCTAATCATGAGATTGACAGTATGGTGGGCACACTGTACATTTGAAACAGTATTCAGACAGTTCACAAGACAATTCGTCCGGACTTCCTGACTGCCAACAAGAGACTTACAGGGGGACGAGACAATGCTGACAACCGAACAGTTGACTGCGATCAAGCAGCTGCAGGAGGAGTGCAAGAAACATGATTCAGTGGAACTGAAGCTGAACTGGGATATGCTGAAGAGCCGTTCAGGCGGTCGGGAGGATTTTTTCCTATGGAAAGACGGGACCCTCATTGCATACCTGGCGCTGTATGCATTCGGTTCCACGGTGGAAGTGTGCGGGATGACAGCGCCTGCAGAGCGCCGGAACGGACATTTCACCCGGCTGTGGCAGGATGCGCAGCCCGTCATTGAAGCGGGCGGATTCCAGAAAGTGCTGCTGAACGCACCCGGTGACTCCGAGTCTGCCAAAGGATGGCTCGCGGGGCAGCCCTGCCGCTATTCATTCTCGGAATTCCATATGCAATGGTCCGAACAGCCTGTCGGCGATAGCCCGGGAATCACCATGCGCCTGTCCGCACCTTCCGACAAAGCATTTGAAGTGGAGCTAGATGCCGAGGCCTTCTCGCTGACCGAGGCCGATGCCGAGCAGTATTACGAAACACGGCTGGCCCGTCAGGACGAGAGCCGGTATATCATAGAAGCGGACGGCATACCGGCAGGCAAGATCCGGGTCGCGCGGAGTGATGGGGAATCGTACATTTCAGGATTCGCGGTCGCGCCTGGCTTGCGCGGCAAAGGCATCGGCGGCCAGGCGCTGCGCTGGGTCGTTCAGCAGGAAGCACCGACCGGCAACACGATCTGCCTCGACGTCGAGACCCGCAACGCCAATGCGCTGAAGCTGTATGAGCGGATTGGTTTCGAACGGAAACAGCAGCAGGATTATTATGAAGCGGATCTGCAGGGACTATCCTGATTCCCGAATACGTACAAAACAGCTCACTCCTAAGCTTGGGGTGAGCTGTTTTTATGCAATCAAGCGGTGCCCGCCTGTGTCGCTGCATTTTCAAGATAGCCAGAACGCCAAAACCAGCAGCGTCCAGCAAGAAATCAGGCCGCCGCCAAGAACTGTGGCAGACAGCATGAAGAAGTAGATGAATGACGTCCGATGCTCAATGCATGCGTTTCGCCGGATGATGAGCACCGATGAAATGAAAAGCACAGCACTCAGTATGGATAGTCCAATCAAGTAATATATCACGTCGGCAGCAGGCAGCCAATCGTTCAGCGAATAGGCTAGATCCTGCCCGTGAATGCTAAGTATTGCACCCCCTATGAATAATAGAATAGCGATGCTGTATGTTTTCATGACTGATTGTGCCTCCCCTGCCATCCGGCTGAGTATTGTGTAGGAAATGGCCTACATTAGGTTCAATTGCCCGCCTCATGCCCAAGCGGCAGGATCGGATGGGCGTCTTGATACAGATCCCCTCCCCAGCTGCCGTTCGATACCTTGGTGCAAGTTTCGTCATCACAAGTGAATCCATATGTGTTTTGATCTGTAACGACGGTGATTTGATAGTTATAAATCGACTCGGGGTTCCCTGTATTGAAACGGTCCACCTGCTGTTTCACCGCATGGACCGTTTCCTTTGCCGCGATGTCCTTATACTGCTGGGTTTCCAACACCATCATCGTCATTTCCCCGAGAATCGCCTGGTCTTCGAGGTTCGGTGCGAATGAACGGTATAGATGACGGTCGATGGCCAGGTACGCTGTCAAAGCGAGACTTGCGAACAGGACGAGCGCCATGATGATTGTCGATTTTTTCATTGAAGGTCACTCCCTTTCATTAAAAGAGTTCACAAGTCTCAGTCGGTCTGGCGGATCGGTGTGAACCCGGACTGCGCCACGAGCCGCTGCCTTTCATCCGATAAAATCCACTCGATCAGTTTCCCAGTGTTCGGATTGTCCGATCCGGCCGTCACTGCATAGATCGTCTGGATGTATGGATAGGCGCCAGACTGGATTTCCTTTGTGCCCGGCGGTATGCCATCCACTTCCAGCAGTTTCACGTTTCCTTTCTCCGCAAGCGGCTGCGCGGTATTCCGATACGAATAGCCGATGGCGCCCCTGCTGTTCCTGTATTCCGCCAGCTCCCGGACGATGCCGCCACTCGAGAATTCCGAAACAGGCTCCGTCGGCGGATGTGCGAATGGAGTTCCGTCCATGATGCGCTCCATTTCCTGCTGGCTGCGGCTCCCGGTCTTGCGCTGATAGGTGATGATCGGTTCTTTGCGTCCTCCGACGTCACTCCACTCTGCCAGGCCGCCGCCATAAATCCCTCGAATCTCCTGTTCGGTCAGGCCGCTGACACGGTTGCCGCGCGGTACATAGAAGACGAACGCTTCCTTTGCGACAGGCGTGAGCTTCAGTTCCAACCCTGCTTCTTCCGCCCGTTTCTGCTGGGCCGCTGTAGGTGCCGGCGCGAAAATGATATCCCGGTCACCGGTCATGAGACGGTGGTACGCATATCGGGGATGCTCGGTCAGGACAGTGCCGTCACCGGTGAAATGTTCATAACTCCCCTCGGAATAGACCGCCTGCACAAACGCCGCGTACATCGGATAGTAGGCAGTCGCCCCGTCCATCCTCGGCAGCCGGCCGTCCAGCGTGAACGCCGCCCCGCCCTCCAGATGTTCAGCTTTCGTGGATGGCGAGAATGGGTCATACTCAAGGAGGTTCGCTTCTTCCGCGACAGCCGGCAGATTGTCGGCATGGATCTCTTTAAGTGGTGCATAGCCGCTGATAGCAAGTGCGGCAGCCGCAATGCCGAGGAAGCCGACCCGGCGCCGCCAGCTTGTAAAGTATTTTTTGAAAACAGGATGACGGCAGAACTTGCAAACAGAGCGGCGAGGACAACGAACGGCACCAGATCGGGCGTTCCGTTCAGTGTCAACAACCCCAGCGTGGCAAAGGTGAAGAAGGCGATGATGCTAATGAAAATGATGGACGGGACGATGAACATGTACTGTTCCTCCTTATACGGCGTTCAGTTCTCACAAAAGGCCAATCGTCGGTACGAAATATAATCTTAAGTTCAATTTAGTGTAATTTTACACTAATAGTTATTGGCAGTCAACAGGGCTTTTCGGTGGGCTTCTGAGGTATCGGACAAATCATTGGACATATCGGACACTTGGCGGTGTATATCGGACACTTGGCGGTGTATATCGGACACTTCGCCCGAGGTATCGGACATTTGGCATGATGCATCGGACACTTCGCCGAATGTATCGGCATCCGGACACAATTCAAATGCCTGAATGGTGCTCGCCTGCGGCTCGTTTCCTGTCGTGCCTCCCGCCCGCGGCCGCTCCCGTTCGCCATGAAAAGGCCATGCCGCGCAGCAAACCCGCAAGCCTTCCCTCCCCCGGGGCATATCGGACATTTCACCGGACTTATCGGACACTTGGCGGTGTATATCGGACGCTTCGCCCGAAGTATCGGACATTTGGCGCAGCGTATCGGACACTCCGCCGAATATATCGGCATCCAGACACAACTCAACGCCAAAAAAGCACCCGTGCGCAGCGGGTGCTTCCAAAATCGTAATTATATGAACATACCGGCAATGGTTCCGCTCATCAGGTTGGCGAGAGTTCCGGCGATGACGGCTTTGAAGCCGAGTTTCGCAACGACGGCACGCTGATTGTCGGCGAATGCTGTCATACTTGCTATCAGGATGCCGAGGGAACCGATGTTGGCGAACCCGCACAGGGAGAACGTCAGGATGGCGACCGTTTTCTCGGACAGCGCGTCGATCATCGGCTGGAATGCCGTGAACGCCACCATTTCATTTAGAATCACTTTCTGACCGAGCAGGTTGCCGGCTGTCATCGCTTCGGACCAAGGCACACCCATGACAAAGGCGAGCGGCGAGAAGATGTAGCCGAGAATCATTTCGAGAGAGATATCCGGATGGCCGAACCAGCCTCCGATTCCGCCAAGGATCCCGTTGACCATCGCAAGGAGTGAGATGAAGGCGATCAGCATGGCGATGATCAGTCCCGCCATCTTCAGTCCTTCCGCAGCTCCTTTCGTCACTGCATCGATGGCACCCGGCTTGACGCCGCCTTCGCCGATCAGCTCTTCCGGTGCTTCATCGATCGCATTGACCGGCACTTCCGTTTCCGGAATGAGAATCTTCGCAAATACGAGACCCGCAGGTGCCGCCATGAAACTCGCGGACAGCAAGTAGTTGATCGGGATGCCGAGTGCCGCATAGGCAAGCATCGTGCCGCCCGCGACCGAGGCGAGTCCGCCGACCATGACTGCGAACAGTTCCGAGCGGGTCAGCGTCTTGATGTACGGTTTGATGATGACCGGCGCCTCCTGCAGGCCGAGGAAGATATTCGACGCTGCGGTCAGCGATTCAGGCTTGCTCGTACCAAGAAGTTTGGCCAGCCCCCCGCCAATGATCCTGACGAAGAACTGCATGATGCCGAAGTGGTACAGCAGCGAAATGAGCGCTGTGACGAAAATCGCCATCGCTGCCACCCGGATCCCGAAGATGAAACCTGTTGGCGCGGACGAGTCCGCCAGACTGCCGAAGACGAATGCGAGCCCTTCGTTTCCATAATGGATGATATTCTGGACACCGCCGGAGAACTTTTCGATGACCGCCCGGCCGCCCGACGATTTCAAAACTAGATACCCGAACAGGATTTGCATCGCTACGCCGATTCCGACGAGGCGCAAATTGATCTTCCGCTTATTATCGGACAATAAAAATGCTATGAACAGGATGACCAGGCACCCAAGAAGTCCCGTTAAAATATTCATCAGCAGCTCCTCTTATAAAAGAATTTTTTGTAATGTGTAATCGGTTACAGATAATTTACCATACCGGAATTAGGAGCGTCAATAACTAAAATGTGACATACTATTGATCTTTCATTGCAAGCGATTCCTGTACTTGGTATATTTGTGTAAACGATAACATACGAGGAGCACTGACTATGGCGACTATCAAGGACGTGAGCAAACTGGCGGGAGTCTCGGTGGCGACCGTGTCCCGCTATCTGAACAAGAACGGCTATGTAAGTAAAGACGCACAGCAGGCCATCGCCGAGGTGATCGAAAAGCTGAACTACCGTCCGAATACGATTGCCCGGAGTCTTGCAGGCAAAAAGACGGCAACGATCGGACTTATGGTCCCCGATATCCTGAACCCATTCTTCCCGGAGATCGCCCGGGCGGCTGAAGATGCGGCGAATGAACATGGCTACACTGTCATGCTGTGCAATACGGATAATGACACTGCGAAAGAGCAGCGTTATATCGATACACTGATCTACAAGCAGGCGGACGGCGTGATCATCTCCTCCTATACGATCCAGCCGGAACATCTGACAGGACTCCGGAAAGCCGGCATCCCGGTCGTGCTGCTGGACAACGTATTCTCAAACGACTCTGTCGTCTCTCTGACTGTGGAGAACAAGGAAGGCGGAGAAATGGCGGTGCGTCATCTGCTTGAGCGCGGCTGCCGCAAGATCGCCCATATTTGCGGGCCCCTGTCGATCACATCGTCACGGGAGCGGACAGCCGGTTACGAAACAGTGAGCACGGGAACGGATTGGTTCACCCCGGGTCTGATCGCCTACAGCGATTTCACAGTCCGGGGCGGCTATTCGGCGATGCAGCAGCTGCTGGCTGTCCATCCTGATCTGGACGGGGTCTTCGCCAGCAACGATCTGATGGCGGCAGGCGCCCTGAAAGCGCTTAAGGAAGCCGGCAGGAACGTTCCGGAAGATGTGAAAGTGATCGGGTTCGATGGCATCCAGCTCGAGATGGTGTCTCCGGAGTTATCAACAATTGCGCAGCCAAACTATGAGCTTGGCAAAACAGCGATGGACGTGCTGATCGGTCTGATCACAAAACAGCCGGATATACCGGGCGACAAAGTGTTCCCTGTCACTCTCACTGTCAGAGAGTCGACGGGCGGGTGACGCAGCGGATTTCCCCTGCAATCGGATTGAAAATCAAAAACGCAGGACACCAAGTTGCCTATACTTGGTGTCCTGCGTTTTCTTTTATACGGATGCACGGCGCGCCCTCTTGCGTCCTGCACCCAGTTCCATCACGACAGACAGCATGACGCCGACGAGCAGGCCGTTGCTGACGAGCGGCTGCATGAGAACAGGGAAATCACTGAACGTCTCCGGCGGTACGTTCAGGATGCTGACACCGATCAGCAGCGGAACCGTCACCCGGTACAACGACATCGACTCGAACGGCAGCTCCCGGATTTTGTGCACGGCCGTTCCGAACAGCTGGATGTAGGCGACGAACAGCACGGCCGCCCCGATCGGCTCGGGCAGGCCTGAGAAGTAACTGCCAAGCGCAGGGATCAGGCCCAGCACGACGAACAGCAGGCTGCCGAGCATGAACGGCCCGCGGTTGAAGATCCGGGTGCTCTGCAGGAACCCGATAGAAGAAGAATACGGTCCGAACGGCACGAGACCGAACAGCCCGCCGAGCACCGTCCCTGCTCCTGTCACATAGTAGGACGCTTTTATTCGCCCATCCACCGACTTCTCCCCGAACAGCCAGCCGGCAGTCGAGATGGCGACGAGCGAATTGCCCATATTGATGAGCCCGGCCAGGAAGGCGGTCAGCATGATGCCGATATGCACATGCAGCCCGCCGAGCGGGAACAGCCGGAACAGCGACCCGCCGCCGGAGACGGACGGGGCACCTCCGAACAGCAGCATATACAGCACCGAACCTCCGATCAGACCGACCAGTACGGAGAAGTTCGCGATGGCCCGCCTGCGTGAAATCCCCATCAGCAGGACAGCTGCTGCCACCGCAATCGGCAGGAGCCCCTCCGGCATGGCGAGACTGCCGCCATCACTGATGCCGAGCATCCCTTTGAAGAAGAACAGGATCAGCTGGACGGACAGCAGGAACAGATAGATCGCCAGGACGACAGGTGTGAAGATCCTCTGCAGGACGGACGTGAAGCCGGCCGCTCCGAGTACGATAGTCAGCACGCCGGCGAGCAGCATGCCGAGCGCCAGGCTGCCGCCAACTTCCACGTAGGACAGCTCCATGGCAGGCGCGGCTGCGCTCAGGCTGAGCATCAGCCCCCACCAGATGCCGCCATGCCCTTCCAGCAACGGGAACTTATGTCCGAACCTTGCCTGCAACAGGCTGACGAGCCCCGTGACCACAAATGACGTCCGGATGAGTCCGGCCGCTGCGTCATCGAACAGACCGAACGCCGTGCTGATGGACAGCGGGACGACGACCGTATTGACGACCATGAACAGCAGCCATTGGATGCCCGCGAGCGAAAACGCCGGGGCGGTTAAACGTGTCATACGGTTTCCTGCTTTCTATTGTGGTATAACGGGAAAGGGTCCGGCGCGCGAAGCACCGGACCCCCTTTCGATCACTTCCCTAACGTATCGACAAGCATATCGATGAACCGCTTGCTGTCTGCGCCGACACAGACGTCGACGTTCGGTTCCTGCTTATGCCAGTTGGTGAAATCACACACGGTCTGGCCGTCACACAGATCGCTGTCCGTCTCGATGTCGACATAGTATTTCTCCGTCTCGACGAGCGTCCGGTCGAGGGCCGCACCGACGGCGAGCGGATCATGCATGGCGCATGCATGCCGGCCGTTCAGATCGAAGTAATGGTTCATGTAATGGACGGTCGCCTCCTCGGTGAAGTCGCGTCCCGGTCCGGGTTTGATGCGCTCGACGTCCTCTTTTGTCAGCAGTGTGTCCGACGTCACATCGAGACCGACCATCGTGATCGGGATGCCTGAGTGGACGACGATCTTCGCAGCCTCCGGATCGATGTACATATTGTATTCCGCAGTCGGCGTGATGTTGCCGCGGTGGTCGAACGCTCCGCCCATGATGACGAGTTCCTTCAGCCAGTCTTTGAGCCTCGGCTCTTTGCGGATGGCCAGTGCCATGTTCGTCAGCGGCGCAAGCAGGATGACGGTGATCTCGCCTGGATGCTGCTCCGCCTGCTCGATGATGAAGTCCGGTGCGAACCCTTCATCACGGATTTCGACGTCCATCTCCTTCAGCGCACCGCCGATCCCGTCATTGCCATGCACGCTCACTTCGAAGTGCGGCTGACGCAGCAGCGGACGGGCCGCCCCCTGGACAACTTTCAGATCGTCCCGGCCGAGCAGCGATGTGATTTTCCGTGTATTGATAGTCGCCTGCTCCAAGGACGTATTGCCGTTCACTGTCGTAATTCCGAGAATGTCCGCCATGCCGCTCTTTTCTGCCAGCAGGATGCCGATTGCATCGTCGATTCCTGTATCCACATCGATGATCACTTTTTTCATACGCGTTCCGCCCCTTCTTCTTTCAATAATTCAAGCAGGCAGTGCAGTCCGGCTGCCGCACCGTATTTCAACGAATCCAGATTCACATGGTAATTGGCGTTGTGCCATGGGAAGTTCTCCTTCTCGAGCGATCCGGTCCCCCAGTACATGAAGACCGACGGCACCTCGTTTGCGACAATCGAGAAGTCGTCGCCGCTCATGTACGGGTGTTCATTGACAGAAACGGTCGTTTCCCCGAATGCGCTGTTCAGGGAATGGGTCAGACGGGTTGTCAGCGCCGGATCGTTCCAGCTCGCGGGGTACCCTTTGCTGTACGTGTACGCGTACGTGCCTCCCCAAAATTCGGTGACCGTCTGCAGCAGGCGTTCGAGCTGCGCTTCGATCTTATCCTGTGTTTCCGGCAGGATCGTCCGCACCGTGCCTGATATGTCGACCTGACCGCACAATACGTTCGACGCGGTACCGCCCTGGATCGTTCCGAACGTGATGACCGCGTGATCGAGCGGCGATATCTGCCGGGAGACGATCGACTGGGCTGCACTCAGGAACTGTCCCGCCATCGCAATCGCATCGATTCCCTGCTGGGGTGCCGCCGCATGTCCGCCTTTTCCGGTCAGCGTCAAATAGACCCTGTCCGTGTTCGCAAGCATGTAGCCGGGTTTCATTTCGAAAGTGCCCGGTGTGAGGAACGGGTTCGTATGCAGGCAGAGTGCCGCATCGACTGCAGGATTTTCGAGAATCCCTTCCTCGATCATCGGCTTCGCGCCGCCCGGCTGTGCTTCCTCCGTCGGCTGAAACATGATTTTGACGGTGCCTGTCCATTCCGACTGCCGTTCTTTCAGCACGGTCAGGATCGCAAGACCAATGGTTGTGTGGGCGTCATGGCCGCACGCGTGCATGACCCCCGGGTGGATGGAACTGTAGTCAAGACCGGTCGCCTCGTCGATCGGCAATGCGTCGATGTCGCAGCGCATGAGGACCGTACGGCCGGGCGCTGCCCCCGTGATTTCCGCACAGACCCCCGTGCCTGCCATCGCCCGGTGGCTGATGCCGATCCGGTCAAGCTCCTGCTGGATGAACAGCTGGGTGTTGTGCTCCTCTTTGCTCAGTTCCGGATGCTAGTGCAAATGCTTGTAGGTCTCCCGAAGATACCCACCGAGCTGCTCTTCCATGTAGTTCACTGTTACGGTTTCCATTCACTCGTCCCCTCCATTCAGTTCGTTCCGGTACGGCATGCCTTCCTGCGCGCCGAACTTCGTGACAGCACATGCTGCTGCCCGTGTAGCAAAGCTGATCATCTCAGCCAGCGGACGTCCCTCCGCAGCCGCTATGGCGAGTGCTCCGTTGTAAGTGTCGCCTGCCCCTGTCGTATCAACTGCCTGAACCGGTTCGGCAGGCACAACGATCAGTTCACCGTTCTCCAAATATGCACTGCCATGTGCGCCGAGCGTGACGATCAGCGTCTGATCATAGGCCGCTTCCCATTCCGCCATCAGGCGTGCAAGTTCACGCTCGTCCGAAAACGGGCGTTCAGCGAGCATTTCAAACTCAGTCTCATTCGGCGTCAGGATGTCCACATTCATGAGCAGCTGCTTCGGCAGAGTCTGCGCAGGTGCCGGATTCAAAATGGTCTTCACACCGTTCGCATGGGCGATTTCCGTCACTTTCTGCACAGTGTCCAGAGGAATCTCAAGCTGGGCCAGCAGAACATCCGCCTCCTTGATCGCCTGTTCGATTTCCGGGGTGATCGTATCAGGTGTAAGCGAATAGTTCGCGCCCGGCACGACGACGATGCAGTTATCGTGGTTTATGTGGAATATGTCAGCAATCCCGGTCTTCACTTCGGGTGTACAGCCGATGAATTCCGTGTTCACCTGGTTCGCCTCCATCTGCCTGAGCAGCGTGTGTCCGAATTCATCCTGTCCGACTGCGCCGACCATCGTAACGTCTCCGCCAAGCCGGGAACAGCTCACCGCCTGGTTTGCACCTTTGCCTCCCGGCAGATAGCTGACCTTTTCCCCGAGGATCGTCTCGCCGATTTGCGGCAGACGGTCAGCCGAAATGATTATGTCCATGTTTAAACTGCCGACAACGACAATCCGTTTGCTCATTCCATCACCTGTTCTATTATAGTAAGTTCTTTATCGCGTTCATGTGTAACCGATTACACATTTTCAGAATATCATAACTTCCTTACTGTCGGCAATGCATAAATCCAGTGAGCGGCAAGTATTTCTGCGTTTGACAGGTGATCGCCTGTACAGATGTGAGCCCCCCCTGCTCCTGATCGGCAGGTCCCGGCGACGTACTGTCCGCAATTGTCCCGTCCGGCTTTCAATGCCTGCATATACTGAAGGGTACACCGGGGAGGCGGTCGCTCTGCAGCTGTTGGTCGTGATTTTTCTTGGCATTGCAGCCAACTTGGATAACTTAGGGATCGGATTGGCATACGGCGTCCAGAAGACGAGGATCCCGATTGTCTCGAACTTGGTGATCGCAGCGATATCGATGGCGGTCACCGGATTATCGATGCTTGCAGGTGACCGGATTGCAGCGTTCATCACACCGGATGCGGCAGACTGGATCGGCGGCCTGCTGCTGTGCGGCATCGGGGTCTGGATGCTGTGCCAGCCGAAATTCGGGCAGGTGGAAGCATACGAGGATGCCAAAACAGCCGATACCGATGGGAATCGTGTAATCTCCGTCCGGGAAGCGATTCCGCTCGGCTTCGTGCTCGCGGCAAACTGCCTGGCCGCCGGGTTCGGAATGGGGGTGAGCGGCAGTTCGATGATCGGGACGATTCTGTCGGTCGGATTCTTCTCGTTCATCACCATCGGGGGCAGCCACCGGTTCGGCACGCTGCTTGCCCGGACGTGGATCGGCCGGTATCCCGCTGCATTCGCAGGCGGACTGCTGATTGTCATCGGCGTGTTGGAAATCGCCTTGTAAAAAAGCGCAGCTGACGGGAGATCCCGCAGCTGCGCTTTTTCAGTTCAATTGGAGTGACGTGCGGATCGTGTCCCACATGACCGCGTATCCGCGTGTCGTCGGATGTGGAGTGTCTGTTTCCATCAGGTCCGCATAGGCTGTATCCGGATGCTCTTCCAGATAAGCGGTCATCGCATCATAATGGGAGATGAAGATGTAGCCATTTTCCAGGCTGATCCGCTTCAGTACGTTGTTGATGCCTTCCGGGGCGAACCGGTAATTGGCGATATCATTGACGGAAGGCGGCGGCGCCATGACGACCATCAGCTCGGACTGCGCGTCAACCTTTGCCAGCAGCTGCCGGACCGTCGTTTCGTATTCGCCGAGCGTACTGCTGAGCCGGTCGTTCGTGCCGATCATGACGAAAACGACGTCCTCCTTCGATGCGAGAAGCCGATCCGCCCGGTCGAGCGTCCACTTTGCGGTTTTCCCGCTGACGCCCGCGTTGAAGAAGTCGATCTCCCCGAACTTGTACTGGCTGGCATAAGTCCGGAACGCATTTGCCCACGACGCCGCATCGGATGACGCTTCCCGATACACCTCCGCGCCGTCTTCAAGGATCTTGCGCCCATCATCAGGCACCAGGAAGCCATCCGCCCCCATGCCTGCGGAGATGCTGTCTCCGATCAGCTTGATGGAAGTGACCTGTCCGCTGTTCAGCCTGTCCGCAAGTACGGAATATGTTTTCGGGATCGCTTTCGTCACACGGTCCATTTCAGCCCGGTAGATAAAGACCGCGAATTCGCCGCGCTTCAGCAGATCGTCCGTCCCGAATCGTGTCTCCGATTTCCCATTGGTGATCCCGCTTTTCACGAGACCTGCCACTGCATCCGCATAACGTGCACTGACGTCCCGGAACGCCGTTGCGGTTCCGCTTCCTGTCAGTGCATAGGCTCCCTCATGACTGAGCATGAGTGCCATCTCCCCCCGTTTCACCGGCTCATCGAAGCCGAAATATCCGGGCCGCTTGCCGCGTATGATTCCGGCTTTTTTCAGTGCGGCCACCGCCTGTTCGGCCCGGGACGGCACATCGCCGAATTCACGTGTGCCCGGGGCAGGCATCGGCAGCTGCAGCGCCCGTGCCAGAATGACTGCGACACTGCCGCGCGTGATCGCTTTGTCCGTCCCGAACAGGTTCGGCGCGATGCCGTTCGTATATTGCTGGTCTGTCAGGTAATGGACCGCTTCCGCATAGGCCGGCGGCACATCGCGGAACACATCCGCCTCTGCATACTTCGGAATGACCGCTGCCAGCACAAGTGCCAGCACCGCAAGGACTGTGAGCCGTTTCAACCACTGTTTTCCAACTATCAAATTCATTTCCCCCTGTTGCCGATTTGACTGATTCTCTGTCTATAGTATCGTCTGCAATGATGGTTTCTGAATACCTCAGTTCTTGGACTGAACCGGATAATCGCCGAACTTCACGCCCCTATTAAACTTCCAATTCATTATAGTTCTTTAGACCCTTTACCACCCACCGGAAATCTAGTTACAATGAACTCATAAAGCAGTGGAGGTTGAACTAGATGAGCTGGTCTGTTATTGGCATTTTCGTCCTTTTAATCACTTGGGGATTCACGGAATCACTTCTGTTCGGCGCTGTCCTCCTAGTGGTCTGTGCATCATTGCAGCTGACCTTGTTATACATAAGAAAGAACAGCAGGAAGTCGAACATCCACTCACGTCCTCTTCAAGCGGCACACCGCCAGTTTCTTGCGGAGGAACTTGAGCGCATCCGCAGTCTCCGTGAATCGGGATTGCTGACGGAAGACGAATTTACCGAGCAGAACCGGCTTCTCTCTTCCCGCATGCAGCATTCGTACAGCTGACCGTATAACATACCGCACAAAAACCGGCTTTCCGTTCAGGAAGGCCGGTTTCTTTGCTGGATCAGGCTTTTAAGCGCTTGTTTGACAGTACCGAAATAACGCTTTTCTGCAAGCACCTGCCGGGAATTCACAATGCTTTGCGCCAGATGCGGCCGGAGTCCGGTAGAAATGACCTGGATGCCCATCAGTTCGAGAGCATCTTCGATCTGCTGCAGAAGCTGTATCGCATGGTCGTCGATTTCGGCGAGCCCCGAAAAATCGGCAATCGTGCAGGTGACCTTCATGGCTGCTATTTTCGGCAGCACTTTGTCCATGATTGCGTACGCCCGGTCGTCCGTGATCCGGCCGATGAACGGAAGGATGACGATACCGTCGTAAACCGGAACAACAGGAGCGGACAGTTCGGCAAGCTCCTCCTCGGCATCCGACTGGTACAATTTCGACAGCCGTTCGAATGCATAGTATGTCTCCTGGAGGCTCAGATCGAGGAACCGGTTGACCAGCTTGCTCAGTTGCGCATAGTCTTTCAGCGACAGACCGAGTTTCTCACTCATTTCCAGCAGGATATCCGCAATTGCATCCCGTGATGGCGGATACCTGTCTGCGACCGCAGCTATGGATCCGCTGTTCTTCGTCTGCATGGCGGCATTGCCCCTGCTCCACCTCATCAGTGCTTCCGGCACCTGCAGTTCTTCAGTACGGAGCGTCTCCGCAAGTGCCTTCCATAGTGCCGTATACATGATGCGTGCCTGTTTGATCTCTTCATCCGTGACATCTCCAAGCAGCCCGCTGACCCGTTCCACAACATCATCCGCTAATTGCCCGGCGTGATCCGTCAAGAAGCGGACCAGTTCCGTGTTTGTCTCCAACGTTCATCACACCCTGTCAATTGATGCCTTCCAGTATACAGCAGTTGCGGCCTGCTGTCTGTCCTGCGTAATTCCTGTTTGCGAGAATCACGGACGGCCCGCCTCCTTTTCAGGCTTAAACAGGCCCGCCCCGGGTAAAGTGTATGTATGCAGAAAGGATGAAGGAACTATGATCTATGATTGCGCCATAATCGGCGGAGGTCCGGCCGGTCTGAATGCGGCGCTCGTGCTCGGCCGCAGCCGGAGGAATGTCGTGCTGTTCGATGATGATAACGCACGCAACCGCGTCGTCCGGGAATCGCACGGATTTTTGACCCGCGATGGGATCCGGCCCTCTGAACTCCGGCAGCTTGCGCACACGGAACTGGCGGCTTACCCATCCGTCGAACTGATCCGCGAGAAAGCCGTAAGCGCCGAACGGATCACGAAAACACATTATGAAGTGACGACGGCGTCCGGAACGGTCTACCATTGCACGAAAATCCTGCTTGCGACCGGGTTGAAAGACGAACAGCCGAACATTCCGGGCATCGAGCGCTTTTACGGCACAAGTCTGTACAGCTGCCCCTATTGCGACGGATGGGAAGTGCGCGACAGACCGCTCGCCGTCATTGCGGACAAAAATGTGTACAAGCTGGCAAAAGAAGTGTTCACATGGAGCCGGGACCTCATCGTGTTCACGAACGGGGAAGGCCGCCTTGAACTCGATGAACGATCACGCCTGGAAGCCCACGGCATCCAGGTCGTTGAAGATATCATTTCAGGGCTCGAAGGGACGGGCGGCCAGCTCGAGCGTGTCCGTCTCGAGGACGGCACATTGATCGACCGGTCGTATGGATTCGTCAGCCCTCTCTGGTCACACGGCGATCATTTCGCGGAAACGCTCGGCTGCGAATTGAACGGATACGGCGGCATCCGGACAGACGAATACGGCCGGACGAATGTCTGGAATGTGTATGCAGCGGGCGACACGGCAAACATCGTGCCTGCCCAGCTGATCGTAGCTGCTGGCAGCGGGAGTGCCGCCGCCATCGGCATCAACGGGGATCTGACCAACGAGTATTTCGATGGACCGGAATGAGTTGCGGGGAAATACGGAAGACCGCACGGAACGGGAGCGTCATGCCCCGTTCCGTGCGGTCTTCTTGTTTACTCTCTCACCGTCCCGCCATTCATCGGAACCGGCTGAAACTGCTGCTGTAGCCGCGGCTCCGCTTTTTCCGTCGTTTGATGAGCACCCACAGGCTCAGCAGACCGAACAGCAGGATGCAGATCGACACAGTCAGGATGATGCCGGGATACTGCTCATTCCAGCCGTCCGGCGCAATATGTTTGCTGTAAATGCCGATATACGCCCAGACGAGGACGAACCCGTACGGCGCACTCCAGGTTTTAAGTATCGTCAAAATGCCGATCACCGCTCCAAGAAGCAGCACGATGACAGTCCATGCGGCATCCGAAAGACCCCAGCCGCCCCAGCCCGACTTCACGAGGAACGCAGTGATGTCTGCTATGGTCGCCACCGTGATCCAGCCGAAGTAGACGGTGAACGGCAGCCGGATGAAAAACCTCTCCTTCATGGAAAGCCCGGCGTTCCCCGTCATATTGGTGATGACGATCAGGCTCACCAGGATAACCATCATGAGGATGACGGAGATGCCGAGAAACCCGTAATGCCAGGCTGCAATCCATAAGGCGTTCGCAACCGACGATACGGAAAACCAGATGGCGATCCGTTCCGTCAGCTGACGCACCTCTGACCGTTCCCCTCCCCTGAAGAAGCCAAGCTGATAGATGACATGGAATGCGAGAAGTACGTAGATCAGTCCCCAGATGGCGAATGTATAGCCGGCCGGGGCAAATAGATTGCTGTAAGAGTCCGACACTTCACCCGTCGTCATCCCGTTCAGCGGCAGTGCATTCGCCAGATAGTTCATGAGAATCATGATTGCATACGTGACCAGCACTATGATACCGAGCCTGCTGAATTTTCGTTTCCGTCCCATTTGCTCACCTCTTCCCCTACTATAAATGAGTTTACTATCCGCTTCCCAAATACCCCATTTCCTCTATTACAACAAATTGCAGCAGAGATTTCAAAGATTGCGGGACAACTAGCGGGCAGGCATGTGATTCGTGTCCAGATGCCGATAAATTCAGCGAACTGTCCGATACTCTGCGCCAATTGTCCGATAACTCCGGCGAACTGTCCGATAACTTCACCCAAATGGCCGATACCTCACCTGATTTGTCCGATATGCCTAAGGCACGATGCAAAAAAATCCTGCCGTCCCTTCCGGCAGGAGTCCATTATTCATTTATCCAAAACGGCTTGCGCCGCGTCACCGAGCATATGGAGTTCATGCATCGGCCGGGTCATCGCGACATACAGCAGCTTGCGGTCGATATCCGTGTCGCGGAACGGATCCGCAAACGCCGCGATGAGCACGGCGTCGAACTCAAGCCCTTTCGACAGCACACTCGGTACGATCAGCAGACGCGATTCATCGATGTCGCTGTCCGGCGTCAGGAGCTGGACCGCCATCCCCGCCTGCTCAAGCACCGCTGTCAGTGACTCCGCTTCCGCCATCGTTTTGCAGATCATCGCGACCGATCGATGGCCTCTCGATGAGATTCCTTCCAAGATCAGCTCCAGCTGTCCGCTGTCCAGTGCGTCCATTTTATGGAAAACGGGCGGGATGCCGTGGCGAACGACCGGCTCGACCAGCGGCAGCTCCTCTTCCATCTGTGCAAGCACCGTGTTGGCAAGCTGCATGATTTCAATCGTCGTCCGGTAGCTCTTCTGCAATGTCGTGTACGCCGCCTCCGGGAGCATCGCAAGCACCGGCTCCCAAGAGGTGAGCGCCCGATAGCTGTGGATTCCCTGCGCCAGGTCGCCGACGAGCGTAAACAGATCCGTGCCAAGTCCATCGTGCAGCGCCGCCAGCTGGTATTCACTGTAATCCTGCGCTTCGTCGATGAACACCGCACGCATCTTCCACTCACTGGCAAGCCCCTTCAATTGGATGTGCAGGTCATAGAGCGCGGCCAGATCCTCGGTTTCCCATGTGTTTTTTACATGCATGCCGCGGAACGCATCCATGAATTCTTCCGGCCAATCAGGCGCCAGTTCCTGCTGCAGCCGTTCATCCGTCAGCCAGGTGCGGTACAGCGATTTCACATTGAACTTTTTGAAGCGCTTCATATAGGAAGAGACTTTCCGCTTGCCCTCTTTTTCAACAGCCGGCAGCCGCTCATCCCGCTCGTCCATGATCTTCGTGATGCGCGCCCGCCGTTTCGTGTCATCTTTTATGCCATACAGTGCCTTGTCCAGCGCTTCTTCATATTTGTCCGACAGCAGCGCATACAGCTGCTTCCGCTTCCGCGTCACTTCCGTGTTCATGATCAGGCGGATCCGCTCCAGCCGTTTCTCGATCGGCAAGTACCCAAAATCATTCAGGAATAAATTCCGCAGCCTCTTCGCACCGATGATCCTGTATTTGTCGATAAATACATCCTCGAACCGTGCAGCCGTCTCCGTCTCCAGCTTCCGTACATAACGCTCCATGATCCGGCGATACTCACCGGAGCCTTTCAGCCGCGCAACCACAATCGCCGGATCCTCAGCAGCTGCCGAGGAAGCGAGCTGTTCGAGCTTCCCGTTCGGATCTGTCAGTTTCAAGTTCAACCCGGTGGCCGCCAGTACATAGTCTTCATAGGTTGTCTGGTTGATGGCCCCGACGCCGAGTTCCGGCAGCACATCTGCAATATAATCCATGAACAGCTTGCTCGGCGCCAAAATCATCAATTTGTCCGCCGGGAAATCGCTCCCCATCGTATAGAGGAAATAGGAAATCCGGTGAAGGGCGATCGTCGTCTTTCCGCTTCCGGCCGCGCCTTGCACGATGATCGGTTTGCGCAGGCTCGCCCGGATGATGTCGTTCTGCTCGGACTGGATGGTCGAGATGATTTCCGTCAGCCGGACGTCCGCCTTACCGGCGAGCGCCTCCTGCAGCAGCTCATCATTCGTCGTCAGATCGATATCCCGGACGCCGAGCAGCTCGCCGTCCTCGATCTGGTACTGCCGCTTCGAGTGGAGATGCCCGCTCACTTCATCACCGCGGACATCATACGTTAGATGGCCGAGCCGTCCGTCATAGTAGACATTCGCGACTGGCGAGCGCCAGTCGACGATGATCGGATCCTGTGTCTCCTGATGGAAGACGGACGTTTTGCCGATGTAGAGCATCTGATCCTTTTCATCATCAGGCTGGAAATGGATGCGGGCGAAGTACGGTTTCTGCTGCACTGCTTCAAATGTTTCCTTCTGAGATCGTGCCATTTCGAAAAATCGGGTATTCGTGAGGATGTTGATGAAGCTCAGACTGGAGTCCAAGTAGTCGAGATCGGCCATCGAATGGCGGATCTGCTCCTGTGAGGCATCCACGTCACGCTGGGATTCGGCCAGCAGCCGCTGCATGTAGTGGATGGTATACTCCAGACGTTCAGCCTCAAACTCAAAATCGGGGTGTCTCTGCATGGCAGATCCTCCGTTTCCTGAAATTTGTCCTGCCGTTTCCGGATTGCTTAGGGGAAAAGTAAACAGAAGATGATTGTACCATTTCCGGATAGGTGCTGCAACAGTATTTTTTGAAAATTCAGGGGTGTTCCTGCTGTGCGGACATCATTGAATTGTGCCCCGATGCCGATTAATTCGGCGAAGTGGCCGATACTTTGCGCCATATGGCCGATATGCAGGGTCATGTGGCCGATACCTCCGCTGATCTGTCCGATACTCCACGCCATGTGGCCGATACTTCCCCCGATTTGTCCGATACCCCCATCACCCGGTATACCCCAGCACATACGAAAACCCCTGCCAGCTGGCGGGGGTTCCCATGTTATTCCTTCAAGTCTTCAATTGAATCGATGTCCATATACTCTGGCACCGTCAGACCAATCTTGACGCCTTCCATGCTGACGCCGACATCTTCGAATTTGCCGTCATACTTTTCAGCATACGTTTTGTGTGTCACCGGCAGCCATCCTGCCAGCAGGGCATCGGCACTGCCATCTGCGACAGCTGTCCACATCGGGCCGGCTTCCACTTGGGACATTTTTACGTTATAGCCTTTGCTCTCCAGCACTTTCGCCATGACATTCGTACTTGCCACGGTGCTGTCCCATGCGACATAGACGAACTTGAACTCATCGCCGTCCACGTCTTCGACACCGTCTGTCCACTCTGCCACTTTGTCTGCATTATCATCGATCCAGCTTTGTGCTGCTTCTTCGGGATCTTTCCCGTCGATGATGTCCACCATGACAGTTCCCATGTCCTCTTCGTCCCACTTGAAGTTCGACAGGATTTCATGCGCTTCCGGCTTTTCATCTTTCAGCTTCATGCTGCCGATCGTGTGGATTTCTTCTGCCCCGCCGTACGAGCCTTCCGGGTCATCCAGATATTTCAGATCATATTTAGTGAACATCCAGTGCGGCGACCAGCCCGTCACGATGATCGGCTCTTCTTTGTCATATGCTTTCTTCAATGCAGCTGTCATCGCAGCACCGGAACCTGTCGTCAATGTCCATTTATCGAGGCCGTAATCATCGATGGCACGATTCGTCGCTTCCATGATGCCGGCGCCTGGATCGATACCCGTGATTTTGTAGTCGACCTGTTCGCCGACCGGCTTATCAGACGATCCGCCTGATGTGCTGCTGCCTTTGTCCGCGTCATCAGAGCCGCATGCTGCGAGCCCTAACGCCAATAGTGATACCGCACTGATTCCTGCTAATTTTTTCGTCAATTTCATAATTCATTTCCCCCTTGTTTAGATCGTCCTGCATGTTGCGTAATCCGGTCGAGAATAATGGCGACCAAAACGATGGCGACGCCTGTTTCCACTCCGACCCCTGTCTTCAGCTGGGTGACCGCTTGATACACTTTTGTACCGAGCCCCGGTGCACCGACCATCGATGCGATGACCACCATTGACAGCGACAGCATGATGCTCTGGTTCACGCCCGCCATGATATTCGGCTTCGCGAGCGGAATCTGCACTTTCAGCAGCCGCTGCCACGTCGTCGACCCGAATGCCTCCGTCGCTTCAATCAAGTCTTTCGGAACCTGTTCGATCCCGAGCATGGTCAGCCGGATTGTCGGCGGCATCGCAAAGATGATGGATGCAACCAGTCCTGGCACAACCCCTATATTGAAGAAGAAGATTGCCGGGATCAGGTAGACGAACGCCGGCATTGTCTGCATCAGGTCAAGAATTGGCGTGATGATTCTCCGGGCCGCCAGCTGCTGGGACATCCAGATGCCGATTGGCACCCCGATGATGATCGCAATGACCACCGAAGTCAGCACCAGTGCAAGCATCTGCAGCATCGGGTACCAATAGCCTAAATAGTCGATGAACAGAAAACCGAACAGAGTCAGCGCAGCAATTTTTTTCGTGGACAGCCACCAGGCGATCAGTGTGAAGATCACCGCAAGCAAAATTGATGGCGGGAAGTCCAGGACCTTTACGAATGCTTCAACGGTCGTCTCCAAGCCGGTTGCAATGCCGTCGAATAACGGACCGAACATGTCAACGAGCCAGTCGACCCCTTCATCGATCCAGTCTGCAAACGGCAGTCTTGGAAGCAGCTCATTCATGTGCAGCCACCTCCGCTTCCACTAACGGCTCTGCATCGATCTCACCGTTTTCATTGATGAACGCATTGTCACCGGCAAGCGCACCGATCAGCGCACCGCGGATGATGATGCCCTTCAGCCGGTTCGTTTCATCTACGACAGCTACCGGGATGGCGGCCGTCGAGACAACGTCGAACAGCTCGGTCAGGACACTGTCCCCGGGTACAGTGATGACATCGGTGATGAGCACATCTTCGATTTTCATGTTTTTCTCGGCAGCCCGCACAGCATCCTGCGCAGTGAGGGCCCCCATCAGCCTGCCGCCTTTATCGACGACATAAATGGAAGAAATACGCAAGTTCTCCATCAGCCGCAGTGCAACCCGCGGTCCCCGGTCGATCTGGACAGTGTCCGCATGCTTCATGATGTGACTTGCGGTCAGCACTTTCGACAGATCCACGTCCTCGACGAACCGCTCCACGTACTCATTGGACGGGTTCATGAGGATTTCTTCGGGCGTCCCGATCTGCGCAATGACCCCGTCTTTCATGATGGCGATCCTGTCCCCTATCCGCAGTGCTTCGTCGAGATCATGGGTGATGAAGATGATCGTCTTGCCCATCTCTTCATGGAGCTGCAGCAGCTCATCCTGCATATCTTTTCGAATCAATGGATCGAGTGCACTGAATGCCTCATCCATCAGCAGGATGTCCGGGTCATTGGCCAGCGCTCTCGCCAGGCCGACCCGTTGCTGCATCCCACCGCTCAGCTGGCCGGGGTACTGAGCTTCATAGCCGGCCAGGCCTACCTTGGCCAGGGAATCGACTGCACGTTTCTTGC
Organism: Sporosarcina koreensis; assembly: GCF_000826145.2. Classification (GTDB taxonomy): domain Bacteria; phylum Bacillota; class Bacilli; order Bacillales_A; family Planococcaceae; genus Sporosarcina; species Sporosarcina trichiuri. The sequence goes on from NZ_LN651337.1 coordinate 1,436,759, forward strand.
GCATTTCCTTGTCGGCCCCCTGTATCTCCAGACCGTACTCCGTGTTCTGCAAGATCGTTTTGTGCGGGAACAATGCGAAGTTCTGGAATACCATCCCCATCTTTTTCCGGCGGACCGATCGCAGTTGTTCTTTGTTCATGGCTACGATATCGTCCCCGTCAATCAGGATCTGGCCGGATGTCGGTTCGATCAGCCGGTTGAACAGACGGACGAGCGTCGACTTACCGCTGCCCGATAAACCCATGATGACAAAAATTTCGCCGTCCAGTACATCGAATGCCGCATTATTGACACCGACTGTCGAGCCGGTTTCCTTCAATATCTCTTTTTTTGTTCTTCCGTCTTTCAGAAGCTGAGCCGCGCGTTTCGGCGATTTGCCGAAAATCTTCGTCGCGTTCTTCACTTCGATTTTCTTAGTTGTACCTGCTTCTTTCATGCGAACCCCCCGATTCAGTTTTCCACGATGTTTCCAAGTATATCTGTAATATTATCGTAATACAAGGTTTTTACGTAATTAATTTTACGTACAGTTTTTACTGTACAAACAATTTGATTTCCGTTTTGCGTTATTCTAAGCTATACTTAACAGTTAGAAGTGAGACAGGAACTGCTAGTAGGGCAAGGAGGTCATCCCGTATGGATGCAGAGGAAAGATTGGAAAAATCCCGTAAACGAGTAACCGAGTCAATTGCGCAGAACATACATCTCTATGGCCTCCCGCCGTCTGCCGGCAGACAGTTCGGTATGATGTTCTTCGAGGATCGCCCGCTTACATTGGATGATATGTCCGCTAAGCTCGGGATGAGTAAAACGAGCATGAGCACCTCCATCCGTGCCCTGTCGGACGGGAAACTCGTGGAGCGGGTCTGGGAGAAAGGCGTCCGGAAAGACCTGTACAAAGCGAAGGAAGATTGGTATCAGATTTTTATCGACATGTTTACAGTCCAATGGCGAAGAGCCGTCTCTCTTCATATTTCAGCCGTCCGAAAGTCGCTGCGTGAGCTGAAAGAGCTGAAAAACGAGGAGGGTCTGACGGAGGAACTCCTTGCAGAGGTGGAGAATGATATGGAAAAACTCACCTATACACTCGCTTATTACGACTGGCTCGACCGTCTGATCGATGCCTTCGAGGACCATAAGATCTTTGACCTGGTCCCTATAGAAGAAAACGAGAAATGACAAAAACGGCAGTCCCGCTGTAACCCGGACTGCCGTTTTTCTATGTATTGTGTCTGGATGCCGATAAATTCGGTGATGTGGCCGATACTTCGCGCCGGGTGTCCGATAACCACGCCGAACTGTCCGATACCCCGCATCAAGTGGCCGATACGGACATCCGTCATACCAAAGAGCCCGGCTGCCAGTCAGCAGCCGGGCTCTCTATTCAGCAAATCACAATTTAAACGCGCGTACCAGGCCGTTCAAGTCCTCTGCCAGCTGGGCCAGCTGCGCCGAACTGCCTGCGACTTCTTCCATGGAGCTGCTCGTCTGCTGGGACGCAGCGGATGTCTCCTGCACACCCGCGGCCGACTGCTCGGAGATGGCCGCAATCTCTTCAATCGACTCGCTCATCTCTTCACTGCCCGCTGTGATATCCTCCAGGTTCTTTGAAATGGTGCCGATATCATCCGCCATCATTTCCACTGCCTGGCGGATCTCTTCGAACGTCGCCTGTGTCGACTTCAGCTGCGCTGTGCCCTTCTCGACTTCTTCATATCCCGTTTCCAGGGAGCCGGCGACACTGCCGGATTCCTGCTGGATCGTTCCGACGATACCTGTAATATCCGTCACGGACACCGCGACCTGCTCGGCCAGTTTCCTCACTTCCTCCGCAACGACGGCGAACCCTTTGCCGCGCTCGCCTGCACGCGCTGCTTCGATCGCCGCGTTCAGTGCCAGCAGATTCGTCTGATCCGCGATATCCTTGATGACGACAACAAGTTTCGAAATTTCCTGCGACTGGGCATCCAGTCCTTTGATCTTGCTGACAGCGTCCTGGACAATTGCATCGATCCGCTCCATCTGTTCGGAAGACGCCTTCATAAGATCCGACCCGGTTCCCGTTTTCGCAAGTACCGATTCGGAAGCTTCCCGGACCGCTTCACCGCGAGTATTCGCATCTTCCACGCGCTCCGCAAACCGCTCCATCACCATCGCCAGATCCGTGGCCGTATTCGCTTCACTTTCGATGCCTGACGTCAGTTCCTGCATGGTCACTGCAATCTGCCGGGACGCCGCATTGACTTCATTCGACGACTGCGTCAGCTCCTCGCTGTGTGCCGAGACCGACGATGAGACGCCGTCGATATCATTCAGCATGCTGCGTGTGCGGCTGCTCATCTCATTTGTGGCTGCAGCCAGCTGGCCGACTTCATCACGTGTCCTGACTTCGAGCGGTTCCTGGCTCAGATCGCCATCCGCAATCTGACCCATCCGTTCCATGACGCGGCGGATCGGATTGGTGATGATCCGGCCAGTCACCAATGCAGCACCAATACTCACAATCAGAACCGCCAGAAGGACTGCGGATATCCAAGTGAGCGTCTGTTTCCCGCTCGAAATGATCTCCTCACCGTGCTGTTCAGTCAGCTTTTCACGGTTATTTGCAATTTCATGGTACTCCCCGATCAGTTTGTTCCCTTCCGTCGACAGTGCATCCAGATTCTTCGCTGCCCGCTCCGGACGGTTCTGATCATACATATCGATCACATCCGTTGTCAGCTGCTTCCGCCAGCTGATCATCCGATCCACCAAGTCGCCGAACTCCCCGGATGCCCCCAGTTTTTCCGACTGGGCCTGCAAAGCTTTCCCTTCCTCTGTCAGTTCGAGAAATTCCTTCTTATACTTTTCATCTCCGAATAATATGTATGCACGCACTGCAGACAGCCGGCCGGACATTGTATTGGCGAGTTTGAGATCCGTCGCCATCAGCCGGGTGTCCTGCTCGACAATCTCCTTCGTCATCTTGTTCACCGAGTTGACCGAGAACACCGTATAGACTCCCATTCCCAGCACCATCAGCAATACTATGCCAAATGCAGTAAGCAACCGGCCTTTGAGACTTTTGAACCCTTTGAATCGTTTCATGATATTCCCCTTCTTCTGCGTGACCTATATGGCCGCTTCTGTTTCGTTTCTATTTTGAACACAAAAGCTATTATAGTTCCATGCGAGTCTAAAGTCACTAGTTTTTATATTTTTTAATGACTTTCTTCCCTGTCGTTCTATATAATGCCATAACATTACTACGTCAAACCTTTTAAATTTCATTATGACCATGCTGCAGACTGCCGTAAAGGCCATCACTGAATTGTGTGCGGATGCCGATAAATTCGGCGATGTGTCCGATACTTCGACCGATTTGTCCGATATATCCGGCGATACGTCCGATACTTCGACCGATATGTCCGATACCCGAGGCCAACTGTCCGATACTTCTCGAATCCCCCGCTGACCATGCAGCGCACGTCCACCCCTCCACGCCGGCCACCAGCTCCTGCGCATGCTACACTGAATTCACAAAATTCTTTGAAGGAGAGGATACAACTATGAAAGCGTTTGTAAAACGAAGCGACGCGCCAGATGATATCGCGCTTCAGGAGACGGAGATTCCTGCCATTTCAGAGGACGAATTGCTGGTTCGTGTCAAAGCGGTCGGCGTCGGCATCCACGATTCTTATTTCCTTCCGCAGGACATCCAGTATCCATATGCGATCGGCATCGAAGCGGCCGGAATTGTCGAGAAAGCAGGCAGTGCGGTGACTGAATACCAGCCCGGGGATCGCATCGCGTTTGTCAGCATGATGCAGCCGAAGGGCGGTACATGGGCCGAGTACGCCGCTGTCCGGAAAGACTCTCTTATCATCCCGATTCCCGGACCTATGAGTTTTACAGAAGCGGCCGCTATCCCCGTCGCCGGCAACACGGTGCTCCGTGCATTGACGGCACTGCCGCTCGAAGCGGGTGATTCCGTCTTCATCGCAGGCGCTTCCGGCGCCATCGGAACATTCGCCATCCAGATCGCCAAAGCACGCGGCTGGAACGTGGCCGGTTCCGCCTCGCCGAAAAACCATGCGTATATGAAATCACTCGGCGCGGACAAAACAGTCGATTACCGGGACCCGGCCTGGGCCGACCAAATCCGTGACTGGATGCCGGACGGAGTGGACGCGGCGATCGCCATTCAGCCGGGCACAGGAACCGACAGTATGCACATCGTAAAAGACGGCGGTACGGTCATCACCATCTCGGGCGACCGGTTCAAACCGGAACGCAGCATCCATGTTGCATTCGTGCCGCACAAAGCGGACGTCCGCAGCCAGCTGAAAAACTTGTTCGCATTCATCTCGGTTGGAAAGACACAGCTTGTCATCGAAGAAGTCTATCCATTCGACGAGGGACTGAAAGCACTCAGGAAAACGCAGACGCGTCATGCCCGGGGAAAACTCGTCCTCTCCCTGGATTGACACGGCTGGGAATACCCGCTCATCCACTTCAGCATTTTGCCAGCACCGCATGGAAACGGGTCCCCCCTTCCATGCGGTGTTCTCACCCTCCTGAACTTTCTCTGTTGAATGCGAATACAATCGCAAAATAAGGGTATAACATAATGGCGGCTTGCTGAATAGTCTGCAAGCCTGATAAATTCGAAATACAGGAAGACAGACAGGCTGTGCCGTCTGTCCTTTTATCATGAGGAGGGTGCGAACAAGATGGCAGACGAGAAACAGACTCCCGATAAAGAGCCGCAAAGTTCACCGATGAGCCGTCGGACGTTCCTGAAGAACAGCGGCATGGTCGCCGGCGGAGTCGTCGGCGGTTCCCTGCTCGGCGGTTTGTTCATCAACGACCGCAAAAACGAGAAGGAGAAAAAAGAGGATAAGACCGAAACGACGACCTCGTTCCAGGAAGCCCGCATATTTTTCACAAGGGAAGAAGACTTCAAGGCACTGGAAGCTGCAACCGAATGTATTTTCCCTGAAGATCATCACGGTCCCGGGGCAATCGGACTTGGTGTCCCTTTCTTCATCGACAAACAGCTCGCAGGCGATTGGGGCATAAACGCCCGGGATTACCGGAAAGGCCCGTTCAAAGTATATGAAACCGGCCAGCTGGATCCGGATGCCTCTACGGAAGCCGCCAATCCGAAACCGGTCGGCGCAAGCAGCCAGGGAGAAGACCCGGCCGATTCCCATCTGCAGGATCAGTCCATCTTGACCCGGCGCGAAATCTTTACATACGGCCTCCGCGCACTCAACAGCAACAGCCAGGACCAATTCAAAAAGCCTTACTACGAGTTGGAGGAAGAGCAGCAGATCGATCTGCTGCACAAGTTCGAAGACGGCAAAGCGAAGATGAAAGGCGTTCCGTCCTCCGTCTTCTTCGCACTCTTGCACCAGGCGACATTGGAAGGCGCTTACTCCGATCCGATCTATGGCGGCAACAAAAACATGGAAGGCTGGAAGATGCGCAATTACCCAGGCGCGTACCCTGCCTATATGGGTGCTATTGAGAAAGATGAATTTGCGAAACTGAAGCCGGTCGCATTGAAAGACACCCAGCAGCATTAAACGACACAGGAGGAATGCACCTTGGCGAAAAAACTGAAAAAAGTGGACGTGGCAATCATAGGCAGCGGGTGGGCAGGCGGCATCATCGGTGCTGAACTCTCCAAAAAAGGTTACAAGGTGGTGGCCCTCGAACGTGGCGAGGACCGGGAAGTCGCAGATTTCAAAGGCGAGAAAGACGAACTGCGCTACTCCCAGCGCTATGCCCTCATGCAGGACTTGTCAAAAGACACGATGACCTCCCGGGCAACGAAGGATGAAGAAGCCCTGCCTGTCCGGACGAATAAAAACGCAATACTCGGCACCGACAAAGGCGGTTCTGGCGTCCATTGGAATGGCGTCAACTTCCGGTACCGCCCGTATGACTTCGAAATCCGCTCGAAAACGATCGAGCGGTACGGCGAATCCAAGATTCCCGAGGGGATGACCATCCAGGACTGGGGCCTGACCTATGATGATCTGGAACCATACTATGACAAATATGAAAAGACAGCAGGCATTTCCGGGGAACCGAACCCGATCGGTCCGAAACGTTCGGATGATTACCCGAATGTCCCGTCCCTTGAAACGCCGTCCATCCGGCTGTTCAAGGATGCATCGGAAAAACTGGGCTATCATCCATACCAGCTGCCGACCGCAAACGTGACAGAGCAGTATACGAACCCAGACGGCGAAACGATCAACGCCTGTGTCTACTGTGCATTTTGTGAAACCTACGGCTGCCATTTCGGTGCGAAAGCCGATCCGATCATCACTGTCCTGAAGACAGCCCAGAAGACCGGCAACTATGAGCTCCGCTACAACGCATATGCTCACCGCATCCTGCACCAGAATGGCAAAGCGACGGGGGTCCTGTACACCGACACCCTGACCGGCCAGGAATACGAACAGCCGGCGGATGTCGTCGTCGCTGCAGGATTCATCTTCTCCAACACCCGCCTCATGCTTTTGTCAAAGATCGGGACACCATATAACCCGAAGACCCGCGAAGGGATCATCGGCAAAAATTTCACAGGCCACTTCAGCAACATCAACTATCTCGGTGCACGGGGCTTCTTCGAGAAGAAGGAGTTCAACACCTTCATGGGGGCGGGCGCACTCGGTGCCACGTTCGACGATTTCGCTGCTGATGATCTCGACCACACCGATCTCGATTTCCTGCATGGCTTTGAAGTGCAGCATCAGGTGTCGGGTCTGCGGCCGATCGAAAACAACTTCGTCCCGTCGGGCACCCCTTCGTGGGGCAAGGAGTTCAAGGACAAGTCGATCCATTATGCCAATCGTCATCTATACGTCAATGCATTGACCGGCACGATGCCGTGGGATCACAACTACATGGATCTCGATCCGACATACACCGATTTCCGCGGCGATCCGCTTCTTCGTGTGACGAACAAATACACCGACCAGGATAAAAACCTGATGCGCTATGCCATCGATGTATGCACGAAAATCATGAAAGAGATGGGTGCGGACACGGTGGAACCTGACAAAGTGGAAGATGATACGGAGTTCAACAACTCCTACACGACCGGTCACTTTGCGGGAGGCGTCATCATGGGGGATGACCCGGCCACCTCCGCACTCAACAGCTATCAGCAGATGTGGGAGATGGACAATCTGTTCGTCGCCGGCGCCTCCTCTTTCCCGCATTTCGGCAACTACAATCCGACTGAAACCGTCGGGGCGCTCGCCTACCGGACAGCAGACGGCATCGACCGGTATCTGAAGGAAGGCGGCCTCCTCGTCCAGGCGGAACAGACTGCCCTTTCCTGATCAGCTCTTTTGCACAAACCATCAGGCGGCTCATCCATCCGATGAGCCGTCTTTTTCCGTGTTCCACAGGGAGTGCCGGATGTTTAACTCCGCGATAGAAAGGTAGGTAATAAATAGGAAACTTTATCATCAGGAGGTTATAGCATGAGTCACATCCAAGGTACCCAGCATTCATTCTGGAAGACGACAGGAGGCGGGGTCAGTTACCCGAAACTGGCAGAGGATATCGAAGTGGATACAGCTGTCATCGGCGGCGGGATCTCCGGAGTCCTCGCTGCCTACTGTCTCGCCAAAGCCGGACAATCGGTGGCGCTTGTGGAAGCGCGTGAATTCGGAGCAGGCAGCACAGGCGGCACGACTGCCAAACTGTCCGCCCAGCATCAGCTGATCTATCACGAAATGATCGGACGCGACGGAGCGGATACTGCAAAACAATACTATGAAGCAAACGAAGACGGACTCGGCTTCATCCGATCCGTCGTCAAAGAACATTCGATCGACTGCGATTTCTCGGATATGGATTCCTATGTCTTTTCGCAGGACGGCAGCCATTCCGACAGCTTGCGGAACGAAGCGGACGCCTACAGACAGATCGGGGCGGACGGCGGACTTACCGATTCGATCCCTCTCGATTTCAACGTCGCCTCGGCACTCGTCCTGCGGGATCAGGCGGAATTCCATCCGGTCAGATTCCTGCACGGTGTCCTGAAAGAGATCCATAAGTTGGGCGGCAGGATCTATCAGCATACCCGCTATATGGACAAGGCGTATCATAGCGATCATCTGACGCTGACAACTGATACACCGTATACGATCACATGCAAACAGGCGGTTCTCGCCACCTTGTTCCCTGTCGAAGATCCGCACTCGTTCTATTCCAACACCCTGAAACCGATGACATCCCATCTGACCGCTTTCAAAAGCGATAAAGCCTTCGACAAAGGGATGTACATCAGCGACGATGATCCGAAGCGGACGTTCCGCGGCGCGCATGACGGAGACCAGCCGATCCTCATCGTCGGCGGTGACACGCATCCGACCGGCAATGATACGTCCACCATCGATCATTACGAATCGATCCGGGAATTCGCGAAAGCCGAATTCGGTCTCACCGAGATGCTCGCCTACTGGTCGGAGCACGACCTGATGACCCCCGACCGCCGTCCCTTCATCGGACCGATCGAAGAGGGCGATGACAAAATGTATGTCATGACAGGCTACAGCAAATGGGGGCTGGCCATTTCAGGCACCGCTGCACAGCTCATCACGGATCTGATCACCGGTCAGCCAAACAAATACAAAGAGCTGCTGAGTCCGCAGCGCAGACAGCCTGATGAGGAACAGGAAAAGACGGACAGCGAACCCTCCCTTTCCGAACTGGCAGACCGTCTGCACAACGGACAGGCGAAGAAGTTCAAACAGGATGGCGAGCCGGCAGGCATGTACAAAGACCATAACAGCACCATCCATTATGTCGACTTATCCTGTACGCACCTCGGCTGTGAAGTGTCCTGGAACGACGGCGATGAAACGTGGGATCGCCCATGTCACGGATCCGTCTTCAAAGGGTCCGGCGAAGTCATTGCCGGCCCCGCAAAAGAACCGCTGAAAGGGATCAACCCTTTCTGATATGGAGAAACCAGACATACATTCAAAAGAAAGGCCGCACGTAGTCCATGCCTGGATTACGTGCGGCTTTTCAGCGATTCGGATGGAACTCTCGAACACTCCTTTTTTACCTGCAAACAAAAACTATCTGCCCGGGAGAGGACAGATAGTCGGATTGAGATGATCATTCAAATTTTACGTTCGGCCGCTTGTCGCTGTGCAGAGCGTTCTTGATGAAATCATCACTTAGCGGCAAGTGCTCTTTCAGCAGTTCCGGTGGTGTCTGGGACATCCACTGGTTCAATGAAACGTCCACGAAGTGATCGCTGCGGAACATTTCAAGGAACACAAGCGGCGTATCACCGGTGTTCTGGATGTAATGCCCCATCGCAAATGGTACATAGCCGACATCTCCGGCCTGATAATCATAGGTCCGTGATTTACCGCCTGAAGCGAATACGGTCATACGGCCCTGGCCTTCGAGATAATATTGCCATTCGTCCTCATTCGGGTGTCGTATCCCCCTTGTTGGCATAGCCATTCTCCGGAGGTCCGAGAGCGGGGTCTAAGCGTGAAACCGAAAAGCAGCATGAAAACACCCATGACGCCCGGTTTAAAGAGCTTGCAAAGTTTCGGCCCCAGACCGAGCAGACCGATACCAGCAGTCAAAACAGCGGAAATAAGGAATTCTACCGTCAGACTGCCGCCAAGTTCCCCCATTGACAGGCCTTGCGAACTCGCCAGGCTGACAATGGACAACACCATTCCCCACCAGAGACCTGACTGGCCCTCGAGGATCGCTCGTTTATGTCCGAAAAACGCCTGCGCCAGACAAGCCATCCCCGTCACGACAAACGAAAGCTGGAGGGTGGTGAAGATACTGTCCTGATGCAGATTGAAAGCTTTCCCGACGGTCAGCGGAATGATCACGATGTTTGCGAAGATGAAAAAGAACCATTCCACCCCCGCAACCCAGTCCGCCGGCTTCTTCAAGGTATGTAGGTCTTTTTTAATATCCATCTGACGACCTTCTAATTTAATATTTTCCAGTACTATCGCCCATTCCCTGTCATATTCCATTTAAACACGGAGTTATGCCGCACGGATCCTCACTCCGTCTGCTGACCTGGCAATAAATTTGAAATAAGAAATGTATGACTATCCCCTTCACCTCCCGCATACACTCTGGCAACCATCCGAATTAGGAGTGATCGTCTTGAAGACTTGTCCGGTTTGCAGCCATGCGCAGCTTGAAGGGAACTTCTGCGGGGAATGCGGGACATCTTATTCATCTGCACGGAAACGGGCAGAAACCGTCGTCGAAAATCCATCAGCTTCCAACGGGACCTGGGGGGACTTCGGCAAAGAGGTGCAGTCCTTCTTCCGGTTTGTCGTCAGTCAGGCAAAAGCGCCGTCCTCCCATATCCACACACCGGAGAGCAGTTTTCCGTACAGCGTGATGAGTATTTTGCTGTACGTCTTTCTGGCCGCCACCTCTTTCTATTCACTCTACGCTGCACAGCTGCTCGCCCCTGCCTGGCTGTCCATCCTGCTGAAAGGCAGTCTGCTGCTCCTCCTGTTTCTCTCCATCAATCTGGCAGCCATCAAAGCAACCGCCATGACGTTCTCCGTTACGCAGCCGCTCCCCGAACTGATCCGGAAACTCGGCGGCTTTTTTGCAGTGCCGATCATCCTTTCATCAGCCTCTCTGCTCCTTACATTCCTCGATGCCCACTCGCTCGCGGTGATCCTGCTTTCCGTAAGTGCTGCTGTCGCTTTCATTCTCGTCCCTCTGTACGTCACGCTGACGATGCTCTCTGATTTTCCCGATACGATCGACGGGTTCAATGGCCTCCTGTTCTACGCTTCCTGCACGATCGTCGGTGTGATCGTTCTGCTGGTGCTCATCGCCGACACCGCAATCGGCGGAATGCTGGGTGTCTTCCGCTGACGCGGCACGCAGGAATTTCGATCCCGTCCGGCGGCCTTGCGCAGCCAATACGCAGTAACGGGCTCGTTCCGGCTTATATATCCGAATAAGCTGCTTCCGCGGAGCATACATTGGAACATTGATACAGAAGAGGTGATGGGATGGATAAAGAAGAACACCGGCGGCCGCAAGATGAAAAGAGCGAACAGCTCGAACAGTACCGGGAGACGAATACGGGTCCCGGTCAGGAGATGACGAGCGATACGGGTTTCAAAGTATCGAATGATCAGCGGTCATTGCGTGCAGGCAAACGGGGACCGACCTTGCTGAATGACATCCACTTCTACCGCAAGCAATCCAGTTTCAACCGTGAGCGGATTCCGGAGAAAGTCGTACACGCCCGGGGATTCGGGCTTTACGGCGACTTCGAGCTGTATAAATCGATGAAACAGCACACGGTGGCGAAGTTCCTGCAGACACCCGGGACGAAGACACCTGTATTTTGCCGATTTTCGAATTTCGTCGGCAGCAAAGGATCCAAAGATACTGCAGTCGACATCCGCGGGTTTGCGGTGAAGTTTTATACGGAAGAAGGGAATTACGATATGCTTTCCCTCCAATTCCCCGTCTTCCTATTGGCGGATGCCATGAAATTCAGGGACGTGACGCATTCCGTAAAGCCGAATCCGATTACCGACATCCCCCAGGCGACTGTGGCGCATGATAGTTTCTGGGATTATGTCGTCAGCAACCAGGAAACCGCGCATATGGTCATGTGGCTCATGTCGTTCCGCGGCCGGCCGCGAAGCTGGCGCATGATGGCCGGCTGGCCGATCAATACATTCCGGTTTGTGAACGAAAACGGGAAGACCATCTTCGTCCGATTTACATGGCGTCCGGTTCTTGGCGTGCATTCATTACTTCTGGATGAGGCGAATGTGATAGGAGGAGTCGATCCGGATTTCCACCGGCGGGATATTGTGGAAGCTGTCGAAAAAGGCGCGTATCCGGAGTATGAATTGGGTGTCCAGCTGATAGAGACAGAGAAGGAATTCGATTATGATTTTGATATTCTCGATGATACGAAATTATGGCCGGAAGAAGTCATCCCGGTAGAATACATCGGCAAAATGACACTGAATCGGCAGGTCGACAACTTCTTCGCGGAAGAAGAGCAGTCGTCCTTCGATCCGGCGACATTGGTACCCGGTATTGAATTCACGAATGATCCGGTGCTGCAAGGCCGTTCGTTCGCCTATCGCGACACCGATTACCACCGTCTCGGCACTGCTAACCTCAATCAGATCCCGGTCAACAAACCTGTGTCTGAGGTGAACACAAACCAGCGGGACAGCTACTCGAAATACCGGATTGATACGGATGCGGTCACGTACCACAATAATAAGCTTGCGGGCAATACGCCTGCTGAAGTTCCTTTCTCGGAAGGGGGGTACGCCCACACGGCACAGCCGGTTGAGGGCCACCTGACCCGGGATTTCCCGAGCGAATCATTTGAGGACTTTTTCTCACAGGCCCGCCTGTTCTGGAACAGTCTCACGAAGGTCGAACAGCAGGATATGACCGACACATTCATCTACCACCTGGAGTACGTGAAGAGCAAGGAAATCCGTCAGAAGAACGTGGAGATGTGGGCACGTGTCGATTACGGTATGGCCTGCGTCATCGCCGATCATATCGGCGTGGATCGTCCGAAAACGAAGCAGGTCAACATCACTAAAAGTTCTCCCGCCCTCAGCCAGGCGAACACCCCGCACTATGCCTATACACAGAAAGTCGCTGTACTGATCGGCAATGGGTTCAATGCGGCTGAAGTAAAGCAGACGCTGAAAGCATTCGACCAGTACGGCGTCTTCTATGATATCGTCAGTGACCGTTTGGGCAAAGTGACCGCAGCAGACGGCACAAAGCTGAAGGTCGATCAAACCTTCAAGAATAAGTACCCCGTCCTGTATGATGCGAGCTATGTCGTCGGCGGCAATACAGCCGGTCAAGTCAAATTCGATCAGGGCGTTTCCGACTTCGTGCAGGAACATTACAAACACTATAAGCCGATCGGCGTGGCCGCCACCGGCCAGAATTACATTCAGACAACCCCGGCGAACAACCTCGACGGCGTCGTGTTCGCTTCCAATCAAGGAGACTTCACCGTCCGCTTCGTGAATGCTATCGCCCAGCACCGGTTCTGGGATCGTACGTGAAGGAATAATTTGATGACATACAGCGGCCCCTCTCTGCGAAGAGGGGCCGCTGTGCTTTTGCCCACACACGGATGAGAGTGTATATACACACAGCCTGGCTGATGCGAGTTGTGCCCGAATGCCGATAAGTTCGGCGAAATGTCCGATACTCCCGGCGAAATGTCCGATACTTCGCATGAAGTGTCCGATAACTCCTGCCAAGTGTCCGATACTCCCCCTGATTTGTCCGATATCCCCGCGCGGGCATCTGACTTGTCCCTCTGCTCGCGCCATGACGGCAGCTATGCATCAGTCCGCAGCCGCGACCGTGACGGTCCCGCAGAAAACGAGCACCGCGAGCACCATCCAGGCCCTTGAATTGTGCCCGGATGCCGATAAATTTCGCGAAGTGTCCGATATGCCCGGCGAAAAGTCCGATACTTTGCGTGAAGTGTCCGATACTCCCCCTGTATAGAATCCGGAACTTCCAACTGGTGTGAACCGAAAGACGAAAGCCCGGATCCATTTTCAGGATCCGGGCTTTCTCACATTGGAGATCAGCTCTGTTCAGTTGTCCTTCACCGTCTCATTTCAAGTCTTTCATATACCAAGCATCCATCGCGCCGTGCTCCGACCCGTCGAGCGGTCGCTCCAATTTTCGGAATCCGAGCTTTCCATACAGCCGGTTCGCGGTTGCAAGTTTCACGGATGTCTCCAGATAGCATGACGTATAATGCCGACCGGCAAACGCCAAAGCTTCCGCCATCAGCTCCCCTGACAGCCCGCGCCCCCGTGCTTCCGGCGCGACATACAGCTTCTGCAGTTCGCAGATCCCCTGTGCTTCATCGAACGGTCCGATTCCGACACCGCCGAGCACACGATCGTCCTCGTCCGCTGCCACCCAGTAGGCAGCTTCCGGAATACCGGCATAGTGGCCATACAGATCACCGAGCTGCGGATCCGTATAAGCGGTCCCCGGTATGTCGAGACCGACCGCTTCGAGCGATTGCTTGATGATCCGCTCCATTACCGCGTTGTCTTTCTGTTCGATTGGACGGATCGTCATCGTCCTCAGCCCCTTTCAACTCTCCAGTGTTCCTAAACATCTAAGTTATCTCCAGTCTACCATCGTTTCCGACACAGAAGGAGAACAATCTTGCCCGGCATCGACGGCAATTCCATAGGCTGCAGCTCTTCAATGATGAAAAATGATCATAAAACCTGGATTTTGCTCATAAATCTTCAAAAGTGATCATAAATCTCTGGTTCCGCTCATAAAGTCAGCAAAGTGATCATAAATCCCGGAAAGTGATCATAAAACCGATTTTGCGCTCATAAACGCCAGAAAGTGATCTTAACTTCACAAATGCGCTCTGTATGCCTGCCCCTTAACCGCGGACGCGTACGGATGGCATGCCTGCGACCCCCGTCGTGCCGCGATGAATGCCCTTCACCAGCCATCCCTCAGAAGACCAACCAGGAATTCAGCCCCTGACGCACCAAAAACCCCCTGATCCACTACCGGTCAGAGGGCTCTTCGTTCAGCTATGCATCAATCAATACGGATCGGCGTCTTTGCCTTTCTCGACGGCGTCTTCTGCCGCTTCCTGCATCTTCGGTGTGCCGAATCCGAATTTGGATTTGCCGGATTCGCGGCCCGGCACTTGTCCTGCTGTATCCATGTTCTTCATTTCATCCATCTTCTTCTGGATGCCTTCCTTCACGAGACGGCCATAGTCTTTGTCCGCCTGCGTGAAGTGCTCGATCATCGCTTCCTGGATGCGGCTGTCACATTGCGCCAGCGCATCGGACAGGTTCTTGATGAGCTCCTCGCGCTCCCAGTCTTCGAACATGCGGAACGTCTCGCCGGCCTGGCCATAGTTGTTCGGCCGGTCGATCGGGGCGCTCATCGCTGCTGCATTGAATGTCGGGCGGTGCGGCGGCCGTTCTGCGCCGTCCGCTTCCTGCAGGCCGCCCAGCATGGACGGTTCGTAGTTGATGTGCGGGTTGCCGCCGGATTCGTTCGGATCCCGGTGATCCATCTGACCGCGCTGCTGGTTCGTCCGCACGTGTGTTTTCGGTGCGTTCGCCGGCAGCTGCAGATAGTTCGAGCCGACACGGTAACGCTGCGTATCGGAGTACGAGAATGTCCGCCCCTGGAGCATCTTGTCATCCGAGAAGTCCATCCCGTCGACGAGGACGCCTGTCCCGAATGCCGCCTGCTCGATTTCTGTATGGAAATCTTTCGGATTCCGGTCGAGCACCATCCGGCCGACCGGCAGCCATGGGAATTTATCCTCCGGCCACAGCTTCGTGTCATCGAGCGGATCAAAGTCGAGCTCCTCATGATAGTCGTCCTCCATGATCTGGACGAACAGTTCCCACTCCGGATAGTCGCCGCGCTCGATCGCTTCATACAGGTCTTCCGTCGCGTGGCCGACCGATTTCGCCTGGATGGCGTCGGCGTCTTCCTGCGTCAGGTTGCGGATGCCTTCCTTCGGCTCCCAGTGATATTTCACAAGAACCGCTTCGCCTTTGTCATTGACCCACTTGTACGTGTTGACGCCGGAGCCCTGCATATGGCGGTACGTCGCCGGAATGCCCCATGGGGAGAACAGGAAGGTGATCATGTGTGTCGCTTCCGGCGAACGCGATACGAAGTCGAACATCCGCTGCGGATTCGGCACGTTCGACGCCGGGTCCGCTTTGAACGCATGTATCATATCCGGAAACTTCATCGCATCGCGGATGAAGAAAATCTTCAAGTTGTTGCCGACCAGATCCCAGTTTCCGTCTTCCGTGTACATCTTGACCGCGAAACCGCGCGGATCGCGTGCCGTCTCCGGAGAATCCTTCGCGCCGCCTACTGTCGAGAACCGCACGAGGACCGGTGTCCGTTTACCGGCTCCGGAAAACACTTTCGCCCGTGTGTATTTCTCGACCGGCTCATCGCCGACCTTGCCATAGGTCTCGAAATAACCATGCGCGCCCGACCCGCGGGCGTGGACGACGCGCTCCGGAATCTCCTCCCGGTCGAAATGCGAGATCTTTTCAATGAAATGATAGTTCTCAAGCGTCGCCGGTCCACGGTCGCCGATCGTCCGGATGTTCTGGTTGTCCTTCACCGGATGCCCCTGCCGCGTCGTCAAGGTTTCCCGCTGTCCGTCGTCATTCGTCTGTTTGTCCTTGTTCTGTTCGTTATCCAATCCGAATACCCCCCAGCAAGATTGTAGGAAAGTGAAATTTCCTCATACTGGTCACAGTGTACCCCGGTCTCCTACATTACAAACATTCTAATGTAAATACTAATAGCAATTCGGATAACCGAACAAGAGCCATTCGTTATTCCGACTGTCCAGGTGCATCAGATACCGGTATAGTGAAGCTGGAGCGAGGTGAAACAATTGGAGCATTCATTCAAAGGGATCGACCACGTGCAGATCGCAGCACCCCCGGGTTCCGAGGAACAGGCCCGCGCTTTCTACGGGCACCTGCTCGGCATGCCGGAAATCGAAAAACCGGAAAACCTGAAATCACGGGGCGGCTGCTGGTTCTCCTGCGGCAGCCAGGAAGTCCATATCGGCATCCAGCCCGATTTCCAGGCAGCCAAAAAAGCGCATTCCGGATTCACCGTACATGCGCTTGAGTCCCTGCGGCAGTCACTGCAGGAAGCCGGCTATGAAATTTCCGAAGAACCGCCGATTGATGGCCGTAAGCGTTTTTTCACACACGACCCGTTCGGCAACCGGATCGAATTCCTGGAGTTCGACTGACCCGGACATCATCAAGACAGCAAAATACGTTTCTCATCGGCATCCAGGCGGACCAATTCCGCTTCGGATGCTTCTTTCTTGTGTCTGAGCCGCGACTGCACCTGCCGCACATCCTGCAACACATCATTCAGCTTCTGCTTCCCTTCCGTAATCCGGGAATGGACGGCAAAATCCGAGAAAATGTTATCGAAGAACAGATCGGTGAACGTGAAGATGTCGTTGCGGTTCACCTGGAACGAGGCGGTCGCCGCTTCCTGGACGTCCATCAGCTCCGTTTCATAATGACGGAGCGCCCGCTGCGCCTGGTGGACGAGATCGTCGGAACTATTCACTTCGGAGTATTTCAGAGCCGACACAAGCAGTCCGCCTCCGAGGAATGTATCCCACATCGACAGCCCTTCCGCATTGCTCAGCTTGTCGATCGCCCGGTCGAGCGCGCGTTCCGCCTTCTCCCCCGCTTCAAGCGCCTCATCGAGTTCCCGCATCATCGAACGGATGCGCACGCGGTCATCTGCGATCTTTTGCAGTGTCGCCTGGGACGTCTCGTCATTCATCCGTATCCATAATTCCTTTTCCTCGATGAATGCCTCCCACTCTTCTTCCAAATAAACGTACTCCGGATTGGCAGCGGTCTTTTTGAGCACCGACACCTCGTATTCGAGATCTTCCACGTGTTTGACCGATTCATTGTAGGCGACTTCCGCCGCAGCCGCTTCCGAAATCTCCTTTTCCATCCGTGTATCGAGCGAGCCGGTCCACTCCTTCAGTTTATTCAGGAAGGAGAACTTGCCAAGGTCCATCACGTCTTTCTGCTCTTTCGTCAGCGCCCGCTCGAGCCGCCTGTTCTCCGATTCCGCTTCACTGAGCTGTTTCTGAGCGTCCTCCAGACGGCGGCAGACCCGCGCGTATTCATTCCGTTTCATCGTCAGCGCCATCTGACGCTCCTGCATCGTTTGGTTCATCCGAGCCGCCCCCTTTCAGTACTCATACGGAGCAGCCGGCGATAAGGTTTCACGATCGGAAAGCTTCGCAAGCACAGACAGGAACCGGTCCGTCTCCCGTTCGTCCGGACTGTTCATCACCGCAGCCTGCAGCCAGTTGCGCTCCAGGAGATAGCCACTCTCGTAATGCGTCCGGAAGCCGTTCAGGAACAGGTCATCCCCCAGACGGCATGCAGATCGCCCTTCCGGCAGGACGAACGTCAGGATTCCCGGACTCGCCGACTCTTCCGATGCCAGTACGGAAATACCGAGCGCTTCCGCCCCATTCCGCAGCCTGTCCGCTGTCCGGCGGAGCTGCCCGTAATGCCTGTCCGGATCATGGGACAGATTCCGGAGCGCCTGATCGAGCGCTGCCAGTAAGTTCGACGACTGGGTGAACGGAATCCCTCCGCACTCTTCATATAGGCCGATATCCAAGTATCGCGGCAGCCTTCGGTCAGGCTCCAGCCGCTCCTTATGGAACACGAGGGCAAGACCGGTATAGCCCGCGAGCCCTTTGCCGCTGACGGAAGATGCGAAATCGACCGTCCGGAGATCCATTGGAACCGTCCCTAATGAGCTGGCGCAGTCCACTGCGGCCTTCACTCCTGTATCGCGGCAGATCTGCGAAATCGTGTCCATATCGTTCAGCACACCTGTCGACGTCTCGCAGTGGACGAACCAGAGCCATTCATATGCACCGGTATCGAGCTGACGGCCGATCTCCTCCATCGGAAACGCCCGGCCATCCTCCATTTCGAACGGATCGAAATCCAGCCCCATCCGCTCGGCATGATCCAGCAGACGGCGGCCAAACTCCCCATTGACGAGGATTAACCCCCTCCCCGCGATCCTTGACAGCTGGGCTGCGACTGCATCGTTCGCAAGCGTCCCCGTCCCCTGCATGACATGCACAAAGGCCGCCCCTGTGAGATCCGTCAGTTGCTGCTTCACTGAGCCCAGCAAGCGGGTGAACGCCGGCGATCGGTGGGACATCGGTTCTTCCGTAAGAGCCCGCCGGACTTTCCCCGAAATTGCTGCCGGACCCGGCAGGAAATTCACCATCGGCCGAGCAAGACGGCCCACCGCACTTTCTTTATAGGATTTCCGGGACAAGATCATCGGCACGTACGTCGCCTGTTCCGGTCCGACCGGCTCGGCGAACGGCTTGAATCCGAGCCGCCTGTACAGCTTCAGTTCCCGTACCGTCCCGGAAATCACGGCGGCATCATAGCCTTTTTTCAGGCACCAGTTCACGAGGGCCTGCAGCATGCCGAAAAACGGCCGTCCTGTCCGATGGTCCGGTTCCATCGCAAGCAGCCGGATTTCGACAGGCCGTTCCGGCGGGTTCTCGAGTGACTGTTCGATCGGACCGATTTTTTTGTCCAATGAGAACGGACGGGCTTCCCGGAGTGCAAGCATACCGGCAAGCTCCCCGTCTTTCATGCACAGTAAATATGTATTCTCCTCATGGAATGGGTCGACAAGCTGGTGCTGATCATTCGGATCATGCTGCGGAATCTCCTCGACGAACGTCTTGTAATTCAGCCGGTGGATCTGCTCCGCGTCTCCCGGCAGTTGAGCCAGTCGGTAATAATACGTCATTCAGACCGCCCCTTTCTGTAGATGACTCGCAGATTGCTGCGGTGGGTGACCAGCAGCAGCCCGATCAGACCGCTTGCTGCAATTCCGGAAGCCGTGCCATATACAACAAAGCAATAAGGAATGAATGCCGCAGCTGCAGTGATCCCCGAAACAGTGGTGCGCCGTATGATCGGGTACAGCACGGCGAACAGCAGGACGGCCGGAACCGCCGCAAGCGGATCGAATGCCAGCAGGCCGCCTGCGAACGAAGCCGCCCCCTTGCCGCCGCGGAACCGATGGACAGCCGGAAAGCAGTGGCCGAGCATGACAGCGAGCAGGGCCAGCAGCCGGACGGCCGGTTCACACCCAAGCCAGCCGGCGGTGAGTACAGGCAGCGCACCTTTTGCAGCATCCGCCGTCAGAACCGCAGCAAACGTCCATTTCCCGAACACCCGCCCGGCATTCCGCGCACCCGGGTTCCCGCTGCCCAGCTGGCGCACCGACCGGCCGGTCCGCCTGCCGGCATAAAGTGCGGGCAGCATATTGCCGAGCATATACGAGCCGATCAGCAGCAGTCCGATCATCAGGGTGTCCTCCCTTACAAAGTCTGTCGTCCTTCTTTCGACAAACCCCTAAACTATTCCTGTCCATACAGCTGAAAAGTTTGCGGCCGCAAGGGGGGAGGTGATCAAGCCACCCTTACAAACGCTCAAGCCCTGCGGGAAACGATCAAGCATCGCCGCAAACGCTCAAGCCCCACAAGAAGCGCTCAAGCAATCGCCACAAACGCTCAAACCTCACAAGAAGCGCTCAAGCAATCGCCACAAACGCTCAAGTCCCACAAGAAGCGCTCAAGCCATCCCTACAAACGCTCATGCGCCCCTCTCCCCCTAAATCCACTTCGCGCAAAAAAAGCCTGAGCACGGAGATGTCGCCGCGCCCAAGCCTCACTTCCTTTATTCAGCTCACGTCATTCGCCCTCGTAATTCATGCCCTTCTCAGGCTTCTTCAAAATATAGGACTGTGTGTAGTCTTCCTTCACTTTCATCGCCTGGCGGGTGTTCGTCTCGATCGAGTACTGCAGCGTGCAAGCTTGCCGGACACGTTCCCTGAACTGGTACGGACTGAGCGGCAATTCGGCAACACTGCCGTTCCGCAGCCGGACTGATACGGTTCCGCCGCTGTTGCACACATACGTGTCGACATGGCCCACAGCGAGCCAGATGCAGGCGTCCGCTTTCGGTGAGCATGTCGGCGTCATGTAGATCTGATGCGTCTTACTGAGACTGACCGGCGACATGAAGGTTCTGCCAAGAAGTTCATCCGCCCCTTCGGCAGCCCCTTTCAGGCTGGAGCCGACCCGCCGGAGGTTGTAATCGATGATATCTGTCGGCCTGCTGTCCACGAATACAATCTGATCCCCTTCAAGGATCATGGACATCAGCTTGCCGCAGGCATCGTAGTATGGAAACAAGATACTGGTTTCCGTAGTAATGACATACTTCTCCAAAATCACCATCCAAAGTACCCCCTCTTGAGTAAAAAAACACTTTAATAATCAGTAAAAAGGGGTATACTAGCAAATAAGCTGGTTACCCAGTGCGCCTCCGAGTGAGTCCCGCCAGACTATGACACTCGGAGGTTTCTTCGTTTCACTGATCCCATCGCTGATTCTCACCCCCTTTCCATCCTGCTGCTTCTCCGGGATTACCAGGACATCCTCGATCCCGTGATCAGCCTCTCGTATGAAATGAACACAAGGCACGACATACGCCTGTGACTGTTTCACTAATTACTCATCTATCATAGTAAATATTTCCTCCCTCGTCTACAAGAAAAGGCATTATTATATAAATTTTCGAACTTTTATCCGATTTTGTCGTTTCCCCACTCATCTGCCCTGCGTTTCCTCCAAATTTTGCGCTCGGACTCTTCTATCAGCATTCTCCAGAAAACATTTCAATTCGTTGGTTTTATGTATAAATGAATTTTCAGCTTCAATTTAAATAGTCAGGCACGGCCGCATTGCCGTTCCTGACTATAGCACCTAAATGGCTTATCTGTTTTTATCCTTGTTGAACTCAAGCTGCTTCTCGATGCGTCCGTGTTCATTATGAATATAGACCATCGTCCCAGTTTCCTTTGCGAGTTTCTTCGCTTCGTCGATCGCCTCGTCCTGAGACCCTGTCGTGCACACCGCATCGTCTTCACCTTCACGTTTCACTGCCCATTCATCACCATGCGGAACGATATGATAGCGTGCATCCTCGGTTCCCGCACGATCCTCAAAATACTTCTCCTGCTCTTTGTTCATGATGATTCCTCCTCGTATGAAGATGTTCTGTTCCTTCAGTACCCGCTGCCGGCAAGTTGAAACAGTTGGTTGCCCTGCTCTGCAGACCGCCGGCCGAATAGAATACAAGAAACCGGTATAGGACGAAGACCAGTCGTCCTGAAGGTATATGAGAGTCGGTTACCATGGAAACGATTTACTATATTCATAACTTCAAACTTGCAGTCCTGCGTGCCGGCAGCTTATTGTCATTGATTTGAGGGTACTGGTTCATTAAATGGAAGGACCTTCAAGCCCTCCAGAAACCGTTCACTCAATTTTCCCTTTACCCTGCCGCTGCAATACTGTATTTTTAGAGAACATACCATTTAACTACTGTCATGATTTGTCGAAACACCTACTAGATAGTCTGCAAGCAGATGGGAGGGAACTCAATCATATGACACACCCGCACTACATCGAAGAAGCCAATGAATTTTGCCGGAACGCCGGGATGGATCCGCATGAATTGAGCAAACCGAAGAATTTCCTGGATGATGCTGGTTTCCAGGCGCGCAGCTGCTCGTATAAGGAAATATTGTCAGTTGTCCGTTTTTTCTCAGAGAAGCTGCTCGATTCGCTTGCCGGCACACCGATTTTGGTTGTCGTGTCAGACGCAAATGGGTATCTGCTCTCGGTTGAAGGGGATGAAACCATCAAGTCGACGATCACCGAGCTCGGCATCACGCCGGGAAGCCTGTTCAAAATAGAAGATACCGGCACGAATGTGGTCAGCCTGTCCTTGCAGCAGCCCCATCCGATCAGTATTATCGGCGATCAGCACTACCACACCTTCCTTCACGGCATCGCCTGTTACGGTTCGGCCTTCCGCTATATTGACGAACAGCAGCTGCTGGGCAGTCTGTCCATCATGATGCCGATCGACTTCCAGAATCCCCTGTTCCTGTCCATGCTGGCACAAGTCGTCGATACGATCGAGCGTGAACTGCAGCTGCGCAAGCAGAACCGCAAACTGCTCATTCTGAATCAGATCATGCTCAGCCGTACGAGGAACGGGATTGTCGTGACGGACGAAGAGGGCATCACTTTGGAGTTCAACGAATTTGCAGAACAGTTATCCGGGAACACCCGGGAGGATGTCATCGGCCGCAACATCCAGGATTCCCCTCTGACAGGGGGCTATTTCACAGAGGTGCTGCGGAATGGAACTTTGTTTGAAAACGAGGAATTGAAATTCCTGGATGGTACCGGGAATCCGGTCGTCTGCCTGTTCGATGCCCAGCCGATTTATGAAGGCGGCACGATGATAGGAGCATTCGGCCAGTTCCGTGACATCACCGATCGGTACCTGCTACAGGAACAGTACAACTATCTCGCCTTCCACGATGATCTGACCGGCCTTCCGAACCGCAGATTCCTGAACAAGCAAATCGAGGATGTCATCCCTAAGTTGGCGGACGGACGTATCCGGAACGCAGCGCTGCTGTTCCTCGACCTGGATCGTTTCAAGGTCATCAATGACAATTTCGGCCATTCGTACGGTGATCAGCTGCTGCAGCAAGTGAGCCGCCGGCTGCTTCCGTATGTCCGGAAATCCGACGTTCTCGCTCGGATGGGCGGCGACGAATTCATCCTGCTCCTGACCGATTTCAATTCAAGTGACGACGTAATGGCGGTCGCACGCGAAATGTGCGGTATCCTTGAGGAACCGATCGTTGTCAACGGACGGGAACTGATCACGACCGCCAGCATCGGGGTCGCGCTGTATCCTGACTACCCGATCACGAAAGAACAATTCCTTCTGAATGCCGACAATGCGATGTACGAAGCAAAGTCGTTAGGGAAGAACCGCTTCGTCGTCCATACACCTGAACTGCTGGAGACGATGAAGGCGGAGTCAAGTCTGACATTCGATCTGCGCAAAGCTCTTGAAAATGAGGAATTCATACTCCACTACCAGCCGCAAGTCCATAACTGGACCGGTGAACTGGTCGGGTTCGAAGCGCTCGTCCGCTGGAAGCATCCCTCACTCGGCCTCCTGCCGCCCGACCGATTCATCGACTTGGCTGAAGAAAGCGGTCTGATCACCCTGCTTGGCGAATGGGTGCTGGAGGAAGCGTGCAAACAGAACAGACAATGGCAGGACGAAGGCAGGACTCCCGTCAAACTGTCGGTCAACTTATCGGCCCAGCAGTTCCTGACCCGCAATATCGTCGGATTGGTGCGGTCAGTGCTCAGCCGCACCGGCCTGGCACCGCGCTATCTCGTCATCGAGATCACCGAGTACATGGCGATGGATTACAATTATGCGGTGGATGTGCTGCGTGATCTGAAAGCGCTCGGTGTCGGCATCAGCATCGACGATTTCGGTACGGGCTACAGCTCGCTGAATCATTTGAAGAACCTGCCCATCGATTACATCAAGATCGACAAGTCGTTTGTGGACGAACTGACGGAAGACAACAATGATGCCATCATCGTCAACGCCATCATCTCCATGGCGCACAGCCTGAAGAAGGAAGTGATTGCTGAAGGTGTGGAAACCGCCGAGCAGCTGGATTCCCTGAAACTTCAGCATTGCGACATTTCACAAGGCTTCCTGTTCGGCAAACCGCTGCCTGCTGCGCGGATCGAGTCGTCCTATTACCTTCCGAATACTTGACAAAGGAGTCTTCCCTATGACAACAGCAGCATCCGTTTTGACTGCCAACTTCAAACATTGGGGTGTCCGCCATGTGTTCGGGATACCGGGCAAGGCTGTCTCCCCCATTCTCTTTGCCCTGCTCGAAGAGGAAATGGAATTCGTCCTCAGCAGGCACGAAGCGGCAGCCGGTTATGAAGCGGCCGGCTATTCCCTCATGAACGGGACGATCGGGATTGCGGTCGGAACATCGGGACCCGGCGGCACGAATCTGCTGTCGGCAGCCGGACAGGCGAAAGCCTTCTGTGTGCCGCTGCTCCTGATCACCGGGCATCCATCCGCTAAG
Source organism: Sporosarcina koreensis (assembly GCF_000826145.2). Taxonomy (GTDB): domain Bacteria; phylum Bacillota; class Bacilli; order Bacillales_A; family Planococcaceae; genus Sporosarcina; species Sporosarcina trichiuri. Next base: position 1,461,455 of record NZ_LN651337.1, read on the forward strand.
GATACCGGCAAGCCGATGGGACAGGATTCCAGCCTGTTCGGTACGGATCTGACCGAACTGTTCCGCCATGTGACCAAATTCAGTGCACGCATCGACCGTGCCGACCTGCTCAGGCCGATGCTCCAGCATGCGCTTGAAAAGGCAGTGGAAGGCGTACAGGGGCCGGTCCATCTGTCCATCCCGTTCGACGTTCTCCTGGAAGAGATCGAGCCGTTCAGACTTGACTTCCCTGCCGCCCATCCGCTCATCTCACCCGACCTGGAAGTGGCCGCCGGTCTGATCGATTCCGCCGAACGGCCCGTCCTGTTTCTCGGGAAGGGGGTCCATGCAAGCCGGGCATACAAAGAAGTCCGACATCTCGCGGAGTACTACGGCATTCCGGTCATCACGACCCCCGGCGGCAAAGGGACGTTCCCTTCGAACCACGAGCTGTCACTCGGCGCATTCGGACTGGGCGGCACCCCGGAAGCCGCGGCCTACTTGCAGGAGCCTGCTGACCTCATGGTTGTCATCGGCACACAGCTGAGCGATATGTCCGTCGCAGGATTGACGGAAGCGATGTACCCGGAACGGCTTCTCCACTTCGATTACAATCCGGAATTCATCGGCAAATCACTGCCGGTGCCCGCCATACCGATTTTAGGGGATATCCGTGCGAACCTGTCGAGGATGATGGCGGACAAGCCTGCTGTGGACAGCGGATCATTCCTTTACCCCGTCAGAACTCCTGCTCTGCCGGACACGGTCCCCGGCGAGCGGATGTCCGCGGTTTCCGCAGTCTTGGCGATGCGGCGCGCCCTGCCGGATGATGCGATCGTATTCGGCGATGACGGCAGCCACTCGTTCTATGGCATCCAGAACTTCGATATTGTGAAGCCGGGTACTTTCTTCTTCGATGATATTTTCGGCGCAATGGGCAACGGCCTGGGGTATGCGATCGGAGCGAAACTGGCGGCACCCGGCAAGACCATCGTCTGCCTCGTCGGAGACGGCTGCCTGTTCATGCACGGCACGGAGCTGTCGACCGCCCAGAACTATGACGCCGCCGTCCTGTTCGTCGTCCTGAACAACGGCTGTCTCGATATGGTGGAAAAAGGGATGCGCAAGATGATCGGCACCTCGATCGGCGGTACATACGAAACACCGCTCGACGCCGCGGCGTTCGCACGCTCGATGGGCGTCTTCGCGGAAACGTGCCGGACACCGGAAGAGACAGCGGAAGCAATCGAAGAGGCGCTGCTTACAATCCGGCGAACGAAAAAACCGGCGGTCGTCGAAGTGCTCGTCGACCAGAACGAAATACCACCGACGATGGGGAGGCAATGATATGGAATTGAACGAACGCTACAAAGAGGGCGAACGGGTGATGGAGGAACTGTTCCCGCCCGCCACCCTCGCCTACATGGAACACATCAAAGAAGCATCACCGAAAATGTGGGACATGATTGTCGGTTTCGGGTTCGGCGAGCTGTACACCGGCAGCCTGCTGTCCTTGAAAACACGGGAGATCATCACATTGACGACGCTCATCACCCAAGGGGCCTTCGATCAGCTGCGCGTCCATCTGCCGGCCGCCCTGCGTTCCGGGCTGACCGAAGCCGAGATCAAGGAACTGATCATCCACTGCATCGGCTACACCGGCTTTCCGAAAGCCGTCCAGGCCATGGGGCTGGCCGCCGAAGTCTTCGCGGAAACAGCGGATGAAATGATCTGATAGTAAAACACGCACACCGGCGCCGGTGTGCGTGTTTTATTGTATGCTTCGTCGGCGTATCGGACATTTGGCGCAAGGTATCGGACACTTGGCGTGATGTATCGGACAGTTCAACGGAAGTATCGGACAGTTGACGCAACGTATCGGACACTTCAACGGAAGTATCGGACAGTTGACGCAACGTATCGGACACTTCAACGGAAGTATCGGACAGTTGACGCAACGTATCGGACACTTCAACGGAAGTATCGGACAGTTGACGCAACGTATCGGACACTTCGCCGAATGTATCGGCATCCAGGCACAATTCAAGGGCCTGAATGGTGCTCGCTGCCGCTCGTTTTCTATAGAATCCGCCATGTGCGCGGCAGCTTGCCAGCTCTACGACTGTTCCGTGACGCGCAGGAAACAGACAAGCATGCCCTTGCCGGTTCTGGCGTATCGGACAGTTCGGGCAAGGTATCGGACAGATGGCGTGCAGTATCGGACACTTCGCAGGATGTATCGGACAGTTGACGCAGCATATCGGACATTTCGCCGAATTTATCGGCATCCAGGCACAATTCAGCGGCGTTGTTTGTCAGCCGCTTGCAGGCTCTGCTATGGTAGGATGTAAGGAAACCAACAGAAAGCGAGGGATATGCATGCAGATCGAACTGACGAAGGAGCAGTACCGGCATATGCTGGACATGCTGTTTTTAGGAGAATGGACCGCGAGCAGTGCCCGTCTGCAGGAGAAGCGTCTCTCCGATTACGACGGCATCCTGCAAACATTCTGTGCAAAGGCGGCTGAATTCGGCTGCGGTGACCTGGTCACCTATGATGCAGAACAGGGAGGGTATTATCCGAACGGCATCTATGAAGAGGAGATGCGCCCAATTGAGGATCGTCATAAGGAAGTTGTATTCTGGCAGGAGCTCGTAAACCGTATGGCTGCCAAAGAGTCGCTGCAGGAAGGTTATGGCTTCATGTCCGAGAAGGCGTATATGCACGCCAAAAGCCAGGCGGAATCAGCATACAAGCAGGAATTCAAGACGTACGGACTGCGGCACGTGCAAGTTGTGAAGCCGGCGACAGAGTAATCCATGAACCGTTTGTTTGGGGTCCCTGTCTTGCCGGCGCGGTGAAAGCGCTCTTTACAGATCCACCTCACCATCTTAAAAACCAACAGGTCCACTGGGCAGACGGCCTTTCCTAAAACGAGTTGTCGAAAAAGTGCAATCCCTTCTACCGTGATACAGCCAGAACATGGTAAGATGGAAGAAAAACCATGGGGAAGGGTGAATGCTATGAACTTCACACAACTAGAACAGCAGCTCAGTCTGCTCGCGGCCGGCTCGACAGGAAATGTTTCCGTCTGTGTACGGACGCCGGACGGCACGATCGCCATCGGAGCGGATGACGTCAAACGCTCGGCCAGCGTCCTGAAAGTGCCGATTGCCATGGCCTGTCTGGCGGCTGTCGACCGAGGGGAGCTGGATTTGGACACACGCCTCCCCATCCATGAGCCTGTCGGCGGTTCCGGTGTGCTCGCCTACATGAGCGGATTCACTGAACTCACACTGCTGAACGCAATTACCTTGTCCATCATCGTGTCCGACAACACAGCGGCCAATCTCGTCATCGAGCATACCGGGCTCGACCGGATCCAGGCCTTTTTCGATGAAGTCGGTGCCGCCGGGTCGAAGCTGACCCGTAAATTCATGGATTATGAGGCGCTCGCACTCGGTCTTGAGAATTTCGCAACCGCCCGGGATATGGTACGTTTCCTCGAATGCCTCGACCCCGCCAGCAAGCATCTGTCCCTGAAAAGCAAACAGCAGCTGAAAACGATCATGCGGGACCAGCAGCTGATCGACAAACTGCCTGCTTATCAGCCGATCTTCGACGAAACACTGATCATCGGCAACAAGACCGGCACACTGCCCGGCACGGAGCATGATATCGCCTACTTCGAGAACGACCGGATGCGTGTCGATCTAGCCGCGCTCACAACGGACTGGCAGTACAACCACGACGGCCAGCAGACCATCGCCCGGATCGGCCGTCTCATCATCGACTATATGTCTTCTCAGACTTTATCACCGGATGATAACCCGGCATTCGAGCCGCTTGCCAACTGACCCGCATACATGCGCCCGCCGTCCTGCTTCCAGGATGGCGGTTGTTTTTCATGGAGGCGGAGCTTTCGCTGATAGGGCATATCGGACAGTTCATAAGAAGTATCGGACACTTGGCAGGCGATATCGGACACTTCATCACACGTAACGGACAATTCAGCTGAAGTATCGGACACTTCGCCGAATTTATCGGCATCCAGGCACAATTCAGCAGCAAGACATGACAAAACCCCTTGCCGTTCCGTACCAGGCAAGGGGTTTCGTCTGCCCCGTCAGTCGAGGCCGGCCATATTGAAATAGGTTTGCTGCGCGTCATTGAACTGTTTCGTGTATGCGTTGAACTGCTCGATCGCTTCCCCCATCTTACCGCTGTCATCGTTAATGTGATGCACTTGGTCGTCGATCACCTTCAGGTCGAATTGCCCCTGTTCGAGATGATCGAAAAACGCAGTTTCGGTCTCAAGCTGATCTTGATACGCGGCAAAGTACGTATCCATCGCCTTCTTCCGGTCATTTTCCAGCTTCACCAGTTTCGCTGCTTCCTCTTTCTGGTCACCATCTTTAATACCATCCACTGTTTTTTGAATTGCCCCGATCTTTTCGTGGACATTTTTAAAGTCCGCCTGAGCTGTCTTCAGCAGCTTCAGCTCTTCAGCAACTTCATGCTTGCCGGCAAGCTGACGGATGGCGCCCGTGTCGGTGTTCTCCATAGCCAGAACTTTTCCATAGATCGCCTGGACCTTCTCCCGCTCCTGCGTCAGCGCTTCCTGGCCGCTTTGGAATTCCTTCTCCATCGGAACCGCTTCGTCCAGTGTTCCGCGTATCGATTCCGCCTGCTTTTTATCGGTCTGGCAGCCGGCGAGCATCAGCAGCACACCCGCCAGCAATAGTCCGAGTGCCAATCGTTTCATCTTTCATCCCTCCGTAAAGCACCATCATTTGATAGCATAACAGCGGCCTTCACATTGGAATGTGACAGGCGCCATGTCGTTCGTAAGCACTTTCGTCTTGTAGCCCTGTTTTTTGATGAACGCGAGCAGCTCGGGCAGATGATCGATGGTCGCCGGTTTGTCGTGCAGGAGGATGACCGGTGCCACACCTGCTTCCGTCATGTGCTGGATGCTCTCAATGGTGTGCGTGACATAGCGCTTGTCCTTCAGTTCCCAATCCCGGCTGTCCACATGCCAATCCCACATCCGTAAATCTTCTTTGGCCAATTCGTCCCGCATTTCTTCCGTCAAGTATGGGATGCTGCCATATGGGACGCGCGCGATATTCGTACGCACACCGCTCACTTTCTCAACGATATCGCGATCCTGCGCCATCTCCTTCGCAGGTGCTTCCGGTCCGCTGTAAATTTTGCCCGCTTCATGTGTGATGCCATGCAATGCAAGCGCGTGGCCGGAATTTTTCATGCGCACGAGTGAATCCGGATACTGCTGGACATTCGGCCCGAGCATGAAAAAAGTCGCCTTCATCTGATACTGATCCAGCAGATCGAGCAGGCGGTTCACCTGGCTGGACGGCCCGTCGTCGAACGTCAGGTAGATGGCACGCTCTTTCGCATCCGCTGTATTCTGTTTCGCAACGGCTGCCTTACGCGCCGCTTCCCGATCCTGACGTTCTTTCTGCACGATCGATTGACGGAACGCCGATCCCTCAAACTTCGCAAGCGGTGCTGCGGATACTGTCAGTTCAGACAGCGATGCAGTCCGTGCATCCGTCTCCGGCTTCTCATCCTGATATGGCATGAGCAGACCGACCGCCAGCAGCAGGACCGCTGCCGCCAATAATACCGATAGAACCCTGCCCTTCCGGTTCAATCGCTTCTTCATTTGCCTCACTCCCTACATTGCAGAGGAGAGCCGTCCCCTGCCATCTAGTAAACTTCAATTTTTTCATTTTACCATGAACAGACAAAAAACGACACCATCAGACTGGCAGATTCATAGTTTTTATGTCCCTGATCGACATGTTGTTTGCACGCACCACTCAGGCATATCGGACATTTGAGTACCGGTATCGGACGATTGACATGGCATATCGGACACTTCACCGCACTTATCGGACACTTGCCCGCAAGTAACGGACACTTCGCAAAGTTTATCGGCATCCAGACACAATTCACGAACAAAAAATCCTCCGCCCACTGCATGTGAATGAAGGATTTTTGATAAGCAGTCCGACGTCACGCCGGTTTGCTGCTGAATTTGTTTTTCACAAGACTGACCAGCGGCGGGACAACCGACAGCGCGATGATGAAGAGCAGGACGGCCGAGAAATTCTCCTTCACGACCGGGATATTGCCGAACAGGAATCCGAGTGACGTACAGAGTCCCACCCAGAGGACGGCGCCGGCTATGTTGTACATCAGGAAATAGCGGTAGTCCATGCGGCTGGCCCCTGCGACGAATGGAGCGAACGTCCGGATGAACGGCATGAATCGGGCAATGACGATCGTCTTGCCGCCGTGTTTATTGAAAAACCGTTCGGCTGCTTCCAATTTGTCCTGGCTGATGAATTTCCCGAACCAGCGGGTGGCCGACAGACCTTTTCCGGCTGACTTCCCGATCTGGTAATTGACACTGTCACCAATGATTGCGGCCACCAGGAACCCGATCACGAGCGGCCAGATATTGAACGCCTCCCCGGCTGCTGCGAGCGCAGCGCTCGCAAACAGCAGAGAATCGCCGGGCAGGAACGGGAATACGACAAGCCCCGTTTCCACGAAGATGATTAGAAATAATATGGCGTACGACCAGCCGCCGAACATCTGGATGATATCGATAAGATGCTGGTCGATGTGAAGAATGAAACTGAACAGTCCCTCAATGAGATGCATAATGGCGCTCCTCTGTCTCCATTTTGTTTTCGAGGCCTGCAAGTCCGGATGTACGGCCGCCTCCTCGGTTTAATAAGATTCAGTATACACGGAACGGATGCAAAACACTCTAATTTTTGCGCGCCTGCCAAGGAGGCCTCTCCTGCCGGGACGTTTTTCACGGGTATCGGACACTTGGCGCGGCGTATCGGACATTTGGGTGGATCTATCGGACATTTCACCTTACTTATCGGACACTTGGCACGAAGTATCGGACACTTCGCCGAATGTATCGGCATCCAGACACAATTCAAGGGCCTGAATGCCGTTCCTCATGATGACCATCCCTACATGCATTCGCCTTGCACAATGCACCTCTATAGCTCCTGGCGCAGCCCGTATGGTTCATCCCATCAAAAAAGCACACAGAGGTTATGTGTGCTTCGCAAGTTTTTTTTGCAATTGCATTGAATATGTTCTGCCGCGTTTAGTTCCGATAGCCGTCAGTTTCATAGCACGCAAGAGACGGAGTACCGTTCTGGGACAGTCAAGTCCAAGCAGCGCACGGCATGCCGCATTGGTCAGCGGTTCACCCGTCAGCCAGAACCAATCCCGGATAGCCTGCTCGTGGGCAGTCATCGAGCGGGTCTTACACGCAGGGCAGTACCAACCTTTGCCGCGTTTCCACATGCCAAGCCGTTCACAATCTGGGCAGGCAACGCCGCCTTTGATGACGTCAGGCGGGATATCGAACACCTCACAGACCGGTCTGTGATTGAACGTTTGGTGACTATCCAGAGCTCGCTGGCCGAGCAGCGCCAGTTCACTGTTTGTCAGTGCCCTGCGGCCGGTCATCAGCTCTCGGATACGGCGCGGCACCAGCTTCGGAAACAGCGTCGGAATGTCCGTGTCAGGTAAGGTGATGCGCTGCTTGGTATATGCCATGACAACACAGCCATGGACAGGGAGGCTGATTCCTCTGGCGCGCAGCCATTCTTCGAACAGCTCGCATGTATTGCGCACTTGTGCAAGCGGACTCAGGAAACCGCTGAGAGTCCCGTCGTCCGACGTACGGATCAGCTGCGGCGGATTCTCTGTCACAACCAGATCCCCCGCCATATTCTTCACTTCGCAAATCAATGCAAATTCATTAGTGAGCAAGAGAGTATCCATTTGAAATAACGTATGGGAAACAAGGGAAAGATCGTGAAACTCCAGTATTTCGTGGGGAAACTTGTAGGTGTTCAGCACGCGGTCCAGTTCAAGTTCACCGCCGTAACCTGCTTTCACGGCAGACAGCCGGGCTTGCAGATTGGGGGACACGGGGTGGGACTGGGGAATTCGTCTGACAGCAGCCTCCAGCCCTTCGACCAGGACGGGTGCTGTCCGTTCTTTCATCAGTATAATCATCACTTCCTTCCGTAGTCCCCTCAACTATATCACACTATTCAGACACAACCATGCACTTATCTCGTTTCACAATAAATTTTCTTGCATCAAAGCCAGCTTCCGTACTAGAGGCTCCTTATCGGACAGATCACGGGAAGTATCGGACACTTCGCCCGACTTATCGGACACTTGGCACGGACTATCGGACACTTCGCCGAATGTATCGGCATCCAAGCACAATTCAACTGCCGCCACCGATTTAAATGAAAGCCAAAAAGGCACCCGGACTCGCAGGCGCCTGCATAAGCAAACAGATATCTCCAAGCGTTTCACAGAACTCACTCTGCACTGTCGGGACCTTTCGACTCTTGAATGCCGACAACCTCAGACTCGCTGATTTCAGCAGCTCGAGCAACGTCGGCCGGCGTCATGCCCATTGCGAGCATATTTCGGACCATCCGCTCAGTCGCTTCCTTCTTGCCTCTCGCCTCTCCTCTCGCCTCTCCTCTCGCTTCTCCTCTCGCCTCACCCCTTCTTTCTCCTTCCAGTTCCGCCTCTTTAGCCCGCAGCTCTGCTTCACGCACGGCTGCTTCTTCATCGATAATATGCTTCATCCTTGCCTGGTACGCCCGGACTTCGTCAGGTGTCGCACTCAGACCTTCCCAGCTATGGAACGCTTCCCGCAGCGTCTCATCATTCATAGCGATCTCCTCCAATTCCTTGAAGATATCTTTGTAAACTTCATCCTTCCGTGTGTCGACAATACCCAGTAACAGCAGCCAGCGGGCCAGCACATCATTCCAAGGATCCAGACGCTCTTCTTTCCAAGCACTCAGCAGCTTCGGCATCTCAATGAAGTGGAATTCCATCATATCTGTCAGTTTGAATTTCTCTCTGTCTTCATATAGATGATATGTCGTATGGAATTGTTCAGTTTGTGTGAAAATATTGAAATTCATAAGATTTATCGCAATGACAGGACGCAGCTCGCGGTACCCCATTCTTCGGCGCAGCTGAGACCGGTACACCCCCGACCAGTAATACATGGACCGTTTGACCATATCATACTTATCCGTGAACTGGATTTCAACATTGAGCCAATCCCCCGAGCCCGTCGTCACGAGCAGATCCAGTCTCGACTGTTTGTCCTCCTCATGCTCCCCGCCGGCTTCATTACTCGCAAACGAGATATCCAGAATGCGTTCCCGTCCTGTCCGCTGCAAAATCGCGTTCAGGCCATTCGGCAACTGCCCGAAGAGGATGAACTGCTCGTCATCGCAACCGGTAAATACATAGGTGAGGGCTTTGATCTATCCAGACTGGATGCACTGTTTCTCGTCATGCCTATCTCATTTGAAGGAAAGCTGACTCAATACGTCGGCAGGCTCCATCGCAATCACGACAACAAAGAGGAAGTACGTGTCTACGACTACATAGACCCTCATGTACCCGCTGTGCAGCATATGGCACAAAAGCGAGCGAGAGGCTTCAAGAAGATGGGGTATGTGAAGAAGGAAGAGCTTGCGGACACCGCAGAGCAAATGCAGCTGTTTTGAAGAAAGGCAGCTGGACTATCCGACAGATCAAGGCTATTATCGGACATTTGGCGTTGGGTATCGGACATTTCACCTTACTTATCGGACACTTGGCACGAAGTATCGGACAAATCGCTGAATTAATCGGTATCCAGACACAATTCAAGGGCCTGAATGGTGCTCACTTCGTTCGTTTTCTGCAGCGATCACAGTGGACGCGGCAGCTTGCTGGCGCGCAAAATGAGACAAGCCAGGGGGGACGGCTGGGGCATATCGGACAGATCACGGGAAGTATCGGACATTTGCCACAAAGTATCGGACACTTGGCACGAACTATCGGACACTTCCCACGAACTATCGGATATTTCACCGAATTTATCGGCATCCAGGTACAATTCAAGCGCCGACATGCTTTTTCCGCACTACAAAAAAGACACAGCGCCCGTTCGGCTGTGCCCTTGTGCAAATGCCCTTATTCCGCGTCTTCCAGTTCCTTCATCCGGCGCAGCACCCCGGCGATGAGGCCGCTGCCCGCATATCGGGCGAGCGCCCCCGTTCCAAACCGCTCTTCCCGCACCATCTGTGTGAGCATCGCCTTCAGCAGCGGCCGATCCGCACCCGAAATCGCCGCTTCCATGTCCGCCGGCGAGGTGATGCCGGCGCCCGCCAGTGTATCCGGGTATGCCGTGTCCGTCCATTCCGCAGCATAATAAGCATCCAGGAAATCATTCATGTCCTGTTCATATTCCACGTAGAACACGCCGGCTTCTTTGATCAGGCGGCGCGGCTCCTGCCCGGCCGTCTGTTCGAAATAAGGCAGATGAGCATACAGCTTCGACAAGTCTTTCATACGATCCCCTCAAATGTCGCCATTGCGGTCTCGATTTCCTGCTGGGTGGCGGCCACTGTACTCTGCGAACTTTCCGTCAGCCGGCTCACTTTCTCAACATCTGTCGAAATGAGATCGATATTGCCATTCACCTTCGCGATCGCCGTTTCGACACTGCCCGCCAGTTTGCGGACTTCCGTGGCCACGACCTGGAAACCGCGGCCGTGTTCGCCGGCGCGGGCCGCTTCGATTGCGGCATTGAGTGCCAGGATGTTCGTCTGGGCGGAGATCTTCCGGATCGTATCGGAGATCTGGCGGATCGAGTCCGTCTGGTCCTGCAGGGAGCCGATCGCTTTCCGGTTCTCCTCCGCAGTCTCTGTAATCGTTTCGCTCAGACCTTCCGACAGGGCTTTCAGCTGGGAGACGATGCCGATCGTCTGGTTCTCACGTTCGGTGATGTCCGTCGCAATCTTGAGTACGGCATCCACTTCACCCGTCTCGTTTTTGACAGGGATATACGTCGCTTCCAGAGAAACAAGCCTGCCCGTCTTGCTGACACGGCCGATTTTCTGTTGAAACTTCCGTCCTTCCCGCAGTGTCCTCCACAAATCCGTATAATCACGGCTGTCGCGGAATTCCTGTGTGCAAAACTGTCTGTGATGCATCCTCCTGATTTCCTGCACCGAGTAGCCGAGTGTCCCTGCGAACTGTTCATTCCCCCAAAGCACCTTTCCATCCCGGTCGAACTCGATCATTGCCAAATTCGACTCCAGTGCCGCAAGCACACGTTTCTCTTCCAATACCTGACCGGTGTTATAGGTGCCATCCGTTCTATGATGATCCATGTCCGCCCACTCCTCATGTATCGATTATGAAAAATCCTCTTTATCCGGACCCGGTCAGTGTCCGGTTCCGATTTCGTCAGCAGTCCTTTGCCGTTTGCTATGAATATGTTTATAAGGAATTTAGTCCTCTCAATAGTACCATAAATTCATTGATTATAATTACCTATTCCATTCCTATTTTCACTGAGTACTTTCTGAAATATGTATTCTATCGGACAGTTGGCGTGATGTATCTGACACTTCGCCGTACATATCGGACATTTGCCGCAAAGTATCGGACACATCACCGAATTTATCGGCAGCCAGGCACAATTCAGCAAACGGGCTGGATTCCAAGACACGCAATAAACCCCTGACGGCCTTTCGTCAGGGGATTCCAATTTGCGGCATTCAATTGTAACCGGGCGTCACACCGAAATACAGCGGCTGCGGCTTTCATGAGTGCGCTGCCGCTCCGCTTTATGGCGGTACATTTCCTGATCCGCTTCCCTGAACAATTCCCCCATGTTCCCTATTGAATGTTCCGTGAAAGCGCATCCATAGGACAGATGAAGTTCTTCCCCTGCATGTTCCGCATTGTACCGGGCAAGCTCGTCAGACAGGATTTCCATGAAGCCGGCCATGATGCGATGTGTGTCAGCCCCCCGGACGAGGATCGTGAACTCATCTCCGCCGATCCGCGCCACCGTCGTCTGCTCCGCTGCGAATCTCTTCAGGAACCGCGCGCCTCTCTGCAGCAGGACATCCCCCGCGTCGTGGCCGTGCCGGTCGTTCACGGTTTTCAGCTTGTCGACATCCAGCACGATCAGTCCAGCCTGATCGGCAACCTCCTGATCCAGCAATTCCATGACACTGTCAAAATAGGTCCGGTTGTGCAGGCCGGTCAGGGCATCATGGGTCGCCTGGTACTCCAGCTGCTGCTGATAGTCCATGCGGCCATCGATATTCCGCGTCACGCCCTGCAGTGCAATGAGCCGGCCGCCTTGATACAGGGGCGTCATCCGCTCTTCGAACCAATGATACACCCCATCGCGGTCCCGCCACCTTTGGATGAGCGGCTCGCTGTAGTCGACTCGCCCGCTCACTTTGTCATCCATCTCGGTCCGGTCTTCCGGATGAACCAGGTTGAATGGAACGGAGGGATCTTCCATGGCGGCAGCCGCCGTTCCTTCGCCCAGCCATAAGTCGATGGCGGGACTCAGATAAATGAACTTCGGCTCCGGTTGTATCTGGAAGTAGTAGATCACGTCCTGTGAATTATCCAGCATGTCCAGAAGTTCACGGCCTGGCGAGGAACCGGTTCCGGAAAAACCATCCGATGCCGCAGGCTTCCTGGCAGACCTCTCTGTAAATATGGAAAGTAAATTCTTCAGCAAATTGATGATTCCCAACAAATGCCCCTCCTGTCATGGCTACCTTACTTAATAGCCTCCTGACACTTTTCCAAACGTTCCAGATATGACTGGTACTCTATATAGTACCGGATCGTCCGGGGATACAGATCGAGCCCCCGCTTATATTCCTTCTCGATCCCCTGCAGCATAAGATCCGTAATATCGGACTGCCCCTGGTAGATCCCTTTGCGCTGTAAGTTATGGAGACGGTTCGCATACTGTTCAGCAGATATGTCCGACAGCATCCGGGTCCCCGGCTGCAGATCATGGCGTTTTTTGAGATATTCGATGAATTCCATGTGTTCTTTCTCCTTAAAACCTCTCACTACTCATCTTAATGTATGTAGTGAGTAAGCTGCTTATTAGGAATCAAACTTACTTGGAAATTATACCATCATTCTTCATTTAGGTAAATAGTATGTAGTTAATTATAACTAATAACTTGAGAGTTACTACCTTATAAACTATATCTCCATTATAGAAACCATACGTCCAATAAGCCATTGTTCTGCAATCAGTGAGAGGTTTGTCTTCCTTTCCGGGATATTCAACACTACGCCTGCGCCCTTCCGGATTGCCCGCAGTGCAGTATCGGACTTTTGGCGGAAGTTATCGGACATTTCGTGCGAAGTATCGGCCACTTGCTCCGACTTATCGGACATTTGAGGCTGCATATCGGACACTTCGCCGAATTTATCGGCATCCGGACACAATTCACCACCCAAGACGCCACCCATGTCTTCCCACATAAAAAATCCTCCGACCCAGCAACCGGTCAGAGGATCCGTCCATCAGCTATGCAAACCATTCAATCTTCCATCTGTTTCTCGATGAACGCCTTCAGCACATGAACCGCTTTGACGCAGTCGTTCAAGTCGGTCCATTCTGCCGGATTGTGGCTGACGCCGCCCGCACTCTTTACGAACAGCATCGCGGCCGGAACTTTGCGGCCGATCACCATGGCATCATGACCCGCACCGCTGACGAGGTCCATCGCCGGCATGCCGAACTGTCGGATCGCTTCGTTCATATCGGTGAGCAAGTGTTCTGGGACGAGAAGCGGCTCGACTGCAAGCATTTGACGGGTCGTCACATCCACATTGTGCATGTTCGCTGACACCTGTGCCGCGCCGACGATCGCTTCCACAAGCTGCGTCCGCTTGTCCTTGTGGATATCACGGACATCCACGGTCAATTCGACTTTCTGCGGAATGACATTGATACCGTTCGGGCTGACAGTTAGCTTGCCAACCGTCGCAACTGCCGTGTCACTGAATTTCCGCGGCAGCGAGGAGACGACGTGGACGAAATGGCTCGCGGCGACGAGCGGATCACGCCGGTCGTCCATCGGTGTATTCCCCGCGTGGCCCGCAGTCCCTTCGAATGTCACATCCATCCAGACCGGTCCCGCGATGCCTTCCACCGCACCGACCGATAAGCCCGTGCGCTCCAGCAGTTTCCCCTGTTCAATATGCACTTCGACATACAGCGCTATGTCATCCATATCCCGTGCGGCTGCCCGGACGGCTTCCACTGAAGTTCCATAGTCCTCCATCACCTCTGCGAACGTCCTGCCGTCCGCATCGCACAGGCTGGCAATCCGTTCCTCCGTCAGCTCACCCGCCATCGCATGGCTGCCTGTCAGACCCGAGCCGAACCGCGAGCCCTCTTCATCTGAAAAGATGATTACCTCATACGGTTTTGCCGGCTGCACTCCGGTCTCCTTCCACGCTTCCGCCACTTCCAGCGCAGCGATCACACCGAGCGGTCCGTCGAAGTTGCCGCCGTTCGGCACGCTGTCCACATGGGACCCCGACAGGATCGCCTTGCCCGGTTCCGGGCCTTCCAATCGGCCAATCACATTGCCTGCCCCGTCCGTTGTCACATGCAGTCCAGCCTCTTCCATCCAGGACATCACAAGCGCCTTCGCCTGTTTTTCTTCGGATGAAAAGCCGGGCCTGTCCACGCCGCCCTCCGCCGTCCGGCCAATTTCCGACAGCATGCTCAGCCGCTCGGCGACCCGCTGCCCGTCTACACCGCCGCAGGACAGCGATTCGTTATACCCCGCCGTCAATCTTGAAAATAATGTATTGGATAAAACCATCATGACCCCCCCTCCTTCCGGATACTCATCCGGACCTTCGTGCTCCATACTCCTCCTATTCGCCGTGCACACGAAAAAACCTGCCCGCAGCCGGCCGGACAGGCAGTTTGTTTCCACGTTATCAGATGATCCCCTGGAACCGCAAAATTAGTTCCGCAATCACAGCCGAGCCGAGGAACGTCCCAAGCATGACGAGCGCACCGACGACGACCGTCCGCCAGCCGAGCTTGACGAAGTCCGTCCACGAGCGGCCGATCGCAATTCCCGCATACGCAAGGATCGGCGTCGCCAGGGCGAGCAGCTCCACGTGCGATGTCCATTCCACGATCTTGCCGGACCCCGGGAACCACGGCATCGATACGAGAACACCGATGATCGAAATATAGGCAATGCTCGGGAAGTTCACCGGAATCAGCTCCCGGAGGATGAACCCCGCAAGACAGATGACGATCAGTGTGATCATGCCCGGAATCGCAGTAAGCGGCAGGATATCGTACCCGGCCCAGTTGCCGACGAGGGCGGTGATGCCGAAGATTCCGAGCAGCAATATCCATTCCTGAACGTTTTTCAGCATCAGTACCCCTCCCGTTTCCGTGTCATGATCGAATAGATCTTCTCCGTCATCGGCAGCCCGATGAAGATACTCACCCAGAGGCCTGTCGACAGGGACAGCAAGTTACTCGCACCTGAGAAGGCGACGATCTGCGACTCCATTTCCGGGAAGGCGGCGATCAGCGACCCGCTTGCGGCCGCCATCATACTGCCGCTTCCAACACCGGACGCCATCGCGAACGACAGCGGACTGAGCGGTGTCAGTGTTGCGAGCAGGCCGGATATCAGACCGAGGAACACCGCACCGAACACCGTCCCGAAGATATACATCGCCATCACGCCGCGGCCTTCCGGTGAATTGATGCCGAACTTATCCATGATGAGCCCGACGTTCGGTTCCCGGCCGATCGAGTGCGTCATGCCGACCGCCTCCCGCTTCATGCCGAGCCAGATCGCCACCGGAAGGGCGATCAGGATCGTTCCCAGGTTCCCGAGCTCCTGCAGCAGCAGCGCAGGTCCGGCTGCAATCACTTCAGGCAGCGACGGTCCGATGATGACCCCAATTTTCGCGAGCAGCAGCGACACACCGAGTACGATGATCGGTTCTGCATTCTTCGACTGCTTCTCCTTCACGGCAGGCGTGAAATAAAGCACAAGACCTATAACGAGCGCATACAGCATCGGCAGCAGCAAAATCACGCCGGGACCTACCGGAATCTTGAATGTGCCGATCAGTTCCGTGACGAGGACGATGCCGAGCACAATTGCATGCAGCCGCCAGTCTTTCCAGATCCCCTCAAGAGAGTTCTCATTTCCTGCCATTCCAATCCCCCCTGTGAATTAATTCATTCTATTAAATCAGTGAAGTAACTGATTGGCAAGAACTTTCGCAACTGCTGTCGAATCCCGCCTGTCATTCCCTTCCGCACTGGCGCGGGTGAACAGGTCATAGGCCGCATCGCTGACTGCAGTCGGGACCCCTTCCGATCCAGCCAGATTCCGGTAGAGTGTCAGATCCTTCAGCATATTCGCGAGTGAAAACGTCACATCATCGAATGTTCCCTTTATGATCGACGGGCCGAACACATCCATTACTTTCGTCTGTCCGGAACCTTTTTGAAAAATTTCCGCGAGCCGCTCTTTGGGCATGCCCGCCTTCTCCCCCGTCAGGAGTGCTTCCGCCAGCAGAGAAATGATACCGCCGACGACCATGTTGTTGCACAGCTTGACGATCTGCCCGCTGCCGCTCGGCCCCATGTACTCGACATGGCTGCCCATATCTCCCAGCACCGATGCTACTTGCGAGAACGCCTCCTCGTCACCACCCACCATGATTGTAAGCGTTCCGGACCGTGCCCCAGCAGGTCCGCCGCTCACCGGGCAATCGAAGTAACTTATGCCGACCGCCCGTGCGGCCTGCTCGAAATTCCTCGTGCACTCCACGTCATTCGTACTCATGTCAAGTACGATACTGCCCTGCTCCAAATGCCGCAAGACACCTTCACGTCCATCCATCAGCACGCTCTGCACCAGATCCGTCGACGGGAGCGACAAAACGAGTACATCGCAGCTCCGTGCAAGCCCTGCCGCCGAAGCAGCAGGCTCCGCGCCTTCCTCAGCTGCCCGTCGGACCGCTTCCGGATCCGCATCGAAGGCGGTGACCTTCCATCCCTTTTTCAACAAGTTCACAACCATTCCAAAACCCATCAGCCCACAGCCGATTACACCGATTTTCTGCATGATATCCCTCCTGTCATCTCGTACTCCGCTGAATCATCCGCCGTCACGGACGGATGTAGACCGTCTTGTAGTCCGTCCAGAAATCGAGCGCTGTCGATCCCTGTTCCCGCGGTCCAATACTCGAGGCCTTCTTGCCGCCGAACGGGTACTGATTTTCGAAGTAGTTGGAAGGGATATTCACATGTGTCACACCGGATTCGATGTGGCGCACAAAATGGAACGCCTTTTTCAAATCATTCGTATAGATTGTCGATGACAGTCCGAATTCGCTCGTATTGGCGAGTTCAAGAGCCTCTTCATACGTATCAGCCACTGTCATCGCAATCACCGGACCGAAGATTTCCTCCTTGAAGATCGTCATGTCCTTCGTCACACCGCTGAACAATGTCGGTGCAACGAAGAATCCTTTATCCAGTCCGTCTTCCAGCAGCTGTTCTCCGCCAAATTCAAGCACCGCACCCTCGTCGATAGCAGATTTCACGTAGTGCAGATACGTCTTCAGCTGGCCTTCATCGACGACCGGTCCGTTATCCGCGCCTTCCGTGAAACCATCCGCAATCTTCAATTTCCGTGCCCGGGCGGCAAGCTTTTCCGTCAGTTCCTCTGCAATCGCGCGGAGGACGATCAGCCGGCTCGTGCCTGTGCAACGCTGTCCATTATCCAAGAATCCGCTGACGATGAGATTGTCGGCGGTTTCATCCAGATCGGCGTCTTCCAGTACGATGGAGGCATTCTTGCCGCCCATTTCTGCCTGCATCTTTGCGCCGCGTTCGCTGACTGCTTTGCCAAGCGCGAGTCCGACTTGCGTGGAACCTGTGAAGGACACCGCCCGGATCTTCTCATGGCTGCCGATCGCATTGCCGATCACACCACCCGGACCTGTCACCATGTTGATGACGCCTGCCGGGACACCCGCCTGCTCGAACAGCTCCATGATCTTGATGCTGATGAGCGACGTATTGCTCGCTGGTTTGAAGATGACCGTATTGCCTGCGATGATTGCAGGAGCGATTTTCCAGATCCCGATGCCGAGCGGGAAGTTGTAAGGCGCAATCACGCCGACGACGCCGAGCGGTTCGCGGATCGTGCACGCGAAAATCCCAGCGTCGTGGGACGGTACGGTTTCCCCAGTCATACGGGTCGCTTCCCCGCTGAACTGCTTCATCGCCTCAATCGTTTTCCGGACTTCGCCATTCGCTTCCCGGTACGACTTCCCGACTTCCTTCGTAATGATTTCAGCAAGTTCCGCCTTCTGTTCCTCCAGCAGGCGGATGAGTGTGAACAGGACATCCCCGCGTATCGGCGCAGCAGTCTCCGCCCAGTCCGAAAATGCTGTCTCAGCAGCCTGGATGGCTCGTTCCACGTCACTTTCATCCGACTTCTGGAAATATCCCAGCACATCCCCGTTGGCAGGATTCAGGCTCGCATAGGTCTCGCCAGTTCCCGAATCCACCCACTCTCCATTAATATAATTATGATATACGGCACTCACATATACATCCCCTCTCGATAATTGTCTATCTATTATGATAAATCAATCTTAGAGAAAATTATATGTAGTTACCTACTAACTTCATCGCCATTATTCGTGTATCTCCATAAAAATACGGAATGCGACAACCGTGTCAATCCACTCGGCTTCATTGCCGAAATCGGTTTCAAGCAGCTCTTCAATCTTTTTCAGACGGTAGTACAGCGTATTCGGATGGACATGGAGTTTGTCCGCTGTCGATTTCTGGCTGCGGTTAGAGCGGATGTATGCATCCAGCGTGCCGATCAGCACAGGACCAGCATCGCGAAGCCGGTGCAGCTTGTCTTCTGCGAACCGTTCCAGGAGTTCGCGGTCGACTTCATAGAGGAGCCGTTCCAGGCCGAGCATCGAATACTCGACAATCGGAATGCCGGATCGTTTCGCATAACCGGCAGAGCGGGCTGCTTCCTGATAGGTCACTTCGAGTGCCTGGATCGGAGTCTCCCTGCCGATGCCGAAGACAGCATCGCCATCGCCCGGCCACCGCTCACGCAGCTGCCGCATCAGGTTCTGCGCCGGCTGTGCCTCATCCACCGGCAAGAGGACGATGAGCTGGAACGCATGAGTGAAGATGAGCGCATCCGGACGTTCCGATCGGACTGCCTGTTCCACGTACTTCACCATCTGCTCCTTACCGATCAGCTGGTCCGGTTCCCACAGCGGTTTCCGGCTGCCTTCGATCAGGATGCACTGCACCATCGTATCCGGACGCCAGTTCACATAACGCAGGGCCGCCTCCAATTCCTGTCCTGATAAGCCGCTCAGCAGACGGTTGAATACCTGTTCCCGGAAAT
Organism: Sporosarcina koreensis; assembly: GCF_000826145.2. Classification (GTDB taxonomy): domain Bacteria; phylum Bacillota; class Bacilli; order Bacillales_A; family Planococcaceae; genus Sporosarcina; species Sporosarcina trichiuri. The sequence goes on from NZ_LN651337.1 coordinate 1,480,823, forward strand.
GGAGCTCTTTTTCATACAGCGCATTCTCTTTGATGAGCACCAATACAATCGACAGGCTCGCCTGCTCAATGGTGAGCTTTTCCATGCTGCCGAACGTTGCGAACGGCCGGTCGAACGACAGGAAGCCGAGCATTTCGGTGCCCCGCCGGATCGGAAAGGCGGATTCCCTGTCCGCTTTCACCGGCTGTGTTCGATAAACCACAGATGAACCGATCATTCTTTCAAGCGCCGTCAGGATCGATTGAAGACCCCGCCCTTCGATCATAAGCTGATAGAACACATTGTGGATCGACACCGACGTTTCCAGCAGCGAATTTTTTTGTCGGAGAGCCTCATAGACCCGTGCGTTTTCAATGGCGATCGCACTCTGCCCCGCCATGACTTCAATCACTTTCATATCCTCTACGGTGAACACACCGTCCTGCCGGTAACTGTTGACAACCACTACGCCCAGACAGCGATCCCGATTCAATATCGGAACACAGAACGTGCTCTTGATATCTTGCTGGTAGACGCCCTTTGCATAATGCCGCTCGTTTTCTTCAGTCATATTTTCCATATGGGCTTCGATCTCCCGGCGGGACGTGAACAGCTTAGGCTGGCGATCCAAAAACACTTTTCCGGTGATCGACTCCCCTTCCGCGAATGCAATCTGACGCAAGGCGTCTTCATCGACCCCTTCCCCTCCTGCAAATCGCAGCATCCGGGTTTCCTCGTCATACAGGTACAAAAGAAAGACATCCGCCGCCTCCACCAGCCGGGAGGCCGCCCGGATGACCATATGCAGGATCTCCTCCAGTTCCAGCGACTCTGTCAGCATCGTATTGACCTCCAGCAGCTCCGTCGCCTTCCGCAACTCCATCCCTTCTCGAGCAGCCATCCTCTCACCCTTTCTGATGTTGATATTCCTTCAATTATCAGACATTTAAGCGGTTGAGACAAGAGGGGTGTTGGGGGAATCGGACACACTCCTCGGCATATCGGACACTTGCCGTGATGTATCGGACAATTCGCTGCGCATATCGGACACTTGCCCGGACATATCGGACACTTGCCCGGACATATCGGACACACCGCGCGGCATATCGGACACTTCACCGAATTTATCGGCATCTGGACACAATTCAATAACCTCAGCCATATTACTTCCCAACCCGAAAAGTCCGGATCATGGATTTTCTCTTAAACTATCTTTATACTTAGAATATACTTTCAAAAGAGGAGCGATTCGATTGGCACAGACGAAGGAATTCAATCCGAAGTGGGACTTGGACCAGATATTCAAAGGCGGAAGCACGTCCGCGGAATTGCAGGAGACGGTGGATGAATTGAAGAAAGAGATCAGCCGGATCGACAAGCAGATCGATCAGTTCGATCCCGGACAGGCGACGGCCGAAACACTCGGGGCCATCATGGATGCCGTGTCGCCGGTGCAGAAGCAGCTGCGCGATGTATCTGCATACATCAGCTGCCTGAGCGCACAGGATGTGAATGATGAAAATGCTGCGGTCTGGGTCGCGAAACGCGGGGAACTCGGCGCGAAGATGGCTGCTGTCGGCACGAAACTTGATGAAAAACTGAAGGCGGTCAATGACTCGAAATGGGATGAACTGATGCAGTCGGACGAACTTCGCGATATCGCCTTCCCGCTGACGGAAGCGCGACGCCGGGCGATGGAACTGCTGCCGCTCGATCAGGAAGTGCTCATCGGGGACTTGTCCGTCGACGGCTACCATGCGTGGAACCAGATGTACGAAACGATTGTCGGCAGCATGACCGTGCCGATCGAGGAGGACGGCGAGACGAAGCAGTACTCGATCGGGCAGGCATCCAATAAGATGTCGACACCGGACGACGGGGAACGGAAAGCATTGTTCCAGAAAATCCAGGACGAATGGCAGAAGAATGCAGCTCTCTTCGGCCAGACGCTCAACCATCTCGGCGGCTTCCGCCTGCAGGTGTACAAGCACCGCGGCTGGGATGATATCCTCCACGAGCCGCTCGAGAAGAACCGGATGAAACGCGAGACGCTCGACGCCATGTGGGGTGCGATCGAGCGCAGCAAACCGGTATTCACCGAGTTCCTCGACCGCAAAGCGCAGCTGCTCGGCCTCGACAAGCTGAGCATCTACGATATCGGTGCGCCGATCGGCAGCAGTGCAACGACGTACACATACACGGAAGGCGCCGACCGGATCATCGAGCAGTTCCGCAACTTCAGTCCAAAGATGGCCGACTTTGCGGAGAAGGCGTTCGAAAACCGCTGGATCGAGGCGGAGGACCGTGCCGGCAAGCGCCCGGGAGGCTTCTGCACGAGCTTCCCGAACAAGGAGCAGACCCGCATCTTCATGACGTACTCGGGAACCGCATCGAATCTCGCGACACTCGCCCACGAACTCGGGCACGGTTTCCATCAGCACGTCATGAACGATCTGCACGTGAAAAACCAAGGCTACGCCATGAACGTCGCGGAAACGGCGTCGACGTTCGCCGAGATGATCTTGGCGGACGCCGCCGTCAAACAGGCAGCGACAAAAGAAGAGAAAGTTGCTCTGCTGGAAGACAAAGTACGCCGCGGCGTGACGTTCTTCATGAACATCCACTCAAGGTTCCTGTTCGAACTGAAATTCTACGAAGCACGCAAGGATGGCATGGTGCCGGTCGACAAGCTCAACCAGCTCATGGTCGACGCGCAGAAGGAAGCGTACAACGACGCGCTCGCCGAATACGACCCGATGTTCTGGGCGTCGAAGCTGCATTTCCACATCACCGGCACGCCGTTCTACAACTTCCCGTACACGTTCGGCTACCTGTTCAGCCTCGGCATCTACGCCCACGCTCTTGAACAGGGCAGCGGGTTCGAGGACGATTACATCGCATTGCTGCAGGACACCGGCCGCATGACCGTCGAGGACCTCGCCGAAAAACACCTCGGCGTCGATCTAACGAAACCGGATTTCTGGGAGAACGCCATCCGGCTCTGTGCGGATGACGTGCAGGAATTCCTGGAACTGACAGCGAATTAAACGAAACGGCCCGGCCGTCTCTCTGTTACAGAGGGACAGCCGGGCATTTTTCGTTGCTGGAAACATGGCGTATCGGACATTTGGCGGACAGTATCGGACACTTCGCCCGAGTTATCGGACATTTGCCCCGATGTATCGGACACATCGGGCGACATATCGGACACATCACCGAATGTATCGGCATCCAGACACAATTCAAGGGCCTGAATGGTGCTCGCTGACGCTCGTTTCTGAGGAAGCCGCCACTCCCGCGGCTGCCCGCCAGTTCCAGGACAGGACGTTGCCGCGCAGCAAACCAGCAAGCCCGCTTTTCCCTCCGCTCGATGGCGTATCGGACAGATCGAGAGGCGTATCGGACATTTGCTCCGAGTTATCGGACATTTGCCCCGATGTATCGGACACATCGCACGACATATCGGACACATCACCAAATGTATCAGCACCCAGACACAATTCAAAAAGGCGGGCAGCCCAATAGACCGCCCGCGCTTTCCCCTCACCCGATCACCGGAACCGTTCCAGCGCGGCCAGCGTCTTCGCCCGCTCCGACTGCAGCTCGGGATCCTCGAGCAGCCGATACGTCAGCACATCCAAAAAGAACAGACTCGAAATCTGCGTGTTGACGAACTTGTCGTCCGCTGCGAGCACATGGTTCGCGACGAAGACGATTTCATCCGCGAGATCGGTCAGCTCCTCAGCGCCGCTCGTCGTCACGACGATCAGGCCGGCGCCGTTCGCTTTCGCTTCGCGAGCCGCGGCGAGCACGCTCTGCGTCTTCCCGGTTGCCGAGAAGCACATGAGCACGTCGCGTTCGCCGAGCAGCGCACTGCGCATCACCATCGTGTGGGCGTCCGTCATCGCGGCTGTGTCCATTCCCATGCGCTCCGTCCGGCTGTTGAATTCCTTGGCGATCAGCCCGGAATTCCCGACTCCGCAATACAGCACCCGGTCGGCCCGCTGCAGACGCTCGGCAATCCGGTCGATCTGCTCCATCTCCAGGAACTGCTGCGTGGAACGGATGACGGTCACATACAGATCCGACACCCGCTTGATATCGTCCTCTTCCCGCTCCCGGTCCGCCGACGACTCGAGCAGCGCGTACTTCAGCTGCTGGAAGTTGTCGAACTGCATCCTTTTGCAGAACCGGGTGATACTTGAAGGGGATACATCGATTTCTTTCGCGAGATCCGTGATGGATTTCTGCGTCACGTGCTTGTCCTCCATCAGATGCCCGGCAATCTTCCGGTCGTTTTCCGTGAATTCCGCACTGTACTTCTGCAGCCGGTTTCTAAAGTCCATGCTCGTTCCCCTCTTCGCCCAGTTTTCTTCATGATAGCATATCATTTCCTGCCCTTGCGGCTTTCCGACCATATTGACAATTTGCACATTGCTTGCTATTCTATAAAAAACATTTCCAGGATGGTGATAACTAATGAAAAACTTTTTCGGTAAAGCCCAGCAATTCGGGAAGTCGTTCATGCTTCCAATTGCAATCCTGCCGGCTGCCGGTCTCCTGCTCGGCATCGGCGGGGCGCTGTCGAATCCGAACACGCTCGTCTCCTATCCGTTCCTTGACCAGGCGTTCCCGCAGGCGCTCTTCACGATCATGAGCAGTGCGGGCAGCATCGTCTTTGCGAACCTGCCCGTCATCTTCGCTGTCGGAATTGCGATCGGACTTGCCCGCGCCGACAAAGGGACCGCGGCGCTTGCCGCACTCGTCGGCTATCTGGTCATGAATGCGACCATCAACGCAATCCTGATCATCACCGGAAGTCTTGCCGAGGACAACCTGTCTGCTGTCGGTCAAGGTACCGCGCTCGGCATCCAGACGCTTGAAATGGGCGTGTTTGGCGGAATCATCGTCGGTATCATGGCAGGCCTGCTGCACAACCGGTTCAATAAGATCGAACTGCCGCAGTATCTCGGATTCTTCGGCGGCTCCCGGTTCATCCCGATTGTCACGGCGTTTTCATCCATCATCCTTGGAACGGTCATGTACTTCGTCTGGCCGCTGTTCCAGAACCTCATTGCGGAAGCCGGCAGTCTCGTCAATGCGACCGGCGTCATCGGTACGTTCCTGTATGGGTTCATTCTCCGGATGCTCGGACCGTTCGGCCTGCACCATATCTTCTACCTGCCGTTCTGGCAGACCGGCCTCGGCGGATCGCTCGAGATCGGCGGTCACCTGGTGCAGGGGACGCAGAACATCTTCTTCGCCCAGCTGAGCGATCCGACCACGACCCGGTTCTTCGAGGGCACGTCCCGCTTCATGTCCGGCCGCTTCATCACGATGATGTTCGGCCTGCTCGGTGCAGCGCTTGCGATCTACCATACGGCGAAGCCTGAGCATAAGAAGGTCGTCGGCGGCCTCATGCTGTCGGCCGCGCTGACCTCGTTCCTGACCGGGATCACGGAACCGCTCGAGTTTTCGTTCCTGTTCGTCGCTCCGGTCCTGTACCTGATCCATGCGATCTTCGACGGGCTCGCCTTCATGATGGCGGACATTCTCAACATCACGATCGGCCAGACATTCTCCGGCGGCTTCATCGACTTCATCCTGTTCGGTGTGCTGCAGGGGCAGGCGAAGACGAACTGGATGTACGTCATTCCGGTCGGTATCGTCTGGTTCTTCCTGTACTACTTCACGTTCAAGTTCGTCATCCGGAAGTTCAACTTCAAGACCCCAGGCCGTGAGGATGAAAAACCGGCGGCTGATGGTGAAACTGCGCCGTCCGTCGATCCGCAGGGCAGCCGGCCGCATCAGATCATCGACGCACTCGGCGGCAAAGATAACATTCTGGACCTCGACAACTGCGCGACCCGCCTGCGTGTGACTGTCAAAGACCCGGCACTCGTCGATCAGGACCTGTTTGCCCCGACCGGAAGCAAAGGCGTCATCATGAACGGCACCGGCGTCCAGGTCGTCTACGGCCCGCATGTATCGATCATCAAGAACGAAGTGGAAGAGGAGCTGGAACAATGAGCAACCGCAACTTGAAACTGCCGTCCGACCTGATCGTCTCCTGCCAGGCACTGGAGGATGAACCGCTGCACTCGTCCTTCATCATGAGCAAAATGGCGCTCGCTGCCTACGAAGGCGGCGCAAAAGGCATCCGGGCGAATTCGAAGGCGGACATCGAAGCCATCCGGCAGGAAGTCACGCTGCCGGTCATCGGCATCGTCAAACGGGACTACGACGGATCGGACGTCTACATCACCGCGACCCGGAAGGAAATTGACGAACTGCTCGGCTCCGGTTGTGACGTGATCGCAATGGATGCCACGTTTGCAGCGCGTCCAGCAGAGCCGATCGAGGATCTCTTGCGCTACGTGCGCAGCGAAGCGCCCGGCACCGAACTGATGGCGGACATCGCGACCGCCGAAGAAGCGGTCCGTGCCGAGCAGCTCGGCTTCGACTATATCGGCACGACCCTGCACGGCTATACGGCCGACACGGAAGGCCGCAAGATCCACCATAACGACTTTGCATTCCTGAAGGAAGTCATCGCAGCGGTGCAGGCGCCCGTCATCGCGGAAGGCAACATCGAAACCCCCGCCATGCTGAAGCGCGCCTTCGACCTCGGCGCCTACGCAGCCGTCGTCGGCGGCGCCATCACCCGCCCGCGCGACATCACGAAGAAATTCGTCCGTGAACTGCACGGAGCGGACTTATAAGGAGTCACGGTGAACAGCCGGCAGGGAGTCGATCCCCTGCCGGCTGTTTTTCTGAGTCGCTCGGTGTATCGGCCACTTGGCCGGAGGTATCGGACAAATGGCGTGCTGTATCGGACATATCGCCGGAAGTTTCGGACAGTTGGCGCACACTATCGGACATTCTGCCGAATGTATCGGCATCCAGACACAATTCAAGGGCCTGACTGGTGCTCGCTGACGCTCGTTTCTAAGGAAGACCCGTGTCCGCGGCGACCTCTCCGAGTGCTTGCCACCCCTCGTGCCGCGCAGAAAACCGGCAAGCCCGCTCTTCTCCCCGCGTGCTGTATCGGCCATAACTCGGGAAGTATCGGACACTTCGCGCGACATATCGGACATTTCGCCCGAGGTATCGGACACTTCCCCGGAAGTATCGGACAATTGGCGCACACTATCGGACATTTCACCGAATGTATCGGCATCCAGACACAATTCACCCACATAGAAACCCCCGTCGGCCATCTGTCAGGCCAGCGGGGGAACTGTATTCATTATGCGTTCGGCGGTGTGCCTTCCGCGTTTCCTATGATTGCATCGATCTGGACCAATGCTCCGTGTGGCAGTGCAGACGCGCCAACCACGCGGCGGGCCGGTGTGCCTTCCGGGAAGAACGACTTGTATGCTTCGTCCACTGCATCGAGATCCGACAGGTCTTTTACGTACACGTTCACTTTCACTGTGTCTTCGAGAACGTGATCGATGCTTTCCACGGTCGCTTTGATGTTCGACAGGCATTGTGCCGCCTGCTCCTTCGCGCCGCCAGCGACCAGTTCACCAGTCGATGGATCGATCGGCAGCTGTGCGGACAAGTGGTTGTAATGCGAGAATGCAACTGTCTGCGTGGACAGCGGATTCTTCGGCGCATTGTCTGTGTTCCGCGCCCAGATCACGATGCCGTGACGGTCTTCGATTTCCTGCGGCGGTGTGCCGTCGCCGTGTGAGACGACTGCTTCGATCTGGACGGACGCGCCAAGGGGCAGTGCAGCTGCTTCCACAACTGTCCGTGCTGGTACATAGGCAACCGCACGGGCGATCGCAGAATCAGGGAAGAATGTTTTATAAACGTCATCCACCACGTCTGCATCCGCAAGATCTGTCAGGAAGATGGTCGTCTTCACGATATCATCGAACGGTACATCGATGCCCTCGAGAATCGCCTTGATATTCTTCAGGCACTGGACAGCCTGTCCCTTCGCACCGCCGGCAACGACGCGGCCCGTCTTCGGATCGATCGGCAATTGTGCTGACAGGTTGTTGTAGTGGGAGAACGATACGGTCTGCGTCGACAGCGCGTCCACCGGCGCATTCGGCGTGTTGTTCGTCAGCTTGATGAGATCGCCCGCCTGCGGTGCGTTCGGAATCGTCCCTTCACCGTGCGTCACGAGTGCCTCGATCTGTACCAAGGCATCCATCGGCAGTGCCGCGACGGCAACTGTCGTGCGGGATGGCACATAGGTCGGGAAGTACGTCTTGAATACTTCATCCACCGCATCCATGTCCTGGATGTCTTTCACGAAAACGCTGAGACGCGCAACGTCGCTCATGACATGATTCAGGCTGCTGACGATCGCTTCAATGTTTTTGAAGCACTGTTCTGCCTGCTCTTTGATACCGCCAGCGACCAATTTCCCTGTCGACGGATCGATCGGCAATTGTGCCGACAGGTTGTTGTAGTGGGAGAATGCGGCGCTTTGCGAAGATAGGCCCTGTTCGATCGGTGCGTGCTCCGTATTTGTTGCGGATACTGCGTTGAAGTTTGTCATGGATTCTGTCCCCTTTTCAATGAAAAATTATGTACGGCGTCCGGTGTTCACACGACCGAAGGTATGCCATTTCCGGTCTCACCCATTCAACAACCATACCACGGCAGTTTTCGAAAAATGCTGTTTTTATGAAATTGCAAGACCGCATGAAACCTTTTTTATGCGATTGGCGTTCCACGACACGGGAAGCTGGCCAGCGTTCGTCCGCCCGGGCCATATCGGACACTTCGCCGAATTTATCGGCAGGCAGACACAATTCAAGGGCCTGAATGGTGCTCGCTATCGCTCGTTTCTGTCAGAGCCGTCTTGCCCGCGGCAGCCCGCCAGTGCCCTGCAGGCACTCCGACGTGCAGAAATCGACAAGCTCGCCCGCTCTCGCCAGAGCCATATCGGACAAATCACGGGCGGTATCGGACAGATCGCCATAAGTATCGGACAATCCGCCGGAGGTATCGGACACTCGGCACGCACTATCGGACACTTCGTCGAATTTATCGGCATCCGGACACAATTCACCCGTTCAGCCCCACAAAAAAAGAGCACGACGCAGCGTCATGCCCTCCCCTCCACAACCCTATCAACTTTCCAATAAAACAAGATCCTCCTGCGTGATTTCCTTTGCTGCAGGAAGGCTGTCACCATTCCGGCTCGCGACCGCCAGCCGGTAATCCACCTTCCGTGTCATCTCCCGCGCCACCTTCTTCGCGAGACCGGCGTTGCCGAAGTTTTCATCCCGAGCAGCATACAGCTGCTCGTAGTGCGCAAGCAGCACTTCCTCCGCTTCCTCCGACAGCGTATAGCCTTCCGCCGACAGCTCGGTGATCGCGAGCAGCTCCTCCGGCGTATAATCGTCGAAATGCAGCGTCAGCCCGAACCGCCGGCGCAGCCCCGGGTTGCTGTCGAGGAATTGTTCCATCTCCCGCTCATACCCCGCTGCAAGCACAAGAAACTCCCCCTGCCGGTCGGACATCTGCTTCAGCAGGACGTCGACGGCTTTCTGGCCGTAATCATTCGCCCCGCCGCCTGCGAGTGTATATGCTTCGTCGATGAACAGCGCACTGCCCATCGCCCGCTCGATCTGTTCCGCCGTCCGCTTTTCCGTCTCACCGATGTGCGTGCCGACCAGGCTGCTGCGGTCGACTTCGATCAGCTCGCCCCGCTCCAGCAGGCCGAGCGCCTGATAGATGCCGGCGAGCACGCGGGCGACTTCCGTCTTGCCCGTGCCCGGCTTGCCGATCAGCAGCGTATGGTTCATCAGTTTATCGGCCGGATGCCCTTCGCGGCGGTAATACCGTGTCAGCTCGATCAGTTCGTCGATCTCCGCCTTCACTTGCGCCAGGCCGATGAACCGGTGCAGTTCCTCCCGTTTCCGTGCGAGCAGCGCTTCGTCGATCGGCACCTCATAGCCCGCGTGCTCCCGCTCACCCGCAGCACGCAAGACGTCTTCCTCTTCCAGCGTCGTCAGTACCGTTTCGGTCCATTCATCACGCGGAAGTGCAGCAATCCGCATCGATTGCGCCTGCGTGATCTGTTCCAGCAGCGTACGCACCATCCGGGCGTTGCCGAACGTTTCACCCCGCGTCCGGTACCGCGATGTGAGCACGTCCCGCACCGCCCGCTCCGCCGCAGCCGTCAGTGAATAGCCGTTCCCGCATTGCATCAGGAAAATCTCCATCAGCTCATCCGGTGTATAATCCGTAAACGTGATCTGTTCCGTGAACCGGTCATTCAGCCCCGGATTGGCTGCGAGGAAGCGCTCCATGTCCGCCGGGTAGCCCGCAGCGATTACGACAAACCCGCCGCGATGGTTTTCCATTGTAGGCACGAGTGTGTCGATGACCTTCTTGCCATAGTCATTGCCGGCTGCGGTCCCCGGAGCCAGCGTGTACGCTTCGTCGATGAACAGCACACCGCCCATCGCTTCCTTGATTTTCGCCTTTGTCAGCTCCTCGGAACTTCCGACGTGCGTGCCGACGAGGTCTTCGCGCTTGACCTCGACGAGATGGCCCTTTTCAAGCAGGCCGAGCCACTTGAAGAACGCACCCATCAGCCGTGCGACAGTCGTCTTCCCCGTGCCGGGATTGCCCGCGAACACCATATGGGGCGCCAATGTCGGGCTTGCGTTCAACCCCCGTTCCGCCTTGAACTGGTTGACCTCCATGAGACTCATCATGCTCTTCAGCTTATATTTGACGTCCGACAGCCCGATGAACCCATCCAGTTCTTCCATGAGGAGGCCGAGCAGCTGCGGATCACTGAACGCCATGCTGTCCACAGGCGGCGGAGCCTCTGAGACACCCGCCGGCCGCGCCATCGCAAGCTTCGTGTTGATCAGCTGCGGCTCGCTGCCATCTGCCGCGGCCAAATCGCCTCCGCGGTTTTCCGCAAACAGGCAGTCTTCAAGGACAGGCGCCGACTGTTCCAGCCGCAGACCCGCTTTCATACCGCCCATAACCTGCACTGCCCGGAACGCAGCGGACGGGCATGCCTGCAGGATGACCTGATCATCCGCATGGCTGTGGAACTTGGCATCTGCCACCGACACTTGCTGCACGCGTACCAATTCCAGCCCAGATGCACTGCCGTCGTAGATTTCGCACACCGTCATCGAAATCTCCGCGGATTCCTCCGCAGCGAGCTGTGTCCGCCTGTTCCGGAACAGCGCCGTCCGTTCCAATGAAACACGCGCACCCCGGCCCGCCAGCAGTCCGTTCTTCCCGCTGTTCGTTATCCGGCAGTCGGTGATCTCCGCAGCTGCCGCATAGCCGAGCAGGACGTTCGAACCCTGATGTGCGGATACCGTACTCCCGGACGCCTGAAGTGACGATTGTTTCACGAGCACGCCGGAACTGCCGCCGCCCGCGACTTCGGAGGCAGACAGCGTCACATCCGATTCATCGGACGCCGATACCTGCACCCCGGCATGCCGGCGGATGACCGAATCGGACACCCGGAGCCGGCTGTCAGCGACAGAGATCCCTCTTTCCCTGCCGTCCGTCACATCACAGTCGATCAGCGTCAATGCGCTTTCATTCCTCGCCGACAGCTGCGTGCTCTGGTGATAGTGGACCTTCGAACCGAGGAAGGTGCACGCGGAGCGATCGCACAGCAGTCCGCCCGCAGCCCCTGACAGCAGCTCGGTCCCCTTGACGGTCACCGCACTGCCGTCCGTGCAGAAGAGCTGGTCGCCTGCCTGCCCTTTGAACCGCGAGGCGGAAATCCCGGCCTTCGATCCGCTCACCATCATACCGGCCGCTCCGCCGTCTTCAAGCACACAGGATACCAGCTGCACATCCGAACCATCAGCCGCTTCGATCTGCGCCGCTGCCTGCGTCCGGAAGACACAATTCCGCAGGACACCGTCTGATGCGTCGAATGAAAACCCCGCACCGTTGCCGACGAGGACACGGACGTCATCCGCCTCCACCGAACTTTCCTGTTCCGCACGGAGCTGCGCGCCGCCATTGCCGATGAACGAACTTTTCGTCAGGATCGCCCGGCTGCCCCCCGTCAGCAGAAGTCCTTCCTGCTGGCCGCCGAGAACGCCGCACTCCGTCAGCGCAGCCTGCCCGCCGTCGCGCACTGAAATCTGCGCAGTTTCGACCGTCTCCTCGACGATGCAGCCGAACAGGACCAGCCGCCCGGACACCCGGATGCCGCCGAGATTCTTCCGGAACACCGTCTGCTTTGCGGACACCTTGGCCCCCGCTTCCACCTGCAGGGGATGCCCCTGGATACCGGAGAACAGGCAGCGGCGGAGGGTCACCTGTCCGGAATCGGCCTGGAGTCCTGCAGGCTGCGCGTCCGCGCCGATCGTGAGCCCCTCAAGATGGACTTCCCCAGCCGCAGCGACCCGCACACCGCCCGCAAGACGGACAGCATCCGGCTCTTTGCCGGCACTGCTGAGCGTCAGCGGCTTATCTATAAGGAGAGTCTCGTAATAACTCCCATTTCCGATTTCAATACGGTCCCCCGGCTGCGCATCGTCAAGCGCAGCCTGTATCGCTGTGCAGGCTGCGTCCTGGTCCCCTGATACTTGAATCACCGCCAAATCCCCCGCCTCCTCTCCAATAGTGGACTTCATTTACACACCGAACGCATTACTTTTTAATCAACACCCGCACAAGTTCCCGTGCAGAAACATATATTCTCATTTTACCATAATTCACTGTCGCAGTGCTGCATGAACAGCTTTCTCCCCCGCTGTTTTCACGCTCTGCGCCGGCCATATCGGACACTTCCCGCGAAGTATCGGACACATCGCGCAGAGTATCGGACAGATTCCCCGACTTATCGGACACTTCGCACGACATATCGGACACTTCGCCGAATATATCGGCACTCGGACACAATTCACTCTCCCCCGAGACCCGACGGATCGCCCTCGGGCAGGCACGGCGAGGGTGGACGAAACGGAAACTGCGGAACCATCTGACAGCGCAAACGGCTTGTTCCACGCAAAACGGCCGTCCGGAGAACTGTCTCCGGGCGGCTGTCTGCGCGGACAAGGAGAATGCTCATCCGCTGCGGTCGCAATCATCCTGCCTGTCATAAGCCAATCTGTTCCCACCGATGCGCTTACCGAAATACCGATGTCATAACGGCTTCACAGAGTATCCTCGTGACAGATTCAAGATCACCCCCTTAACGGGCTATACTGGCTGTTCCGAAGATGCCTTATCCCGCTTCGGGCGGAGGCCTGTGAAGTGCTCGATACACGCGTGATACCTCGCCCGGCATTTGCTCACATTCGACGGGAATGAGCTGTGGAGCGGATGGGGCAGACTCTCGGCGAGCGGATACTCAAGTTTTCCGGCGTCTGCCAGCTGCCTAAGCGTCCGCTGCACTTCCCCGCTCAGGGGGACGATTGCCGACGGCCGCACAATCGCCATCTCGGCCAGGAAGGAATCGATGAAATGGTGGCGGACGGACCCAGGGATATTATAGTAATTTAAATTCCTGCCGTTCCGCATGAATCCATACCAAGATATATTGGTCAGGTACACGGCATCCTGGAACCCGCCCGCCTCATAGGCCTCCATCACAGACAGCATGAACTGGGCAGCCCGCTCCTGTTCGGGCTTGCGGCCGTGCATGTCCACCCCGGGCATCAGCCGGCTGATCCCATCAAAATCGATGAACGGGACACCCGTCTTCCCGGCACCGTATTGACCCGGATTGATGCCGCAGAGGACGAGGCGGTGACCCGGTTTGGAATAGAACGTATTATAATACCGCCTGCCCAGTTCCGCCTGTTCAGCAAAACCGGGCAATATGTAGATCCCTTCGCGTGCCAGTTCCTCCTGCACCTCCTCTTCCCGCTTCAGCCAATCCATGAATGACAGATGCAAATCGATGACCCTCTCCAAGAGTCTCCACTCCTTCCTGCAGCACTCGGGGTACTCATCTGGTGCGCTAATGATATACCATACTTTCTCATATTTCCGATTTTATCAGAAAACAAAGGAAAAGGAAGAGTTTTTTACTACGAAAAATAATATATAAATTAATATAGATGAGAATTAAAACAAATACATTCACTTTCACAGCCTGACTTCCGCCGGCTGATCGAACAGGCGCTCAAGCAGAACGTGAAATCGACGTGCGAAGCGGCAGGCGCCGACTACAAACTGGACTACGTCCGCGACTGCCCGTCCATCTGGAACGATCCGGCGGAGACGGCACACGTGAAAGAGGTCGCTGCGGAGAACGTCCGCTGCACGGTTTTTTGTGGGTCACGGCTACTCACGCCACAGTATCGGACAGTTGGCGGGTGATATCGGACACTTCAACGGATGTATCGGACACTTGAGCCAGCATATCGGACACTTCCCCGAATTTATCGGCATCCGGACACAATTCAACCCCTGATTGGTGCTCGCTCCGCTCGTTTTCCTTGGGGACACGACGACCGCGGCGACCTACCTTCTAAAACAGCTCATCCCGGCGCGCAGGAAACCGACAAGCCAGCTCTTCTCAAGGCGATATCGGACATATGGCGGGACGTATCGGACATATGGCGCGATGTATCGGACACTTCAACGGATGTATCGGACACTTGAGCCAGCATATCGGACACTTCCCCGAATTTATCGACATCTGGACACAATTCAAGAGCCAAACGGTATCCGTCCGCAGCTCGTTTTCCGCGGCGGCTCAAAAAATGCACCACCGCCGACACGCATTTCACGGAACCTGTTATGCAGAAACCTTTACTATTCCCGGCAAATACCTTAACATTAAAAGAGTAAACTAATTACACGAAAATCTGTGGCAGGACTATCAACGGGCAGACCGGTAACCTATGTTGTCATCGTCCTGCGGAGTACAAGGTATGGGAGCCTCCCATATACGCAAACTTGTTGAAGAAGATGCTTCTGTGAGGATCAATGACAGTCCAGGGACACATGATTAGCATTCCCCGGCGGAACGGGTAGATAGTATCTGACAAGTCAATTCAAAAATACGGATAGGGAGTGGAGCATATGACAGGAATGATGGAAGGAAAAGCAGGTCTCGTGACCGGAGCAGGTTCAGGGATCGGACGGGCGTCAGCACTTGCCTTCGCACGGGAAGGCGCGAAAGTGATGGTTTCGGATGTGAATGAACAAGCAGGCGAAGAGACGGTCCAGCTCATCAAGGACATGGGCGGCGAAGCGGCGTTCTTCAAATGTGACGTCAGCGACGAAGAACAGGTCATCGGCCTCGTCGACAAGACAGTCGAGACGTTCGGCCAGCTCGATTTCGCACATAACAACGCAGGCATCAACAAAGGGCTCGTGCCGATCGGCGACATGGAGTCCAAGGACTGGGACATCACGCTGAAAGTCACACTGTACGGTACCTTCTACTGCATCAAGCATGAAGTCAACGCGATGCTGAAATCCGGCGGCGGTGCAATCGTCAACTCGGCGTCCGGCGCAGGACTCGAAGGCTCTCCGAACATGGCGCCGTACACGGCATCGAAACACGCAATCGTCGGCCTCACCAAGTCGGTCGCACTCGAATACGGTCAAAAAGGCATCACCATCAACTCCATCGCACCGGGTGCTACGGTCACACCGGCCATCGAGCACTGGGCGCAGACATCGCCGGAGCAGTACCAAGGCGTCCTGAAGACGCTGCCGGCCGGACGCATGTCCACGGCGGAAGAGCAGGCGGACGCAGCTGTCTTCCTCTGTTCCAATATGGCTCGCTCGATCAGTGGCGTCACGCTCGCTGTCGACGGCGGCTACACTGCCGGCAAGATGCAGCAGTGATCATCACAAAGACAGCTGTTAGAAAAGGATCCCCTCCCTGTTTACGGGAGAGGATCCTTTTCTCATTGATCATTGAGTGCCCGTACTGAGGATATCGGACAAATCCCGTGACGTATCGGACATATGGACGGACTTATCGGACATTTGGCGACGGGTATCGGACATTTCAGCCGGGATATCGGACACTTCGCCGAATATATCGGCATCCGGACACAATTCAGTGTATATCCCTCCCCCATCCGCCCCTCTTGGAAATACTTACAATCAAACTATCAGGCTGTGCACGCCGTCTGGTATACTGAATCCACCAACAAAAAAGGAGTGATTGCATTGAAGAAATTCGGTAGTTTCCTGCTGTCGTTCGCTCTCGTACTCGGTATCATTTCCCCATCCGCCAGCGCAGCCACCAACTTCAGCGACGTGAACAAATCCACATCGTTCTACAGCGAAATCCAGTTCCTCGTCGACGCTGAAATCATCAGCGGCTATTATGACGGTACCTTCAAGCCGCAGAAGAACGTCACGCGCGGCGAGGCGGCGATCATGATCGGCCGTATGATGGAACTGGACGGCACGAAACGTGCGACGAAATTCAAGGACGTACCCGCCTCCCACTCCGGCAGCGGCTATATCGCAAGCGCTGTCAGCGAAAAGGTGATCTCCGGCTATCCGGACGGCACATTCCGTCCGAACCAGCAGATTTCCCGCGGCGACATGGCGATCATCCTCGCGAACGCTTTCGACCTGAACTTCCGCCCGCACTATACGTTCAGTGACGTGACATCGCGCATGAAAGCGTACGGTCCGGTCCTCGCACTCGCAGCCGAATCGATCACGACCGGTTATGCGAACGGCACGTTCAAACCGAATGATAACGTCACGCGCGGCCAGTTCTCCGCATTCCTCGCACGCGGCCTGAGCCCGGTGTACAAACAGAAAGCGGCACTCGCCGGCGGCTATGCGCAGAACATGACGAAGCAGTACACGTATGCTGAGGCGGATGGCGACGTCGTCCACACGTACAAGTACATCGACGGTACGATCAACGGCATGCCGCTCGGCTTCATGTGGGAAGCGGAACGCATGAAAGACGGCGCGACCGTCCAATACATGCAGTTCGAGAACAGGGACAGCCTCGCATCCGGCTTGCCGTACTCGGACATCTCCATCGACCTGAAATACCCGGCGACCCTCCACAAATCATGGAAGTCCTATGGTAATTCCAATGACTATGAAACGATCACCAAAGTGAATACGACGGTGACAACTCCTTACAAGACCTTCACGAACGCGATCGAAGTCAAAGGGTCCAGCGGCTACAAGAGCTATTACGTGCCGAACGTCGGACAGGTGAAGACGATCGATCCGTCCGGCAAAACCGTCAGCCAGCTGAAGTCCATCAAGTAATTCCAGCGATGCGAAAAGCCTGCAGCCTCCCTCATGGGCTGCAGGCTTTTTATATGCACGCAGAACTGGCGCATGCCGCGTATCGGACAATTCGACGGACATATCGGACACTTGGCGCAGCGTATCGGACACTTGGACCTGAGTATCGGACATTTCGGCGAAAGTATCGGACACTTCACCGAATTCATCGGCATCCGGACACAATTCACCTCGCACGGAAGCCGCCACCAACGCTAGTCCGCCAGCACAAATTTCACAGCACCTATGCCGACATCCACCTTCAGCTCGATCACCGTCTCCGCCCCTTCGTACGCCTCGTTGACATAGACACCCTTTCCTTTGTCGATGAACCCTTCGGCATCCACTGTCCCAAGACCCTTATCGACAGTCACCCGGACCCCGGTCCCTTTTGGCAGGAGGACCTTCAGATCGCCCACGCCCCCGTCGATCTTTGCGTCAAATCCATCCTGCCAGTCCCCCGCCAGATTCACGGTCATGTCGCCCACGCCGGCATCGACGGACAGCCGGCTCAGCCGGATCCCCGCCAAGTCCAGGTTTGTCTCAGCGACTGCTGCATCCACACGGAGATCGACCGGAATCTCGTCCGTCAATCGGAGCGTCCAGTCATTGCGCTTTTTGCCCATCGTCCCGAACGCATTCATCTTCTGATGGATGGTGAGATGCCCCGTCCCCTTCTTCTCCCGATACCGGACAGACGGCCGCCATTTCTTCACGTTGGTGTCGAGAACACCTTCCGCCCAGCCTTCAGCTCCCCCTTCGATCTGCAGATTCCCGGCCCCGAACGTCACATCGACGTTCAGCGAAGACGCCGCATCCTTGCCGATATCGACTTCCTGCGCGCCTTTGTCTGACAGGAAAAATCCGAACGCCCGATTCGCCTGCAGGCCGAGTCCCGCAACAACCGCCAGCACAATCAGCCCGATCCAATACTTCCTCACACAACCACCCCTTTTCATCCAGTATAAGCGAGTGTTCTGACAATTACCTCAACCCACTGGATGAAAAGCGGCTCGGACGAAAGGATGAGATCAGCTGCTGCGTCACCTTCGCTTGCGATAACGGACATATTCCGTGAAGTATCGGACATTCGGCACGATGTATCGGACACTTCGCGGGAGTTATCGGACACTTCGCCGAATTTATCGGCATCCGCGCACAATTCAACTCCCTGATTGGTGCTCGCCTGCGGCTCGTTTCCTGTCGCAGCATCTCTGTGCGCGGCACCTCGCCACTTCCAATAAAACCCCCGGCCGCGCAGAAAACCCGACAAGCCAGCCCTCCCCACTGGGCATATCGGACAAATCCGGCGAAGTATCGGACATTCCGCCGGAGGTATCGGACACTTGGCACGAAGTATCGGACAGTTCAGCCGGCCTATCGGACATATCGCCGAATTTATCGGCAGCCGAACACAATTCAACCCCCTGATTGGTGCTCGCTGCCGCTCGTTTTCTGTCAAAACACCAAGCTCACCAATCGATCATTTCCGGATAATCTCCCTTGTATTGGAGTTCTTCCACATCGACGCCGTAATGCCGGGCAGCGTCCAGGAACTCCGCGTGCAGTTCGGCGTACCGGGCATTCTTCTCATTCACCCGTTTCACCATGACACTGATCGAATTGAACCGCTCGTCCGCATCCATATGCAGGAAGTTCAGGTTCAATTCATCGATGTACTGTGTGAGATAGCGGGAATACGAGTTGCCGCGCCCCGCCCGTAAATAACGCTTGCATCTGCTGAACTTGCTCTCCGGCAGCGTTTCCGACAGGCATGTCTGGACGGCAGCCTGGAATTTCCGGACAGTCGCCGTGACCGGATCCCACAACGGCGGCTTCTTCTGGTGTTCCCGGATACCGATGAAATCATTGAGGGCAAAGCTGATGAACAACAGCTCCGGCCAAAGGATCCCGCATTGCAGGTAGACATTCGATTCACTGCACGCGATCGATTGCCGCAGCCGCTTTTCCCGATCCATACCATTCGGGACAAAGCGGGTTCCCCGATTCCCCATCATTGCGTGGCGCAGATCGTACCAGAGGCCGAGCACCCGTGTCCGTACAGCATCATAGTGGACATACTCCCCTTCCTCCCCGACAATCTCATGCAGGGCCTCGTACAAATCATCGAAATCATTCAAATCACCCGTCACATAGACCCCTGCGTGATTCGGCGTATCTTCGAGATGGATCATGCCTGTCTCCCCCTTTTCACTTCCATTCTTTTATTACACTATACGAAATCGTCTTGATTCCGACAATCCCTCCAACCATCTACCACCGGACCTGCGCAAGCCGTCTGATGCATCCTGCTGCTCGTTGTGATAAGTTAGCAGCAGATGCCCGCACGCGGTAAGACTTGAATGCGGCGCTTGGCATTCCGGAACCATCGATTGAATGCATACTAAATACACATAAGACCGAGCCAGACAGACCTCATCGCTGCCGGCACTGACAAGGAGACGATTCAATATGGAAAAACGACCACTCGCAACGCTGCAAGTAAAAGGAAAAATGGAAGACGGCTTGAAGAACAGCATTCATGTCAGGGACTTACCCCCATTCACCGTGGATGAACCCGAGCGGCTCGGCGGTACGAATGCCGGTCCGAATCCATTGGAATACTTTCTCGGCGCCTTATCCGCCTGTACATCCATCATGGCAGCCTATGTCGCAAAGGACATGGATTTCAACTACACTGATTTTACGTACGAGTCATCCGGAACGCTGGATCCGCGCGGCTTCAAAGGTGTGGAAGGCGTGCAGACCTACTTCCAGACGGTCCAGCTGGATGTGGTCATCGAAACCGAGGAGACAGAAGCCAGATTGGAGCAGTTCAGAGAGACCGTCGAATCCAGATGTCCGCTCTACAATCTGCTGAAAGACGCAGGCGTGGAAGTGACCGGCCGCTGGTCGAAGAGGTGATTGGTTCCCTCCATCCGTTCAGGTTTTGAGAAGACGCCTTCCGATAGCCCTCCAACAAGATGGGTAATTAGAAAGGCGTCTTTTCCTATCCTTCGATTTTACAGCGCCCCCTCGACACCGCGAAAAAGACCGCTCTCCCCCTCGGGACAGCGGTCTTCTTTTGCGCAGTATCATCACATGTTCAGAACGGATTCGTCGCGATCAGCGTAGCCGTCTTCGTATAGACACGCGGGTGCAATTTCAGCTGGCTGACAACCATCTCTGCGATATCCTCCGGCTGGATGGTTTTGGACGTGTCGTTTTCTTTGATCAAGTCCAGATCGAAGGCCAGATCGGTCGCCACCGTGCTCGGCGCGAGGGCGGAAACCCGGATATTATTCCTGCGTACTTCCTGCGCAAGTGACTCCGTGAAGCCGATCACCGCGAATTTCGACGCACTGTACGCACTTGACGTCGCAGCGCCGTTCAATCCGTTCGTCGACGCGATTGTCACGATATCGCCGCCGTTCTTCTCGATGAGCTGCGGCAGGATGGCGCGCGTCACATGATACGTCCCCATCACATTCACGTCCAAAATCCGTTTCCATTCCGCCGGTTCCATCTCAAGCACGGTGCCGAACGAAGCGATCCCCGCATTGTTGATCAGGATATCCGCTGTGCCGAGTGCTTCTGTCAATGAAGCAACCGCCTTCTCTGCCTCTTCTTGTAACGACACGTCCGCCACCGCATACGCCGCATTCACACCCAGTTCCTCGATTTCCGCCGCCACGTCCTTCAGCGCCGACTCCGTACGTGCCAGCAGTCCGACATGGACGCCTTCCTTCGCCAGCGCCAGCGCCGTCGCCCGGCCGATGCCGCGCGCCCCTCCTGTGATGAACGCCACTTTCCCTTGCAATGATTGTGCCATCAGATATACCCCTTTTCGGTTATGATTCTGGTCATTTCCAGTATACAGCGCCTCGTGGGCCACTTCACGCAATCGGTTTGACAGATTTTTCACTTGCAAGGAACCAGATGTGCAGCTTCTTTCTGCGTGCCTGTGCACCACACAACTCAGACACTATTCTGATTAGTGTCTGAATTGCACCGTGCACAGGTACTGGGGAATAAAGAATGCGCTGCTCAGCATGGCCGTCTATATCCTGCTGGCTGTGCTGTCCGTCTACTTCATGGCACGGTCCCTGTCGGAGTACTCGTTCGGAATCGTCGAGATCGGCTTCATGGACGTCGCACTGCCGCTGACGCTTTTCGCCGCTGTCGCGATCGGCATCCATGCGACCGCAATCTTTGTGACATTCAAGCTGTTCTCTGAACCCATTTCCCTCAAGGCAGTCATCCACGGGATCGGCGAATTCTATGAAGTGCCGGTCGCACTGACCGCAGTGAGCTTGGTCCTGCTGCTCTTCAAATCGTACACTGTCGGGTTCGGGATCCTGGCTATCGGAGCGGGCCTTGCATTCGTGACAATTCCGATGTTCGTCATGATTTCCCAGCTGGTCAGACAGTCGAAGACCATCGACAAATTCTACGCGTTCCTGTTCTATGCCGTCTTCCTCTTCGTCGCAGGCGCCCTCATCAGCGTGCTGGCGATGGACTCCCAGCTCGGCGAACTCATGAACACACTCAACATGCTGTAACCGGCGCGTCCCTGACAGGCCCGCCAGCAGCCGTATCCCTTGCCGTTTCTTGTACGGCAGGGGATATTTTTTAGTCGGCTGAAGTCAAACTATAATGACCCCAGAGACTTCTCTCCTTCGCACTTCAACCTGCAAAGCGAACAGCCCGCAAGCCGGATACCCGGCTCTCGGGCTGTTCACCTTCCTTTGGACAGTTTCATGTTGGATATCGCCCGATCCCCTGCATAAGCAGTCAAGACAGATCAGCATTCACCTGCCGACGTTCCGACCGGACAACGAGATGGATGCTCACTTCGTAAAGACCGATCATCGGCACGAGGATGATCAGCTGGCTGAAGAAATCGGGCGGAGTGATGAGTGCCGACAGGACTGCCAGCACAACATACGACCACTTTCTGACCTTCTTCAACGTACCGGATGTCAGGATACCGATCGCCGACAGGAACAGGGCCACGACCGGCAGCTCGAACAGAAGACCGATCGGCATGGTGGTCAGCAGCAGAAAACGTGCATATTCCTTTGCAGATACCATGACGTCGAAATTCATCTCCCCGAGCTTCACCAGGAAATTATAACTGAGCGGATTGACGACGAAGTACCCGAACGCGAGACCGCCTGCAAACAGGACCAGGATGGCAGGAGAATAGAGTCCGAGGAATCCTCTCTCTTTCTCATTCAAACCCGTTTTGACGAACTGCCAGAGAAAATGGCAGAGGAAAGGAACGGAGAACCCGAAAGCCAGGGCCGCTGAGATGGTCGTATAGAAGGAGACAACCTCCATCGGACTCAGCACGATCAGGTCATAGCCGCGGGTGATATACGGGAACCACAGATTGATCGTACTGAGCGCAGCTGCGAAAAACAGCAGGAAGACGGCAATACTTTTGATGAGCTGTTTCCGCAGTTCGATCAAGTGAGCCGCCAGATCGTCCCCTTCCCCGTCTCCTCCCGGCTCTCCGGGCTTCAGCGAAGCTGCGGCGACATTTGAAGTCGCCGCAGTCCCCTTTTCTGACAGCCGGGACGGCGGGGTATCTTCCAGGGTCTTCTGTTTGGCCTGAAGGGCCGCAGCCGCTTCTTCTTTGTTTTTCTTATCGAGCGGGCTGAGTATTTTTCGGTTATGGTCTTGGTAAGGATCCATCAATCCACCCGCTTTTCAGCCTCAGTTGCTTTCTTTGTGTCAGTCTCCTCGTCATCCATGACATCCTTGGCTGATTTCTTGAATTCGGATAGTGTTTTTCCGACTGCTCCGCCGATCTCCGGCAGCTTGCGCGGACCGAACAGCATCAGGATGATGACAAGGATGATCAGGAGTCCCGGGACACCGATTGCTGCAAAATTCATCGAATTCCTCCTTTACTCTTCAGACGAGCGAGCCGCCTTTCTTGTGGTACTGCAAAATACCTTCGGCACAGCGGTAGGCCAGTGCACCGACTGTTCCGGTAGGATTCCGGCCGCTGTTATGGCTGAAATTGCCGGCCCCGACCACGAAGAGGTTATCCATATCCCAGTGCTGCAGGTACTTGTTGACGACACTCGTTTCGGGGTCCGCTCCCATGATGGTCCCGCCGGTATTGTGTGTCGACTGGTACGGCACGATATCGTAGTCCTGGATCGGTGCAGCTGCTTCAGTTTTTTTCGCACCCATCTTTTCAGAAACCTCCACCGCTTTCTGAGTCAGATACTTATGGAGATTCCGATCCTGATCCGTGAAATTATACGTCAGGCTCAGCAGAGGGACTCCATACTTATCCTTATAGGTGGAATCGAGTGACAGGTAGTTCTCTTTGTGCGGCATGGACGCAGCTTGTCCGCCGACGGACAGCGTTCTCGTATAGTTCTGGATGGACGCCTTCTTGAACTCGGCCCCCCATGTCGGGACATCGGACGGGACCGGATTCGTTTCGATCGGCCGCTTTCCGGTCTGCGTCAGCATGAGCATGGAGCCGTGAATGAAATCGAGATCGCTGTGATCGAAGTTATCCGCATTCAGATCATCGAACAGCATGCCGAGCGCACCTGCACCCATGAACGTATTCATCTGTTCATCGTAGTATCCGGTAGCACCAGGTCCGAGCTGGTAGCAATAATTGCGGCCGAGTGAGCCTTTGCCCGTATCCGGATCGTACTGTTCCCCGATTTCCGACACCATGAGCAGTTTGGCGTTATTCATGACATAGCTCGTCAGGACGACAATATCGGCGGGCTGTACGAACTCCTCGCCTGTCTGCGTGTCAACGTACTTGACGCCGGTCACCTTATCCCCCTGTTTGAGGATTTCCACCACATTCGCATCGAAAACGACGTCATAGTTGCCGGTCTTCTTCGCTGTCGGCAGCACGGTCACTTCCGGTGAGGATTTCGCACCGTACTCACAGCCGAACCGCTCGCAGAAGCCGCAATACTGGCAAGCATTGATGGTCGAGCCATCCGGGTTCTCATATTGTTCTGACAGGTTTGCCGAAGGGATCATGTACGGATGATAGCCGAGGTCGGCGGACGTCTTCTCGAATTTCTTCAAAAGCGGGGACTTCTTCATCGGAGGGGTCGGATAATCGGAGGAACGTTTTCCTGCGAATGGGTTCTTATCTTCTCCGGACACCCCTACCGTCTTTTCGAACTTATCATAGTACGGTTCCAGCTCATCATAGGTGATTCCCCAGTCCCTCAGCAGATAGTCGGAAGACAGCTTATCTTTCCCATACCTTTTGTCTGTCATCGTCTTGATTTCAAAATCGTACGGAAAGAAGCGGAACACCATGCCGTTCCAGTGCGTCCCCGCACCGCCGAGCCCTTCCCCGAGCAGGAACGAACCAAGCTGACGCATCGGCAGCGCCCGCTGTTTCCTGGTGTTCCGGAAGGTGATTGTCTCCTTGGACAGATCCTGCATCAGGTCATAGCGGACAGCATACCGGTATTCGTCATGGATCATGGTGAAGTCCTTGGTGCCCCGGTCCTTTCCGCGTTCCAGACCGCGCACTTTCAAGCCTGCTTTCGCACATTCCGCCGCTACGATGCCGCCCGTCCAGCCGACACCCACTGTGACAACGTCGACTTTGTCCATTGTTTTCGCCATATTCGTTCTCCTCTCCTTATCCGTTAGTGCTGCATGCTGCTGATCGATTTCGGTTCGATCTTCTTGAAGTCCTCATCCTCGATTTCATTGATATACGACATCTGGTGCCCCGGGAAGTCTTTCATCTTCCAGGCGGCCATATCGACGTTGCCATTGTAGATCGGATCGGCATAGGCCCCTTCGAGCGTGGCGGACCGCAATAATTTGAAGAAGAAAGACGAGTCCGTTCCTTTCATGGGAATCTTGTTCTTTTGAAGATCCGTCAGAATTTCGTCCTTCTGCTCGTCTTCGATCTCTGTGAAATCCTTATCGAACCGCTTATTCGCCTCTTCCTGCATCACCGCGATCCCTGCGCGGTACAGTTCCGCCCGGGTCAGCGGCGTCTGATACCCCTGCGTCGGTTCCCCTTTATAGAACGGCCCCTGCATATATTCACGCGAATTGCTGCCGTAATTGCCGGCCAGCTGATTGTCGATGAAATACGGGACACCGAGTCCCATTGCACCAGGTCCAAGATCATCCTCCGGGAAAATCCGCTCCGTCGCATGGGCCAGCACTTTGAATTCCGCAGGATTCTGGAAAAACATCAGTCCCCGGTTGATGCGGAAGTCATCCTTGCCTCCGCCGCCTGATGGTTCCGCAGGCTTCGTATCCGTGGATTTCGCGTTATAGCCGACCAGCCCGCCGATCAAACCGCCCCCGACCAGTGTGCCCGCTGCAATCCCGCTTGTCTTCAGGAACTCCCGCCTCGATAGATTCTTATTCTTTTCTGCCACGTGTCTGTTCCTCCTCCGCTTAGAGTTTCACCGATTGCGTCAAATGAAGGAACACAGCATCCCCTATGTACTCTCTATGGAAAAAACCCGACGCAGACCTTGTCGGTTCTTATCGGGTTTTTTCAAACCTTATCAAACATTTAGACTACTTTCAAACGAGAACACTTACCTTCGATAAGCTGAAGAAGCACGTCCACTGTATACAATCATACTTTTTTCACTAACCTGCGTGTCACTTAACTAGTCCCAGACAGCACCGAAGATGGTCCCACGTTCAAATACAGCTTCATGGGACAACTCAGTCGGGCTATATCGGACATTTGGCGTGAGATATCGGACAGTTCATCGTACGTATCGGACATTTGGCGTGATGTATCGGACACTTCAGCCGGCATATCGGACACATCGCCGAATATATCGGCAGCCAGACACAATTCTGACTAGTGTCTGAGTTTCACGACACACAGGCACTCACCCAGGCTGTATCGGACATTTGGCGGGAAGAATCGGACAGTTCATCGTACATATCGGACATTTGGCGTGATGTATCGGACTTTTCAGCCGACATATCGGACACTTCGCCGAATGTATCGGCAGCCGAGCACAACTGAACCATGCCGCCAGACAGGACTGGTTGACCTGCCTGAGCATTGCAGATTGACAAGGGAGCAAGTATCTTGCAAACTTGAATTGATTGAATACTGAAAATATAGAGGAGGACGATTGGAATGGAGACAGCATTGGATACGGTGTTCGTAAATTCGTTCATTGACGGTGTATTGGATCCCGCGATGCAAATGCTCGGCCCTGTGAAAGATGGCGGTCACATTGTCGCGAATACAGCACCCGGCTGCTGGGGACCGATGATCACACCGTGCATCAAAGGCGGCCATGAAGTGACGCAGCCTGTCTACGTGGAAGGCGCGGAAGTCGGGGATGCGATAGCGGTTTTCATCAAATCCATCGAAGTGACCTCGCGCGCCACGGCTTCCGGTAACGATGAGCCTGTCGAAGGACGGTTTCTGGGCGATCCGTTCGTTGCGGCGCGCTGTCCGGATTGCGGAACGCTCAATCCGCAGACGGTGATTGACGGCATCGGTCCGACCGCAATCCGGTGCGCGGAATGCCATGCGGACATCACACCGTTCGTTTTCACCAACGGCTATACGATGGGATTCCATGAAAACGGCACGGTCGGTGTCACCTTGCCGAGGCAGGCGGCGGAAGAGATCGCACAGGACGGCCGCGCTTATATGGCCACACCGCAAGCATCCATCCAAAATCCGATCGTCACGTTCGCCCCGTCCGATATTCCCGGCGTCATGGCGAGAATGCGCCCATTCCTCGGGCAGCTCGGAACGACGCCCTCCGCTCCGATGCCGGATTCCCATAACGCAGGGGACTTCGGGTCGTTCCTGCTGGATGCGCCGCACGACTATGCGTTCACGCAGGAGAATCTGGACAGGCACCGGACCGACGGGCATATGGATATCAACCGCGTCCGCGTCGGCGCTGTGCTGATCTGCCCTGTCAAAGTGGAAGGCGGCGGCATCTATCTGGGTGACATGCATGCGATGCAGGGGGACGGTGAAATTGCAGGCCACACGACGGACGTGTCAGGCATCGCCCATTTGCAAGTCCGCGTCTTGAAAGGGCTGCAGCTGAATGGTCCGATCCTTCTGCCGAACGTCGAAGACCTTCCCTACACTGCCAAGCCATTCACCGAAAAGGAGAAGCAGGCCGCCCTGCAGATCGCACACCGCTGGAAGCTGGACACGGTCGAAGACGCCTATCCCGTCTCCTTCGTCGGATCGGGTCCCACGCTGAACGCCGCCACGGACAATGGGCTCGAACGTGCCGCCGCCCTGTTCGATGTCCCAGTCCCTGAAATCCTGAACCGTGCCACCATCACAGGCAGCATCGAAATCGGCCGGCATCCGGGCGTCGTCACCGTCACATTCCTTGCGCCGATCGAGTACTTGCGAAAGGTATCCCTCGGTGAATTGGTGATCGCGCAATATGGGTGAAAATTTTGGCGGGAATACCCATTACGGGCGAACCACACAACTCAGACACTAACCTGATTAGTGTATAAATTAAATCGTGCGTCCGCCATCACCACACAGCAAAAACCGCTGCCCATTCCACTTATGGACAGCGGTTTTTGCATCTCGTATATACCTCCGTCACACTTCCACCTCAGGCGTTTCGGTCCGCGCTGCCGGTTCGATCGATACCGGAACTTGCTCCGGGTTCTCCGACTGGTCATACAAATGGCACGCTACGAAATGGTCGGCCGCGACTTCCTGGAACGCGGGTTTCTCGATGGCGCACCGGTCGTGGGCTTTTGGACAGCGCAGCCGGAACGGGCAGCCGGAGGGCGGATTGGCGGGATCCGGCACATCGCCTTTCAGGATGATCCGCTCCTTCTTATTGAACGGATCGGTCGACGGGATGGCCGACAGCAGGGATTGGGTGTACGGATGGAGCGGGTTATCGTAAAGCTGTTCCGTATCGGTCATCTCCATCATCTGGCCGAGGTACATGACACCGACGCGGTCACTGACGTGTTTGACGACATTCAGATCATGGGAGATGAACAGATACGTCAGCTCGAGTTCTTCCTGCAGGTCCATCAGCAGGTTGAGGATCTGCGCCTGGATGGAGACATCGAGCGCTGAAACGGCTTCGTCCAGGATGACCAGTTCCGGTTTCAGGATCAACGCTCGAGCGATGCTGATCCGCTGCCGCTGCCCCCCGCTGAACTCGTGCGGATGCCGGTCCAGCTGTTCGCGGGACAAGCCAACTTTCTCCGCGATGTCGATCACGATCTGTTCCGCTTCCTTCCCATTGGCCATCCGATGTGTCAGGATCGGTTCTTTCAACAGCTGCCGGACCGTCATTCTCGGGTTGAGTGAGCTGTAAGGATCCTGGAAGATCATCTGCAGGTCCTTTCGCAGACTTCTGAACTCCCGCTTGCTGTAGTCCATCAGGTCCTTGCCTTTAAAAAGCACCTGTCCGGATGTCGGCTCCTGCAGGCGCAGGATCGTCTTGCCGGTGGTCGATTTGCCGCAGCCGCTTTCACCGACGAGGGAGAATGTCTCCTTAGGGCGGATGGCAAAACTGATGCCGTCGACCGCCCTCACGTAATTGCTCGTTCTCTTGAAGATTCCGCTCTTCTGCGGGTAGTATTTAGTCAGTTCCCTGACATCCAGTATGGTCCGTTCTTCCACGTTCATCCCTCCTCCCTATGCAGGAAGCACCTGCTGTGGTGATCTTCACCCACTGCATACATCGGCGGGTCCTGTTGCGTGCAGATGTCCATCACATACGGACAGCGGGAAGCGAATCGGCATCCTGTCTTGTTCGCTTCCTTCGGGGACGGCACATTTCCCGGAATGGAGTACAGCCTCTTGCCGCGTTCGCCCAATGAATTGATGGAACTGAGGAGGCCTTTCGTGTACGGGTGCTGCGGGTTGGTGAACAGATTGGCGACCGTCGTCTCTTCGACCAGCGTACCAGCATACATGACCGCCACCCGCTCGCAGATCTCCGCAATGACCCCCAGATCATGGGTGATCAGCAGGATCGACGTATCGTAATCATTCGTGAGCTGCTTCATGAGGTCCAGGATCTGCGCCTGGATCGTCACGTCGAGCGCCGTCGTCGGTTCGTCCGCAATCAGCAGTTTCGGTCTGCAGATCAGCGCCATCGCGATCATGATGCGCTGCCTCATTCCGCCGGACAGCTGGTGCGGGTATTTCTTCAGCAGCTGCTTCGGTTTTGCGAATCCGACTTTGTCCAAAATGTCGATGGTCATGTCATCCATCTGCTTTTTGGAATAATTGCCATGGAACCGCAGAATCTCCTTGATCTGGTGCTCTACGGTGAACAGGGGATCCAGGGCGGTCATCGGTTCCTGGAAGATCATCGAGATCTCCTTTCCCCGGACATCAAGAATCTCTTTCTTCGACAGCTTCGTCAGATCCATCTGCCCATCGAGTACGATGCTGCCTTCGCTGATGCTGAGGACATCCGACAGCAGTTGAAGGATGGACAGCGAGGTCAGGCTCTTCCCGCTTCCCGACTCTCCGACTATGCCATACTTCTGTTTCTTTCCGATGGTCAGGCTGAGGTTTTTCACGACATTGTATGTTTCCTTCTCGACTTCAACGTCGATGGACAGATCTTTGATTTCGAGTAATGATGCCATGTCACTCCCCCCTGACTGCCAGCATCCGTGCAAATGAATCAGGCTGCGTGAAGGAGACCTTTCCCATGATCACCGAATGGTCAGCGCCTGTGGCCGACGGCAGCTGGTTGTACTCCCCCTTCAGGCATTGATAGCCGAGCAAGGCAAACCCCATCGCCTCCTTCAAGTCACTTGAAAACCCATGATCCTCATGGACGCCGACTGTGATACCGGGCAGGTGGTGGGCGATCCGCTCCAACAGATACGGGTTGTAACTTCCGCCACCCCCGATGATGACTTCATCGATCTCGTTATCTTTTCCAATAAGGAACTTCTTATAACTATCCGTAATTGTAAGCGCGGTCCATTCACTGACTGTCGCCACCAGGTCTTTGGCATCCAGATGACCGAACTTCTCGAAGATCCCATCGACAAAATGGGAGCCGAACACTTCCCGTCCGGTCGTTTTCGGCGGCTCCACTTGGAGATACTCATGCTCGTTCATGAAGGCAAGCAGTCCGTCATCGATCCGCCCCTCACGTGCATACCGGCCGTCTTTGTCGTACGTCTCCGTCTGACCGCTCACCCGGTAGACCACTTCGTCGATGACCATATTGCCAGGCCCTGTATCGAACGAGAGGATCTGATCCCGTCTGCCGTTCTTTGGCACATAGGTCACATTCCCAATACCGCCGATATTCTGGACGGCTCGGGACCGGTCGCTGTTCGAGAACAGCAAGTAATCGATATAGGACGTAAGAGGCGCCCCATGCCCGCCGGCAGCCATGTCCGCTGTTCGGAAATCCCCGACGACCGCGATATTTGTAGCGTCGGATATGACGGAGATATCCCCGATCTGCAGCGTATTCGTTTCATCCAGCGGACCGTCCCCTTTGTACGGCTGGTGGAAGATCGTATGGCCATGTGAGCTGACAAAGTGGATGTCGCCGGCTGTATGGCCCGATTTCTCCAGCAGCTCGTTAACGGCTTCACCGAATTTTTTGCCAAGATGGAAATTCATAGAACTGATACTCTGCAGGTCAGATGTTGCCTCCGTCGAAATACGCAGCAGTTCCTTCCGCTCTTCCGGTGTGTAGGCGGTCCCTGCCGACTCTTTGACAGACACCTGCAGGTCGCCTTCCGAACCACTGATCTCCACCAGCACGGCATCGATTCCGTCGACTGACGTTCCGGACATCAGTCCGATTGCAAGTACACTCATCCGTTGCACACTCCTTTTCACTTAAGTTGTGGATCCAAGATATCCCGCAGGCTGTCGCCGAATAGGTTGAAACAGAAAATGGTGAAGACGATGGCGCCCGCCGGGAACAGGATCGTCCACGGGGCGAACTCCATATAGGTCCGGCTCGCGTTCAGCATGACGCCCCACGAAGGGTTCGGCGGCTGCACACCGAGACCAAGGAAACTGAGTGCCGCTTCGGTCAGGATCGCCCCGGATAAGCCGAGGGTCACCTGGACGATGAACGGCGCCATGATGTTCGGCGTGATATGCCGGAAGATGATCGTGAACGGCGACACACCGATCGCTACAGCATTTGTAATATACTCGTTCTCCTTCACGCTGATGACGGACCCGCGGACGATCCGCGTGAAAACTGGCATGAACACGATGCCAATGGCGATCATCGTATTCGTCAGGCTCGGCCCGAGGACCGCGACGATCGTCAAGGCGAGCAGGATATCCGGGAAGGCGAACAGCACATCCATGATGCGCATGATGACCTGATCCACGATTCCTTGGAAATACCCGGCGATCAGGCCGAACACCAGCCCGCCGAGCGCACCGATGCCGACAGCAATGACGCCGACCTGCAGGGACACCTTGGCACCGTAGACGATCCGGGAAAAGATATCCCGGCCGAACTCATCCGTCCCGAAGATGAACTTCCCGCTCGGCCCCTGCATCGTGTGCTCCGTGAACATCTGCTCCGGTTTGTACGGGGCGATCGAAGGCGCCAGCACCCCGAGGATCACAACGAGCAGCACCCCGATGCATCCGATCAGTCCGACTTTGTCGTTCTTCAGTCTTTTCAAGAAGCTTTTCATCTCATCACTCTTTTCTATGCAAGTCCCGAAGCTCTATTTGTAACTGATCCGCGGATCCAGATAGGAATACAGCAGATCGACAAGAAGATTGATCATCACGAAGATGAAGGCGATGAACAGGACGGCGCCCTGCACGACCATGAAGTCCCGCTGGGTAATTGCCGTCAGGACCAGCTGCCCCAATCCCGGCAATGAGAAAATCTGCTCGATGATGACCGTTCCGCCCAGCAGCGTCCCGATCTGCAGACCGATGATCGTCAGGATCGGAATCATAGCGTTCTTCAAAGCGTGCTGGAAGATCACCACCCGTTCTTTCGCCCCTTTCGCCCGGATCGTGCGGATGAAATCCTGCCGGAGGATCTCAAGGATGGACGAACGTGTCATCCGCATGACGGCACCTGCCATGGACGTACCCAGGACAATCGCCGGGATGATGATGATTTCCAGGTTCCTCACCGGATTCTCGAAGAAACCGACATATCCGACCGGCGGGCTGTAGGAAAAGTACAGCGACAGTACAAGGATGATGACCGTGGCAAGCGCAAAGTTCGGGACGGATACCCCGAGGAGGGAGACGACCCGCAAGCTGAAATCGGTCTTGCTGTTGCGCTTCGTCGCTGCGATGATGCCGAGCGGAATCGAGATGATCCAGGAAATCACCGCGGCGAACAGTGTCAGTTCGAACGTCAGCTTGAAGCGGTTCAGGATATCCGGCAGCACCGCCTTCCCGGTCCGCATCGATTCACCGAAATCACCCGTCAGCACGCCGCCCATCCAGTCTAGATACTGCTGATAGAGCGGCAGATCCAGCCCGAAGTTCTTCCGCAGCTGTTCCAGTGCTTGTGGCGTAGCATCTGTCCCGAGGATGGTCTGGGCGACATCGCCCGGCACCACACGCATCACGAAGAAGATGAATAACGAGACCCCGAACAGCACCGGAATCAGCATCAGCAGCCGTCTGATGATATATGTAAGCAAGTTCACACATCCTTCCGTTATAACACCTCAGGCAGTGCGGCACACGCTGCACTGCCCATGAGGATCCAGTCTTCTGTCACTCTTTGTAGGTCTGATCGATGTCTTCTGCATTATGCGCATGCGGAGTGAAGCCTTTGACGTCCTTCCGCACAGCGACATAACTCTCAGGAGACACAAGGAACAGGTTCGGTGACAGTTCCAAAAGGTCTTTCTGGGCTTTGTCGTAGATCTCTTTCCGTTTGTCCGGATCGACCGTCCGCTTCCCTTCTTCAACCAGCTTGTCGTACTCCTCATTGGAGAAGTTCCAGACGTTCGCGGAACCGTCCGTGCTGAAGAAGTAGTTCATCGCGCGGTCAGGATCTGTTCCGGATCCGTTCCGGCCGATCAGGATATCCGCTGATGTATTGGACCATGTATCGATATACTCGCCCCACTCGATCTGCTTGATGTCCGCTTTCACACCGATTTCCGCCCATTGCTGCTGCAGAAGCTGTGCTGTGTCGACCATGTCAGCATAAGTGGATGCCGTTGTGATTGTTGTCGAGAAGCCGTCCGGATAGCCAGCTTCTGCCAAGAGCTTCTTCGCTTTGTCCGTATCGTTCATATAGACGTCTTCCTCATTCACATCAATCGCCCAGTCGCCCATCGCAGGGGTGATCGGTCCTGTCGTGATCGCCTTTCCGTCCCAGACCACTTTCGCGATGCTCTCACGATCGGTTGCCATGCTCAGCGCCTGTCTCACTTTCTCATTGTTGAATGGCTCTTTGTCGACGTTGAACCCGACGTAGCTGTATTCCAGTGACTGATAATCCTTGATATCGACATTGTCATCATTGCCAAGCAAGCCTGCTGATTTCGATGTCAGGGTCGTCATATCGATTTCACCTGTCCGGATGGCTGAAAGTCTCGCAGCTTCTTCCTTCATCGTGTAGTATTCGACCCGAGCCAGTTTCGGCTTGTCTTCGACGTAGTAGTCTTCGTTCTTCTTCAATGTCACACTGTTGTCCGGCACCCATTTCTCAAAGACGAACGGCCCGGTTCCGACAGCATTCTGCTGCAGATCTCCATTCTCTTCCACGACTTCTTTCGGTACGATTGCCGCACTCGAATTGGTCAGGTTCGTCAGGAACGTTGCATTCGGCTGTTCCAGTTCGAACTTGATCTGATGGTCATCCATCACTTCGATGTTTTTGACATCCGAAAAATACGAACTGATGTGGGACGCCGTCTCTTCATCCATGATGCGATCGAAACTGTATTTGACGTCATCTGCTGTCATTTCACGTCCATTATGGAATTTGACGCCTTCCACCAGATTGAACACGTAGGTGCTGTCATCCGGCTGCTCCCAATCGCTTGCAAGCTGGCCGACGAGCTCCATGTTTTCATCGAACGTCACAAGTCCTTCGTAAATCTTGGAGTAGATCCGCACCGAGGAATGGGCCGGCGTCTTGTGCGGATCGAGTCCTGCCGGTTCCTGATCATTGGCGATCTTGAGAACCTGTTCCGCATCGGAAGAGCCGCCTTTGTCGGTATCACCCGATCCCTCCGATGACGATTTGCCGTTCGAACAGGCGGCTGCCAGAATCACTGCAAACACCATGAGAAAGGAAAGCCAGATCTTCTTCTTCATATGTCATTCTCCTCTACACGTTTTTTAGGATGCAATTGAAAATCTTTTTTCTGAACGGGGTGATGTTTTGCGGCTCACGGCTATGGAGCCGGTTGGTCAGCAGGCTGACGATGAGCTGCCGTTCCGGGACGACCCATAAGGCGGTCCCGGTGAAGCCGGTATGACCGAACCCTTCCGGAAAGGTCTCCCCGAAGTCCCAGCCGAGCCCCCTGTCACCAACCTGGCGGCTTTCGCAAGCCTGCAGCAGCTCATCGGACAGGAAACCCTTCACTCCGAGATACAAGTTCCCGAGTGTCACCAAGTCGTCCGCATCTGAAAAAATCCCCGCGTGCCCTGCTGTCCCGTTCAAGAAGTAATAGCTGTTTCCGTCGTTCACCTCCCCGACGATTGCCGTATGTTCATCGCGCCATCCATCAAAGTGAAGATGGCGTTCGCTGCACATCCGCTTCTCAATGCGGTTGCCGAATTCCGTTGCTGCAATGTTGTGCTTATCCAAAGGGAGGTAGGTAACGGAGTCCAAGTCCAACCGGTTTCCAAAGTACTCACAAACCGCCTCCTCCAGCGTCATCTCTGTAAGCTGTTCGATCACTTTCCCGAGAAGCATGAAATTCAAATCGCTGTAAACCGTCTTCTCTGCAGACTCATGCAGCAGAGGAATGGAGTCCAGGACTTCATAGAATGACCGCCCCCGCTGCGTATACAGCGGATACCAAGCGATCAGGCCGCTGCTGTGCGTCAGTAGCTGCCGGATGGTCAGCGAGGTCAGCTCCGGCCGAGATTTAGCAGCAGGCAGGCATTCGCCAAGAGAGGTATCAAGCGTCAGCCGCCGCTCCGTGATCATGTGCAGAATCACCGTCGAGGTGAATATTTTCGTGATACTCGCGATGTCGAACCGGGTATCCGTGCGGCACGGTTCCACCGTCGCCAGATCACAGACGCCGAATGCTTTTCTGTATACCGATTCTCCATCCAATGAAATGCTGCAGACAGCCGCGGAAAAGTAACCGCTTTCAATGTGTTCTTTAATGATGTCATCGAGCGCTTCCATCTGTCCCATCTTCCTCACCTCCGTTACTTCCTGTTCCTGATGACTTCCCGGGTGCGGTTTAGCCGCTCGACAGAGGAATCCGGATTTTTGGAAACCATGCCCATGAAGAGAATGTCGATCACCGTAAGCTGTGAAATGCGGGAAACGGTCGCTCCGCTCCGAATGCTGTGTTCCGTTGGGGATGCATACAACGCAATATCCGCGAGACTTCGAACCTTGTTGCTGCCATACCGCGTGAGGGAAATGACCGATACACCGCGCTGCTTTGCCACTTGGACAGCTTCCACGATCTCCTTCGTCTCGCCTGAGTATGAAATCGCGAGCATCACATCCTTTTCGGTAAGGTGGACAGCTGTCATCAGCTGTGTGTGACTGTCAGTCAACGCCTCACACCACGTATCGATTCGCTTGCATTTTTGCTCGAAATCGAGCGCCACGATGCCGGAAGCGCCGACACCGAGCACCGCAATCCGACGGGCCGAAAGCAGCAGCTCCACAACCGCCTCCATCTGCTGCCGATCCACCAGGGAGATTGTGCTCTTGATGGACTGCATAGCCGTATAGGAAACGTAATCGACAATCTGGTCCATCCCCTGATCCGCCGGCATATCGGCGTAGTAGGTCTTCCCCTCTGCCTGGTGACTGCTAAGAGAGGCTGAAATTCCGAGCTTCAAGTCATGGTAGCCTTTGAACTGCAAGGCCCGGCACATCCGGATGATGGTCGCCTCACTGGCATGTGATTTCGCGGAAAGCTCCGCAATCGGCATTGTCAGGATGCAGGCCGGATCATTTAGAATAAAGGCAGCCACTTTTTTCTCTGAGGGACTCAGTGAATGGAGCCCCTGTTTGATGCGTTCCAGGGTGTTGTTCATGCTATCTCCCCCAGCATATGAAGTTTAACTACAGAACTTTCTAAAAGATTACTAGTTAAACTTCATGCTAATCTACCAATTCTGAAAAGTCAATGGGGTTTCGTAATGTTTTACAGTTATTTGGCGGGTAAATGATCGATGAGGGGCGATGGGGATTCGAATCGGAGCGGTATCGGCCAAAATGTGTGAACTATCGGCCATAACCTGTGAAGTGTCGGACACTCGGGCGGCGGTATCGGCCATAACTTGTGAAGTATCGGACACTTCGCCGAATGTATCGGCAGCCAGGCACAATTCAACTGTCGCCAGTTTTCTCATTGCACAGCAAAAAACCGCTGCCCATGAAAATTCGGACAGCGGCTTACCACTATTGAATCACCCTGAAACTAGAAATAGACCTGATGATTTTGCCATCAAGTCACACTCCCTCTTCCTACACGTCCGCCAAATCCGCCATCTCAATTGTGACGTGGAACCCTTCGAAAGCTGACAGCATCCGGCCGACTGCCTCCCAGGAATATGGCTGGCCGTCAATGACCATCAGCGGCAATTCCTCATCAGACGGATCATACTGCAGCATGCCTTTCAATACCATGTCACGGCTGGAGAGATATGGCTGGCCGGACGGAAACATTTTGTCTTCCACATACCGGACAGCAAGTCCCCTGCGTGTTTTGCGGACAAGCCGGAAATACAACTCTTGCTGATCGACCGTAACCTCCCCGTCCACGGCAAAGGTATAACCGAACTCTCCACGTTCCCGGGGCGTCAGCGTGACAGCCCCCGGATGGATCGACCACTCTACTTCAAGAATCAGATGGACCCCATCGGCATCCGCGCCCCGAATGACGCTGGCAGACCTGGAAGCGGCACCCGATAGGCAGCTGCCTGCCGCTCAGTATGGCAGGCCGTGCAGAGCGACTCTTCACCGACCCTCACCATCGCTTCCCTCTCTTCGCAGCTCTCACAGATCATCCAATCCTTCCTATCATTTCCTTACGTGATTAGAAAAAAGCATAATCCAACCGTGCATGATCATTCTTTTGTTGTACCGGCCGTCAGGTACTCCACTGTCACGTCGGGATCCCG
Organism: Sporosarcina koreensis; assembly: GCF_000826145.2. Classification (GTDB taxonomy): domain Bacteria; phylum Bacillota; class Bacilli; order Bacillales_A; family Planococcaceae; genus Sporosarcina; species Sporosarcina trichiuri. The sequence continues at coordinate 1,518,297 of NZ_LN651337.1, forward strand.
CCACGCCGTCTTCGCATTTTCATCCGGCTCCTCTGGCTCCTCCTCAGGCATGCTGTCCACATTACAATTGGCTTCCCACTGCTCTGTTGTAGGGACGATTATATTTTTATTTTTCTTCATATCTTCCTTTCTTTTTTCACATATATCAGCCGCGTGGATGAGATAGGAAAGAAGAACGGAAACCGTGCATTTTCGGGAGGTTTCTTCATATTATAACTCGTTCAGGATTGCCTGTAACGCTTCTTTGGATAGAAAGCTTTCAATCAGTGTCTGAAGCGTGGTATTCTTATTCATGGAGATGACCTCGTTTCGTAAATGTTGGTGTCGTAACTTACATTTTACGTGGGGCATCTCTTTTTTGTATTCATTTTGATGGAACTATTTGGTTAATAAACACGCGTGGGATCCCCTGTCATTATTTCAGGTTGACAGCCTGTCCGTCATATGTTTGGTGAGTTCGACGACTTTTTGTACGGCGGGTGATTTGAAGCGGTCTCTCAGCATGATCAGGCTTTGGTAACTGTATAAATCAGGTGAAGGCAATTTCAGAAGAGGCGGCAGCTCCATGTCGTCATGAAGCTGCCGGAAACTTTGAGGTATGAATGCAATTCCTGCGCCCTTTTTTACCATCAGGACAATCGGCAACGAGGTCGTCCCCCAGTAGCTGATCGCCGGGATGAATCCAGTTGCTTGGCATGCTTCCAGTATGACATCCGATATATTATGACCAAGTGTCGTACGCTGCATGAGGAAAGATTCATAGCGTAAGTCTTGCAGAGTAATTGAAGATTTTGTAAGCAGGTGGTGGGATGGTGGCAGAGCCAGCAATAACGGTTCCTTGACCAATTCCACAATCTCGAGGTCATCGGCCAATGACGTATTACGGACCAGGCCAATATCGATTTCGTTGTTTCGCAGTTCGCGCAGGATATCTGTGTACTTCCCTTCCCGAACCTCCAGCGTGATATCGAGTTGCTGCCGCTGGATATCTTCCAAAATGCTCGGAATCAGGGTTATGCTGGCAGATGTCGACGTGCCGATCCGGACGGTGCCTTTTATGCCATTTCCAAATCCCTCTATTTCGTTCTGGATGTTATCCGACATGGCCAAGATCTCTTTTGCTCTATGATAGAGAAGGGTGCCGACTTCTGTGACAAGAAGCCTCTTTTTATACCGCTCAAAGAGAGTGACATCCAGTTCTTCCTCCAGCTTGCGGATCAGCATACTTAACGGCGGCTGTGCCATGTTGAGCTTTTTTGCCGCCTTTGATACACTTCCTTCCTCTACCACTTTCGTAAAGCAGCGCAGCCTGTGTAAATTCAACTTCTCGACCTCCCCTATATTCATACCAAAAGAATATCAATTATACATAAAATATATATTTTCAATCTTACGGAATTCTCTCTATAATTGAAAGTATTATTTTTCAATAGGCTTGAGAGATAACCACCTTATTTGAAAGCGCTTCACTAGCGATAAGGTCTGTGATCTCGATACTAACCCGACTGGATAATTACGGGCTACCTACTACTTGGAGGGATTCAGATGACCAGAAAGCCCACATTGTTCGAAGCGATTCTTCCTATAATCGTCATGTTGCTGCTCACCTCAATTGGATTCGCTGGATATGGTATTAAAATCGAACCACTGCTGATCTTGGCTTCATTGTTCGCTGGGATTATCGCCCTGCGGGTAGGCGTCTCCTGGGAGCAGATGATCAAAGGCATCCGCGAAAAGATAGATGCCGCGATGCCCGCCCTGCTGATCCTGATTTCCATCGGTATTTTGATCGGGCTATGGACAATGGCCGGGACGATTCCTGCCATGATTTTCTATGGCTTGAAAATCATCAATCCATCGTTCATCGTCCTCTTGGCATTTGTCGTATCTGCTATCGTCTCCATCGTGACAGGCTCCTCATGGGGCTCAATCGGGACGGTCGGCGTCGCTTTGATGGGAATCGCGTCGGGCATGGATGTTTCGGCAGCCGCGACTGCCGGTGCAATCGTTTCCGGTGCGTACTTTGGCGACAAACTATCTCCCCTGTCTGATACGACCAACTTGGCGCCTTTAGTTGTCGGCACAGAACTTCATGAGCATATCAAACACATGCTGTACACGACGGTTCCGGCCGCTATAGTGGCGATGGGCGTTTACACGGTTGTCGGATTCAACTCTTCAGGCGTGCAGGCAGGCAAATCAGAACAGACCAGCGCAATGCTGAGCAGTCTGGATGGGATGTTCACTTGGAGCCTTTGGCTGCTTCTCCCTGCTCTCATCATTCTGTATGGCACAATCCGCAAACTGCCTACACTGCCAGTTGTAATTCTTTCTTCCTTCACGGCTGGAATCATCGCAGTCTTTGTACAAGGTTTCTCGGTGAAGGATGCGTTTCAGGCCACTGTCTCCGGCTTTGACGTATCCATGGTCAACAAAGCCGGCTTCAACGCCGATGCTGTGATTCCAGAAGTCCTTCGGCTAGTCAATCAAGGAGGCATGCAGTCCATGACCGGTGTCGTGCTAATCGCACTTTGCGCCTTCTCGTTCGCCGGCATCGTTTCCGTATCCGGCTGTTTGGAAGTATTGGTCAATGCGTTGGTGAAACTCGTAAAACGGACAGGAGACCTTATCTTGGTTACCGTTCTGTCCTGCATCACGACAGCTCTGGTGACTGCCAACACCTATCTGCCGCTGATCATTCCGGGTGAGCTTTATAAAGATACGTACAGAAAGAAGAACCTCGCCGCAAAAAACCTTTCACGGACTCTGGAAGACTCGGGGACTGTCGTCATTCCTCTTGTTCCCTGGTCGACGTCAGGTGTATTCATCGCCGGGACACTGGGTGTCTCTACGTTCAGTTATCTGCCTTGGGCAGTGCTTTGTTACACAGGATTCATCTTCGCGATTATCCTTGGGTATACGGGTATCGGGATCACCAAGTTAGCGCCTGGCGATGAAACATCCGAATCTGCCGAGTGAACCTCTTATATGCCTGATTGAATCGTATCCAGACTGAACGATTCAAAGGGACTCGACAATTTAATAACACCAGAAAAACCGAACGCTCCAGGGGACAGTCAACAACTATCCTTGGGACGTCCGGTTTTTTAGTTCTGCCAAACTATCTTGTCCATGCGTCATCTCGTCAACGACCGGCAATACAACAGGAGACTGACAGCCGTCAGCTGCATGCGCGGCACCAAGGAATCAAGTACCAGGTACTCACTTTCTGAGTGCCAGTTCCCACCGACCGGACCCATCCCGCAAATTGTCGGTACACCAAGCGCTGCAGCGAAGCCCGCATCTGCGGCTCCTTTGGTCGCCGTTCCTTTCACAGGGACCGCTACCTGTTCCCCTGCCCGTTTCACGATGTCAAACAGCTTACAGGATTGTTCACTCTCCTCCATTGGCAGGATGCCTGAACCGACCGCCAGTACAGAAACCGTTCCTTCGATATAGGAATGATGCGCAATCGCCTGGATAGCGGATTTCAGCTGTTCAAACTCACACACCCTCCAAAAACCTGCATGGATTGTACAATGGGCTGTCGGTGCTACTGTATTATTCGCGATGCCCCCTTCGATAGTTCCGATATTGACGGTCACGCCTTTCTCCAGATCCATCAGCTGTTTGACTGCAATGATTTTGTGCGCCAGTTCATCTATCGCACTGATGCCTTGTTCGATTGCGGATCCTGAGTGGGCCGCTTTCCCTGTAACATCGATTCTCAGATGGGCGGAACCTTTTCTGGAGGTCACTACCGATCCATCCGGCCGGGCTGGTTCCATATTGAAGACGCCGGCTGCATCTGCAGCCCGCTCTTGGATGACAGCCTCGGAAACCGGCGATCCGATTTCTTCATCTGGCGTGAACAGCAATTCAAGATCGCAAATTTCCGCAGAAGCAAACATGCTTACGGCTGCCGCTGTCACAATCATACTGACCAAACTGCCTTTCATATCCGACACACCTGGTCCGTATGCAAACGTCCCATCCTCAGAGAATGGCCGTCCGGCTGCCGTTCCAGTTTGGAAGACCGTATCTTGATGGCCCATCAACAGAATCTTCCCCGGTTGTCTTCCTTTTACTGTAGCGATAATATGATTGCCGTATGACTCGTTTTCCCGCACAGTGAATGGAATATCATAATGATGCAGCACTTCTTGGATAATTTTTCCCACCGCATTAACATTACCCTTATCGTAGGAATGACTGTCTGTATTGACCAGCTGCCGCAAATACTTCTTCGCCACCTGTTCTTGTTCGCGGATAAATTGACACATGTTTGTTATTTTCTCATCCATTGTGAAACCTCCTCCTTGAGGTGACAATCCCCGATCTAATCCGGTTCTCTATAGATCAGTGTAAATGGATGCGATTCATATGTGAAATATATATAAACTATTTTACTGATATATGAATGATATAAGACTGGCATTTGAACCTTTCTTGTTCTGCTTAAAACTGTAGCTTCCCTATCTTACTGGTTTCACTTCTGCTTACCTATGTCTCCAGCCGTTGGTGTTTCTCCAGACTTCCATACCACTATGCAACAACAGCCATTTCAAAATTACAGGTTCTATTTTAATCAGCACCAAAAACCCCTCACCCACCCAGGCAAGAGGTCTGTCCCATCATTTCAGCTTCACAATCTTCCTGTCCTTCCGTTTCGCATCCCCGAGGAGGACGAAGTTCAACCCGGCACCTTTGCCGATATGGAACGCCTGCACAGTACGTCCCGGCTTCCGGTAAATCCGTTCGTCGCGGTCGTCCAGACGGCTGCAGAGACGTTTGACGCGGTCGACGCTTTTTTCGAAGACGTCGATGCTGCACGGAACGTCGATGATGTTGCCGCTTTTCATGAAGATGGTGGTGATCCGGCGGCCGTGCGGTTCGTAGTCGGCCACTTGGCGCTCGTTGACGTAGCCGCGGTCCGGGAAGCCGCACCAGGCGAACGGCATCAGGCACATGCGATGCTTCCGGCTCAGGAGGATCGGTGTCTTACTCCGGGAGCGCAGAATGAGTTCCGCGCTGTCACGGGCACCCCGCAGGCTTGAGCCGGCAAGCCGGAGGTTCAGGTCCACAAGCTCCGTCGGCTCATATGGAAGGATGTCGCTGCTGTCCGCTTCGATCCGATGAGCGGCAAGCACCCCTTCCTCATCATAGGTCGGCATCAGCACCTCGATCCGCGTTGTCAGTACCAATTGATCATTGTTCTTCATGTTCGATTTCCTCCCTTTTCAAAGTTCGCGCTGGATTACAGGGCAAAGAAAGGGGTATACTGGCCATAGGCCGGCAACCCCGGCTTCCGTTCCCCGAGTGATGTCTTCGCCGACGTTCACACTCGGGGACTTTTCATGTTCGTGCCTTCCAACTGCTCACCTCCCTTCAGCCGCAGCCGTACGATAAGAGTGACACAGGCCGCTTTTTTATCGAACCATTACAGGCATTCACGGCGTCTGGCGCCAATCTGACACTTGATTTCCCGCTTCAACCAGCGCATTCACCAAAATCGGTATATGTATCAGCAGTACATAGTTCATACTGGAACACCCTATACATTTAGTAGCTTTAGTAGATTTAGCACACTCACCTATGACCATTGCCGCATTTTATTTCATTATTTTCAGTATAGTCAAACAAAAATGGTTTGTCTACTTTATTTTTCCACTTGGTATCTTTTTATCGGTCATTTGGATGTTTGGTGACAGGTGGAGCGGATTGCAGATGTTTCACAAAGGAAAAGAGGTCACTATCCTGGTGCGGATAGTGACCTCTTTTTCTATAACACGAACTTGAAAGACCCAGTGATATTGCGTGATCCAACTCTGTATTGCGCGCCTGTACACCGTGCAGCTTCCATGAAAAGATTTTGGTTCAAACAGGCAGAATCGTTTCAAGAAACTCCCTGTCCAGGCGATAGGTCTTCGGATTTTTCGATACAACTTCCACATACTCGTGTTTAATGAGGGACGCCATGGATTTGTTAATGAGGTATCTCGATTCTCCGGACACTTTCCGCAGGATAGACATGGATACCTCGGTATCCTCATGAATGAATACATTCATCGTGATAATGACATACAGCAGCTGCTTTTCCAGTTTGTTTTCTGCCCACGTCTCATCTGAGATGTTTTGTTTGATATGTGTAAGCTTCACCAGATTGTCTTCCAAATCGTCAATAACGCCTTGTTGTCCGGATGCCAGCAATTCCAGCATGTCGATCAGAAAGAAAGTGAGATCCCCTCTGTTAAGCGGAGCCGCAACCTCTTCCAGCGCTTTATAGTATTTCGTCTTGTTTTTGTTCACCGCATAGGAAAGGGATATGGCCGTATAGGGATCCAAGTATCTGGCCAGGTAACTGCCGACCAGCAGCCTCCCCGTTCTTCCATTCCCGTCATAGAAAGGATGGGTATACTCGTAATAATAATGAGCGACCATATACTTATAGAGGTCGGGATGCGACGGGTCTTGCAGGTAGGCGATCAGTTTTTCAAGATTGGTACGGATACGCATCTCTGTCCTGACTCCGATATGTGTGGTAACCGAACCGTCATTCACTTCCACGTATCCCTTCCGGAACATGTCTCCGTCCGGTGTATTGTCTGAAGAGATTTCATCGGCGACCAGCTCGTCATACAGGTCCCTGAACGACTGCAGCTCTTCAAACGGTTCGATGTCTTCAATATGCAAGTAGGTTTTCATCAACCCTATGAAACGCTTGTGCCCTGACTCAGATTTCATAATGTCATCCAGCGCATCGCTCAGCTCTTTCTTTGTACTTTTGACACCTTCGATTTCATTCGTACTTTGCGCTTCGTTGATGATCAGCTTGTGGAAATACGGCTCCACTGCAAACTGAGGCAACTTGGCGACCAATGAAGCGATTTTCGAGCTGTTCAGCAGAACTTCGGAATGCAGGTCCATGAGTCTTGGCGTGTTCACATAGAATAACTCAAACGAATCCTCGGTCGTACGGCCCCTTTTAAATGCATTTATAGAAAGGCCTGTTACATAGCTTCCATACCCGGAAACCCGAGTATGGTATTCGTGCATATAGTCAGCCGCATCCAGCTTATAAAAAATCTTGGATAACTTCTCGTATGACATACCAGGACCCCCCTGATTTCAAAAAAAGAGTTCTTTTTTAAATCTTATCAGGAGTCTCCCCCGGTAACCACCAAATTACACAATTATTTTTTCAATAAAGCGCACTACACAACCCCGACACCATCTCGAGGAAGGAGTCTGTGTCGTCCTCCGCTTCATCACACGAGACCCCAAAAATCTTTCCCGACAATACTTCCCCATTTCAATAATCCCCAACACAAACTCCAAAAACTCCTGGGCATTCCGCGAAAACACCCCGCGCATTCTTCAAAAACGTCCGTTCGCCTCCCTGTCCCAACTCTCTTATGATGGACTCACCCAGGGAATACAACGCGTCGTGCACGACCTGAAAAGGTTGAGAACCATGAATCAGTTTGAAGAAGTGTTGGAGCAATACGAGCCGATGATCTCCTCGATCATCCGTAAACTTCACATCTACCGGGAGTTCGAACAATTCCGCCAGGCAGGCCGCATTGCCCTTTGGCAGGCGTGGAGCCGGTTCGACGAAACGAAGGGCGACTTCCCGCCCTATGCCTACCGGTCCATCCATGGCGCGCTGCTGGACGAACTGAAGCGCGAGACCCGATTCAGCGACGTCCACGTCCCGGCAGAAGACGACCTGCTGGAATACGTGAGTACGGAGACGGACAGCGACACATCCGCATCCAGCCGGCTGGAAGAGGTGCTGTTGCAGCTGACAGCGGAAGAGAAGGAACTGGTCACCCTGCTATACGAAGACCGCGTGACGCAGACGGTCTGCGCCGCCCATTTCGGGATCTCGGTGGCGGGGGTGAAGAAGCGGCGGGAGCGGCTGCTGGGGAAGCTGCGGGGGCAGTTGGGGAGTTGAATCGGAAAAGTGAAAGACTTCGCGGAGAGGGATCTCCGCGAAGTCTTTTTTATCCTGAGCATTTGTCACCTCTGCGTAAACGGGAGGTGACCAACGGCCGTATTATCTATTACTGTTCGGGTGAGGACGCTTTGTTTTCATCAGAACTAGCAGAGTCATAAATGGTTTGGATTTCTGACGAAAAAAGTCCCTCTTCAAACATAACAAATCAATGCCCAGAATGAATGATTCGTTCTCGACCACCCCTTTCTACTAGACGACAATGTCTCATCTATTCGAGAATTCACTGAATTGCACGATACATAGATCACCAAACAGTGAAATAGCTAACAGGGTGGATATTAAACACTGCTGTAATCTGTTCCTGCAGCCCACTACAAACCCCACCCAAAAAGGACTTCTGAAGATTTTTTCAGAAGTCCTTTCACATATCACAATTTTCAAGTCACGTTCTCAGTTGCTGCAGTCTTGATTGCTTCATCCAATTCCCGGATCACTTCAATCTGATGCTCGTTCGACCAGCCCATCTCTTCCGCCATGTACTCAATGACTGGTGTTTTCCATTTGCGGACCCAGTCGATATGGAAGTAGAGCGCTCCTGTCCGACGTATGAAATAGTCAGCAGGCGTGATGGCCATTTCGTGATCGATGGCGTATTGCAAGGTGAGACGGATGGCCAGGGGCAGCTTTGTGCTGGCGGATGTCTTATTCACAAGGCCTGCAATCGTGTCGGTATTCGTGCCGTATTGGGAGGCGATGTTCAGACCATCCTGGTACGTCAGACCGAGCTTTGTCAGTTCGCGTGCCCGATTCTCTACAAAGGGATGGTAATCGGAAGCCCTATTGAAGTCCCCGCCTGATAGTTTAAGCGTTTTTGTTATGGACGGTGCTAATTTGACACCTGCGTTTCCCAGTCGCTGGGCAATCTTGTCCGTTATCGTCTGCGCCATTTTCCGGTAGCCCGTCAGCTTTCCGCCGGCAATCGTCAACAGGCCGCTTGTCGATTCCCAGATTTCGTCTTTCCGGGATATTTCCGACGGTCCTTTCCCCTCTTGCTGGATAAGCGGGCGGACCCCTGCCCAGGTGGACTCGATATCTGACATATCGACCGATGCATCGGGAAACATCTGCGCGATGGCGTTGACGATATACGTCTTATCCTCCAGCGTTATTCCCGGATTTTCCAGTTCTTCTTCGAAGACAGTATCCGTTGTGCCGACATACGTCTTATCATTACGCGGAATGGCGAATATCATCCTGCCGTCTGGTGTATCGAAGTAGATCGGCTGGTGAAGTGGTAATTTCTTGTGATCGAACACTAAGTGAACTCCTTTGGTCAGTTGCAGTTTTTTTCCGGCAATCCTCTTATCGAGATCGAGCACTCTTTCCACCCATGGACCAGATGCGTTTACGATCACTTCCCCATGCACTTCAGCCAGTTTGCCGGTGAGCTGATCGGTCACCTGTATGCCTGTCATAGTGCCCGCAGACTTATAGAGAAAACCGGTGACCTTCGCATAGTTCAACAGATCCGCCCCCAGCTCGGCGGCTTTTTTTGCGACTTCAATGGTCAGCCGGGCATCGTCTGTGCGATACTCCACATATTCTCCCCCGCCGATCAGCCCGTCCCCGTTCAGCAGCGGTTCGTGCTGGAGAACTTCTTCCCTCGTGAGCATCTTCCTGCGCTCCGACCGTTTCACCCCTGCCAGGAAATCATAGACACGCAGGCCGAGTGATGTTGAAAACCTGCCGAATGTACCGCTTTTGTAGAAGGGGAGCAGCATCCATTCGGGATGGGTGACGTGGGGGGCGTTCTCATAGACGATCGCCCGCTCCTTTCCGACGTCCGCGACCATTTTCACTTCCAGTTGCTTCAGATACCGCAATCCGCCATGGACCAGCTTGGTGGAGCGGCTCGACGTGCCTGCACCGAAGTCCTGCATTTCGACCACCAGCGTTTTCGCGCCCCTCGACACCGCGTCCAGCGCGATGCCCACTCCTGTAATCCCCCCTCCGATAATTATCACGTCATAGGGCTCATCAGGCAGCTGCTTCAGAATGCGCTGCCGTTCCTGCCAGGAAAATTGTTTCACTTCAACCATCTCCTCCGTCTTCTATATAGCGAAAGGCCATTACAATTGCCCACAGCAAATAAGGGTGATTGTAATGGCCTCTCTCATCATCTCCGGCCGTGTTCAATTACAACGGGCATGGTATACTGTAGTCAGAATCCTCAGATCGAAAGGATGTCATTCATGAATTTCATCGACATGGTCGAGTCTCAAATGATCGCTTCCGTACATACTGAAAAAAGTTTGGAACAAGCACTGACGAGCAACGTGAATATCGTGTTCCTCCTGACCGGCGATCTGCTGACGGCAGGCATCTATATCGAGCGCCTGCAAAACGCCGGTAAGCGCGTCTTCCTCCATCTGGACTTCATCGACGGGCTCGCCAATTCCAAAAGCGCGATCTCCTTTGTCAAAGAGACATGGGGACCGACGGGCATCATCACGACCAAGAGCCACCTCATCAAGTACGCCTCCGATATGGGGCTGATGACCATCCAGCGGATCTTCCTGCTGGACGGCAGTGCCGTGACGAAAGGGATCGAAATGGTGAACTCCAGTAAGCCGGACGCCATCGAAATCATGCCGGGCGTCATCACGAAAGTGATCGATCAGTTATCGAGCACGCTCGATTTTCCGGTCATCGCCGGCGGTCTCATAACGGAAGCTTCGGAAGTCTACGAAGCACTCCGATGCGGCGCCCTCGCCGTCTCTTCCGGCAACCCGGAGATGTGGGAATTGGATTTATAAGCCGGGGTGTGCCGGCAAAGCGGCCACACTCTCCAGCACGTAGTCCGGCTGGACAGGCGAGGCTTCTGCCATCGCAGCATCTGTGATGCCGGACAGCACCAGCACAGAGGTCATGCCGGCTTCGTTCGCCATCTTTACGTCGGTTTCCAGCCGGTCCCCTACCATGACGCAACGATCCGCCGGCATGCCGAGGACACTCTCCATGACGAACTTTGCCATCAGGCCGGAGGGCTTCCCGGTGACCAGTATCTGCTCCCCCGTCACCCCTTCGAGCGCACCGATCATCGCTGCGCAGTCCGGCAGCTCCCCGCCTTCCACAGGACAGGTGCGGTCCGGGTTTGTCGCAATGAGGACAGCCCCGTTTTTCCACGCTTGGAACGCGGCGTTGATCTTTTCGTAAGTGAAGCTCCGATCCCAGCCGAGGACCACATACGATGCGCTTGCCCAGTCACCGGTCAGTGCAATCCCTTCCTGCCTCAGCTCTTCGACCAAGGGCTCTTCCCCGATGACATAGACTTCCTGGGAATCCTCCAATACGGACTTCAAATAATGCGCCGTTATATAATTGGAACTGACGACTTCATCAAGAGTGACGCCGATACCGAGCCTGCCCAGCTTCTCCACGTATTCGGTCCGCCGGGCGATCGACTTGTTCGTCAGGAACACGACTTTGTCCCCCCGCTCCCGCAGCGAACGAATGGCCTCTTTTGCGCCGTCTATCAGGTCCTCGCTCAAATAGATCGTTCCATCCAAGTCAAATACATAGCCTTTTTGCATGCCTCTCTCCCTCTTGTCAACTGATGATCTCCACTGTCTGTACATAGTCGATCTCTTTAATGAGATGGTAAATTTCGGGTATCATCCGCTTCACGCTCACTCTGGAGCGGATTTCGAGCAGATGGGTATGTTCTTCCGGCAGATCCTTGATTTTTGATTGGTTGATGACAAACTTCTGGTCTTCCAGATCATTCATCACCGCTTCGATCCCTTTTGCATCATTGACCGTGATCCGGAGAATCAGGTCCCGTCTCCGCAGGTTTTTCGGTCCGTATTTGGCGGTGAGGTACGGGATCAGTTCCACACTGAGCATCAGAAGGAACACGCCGAATATCGCTTCCGGGTAGAAGCCGGCACCGACAGCAATCCCGATACCGGCCGCTCCCCAGATCATGGCGGCTGTTGTCAGTCCGGAAATCCGGTCGTTGCCGCGCCGTAAGATGACGCCGGCTCCGAGGAACCCGATTCCCGAGACGATCTGCGCAGCGAGACGGAGGGGATCCATCTGGATATTCAAATGGGTGCTGCCGGGGAACGTGTAGGCGGACTCGATCGAGACAATCGTCAGCAGACAGCTGACGATCGAAATGACCAAGCTGGTCTTCAGTCCGAGCGGCTTGCGTTTCAGTTCCCTTTCCAGTCCGATGATGAGGCCTAATACAGCGGAGATGCTGAGCTTGCCGATGAGTTCAATATCGAGCCAATCCATACATTCTCCTCCTCATCCGACACCTACTCGTCCAACTGTGCAGTGACCGATGGGTGCTCCAATATGTCCGCAAGTGTGTATGTGTACGGATTGATCTCGAAGACGACGGGTCCTTGGTACCCATTCTCCTTCAGGATCTTCACCAATTCACGGGTACCGGTCTGTGTCGCTCCGTCACCGGGAAGCTGGTGCAGATCCCCCTTCATATCATTGTCGGAGAAATGGACGGACGCCAGGCGATTGCCGAGCCGCGCCACGGTCTCCGCCAGAGGCGCGCCGAGCACCGCAAGATGTCCTGTATCCAAGCAAGCCGCAGTCTGTGTCTTGTCCAATATGGACATCCACTCGTCCACTGACGAGGGGAAGATGTGCATGTAGTTCAGCTTGTCCGGAATCTGGTTTTCGAACAGCAGCTGCACGTTGTGCTCGTCCGCCAATGCACGAATCTGCTGCAGACGTCCGACGACCCGTGCACCGGCGTCTTCCTCATCCTCCGACGCCCAGGCCGACCCGCCGTGGATCACCGCATGCCCGCCGCCCAGTTCACCGAGCTTGCCGAGCCAATACTTGTTCCGTTCCGTGATCACCGTACCGACGCCTTCATACGGCGTGGCCAAGTTCAAATCATGGAACGGCAGATGGAGCCCGACTTTCAGCCCCGCGTCCGCAGCCAATGCCATATCGGCTTCCGCCGAATGATGTTCCGCCCATATTTCCACACCGGCAAATCCGGCCTGGCGGATCGCTTTCATATCCTGTTCGGTTTTCGTCTGGCCCATCGACCAGAGACTCAGCCATTTCTCCATCTTCAACATCCTTTCTGATAGTGGTTACACTTCCGGGTTGATCTCTTCGAGTTTGCGGCCTTTCGTTTCTGGTGCAAGTGCGATCGTGATAATCAGACCTGAAAGCGCCACGACGGCGAATACTCCCAATGCCGCGGCGTTCCCCCAGACAGCGACGACGTTCGGGAAGACGAGGACACCGAGGATGGACCCGATCCGGCTAACGGACGTCGCAAAGCCAGAGGCGCCCGCCCGGATGCTCGTCGGGAACAATTCCGTCGGATAGACAAAGTTCAAGATGCCTCCGCCCATATTGGCAAACAGGACGGCGATACTGAACAGCACGACGAGGAACACAAGCGTCGGATGCGGATTGAACGCCAACACTGTCAGCCCGGCTGTCAGTCCGGTGAACGAAGTGATCAGCAGCGGGCGTCTCCCCCAGCGGTCGACCAGGTTCATCCCGATGATGGCGCCCACCAGGCCGAGGACACTGACGACCGATGATGCGATGTATGTCTGATGCAGCGAACCCTTTGTGACTGCCGACAGGATCGTCGGTGTGTACATGGAAATGCCGTAATACGATGTCGCGTAACAGAACCAGAAACCGGATACGAAAATCGTCCGCTTGATGAACTTCTGGGAGAACAAGGCGCTGATCTTCACTTTTGCGCGCTCGGGTTCCGGTTTCACTTCGACGACGCTTCCTGTCAAGTCGAAGACGATCTTCTCCGCCTCTTTTTCCCTTCCTTTCGACGCAAGCCATCTTGGCGACTCCGGTAGTCCGATCCGGAAGAGGAAGATGATGACTGCGAAGATCGCACCTAGGAGGAACATGTAACGCCACGCATTATCGCCGAACGGCTCAAGCAGAATTCCGCTTGCATAGGCGACCACTGCCCCGACAAACCACATGGCCGCAAGGAACGTCCCCTGCTTGCCCCGGTTTTTGGTGGAACTGAATTCAGCAACGAGAGTCGCCGAAATCGGATAGTCCGCCCCGATCCCGATCCCGAGCAGGAACCTGAAGACGATCAGCCAAATGACGTTCGGCGCCACAGCTGTCAAAACCGCGAACAATACAAACGCAAGCAAGTCGATCGTGATCATCGCTTTCCGGCCGAACGAGTCCGTCAGACTGCCGAGCCACGCGGCCCCGATGAAGGAACCGATTATCGCCGCAGCGACAAGCAGACTCTGCTCAATCGGCATGATGTCCCACTGTTTCAAGATCAGCGGCATCGCTACCGCGATAATCGTCAAGTCGAACCCATCGAGGAACGTCCCCCCCGCAGAAACGATCTTCACTTTCCGTTGAAACTTCCTGAGTTTTTCCGGATCTGCCGGATTGTCCATATAATCATATGCCATTTCCTTTTCCCTCTTTTCCATTTTGTGATTGGTCATACACCCCAACGTACACCCGACTGCTGAAACGGCTTGCCGTGCTTGTCCGCAAATCCCTCCCTGTCCAAAAACAAAGAGAACCCGGCGAAACCAAAGAACCTCCCAGCACATGATTGCGCCGACAGCTTTGGTTTCACCGGGTTTCTCATCGTCTCTGCCCGATTGACTAGTAAGCTTCCTGAATTGAAAGCGTTTCATTTGATGTCCACTCTAGTGTAAATTGCAGTTTTATGAGTGTCAAGAGTTTTCTAAATTATTGTACGGCATCCTTGCTGGGTGCCTGTGCACCACAAAATTCAGACACGATTCAGAATAGTTTCCGAGTTGTGTGATGCACAGGCACCCCCTTAAGAAGTCCCGGCTCATCCGTCATCACCGTGTCAACACCCGCTTCGGACAGACGCATCAGGACATCCGGCCGGTTGACGGTATAGATGCGCAGCGGAAGACCTGCTTGTCCGGCTTCCCCTGCATACCGGGACAGGGCATATTCCGTCTGGCAGTGGATGGCATCAGCACCTATCCGGATGGCGGTCTCCACCGCCAGGTCAGGCACCCCCGCGATCAAGTAGCCGATTTCGATTGTAGGATTCAGCATCCGTACCCGTTTCAGACTGTCGGGGTTGAACGAAGACAGGATGATCCGTTCCTCGGCATCATACGCTGCAATCAGAGCCAGCACTTTCTCCTCAAGACCATCGTACGGGATGATATCATTCTTCAATTCGATATTGACGCGCAGATCGTTGCCGTCTCTGTTCATCCACTGGAGCACCTCTTCGAGAGCCGGGATCCTCTCTTGCGAATAGGAAGGGGCGAACCAGCTGCCGGCGTCCAGTCTCTTTAGCTGGGTCAGCGTGAAGTCCCGGACATATCCCGTTCCATCCGTCGTGCGCTGCAGCGTTTCGTCATGGATGACGACGGCTTGACCATCTTTTGTCAGCTGGACATCCAGTTCGATGCCTGCAGCCCCGGCGATCCTGGCTTCTTCGAATGCAATCATTGTATTCTCAGGGAAGGCGCCGCTCGCCCCGCGATGGGCAAAAATCAAAGGTGCCGTCATCCCGTTCTCCCCCTTTCCAGTAAGCTATTTTTTCCGGTTGGCCATGTCGAGCGCATCATCCGTCGCTTTGGCTGCCTGGTCCAAGGCCTCCTTCGGGTCGGTTCCCTGATAGAGGCTCTCCATGGCACTGACGACCTTCTGACGCGTTTCGGGGAACACGGATATTAGTGCGCCTTGTGTCGCGACGGATGTCTTCGTATCGCTGAGCTGATCGACTGTGACTTTCAGCTGCGGGTATTTTTCCCACTCGGTTTTGACGATGTCCTGCTCATAGGCGTCCGTGTTGATGGCGAAGTAACCGGTATTCACATGCCATGTCGCCTGGACTTCCGGCGATGCCAGGTACTTCATGAATTCCCATGCTGCCTGCTGCTCGGACTCCTCGATTTCGTTCGCCATCCATAGCGATGCACCACCGATGACGACGCCTTCCCAATCACTCGCTTCAGGGACTGGCAAGTAGCCCGTCCCGACATCGAATGATGACTGTTCCACTACATCCCGGACGCCTGCGGAGGAATCCAGGTACATCGCGATCTTACCGGATTGGAAGGCCGCACGGATATCATCCCAGTTTTGACCCGAATTGTAGAAAGTCCCGTCTTTGTACATGCTGCTGATCAATCCAAAGACTTCCTGTCCTTCTTTTCCGTTGAAGACCGCTTCCGTGGCATCGCCTGCACGTCCGTTCTCCTCATTGACGAACAGCCCGCCCTGCGCAGCAATCAATTCTTCGATGAACCACCCATAGTTCAGGATGGAGAAGCCGTACTGCTCTTTGGAAGTCAGGGCATCCGCCGCTTTTTTCAGTTCCTCGTACGTCGCCGGAGGGGCCTCAGGGTCGAGACCTGCGTCTTTGAACGCATCCTTGTTATAGATCAGGACCGGTGTGGAGGAGTTGAACGGCATCGAGTACTGTACTCCGTCCACGTTGTAATAATCCGTGATGTTCTTCTCCCATTTCCCCGTGTCATAGTTCTCGGCATCGATGAATTTCTGGACCGGCTGGATCTTTCCGGAATCCATCATGTACTTCGTACCCACTTCAAACACCTGCATGATGGTCGGGGCATCTTCTGTTCCGGCTACCGTGTTGAATTTCGTGATGGATTCTTCATAGGACCCCTGGAACACAGCTTTCACCTCGATATCGTCCTGCTGGTCATTGAAATCCGCAACGAGCTGATCGATGACTTCCTCGAGCTTCCCGCTCATCGCATGCCAGAACACGACTTCCGTTTTCCCGGCCGGCTCGTCTGCCTCACCTGTCGTTTTTGGGGACGCTTCTTTTTCCGAGTTGCAGGCGGCCAATAGCAGCACCAGCAACGTCATCAGTGTCAAAAGGATTGTAGGTTTTTTCATTTGTCCATTCCTCCGGTCCGTTTATTTAATTGCGCCTCGTGTAAGGCCCTCCTGCAGTCGTTTCTGGCCCAGGAACAAGAGAACCAGTGTCGGAAGGATGACGAGAACCGCGCCCGCCATCACCACACCCCATTCAGTGGAAACTTCCTGCGACTGCATCTGTTTCAGGCCGATCTGCACGGTGCGCATCTGTTCATCATTCGTCACCAGCAGCGGCCATAAGTACATGTTCCACGCAGTCAGGAAACTGTAGATCGCCAGTGTGACTAATGTAGTCTTCGAAACAGGCAGTACGACTTTCCAGAGAAATTGGAATCGGCTGACGCCTGCCACCTGGGTCGCTTCGTACATTTCAAGCGGGATCGTCTTGAATTGCTGACGCAGCAGGAACGTCCCGAACGCCATGGCGAAGAAAGGCACAGACAGTCCGAGGTATGTATCGGTCCAGCCGAGCGAGCGGATTGTCTGGAAGTTCGGGACCATGGTCGCTTCCCATGGGATCATCATCGTGGAGATGAAGATCAGAAATATCGTATTCCTCCCTTTGAACGGGATGAACGTGAACGCAAATGCGGCGAGACAGCTAAAGACGACCTGCCCCACCATGATCAGTGTGGAGACAATGAAACTGTTGAACAGATACCGCAGCAGCGGCACTTTCTGCATGGCAGCCTCATAATTGGTGAACGAAAATCCGCTCGGCACAATCTGCCCCTTCAGCACTTCACCGCCTTGCATGAAGCTGATCGAGAAGGCGTACAGGATCGGAAAGAACATCACGAACGACGCTACCAACAACAGAGCATATAATAGGGATTTCTTTTTCCATGTCATTGATAGTGCACCTTCTTTTCGCTCCACTTGAACTGCAAAATCGTGACGACCAATATGAAGGCGAATAGGATGACCGCCTGGGCACTGGCTGAACCGATGTTGAAGTTGACAAACGCGTCTTTGAAGATAGAGTAGACGATGACATTCGTCGATTCCATCGGTCCGCCTTTCGTTAAGATATCGATCTGACCGAATGTCTGGAACGAGTTGATCAGCGAGATGGTGACGATGAACAGCAAGGTCGGCGACAGCAACGGCAGCGTGATTTTACGCAGCGAATAAAAATCGCTGACACCCGCGATCCGGCTGCTCTCATACAGGCTTGCATCGATATTGTGTAGCCCTCCGAGCAGGATCAGGAAGCTGAAGCCGGTGTTCATCCAGATGGTCGGGATCGCCACCGACAGCAGTGCGGTATCCGGGTTGAGCAGCCATTGCATTTCCGAAAGCCCGATTGACTTCATGATGGTATTGGCGATACCGATGGCCGGGTTATACATGAATAGCCAGATGACAGATGACGCGGCGACACTCATGCCCATCGTGGACGAGAAGATGGTCCGGAAAAAGCCGATGCCCTTCAGCTTCTGGTTCGCCAGCAGCGCCAGGCCGAGTGCCAGGATCACACCGGCCGGCACGGTGTACAGCACGAACAGGACGGTCGCCTTCAAACTGGCCCTGAAAGTCGGAGAGCCGAGCAGCTGACTGTAATGCTCCAAGCCGACGAACACTTGCGCCTGGCCTTGAGCATCCGTCAGGAACAAGCTCAGATAGATGGTCTTGAACATCGGATAGAACAGGAAGACCGAAAACAGCAGTATGGATGGCAGCAAGTATAGCAGCCCCTCCAGCAGTACGGGGAACCGCCGTCTGCTTTTCGGTTCGGCACGGATCCGGTCTTTCACTGCGATCATAAGGCAGCCTCCATCGACCGCCCGGCAGGCAGCAGATGTGGGTCGATGCGCTGTCCCGTGGCCGCACTGAAGAGATGGATATGCGCCTCATCCACTGCCAGCGGGATCTCCTCCCCTTCCTGGAAGTCCCATTGCCCCGGCCATTTGGCGATCCACAGCTGTCCGTTCATACGGAACATCAGCAGCGTCTCTGTCCCGAGGACTTCGATATGCTCGACCGCCGCGGTGAACGATGGCGTCCTTTGTGCGGCATATGTAAGATGCTCAGGACGGACACCTGCCACGACATCTTCTTTGACAAGGGGTGCGGCGACTTCCCATCCGTCTGTCAGCTGCAATTGCCGGCCATTCCGCACGGTTTCCGTGACGTTCATGGGCGGGGAGCCGATGAACGTGGCGACAAATAGGTTCTGGGGATGGTTATAGACATCCAGGGGCCGGCCGATCTGCTGGACGCTCCCTTCGTTCAGCACCATGATCCGATCCGCCATGGTCATCGCTTCCACCTGGTCATGTGTCACATAGATCATCGTCATCCCGAGTCGGCGCTGGATCTGCCGGACTTCGGCACGCATCTTTGTGCGCAGTTTCGCATCCAGGTTCGACAGCGGTTCATCCATCAGGCAGATCGGCGCTTCCGAGGCAATCGCACGTCCCAGTGCCACACGCTGGCGCTGACCGCCCGACAGCTCACGCGGTTTGCGGTCGAGCAGTTCCTCCAGCCCCAATAAGCGGGCCGCTTCCAGACAGCGCTGCCGCTGCTGCTGTTTCGAAACCTTCTTGACGTGCAGGCCGAAGATGATATTCTCGGCGACACTCAGATGAGGGAACAGGGCATAGTTTTGAAAGACCATCGAGATCTCCCGCTCATCCGGCCGTCTGTCACCTGAGTCTTCGCCGTTCATGAACAGGGTGCCGCCCGATAGCCGCTCGAGCCCCGCAATGATCCGCAGAAGCGTGCTTTTCCCGCAGCCGGACGGGCCGACAATCGCGAAAAACTCCCCCTGCTGAACGTCGAAGCTTACGTCTTCAAGCACCAGGGCATCTCCGTGATAAGCTTTGTTCAGATTTCTGGTGTCGATCGCCTTCATTCATACCAACCTCCTAATTGAATACAATCCAAGCATACTAGGCGTATGTAAAGGGCTCATGGAGGGGATGTGTGGGTTTGGTAAAGGGATGGTTAAGCGTGAGAGGTGCTCAACTGCGCTCCACACAACTCAGCCAGCACGCCGCCTTGGGCCATATCGGACAAATCCTGTGCAGTATCGGACATTCCGCCTGAAGTATCGGCCACTTCGCCCGGCATATCGGCCATATCTCGCAAACCATCGGACACTCCGCCGAATTTATCGGCATCCCGGCACAATTCGTAAGTAGCATGCCTGTGCATCACACAACTCAGACACTATTCTGATTCGTTTCTGAATTGTATCGCACACAGGCAACCGCAAAAGACAAAGTCAATCTCTGTAACATAAAAAAAGGTCGTCTTCCTTGAAGCGAAGACGACCTAGCTTTCGTACACCACATAACTCCAACACAATTAGTAACAGTGACAGAATAGCACAACGCGAAACAACCAAAAACCCCTCACCCGATCAGGGGAGAGGTCTTATCTCCATCATGTCCATTCCATCTTCCATTCAGCGACATGGGATGGTTCGTCCGTCACGGCATAGGTCGTGCTTTTCCCTTTCTGCACATGGAAGGCTTGTGTGAGGATGGCGGGCTCTCGGAAGATCTGCTGGTCGCGTCCGGTCAGCTCGCTGTGCAGTCTCCGGGCTTTGCTCATGCTGTTATCGAACACATTGTAACTGCATGGGACTTCGTAGACATTCCCGCTTTTCATGTGAACGGTCGTCACGCCTGTCTGTTTCGGGAGATAGTATTGAACTTGCAGCTTGTTCACCCAGCCGCGTTCGGAGAAATCCGGCCATGTAATCGGCATCAAGCTCATGCCATGCTTCCGGCTGATCACGACCGGCACTTTGCTCCGCGTTCCGAGGATCAGCGCCGCACTATCCCGGGCACCCTGCAGACTGGATCCGGCAAGTCGCAAGTTCAGATCGACCAGCCTGCTCGGCGGCAGGGTGAGTTCCGTTTCCCGGTCGGCCTCCATAGTCATCGTCACCAATCCTCCGACATCATTGTAATGCGGGATGAGAATTTCCAATTGTGTTGTCAATATCAGTTTTGCATCGTACTTCATCTGTTTTATCCTCCTCTTTTTACAAGCCATTGATTTTGGATGAAAAAAAGGGGTATACTTACCATCGTAAGCAGGTATACCCCTGCTTGCCGTCCCCGAGTGAGTCCGTCATGACTTATACACTCGGGGATTTCTTGCGTTCCTGCCCAATCACTCACCTCCCTTCAGCCGGAGCCAGTTGAGGAGCTCCGAGTAGTTCGCTTTGGACGTATCAAGGAAGTACAGCCCTTTCCGTTCCGCGCCTGTAAACTCCAGCCACTGAGGATGCTTGGAATTCCAATCCACGTGACCGAGCCGCCGCATCCGCTCCAAGATCACGTCTTTCTTCTGTATGGGAAACGCATCATGGAGGCCCTCATATGCATACTCCGCGACTGCTGCAAGCAGCGAATAGTTCGCCAGCATGGACACTTCGTAGTTCCCGATCGAAACGGCCGGGTGCAGCGCGAAGAGTTCATCGAGCCAATGACCGATCACATCCAGATACTCTTCCGCATTCACCACCGTCTCCTGCTGCATGGACGGCTTGGCATTCACCCCTTGACCGGTCATGAAGTAGCCGACGAGACGCCGCAGTTGTGACAAGGACACCAGCTTCACGTTCCGAGGCCGATGGATCGAAAGCTTTTCCTGCTCGATCCCTGCTGTTTGGAGTCCCTTATGTGTTCGTACAAGCAAGTTCGTGATCTTGTTGAGCTCGTTTCGCGAGTCATACGCAATGCGCTTCGAAAGAGAGACCTTTTTCCCCTTCGTGTTCAGGTCGATATACAGCTGGTCGGCCTCCTCATCAGTGAATCCCTCGAACAGCTGGACGGATATGTAGATCTTATCGAGCATCTTATTCATCAGATAGCCCTTGGCGTGATCCCCTGGTACATCACTGCCGATCAGGCGGGTGATGAATGGGCGCAATTGCCCCATAGCCCTCAGCCGCTGTGTACCATCGATTACCGCAAACCGATCCGGCCGTCCGTCTGCCAAGGCCCCTTCCGGTACCCGGGCGACAAGCGGCGGAAAATACACTTGGCCACTCGCCAAATTATCCAGCATATATCGGCGGATCAATGTAATCTGCGGATTCGTCTCGTGCCGGGTTTCGATCCGCTCATCCTCCAGCCGATCGATCAACTCATCCAACCGATAGACTGCAATCCCCTGCTTCTTTGAAAACACTGTATCCGTCAACACAACACCGCCGCCCTTTCCTCCTCAATCACCTTCAGGAACTTCATCATGGTCCGCTTGATGCTCGTTGATGACGAATGATGCTTCAGCCGTTTGGATGATTCGTCGTACATATGCGAGAAGAGAGGATCGTCCGGCTGCCACGTACAGCGGTTACCGAGAAAAGTCAGCTGCGCAAACGCGGCCTCATACGGAATCCGTTCGCCCCGGGAAAGGTTGCACGCCGTCTGGGCAAGCGCTAACTGCACGCCCGACTTCGAACAGACGGAGCCTTCCGCATACCACGCTTCCGCCGGGAACACGTCTTCCCATGATTCAAAGAACATACGTGCTATCGTAGGCACTTCGGACGGTTTGCAGTTCCTGAAATACGCCTGCCCCTTCCGTTCCGTCAATGTCCCTTCGAACAGGGCGACCAAGCAACGGCGCATCGTGGTCAATGTCGTCACCGCTCCGCTTTGCTCCGACAGCCGGGATAACTTCATTTCTATATGCATACGATTTTGCAATTCTTCTGCGACATTGCGGGTAAGGGTTGTATATGGATCCCGGTGGTCGTACTGCATCCGTAACCCCGGGTTCGCTTCTGCGCGTTCAGAGTTCAAATCCGTGAACATCTGCTGCTCTTCCTGTGTTGTCAAATCCAGATAGATCTGAAGCGTGATCGGCAAATTATGTATCTGATCGATCTTCCCCTGAACACGACGGGCTTCTTTAAGATCGCCCGTCTCCTCATTCGCTTCCCTTTCCGACTTCAATTGAATGAGCGCTGACGATAACGCAGCCGCACGATGCTGCCCGTCGCTGATGTAAAGTTTACAGCCCTCAGGCAATGTGAATTTGCCCTCATCCACGACAATCTGCCTCCGGCTCGAAAAAACAAATGGCGAGAAATAGACCGGCTCACCTGCCTCGAGATTATCCATGATGAAACTCCGTATACTTCCCCGCTTCTTCATGTCCAACTGACGCTGTACTTCCGAATCAACCTCGAAAATCGCCTCGAGTGTCTTGAACCGCATTTGTGTCAGTAAGACTTCTTTCCCGAACTGCTCATGCAAAATACCCGGGATCTCTGTTTTCACACCTCCATCCATCCTCATACACCCCTTCCAATATTTTTAAGTATATCCATGCAAATTGGAATTGTCTACATAAAAAATTATTGTGTTCCTAATTTTCAAATTCCGTTTTAATTGATAAAGATTTCGTCAGAATATTGACGATCCCCCTGTTATATGGTACTGGCGGAATTCACTTAGGAGAATCCAGGCAACCGGACACTCCCACGACAAAAAAACGTCTCACCAAATATGCCGCTAGCACTTGGTGAGACGTTTTTAAAAAAGATGACTTCGGCTCAAGTTTAGTCCTTTTTTTCATTCCGCTTTTTCTCCAGATCTTTATCCATTGCAGAAACGTCTTCCAGAACCGATTCCCCGAACCAATTGACTAACTTGTCCTTGGCTTCCTGTTTCGACTCGGCATCGATATAGGCTGCGACAGTCAGTAATGCCACTAGCAGAACGCTTAAGTCATCCGAATACCCGGCAATTGGAGTGAAATCCGGAATGATGTCGAGCGGAAGTATGAAGTAGCCGAGTGCGCCAAAAATAGAAGCTTTCGCTTTTTTAGGCGTTGTTGGTTTCTTGGCTGTATAGAAAAGAAGCAATGCGGCATAGGCGACTTTCACGCCTGCCTTCTTTCCGAACTTTTTTAGTTTGTGCCAAAACTTGCTGTCCGAGTAATGTTGCGAGTAATCATCCTGTACCTCTGTCATCGTTTTCACCTCTCCCATCATTTTCACGATACTTTTGTCTACCCTTGCATGAATCGCTTCACACAAGTCAGGTGTTGTACGGATAGTAATGAGTATTGTAAACCAATCCGCACCAACAGACCAGCCCCCAACGGGTATACGGATTTCACACGGCCGCCCTGTACAAGTCTGCACTTCTACTTTGCAATACACAAATACTTCTCTATTTCATAAGTCCCCTGCACAACCTTCAGAAACACCCGGGCATTTCTCAAGAATGCCCTGTTCATTCTTCAAAAACGGCCGTTCGCCTCCCTGTCCCAACTCTCTTATGATGGACTCACCCAGGGAATACAACGCGTCGTGCACGACCTGAAAAGGTTGCTTATCATGAGTCCATTTGAAGAAGTGCTGGAGCAATATGAGCCGATGATCTCCTCGATCATCCGCAAACTGCATATCTACCGGGAGTTCGAACAATTCCGCCAGGCAGGCCGCATTGCCCTTTGGCAGGCGTGGAGCCGGTTCGACGAAACGAAGGGCGACTTCCCGCCCTATGCCTACCGATCCATCCATGGCGCGCTGCTGGACGAACTGAAGCGCGAGACCCGGTTCAGCGACGTCCATGTGCCGGCAGAGGACGACCTGCTGGAGCACGCAAGCACGAAGACAGACAGCGACACATCGGCCTCCAGCCGGCTGGAAGAGGTGCTGGCACAGCTGACAGCGGAAGAGAAGGAACTTGTCACCCTGTTATATGAAGATCGCGTGATGCAGACGGTCTGCGCCGCCCATTTCGGGATATCGGTGGCGGGTGTGAAGAAACGGCGCGAGCGGCTGCTGGGGAAGTTACGAGGGCAGTTGGGGAATTGAATTTGAAAAGACTTTGCGGGGAGGGATTTCCGTGAAGTCTTTTTTTCAATATGCCTTTTTTTTCAGCGTGCCTGTGGGTCATACAACTCGGACACTATTCTGATTCGTTTCTGATTTGTATCGTATACAGGCAATCATCACTCTATCACTTTTACAACAGTTCCACAGAAATACAGGTATTAATATCCATTGAATAATAATTTTTAAAGCAAACCTTTACTTTCCCGCCCTATTAATGAGAATATAGACTTAGTTGACAAGACGTTCCGTTTACTATACACGGATGTTTGAGGAGATGAGCGGGTATGGAGAACGAAAAAGGATTGACGCTGGTGGAGGTGCTCGCTGCACTCCTGATTCTCGGGATCGTGTTCGTCGGGTTCATGAGGATCTTTCCGCAAATGGACTTATTCAACCAGCGGACCGAGTCGAAGATTGTGACGATGAACCTGGCGAAACAGGAATTGGCGGCGCTGAAGGAAGCCCCTGCCCGGTTGACCCCTGATCGAAAACGGAGCAGCAGCACACCTGCCAATCCCTATGAGACGTATGACTTCTCAAAGACCGGCTATGATATTCAAGTCGATTGCCATGATGCAGAAAAGACTTCAGGTGGACCGAAGTATGCCTGCAGCGATTCAGCACCTGTTCCGCTCCTTCACAAGATACATATATCCGTCAAAGAGGACGGAAAGCTGACCAGTGAGTCGTTCGGGTACGTGGAGCTCAGGTAAAGGGGTGAAATGACAATGGAGCAAATGGAAGAAGGAATGACACTGGTCGAAGTGCTGGCCGCCCTCGTGCTGGTCGCGTTAGTGTCCGGCATCATATGGTCTGTCATCTCCATTGCATCGCAGTTCAATCTAACGGAAACCTCAACTCTACGTCTGCAGCAGGAGGCCAATCTCGTCATCACCGACCTCCAGCAAGTCCATCGTCACTGTGACACTTACCGTTTGATCATCTCGGAGGAAAAAGTCCAGGTCGAATCGTGCAGAGACTCGGACGGTCAAAGTCTTGGTGAGTATAATAAAGTGATCAGCGACGCTTTCCAATATCGTGCCGGAGACAGTGCGGGCAACAAGTATGTAGACCGGACCTACTCACCCACGAAGGAAAACCTGGAACTGCCGGGGTTCACTGTGCTGGATACGATGGTGCGGCCGGGTCATGAGAAGGCGGTCACGGTGCCGACGACGATTTCACGGTACCGGACAAAGGACAGACAGAAACCTTAAATGGACGGAGGGACCGATACTATGCGCCAGGTGAAAAAAGAACAAGGGTATGCACTGCTGATCGTCTTGTTCGCCATCGTCTTCATCACCGTCATCACCGCTGTCTTCATGCGCGGGGCGATCAGCAATGCCACCCAGGGGCAGACGCTCGATCAGAACAATCTGGTCGTTGTTTCTGCTGAAGCCGGTGTCGATTACTACGCGTGGCATCTGAAGCAGCTGTATGATGAACAGCAGCTGGAGGCTGAGTTCAACAGCCTGGTGAGCAGCTATATCGCTGATAAAAAACCGATCAACTACACAGCCATTCAGCTAAAGATGGTAGGAAATTTCAGAAACAAGCTAGAGACAAAAATACAAGAGCTGAAGAAATTGAAGGACAGTCCTGAAACCGACCTTTTCAGTACGTATACCCATCACCTGACAGCTGCTGATATAGACACAGAACAGGACGGCAGCACTGCCTATCTGATTGTAAAAGGTACAGTGGAAGGAAAGCTGCCACAGGAGGATAAGCCGAAAACGAAAGACCTGGATTTCGAACTCCGGTTCATCTTTCCGCAAGTCCTCACAGTGAACGGAGGAAAGCCTGAGAATCCTGATGATAAAAACGACAGCACAGGAAGCCTGATCGGGATGCCTGTTTTGAAAGCACCTGCACCGCCGGCGACTCCCGAGAAACCGGCCGCAATCAGTAAGCCGGCTTCTGCATGTCAACCCAAGGGACGTCTGCTGGAAAACCAACAGTGTGCGCAGCAGGAAATCAGCGAACCCAATTATACAATCAATAAGTCAGGAGTCTATCTGACAGGTAAGCTGGATTCCTGGGGGAATGTCCATGTCGAGAATTCGTCCCTCAACATACGCGGGAATTTCACGCCTGCCAGCTTTTTCATGGAAGACACTCAACTGACGGTCGGCGGCAATATTACAGCCTACCAGTCCATCACCATCAATAAGACAAAGCTACAGACGACTAATTTGAATAACAGCGGAGGGAAAGCGAACATCTCCAACTCCCATCTGACGATCAATGACACATTGACATTCCAGCAATCGGAAATCGAGAATTCGATCATCGCTGCAAAAACCTACAAGGCGAATAATAGCGCAACTTTCAAGAACACCGATTTGAAGGTGACGACCACATACCAATCAGGGGGAGCCGAGTTTTATAACTCCCGAATTGAGATAGGCGATACTATGAACTTCGGAGGCGGACTCTTTTACGCAGAAGGCTCCGATGTGAAAATTGCTAAGGATGTAACGGCAGCGAACGGGTCGAAAATCTATAATTCAAAGGTCCAGATTGGCGGAAATCTGACGCACACCTCAACGCAGCTCCTCAGCAAGAACTCTGATATATCCATCGGCGGCGAAGTTAAGGCAACAAACGGTACAGACCTGGAGCATGTAAAGATGCTCGTCAAAGGAAAGTATACGGCAAATGTGAACTTCAAGCTGGACAATTCGAGGCTCATCATCAGCAGCGGACTGTCGCTCACAAACGGCGGGAATTTGGAGAACAGCGTGCTGACCGCCGCCAGTATCGCTTCTTCCACTCCATTAAAGCTGAACAACTCCACGATGGCCACCGGTTCACTGGACTCCGACGTCCTGCGACTCGAAAACGCAAAAGTATGTGCCGGCAACCTGAAGGTCAGGGACTTGAAGATGGATGGAAACAGCAAAATCTACTATCAGACGCAAACGAGCACCCCGAACCATTCCAGCAAAAATATCATTCAGCTAGCACCCGAGGAATTCAGCAAAAAATGTGCCGTCCAAACCGAGGAAACTCCTGAGGAACCGGAGAACACCGGAACCATTGACTGGAAAGCTCCGGTTGTGGATAAAGTGACTTACTGATGAAACGTTTCAATTTTCCCAGTAGAACGTCAGGAAACTTTTAACTTGCTCACTCGGCAGTCCAGTCGCTTGCAATTCTGACGTTTAAGAAGTTTTCTAACTCTTTTATTTACAGTTTCCAGGATTACTCTGCTGCATTAAAAAAGAGAGATGGCCAGTGCTGCTGCCATCTCTCTTTTTGTTTCGTTCCCTTTTGTACCTTCCTGTCGTCATTCACCCGCTGCTGCCGGTTCTGTCTGAGGCGGCTCTACCTCAGTGTTCGGCGCAGACGGTGTGACGGCTTCTGGTGCTGGGGCTGCTTCTTCAGCTGTAGCTGCCTCTTCAGGCTGTTTCGCAGTCTCGTCTTTTGATGGTGCCGGTTCCGGCTGGACGACAGGAGGAACCTCCGGCACAACTGCAGCTCCCTGTATGATCGCTTTCGCACGCTTCAGCGCATCATCGACTGCAGATGACACTGCGGCTTTCTGCGAATCATTACTGACATGGATTTTTGCCGAAAGAGCATCGGCATATTTCTGCAATTCCTGAATGCTGCCGGCAGTTTCTGCTGCTGTATGTTGTGCCAGCTGTGCTTGTGCCCGCTGGGTCTCCAGCTGCAGTTCAACTCGCAGCCTGTCCATCAGGCGGTTCTTTTCCGCGGTGATCGCCTGGTCCATTTCCTGGATCGATTGGTTTTTCTGCTTATCGAACCAACCGATCAAACGACCTTGGATACTAGTGTCCGCAAGTGCATGGCTTCCGCTGGTTCCCGCAGTCCACATCAACAGGACGGCGAACAGGAAAATGAACACTTTGCGGGAGACTCCGTCTTGGTTCAGCATTGGTTTCCTCCTTTCTCGTCCTGCACCGACTCAATAGCGGACTGATATCACTTGTTGATGGAACCGACGATGCTGTCTAATTGATTTTGTCCTTTAACCAGCAAGGATTTGGCTGCAAATGTAATTGTACTCTCATGCTCTTTGATCAATGCATTGTTGGCCGCTGTAATGCTTGTACGCAGTTTGGTGATTTCGCTGTCGATCATCTTTTTAATATCTGCTGTTGTGTTAGCTTGCTGGGTATTCAGCTGGTTTTGCAAAGAGGTCTTCGCATCATCAATCGCTTTTTGTAGTGCACTTGCTGCCTCGGCAGTCGCATCTTTCACTTTTACATTCACGTCTGCAATAACTTTTGCACCTTCTGCAGATGAATGGGCTTTCAAGTCACTATTCGCATATGCCAGCGCTTCATTGCCTGATGATTCAATCATTCCTTTGGCAAATGTGGACAGCTCACCGAATTGAGTAGACATATAGGACTCGATATGTGCTTTTTGGGTGTTGATCTGGTCAATATACTCCTGGCTGTGCTTATCAATACCATCGATAGTCGTCTCTGTTACAAAGTCACCTTTTTCCTTCAACTTACTTGTCGTGTTGTCTTTCACACCCTGATACTCCGCAGCCAGACCAGGTGCCAGCGAGCTGGCATATGCCGCCGAGTCCGCGGATACTTTGTCGGAAGCAGTAGTGAACTTGGCGTCATACCAGCCCTTTAACGCAAGACCTGCATCTGTTGCCCCCAGTACAGCTCCGCCGCCCGACAGAACTCCTACAGCTACTGCGCCTGCAATCACTTTGCTTTTCATTGTTTTCAACATATGAATTCCTCTTTTCTAGTATAGTAGTGGTTATTCTTGACCGAGCACATCTGCGAGAACAGCATCCACTTCTGCGGCTACAGTCCGCTCGATGGCCAGCTGTTCTTTGTATGCTTCGAAGTCTTCTTTTTCCAGTTGACTCTTTGCTGTATTGATTTCATTTTCCATCTGCCGCTTGTAGTCTTTGATAGCGAACACCACTTCCCGGGTGTTCGTATCGCTCAATTCAAGCATAGCCAGACTGAATAGGTTTTCGCTCTGCTGGCTGATTTTCCGGGTCATCCGGAACACTTGGAACAGACCGTCCGCAGTGGCGGCTCCCAGACTTTCACTCCTCGGCTTGAATTCACCATCGTACCAATCCTGTAACGGGTGCTTCCCCGTTCCCGCACTGGCAGATGAACTCATTATAAGAAACAGGAGAGCGATGACGATGATCCGTTTCTTTCTCATTTCCCACCTCACGATCGATATGCGAGCTTTCCTTGGCTTGTCCTCCTTTGCAGCAACCGTTTTGTTGTGTCTGTGGAACTATCTTCAGTATAGAGGGCTATCGTCTGCCATTCTCCCCTCCTTCGTCTACTCTTTCAGGAGCGGACGTCTACTCCAATCTTCCACTTTTGTTCACCTCATCGACTAGTTGTCTGCGCTTTCTGCAACGGCAGACAAAACTAGTGGATTTGCGGAACGCCGTCTGACAAAATCCTTTCGGCAGCTGAGATATAGTAGATGCAGGGCAAACAGAATAGAGAGAAGGAAACGAGGAAGTGCATTCCGTATGTGGGCACCTGGAATGCATGGAGTGAGTGGTGCAACCGACCTGGGATGACGGGGATATCCGTCTGTCTGCAGGTCTTTTTTGTGTCAAAACCAGTAAAGGGATGAGGTGCAGGATGGAAATACTGATCATTGATCACAGACCAATTGTCCGAAACGGACTGCGGTCTCTGCTTTCGGATTTTCCTGGCTTTCATATCTGCGGGGAAGCCGTATCGAAGGAGGAGGCGATCTCCTTCATGAAAAAGAGCCCGCCCGACCTTCTGATTGCTAATTGGCATCTCGGTACTCTGAGTGGGATTGAGCTCATACAAGAGGTGAGAACGGATGGGTATTGCGGAAAGTCCTTATTGCTGGCGGAGTCCGTCACCCAGCAGGAATTTTACCAGGTGAAAACATCTAAGGTGGACGGGCTGCTCGCCAGCACTGCAACGGAGGAGGAATTCATGTGTGCACTGAATCTCATACGCCTGGGAAGGACTTACTATGATTCTCAGCTGCTGGTAAACCTCCTTGCCAATCCAGCAGACAAGAAACCGGAGAACCCTCCACATGATCAGTTAACCAACAAAGAACTCGAAGTCCTCCAGGCACTCGGACAAGGGTTGTCAAATCGTCAAATTGCAGGAGACCTGTTTGTCACGGAATTCACCGTCAAAAAGCATGTCAGCCAGGTGCTGGCCAAACTTGGTCTTGCAGACCGGACACATGCTGCGCTGTATGCGAATGCGAAAGGGATTGCACGTTATGAGGTGAGTGTTTGAGCGTTCAGGTCTGTTCAGTATGTATCGCGTGCCTATGCACCACACAACTCAGACACAGTTCTGTGAATTCGAGAATGAATTAAGAGAGAGATCGCTGTCCCACTTGGGATAGCGGTCTCTTTTTTGTTGCTAAAGGACAACATGAAAAGTCATATGAACTTAGAAAATGACCAAACTCCGGTTTTGCCTCTGTTTCTGGTGCCAAATCTCAAGTTTGGCAGTGAACCGAATCCATGGATGCGTGCAAAACCGCTTGTCGAGTGGATTTCTTTGAACTTGAATTGTCACACACTTCCAATATGCGCTTTTGTCCCAGTCCCCTCTCTCCGCTATACTCATTATACAGAGAAGGGATGAGACGAATGGATGTGCTGAGTGTCGGATTGGAAGGGATGAAAGGGCATATGGTGCGGGTGGAGGCGAAGGTACGGTCGGACAAGGAACAGTTCGTGATTGTCGGGCTGCCGGATGCATCCATCAAGGAGTCGAAGGAGCGGGTGCTGAGCTGCCTGCATGCACTTGATGCCGACCTGGATATGAAGAAGGTGACGGTGCATCTGTCGCCAGCGGACAAGCGGAAGACCGGTACGGGGTATGATGCGGCGATGCTGGTGGCTGTGCTGCGAGAGGTGCTGGATGAACCGATCCCGTTCGATGACCGGACGTGCATCCTCGCGTCCCTGTCGCTTGATGGTCGGCTGGAGCCGTTCCATGGGCTCATTCCGGCGATCCAGCAGGCGGTGCAGCTCGGGTTCAAGCGGATCCTCCTGCCGCCTGTGGATGTCAGGCAGCTCGGTGACAGCCTGCCTGCGGAGCTTGTGACGCTGTCGGACACCCGGCAGCTGCTGGACTACTTGCGGGGACAACTTGTCATGGAGACGGCGGACGTGCAGGTGATGGAGGACCGGAGTGACACGGCGCGTACAGACGAGCCATCGACGGACTTCTCCTCTGTCAGGGGACATCACGACGTCAAGCGGGCGCTCGAGGTTGCCGCGGCAGGCGGCCATCATGTGCTGATGACGGGACCGCCAGGCTGTGGGAAGAGTATGCTGGCGGATGCATTCCCGGGCATTTTGCCGGATTTGCCGAATGATGAGATGCTCGAAGTCTACAGTGTCTATCATCTGGCGAAGGAAAGCCGCGGGTTCTCGGTCCGACCGCCGTACCGATCGCCGCATCATTCGGCATCCGCGATATCGCTTGTCGGCGGCGGGACGTATCCGAAGCCGGGAGAGATTTCGCTTGCCCACCGCGGCGTGCTGTTCCTGGATGAGCTCGGCGAATTCTCCCGGAAGACGCTCGACATGCTGCGGCAGCCGATGGAGAGTGGTGAAGTGACAATCAGCCGCGTCCGCCAATCGGTGACCTATCCGGCGTCATTCCTGCTGCTCGCAGCGACGAACCCATGCCCGTGCGGTTATTATGGGTCGTCCGAGCGGTATTGTACGTGTACCCCACAGCAGATCCGCGCCTACCAGCTGAAAGCGTCCGGACCACTGCTCGACCGTCTCGATTTCGTGCTGACGCTGAAGAGTGTGGGTCTGAAGGAAGACACGCCTGCCGAGACATCAGTTGCCATCCGGGAGCGCGTAACACGGGCACACGGCAAGCAGCAGGCGCGCTATGGAGGCGACGGGCTGAACGGCACTGTCCCCGGCAGCCGGCTGCTTGCGACAAGCGGTCTGACCGACTCCCAGCTCGAACGGATCGGCACTCTCTGTTTCGAAGAGAAATGGAGCAACCGGACGCAAGTGAAACTGATCCGGCTCGCCCGCACCATCGCCGACCTGGCCGGCATCGACACGGTCTCCGAGGAAGCCATCCAAGAAGCTGTCCGCTGGAAACGGCAGGCGGCAATTGCACAGCAGCCACCCATCACCCAGCAACCAGGAAAGGAGTGAAGCCATCCATGCCACCGCGGAAACGCAATTGGCGGCCAGGCGCTTATTATCATGTCATCATGCGGGGTAACAACCGGGCGAACGTCTACAATGATGACCAGGACAAATACCACCTCATGCGCTGCCTCGCCGATGCGCATGAACGGTTCCGCTTCCGGATCCTCGCCTACTGTGTCATGTCGAATCATTACCACATTCTCATCACCTCGGACGACGAGCTCAGCAAGATCATGGGCCTCATCAACCGGCGCTACAGCGATTACTACTCGAAGCGGTACCGGCACGTCGGCCGCATCTACCAGCGTCGCTATTACGCAAAGGCTGTCAACACGCCCGCCGGCCTCCTCATCGTCAGCCGCTATATCCACCGAAACCCGATCGAAACCAGAATCCCCATGGTCAAGGAATTGACCGACTACCAGCACAGCTCATTCAACTTCTACGCATCACCGGACCAGCCCATGCCAGACTATCTCGACACCGAGCGGCTCCTGGACTGCCTGCCGACTTCCTATGAGCGGAACGCGAACGGTTATTGTCTGTACTGCCTGCAGGAACTGGGAGAGCAGGACGAAGAGGAGATGGCCGTGTGGATGAAGGAGATGACATGAATAGGTATTGAGATGACCACTATAACCTCCAACCGACCGCTATTCTTTTGCGATAGCGGTTTTATTGCGTCTTCTCATCTCAGTTTGTCAGGCGGCGGACAGATTGCTGCGAATAGGAATTTACGCTGACCTCCAGCAACAGAAAAAGAGACCACCATCCCCGGAGGGACAGTGATCTCTCTTTTCGACTCAGCATACAATTCACAGAATTGTGTCTGAATTGTGTGGCGCACAGGCACCGGTTGCTAAGGAGATGCTTGGTGAAAATATGCGTTGTTTGATTGGGGGCTTACATTGTATCTGAGTTGTGTGATGCACAGGTCACCACACACTATTGAACTTTGGCAACAGAAACAGGAGCAAAACGGGATTTTAAGCATTTTGCAGAGTTACGACAATTCGCACGCTGTCCTCCAGCAACAGAAAAAGAGACCGCCATCCCCGAAAGGGACAACGATCTCTCTTTCACTCATTCATCAATTTACAGAATTGTGTCTGATTTGTGTGATGCACAGGTCACCGCATACTTTGTTACTTTTTTACAGTAGCAGTAACGACTGTATTAGCCTTAAGTGGGTTACCACCAAGGTCCGTTAGGAAACGGTCGCCGTTCTGATCAAGCTTTGTTCTAAGCTGAACAGTTTTACCAGCGTAATCGATTGTATCATTCAAAGTTAGAATGACAACTTTATCGTTTGTATCAGAAACAGCTGTTGTAGAAGCGTTATACTTCGCACCGTTTACAAGAACTTCGAAGTTGCCAGCAGCTTTTGTAGCGTCAGTGATGTCAATAGACTCAGAGAATGTCAATTCAATTTTCGCATTACCAGTAATAACTGCTGTAGACAATACAGGCAATGTGTTGTCTTTAAGACCGTTAACTGTAACTGCTGTTGGAAGCATCTTCGCTCCGCCAGTAGTTGCTACGTTAGCTACTGTCAATGAATAGTTACCATCACGCTTAACAGTGTCTTCGTTCAAGTAGATACGTGCTACGCCACCAACAACCTCTGTACCGTCTTTAACTGTTTCATACTCAATCTTTGTATTAGAAGCCAATGGTACCCCAGCAAATGTGTAGTTTGCAGGATTTTTAGCTGTCTTAGCATCAATGTCTTTTCCTTTGAATCCTACAACGATTGCTTCTTCGTTCTCATCGAAAGTAACAAGACCTTGAGCTGTCTGTGGAACAGACGGAGCAATACCTTCTTCTTCATCCTTGCTTACTGAGAAGTTTACTGTATCTCCCGCAAACGGATTTACAGTTTCATTTCCAACGAGTTTCTTACCAGCTGCTTCAGCTTGGTCAGATACGATACCTTTAGGCAATGTCAATACGTAGTCACCTGCAAGCAAAGCATCGCCAGCTTCGTTCAAGAAAGCTTCTGCTGCAGCTGCTACATCCGCATTTATCCCCCCTGCAGAATCAACAGTTCCAAGTGTAGCAATATCAATAGTTGCCTTGTTGTCAGCAATCGTGCCAATATCAGCTTTAGGAATTGTAAGAGTCTTAGTCTCTTCACCAACTGTAAGCTTCAAGACAATGTCCTTAGTAGCTGTATCTGGAGTAGCTAATACATCTGAATCAAACGGACCATCGTAGAATGGAATCACAAGTTTTGTACCATCTGTAAACTTAGTCTTTGTGATAGTTGTCTTACCATCTTCATCTGTGTTCTTAGTTTCTTTTACTACAACAGGAGCTGTAAGATCTTTTACAAACTTCTGTACTTTAGTAAACTTGTTGGCTTTTTTAGTGTTTTCAGCAGCAGCCGCTTCAATCTTACCACCATCAGCGCCTGTAACTTCTACTGTATAAAGAATTTCGGTTGAAGTACCATACTCAATGTCAGTTGAAACATCAACAGTTGTAGAAGTTGCTGCATCCGCTGTTCCACTATAGACTGTATTTCCTTCAGAATTTTTGACTACAACTTTAGTATCAGCCTTAGGAGCAGCTGCAAATTTTACAACAAACTTACCTTCTTCTGTTTGGTCAATATTTGTAACAGCTGGAGCTACATAATCCTCAGTTGCTTCCTGTGGATCTACAACATTAACGATTGCTGTTTGAATATTTCCTGACACAGCATTTCCTGCAAGGTCATGCACACCAACTGCTTCAAATGCAAATTGACCAAGTGCAAGGTCACCAAGACCAGCTGCGTTTGCAATTGTAAGTTCAGTATTATCTCCAGCAGTATTAAGTGTTACATTAGCTGTAACATTCTTACTGTCAAGATAGAATTCAGCCCCATCGATATCAACAGGCTCATTAAATTTAAAGACAACATCTCCATCACCTGTTACACCAAAATCAGTAACATTGTTTGATTTGATGTTGCCATCTTTGTCTGTACCATACAATGTAGCAGCAACTTCATCTTTAGCTACAAATGAACTTTCCTGAGTATCCAACAATTTGCCGTCAGCTGTCTTTACATTACGTACCTGAAGCTTTGTTGTTTTACCTTTTACTACTGTGTTTCCTTCGTTATCAATAACAAGAGCATCTGCAGTAGCTTCTGCATTTTTATCAGCCCAAATCACATGAGATGGGTATGTTGCTTCAATCGTTACAGACTTACCATCTTTTGAGAGGGTTGCCTTGTATCCCTCAGTTACAGGAACACCTTCTGTTGTAACTACTGGATTTAATGCTCCAAGCGAGTTTTCAACATCAGCATCTGTCAATGCAGCATAGTAATTATCCAAATTTTCAGCTGATTCTTTATCGACTTTACCAGTGAAGTTAACCTGAATCTTTGTGCTGTTAATCGCACTTACCGACTCAACCTTCAACTCTCCAGCTGCAGGTGTAGCAGGAACGATCTTGCCATCAACAATAGTACCTTCTACAACATTAGCATTTTTCACTTGCTTGTCAGATTGAGCAAGAAGTGCAAATGCTTCAGTTGTATTAGCCGCATTATCGAGAGCAGCATTGAAAGAAGCGATTGTGTAATATTCTCCGTCAGTTGACTTAAGAAGAGTTACATCAGAGCTTTTAACAAGATCGCTGTCGAATGCAGAGTTGAATTGGCTGTTTGTCAGGCTCAGGTTCTGGCCATTAACAGTTACAACGAATTGATCAACTTTGTAATCTGCTTTTGGAGTGGCAGCTGATGCAACAGGGATGATTGCAGAAGAAGCCATAACTGCAGCTAGTGCAGATGCAGACAACACTTTGAATGGTTTTTTAGTCATTATATAGTTCACCTCATATTGTATTTTCACATTGCATGCGTAACTTAAGAAAAAAGGGAGACAGTACGCTATCTCCCTTTTTCAATTACTTAACTGCTTTCAGTACTCCAGCGTTGATGTCCGCATCAGAAACAGTACCATCGATTTCAGTCAGGTAACGCTCTGCATTGAACTCGTTAACTGTGAAGTTATAAACTTTAGTTCCAACAGTCAATGTGTAAGCATTTGCTTGCATTTCAGCAGGCAATTTAGTCTTGTTGAAACCAACAACTTTCATTCCAGCTGGGTTAGTTTTGATTGTTACGTCTGCATTCAATGATCCAAGAGTCACAGCAGTCTCACCTTTCTTAACCAAAGCAGCCTTAGCAGCATTCAAATCGCTAGTAGCTTTAGTAACTTGTGCAGCTGTTGCAGTTGCATTAGCAGCTGTGTTCTTCGCAGCAGTCAAGGCTGTCTGGAAGTTTGCCCAAGTTCCTGCAGTGTACTCTGACTCGTTAAGAGCATTAGCAGCCGTAATTGCAGCGTTCAATGCAGTCTTATCAACTGATCCTGGGTTCAGGTCTGCTGGAAGCTCAGAGATCTCAGTCATACCGGAAATCTGGATTCCGCCTGCAGACAACAAGCTCTTCGAGATGTTGATTGTGTTTTCAGTTGTCTTCAGAGTGTTGTTCGGAAGAACAATACGTACCTGATCGTATGCATCCTTACCATCAGCCGGCTTGCTGTCTTCAAGCTTGGCGATAGAGCCTTCAGGAAGTTTCAATCCGTTTACTGTGTAGTTCGCAAGGTTCAATGCATTGTCAACATTTCCTGTATAGCGTACAGGTGATGTGAACGTAAGGACGATTTCGTCTTTCTGATCATCAGACAGATAGAATGAAAGACCGTCATAAGTTGCACCGTTGTCCAGTGACTTAACCATGAACGAAGCAGGGGACTTAACGACTGTGAAGTCTTTAGTCAGTGTAGCTGCCGCGTTGCCCACATCATCAGATGCGTTACGTACAACAATCTGCCAGTTTTCTTCATAGCTGTTCTGGTCCACAAGACCTTGAAGTTCCTTGTCAGGCTTAACGAGGATCTTCGTATCTTTCAGATCTTCGTTATAGTAGCTTTCGATCTTACCTGGAACTGTTACCTTCTTACCGTCTTTGTCAGTACCGATGAATTCAACGATAGTTTGTGGAATAGTAGTTCCCTGAAGTTGTGAAGGTGTATCTCCTACAGAATCAAGTCCAGCAACTTTGATTGGTTTGTTGAATTCAACAACCCACTTGTCTTTATCCACACCGGAAGTGATCTTCATTGGTGCGCTTGCGAATACTGGGCTTGTTGTGTCAGGTGAATTCAAAGCAGAATTCGATACGTTCAAGCTCAATTCCTGCTTCTCGTTCTTCTTACCATTTGCATCGTTCATAACAGTCTGTTCTTTGAGAACTACACGATATTTATGGTTGTAGTAGTTTTCATTAGTGTTCTTCGTATCATAGATACGTGTCCAGTCTTTATCCAGCTCAAGCTTGTACTCCATGCCTGGAACGACAGTTGTCACTTTCCAGTCGAAGTTCTTATCAATGAAGCCGTCGAAGTTGTTCTTAGTAACCCAGTTGCCATCCTCGTCTTGAACTTGGAATTCAAGATCAGATGCATCGAAACCAGATACCGGTGTGTTGAATGTCACACGGAGTTGCTCTGGCGATTCAACAGAAACAGCAGCTGCAGGGATTACATTGTTCACTGGAACAACGAAGTCAAGTGTCTGGTTAGACGAGAAGTTGTTGTTGTCAGTGCGTGATGCGTAGTCGCCTACTTTAGTTACCTGAACGCTGTGCTTGCCATCTTTCATGTACTTGTCAGTTGTAACACGTACAACATGACGGCGATCTTTACCGTTCTGGTGGTATTCACCGAACTCGCCTGCTTTAGCAAGTTTAACTGTTCCGCCATCAATTGAAAGGTCTTTGTACGTATCAACTGGCTCAGAGAAAATAAGATCGATTGTGCGACCGTCGATGTAGTCAACAGACGTCAATTCAGGTGTACGAGCATCAGTAAGGATGAATGAACGTTCGCTGTTCTGCTGGTTGCCGTTTGCAAAGAATGAAGAATAAACTTTCACTTCTTTGTTATCAGTCAACACATGATCTTCAGTCAGGATAACTTCGATCGCTTTCGGATTGTTAGCGACTGCTTTCAGTCCGCGGATTTTGAATCCTGGCTCGTTTGCCTGAGCGATTGCAAGCTGAGCGTTCGGCTTGAATACTACATTGCCGTTAGCATCAGTTACGAAAGTATCTCCATCCATCTTCAAGAAAGTAGCTGGGTTTACATTTTGATCGAAGAATACTGTCAAACGATCAGCAGAGTTAGACTCAGTAGCTGTGATTGTCGGTGCTTTTTGACCTACTTCGTCAGAAACAGGCTTGAATTTAACTTTTGTTTCGCCGACAAGATTACCGATTTCGTCGTTCCACTTGGACTCATCCGCAGCTTCGATCAGACGAGCTGTAACGATTGCTTCGATGTCCTTCTTGCTGAATTCAGAAGTGAGGACAACTGTTGCTACACCATCTTGAACAGTTACACGGGAGTGTGCAAGCTGACCATAAGTTGTAGTGAATGCAAGTACGAGATCGTCAGCGTCTTTATTTACTTCGCCAGTTTTTGTATCAATGATCTGTGCAGTGATGACAGTGTTGTCTGCACCGTTTGCAGTGATCGTAGAGCTCTTCGCTTCGAGCTTCAATGTAGTACCTTCTACTACTACTGGTGGCTCTTCAGGGTTTTCGATATTGATGCGGTCTTTCAGAGCATACAAGAACTTCGCGAAGTCGCCACGCTTGATCGGGTTACCAGTACCAAATTGAGTATCGTTGATACCATTTGTTACTTTGTGAGCGACCAATGCGTTTACAGCGTTCTTATAACGCTCGGAAACGTCTGTGAATTCATTATTAGTGTCGCCAGCTTTCAAATCGAAAGCTTTTTGAAGCATAAGTGCAGCTTCTCCGCGTGTCACGTTATCTTCGAAACCGAACTTTGTAGTCGTTTTACCGCTGATAACTCCAGCTTCTTTCAAAGAGTTGATAGCAAGCGCGCCACGCTTAGGCACATCAGTGAACCCAGCTGAAGGTGCTTTCTCGTTGTTCAGGCCCGCAGCGTTCGCGATCATGATTGCAACGTCGCCACGTTTGATCTGCATGCTGATGCCGAATTGCTTTTCAGTCATACCCTTTGCGATGTTGTTTTCTACAACAAAGTTCACTGCATCCTTATAAGAAGCAGGTACGTCCGTGAACGCAGAAGTCGATACATTCGCAGATGCTACTGGTACGATCGCTGATGCGACCAAAGTAGCTGTTGCAGCTGTTGCTACAAACTTTTTGTACGATTTTGGTTGTTGAGCCATTGTGTAGTATTCCTCCCTGTTTTAGGTAATCCTATTTCACCGATGTTGCCACCGGTCATGAAATACAGTTTAACTATACCACCGATTTCTCTGTAAATCTACAAATCTTCAAAAAGATTTCAAGGATTACAGAGAAATTGCAGTATCTAAACTCTTATTCTATTATACACATGCGATTTTCCATTGCAACCATTTTCATGTGCAGCCAAACATTTCTTTTTCAAAACATTCCGGAACCCCTGTTACAGCAGTATTACTGCGGTTTGACAACCATACCGGGCAGGTTCCGTCCCTTTACTATCGGTTGATTTCGTCTAGTATTTAGCTTTATTTTCTTCCATTTAAAAACCCACGAACGATTGTCATAATCGTTCATGGGTTTTCCATGGAGTCTATATTATTCCAATTCCGGTTTGATAGCTCCGTCTTTCGACACGACCGTCACCGCTGCGAGCAGGAACGCGAGCCAGACGGACGCGGATGGAGCCGTCAACGTGTGCCCAGCCGTATAGGCGATACCGATCCCTATGAGGAATGCGACACCCGCCAGGATGCTGAAGTAGGTGAAGTTCTCTTTCAGGTTGGTTACGAGTTTCACTATGAATTTACCTGCGAACCAGACGATCGGAGCGACCATATAGATGAAGCCGAGTATTCCGAACGAGAAGAACCAGTCATGGAAGTCCATCTCGATCATCTTGAGCGGCTTATGCGGCGCCGGTGCATCGTAGTTCCCGGCGAAGCCCATGCCGAACAGCTTCTGGGAGATCGGTGCATCCTTGAACTGATCGACATAATCCGCCTTGTATGTCTCCCGGCTGCTGAAGACGAGGTTCTCGAACTGCTCGGCGTTGATGAGCGGCTCTTCCGGTTCTTCCTCCCCGTCCGGCGGCAGTTCGTTGCCGTCCTCATCGACAGGTTTCTGCGGTTTCTCGAGTGAGATGCCGAGGATGTCGAGGTGTGCATACATATTGCCGAACACCGGTGTGAACGGTGTCGAGACGACGAGTGCAATCAATAGAAGGAGTGAGACGAACGAGTTCGCCTTCACCCGCTGGCGTGCCGGATACTCTTTTGTCGTCAGCAGCAGAAGCAGACTGCCGAAGAAGATGCTCAGCAGCACGATCAAGATGCCGCCATAGCCGACCTTCGTGCCGAGCGCAAGCATCGAGATCGACAGCAGGACGAACGGCAGCCAGTGCAGGAACTTGCGCGTCGTCGTCTGTTTGTAGACGGCGAACAGTGCGGTGATCGGCAGAAGGATCGACATGGATGCGCCGATCTCATTACCGGCATAGAACCAGCCGGTCCAGCCTTCCTTCGAGCGTGCGTAATTGGACATGCTCGTGCCGGTCAGGTGCGCGATGATGAACACAACGCTGATTGTCAGAGACGCAATCAGGAAGTAGTTTACGAGCTGACGCGCCGTGTCGGAGCCGTCCTCTTTTTTCATAGCTTCCAAGATTAACAGGAAACCGAAGAACAGGACGTGGAAGTAAACGACCTTCGTATAGTATGTAAGTTCCTGCACGATATAGAACGGTTCTTTGACGGTATATCCGACGATGAAGTTGATGATGACGAATACGGCCAGCCCCGCCAGATAGAGCAAGTACAGCCGGGCCCGTTTGCTTTTCCGTGACTCGTTGAGTATCCAGACGGCCATGACGGCGAGGTATGCGAGACGAATGATGACGCCGAGCGTCAACGGAAGGTCGATGAACAAGAGCGACGCCGTGGTGAGGACATCGATGATCGGCTGGATCATGACAAACGCCACCAGCGCTAGCATGATGTTGTGTCGGTTAAGTTCCATTGGGGCAGGTTCCTCTTTCGTTTATTGGTTTGGTGGTTCGCGTTTGGGATATTGGTGGAACCCGGGTGCCTGTGTGCGCCACAATTCGCTTTGGTGCGCGAATGGTGTCCCACACAGGCACCCTGGAGTTCCGATTCTGCTTTCCTGCGTCGGAAACTAGTCTGTCACACCATTCGCGTTCCTCCGCGAATTGTGTGACAGGCTGGGTTCCTATGAATGGGAGAGCCCTTGGACAGAGAGATAGCCCTGCAAACATGGCTCCGTGGTTTTGGCACGGTTGGGTTCGGCCGGATGGTGCGCTTGGGTGGCGGGTTCACCTTACCCGGGATACCGGTGCACGCCACAATTCGCTTTGGTGCGCGAATGGTGTCGTGCACAGGTACCCTGGAGTGTGCGCGATCCCACGGGTTGCCGTCTACTCCCCCTATCCCCGTCAGTTCTTCGAGTTGCCGAGGACGTGGGTGCGGAAGCCGGCGTCTTCCCATTTGGTGCGGTCGATGCAGTTTTTGGCGTCGATGAGGAGCTTGTCCTTCATGAGGCCGCTGACTGCCGATGGGTCGAGTTCCTTGAAGCTGTTATGGCTGGTCAGAATGACGATCGCCGACGCGTCCTTGACGGCGTCTTCCAGGTTCTGCGTCTGCAGGGCGAGTTGGTTTTGCTTGATGTGCGGGTCGTACGCCGACACGATCATGCCTTTCTGTGTCATCTGCTCGATGACGTCGAGTGACGGGCTTTCGCGCATGTCGTCGATGTTGCCTTTGAACGCAAGACCCAATACTGCCACTTTCGGCTGCTCGGCGTTCAGGGCCGCCAGCAGGTCCGCTGTCAGCTGCGCCGTATACTCCGGCATCCCGTCATTCGTTTTACGTGACAGGTGGATCAGCTTGGCAAGCTCAGGATTCAGCTCGACGAGGAACCATGGATCGACCGCGATACAGTGACCGCCGACGCCCGGTCCCGGCTGGTGGATGTTGACGCGCGGGTGGAAGTTCGCCAGACGGATCGCTTCCCAGATATCGACGTCGATCGTCTCCGCGATCTTCGCGAGTTCATTCGCAAACGCGATGTTGACGTCGCGGTACGTGTTCTCCATCACCTTGACGAGTTCCGCTGTCGTATCGTCGGTCTCGTGCAGTTCCCCTTTGACGAATGAACGGTACAGTTCGGATGTGGCGCGTGCGGATTCTTCGTTCACCCCGCCGATGATGCGGTCGTTCGACACGAGTTCCTCGAACACTTTGCCCGGGATGACGCGCTCCGGTGAGTGGGACACGAGGATGTCTTTGCCGATTTCAAGCCCGGTCGGCTCGAGTTCC
The DNA here is from genome assembly GCF_000826145.2 of Sporosarcina koreensis. GTDB lineage: Bacteria > Bacillota > Bacilli > Bacillales_A > Planococcaceae > Sporosarcina > Sporosarcina trichiuri. Next base: position 1,561,509 of record NZ_LN651337.1, read on the forward strand.
GGAATGACGATATCCTGCACCGTCTTCGGCGGAACGGTCGATTCCAGGATGACGAGGTTGCCTTTTTCGACAAATGGTGCAATGGATTTCGACGCGGACCGGATGTATTCCAGGTTCGCGGTCTTGTCGTCTTTGATTGGCGATGGCACTGCCAGGATGAAGACGTCCGCTTTCTCTGGTGTCGTCGACACGGTCAGATTGCCGCTGTCGATCGCTTCGTTCAGTTTCTCCTGCAGCCCGTTCTCTTCGATATGCAGCTGTTTGTTGCCGATCATCTCGACTGCTGCTTCGTTGATGTCGACGCCGTGCACTTTGTGGCCGTGGGTCGCGAACATGACTGCCGTCGGGAGGCCGATGTAGCCGAGTCCGACAATACAAATGCTCTTTTTCATGGGATTCTGCCTCTTTCCTTCTATAGAAAATGTCATTGCTCTTATTTGGATTTATCCGCTAGGACGCGCATGAGGAAACGCGGCAGGTTCATCTGCCGTTTCAGCCGCTTCGGGTCGCTGCACAGCCGGTAGAACCATTCGGTACCGGTTTTGCGGAACAAGGCCGGTGCGCGTTTGACGGTTCCGGAGAACACGTCGAAACTGCCGCCGACACCTTGAAAGACTAGGACGTCACGGAGTCGGTCCATGTTGCGCCGGATCCACAATTCCTGCTTCGGGGAGCCGAGCGCGACAAAGAGGATTTTCGCACCGCTGTCCTGGATGCGCTGCACGAGCGCTTCCTCGTCCTGTTCGTAGCCGTCGGTCATGCCGGCGATCGGGATGCCGGGGTAGTCGCGCTGGATGTTGGCCACGGCTTTTTCGATCACTTCGCGTTTCGCGCCGTACAGGTAGACAGGCTGCTGGTCGCTGGCCGCGAACTGCAGGAGCCGCGCCATCATGTCTACCCCCGTGACGCGGGACGTAATCGTTCCTTTTTTCAGTTTTGATGCGAGCAGGATGCCGACGCCGTCCGCGATCTGGAACGTCGCGCCGTTGATGAGGTCCTTGACCTGCGCGTCTTTCTGCGCGGTCATGACCTTCTCGGGGTTGACGGCGATGATCGTCGACTGCTCGCAGGCATTCATCCGCTCGCGGATCTGTTCGATGATGCCTTCATATGTCAGAGGCGAGACGTTCACGCCTAAGTAGCTCTCTTTCATTCCTGGGTGCCCCCACTTCTTGCTGTACTTTCAATTGTCTTAGTATAGCAGAAACGGGAACAGCTTGCACAGCCTGTTCGAACAGTGCTAAAATTACCCCGACAGTCTGCTCACTGGAGCGGGTTTTGATCTTAAAAATAACAGCCCATCGGGCACGGCCTTCTGAAGCTTATCGTCCGCTTTCCGCGGGCATGGCTTCAGCCGCTTCCCTCGCTTCGCTCAGTCCAGGGTCTTCAGCTCATGCTATTCCCGCAGGAGTCGGACGAACGCTTCTCCAGCCCTAACTGTTGCGCAAGGCATCCTTCTTGAACGGACGTCGTTCTATTATAAGGAGATCCGTTGATCGGAGTGCAGGGCGGCGACTCCTGCGGGATCAGTCAAGGAAGCAACCTAAGTACGCGGCGTCCTGCCGCAACGGTTGCATGACCTGCATCCTGCAGGCCCGCGTCCGTCTGCAGCGCAGATCAACATGCTATACATATTTAATTACCACCCAAGGAGGAAGTTCGATTGAAGATTGTATTGTCCGGGTTTTACGGATTAGGAAATACAGGTGATGAGGCGATTTTGAAGGCGATCATCGATAACTTGCGGGCGGAGCTGGACAACCCCGAAATCACGGTGTTCTCGCTGTCGCCGGAGAAGACGGCGTCGGATCACAGTGTGTCGGCGGTGTACCGCGGCTGGCGCCATGGCAACAAGGAGAAGATCAAGGCGCTGCGGAAGGCGGACCTGCTGATCTCGGGCGGCGGCGGGCTGCTGCAGGACACGTACCCGACGAAGTTCCTGTTCGGCCCCCTCCCCTACTACCTGCTCATCGTGCTGCTCGCAAAACTGTGTGGCACGAAGGTCATGTTCTTCTCACAAGGCATCGGCCCAGTCACGAGCAAGTGGGGCAAGACGCTCATGCAGGGGCTCGCGAACAAGGCCGACTTCGTGACGGTGCGCGACGAGTATTCGAAAGAGTACTTGCATAACCTCGGCGTAACGAAACCGGAGACGGTCGTGACGGCGGATATCGTCTTCGCGTTCAAGCCGGATGAGGATACGTCGGCGTATGACTCGCTCGATCTGACTGGTGATGAACGGCTGGTGGCCGTTGCGCCGCGCCCTTGGTTTGATCACGAAGACGAATACATCGAGAAGCTCGCGTGGACGCTCGATGAACTGATCGAGCAGCGCGGTGTGACGCCGGTGTTCGTGCCGATGGAGCCGCCGTACGATACGAACGTATCGAAGAAGGTACAGGATCGTATGAAGCATGCGGAGGCAACGAAGATCCTCGGCGAGCAGTTCTCGCCGAACCAGTTCTACAACTTCATCCAGCAGACGGACCTGATGATCGCACTCCGCTTGCATGCGCTGATCTTTGCGGCGCTGTCGAACGTGCCGCACGTCGGCTTGAGCTATGACCGCAAAGTCGAGAGCTTCCTGAAGCGCTCGGGCATGTGGGAGCACTCGTATGATCTTGGTTCCTTCGCGAAGGAAGACCTGCTCGAAAGTGCGCTGTATGCGCTCGATCACAGCGAGGAACTGAAAGAGATGATGGCGCCTCACGTCGATGTGTTGCGACGTGAGGCGATCCGCAACGTCGATCTGCTGCGGGAACAGTTTTTGAATGGAGGCCGTTAAGCGGTGAAAATTTTACTTGCAACAGTCTATGATTATCCACACCTGGGCGGGCTGTCGACCCACCTGACGACATTGAAGGCGGGGCTCGAATCACGCAGCCATGAGGTCGACGTCGTGTCGTTCTCCGACGTGCCGAAATGGAAGCGCGACGGCATCGTGCGCGGACCCGCGTTTTTATTGAACAAAATGAAACAGGGCAAAGGCTACGTCTGGACGCTGAAGCGGCGCCAGGACGAGCTCGCGATCCTGATCAAGGATGCGGTTTCGAAGAAGGACTACGACGTCATCAACGCCCAGGACGTCTTCACGACGTTCGCGGCGCTCGAGACGAATGTGCCCGTCGTGAGCACGGTGCACGGCTACTTGACGTTCGAGGGCATCTCGAAAGGGACGCTCATCGAAGGGTCACCGGAAGCGAAGGAGCTGCAGGAAGCGGAGCGCAGAGGCTACAAGGCGACGCGTGAAGTGATCACCGTCGATACGCGCATCAAGGAGTACATCCTGAAAGAGACCGGCGTGACGGGCAACATGATCAAGAACTTCATCGACGTGGAATCGTTCAAGCCGGAAGTCGAGCGGCGTGCGGAGTTCCGGGATACATACGGCTTCTCGCAGGACGAGCTGATCTTTTTCGTGCCGCGCCGCCTGACGAAGAAGAACGGGGTCATCTACCCGATCCTGTCGCTGCCGGCAGTCGTCGAAAAGTTCCCGAACGCGCGCGTCGTGTTCGCGGGGACGGGCGAGATGATGGAGCCGATGAAGCAGAAAGCGGCAGAGCTCGGGGTTGCCGATCACGTGACGATGTTAGGCGCGGTCGATCACTCCGTCATGATGCAGTATTACGCACTTGCGAATGTCGCGCTCGTGCCGTCGATCTACTCGGCAGGTGTCGAGGAAGCGACGTCGATCTCGGCACTGGAAGCGATGGGCTCCGGCGTGCCGCTGATCGCGTGTGCGGTCGGGGGCTTGAAGGAAATCGTCGACAGCGGCAAGGACGGCCTGCTCGTTGAGGAGCAGAACGTCGAACAGCTGAGTGACGCGATGATCAAGCTGCTGGAAGACCCGGCGTACGGCGAACAGCTGGCTGCGGCGGGCCGCGCGAAGATTGTCGAGGAGTACTCGCACTTCGCGGCTGCTGAGAAATATGAAGCGATCTATTTGAAAGCACTGAAACATTGACCGCGAAGCTCCCTGGTGTTTTGTCAGGGAGCTTTTCGCAGTTTATGATCCGAGATGTGGGAGGACTACTATGGGCAAGTTAAAACAGGCGGCGCTGTGGACGGCGGTGCTCGCACTCGTGCTGAAGCTGTCGGGATTGTTCCGGGAATCGATCGTCAGTACGAAATTCGGGGTGTCGCACGAGACGGATGCGTATTTCCTCGCATTCCCGTTCATCACCCTCGTCGTTGCGATGATTTCGACGGGCTTCAACAACGTCTTTTTACCGATGTATATCAAGAACCGGAAGTCCGGCGATACGGGCGATCATAATGCGAATGCGCTGCTGAACTGGACGATGATCCTGTTCGTCGGCATCAGTTTTGTCGGCTGGTTCGGCGCTCCGTACTTCCTGCCGATCTTGTACGTCAACATGTCGGATGAGATTGCGGCGCTCGCGGTGCCGATGACGCAGGTGTTCTTCGCGTTCATGACGGTGATCGCTTTGAGCGGGCTTCTGGATTCGTATTTGCAGTCGCGGCGGATCTTTGTGCCGTCGCAGATGTCGAAGCTGCTCGCGACACTGTTCTCGGTGATCTTCGCGGTGCTGTTCAATGAGCAGTGGGGCATCTTCTCCTTGGCGTATGGGTTCATCTTCGGGACGATCCTCGGCGTTATCGTACAGCTGTATTACCTGTTCAAGTCGGATTACAGGTACCGGCTCGAGTTCCGGATGGATATCAAGTTCCGGAACGCGTTCCTGCTGCTGATTGTGCCGTCGCTGCTGAACTCGGTTGTCGGCCAGGTAAATTTCTTCGTGAACAAGGCGTTTGCGTCCGGGATCTATGGCGGGGTGACGTATTTGAACAATGCGTCGCTGATCATCAGCATCCCGAATGCGATCTATGCGACGACGCTCGCGACGATCATCTTCACACTCATGAGCGAGCAGACGGAGGACCGGGCGAAGTTCAAGGAGACGTTCTTACGCGGAATGGAGATCTCGCTCGTGACGCTGCTGCCGATTGCAGCAGGGCTGTTCGTCGTCGGGGATTCGGTCATTGCGCTCATCTACGAGCACGGGAAGTTCACGGCGTCCGATACGCATAAGACGCATATTGCGCTCATGCTGTACTTGCCGGTCGTCGTGTTCCAGGGCATGCAGCTCATGCTGTCGAAGTCGATGTACGCGCGCGGCAAGACGGCGGTTGTATTCCGGATCAGTGTGACGACGATCCTGATCAACTTCCTGAGCAACTGGCTGCTCGTGGATAAGTACGGCTACCCGGCGCTCGCGATTGCGACGTCTGTGGTGAGTGTGTACTTCTTCGCGGTGTCGATGGTTGTCGTGTACCGCGATCTCGGTTCTGTTGAGCTTGCGCGGTTCGGCCGGATGGTGCCGCGGGTGCTCGTGCCGACTGTGCTGATGGGCGCGGTTGTGTGGGCGGTGAAGGTGTTTGTCGGTGTGGGGTCGCTTGGGCCGATTCCGCAGCTTGTGATATTGGTGCCGATTGGTGCTGTGGTGTATGTGGTGGGTGTGTTTGTGTTCTATCGCGCTGGGTTCAGGCGGTTTGTTGGGTTGTTGCGGCGGGGGTGAGTTTGCGCCCGCCGGGGGCCGGGGAATTGAGCGGTTGGCTGGCGGAATGGAGCGGTTCGGACGGCGAATGGAGCGGTTTGCCCGAGGAATGGAGCGGTCATTCGGCAGAATTGAGCGGTTCTCCGGGGAATGGAGCGCTTCTCTGCAGTAATTGAGCGGTTCGCTGGACCCGGGATACCGGTGCACGTCACCATTCGCGGAAGGACGCGAATGGTGTCGCGCACAGGTACCCTGGGGAGCGTGTCTGTCCCCCTTCCCTACGGATCTGACAGGAATGGCGAAGCGGCAGCGGAGCCCACCATTCAGGGTTTTTCTGAACCCAGGAACGGGCGGGTTCTCACGTGGAATGGGCTGGTTCCCCTGCGAAGCGGGCGGGTACGTCCATTGGACCCGGGTGTCTGTGCGCGTCACAATTCGCTGAGGGGCGCGAATGGTGTCGCGCAGCAGGCACCCTGGGGGCGGGGGTGAAGTACACGGGCAAGAGGACATGCTTGTTTCTCCCCGCTTTTGTTTCCCCGGGTTTTATTACATATAATTTGGTTTTCATAAAGGAGTGGGTGTTCAGTGAAGAAGTGGATGGTTGCGGTGGTGCTGGCGCTGCTGGTGCTGGCTGGGGCGGCCTCGGTGTTCGTGAAGGGGACGAAGACGGAGCAGGTGCTGTCGACGGAGGCGATCCGGGTGGCGGTGGAGATGCCGCGGCTGGTAACGCTGTCGTATGAGAAGGATACGGAGCGGACGACGGAGGATGCGGAGGAAGTGACGCATGTGTATTCCGTGCACCGGTTCGGCAAGCGGATCGGGACGTATGAGCTGACGGAGCGGACGCTCGGCAACGGGACGCAGTTCGTATTCGAGCGTCTGGCGAACGACAGCCGGTTCGGGGTGACGCTGACGACGGCGTATCATTTCAATGGGTCGGATGATGTGACGGCGACGGAGTGGAATCCGCGCAAGGTGGAGCATCCGCACCATGATACGTTCGGGACGGATCCGACGGTGAATCCGTATGGCCGGCTGACGATCAAGGACAATGCAATTGCGGAGGCGGTTGTCGGGTATTCATTCACCTCGAAGGAATTGCTGAAGAAGTACGATGTCGGCGAGAGTAAGCTGCGGGAGCTCGGGTCGGAAGTGCAGGATGTGACGATGCTGCCGGACGGGTTTGCGCGCGGGCTGAAGGCGGGCGGCGTCGGAATCGGCGAGTCGTGGCTGCTGCTGTCGGACTCCCCTCTTTTCGGGGGTCCTGAAGAAGAGAATGAGTGGATCGACTTTGCGCTCGAGAACCAGTTTTCGCAGCTGAACTGGCTGACGAAGGACGGGCCGTATACGAAGCTGCCGTTCTCGATCGATCCGGCGACGAAGATGGGCTACGGCCGCGTCATCGGGCGGATGGAGGATGATGTGGCGCTCGAGTGGTACGGCAAGTCGGAGTCGAAGTTCTTCGAGGATATGGTGCTGAACTCGCGGGTGAACTTGCTGAACTACATCGCGGAGTTCGGCGGCACGCGCTGGCCGACGGAGTATACGAGTGCGTGGCTGAACAACGCCTACGGCATCAAAGCGCCGTATGTGGATACGCGGTATAACGAGTATGTCGCGTTCTTCCTCGAGAAGACGGCGGCGAAGTTCGATGCGGACGGCAGTGATATGCGCCAGTATGTGCCGGTGTATGCGGACTATCTGCTGTCGCGGATCGAGAAAGGCGAGACGATCGAGGCGGGCGACGGGTTTTTGATCGTGGATTATTTCGATGAGGATCCGGAGACGAAGCTGCCGCACGCGTCGCTGAACCATGAGCTCGGCGGGCTGAAGATCCTGCTGACGGCGTATGGGCAGACGGCGGATAGGAAGTATCTGGAGGCCGCGAAGTCGGTGATGGCGGGCATCGAAGGGTTCGGCGCGTCTGAGGGCGGCTGGATCCGTGAGAATGGCGACCTGTGGTACCAGGCGCGGCCGGATGGCACGTTCTCGGGCGATGATTATCCGCAGCTGACGCTGGTGGATCTGGTGGAGACGCAGTCGCTGCTGGAGGAGATGGAGCTCGGGCGCAATGCGTATTTCGATACGCTGATCGATTCGAAGATCAGTTATTTGCGGTCGCAGGGTGAGGAATTGATCGAGAAGGTGACGAAGCATTTGAAGCAGGGGTGATGGCGCCCCTGTTTTTTTGTGGAAATTTTTGGGGGATGTGGCGGTTGGTGGGCGGAATGGAGCGGTTCGGCAGTGGAATGGATCGCTTTGGCAGTGGTATTGAGCGGTTAGCGGGAGAATGGAGCGGTCTGACGTTGGAATGGATCAGTTAGCGCGGGAATTGAGCGGTTCTGCGTGGGAATGGAGCGGTCAGTGATGTGGCTCCCCTTCCCCATTCCGTAAACCCCTCCTGTCAGGTTCACAGGAGGGGCAGCACGACTTCTTTTCGTTATTGTTCAATGACGTCGTGGGTGTATGTCAACTCGGTCAACGTCGCTTCATCGATGTTGAGGCCCAAGCCCGGGGTTTCGCTCAGCCGGACGAATGGCAGGTCGATGTCCAAGCGGGCGATGTCTTTGCTGAACATGAGCGGTCCGACGAGTTCGTTTGTCTGGATACGTTTTTTGGCGGTCGCGAGGTGCAGGCCGGCAGCTGAGGCGACGGCGGATTCGACCATCGAGCCGATCTGGCACGTGAAGCCGGCGAGCTCCGCCTGGTGGACGAGCTGCATGGCGCGGTACAGCCCTCCGCATTTCATGAGCTTGATGTTCATCATGTCGGCGGAACGTGTGGCCGTCAGTTCGTACATTTCCTTTTGACCGTGGAGCCCTTCGTCGATCATGACCGGAATGGCCGTTTTTTGTTTGATTTCCTTCAGGCCGTGCATGTCGGAGGCGATGACCGGCTGTTCAATCCAGTCGATCCGGCAGTCTTTGATCTGGTCTAGCACTTGCATGGAGGCTGCGCTCGTTTCCCAACCTTGGTTTGCGTCGACTTTGATGGCGATCTGGTCGCCGACGGCTTGCCGTACTGCCCGGATGCGCTCGATGTCCAGCTGGCTGTCGGTGCCCACTTTCAGCTTGAGGATCCGATACCCTTCGTTCACCGCTGCTTTCGCTTCGGCCGCCATTTCCTCAGGCGGAAGGATGCTGATCACTTTCGGGAACTCCAGCTGGTCATGATATCGCCCACCGAGCAGGTTGAATACCGGTTGCCCGGACGCTTTGCCCATCAGGTCGTAGCAGGCGATGTCGATGGCGGCCTTGGCAGTCGTGGCGCCGTAGATGGCCTTGTCCATCCGGTCGTGGATCCGTTCCAGGTCGAACGGGTTCATGCCAATCACGGATGGAGTGATCGTATTCACCAGGATCGCCCGGACCCCTTCCCACGTTTCACCGGTGACATGCTCATCCGGTGTCCCTTCCCCGTAGCCCGTCAGGCCTGTGTCCGTATGCAATTTCACAAAGATGGACGGCATATCCTTATACGTATGGTAACTGATGATGAACGGTGTCTTCAGCGGCAGGCGGACGGCGAACACTTCGATCGATGTGATTTTCATGACTGCCCCCCCATGTACGCCAGCATACTTTCAGTGAACAGTTCGACGCCGATGGCAAGCATGCTTTCATCAATATCGAATTTCGGATGGTGGTGTCCGTATGGGCGATCCGCCTGTCCGATTCCAAGGAAGATATAGGAAGCCGGGATTTCAGTTGAATAATAGGCAAAGTCCTCGCTGCCCATGATGCCATCAATACGTGTGACCTGCCCTTCCCCGAACAGCTGTTTCGCCTGCTGTTCCATGAACGCGATGAGACCGGGATCGTTGTCGAGTGGCGGGTCGCCGTGCTGGTAGTTGAGCTCGAAGGTGGCTCCATACGCCTGGCAGACCCCGTCGATGATAGTGTGCAGCCGTTCTCTGATATGCTGGGAGGCTTCTTTATGGAAATAGCGCACTGTCCCGGACGCATACGCACTATCCGGGATGATATTGTAATTTGACCCTGCGCGTAATTCGCCGATACTAAGGACGGCTTCTTCGCTCGGACTGAGGCTTCTACTGATTATCGACTGGATCTGCAGGATCACGGCCGACATGGCGAGCGTCGGATCGATCGTATCCTGCGGCATGGACCCATGCCCACCCTTGCCTTGTATTGTGAAGGAGAACCGGTCAGCGCCCGCCATTGTCGCGCCTTCGCGCACACCGATGATGCCGGCGGGGATCGGCTGCCACAGATGGTAACCGAATATGGCATCGATGCCATCAAGCAGGCCGGCCTCGACCAATTGAGTTGCACCGCCTGGCAGTTCCTCCTCGGCATGCTGGAATAGGAACAAGATCGTGCCTGCCAGGTCATCGGTGCGGTTTACGAGCTGTTGGGCCACGCCGAGCAGGATGGCCATGTGCCCGTCGTGCCCGCACGCATGCATGACGTGTTCATGCTTGGATGCAAAAGGCAGGCCGGTCTGTTCCTGGATCGGCAGGGCATCCATGTCCGCCCGGATGATGACGGTCTTTCCTTCCGATTTGCCGCGCAGAATACCAATGATATCCTTGCCGGTCATGCTGTATGTGTCGAGTCCCATGTTTTCGAGCTGCTGCTTCACGTATTCTTTTGTTTCAGTTTCTTGGTGGGAAAGCTCCGGATGGGCATGCAGATATCGCCGCTGCTGTACAATCCATTCGGCTGTTTCTTGCTGTATCGTCATTCTGGAAGCACCTCCGTATTGGTTATGAGTAGTTGATCAGATGGGCGATAGTTACAAATATCGCACCGAGCGTGTAATGGATCAGGATGAGCGGAAAGATCCACTTCAGCCATTTCGACCAAGGGATCCGTGCAAGGGCAAGTCCTGCCATGAAGTATCCCGATGTCGGCGTGAAGATATTGGAGATCCCGTCACCGAACTGGAAGGCAAGAACAGCCGTCTGGCGTGTGACGCCGACAAGATCGGAAAGCGGTGCCATGATCGGCATCGTCAGTGCTGCCTGCCCGCTCCCTGAAGGGATGATGAAGTTCAGCAGACACTGGATCGCATACATGCCCACTGCCGCCAAGGTCGACGGCATCTCACCGATGGTCGATGAAAACGCATACAAAATCGTGTCCATTATCCCGCCTTCCTGCAGGATGACGAGGATGGCATTGGCAACGCCGACGACCAGCGCCCCCATCACGAGCACTTTACACCCTTCGATGAACGCCTCTGCAATTTCGTCGAGCTTCATGCGTCCGACAAGTCCCATCGAAATCCCCATCAGCAGGAACAGCCCCGAGATTTCCGTCAGGTACCAGCCGAACTGGATGACTCCGATTGCCAGACCGACCAGGGACGCGAGAAGGATTAGGAAAATGATCTTATGCCGCCCGGTCATTTCCTCGATACTGCCTGCCGGCTCGATCGGTTCACCGATTCCATACACGAGACTCTTCGTCGGGTCCTTTTTGACTTTCAAGGCATACCGCATGACATACCAGATACTGATCGATAAGAAGATCACCCAGAAAATGATCCGCAGCCAGAGGCCGGAGAAAATGGGCAGCCCTGCAATCCCTTGGGCCACCCCCACCGTGAACGGGTTCATGAATGCCGCCGTGAAGCCGGCTGACGTCCCCAGCAGGACAATGGCCGCCCCCACGATGGAGTCGAAACCGATCAGCACCATGAGCGGAACGAGGATTGTAATATAGGGGATTGTCTCTTCTGCCAGGCCCAGCATAGCTCCCGACAGTGCAAAGAATGTCATGAGTATCGGAATCATCCAATACTCGCGGCCCGCCATCTTTTTCGATATCGTTCCGACAGCCGCGGAAATTGCACCGGTTGCATGCAGGATTCCGAACGATCCGCCGACGATGAAGATATAGAAGATGATTCCAGCCGTATTCTGCATCCCTTTGTGGATCGACTGGAAGATTGCCAAGAACCCGGTTGGCGTCGATTCGACCTGATGATAGGTCCCGTCTATTACGATGGTCCGGTCACTGTCGTCCACCAACGTGTCATATTGTCCTGCCGGCACGATGTAGGTGGCTATTGCCGCTAAGATGATGACGATGAATAGAATGACAAAGACGTGAGGCACGTGGAACTTCCATTTCTTTTTAGCTGACTGATCCTGTTTCATTTGATTCCCTCCCTTTCAGCTTCTAGACGTCGGTATATGGACGCTAACTTTGTTTATTATACTAAAGAAGGAGAAATCAAATGTCAATATATTTTTAGATTATTTTAAAAATAACGTTAGACAAGACTTTGGATCGCAGTCCCTTCGGAGGGTGTGCAGATTACCCGCCCGAAGGGAATTCCAGTTGATAGACCGCACGCGGACGTCCGTTCCGATGGGGCTGTTCCTCTCCCACGATGTGCAGCCAGCCGACGTCCATGTATTTTTTCAGCATCCTTTCGGCACTCCGTTTCGTCAGCTGGAAGTAGTCCGCTATATCGTCCGACGTGAAATGGCTGTCGGCTCGCGCTTGCAGGAACCGCTGCATCTTGACGAGATTCGGGATACTGACTTTCGCCGTGTTCGCCAAAAAGCGGATATGACTGTCCGTGGTGGAAAGAGTCCGGACCTGCTGCCTTTCCAACGGATCGATCACTTCATGGTTTTCGGTCATCAGGAAGAAGGCGTGGTGGCCAGGCTTGCAATGCGATAACGCAATTGTTGCATTCTTCTTCGCTTCCGTGATTGTCATCCCGAACCCGGCTCCCGCCTGAAGGGTAGCAGACAGATTGTCCGCAGCGGAGATGACCGGCTGCAGCAGACTGGATTGGTTCAGCAGAAACTGGATGCTCCCTTTCGTTCCGAAGTATTCGAACGACAAGGGACCGACCTGTTGGATTTCAGCATTTACCTGCCGGGAAGCTGTCTGCATGGCTTTCCGGATGGGCGTTAGCTTGGCTGTCGCATCTTCCTGCAGTGTGTCCCCAGAGACCGTGATTAGACAGACAGCCACCTGGGCGAGTCGTGTTTTCTGTAAGACCCCTGCCTGTTCGGCACGCAGGAGGACATCTCTCACCGTGCTGTCCGCATCAATGAAACGCAAGCAGGGAATCCCCCGTTCCACCAGACGATCATAGACGGAGTGGATGCTGGTGACCGCCAATGAGGTCTCTCCGGTGTTCCACAGGTCCGAATGGAATGTGAGGATTGGGTCTGCGTCGAATTGCGGGCATTTGGTCGTTTTGAGCCAGTCGAAATCCATAATGTGGACGGGGGCCGGGTCCAGGCGCAGCTGGCGTACGATGTCATCCACGTAGCGGCGGTCAGGTAAATCGATGGACAGCTTGTCTAGCGGACATAGATTCTGCGACAGAATATGAAGGAGTGTAAGAGATACGTTCAGCTCATTATCCTCCATGTAGACCGCTGGCTTATCGAATTTATCGAGCAAACATTCCGCATGGCGGTAGGGGAGAATGCCCGAGAACAGATACACGTCGCATGCTTCCGCTTGTGGAAGGAGTGTTTCCAAATCATCGACGGAGGTGTATCTGAATTTTTCTAGTTGGACGCTCTTCATTGCCGCTTCGAACGTTGTAATGAGCTGAATTGTTTCAGAAGAGCCGAATACTGCGATTTTCACCATCTGCATTGTCACCCCTGGCTGGATTTTCAGTATGTACGGCCGCCTGCTTGCTGGCGGCCTTTCTCTTATCCTATCATAGCGGAAGGTGCTGTAAAACTCGGGAGGAAAACACTGCAGGAAGCCGCGTTGTTTTAAAGTTTTCACGTGGCCTCTCACAGAAAGGGGACTTGAGGAATGGAGCGGTATGGAAGCAGTATTGAGCGGTCACTTGCTTGAGCTTTTCGCCCCCTGTTTGAGCGTTGAAGCACGAGATTTGAGCGGTCAGCGAGGTTACTCCCTTCCCCCACCACCCCACAGGAAATGCGGAGCGGCAGCGGAGCCGACCATTCAGCGGGGTTGACGAGCGGAATGGCCGCGAGGATTGGGAAGATGCGGGGCACAGCGGCGGCCGCGGGAATGTAGTTGGCTTGGGGAATGGAGCTGTCAGCGAGGGGCTTTCCCACTCTACCCGGGTGTCGTGCAGCAGGCACCCTGGGGAACGGGCGGGTTCGTATGCGGAATGGGCGGGTTGCCCGCGGGAACGGGCGGGTCGCGTGGCGGAATGGGCGGGTTCCTCTGCGAAACAGGCGGGTTGCCCGCGGGAATGGGGGGGTCGTATGCAAAACGGGCGGGTTGCCCGCGCGAAAAGCCCCGTGCGGCTGCACGGGGCTTTCGATTGATCAGTTATTGACGATGGTGACGACGTCGCTGCTGATGTAGCCGGATTTGGCTTTGGCGTCGTCGCTGAAGACTTCGTACCATGTTTTGCCGTCGTCGCCTGTGACAGAGCGAATGACGGTGAGCGGGTAGCCGAGGGACAGGCCGTTGCTGGTTTTCTGGTAGATGCCGTTGTAGCGGCTTGTGTACTTGAACAGGATCGGTGCGTTCGTGCTTGGGGCGGTCCGGACGTTTGTCGGGACCTCCAGCTTTGTGAACGCGAACTGTTTGTAGCGGCCGTAGTCCTTGCCGCCTGCTGCTTTGTCCAGCTCATACATGTGCGCGCCGGCTTTCGCGCCCCATGTCGGGTCGGACGCGTAGTTGACGTTGAAGCCTGTGGTTTTATTGCCGAAGGCTGCGCCTTGTGCGCGGTCGAGTTTGTTGGCCGGGTCCATGTAGTTCGGGTTCAGGAAGTCCTTGACGAGCGCGACGGCACTGTCGCCGGGCTTCTTGAACGTCCCTTTGTCCGGACAGAGTTTTGTCAGCGAGTCATATTTGTACAGGCCGAACAGGTTGTTGCACGTCTGCGCCGTTTGACTCATGCCGTAGTCGCCTTCGTGCACGGCGAGGGATAGGATGAGCAGTGCATTGACGTTGTAGTCGTCTTCGAGCTTCTTGAATTCCTTGCCGAGTCCGACGAGCTTGGATTTGGTCGCTGCGTCTTTGTAGCGGCCGCCGTGTTTCTCGCGGTCTTTCAGCACTTTGTTGATGAGCGTATCAAGTTCCGCTCCTGTGTAGCTTGTTGTCGAACGGGCGGACAGGAATTGGAAGTACGGCAGGAAGGTGCCGGTGAATCGCTGGTTCGTGTCATAGAAATGGACGCCGTCCGGGCTGTAGTACGTGCCGTTCTTCTTCAGGAAGTCCGGGGCGAGCTGGACGTAGTAGCTGGCCGATTTCTTCGTCATGTAGTTGTACGTATGGTGCGTCAGTGTCCCCCACTGACTCACGGTGTAGTGGTCGCGGTCCGTGACGAGCTGGATCGGGATCAGGTCGGTTTCCGAGTGCTTGACGTACCCTTCCGTCGCGCCGACCTGGACGTTGATGTACTGGTCGTTCGAGCCAAGGTACTTCATTTCCCGGCCCTGCTGGATGTAGGTCGCTTTCTTTTTGAAGTCCTTATCGAAATAGACGATCGTGTTTTCCACTGCACCGGCCTTCGATGTGTTGTCACCGAATGCGAAGCCGCTGCGGACGCGGATGATCTCGTTGCCGCGGTACATCGCCTGGATGGATTTGTCGCTGTTGAATTCATTTGCCGCATCCAGGTACTCTTTGTAGCCTTTCGACTGCTTGACGAGCTTGCCGTTCGAAATGGTCGCGAGGTAGTAGTCTTTCGTGACGACCGGCGGTTCCGGAGTCGGCGGGACCGGATCCTTCGGGTCTTCCGGCACCGGCGGCTGTTCCGGTGTTTCCGGGATCGACGGCAGCGACGGCGGCTCGTAGGCGTCGACCGCTTTCAGGTAGCGGCTGATGAAAGCTGCGGCCTGTTCGCGGGTTGCGTTCGATTTCGGTTCGAAGCGCATGGAGCCGTCCTTGTTCGGGATTCCGCTGATGATGCCGTAGCGGATGTTGTAGTAGGCGGCACGGATGCTGCCGGACGACTGGAACTCCTTGACGTCGGTGAAGTCGATGCGTGTTTCCTGGAGCACCATTTCACTGTAGTTCAGGACGTTCATCATCGTCAGGGAGACTTGCTCGCGTGTGATCGGCGCATCGGGCTTGAAGATGCCGCCGCTGTAGCCGCCCATGATGCCGGCCTGCTGGACACGGTAGATGTCTTTGGCGAGTTTGCTG
This sequence comes from Sporosarcina koreensis, assembly GCF_000826145.2. Lineage (GTDB taxonomy): Bacteria > Bacillota > Bacilli > Bacillales_A > Planococcaceae > Sporosarcina > Sporosarcina trichiuri. Next base: position 1,577,110 of record NZ_LN651337.1, read on the forward strand.
TTCTTTGGGACGTCCTGGAAGCTGCCGGCTGCTTCGGGCAGTTTCAGGGCGCGGGCTATGAACGCGGCGAACTGGCCGCGGGAGACCTGTTCGGTCGGGCGGTAGGTGCCGTCATCGTAGCCGGAGAGGATCCCTTTGTCGATCATTTCACGGAGTTCCTTCTCGAGTGTGCGGCCTGAGAGTTCATCGGCGTGTGCTTTCGTGGCAGGGATGAACAGGGAGATTAGAAGCAGGCATGCGGTGAGCACGGCTGCGAGTTTCGCGGCGATGTGTGTGTGTTTCATAGGATGGTGCCTCCTTCTGGATGGGTGGTGATTTACAAAGAAATGCCGCCCTGCATGTGGAATCCGGGGCGGCATTTTGTTGTCTTACTGGATGTTGCCGACGCTGTAGAGCGCGGCGGAGAATTGTGCACGTGTGGCGTTCGCTTGGATCGAGAATTCCTTTGTCTGGAAAATGGATGTCTTGTCCATCTTCTTCAGAGCGCTGATCGCACCGGCTGCACGGTATGTGACCGGTACATCGATGTACGGCGGTGTCGTCAGGCTCGACGCTGTCTGGCTCATGCTGAAGGCGCGGTCGAGGATGATCGCGAGCTGCGCTTTCGTCAATGGGTCGTACATGCCGAACATGCCGTCTTCGTAGCCGCTCAGGATGCCCGCGTCGCTCATGGCGGAGATGTCTTTCGCGAACGCGTGGTTCGCCGGGACGTCGCTGTAGCTGAGCGGGAAGCGCGGACGCAGCTTCAGCACACGGTTGATCATCGTGGCGGCTTGTCCCCGTGTCACTTGCGTGTCCGGCTGGAACGAACCATCCTTGAAGCCGCTGATGATTTCGTGCTTCGTCAGTGCTTCGATCGCGTCGAATGCCGGGTGCTTGACCGCGACGTCGCTGAATGAGGCGGACGGCTGTGGCGCCGGAGCTGGTTTTACCGGTGCCGGTTTCGCTGGCGCTGGTGCCGACGGCTTTGCAGGTGCAGGCGCTGCAACCCCTGTCACCCGCTTGGCACCGACATATTTCGGCGCCCAATACGGGTGCGTGTCCAGATTCGCGATGCCGACACCGCCGGTTTTCGCGGAGAGGAAATCTCCGTTGCCGATATAGATGCCGGTATGCGAGATTCCCTCTTTGTATGTATTTTCAAAGAATACGAGATCTCCCGCGCGCAGATCGCTGCGCGGTACGGCTGTGCCGACGTTGTATTGGGTTTCCGATGTGCGCGGCAGACTGATGCCGAACTGCTTGTAGACGTAGAGGATGTAGCCCGAACAGTCGAAGGCATCCGGTGTGGAGCCGCCGAACAAGTATGGCACCCCTTCGAATTTCTTCGCATAGGCGACGATGCTGCTTCCCGAGACGGCCGCGCTGCTCTTCTGCGGCAGGACAGTGAAGACGCTTGCAATTGCTAGCACAAAGGCCAAAAACACGACGATTCGCTTTTTCATCTCGCACCTCGATTTAGGATGTTGGACTGCTTCTATGTACCTTACAAACTAGTAATGTTTACTTGCTTCTATGGTAACAGAAAAGGTTGCATGCTTATATTACAGTTTCATTACAAGTGACGGAATTGTGTCTATTTTGATGAAGCCCGCTATATAATTGGTGGTTTTGATGATGGATTCCCTCTGCAAACGGGGGGTTGCGTAGCGGAATGGGCGGGTACTCCCGAGAAACGGGCGGGTTCGGCTGAACGGAACGCGTGGGCAGCAGGTTCGTTCTACCCGGGATACCGGTGCACGTCACAATTCGCGGAAGGACGCGAATGGTGTCGTGCACAGGTACCCTGGGGGCTTCTTCTGCGCAACGAGCGGTTCCCCTTCCCCCACGTCCCGACAGGAAATGGGGAGCGCAGCGGAGCCGACCATTCAACGGGTTTGGGGAGCGGGATGGCCGCGAGGATTGGGGAATTGCACGGCGCAGCGGCGGCCGCGGGCTTGGGATGGCGGAATGGAGCGGTTAGCTGTGGAATTGATCGGTTGGCCGGTGTAATGGAGCGGTTAGCTGTGGAATTGATCGGTTGGCCAGGCGAATGGAGCGGTTAGCCGTGGAATTGAGCCGTTAGCGGTGGGAATGGAGCGCTTGGCCAAGCGATTTGAGTGATTCCTCCGACAGGAAAAGCGGAGCGCAGCGGAGCCGACCATTCAACGGGTTTGGGGAGCGGGATGGCCGCGAGGATTGGGGAATTGCACGGCGCAGCGGCGGCCGCGGGCTTAGGATGGCGGAATGGAGCGGTCCTGAAACGGAATAGAGCGGTTGGCCGGTGTAATGGAGCGGTTAGCTGTGGAATTGAGCGGTTGGCCAGGCGAATGGAGCGGTTAGCCGTGGAATTGAGCGGTTAGCGGTGGGAATGGAGCGCTTGGCCAAGCGATTTGAGCGATTCCTCCGACAGGAAATGCGGAGCGCAGCGGAGCCGACCATTCAACGGGTTTGGGGAGCGGGATGGCCGCGAGGATTGGGGAATTGCACGGCGCAGCGGCGGCCGCGGGCTTGGGATGGCGGAATGGAGCGGTTAGCTGTGGAATTGATCGGTTGGCCGGTGTAATGGAGCGGTTAGCTGTGGAATTGATCGGTTGGCCAGGCGAATGGAGCGGTTAGCCGTGGAATTGAGCCGTTAGCGGTGGGAATGGAGCGCTTGGCCAAGCGATTTGAGTGATTCCTCCGACAGGAAAAGCGGAGCGCAGCGGAGCCGACCATTCAACGGGTTTGGGGAGCGGGATGGCCGCGAGGATTGGGGAATTGCACGGCGCAGCGGCGGCCGCGGGCTTAGGATGGCGGAATGGAGCGGTTAGCGGTGGGAATGGAGCGCTTGGCCAAGCGATTTGAGCGATTCCTCCGACAGGAAAAGCGGAGCGCAGCGGAGCCGACCATTCAACGGGTTTGGGGAGCGGGATGGCCGCGAGGATTGGGGAATTGCACGGCGCAGCGGCGGCCGCGGGCTTAGGATGGCGGAATGGAGCGGTTAGCTGTGGAATTGATCGGTTGGCCGGTGTAATGGAGCGGTTAGCTGTGGAATTGATCGGTTGGCCAGGCGAATGGAGCGCTTAGCGGCGGGAATGGAGCGCTTGTCCGGTGGAAGGGAGCGGTCCTGGCGGCGCAGCGGCATGCAAAAAACCGCGGCTCCCCTCGGGGAGCACGCGGTTTTCGAGGTTTCATTTGAATAGCGCTGGGTTTTCGGCGTTGGCCAGGAAGACGCTGTAGGTGGCGCGGGTCATCGTTTCCTGCGGTCTGAAGGTGCCGTCCGGGTAGCCTTTGGTGACGCCTGCCTGGGTCAGTGCCAATGCGGCGTCATAGCTGGCGACGTTCGGGGTCATGTCCTTGAACGGCGATTTCAGGCTGGTGTCGGCCTGCAGCTTGAACGCTTTCTGCAGGAGGAGCGCCATTTCACCGCGGGAGACGGCCTGGTTCGGCCGGAAGGTACCGTCCGGGAAGCCGCTCAGCAGTCCGGTCTCAAGCGCGGACTGGACGTAGCCGGAGGCGAAGCTGTTCGGGCTGACGTCGCGGAACTTCGTCTGCCGTTTTTCACCGTTGAGTCCCGCGGCCCGGCCCATGATCGCGACGGCTTCCGCGCGTGTGATCTTCTTGTCTGGACGGAACGTGTTGTCGTTGAAGCCGTAGATCATCTGTTTATCCGCCAGATAGGCGATCTGCGGGGCGTACCATTTCAGCCCGCTGACGTCCTTGTAGTTCGTGCCGTCGATCTTGAGGATGATGTCTTCCTGGATCTGGCGGCCGGCTTTCGTCATGATGGCGTACTTGCCGTGGTACGTGCCCGACAGCAGGTAGGTCTCCCACTTGCCCGGGGACTGCTCGGGTATTTCGCGGCCCTCGATCTTGAGCTGGCGCACGGTCGTCTTGTCGGCGTTCGACAGCTCGAAGATGACTTTGCCTTTCTGCGTGTACTGCGTCATCATCGGGATCTCCTCGACTTTCGCCGGGTAGCGGACGAGTCCGTAGCCGAACTGGCGGTCGCGCCCTTTGGTGCCGAGGTCCTCCGCGGCGTTCGCGAGGATCGAGCGCATACGGATGTTGGTCATGTCCGGGAACCGCTCTTTCAGCAGCGCGGCGATGCCCGAGACATGCGGTGCTGCCATGGATGTGCCGGACAGGTCATAGTAGCCGTCCTTCTTGCCGTCGTCATCGAGCGCCCGCGGATATGTACTGAAGATCTCCACGCCGGGTGCCGCAAGTTCGACTTCCGGTCCCATCGATGCTTCGAGGAACCGTTCTTTATTGTTGGCGACAGCCGTGACAGCGATGATCGTCGGGTATTTCGCCGGATATTGGACGGAGTCCTTGTTGTCGCCGAATTCCTCGTTGCCCGATGCTGCGATGAGGATCATGCCTTTCGAGTATGCTTTCTCCAGCATGAGCTTGAGCGCCAGGTCGTTGCGGTTCGTCGTGATGCTCATGTTGAGAATGTCGATCTTGTTGTTGATGGCCCATTCGACACCGGCGATGATGTCCGCCGTTGTGCCGGAGTCGTACTGGTTGATGGACTTGATGGCGTACAGGTCGATGCCGGGTGCGACACCGAGTGTGCCGTTGCTCGCTTTCTGGGCGGCGAGGATGCCGGCGACGTGGGTGCCGTGGCCGAGGTCATCGGCATACGGGATAGTCCCTGCCGCGCATTCGGCTTTCGGCAGTGCGCAGAAGCCGCCTTTGACGTTCAGTTTGCTGTGGGTCGTGTCGATGCCGCTGTCGAGGACGCCGACTTTGACGCCTTTGCCCGTGTAGGGAGCGATCACGTCCGGTGTGGTGTTGATGAGGCTGAAGCGTTTCGGGTAGGTGATCTGTGAAGGAGGGGCAGGTGCTTCGGTCGCTGCGGCCACTTCATAGGTATGGTTCGGATAAAGTTCGACGTTCGGATACTGTTGCCGGATGAGTGCGATATCCTCTTGCGTCAGGCTGATCTGCCCGAGCGGTGCCTGCCTGAATTGCTGTGTGAACGGTCCGATCTCCTGCGCGATGGCGTCCAGTTCATCTGCGGACCCTTTCAGCAGCCAGTCGGTCTGCTCTGCTGCATGCGCGTGGATTGGCACGAGCAGACCGAGCATGAGCACGACCGCCATTCCAAATTTTCTCACGTGATCACTCCTTTGATGGATTGGTATGTATATTATGACTCTATACCCCGTCCGAGTCCACCTTGGACATGGTTGGGGAGAAAAAGTTTGCGAGGGGTGCAGAGCGGTACATCCCTACTGCCCCCAGGGTGCCTGTGCACGACAGCCATTCGCGTTCTTCCGCGAATTGTGGCGTGCACAGACACCCGGATGGAGTGAGAGGCTTCCTTTCTCCTGCGAGCGGCACAAATGCAGTGGAAGATTACGTGCCAAAAGAGATGGAGCCGGGTTTGCGGGGCTATCCCTCTGTTCATCGGCTCTCCCGTTCATCGGGTGCCAGGCGGCCGCGCAATTCGCGGAAGGACGCGAATGGTCGCAACCGTCTGTCCCCCGCCGTATGTATAGAAAAATCCCACCCGCTCCGGAGAACGGGTGGGACGGGACATCAGTGGAGCTTGCCGCTTGGTGTAGCGTTGACTGTTTTGTACAGCGGCAGGACGTCTGTGCGCCCTTCGTAGTAATAGTAGTAATCGAGTGTTGCGAGGAACAGGCCTTTTGCGAGTTTCTGGCGTCCGGCTTCCGTTCCCATGAGGCCGATATCTTTTTTGTTCGTGATGAAGCCCATTTCTGCAAGCACGGCCGGAACTGTGTTCTGACGGAGGACAGCCAGGTTTCCGACCTTGATACCGCGGTCGGTCAGGCCCCACGCTTCCAGCATACGGTTCTGCGTATAGCGTGCGAGAGCTTTTGACTGGGCCACGTTCGGGTTCACTGCTGCGGAACGGCTGTAATAGAACGTCTCTGTTCCGTTTGCCGAACTGCCTGTGTGCGAGTTCGTGTGGATTGAGACGAAAATGCTGCCGTTCACTTTTTTCGCATATGCTGCGCGAGCATCAAGTGAAGGGTATGTGTCGCCCGATCGGGTCATCTTCGCTTGGATTGGTACATTCTTGTAGTAAGCTTCCATCTTTTTGGCGACGTTCAGCGTGATATTCTTCTCCAGGAATCCGTTGCCTGGTGCCCCGCTGTCTTTACCGCCGTGTCCGGCATCAATGACAACAACGATATCCTTCAGCGGCTTCTTGCCCGGCGGTGTCGGAATCGGATCCGGCTTCGTCACTGGCGGTGTTGGCGGAACGACTTCCGGATTGTCGGTCGGCTTGTCCAGCTGGAGGTAAGCCGAGTGGACGAACCCTTTGACGTTGTCGGACGTGATGTATGCCCAGTCACCGACGGAATATGCGTAGGAGACGATCTTGCCGCTCGGGATCGTTTTGATGGCGGCATAGTCGACGCCCGGTCCTTTGCGCATGTTGAGTTTCGTGCCGTCTTGTACATTGACGTAGACGTCCGTGTCGAATTTCTCGGAGTTCGCTGTCCGGAAGTCCGCGTTGATGGAACGCGCGAGGAACACGGCGAAGTCCGCACGTTTGATGGTCTGGGATTCACCGAAAGTGCCGTCTGCGACTCCCGCTGCGATCCCTTTGTTCATGAGGGAGCTTGCGGCTGCACTGACCGAACTTGACTTGTAATCGAAAGTGCGGCTGATGAGCATCGCCATTTCACCGCGGCTCAGTGTGTTTTTCGGCTTGAAGGAGCCGTCCGGATAGCCGGAGATGATGTTTTTGTCGACGAGCTGCTGTATGTAGCCGGATGCGAAGTTGTTCGAACCGACGTCCTTGAAGTTCGTCGACCGCATTTCACCGTTCAAGTTGAGTGTGCGGCCGAGCATCGCTGCCGCCTGATCACGTGTCACTTGCTGTTCCGGGACGAACCGTGTTGCGGACACACCTCCAGTGATGCCTCCATCGACCAGGTAGTAGATTTCCGCCTGGGCCCGGTGGGTCGTGCCGACGTCCGTGAATGTAGTGGCTGCCTGGGACTCTTGTCCGAATGGGACAAGCGCTGCGAGGGACAGGGTGAGGCATGCTGCAAGTTTCTTCAATGGTACAATCCTCCAAATTTTTGTCGTTACCGTAAAGGATACAACAATTCTTTGTATTTCTCTATGTTTCTATCGGCCCAAATTCGGGTAGTTTAATAGTTTCCGCCATTTTCGACTGGTCATTCGTACCCGTTCGACAAACGCTTGCTTGCTTAGACGTTATGCTCACGCGGTTTCGTGGAAAACGCCGGATTCTCATTTCGAGAAGAATCCGGCGTTTTTGTGATGTTTTTATTTCCCTGCTGGTTCTTCAGCTGGAACTTTGTATCCATTTTGCTGCGTTTCGAGCGATACGTCGATGATGCGTCCCTCGATTTTCGGGCTGATTTCCTTGCCGAGTGACTGGAGGTATTCGATCAGGTTCTGCGTGTCGGAGAAGCCAGGGTCGGAGACGCGGCCTTCTGCGGACGCTCTTTCGAAGACGTCATAGTCGTCCCCGCCGCGTGCTGTGAAGGAGTTCGTTGCGATGTAGACCGTCTTGTCGTCTTCCAGCGGCACGTACTTGTCGCCTTCCTTGACCAAGACGTCAATGACGCGCTTACCGGATTCCTTCGTGCTGTCATAGGTGAACTTCATGCCGCCGACATGCAGGAACCCGCCGTCCTCTTTCAGGCCTTTGCCTTCAGCGATCAATGCGCCGCGCACACTGCGCTCGAGCGCCTCTTTCACTTCCTTGCCGTTCGACTTGACGATGGCGAGCGGGTTGCCGAATGGCAGGACCTGCGCAATGCTGCCGACCGTGATGTCACCGGCTTCGATGCTCGTCCGGATTCCGCCGCCGTTCTGCATGGCGACCACTGTTGCTTCCTCCATGCCCGGAAGTGTCTTCGCTTTCGACAGCATCGCATCCGCGATCAGGTTGCCGAGGTTCGTCTCGTTGTGACGGACACTCGATGTGCCTTCTGCGTTCGAATCACGCGCACCGCTCAGGTCGACATCCGTTGTGACACCGATGGATTCCTTCTTCAGCTCTTCCTTCCCTGCTTTGAAGGGTGCGAGGACTGCGGCCGCTTGCGGATCGGCTGTCATTGTCTTCGGATCGATCTTGATGAGTTCGCCGTGGTTCCAGTAGATTTCGCCTTTCGGGTTGAACTTCACGTCGAGCTTGCCGACGTAGTCCCCGTACTGGCCTGCCTGGACGATCAGCGTCTTGTCACCTGACTCATGGGTGATGGTGATCGGTTCTTTCAGTGCCGTGTGCGTATGGCCCCCGACGATGACGTCGATGCCGGGCACCATTTTCGCGAGTGTCTGGTCGCTGCCTGACGGTGCTGCTTCATCCACACCGACGTGGGTGATCGCGATGATTTTGTCGACCCCTTGCGCTTCCAGTGCTGCGACTGTCTCTTTCGCGCGTGTGATGTAGCTGAGGACGTCGACGTCCGCCGGGCTTGAGATGTTGACCGTGTCTTCCGTCGTCAGGCCGAACATGCCGACTTTCTGACCATCCATCATGACAATGTTGCCGTCATAGATTTCCCCGCCACCTGCATTTTCCGCGATGCCGCCTTTGTAGAGGCTCTTCAGTTTCGCATCATCCTTGAAGTCGAGGTTTGCGCCGAGTACCGGGAATTGCGCACCGAGGATGTAGTTGCGGAGTGCCGCGTGGCCGTCCGGCGTGCCGCCTTCGTCGAATTCATGGTTGCCGAAAGTGACGGCGTCGAAGCCGAGGTAGTTCATTATGACGACGTCCGCCTGGCCTTTGTATTTATTCCAATAAAGATCACCTGAGAAGACGTCCCCGCCGTGGAGAAGCAGGCTGTTCTTATGCGTTGCGCGCAGATCCTGGACGACATTCGCGATGTACGGGAAGTTGTCGAGGTACGCGTGGTGGTCGTTCATGTGCATGACTAACAGGTCGAGGTAGCCGAATTTCGCGTTGCCGTTGTTGAGGAGCATCGCGAGTTCGCCTCGCGTGACGGGCATGGATGTGCCGAACATCTTGTCCGTCTTGCCGTTTGCGATCTTTTCGTCGACGAGGGCCTGGACGTATGGGGCGAAGCGTTTGTTGACATCTGTGAATTTGGTTGACGTCTTGTCCATGTCGACTTGGAGTTTCGCTGCTCTGACGATCATGGCAGCGGCTTCCCCGCGTGTCAGCTGTTCGTTCGCGCCGAATTTTGTTGCGCTCTTCCCGCTGACAATGCCTTGGTCCTTCAGTGCGTCGACGGCCCATTTCGCGGATTTCGGCACATCGGTGAACCCGGAGTCCGTGGATACACCGCCCGGTTCGAGACCCATGAGTTTCGCGAGGAAGACGGCGGCGTCCGCGCGTTTGACGTCGGATGCCGTGCCGAACTTGTCAGCGCTTACACCTTGGGTGATATTGTTCGCCCAGAGGAAGTTGACGGCGTCCGCATAGCGGTCGGAGACGTCTGTGAATTTCGATGTGTCTGCAGAAGCGCTCGGTACCGCGATTGCGGACGCGACAGCTGCAGCTGTAACGGCAGTGGCCAGGAATTTCGTGTGTTTGTTCATTCGGTTGTGCCCCCTAGTTTAGTAGTTTGGACATGCAGACCTATCATATCAGTTTATGAGAGTTCCGGCTAGCTGTTTTCGAAGTTATTTGATAAGTCTTTACGGAGTTTACATGTACTTAAAAAAGCCCTCCGCGGATGTGCGGAAGGCTTGGATTAAAATTGGAACGGTTCGCGTTTTGCAGCTAGGCTCCCGATGACGAAGGCGGCGAGCGAGAGGACGACCGGGATCGTGACGGCGTGGACGCCGAGCAGGTCGCCGTTCGCCTGGTTGTACAGGTAGATGGCGATGTATGATGCCATACCGGTCACCATGGACGCGAGAGCGCCGGTTTTATTGCCATACTTCCAATAGAGTCCGAGGACGATCGGCCAGATGAAGGCGGCTTCGAGCCCGCCGAACGCGAACAGGTTGAGGAAGATGAGCAGGTCGGGCGGCTGCAGGGCGAGCAGGAAGACGATGACGCCGAGCACGCCGGTGATGCCGAAACTGAGCGTTTTGACCTGTTTCTCGGTCGCCTGCGGTCTGACGTAGCTCAAGTAGACGTCCTTGACGATCGCTGAGCTGACGAGCAGCAGCAGCGAGTCGACGGTCGACATGATGGCGGCCATCGGGGCGGCGAGGACGATGCCTGCGAGCCACGGCGGCAGGACGTCGAGCGCGATGAGCGGGATGACTTTGTCGCCGACGTCGATGCCGGGCAGGACCGGGCGCGCGAAGATGCCGATCAGGTGCATGTTGAGCATGATGAAGCCAGTGACGATCGTGCCGATGGCGAGCGCGCGGTGCATGGCGCGGGAGCTCTTGTAGCTCATCGTGCGGACGACCATCTGCGGCAGGCCGACGACGCCGACGCCGACGAGGATCCAGAAGCTCGAGACGTAGGCCGGCGTGAGGCTCCGGTCGGCCCCGAATGGCGTGACGAGGTTCGGGTTTTCATTGACCAGATCCTGCATGATCGCCGGGATGCCGCCGCCTGCGATGATGACGCCGATCAGCAGGACGAGCGTGCCGACGACCATGATGGCGCCCTGGACGGCGTCGGTGAGCGCGACGGCGCGGAACCCGCCGATCGTCACGTAGATGAGGACGCTGACGGCGAAGATGAACAGCGCCGACGTGTAACTGAGGCCGGTGAGCGATTCGATGAGCCGACCGCCGCCGACCCACTGCGCGGTCATCGCGGAGAACAGGAAGACGATGATGGCGATGGCGGACAGGATCGCGACCGCCGGGCTGTTGTAGCGCGCTTTCAGGAAGTCGATCATCGTGACGGCGTCATAGCGCCGGCTGAGGATCGCGAACTTCTTGCCGAGCACGAGCAGGACGAAGTACCCGGTGACGACCTGCGTCATTGCGAGCAGCGCCCAGCCGAAGCCGACGGTGTACGCCGTGCCGGGCCCGCCGAGGAAGCTCGACGCGCTGCCGTACGTCGCGACCATCGTCATTGCGAGGACGAAGCCGCCGAGTTCACGGCCGCCGAGGAAGTACTCCTGCAGGAAGCCGCCGCCGCTGCCCATTTGTTTGGAGGCGATGAACCCGATGGCGAAGATGGCGATCAGGAAGATGATGAGCGGGATGAGTACGCCGATGTTCATGAGTTCGGTCCTTTCTTGGTGGGGGTGTCGTTCCCGCTGTGCAGGGCATCGGGTTGGTACCTCGGGTCATCGTCGAGCGGCATGTCGGTGAGGACGAATTTTGCGAGCACGACGGTGATGATGGACATCAGGACGAAGCCGGCGACGCAGCTCCAGAAGAACCAGGCCGGGAGCCCGAGGATGTAGGTATACTCGTCGACTGGCCGGCTGCCGAGCCCGTAGGCGAAGCCGTACCACCAGACGAAGTTGAACACGGCGAGCGCGGCGCCGATCCACGCTTCCTTGTGCGCGGTTTTAAAGCGCGGGTCTTGTTTCGGGCGGGTGGTGTTGTGCTGCTGGGACATGGTGCATGACCTCCTTTTTGTGGAAGTGGTGCTGTTTTGTTGAGTATAGCTTATTTTGGGTTGTGGGGGTAGGGGTGGGGCGCGGAATTGATCGGTTGGGCTGGAGTATGGAGCGGTCAGCGGGGTGAATGGAGCGGTTCGGCGGCGGAAATGATCGCTTAGCCGGGCGAATGGAGCGGTTCGGCAGTGGAATGGATCACTTCGCCCGCCGAATGGAGCGGTCGACACCTCGCCCCACCGCCTCTCCAACAGAAAAGGCGCAGCGAATGCGGCGCCCACAAACTTATATGATTTAATTCAGAGAGGCTCATAGCGGCTTCCCCGTCCGATTCCCTGATGACGGAGCATCGATTGGGCCAGCATTCGTTTTGCCGTGTGACGATTGGGTATTCCGGCAAATTTACTGAAGGCTTTATTGGTCAGCTTCCCCGGCATGAGCATGAACCACTCATCGATAGCTGCAAGATGACTGGACGATTCCCGCTTGCCACACGAGCGGCATTGCCAGCGCCTGTTCATCCACATCATAACGCAAGGTTGTTTACAGTCCGAACAGAAAACGCCATTCTTCAAGTTATCTGGTGCAATTTTATAATAGGACAGCAAAGGAAACGGATTGAACTCTCGATGCGCACCGATCAGTGCATTGGCAAGCTTCTGGATTTCGGCCCCTGTTAGTAAATAGTTCTCTACAATTTGTGCACGGAAATAAGTCGGTGCGTCGTAAGAACTCATGATCGGCAGTGACGGCTCGCCCTCAATGATCATTTGGTTGTTGTACGCAAACACAACGATGCCGGTTACGGGGATTTGGAAATTGCGCTGGTGCAGCCATTTCTCCAAAAATTGTTTCTTGCGTTCGATCTCCGCAATGGGACTGCGGATGATTTTTGTACTTCCCTGCTTGTCCACTTGCAGGAACTGTGTAGGTTTGGCGGTAACTTTGATTTGATCAGCTCTGTTTTTAATTTCTGATATGGTGATGGATTCAGGGGAGATGTAAAGGGAGTCGATTTGGAAATGGATGCCGTCGTGGTGCAGGTAGAGGTCATGAAGGATAGCATGGGGGTGGGCGGTCCTTACCTCTTTCATATAGCGATCGTACTCGAGTTCACCATAATAGCCTGCTTGGGTGTTGTACAATTCTTCAGCGATATAGGGGTATTTTTCATGCTGTCTTGGCAGCCGTCTCTCTAATGCGCGAAGCCCGCTGAGCAGCAAAGACGCAGAACGATATTTGTAAATCAATTCATCACCTCTTAATTTTTCTATTAGTGTAGCCTATCTGCCTGACAAAAGATATGGAAAGTGGCAAATCCGAATTATCACGAAAAATGTCCAATTCATTGGACGGGAAATGTGGCGCTGGATTTGAGCGGTTAGCTGGAGGAATGGAGCGGTTCGGCGACGGGATTGATCGGTCAGCAAGGGCAATGGAGCGGTTCGGCGGCGGAAATGATCGCTTAGCCGGGCGAATGGAGCGGTTCGGCAGTGGAATGGATCACTTCGACCGCGGAATGGAGCGGTTCGGCACTCTTGCCCCCCCTTCCCCAACAGAAAAGGCGCAGCGCCAGCGGAGCCCGACAAGCTAGTCTTGGTTTGGTCTTTGCGCATGGGAGTGCTGGATTGGTCGCGGCCATTTCGGCGTGTAGGCACAGGGTTGTTGCCGCGGGAATGGAGCGGTTGGCAGGCGGAATTGATCGCTTCGGCGCTGGAATTGAGCGGTTAGCCGGGCGAATGGAGCGGTTTGCGCGCGGAATGGAGCGCTTCGGCAGAAGAAAGGAGCGCTTAGCCGCTCGAATTGAGCGGTTCGGCACTCCTTCTGGTTATTTCGTGCAATACTGATAGATCGCGGCGGTGGCGAGGCAGTCGCCGATTGCGTTGTGGGCGTCGTGTTCGAGTTCCAGGTATTGGGTGAGGGTGGTGAGTTTGTGATTGGGCGTGTCTTTGATTTTCTGGCGTGCGATTTTGACAGTGTCGATGACGGTGTAGGCGGGCAGGGTGATGCCGGCTTTGCCGTCGAGTGCGTACAGGAAGCCCATGTCGAACGAGGCGTTGTGCGCGATGATGGGCAGGTCGCCGATGAAATCGACGAGGTCAGCGAGTTTGTCTTCGATGAGCGGTGCGTCTGCGACCATTTCGTTCGAGATGCCGGTGAGCCGGGTGATGGTCGGCGAGATGTGGCGCTGCGGATTGATGAGCACGTCCATCTCTTCATCTTTCCAATGGTTGAAGTAGCGGATGGCACCGATCTGGATGATTTTATCTGCACCGGCACGGAGTCCGGTCGTTTCGAAGTCGAGCACGACGTAGTCGGAGACGGTCTTCGTGCTTTTCTTGTATTTGGCCGAGGTCGTTTTGCGGGAGCGGTTCGGCTGCTCGGCTTTCTGCTGCAGCAGCCGGATCGCTTTTTCGTGGATGTCCATAGGGCATCGCTCCTTCTGAAATGTGTACTGTTTTCAGTATACCCGCGATGCCGGGTCTCACGCTTGTTTCGAGATTATAAGATTTTTTTATTGAAATGAAGAACGGCTGTCACCAGCAGCACGGCAACCAAGCCGACTGATACGAGCAGCGGACCGGTGAAGTCACCGGGCGCGGCCTCCCCTGTCAGCAGGCTGGCCGAATCACTGATGAGCACGATGGGGCTCCAGTCAGCGCTGTCGGGGACCAGCCTCGTCAGGAACAGGACGATGACCGCAACGGCCGCTGTCAGCAGGCCGCCATACCCTGTCGCGAACAGCGTGCTGCCCCATAGCGTGACGGTGAACAGGAGCAGGCCGAACAGCCAGATGCAGCCGATGGCGAGGGCCAGGTGCCGGATGATGGATTGATCCCAGTAATAGGCGGTGTACGCCCAGGTAATGCCGGCCGACAGCAGCAGGCCGAACGTCCAGTACGCCGCGCCGGTGACCCATTTTGCGGTGAGGACGGTGCTGCGGCGCAGTCCTTTCGTCAGCAGGATGGTGAGGGTGCCGCGCTCGAGTTCCTTCGACATCATCGTCGAAAACAGCAGAATGAACAGGACGAGCCCCATCTGCGGCACGTTTTTGTAGAACTGCATCCATGAGTCGAGCGCCGTCGGATCGGGCAGATCGAGCGCCGCCCCTTCCGGCAGCAGGTTTTCCATGACGGCGGGCATGATCTTCGCTGTGAACGGGTTCAGCACGCCGAGGATCGAGAAAATGACCGCAACGAGCAGCAGCTTGTATGATTTCACGCTTTCTGTCCATTCTTTTTTCAGAAATCCGAACCAGGGCGTCATTTGAGCACCTCCATAACGACATCTTCGAGTGCTTTCTTGTGCGGGTGCATCGTGTTGGTTGCGATACCGCGGTCTGCGAGCGCTTTTGTGAATGAAATCCGGGCAGCTGCGTCCGGCAGGCGGACGATGAGTGCACCGTGTTCGATCTTCATTTCCGCCGGGAAGTCTGTGAGCTGTGCATGGATCTCTTCTATAGAAGGGCCGTCGAATGTGAAGGCGAATTCGTGCTTCGTCTCGCGGTCGAGCCGGGCGAGTTCATCGTCGAAGATGATTTTGCCGCCGTGCAGCATGGCGATGCGGTCGCAGATCTGCTCGGCGTCGGACAGGATGTGCGTCGAGAAGAACACGGTCGTGTCCTGTTTCGCCGCCTGCAGGATCGACAGGATCTGGGCGCGGCCGGCCGGGTCGAGGGCGGACGTCGGTTCGTCGCAGATGAGCAGCTTCGGCCGGTTGAGCAGCGCCTGGGCGATGCCGAGCCGTTGTTTCATCCCCCGGGAGTAGGTTCGGATCGGGCTGTTCGTGTCGAGGCCGACGAGTTCCAGCAGCTCGGTGATGCGGGTGTTCCGTTCCTGTTTTGGCATCTCGGTGATGACGGCGCACAGTTCAAGGTACTCGCGGGCGCTGTAGTACGGGTAGAATTCCGGGACGTCAGGCAGGTAGCCGACGTGGGCGTTCGATGCGGTCTGGCCGAATGTGACGGGTGTGCCGGCGATCGTGATTGTGCCGGATGTCAGCGGGGTGAGGCCGAGCATGCCGTGCATGAGCGTCGTCTTGCCGGCGCCGTTCGCACCGACGAAGCCGCAGATCGTATGCTCGGGAATTACGAGATCGATGTTGTCCAGGACGGTTCTATCGCCGAATTTTTTCGTGACGTTCTTGATCTCAACGAGCATCTTGGTCTCCCCTTCCGATCGTGAAATAGACGAGCGGGCCGAGGAACTGGATGAAGACGACGATGAGCAGCCACATCACCATATTGCCGAACCGGTAGTGCGGGTGGCGGATGACGTGGACGGCCGAGAAGATCGCGAGTCCGACTTGCAGGATGACGAGCGGGATGAGGAATGGCAAGTACTCGATGAGCAGGTCGATATCGGTGTTCATTGGATTCCCTCCAGTCCGAAACGGAGTTCGGTGAGTAAGTCTTTCATTTCTTCGTCGTCCCGGTACGGCGCGAAGAAGGGGGCGTCGAAGATTTCGAACAGCGACTGTTTGACGAGCCGGTCGCTGCGCAGGGCATTCGTGCCGAGGTCGAGTTCCTCGAGCCAGCTGTCGAGCCGGTTGAAGTACGTGTCGCCGTGCAGATCGATCGGGAACAGATACTTCGTGCAGACGCGGACAAATTTTGATAGATACGCATACATCTGCGGGCGGTCGCCGTGGATGGCCGCAAGCTGCGCGGTGCCTGCGTAGAACTGCAGGCAGACGTTCGGATGCAGTTTCTCCAGGTCGTACAGGCCGATGAGTCCTTCGGTGCGGCGGAGCGTTTCCGCGGAGACCGTGGGATCATCCGCGGACAGCCTCAAATAGAGCGGCGCCGCACCGACGAGCTGCAGGAGATTCTGATACATCATCACCTGAAGTGCTCGCATCGCTTCGTCCGTCTGCCCGAGCTGTTCGTAGGCGGTCGCAAGCAGCGCTTCATCACCGATGCTCGGCCGGATGACGCCGTCGAGCAGGCGGAGTGTCGTTTCCGGGTCACCCTGCATGGAGGCGACCGTCGCCTGCAGCGAGTTCGCCTGGCGCAGCACCCAGACGTCTTCGGACAGCGTGCGGATGCGGTCGAGCCAAGTGTTGATGGTCGTCAAGACGGCAGGACCGTTTTCCGTGAGGATGAAGTGATTGAGCATGAGGACGCTCATCTGCAGCAGCAGGCCGGCGTCGCGATAGCCGTGCCGTACTTCTTCGAGGACATCCTGGTACACGTCGGCGAATGGCTCGTGTGCGAATCGTTTGGAATAGCCGATGTACAGCGTCTGGATCGCCTGTTTGGACAGTGTCTGTTCATAGCCGAGCAGCTCGTCGACGGTCAAGTTGAAGTAGGCGGCGATCTTCGGCAGCAGCGTGATGTCGGGATAGCTCAGCCCTTTTTCCCATTTGGAGACCGACGCTTTGGAAACCTGGCAGTGCGCGGCGAGGGTTTCCTGGGTGATGCCGTGTTTTTGCCGTTCGCGGTGAATGATTGTGCTGATGTGGAGCATGGTGGGTCCTCCTTTTTCTCGTTATCTCCAGTATAAGTTACTTGTTGGCTGATTCAATGACGTTTTGGTTGACTTGCGCGGAGGAGAATCAACCATTGGATGATTTTATTAACTTAATGTGCAGATGAAATGGGCGGGTTGCGTCGGTGAATGGAGCGGTTCGGCAGTGGAATGGAGCGGTTTACCGGGCGAATGGATCGGTTCGGCAGTGGAATTGATCGCTTCGCTCGGGGAATTGATCGCTTGGCCAGTGGAATGGAGCGGTCGCTCAACCCGGCTGTCCACTGCGCTTCCCCTCCCTGACAGAAAAGGCGGAGCGTCAGCGGAGCCCGACAAGCTAGTGTTGGTCTTTGCGCATGGGAGGGCTTGAATGGTCGCGGCCATTTCGATGTGTGGGACGGGATTGCAGCCGCGGGAATGGAGCGGTTTACCGGGCGAATGGAGCGGTTCGGCGACGGGATTGATCGCTCAGCTGGGGGAATGGAGCGGTCCGGCATTAGAATTGATCGGTTCGCCGAGTGAATGGAGCGCTTAGGTCGCGAAATGGAGCGGTCGGCAGGTTGCCATGCAAAAAGGGTGCCCGCGGGCACCCTTTTTCCAGCATTATTTATCCAGCAATACATAGCTGCCGGCGGATTCGATTTCGAATTCGGCCTGGCCTTTTTTCACTTTGTACTTGGATGTTTTGTTCGTGTCCAGGTTGAGGACGGAGCCTTTTTTCCATTTCTTATCCGCGCTGTCATCCACCGCGATGGCGACTTGGATGTCTTCGCCGAATTTCTTGATGGCTGTTTTCGCAGCGGCTGTGCCCTGGTTGATGCCGATTGTGTAGATATCACTCTTCGCACCTTTCACTTGTGCGGAAGATGATTTGCCAAATGTTACGACAGCTTTGCCGTTCGTGTTCTTGCGGAGCACTTCGACTGCATCCTTTTCGAATGTGAACGCTGCGTCCGCTGTTTTGAAGACGAGATATTTCTTGGATTTCTCGATCGCTTTCAGCACGCTGTCATCGAGTTCGACGTCGAATGTGCCGTCAGCTGCCGGTACGTCCAAAATGATCTCCTTCGCTTTCTTGTCGTTCAGGAAGCTTGCGATCGTGTCTTCTGTCACGACCATCGCTTTCGCTGCCGGCTTTTCGACGTGGACGTTCACAGTTGTCGTGAAGTCGCCGAGTGTGACGCTGATTTCAGCATCTCCAGCACCGATGGCAGTGATCTTGCCTTTGAAAACTTTGGCGACGGATGGGTTGTTCGACTGGTATGCCGCGTCATCCGTTACGCTTTTCGTTGTGGACGTGCCGTCTGCTTTCGTTGTCGTTTCGATCAGCTGGACAGACGCCGTGTCCCCTTCTTTCAGGGACACGCTGTCTTTATCCAACGCATACGTCACGACTGGTGCCGGCTCGCCTTTGACAGTCAAGTACACGAGTGTCGTTTCCCCGTTCGGGTAGTCGACTTTCACTTGTGTCTTGCCCGGCTGGTGCGCGCTGATCAGGCCTTTGTGGACTGTTGCAATCTTGTTGTTGACGACGCTGAATTTCGCGTCGTTTGTTGCGTCACGCTCGATGATCTGGCCGTCCGGCTTGACCGTCTTCTGTGTGACTTTGATTTGTTTCTGCTGGTTCACCTGCATTTTGACTTCTGTTTTGTCGACCGAGTAGGTCACGATGTCCTGCTTCGGTGCCACGACTTCGAGATAGACGAAGATCGTGTCCTGTTCAGGGATCATGACGCGGACTTGTGTCTTGCCTGCTTTGTGCGCTGTGACGAGTCCTTTGTGGACAGTCGCGATCTTATTGTTGACGACGTTGAAGCTTGTGTTCGGCGTGAAGTCCTGTTCGACGACTGTGCCGTCCGGCTTCACGGTTGTCTTTGTGACGGTGATCTGCTCCTGCTGGCCGACGCCGAGCTTGAGCGTGTTTTTATCCACCGAATACGTCACGACATCCTGTTCCGCTGCGTTGACTTCGAGGTAGACGAACCGTGTGTCCTGCCCCGGGATCATGACGCGGACTTGTGTTTTGCCTGCTTTGTGCCCTGTGACGAGACCTTTCGATACGGTTGCGATCGAATTATCGACGACGTTGAATTTCACGTTCGGCGTGATGTCCTTCTTGACTGTCGTACCGTCCGCTTTCACTGTCGTTTCCGTTACGAGGAGCTGTTCCTGCTGGCCGACGCCGATGGACAGGTTCTTTTTGTTGAGTGCATACGTGACTTCGTCCTGTGCCGGAGCGTCTGCTGTCACGGTGACAGGGATCGTCTGCGTGAAGTCACCGTATGTGATGGTGATGTCCGCTTTGCCGGCTGCGACTGCTGTCACTTTGCCGTTCGCCACTGTTGCGACTGCTGCATCGCTTGACGCGAAATCAGCTTCCGCAGTGACGTCACGGTCTGTCGATGTGCCGTCCGGCTTCGTTGTTGTTTCTGTGACGAGGATCTGCGCTGTGTCGCCTGCTTTCAGATCAATTGCGGTTTTATCGACAGAAACGGAGATTGTATCCGGCTGTGCTTCCGCTTTGTAGATTTCCTGTGATGCTTTGTTGCCTGCTGCGTCCGTGTACTTGACTGTAACGTTCGATTTGTACTTGTCGAAGTTCGGCACATCGAACGCGAAGTTACCGTCCTGATCGAGTTTCACTGCGCCGGAGTTGACCGCCTTGCCGTCAGTTGTCACTTCATACGAAGCAGACAGTTTCGTGTTGAGGTCATAGCCCATGCCGTATTTGACGAGTTCTCGCTGGTAATCGACGTACTTGTCGATGACCTTACCTGCTGCTTTGCCGTTTTCGACCGATCCTTCGATCGTGCCGGCAGATGATTTCACGACGACCGGCCCGACGTCAGCTGTGATCGTTTTCGGATTTCCGGAAACCGGCTCACCTGTGAAGTCGATTGTGTAAAGGCCATCCGGGATGTCCTGCTGGCCTGTTCCGCCCCATGGCGTGTATTCGCCTTTGATCGGCAGCTGGTAGGAGCCGGCTGCAAGTGATGCGCCCGCATGCAGATAGCCGATGTAGCCGTCGTTGTACTCGCCGCCTGTCGGATCCATGATATTCCACAGTTCGACCGTGTTGAAGTTCACATCGCCGGTGATTGTGAAGTAAAGCATCGCTTCGTCTTTCACGCCATCACCGTTGAAGGACAGATCGGTTTCCGTGATTTCCATATCTGTGACCGCTGCCGCGGCTGCGCCGCCGAAGTCCGCTGCGAATGGCAGGGACAGATCCTTGCCGTTCCCTTTGATGTGGATGTAGCCGAGGATTTCATCGCCGGCTTTTGACTCCGCTTTTGAAGCGGTCAGCGTGACGTTGAGCATTTGCTCACCGTTCAGGGTGAAGGCTGTCTTGTCGACAGTTACATTTGCATCGCCGAATTTCTTCGTGATATCGACGGTAACGGTGTAGTCGCCGCCTTTGCCTTTCAGATCTTTGACTTTGATCTGCTTCGTGACGGAGATATCTTTGTCGAGTTTCTGAGGGCCGAATGTGACTGTCCCTTTCAGGTTCTCGACATCCGAACCATCGTTGTTCGCTGTGTCGATGCCGTACGCAAGGACGTCAGCGTGTGCTGCTTTGTACGCTTCCACACGGCCTGCGCCTTGTGTGAAGACATCATATTTCTTTGTATCGAGCAGTGTTGCCGTGTTGGAAAGTGCGACTTTCACATCGAATGCGTTCCACTCAGGGTTTGCCTGTTTCACGAGCGCTGCGATACCCGCAACGTGAGGAGTGGCCATCGATGTACCGGTTTTGCGTGAATACGACTCGCTGTAGTCCGCATCCGGGAAGTCTTTGCCGTATTGCGGGATGGTGGACATGATGTTCGTTCCAGGTGCAGTGACGTCCGGCTTGATGTCGAAGTTCGGGACGGATGGACCGCGTGAGCTTGAGTCGTTGACGTCGTCGCCTGTCGTTTTCGTGCTTGTGAACTGATCGAATGTGATCGTTCCTTCCGCTGCTGCGAGTGCTGCGCGGATCGCTTCGCCGTCTGTGACGGACATGTCGAATGTCGGAAGGAATTCGAACGCATCCCCTAGGAATGTTTGGGATTTGCCAGGTGCGTTCGTGCCGCCTGCGAAGTTGTGGACGATGACGCCGACAGCACCGTTTTTCTTCGCTGCTTCGATTTTATCCACAAATGCGATTTCGCCGCGGGACACGAGTGCGATTTTACCTTTGACGTCTAGTCCGGCATAGTCGGCTTCTTTACCGACGCCCGGGACTGCGACAAGTTTGTAGCTGCCCGAAAGCTGCTGTTTCACGTCCTTGCCGAATGTCGTCGCCATGAGATCGTTCACTTTGCTGTACGTGAAGTCGCCGGCTGTGATGTTGATGCTGGCCTGGTAATGTGTTTCCGGGTTTGTCGTGTTGCCGACACCGATGCCGAGACGTGACGTTGCCGGAGTTCCCATCGTACCGCGGTTCGGACCGGAGTTTCCTGTTGCGATGACGGAAATCGTGCCTGCGAGCATCGCGTTGTTGATGGCGAAGGAGGCCCCATCGACTTCATTGTTCGCCCCGCCGCCGAGCGACAGGTTGATGACATCCATGTTTTCGATGACCGCAGTGTCGATCGCTTTGATGATTCCGGCGGTCGATCCGCTGCCGTATGCGCCGAGGACGCGGTACGAATAGAGGTCGACTTTCGGTGCGATCCCTTTGATGCCGTATGGATTGTTGCCTTGTGCGGCAATCGTTCCGGCTACGTGCGTGCCATGCGATGTGTAGAATGCGCTGCCTTTGTCGTTGAATTCAGGCTTGTTCGATGGACGGTCGAGCGGAGACGTTTCCGATCCGTCGTCATCTGCGCGGGGCCGTGCATAGTCGCCTTCTGTGTGAGGGACGAAGTTCTTGCCGCCTTTGTAGACTGCTTTCAAATCCGGGTGTTCTGCATCGATTCCTGTGTCAAGGACAGCGACTTTGATGCCTTGTCCTTCAATCCCTTCTGCCCACAGTTTATCGATTCCGAGGAATGGAATGCTGGTGTCCATTTGTGCATCGACGGATGGCTCGACTTTTTCGAGGCCTTCGAGTGCATACATAGTAGTGTCAGGCTCGACGTATTTGACTTCGTCGATGTCCAGGAGTTTCTCGAGGTCATTGGCCTGTACAGTGCCGGAGAGACCGTTGAGGACTGTATCGTATGAGAATTGCTGATCGAATTTGACGTTTTTGACCGCCATCTTCTTTTTTGCGCTGACTTGCTGGTCTTGGATCTTTTTCTTTTTCGTGTTCTTCTGCGCCTGTGTCATCTTCTTGCCGTTCAGTTTCTGGATCCCCTGCTCGAGGCCCACCGACTTTTCGGACAGATGAATGATGACAGGCACTTTCTGGGTTCCTGAAAGCCCTTCCAGATCCTTATGGAGACGGGCATCTCCCTCCAGCAGGCTTGTCTGCTGAGCAATCGCCGCTTTCTGCTGCAGAATGCTTTCATCTTGCGGGTTCGGCTTGAACGGCTGTTTGAGGAGCGCTGCATCGGCAGTGCCTGCAAACGGCAGGACAAGCGAGAGTACCAGGACCAGTGTCAGGAACGTACTGAGAAATCTGGTGAATTTCTTGTTGGTCAAATTCCTACCCCCTATATTGAATTAGTTGTCAGACTTAACGAAATTAAGTGACAGAACGAAGATATCATAGAACGGTAGATTTGAGAACGGCAGTTTCCTCCGAATTTCGGAATAAACGTCACTTTTCAGAAAAATCGTCCAATCGGCATTGCCGGGGATCATTTGGAGTAGTCTATTGGTTGTATGGAAGATGATAGATCTTATGAAGATGGTAGGTGTTCCATATTGTAGGTATATAGGTGGGGGCAACCATCCGCTGATTGGGGGGGAGGACGATGCTTGCTTGAGCGTAGGACACTGATGCTTGAGCGTTTGGGGCTGGGGCTTGAGCGGTTCTCGCTTTGCTTGAGCAGTTCTGAGCTGGGCTTGAGCGGTGCTCGCTTTGCTTGAGCGCTCGGCCATTCCCCCCAAAAAACCCCACAAAAAAACGCTTCGTTGGCGGAAGCGTGGGGATCAGACGGCGGCTTCAGGCTGATTGACCCGGCAGCAATATTGGTAGATCGCTGCGGTGGCGAGGCAGTCGGTGTGGCCGCTCATGGAATTCAGTTTGTCGGTCAGCAGGGTCTTCAGCTGCACCATCTGTTTGCGGTCTGTCAGCTGGGCCGCCACTTTCCGGGCAAGGCGTGTCGTATCGACGACTGTGTATTTCGGCAGATCCAGAGGGGTGAAGTCTGCCAGTGACTCGAGGAACCCCATCTCGAATGAACTGTCATGGATGACGATCGGCAGTTCCCCGATGAAAGCCACGAGATCTGCAATGATCTCTTCTATGACTGGTGCCGTCCGGATGTCCGCGGCGGATATCCCAGTACGCTGGGTCACCTCGAGCGGGATGTGCCGCTGCGGATTCACAAGTGTCGAAAAGCGGTCCGTCTCCTCATGGTCCTGGTAGCGGATGGCGAGGACTTCAAGGATCTTATCAGCTCCTGCCCGCATGCCTGTCGTCTCGAAGTCGAGGACGACGTAGTCATCGTGGCAGTCATCCGTCGTTATGTAGTTACTGCTGCGTGTCTGTTTGCGCAGCCGGTTGTTCTTCTGTTTCGGCTGCTGGTTGAGCAGCAGCTGGACTTGTTTCCGTTCCCTTTCCATCGTTCCACTTCCTTACCCGTTGTACATTCTGCTCATTCTATACCCCGTTTTCCGGATGCTAGTCATAAAACTTGCAAACTGGATATAACAAAAGACAGGGCTGCCACAGCCCTGCCTTTTGTCACTTTCCGGTATATTCTTTTTTGAGCAGCAGGACGCTGAAGTAGTTTTTCCAGCCGAACGCTTTCCATTCCGCTTTTGACGGGAAGTCCGCCGGCATCGGGAAGAAGACGCGCGGAGCGCTTCCCTGGTCACGGATCGCTTTGTCATAGACGACCACGTCGCCCGCTGTGACCCCTTCCGTGACAACGGTGCGGTCCAGATAATCGAACGGCGCATTCACTTGCGTGGCAGCAGCGTAGCCGTTTTCATCGAGACGCCAGACGTAGGCGCCTTCCGTTCCGGTGCCCATCATCCATTTGGACGGGACCGCGGCTGCGTTCTGGGCGGCGTTCGTCGTGATGACGGTATTCACATGCGTGCCGAATGGTGCGGGAATCTGCTCGCCGCCTGCATTCAGCTGCACTTTGTAGTAGGCGAGCGGGTTCGTGACGGGTTTATCCGCCAGTTTCTTGTAAGCGTCGAGGAACTCGTCCTTCTGCGCCGGCACCTGGTCGACCGCATCGACGGAGCCGTTCAGCGGCGCATCGGTCCCTTTCGCGCTCATGACAGCCACGTCGCCGGGCTCGATGCGGCTCCATTCTTCGTCTTCCGCGAATGTCTCGATCACCTGCTCATTGCTGTAGATGACGATGGTCGGGCGGTCGTTTTCACTGTTGATGCGCGCGATCACACCGTCCGCAGGGCTGATGAGCGATGGATTGCCCGGGTTCTGGTCGAGCTGTGACTCGACGACTTTCAGCCGGCGGTCGATATCAGCAAGCTCACGTTCCGCTTCTGCGACAGCCTGCGCGTACGACCCTTTCTGGCTGACGTCGACGTTGACATTGACGTTCAACTCCACTTTTGTGTCTTCATCGGCTTGGGCCCGGTCGGATTTCGATGAATTCGAACTGTCGGACTGATCGCCGGACTCCAAGTCGGAAATCGTCGAGCGGATGGCGCTCTGCTGCGCGAGCAGTGCTTCCTTCTCGGATTCCCACACTGCCCGCTGGCCGTCCGCCTGCTCGGTCTGCAGGCTCGCAAGTTCGTCGCCTGCGCTGACCGTATCGCCAGGAGAGACGAGCCATGTATCGATCGTGTTACTGTCATCCGTGTAAACAGTGAATGTCTCAGCAGGCGCGATCAATCCTTCTTTCGGCAGTTCTTCTTTGTATTCGTTCGCTGTCATCGTTTCGTAGTCGCTGACGTAGACTGTTTTCGGGATGATGCTTTTATCCGAATAGAGCAGGTACAGGTTCAGTGCGACGAACACACTGACGACGACCGCGATGGCTGCATTCTGTAATTTGTTCATCGGTTACGCGCCTCCTTGCACGACGTAATTGAAGAGACGCTCGAACGGGATGTAGCCGATCGCTGCTGTCAGCAGGGCCATGGCGATCTGCAGGCCGATCAAAACGGCAAGCAGGCTCTTCCAGTTCATCGTTTTCGTATAGGAGCGGATGAAGCTGAACTGCATGCTGACGATGAGCGCGGAAACGAGTGTCAGCTGGTTGAGGAACATGACCAGGAACCACGTTTCGGAAAATGTCGCCGTGAGCGGTCCAAATGACAGGAATGACACGTTCGCCGCCTCCCCTTTCAAAGCGAAGACGAAGAATACGAGTGCTTTCTCCATCAGCAGCACACCGGTTGTCAGCAGCTGCAGCGGAACGATCCGGCGCACCGGGATCGAGGTGATGAGGCCAAGGACGTATGAAATGAAAAACAGATGAAAAGCTATGTAGATGACAGACCAGAGGACTGCGCCGATCACGGAGACGATCCGGGCGACCGTGTAACTTCCGCCTGCCGCAAGCATCGGGCTGAGCGAATCGGTTGTCATTCCCCATATATCGCGCAATGCAAACAGCACGATACCCGCAAGGAAAAGAAGAACGATCCGTACGGTGAACCCGCGCATTGCCGAATTTTGATGATCGATGGCGAGTTTTGACGGCTTCGTCACATAGCGCCAAAACGAAAAGTTGAAAAACATCGGATAATTCCTTTCTTAAAGAGGATGGGAAACGGTCAACACTGAAAACTTCCTATCCTATACTTTAGCAAAAACCGCGGAATTTGCAAAGTTTTCACGTACAAGACTCGTAATTTATCAGGATAAGAATATTTACGGAAAGGAGGTTTCCCATATGCCGAAACGTGGGTATTACATAACTATTACACACTCTAGTGACTCCTGATGACACCACGGACATACAACAGACCGGGGGTATCCGATTTATTTCCCGGGAAATCGACAAAAGGAGCGGATTCCAATGGAAAACAATATCCAAGCGAAACGAATTGCACAGATGACTTGGCAGGATGTAGCTTTCGGGCTTGCCGGTTCGACCGGTTTCGTAGCGCTGCTGTATTTCTTCCTATGAGACGGACACGGAACAGCCTATATAAAAAACAGTAAAACACCTATCCGGCAGAACAGCTTGCGGATAGGTGTTTTCAATTGGCATTATTCTTGTGTGACATTGGGCGTGTGCATTCCTTCCGTCAGTTCATTGAACAGGAGTCTGTCGTTCATCTCAAGTGCATAATCGATCATACGCAGCCGGTTCCGCAGTTCCAGCTCTCCGATCATGTCCTCGATTTCACGCGCTTGCGGCATGGAAAGTTCGGGAGCGAGCTGGAAGATGCCATCAAGAACGTCGGACAGGTGCATATGCAAATCGGAAATCAGGAGCAGCTGGTACAGCGGTAATCGGATGAACTGGCTGCCTCGCTGGAATACGAAGATCTCCCCCAGATTCTCGACTTGCAGGCTCTTCATGTTGATGATGATCTCTTTTCCTTCAATCGGAACAAACTGAAACACTTCCTGGCCTTTTACGATGGAGAAATACTGGTAGGCAAACACGAGCCGGAGCCTGAAATCCTCTTTGCTCGTATAAAACGGTGTCATTCGTTTAACGGACAGCATATGGATCTCCTCCTATATTGAATATTCCGATTATTAATAGTTTATCACATCCACCCCTGTTTTGTGAATGACAGATGCCTGTGTTTTTTGCCCTGTCGCCGTCAGACAGGCGCCGGTCCGTCGTCTTCCCGCACCTGCCAGCCCGGTGCCAGCAGCCAGTAGGACAGGCTTGCAGGGGAATATTCGCTGATCCCCAGCTCCTCCATCACCCTGCAGACCGTCTCCTCGAACTGACCCCTGTCCGTATTCAGTCGCCTGAACGTAATTCTGTTTCGCCTGCCATCCACGACGATTGAATCGAAATACACGCGGCCGATCGTCCTTCCGGTCAAATACATCATCCGGCCCTCCCGTATTCCTGAAGCATTCCCGGGACTCCGCAAACCAAGCTTTTCATGGATCTGCCCGCGGTTTCCGCCAAGCAGTTCCCCGAGCCCGGGGACATGGAGCACTATCGAATCCGGCTGCATCGCTTCCTCCTCCTTCACTATATGTTCTCACCTGATGTTACATGTCCGGGCCGATTCTTGCTCTCTCATCGATCCGTCTGTCGAACTTCACATATTGTTGATTATTATTTTCACAATTCGTGAGTTTTGATAAATCCTT
The DNA here is from genome assembly GCF_000826145.2 of Sporosarcina koreensis. Lineage (GTDB taxonomy): Bacteria > Bacillota > Bacilli > Bacillales_A > Planococcaceae > Sporosarcina > Sporosarcina trichiuri. The sequence continues at coordinate 1,604,316 of NZ_LN651337.1, forward strand.
CGTTTTACTCCTATACGGTAGAACAAAAAACGGAGGGCATTATGACACGAAAAACTCGTCATTTCGGTAAGCAATTCAAAGAGTACCGTGAAGAATATCTGGGCATCAAACAGCTGGAGGCCGCTGAACAGCTCTCCATCTCTTCGTCCGCCCTGTCCAATTATGAGCGGACCGACCGGGACCTCACATCCGAAATGCTGGCGGAATTCAAGGAGACCTTCGACATCCCGGATGACTACTTCGTCGCCATGGTGACAGGCAGACCGCTTCGTGATGTCCGTGCCGGTGCACCGGAAGCGGCCGGGAAAACATCCGAGATCCAGGCCGCCTACCGTGATCGGTTCGTCGATCACCACAGGACTCTTTTGCAGGAATCGAACGAGCTGCGGGAGATCATCGCCATCGTCGCTTCCATGACTGAAAAAGAACGCCGCCTGTACTTGAATTCCATCAAATCGAACCTGCTCGTGTTCCGCAGCCTCCTGAGGAAGCACGGCGATACAGGCCAGCCCCTTCCCTCTCCTGAACAGGAATGAGGGAAGGGGTTTTCCTTTGGAATGTGATGATTTACGCACCTGCCCGACATGGGGTATAATAGAAAGAATGCTTTGTCGAGGGAGAGGGTTAACTTTGCGCGTCGCTGCAGAACGGATTTCGTATTTGCATGAACGGGAAATTGAAAAGATGATGAAGGATATCCGATACAGATTCCGGCCGGACCAGCCGGAGCAGGCTGACCTGGTCCGCCGGGCGATCACGATGGTCCGGCGGGGAGCCATTTCGTCCTACCGGTATTCACAGGACGATGGCGAAGTGCTGGCGCAGCTCAACGATCGGGCGTCGGAATTCGTCCGGTTTTCATTCGGCGACCAGGCGCTCAGCTGCACATGCGGCACGAAAGACCGCTGTGAGCATCAGCTGGCAGTTGTCTTCGACTTATATTCACAATTCAATTCACTGACGGAGTGGTACCAGGACTGGCGGACGTCCGAGAAGGAAGAGCTCGCCGTGAAGATCACCGAGCGTACGCCGGATGCCTGGGATGCCGCACTGGCGAACGTGACAGCTCCGCTGCGGAAGCTGACGCCGGCCGTGAACTCCTCCGTCTTCACATACGAATGCGCGGAAATCGAAAACCGGGTGCGCCCGCTCATGCCGTTCGAGTATGAGTGGAAGCCGCTGTTCGATCTGTATTATCGCCTGCACCTTCTCGACGCTGCCTGGGCCTATATTTCGGACGTGCTGGATGCGGGCCATTCGCAGCATGCCTATGGCACGTGGCAGGTGACGACATGGCTGAACGATCAGATCGCCGATATCGAACGCCTTGCCGGTACGTTCGGCAGCAAACCGAAACTGTTCGAGACCGATCCGTTCATGAACCGTCTGAAGACCTTAGTCTACTCGGTCTGTGTCCGGCACAGCGGCCAGTTCGCATACCGCTTCCGTATTTACGAAGCGGTCTGGGGCCAGCTGTTTTCCGGCCGTGATGAACGCGAAGAGGAAAAACGCCGGCTTGCGGAAGATGGGTCGGAAGAAGCGAAACTGCTTTCGATGTACTTTGCGATCATCGAAGGGCGCGGGGATATCCTGGAAGGAGCGCTCTCCGCCGAACAGGCACCTGATTTCGGCAGCTGGATGATGCTTGCGAAATTCGCCAGGGAGTCGGCACTCATGCCGACGGCCGGCGCGATCGCCCGGGGACTGTATCCGTCGGTCGGCTCTTACTTCAGCCGGCAGACGAGCCGCAGTGAACAACTGGCCGCCGCCCAGCAGATCGACGCACTGCTCGACAGCGGTGATTTCACCGATGAAGAATATGAAACGGTCTATTCGATGTACGGCAAGATCGGCATCAGCCGCTATTCGCGTTTCCTCGCCGAACGGGAGCGCTACATGGAGTGGGCCGCCCTGCTGCACCGGTTCGCCGTACCGTTCGACAGTGTGGATGCGGAAGAGATGAAGGAAGTACTGGCCCATCAGCCGGATGCCGCCATGCCGCTGCTGCATGACTACGCCCAGCAGTTCATCGCCGATAAGAACCGGATGAGCTACCGCCGGGCCGTCAAATTGTTCAAACGGATGCGGACCGCCTGCAAACGAAGCGGACGGAACGATTTCTGGAACCGCTACATCCGCTCCGTACGCGAGAAACACCGGCGTCTCCGGGCACTGGTCGAAGAAATGGAAAGGGGGAATCTGGAATTATGAATCCAGCCAATCCGCTCGTCCGCACGCTGCATCTGACAGTCCAGCCGACGGACCGCGAAAATTTCGCCGTGGCAGCTGCCGATGATTACGGGACAGCGCTGCCTGCAGACCGTCTTGTCTCGTTCCTCTTCTTCAATGATGAATCAACACTCTTCGGTCTGTCGGTGCCGGTCGAGGAAAACTCCGTTATCCTGCGTCCCCACGAATGGGTCCAGGCGCTCGGCGCAGGACGCCACCCGTTCGTTTCGTATGCCGGCAGCACGGAACACGACGCGGACCAGCTGAAGACTGCAGAAGAGGCGGCTGCGTTATGGCAGTCCGCGGATCTGTTTTCGTACATCCAGCCCGATGCCGACGAGGTCATCCATCTCGCCGGCGAGGCTGCAGGCCTGTCTGACGGTGCTGCCGGCCTGCTGAAGCAGGCGGTCATCAGCAAGTTCAAAGCGCTCGGCGTCGGACCCGATTCCGTCACTGCCCTGCTGCCGCATTTGAAGACCTATGGCTGGCCGGGGGAGGCACGGACCGATCTGCCTGTCCGCTGTGCACTCCGGCTGACGGAACCTGATGCCGACCGGACCGTGGACTGGCTGCTCGAGACGGTCCTGCTGAACGAGCGCGGTACCCAATGGATACCGGCGAAGTCGAAGCGCAATGCACCGATTGCGGATGCATTGCCTGCCAAATGGAAGACCTATGCGGATGCGCTCGAGGAGCAGCAGTCCGAAATGATGTCATTCCTCCAGTCCGCGGCTCCTGAAGCGGACGGCAGCTTCCTCCATATGCCGATGAGCGATCCGGAAGTGCGGCTGTTCATCCAGCATGATCTGCCGCTGTTCCAGTCGTTCGGGTTCACAGTGCTGCTGCCGGCTTGGCTGAAAACTGTGACGGATACGAAACTGAAGATCCGGACCGACGCCGGCATCCAGTCCTACCGATCCGCAGCCGGGCTCGATGAAGTGCTGTCGTTCAATTGGAACTTCTCCCTCGGCGGCCAGATGATCGACCGGGATGCGTTCCAGCGGATGGTGGACGAAAACCGGGAGTTCATCCGTACGGGTGACGAATGGTTCCATATCGATCCCGCCTGGCTGAAACGTATCCGGGAGCTGATGGAACAGGCGGATGAAGGCGAATGGACCGTGAAGGATCTGCTGTTCCAAGAGCTTCCCGAGGAGATCGTGCCAATCGAGGAGGAGATGGAGGAAGAAGATCCGCTTCTCGCGTTCACCATGCAGCAGTCACTCCGGGAATACGTCGATCAGATCATGGACAAAAAGGGACTGCCGGAGGTTACGATCCCTGCCAGTCTGCAGACGGAACTGCGGCCGTACCAGCATGAAGGCTTCAACTGGCTCATGTTCATGCGGAAGAACAAGTTCGGCGCGTGCCTCGCGGATGATATGGGGCTCGGCAAGACAGTGCAGCTCATCAGCTACCTGCTCGCCGTCCACGAACAGGCTGATACAGGGGCTCCGTCGCTCATCATCTGCCCGACGAGCGTACTCGGCAACTGGCAGAAGGAGCTTGAGAAATTCGCTCCTTCCCTGAAGGCGTCAATCCATTACGGACCGGGCCGCCTGCGGGAAGAGCAGTTCGCGCAATCGATGGAAGCCGAGCAGCCCGACGTCGTACTGACGACTTACGGGACCGCGACACAGGACAGCGACTTCCTGACAACATTCCCGTTTGCGAGTATCACACTCGATGAAGCACAGAACATCAAGAATATGCAGACGAAGCAGTCGCGGGCGATCCGGAAGCTGCAGGGCGGCCACCATATCGCCCTGACCGGAACACCGATCGAAAATCGCCTGGCGGAACTGTGGGCGATCTTCGACTTCATCCACCGCGGATACTTCGGCAGTTTCCGGCGCTTCACGGATGACTATATCATTCCGATCGAGCGGGATGACGATGATCGGACGAAACGCCGGCTGCGGTCGAAGATCCACCCGTTCCTGCTGCGGCGGACGAAGAACGATCCGGACCTGCAGCTGAACCTGCCGAAGAAGCTCGAACAGAACGAATACGTGCCGCTCACCGCAGAACAGGCGGCGCTGTATGAGAGTTTCATAGAGGAGACGAAGTTCAAGCTCCAGACGCTCTCCGGCTTCGAACGCAAGGGGCTCATCCTGAAGATGCTGAGCCGTCTGAAGCAGCTGTGCAACCATCCGGCGCTGTTCCTGAAAGAACCGTATACGACGGCAGACCGGATGCTCGTGCGTTCCGACAAGCTGGAACGGCTCGTGAAGCTGGCGGCGGAAATCGCCCAGAACGGCGAGCAGTGCCTGATCTTCACCCAGTATATCGGCATGGGCCAGCTGATCCGGCAGTGCCTGTCCGACCTGTATGACTTCGATGTACCGTTCCTGACGGGCAGTATGCCGAAAGGGCAGCGGGACGCTCTGGTGGAGGCATTCCAGAGAGGTGAATTCCCGATATTCATCCTCTCGCTGAAGGCGGGCGGTACGGGGCTGAACCTGACGGCTGCGAACCATGTGCTGCACGCGGACCGCTGGTGGAACCCGGCGGTCGAAAACCAGGCGACCGACCGGGCGTACCGGATCGGGCAGGAAAAGTTCGTGCACGTCCATAAGTTCGTGACGATCGGGACGATCGAGGAGAAAATAGATAAGATGCTGGAAGAAAAAGCGGCATTATCCGCGGACCTCATCCAGTCGAGCCAGTGGCTGACTGAGCTGTCCGATACGGAACTCGATGACCTGCTGACGTTCGGCTGACCCTGCATGGAAACAGACGCAAATCGCTCCGGCGGTTTGCGTTTTTCCGTCTAGACGCGGGTCAGCCGTTTCATATGTATGACACGGAGTGTTTTCGTCCGTTCCAGCTGTTCAAGCTGTTCCATCCGTTCGTTCAAGTTCGCGACCATGCGGATCAGCTGGCCGATCTGCAGTTCCATCCGATACATGAGCTGCTGCTGTGCGTCCATCATTCCATCCCCCTTTTTTTCATCAGCAGCGCCGCAGTGGAGCGGGAAGCGGTCTCCCGCCGGCTGCGGCCGCCCTGCTGATACTATGGCGTTCAGTCGTCTCCTCGTTATAGCTAACATGTACATGCACCGCTGCAGGTCTGCCTGAGATGGATCCGCCTGCAGGCGGCGTACGCCGGGATGCTCCCCCGAATATCCCGGCCGTTTGATACTCCCCTCTGTCCGGCAGGTCTTTCAGCCGGACAGGTTAAGCGGTTCCTCCACCCGGATCGGCGCCCGGTGCTGTCCCTCCTTCCTGTCTGCACGTTTCTGCGCCTATGTATGTCTGCAGGCTCAGTAAATCGGCAGTGCCTCGGATTCCGGCTTGGACGGCGGCAGCTCGAAGTGCGCTGATGCCGCTTCGCGTTCCGTCTCGGCAGACGGGCTGCCCGCCGCGGCAGACTGATGATCCGCTGATGCCGGTTTCTTCGTCTGGATGAATCGCACATCCTCCCCGATGATCTCCGTCACGTAGGCGCGTGTCCGGTCTTGCCGCTCATACGTCCGTGTCTGGATGCGCCCGCTGATACCGATAAGCGATCCTTTACCGCAGTGCCTGGCCGTGCTCTCCGCAGTCTTGCCCCAGATCGAGCAAAGGATGAAGTCGGCATCGATCTCTCCCTGCTGGTTCTTGAAGCTCCTGTTCACAGCTAGCGTGAAGCTGGCCTGCGCTCTCCGATCCCCGACCATGCGGAGTTCCGGATCTTTTGTGAGCCGTCCCACGAGTGCTACGTGATTCACCTGTTCCCCTCCTCTCTTTTAAGCTGCCTTGACTATACGATGTTCCGTTTTTCTGCACAACTTGGCATTTCGGGGATTTGATGGTCTTTTTCAGGTCAAACTTGAAGTTTGGCATGTCCGATTCCAGACGATACGACAAATTTCATGGCTGGCAGGAGGTTTGGCAATTGTCTCGTTTCCACGATAATTCGGCTTTGACCATTTTTGAAAAAGTTTATTTCCGCTATGGTATACTGGGTGGAAAAGGGGGCTGCAGAGGGGATGAAAACATTCAAAATGATATCGTTCAACTTTCTCGCGGACGACCAGGCAGAAGAGCTGCCGCTGCTTGACGGCATCATCATCAATCAGGAAAACAGCCATCGGATGTGGATACTGGAACTGTTCCTGGACGCTTCGCTCAAGGAGCGGTTCGAGAAACTGCAGACCAACGAGGAATTGCTCGAAGCAAAAGTGGTTATTTCCTATCCCGAGAACGAACCGGCTGCATTCCTGCTGGCGATCGATACTGTCCAGCAGATCGGAGACAGGCTGTCCGTATTGCTGAAGGGACGGCTGAAGCGGCAGCGGAGCGAGTATGCAGAACAGCTGCTGGGTGAACTGATGGAGAGCGGGCTGGAGGGACCGGAGCTGCTGGAGCGGTTCGAGCATGACATGCGGTCGCGTCCGCGTCTGAAGAAGAAGACCTAATACATGGAAGAAGGGCTGTCCGGGCAGATCAGTGATCTGTTGTGCCGGACAGCCCTTTTTTGTATCCGCATTCCAAATAAGTGCGTCGTGCCGCTCCTTATTTCATGCCGTTCTTGTCGTCTTTCTTCGGGGAGCCGCCGTTGTTTCCGGTGCCCGCCGTGTTGTCGCCGTCCTCCGTACTGTTCGCGCCCCAGTCATCGCCTTCTGCGTTGCCGTTGCCTTTAAGCGTACCATCGCCGTCCATCCCATTCACCCCGCCGGTACCATTGCCGTCCATCCCGCCATTGTCGAGCAGGTTGTCGTCACCGTTTTCCGGACGTGCCTCTTCCACGCCATCCAGATTCGGGCCAGCTGTACCGTCCGGATTGTCCGCATCCATTTCCGGCGTCCAGTCGTCCGTCCGGCGGTCCAGGTCTTCCATCGGTGTTTCGTCATTGTCCGGCATTGCATCGTTGTCATTGTTGCCGCACGCCGTCAGCAGGAACCCCGCTGCCGCCAGCGGTATCGCTTTTTTCCACATAAAAAGTTCCCTCCTCTCCATTCAGCCATCTGTCATAGCTTGGCCTGGAAAAGGGGAACTATCCGTGATTTCTTATGCGTCCACCCGTTTTTTCAATTCTGACTCCACGTAGGCCGCTTCCGCTTTGCACTCGTAGAAGTACTGCGTCTCCAGCTTTTCCTGCATTTGCTGGATGGAGGCGATCTGTTCTTCGGATGGCGGTTCGCTGAGCACTTTCCGGATCACTTCGTTGATACGCGTTGCGACGTCTTCATGGAATTCCGCCGACAGTTTGACGTCATCCGGTATCTTTTCATACCACAGTGCTTTTTTCGTGATGTACTCGCTCCACCGTTTCATGAAATCATTCATGTCATACCGGTCGGGATCCCATCCGATTTCTGCCATGTATTGTTCAAAGGTCTGTGTGATCGACCTCGTGATGCTGCTCTTCAGGTTGGGTGAAAGACTTTTGAACATTCTCGTTTCGTACCTCCCACAGTGTACATATGCCGCTTGCGGCATGTCTGATCAGCTTGCTGTGCAGCTCTTGCACAGGCCGATTTCCGTACTGCATTACTTGAAATTTTATCGGATACTGGAATCGGTTGCAACTTTTAACCGGTTCAGTCCTCTTTTGCCCCGAGTGCGAATGTGATATCCGCCTCGCAGGCGACTTCACCTTCCACAGTTGCCACCGCATGCCCTTTGCCGATCGATCCGCGCATCCGGGTGATTTCCACTTTCAGATGCAGCACGTCCCCCGGCACGACCTGGCGCTTGAAACGGCAGTTGTCGATGCCCGCGAAGAATGCCAGACGGCCTTTGTTCTCTTCCTTCTGCAGGATCGCGACCGCACCGACCTGGGCCAGCGCTTCGACGATCAGGACACCCGGCATGACGGGATATCCAGGAAAGTGGCCGTTGAAATAGTCTTCATTGACACTTACGTTCTTAAATCCTTCCGCCCGTACGCCCGCTTCGACTTCGAGGATGCGGTCGACGAGCAGGAATGGGTAGCGGTGCGGGATGATAGCCTGGATCTGTTCAGCTGTCAGCATGGAATTCCCCCTTTGGCGTATACTATTCTTTCCCGTTCATGATATCGAAAATGTGCGTCCATGTCTCTTTTTGGAAGACATCACCGGCCGGACCGTCCCCGAGGATGCTGTAGCCGATCATCGCGCCGGCAATGACTGCCACAGCTAATAACAAAATGACGAGCAGGACACGGACATAGATCGGCAGGATGCGGATCTGCACCCAGCGGACCGGTTTCACATCCGCCGCTTCTTCGTCTGCTTGTGCGTTCGCGGCTGCCGGCCGTTCGTTCCGTGTTTCAGGAACCGTCTGTCCGGCATACGGCTCTTTGCTCCGTCTGCTGCGCACCGGCTTCTCCTGTTCCGCTGCTGTCTCGGCAACGGTTGCGGCATGCGCTCTTCTTGCTTCCGTGCGGCTCATGATCGGTTTTTGCGACGATTCTGCCGGTGTTTCTGCCGGTGTGCTTGTGATTCGTTTCTCTTCGGTCATATCAATGCTCCCCACTTCGCTCACCGGATGTTGTTGACCAGGCCGAGCATCTGATCAGCGATGGAGACCGTACGTGAGTTGAATTGATACGATCGCTGGACGTTGATGAGGTCTGTCATTTCTTTTTGATAGTCCACGTTGGAACCTTCGAGCGCCCCCTGCCGGATGGCAATCTCCGATTCCGCAGCTCCAGTAAGTTCTGTTAAAATATCCGCTTCCGTGACGCCGAGTTCATCCAGATTGTCCGGCACTTTGAAATGTGTCGACGACAGCCGCGTCATCAGGTTCGGCCGCTCCATGCGTGTGATGCCCAGGGTGACCGTCTGTTCCGTGCCGTCCGCCCGTCTTGCCGTCAGCACACCGCCGTCCCGCAATTCGAAGTCAGCAACCGTTCCGGTGAAGGAGATCGGTCTGCCAGTACTGTCCGCGACTGCATTGCCTTCCCCGTCGACGAGCGCCGTCCGGTTCCCGTCAGGCGACAGGTAGAAGTTCCCCTGGCGCGTGTAGACGGTCTCCCCTCCTGCGAGTACATTGAAATACTGTTTCGGCTCCGTCAGCGCAAAGTCGAGATTCCGGTCCGTCGGCTGAAGAGTGCCGACTTTCCAGTTCATCTGCGTCTGGGCAAGCATCGCACCGACACCATAGCGGATGCCTGCAGGCGTTTCGCGCGGTGCCTTGTCCGCCTTGTCATTATTGAACTGCTGGTAGAGCATCTCCTGGAAGCTCGCCTGGTTCGCCTTATAGCCGTGTGTCGTCAGGTTGGACAGGTTATTGCCGATCATATCGATATTGTTCTGCAGCTGGTTCATGGTGTTGACAGCTGTTGTCATCGTTCGGATCATCTCGGTTGACTCCTTTCACTCATGCAGCGGACGCGGTCAGCCATTGACCCGGCCCACTTCGGACACCGTTTTTTCCATGCTGCGGTCATACGCCTGAAGCACTTTCTGGTTCGCTTCGAACGCGCGGTAGGCCGTCATCATATCCGTCATCGTGCGGGCGGCATCGACATTCGACTGTTCGACGAACCCCTGCTGGAACGAATAGGTGACGCCGTCTGCATCTGCTGCGTCCGGCAGGTCCTCTGATGCATAGAACAGACCGTTATCACGCTTTGCGAGCGTCTCCGGCTGTGCGGCGAAACCGATGCCGAGACGGATGCCCTGTCCGGCGCCGCCATAGGAGATGACGCCTTCGGGCGAAACATCGAAGTCATCGTCCGGCAGCTGGATGCGCTGACCGCGGTCATCGAGCACGTAGTTTCCGGAAGCATTCGTCAGGTAGCCTTCCGCGTTGAGGGCAAAGTTCCCGTTTTTCGTGTAGGCCCGTTCCCCGCCCGGCCCTTCGAGTGTGTAGAACACGGCGCCCGGACGTCCTGTTTCTTCATCGACAGGCAGTGAGCCGTCGATGAGGGCGATATCCGTCGTCAGTTCCGTTTCGCGGAGCTGGCCCTGCGTGAACAGCGGGGCTGTCTCCTGCATGTACGTCCCGGTGGACAGCTGTCCGACCGGGCGCAGCCCTTTCATCTGAAACCGGTTCTCGACCGGGATCTTCGCCGTCTCGAGGCTGGACAGAAGCATTTCCGGGAATGACCGGATGGATGACTGCTCGGCCTTGAATCCGGGGGTATTGGCGTTCGCCATATTATTTGAAAGCATTTCGGTTCTGCGCTGCTGTGCAATCATGCCGGAACCGGCTGTATAGAATCCACGGAACATCCGCTCCGCCTCCTTTGTGCTGTGATGCAAATGGTCCAGTGGCTGCTGTCTTCAAGATTTCCTGCGTTTTTTATCCAGGCTGTCGAGCATGATGCCTGTCCCTTTCGCCACACAGGCAAGCGGATCCTCTGCTGTGAATACCGGTACTTTGAGCTCTTCTGCAAGCAGCTGATCGAGTCCGCGGAGCAGTGCGCCGCCCCCTGTAAGGATGATGCCGCGGTCGATGATGTCCGCGGACAGTTCCGGCGGTGTCTTCTCGAGCACGTTCTTCGCGGTGTGGAGGATCCAGGCGACCGATTCCTCCATCGCATCGCTGACCTCCTTCGACGTGATGGTCACTGTGCGCGGAAGTCCGGAGACAAGATCGCGCCCGCGGATGGCCAGCTCTTTTTCTTCGCCGCCCGGGAACAGCGACGTGACGGCGATTTTGACGTCTTCAGCGGTGCGTTCCCCGATCAGCAATTTATGGTTTTTCTTGATGGATTGGATGATATCGTTATCGAACGTATTGCCGGCGATCTTGATGGATGCGGAGGTGACGATATCCCCCATGGAGAGCACTGCGACGTCCGTCGTCCCGCCGCCGATGTCGATGACCATGTTGCCGCTCGGCTGGTAGATGTCCATGCCGGCGCCAATTGCTGCGACTTTCGGTTCGGCTTCCAGGAATACCTGGCGGCCGCCTGATTTCTGGACGGCTTCCTTGATGGCCTTCTGTTCGACGCTTGTGACATCGGTCGGACAGCAGATCAGGATGCGGGGCTTCGAGAACCAGCCTCTGACCTTCAGACGGTCGATGAACCCTTTCAGCATCGCTTCGGTGCTGTCGAAATCAGCGATGACACCGTCTTTCAAGGGACGCATGACCTGGATATTACCGGGGGTGCGGCCGATCATCCGGTGCGCTTCCTCCCCGACCGCCACCATGCTTTTCGCTGCAGGATCGACTGCGACCACGGATGGTTCGTTCAGTTCGATCCCTTTTCCTTTCACATGTATCAGTACATTGGATGTACCCAGGTCAATGCCGATATCTTTCGCAAACATCTCATCCCTGCCCCTTCCGTTCGTCCGGCCGGTAAATTGGAAATTTACACGTTCTCCTAACTTAACATTTTATCACAATGTTCTTCAAAAGAACATAATAAGTGCCGAATTTCGCTGATTCGGCGCACTCGGCCAGGGCTGTCCGGCCGCCTTCCTGAAATCCCCGCGAAAAAGCGGACCAGCTGTGCCGCTAGTCCGCTTTTGTGTCGGTTTCGATCAGTTTCTGCTGTTCCATTTTCCATTTCTGGCGTGTAGCTTCGCCGCCTCTCAGATGGCGGATGGATTTGTGGTAGGCCAGCACCTTGGCGACGTCTTCCGATAATGCGGAATCGATGTTGGGCAGCCGTTCCGTCAGGTCTTTGTGGATCGTGCTTTTCGAGTAGCCCGTTGCTTTTGCGAGTGCCCGCACCGTGAGTCCCGTTTCGATCAGCAGGTTGCCGAGGCGAACGCTGCGCCTCCGAATTTGTTCGTGCACACCCTCTTCCTTTCTCGTCGTCCATTTGTTCTTTCACTGTATGCGGCAGGCTGGGGGTGTATTCCTTTTGGGGGCTGGGTGCTGGGTCGTTGGTGTGTGGTTTCTTGAGCGGTTGTGTAGTTTGCTTGAGCGGTTCTCTCCCTTATTTGAGCGGTGGGAGGCTGGGCTTGAGCGGTTCTGCGTTCGCTTGAGCGGTTCTCCCTCTCTCTTGAGCGTTGCAGTCCCCTGCTTGAGCGCCGTCGCTCGCTCCGACGACGGCACTGACAGAAAAGGCGCAGCGGCAGCGGAGCCCGACAAGTCAGTCTTGGTTTTGATTTGGTGAAGGGCATGATGCGCGAGCGGGTGACTGCCTGGCAATGATGGTTCCCCGCGAGATGGGGTGTGTGGCGCTGTCTCGAACAGGGTGTCTGTGCACGCCACAATTCGCGGAAGGACGCGAATGGCTGCCGTGCACAGGCACCCTGGGGAGTTCGGCGGAATCGGTCGGGTTGGATGCTGGAACGGGCGGGTTGGATGCTGGAACGGGCGGGTTGCATGACGGAACGGGCGGGTCTGTACACCGGATTGGGCGGGTTCAACCTTGAAACGGGCGGGTTGCTGCTGGAAACGGGCGGGTTCATCTCCGAAACGGGCGGGTCGGTCGTCGAGTGGAGCGCTTCACCGACGCACGCAAAAAAGCCTGCCGGAGGGGGCAGGCTGGATGTGGTTATTGGAAAGCCAGGAACGAATGCGGGTTGACCGCGACGTTGTCTTTCTGGACTTCGAAGTGCAGGTGGATGCCGGCAGCTGCGTTCCATTCGTTTTCCGCCGTTGTCGCGAGCACTTCACCTTGCTGGATTTCGTCGCCCTCTTTCACCAGGATGCCGGTGACGGAGCGGTAGATCGTCTTCAGGCCGTCTTTGTGCGAGAGTACGATTTCGTCGCCTTGGAACGGATCGGAAATGATTTTATCGACTTTCCCGCTCATGGCTGCGACGACTTCGAATGGCTGGCCGCCGACGGACAGTGTCACACCTTCGTTCGTCACGTATTGCTGCTTGAAGACCAGCAATGCGTTTTCACGTGTGGCTGCGTCAGCTTCCGGATCGTAGAAATCTTGTAAAATAGCGACTTGGTCAAGCAGGTCTTCCTTGAATGGATACTTCAGATTCTCGGCTTTGGCGTTCGTTTCAACGGTGACGCCTCCTTTGTCCTTGCCTGTTTCTTTCTCGACTGCAGCCTGCTGCGGTGCTTCCGTCTTATTCAGTGCATTGTATCCCCAGACCATTCCAACGAACAACACAGCGAAACTTGCATAGACGGCGGGCCAGAACCAGTTGCTTTTCGTGCTCTTGTTTTTCTGAGAAGGGGCTTTCGGTTTTTTTTCTTCTCCCATTATGATCACCTCACTCGCTATTCTCTGCAAGTTACGGTGTTTTTAAACATTCGCTTTCCGGCTTCTCGAATTTTTTTATCTGCGTCCCGGTATAGTAGTGTCCGACGATCTGCTCGGCAGTCCAGCCCTTCTTGGCATAGGCTTCTGCGCCGTTCTGGCTCATGCCGACACCGTGGCCGTACCCTTTCGTCGTAATATGGACGACCTTGTTGGTCACATCGAATCCGATGTTGAAATCGGTGGAGGCGAGCCCGAGGCGTTCACGGATATCCCGGCCGGTGAATTCAGCCGTCCCCGATATGACTTTCTGGACACGGCCTGTTTCGTTGCGGACCAGCTGGAGTGCGCGGAAATCAGCTTCTTTCCATGAAACCCCGAGCTTTGCATTCCATTCACTGAGCGGCATGTCCTTCTTGCGCTCAATCTCCTCGGAGACCGTCTGTTCGTCCGGACTCTCCACACTCTGCAAATACGGGATCGGGCTGCCTGTGAAGTTCTCGGCGGTTTCCGTCTGGCCGTTCGACGTGGAGAAGAACATGGCAGTGATCATTTCATTCTCGTGTACGAGGACTTTGCCCGCCGTGGCCTCCACAGCATCCCGTATTTTCTTTTCGTTCTCCTTGAACGCCTTGCCCCAGCGTTCTTTCCGCTGCTTCTCACTGGAATAGACTTGTGCGCTGACATCGCGGCCGATCGGTTTCGTCCCTTCCGCCGTTTCCTTCAGGGCATAGGTCCGCGCGGCGATCGCCTGCGCCTTGAGGGCTTCCGGCGAGTAGGACACCGGCATTTCGGAAGCGACGACGCCGATGATGTACTCTTCCAGCTGCAGGGGCTTGTCCTCTCCTTCCACTGTAATCTCGGCCTGGCATACAGCCGGTCCGGGGGTTGCCGACGCGCGGTCCGGCGGTTTGTCCTTGGCATTCAGCAAGATCGGAATGAAAAAGAGCAAGATGATGAATACTGCTGCTAATCGTTTGTCCATGCCGCATTCTATGCAGCACAGCCCTAGCTTATTCGCAGCAGTCAGCTGGGCGCCCTGCTGTTTCCATCCAATGAAAAAGCTGTCCCCCGGTGATGGAGGACAGCCAATAGTATTATGAATGCACGATTTCGGAATCTGCTGTTTCGGATTGGGAAGAAACGCGTTCGATGTCCGCGCCGAGTGCTTTCAGTTTGTGATGGAAATTGACGTAGCCGCGGTCCAGGTGGACGAGCTCCGTGACACGTGTCACGCCGTCTGCGACGAGGCCGGCCAAGATGAGGGCGGCAGCAGCACGCAGGTCGGTCGCTGCCACTTCAGCGCCCTGCAGCTTCGATGGTCCGTTCATGATGACGGAACGGCCTTCGATTTTGATGTCGGCATTCATGCGGCGGAATTCCTCCACATGCATGAACCGGTTCTCGAATACGGTTTCCGTCAAGACGCCTGTTCCTTCAGCTTTCAGCATGAGTGCCATCATCTGGGACTGCATATCTGTCGGGAATCCAGGGTGCGGCATCGTCTTCAAATCGACCGACTTCAGCGGGTGCTCGGCCGTAATGCGGATGCCTTCGTCAAGCTCGGTGATCACGACACCCATTTCCTGCAGTTTGGAAATCAGGGCAGCATTGTGCTCAGGCAAAGCGTTTTCGATCGTCACATCTCCGCCTGTAATCGCTGCAGCAACCATGAATGTACCTGTTTCGATGCGGTCCGGGATGATATTATGGACAGCGCCTTTCAAGTACGGCACCCCTTCGATACGGATGACATCAGTACCGGCACCGATCACACGGCCGCCCATCTCATTGATGAAGTTCGCAAGGTCCACGATCTCCGGCTCTTTTGCGGCGTTTTCGATCGTCGTCGTCCCTTTCGCGAGGGCGGCAGCTGTCATGATGTTTTCAGTCGCTCCGACACTCGGGAAATCGAGATAGATCTTGGCGCCTTTCAAGCCGCCGTTCGCACGTGCTTCGACGAAGCCGTGTCCAAAGGAAATTTCAGCGCCCATCGCTTCGAAGCCTTTCAGGTGCTGGTCGATCGGACGTGATCCGATCGCACAGCCGCCGGGCATTGCCACGCGTGCAAACCCATTGCGTGCAAGCAGAGGACCCATTACCAAGATGGATGCACGCATTTTACGGACGTATTCGAACTGTGCTTCGCTCGTCAGTGTCTCGGTCGAGTCGATGATCAGCTCGCCTTCCTCCGGCTTATAGTCCGTTTTCGCATATAAGCTTTTCAGCACTTCGTTGATCGTGCGGACATCCGACAGATTCGGCACTTCCCGAATGATGTTTACACCTTCCGTTGCAAGCAGGGCAGCGGCAAGGATCGGGAGTACTGCGTTTTTAGCCCCTTCCACGCGCACCGTCCCGTGCAGCTGCCGTCCACCATTAATAATAATTTTATCCAAAACAAGCCCCTCCGACTCAAAGTTATAATTCGTTCCCGTGTCATTGTCAAAGTCATTGTGTATCGATGAAAACTTAAATTAGTAATCTGATAGAAAAATCAACCAAACTCAGTCCATTGTACAACGTACCGCATCGGTTCACAAGCGTCATTGTGACTGTTTCCGACAAAAGACCGTCTCAGTCCATGATATGTATGCCTAAGAAGATCCGTGTGGGTGAATAGCTTACTCTTTTTCCCTCCAATATTACAAGGAGGTTACAGTCGTTTGGTTTCCCGACCGCCGTCCCGAGTAAACCTTTCTCATTGAATTATAATAATTCCGCCGCATCCCAGCTGTCTGCTGCCGATACGCTGATAGTTCGTCTGATCGCCCCGGAGGCATGTATGCCTGCGCGGCGATCAGACGAATCAGCCGAAGAAGAACGGCAGCCTCCCTGACCAGTAGGATATGTCCAAAAAGAAATTCGATACGGCCGAACCGATGGCAATGCTCAGCAGTATATACAGCAGCTGGGTTTGGAAGACCCGGTTTTTGCGGATGATCGCCTGCGGCATGATGGCCTGCAGCGCGTAGAATGAGATGCCGATGAAAAAGATGTGAGATCCGATCGCAAGGAGCGGATTGACCCCGTAGATATCCATATGCTTCGTCTCTCCCTGCCTGCCCGGATGCTGTCCGGGTTGGTTTGTACGCTAAAAAACCGGACAGAAGGAAACCCTTCTGCCCGATTCGGTGTGATCCGCCTTACATGCCGGAAACTTTGATGCGGTTGATGGCCCGGCGCAGACTGAGTTCCGCCTGCTTGGCTTCCAGTGCGTTCGTCTTCTGCTGAAGAGCGACTTCCGCCTTCTTGCGCGCCATTTCTGCACGCGCCAAGTCGATATGCGAAGCAAGCTCCGCACTCTGGGCAAGGACGGTCACGACGTCAGGACGGACTTCAAGGAAGCCTCCGTTGACTGCGACGTGATCGGTTTCATTGCCGTTCTTCAGACGCAGCGCGCCGATGTCGAGCGGTGCCACCATGGCGATGTGACCGGGCAGGACGCCCAGTTCGCCGGTTTCGGTGACCGCTATGACCATATCCGCTTCTGTTTCCATGACAGGGCCGTCGGGAGTGACGATATTGACTTTTATCTTCATGACTTTCCCTCCTGGTCCCTTATATTAGACTTCTACGCCCATTTCTTTCGCTTTCGCCACAACTTCCTCGATGCGTCCGACGAGACGGAATGCATCTTCCGGCAGGTGGTCATACTTGCCTTCGAGGATCGCTTTGAAGCCGGCTACTGTTTCAGAGACCGGTACATAGGATCCTTTCTGGCCTGTGAACTGCTCTGCCACGTGGAAGTTCTGGGACAGGAAGAACTGGATACGGCGCGCACGGTCCACGACCTGCTTGTCGTCTTCGCTCAGTTCGTCCATACCGAGGATGGCGATGATATCCTGCAGTTCACGGTAGCGCTGGAGCGTTTCCTGGACTTGCGTCGCCACTTCGTAGTGCTCTTTACCGACAACGTCCGAGCTTAGTGCGCGGGATGTCGACGCGAGCGGGTCAACGGCAGGGTAGATCCCCATCTCGGATAGTTTACGCTCCAGGTTCGTCGTCGCGTCAAGGTGGGCGAACGTCGTTGCCGGAGCCGGGTCCGTATAGTCATCGGCAGGGACGTAGATCGCCTGGATCGATGTGACGGATCCTTTGTTCGTGGAAGTGATCCGCTCCTGGAGCTGACCCATTTCCGTTGCAAGTGTCGGCTGGTATCCAACCGCGGACGGCATACGGCCGAGCAGCGCGGATACTTCGGAACCGGCCTGTGTGAAACGGTAGATATTATCGATGAAGAGCAGAACGTCAGCGCCCTGTTCGTCACGGAAGTATTCCGCCATTGTCAGACCCGTCAGTGCAACACGCATACGCGCACCAGGCGGCTCGTTCATCTGACCGAAGACCATCGCCGTTTTCTTGATAACGCCGGAATCCGTCATTTCGAAGTACAGGTCGTTCCCTTCACGTGTCCGCTCCCCAACACCTGCGAATACGGAGATACCGCCGTGTTCCTGTGCGATGTTGTTGATGAGTTCCTGGATCAGTACGGTCTTCCCTACACCCGCACCGCCGAAGAGGCCGATCTTACCGCCCTTGATATACGGAGCGAGCAGGTCAACGACTTTGATGCCTGTCTCGAGGATCTCGACTTTCGTCGAAAGGTTTTCGAATGTTGGTGCCTGGCGGTGGATCGGGTCGCGCTGTGTGTCCGCCGGAACGGGCTCGCGCAGATCGATCTCCTCACCCAGCACATTGAATACACGTCCGAGTGTCGCGTCTCCGACTGGAACTGAGATCGGCGCACCCATATCGGTGACTTCCTCGCCGCGTCTCAGACCGTCTGTGGAGGACATCGCAATCGTACGTACGGAATCGTCCCCAAGGTGAAGCGCCACTTCCAGCGTCAGCGTTTCCGCTTCAGCACCCGGGCGATTGATCTGGACTTTCAGTGAGTTATAGATCGCAGGCAGCTGACCGTCCGCGAAACGGACGTCAACGACCGGACCCATAACCTGAAGAACTTGTCCTTTGCTCATGCTATTCCCTCCTGTCGTACTGGTACGTTCTGGTAATCGCTGTTATTCGAGCGCGGCGACGCCTGCGACGATCTCCGTGATTTCCTGGGTGATCGCTGCCTGACGGGCACGGTTGAATACGAGCGTCAAATCATCTATCAAGTCTGTTGCATTATCGGTTGCAGTCTTCATCGCTGTCATACTGGAAGCATGTTCGCTCGCTTTACCGTCGAGGACCGCTCCGTAGATGAGGCTCTCCGCATATTGCGGCAAAAGGGATTCGAGGATGACTTCCGCAGAAGGCTCGAATTCATAAGAGGAGCTCACGCCGGATGTTTCCAGGTCGGTAAGCGGAAGCAATTTCCGTTCCGTCGGTTCGTTGGAGATGGCGGAGACGAAATGATTGTAGTATAAGTACAATTCATCGTAATTGCCTTCCGTGAACATGCCAACAGCTTTATTCGCGATGTCTTTTATCTCTTCGAACGAAGGGTGATCGGAGACGCCGACAAGGCTCTCCTCCACCTCGAAACCGAGCCGTTCAAAGAACTCGGTCCCTTTGCTCCCGATGACGAACAGGGACACTTCGTCTTTCGACGCGTGACGCTGTTCGATGGCGCGTTTCGCTTTCCGCAGGATGTGGGAGTTGTATCCTCCGACGAGTCCGCGGTCGGACGTCACGATGATGTAGCCCGTCTTTTTGACAGGACGGGTCACGAGCATCGGGTGGCTGGATCCCTGCGTCGCGGATGCGATGGAGCCGACCACTTCTTCGATCTTGTCCATGTAGGGGACGAACTGCTTGGCGTTCGCTTCTGCACGGCTCAGCTTGGAAGCGGACACCATCTGCATCGCTTTCGTGATCTGCCGTGTATTCTTCGTCGATTTAATACGCTGTTCCACCTCGCGTAATGAGGCCATTGGCTATTCACCACCTTTTTTTAGTCCGTTGTCCGTATTGCAGCCGAGTCTTACGATTCAGAAACCGCAAAGTTCTTCTTGAACTCATTGATGGCTGCTGCAAATTCGTCGTCTGCAGGAAGCCCTTTCGTTGTACGGATGGTTTCCAAAATGTTCGTGTGGTTGCTTTCAAGCCACATATCGATTTCGCTTTCGAAGCGCTGGATGTCCTTGACCGGGATATCGTCGAGGAATCCGCGGGTCAGTGCGTACAGGATGACGACCTGATACTCGACTTTGAGCGGCTTATGCAGGTCCTGCTTCAGTACTTCGACCGTCCGGTATCCGCGCTGGAGTTTCGCAGCCGTTGCCGGATCGAGGTCCGAACCGAATGCGGAGAACGCTTCGAGTTCACGGAATGCAGCGAGGTCAAGACGCAGGGTACCCGCGACTTTCTTCATCGCTTTGATCTGCGCGGATCCGCCGACACGGGATACGGAGAGTCCGGCGTTGATCGCCGGGCGCACGCCCGAGAAGAACAGGTCGGACTGCAGGAAGATCTGGCCGTCCGTGATCGAGATGACGTTCGTCGGGATGTACGCGGAGATATCGCCCGCCTGCGTTTCGACGAATGGCAGTGCCGTGATGGAACCGCCGCCGAGGGAGTCGTTCAGTTTCGCCGCACGCTCAAGAAGGCGTGAGTGCAAGTAGAAGACGTCACCCGGGTATGCTTCACGGCCCGGAGGACGGCGGAGGAGCAGGGAAAGTTCACGGTAGGCCGCAGCCTGTTTCGACAGGTCATCGTACACGATCAGGACGTGCTTGCCCTGGAACATGAACTCTTCACCCATCGTGATTCCTGCGTATGGTGCCAGGTACAATAATGGAGCCGGCTGTGATGCCGATGCCGTGACGACGATCGTGTAGTCGAGTGCGCCGTGTTCACGGAGCGTTTCAACAACCGAGCGGACGGTCGATTCCTTTTGTCCGATCGCTACATAGATACAGATCATGTCCTGATCTGCCTGGTTCAGGATCGTATCGATCGCGACGGTCGTCTTACCCGTCTGACGGTCTCCGATGATCAGCTCACGCTGGCCGCGGCCGATCGGAACGAGTGCGTCGATCGCTTTGATACCTGTCTGAAGCGGTTCGTCGACCGATTTACGGGCCATGACGCCTTGCGCCGGGCTTTCGATCGGACGTGTTTTCGTTGTCTGGATCGGGCCGAGCCCGTCCACCGGCTGTCCGAGTGAATTGACGACGCGTCCGACCAATTCCTCTCCGACCGGTACTTCCATGATACGGCCTGTACGACGTACTTCATCGCCTTCTTTGATGTCTGTGTATGGTCCGAGGATTACGATACCTACGTTGTTCGCTTCCAAGTTCTGTGCCATACCCAGCACACCAGTGGAGAACTCAAGGAGTTCACCGGCCATGACATTGTCGAGACCATGAGCACGGGCGATACCGTCACCGACTGTAAGTACGGTACCGACTTCGCTAACTTCCATCTCAGACTGATAGCCCTCGATCTGCTGCTTGATCAGTGTGCTGATTTCTTCAGCTTTGATGCCCATGTATGTCACCCCTCATTTTTCAAAATTTTAGCCGATCAACGTACGCTGCAGTGAAGCCAGTTTAGTACTGAGACTGCTGTCGAAGATTCGGTTGCCGATCTGAAGGCGGATGCCGCCGATCAGGGACGGATCGATAATCGTTGTAAGATGAAGCGACTGTTTGCCGACTCGTGCGGCGAACGCGCTGGAAATTCGGGTTTGTTCCTGCTCTGTCAGTTCACGGGTTGCATAGACGGTCGCTTCGGCGATGCCGGCTGCGTCGTTTGCAAGTTCGTTGAATTCTTCCAGGACACTTGGCAGTTCTTCCATACGGTCTGCGTCCAGCATGACGTTCAGCGCATTCAGCAGGAGCTGGTGCGCACCCGGCATGACGGAAGCGATCAGTGAATGTTTCTTTTCAAGCGATACTTGCGGCAGGCTCATGAGTTCCATGAAGCCGCGGCCGGTTTCGAGCGCCTTCTGCAATTCACGGACGTCTGTATGGACTTCTTTGAGAGCGCCCTGCGCCATCGCTGCTTTGAACAGCCCGGCAGCATAGCGTTCCGAGACGATTGATCGGCTCATCGGCCTTCCCCTGCCTTCACAATCGTTTCTTCGATCAGCTCGCGGTTATCCTCCTCGGACACTTCTTTGCCGAGTACTTTGGACGCGGCCATGATCGAGAGAGAGACGAACTCTTCGCGGACAGCGGCGATCGCTTTCTCTTTCTCCGTAGCGATTTCACGTGCAGCGTTCTCTTTCATGCGGCTCACTTCAGCGCGTGCCGTCTGGACGAGGTCTTCGCGTGTCGCTTCGCCCTGCTTCTTCGCGTTTTCGATGATCGATTGTGCGTCTGTATGTGCTTCTTTCAAAAGAGCGCGCTGCTCTTCGAGTACGTTCTGTGATTCGGCACGGCTCTTTTCAGCCGCTTCGATTTCGTTGGCAATCAGCTCAGCACGCTGATTCATGATGCCCATCAGCGGACCCCATGCGAATTTCTTCAAGAGAAGCATGAGGATCGTGAAGAAGATGACAGTGGCAATGATGTCCCCAAGATTCAGCCGGTCGTTCAGGCTGGCCAGGAACCCTGCATCAGGATTCGATGACAAAAGGACGAAGGTATCCAAAAACACGATTGTTTCACTCCCTTCAGAAACTTACGTTTGCAAGTCAAACGGTTTGGTGCAGCGGCATGCCGCCTGTTACATAAATGAATGGCGCAAGATCGTACTGTTCCCGCTCTCCGCCATTGTTTCGTTTTGTTATAAAGTGGTTACATACCAAAGGGGAGTCAGACAGGCTGTCGGGACCGCCGCACAAGGCAGCCCCGGCCCTATCCCGTTACGGTACATAACTTGTAAGTTAAGGTACAGATTATTTGTTCATGACGATGAACGCGATAACTGTAGCGATGATCGGCAATGCCTCGACCAACGCGACACCGATGAACATTGTTGTCTGAAGGACACCGCGTGCTTCCGGCTGGCGGGCGATCCCTTCAACTGTACGTGAGACGATCAAACCGTTACCGATACCAGCGCCGAGTGCGCCAAGACCAACTGCGATAGCTGCTGCTAATAGACCAAGTGAACCTGTCATAGTGTTATTTCCTCCTAGTATTGTTTGGTTTGGTGGTGCGTGTTCACCCGAAGACGGGCTTTATGTTTAGTGGTCTGCAGACACTTTGTGTGACATGTAAACCATCGTCAACATAACGAAGATGAATGCCTGGATCGCCCCGATGAACACCGAGAATCCCTGCCAGGCGAGTGCAGGTATGATGGCTCCGAGGAAGCCGCCGATACTGCCGGCTGCGAGTGTTGCAAGCAGGCCGATCAGAATCTCCCCTGCAAAGATGTTACCGTAAAGACGCAGACCGAGTGTCAGCGTATTTGCAAATTCCTCGATGACTTTCAGCGGTGCCAGGAACGGCATCGGCTGGATGTAGGTCTTGAAATACCCTTTGACCCCAAGCATCTTCACCCCGTAATAGTGCGTCAGGATGACGACCGTCGCGGCGAGTGTCATCGTGATGACCGGATCGGCTGTCGGTGATTTCCACCACAGGTAGCCATCCCAATGGATTGAGAACGGCAGACCAAGCATGTTGGCTACAAACACGAACATGATCAGCGTGATGCCGAGTACGTGGAAACGGCCCCCTGTTTTCCAGTCCATGTTGTTCTTGATAATCCCTTTGACGAAGTCCATGATCCATTCCATGAAGTTCTGCATGCCGGTCGGTTTCATCTGCAGCTTCCTTGTGGAAAGCACGGCAATGATGAAGACGATGAGGCATGTGACGAAGAGCATCATGATGTTGGCTGGGTTGAAAGTGATAAAGAATAAGTCCCAACTCGGATTTTTGTGTTCCACGTTTCGTTCACCTCCCTTTTGTGATCAGTTTAGGAATGATGTTTCACATGGTAGACGATCCTATCGATGAGCAATAGGGCGTAGGGAATCATCAGACCGGCCACTGTACTGATCAGATTGAAGTATTCTGGCATCGACATCGCGATGGCGGCCGCAGCAATCCCTGCGGCGAAACGCAGTCCTGTGCCAAGCGAAGCCTTTTTGCCCTGGTCCAGTTTCTTATCGAATTGTTCCATTCTCCGGATCAGGATCCAGAAGTTGTACAATCCGAAGACAAGTCCGAGCAGGAGCCCTGCGAAAATGGTCTTGGCTTCCGTAAATGCCCAGCCTAAAATGAGCAATGCGAGCAAAAAAAATAGAGCCCTCTTTTGCCTTGTAAAGATTTCCTGCATTGTCTGCATGGTAGGTGAGTCTCCTATTACGATAAGTTTAGTTAAGGACCGGACCGTGCCTGAGGTCTGTGAGACGTGCGGCGGACGGATGGGTTCGCCGGACAGATGCGTTCCGGTTCTGCCGGTTTTTTGCAGCCGTCAATACTTCCTAATCAGCGGCTGCGGACGATTCCGCGGCTTGAAGGAGGTGACTGACATGCCGGCTGCTTGGCGTTCACCAGGACACGTTGTCCAACCTGCACATTGCCCGGTTCCGGGT
The DNA here is from genome assembly GCF_000826145.2 of Sporosarcina koreensis. GTDB lineage: Bacteria > Bacillota > Bacilli > Bacillales_A > Planococcaceae > Sporosarcina > Sporosarcina trichiuri. Next base: position 1,628,038 of record NZ_LN651337.1, read on the forward strand.
GTGCGGCAGGCTGCGAGCGGATGATAGAACTTAGCCGAAAATCAGGCGGAAAATGCTGATTTATCTATGTATAAACCCTATCATTGTTACCCTCTGTTAGCATACAATAGGGGTATTTTGCTGTCAATTGATTCCCGTGAAAATCTTCACATAGTTGGTGAGCTGTCAAGGAATCGTCACATTTTAATGTTTAAATTGTTCAAAGTCGAGAAATAGGGGATTCCCTTAGGGATTCAGGAAGGTGTGATGAAGGTGAATTGCGGTGCTGACGGATAAATTCCGCTTTGTTCCGGGGTCGTTGTTTGGAAAATCGTCTTCCTCGCGGCAAGGAGGAAACGATGAAAATGGAAAAGCAGAGGCTTGCGGGCCTCTGCTTTTTAACGTTGGTTATTCAGGTAGTTGAGCAGCGCTTCGACGATTCGCTGCGAAGCTTTGCCATCACCATACGGGTTGGACGCTTTCGCCATGGCTTCGTAGGCGGCCTGGTCGGACAGCAGCTCGTCGGCCAGACGGAAGATGGTGTCTTCGTCGGTGCCGGCGAGTTTGAGTGTGCCAGCGTCGATGCCTTCCGGGCGCTCGGTCGTGTCGCGGAGTACGATGACCGGTTTTGCGAGAGACGGTGCTTCTTCCTGGATGCCGCCCGAGTCGGTCAGGATGATGTGCGAACGGGCCGCGAAGTTGTGGAAGTCGACCACTTCGAGCGGTTCGATCAGATGGATACGGTCATTGTTGCCGAGCAGTTCATCTGCGACTTCGCGGACGGCCGGGTTCATATGGACAGGATAGATGACCTGGATGTCATCGTGCTTGTCCAGCAGCCGGTTGATAGCCCGGAACATGTTGCGCATCGGTTCTCCGAGGTTTTCCCGGCGGTGCGCTGTCAGCAGGACGAGACGGTCGTCACCGAGTTTTTCGAAGATCGGGTGCGTGTACGTTTCGTCGACAGTCGTCTGCAGCGCATCGATCGCCGTATTGCCGGTGATGAAGATGCGGTCCTGCGGCTTCCCTTCATCCAGCAGGTTCTGTGCGGATTTCTCGGTCGGCGAGAAATGCAGGTCGGCGAGGACGCCTGTCAGCTGGCGGTTCATCTCCTCCGGGTACGGGGAGTATTTGTCCCATGTGCGCAGGCCCGCTTCGACGTGGCCGATTGCGATCTGGTTATAGAAGGCGGCCAGGCTGCCGACGAATGTCGTCGACGTGTCACCGTGGACGAGCACGATATCCGGTTCCGCTTCCTTCATGATACCGTCGAGCCCTTCCAGTCCGCGTGTTGCGACATCGATCAGAGTCTGCCGGCTTTTCATGATGTTCAGGTCGTAATCGGGCGTGATGCCGAAGGTGGTGAGCACTTGGTCGAGCATTTCACGGTGCTGCGCAGTGACGGTCACGATCGATTCGATGTCATCCCCGTGTTTTTGCAGTTCAAGAACGAGCGGAGCCATCTTGATGGCTTCCGGCCGCGTCCCGAAGATCGTCATTACTTTCCATTTGCGTTTCACAGTAGTCACGCCTTCCCCATTATTTCGTTCCGAATAAGCGGTCGCCGGCGTCGCCGAGACCTGGGACGATGTAGCCGTGGTCATTCAGTTTTTCATCGAGTGCCGCGATATAGACGTCGACATCCGGATGTGCTTCCGTGAACACTTTCACGCCTTCCGGAGCAGCGACGAGGCACATGAATTTGATGTGTTTCGCACCGCGCTTTTTGAGCGAGTTGATGGCTTCGACGGCGGTACCGCCGGTCGCGAGCATCGGATCGACGACGATGAATTCCCGTTCCGAGACGTCCGATGGCAGTTTGACGAAGTATTCGTGCGGTTCCAGCGTGTCCGGGTCGCGGAACAGGCCGACGTGGCCGACGCGGGCAGCCGGGATGAGTTTCAGCATCCCGTCGACCATGCCGATACCGGCGCGGAGGATCGGAACGATGCCGAGTTTCTTCCCTGCCAGCACTTGGGATTTCGCCTGGCTGACAGGTGTCTGGACGTCCACTTCCTGCAGCGGGAGGTCGCGTGTGATTTCGTATGCCATCAGCGTGGCGACTTCGTCCACGAGTTCGCGGAATTCCTTCGTGCCTGTGCTGGCGTCCCGGATGAATGTCAGTTTGTGCTGGATGAGCGGGTGATCGAATACGTGTACTTTTGCCATTGAGATCGCTCCTTTAACTTTGTCCCACTTAGTATAACAGAATGGCGGCGCATTAGGTTGCATGGACGGAAGTTTGGAATTCGCGGAAGATTGGCACGGTACGAGCGCCGTGGGGCGGAGGGCGTATCGGACAAATCGTGCGTGGTATCGGACGTTTGGGCGGCATTATCGGACACTTGGCGCGATGTATCGGACATTTGAGCCGGGGTATCGGACACTTCGCGGAATTCATCGGCATCCGGGCACAACTCCACACGTCCCGGAACGCACAAAACCCGCCATCCGGATCGGATGGCGGGTTTTGCCGATCGATCACGCGTAGAGTGCGTGACTGTCGGTGAGTGCTTTGACGCGCTGTTTCGCTTCTTCTTTCACCGTATCGTCCTCGTGGTTCTTGAGGAGTTTCGCGATGATGGCGCCGACTTCTTTCATGTCGTCTTCCTTGAAGCCGCGGGAGGTGACGGCCGGTGTGCCGATGCGGATGCCGGATGTGACGAACGGGCCTTCCTTATCGAACGGTACGGTATTTTTGTTGACCGTGATGCCGCATTCGTCGAGGACGTGCTCGGCGACTTTACCCGTCAGGCCGAGGCTTGTCAGGTTGAGCAGCACTAGGTGGTTGTCCGTGCCGCCGGAGACGATGTCGATGCCTTCTGCAACGAGCGTTTCGCCGAGTGCAACCGCGTTCTTCTTCACTTGCTGGGCGTACGTCTTGAATTCCGGCTGGAGCGCCTCTCCGAACGCAACCGCTTTCGCTGCGATGACATGCATGAGCGGACCGCCCTGGATACCCGGGAAGACCGTCTTGTCGATCTTCTTGCCGTATTCCTCTGCGAATTCCTCGCCGATGAGGATGATGCCGCCGCGCGGGCCGCGCAGTGTCTTGTGCGTTGTCGACGTCACGAAATGCGCGTGAGGCACCGGGCTCGGATGCTCCCCTGCTGCGACGAGTCCTGCGATATGTGCCATATCGACCATCAGGAAGGCGCCGACTTCATCCGCGATTTCACGGAACTTCGCAAAATCGATTTCACGCGGATAGGCACTTGCCCCCGCGACAATCATCTTCGGCTTATTCTCGAGCGCTTTCTGGCGGACGTCTTCGTAATCGATACGCTCGTCCCCTTCGCTCACGCCGTATTCGACGAAGTTGTACAGTTTCCCGGAAAAGTTCACCGGGCTGCCGTGCGTCAGGTGGCCGCCGTGGGACAGGTTCATGCCGAGGACGGTATCGCCGGGTTTCAGGACGGTGAAGTAGACTGCCATGTTGGCCTGTGCGCCGGAGTGTGCCTGGACGTTCGCATAGGCCGCACCGAACAGTTCCTTGACCCGGTCGCGTGCGATGTTCTCGACGACATCGACGTGCTCGCAGCCGCCGTAGTAGCGCTTGCCCGGATAGCCTTCTGCGTATTTGTTCGTCAAGTAGGACCCTTGTGCTTCCATGACCGCTTCCGAGACGAAGTTTTCAGAAGCAATCAGTTCGATGTTTGCGTTCTGGCGGTTCTTTTCAGCCATGATCGCTTCAAATACTGCACTGTCTTCACGTTTCACATTGCTCAAATCCATGATCATTTCCCCTTTAGCGTCTTTTTGGCCGTGCAGTCCGGGAACGGGTCCCGGTTTATTCGTACTGCGCGCGGGCGCCGCCGATCAGTTTCGGACGGGTCGTGGCGCAGGTGACGACAGCTTCACCGATCTGTTTGACGGATGTGCGGATCGGCACCGCGACAGGCTTCAGCTGCATGCCGATCAGCGTCTGGCCGATGTCGATGCCGGCATGTGCCCGCACCGACTCGACGACGACCGCATCATCCAGGTGTTCATAGGCATAGGCGGACATCGAGCCGCCTGCGGTCGTGACCGGCACGACGGACACGCGGTCATAGCCGTGCTGTGCCGCAGCCCTGCGCTCGATCGTGACCGCGCGGTTGATGTGCTCGCAGCCCTGGAAGGCCAGATGCACCTTGTGCGTCTCCGCGAATTGGGCGAGCGGGCCGTACAGCGCTTCCGCCACTTCGAGTGCACCTGCCGTTCCGATCCGTTTGCCTGCGACTTCCGACGTGGAGCAGCCGATCACGAAGAACGTGCCTGCTTCAGGCGGCGCCTGCTCGGCGAATTCCGTGAGCACCTGCTCGATCTGCAGTCTCCATAAAATGCTGGTATCCATGCTGCTCCCCCGCTTCCTAGTTGTTTTCGAGTTCCATGAGTTTTTCGATGCGGCGCTCGTGCCGTCCGCCTTCGAACGGTGTGTCGAGCCATGTCTGGACGATTTCACGGGCCAGTCCAGGGCCGATGACCCGTTCGCCCATTGCGAGTACGTTCGTATCATTATGTCCGCGGGTCGCTTTTGCGCTGAAGACATCGTGGCAGAGCGCACAGCGGATCCCGTTCGTCTTATTGGCGGCGATCGACATGCCGATGCCCGTGCCGCAGATCAGGATGCCGCGGTCGAACTTGCCGGACGCGACGCCTGCCGTCACTTCTTTTGCATAATCAGGATAGTCGACGGAAGCATCGGAGTCAGGTCCGAAGTCGGTGACGTCGATGTCCAGTTCAGTCAATAGGTTTTTGATTTCGCGGCGAAGGTTATTGCCGCCGTGATCGGATGATATCGCGAGTTTCACGTGCGTCCCTCTTTTCTTAATATACTTACAATGATTCTATCACTCTTCTGCGTAAAAACACAGTGGGAACTGCGCAGCCGCCCCTATGAAAAAAACCGGCACTCGGCCGGCTTTCAGGTCAGTTGGATGTATCGAATCGGCGGATGACCGCATACAGCGCTTCGGACTGATCTTTCAGATCGCTTGCGAGATTGCTTGTCTGCTCGATGGAATGCGCCTGCTCCTCGGTCGCCGCCTGGACTTCTTCCGCTCCGGCGGATGTCTCTTCCGCAATCGCTGCGACTTCCTGGGACTGATGCGCTGTCTTTTCGATCTGTGTCAATTGGTGTTCGACGAGTTCCGTGATGCCTGTGATCGAACCGGCCATCGTATTGATGGTCGATGCCATCACGGTGATACTATTGTTCGTTTCATCAGCCCGGTCCGCTTCCTGACCGGCTGTTTTCACCTGCATCTCGATCTCCCTGACGACTTTCGTGACATCGGACTGGATCGTGCTGACGAGGCCGCCGATCATCTGGACCGATTTCGCGCTTTCATCCGCCAGCACGCGCACTTCCTCTGCGACGACAGCGAACCCTTTGCCATGCTCCCCTGCACGGGCAGCTTCGATCGACGCGTTGAGTGCCAGGAGATTCGTCTGATTAGCGATGCCGCCGACCAGTTCCACGATTTCCCCGATCTTCTGTGCGTTGCGGTCGAGGTCCCGGATGGTCGAGAGCGAGGCTTCGCTTTGTGTGGACATGTCCCGTATGCCGACGACAAGCGCCCGGTAGGCATCTGTCGTCTTCTTCAATTCGTCCAGCATCTCCTCCGACTGCCTGGACGATTCCTCCGCACGGCTGCTGACGTCTGCCGCGATCGAGCGGACATCTTCCATCGCCTCCGCAGTCTCCTGGACGGACACGGCTGTCGCTTCTGCACCGGAGGAAATCTCCGCGATTGTCGACGCGATGGCATCCGCCTGACTTGCAGCGGACCCTGTTTCGGTATGCAGGACGCCGACAGAACGTGATGTCCTTTCGAAATTCTCTTCGATCTGCCCGACAATGCCGCGCAGGTTCAGGACGACCTGCTGGAACGCTTCCGCAACAGAGCGGATTTCATCCGACGAATCCGGCAGTTCGATATCCGTGCCGATTCTGCCGTCCGCCACCCGGATCGCTTCCCGTTCGAGTTTCTGGAGCGGTTTGGTCAGGATGTTGCTGAACAATGCAGCGAGGATCGCCGACCAGATGATCCCGAGACCGTATGTCATGATACCGAACCAGAGCGGGTTGAAGCCCGGAAAGAAGCGCGGCTGCAGGAAATTGATGAACAGCGCGCTGAACGAATACGTGACGACCGCCAATATTGTTACGAACACAACCAGTTTCCATTTCAACCCGAATTTCCTCTTTGTCTCTGCCATTATTGTTCCCCCAGTAGTCTGCTTGCGAGCAGATCGATCTGTTCCGCCAATTCGCCGAATGTTGATTCGTACAAAGAGAAGCTGCCGCCGAACGGGTCCTGGACATCGTGGTCCGCCTGCCCCGTATACTCCTTCAGCGTGAATACCTTGGCCGCATGGTCTGCATATGACCGGCGCAGCGTCTCCCGATGACCCGCTGTCATCGTCAGTATCAGATCCGCCCATTCGGCATCCGCCCTGGAGAACTGCCTGGATACGGGCGTGTACGGAAACCCATTATTTTCCATTATATCCTTCGAATGATCGGAAATAGGCATTCCGTCTGCTGCATAGATGCCTGCGGACCGGACTGCGACACCCGGCAGTTCCTTCGATCTCAGAAGCCCTTCGGCAAGCGGACTTCTGCATGTATTTCCTGTGCAGATAAAACAAATATTCATTATTATCACCTAACAACCATCATACCTGATTCTCCAAGATACGGAAACTGTTTTATTATGAAATCCAAGCCAATATTCCCATCACGATCAGGATCACCCCTGCTAAACGTCTCAGAAACGCACGCATGCCCAGTGTCATTGCCATATTCGTCCGCAAGGCGAACCAGGAGAGCACCAATGAAAAGAATCCGGTCGCGCTCACGAACAGCGTTTTGTTCAGCTGCTGCAATCCGAATGACATGCTGATCGACAGGCCATCCAGGCTGACCGCGACAGCCAGCAGCAGCGGACCCGCAAGTTTCTGCGATGCCGTGTCCTCCTCCTGCAGAAGCATATGTACACCGATCAATACGAGCAGCACGCTTGAAAGGATACCGCTCCAATCCGAGAGCAGATGCGCCGACCACTCGCCCATCAGAAATCCCGCAAGCGGGAACAGGACATTCAGCAGGCCGGTCCATAAGGCGATGAGCCACTTGCGTCTCCGTACATGCAGCAGTGTGTAGATGACGAGGATGTCGATCGTGGTCACCGCTGCCGCAATGAGTTCAACCAATATAAGAACCTCCCCGCATGTTGCGCCAGTAAATCGTATGCGGCGCGCGGGGAGGCCATTCATGAATACTATCCAATTGCCGCTGAAACAGATTACGGATCGAGCCGTTTGCCGTCCGCCGCTTTCCTGAGCCGGTTCATGACGGCGAGGCCCATCCCTTCGGCCGGTGTCTCGACGGCGAGGATGACGGATGCATCCGTGTCATCGCAAGTCCGCAGCGCATCGTAGAGACGGGCTGCGAGTTCGCGCGGATCGCCGTACGGTCCGGTTGCAAAATACCAGTCCGCTGTATCCGTCCTGAGCTCGTCCGGTCCGATGACGGCGACTTTTCCGCCTTCCGATCGGAATGAACCGATGGCTGCTTCGATTTTGCCGGAATCAGGTTTGATAAGCCAGACCGGTGCGTCAGGTGAGTAATGCAAATACTTCATGCCCGGCGCGCGCGGCGCTTCCGCTTCGGCTGCTGACGTTTCGGAACGGACGGGACCGATGACCGATTCGATCATTTCAGCTGTCACACCGCCCGGACGCAGGATTGCTGGCGGCACCGATGTCATGTCGATGACGGTCGATTCGACACCGACGCCTGTCGCCCCGCCATCCAGGATGAACGGGATCTTTCCGTGCATATCCCGAAGGACGTGCTCCGCTTTCGTCGGGCTCGGCTTGCCGCTCCGGTTTGCACTCGGTGCGGCGAGCGGCCCCCCGAGCAGCCGGAGCAGTTTCAGCGCGACAGGATGATCGGGCATGCGAAGGCCGACCGTGCCGATGCCTGCTGTTACGCTTTTTGCGATGACCCCCGGCTTTTCCCGGAAGATCAGCGTCAGCGGACCCGGCCAGAATGCATCCATGAGCCGGACTGCCGCTTCCGGGATTTCGTCGGCATAGTGCCCGGCTTCTTCTTTGGTTCCGATATGCACGATCAGTGGATTGTCGGAGGGGCGGCCTTTCGCTTCAAAGATCTTCTGCGCCGCTTCCGGATCTGTCGCAAGCGCCCCAAGTCCGTACACCGTTTCGGTCGGAAAGGCAGCGAGCTCCCCTTTTTTCAAACAATCCACAACTTGTTGATATCTTTCATCGTTATCCACAGTGTTATCCACTTTCACAAGTCGAGTGTGCATCATTTCATCTCCTTCATACCGCTTTCCACTAAGTTATCCGCAACAAAAAGTGGATATTACGCTTTGAACAAGGAAGTTATCCACTCCCAGACAAAGAATTTTACAGGTTCCTCATCTTCTTCTTCATAGCACACTTTCGGAAAAATTGAACACCACCAGTTTGATCCGCGGCCGCTTCCGATCGTCAGGATATACGCATCATACGTATCCTGCGGCGTAATCCAGAGGCCGGCCCGTTTCGCCGGAAACAGCGCCTGGCTGCGTTCCAGCGCAACGGGCATGTCCGGGGCAATCGTTTCTGCAGCTGCGAGCATGTCCGCTTCGATCCCTTTCAGGGCCGCATCGATTTCAGGCTGTGTCGATGTATTCGCGAGCACAGCTGTGATCATCGGCTCGATCTCCTGCTGAATACGGACTTTCACCGCCTGGTCGGATGCCGAATCGGAGTGTGCGAGAATGCGGTAGCGGACCGGTTCTTCGTTTTCGTGTGTCTGGAAGAGTGAGAGAACCGCCTGCAGCATCACCATGATGAGCAGGAATTCGGCGAATACTATCAGTTTTCTCTTCCATGTATGTCTTGTATCATTGCCAATCGTCTCTGTTTGTGTGAACTGTGGATAATCTTGCAGCATGTCATCCCCTCCTGACCTCATTGTGCACAGGATATCCGGGGATTATTCACACTATCTCACAAAATATCATTCTGTCTTTCCCGTTGATGTCTTTTACGATGTCGACCTGTGCAGCCGGGAAGGCTTCCTGGAACAGATCCCGCACGGCTGTCCCCTGCAGGTGACCGATCTCGAGACCGATCAATGCTTTTGAACCGAGAACGGCCGGCAGTGTACGGGCGAGCTCCCTGTAGAGTGCAAGTCCGCCCTCTTCGGCGAACAGGGCGCTGTGCGGTTCGAAACCGGTGACGGTCCGCGACATGACGGCGGCATCCGTTTCGCTGATATACGGCGGGTTGGACAAAATGACGTCCCATGTCTCACCCGCGAGTGGTTCGGCGAGGTTTCCGAGCCGAACATCGATGGAGGCCCCATTCTTTTCCGCATTCTGCATGGCGATCCGCAGAGCAGGACTGCTGATATCGGTCGCCGTGACGGCTGCCTGCGGATGCTCGAGCTTGAATGTGACGGCGATCGCGCCGCTGCCCGTCCCGATATCCGCGGCTTTGACTGGCACATCGCCGAACAGTTTCGTTGTGCGCTGCAGGGCGTTCAGGACGAGTTCCTCCGTTTCCGGACGCGGAATCAGTACATCTTCCGAGACGATGAACGGCCGTCCGTAGAACCATTCTTCGCCGATGATATGCTGGATCGGCCTGCCTGTCAGCAGGTCGGCGCTTGCGTTCCGGAACTGCTGCGCCTGCGGTTCGGTCAGCGGTTCACGCAGGTCGGCGAGCAGGGATGCACGGGATTTCTGTGTAATGTGCTCAAGCAGGAGATACGCCGCATTCGTATCCAGCTGCTGCCTGTCGAGATCTTCCTGCAGCCCGCGGAGCGCCTGCTGGATCGTCTCAGTCATTGGATTCCAGATGTTCGAGGCGCCGCGCCTGATCTTCGAGTGTCAGCGCTTCAATCACTTCGTCCATCTTACCTTCGATCACCTGGTCGAGTTTCTGGATCGTCAGCCCGATGCGGTGATCAGTCACCCGGTTCTGCGGGAAGTTGTACGTGCGGATCCGTTCCGAGCGGTCACCGGTGCCGACAGCGGATTTCCGTTTTTCATCGTATTCGGCCTGCGCTTCCGATTGGAATTTGTCATAGACGCGGGCACGCAGTACTTTCATTGCCTTCTCCTTGTTCTTGATCTGCGATTTTTCGTCCTGGCAGGAGACCGTGATGCCGGTCGGCAGGTGTGTCAGCCGGACGGCGGACATCGTCGTGTTGACGGACTGGCCGCCGGGACCGGATGAGGCGAATGTGTCAGTCCGGATGTCTTTGTCATGCAGGTCGATTTCGACTTCTTCCGCTTCCGGCAGCACAGCGACGGTTGCAGTGGATGTGTGGATGCGGCCCCCCGATTCCGTCTCCGGCACCCGCTGTACACGGTGTGCGCCGTTTTCGAATTTCAGCTTGGAGTAGGCGCCGTTTCCGCTGACCATGAAGATGATCTCCTTGAAGCCGCCGAGCTCGGTCGGCGCGGCCTCCATGACATCGATCTTCCAATGGTTGAGTTCGGCGTACCGGCTGTACATGCGGTACAGCTTCGCCGCGAACAAGGCCGCTTCGTCGCCGCCAGCAGCGCCGCGGATTTCCATGATGACGTTCTTGCTGTCATTCGGGTCTTTCGGCACGAGCAACAATTTCATGCGGGCTTCGAGTGAATCGATTGTTTCGGAAAGCTCGCCGAGTTCCGCTTTGATGAGGTCTTCCATCTCTTCATCATCCGCGTCCTCGAGCATCTCTTTCGCGTCCGCCGCCGCCGCTATCGCTTTTTTGTAGGCGCGGTATGCTTCGACGGTTTCCTGGATGTCGGACTGCTCTTTCGAATAGGTGCGCAGTTTGTCCAGATCGCTGACGACGTCGGGGTCGCTCAGCAGTTCGTTCAGTTTTTCATAACGGTCTTCGACAGCTTGCAGCCGGTCATACATGGCAGTCACCTCGGATTTGTTTTGGTTGATTTGATAGGGGTACGGGAGTCCGCGTTCTTGTATGTGAACAAAGAGACAGGCTGCCGGGCAGTCTGTCTCTGGCGGTTCGTTATTCTGCATGGGTGCGGATGGAGATGCCTTTCGGTACGTCATGATGCATGCGGCACCGCGGTTCATATGCTTCGGATGCCCCGACGAGGATGATCGGATCATCGTAGCCCGCGGGCTTTCCGTTGATGAGCCGCTGGGTGCGGCTGGACGGTGACCCGCAGACAGTGCAGACCGCCTGGAGCTTGGTCACCATTTCCGCGACCGCCATGATGCGCGGCATCGGCCCGAACGGTTCTCCGCGGAAATCCTGATCGAGACCCGCGACGATGACCCGGAAGCCGCGGTCGGCGAGTTCCATGACGATATCGGTGAGACCGTCATCGAAAAACTGGGCTTCATCGATGGCGACGACGTCGAAGTCGTCTGTCACTTCCGCCGGAATGTCAGAAGCGCACGAGACGGGCACGGCAAGGACGGTAGTGCCGTTATGGCTGACGACCGCTTCGTCACTGTAGCGGTTATCGAGGGCCGGCTTGAAGACGGCGATTTTCTGTTTAGCAAACTGGGCGCGGCGGATCCGGCGGATGAGTTCTTCGGATTTCCCGGAGAACATACTGCCGCAGATGACTTCGACCCAGCCCCCTTGCATGGTAACGTACATGAGGAATCCCCTTTCGTGAGCGGAACAGATGGCAGGTGAAATGCTGCGGAAAATAAAAGTCCCGCCCGGCGTCTTGCACCGGACGGGAACTGCAGAAGCCGTTCTTACTTGTCTTCTTCGCGGTTTTCTTCTTTGAGGCCATACTTTTTGTTGAAGCGGTCGACACGGCCGTCCGCTGCAGCAAATTTCTGACGTCCAGTGTAGAATGGGTGACATTCAGAACAAACTTCCACTTTAATGTCTTCTTTGACAGAACCTGTTTCGAATGTGTTGCCACATGAACAAGTAACAGTTGCTAGTTTGTAATTCGGGTGAATTCCTGCTTTCATCGGTCTCTCTCCTTTCGCCCTGGACCATCTGGAACAGAGTTGTATTTCTGGTCGGCCTGCGCCTTCCCAGTAAAAGACTGATGCCTTACACGGCCCGTATATGTCAGCCGTATATGCAGATATGGTGTGAACCATATGAGTTAATCTTACCAAAACCGGACGGGCTGTGCAAGATTTTTGTTTGGCTTTTTCTTGGACGATTAGGAGGCGGCGGACATGATTTCCATGCTGCCACCGGGGCTGCGCTGCATGCGGGCAGTCTACTGTGTAAATTAATCATGAAAACGGGGTTCCGCTCATAAACCGTGAAAAGTGATCATAAACCTGAGATTTTGATCATAGTCCTGGGAAAGTGATCATAAAACCAAGGTTCCGCTCATAAACCATGCGGAAGCGATCATAACTTCACAAATGCCGCCCTGGACGCGGCCGATCTGCAGCTTCTCTCTGATGCTGTGCCGCGCAGGAAACCTGCAAGTCAAGGGCTGGTTTGTCTGCTCCGCCTGCGCTTCGCTTTTTTCGTGGTACCGTCACAGCGAAAGAGACCTGCTGAGAGCAAAGTGATCATAAACCCGGGTTTTTGCTCATAAAATCGAGAAAGTGATCATAAAACATGGAAAGTGATCATAAACTCAGGATTCTGCTCATAAAACCGGGAAAGTGATCATAAACTATGGATTCTGCTCATAAACCCCGGCGAAGCGCTCATAACTTCACAAACGCTGCACTGCCGGCGGTTCAGTGCCTGTCCTGCATTATGAAAAGCAGGCAGCCGGGTTTGGCTGCCTGCTTTTTTGTTAGTTATTGGATGACCGAGTCCCTCGGGTTCGTTTCGATCATTCCGTAAAGGCAAAAAGCGCCTTTTCGGGATGGCCTCCAACGCCCGTCGGGACTGGCGAGCCGCCTGCGCTTTTAGATTATCCAGCTCCGGCGGCTAGTCCCTCGGGGTCGTTTCGGACTGCCCATTAAGGCAAAGGACGCCTTTTTGGACAGTCCTCCAACGCCCGTCGGGACTGGCGAGCCGCCTGCGCTTTTAGATTATCCAGCTCCAGCGGCCAGCCTCTCGGGTCGTTTCGGCCAAGCAGGAAAGGCAAAGTGCGCCTTTTCTGCTTGGCCTCCAACGCCTGTCGAGGCTAAACGGCCGCTTCCGCTTTTATATTAGCCCTTTGCCGTTTCTCTGGGTTTTCATGTCTTCGTTGAGTTTGTCGAAGAATTCGGCGTTGGTTTTGGTGTGGCGCAGTTTTTTCAGGAAGCGCTCGGCGAAGTCGGGGGCGTCCGAGAAGGTTTTGCGGATGGCCCATAGTTTGTCGAGCTGTTCTTTCGGGACGAGCAGTTCCTCTTTCCGCGTGCCGGAGCGGCGGATGTCGATAGCCGGGAAGATCCGTCGTTCGGCGAGCGCCCGGTCGAGATGCAGCTCCATGTTGCCGGTGCCTTTGAATTCTTCGTAGATGACTTCGTCCATGCGGGATCCGGTGTCGACGAGGGCCGTCGCAAGGATTGTGAGGCTGCCGCCTTCTTCCAGGTTGCGGGCCGCGCCGAAGAACCGTTTCGGCCGGTGAAAGGCAGCCGGGTCGATACCGCCTGACAGTGTGCGGCCGCTCGGCGGAATGATCAAGTTATAGGCACGCGCAAGACGTGTGATCGAATCCATCAGGATGACGACGTCGCGTTTGTGCTCGACGAGACGCATGGCGCGCTCGAGGACGAGTTCCGCCACTTTGACGTGGTTTTCCGGCACTTCATCGAATGTCGAGCTGACAACATCCGCCTGGACGGAGCGTTCGATGTCGGTCACTTCTTCCGGACGTTCGTCGATGAGCAGCACGATGAGTTCGGCTTCCGGGTGGTTCGTCGTGATGGCGTTCGCGATTTCTTTCAGCAGCATCGTCTTCCCCGCTTTCGGCGGTGCGACGATCAGTCCCCGCTGGCCGAAACCGACCGGCGATACAAGATCCATGATGCGGGTCGACAGGTTGCGCGGCTCCGTCTCGAGCTTGATGTGCCGGGTCGGATAGAGCGGTGTCAGTGCCGGGAAGTGGACGCGTTCACGCGCGACTTCCGGGTTCTGTCCATTGACGGCTTCGACCTGCAGGAGGCCGTAGTAGCGCTCGTTCTCTTTCGGCGGACGGACTTTCCCTGTCACTTTGTCCCCGTTCCGCAAGTCAAACCGGCGGATCTGGGACGCAGAGATGTAGATATCTTCGGAACTGGAGGAGTAGTTGATCGGCCGAAGGAATCCATAGCCTTCCGACTGGATGATCTCCAGCACCCCTTCCATGAAGAAGAAGCCTTCCTGCTCGGCGCGCGATTTCAATATGGAAAAGATGAGTTCCTTCTTCGTCAGTTTGCTGTAATAGCTGATTTTGAATTCTTTTGCGAGCGCATAGAGTTCTTTGAGTGTCATGTTCTCCAGATCAGCGAGGGTAATCATTGTCATTATCGGCACCACTCTTTTAGGTATAGTCTGCTATCAGGGTGAAAATCGGTTGGGGATGTTCAGAATGAGCGTACGAAGTACAGAAGAATCGCCCGGTTTTCACACCGGGCAATTTTTATGAGGCCGTTCAGTCTTTCATCACAAGGTGAGGTTTCTTGTCCATGCTGTGGCGCCCTTCCACGAAGCGGATGGTCCCCGACTTCGAGCGCATGACGAGGGAATGCGTCTTGGAATGGCCGCCTGTGAACTGCACACCGCGCAGGAGTTCGCCGTCTGTCACGCCTGTTGCGGCGAAGATGGCGTCGTCTCCCTTCACCAGGTCATCCATATACAGGACTTTGTCCACGTCGATGCCCATTTTTTCGCAGCGTTCCCGTTCCGCGTCGTTCATGGGGATGAGTCTACCCTGGATCTCCCCGCCGAGGCACTTGAGGCCGACAGCGGCGATGACGCCTTCCGGTGCGCCGCCGAGGCCGAACAGGATATCGACGCCTGTCCCTTCGAATGCCGTGTTGATGGCTGCGGCGACATCACCGTCGTTGATGAGTTTGATGCGCGCGCCGGCTTCCCTGATCTCGTCGATGATCTTCTGATGGCGTTCACGGTTCAGGACGGTTGCCGTCACTTCGTTGAGCTGTTTGTTTTTCGCTTTTGCGACGGCTTTCAGGTTGTCCGTCACGGAGGCGTTAATGTCGATCTTGCCGACCGCTTCCGGGCCGACCGCAATTTTATCCATATACATATCCGGGGCATTCAGGAGGTTTCCTTTGTCCGCGATTGCGAGGACGGCGAGTGCATTCCAGCCGCCGGATGCGACGATGTTGGTCCCTTCGAGCGGATCGACAGCGACGTCCACTGCAGGACCGGAGCCTGTTCCCAGCTCCTCCCCGATATAGAGCATCGGAGCTTCGTCCATCTCACCTTCGCCGATGACGACAACGCCCTGCATCGGGATCGTATCGAATACGGTCCGCATGGCTGTCGTGGCCGCGTCGTCCGCCTCGTTCTTCAGACCGCGTCCCATCCAGTGCGATGCGGCTACGGCCGCGGCTTCTGTCACACGTACAAGTTCCATCGATAAACTGCGTTCCATCTCTTGAATTCCTCCCGTTTTCTGCTGCTTGCAGATTGTCTGACCGTGTTGCTCGTTCACTCCATTATAGCACAGCGCAAAACGAGCGCATGGCTGAGTTTACAGGCTCTCCGCCTCTTCCGCCGGATCGGGCACGTCCACTTTCCGGATCGATGCGCCGAGTCCCTGCAGTTTTCCGATCAGCCCGCCATACCCGCGTTCGATATGGGAGATCCCCTGGATTTCGGTCTCACCGTCTGCGATCAGACCTGCGATGACGAGGGAGGCACCTGCACGGAGGTCGCTCGCCTTCACTTTCGCCGAGTGGAGCGGCGTCGGTCCGCTGATGATGGCGGAACGGCCTTCCACTTTGCTTTCGGCGTTCATGCGGCGGAGCTCGTCGATCTGCTTGAATCGCGCGGAATAGATCGTATCCGTCAGCATCGAAGTCCCTTCCGCCTGGGTGGAAAGGACGCAGAACGGCTGCTGCAGGTCTGTCGGGAACCCCGGGTAGACAAGCGTTTTGACATCGACCGCCTGGAGGCCGTGATGTTTCGGGATGAAGATCCGTTCTTCTTCTTCTTCGACCGTGACGCCCATTTCCCGGAGTTTCGCCGTGACAGCTTCCACGTGGAGGGGGATGACGTTTTCGATGGAGACGCCTTCTCCTGCTGCAGCCGCCATGATCATGAAGGTGCCCGCTTCGATCCGGTCCGGGATGATCGTGTGGCGGGTGCCGCTCAGGCTCTCCACGCCGTCGATCCGGATGACGTTCGTACCGGCACCTTTGATATTCGCACCCATATTGGACAAAAGGGTCGCGACATCGATGATCTCTGGTTCCTTCGCTGCGTTCTCGATTGTCGTACGGCCTTTTGCAAGGACGGCCGCGAGCATGATGTTGATGGTCGCGCCGACACTGACGATATCGAGGTAGATCTTCGCGCCTTTCAGCTCATCCGCCCGCAGGTAGATGGCGCCGTGTTCGTTCGTCACCTTCGCACCGAGTGCTTCGAAACCTTTGATATGCTGATCGATCGGCCGCGGTCCCAGGTGGCAGCCCCCCGGCAGCCCGATGACGGCTTTCTTGAATTTGCCGAGCATCGCACCCATGAGGTAATACGACGCCCGGAGTTTCTTGACGTTGCCGTTCGGCAGCGGCATGGAGATCATATCAGCCGGATCGATCGTCATCGTACCGTCTTCGAATTCGACATGGCCGCCGATATCTTCAAGCAGCCGCTGCAGCGTATGGACATCGGAAATTTCAGGCAGGCCTTCAATTGTCACCGGGGTATCCGCGAGAATGGACGCCGGGATGAGAGCTACGGCACTGTTCTTCGCTCCGCTGACTTTGATGCTGCCTTTCAGAGGTTTGCCGCCTTGCACTTTATATACTTCCATTTCAATCTCCTTTACACGATCACTTGTTGTCACGGGATTCCCAGTCCTTCAGGAATTGGTCGATCCCCTGGTCTGTGAGCGGATGGCTGAACAGCTGATTGAGCACTTTGAATGGAACGGTCGAAATGTGCGCACCTGCAAGTGCTGCATTCGTGATCTGCTGCGGACTGCGGATGGACGCCGCGATGATTTCCGTGTCCATGTTGTGGATTGTGAAGATGTCCGCAATCGTTTCGATCAATGCAAGACCATCCTGGCCGATGTCATCGAGCCGTCCGATGAACGGAGACACGTATGTAGCGCCTGCACGTGCAGCCATGAGCGCCTGGTTCGCACTGAAGATCAGTGTCACATTGGTCTTGATGCCTTCCTTCGCGAAGACGGAGCAGGCTTTCAGACCTTCCGGCGTCATCGGCAGTTTGACGGTGATGTTCGGCGCGAGTGCTGCGAGTTCGCGGCCTTCCTTGACCATGCCCTCCGCATCGAGTGCGATGACTTCCGCACTGACCGATCCCGGAACGAGCGCTGTGATCTCCTTCAGGCGGTCATGGAACGAAATGTTCTCTTTCGCGACGAGCGACGGGTTGGTTGTCACGCCGGACAGGATGCCCCAGCTGTGTGCTTCTTTGATTTCATCAAAGTTTGCGGTATCAATGAAAAATTTCATAATGGATCTTCCTCCTCAGATTGAATGGAAAGAAGGCGGATCATCCGGCTGACGGGATGCCGCCCCCTTCTTCACCGGCTGCAATGCATGCGGCCGGTCTGTTTCACGCTTTCTGTGAACTGCCGAATTCGCGCATCTTGCCGACGACGGTTGCCTGGATCGCTTCACGCATCGGTCCGAGATACTTGCGCGGATCGTAGACGTCCTGATCTGCTGTCAGCACGTCGCGGACAGCTTTCGTTCCCTGGATCTGATTCTCTGTATTGACGTTGATCTTCGAGGTGCCGAGTGAAATGGCACGCTGGATATCTTTCGTCGGAATTCCGGTCCCCCCATGAAGGACGAGCGGCAAGTCGGACTCGGTTGAAATCTGTTCCATTTCCTTGAATCCGAGGTTCGGTTCGCCTTTGTACGGACCATGGACGGAGCCGAGGGCAGGTGCGAGACAGTCGATACCCGTCTCTTCCACAAGCCGCTTGCACTCTGCCGGATCCGCATACATGACACCTTCCGCCACGGTATCGTCTTCCTGGCCGCCGACGAGTCCGAGTTCCGCTTCCACGGAGACGTTTTTCGGATGTGCATACTCGACGACCTGTTTCGTAATCGAGATATTCTCCTCGATCGGTTTCGCGGATGCATCGATCATGACAGAGGTGAAGCCGGCATCGATCGCTTCCCTGCACTTCTCGAAGCTCGATCCGTGGTCCAGGTGGATGGCGACAGGTACTGTCACGCCGTAGTCCTGAATGAGACCTTTGACCATGTGGACGACTGTCGAGAAGCCGCCCATGTAACGCGCAGCTCCTTCGGAAACACCGAGGATGACCGGTGAATTCTCGGCCTGGGCCGCTTTCAGGATCGCCTGTGTATATTCAAGGTTGTTCAAGTTGAATTGCCCGATGGCATATCCTTCTTTCTTTCCCTTGATCATCATTTGTTTCATAGACTCGAGTGCCATGCAGATTTCCTCCTTCGAATGGTGGACCGGTATGATTTTTTCACGGGTATTGCCGCTATTATCATACCAAATAACCCGGATCAGTTCCACTTGGGGGGAGAAGGCTATCAGGATTCCTCCAGCAAATGGTTGATGACACGGCGGACTTCATGGATATCGAACGGCTTCTTGAAATAATGATCTGCCCGCAGGCCAGGGACACTCCGGACCATCTCTTCCTCACTGAAGGCGGACATCAGGACGACCGGATAGTCAGGATAGCTGGTCTTGATTTTCTGCAGCACTTCCTTTCCATCCATTCCGGGCATACGCAGGTCCATGAGGAGGCAGTCGGGCTCCTCCTCTTTCAGCTTCCGGATCGCTTCTATTCCGTTCGCAGCGAGTATGGTGTCATAGCCCTCGTTCTTGAACACTTCACTCAACAGCATTCGGATACCCGCCTGGTCATCGACAATCAGCAGTTTCTTCAATCCATTCACTCCTTAGAAATGATCAGTTAGTTTTAGAATTACATGAAATCGTAAAGCCGTATGTATTGTCTATCTTTGACACCGCTAAGGGAAAACCCTTTCTTTTACTGCGGAATCCCGATTTTTTCTTTATACTGGAGTCCATGGAGGTGGGACAATGAAAATGCTGACAACCCAGCTGACGGGACTGCTGCAGCGGATCGCGGGCAGCCAGGAAGAGGCAGTGGAAGACACGGCGAGACTGCTGGCGCAGGCTGCTGCTGGCGAAGGGCGTGTACTGCTGAGTGGGACAGGGGAAATGCACGGTGTCGTGTTAAACGCGATTGCCGGTGCAGAGCCGTTCCTGAAGGCTGCAGTTCTTGAAAGCCCAGAGACGCCCGATCAGGCGGACCGCGTCTGGCTGTTTGCGCGGAGTGCGGCAGACGAGAAAATTTTGCAGATTGCCCGCTCACTTGCAGAACGCGGGATTGCATTTGCAGCGGTCGGTGATGTGAAAAAATCGGAAGACAATGAGCTCTCCTCTCTGGCAGATGCTTACATTGCAACCGGCGTGACAAGGGGGCTTCTGCCGGATGATGACGGCGGCCGTGTCGTTCAGCCGCATTTGTTTGCAGCCCTTTTCATCTTCAGCGCAGTGAAACTTTCTTACGATGAAATGTTGATGGATTTATAACGATTTGTTGGGTCCGGCTAACCTGAGGGATGCTGGGCGCAGCTGCAGGACATTCCGCTCGGCGGGGTGGACGTGTGAAGTTATGAGCGCTTTGGCGGCGTTTATGATCACTTTTTCGGGTTTATGAGCGGAATCCCGGTTTTATGATCACTTTCCTCGGTTGTATGAGCGCAGCCGCTGGCAAGGCACGGTGTATCACCCGCTTCACAAGCAAAAAAACCTCCCGGCTCGGGAGGTTTTTTCGTATATTCATTTAGTTCTGGTGGCTGAGTGCCGCTTCGACGAAGCCTTTGATGAGCGGCTGCGGGCGTGTCGGGCGGGAGACGAATTCCGGATGGAACTGGCAGCCGATGTAGAATGGATGGCTCGGCAGTTCGATGATTTCAACGAGGCGCTCATCCGGGCTGATGCCGGAGATCACGAGACCGGCTTCTTCAAAGCGGTCCAGGTATGCCGTGTTGAATTCATAGCGGTGGCGGTGGCGCTCCTCGATGAGGTCCTTGCCGTACGCTTCATACGTTTTCGTGCCTTCCTTCACTTCGCACGGATAGCTGCCGAGGCGCAGGGCGCTTTCGTCTTCGCGGCCGTTGCGGAAGTCCGGGTGCAGCAGGAAGATCGGATTCGGTGTATGCGCGTCGAATTCGACGGAGTGTGCATTGCCGAGCCCCATGACATCGCGTGCATATTCGACCATCGCGAGCTGCATGCCGAGACCAGTTCCGAGGAACGGCAGGCCTGATTTCCGGGCAAAGGCAATCGCGTGAATCATACCGTCGACTCCGCGTTCCCCGAAGCCGGCCGGCACGAGCAGGCCGTCGACGTCGGACAGCAGCTCCGCAGCATTCTCTGCAGTCACGTCTTCGGAGTTGATCCATTTGATGTCAATCGTCGTGTCGAATGCATAGCCCGCGTGGTTCAATGCTTCCACCAGGGAAATGTACGCATCCTGCAGTTCGACGTATTTTCCGACGAGCGCGACACGTACGGTCTTTGAAAGGTTCTTCACGCGGCTGACGAGCTCTTTGATTTCATCCATCTCCGGCTGTTTCGCTTCCAGACCGAGGTAGTCGACGACGATATCGTCCATCTTCTGTTCGTGCAGGCGGAGCGGCACTTCGTACAGCGTTTCCGCATCGGTCGCTTCGATGACTTCCTCCGGCTTGATGTTGCAGAAGAGCGCGATCTTGTCTTTCATTTCCTGCGGGATCGCATATTCGCTCCGCAGGACGATCATGTTCGGCTGGATGCCGAGACTGCGAAGTTCCTTGACACTGTGCTGGGTCGGCTTGGTCTTCATCTCCCCGGCGGCTTTCAAGTATGGCACGAGCGTGTTGTGGATGTACATGACGTCGTCTTTGCCGAGATCGGTTTTCATCTGGCGGATTGCTTCGAGATACGGCAGGGATTCGAAGTCGCCGACGCTTCCGCCGATCTCCGTAATGACGACATCCGCATGCATTTCCTGGCCTGCGCGCTTGATGAGGGTCTTGATTTCGTTGGTGATGTGCGGGATGACCTGCACGGTTGCGCCGTTGTATTCACCGTTCCGTTCTTTCTGCAGGACGAGTGAGTATACTTTGCCCATCGTGATATTGGAGTATTGGTTCAGATCGATGTCGATGAACCGCTCATAGTGGCCGACATCCAAGTCCGTTTCCGCGCCGTCCTGTGTGACGAATACTTCGCCGTGCTGCAGCGGGCTCATCATGGTCGGGTCGATGTTGATGTATGGGTCGAATTTCTGGATCGTGACCTGCAGGCCGCGGTTTTTCAGAAGCCGTCCGAGTGAAGCGGCATTGATGCCTTTTCCGAGTGATGAGACAACGCCGCCTGTGATGAATATATATTTCGTCATAGTGAATTCCTCCATTGTTTTGTAGTCAGGATGGCTTGGCCGGAACCGGAGTATATTGAATTAAAACTGTATACAGTGACGATACCGAGTGGATCTCCGTTCCGGGAGGACGCTTTCCGGGGGCTCGATTTCAGCCTCCTCGCCGCTGCGCGCCTGCGGGGTCTTCAATCTTCGCTACCCCGGGCCGACAGGACGTCGGTCATGCAGCCGTCGCCGCAGTACGCGGCGTTCTCAGGCTGCCAGGAGTCGCCTCCCTGCACTGCGGTCCACTCTGCTATGTCCATGCAACCTCTTCTTTTCCATTCAATATAATAACGAAAAAACGCCCCTGCTGCAGTGTTCACTGCAGAAGGAGCGCTTAAACATCCGTTCGTTTGTCCTTTAAAAAGGAGCCCAATTGAATTGTATAGCGGATGTCCGGCAAAGTCAAGGATGGATTATAATTCCTCTTCCTCTTCGTCTTCTTCCTCGTCTTCCTCTTCATCGAGGTCGATGTCTTCGTCAGGAATAATTTCAAGCCCTTCCGCCGGATCGTCGATTTCGTCTTCGTCCGAATCGACTTCGTCTTCCTCGTCGTCCGCCTCATCGGCTTCGTCTCCGAGTTCTTCGTAGTCTTCCTCGAAGAATTCAGCGTCCTCAAGGTCTTCCTCTTCCAGTTCCTCTTCCTCTTCGTCTTCATCGACCGCTTTTTTCTTCTTCTTGCGGACTTTGACGACAGGTGCCGTCTCTTCTTCGATCTGGTCGACCGGGTACCACTCGCGGAGTGACCAGCGGCCGTCATTCATGGCCATGAAGCGGCCGTCGATGTTGAGGTCCGTATAGAATTGCGGGAGTCTTGATTGCATCTCACTGTCGGACAGCCCGGTGAGCTGCTGGATTTCGTGCAACAGGTCATTGAAAGCGATCGGGTTTCTCGTCCGCTCGAAAATCGCGAACGTGATATTGATGAGGGATTCTTCGCGTAATTGCTCTTTTGTCATGTTTGTTACGTCCATGGGAGGCACGCCCTTTCTTCAGCTTCATTCATATTATGAGGTGGTGCAGCGGCTACTGTGTTCGTCGTCTGCTGCGGAACCGCCGGAATTCCTTCCAGGTAACGGTCAGCAGGTAGATGGCGGCGAGCAGGAAGGGAATCGCACCGAGCCCTTTGCCGTACAGGAGATAGGTCAGTGTGATGAGTGTGATTATAATAACAAGATGCACTGCCGTCTTCAACTTCCGCACCCCTTTTCGGCCATTCCTTATAGTATACGCGCGTTTTGGGTTTAAAATCCACTGAAACTTGTTTTCGTGCAGCGTGAAACTCTCCAGACCGCGAATACCTGGTGCAGACGGATGCTTTTTCCCTGCGGCCGAATGGCAGAACACGAAATAGAGCGGGGAAGTCCCCCCGCTCCGGTGCTGTGTTACATGTTGCGGCGGTATTGGCCGCCGACTTCGTACAGGGCGTTCGTGATCTGGCCGAGGCTTGCGACCTTGACCGTCTCCATGAGCGCCTCGAAGATGTTGCCGCCTGTGATCGCTGTCTGTTTCAGGCTTGCGAGCGCTTCGTCCGCCTCGCTGCCGTGAGCGGACTGGAAAGCGCGCAGGTTGCGGATCTGCGTTTCCTTCTCCTCCTGCGTCGCCCGCGCGAGTTCCATGCTGTCGATGCTGTCCTCCGACGGCGGATTCGGATTCAAGTACGTATTGACGCCGATGATCGGCAGTTCGCCGGAATGTTTCTTCATCTCATACAGCATGGATTCTTCCTGGATCTTGCCGCGCTGGTACTGGGTCTCCATGGAGCCGAGCACGCCGCCGCGGTCGTTGAGCCGGTCGAATTCCTGCAGCACCGCTTCTTCGACGAGGTCGGTCAATTCTTCGATGATGAACGATCCCTGGAGCGGGTTTTCGTTCTTCGACAGGCCGTGCTCCTTCGTGATGATCATCTGGATCGCCATCGCGCGGCGCACGGATTCCTCCGTCGGGGTCGTGATCGCTTCGTCGTACGCATTCGTGTGCAGCGAGTTGCAGTTGTCCTGCAAAGCCATGAGCGCCTGCAGCGTCGTGCGGATATCATTGAAGTCGATCTCCTGCGCATGCAGCGAGCGGCCGGATGTCTGGACGTGGTACTTCAGCTTCTGGCTGCGTTCGTTCGCGCCGTATTTCTCGCGCATCGCGACCGCCCAGATGCGGCGAGCCACCCGGCCGATGACGGTATACTCCGGATCGAGGCCGTTCGAGAAGAAGAACGACAGGTTCGGTGCGAATTCGTCGATGTCCATGCCGCGGCTCAAGTAATACTCGACGTACGTGAAGCCGTTCGCGAGTGTGAACGCAAGCTGGGAGATCGGGTTCGCGCCCGCTTCCGCGATATGGTAGCCGGAGATCGAGACGGAATAATAGTTGCGGACCTTTTTGTTGATGAAATACTGCTGGATGTCGCCCATCATCCGGAGTGCGAATTCCGTCGAGAAGATGCACGTATTCTGCCCCTGGTCCTCTTTCAGGATATCCGCCTGCACCGTACCGCGGACGACTTTCAGCGTCGCATCACGCACGTCGGTGAATTCCTCGACGGACAGCGTACGGCCGAGTTCCTCTTCCTTCGCCTTCACTTGCTGGTCGATCGCTGTGTTCATGAACATCGCGAGGATGATCGGCGCCGGCCCGTTGATGGTCATGGAGACGGACGTCGCCGGTGCGCACAGGTCGAACCCAGCGTACAGTTTTTTCATATCTTCCAACGTACAAATACTTACGCCAGACTCGCCGACTTTTCCGTAAATGTCCGGACGTTCATCCGGGTCTTCCCCGTACAATGTGACGGAGTCGAATGCGGTCGACAGGCGCTTCGCATCGTCATCCTTCGATAAGTAGTGGAAGCGGCGGTTCGTCCGTTCCGGTGTCCCTTCGCCTGCGAACTGGCGCTTCGGATCCTCCCCTTCGCGCTTGAACGGGAAGACGCCTGCTGTGTACGGATAGGAGCCCGGGACGTTCTCTTTGTAGACCCAGCGGACGATTTCGCCGTAGTCCTTGAACTTCGGCAGGGCGACTTTCGGTATCTTCAGACCGGACAGGCTCGTTGTCGTCAGTGCCGTGCGCAGTTCCTTATCGCGGATCTTCGTGACGAATTCATCCTGCGCATACGATTGCTTCAGGGTGTTCCAGTTGTCGAGGACGCGGCGGGTTTCCGCTGTCATCTCGTTGCGCACGTTGTCGTGCAGCGACTGCAGCGACTGGACGAGTGCATCGTCCGGTGCGTGTTCACGGACTTCGCTCATCGCCCCTTCGAGCTGGTACAGCCGGGTGGCAAGGTGCGCCTGCTGCTCCGCGTGCTTGTGGTAGTTCCGGACGGTCATCGAGATCTCGCGCAAGTACTGCAGGCGGTCGTTCGGGATGATGATGTTCTGCTTCTGCGTCTTGACGAACTCCGTATAGGAAGTCGTCCAGTCCGTGCCGCATTTTTTATTGAGCGTGTCGACGATCGCCGCGAACAGCGTGTTCGTCCCTTTGTCGTTGAACTGGCTCGCGATTGTGCCGTACACCGGCATCGATTCGATCGGCTCATCGAACAGCATGCGGCTGCGCTGGTACTGTTTCTGCACTTGTGCCAGGGCATCCTCCGAACCTTTCCGTTCGAACTTGTTGATGGCGACGAGGTCGGCGAAGTCGATCATATCGATTTTTTCAAGCTGTGTCGGCGCACCGAATTCACTCGTCATGACGTACATCGAGACGTCGGATACTTCGTCGATTTCAGCATCCCCCTGCCCGATACCGCTCGTTTCGACGATGATCAGGTCATAGCCTGCCGTCTTCACGATGTCGAGCACGTCTTTCAGCGCACCCGACAATTCCGTGCGGGAACCGCGGGTCGCGAGGCTTCGCATGAAGACACGCTTGTTAAAGATGGCGTTCATGCGAATCCGGTCGCCGAGCAGCGCGCCGCCCGTCTTCTGTTTCGTCGGGTCGATCGACAGGATGGCCACTTTCTTGTCCGGCAGTTCATGGAGGAAGCGGCGGATCAGTTCATCCGTCAGCGAGCTTTTTCCAGCGCCGCCCGTTCCGGTGATACCGAGGACCGGCGTGCCTTTCGACAGCTTGCGCGCGCGGTCCATCAGTGTTTTTGATTTTTTGTTTTGATTGTCAAAGTGCTCTTCCGCGAATGTGATGAGATTGGCGAGCTTTTCAGGGGATTCCGTCGTGACGTTCTCCAGATAGCCCATTTCATCCTTCACTTCGGTCGCGTAGTCACATTCTTCGACCATGCGGTTGATCATCCCCTGGAGGCCCATCTTACGGCCGTCCTCCGGCGAGAAGATCCAGGCGATGCCGTAGTCATGCAGTTCCTTGATTTCCCGCGGGATGATGACCCCGCCGCCGCCTCCGTAGATCTTGATATGGCCTGCGCCGCGTTCGTTCAGGAGGTCATACATGTATTTGAAATACTCGACGTGTCCGCCCTGGTAGGACGAGATCGCAATGCCCTGGACGTCTTCCTGGATCGCCGCGTTGACGACTTCCTCGACACTGCGGTTATGGCCGAGGTGGATCACTTCCGCGCCGGTCGACTGCAGGATGCGCCGCATGATGTTGATGCTCGCATCGTGTCCGTCGAACAGGCTGGAGGCCGTCACGAAACGTACGTGATGGACCGGCTTGTAGATTTCCTGCTGGGTTTCTGCTGTTGCCATATTCGTGCACCCCTTTGTGTCCGTTTTCTTCAATCCGCCGCTTCCGGTTTGACGAGCCCGTTCAGCAGCTGTTCCGTCTGGTATTCGATATATTCATCAAGTGAGTACATGCGCTGCACCGTCCATCTGCGGAACGCCCACATCTGCGCCTGGATGACGATGTGATGCGCCGCAAGCGGAATGGCGCGTTCCGGGATCCGGAGTTCGCCAGCGTCGGCGCAGTCACGGACGAGCGACTCGAACAGCGCCGTCATTGCACGCTCCTTCTCGAGCACGTAGTCGAGCGCTTTCGGCGGCAGCGACTTCGATTCCTGATACATGACGACGAATTCGTCATTCAAGTCGTCGACGAGCCGGCAGTACGCATCGATCGCCCGTCTCAGTCCGCCGACGGTCGGCTCTTCGTCGGCGATGCCGGACAGCCTGTGTTGCACTTGGTCGTAGATCATGTCGCAGACGAGGTACAGGACGTCTTCTTTCGTCCGGATGTACTCGTACAGTGTGCCGATACTGAACCCGGCCGCTTTGGCGATCTCGCGTGTCGTCGACCGGTGGAAGCCTTTTTCCTTGAACAGCCGGACGGCGCCCTCGACGATCTGCTCACGCCGCTTCGCGATCAGATCGCCATCCTTCACCGAGGACTTCACTTCGTGTTTCAGTTCCATAGGACGCTCCCCCCTTTACTTCGTCAGCATACGGGAGATGACGAGCCGCTGCACTTCCTGGGTTCCTTCGTAGATCTGGGTGATTTTCGCATCACGCATGAAGCGCTCGACCGGATAATCTTTCGTATAGCCGTAGCCGCCGTACACCTGGACCGCTTCCGTCGTCACTTTCATCGCCGTGTCGCCGGCCATCAGTTTCGCCATGGCAGACGCTTTGCCGTATGGCAGATTGTTCGATTCAAGCCAAGCCGCTTGGTACGTCAGCAGGCGTGATGCTTCCGTCGCTGTCGCCATGTCGGCGAGCTTGAAGCCGATGCCCTGGTTGGCTGCGATCGGCTTGCCGAACTGGACGCGCTCTTTCGCATAGTCCGTGGCCGCATCGAGCGCACCCTGCGCAATCCCGACTGCCTGTGCGGCGATGCCGTTCCGGCCGCCGTCGAGCGTTTTCATGGCGATGATGAAGCCCTGGCCCTCTTCGCCGAGCATGTTCTCTTTCGGCACGCGGCAGTTGTCGAAGATGATTTCCGTCGTCGGTGAGGATCGGATGCCGAGTTTCTTCTCTTTCTTGCCGACCGAGAAGCCCGGGAAGTCGCTTTCGACGATGAACGCCGTCGTCCCTTTGTGCTTCGATTCCGGATCGGTGACCGCGAAGACGATATAGATATCCGCGATGCCGCCGTTTGTGATGAAGATCTTCGAGCCGTTCAGGACATAGTCATCCCCGTCGAGCTTCGCCGTCGTCTTCATGCCGCCCGCGTCCGAGCCTGAGCCCGGTTCCGTGAGACCGTATGCCCCGATTTTCGTTCCTTCCGCCATCGGACGGAGGTATTTCTGCTTCTGCTCTTCCGTTCCATATTTGAACACCGGCCAGCCGGCGAGGGACGTGTGCGCGGACAGCGTCACGCCTGTGGACGCGCAGACACGGGACAGTTCCTCGACCGCGATGACGTATGCGAGGTAGTCGCTGCCGATGCCGCCGTACTCTTCCGGCCATGGGATTCCCGTCAGGCCGAGTTCCGCCATCTTGTCGAACAGCTCCCGGTCGAAGCGTTCTTCCTCATCGCGTTCGGCCGCAGTCGGCGCGACGTCCTTCTCTGCGAAATCGCGGACCATCTTGCGGATCATTTCATGCTCTTCGGACAGTTGGAAATTCATGGTGAGTTCCTCTTTTCTGTTGGATTTGGTGATGTGGGGCGGGGGGCTTGAGCGTTCCGTGGTTTGCTTGATCGCTTTGCCGCCTGCTTGAGCGCCCCGGCTCCCCTATGGTTTATCACAATGCAATCACTTGGTCAGGTGTTTGGAGATGACGATGCGCTGGATTTCGCTCGTGCCTTCGTAGATCTGCGTCACTTTGGCGTCGCGGAAGAAGCGCTCGGCAGGATAGTCTTTCGTGTAGCCGTAGCCGCCGAATACCTGGACGGCTTCGATGGCGTTGTCCATCGCTGCCTGCGAGGCGAACAGTTTCGCCATGGAGGCTTCTTTCGCGCACGATTTGCCTTCAGCACGCAGCGCGGCCGCCCGGTAGACGAGCAGGCGTGCGGCTTCGGCGGCGGTCGCCATGTCAGCGAGCTTGAAGCCGATGCCCTGGTTGGCGGCGATCGGCTTGCCGAACTGCACGCGTTCTTTTGCATAGTCGGAAGCGGCTTCGAGGGCCGCTTCCGCAATACCGAGCGCCTGCGCGGCGATGCCGATCCGGCCGACGTCGAGGTTCGCCATCGCAATCTTGAATCCTTCGCCTTCTGCGCCGAGCCGGTTCTCTTCCGGCACGAACATGTCTTCGAACGTCAGCTGGACGGTGCGCGAGCCGTGCATGCCCATCTTCTCTTCGTTCTTGCCGACGATCAGACCCGGTGTCTCACTGTCGACGATGAACGCCGAAATGCCGTACGTCCCTTTCGACGGATCGGTTGCGGCGAAGACGATGTAGACGTTCGCCTCCCCGCCATTCGTGATGAATACTTTGGAGCCGTTCAGCACGTAACCGCCGTCTTTTTTCACGGCACGCGTCTTCAGCGAGCCGGCATCCGACCCGGCGGACGGTTCCGTCAGGCAGAACGCACCGAGCCACTCGCCTGCTGCCATCTTCGGCAGGTAGTGCTGTTTCTGTGCTTCACTGCCGAAGTAGAGGATCGGGTTCTGGCCGACCGATGTGTGGACGGACAGGATGACGCCGACCGTCGCATGCATTTTCGATAATTCATGGATAGCGCTTATGTAGGACACGAAGTCCATGCCGGCGCCGCCGTATTGTTCCGGCATCGTGATGCCCATGAGGCCGAGCTCCCCCATCTTCCGAACGATCTCCGTCGGGAATTCATCCGACTCAAGGTTCGGGATGAACGGCTCGATTTCCGCCTTGGCAAAGTCCTTGACGAGTTTCCGCATCATCTGCTGTTCTTCGGTGAACTGGAAATCCATTGTTTCGTCTCCTTTTATGTGTACGAGTAGAAGCCCCGTCCGGATTTTTTGCCGAGCCAGCCGGCGTTAACGTACTTGCGGAGCAGGGCGCACGGACGGTATTTTGGATCGCCGTAGCCTTCCTGCAGCGTCTCCATGATGTAGAGGCATGTGTCGAGTCCGATGAAATCGGCGAGCTGGAGCGGTCCCATCGGATGGTTCATGCCGAGCTTCATGACTTCGTCGATCGCTTCTTTCGTTGCAACGCCTTCCTGCAGCGTGAAGATCGCTTCGTTGATCATCGGCATGAGGACGCGGTTTGCGACGAATCCCGGGAAGTCATTCACTTCGACCGGCACTTTGGAGAGTTTCTTCGTCATGTCCTCAACCGCCTGGTAGACGCCGTCCGATGTCGCCAGGCCGCGGATGATCTCGACGAGTTTCATGACCGGCACGGGGTTCATATAGTGCATGCCGATGACCTGTTCCGGGCGTTTCGTGACTGCGGCAATCTCCGTGATCGGCAGCGACGAGGTGTTCGTCGCGAGGATCGCGTGAGCCGGTGCGATGTCATCGAGCTGCTTGAAGATGGATTTTTTGACCTCCATGTTCTCGACAGCCGCCTCGATGACGATGTCGACGTGCTTTGCATCCTGGATGTCGAGCGACTTTGTGAGTCGTCCGAGGACTGCAGCCTTTTCGTCTTCGGTCATGCGCCCTTTTTCCACGCTGCGGGACAGGTTCTTCTCGATGACACCAATCCCTTTCGTGTACGATTCTTCCTTGACATCATTGAGATAGACGTTGAAGCCGGCCTGCGCGCACACTTGCGCGATGCCGCCGCCCATCTGTCCTGCGCCGATCACCATTACGTTTTGAATGTCCATTTGCTGTCATCCTTTCGAGTCGTTTCTGTATGTGATGAAGCCCGGCTGCCGCCGGGACTCCGTGCAGCTGCTCATAAACTCTGGTTTTTGCTCTTAAATCCGCTGAAGTGAACATAAAACACGGGAACCGCTCATAAACTTGCCGTTTCGCTCATAAAATTGGATTTGCGCTCTTAAACTCACAAAAGTGATCATAAACTTGCGTTTCCGCTCATAACGCCGACCACCTGCCCCGGTCCGCGGCCGATCTCTATCGCTGACCGCATTGCCGGCCGCGCCAAGTGGTCTTTTGTCCAATCAAAACCAAGATCAGCTTGCGGGCTCCGCCGGGCGGAGCCTTTTCTGTCGGGCGGGCTGGGCGGCAGGCTGGCGGTTTGCCCATAAACTTGTGAATTTGCTCATAAACCTGCGAAAGTGATCATAAATCACGAAATGTGCTCATAAACTTGCGATTTCGCTCATAAAACTCGAAAAGTGATCATAAACTCAAATTTCCGCTCATAACCGGGCCCGAAGTGATCATAACTTCACAAAGCCGAGCCGGATCGTCACCCTTGCTTCGGCACTTCGATCATGATGGCATCGCCCTGGCCGCCGCCGGAGCAGATGGCTGCGATGCCGATTCCGCCGCCGCGGCGTTTCAGTTCGTAGGCGAGCGTCAGGATGATGCGCGCACCGCTTGCGCCGATCGGGTGGCCGAGAGCGACCGCGCCGCCGTGGACGTTCACTTTCTCGGGATCGAGTTTTGCGATATCCGAGCTTGCGAGTGCGACAACTGCGAACGCTTCGTTGACCTCGAACAGGTCGATGTCCTCGATCGATCTGCCGGTCTTCTTCAGGATTTCATTGATGACAAGGCCTGGTGTCTGCGGGAAATTCTCCGGCTCGATGGCGACTTCGGCATGGCCGATGACTGTCGCGAGCACGTCTTTGCCTTCGCGCTCCGCACGTTCGTCGCTCATGAGGACCATCGCACACGCGCCGTCATTGACGCCCGGTGCGTTGCCCGCTGTGACGGAACCGTCCTTGCCGAATGCCGGGCGCAGCTTCGCGAGCACGTCGAGGGACGTCTCTTTCCGCGGTGCTTCGTCCTGGCTCACGACAACCGCGTCCCCTTTGCGCTGCGGGATTTCGACGGATACGATCTCTTCCGCGAAGATGCCGTCTTCCATCGCCTTTACCGCACGTTCATGGCTGCGGAGCGCCCATTCGTCCTGGCGCTCGCGTGTCACACTGAATTCGTCTGCGGTCTTATTGCCGAATGTCCCCATGTGCGCATGACCGGGTGCGAATGAATCCGACAGCCCGTCGTAGATCATGCCGTCGATCAGCTGCGCGTCGCCCATACGGAGACCGAAGCGTGCATTCGGCAGGTAGTACGGCGCGTTCGACATCGATTCCATGCCGCCTGCGACGATCACTTCCTCGTCGCCGAGGCGGATGAGCTGGTCGGCAAGTGTAACGCTGCGCATGCCGGAGGCACACACTTTGTTGACCGTCTCCGTCTTGACACTCCACGGGATTCCGCCTTTCACCGCTGCCTGACGGGACGGGATCTGCCCCTGGCCACCCTGCAGCACCGTCCCCATGATGACCTCGTCGATCTGGTCAGGAGCAACACCCGCCCGTTTCAAGGCTTCTTCGATCGCAATGCCGCCGAGGTCGCTCGCCGTCTTCGTCATCAGGGCGCCCCCCATTTTTCCGAAAGGTGTCCGTGCGCCGTCAATCAGTACTGTTTTTGCCATTTGTGTCATCCCCCAGTTTTTTGATAGCGTTTTCATTTCCATGATGAACGAACGACTGAACGCTCGCTCGGCGTAAGCTCGGAAGAAAGGGGAAGCCGCCTGTGCTTCCCCTTTTTCCTGTTCTGTTTCCGACAATTCTGTTCTGTCCGACTGTCTCAATTGTAAAACAAGTCTTGCAAACTCGCAAATTATTTATTGCAGGACCGGCTCCTGCTCACTTACAGCCGGTTCCGACGGTTCTTCCCCAAATACCGAGCGCTCGAGCAGCTCTGCGATGTCGTACGTGCCGACCGAATCTTCGACTTCGATGGCTTTCGTCCCGTCCGACAGCATCGTCAGGCAGTACGGACAGCCGGATGAAATGATGCCCGGCGTGACTTCCATCGCCTGCTCGGTGCGCGCGACGTTGATGCGGTGGCCTGCGTCTTCCTCCATCCACATGAGTCCCCCGCCGGCGCCGCAGCACATGCCGTCCTGGCGGTTCCGCTTCATCTCGACCAGGTTGACGCCCGGGATGGCCTTCAGGATTTCACGCGGTGCGTCGTACACATCGTTGTAGCGGCCGAGGTAGCACGAATCGTGGAACGTGATCGTTTCGTCGATCGCGTGCTTCGGACTCAGCTTGCCTTGTTTGACCAGTTTGTTCAGCAGTTCCGTATGGTGGAATACTTCCGCTTCGAAACCGAAGTCTGGGTATTCATTCTTGAAGATGTTGAACGCGTGCGGATCGATCGTGACAATCTTCTTGACGCCCGCTTTCTCGAATTCCGCGATGTTGGCAGTCGCCAGTTCCTGGAATAAAAACTCATTCCCGAGACGCCGCGGTGTGTCGCCGGAGTTCTTCTCTTTGTTGCCGAGGATTGCAAACGACACGCCCGCTTCGTTCAGCAGGTGCGCGAATGACAGCGCGATTTTCTGCGAGCGGTTGTCGAATGCGCCCATCGAGCCGACCCAGAGGAGGTATTCGAACTCTTCGTCCGCTTTCTTCAGTTCTTTCACGGTCGGAATCTTGAGATCCGGACGGGCATCCCGCCAGTTCTCTTTCTCTTTCCGGTTCAGCCCCCACGGGTTGCCCTGGCGTTCGATGTTGGTCATCGCGCGCTGTGCATCCGCGTCCATCTTCCCTTCCGTCATGACGAGATAACGGCGCAAGTCGATGATCTTGTCGACGTGTTCGTTCATGACCGGGCACTGGTCCTCACAGTTCCGGCATGTCGTGCACGCCCAGATCTCCTCTTCGGTGATGACGTCGCCGATAAGGGACGGGTTGTAGATATCGTCCATGGTCGCGCCTTCGAGGCCTGCAGCGAGGGCGATCTGGTTGCCTTTCGTGTTCTTGAACATTGGCGCCGGGACCCACGGCTTCTGTTTTGTCGTGAGCGCACCGTAGTTCGTCAGGTTATCACGCAGTTTCGTGATGAGGTCCATCGGCGACAGCATCTTGCCCGTGCCTGTCGCAGGACACATATTCGTACATCGTCCGCATTCGACGCATGCATACAGGTCGATCATCTGCAGCTGGGTGAAGTCGGTGATCTTGCCGACGCCGAGTGCCGGCATCTCGTCTTCATCTTCCACTTCTTCCAACGCTGCAAAGTCGACCGGTGCGAGCTTACCGCGTCGGTCGAACCGCTGCATATACGTATTGACCGGTCCGGCGATCAAGTGCGCGTGCTTCGACTGCGGCACATAGACGAGGAATGTCAAGAGCGTCAGCAGGTGGACCCACCAGGCGCCGAAGAAGATGGCAGCCGCAGCAGTCGGCGGCAGGAAACTGAAAACGGTTGCAATTCCCGATGCCATCGGTTCCGTCCATGTCGTATCGTGGCCGTGCCAAATCAGGTTCATGCCATTTGCGACGAGTGTCGAAATCATGAGGGATCCGATAAAGATGAGCACGAGACCGGATTTCCATCCGCGCTTCAGGCGGACAAGTTTTTCCATGTAGCGGCGGTAGAATGCCCAGACGACCGCGACGAGGATGACGGCGACGACGATTTCCTGGAAGAACGTGAAGAACGGATACACCGGTCCGAGCGGCAGGTGTGAATCCGGCTTGAGCCCTTTCCAGATGAGATCGATGGCGCCGAACTGCACAAGCAGGAATCCATAGAAGAACATGACATGGATGGCGCCGCTTTTCTTATCCTTCAATAGTTTTTTCTGGCCGAATACGTTGATCCAGACCTCTTTCAGACGGCGCTGGATATTGTTATCGAACTCTTCCTTCTGTCCGAGACGGATGAATTGCGTCCTTGTTTTGACGACGTATGTGAAGAGCGCAAGGCCGTACGCCACGATGGCCAGGAACAGCACCCAGTTGGCGATGAGTAATGGTGACATGAGGTCCTCCCCTTTTTTGTATGATATGAATGTTCTTACTAGTCTAGATGAATTCAGGCAGATTGTCGATGCATTATTTATTAGTTTAAGATATGAATGAGCATTCAGTCAATGAGTATTTTGAAATGATTCGGAATTCAGGGGTGGGAGCAGCTGTGAATCGGGCGAGGAGATTAGGAGGAACCTTGAGCGGGCGTGGGTCTTGTTTGAGCGTTTGGCACGTCTGCTTGAGCGTTCCGGAGGTTGCTTGAGCGTTCGCCGCTTTACTTGAGCGTTTGCCGCTTCGCTTGAGCGTTCCGCGGTTTGCTTGAGCGTTCGCCGCTTCGCTTGAGCGTTCCGCGGTTTGCTTGAGCGTTTGACACTTCGCTTGAGCGTTCAGAGCAGCGTTTGAGCGGGGGTCATGTGTTGATTGGAAAATGTGAAGCGCAGCGGAGCCGGCCAATCAATCTTGGTCTGGTTTGGGGAAGTGCCCATTCAGCGCGAGCCGGCGAGTGGGGGGCAGGGCTTCGGCTTCCGCGGAATGGAGCGGTCAGCGGCGGGAATCGAGCGGTTTGCCGTACAAAAGGATCGCTTACCCGCGGAATCGAGCGGTTCGCCGTACGAATGGATCGGTCAGCGTGATCAATCGAGCGGTTCGCCGTCGTCCCCGCCCCGGCTGTCAGCCGCGCGCAAGCGGCTGCAGCAGCGGGCCGAAGTGGGCATGGGCAGCGGGTTGTTTGTCCGGCGCAATCTGAAGCAGGACGGCGGTCGCCGGGCCTGCGGATGCAGACAGGTCGACCAGAGTATCAGCCGGGACCGCGCCGGGCACCGCGTGTTCAAGTTCTGCGAGGATGCCGCCCGAGCCGGCGGGCCAGATGCGGCAGATGAGGTTCTGCCGCCGGGCCTCCTGCAGCTTGGCGAGCGATGCAATGTTTCCCGGCAGTTCGAGCACGGCGCCGCCGGTGAGCGGTGTGCCATAGATGAACCAGTCGCCCGCAGCAGGCTGCAGACCGGCTGTACTCCGCCCGATGAACGTCACGGCGACTGCCGACTGGCGGAGCAGCATGTTTGTTTCACTGCTCCCTTTGATTGGCGGAGCCAGTTCGCCGATTTCATCGAACACGTCCCGGATCCCTTCACAGTACGGCTCCCAGCTGGCCTCCCCGCTGAAGTTGTGGAGCAGGACGGCTTCCGGTTCCGCATCCGCCGCCCACTGTTCGAGCAGGCAGACGCGGGCTGCGAACCGCGCCGTCACGCGGTCCGGCACAGCGACGAGATCCTCCCGCTTTTGCCCAATGCCGCCGGAGTTGTCGGTCGTGATGATGAGACCGCCGATCTCGAGCGCATTCCGCAGCCCGGTCACTCGCCGTCTTTCGCTTTCTTATTGTCCTCGGTGCGGAACACTTTCGCACTGCGGACGTATTCGTTGTCCTGCACATCCGCCCGTTTGTTGACGATGCGCGCTGCGACGAACAGGTAATCGGAGAGTCGGTTCAGATAGCGCTGCACGGTGCCCGGTACGTCCTCTTCCTGTTTCATGAGCGTGACGGTGACCCGTTCCGCGCGGCGTGTGACCGTGCGGCATACGTGCAGGGCCGCGGCTGCCTTCGATCCGCCCGGCAGGATAAACTTCTCGAGCGGCGGCGCTTCTTCCATCAGTTCATCGATCCGCTGCTCGAGCACCCCGATCGGTTCGTCGGACAGTTTGTAATGCCGCTCTTTCATGACGTTCGCAAGGTCGCCGCCGCCGTCGAACAATTCGTTCTGGACGGCTTCGAGATCGTCGAAGATATCCCGGCATGCCGCCTGGTCGAGTTCCGCCATTGCCTGGCCGATGAATGAATTCAGTTCATCGATCGTTCCATACGCTTCCACCCGGAGGCTGTCTTTGTCGACACGGCCGCCGATCAGGCTCGTCTGCCCTTTGTCGCCTGTTTTCGTATACAATTTCATGAGTAATCCTCTCCCTATTTCAGTTTTTGCGGGATGCCGAACCATATCCGGGTCACGGATTCCGCTTCGTGTGCGAGACGCTGGCTGAGCCGGCCGCACGCATCCCGGAGCGCGCGTTCTTGCGGATCCGCCGGCACGATGCCGCGTCCGATGTCCGTCATGATGACGGTGACGTTGCGGTCCTTGACGAACGACAGCAGTTCGTCGGCTGCCTGCTGTTCATCCGCAAGGCGCCCGGCCATCCATTGTTCCAATCCGCAGAGGACGAGTGGCCGGTCCGCCGGAAGTCCGGCCGCCGACGTCGGATCGAACGGACCGTCTCCGCCGAGCCAGACAGCCCGGTCCCCGAGCAGTTCCCTCACATATTTCCGTTTTCCATTGGCAGCTCCGCCGAGTATGACGTGCATCGCCGTCCCTCCTTCCATGCAGCCGCCGACGCCCAGTACAGGCGGTGGCGGCTTCCGTGCGGGACGTCCCATTCCCAGAATTCCAGCGGGTCCGGTGCGAAACGGTCCAGCAGCAGCCGGATCGGTCCGCCGTGCGTGACGACCCGGGCGCCCGCCGGAAGCTCGCGGAACGCGTCGGTCACCCGCTTTTCCATCTGCAGCAGCGATTCCCCGTCCGGCGGGGAAACCTGCAGCGGATCATCCACCCAGCGCCGGTATGCTGTATTGTTTTCAAGCTGCGCATACGTTTTCCCTTCAAATTCCCCGAAATTGCATTCGCGGAACCGGCTGTCCGGCACGTAGCGGGCTCCGGGATACAGCAGTTCCGCCGTCTGCCGCGCACGCAGCAGATCGCTGCCGTACACGGTCTGCAGCTGTTCGTCCGCCGGGCCGGTTACCGCCGGGCGGATCGGTTCGTCGGACCAGCCGACGTAGGCCTTCCGTCCATTGCCGTCCGTCGGCAGATGCCGGATCAGGACAAGCTCAACACCGTGATCCACAACAGCACCTCCATCCCTTCGATGAATGCCCCGCACAAGTCACCCGTGACACCGCCGAAGTGCCGCCGGCTCCAAAAACGGAACAGCAGGACTGCTCCGGCGATGACCGCGGCCAGGGCGAGGGGCAGCATGACGGTCCCCGTGTACCGCCCGCACAGCACGACAGCCGCTCCCAGGCAGCCTGCCGTCCAGCCGGCCAGCACACTGCTGTTCAGCCGGCTCCGGAAGAAATGGGCGATGCCCGTCTCCTTGGCCGGTTCCGTGATGACGAAATAGACAGCCATGGCACTTCTGGACAAAAACGGGATGATGATGACCCAGCCCCAGCTGTCCGCATGGGCCGCTGCCCATTCGTACAGGACCGCGAACTTCAGCAGTACGAGCACCAGCAGGCCGAGCACCCCGAACGCGCCGATCCGCGGATCGCCGAGGATCTCATGACGTCGTTTTCGATCTTGATATGAAAAGAACGCATCACACGTATCCGCAACGCCGTCGAGATGGAGCCCTCCTGTCAGGATGACGCCCGCCGCAAGCATGAGTGCAGCGGTCAGGAGCGGGCTGAACCCCGCATATGCTCCAGCCGCATGGATCCCGAGCATCAGNCCCAGCGCCGGTATGCTGTATTGTTTTCAAGCTGCGCATACGTTTTCCCTTCAAATTCCCCGAAATTGCATTCGCGGAACCGGCTGTCCGGCACGTAGCGGGCTCCGGGATACAGCAGTTCCGCCGTCTGCCGCGCACGCAGCAGATCGCTGCCGTACACGGTCTGCAGCTGTTCGTCCGCCGGGCCGGTTACCGCCGGGCGGATCGGTTCGTCGGACCAGCCGACGTAGGCCTTCCGTCCATTGCCGTCCGTCGGCAGATGCCGGATCAGGACAAGCTCAACACCGTGATCCACAACAGCACCTCCATCCCTTCGATGAATGCCCCGCACAAGTCACCCGTGACACCGCCGAAGTGCCGCCGGCTCCAAAAACGGAACAGCAGGACTGCTCCGGCGATGACCGCGGCCAGGGCGAGGGGCAGCATGACGGTCCCCGTGTACCGCCCGCACAGCACGACAGCCGCTCCCAGGCAGCCTGCCGTCCAGCCGGCCAGCACACTGCTGTTCAGCCGGCTCCGGAAGAAATGGGCGATGCCCGTCTCCTTGGCCGGTTCCGTGATGACGAAATAGACAGCCATGGCACTTCTGGACAAAAACGGGATGATGATGACCCAGCCCCAGCTGTCCGCATGGGCCGCTGCCCATTCGTACAGGACCGCGAACTTCAGCAGTACGAGCACCAGCAGGCCGAGCACCCCGAACGCGCCGATCCGCGGATCGCCGAGGATCTCATGACGTCGTTTTCGATCTTGATATGAAAAGAACGCATCACACGTATCCGCAACGCCGTCGAGATGGAGCCCTCCTGTCAGGATGACGCCCGCCGCAAGCATGAGTGCAGCGGTCAGGAGCGGGCTGAACCCCGCATATGCTCCAGCCGCATGGATCCCGAGCATCAGGATTCCGATCAGCGCGCCGACCCACGGAAGGGCGCCGTACATGACGGTGACCGTCCGCCGGTCCATCGGGAGTTCACGGCGCACCGGCAGGCTCGTGAAGAACTGCAGGGCGAGCAGGAGACCGGTCATGGCCGTCCCTCCCCGCCATCAATGAGCGAGCGGATGAATGGCCAGTCGACCGCCTTCCGGACGTGCGCCGCCCAGCCGTCATACTTGTCGCCGCCCGCTGTATAAGCGGCGATCTCTCTGTCGGCGTCCTCCTCGGCGATGCCATGAGCCGGCAGATGCGGGATGATTCCCGCAACAGGTATCCCGGTGTAGGATTCAAGCCACTCGACACCGTCCCGGAACGATGCCGGATCGCCTTTGAATTGATTGATGACAATCGCTTTGACACGGGCCCGCTCATTGGGGCGCAGGAGTGCGAGTGTCCCTGCGATGGATGCGAACACGCCGCCCCGGTCGATGTCTGCCACGAGGATCACGGGGACGTCAGCCATCTCCGCGATGCGCATGTTGGTGATGTCACGGTCGCGGAGATTCATCTCCACCGGGCTGCCTGCCCCTTCGATGACGAGGGCGTCGTATGCCGCTGCCAGCGTATCGAGTGACGAGCGGATCGTCCGGAGCGCTTCCTCGAAATACTGCTCACGGTACGCCAGACCGTCTGTCGGCATAAGCGGGCGTCCGCAGAATGTTCCCGTCAGTATGCCGTCCGGCCCCGGCTGCAGGATAATCGGATTCATGGCGGAGACGGCTTCCGTACGGGCGGCCTCCGCCTGGATCGCCTGCGCCCGGCTGATCGGGATGCCGTCCGATGCCGGGACGCTGTATGGCGACAGGTTCTGCGACTTGAACGGCGCCGTCCGGATTCCCTCTTCTGCGAGCAGCCGGCAGAATGCCGTGCAGACGAGACTCTTTCCCACGTCGGATGCGGTGCCCATCACCATGATACCTTTCATCGGGCGCCGCCCCCTTTGTGGAACACCGGAATGCCGCTGTCCATTTCGACTGCGATATCTGCCCGCAGAGCGAGCTGCTGGTGGAGACGACCGAGCCATTCCGTGTAGCTGCGGGTCGTTTCGTCGTCTTTCAGCGGTTCATCGAACACTTCATTGGACACGATGGCGAGCACGCCGGCGGTTTCCAGTATTTCATCGAGCGTCGTGAGCAGACGCTCCATTTTGCGCTCCAGGCAGCCGGGTTCCAGGATGCAAGGCGTGCCCGTCTCCCAGCCCGTGAATGCCTCATTTGCAAGCCAGGTCGTCGCACAGTCCCACAGCACATGGTCGCCGGGCTGCAGCTGCGGTACCGCGTCCCCGAGATCGACCGGCTGCTCGATGGTGACCCAGCCGTCGCCAGCCCGGCCGGCTTTGTGCCGTTCGATCCGAGCTTTCATCTCGGCATCATCCGGCCGGCCGGAGGCGATGTAGACGAGCCGGCCGCCGGTCTTTGCAGCCCTCTCTTTGACGAATGACTCCGCAAAGGCGCTTTTGCCGCTGCGCACTCCCCCGCAGATGAAGGCGAGCGTCCCCCTGCTGAATAGTTCATCAAGCGCTTTCCGCAGCCGCTCCATATCGCGGGCGGTCTTCATGCCGATCCGGAGCCAGCGTCCGTCGAGCCCTCGGAAATTCTCCGTATGCCGCACGACCAGCCCCTGTTCGAGCAGGCCTTTCAGGACAGAATCTGCGGACCGGGATGCCGGCGGCTTGAACAGCAGGAAATTTGCAGCAGACGGCAGCACCGTACAGCCATGCGACCTGAGGAACTCCGTCATCTTCACACGCTCGGCTGCGGCCCGGCTGACCGCTTTCTGGCGGTAGTCCTCCTGCTTCAGACAGAGCGCGCCGATCTGCGCGGCGACTGCATTGACATTCCAATGCGGGGCCATGGTGCGCAGACGGCCGATCCGTT
Source organism: Sporosarcina koreensis (assembly GCF_000826145.2). Classification (GTDB taxonomy): domain Bacteria; phylum Bacillota; class Bacilli; order Bacillales_A; family Planococcaceae; genus Sporosarcina; species Sporosarcina trichiuri. Next base: position 1,668,528 of record NZ_LN651337.1, read on the forward strand.
CAGGATGCGCGACTGCATACCCGAGCCGGATGCCAGGGACCGCATACAGCTTCGTCATCGACCGGACGACGGTGAGGTGATCGAATTCCCCGATGTCCGGGATGAAGGAATGGGCTTCGTCCGCCCAGTCGATGAAGGCTTCATCCAGAATGACATCACAGTGTGCCTGCCCGGCTTCTTCGATCAGCCCCCGGAGTATCCGGCGGTCCGGCAGCAGGCCTGTCGGATTGTTCGGCGTGCACAGATAGAGCACATCGGCACCGGCCAGCTGTTCCCGGATTTCATCTGCAGGCAGGGCGAATCCGCCGGTTTCCTGTGCCTGGATCCGGATGATGTGCGCACCGGCAGCCGTCAGTGTCGCTTCGTACTCGGAGAATGCCGGATCGATGAGGATCGCCCGCTTTCCGGCATACTGCTGCGCAAGGAGTGACAGCAGTTCCGCAGCGCCGTTCCCCGGCAGGATCCGCTCCGCCGCGACTCCGTGATACGCCGCTGCAGCGGACAGGAACGGCTCGCCGGATGGGTCCGGATACCGGACGATCGCCGGATAGAGCGATTCCCAGTGCCGGAACACAGCAGCCGGCGGTCCGGCGGGGTTGCAGTTTTCGCTGAAATCGGTGACGGCGGGCGGCACCGGGATATTGAGCTGTCTATAGAGCATATGCGGATTCGCGCCGTGTTCAGGCAAGTGCATAACAGATTCCTCCTATCAGGATGCCGATGAGCCAGATGATCCATGAGGTGCGGGTGAGCTGTACGATGGTCTCGTCGATGTCGTTCGCGGACAGCCGCCGCAGCCCCGGTCCAAACTGCGGCCGGTGCGACGGCACGCCGCGGTATGTATTTGTTCCGCCGAGCCGGACGCCGAGTTGCCAGGCGGTGGCGGCTTCGAGATAGCCGCTGTTCGGACTGGGATGTTTGCGGGCGTCCGTCCGCCAGCCGGCCAGCCGGTCCATCAGCGGGATGCCGCTCGGGTTCGGGGAGACGAGCAGGATCACAAGTCCCGAAATCCTGGCGGAGATGAAGTTCAGAATGTCGTCCAGGCGTGCGGAAGCGGTGCCGAACTGCAAGTACCGATCATCTTTATACCCGACCATCGAGTCGAGCGTGTTGACGGCTTTGTACAGCCAGATGCCGGGCGCCCCGCCTAGGAATGCGAAGAACAGAGGGGCGGTGACGCCGTCCGAAATGTTTTCGGAGACGGTTTCGACGACTCCTCGTGTAATCTCCGGTTCATCGAGCATTTCCGTGTCGCGTCCGACAATCCAGGACAGCTTGCGCCGCGCTTCCGTCACATCACCCGCAGCAAGGGGATGCGCCACGCCGCGCGCCGCATCCGCCAGACTCTTTTGTGCGAGTGCGACGGCGATGAGAATGCTCTCCGCAATCACACCGGCGGCCGGATGGAGCCAATAGCCGCCGGCCGTTATCACGCCGGCCGCAAGTATCGCAGGCAGCACGGTGAGAAGCAGCAGGAGCACACCCTTCGCTGACCGGTATCCGCCCCGGTTCAGGTTCTTTGTCAGGAAGGCGATCCACGCGCCGAGCCAACGTACGGGATGGGGCCAATGCGGCGGATCGCCGAGCAGCCGGTCGAGGAGGAAGCCGATCGTTACCGCCAGCAGATGCAGTGCAATCAGCGTGTCCATCCTTTCGCCTCCTTGTAGGTCCGGATTGCGCAGACCGTGCATTCGAACACACCGGTCCCGATTAGTTTGCCGAGCGACGCGACCGGCCCTGCATACGGAAGTTCCGCCCCCTGCTGGACCGCCGCGACCAGGATGCTGTCCGTCGACGTTCCGGTCGCCTGTGTGCCTGTGAGCGGGTCGAGGACATTCTCTGCCTGCAGGGCGCGTGTTTTCGCTTCGGTCGCCGTGATCATCGCCTGAATGAATGCTTCGTCCGTCAGGCGGCCATTGACGAACACCCATGTATTGATGGTGCCGGCGGCCGTTTCGCGCATGGCGGCGCAGGACGCATCGACGGCATTTCCGACACCGGCCGTGACGGCGATGACGACCGAGAACCCGTCCTCTTCATAGCGGCGGATTTCCGCATCCTTCGTATGGACGGCGGTCATCATGCCGACTGTGCCGGTCAGCGGGTGCCCGGCCGCCTGCAGATAGGCGGCCATCTCTTTGCTGACGTCATCCGTATTGTAGGCGGCATCCACCCGCCGGTTGACGAAGGTCCGGTACCAGCCCGTGCCCGGGTTATGGACAGCCGACGAAACCGTTTTCAAGGCGATCGGCGTCTTGAGCACGACGGCATCGGACGTGACGGTGAACTGGGCTTCATCCACCTCGAACGGTATGGGACTCTGCACAGCGGACGGCAGCAGGGTCATCTGCGGTTTCGGCAGCGACGGATGCGCCTGCGTCCTGACGTCCGCCCCGTAGACCTCGCGGATGACCGCTTCCCGGACGATCTCCTGCGGTTCGCCGATCTTGGCGATGCGGCCATCCTGCATGAGCAGCAGGCGGTCGCAGTACAGAGCCGCCAGGTTGACGTCGTGGAAAACGGAGACGACGGTCTTGCCTTCGTCTGCAGCCAGGCTCCTGACCGTGTCGAGGAGCTGCTGCTGGTAGGCGATGTCGAGATGGTTCGTCGGTTCGTCGAGCAGCAGGAGCGGCGCCTGCTGGGCGAGCGCCTGGGCGACGAACACGCGCTGCTGTTCGCCGCCGGACAGTGATTCGATGAATGCCTCCGCATAGCGTGTTACACCTGTCCGCTCCATCGCGCGGCAGACGGCCTCCTCATCCGCTGCCGTCCAGCTTGCGAACAGGCCCGACTGGTACGGATAGCGCCCGAGCTCCACGGTCGACCGCACCGTGTTCGAGAAGGCATGGGCATGCAGCTGGGGCAGGACGGCGACGCGGCGGGCGAATTCTTTCGCAGTATAGCTGTCTGACGGCCGGCCGCCGATTTCGACGGTGCCTCCCTGTTTCGGCAGGATGCCCGAGATGATCTTGAGCAGCGTCGATTTGCCGCTGCCATTCGGCCCGAGGATGCCGAGCACTTCACCCGGACGTACATCGAAGGAGACGCCATCCACGATGAGCCCTTTTCCATAGCCGCCTGAGACGTTTTCCACGTGCAGCATCATGCAGTCCCCCCTTTCCTCTGCCTGTAGAAGATGAATGCGAACACCGGCGCGCCGATGAATGCGGTGATGACGCCGACTGGCAGTTCGGTCGGCGCGATGATCGTGCGGGCGAGCAGGTCACAGATGATGAGCAGCGAGGCTCCGTTCAGGAATGACAGCGTCAGCAAGTGCCGGTGGTCGGACCCGAACAGCAGGCGTGTCATGTGCGGGACGACGAGGCCGACGAAGCCGATCGTGCCCGAGACGGACACCGCGGCGCCTGTCAGGATGGAGCCGCCGATCAGGATGGTGAGCTTGCGGCGGGCGACGTCGACGCCGAGGTGCTTCGCCCGTTCCTCCCCGAACAGCATCGCGTTCAGCTCCCTCCGGTTCATCCAGAGAAGGAATGCGCCGATCACAGTGAACGGCAGGATCATCCAGACGTACTTCCAGCCGCGCATCGACACGCTGCCGAGCAGCCAGCCGATGATCTGGCGCAGCTCCTCGCCGGTGAGTGCGATCATGAGTGACAGCACCGAGCCGAGGAACGAGCCGAAGATGATGCCGGTCAGGATGATCGTCTCCATATTGAGTCCGCGGTCGACGAGTTTCGCGAATGCGAGCACAGTGAACATCGTGGCGGCGGCACCGAGCATGCTGAAGACGGGCAGGGTGTACAGCCCGAACATCGGAATGCTGATACCGAAAAAGAGTGTCATCACAGCGCCGACTGAGGCGCCGGATGACACTCCGAGCGTGTATGGATCCGCAAGCGGGTTTTTCAGCAGGCCCTGGAAGGCAGCGCCGGCGATCGCAAGCGATGCGCCGACAAGCCCTGCCAGCAGGACGCGCGGCATCCGGATCTTCCAGAGGATGGTGGATGCTGTCTGATCCGCTCCGTTGTTCCACAGCGTGCTCAGCGGGAGGTGCACCGCCCCGATCGATACACCGAGCCAGACAGCCGTTACAAGGACGGCCGCTGAGACGGTATAGGCGATCAGCGGGCGTCTCACTGGAACGCCTCCGGATAGACCGCTTTCGCGACTTCCTCCAGTCCGTCCGCGAGACGCGGGCCTGTCCGGCTCGTCAGGTTGGCGTCGACCTGGACGACGCGGTCTTCCTTGACGGCCGTGATGTCCGCAAAGCCTTCACGCTTCTTGACGCTGTTGACGACGTCCGGCGTGTAGTCATGCATGACGACGATGACATCCGGATCCTGTTTGACGATCTCTTCCGGGCTGATCATGATCCAGCCGTCTTCCGTCACGACGTTCTCGGCGCCGATCTTATCGAGGATCTCCTGCATGAACGTATTCTTGCCGGGTGCGTAGATTTCAGGCACATCGGATGTTTCGACGAATACGCGTTTCTTGTCTTTGACATCTTTTGTTTTCTCTGCGACTTCATCGACTTTCGTTTTCATGTCTTCGATGACTTGTGCCGCTTCTGCCTTCTTGCCTGTTGCTTCGCCGATCGCCTCGATCGTTCCGTACGTTTCATCGAAGTTCATGGCGTTCTTGACGACGTACAGGTTGATGCCGGCGTCGCGGATCTGCTGGAAGCCTTCTTCCGCACCAGGCAGCGACATTTCATGGGCGAAGACGATATCCGGGTTGAGGGAGATGATCTTTTCGATGTTGAGGTTCATGTCCCCGATCTTATCCTTGCTTTGTGCGGCTTCCGGATAATCGGAATAATCATCGACCGCGATGATTTCGTCATCCAGACCGAGGGCGAACAGGATTTCCGTGTTGCTCGGCAATGTGGAGATGATGGTTTCCGGTGCTTTGTCGAGGGTGATTTCCTCACCGGTCGCATCAGTGACGGTCAATGGATAGGCGACGGCATCCGCCTGGCCGTCCGATTCGCTGCTTGCATCCTTGCTGCTGTCCGACTGTTCGGTCGTCGAAGTGCTGTTGTCCGATCCGCTGTCTTTTGCGTTATCGGCGCTGCCGCATGCTGTCAGAAGCAGGACGGCGAGGATGGCTGTGAGCCAAAACTGCCAAAGTTTCTTCATGGTCGTTCCTCCTGTTTTCTCGCCAAACAAAAATCCCCCGTTCGGACACGAGGGATGAGCGCAGTCGAAATAAGGCGGAGAACCGCCGCATTTCACCGTGCCTATCCGCGTAGGGTCCGGGTGATCAGCAAAGAAGGCAGGTCTCCTGGCTTGTGCGTCAGACACCCGATCCGCGCCTTCCCGGGGTTCAGCCGGTGGCGGTTGCGGACGAGCTCGGCACTTACAGTGGCGGGACCGCGCCGGATTTGAACCGGCTTCCCTTTTACCCCCGTCGGGACGGGGCACCTTTTTGCGAGTTTGGTATGTAGTTTGATAGTGTTCCGCTCTTATTATACAGAACTGTCTGGATTTGTCGAGTGCCGTGTGGAGGGAACGCCCTGGGAGGACGCTTCCCGCAGGCATATCGGACAGTTGGCTGGGGTTATCGGACATTTGGCGCGTGGTATCGGACACTTGGGCGGAAGTATCGGACACACCGCCGAATTTATCGGCATCCAGACACAATTCACGAGCCTGGCTTGTGCTCGCTCCCGCTCGTTTGCTGCCGGAGCCGTCTTGGACGCGGCAGCTCTCCAGAACCATGACGGCTTGTGCGGCGCGCAGAAAAAGACAAGCCATCCCTTGCACTGCCGGGCGTATCGGACAGTTGCTGAGAGATATCGGACACTTGGCGTGTGGTATCGGACAGTTGGCGAGATGTATCGGACACTTGGGCGGAAGTATCGGACACTTCGCCGAATTCATCGGCATCCGGACACAATTCTCACCGATTCCGCGCATGCAAAAAGCCCGGCGCGTTCGGCGCCGGGCTTTCGGTTACATGCGGTCGGGTGCTGCGACACCGACCAGTTTCAGTGCGTTGGCGATTGTTGTGCGGGTCGCGGTGACCAGTGCGATACGGGCTTCCGTCAGCTCACGGTTGTCCGGGTCGAGCACTTTTTCCGCATTGTAGAAGCTGTGGAACGTCGCCGCCAGCTCCTGGATGTATGTCGTGATGCGGTGCGGCGCACGGAGGCGCGCCGCATCGCCGACGATTTGCGGGAAGTCGCCGATCTTCTTCAGCAGCTCGATCTCCTTCTCGGCCTTCAGCAGATCGACGTGCTCCATGGATGCTGCGAACCCTTGCTCCGCTGCTGCACGCAGGATCGACGAGATGCGGGCATGCGCATATTGTGCATAGTATACCGGGTTTTCATTCGACTTGGACACAGCGAGGTCGAGGTCGAAGTCCATCTGCGAATCGCCGGAGCGCATCGCGAAGAAGTAGCGCGCTGCATCCAGACCGACGAGTTCCACGAGCTCACGCAACGTGACCGCCTTGCCCGTCCGTTTGCTCATCTTGAACTTCTCGCCGTCCTTATACAGCTGCACCATCTGCGCGACTTCCACTTCCAGCGTGTCGCGATCGTAGCCGAGCGCCTGGATGGCCGCTTTCATGCGTGGAATGTAGCCGTGGTGATCGGCACCCCAGATGTTGATGAGTGTGTCGAACCCGCGGCGCAGCTTGTCTTCGTGATACGCGATATCCGGCGTCAAGTATGTGTATGTGCCATCTTTTTTGATGAGGACACGGTCTTTATCATCGCCGAATTCGGTCGAACGGAACCACGTAGCGCCGTCCTCCTCATAGACATGACCGTTTTCACGGAGCTTGTTCAGGGCTACATCAATCTTGCCGTCCTTATAGAGGGAGGTCTCGGAGAACCAGACGTCGAACGGCACGCGGAAATCGGCGAGGTCCTGCTTCAGCTTGCCGAGCTCGATGTCCAGGCCGTATTTGCGGAAGAACTGATAGCGTTCTTCATCCGGCACAGATACGAATTTGTCGCCGTATTCCGCGACGAGCTGCTTGGCGATATCAATGATGTCCGCGCCCTGGTAGCCGTCCGCAGGCATGTCCTTGTCGAGGCCGAGTTCCTGGAAATACCGGGCTTCGACGGAGCGTGCAAGGTTTTCGACCTGGTTGCCGGCGTCGTTGATGTAATATTCGCGGGAGACATCATAGCCTGCGAAGTCGAGGATGCTGGAGAGCGCGTCGCCGAGCGATGCGCCGCGGGCATGGCCGAGGTGCAGGTCGCCGGTCGGGTTCGCCGAGACGAACTCGACCTGGATCTTTTCGTGCTGCCCGGACTCTGTGCGGCCGTAAGATTCTCCCTGGCTGAGCACCGTCTTGACGACGTCGCTCAAGTAATCCTTCTTGAGGATGATGTTCATGAATCCCGGACCTGCGATATCGACGGACTCGATCGATGTGCCGGATGTATCGAGCTTCTCGAGGATCGCTTCCGCAATCGAGCGCGGCGGCTTCTTCGCAATTTTCGTCAGCTGCATGGCGATGTTGGTCGCATAGTCGCCGTTGTCCTTGTTCTTCGGTGTTTCGAGCATGATGTCCGGCAGGCTGGTCTCATCCGCCAGGCCGGTTCTCAGCACTGCTGTATGCAGGGCGTCTTTCACTTCGTTCTGGATCTGTTCAACTGCATTCATCGTGTTCCCTCCGCGTAAGTAATAGTCAGTTCATAGTGTCCGAGCAATCCGTCTTCAGCGTGCATATCGTAGCTGACGCGGAATTCGCCGCGGTCGTGATCTTCCGTCAGCAGGAGCTCATTCGTGACCACGTGCAGATCGAGCGCCAGCGGGCCGTTTGCATACGTGCCGGGCCGGGTCCCGCCGGGTGCGAATGGCAGCCGCATCCGGATTGCGCCGGTCCGCATGATGACCGCGTCTTCCGGATCGAGCTTGATCGTCGTCCGGACGGTTTCCGCGTTCTGCTTCTCTTCGTAGCGCAAGTACCGTCTGCCGCCTTTTTCCGTGATCGTCCCTGCCAGTTCGAGTTCCATGAAATCCGTGTCCTGTCCGGGATGCCGGATCTCCGATTTCAAGTTGATCGTCACCGGTACGATTGGGGGCTGCGTTCCCATCCGTCCACCGCCTTTTCGAGTCTATATTCTATCTATTATAGCGGCTGCCGCACGTTTTTTTCAATCCCGGCCTGTCCGTTGCCCTTTTTTGGAGAGTTCCGTTTAATTCACCTCCGCCATTCCCATACTGACCGCAAACGTTTTGGAAAGGACAGGATGCTATGCGGCGGACGGATTTTGTGAAGAAGACCAGACGGAAAGCCCGGTACCGTTTCGCAGGGCTGCTGACGATCACGGGGTTCACGGCGGTGCTGACGGTTCTCATCTGCCTGCGGGTGTATGCGCAGATCGCAGGCCCGCCGTCGCTCAGTGTGCCCGAGGCGACGGTGTTCATCGACCGGAATGACCATCAGATCGGCGACCGGTTCTCCGGGGAGCGCCGCTACTGGGTCGGCTTGGATGAGATGTCTCCGTTCCTCGTCGATGCGTTCGTCGCGGTGGAGGATAAGAATTTCTACAAGCACGGCGGGTTCGATTATAAGCGGATTGCGGGCGCTGTCCTGAAGGATGTGAAGGCGGGCCGGAAAGCGGAAGGGGCCAGCACGATCACCCAGCAGTACGCACGGAACCTCTATCTGACGAACGAAAAATCATGGACCCGGAAAGCGAACGAAGCGCTCTATGCATACCGGATGGAGCTTTTTTACGATAAAGAACGCATCCTCGAAGGCTATCTGAACACTGTCTATTTCGGTCATGGTATGTACGGCGTCGAAGCCGCGAGCCGGTACTTCTTCGCGAAGCCGGCGGGGGAGCTGACGCTTGAGGAGGCGGCGGCCATCGCCGCCATCCCGAAAGGGCCGTCGATCTACTCCCCTGCCGCCAACAAGGAGAAAGCGGAAAACCGCCGCCAGATCGTGCTGCGGCTGATGGCGGAACAGGGGTTCATCTCCCCCGACCAGAGGGAACGGGCAGGCGGCCAGCAGCTTGTGCTGAAAACGGAAGAGTGGTCGGATCAGAAGGACATCGCTCCCTACTTCCTGAACGAAGTGTGGCAGGACGCAGAAAAGATCCTGGTCGGCAAAGGGAGGTATCCTGCGGAAGGCGGCTGGACCATCAAGACGACGCTCGATCTGGCGCATCAGCAGAAGGCGGAGGAGATCATCGCGGACCGGATGCCGGACAATGACCTGCAGATCGGGTTCGTCTCCATGAAACCGGATACCGGTGAAGTGACGGCGATGGTCGGCGGCCGGAGCTTTGCGGACAGTCCGTTCAACCGGGTCACACAGGCGAAGCGGCAGCCGGGCTCCGCCATGAAGCCGATCCTGTATGCGGCGGCGCTTGAAGACGGGTTCAATCCGCTGACGTTCATCTCGACGGAAAAGACGATTTTCACGTATGACGACGGGCGTTCGTCGTACGAACCGAGCAATGTCAACGGAAAATTCGGCGATCACCCGATTTCACTGGCACAGGCGCTCGCGGTGTCCGACAATATCTATGCCGTGAAGACGCTCGAGGAGATCGGCTACCGGAAATACAATTCAATGGCCGAGAAGCTCGGCATCCAAGTGAAGTTCCCCGAGTCCCCCGCTGTCGCTCTCGGTACGTCCGCAGTGACACTGTTCGAGATGACAGGCGCCTACAACCGGGTGGCGTCGGGCGGCCGGAAGATCGATCCTGTCCTGATCCTCTCCATCGAGGACTCCCGCGGGAAACTGGTGTATGAGCACCCTGAACAGACGAAGAAGCGGGCGATGACCGAGGAGAATGCGTTCGTCCTGACCCATCTGATGACGGGGATGTTCGACCCGGTGTTCAATGACTATCTGACCGCGACCGGCGTATCGATGCGCGCTTCGCAGACGCGGCCGTATGCCGCAAAGTCCGGGACGACGCTGTCCGACCAATACTTGATCGGCTACTCCCCGACACTGACGGCAGGCATCTGGACCGGCTACGACGTCGGCAGGCAGATCGAGGAAGCCGAGGACAAGGCGGCCTCGAAACGGATCTGGATCGACTTCATGGAAAGTGCGCATTCCGGTCTACGGCCTGAGCCGTTCCTGCCGCCGCACGGAGTCAAAGGGGTCACCGTCGATATCGAGACAGGCGGCATCGCGGTGGAAGGCTGTGCGAAGCAGCGGCTCGTCTATCTGAAAGAACGCGATGTGCCGAAGCAGCTCTGTACGGATAAGACGCTGCGGGAGACCCGGCTGCAGGGGACGAAGGAGAAAAAAGGGTTCGATCTGTTCCCATTTTCGTTCTTTGAGTGATACAGGGGCGGAGGACAGCCTGCTGCACCATTTGCGTCCTTCCGCAAATTGGGCGGCAGCCTGTCCTCCTTTGAATGGGGCAGCCTCCATACAGCCGGATAGCCCGCATACATGCTTCTGTGGTGTTGCTTGAGCGGGGGACGGCTTTGCTTGAGCGCAGAGGCAACTTGCTTGAGCGCGGGATGACTCTGCTTGAGCGCGGGATGACTCTGCTTGAGCGCGGGATGATTTACTTGAGCGCGGGATGACCCTGCTTGAGCGCAAGACGACTTACTTGAGCGCGGGACAACCTGCTTGAGCGCGGTGCTTCGAGCTGCCGCGTGAATGGAGCGGTTTGCGGGCGGAATGGATCGCTTAGGCAGCGGAATGGAGCGGTTCAGCCTGTTGAAATACCGTGCAGCATTATGGATCGGGTCGCCGCGTGAATGGAGCGGTCCGCCGCCCGCACTATGCACAACCACGAAAAAAGCTTCCTGCCGTTGGGTCGAACGGCGGGAAGCTTTTTATGCGGCGGGCGAGCCCGCGTGTCCTAGCCTACAATAGCAAGCTATCTTTTAGTTTACTGTGTTTCCGTGTGACATTCAACTACATGTTACCGGTTTTTCCCGTTGTCACAAAGCCTTCATAAATGAGGGGACGATTCGCTGAGTGCGATGTGGAGCTTCGGCTCGCTGTTGTTCCACATTTCTTCATTATGCTCTTTCAGGAAATCTGCGAGGATCTCCTTCGAAGTTTCATCCATATTGTCAACGAGGATCTGGCGTTTCATCGACTTGTCCATCCGGTTCACATGATCGGCCAGGATCTTATAGCCGCGTCGCTTCTCCCGGTTGACGATCATTTCACAGGATGTCACGCCCGCGTAATAGGGTCCGTTTTCATTGAAATCGATCGTCACCCAGATGAGCCAGTACAGCTTGCCGCCCTCCGAGTCTTCGCGGTTCGTTGTGAACTTGATGCCCCGCTCGATATCGCTTTTCGCATGCATGGCGCCCACTTCGATGGAGGCCGTGCCTTCTTCTGTATCGATCATGACGGGTGTCACGTTCTCAAGCGACAGCGATCCGATGCCGAACCCTTTGTGTCCGTCAGTCGGATCGTTCTTGATGATCGTGAAGCCCAGCTTCTGTTTCGGTTTCTGCTCGTCTGCCATTTCCGCAAGCCCCTTCCTTTCTGGTAGTATATCTACTATACCCAATTTACCGGAAAGGTGGAACCAGGATGCCGTATGTAACTGTGAAGATGCTGGAAGGGCGGACGGATGAGCAGAAGCGCGAATTGTGTGAGAAAGTGACAGCCGTCGTTGCCGAGACTGTGAATGCACCGAAGGAAAAAGTCGTCGTGTTCATTGAAGAAATGCCGAAATCGCATTACGCGGTCGCCGGCAAGCGCCTCAGCGACAATTGAGTAAAAGCCGGATGGCAGCCAGGTCACCCCTGTGCCATCCGGCTTTCTTCGTTTCACGCCACGCACGCTGACATTTCAGCGATGAAGGCGAACGCGGTGTCCATCTCCTCATCGGAGAAGTTGAGCTTGTTCTTGACGATCCGCACTTTCGCAATCTGGTCCGCACGGTCGAGATGGTCGAAATACAGCAGTGTCGACACGAGTTCCAGGAAACGGGAACTCTGCGTATTGAGCCGGCTGATGCACGGGCCGAGCTCGTCCGCAGGGAAATCCGCCGTCTCGGAAAACTTCACGCCGTCCTCCGTCGCCTTGTACGTGTACTGCACATAAGAGCCTTTGTCGGTGCAGGTTTCATGCAGGAATCCCATCTCGCACAATTCCTCGATCCGCAATGTCAGTTCCTCCGAATAAGGGCCGTACATGTGCAGCTCGTATTTCTCCGCAAAATCGAACTGCAGTTTCTTCAGTATGTATACCATCTTCTGTAATTTCTTCCGCCCGTTCACTTCCTCCGCGAGGGAGATCATCTGGACGATCTTCGCGTGTTCCGCAAGCATTGCGCACGCTCCTTTCTAGCTTCTCAGCAGCTGCAGTATTTCGTTGTACAGCGGGTTGTCCCCCTGCTGTGCTTCCAAGACGTCTTCCGGGAAATAGATTTTGTGGTCCGTGCGCCGCTTGCCGGAGATCGCATCGACGATGTCCGAGGAGCGCGACAGTTCGCTCAGCTCCCCGTTCGGCAGCTGCAGGTAGATCGGGACGCGCTCGTTCTCTTCACCGGGCCGATAGAAGTCGTATGGCAGATCGGAGGATGAGTCGGTCACCAGATAATATTCCGGATCGAGTCCTGCCTGCCGGAACAGGCCGTCGAGCCGCAGCAGTTTGCGGTATTCCTTCGCAGGATCGAATTCCGCGTACTGGAACAGTTTCCGGTTGATGAACCGGCCGCACAGGTCGGACAGGATCGGATCCTGTTCCTTCATCCACAATTGGAAATAGGTGAACAGCACGCCTTCGTCGAGCGAGATGTAGTCTTCCAATGTAATGGTTTTATCGAAAAAAGCACGGAAGGCGATGGGGTCCTGTTGAAACGTATACCCTGTTTTGTACAATTCTTTCGCCCGGTGCAAAATTTTGATGAGAATGACTTCAGCGCTCCGGGAAACCGGGTGGAAGTACACCTGCCAGTACATCTGGTAGCGGCTCATGATGTAGTCCTCGACGGCATGCATGCCGCTCGACTTGATGACGACCTGCTCTTCCGCCGGGCGCATGACGCGGAGGATCCGCTCCATGTCGAAGTGGCCGTACTGGACGCCTGTGTAATAGGCGTCGCGCTGCAGGTAGTCCATCCGGTCAGCATCGATCTGGCTGGAGATCAGACTGATGACGAGCTTGTCCGCATACGTCTTGCCGACGACATCCGCGACGCGCTGCGGAAATTCCGGACTGACCCGCTTCAGGACGGCATTCACTTCCGTATCGCCGAGCAGGATGGCCTGCGTGAACTTCTCGTGATCGAGGTCGAACACTTTTTCGAATGCATGGGAGAACGGGCCGTGGCCGAGGTCGTGGAGCAGTGCTGCGCAAAGCGCGACGAGGCGTTCACCCTCATTCCATTCGGGTCTGCCGCCGAAGCCGCTGTCGATGATGCGGCGGACAATTTCGTAGACACCGAGGGAATGCTGGAACCGGCTGTGTTCCGCGCCGTGGAAGACGAGATAGGTCGTGCCGAGCTGCCGGATCCGGCGCAGGCGCTGGAACTCCCGCGTGCCGATAACATCCCAGATCACCCGGTCGCGTACGTGGATATAGCGGTGCACCGGGTCTTTGAACACCTTCTCTTCCGCCAGTTTTTCATGCTCGTAGGACATGCCGCACCTCCGTTCATCGTTTCCTTCCAGTATACCAAATGACAGGGATTTGGACAGCGCAAATCGGCCCATCCGGAAGAAGTTGAAAGTATTAATCTTTTGTTCTGTATAAACATCGCGCAAGCTGACCATGCTGTCGGTAGAAAGCGAGAACGTTATTACTAGGAGGCATTGGAGATGGTGAAAATCAGACAGGATGCATGGCTTGAAGAAAACGATAAGTTGTTGGCGGACACGGTATTGCGGCATGTACGTGAAGGGAGCACCCAGCTGAGCGCCTTCGAAGAAGTCGGGGATGTCCTGAACCGGACGGCTGCCGCGTGCGGCTTCCGCTGGAATGCGGTCGTACGCCAGGATTACGAAAAGGAGCTCGCACAGGCGAAGAAAGAACGGAAGCAGGCACTCCGCGTGCTCGGCAGCGATTTCAAACGCCGCTCCGTTCCGCTCTACCAGCCACAGGAAACGGGTGACGATCCCCGCGGGGCAGCCGTTCCGCTGTCAGCATTGACGATGGATACCGTGATTGCCTATCTGCTCCGGGTGCAGCACACAGGCGGGGCAAACCAGGATGCGCTGCGCTGGGAACAGACCGCCAAGGCGGCGCAGAAACGCGCGGAAGAGCTTGAAAAGACGATCGAGCTGCTGAAGAAGGAGAACCGGTCGATCCGGGATGATTATGAGCAGTTCGTCGAAATCATGAACCGCGCACGGCGCCTGGTCGCGCTCGACGAAGACAGCGAGCACACTGCCCCGTCCTTCCAGATGGAACCGAACGGCAATCTCGTATCAAAAGAACCGCCTATGACTCACTAATAGGCGGTTCTTTCCTGCCGGCGGACGCATCAGCCGCGGGCGATCATTTTGGCGTTCCGGTCGACGACGCGCTGCAGATAGAACGCATACAGATCCATCTCCTCTTCACGGAAGCCCCCGGTCTGCAGACTGCCGGCAAGCGCTTGAAGGAGCTGCTGGACACGGATATTGACGTCCGCGACGGTGAGCGGCATGCCGAGCAGCTCCGACAGCGACGCCATCGTCTCCGGACGGATACGCGGATAGGCGAACTTCGTCTCCTCCCCTGCGAGACCCTTGTCGTACAAGTCACGGACGAGCGCAGCCCGTCCGCTGCCGCTGCCCTCGACACAGAGATAGACTTGGACGGCGACGCCCTGCCGGAGGCGGCGCTGTGAAATGCCCGCAAACTTCCGGCCGCCGATGCTCAAGTCATAGCTGCCCGGGCAGTAGGAACCGGTGATTTCATAGGCTTCGATCGCCGTCCCAGCTTCCGGGAACAACATCCGGACGAATTCGAGCATGACCTCATAACCGGCGGGGATATCGATCGACCCCGTCTGTTCGGACAGCACGATGGAAATATTGAGGACACCCTGGTCGAGGACGACGGCCAGTCCCCCTGAATTCCGGACGATCGTGCGGTAGCCTGCAGCGTGGATGGCGGGAAGCGCGTCTTCAAGGTGGGGCAGCCGGTGGTCCTGGATGCCGAGCACGATCGTATTGTCGTGCACCCAGGTGCGGACTGCCGGCGGGCTCTGCTGCTGGCCGACGAGATGGCAGAGGGTGTCGTCTGCTGCGAACGATTCGAGGGCGGATCGGGTGCGCGCGGATAGGGATTCATCCATAAAACGCCATATCGGCACGTGCAGATAAGAGTCTGTCAGTTTCATGATAGGCTTAGCTCCTGTTAAGTGATGTCGTTTCTCCAGTTTACACTACTGCAGCCGCCCCATCCACCGGCTGATGGGTGGCGAATTGGTGACATCGAGGGCTGCCGCCCGATACGCTTGCAGTGATATGGTACACTGAAAACAGAACGGCGGCTGTGGGTGCGATCGCCCGCTGATCCGTCCGCATCCCATTTCAAAGGAGTTCGATTTCTCATGATTGAAGCAGCACAAACGCTTGACGGCTGGTATGTTTTGCACGATTTCCGTTCGATGGACTGGACTTCCTGGAAACTCATCTCGAAGGAAGAACGGCAGCATGCTGTCGACGAATTCGTGGCGTTTCTCGACAAGCTGAACAAGGCGGATGAAAACAAGACCGGTGCGCACGCGTTCTATACGATTGTCGGCCAGAAAGCCGACTTCATGCTGATGACGATGCGTCCGACAATGGATGAACTGCAGCAGCTCGAAGCGGAGTTCAACAAGCTGTCGATTGCAGACTTCACCCTTCCTGCGTATTCGTACGTCTCGGTTGTGGAACTGTCGAACTATCTGGCAGGCGGCGACTCGGATGAAGATCCGTATCAGAATCCGTATGTCCGCGGGCGCCTGTACCCGGAACTGCCGCGCAGCCAGTACGTCTGCTTCTACCCGATGGACAAGAAGCGCGAAGGTGACGTCAACTGGTACATGCTCGACATGGATGTCCGGAAAGAGATGATGCGCAGCCACGGTCTCATCGGCCGCAGCTATGCCGGCAAAGTGAAGCAGATCATCTCCGGCTCCGTCGGTTTCGACGACCACGAGTGGGGCGTCACGCTGTTCGCGGATGACGTGCTCCAGTTCAAGAAACTGATCTATGAAATGCGCTTTGACGAAGTGAGCGCCCGCTACAGCGAGTTTGGCGAGTTCTTCGTCGGTACGATTTTGCAGGACGACAAGCGCGCTGATTTCTTCACCGTGTGAATGGACGTATGAGAACCGCCGCGGCCTTTTTGGGGCCGGGCGGTTTTTTTGTGGGTTGAGGGGCTCGCGGCCGGGGCTGGGGGGGTTATGAGCAGTTCTGGATGGTTTATGATCACTTTCTGGGGTTTATGATCACTTTGGGAGATTTATGAGCGGAATCACATGTTTATGATCACTTTGGGAGTTTTATGATCACTTTTGCCGGTTTATGAGCGGAACGGCGCTGTTTATGATCAGTTCAGTTTGCGGCAGCTCCCCCCTTCTGCACTGCTGCCCGAAACAGAAAACGCTTCGCAAGGCGAAGCGCAGCAAGTCAATCTCGGTTTCAGTCGGCGAACATATAGACGGCGGCTTTCCGGGTGCCGGTCTGCCGCAGGAGCGGATGCTGGAGCGCCCGCTTTGCCGTATGGCGGCATGTGACGCCGGTGAACTCACAAAATGCCCGGTTGGTCAGCGCGCCGCCGGCAAGCATGAAAAACTCCTCGATCGCCTGGACATACGGCGTCCGCGCAGTCTCCCCGCACTGCAGGCACTTCCACTTCTTCCCTGCCCTTATCATAATCCTGTCAGATGAACAGTCACCGCACAGAAGTCCGGCCTTCAAGTCACCCGGCGCAATGCCATACCGTTCCGTCAGCGGGAACGGGCTGTACGGGCAGTCACACGTGATCAGTTCATCCGCCAGCAGCCGGATCTCCCCCTCGGACAGCCGTTCCTGCTCCACTCGCAGATTCCGGAACCAGGAAGGCGCTTCGTAATTCGGGACGATCGGTATTGTCGGTTCCTCTTCGAATACGAGCTCATTGTGGTGCGCAAACGTGATCAGCCCTGTGACAGGGACATCAATGCCCCGGTCGCGGAGCCAGCCGGTCAGAAAGTGGATTTTCCGATCAAGTTCGGCCGCCGGACTGCGGAACACGGTGCGGGTGCCGCCGGGCGTCTCTTTCAAGAACTGCAGCGGGTTCGCTTTGACAACAATCCGGTCTGCCACGTTTTTCACTTCCGTGACGACGATACGGTCGGGTGCGATGAAAACGGAATCGAGCTGGAACCGGACCCCGTCATGCCGCAGACTGAGATCATGCAGGATGGCGTGGGCATACTCTGTCCTCACTTCCTGCATGCAGCGGTCATACTCCTGCTCCCCTCCATAGCCGGCGCGCTGTTTGTAGAGCTCTTCCTGGATGAACCGGTATTTTTCATGTGCTATTGGCAGCCGTCTCGCCAATGCCTGTAACCCTTTCAATTGTTCAGGTGCCGTTCGCTGTTTCATGAGCATCGCTGACATCCCCCTTGTTTTCATCGAGTGTATCCTGTTTCCCCGCAAAAGGGAATGGCTTTTGCGAAAGCCGCATTTTGACCCCTTTTCAACGGCCAAACTTGAAGTTTGGCGATGAAAACAGGGCAAAATGGAGTTGTGCGGAGCTGGATTTTTCTGTAATTCCAACTTATATTCACATGTTCTTTTTTTGACACACCGGTGTTTGTGAAGTTATGAGCGGTTTAGTGCAGTTTATGATCGCTTTCCGGAGTTTATGATCACTTTGCCAGGTTTATGATCGGAACCGCAGATTTATGATCACTTTCTCAATTTTATGAGCGGAATCGCGAGTTTATAATCACTTTGCCAGGTTTATGAGCATTCCCCGGCTTTATGTGGGTCCTCCTGCCGCAGGGCGCTCCCTGAATATCCAGCGGGGACAAATGGAATACTTGTGCGCTAGATACAATAGGATAGATGTGAGGGGGTGATCGCATGGCGGTGATCAAAGCGACGAATAAGCATATCGATCTGCTCGCACGCCTGATGCGTGCGGAGGCGGAGGGCGAGGGCAATCTCGGGATGCTGATGGTCGGGAATGTCGGCGTGAACCGGGTGCGGTCGGGCTGCCTCGACTTCAATGACATCCGCAACCTGGAGGACATGGTGTTCCAGCGGCCGGGCGGATTCGAGGCGACGACGAAAGGCTACTTCTACCAGCGGGCCCGTGAGCAGGACCGCAAACTCGCGCGGCGGGCGGTGAATGGCGAACGTTTCCACCCGGCAGAGCGGTCGCTCTGGTTCTTCATGCCGGCCGGGGATTGTCCGTCACAATGGTACGGCCAGTACAACACCGGGCGCTACAAGTCACACTGCTTCTTCTCGCCGACGGAGCAGGACTGCCCGAACATCTAATTTTGAAAGGATGACAGTTTGGTTCAGTATCAGGGAACACCTACTTATCCGCAGGGCCAGTACGGCTATCCTATGCACAATCAGCAGGGGCAGTACGGGTATCCTTCACAAGGCCAGCCGCAGACAGTGCCGCCGGCCGTCACCATTCCGAGCGGGCGGCCGCCTGCAGGACCGTTCCGCGAAGAATCGTACATCGAGAACATTCTGCGGCTCAACCGCGGGAAAGTCGGCACGTTCCATTTTTCATTCGAGAATGCCATGGAAGCGGGCACAAACGTCAAGGCCGTCACCGGTATGGTGGAAGCGGCCGGCCGTGACCACGTCATCCTGAGCGAACAGCGCACCGGCAAGCGGTTCCTGTTCCCGATGATCTACTTCGACTACGCGGAGTTCAATGAAGAGCTCAATTACTTCCCGCAGCGCCCATGAAAAAACACCGGACCCCTTTGCAGTGAAGGGAGTTCCGGTGTTTTTGCAATCAGTGGCTGAACTTCACAGCGGCGATGATCAGCATGATCCACCCGGCGATGAACGCCATACCGCCGATCGGCGTGATGGCACCGAGGATACCGATTCCCGACAGGCTCAAAATGTACAGACTGCCGGAAAAGATGATGATTCCGACGAGCAGAAGCCAGCCGGCCCATGTCAGCGATGCCGACGGGCCGAACAGTGACGGGCTCATCAGGATGCCGACCGCAAGCAAAGCGATGGCATGAAACATCTGATAGTGGACCGCCTTCTCCCAGACGTCCAGATAGTGGGCAGACAGCCTGTCCGCAAGCGCATGGGCGCCAAATGCGCCAAGGGCGACGGAAATCGCTCCATTGACCGCCCCTGCGATGATGAAAAATGGCATATGCAGTTCCTACTTTCCTCTATATGATGAATTCAATCAAAAATCGAACAGCGACCCGCCGTTGGCATCGTCTTCTTCAAGCACCCGGCCTTCGAGCGGCTGGCTCACCGGCATGGATGAAGCGGCCGGCATGGCAGCAGGCGAGGAGGGCTCAACCTGCCTCCCGCTTGCCCGCTCCCTGTCCAGGATGAGGCCGCATAGCGATTCCATGACCGCCACCGACTCCCGGATTGCGGCTTCATCCCCCGATGTCCTGGCTTTTGTCAGCTGTGTCTGCAGTTCGTCCAGCACACGGTTCACTGAGATCATCGTCCCCCGCTCCCTTTCTTCGGTTCGAATTTCATGCATTCCAACCCTGACGACCGCAGAACGACCGCAGACGGCAGCTCGCGCGATTTGAATCCGTACGCCTTACAGCCCCGCGGATGTCTCGGCTCCCAGGTGACATAGAAGTTGCGGCATTCAAAACAATTGACGGCCATGACGGCAGCGCCCTCCTTTACGATTCAGCTGTCGGTCCTGCACCAGTCGATCGGCAGCTCGCCCCATTTCCCAAGCTGCTCGTTCGTCCTGGAAAACGGCTTGGATCCGAAAAACCCCCGGCTTGCGCTTAGCGGGCTCGGATGCACTGATTCAATCGTAACATGCTTTGTCAAATCGATGAGCCGCTTCTTCTCCTGGGCAGGCCTTCCCCAGAGGATGAAGACAATCGGTTCTTCGCGGCCGGACAGCTTGCGGATGACTGCATCGGTGAACTGCTCCCAGCCATGCTTGCGGTGGGAATGGGCCTTCCCTTCCCGCACGGTGAGGACCGTGTTCAGCAGCAGCACCCCCTGCGCCGTCCAGCCTGTCAGCGAGCCGGATTCAGGCTTGGCACAGCCGATATCCGACTCGAGCTCCTTGAAGATGTTGCGGAGGCTCGGCGGCGTCCGGACACCATGCTGGACGGAGAAACTGAGTCCGTGCGCCTGCCCGGCACCATGGTACGGATCTTGGCCGAGAATGACGACTTTCACGTTTTCATAGGGGGTCTGCCGGAATGCGTTCCAGATGTCGTGCATGTCCGGGAAAACTGCGCCTGCTGCATACTCGGTCTTCAGGAAGCCGCGCAGCTCCTGATAGAACGGCGCGCTGAATACATCGTCCAGGACGTCATCCCATCCGTTGTTGAATTCCGGTTTCATAGCGATCACTCCTTGAATGAAATCGTGACATCATAGCCGGCGAATGAAAACATTTCACGCAGGGTCTGCTCGGCGTTCTGCCCGGCCGTAGTGAGCACGCCCTGCCCCGCACTCTCCTCCCGGATCATTTTCTTCGCTTCCTCGGCAAGGTCGTATGCTTCTTCAATATCCGCTTTCTGGCGGAACACCCCTTCGTAGGAGTACACTTCCACTTGGTCGAAGAAGATTTCCGCGCCTCCGAGGAATTCAGGTTTCGGCAGTGTCAGCTCTGCAGTCTTCGCTTCTTCATTTATCGTAATATCCTTCTGTCCGACTGCGGAGAAATCGACGCCCGCTTTGATGGCGCCCGGGATGACGACGAGCAGCTGCCGTTTCGTACCGGGCAGGTCGAGCCCGATACTCTGGCCGAACAGTTCGTTGTCCTGCCGCTCGATGATCACCTTCGTAAAGGATTCCGCTGTCGCCAGCTCGTTCAGGTCCTGGATCTGCTCCAGGAACGATGTCTTCTGTTCGGTCGCCGTGCTTCCCTGCTTCAGCATGTAGAATGCGATGAATGGCAGGGAGACGACGAGCAGGAGGACGAGCAGCCCGATCAGCAGGAATGATTTCCGCCACAGGGAAAAGAACACGCCGAGCAGCTGCCAGACATTTCTGCGGTCTTTCCTCGGCCGCCCCATCGTCTCCTCGACGGTGACGGCATGCTCTTCATCGGACGCTTTCAATTCCTTCAGCAGCCGTTCGACTTCTTTCAGTTTCCGTTCGTCATCCGTCGGCGGTTTTTGTGCCATGATCGTCCTCCTCTGCATGATGCTGTCTTTGTTCCATCTATAACCGTTTCCTGTGTTCCTATAACGTGCGGCTTCCGTTTTGTCCTGCATGGTATACTGTCACCAGGGAGGGGATCGTATGGCAAACGTGCCGATACGTGAGAAGGTGAAACGCATCATGTCTTCTGCCGCTGATGGCAGCCAGTATTCCGAAACGTCGAAACGGGCCGGCCTGTATATCCTCTATGCGCTGTTCGGAGCGGCCGTCCTGCTCCTATTTGCGCTTGCTGCCGGACTTGTCCAGACAGGGCATTATATAGGAAGTACAGTGTTATTGCTTGCCGGAGCCGCCATTGGCTACATACTCGTGCAGCTCATCCGTGCGTAGTCCTCACAATTTGTAATTGCAATTTCACTTCAGTACACTAGATTATACCTTATTCGTAAAGGAGTCCTCTACAAATGACTTTGAAGAAAACGTTAACGATTGCCGGCTCGGATACGTCCGGGGGCGCAGGCATCCAGGCAGACCTCAAGACATTCCAGGAACTCGGCACATACGGCATGACCGCATTGACCGTCATCGTCACGATGGATCCGGACAACCACTGGAGCCATGACGTCCATTCCCTGCCGATCGATGTCGTCAAAGCGCAGATCAAGACCGCGCTTTCCACTGGGATCGACGCAGTGAAGACAGGCATGCTGAGCACGGAGGAAGTCATCCAGACCGCTGGCGAGGCGATCAGCGAGTCCGGTGCAGAACACGTCGTCATCGATCCGGTCATGGTGTGCAAAGGGGAAGACGAAGTGCTGAACCCCGGCACGGTCGATGCAATGATCGAATACTTGCTGCCGCGTGCAGAAATTGTCACGCCGAATCTGTTCGAAGCCGGGCAGCTCGCAGGCATGAAGACGCCGGCTACGGTCGAGCAGATGAAAACTGTGGCCGAGAAGATCCATTCCCTAGGTGCGAAGAACGTCGTCATCAAAGGCGGGAAGCAGCTGCAGCACGACAAAGCGGCGGACCTGTTCTACGACGGATCGACACACCTGCTGCTCGAGTCCGAGAAGACGGACACCCATTACAACCATGGGGCGGGCTGCACGTTCGCAGCGGCCATCACAGCGAACCTTGCAAATGGCTCGGACATGAAGAGCGCAGTCATCGACGCCAAGGCGTTCGTTGCAGCCGCTATCGCAAACGGCTGGAAGTTGAACGACTATGTCGGACCTGTCATGCATGGCGCAAAAAGTCGATTCGGCGGACCAGAGATTACAACAACTGAAGTATGACAGACCACAGGCACTGGAGGACCGTATCCAGTGCTTTTCCCATGCCGGAACCGCAAAACTGCAATTCGTTTCGCAACCCGATATACTTATCTATAGTGTACAAAGTCAGCCGGAGGAGGAACAACCATGGAACCAGTAAAACAAGAAGAGCTGCAGAAGCTCATCGATTCCTTTGCAGGCAAAGATGTCTACATCCATCTGGAAACGACGAACGGCGCCTACGCGGCCCACTTCCAGGAAGGATTCTTCAACGCAGGGGCATTCATCCGCAATATTGTCGTCAATTACGAACTCGGGAAAGTCGCAGGGCAGTCCCCGCACCGTATCGGCCTGAAACTGCCGTCGGGCTGGATCTACGCCCAGGGCATCACCCATTACGAGCTCGACGAATACGGCCGCCTGCTCATGGCAGGACTCGGGCCGGACGGCAAACTGGCCGTTGCGCTCCAGATCAGTGAAACACCGTTCACGTATTAATGAAGATGAAGGAGGAACTTGAACAATGGAACAAGAAAGACATGTACTCGTCGTTTTCCCGCATCCCGATGATGAAGCATTCGGCGTGTCGGGCACGATCGCGACCTATATTGAAATGGGCGTCCCTGTGACATACGCCTGCCTGACACTCGGCGAAATGGGCCGCAACCTCGGCAACCCGCCGTTCGCAACACGCGAAACGCTGCCCGGCATCCGCAAGAAGGAACTGCAGGCCTCTGCTGACGCGATGGGGCTCACCGATCTCCGGATGATGGGCTTGCGTGACAAAACGGTTGAATTCGAAGACGATGAAAAGATGGTGAAGATGATCCAGGGGCTGATCGACGATACGAACCCGTCACTCGTCATCACGTTCTACCCAGGGCTGTCGGTACATCCTGACCACGAAGCGACTGCGCGCGCGGTCGTAGAAACGATCCGCCGCATGGACGCCGCCGACCGGCCGAAAGCGTATACGATCGCCTTCGACAATGACACGGTCAACCAGATCGGCCAGCCGGATATCCATCATGATGTATCCGGGGTCAATGAGAAAAAACTCGGCGCCATGAACGCCCACGCCTCGCAGACAGTCTGGATGATGGAAGATATGCAAAAACGTCTGGACGAGCAGGATCCGGATGCGCTAAAATGGTTGAATACAGAACATTTCTACACATATGATTTTTCGTAAGGTAAACGCTTCCACTTAGAAAGCTGCCGGAATTGCCCGTTTACCGGGCATCTCTCCGGGTATACATACAGAGCTTTGGACGAAATTTGTTGTTTACTTTTCGATGTTCATTCACTAATATGAATAAATATACATAGTATGCAAGACTACTTAATAAGGAGCCTTCATGTATGAAAAAAGCGTCCCTCTCGACTTGGTTATTGTTCTTACTCCCCTCTTTAGCGGGAGTCCTGCTGTTCATGGTGCCGATGAAATTCGGCGGAGAATGGCTCGTGCCGGTTGCTGTATTGGCGGACTGGCTCTCCGGTCTCGTGGAACCGATCATGCCGTTTGCGGCGATGGTTCTTATCATCATCTCAGCGGTCGGTTCAGTGATTTACCTCTTCATCCCATTCAAGGATAAGGAGAATCCGACGTTCCCTGAAAAACTCTTCAAGATGACAATTTTCTGGACACTGACCCGCGTGGTCGGGGCAGTCTTCGCTGTCATGGTGACGTTCAAGCTCGGACCGGAGGCCGTCTGGAGCGAAAATACAGGCGGCATGCTGTTATCACCGGACGGCCTGGTGTCGTTCCTGTATACAATCTTCCTGTTCGCCGGTCTGTTCCTGCCCTTGCTGCTGAATTTCGGTCTGCTCGATTTTTTCGGAACAATGATGATGAAAATCATGCGTCCGCTGTTCAAGCTTCCCGGCCGTTCATCGATTGATGCGCTGACATCCTGGGTGGGCGACGGGACGATCGGTGTGCTGCTGACAAGCCAGCAATATGAGGAAGGCCATTACACCAAGCGGGAAGCTGCCGTCATTGCGACGACGTTTTCGATCGTTTCGATCACCTTCTCGCTGGTCATCATCCGCGAAGTCAATTTGGAACAATACTTTGTGCCTTTTTACGCGACGGTTGCATTGGTCGGCGTTGTGCTCGGCCTGATCATGCCCCGGATCTATCCGCTTTCCCGGAAACCTGACGAACATATAGACGGTTCTCCGCAGGACGACTCGGAAAAAAAGATTCCTGAGGGGTACAATGTGGTAACCCACGGTCTGAAAAGTGCGCTTGAGACAGCCGATAAGAACCGTTCCCTTGGCAAAATGGCCGGCGATGGTTTCCGCAACGTCCTCGATATGTGGCTCGGTGTCGCGCCGATCGTCATGGCGTTCGGTACGATCGCGACGATGCTCGCAGAGTACACGAGCCTCTTCACGATTCTCGGGAAACCGTTCGTACCGCTGCTGAACGTGCTCGGCATTCCGGAGGCAGCGGAAGCGGGCTCCCTGATGATTGTCGGGATTACCGACATGTTCCTGCCGGCTTTGCTTGCGAACGGTCTGCTTACGGAGCCGATCACGCTCTTTACAGTGGCCACCATTTCCGTCGTGCAGCTCATTTACTTATCTGAAGTCGGCGGACTGATCTTAGGGACGAAAATCCCAGTCAATCTGTGGGATCTCATCGTCATCTTCCTGATTCGTACACTGATCGCGCTGCCGATTGTGGCAGGCGTCGCCCACTTGATTTTTTAATGAAACCCCCCTCTTTCCGCTTCTGCGGAAGAGGGGTTTTTTGTGTGATGATATGCGGCGGATGGGTTTAATTGGGGAAAATGCAGTGCGTGGGTGCGGCAATTGTGAAGTTATGAGCACTTTGGAGTGGGTTATGAGCGGAAATCTGGGTTTATGATCACTTCCGAGGGTTTATGAGCAGACACTGGGTTTTATGATCACTTTGGCGAGTTTATGAGCGGAACGGCCGGGTTTATGATCACTTTGCTTTCACCAGCGCCCCCTTGCCCCGACGGCACTACGAAAAGGGCGGAGCCGCAGGCGGAGCTGACAAGCCAATCTTTGATTTGTCTGTTTTCTGCGCGGCTCAGCGATTTGCAGACGTTATTGATTTGCCGCGGACCCGGCAATTGTGAAGTTATGAGCACTTTGGAGTGGGTTATGAGCGGAAATCTGGGTTTATGATCACTTCCGCGGGTTTATGAGCGAAAACCGGGATTTATGATCACTTTCACGGGTTTATGAGCGGAATGGCGATGTTTATGATCACTTTCCCTGTTTTATGAGCAAAACGCCCCGCGCGGCGGGGCGTTCATCATCAGGCGTTCACTTTTTTACGGATCTTCTCGAGCATGTCCGCGACCATCGTGTCCATGTCGTAGGTTGCTGCAAAGCCCCATTCGGCTTCCGCCGCAGAGCAGTCGAGGGAATTCGGCCAGCTGTCGGCGATCGACTGGCGGACCGGGTCGACGTCATACGCCAATTCGAATGACGGGATGTGCTTTCGGATGGCTGTGGCCAGCTCTTCCGGATCGAAACTCATCGCCGTCACGTTGAACGCATTCCGGTGGATGAGGTTCGAGGCGTCCGTCTCCATCAGGTCGACGATCGCCTGCAGGGCATCCGGCATGTACATCATATCCATGTACGTGCCTTCTGCGATGAAGGACGTATACTTCCCGTCCTCGACCGCTTTGTAGAAGATATCCACTGCGTAGTCGGTCGTGCCGCCGCCGGGCTGTGCGACATACGAAATGAGGCCCGGGAACCGGACGCCGCGCGTATCGACGCCGAACTTCTCAAAGTAATAGTCACAGAGCAGTTCACCGGAGACTTTGTTGACGCCGTACATCGTCGTCGGCCGCTGGAATGTGTCCTGCGGCGTATTGTCTTTCGGCGTCGATGGGCCGAATGAGCCGATCGAACTCGGCGTGAAGAACTGCAGATCGAGTGCGCGCGCCGTTTCAAGCGCATTCACCAGGCCGCCCATATTGAGGTTCCATGCAAGCAGCGGGTTCTCCTCCGCCTTCGCAGACAGCAGTGCTGCCATGTGCATCAGTGTGTCGGCGCCGAATTCTTTCGCGAGTTCCGTCATCTTCACACCGTCAGTCACGTCAAGAATCGCAAACGGTCCGTCCATCTCCGTCTGAGGCTCCCGGATATCAGTTGCCAGCACATTTTCCGTTCCATATTCGTTACGCAGTTTGACGATCAGTTCCGAGCCGATCTGACCGAGTGCTCCGGTCACCATGATTTTTTTCATCTGTCTGCCTCCTATGACTGTTTGTATTTATGGAGAGGACACATTTTATCAATAAAATAAAAGATCCTTTGTTTCTCGATGAAATCGATTATAAACTGTTCTGCTCATAAAAACAATATTTCATACAGTGATGCAGGTAATTATCTGAAAACTATGCTACAATAAAAGCAATTGGAGGGTGTGTCTCTTGAAGAATAATCCATTTATCGTGCGGGGCATTGCCCGCTGGCTGATGCTGTTCGCGGGCGGTGTGCTGCTGACAGTCGTCCTGCTGTTCGCGGACATCCCGTTCTGGGCGGTGTTCGCCATCATCATGATGCTCTTATTGCTGGTCACCATGGGCTGGCCCCTGTACATCATCTACCTGTCCAGGAACGTGAAGAAAATTGATGCGTTCCTAGCGAAGAACCGGTCGAATGCCATCTTCGGCTACGCCTATGCAGTCGGTCATGAACCGGCGGATCGAGTGATCGGCGCGCTGGAAACCATTTTGCAGACGTTCAAGCAGCCGAAACTGCAGGCGGTGTACGCTGCCAATCTCGCGGTCTGGCAGCGGGATGCCGAAGCGCTGCATCGTCTCGCCATCCACCTGCCGTCTGCGGATTACGTCAATTACTACACGGCCTGTGCTGTCCTGATGGAAGGAAATACGGAACGCGCCGAAACAATCCGCCAATCCATCCGGAAGGCCTGGATGTCGCACGCCCTTCAAGCCGGGATTGCCGGGCAGGCCGGTGACCGGACCGCTTACCGCAGGGAAGCGGAACTGGCGGCAGCCCATTCTCGCGGTGTCCAGCATTACATTATCGTTTCTCTGTTTGAACGGGAAGACAGCCTTTTCCCGATACCTTCATAGGAGGGATAGCAATGGAGTACACCGAAGACACAGCCGTTGAACTGAAAGACGGGCGCAGGGGGGTCATCCTCCTCGTGCGCGCGGACGAGCCGACCCGGTATGACATCGAGCTGACGGACGGTGAGATCACGACCGTCTTCCACGATGAGATTGCGGCCAAAGACGATTTTCCGGTCAAATGAAAACAGCCTGGACAGAATTTCTTGTCCAGGCTGTTTTTCACGGGTTTGAGCGGTCCCTTCTGTAATCAGTATAGCTGCATATCAGCTGACGGCTGCATAATGAGCAGGACTGCCTCCTTTGGAAAAGGCTGTTTCCGTTCCCGGGAAAGGGATCGGAAACAGCCTTCTTTTATTGGATGACGCCGAGCTCTTTGCCGACTTTTTCATAGATAGCAAGCGCATCATCGAGCATCGCTTTCGTATGGGCAGCGGTCGGCATGTTGCGCACGCGGCCGGTGCCTTTCGGGACGGTCGGGAAGACGATCGATTTTGCGTAGACGCCTTCTTCCGCCAGCCGTTTGGAGAACTGCTGGGTCAGCTTCTCTTCGCCGATGATGCACGGCGTGATCGGTGTTTCGGAATTGCCGATATCGAAGCCGAGCTTCTTCAGGCCGTCTTTCAAGTAGTTGCCGTTCTCCCACAGCTTGTCGTGCAGTTCGGTGGATGCGCTGATCTTATCGAGCGCCCCCATGATCGCTGCCACGTCGCCCGGCGGTACAGCCGTCGAGAACAGGAACGGACGGGAGCGGACTTTCAGCCAGTCGATCAGCTTCTGTGTGCCGGCCACATAACCGCCGACAACACCGACTGCCTTCGAGAGCGTTCCCATCTGCATGTCGATCTCCTTTTCAAGGCCGAAGTGCTTGACGGTCCCCTTCCCTTTTCCGGTGACGCCTGAACCGTGTGCATCGTCAACGTAGGTGATGAGGTCGAATTCCTTTGCAACTTCGACCGCACCCGGCAGGTTCGCGATGTCGCCGTCCATCGAGAAGACGCCGTCCGTGATGTACATCACTTTGCCGTACTGGCCCGATTCCGTCGCTTCCTTCGCTTTCGCGCGCAAGTCATCCATATCCTGGTGTTTCACCCGGATGATCTTCGCACCGGAGAGGCGGCAGCCGTCGATGATGGACGCGTGGTTCAGTTCATCGGACAGGATCGCGTCGTTTTTGTTCATGACCGCGGAGATGGCCGCCATGTTGCAATTGAAGCCGGACTGGAACGAAATCGCCGCTTCGGTGCCTTTGAACTCGGCGAGTTTCTTCTCGAGTTCGATATGAATGTCGAGCGTTCCGTTGATGGTGCGGACGGCACCTGCACCGACCCCGTATTTCTTGACCGCTTCGATGTTGAGCTGTTTCAGGTCTTCATCTGTCGCAAGACCGAGATAGTTGTTGGAGGACAGATTGATGAGTTCTTTGCCTTTGATTTTGATGATCGGGCCGTTCGGGCCTTCGACAGGTTCAATTTCGTTATACAGTCCCTGGTCTTTCAGTTCCTGCAGGTTTTCGTCTAGAAATTGGTTGAGTATGTGTGACAAACTGATCTCCCTTTCGACACGTGATGCTTTAAGTGTAGCATAATCGGACCGGTTCCCGGTACCGTTGCGTGTCAGACCGGCAGCAGGGTGAGCAGTGTCTTCGATTTTTCCGAGAATGCCTGCTGATCGAGCGCGCTGTCCATTGCGGCATCGATTCTGCCTGTCAATCCGGCATATCGGTGCATCGCTTCCGCCGCTTCGCCTATCGCAGCCTTGTAGCGGAGACGGATGGCATCGATTTTCCGTTCGGCCAGTTCGTCTTTCGCGCAAAGGCCTGCAAGGTTCAGGATTTCATCGCCTTCCCGCTCGATGTCGTAGACGTGCGGTTCCGTAGCATCGATCAGACAGACTGACAGCTCCGGGAATTGGATGACGTCAATGCTTCCGGCGTCCAATCCGCACCAGCCGTATTCGGTATCGATGCCCCGTTTCTCCGCTTCCGCAGCGAGCGCTTTCATCATCGTCGACTTCCCCGTGCCCGGGAGTGATTTGATGAGGATCCGCCGTTTCGCCGTCTTCGTGATGGAGGGGATGAAGTCATGCGCACCTGATGCGGACAGCGAGCCGATGATACGGTGGGTGACAACGGCTTCCTTGTTCAGCCGCAAGGTCCCCAACAGGTCCGCTGCAAGTTTCGCGGTGATGGCCGTATGCTCGGCCCAGTCCATCCGTGCGATGTTGACCGCCTCCCATTCGTCGTGGATGGCCTTCGCTTCCGAGAGGGACTGCAGCGCTTTTCCTAATACCGCTTCCGCTTCCTCCGTATGCTGGACGATCGACGGATTGACCGCCCGCAGTTTGTCTTCATCATAGACATCATAGAAGCTGACAACACGGTGCCGGCCGCCGAGGTCTGCCGGTTCCAGAGAGACCGGCGCGGAGGCGGAGATGTAGAGGATGCCGGCGTCCTTGACGTAGATGCCGTCGGTCTTCTCCAGATGCAGCGGGCTGCGGAACCGCTCAATTTCGCAGCCCCGGCTAGCGTAGAGTGCTGCCAGTTCGTTGAGCAGGCCGGACAGGGCGAATGCCGGCGGTGTTTTGATGAATACCGTGACCGCCGCCTGCCGGATGAGATGATCATACTTATGGATGATGCCGTCTCCTGTATAGGCTGTTCCCATAGATTCCGTGATGCTTCCTGTCATCATGACCACCCTTTCTGAACACGTCTCTTACAAGATATGAGGAAGGGGACGAAAAAAGCACAGCCGCTGGGGGCTGTGCCGGGAGACTCATAGAAGGGCTTCGATATTGGGCTCGCCCGCCGCGCGCAGCAGCAGCCGCTGGCACTGGGGCATGGCGATATGGACGACCTGCCCGATCAGCAGGGCGATGAGAACCGTGCCGATGCCGACGGGTCCGCCGAGCGCCCAGCCGAGCAGCGCGACGATCACTTCGATCGAGGTCCGGACGACTTTTACGCTTATATTGAATTTATGGACGATGAGCAGCATGAGGCTGTCCCGCGGGCCTGCTCCCATATTCGGCGAAACATAGAGCCCGATGCCGTACGACATGATCACGACCCCGGCGATGAACATGCCGATGGCGCCCGGGATGGTGTGAATGTCAGGCAGCAGCCAGTTGAACAGGTCGATGAACGACCCGAGCAGCAGCATGTTGAGCCATGTGCCGTATTTCGGCCATTTCCTCTGGAAGGCGGCCGTCGTCAGGACGATGGCGAGCCCCGTGATGATGCTCCAGGAACCGATTGTCAGGCCGACCTTCTGGTACAGGCCGACATGCAGGACGTCCCACGGTCCGATGCCAATGAGCTGCCCTTTGATGGTCATCGCGATTCCGAGCGCCAAGATCATCTGTCCCACTATGAAAAAAATCCATCTCCATTTCCGTAATGTCATCATATGCATTCTTCTTTCTGAAGCCGTCGCTGGATGGACGGCGAAATGTCACTGTCCATTGTAGCATATGCCTGAGATCGTGGTTTGGCGCGATGGAAGGGTTTTTGTCTGCCGGGTTTTTATGAGGCGGGATGCCGAAGGTGTGAAGTTATGAGCGGTTTCGGCTTGTTTATGAGCACTTTCCTGGGTTTATGATCACTTTCCGTGATTTGTGAGCGAAATACAGTTTTTATGATCACTTTCACGAGTTTATGAGCGGTTCGACGCTGTTTATGATCACTTTGCTCTCAGCGAGGCTCCCCGTTCCCGCACAGCCACTTTATTTACACAACTCCACAAAGGGCGCTCCTGTCGCCCGGGCGTAGTCTTCCGGCTTGAGTTTCATCTGGAAGCCAGGTTTACCCGCACTTGCGTAAATGGCAGGTTTGGCTGCCGCCGATTCGTCGAGGAAGACGGGTAGCTGCTTTTTCATGCCGATGGCGGAACAGCCGCCGCGCACGTAGCCGGTGACAGCGGTGAGCTGCTTCAGCGGAAGCATCTCGATCTTCTTCTCCCCTGCTGCCCGTGCCGCCTTCTTCAGATCGAGTTCACG
The DNA here is from genome assembly GCF_000826145.2 of Sporosarcina koreensis. Classification (GTDB taxonomy): domain Bacteria; phylum Bacillota; class Bacilli; order Bacillales_A; family Planococcaceae; genus Sporosarcina; species Sporosarcina trichiuri. The sequence goes on from NZ_LN651337.1 coordinate 1,700,049, forward strand.
GATGACGGGGATGACGAAAACATAATACCGGTCCGTGCCGGCTGTTGCAACGAGCGTTTTAAAGACGTCCGCTTCGTCTCCCCCATCCGCCGCTGCATTGGCGTCCTCTGACAGGTCACGTTCCAGCAGCTCATGCGGGATGCCCTCGGCTTCGAGTATGCGGATGGCATTCGTTTTGATGTGCTTGTTCTTTTTCGCCATAATGCATCTCCCCTTTCTACGTCATTTAAAAAACCCGCCACTGGATGGGCGGGTTCGAAGGCTGTGCGTCATTCAGGCTGTCAGGAAGAAGGCGGGTGCCGCGACTTCATAGCCGCGCGCACGTGCCTCCGTCTGTACAGCATAGGCGGATGCTGCCTGTTCGTAAAGTTCGCGCATCACATCGGTTACGGATTGCTCTGCCGATACCGTGCCTTCCGATCGTTCTTCGAGAGCCGCCTCGGCAAGCTGAGCGGACCGGAGACGGTCTTCGAGTGCGAGCTGCGCTTCGGCTTCCATAATTTTAGCGGACGCAGCCGCAGCGAGCTGATGGTCCACTTCGGCGGGATCCGATGCGGACAGCGCTTCGCGGCGGACATTCCGCCAGCTGTCGATCGTCTCTTCCAGCGTTTCACCGAGCGGCAGGGCCACCTGCTTGAGCTGGCCGGCTCCGAGTTTACGGAACGGCTCCGCTGCCGGCAGTTCCTGGGCCGCCTGCAGATTGCGGGCCGCCTCTTCGCGTCTGGCCGCGTTGCCGCGCACATAGGCGTCATCCCGGCTGTAGGCCGCTTCGGCTTTCAGTCTGCCGGCTCGCACTTGCTGGGACACTGCCGGGCTCATCGATATGGAAACCATCCTGCTCACCTCCGTCCAAAACTTGTGTATTCAGTATACAGCAAGGCTTTTTGAGGTTCATGAGGCCAAGGAAACTTTTTCTTACTTGTCAAATAGTTTCTTCAGCGCATCCGCCATTGCTGTGTTTTCCGGTTCTTCGTGCTCCTGCTTCTTAAGATACTTCTGGACGTCGCGCTTATCGGCCTTTTTGCCTGAACTTTGGGCCCGCCGTTTTTCGAACGCCGCCAGCTTTTCCCTGTAGCCGCATTTGCAGACGAAGATCTTGCCGTCGCCGTGCCCGCGCAGTTCTAATTTCTTCTTGCAGTTCGGGCAGCGGGCATTCGTCAATGTGGAGACGGTCTGGCGATGACCGCATTCACGGTCCTGGCAGACGAGCATCTTGCCGCGTTTGCCGTTCACTTCAAGCATCGGTTTTCCGCAGTCCGGACACAGTTTGCCGGTGACGTTATCGTGCTTGAACTTCTTGTCATCGGCTTTGATGTCCCGGATCGTTTTCTTCGAGAAGTCGATCATGCCTTGGATGAACTGGTCTTTCTTCAGTTTGCCGGCGGCGATCTTGGACAGGTCATTCTCCCATTCCGCCGTCAGTGCGGGCGATTTCAAGTCTTCAGGGACCAGTTCAAGCAGCTGCCGGCCCTTGGATGTAGTGTAAATGTCATTCCCTCTTTTTTCGATGACAAACATACCGAACAGCCGCTCGATGACGTCCGCCCGCGTCGCCACGGTTCCAAGTCCGCCGGTTTCACCAATTGTCTTGATGAGTTCTTTCGATTCCCCTGCCATGAACTGCGCTGGGTTCTCCATCGCAGCGAGCAGTGTCCCTTCATTGAACCGTGCGGGCGGCTTCGTTTTGCCTTCCGTGCGGTTGAACGCGCGGATCTGCAGGGTCTCGCCTTTCTTCAGTGCAGGCAGAGCATCGGTGTCCGCTTCTTCTTCATCGGATGAATAGACGGCTTTCCAGCCTTCATCGGTGATCGTCCGGCCTTTCAATGTGAACGTCTCGCCGCCCGCGGTCAGTTCTGCTGTCAGCTGCTCATACCGGAACGGCGGGTAGAAGACAGCGAGGAACCGCTTGACGATCAGGTCGTAGAGCCGGTTCTCCTTATCGGAGAGCGCATGCAGCGACGGACTTTCCTCTGTCGGGATGATCGCATGGTGATCGGACACTTTACTGTCGTTGATGACGCCTTTCTGCGGCTTGAGTGCACCTTTGCGCAGCAGTGCGTTCACCGCTTTCCGGTATGGCCCGATTTCGACCGCTTTCACACGGTCTTTCAATGTGTTTTCCATATCGCCCGTCAAGTGTTTCGAGTCCGTCCGCGGGTACGTCACCGCTTTGTGGCGCTCATACAGGTTCTGCAAGGTCGACAGTGTTTCCTTCGCGGACCATGACCAGCGGCGGTGCGCTTCTTTCTGTAGCTCGGTCAGGTCGAACAGCGGCGGTGCCGGCTGCGATTTCGGCGCCGCGTTGACATCTGTGATCCTGCCTTCCGTAACCGAGTCGAGCTTATTGAGTTTCTCGTTCATGACCGCTTCGTCGAAGGCCTGCGTCTGCCCCTTGGCGTCACGCCACGTGAAGCGCCCTGCTTCGGTCAGCGCCTGCATGCCCCAATACGGCTTCGGCTGGAACTGCTGGATCTGCTTTTCGCGTTCAGCAATCATCGCGAGGGTTGGTGTCTGCACGCGGCCTGTCGACAATTGGGCATTGTGCTTCACGGTCAGCGCCCGGGTTGCGTTAATGCCGACGACCCAGTCGGCTTCTGCCCGTGCAGCCGCCGCCTCGTACAGGTTGTCATACGCTTTGCCGTCTTTCAGATGGGCGAAACCGTCTTTGATGGCCTTATCCGTGACGGATGAAATCCAGAGCCGTTTGATCGGCTTACGGTTTTTCGCGAGTTCGAGGATCCAGCGGGCCACGAGTTCCCCTTCACGTCCGGCATCGGTCGCGATAATGACTTCTTTCACGTCGTCGCGGCGAAGCAGCGCTTTCACAGCGTTATATTGTTTGGTTGTCTGTTTGATGGGTGTCAGCTTGAAGGGCTCCGGAATGATCGGCAGGTGCTCCATCTTCCACTCTTTGTATTCATTGCCATAGCCTTCGGGATCCGCATGTGTCACGAGGTGGCCGAGCGCCCATGTGACGATGTACTTGTCCCCTTCCAGAGAGCCGTTCCCTTTTTTATGACAGCCGAGCACACGTGCGATATCACGCGCGACGGATGGTTTTTCTGCGAGTACTACTGATTTTGACATGGTCAGTCCCCTTTCACTTAAGTCCATTATACGGAATCGGCGCTAGCTTTTCAGTGTTCATCCGTTAAAAAAGCCCGCCCTCCGGAATTCCGGTGCGGGACGGGCGGTTGTTCTTATTGTTCGTCAATCATACCGGTTGTCAGCTCTTTGCCCATCTCCGTATATTTCACGAAGACCCGGGCGAGCTCCTTCAGCCGGTCATGCACGTTGTCATCGATGATCTTGCCGGTTTCATCAAAGTGATCTCGGTGCGTGTAGACGTAGTTCGGTGTCACGAGGCACCGGAAGTAGTCGAGGATCGGTTTCATCTGGTTCTCGACGACGAGGTGGTGCTGGTACGTGCCGCCGTTCGCGACGATCGATACCGGTTTGTAGCGCATCGTGCGCGGCGGCAGCATATCGAACGCATTTTTCAGCACACCGGGGATCGAGCCCTGGAAGACCGGCGTTGCAATGACGTATCCATCCGCTTCCTCGAACTTGCGGATGAGCTGTTTCATATCGTCGTTATAGTCGTCAGCGGGGCGCCCGTCGACGAATTGGTGATCGTAATCTGCGAAACTGAGCCGCTCCATGTCGAACCCGCAGCCCGTTTCCTTAATGTATTCCTCGACAGTATCGAGCACAATGCCCGTTTTGCTGCCGATAATGGTCCCGTCCACAAACAAAACTTTCACAATGACCGTACCTCCTAGCGATTTTCTCACTCTTCATGGTATCAGAAAGAATGGGAATTGACTTGCAATCAGCTTGACGGCCCTGGCTGGATCGGCGGCGGGGCATCGCCGGGCAATGCCGGCTTCCCTTTGCCCGCCTCTTCGGTGAACCGCTTTTCCACTTGGACCTGGTCGGCGCCGTCTTCCCCTTTTTCGACGGCCACCCGCTCTTTCGCCCGCTCGATCTGCTTCACAGGGTGCGACAGGGCGACGACCGTATCCCCCGCAGACGCCTGCAGCTCCTCGTCCGGTGTGTAGAACTCGACACTGCCGTCTTCCCGCAGGATATACAGCAGGACGGACCGGTCGTCCCGCTCCCGTAAGTACTGTGTATAGCTGTACTGTTTGGAGAGGACCGTCTTCCGGAAGACATGCCCGAGGTTCATCCGTTCCTCCAGGTCGTAGATCGACAGGCCCGGTGTGAATAAAGTCCTTCCGCCCGTGACGTTGAAGGAGTCGACCCCTTTGCCAACATGGAAGGCCGTCTGATACAGGTGCTCGCGCCCGAAATCGTGCAGGAAGTCGGCACAGATATGGGCGTTGTAGGTGTCCGCTTTCGTCATGGCGAGCATATACCGGTACGGTGTCATGTCGAGATTGTACTCGGTCTGTTCGGACAGGATGTCGCCGACGCGGCTCGGCAGTCCGAGCTTGCGGGCATGGGACAGACCCGCCCAGGAGTTGTCGATCATCAGCACGGCATTGCCGGTCTCTTCGATGGACCTCGCCAGTTCGGCACCGAACTTCGTACCGCCGACAATGAGGACGCCTGATTCGTCTGTCGTCGTCAAGTTCAGGCGGCGGGCGAACGGTCCGATCGTGAACCCGTGCAGGACGACTGTCGACAGGACGAGCGCAAAGGTGAGCGCCGTCAGCAGATCCGCGTCTTTGTAGCCGTTTTCCAGCAGAATCGATGCGAAGTAGCCGGACACGGTCAGGGCCACGATTCCCCGCGGGGCGATCCAGCCGATCAGGTTACGCTCCCGGTAGGAGAGATCGGTGCCGATTGTGGAGATCCAGATGGACAGCGGCCGGACGATGAACAGCATCGCCAGCACGTAGAAGATGATATGCCAGTCCGCAATCTCGATGAGGACGTGCGGATCGAGCGACGCCGTCAGCATGACAAAAATTCCGGAAATGAGCAGGACGGAAATGTTTTCCTTGAACTGGCGGATATCATGGATGGATGTCAGGTGCATGTTCGCCATGACGATCCCCATGGCCGTGACGGCTAGCAGTCCGGTTTCGTGCATGATTTCATCCGATACGACAAATGCAAACAGCACGACTGCGAACAGGACGGGGGCTTTCAGGAATTCCGGGACGGCCCCTTTCTCGAACGCTGCGCCGAGGACACGGGCGGATGCCCAGCCGATGAAGACCGCGAACAGCGAGGCGGCCGCAAACAGGCCGAGCGCGCCGAGCGTCACCTGGGCGTTGATGAATTTGATGAACTCGAAGGCGAAGACGGCGAGCAGTGCACCGAACGGGTCCACGATGATGCCTTCCCATTTCAGGAGTGCCGCCGGCCGCGGTTTCAGTTTCGCCTGCCGCAGCATCGGCAGGATGACGGTCGGTCCCGTGACGATGAACAGCCCGCCGATTACGAAGGCGACCGCCCAGGACAGGCCGGCGACATAGTGTGCCGCGAGCGACCCCGCAATCCAGGCGATGAACGCGCCGGCCGTGACGATGCGTGTGAGCGGCCGGCTGAATCCTTTGATCTCCCGGAAGTCGAGGTTCAGGCTCCCTTCGAACAGGATGATCGCTACGGCAAACGAGATGATCGGGCTGAACAGGTCCCCCATCGATTCTTTCGGGTTGATGAAGCCGAAGACCGGCCCCACGACCAGCCCGGCCAGCGCCATGACGACGATGGCAGGCAGCCGGAAGCGCCAGGCGACCCACTGGGACAGGATGCCGATCAGCACGACAAGCATGAGATCCGCAGCTAGTGATCCAAACATTCGGTTTTTGACACTCCTAACGCGTTGAAATTTCGTTTTAGTGTACCACAATCAGACTCGGAAACAACTTTTTCACCCAGATTGCGAGAGTGCCCGGCATCCGGCCGAATTGTGTCAGGATGCCGATAAATTCGATGAAGTGTCCGATACTTCGCGCAATCTGTCCGATATGGCCGGCCATCTGTCCGATACTTCGCGCCAACTGTCCGATACACCACCCCAACTGTCCGATATCATCCAATCCCCCGCTGCTCCGCCGGCCGCAATGTTCATAATCTCGTCCCGCTGCTCATAGAGTGGACAGCAAGAGATTGCAGGAAAGGATGATTCCTATACTTACACAACCGACGAAGCTGATTGCATTCGATCTATCATCGGCTGACGAAAAGAACGGATACCCCGTGCGCCGTGCGCTCCGGATTGCAGAAGAACTCGCAGCGGAGGCTGACACGGTCTTCATCACCAGCCAGGACCTGGCCCTGCCCGACACATGCCGCCGCATTCAGGCCGCCACCCAGCGCGACCTGCTGAGCACACTCGCCTTTCTGAAACCGGATGTTCTGGTCCGCGATTGCGGCAACACCGCCAAAGAGGAATCGGAAGCCGTGCGGAATCTCGTGCCCGCCGTCCTCCATTTCGACGATTTCGGCGAAGGCGGACAGGCTGCCGATCTCGTCATCCAGACATTATATGGAGACTCGGAATTCAATGTGACAGAAACCTATAAGACCGGCATCGGGACATTCCTGCCGGATCCGCGCGCCGACGAGCTGCGCAGACAGCGGGACGGGCAGACTGCCGGTGATCCGCCCCGGCTGCTCATCGCATTCGGCGAGAGCGATCCGGGCAATCTGACATTCCGGGCATTCCGGCATGTCATGAACCTCCAGATCCCGCTCAATGTCACGATCCTGCTCGGCCCGTCCTACGCACATGATGACAGCTCCCTCCGGATGATGGCGCTCAGCCGGCGCAACACGGCCATCAAGAAAGCGCCGCACGACTTCCTGAGCCTGGCGGCGGCATCGGATATCGTCCTCTGCGGCGGTGGCTACATGCCGTACGACGCGGCGAGTCTCGGTGTTCCGTGCATCGTCCTGGCCCAGAGCTCCTTCGAAACCGAGCTGCAATTTCCGTCTGACCGAGACGGTTTCACGCATCTCGGCCTCGGCCGCAAAGTGAAGCAGTCGAACCTTTTGAACGCCATCATGGAACCGCTCCTCCACGACTCCCTCCGGCAGCGCGATATCGACCGCCAGCTGTCCCTGCCGCTCGGCAAAGAGGCGGACAGCGTATTCGAAGCCGTCCGTTACCTGCTTGAGCATCCGAAACGGGCTGTCCCCGGCAAGCCGGTCCCTGATGTGGTAAACTGATGAAAACACATCAGGAGGTCCAATTTATGACCAAATCACAGATCGAATCGGAAATTGCAGAACTGAAGATGGAGTACATCAGCCTGCAGGGGGATATCGAAAAACTCGAATCGACTGGGCACGGAGACTCCGTACAGAAGGCGGAAAGCCGCCTGGCACGGATGGAAGAGCGTCTTGCAGACCTCAACCGGCAGCTTGCCGAACTGGGATGACCTAAACTTATCTAAGTTGAATTGAACCGAACCATAAAAAAGGCCTCCCTTCCTGATCTGGTTGGGAGGTCTTTTCCGGTTCAATAAGAGGTCAGCTTAAGCCACTCCTGCAGCGCGTAGATAATCCGCTGCGGCCGGGTCAGCTTGCTCTGGTATTCATCGATATCCAGTGTGTACATGGCATCCTCGTTGTCCCACAGCCGGGTGAAGTACGCATCCAGCTCATCGGACAGCCCGCTGTCTGCCGGCGCGGTGATGTACAGATCGTTTTCCAAATTATAATTATCGAGCGTCCGTTCCGTCAGGTTGGAGGAACCGTTCAGGACATGCACGTTCCCCGCACGCTCGATCATGACGAGTTTCGTATGGAACTGGCCGACGACCGTGTTATACCACCGCACCTCGATCCGGCCCCCGCTGTCTTCCACGAGTTTCTGGACGACCGGCCGGTTCGGCAGGCCGGATTTCTCGTTGCCGAACGAGTTCTGGTTCGGGTCGAGGATCAGCTTGACTTCCACCCCTCGGTCCGCCGCCTCCGTCACGGCCTTCACAACATCCGGCTCCGCAATGAAAAACATGCCCATGCGGATACGGTCGCCTTCCTTCGCGGCAGCCAGCTGCTCCATCAGGACGTCCTTGACCTTCTTCTCGGTCAGATACTGGATGGCATACTCTCCGTCCTCCGGTTCGTCCGCTTCCACCCGGGGAAGCGTCTGACCGGACTCCTCTTTCGTATAATTCACGACAGCCTCTTCCGCTTCGACCATGTCGTTGATGATCGGGCCGCTCACCTTGAACGCGACATTACCGTGAAATCCGCTCGCATTATGCGGATTTCCCGATGTCACGAGTCCGGCTTTGTCAGTCGCGATCATCTTCCGGTGGTTCGATTTCACGTTGAGCAGTTCGACGTAGGACGCGAGCCGGAACTTCGGCGCTTCCGACGACATGGCGTTCGGAATCCAGCCTTTTCCGCCGATATCACCCCATCGGAAGATCGTCCGGTACAGACCCGAATACAGCGGCATCGAATCCCGAAGCGGCTCGAGGTCCGTATAGACGACTTCCACGCCGGCGTCCGCCAGCTTCGAAAACCACTTCGATTCGTACGATCCATAGCCCATATTGAGGGGATCGGTGATGAAAACGATCGGCATGTCCGGATGCGCCGTCTTCTTCTGCACCAGCTTATGCGTCAGTGTCTCCGCGATTTTCGGGAAATCATATGGTTCGTCGGTGTAGTGATCCATGAGGAACATATCCAGGATGATGAACTCGTCCGCATCATCGATCATGGAATAGACTTCATCGAATATATAGAGTTCATGGCGCATGCCGTCCCCTTTCTGGTTCTGTGCATAGGTCAGGTCCGTCAACATCTTTACGTCGTCGGTCTTGTGCACGGCGCCCGCGTAATCGACGCCTTCCGGCAGCGGCTTGTATGTATGGTAGATGATTTCTGCTACATAGACCATCAGGTAGATCACAAGGACGGCCAACAATATATGTTTCTGTGTGCGGCTCAGCCACTTCCGTTTGGTCTTATCCTTTTTCTTCGCCATCAGCTGCCTCCTCAATGAACGTCCATCACTGACACATTCCCTGTCGGACCGGCCGGCAAACTAAAAAAGGCTTCCCCGGCTGATGTCGGGAAAGCCTCTCCGGCTGCTTATTCAGGCAATGACGAGCTCGCTGACGGATTGGTCCTGGGTCAGCAGTTCTTTCAAATACTTCTTTGCACGGAACAGGCGCGATTTCACGGTTCCGATTGAGACCTGCATCATTTCCGCAATCTCGATGAGTGAATACTGGTTGACGTAAAAGTATTCGATCGTCGTCTTGTAGATGCCGTCGAGCTGTTCGATTTTGCTGCGGACAGCGGCCCGCAGATCCTGCTGTTCCACGATGTCGCCCGGCAGCGGACTTCCGCTCGGCACGAGATCGAGCAGCGGGATATCGAGCGTGTCCGGCTGGTTCATGACATACTTGCTGCGGCGCACGTCTTTCCGGTACCGGTCCCTGAACGTGTTCATGCAGATCGTCGTCAGCCAGGCTTTCATGCGGTCGACACCTTCCATGCGTCCGCTTGAGCGGACGACCTTCACCCATACATCCTGCATGAGGTCTTCCGCTTCTTCTTTGTTGCGTGTCAGTTTCAGGCATAAATGATATAGGTAACGACCATATTGTTCGTGTAATTCATCCAATGTTGGGTTCATGCGTAAACGCCTCCGTGTTCTAGCTGTTACATACAGTATGCACCAGAACCCGGGGACGAACTATCGGTCTTTCTTTCAGCTATCTTACAAACGTGTAAGGTTGCGCAATTTACGTTTCATCTTCCACGACTTCGTCAGGACGCCGTGTGATTTTCAGGCGGACGATCCGGTTGCGGTCCATCTCCTCGATCTCGAACAGCAGCGGCCCATAGGTGAACCGCTCGCCCGGATCGGGCACATGGTCCAGCTCCTGGAAGGCGAAGCCGCCGATCGTTTCATTCTCTGTCGGCAGGTCGATGCCGAGCAGGGCAACGGCTTCCTCGATTTCAAGCCGGCCCTGGCAGACGAGCGTATCTTCCGTATGCTCATAGACCATGGCGTCTTCCGCCTCGTCGGTCTCATCTTCGATCTCCTGGCCGATCATCTCCTCGATGATGTCTTCATGTGTGACAACGCCGAGAGTGCCGCCGTATTCATCCAGCACGATCGCCATATGCTTTTTGTGGGCCAGCATCATCTTGAACACTTTCTCGACACTTGCCGTCTGGACGACGAACAGCGGATCGCGGTCGATCATTTCATCAAACGGCAAGTCAGGATCCATGGACCATTCGATCAGCCGCTTGGAATAGAACACACCGATGATCTTGTCGATGCTCTCCTCATAGATCGGGTAGCGGGTGTAGAAGTATTCGAGCACCGTGCCGCGCACTTCTTCATACGTCGATTCGAGCGGCAGCGCAACGACGTCGGTCCGGTGCGTGCCCATGACATCCAGCACATCCTTCTCCGGGAAATCGAGCACTCCTTTGAGCCGCTCGGATTCCTCGTGCTGGAACGTCCCTTCCGTCGACGCGATGTCGACCATTGAACGCAAGTCCTCTTTTGTCAGCGTCGCTTCCTTCACTTTCCCTTTCGAAAGGATGCGGATGAAAAGGTTCGTGAACAGCGCAAGCAAGTATGTGAGCGGTGTCAGCAGCTTGACGAGCAGCCGGATGACGGGAGCCACTGTGTAGGCGAGCGTTTCCGCGAATGTGGCGGCAATCGTCTTCGGCAGCACTTCACCGAAAATGATGAGGACGACTGTCAGAGTCCCTGTCAAAAGTCCGAGCGGCCACCCTTTGTCAATGGCGATCTTCGTGACGATAGTCGGCATCATGATATTGGCGATATTATTGCCGATCAGGATGGCGGTGATCATCCGGTCCGGCTTCGAAATGAGTGCGCGGAGACGGATGGCTTTCGGATCCCCTTGCTCTGCCCGCATCTGGATTCTCATCCGGTTGACAGCTGTAAGTGCAGTTTCACTTCCTGATAAGAAAAATGACATCACTAAAAAGAAGGCAAGTGCGATGAACAAGAGCGATTCCTCCCGGTAAGTTTCCTGGTTTGTTTTGGGATACAGTACTGACGTGCATTCCGGCCGCCAGGTTGCATAGCCGCAAAACGCTTTCCTGCTTATGTATGAAGGTTTTCCAAGCTGTTGGAACAGTATAGCATATGAGGGGTGTCCGGGCGGTGCCGGAAGTCTGCTCTTTTTAGAATTCCCTGAAACTCTGCTATACTTAAGAAATAAGTTCCGCTTCACACATACTGCCCCGGCTGACCGGGAAAGCTGTGCGAGTGCGGCAGCAGACCGGGCCAGTCGCGGAAGTTATTTCTGTTCTTCCCGCTTAGCGGTGAATTTAATCGAAATGAGGGGATTTCCATGGCAACTATGGATCAATTGAATGAGTACTTCGAAAAGAACCGGGACACACACCTGAACCAGCTGAAGGAATTTCTGAGCATCCCGAGCATCAGCGCCCTGTCCGAACATCAGGGGGACATGAAAAAAGCCGCTGAGTGGCTGGCGGAATCGCTGAAGCAGGCCGGCCTCGAGAACGTCTCGATCGAACCGACCGGCGGGCACCCTGCCGTATATGCGGACTGGCTGCATGCGGAAGGCAAGCCGACGATCCTCGTCTATGGTCACTATGATGTACAGCCGGTCGATCCGCTGAATTTATGGGACAGCGAACCGTTCGCACCTGAAGAACGTGACGGCAAGCTCTATGCACGCGGCGCGACGGATGACAAAGGGCAGGCCTTCATGCACGTGAAGGCGGCCGAGGCGCTCATGCAGCTCGACGGGGAACTCCCTGTCAACTTGAAATTCATCATCGAAGGGGAAGAGGAAGTCGGCAGTCCGAACCTCGTGTCCTTCATCAAAGACCACCAGGACAAGCTCGCAGCGGACGCAATCGTCATTTCCGATACGGCGCTCTATGCACCCGGCCAGCCGGCGATCTGTTACGCACTCCGCGGTCTGAGCGGTATCCAGATCGATGTCAAAGGCGCGAAAAGCGACCTGCACTCCGGCACGTTCGGCGGCGGCGTGGCGAACCCGATCCATGCCATCGCGGAAATCATTGCCTCCTTCCACGACAAGGAAGGCACAATCACGGTCGACGGCTTCTATGAGAATGTGCGCCCGCTGAGCGATGAAGAGCGGCAGGCTTACAAGGATCTGAATTTCGATGAAGACGAACAGCGCAAGGAACTCGATGTCCCCGAGCTGTTCGGCGAACCGGGGTACTCGTTCCTCGAGCGCACATCGGCCCGGCCGACACTCGAAGTGAACGGTGTCTTCGGCGGATTCAGCGGGGAAGGCATCAAAACCGTGCTGCCGTCCGAAGCCGGCGCGAAGATCACATGCCGTCTCGTACCGGACCAGACGCCGGGTGAGATCGTCAATAAGCTGAAGGCCCACATCGAAGCACATAAGCCGGAGGGCGTGACTGTCACGGTAACTCCGTTCGACCAGGGACTTCCATACATCACACCGTTCGATCACCCGGCACTCGAAGCAGCGAGCCGGTCGTACGAAAAGGTGTACAATGTCCCGACAGTCTACACACGCGGCGGCGGATCGATTCCGATCGTAGCTGATTTCGATGAAATCCTCGGGCTCCCCGTTGTCCTCATGGGCTTCGGTCTTGAAACCGAGAATCTGCACGGACCGAACGAACATCTGACGCTCGAAAACTTCGACAAAGGATTGCGTGTCCTCGGCAATTATTACGGGGAACTGTCAGGCCTGACGAAGGATCAGCTGAAGATCTGAATCTGATGAGACAGCCCCCCGGCATACTGTGTGCCGGGGGTTTTTCGTGTGGCAGGGAGCGTTTGGGGGGCGGGGGCGGTATCGGACAGTTCGGGCGATGTATCGGACAGTTGGCGGGAGATATCGGACAAATCGCGGAAAGTATCGGACACTTCATCGCAAGTATCGGACACTTCGCCGAATTTATCGGCATCCGGGCACAATTCAAGAGCATGGCTGGTGTTCGCTCCGCTCATTTCCTGTCAGCCCCGTCGCGGGCGCGGTGGCTCTCAAAAGTCCCGGACGGCTTCATGGCGCGAAGAAACGCACAAGTCAGCCCTCCTCCAGAGCGGTATCGGACAGTTCGGGCGATGTATCGGACAGTTGGCGTGGGGTATCGGACAGATCGCGGAAAGTATCGGACACTTCATCGCAAGTATCGGACACTCCGCCGAATTTATCGGCATCCGGACACATTTCAAGGACAGCCGCTAAAATTTTTCGCAAAAAAAGCCCCGTTCTCCGAGAAGAAAGGGGCTTTTGATCATTCTGCTGTGTTTTCCTGCCAATAGGTGACCAGGTCTTCCACCGGCGTACGCGGTTTCGCTTTCGGCAGCTCGTCGAAATGGCCGAACTGCAGCATGCTGATGATCCGCTCCCCCCGCTGTACGCCGAGGCGCTCACGGAATTTCGGGTCATCCAGGAAGCCCGGCGTTTTCCAGCAGGTGCCGATGCCTTTGTCCCACGCCAGCAATTGGACGTTCTGAATCAGCGTGCTTGCGGCTGCGAAGTCTTCGTGCCGCTGTTTCTGACGCGCGTCTTCCGGTACGATGACGAACAGCGCTGCGCTCGCCTTCGAAAATTTGCTCATCTGTTTATCCAGCGTTTCGTCGTCCAGCTCTTTCCACTTAGGTACACCGAATTCACGAAGGACGTCAAGAAATCGTTCGTATGTGTCTTCTGCAGCGAGGACAAATCGCCATGGATTTCGGTTTCCATGATTGGGCGCCCAGACGGCATCTTCCAGAATGTCCGTAATCTCGCTCTGTTCCACCGGCTGCCCATTGAAGTTCTTGATGGAGCGGCGGGATGTGATTGCGTCTCTTACAGATAATGCTTGTTCGTCCATGAATGTATCTCCTTTTGCAGTTGATACATTCCAGTATACAACATAATGGTGTTCAATACTTGCCAACCGTCGAATTCAGCATCTCATGAAAACTCGTCGTTGATGTGAAAGAAGATGTATTTCGCTTCCGGACGGTATGCATAGGAGTCTTTGTAATCCCAGCTGCGGTGCTTAGCGTTGTACGTATGGGCATTCACAAGAGGGGAAGCCCCGTCTTTCGCAGTGACGATCGTCGAGTGATCGAACCTGCCGTCCCCCTGGAAATCATACAAAATGACATCACCGAGCTGCAGCTCTTCAGCGGACCCGACCTGCCTTGCCGTCAGTCCCCGTTTCGATCCGGCCAGATACCAGCGCAGTGAGTGTGCGACAGACCAGCTGAAACTCCAGTTCCCGCCGGTCATCCACCAGCCGCGGTCCCGCGCCGGACTGCCGTGCATCGGTGCCCCGCCTGCCCGCAGGCACTGTGAAGTATAATTCGTGCAATCATCATCGAACGACGGATATGCAGGATTGCGTGAATTCCACCAGCGATCTGCATACCGGACGGCCGCTTCACGGTCATACATCGTTTCGCCTCCTCGGAAGAGACTATGCCGGTCACGGGCAGTTCATGCCGCAAAAAAACGCCCGCACAATGCGGACGCTTTCCCCTAATTCGTATGGAGCATACCGGATTCGAACCGGTGACCCCTTCGCTGCCAGCGAAGTATTCTCCCGCTGAACTAATGCCCCGTATGGAGTTGGTGACGGACACGTTTCATTGACGATAATTCCGTACCAATCTGCTACAATTGAAAGTATACCAAGAACTGTGCGAAAAGACAACTGTCAGGAGGACGGCTTATGCAGCATGCAGAACGAGAATTGACATCACCGGTCCTGCTTTGTGACACGAAAGGGCTGCTGAACCCCGAAGCGATCGGGTATGCATCGCAGCCGATCGTCCGGAGCAATCTGAGGGGGCAGTTCCCCAATAAGAAAAAATGGAATACGTGGACAGTCTATGGGGAGGAAGTGCTCTTCACAGCGACGGTGGCCCACTTCGATATCGGCGCCGTCTGCCTCATCTACTTCCTGGACTACGAGACGGAGCGCTTCTTCGAAAAGCGGGTCGCCCTGCCATTCGCCCGCCACGTCAAGATGCCGGAAGATGTTCTGTCGAGCATGAAGTTCGAAGACAGCCGCCTGTCGCTCCATGTCATCCAGGAAAACCGGAAAAGCCATCTGTCCGTTTCCATTTCCGATTTTGACAATGAACCCCTGCATGCAGACTTCCATATCAGCCATCCGGCGGACGATGAGTCTGTCAATGTGGTCGTTCCGAAAAACCGCAGTGTGTTCCAATTCACCGCAAAGCACCATATTCTGCCGACTTCCGGAATCCTCCAGATCGGTGATAAACGATACGAATTCAATCCCGATTACAGCTTCACGGTGTATAACTGTACGCGAGGTATCTGGCCGAAGAGTACGGACTGGCAATGGGGGATGGCGTCACAGCGGTCCGGCGGGCGCCGTATCGGCCTCAACCTCGGCGGCCAATGGTCCGATGGAACGGGGCTGACAGAGAATGCGGTCATCGTGGATGGCAGCATGACCAAAATCCACGAAGATGTCATTTTTTCCTGGAATCCGGAACGCATGAAAGACCGGTGGACAATCCACACTAAATTCACCGATTGTGTCGACCTGACCTTCACCCCGTTTTTCGAACGCACAGCAGAAGCACGAAGACGGAGCATCCGGGCGGACTTTACGCAAGTGTTCGGCTACTTCAACGGGTCTGTCAAGCTGGACTCCGGAGAACGCCTCCCGATCCGCCGGCTGCTCGGCTCTTGTGAGGCGTTCACAGCCAAGTGGTGAGTTCGGTCCTGACTGTTTAAATTCGATGGAAAACAGGTAGAGTAGTACAAACAGACAATCGAGCTTATCCGGAAAGGACGTGAGACGGTGAAGAAAATGATGACAGTCGGAACAGCCCTGTTCGCGGGTGTTCTCTTTACCGGCGGATGCGGGAATTTCAGCAAGGACGCCGACAAGGACAACCGGGATGAAGCGGACATCGTGACGACAGATGAAAAAGAAGGCGGCGACCGGGACACCGGCGACGGTTACGGTTTCAATGTCTTTGATCTTGAAATCGACGTGAATGGTGAAGATGCGGTCGACGCGGAATACAAGGTGGAAAAAGATTTCGATCCCGAATATCAGAATGAGCAGAACAACATCGACCTGAAGGGCCAAGAAGCCATGGATGAGCTCGATAAGCTGTTCATCGATACGAACCTGGAGAGCAACATGTCCGGTGAAGAAGCGCGCGACAAGATCCTCGACTACTACCAGATCGATGAGTACTCCAAGTTCGACTTGAATGTCGAGTTTGACGACGGCAAGAAATTGAATTTCCAGGATGAAAAATAATTCCCTGCTGAAAACCACCGGAGCCGGTGGTTTTTAGTTTGCCCTGCGGTCCATCCCATGGGCCGCGTTCATAAATCTTTGGAAGTGATCATAAGAATGGATTTCCGCTCATAAATCTGCAAATGTGATCATAAAATCCAGTTTCCGCTCATAAACCCGCAAAAGTGATCATAAACTCCGGTTTTCTGCTCACAAATCTCCCGAAGTGATCATAACCGTCCCGAGAGCGCTCATAACTTCACACATCCCCTGTCACCCATGCAAGATCCGCACCCAACGTGAGCTCTGCGCGCAAATATAAAAGGGACGGCAGCTGCCGTCCCTCCACTATGCTATAACTTCGACTGCATAAGCATGTTATAGTACACACCTTCTTGCGCGATCAGCTCCTGCTGGCTGCCTGATTCAATGAGCCTGCCCTGATCAAGCACGTAGATTGTGTCCGCTTTCTTCACCGTGTTCAGACGGTGTGCAATGACGAAGCTGGTACGTCCTTCCATGAGCGTCTCGAGCGCCGCCTGGATTTCGAGCTCGGTGACGGTGTCGATGCTGCTTGTCGCTTCGTCGAGCAGCAGAATGACAGGATCCGCGACGAATGCCCGGGCGATTGACAGCAGCTGTTTCTGCCCTTGGGAAATCTCGCTTCCGTCCGCTGTCAGCAGCGTGTCATACCCTTCTTCCAGCCGCTCGATGAACTCGTGCGCATTCGCCTTCTTCGCGGCCGCTTCGATCTCTTCATCCGTGGCGTCGAGCCGGCCATAGCGGATGTTCTCCCGGACCGTCGCCTCGAACAGGAATGGATCCTGGAGCACGAATGCCGTCTGGCTGCGGAGGACAGTCCGCGGCAGCTCATCGATCGGAATGCCGTCGATGCGGATCGTCCCTTTGTTCGTTTCATAGAAACGGGCGATCAGCTGGACGATCGTCGTCTTGCCGGCGCCTGTCGCACCGAGCAGCGCCGCAGTCTCCCCTTCCCGGACGTGCAGCGAGACGTCATCGATCGTATAGCCGTCCGTTTCCGATGCATAGCCGAACGACACATGATCGAACTCCACGTCCCCCTTCAGCCGGATGTCCCCGTTCCCTTCCGCCGCGTCCTGCTCCGGTGCTTCGTTCATGATCGAAAAGACGCGCTCCGCCCCCGCGATCGCCGACAGGACCGTATTGAACTGGTTCGCGAGATCATTGAGCGGGCGTGTGAACTGACGGGCATACTCCGCGAAGATCACAATTGTCCCGACGGTCACGATACCGTCCCCGCGCAATGCGAGGAGACCGCCGATCCCCGCGACAATGGCGAAGCCCAGGTTGTTCAGCATGTTCATCACTTTGGGAATGAACCCCGAATACGTCAGTGCCCAGAACGCGGTGTTCCGGAGCTTGCCGCTCTTCTCGGCGAATTCCTCTTTCATGCGCTCTTCCTGGGAGAATGCCTTGACGATCCGCTGTCCGGAAATCGTTTCTTCGATCATGCCGTTCATCTCCCCGATCGCCCGCTGCTGCTGCTTGAACAGGATGCCGGTACGGCGGGTGATCCAGCGCATGGCGATGAACATGATCGGTACGATGATCATCGTCATCAGTGTCAGGAACGGACTCAGGTACAGCATGACCGCGAGTGTCCCGCCGAGTGTCAGGATACTCGAGAACACTTGTATGAACGATGAGTTCAGCGTCTGGCTGATGTTTTCGATATCATTCGTCATCCGGCTCATCAGTTCTCCGTGCTGGCGTCTGTCGAAAAACGAGACGGGCAGCTGCTGCAGATGATTGAACAACCCGGCCCGCAGCTTGTAGACGGTGTTCTGGGCGATGCCGACCATCCAGAAGTTCTGGAAATACATGGACAGGGATGCCCCTGCATAGATCGCGAGCAACAGACCGATCTGCTTACTGAGGCCTGCGGTTTTCATCGGGATGATGAAGTTATCGATCGTCTTTCCGATCAGGAACGGTCCGAGCAGTGTCAGCCCCGAACTGACGAGGACGAGTGCGAGCACCGTGATCAGCAGTCCGCGCTGCTCGTCGACAATCCGCCAGATGTTGAGAAGCGCTTTCTTCCAGTCACCGACTTCCTCACGCGGCCGTTTCGCCCCTTTCTTCAAGTCATCCTTCTCAAGAATCGGTTCGTAACCGAAGGGTTTCTTTATGCTTTTGACCACTGTCCTCCACCTCCTCATCCAGTTGGGATCCGGCGATCTTGCGGTAGAGCGCCGACTGCTCCATCAGTTCGTCGTGCGTGCCGTAGGCCGAGACCTCCCCTTCATCCAGCAGCAGGATCTTATCCGCCCCTTGAGCCGTATGGATCTTCTGGGTGATGACGATCATCGTGGCACGCTCATCTTCGAGCGCTTCCCAGAGGGCGTTCTCCGTCTTCACATCGAGCGCACTCGTACTGTCATCCAGCAGCAGGACTGCCGGTTTGCGGACGAGCGCCCGTGCAATGGACAGGCGCTGCTTCTGGCCGCCCGACAGGTTGACCCCCTTCTGCCCGACACGCGTATCGTAATTTGTCGGGAACCGCAGGATCGACGAGTGGATCTGCGCCTTTTCAGCTGCCGCTTCCAGTTCGTCCGCCCGCGCCTCCGGATCCCCCCACGCCAGATTTTCACGGATTGTTCCCGTGAAGAGGACGGACTGCTGCGGCACGAGGCCGATCGCATTTCGCAGTTCCTCCAGCGGCCAGTCGCGGATATCCTTTCCGTCGAGCAGGATGCGCCCGGACGTTGCGGTGAAGATCCGGGGAATGAGGTTGAGCATCGTCGATTTCCCGGAACCGGTCGCCCCCATCACAGCGATCTTCTGGCCCGGCTGGATGTCGAAGGAGACGTCTTTGAGCACGTCCTCCTCATGCCCCGGATAATGGAAGGAGACATGGTCGAATGTCAGGGCGCCTTGCTTCACGTCCGCACCGGCCCCCTGCCGGTCAGCCGTCTCTTCTTGATCGTCAGTGGCCAGAAGGACTTCTTCCATCCGCGTTGAAGACGCTTGCGCGCGTGAAAACGCGATGATCATGAAGGAGAACATCGAGAAGCCGCCGGTGATCCGGAATGCGTAGTTGACGATCGCGACAATTTCCCCGACTTGTGCATTGCCGGCGCGCACGGTGCCGACGCCGAACCAGAGGACGAGCATGAGGCTGCCGTTCATGATCAGCAGCAGGACCGGCATGATCAGTTCCATCATTCGGAACGCCTTGACGGTATCTTTCCGCAACAGATCGGCCGTTTTCGCGAACCGGCTGCCTTCATAGGCACCGCGGAGGTAAGCCTTGATGAGCCGGACTGCCTGCAGGTTCTCCTGGATGACACGGTTGACCCGGTCCAGCCGGCGCTGTACATTCGCGAAATAGACGACCCCTTTCCTGGCCATGACGAACAGGAACACGGTGAGGAACGGGACGCCGATCACGAGGAATCCTGCCAGTTTCACATTGACGATCATTGCCATGATAAGACTTCCGACTACGAGAAGCGGTGCACGCAGCAGAAACCGCACACCCATGAACAAGATATTCTGCGCCATCGTTACGTCACTCGTCAGCCGTGTGATAAGCGAGGACGACGGGAAGCGCAGGAATGTGGCCATGGAGAACGACTGGATCCTGCGGAACAGCGCCTGGCGGATATCGAAGCCGAACGCCTGCGCTGCGTGTGCGGCGAAGAACGAGTTCGTGATACCTGCGGCGAATGCGAGCAATGCCAATCCGAGCATGAACCCGCCGAACACGATGATCGTCTCCCGGTCCCCTGCTGTAATGCCGTCATCGATGATTTTCGCGATCAGCAGCGGCTGCACCAGTTCGACGGCCAGTTCCACGAGCATCATGGAGATCGCGATGAGGATCGGCCATTTATAAGGCCTTGCATAGGAGAATACTGTTTTCACGTCCATCGTCCTTCCTGAATTGTTTCGTTAAACGAATTAGTTAGTAGTCCTTAGTATGCCATAATGGGAAGTCAGTGTATAGTGAATGAACTGAATTGTCTGATGCACGAATGCTAGACTGCCAGGACGGGATCCCTGGCCGTGTCAATGGAGAGGGCAGAGCGGAAACCGCTGAGCTGCCTGAGGAACAAAATGAGCATGAAAAAACGGGAGACCACTGGCATCCGCCATGGTCTCCCGTGCTTTCATGCTGTCTCCTCTTTCGCTTTCCCTCCGGCAATCGAGATACCAGTCACACCGAGCAGCATGATGATAGCACCGCCGAGCTGCCACATACCGAGGACAGCACCGAGCCACGTGACCGATACGATCATCGCCGTCAGCGGCTCGAAACTCGAGAGAATGCTCGTTTCAATCGGGGAAATGTACTTCATGCTGCCGAGGAACAGCAGGAAGGCCACTGTACCGACGATAATGACGCCAAGGAGCATGAGTGCAACTTTCCAATCAAGCAGATAGTGGAACTCCCTGAACAGGCGCAGCGGGTTCATCACAAACAACGCCGCTCCACCGGCGACCATCGCCCAGCCGATCGACAGCAGAACCCCCCATTCCTGCATGAGACGGACCGGGTACAGCGTATAGAATGTAAAGGCGAACCCGACGGCAACCCCCCAGAAGACCGCTGCCGGCGTGAGACTGAAGCCAGACAGCGACCCGTTCGTCAGCAGCAGGAACAGTCCCCCGAGCGTGACGAGCATCCCCGCAATCTGAGCGAGCGGCGGAACGAACCGCTGACGCACCGACACGAAAAGGATGACATAGATCGGCGACAGGAACTGGAACAGCGTCGCAATCACCGCGTTGCTTTCGCTGATTGCGGATGTGAAGGCGAACTGGACGCCAAGCATTCCGAGCACCCCGAAAATGACCATCTGACGGGCCCATACTTTCTGCCGCCAAGGTCGCATCACCGGTTTGCCCTTCAGTTTTAAATAGGTAATTAGCAATAGGCCTGCGATCAGCAGCCGGTTCGTTAGCAGGAACGAGACCGACATCCCGCTGTTCTCCAGTATCCATTCCATCATTGGCCCGGAAAGTCCCCATAAAGCGGCCCCGCTTATAATCATTGCAAGTCCTTTTACCCGTTCCATCCATTCACCTTCGTTTCCTCGTTGATATGATTCTATCTATGTGCTTGTATAAATTTCATAATATAGGTGAAAAGTTCAAGGTTTTGGTCTATACTGGTCTTATGAACTAGTTGAAAGGGGAACTTCCATGACCACCTTACACGAACAGCATGATCTGGATATGCCTGACGTCCGGCACAGTCTCGATCATTACTATATGGTAACCCAAACAGATGCGGAAGGTCTCGTACTTTCTGTAAATAAAAACTTTCTGAATGTAAGCAATTGGACTCCGAAGCGGGTTCTTGGGAAAACGATCTGGCAGCTGTTCGATGAAGACGAAAAAGCGCAGAACACGATCCACCACATATGGACACAGCTGCAATCGGGGAAAACCTGGTTCGGCACGGCACAGAAACAGAAACGGACCGGCGAACCGTACTTCACGAACATGCTGGCCGTGCCGTCGATGGAGGAGGACGGCAGTCTGGCGCGTGCGCTGTTCCTCGAACTCGACATCACGGAAGACATCCGGCTGAAAGAGCGGCTCGAGCAGATTGCTTTCATCGATATCGAAACCGGTCTCATGAGCCGCCACAAACTGGAATCGCTTGTCAATGACATGATCCGGGAAGAGAAGAGCTTCTCCTTCGTCTACCTGTCCATCGATCATTATTACACATTGAAAGAGCTGCAGAACGGGACGGATGAAACGGAACTCACACAGGCATTCGCAAACCGCATGAAGCGCTATTTCCAGGACAATCCGATCGCACGCATCGGCAGCAGCCAGTTCGTCATACTGACACCGTTCGGGGACTGGTACGTCCAGGGCTTCCTCGACTTCCTGGAACAGCAGCCGCTCTATATCGGAAGTGAAGCGCTGCCGCTGTCGATCAGCGGGGGCATCGTCCGGTATCCGGAAGACCAGAAAAGCTACGTCACCCTGCTCGAAGCGGCAGTGATGACGCTCGACGAAGTGCGGAAGCAGGGCGGCGGCAAGATCGTGTCCCTGTCGGCAACGTCGCACAAAGTGCTGAACCGCCGGTCGCTCATCAACCGGAAACTGCTGACAGCGCTCGATCACAAGGCGCTCGAAGTCGCGTTCCAGCCCCAGTACGATGTGGCGTCAAAGCAGGTCAAGGTCTACGAAGCACTTGTCCGCTGGGAGGATGAGGAACTCGGCACTGTCTCGCCGGATGAACTGATCCCGATCGCCGAATCGAATGGCCTGATCGCCAATATCGGCGAATATGTCCTGTCGGAAGCAGCCCGTCTTGCCGTGAGGCTTGAGGAACAGGAAGGCAGCCCGCATGTGTCTGTCAACACGTCGGTGCGCGAATTCTCGAACCATCCTATGAAGGAAAACATGCTCAGCATCCTGCAGACTGAAGGATGCCGGCCGGGCCAGCTGGAACTCGAGATCACCGAAAAATTCGCCTTCCGGGCCGAAGAGGAACAGTCCATCATCCAGCAGATGAAGGAACTGCAGGATGCCGGTGTGAACTTCATCCTCGATGATTTCGGGACCGGCTACGCCTCGTTCCGCTACATGCAGTACTTGCCGATCTCCAAAGTGAAGATCGACAAAGTGTACATGAACAGCCTCGTGAGTCATCCGAAGACGCAGCAGCTCGTCGAAGGGATGATCCAGTTCAGCAAGACGATGGGCCTGTACACGATTGCGGAAGGCGTCGAGACGCAGGCCCAGTTCGACCTGCTCGTCTCGATGGGGATCGATGCGGTCCAGGGATACTATATCGGTGCGCCTGTTCCTGCAGAGAAGCTGCATATCCGCAACTAAGGAAAGAGCACTGCCTGCGGGCAGCGCTCTTTCTTTGTGTTCACTTCTGTTTGAAGCGTTCCGTTTTGTCCCAGCCGATGATCTGCCGGTTCTTTTTGGCCTTGACATACAGAATGAGACTCCGAACGAACAGGTACGAAAACAGCTGCGCATACGTGAAATACATGATGACGCTGATGAACACATTGAGCGGTGTGAATGTCCGCTGTGTCGCTTGCGCTGCGAACAGCTGCGTCGTGTAGACGATGTACGCCAGATACCAGATGAACAGCAGCGGGTAGGTGTATTCGATGTAGAAAATATCGAGCAGGCCTAGGATGAACCAGATATACGAGATGACGAGAAACAGCCAAAACACGACATAGACGAGCAGCTGATGGATGGAATGGACGAGCAGCTTGCCTTTGAAATAACCGGGTTCCGTCAGCGTCTTCTCGACGATGTACAGGTTCCCCTGCAGCCAGCGGGTCCGCTGTTTCAAATAGACGCCGAGCGTTTCCGGTTCCTGTTCCCACGTAATGGAGTCCGGGACGATCGGCAGGTAGTAGCCCGCTTTCGTGATCCGCAGCGTCAGTTCTGCATCTTCTGCGATCGCATACGGATCATACCCGCCGAGTTCCTCGATGACGGACCGCCGGACAAGCATGTTGGTCCCCGTCAGCGAGCCGGTCTTGAACAGCTGCCAGCGGCCCGACTGCATGAGCAGCTGGAACACCTGGAACTCGATCGAGATCATCCGTGTCAGCCAGTTCGCCTGCTCGTTGACCGTCCGGACATAGCCGACCGCGCCGGCAGACTTCGGATTGCTTTCGGCTACGGCGACAAGCTTGACGAGCGCTTCCGGATCCGGCTGATTGTCGGCATCGTATACGCAGTAGTAGGTCCCGCCGGAAATGCTCAATCCATAGTTGAGCACCCTGGACTTCCCTTTCGGTTCGCCGGGCGGCACGAGTATATGATGGACGTTGGTGAATGTAGCCGCGAAGTCCTCGGCGATGTCTCCGGTTTCATCGGACGAATTGTCGTTCAGTACGTAGATCTGCAGATTGCCTGGATAGTTCAGCCGGGTCATCGCTTCGATTGTGTCCTGGATGACGACCCCTTCGTTATGCGCAGGAATCAGTATATCGACACTTGGATACTCGGCGAGCTCCGGAATCTCCTGCCCCTTCAGCCGGTTGTAGAGACCCGCAATCGTCAGCATGGAGTAATACCCGAGCAGCAGCAGGAACAGCGCCGTCGTGAAGAACAGCAGCAGCTTTACGTTGAACACAGCCGCGACAACCAGCAAAACGATGAACAGGAAGGCGGTCGTCAGCAGGATGATCAGACGTCTGTTCATGGAATCACCAGCAGTTCATCGAGTGTCCGCTGCCCTTCTATCTTCCGGGTCTCCCAGCCGATCTGCTTGAACGCGTCTGGTTCGAGCTGGCGCAGCATCGCTTCTTGCAGCCGCTGTTCGACGACAGCATAGCCCTCGTCACCGATATTCTGCAGCAGGAAGACGATCGTGCTGCCATCCAGCTGGCCGACGAGATCATAGTGTTTCCGGAGCGTCCCGTAGATGGCGGCACCGCTTGCCGCCATCGCCTGCTTCCGGGCAGCTCTTCGCAGTGCCGACAGATCCGCAGTCACGATATAGCCCGGTTCCCGGTGCCGTTCCATGGACGATAACACCAACGATGCCTGTTTCTCGAACTCCCGTTTCGTCAGTACGCCCTGCTCGGAGATGAATTCCCGGAGTTCCTCCACCCGCTGCTTCAGTTCCCTGTTTTCCAGACGGTACGAATAGACGTATTTCGCCACGCTATAGAGCGCGAACAGGTGAAGCAGGAACAGGAAATGGAGCCCGATGCCCGCCGCCTGTTCACCGGGTGACCAGCCATCCAGGAAGGCCCGGTACAGGAAATAGAAAACTGTCATGAGGGTGAACAGAATATAGAAGAAAAAGGCCGTCCTGTCCGTGACCAGGAAGAAAAGCACCGCACAGACCGTCAGCACAATTGCAATGACAGCCTGGTCCGCCTGCAGCTGGAGCCCGATCAGCAGAGATGCACTACCCAGCCAGATGACTGACGCGAATGGCAGCTGCAGACGCTGCCAGCGTGTTTGTTTCGTTTCCATCCGTCCCGCCTCCATCCTGAAATTCTGTCAGTTGTATGTCCTTCTCTTAGTCTATGCAAAACGAGCCAGTGTTTGCAAGGCGGACAGACGGGAATACTCTGATTAGATAGAAAATCGGTAAGGAGGATTCAACCTATGTCTGAGAACAAATATGAAAAGATCGATGAACAGGTGAAACCCCAGACGCAGGAACAGCAGCCCGGTGTCGAAGAAGAGATGTCACCCCAGCCGATCTACGACGATGAAAACTACAAAGGTTCCGGAAAGCTGAAAGGGAAAAAAGCGCTGATCAGCGGCGGTGACAGCGGAATCGGACGTGCCGTGGCCGTTGCGTTCGCGAAAGAAGGGGCGGATGTCGCCATCGCCTATCTGAGCGAGGACGAAGACGTCGATGCCGACAAGACGGTCAAACTGATCGAGCAGTATGGCGGGAAAGCATGGAAGAGGCGCATCGATATCAGTGACGAGGAAAACTGCGAGACGCTTATCGAGGATGTCGTCAAAGAGTTCGGCGGTCTTGATGTGCTGGTCAACAATGCAGGAAAACAGTTCCCGCAGAAATCGCTGCTCGATATTTCAGGCGACCAGCTCCGGGAAACGTTCGACACGAACTTCTTCGGACTGTTCTTCTTGACGCGCGCCGCACTCCCTCACTTGAAAGAAGGCGCATCGATCGTGAATACGTCATCCGTGACCGCCTATAACGGATCCCCGGGACTGCTCGATTATTCGGCGACCAAAGGGGCGATCACGACATTCACACGCTCCCTCGCGCTCAACCTCGCGGAGAAGAAGATCCGCGTGAATGCAGTGGCACCGGGCCCGATCTGGACACCGCTCATCCCGTCGACATTCGACGCAAAGACAGTGGAGGCCCACGGCAGCGACACGCCGATGAAACGGCGTGGTGAACCGGCCGAAAACGCACCGGCCTACGTGTTCCTCGCCTCCGATGATGCCAGCTACATGACCGGCCAGACGATCCACGTCGACGGCGGCGACTACGTCGGCTCATAATCACGGCCCACACGCCCTGCGGAATTGTTCCGCAGGGCATTTTTTCGTCGTGCGCGTATTCGCTTCCTGCCCGCGCGTATCTCCCCTCTTGCCGCGCGTATTTTTCGCCGCGCGCGTATTTGCTTCCCGTCCGCGCGTATCTCCTCTCCTGCCGCGCGTATTTTCCGTCGCACGCGTATTTCGCCTCTGGCCGCGCGTATCTGGTGCCTGCCCGCGCATATCTCCCCTTCCGTCGCGCGTATTTTTTCGCCGCGCGCGTATCCGCTGCTTCGCCGCGCATGTGCGAGCGAAGTCCCACACAAAACGAACGGAGTGAGCACCAATCATCCTTTGAATTGTGCCCAGATGCCGATAAATTCGGCGAAACGTCCGATACTTCACAGGTTCTGTCCGATATCACCCGTGAAATGGCGGATATCCTCCGCAAACTGTCCGATACACCGCAGGTTCTGTCCAATAGTGCTTGCCAGCGTATGCTATCTCTTAAACCTTAAAGGAATGTGATAATGAAGGGCTTTAAAGCGATCAAGATCTACTTGTTATGTGGATAACTAAAGTTACACCCGATTTCGGTGGATATCTTTTCCTCATTCCGGTGATAACTTCTGCAAAACTTCTGAATAACTCGTATGCTATCCACAAAAATACCGGCAGACGCAATGTGCGCTGCCGGTATTTCATATTTATCCACATCAGGCTTCCGCAATTTCCTGTTTCGAATACCGTTTGCTGAACAGCAGGGCGAAATAGCCGGCTGTCAGTGCGAGGCATACGGCCATGAAGCCGAGGAGCACGCCGTTCGAGGCCCACAGATGAGCCATATCCCCAGTTGAGATCGATGCTTTGAACGCCTGCACCGAATACGTCATCGGCAGGAATTTATTGAACACCTGCAACGGCTCCGGAATCAGCTCCAGCGGGAATGTCCCGGCACTTGTCACGAGCTGCATGATGAGCACGAGGATCGCGAGGAACCGTCCGGCATCACTGAATACCGAAACGAACAGCTGCACCAGTGCGATGAACGTGTAGCTCGTAATGACTGCGGTCAGAACGAACATCGGCGTATCGACCGTTTCCATGCCGAGCCCGTATTTGATGATCCCTACGGCAATCAATGCCTGGATGAGACCGACCGTCGCGAGCACCGTCACTTTACTCGTGAACCAGCGGAACGGGCCGGTCGGCGGGATTGCCGGTTCGACGAGCGGGAAAACGATTGACAGCAGGAGGGCGCCGACGAACAGGCCGAGTGACAGGAAGTACGGCGCAAAGCCGGTTCCGTAGTTCGGCACTTCATTGACCGCATCTTTTTCGACATCAACCGGCGCGGCCGCCATTTCGTATGTCTTGTCTGTCGGCTTGACTTCAGAGGCCGTCTCGTTCGCTTCTGTAAGCTTTTCCTGCAGTGTGCCGGTTCCTTCGTTCAGTTCCTTGGCACCATCGGCAAGTGCTGCCGATCCATCCGCAAGATCACGTGATTTGGACGCAAGGGTTCCCGTGCCGTCCGTCAGTGTCTTCGTCCCTTCGGTCAGCGCCGTCAGACCGTTGACGAGCTGACCGGATCCTTCCTTGGCGGAAGCCGCGCCATCCGCAAGTCTGCCTGCCCCGGCGCTCAATGCATTGTTGCCGTCTGCAAGCGATGAAGCCCCCGCAAGAAGCTGGCCGGATTTACTGTTCAGTTCGTTCACACCTGCCAGTGCCTGCGCGTGCGCCCCTGCGAGCTGCCCGGCTGCTCCGTTCAGTTCCCTGGCGCCGGACCGCAGCGCGGCTGTCCCCGAAGATAATTCCCCAAGTCCGCCTGCCACTTGCGCGCTGCCCGCCTGGAGCTGGCCGAGCGCACCGTTCAGCGCGGCCTGCTGCTCTTCAGGAAGCTGCGCGAGAATCGGTGCGAGCTGATCGGACAGCTGGGAGATGCCGGCGTTCACCTGCTGGGCACCCCCTGTCAGCTGACCGGCTGCTGCGTTCAGCGACCCGGATTTCTCCGCAAGGTTCGCGACGCCTGCCCCGAACTCCTTCTCTTTTGCACCGATCTGCTGATAGCTGCCGGCAAGTTTTTCGACACCCTGCGTATACTGGGCGATTCCGCTCTTCAGATCGTTCGCGCCTGCGGCTGCTTTCTGTGAACCGCTCTGCAGTTCACCGACACCAGAAACGAGGGTTCCGAGTCCGGCATTCAGTGAAGAAGCACCGTTTGCAGCTTCCGCGACGCCTTTCTTCAGCCGGTCGGAACCGTCCGCCAAGGTTACCGTGCTCGATGCGAGCTGTTCCAGGTACCCTTTCAGATCATCCGTCCCGGACACGAGCTTGCCGGACCCATCATGCAGTTTGCCGGCACCGTCCGCCGCTTCGCCGAATCCGTCGCCCATCTCCTTGATGGAGTCGAACAGCTGCTCCGCATACGTGGATGACACTTTCTCGTTCACTTCCGCTTTGATACGATCCATGGCGGTCTCACCGATCTGGGCGGATAAGAAGTTGAACCCTTCGTTCGGTTTGTAGATGAGTGCCAATTTCTCCGGTGTGTCATCCAGGAGCGTTGTTGCGTGCTCCGAGAAGTTATCCGGGATTTCGATCGTCATATAGTAGTCCTGGTCGTTCAATCCTTTACGGGCTTCCGCTTCCGAAATTCCTTTGAAATCGAACTGTTTGCTGTCCGTCAGCTTGTCGACGAGATCATCACCGAGTGCGAGATGCGTCCCCTCGAAGTCCGCGCCCTCATCCATGTTGACGACTGCAACCGGCAGTGCGTCCATATTCGCATAGGGGTCCCAGAACGCCCATAAAAACATCCCTGCATAGAGCACCGGGATGAACAGGATTGCGATCATCGGGACGAGCATCTTGCGGGTGCGGAGAAGCTGTTTCCACTCGGCCCCTGTCATTGTCTTTTTCATAACCGTTTCCTCCTTGACTGTATGACCATTTTAGGATTCCGGTCATTCAATGATGAAAAAAGAAGTCTCAGCGTATGAGACTTTTAAAAATGGTGCTGCTCAGCAGATCGGTGATTTCCGACTCGGCCAATTCACGATCATGGGTCCTTTCCCAATCAACGACGAGCGTCATGTACGATTTGAACAGCAAATACGCAACCAGTTCCGTATTGCATGGCTTGACTTCGCCGCGTACAATGCCCTTCTCGATCTTTTCGGCAATGAACTGGATGATCTGTGTTTCGATATCGGCGAGCACTTCCTGTACAGCAGGCGTCCGGATCTCTTTCCCTTCGTCGATCAGCTTGGCATACAGCCGGTGTGTCGTCCGGAATTTCAGGATGGACATGAGACGGGCGTGCGCATTCTCTTCGAATGAAGCGTCCGGGACCGCTGCCGCTTCCGCTTCGCACCGCATTTCATCGATCATGCCGACAACAATGGCATTGAACAGTTCTTCCTTATTGGCGAAGAACGTATAGATCGTCCCTTTGCCGACATTTGCGATTTTCGCGACCTGATCCATCGTTGTCGCTTTGTAGCCGAACAGCGAAAAGGACTTCGCAGCGGCTTCCAATATCTCCGCTCTGCGATCCATAGGTACACCTCTTTCATCAAAAATGACTATATTTCAGTTCCGGTCAATTGGTCAACCCTTATCATACATCGCCGTTCTTCCGAATGCAAGTCCGGCACACAAATAAGACGGAGGGGAAACTTCCCCTCCGCCTCTCACTCAGGCATGCGCCGCCTGTTCTTCAGTGATGAATGACAGCAATTCCTTCGCAGAGCTGAAACCGAGCGCTTCGATAGTGCGGGCTTGCGCGAAATAATCGTCGCCGACCATCGTGCCCGCAAGCGTCATGATTGAATCCCCGACAGGTGTCGGCATGCCGAGATGCTTGCCGAGCGAGTGGAGCAGCCCGAGTCCCATGGGCACGTCTTCCGTGATATAGCGGTTATCGACCGATTTCGTGCGCAGGTCTTTCACGCTTTCCGCATAGATCTCGAACGCTTCGTCATCGGAATAGGCGTCCGGATCGGTGAACGTGCGCACTTTGAACTCCTCGATGTAAGAGCGCGGCTTCGCACCGATGCGCGTGAGCATGTCCATTTTCTCCTGGTCGAGCTCATGGGCCACCTTCCATGTGGATGGTGTGAACCCTTCCGTGTACATGGAGAACTGCCCATCCGAGTTTTCAATGTAGGCGGCGTTCAGCGCGATGCCGACCGTATGCATGATCAGGTTAGGGTTATGCAGCGCCACTTCCGCGATATTATCACGCGGGATGCAGTGGCCGAGAACGGGCGCAAGCGTCTTGCATGCTTCTTCCACACGTCCTGCCGGCACAGTCGCAATCGGATGACCATAGTTCACCGAGTACAGTGTCACTTCCCCGGGCGCCGTGATGCGGCAGCTGTACGGCAGCGTCTCCCCCTCTGCGAACAGCGGTGCGTCCCCGCTGCGGCCGAGCCGTTCCAGCTCATTGAGGAAGTAGACACTGCCGAGATAGCCTGGGCAGATATAGACGGTCTGGTGTTTCTGGAGATGCGGAGCAAGGGCGCTCGCGAGGGATTTGTGGTAGTTCGATACATAATAGATGAGGAGTATATCTGCTTGCGGGATGACCTCTGCAGGGTTGCGGGTCACGGCTAGGAGTGGAACCGTCTGTGTTCCGTGTTCGTCGTGGAGCGTGATCTGTTTCGTCTGTTCGAGTTTCTGGAAATGTTCATCCGGCCGGCCGCTCAATTTGAGCATGCTTACCTCGTGGCCATCGCGCGCGAGACAGGCTGCCGCCATGGAACCTCCATGTCCTGAACCGATAATTGTAATTTTCATCTCAAGTTCCCCCTTCTTGTGAAAGCGTTCACATGACATATTAAATTTTTTGCAGGCAAAAGCCTGCAACAGTTAAATACCCTATATTCCCGGCTGTAAACCTATTTTGTGAGAGTACTTGAAACAACCAGGAAACGGTCCGATTGCCGCTTCCCGGCTGCCTATTCATTTTTCCTGCACAGGATTTCCGATCTTGCCGGCGAAGAGGACAAGCCCCGAATCCCGGTCGCGGATTTCGATGGTGAACGGCCGATCCGCCTTCAGTGTGAACGGTTCAGCGAGCGGCGCCGATGTTACGTCAACGGACGTGGACGTCACCGCGACCGCCTCCGTGCCGGCTTCATCCACCGACAGATAGGTCTTCTGCAGGACACTGCTGACATACAGCTTATCCTTCTCCTCTTCCACAAGACGGCCGAGTTCGGCATCCGATCCGAACGCCCGCTGCATGCCGATTGCCGACAGGACTTCGTTCAGTTCAACTTCGTACGACAGGCTGAACTTCGGCAGCAGGACAGTGCCGGGCCGTGTCTTTGCATCCTGCCAGCCGTTCCGCTGTTCAGCTGTCAGGAATGCCGGAAAGTCTTCGGCTGCCGTCCCTTCTTTTGGCACGTAGACGTCCATCCGCATGCGGCCGTCTTCCCCGTAGGGCAGGGAGACGGCCTGGAACTGATCGGTCTCCCGGTATGGAAGTTCCTCCTGCAGGTTCATGATCGGCACGTCCGCCCGGCTGCCGTCCGAAAGACGGAAGGCCCCCTCTTCGGTGGCACTTTCCAGGAATGGGTACTTCCAGGGTGCTTTGAAATAGACGGCATTCAGCAGATACAGCACTAGATCCCCGCTGAGCGGCGCCTGTACGATCTCCTCGATCTTGCCGTTCGTCTGCCGTTTCACCCAGTCGTTCATGCGGTCTGCAGAAGCATCATCGCCCGCATCGATCTCCTCTGACGCCGCAAGATAATAGGAGCTCAGCACGTCCTTGAACGGCTGCTGGAGCGTGAACCCGTCATTGACCCAGACGGAATTGGCCATCGTCAGAGTGAAACTGTCATTATTCTGCAGCCGGTCGAGCAGCGAGGCGTTCGCCCGGTTGAGCGAGTCTTCATCCAATCCGGATGCCTGCATGGCCGCAAGGATGCCAGCCCGCGTTTCTCCGTCCGCTCCGTTCTGCAGCATCGACAGCGCCGCCAGCAGGCTGACCGGCGAGACGAACACATTGCCGTCGTCATCCGCTTCCACGCGTTCCAGCAGCTGCCGGGACAGCGCCATCGACGGGTCGGCCAGCTGACGGTAGTCATCCTGTCCGAACTCCCCGCTGATCTTGTCTGTCATCTCTTCTTCCTCTTCTCCATCGGGTGCCGGCGCCTGCACCGTCCCGCACGCCGTCAGCAGGAGCGCAGCGCCGAGCAGCGCAGCCAGTATCCCTTTGTTCCGCATACGATCATCTCCCTTTACACCATGAGACGGTTGTCCTGCGGATCCGTTACAGATCTTCCTCAAACGGCCACCCCGGCAGCATGCGGTTCAAAAGCTTGTCCTCACGCTTGCCGAGGACGTATTCCGCCTGCATGATCGTATGGATCTCCCGCGTGCCTTCGTAGATGACGGGTGCTTTCGAGTTGCGCAGGTAACGAGTGACGGGATAGTCGTCCGAGTAGCCGTAGGCGCCGTGGATCTGGAAGGCGTCTTATCCCACAAGTTTTTTCACTCCCTCTTCCATTGGCAGTGAAAAAGACCGCCATTCCTGCCAGAACAGCGATCTCTCTATATCATTTTTAAACGAAAAGTATATTCTCTCATGGCGAATAGGCCAGCACACCTGGCGTTATGAAGCAAACTTGACCTCATAAAGCAAGTAGTTCCATACTTGCTCAATGTCACGGGGTGGGAACATTTTATTCTTGCGTTCATTCCATTGCTGTACGGATTGAACAACAAACGCTTTATCTGTTGCTTTTGACGCATTTTCTTTCAGCACCCAGTGAACGGTTGCCAGAAGTTCCATGTCATAAGGGGTTTCGAATCCATATATTAAGTCAGAGACCCGATCCAAATTGAACTTTGCGTCCGGATGATTCTTCAAAAATTCTTCCGCTTCCTCTATAGCACCTTCCAGCAGATAGATTTCAGCCCCTGCTGTGCGATCCCCATATCCTCTGATCCAATGACCTTCCATGTCTTGCAGGACATGATTGAGCGCTTCTGCATAGGGACCGAAACGATTCTTTTCGAACTGTAGTTTCGGCAGTGTCCCTGCTTCATGCAAGAAATACGCGAGTTTCTGTACTTCCAATAACGACATCCGATAGCCCGGACCCGCATACTGTTCCATGGCGCTGATCAGCAAGGCCCTTCCCAATGTCATGTTAGGCCGTTTCGTCCTAATTACCATCCGATCCAACGGAGGTGCGCCTGCTGGTTCATACAAATGGACTTCAATAGAAAGAGGCGCCAAGGCTTCCACGATAGCAGTCCGAACAACCGGCCACTCTAATCCGCCATTTCCACAGCCTAACGGGGGAATGGCAATCGACTGAAGGTTCAGCTCTTGAATAATTTGCACCAAATCGCGAAGACCTTCCTGTATATACGTAAGCTCAGAAGGATTACGCCAATGCTTTTTTGTCGGAAAGTTGATGACATACTTAGGGGCGGCTAACCCATGGACTGGAACTACATGCATTCTCCCCACTCGAACCTGACCGGCCTTACAATCCTTCGCATACTGTTTAAATACATCCGGAAAGGCTTGTTTAAACTGCAAGGCGATTCCTTTCCCCATGACACCTACTGTATTTACCGTATTTACATAAGCTTCAGCCTGATCTTCCAGTAAGTTCCCCTGCATTGAACGGATCATTCCTCCACCTCCTAATAGTAGAACTGTCTTCGGACGGCAACCGGTAATGTACTGCCAGCCCCGTGTAATAAATATTCCAACTTCACCTTCGCTCGTTCATCGAAAACTGCAAATCCTAAACAAGCTGAAAGAGGGACTTCCTGATAGACAAGGAATTCTGCTTGCCGCCTGGCTTTTCTATTCATGTCCTCGTCTATATCATGCCAATAAACGGAGGTCATCACTTGCCAATCGACTTGGTCCAAATGGATTGGATCTGTATAGAAGTTCGTTAAACGTCTGATGGCATGTGCATCTGTAAACACGAAATCCAGCTCGTTCCGTTGAACAGTTGAGATACTTGTCATGAAATATACCACGTCTTCTTGTGAAATTTGCTGTTTGTATAAGTAGTACAACATAGGCGAGCGTGCTGCAAAGTAGAATGGGACATAGTCGTGCAGGACTCCACCTTTGCCAACAGGGATCTTCGTTCTGTTTCTTCGTGCTTGAACGTCCTGATTGGCAATATCCTGATGCTGCAGCTGATTCATCTGCATTGCTGCATGTGACTGCAATCCTCCACTTTCTAGAATGGAAGGCAGATTGCTGATGTGTGTTAAATGATAGAGGAGCTGATTATCCGCCACATCCGTCACTCCGTTCATTCGTTTCATACTTGTAGTTTATCACATTCTTCCTAGTATCAATAGCTGCACAGAACGGCTGTCAAGTAACAAGACTTCCCGTGATATAGATAGGATCAGTGACCGACAGCATCAAAACTGCCGCAATGGAGAAAAAGATCGCTATCCATAGGGGGACAGCGACCTTTACATCATGAGACGGCTGTCCGGCGGATCCGTTACAGAAACTCCTCAAACGGCCATCCCGGCAGCATGCGGTTCAAGGGCTTATCCCCGCGCTTGCCGAGGACGTATTCCGCCTGCATGATCGTATGGATCTCGCGGGTGCCTTCGTAGATGACGGGTGCTTTCGAGTTGCGCAGGTAACGGGCGACGGGATAGTCGTCCGAGTAGCCGTAGGCGCCGTGGATCTGGAAAGCGTCGTCCGCCGCCCGGTTTGCGAAGTCGCACGCCTGCCATTTGGCGAGGGATGTTTCCCGCGTGTTGCGGCGGCCGGCATTTTTCAGTTCGCCGGCACGGTACACGAGCAACCGGCTCATCTGATAGCCCGCCTCCATGTTGGCGATCATGCGCTGGACGAGCTGGTGGTCGCCGATCGGCTTGCCGAACGTATGCCGTTCCTCGCAGTATGCGGTGCTCGCTTCAAGGCACACGCTGATGAGACCGACCGCGCCGGCCGCGACGGTGAAGCGGCCGTTGTCGAGTGCCGATATGGCGATCTTGAACCCTTCGCCTTCTTCGCCGAGCCGGTTCGCTGCCGGAATCCGCACGTCCTCGAAGAACAGCTCACCCGTGTTGCCGGCCCTGATGCCGTATTTATTCGCAATTGCCTTGGATGAAAACCCGGGACGCGTGCGTTCGACGATGAACGCCGAGATGCCGTGGTGCTTTTTCGTTTTGTCGGTATAGGCGAAGACGAGGAAATGATCCGCCTGGTCGCACAGTGAAATCCACGTCTTCTGGCCATTCAGGATATACTCATCGCCATCCCGCACGGCGGTCGAGGCGAGGGCGGCTACATCGGAGCCCGCCCCCGGCTCGGTCAGTCCATAGGCGCCGATCTTCTCGCCTTTCGCCTGCGGTACGAGGAATTTCCGCTTCTGTTCCTCAGTCCCCCACTGCAGCAAGGTCAGTGAATTCAAGCCGGTATGCACCGAGACCGCCGTGCGGAACGCCGTATCCCCGCGTTCCAGCTCCTCACACAGGATGGCGAGCGAATTGTAGTCGAGCCCGCTGCCGCCGTACTGTTCCGGGATGCAGGAGCCCATGAAGCCGAGGTCTGCGAAATCCTTCCATACTTGCGGATCGAATCCGCCTGCGCGTTCCCAGTCTGCAATGTTCGGGATGATCTGTTCATCGACATAGCGGCGTGCCGTCTGCCGCAGGAGCTGCTGATCTTCTGTGAATGTGAAGTCCATTCCGCGCACGTCCTCTCTGTGAGTTTACAAGGATGCTTCGCCGGTCAGTACGTTCTCATCGATGATAACCCCGCGTTTTTTCATCTCTTCGATATACAGGTGCCCCGGCACGATACATTCCGGCGGGTGGACGCCGCGCTTCGTGATGTCACCGGTTCCGATCATCTGGGCGACGACGGAGATCGTATTCGCGGTCGCAAGCGCCATCGCCGTTTCGTTCATCTCCATGTCCTTCGTGACGGTCATGTTGTATTCGTAGGTCGCCGGCATACCGGATGCTTCCCCGCTGACGAGAACCCGCAGCAGCACAGCGTCCTTCTTGTCGCCGAGCAGCAGCTGCGGCGTCAGATGGGCGCGCATGACATCGCGGACACGAAGCGGCTTCCCATCGACCTGGATGACGGATTCCCGTGACAGCAGCCCAAGATCGACGAGCAGCTGAAACTTCTCCGCGTGCCCCGGATAGCGGAGCGTCTTGTACTCGAGCGTGCGGACGTCCGGGAAGGAGCCGAGCAGTGTCGATGTGCCGCCGGACGTATGGAACGCTTCCATCGGGCCGAAACCGTCGAATTCGATCGTCTCGATTTCCGACAGCGACGGCAGTTCGATGATTTCGTTATCACGGATGACACGCGACGGGTCGGTGTAATGGTCGAATACGCCTTCGAGTGAGAACACGATATTGTAATTGAGCGGCGGTTCAGGTTCCGCCGGGACGCCCCCGACGTACAGCTTGATCGACTCCACGGTGTCGAGTTTGTCCGCACCGTAACCTGCGAGGATGTTGATCATCCCCGGGGCGACGCCGAGGTCGGGGATGACCGTGACGCCTTTCGCCTGCGCGGCCCCGTCCATCGCGAGAACTGCATCCGTCGCGCCGCCGATATGGCCGCCGAGGTCGACGTAGTGGACACCTGCTTCGATGGCGAGCCGGGCTGTGGTTTCATTGAACGTATAGAACAGGGCATTGATGACGACGTCGCCGAGCGCAATGACCTCGCTCAGCTGGAGTTCGTTCCGCGCATCAAGCACGAGGATGCTCAGCTTGTCGGACAGCAGATCGTCTGCAAAATTCTCCGCTTTCCGGACGTCCTGATCCGCCAGATAGACTGCTGTGACCGCATCCTGCTTCACCAGATCCCGCACCGCTTCTTTTCCCATGAGTCCCGCTCCGAGTACGACGACTTTCATGCAATCAGCCCCCTATTAGTTATTGTCGATCTGTGCCCGCTGCAATGTGCCGCTGAAATCCACATAGATGCTCTTCCACTCCGTGAACACGTCGAGCGCCGCCACGCCCGAATCGCGGTGGCCGTTTCCGGTCCCTTTTGTCCCGCCGAACGGCAGATGGATCTCCGCGCCGGTCGTGCCGGCATTGACGTAGACGATCCCCGTGTCAAGATCGCGCTGCGCCTGGAAGATCTTATTGACATCCCGTGAGAAGATTGAGCTCGACAGCCCGTATTTGACACCGTTGTTAACGTCGATTGCCTCTTCCAGACTGTTCACTTCGATCAGTGAAATGACCGGACCGAAGATCTCTTCCTGCGCGAGACGGCTGTCCGCCTTGACGTCCGTGAACAGGGTCGGTTCGAAGTAATGACCGCCTGTATAATGGCCTTCTGTCAGCTGGCTGCCGCCTGCGAGCAGTGTCGCACCCTCTTCTTTCCCGACACCGACGTAGTACTGGATCTTCTCGATCGATTTTTCATTGATGACCGGCCCGATTTTGACGGATTCATCCGTTCCGTTGCCGATCGTGAGGGTTTTCATTGACTCGAGCAGTTTCTGTTCGAGCTCTTCCTTGATGGCGGAATGCGCGATGACCCGGCTGCAGGCGGTGCAGCGCTGGCCGGCTGTTCCATACGCGCTCCAGAGGATGCCTTCGACGGCGAGGTCGAGATCGGCGTCATCCATGACGATGATGGCGTTCTTGCCGCCCATCTCGAGTGACACTTTCTTCAGGTGACGGCCGCCGAGTTCCGCGACATGGCGGCCGGTTTCCGTGGAGCCGGTGAACGAGATGACGCGCACGTCGGGATGTTCGATCATCGCCGTGCCGACGGTGCCTCCGCTGCCGAAGACGATGTTGGCGACCCCTGCCGGCAGACCGGCCTCTTCAAAGATGAGTGCCATTTCGTATGCCATCATCGGCGTTTCGGTCGCCGGTTTCCAGAGGAACGTGTTGCCCGCGACGATCGCCGGGAATGATTTCCATGTCGCGATGGCCACCGGGAAGTTCCATGGGGTGATCAGACCGACGACCCCGATCGGCGCCCGGACACTCATCGCGAACTTGTTGTCGAGCTCGGACGGCACTGTTTCACCGAACAGCCGGCGGCCTTCACCTGCCATGTAATACGCCATGTCGATGCCTTCCTGCACTTCACCACGCGCTTCTTCGATGACTTTGCCCATTTCCTTCGTCAGTGTTTGTGCGAGATGCTCCTTCTTCTCCACCATGAGCCGGCCGATTTCATACAAGTAATCCGCCCGCTTCGGCGCCGGCACACGCGCCCACTTTTTCTGCGCGGCTTTCGCGGCGGCGACTGCCTTGTCCACGTCATCTGCTGTCGACAGCCGGACTTCCGCCAGCTTGTCCCCATTAGCCGGATTCAGGACATCGGTATACTCCGCCCCTCCGTCAGTTTCCCAGTTTCCGTTGATATAGTTGTTCAGTTTCATAGCTGCCTGTCCCCTTTCTTATGCGGTTTGCAAACCCTTACATACTGTATTCGACAGCCAGCCCGGTTCTCCTTTCAGGGAGTCCGATTCGCTGTCCGGCTGGCTGCGCCGCACTTCGTGAACACAGTGACCAGTGTATGAGCGGCCGGTCCGGACTATGCGCCGATTGCCTGAGTTGGTGCACAAAAAAACGCGGAGCGCAGCGGAGCTGACAAGCCAGTCTTTTTTAGTTTGTGGTGGAAGCGCATCTGGCGCGGCATGGCGACTTGTAGCTACTGGCCGCCTTGCCGCGGGCTCGGCTGCCCGGCTGGACCGGATTGTGTGAAGTTATGAGCGCTTTCATATGATTTATGATCACTTTCCATGGTTTATGATCACTTCCACGAGTTTATGAGCGTTTCCGGCAGTTTATGAGCGGAATTCACGTTTTATGAGCGGAACGGCCTCATTTATGAGCGTTCGGCGTGCAATGACTTCCATCTATAGAAAAAGCGGAGCGAAGCGAAGCCGACAAGCCAGTCTTTCCTAGTTTGTGGAAGATCATCTGGCGCGGCATGGCGACTTGTGGCTACTGGCCGCCTTGCCGCGGGCTCGGCTGCCCGGCTGGACCGGATTGTGTGAAGTTATGAGCGCTTTCATATGATTTATGATCACTTTCCATGGTTTATGATCACTTCCACGAGTTTATGAGCGTTTCCGGCAGTTTATGAGCGGAATTCACGTTTTATGAGCGGAACGGCCTCATTTATGAGCGCTCTGCGTGTGAGCGGCCAATCTCCAATAAAAAAAGCCTCCCCGCAGGTTGGATATCCTGCGGGAAGGCGTTGGATCAGGCGTTATCAGGTTTTGCCGTAACATTGTTATGCTCAGGTGTCGGAGTGTCCGGCATCTGCTGCGCTTCGAACTTCGGCGGGAGGACCCGCTTGATGAAGAGCGTCAGCACCAGGGCCACCGCCGCGATAATTGCGGAGATGAAGAAGGAGAAGTTGATGCCATCCAGCTGTGCCTGCTGGGCGACCTGCTCCTGGAATGCCGCGAGACCGGCTTTGTCGGTCGGCAGACCTCCGGACATCGCCGCGTCCTGAGCGATCTGTGTTCCGGCTGACTCCGCACGTTTTGTCATGATTGTCAGCAGGATGGCGGAACCGATTGCGCCGGATACTTGCTGCACGGTGCTGTTCATGGCGGTGCCATGCGGATTCGAGACCATCGGCAGCTGGTTCATGCCGTTCGTCATGATCGGCATCGTCACCATCGACAGGCCGAACATGCGGGCGGTGTAGATCGCCATCAGTTCATAATAACCGGTATCCAGTGTGAGCCGGCTCAGCAGATATGTGGTCAGCACGGTGATCGCAAGGCCCGTAACAGCAAGGCCTTTTGGTCCGTACTTGTCGAACAGTTTGCCGGTGATCGGCGACATGAAGCCCATGACGATCGCACCTGGCAGCATGAGCAGCCCCGAATCGAGCGGCGAAATGTGACGGACGTTCTGGACATACAGCGGCGTCAGGATCATCCCCGAGAACATCGCAACGGACACGACGACCGAGATGACGGACGACAGGGCAAACATCGGATGCTTATAAATGCGGAAATCGAGCATCGGCTCTTTCTTACGCAACTGACTGGTGACGAAGAGGACCAGACCGATCACACCAATGATGATCGTACCGTACACTTCGACCGACCCCCAGCCCGCGTGTCCGGCGGAACTGAAGCCATACAGCAGACCGCCGAACCCGATACTCGAGTAGAGAATCGACAGCGTGTCGACTTTCACGTCCTTATTCGGTGTGATGTTGCGCAGTTTGAAGAATGCATACGCCATGACGAACAGCGCGATCGGCAGCACGATGATGAACAGCGCGCGCCAGGAGTAGTGCTCGACGACGAAGCCGGACAGCGTCGGTCCGATCGCCGGCGCCGTGAACATGACCAGCCCGAAGTAGCCGAGCGCCTGCCCCCGTTTTTCAACCGGGAACGCAACGAGCATGACGTTCATCAACAGCGGCATCAGCAGGGATGCCCCGGACGACTGAATCATCCGCGCTGCAACCAGCAGACCGAAGTTCGGTGTCACGATGGCAAGGAGTGTCCCCAAAGAGAACAGCGTCATCGCCGTGAGGAACAAGTTCCGGTTCTTGAATTTCATAATGAAAAAAGCACTGGCCGGCATCATGATACCGCCAACCAGCATGTAGCCGGTCGTAAGCCATTGTACTTGGGAAGGTTCAATCTTGAATTCTGTCATGATAGTCGGCAGCGCGATGTTGAGCAATGTATTATTCAGGATCGCAACAAACGCTCCGATGAATAAGATGATGATGATGCCGTAAGGCGGCTTTTCATGCATTTTCTTAATGTGTTCACTTGTTTCCATCCAACGGTCCCCCATTTTCCTTATACTTCCTTGACTGAAAAAACATCATGAAAGCTATTTTATACCCGCAGTCCAACTTACGCAAGAAAAAAATCCGAAACAGTATATTTCATTGATATATAGCGTTTCGGAGAGTAGACTGTCAGTATACTATGAGTCCAAAGGTGATGGAATGAACGAACGTAAACTAAAAGTGATCTACGCAGCACAGCAGGTGTTCGAGGAGAAAGGCATCGTGTCGACCTCCGTCCAGGATATCCTGACGGCTGCCGGTATTTCGAAAGGGACTTTCTATAACTATTTCACGTCGAAGAATGAATGCCTGCTCGCCATTCTTGAAATGGCCAATGAGGAATCGATCGAGCGCCGGCGCAAACTGCTGATCGGCAAGGATCGGACGGATAAAAGTCTGTTCGCCCAGCAGATTATGACCCGTGCGCACGTTGACCGCGAACGGAATCTCCTGCCGATCTATGAAGCCATATTCTTTTCGAACGACGAGGAAATGCGGCGCTATGTCCGGGAGCAATATCTATACGAAGTTGCCTGGCTATCCGGCCGTCTGCTGGAAATCTACGGACCGGACGCTGAACCGTATGCCACCGACGGCGCCGTCATGCTGCTCGGTGTCATGCAGCACATTCTGCACATCATCAAGATCGGGTACGGACGGAAAGACAGTTCCCACTACGAACAGATGGTGCCGTTCGCCATCCGCCGGCTCGATGACATGATGGCAGGGATGCGGAAAGCCGATGATATCCTGCTCGGGAACGACATGCTTGAAAAGCTGTCATTTGCAGATGCGGAAAAGGCGAAAGAGGAATTGTTCAGGCGGCTGCGTACGCTTCTCGCACAATTCGAAAAGTCCAAAGAACAAAAAGGCGTCGACTATGTGAAATTTTTGATGGACGAGCTGGTGACCGGGAAAAGCGGCAGCGTCATTCTGGGAAGTGTGCTGGATGCATTCCGGAACGAGTTTGCAGCGTCAGACAGCGCAGCTTCAGTGGATGACATCGTGTCCCGTATCAGTGAGCTGGGCAGTCCGGCCGCACGCACGCCTGCCACATGAAAAAGAACGCTGTCCGCACCAGCCGCGGACAGCGTTCTTTCCGTTCATCATCCATACACGCAGATTATTGTTCGTTCACGTCACTCGGTCCGTTCAGGAGCAGCCAGATATAGCGGGCTTCTTCTTTGCTGCCCGGCTGCAGGCGCCCGTTGCGCGGATAGGCGATGGTCTGCGCCCGGAACGCCATAAGATGCATGACGTTGCCGTTTGCTTCGGATGCTTTCTTCAGCATGTCCGCCTCTTCCTCAGATACCCCTTGTGTCGCTTCGTTTTCCAGCTTCCAGTCCAGGTACAGGTAGGTCGCATCGTTCTCCGATCCCCGCTCGTAGCGGACGAGCAGCTCGCCCGCTTCCTTGTATCGTTCTGCATGGATGAGCGACGCGATCGCCTCATAGCGGGCACCCTGGTTATCAGTCGTGTTCATGCGCACGAGATCCAGGAAGATATCCGCCGCCTCATTGAATTCCCGCAGCCTGAACAGATGGACTCCGTACGAGAAGGCCGCACGCATGAACGGACGGTTCGGCAGGTTGTTCCACGGATTCTCCCCCGGTTCGAACCGCCGGCTCGCTTCGCGGATCGCCTGTTCATACAGGCTGCCCGCCGGCTCCGCATCGGCTTCCGTTTCCGCTTTCAGCAGCAGGGCATCCGGGAGCTGCGGTGCGATGGCGAGTGCCGAGTCCGCCAGTTTCCGGCGTCCGTCTTCCGTTTCCGCTCTGTATGCTTCGTACGCAAGGCGCTGGGCGCGTCCTTCATCCACACCCGGACGGCGTTCCGGTTCCACGACGCCCGTTGTCGTCATCGCAGTCTCCCACAGCTCGGATTCCGACGGGCGCGGATCGGTGCCGATTTCATAGACGGCTGCCGCAGCCGCTTCACCGTTTTCCATCATCTCCGTATACAGGCTGTACAATTCTTGCGACAGACGGGAAGTTTCTGCCGTGTCCGCCTCGGCAACATCAGCAGTGTCCCCTTTGAGCAGGGAGAGTGACCGGCCGACGCCGATTGCCGCCTGCACGAAAGAGGCTGTATCCGTTGCCTGGCCTTCTTCCTGTTCGGTGTTCAGGAAGTAGGCGACCGCTAGTTTCTGCAGCATTTCCCGGACATCCGCCGGTTCGCCGCCTTCTGCCAGCCGGCTGTCCAGCAGTTTCAGGGCGCCGAGCTGTTCATCCGCCAGTACATCCTCGAGCAGATCGTTCATGGACGCCATGCTGCGTTTGACGAGCAGTTCGTAAATATCCAGCGCATGATTGCAAATGAATTCCGCAGCCGGTTCATCCGGCGATTGCGCCCGGAGCGATAGCAGGGATTTTTTCGTCTGCCGGCTCCATTTCGCCAGGAACAGCATGGACGACACCGGCGCGACCGCGCGCTCGCCGCGGCGGGCGTCAGGGAGCACGACACCGAAAAGCAGTGTCCCTTCATCCGCGGGCATGCCCTCGATCCGCGCCACTTCCACCGTTTCCCCCGTCAGCAGCTGTTCAATGTGCAGAAACTTTTCCTCAGCACCTGTGATTTCACCGAGCAGCATGAGCGGCTCATCCCACTTTGCGAGAACTTCCTGCACAGTGCCGCGTGCAGCCGCCTCACGCTGCGTGTGCACATACTCTTTCCACTGCTCGTTGTTTTCGATGAATAAATAG
Source organism: Sporosarcina koreensis (assembly GCF_000826145.2). Classification (GTDB taxonomy): domain Bacteria; phylum Bacillota; class Bacilli; order Bacillales_A; family Planococcaceae; genus Sporosarcina; species Sporosarcina trichiuri. The sequence goes on from NZ_LN651337.1 coordinate 1,743,693, forward strand.
AACTCGGACGCCGCCTCTTCGGTGTGCGCAGGCTCCCAGCTGCCGCGCAGCCGTTCCGCCCACTGACGCATGAGCCGCATCATCTGTTCCTTGGCAGCGCCTGTCGGATATGTATCGAAGAACTGGATGAGCAGACGGTCCAGCTCTTCGCTGACAACTGTATTCAGCAACCCGCTGCTTTCGTTCCCGCAGCATTTCTTGTACTTCTTTCCGCTGCCGCAAGGGCACGGATCATTTCTTCCTGTCATGGCTGTGCATCCTCCCGACTGTTCCGCAGGCCGCCCTGTCAGCCTCCGATATAGCTCATATTGATCTTCTTGTTTTTCCGGTTTTTCACCGTCTGTTCCGTCCGCTCGTCCGAATACCGGTCGGTCCGGTTCTCCCAGACACCGGTCAACGCAGCAGCGAGTTCTTCGTCCGTCGCACCTTCGCGCAGCAGCTGCCGGACGTCAAATCCATCGGAAGCGAACAGGCACGTAAAGAGTTTTCCTTCCGAAGACAGCCGGGCCCGTGTACAAGTGGAGCAAAACGACTCGGACACCGAGGTGATGAAGCCGACTTCCGCGCCGTTGTCTTTGTAACGCCAGCGCTTCGCCACTTCGCCGTAGTACTCCTCATCGACCGGCTCCAGATCGTGCACGTCCTGCAGACGGCTGAGGATCTCCTTCTTCGTGACGACTTTGTCGAAACTCCAGCCGTTGTCATTGCCCACATCCATGAATTCGATGAACCGCAATGTGATGCCGCGTTCCTTGAAGTACTGGGCCATCGGCAGGATCTCCTGCTCGTTCGTCCCTTTTTTGACGACCATGTTCATCTTGATGGTGAATCCGAGCTGGTGGGCCCTGTCGATATTTTTCAGGATCAGATCCGGCTTGACGCCTCGGCCGTTCATCTCCCCGAACAAATCGGGGTCGAGTGCGTCCAGGCTGATATTGAGACGGCGGAGACCCGCGTCATACAGCGGCTGTGCATACTGGCCGAGCATGACGGCGTTCGTCGTCAGTCCGATGTCTTCGATCCCTTCGATTTTCGTCAGTGAACCGATCAGGTCCGGCAGGTTGCGCCGCATGAGCGGCTCGCCCCCTGTCAGGCGCAGTTTTTTCACGCCGAGTTTCGCGAACAGCTTTGCCAGTCGTTCGATCTCTTCGAATGACAGGAGCTCGTCCTTCGGCAGGAACACATAATCGTCCCCGAAAATCTCTTTCGGCATGCAATAGGAGCATCTGAAGTTGCAGCGGTCCGTGACGGAGATCCGCAAATCACGGATCGGCCGGCCGAATTTGTCTGTTATGGGCTCCATGCTGTCATCTCCCTTCCAGTTGTCCGGGTCTGTTCACGTTGTCAAATATAGACGGATCCTCCTCCAGCAGTCCGGTTCCGTCGATCCATTTGCGGATGAGCGGCCGGACACTCCGTTCGCCTGCTGCGAGTGCCGAGCGGATCTTTCTTGCCGATGCCCGATCCCATATGGACAGCAGAGGATGCCGGATTCCGGCCGCTTCGATCGCCGAGGGGCCGCCGTCCGTTTTTTCCGCTGTCAGCAGCTCCACGATCCGGTCGTCTGCAAACGGCACATCGCACGGCAGGACAGCATACCAATCGCTAGCCGCAGCGTCCATTACGGTCAGGATCCCGGCAAGCGGGCCCTGGCCGGCCACTTCCGGCAGGTCAGCGAGAACGGTCGGACAATCAGGAAAGCGGTCCCTGTGTTCGGGCCGCGCGACGATGATTGTCTGCGCACAATGCGGAGCAAGGGCCTCCACGGCATACTGATAGAACTGCTTTCCATTATGGCATGCGAACGCTTTCGGCGAACCGAACCGGCGCGATTCACCGCCGGCCAGCACGATGCCGATCATCCGCCGCTTACCGGCGGGATGAACGCACACTCATCACCCGAGCGGATGAGGTCTTCGGGCAGCGCATACTCTTCGTTCACCGCGACCTGGACATCATCTTTCCCGAACCCCGGATACGTCTCCTCCGCCCAGTCCAGCAGCTCACGGACTGTCATCTGATCGCGTTCCAGTGTTTCGCCGCCCTTGCCGGCAAGTTCACGCAGTCTCGCAAAGTAGTTTACACGGATCATTGTGCATCGGCTCCTTTATCAGGATATTTCTTCTGGGCGCCCTGCCACTCCTGGCCGTCTTCCCAGATCTCTTTCTTCCAGATCGGCACGATCTCCTTGATACGTTCAATGGCATACTCGTTAGCTTCATAGGCAGCCGAACGGTGGGGGGATGAAACCGCGATGACGACGGCGATATCGGACAAGTGCAGTTCACCGATCCGGTGGGCGATCGCTGTCCGGATGCCGGGCCACTTCGCTTCCATTTCGGCACCGATCTGCGCGAGTTTCTTCTCTGCCATCGGCACATACGCCTCGTAGGCCAGATAGACGGTCCGCACGCCGTGTGTCCATTCCCGTACATGTCCGGTGAACAGTGTCACAGCACCGGCACCTGTGTGAAGCACATAATCCGCATAGTCCTGCGGATTGATCGGCTCTTCTGTTATCTCAAACGGTTTCATCCAATTCCTCCTTTGCAAGCCAGCGGGCAAACCAGCTGTCGAGCTGCGCCGTATCCTCCCGGGATGGGATGATTTCCGCAGACAGTGAAGTGAGCGGTCCGACAATGAGCCGGATCCCGTCCAGATGCTGCAGGGTCTCCCAATCTTCCGGCTCCCGGACCAGGATGACTTTGTCACCGGTCTCTTCCTTATACCCTTCGATGAGAAGAATATCCGGCTTTCCTTGTGCCGCGAGTTGTTTCAAGGTTTCAAAGTCCGGCTCACTGTTCAGCAGCAGCTGGCACGTGCCGCCGCCTGCCGCAAGGGACGCATCCGCGCCCTTGCGGAAAAAACGAGTCGTGTCCGTCAGTACCGGCGGCAGTTCGACCGGTCCTCCGTGGCCGTGATGCTTCAGCACGGCGACCGATCGTCCTGCCTGCTTGGCAATGCCGATCCAGCGTTCCAGCAGCGTTGTCTTGCCGCTGTTCTTATAACCGGCTATATGGAGGGTCTTCACAGCACCCAGTCCTTCGCACCCTGCTCGGAACCGAGGAGCAGCACGTCGACGCTGTCGCCCGCCGCATACCCCCTTGTCCCGCTCGGCAGCACGATAAGGCAGTTGCCGCGCGCAATCGATGAAACGGCATTCGATTTGTTAAAGCCGGCAGGCGCGGCGGTGATCTTGTCTCCTGTCATCTGCCAGACCGAACGGATGAAGCGGGTGAACGGGTTCGGCTTCGTGAAGTCTTCAGCCAGCTCCGCTTTAAAATGCGGCATGTACGGCGCGCTGTCTCCCATCATGGACAGGAGCGCAGGCCGGGCGAACAGTTCAAAGCCCGTGAAGCATGCCGACGGATTGCCGGACAGACCAAACAGGAACTTGCCGTCCAGGACAGCCACGGTCGTCACGCTTCCCGGCCGCATGGCGACTTTGTTGAAGAGCACGGAGGCGCCAAGCTGGTCATAGATCGCAGGCAGATAATCGTAGTCACCGACAGACACACCGCCTGTCGTGATGACGGCATCGCATTCGGTAATCGCTTCCTTCACGATTGCCGTGCAGGCCGGCAGATCGTCCGCCGATGTTCCGTACAGCCTGACCGGCACGCCGAGACGCTCGAGCTGCGCCGCGATCATCGGGCCGTTGGAATTCCTGATTTTGCCCGGCTGCAGTTCATCCTCCACGCCGAGCAGTTCCGTCCCTGTTGCAAGGATGCCGACGACCGGCAGTCGGGAGACGCTCACGCGCGCATAGCCGAATGTCGCCAGCAGTGCGACAGTCCCCGGGTGGATACGGGTGCCCGCTTCGATGAGCAGATCCCCTTCAGCGGCGTCTTCGCCTTTACATGAAATGTTCTCGCCCGCTGTGAACGGTTTCCGGATCGAGAAGCCGCTGTCCGTCTCCGCTGTCTGTTCGAACATGACGACCGCATCCGCGCCGTCCGGAATCTTGGCACCGGTCATGATCCGATAGGCTTCCCCGCGTCCGACGGTTTTCTCCCCGACATGGCCTGCCCCGATTTCGCCGATGACTGTGAAGGGGATACGTGCACTGCCGGATGCCCCTTCGCTGTCTTCCGCCCGGATGGCGTACCCGTCGTACGGGGACCGGTCAAACGGCGGCACGCTGTGGCGGGCGACGATCGGTTCCGCCAGCACACGGCCCAGCGCCTCTTCAAGCGCTGCTTCTTCGGTTTCCAGCGGACGGACTTGCTGCATGATGCGTCCGATCGCCTCCGCTACTGGAATCGGTGTTCTCATTTCCACAAAAAGCACCTGCTTTCTTCTGGTATACTAAGTGTATCAGAACTGAAAGGAATGAATCGAATGTCTGAACTCACCCATTTCAACGACCAGGGCCGCGCACGGATGGTCGATGTGTCAGATAAGCCGGTCACTTCACGGACGGCAGCTGCAAGTACATCCATCATCGTCAACGAAGCGATCTACCGGCAGATCAAAGAGGGGACGAACAAAAAAGGGGATGTCTTCGCCGTTGCACAAGTCGCTGGCATCATGGCTGCCAAGAACACGGCCGATCTGATCCCGATGTGCCACCCGCTGCCGCTGACCGGCGTCGATATCCGGTTCGACTGGAACGTCGATGAGGCACAGGGACACTATGAAGTCCTCATCCGGACGGAAGTGAAAACGACGGGGCTGACCGGCGTCGAAATGGAAGCACTGACGGCAGCTTCTGCGACAGCGCTGACGGTCTATGACATGTGCAAGGCGGCGGGCAAGGAAATGGTGATCGGCCCGACCATGCTGCAGTCGAAGACAGGCGGTAAAAATGGAGATTATGAACGGACGGAAGCGTAGACACCGCTTCCTCTTTTTTCTGTTCGTTATAAATGCTTCGTCAGTTCGTTATGGATATGCGTGAGTTCCGGCAGGATCAGACGGTCAAGCGCAAGTGCGACCGCTTTCACGGAACCCGGCAGCGCAAACAGCACCTTCTCCCCGATTGCACCGGCAGCGGCCCGGCTCAGCAGCGCCTTCGAACCGACATCTTCCGCGTAACTGATATACCTGAACAGTTCGCCGAAACCGTTCAGTTCCTTGGTGAAGAACGGCCGAACTGTCTCGATCGTAACATCGCGGTAGCTGATCCCAGTCCCGCCTGTGATGACGATGACGTCCGCTTCCTTTTTACCGATCCACGATTCGACCGCTTTCAGGATCGCATTCTTATCGTCGGGACAGATCTGTCTCGCAAAGATGGTATGGCCAGCATCCTCCATCTGATCGCGGATGAGCCGGCCGCTGTTATCGTCTGCCTCGGTCCGTGTATCACTCACAGTCAAGATACAAATATTCAGTTTTTCACTCTGACCCGTCTCTTCCTTATGCAACGCAATCCTCTCCTTATCCGAATAGCTGATGATAGATTTTACGGCCTCTCTGAATATCCTTCAGTCCATGGACAAGCAGCCTGCCATTGGAAAAGCCGACGCATCGGAACCCATCCGCCTCGAATTCCGTGAAGTACGTATTATGCTTTCCGACGGTTCCGAGACGTTCCGCCACTCGCAGTACGTCCTCTCCTGTCAGCTGCCGTTCAGCCGCAGGGATGATCTGTACGGTGTCGCGCCCGCACAGCACCGCGTAGTGGGTGCCGGTCTCCTCCATCAGCGATGGATAGACGGGATCCGCACCGCATGTCGGGCACGTGTCTTTCTTCAGACGTGAAATCCCTGCTTCCACTTGTGTATTGTGCCAAATATCCGTGTGCAGCAGCTTCGTCCGCATGGCGTCCCTGTTGCCCGTCAGCCATTTCAGTGCCTCGGCACTTTGGTTCGCCGCCGTGATCTGCACAGCCGGGGCGATGACGCCGACCGTGTCGCACGTCTCGTTCACAGACGGCAGCACAGGCAGCAGGCACCGGAAACACGGCGCCCGGCCGGGGATGAACGGAAAAACGCTGCTCGAACTTCCGACACAGGCCCCATAAATCCATGGAATCCCATGCTTCCAGGCAAAGTCATTCAGCAGCAGACGGGCTTCGAAGTTATCTGTCGCATCGAGCAGGATATCAGCATCCGCCGCGTATCGTCCGAGCAGACTGCCATCGACGTGATCGAGCAATGGTACGATGTCCGCGTCACTCCGGATGGCGCGCAGCCGGGCCTCCGCCGCCACGACTTTCGGTGTGCCATGAACCGCATCCTCCTCTGCGAACAGCTGCTGGCGCTGCAGGTTGGAAGGTTCCACATAATCCCGGTCGGCGATGGTCAGCCTGCCGATGCCGGCGCGGATCAGCGTTTCTGCAATCGCCGATCCAAGCGCCCCGCAGCCGAGCACGAAGGCGTGGGCCTCCTGCAGCTTCTGCTGACCCGGCTCACCAATCGGCGCAAAAAGTGTTTGGCGTGAATAACGTTGTTCCAATGCAGGCACCTCGTTTCCATAGTAAAGCAAGCAGGAGGACTGCCGGTCAGATTCGACTGGCGGTCCCCCGTTGTTATGCTGGTGTTATATCGCTGAATGTACCGACGTAACGGGTCACGTCGCCATCTGCATTTTTGACGGCATTGATGGTAAGCAGTTCAAGGTATTCACTGCCGTCTTTCCGTCTGTTCCACATCTGTCCCTGCCACGACCCTTCATCGCCGATGACTCCCCACATCGTTGTGTAGAATTCTTTCGACTGGCGGCCGGAGCTCAGGACATTCGGGTTTTTCCCGACGATTTCGTCTTCCGAGTAGCCTGTCAGTTCCGTGAAGGCCGGGTTGACGGACAGGATTTTACCGGTGCTGTCGGTTACGAGTATACCCTGCCCCGTCGAGTCGAACACATCTTTTGCAAGAGACAGACGGTCCATATAGTAGAGCCAGATGACAAGGACGAGACTGACGAGCGAGAACTGGGCGAACGCCATGAAACCGATCGAGTAGGAACCGGTGATCCCATGGACGGCCGACAGCAGCAGGGGCGGGAAGAACCCGCCGAGACCGCCCATCATGGACACGATTCCGTTCGCGGTACCGGCCTGTTTGCTGAAGTAGAACGGCACCAGCTTGAAGATGACCCCGTTCCCGATTCCCGCGGTCAGTGCGATCAGCATGCTGCCGACCGTATACAATCCGATCGAAGGCGAGAAGGCGAGGATGACCCCTGCAACTGTCAGCCCGGCAAATACACCCATCAGCAGGAACAGCGGCTGGAACTTATCCGCGAGCCATCCGCCGACAGGACGGAACAGTGTCGCCACGATGATGAAGCCGGCTGTCCGCATCCCTGCATCGACTTTTTCAAGTTCGAAATAGTCGACGAGGAAGTTCGGCAGGAAGATCGTGAAGGCCACGAATGCCCCGAACGTGATGAAGTAGAACAGCGAGAAGAACCACAGTTTCTCATTCTTATAGACGCCTTTGATCTGCTTGACCATCGACGTCTTCACTTTCGGTTCCTGCCGGTCGCCGAGTATGAAGTTCAGCGCGGCGAACGCAAGCAGCAGGATGAGGTACAGCTTGACGGTCATGCTCCAGCCGAGCTGCGTCGCAAGGACCGGCGCGGCGAATGTCGTGACGGCAGTACCGACGTTCCCCATCCCATAGATTCCGTTGACGAGACCATGCTTTTCTTTTGCGTAATATTTCGGCAGGGACGTGACACCGACCGAGAAGACCGCTCCCCCGATACCGAGGAACGTTCCGCCGATGATCAGATCGGTGAATGATGAGGCGGCACTTATGTAGAACACTGGAAATAGCAATAAGATGAAACTGACCGCGAACACAATCCGTGCGCCGAATATATTGGCGTAGTAGCCCAGAGGGATCCGCAGCACGGAACCGAGCACGACCGGTACCGCTGTAATGATCGCTATGCGGGATGCAGGGATCGACACATCTTCCCGGATGAACGGGAGGAGCGACGAAATCAGCACCCAGACCATGAATCCCACAACCAGGTTGGCCGTCTGTAACGGCAGCTGCACTTTCTTGATCATCCATATCAGTCCATTTCTATAGAGAATGAAAGGCTTTGCAGTCTATCAGACTTTCACTGTACCTGCCTACACGATAGGCGTGTACAGTTTGTCGAACAGCGCATCCTGCTGTTCGATCCGGAGCATCGACTCCACCATCGGAAACACGATCGTTTCTTCCTTGATGAAGTGAACCATGATCGCTTCGTAAGCTTCCCCGGCGTCTTTTGAAACCGCTTCAAGATCTTCAAGGGACAGCTCATCCAGGCTGCCGCGGGTGTGATGCAGGAAGTGGCCGATGTAGGCATCGAGTTCTTCATGCTCTTCTTCCACCGCCCGGACGGGTCCCTGTTCGTTCCCGACATACTGTGCAAGTTCAGGGAACAGGATCTCCTCTTCCTTATCCGTATGGTTCTTGAACGGTTCGATGAACTCGATCAGCGCTTTACGCAGTGACCGCATCGCTTCGCGTCCTTCTTCCAGTGAATAGATCCGATTCTCGAAGCCGAGTACGATCGGATGCCAGTTGTCCATGAGATACATCAAATACTGATGTTCGTTTTCCAGTACCTGCAGTGCAGGCAGATCAAACTTGAATCGTTTCGTATCCATCGGTCTGCCTCCGTTTACGTAATGCCTGCTGTCAGAAGTTCAGGAACTTCTTTTTGAGCGCATACTCGACGAGCTCCGGTTTGCTCTTCAAGTTCAGTTTTTCCATCAGTTTGGCTTTATGGGCTTCCACTGTTTTCACCGAAATGTACAGTTTTTCTGCAATTTCCTTGTTGCCGTATCCTTTCGCAACGAGCGGAAGCACTTCGATTTCACGCTTCGACAAGATTTTGAAGGGATCGGTCTCGACTTCGTCTCCGTCTTTCTTGACGAATTCCCGGACGAGCGATGTCGCCATGGAGGGCTGGATGTACGTGCCGCCGTCATAGACGGTGCGGATCGCCGAGAACAGCTCATCATCCGGCGAGTTTTTCAGTACGTAACCGGATGCCCCGCTTTTCAGCACATGGAAGAGATACTCCTCATCGTCGTACATGGTCAGGATGACAATTTTCGTTTCGGGGAAATCCTCACTGATTTTGCCGGTGGCGATCAGTCCGCTTTCTCCCGGCGGCATGCTGAGATCCATGAGAAGGACATCCGGTCGGTGTTTCGCGACTTGGTCGTATGCCTCCAGACCGTCCGCCGCAGTCGCAACGACCTCCATATCGGGCTGGTAATTCAAAATGTGGGCGAAGCCGCTTCTGACGACAGCGTGGTCGTCTGCAATAATAAGTTTCACTGTCCGTCTCCCCTTCTGTTCAGAGGCACGGTCAGTTCAATTACGGTCCCCGTTCCGATGCCTGATCGTATAGTCAAGTCTGCATGCACGAGTTCCGCGCGCTCCCTCATGCCGAACAGACCGAGACCCGTGCCTTTATGGACAGGGGAATTGAGGTCGAAGCCGGATCCCCTGTCTTCCACGGTCAGCTTCAGATCGGAATCCGTCAGCAGCAGTGCCACCTCCACCTCTTCCACGCCTGCATACTTCAGCGCATTGAACACCGCTTCCTGGCAGACCCGGTAGACGACTGTCTCGATTTCCCCGTCGAACCGGACGGACTGGACGTTGCTGCTGAAGTCGACGAGCATGCCATAGTTCTTCTCGATCCATTTGAAATGCGTTCTGAACGCCGCCTCCAGTCCAAGGTCATCCAGCGTGGCCGGACGCAGCTGGACGGACAGATGACGAATGTCTTCCAGCAGGCGCATGAGCGAGCCTTCCGTCTGCTTGACTTTCTTCAAGACGTCTTCTTCCACATTCATATATTTCAAGACACGCAGGTCGACGAGTGCGCTGAGCATTTCCTGCGCCACACTGTCATGCAGTTCCCGTGAAATCCGTTTCCGTTCGCCTTCCTGGGCTTTGATGACCCGCTTGACGAGCGTCTGCTGATGCATCGATTCCTGAGTCTTGATCTGTTCGGTCAGGTCGCGCAACATGAAGACACGGATCCCATTTTCTCTGTCGATCATCTGGATGCTGCCTGTATACGGCACGATCCCCCTGCCCGCCGTCTCCAGGAACACCTGGAATGATGGGATATCACGATCGGGATCTGACATATAGCAGGCGATGCACGTCTGCTCTTCCTCTGCGCTGGTAAATCCTTTGCAGGCCATACAGATCGCTTTTGTGCTTCCTGCTTTCATGAGCTCGGCAACTTGCGGATCGAGGATCTGCTCCGCTGCCTGGTTCATGGAGACGACCCGGTTCTCCTCATCGAAGAAGAATATGGCTTCCGACGAACGGTCATACAGCTTCATCAGCAGGCTGTTCATGCCGTTTTGACTCAGTTCCTTCAATTTACGCTCATCTCCTCACTGTAGTAGGGACCGAACGTGGGGGCGACCAGGGTCTGAAGCAGTTTGAATTTCTCCTCATCCATGCAATTCTTCTTCCTGCAGCCCGCCAGCAGGATGCCTTTGACCCGATTGTACTTGAACAGCGGGATGGCAGCGAAGCTCTCGAGCCCTTCCGCCATGATGATCGGGTAGTTGTACAGATCCTTCTCCTTGAAATAGTCCTCCGTATCGGGGGCGAAGATCGCTTTCCCTGTCTTGAAGACAGTTCCCGCCACGCCTTTTCCCGACTGCAGGACGATACGGCGGTACCGCTGGCTCAAATTCCCGGACGCATACTCCCAGCGGATCTGGAAACGGCGCTCTTCCGGCTGCACTAGGGCAAGGGCTGTGAAGTCGCAATCCATAATACGGCGGATCTCCTCCACTTGCTGCAGATAATCGAACGCGGGTGCTCGGCTTTCCATGAGTGTCCTCCCTCGCTGGAGAGAGGTCTCATGCAGCCCCTCTCCGGATCAGTTTCGTTTGTCTTTTCTGTACAGAATATAGCTTCTGCCCACATAATTCAACGGTACACTCCATACATGGACGAGCCGGGTGAACGGCCACAGTGCGAAAATCAGGAATCCTGTCAGGATGTGCAGTTTGAACATGATCGGTACGGACGCCATGAATGCCGCATCCGGACGCAGGATCAGCAGAGAGCGGAACCAGATCGAAATGGTCGACCGGTAATCGAACCCGGGTGTCATCGTATTGGTGATCAGCGAGCTGTAGACGCCGAGGAACACGATGAGCAGAAGGAACGTATTGACGATCAGGTCCGAAGCGGACGACAGGTGACGCACATTGCTGTTCGTGAAACGGCGGCTCGTCAGGATGATCATTCCGATCAATGTCACGACACCGAAGAATCCGCCTCCCCATACAGCGCCGAGATGGTACATATGATCGCTGACGCCCATGGCCCGCGTCCATTCTTTGGGGATGCCGAGTCCTGCAACATGCCCAAGGATGACCGGAAAGATCCCGATATGGAACAGCAGGCTGCCGATCATCAGCTGCTTCTTCTCGATGAATTCACTGGATTTCGCCGTCCAGCCGAACTGATCGTGCCGGTACCGGAAAATGTGACCGACGATGAATACCGCGATACAGAGATAAGGGAATATCACCCATAAAAATTGACTAGTCATTGGCCGGAACCTCCCGTGGGATCATGCATGCTTTGAATTCTTCACGCATCCCTCTGACAAGGGAATAATACGGACTGCCGTACTTCTCGAGCGCTTTCATCAGATGATAGGAGCCGTCTTCCAGCACCGCCAGCAGCATCGAGAAACTCTGCTGGGCGCGCGGGTCTCCCTTCCATTCCGCCGCGTAGATGAATTCACACATAAGCGGCAGCGAATCAGGCAGTTCGCTGTCCGGCATCGTAAGCCCGAACATTTCGTACAGCACTTTCAGCCGGGCCAGCGTCTGGCCGCGTTCTTTCGAATCCCCCATCTTCACGTAGGTCATGAACAGGGTGGCATCGCTCTGGAAATCCAAGGTATATGTATACATCTCCTGGATTTCATCGAGGCTGTACGTCATCATTTCGTCCCAGTACTCCTTCACATAGGGATAGGAAGGATCGGAGGGGCGGACGGACCCCTCCAGCACATCGGGATGGAATGTGAGTTTTTCAGGATAGGAGAACTGCTGGGCGAAAAACCCGAAAATCTGTTTCTTGTCGTACAGAAGATCCAAGTCAATCACGCCAGATCCCCCCATAGAAATTCTCTTCGTAGATTTCCTTCCCGGTCTTGACTGGCGCTCCTGCTCCCGCATTGACCGGGCCGCAGCCGTCACAGCTGCCATTCGATCCCATGACGGAGAAGTTGCTGTATGGATCCTGCTGGACAGCTTCGCCATACGTACCCATTCCGGTGTAGCCGGCCGATCCTTGGGAGCGGTAGACGTTCATCTGCCCCTCTTTGTGGGAGGTCGGGATAACGAAACGGTCTTCGTATTTCGCGATGGCCAGAAGGCGGTACATCTTTTTCGCGGTGGAAGCGGTCAGGCCGACCCGATCCAGTTTGCTTTCATCGAAGTCCTTGCCGGAAGACTGGGCTCTCATGAAGGAGCGCATCATCGCCATGCGCTGCAGGGAGCCTTTCACGGTTTCCGTATCACCTGCTGTCAGCATATTGGCCAAGTATTGGATTGGGATCCGCATTTCTTCGATTGCCGGGAAGATCATATCCGGATTCTGGATGGAGTCTTTTCCTTCGAAGTAGTTCATGATCGGGCTGAGCGGCGGCACATACCAGACCATCGGCAGCGTGCGGTATTCCGGGTGGAGCGGGAATGCGAGTTTGTACTCGATCGCGAGCTTGTAGACCGGTGAGTTCTGGGCTGCCGTGATCCAGTCTTCCGAGATGCCGTCTTTCCTTGCCTGTTCGATCACTTCCGGATCGCTTGGGTCAAGGAACAGATCGCATTGTGCGTTGTACAGGTCTTTCGGATCCGGAGTGGCCGCTGCTTCGAGGACACGGTCCGCATCATACAGCAGGACACCGAGATAGCGGATCCGTCCTGTACATGTCTCCGAGCATACGGTCGGGAGTCCGGATTCGATGCGCGGGAAGCAGAATGTGCACTTCTCGGCTTTGTTCGTCTTCCAGTTGAAGTACACTTTTTTGTACGGGCAGCCGGTCATGCAGTAGCGCCAGCCGCGGCACGCTTCCTGGTCGACGAGGACGATGCCGTCCTCGTCCCGTTTGTACATGGCGCCTGACGGACAGGATGCGACACAGCTAGGGTTGAGGCAGTGCTCGCACAGCCGCGGCAGGTACATCATGAACGCCTGCTCGAAGTTGAACTTGATCTCCTCTTCGATCTTCTGGATATTCGGATCCGTCGGGCCTGTGATATGGCCGCCCGCGAGCTGATCCTCCCAGTTCGGCCCCCACTCGAGGTCCATGTAGTCGCCTGTGACGACCGATTTCGCGCGGGCGACCGGCGTATGCTCACTGTCCGGTGCCGTTGTCAGCTTTTCGTAATCGTACGTCCATGGCTCGTAATAGTCTTTCATCTCCGGCATATCCGGGTTGTAGAAGATCTTGCCGAGGGCGATCTTGGAGAGCTTGGAGCCCGATTTGAGCTCCAGCTTGCCGTTCCGCAGGTTCCAGCCGCCTTTGTAGATCTCCTGGTCTTCCCACCGCTTCGGATAGCCGATCCCCGGCTTCGTTTCCACGTTGTTGAACCACATATATTCAGCACCTTCGCGGTTCGTCCATGTCGTTTTGCATGTCACGCTGCACGTATGGCAGCCGATGCATTTGTCCAGGTTCATCACCATTGCGATCTGCGCTTTAATTTTCAAGCCAGTTGACCTCCTTCATTTTGCGGACGGCTACGTACTCGTCACGCTGGTTGCCGATCGGTCCGTAGTAGTTGAAGCCATAGCTCAGCTGTGCGTATCCGCCGACCATCTGTGTCGGTTTCATATGGATCCTGGTCGGCGCGTTATGGCTGCCGCCGCGTTCTTCCGTAATTTCGGAGCCCGGCACCTGGATGTGCTTATCCTGTGCGTGGTACATGAACATCGTGCCTTTTGGCATCCGGTGGCTGACGACAGCACGGGCTGTGACGACGCCGTTCCGGTTATAGACCTCCAGCCACTGGTTGTCATCGATGCCATGTGCGTCTGCATCCACGTTGGACAGCCAGACGGTCGGACCTCCGCGGAACAGTGTCAGCATGTGCTGGTTGTCCTGGTAGGTCGTATGGATGTTCCACTTGCCGTGCGGTGTCAGATAGCGCAGGACGAGGGAGTCCTCCGTGCCTGCGACAGGACGGTCATGCGGCCCGAGTACGAGCGGCGGCAGTGTCGGTTTATAGACCGGCAGCGCCTCCCCGAAGTCGAGGAACAGCTCATGATCCAGATAGAAGTGTTGGCGTCCTGTCAGCGTCCGGAACGGCACGAGACGCTCGATGTTGGTCGTAAACGGCGAGTATCTGCGACCCAGTTTGTTGGATCCGCTGAAGACCGGAGTCGGAATGACTTCACGCGGCTGCGCGGTGATACCGGCAAATGTGAACCGTTCCGCCGCTCGGTCTGCCGAGATGTCCTTGAGTTCCACGCCGGTGTCCGCTTCCGCAGAAAGGAATGCTTTCTGGGAGACACGTCCGTTCGTCGCTGAAGACAGTGTCAGCATCGCTTCCGCAACATGCTTCGCGGTGTGCAGCTTCGGCAGTCCGTCTTTGATGGTGTCGTCTTCGTAGACCCCGTTGATGCCCTTCATCATTTCGTATTCGTCCGCAACCGAGAAGCTGACGCCGTGTGCCCCTACTTTTCCTGTAGATAAAAGCGGTCCGAGCGTGACGTACTTGTCATACACTTTCGTATAGTCTCGTTCGACAATCGTCATGCCGGGCATCGTCTTGCCCGGGATCGCTTCCGCCTCGCCTTTCGTCCAGTCCCGCACATCGCCGTATGGCTGTGCGATCTCCTGCGCCGAGTCGTGGGCGAGCGGAGAGGTCACCAGGTCTTTGTAGACGCCCGGAAGATGGGTCTTCGCTATTTCCGAGAAAGTCTCCGCGATCGACCGGTAGATGTCCCAGTCGGAACGTGATTCCCATAGAGGATCGACCGCCGGATTGAACGGGTGGACGAATGGGTGCATATCCGTGGACGACAAGTCGACTTTCTCATACCAGGTCGCTGCCGGCAGGACCAGATCGGCATAGAGCGGGGTCGTTGTCATCCGGAAGTCGAGCGCGACGAGCAGGTCAAGTTTTCCTTCGACTTCATCCCGCCAGACGACTTCTTCCGGCTTCATACGTTCATTCGGCTTGGCCAGGAGGTTGTCGGTTGCGCCGAACAGGTGCTTCATGAAGTATTCCTGACCTTTTGCGGAGCTGGAGACGAGATTCGAGCGCCAGACGAACAGGCTTCTCGGGAAGTTTTCCGGTGCATCCGGATCCTCGATTGCGAACTGCATATCTCCTGAGATCAGCTGATTCTTTACGTAGTCCACGATTTCAGGTGTTGTCGTGTGCCCCGCTTCGGCTGCTTCTTCTGTGAGCTGCAGACTGTTGCGGTTGAACTGCGGATAGGACGGCATCCAGCCGAGCCGCGCAGCGAGCACGTTGTAGTCCGCCGGATGCTCATAGCGGGAGTTCCCACCGAGCGGTGACATGAGCGACTGCGTGCCGGCTTCCTCATACTTCCATTGATCGGTTGCGAAGTAGAAGAACGACGTCGCATTCTGGAGCCGCGGCGGTGCCTGCCAGTCCCGTGCGAAGGCGATCGTGCTCCACCCTTCGATCGGACGGCATTTCTCCTGTCCGACGTAATGCGCCCAGCCGCCGCCGTTGACACCTTGGGAGGCTGTCAGCGTGACAAGGTTCAGAATAGCTCTGTAGATCGTATCACTGTTGAACCAGTGGTTGATGCCGGCACCCATGATGATCATCGAGCGGCCGCCCGTATCGAGCGAGTTCTGTGCGAATTCCCGGGCAATCTGGATGACGAGCTCCGGTTTGACACTGGTGATCTTCTCCTGCCAGCCCGGTGTGTAGATCGATGACTTATCGAAGTAATCCTCCGCTTCGGTTTCATGTCCGCTGCGGCGGACGCCGTATTGGCTGGCCATGACATCATAGACGGTCGCGACTTGGCGGACGGTGCCGTCTGCCAGCGTGATTTCCTTGGCCGGAATGGTGCGGTCGAAGACGCCGTTCGACAGGTTGTCGAAGAACGGGAAGCGGATCTCCTTCCACTCCGCTCCATGGTCCGCGATGGACAATGCAGGTTCGACGCGTGTTCCATCTTCCTTGTCGAGCAGCAGGTTCCACTTCACGTCATCCTCCCAGCGCTGGCCCATCGTCCCGTTCGGCACGATGATCTCGTCTGTGCTCTCATCCAGGATGACCGGCTTCCATTCGGCATGCTGGGACTCCTGTCCGATATCGCTGGCGCGCAGGAAACGTCCTGCTTTATAAGCACCTTCATGTTCATCCAGCAGAAGCAGGAACGGCATATCCGTGTATTGTTTCGCATAGTTCAGGAACATCGGCTCTTTCCGCTGTTCATAGAATTCGTCGAGGATGACATGCGTCATCGCCTGTGCGACAGCTGCGTCCGTACCCGGATTCGCTGCGATCCAGTCATCCGCATGCGTGACACTTTCCGCATAGTCCGGTGCAACGGAGACGACTTTCGTACCCTTGTAGCGGACTTCTGTCAGGAAGTGGGCATCCGGAGTCCTTGTCAGCGGTACGTTCGATCCCCACATGACGATGTAGCCTGCGTTGAACCAGTCGCTCGATTCCGGAACGTCTGTCTGCTCGCCCCAGATCTGCGGGGAGGCAGGCGGCAGATCCGCATACCAGTCATAGAAGCTCAGCATCTCGCCGCCCAGAAGGGAAATGAAGCGCGCACCGGACGCGTAGCTGACCATCGACATCGCCGGAATCGGGGTGAACCCTGCAATCCGGTCAGGCCCGTACTTCTGGATCGTATAGATGAGCTGTGCGGAAATGAGCATCGTCGCATCACGCCAATGGATGCGGACGTGTCCGCCTTTCCCGCGCGCCTTCTTATATTCCGTGGACTTGGCGGGGTCTTCCACAATGCTCGCCCAAGCGCGTACAGGGTCTTTCTCTTCGGTCAGCGCCTGATTCCACATGCGCCACAATTTCCCGCGGATGTACGGGTATTTGATACGGAGGGGACTGTATTCGTACCAGGAGAATGAAGCCCCCCGCGGACAGCCCCGCGGTTCGAATTCAGGCATATCAGGGCCGCAGGAAGGGTAATCGATCTGCTGGTTTTCCCATGTGATGATTCCGTTCTTCACGAACACTTTCCAGCTGCAGGAACCTGTACAGTTAACGCCGTGCGTTGTGCGCACGACCTTATCATGCGACCAGCGCTGCCGGTACATATTCTCCCAATCACGGTTCTTCTCTTCGAGCACCGACCAGTCGCCCGAGTATTTTTCCACAGGCTTGAAATAGTTCAAGTTGAATTTTGTCTTCCTCATTGTACTTCCTGCTCCCTTCTGAATGACCAATCGCGTTTCCATTGACAGGACTTACTGAGATTTCCTTATATACTCAGCCTAATATGTATTCTGACTCTTTGCTATAAGGGAATTCCCTATTACTAAAATAGGTTCTTTTTTCGTAATGAATTTAGTGATAAAAAGTAATAGTTTACTAGAGTCCATTTGAGGGAAGTTAGCTGGCGCTGTGTCTGTGACAGTTCCGTGACTTTTCTCTTATCCGTCTTTCTATCTGTATTTCTGGTTTCCAGCGTACATTTCACGAAAGCATCTTCAGTATACGGCGGATGCGTCCTGCTTCATATAAGGGAAAGGCCTATTTCAGCACAGTCGATTCCTGTCAATTCCCCTGAAACTAAGGGAGTTGGATAAGGGCGTCCCGCCTGGCGTCAATCAATACAAAAAAACACCAGACTTCCCGGCAGGCTGCCGGTGTCTGGTGTTTCACGATTATAGGTCGTCAAATCCGTTCAAGTCGCTCGTTTTGACGTACTGGCGGGATGTCTGCTCGAAGAAATCCGTCTTGGTCCCGTCGAAGTTGTCCGTGTAGGCACGGATCCATTTCATCGGGTTGTCGGTGAATTCCGGATAGAGTTCGCTCAGTCCGAGCATGCGAAGCATCTTGTTGGCACGGTATTTCACATAGCCGTCCATCTCATCGAGATCGATGCCGTCGATATCCGCGAGCACGTACCGGCTCCAGATGATCTCCTGCTCCACCGAATGGCGGAACTGCTCATAGATCCACTCCGTGAACTCTTCGGTGTTGTACTCCGGATTCTCGGCAAGGGCTGCGCGGAAGATATCACTGATCGCTTTCCCGTGCTGCAGCTCGTCGCGGTTGATGTATGAAATCATCGTTGACGTACCGACCATCTTCTGGTGGCGTGCCATGTTATAGAAGAAAGCGAAGCCGCTGTAGAAGAACAGGCCTTCGAGCAGCGTAGTATAGACCATCGCTTTCAGCACTGTCCCGATTGTCGGGTCCGTTGCGAATTCGTTATACACTTCGACAATCCGCTCGTTCCGTTTCATGAGCACTTCATCAGTGCGTCCCATCTCGAACGATTCGATCTGCTTGTCATAGGTCGTCACCGATGACAGGACATATGCATAGCTGTGGTTATGCTCGCTTTCCTGGTCGGCGATTGTCGCCATGATAGATTTGACGGACGGATCCGTCGCGAAGTCCGCGATTTTCATCGCAATGACGGTCTGGGGGCCGTCCAGTGTCGCGAGCAGGCCAATGATCTTGAGGAAGGCATCCTGCTCCGCTTTCGTCAGTGTCGGGAACTGCTTGACGTCCTGTGTCATATCCACTTCGTTCGCTGTCCAGAACAGGGAACGGATACGCTGCCGCAATGTGTAGAAATGCGGGTGCGCCAAGTTGTTCCAGTTGAGGATACCGCTTGCTTCCCCGCCGAATATGGCGGTTGCCTTATTTGGATTTGCAGGGTTCAGTACGTTAACTCGTGTAAGTGTCGCCAATGATCCAGCACTCCTTCCGCCCATTGGACGACGCGCTGTTCCTGCGCGCCGCGCGGGCTTTGCTCGATTTTCAGCGGTGCGAGCGCTGAGTTGTAGAAGCGGGCCAACTTCACGGCCGCCCGGCAAAACAGTTCGTCGCCGCCGAACTGGGTGTCGCCTGTCCCGAAAACGAAGACATGGTCCGGTTTCACACCGACATCCAGTACGAAATCTTTCACTTCATCCGGGGTCGAGCCCTGATCCCATGTGAACGAGCCGACAATCATGGCATCGTAGTCACGGTAATCTGGCACAGGCCCTGTCCCGATGCGGTGCAGTGTGATGTCTGCACCGCCTGCCGTCAGCGTCTGTCCGACCAATTCCGCCACTTCCGCTGTGTTGCCGCTCCATGACGCATAGGCGATCAGGAATGACACCATTCGCACTCCTCGATATCCGAAGCGGTGGAACGGGTGTAATACGTCGTCTTCATGCCGGATTTCCAGGCCTGCATGTGCAGGTCGAGCAGCACGGACGCACGGATATTGTTCGGTACGTAGAAATTGAATGAGATTGACTGGTCGATGTGACGCTGACGGGCTGCATTCTGTTTGATGGACCATCGCTGATCGACGATATAGGCCGACCGGCGGTAGACATCGTACGTGTTATGATCCAGATCCGGTGCGATGACCGGCAGTTTATAATCCTTTTTCTCTTCATGGTAGAACGGTTTGAACACCGGGTCGATCGATGCAGTGGAACCGGCGATGACCGATGTGGAGCTGTTCGGCGCAACCGCCATCAGATAGCCGTTCCGGATGCCGGTCTCCGCTGTCTGCTCACGCAGCCGTTCCCAATCCGCGGAGACATAGCCGCGTTTCTCGAAATAGGAGCCGGTATGCCAGTCGGAACCCTCGAAGAGCGGATAGGCCCCTTTCTCGGCTGCCAGTTCGACAGATGACCGGATCGTCAGGAATGCGATCTGCTCATACAGGCGGTCTGCGAATTCGACCGCTTCGTCGGATTCCCACTGGATGCCTTTCAGCGCCAGCAGATGGTGCCAGCCGAACGTACCGAGGCCGATGCCCCGGTAGCGGCTGTTGGTCCGCTGCGCCTGTACGACTGGGATCTTGTTCAGATCGATGACGTTGTCGAGCATACGCACCTGAATTGGAATGAGACGGTCAAGGACGCCCGCCGGGACTGCTTTTCCGAGGTTGACCGATGACAGGTTGCAGACGACGAAGTCGCCCGGCTTGGAACGAGTGACGACGATGTCATCTTCCAATGTGACCGATTCGAACTCCGTTGCGCTCATATTTTGCATGATCTCGCTGCAGAGATTACTTGAATAGACGATACCTTCATGCTTGTTCGGGTTCGCCCGGTTCACTTCGTCCCGGTAGAACATGTACGGCGTGCCGGTCTCGAGCTGGCTGCGCATGATCCGTTTCATGATTTCGATTGCAGGAACGGTCTCCTTCGTGATCTCCGGGTGGTTGACGCAGGCCTCGTAGCGTTCACGGAATGTACCGGAACCTTTCGTTTCATCATAGGAATCTTCGAGTGAGTAGCCCATGACCGTCCGGACTTCGTGCGGATCGAACAGGTGCCAGTCACCGCGTGCATCGACAGCTTCCATGAACAGGTCCGGCAGGCAGACCCCTGTGAAGATGTCGTGGGCGCGGAGCCGCTCATCCCCGTTATTCAGTTTCAGGTCGAGGAACGTGAAGATGTCCTTGTGCCACACGTCCAGGTAGACGGCGACCGCCCCCTGGCGCTGGCCGAGCTGATCGACGCTGACCGCTGTGTTGTTGAGCTGCTTGATCCACGGGAGGACGCCGCTCGATGCTCCTTTGAAACCGCGGATGGATGATCCGCGTGAGCGGACCTTCCCCATATACACACCGATACCGCCGCCGTATTTCGACAGGTTCGCAATATCGGTGTTGCTGTTGTAAATGCCTGTCAGTGAGTCGTCGACCGTGTCGATGAAACAGCTCGAAAGCTGGCCGTGCGGCTTACCCGCATTCGACAGTGTCGGTGTAGCGACTGTCATATACAGATTGCTCATCGCCCAGTACGCTTCCGCGATCTTGCCGATCCGGTCGTCCGTCTCCTGCTGCATGAGAGTCATCGCGATGACGAGCCAGCGTTCCTGGGGCAGTTCGACCGGCTGTTTCGTGAAATTCACGGCCGCGTATCGGTCCATGAGTGTCTTCAGCCCGATATAGGTGAACAGCTTGTCCCGTTCCGGGTGGATCAGGGCACCGATCGCTGACAGTTCACCTTCGGAATAGGCGTCCGTCAGATCAGACGTATACAGCCCCTGTTCGACAAGGGAGGCAACATGGCCTGCGAAGTCCGTGTATGGTGCTTTTCCCCGCACCTGCTGCTGGTCTGCATATAGCTGCTGCAAATACAGGCGTGCCGCCGCGAATGTCCAGTAACTCGCGGATTCGTCTATGTTACTCAGCGCCTCCAGAATCATAGCGTTGGTCCATTCCTTCAGCGAGCCCTCCGGATGCTTGGCCAGCCATTTTCCACTCGCCTCCGTGAGCGGCGCTATCTTTTCTGTGCCGAATTCTTCTGTCAGTGCCTGCAGGATGCCCGCCGTGTCATTTGTTTCCCGAGTAAGTGTCATTACCGACCGTCCCCTTCCGATTTGTTCGTATGTATGATTTCAGGTTTTCTTCAAGGTGCATGGAAACTAAATGGTTCTGTGATTACAATTCATGTACCCCATTGCAAGGAGTGGTCAAACACTATATATAGTGTTTGTATATGCACTACAGCATAACATGTAGTGATTTTGCATTCAATGGACTAAAAGGCGTGGGTAGAAAAGTTTGAATTAATCTTCCTTGTGGTAAGCCTGATTTTCAGCTCAAAGAAACATTTTAACACAGATTAGAGAGTGTTACCGAGTTGTCCTCTTAAAAAAATCACATGCGAAATCCTCACGCTTTTCTTCCAACTTGCAGGCTGCGGATAATCGGGGAAAAGAAAAAAGAGAGGAGAAAAAATAGCACTTTCTCCTCTCGAACCTTCAGTTCCGATTACACTTGGTCACCATGACCCGCCAGTTTGAACCGGCTGACGACAAGCTGCAGCTCGTTCGCGATTTTGGACATCTGCTGGACGGATGCCGCCACCCGCTCAAGTTCCTGCTGCTGGGCGACGGATGATGCGCTCACCTGCTCTGCAGAGGCCGCAGTCTCTTCCGATACGGCCGAGACGCTCTGGATGGCGAGGACTGCCTGGTCTTTGTGGTCGACCATGTCTTTCAGATTGCGTGACAACTCGATGATTGCGTTGTTCATCCGCTCCGTCAGCTCCGCATTGAGGACGAAGGACTCGCCCGTGCTCGCAACGGAATCGCTCTGCTCTTTCATCGATTTCGTATTCTCGGCGATGACATCGACTGTCGCTTTGGACTGATCGAGGATTTCCTGGACCGTCTGCTGGATTGTGCCGGTTTCCCTGCTCGACTGTTCTGCGAGCTTGCGGACTTCTTCCGCAACGACCGCAAAACCTTTGCCGTGCTCGCCTGCACGCGCCGCTTCGATACTTGCGTTCAGCGCCAGCAGGTTCGTCTGTGCAGTGATGTCCTGGATGGATTCGATGACGCGGCTGATGCCTGCGATCTTGTCAGTCAGCGCGGTCATCTGCTGTTCCACCTGGCCGTTCATCCGGTTGGCGGTCTCGTTCTGTTCGCGGAGACGCTCCACTTCCGTCATGCCGTTCTGTGTCGATTCCACAGTTTTACGGGACAGCTCGTCCATGCTGTCCGAAATTGCGGAGATCGTCGTGATCTGCTGGGCGAGGTCTTCCATGCGGTGGCTCGTTTCCTCTGTGTCTTCGGACTGTCGTGCAGCACCTTCTGCAATCTCTTCGGTCGCAACCGAGACTTCCTGGCTCGAAGCGACGATCTCTTCGAACGCATGACTCACTTCCGCCGATGAATTCGTCAGCTCACTGGACGCTGCCAGCACTTCCGCCAGCGCGTCGTTCGTCTGTGCGAGCATGTAATTGTACGATTTCGCGACAGATCCGATTTCGTCTTCCCGGAATCCTTGAGTCTCGACGTTTTCGGACAGATCACCGGTTGCCGCCTGTTCCATGGACTGCTGGACGCGTGTCAGCGGCCGGATGTGCCGGTAAACAAAGAAGGCTGTCGTCAGGCCGACCAGCAGAATCATCACGCCGGCGGCAATCAGCGTGAAAATGACAATCCGTTCGAACGCCGCGATGATTTCAGAACGCGGCAGAACCGTCTGTACGGTCCATGTCTGGTCGAAACCGTCGATCGTCAGCGGAGCGAACGTGTTGAATGCACGCTCATTGTATGTTTGTGAATCGACATACAACGTGGCCGGTTCACCCGTCTCCGTCTTTTTTTTGACAGGCTCCCAGTCGATCGCGTCTTTCATGTTTGTGCCGTTCATCTTCTCTTTCAGGCTGTTTTCGATGAGTGTGCCGTCATCCGAGATGACCGATGCATACCCGCCGTGCGGTGCGATGTCCGCCGTTAATTGCTTCAGGAAATCGAGGGACATGTTGGCGGACAGGACGCCGAGGAACGTACCGTCCGCAGACAGGAGCGGCACTGACAAGGACGTGACTTTGGTCGTCTTGCCGTCCGTTTCATAGACCATCGGTTCCTGGAGATATGGTTTCCCTTCTGCTTTCGGCACCAAGTACCAATCACCGCCGCCCGGTTCGTCATAGCCGGTTGCCGGCTGTACATCCAGGCCGGTGTCCGACTTCAGCAGGAACGGTGTAAAGCGGCCGTCCTGGCTGATCAGCTGTTTCATCGAAGCCGGCAGCCCGTCTGCAGACAGGGCGCCTTTCTCGAATACAGCATTCATACTCACTGCATTCGGATTCCCCTCTAAATTTGCCTGGAGGACGGACAGTACGTCAGACGCCGCCAGCTCGGAGTTTTCATTCATCGTCTCCAGCATCCGCTTCGTCGTCATAAGTGACTCGCCGGTCTGCCGGAACTGCTCACTGAGTTTGAGTGCAACAAGTTCTGTATCATCTGCAGCCTTCTCTTCGGCACTGTTCACCGTGATGCTGTGCGTATAGATATTCGTGCCAAGCGCGTATAAGACGAACAGGAGCAAGAACACACCGATGATGAATGCCGACAGCCTGAACACGAGACTTTTCGTTTTTTTCATAATGGACTTCCCTTCCTATGTAAGTGTGACTTTTCGATTATACCCAATTGACCAGTATAAGCAAACATATTAGAACTTTAGACGCAAAAAAACCGCCGAACCTGTGACGGATTCGACGGTTTTTCTTCATAATCTATTCACATGGAAAGTATTACTCTGGTCGTTCTTCTCCCCAGCATTCCGTTCCTTTCAGCCCGGGAACCGATTTTGCCTCGAACTTCGGATTCAGGCCGTTCTTCCGCTGCAGCGTGAAATCGTCCAGCACCCGGAAAGCGACCCTGCCGAGAATTGCGATAACAATAAGGTTCAACACTGCCATCAGTCCCATGAACACATCCGCCAGGTCCCAGACGAGCTGCACTTTGGCGAGCGCTCCGAACATCACCATACCGAGGACGGCGATCCGGTAGACGGTCATCCAGAGCTTATGGGCATTGATGAATTCGATATTCGTTTCGCCGTAATAGTAGTTTCCGATAATCGAGCTGAACGCGAAGAACAGGATGGCGATTGCCACGAAATACGGCGCCCAGGAGCCGACATGCTCCGCCATCGAAGCTTGCGTCAGCAGGATGCCGTCCTGTTCACCTTTGTCATACAAGCCTGCCAGCAGGATGATGAACGCCGTCGCTGAACAGATGATAATAGTGTCGAAGAACACGCCGAGACTCTGGACAAGCCCCTGTTTGGCCGGATGGGTGACGTTCGCCGTCGCAGCTGCGTTCGGCACACTTCCCATACCCGCTTCGTTCGAGAACAGACCGCGGCGGACGCCCTGCATCATCGCAGCGCCGATTCCGCCGCCCGCCATCTCTTTCAGACCGAAGGCATGCTCGACGATCAATGCGATCATCGCCGGGATTTCCGTAATATTGATGATGACGATATAGAGTGCAACGATGATATAGAAGATCGCCATGACCGGCACGATGGCCTGCGTCACTTTGACGATCCGTTTGACGCCGCCGAAGATGATGACCGCAGTCATGACAACGAGAATAAGACCGACTGCCCAGTCAGGGATATGGAACACATCCGAAAACGACTGGCTGATCGTGTTGGACTGCACCGCATTGAATATGAAACCGAAACAGAGCGTCAGCAGGATTGCGAATACAATTCCGAGCCCCCGCAGGTTCAGGGCTTTCTGCATATAATAGGCCGGGCCGCCGCGGAACGTATCGCCGTCACGCACTTTATACACTTGCGCAAGGGTACTCTCGATGAATGCCGTCGCCATACCGACCATCGCAATCACCCACATCCAAAAAACTGCACCCGGGCCGCCGATCCCGATCGCAAGCGCGACACCTGTCACGTTGCCTGTTCCGACCCGTGACGCAGCACTGATCGTAAATGCCTGGAACGCCGACACGCCGTCTTCGTTCTCTTTCTTTTCGGTGATCAGGCGGAACATCTCACCGAACAGGCGGAATTGCACAAACTTCGTCCCCACTGTGAAATAGAGGCCGAGCAGCAGTAAAAGGCCGATCAGGACATACGTCCAAAGATAATTGCTGAATGGTCCTGTCACCCATTCCAAAAAGCTGGTCATCATGCAGGTTCACCTCATTTTCTTTGTCTGTAACTCTACTTTTCAACACACATTTCCCATACCCTCTTCTTGTATAGATGAAGACACCGAAAAAGCCGATGGTTCAGTTAACCATCGGCAGAGCTCCGTTGTCAATTTATTATTTATTCCTGAAAATCAGACCGCATCCCATCAGAGGACATACTGATCGATTTTCAGAACCAATTCCGCGATTTCCGGCTTGCTCACCTGGTCATCCGCACCGACGCTCGTTCCCTTATGCTTCAGTTCTTCGGTGATGAGCGAGGAGAAAATGATGACCGGCAGCTTCGCAAGCGCTTTGTTACCCCGGATCCGGCGGGTGAAATGATGACCGTCCATCTGCGGCATTTCGATATCTGTGATCACGAGCTGCACCGTGTCCTCGATATCCCCCTGTTCCGCAGCATTTTCAAGATACTCCAGCGCATCCTTGCCGTTTTCGAAGAATTCGACACGGTCATAGCCGGCTTCGGAAAGTGTCGTATGGAGCAGTTTGCGCAGCATCGGGGAATCTTCCGCAACGAGCAGCCGTTTGTCCGACCGCTCACGCTTGCCGAGCTTCTGGATCTGCTCGACACGGATCCCGGTGTCAGGGCTGATTTCCATGACGATCTTCTCGAAATCGAGCAGAAGAAGCATCTCACCGCCCAGTTTGATGACGCCGATGACGGGTGACGTTTCCGCCGAGTAAGCGCCGGATGGTTTCTCGATGGCATCCCATGATATTCTGTGGATCATCGTGACATTGTGAACGTGGAACACGACTTGCTGCTTATTGAAGGAAGACACGATATACTTATCATTTTGCGGATTATCGGACGGCCCCATCCCGAGCACGCACTCCATGCTGATGACCGGCAGCACGTCCCCCCTCAGCTGGATGATGCCTTCTACCGCAGGGTCCGCATGGGGGATCGGCGTGATCGGCATCGGTACGATGATCTCCTTCACTTTGATGACGTTGATGCCGTACCGGTTGCCTGCCACTTCGAATTCCACAATTTCCAGTTCGTTTGTTCCGCTTTCCAATAAGATCCCACTGTCTTTCGCCATAGGTTTCAGTCCTTTTCATGTAATTTACTGCCAGTTCGTTGTGCGTCTGGTTAACTATCTGCGAAGCGTCCCTACTTCCTATTTCGGCTTCAACAGGCATAGGGTTGAGTCCGATTCCGTCTTTTTCTTGAATTCCCCAGATAGTCCGGCGAATATGCGTCTTTTTCACAAAGCAAAAAACCGGCCAGCAGCTGGTCGGTTTCGAGTTTCATACGGTCAGTCATCCCATGTGACCGACATGTTTTTTCCTGAGATGGCATGGATCTGATAGGTGGCCTCATCCGGGCCATCGTCGACATCGATTTCGATTTCCACCAGATAATACCCGCCTTCCGTCGTCTAAACGAAGTCCACGTCGTCCACTTCCCCGTTCAGCTGCCGCAGGGCGATCTGCACGGCCTGCTGCTCCGTCAGAAGAACTGTCTTCTGCGGAGCCGGCTTCTGGACAGGCGGTTTCTGCGACTGGGATGCAGCCGGCTGCTGCGGCTTCGGATTCTGCTGCGGCGCTGGCTGCCGTTCTGGCTGCTGCGCCGGCTTTTGCTTCGGCACCGGTGCAGGCTTCGGCTTCGACTCCCGCTGAGGCGCGGTGTCCGGCTTCGGTTCAGCAGCGGCCGGCTGTTTTTCCTTTTCGTTACCTCCGCCTGCAGCGTCAGCGGGCGGTCGGCTGTCAGCGGCTGCCTCCTGCTGTTCTACCCTTTCACCTTCCGCTTTCTCTCCGGCTTCTTCCCGTTTGTCCGCAAGAGCCGGCGATGCCGACACAAGATCCATCGACATCACCCGGCCGGTATCCCCTTCGACTTTCAATGTATAGACAGAGTCGGAGCGTGTCAGCTCAGCTTCATAGACTTCATCGTGCAGCTTCAGTTTATCGACCTTGCCGTTGTACATCACTTCCAGCTGGTTCCTGATCGAATCAGCCGGGATGGCTTCGGCGTGTGTGACGGTACTTTTCATATAGAAAATCCCTGTCAGCACGGCGATGACGACCAGTCCGGCCGGAAGCAGCCATTTCATGCTGTTTCTCATAATACGTCACCTCACCCGGAGTATACCAGAGCCACATTAAAAATCACTGAGAGGCAGGGGATTTCAAAACATGGATCGTGATTTCCGTTCCGTCCCCTTCCTCACTTTTTATATCCAGTTTTGCACCGAGACCGATGGCGATCTCGTTTGCAATCGAGAGACCGAGACCCGTGCCGCCCGTCTTCCGGCTGCGGTCTTCGTCCACCCGGTAGAACCTGTCGAACAGGAACGGTATGTCCTTGGCAGGTATCCCTTTTCCATAATCACGTATGGTGATCTGCACATCGGCCCCTTTGTCGTCGACCGATACATCGATTGGCTGCTCGCTGTATTTGCGGGCATTGTCGAGAAGGATGATCATCAGCTGCTTCAAATGCTGGCTGTCTGTCACGGCCTCTGCGTGTTCCGGCGCTGCGATACGGATTTCCCGGCTGTATGCCCTGCTGACCATGGCAGCCGCCTCTTCCGCAAGCTCGCGGATTTCAGCCGGCTCGAACACATAGGATGCCGGCTCATTGTTCCGTGCCAGATCCAGCATTTGCTCGATCATGCAGGTCATCCGCTTCGTTTCACTGCGGATGGCACCGAGCGCTTCCTCGGCAAGTTTCGGCTTTTCCATCCCCCGCCGTTCGAGAAGACGCGCATAGCTGTCGATGACAGTGATCGGCGTCTTCAGTTCATGGGAAGCGTCAGAGACAAACTTTTCCTGTTTCCTATAGATCTGTTCCAGCTGAATCATCAGGTCATTGAACGTCTGTCCCATCTGCGCCAGCTCGTCTTTGCCGTCATCCGGCACAGCGATCCGCTGGAATGTCCCCGACCGGCGGCTTGCCGTCATCGCCTGGATCAGCTTTCCGATCGGCTGTGTGACGATACGGCCGAGCGTGATGCTTGAAATCATGATCGGGATCATGGCGAACAGCGTAATGCTGATCATCACAATGCGCAGCAGCCGCAAATTCGCCTTCAGGTCGGTCAGTACTTGCGTCATCTGCAGCTGCACAACTTCACCGGTCGGCCAGATTGTCGGGATCGCGATGGACAGCGCTTCGTATCCTTCGTACGGAACGAGTGTGTACTCTTCGTCCTTACCGGGCATGGGGAACTTCTTATCGAAACCTTCCATCGACTGCACCGTCAGGATGTCCTTGCCCGTTTCCCCGACGACCCGCAGCGCACCGTTCGGCGGTACGTAAGCACGCAGGATGATTTCCGCTTCCTCCTCATCGGTCATCTTGCTGAGGGCGACCGTCAGCTCCTTGGCGCTTCCGAGCAGCTGGCTGTATTCGGTATGGTGCTGGGTCCTGTCGAATGTGAAATAGATGCCGAGATTGCTTAAGATCAGGACGATCAGCAGCATCAACGTCGACAGGGAGTGGATTTTCGTCTTAAGCTTCATGCTTGGAATCTTTCAGCGCATAGCCCACCCCGCGCACGGTATGGATGAAAGACGTGCCGTCTTCCCGGTCGATTTTCTTCCGCACATAGCGGACATAGACATCCACCACGTTGTATCCCCGTAGTAATCAAAGCCCCAGACGGCGTCCAGCAGCTGTTCCCTCGTCAGCACCTGATTCGGATGCGTCAGCAAGTGGAGCAGCAGATCGTACTCACGCGGAGTCAGCTCGATCAGCTCTCCGTCACGCCGGACCTCCCGTGTCTGATCATGGATGGACAGTCCGTCCACTTCATGGAGATGGGTGTCTTCTTCCACGGTGCCTTTCGGCGAAAACCGGAGGGCAGAACGGATGCGCGCGAGCAGTTCTTCGATTTCGAACGGCTTCGTCACATAGTCATTCGCCCCGAGGTCAAGCCCTGTCACTTTGTCTTCCATATCACTTTTGGCCGTCAGCAGGATCACAGGCGTCAGCGTGCCGTCCGCCCGGATCCGACGGAGTACGTCAAGCCCATTCAGGCCCGGCAGCATGAGATCGAGCAGCACGAGGTCCCACTCTCCTTCCCGGTATTTGATGAGCCCGTCTGTTCCTGTATGGCAGGCTGCCACTTCATACCCTTCAAATTCAAGTTCCAGCTGCAGCACCCGCGCGATGCTTTCTTCGTCTTCAATGATCAGCAGTTTATCCGCCATGTCGGTTCACCTTTTCTTTCCTATACCCAGCAGGCACACTTGCCAGCGCAGTGCCGTGCAGTTTCCTTCTATTCTATCAGTTTTTCATCCGGCCGGATAAAAAAAGAGATCCCGCAGCCGGTGCGGGATCTCTTCTTATAGAAATACGATGACAGCGAGAATGGCCGCCAGGATGATGCGGTAGATGGCGAATGGCACGAGCTTGATCTTCGAGATCAGCGCCAGGAAGAAACGGATCGAGATCAGCGAAAATACGAACGCACTGAGGAATCCGACGACGTAGAACGAAAGATGATCCACCGATAAGTATTCCCAGTTTTTCAAAACCGAAACGAGACTTGCCCCCATCATGATCGGCACCGCCATGATGAAGGTGAAGTCAGCGGCCGTCCTGTGGTTCATGCCGAACAGGACACCCCCCGAAATGGTTGCACCGGAACGCGAGAACCCGGGCCATAGTGAGAGACACTGGACGAGACCGACCGTGAAGGCCTGACGGTAGGTGATCTGATCCAGGCTCGTCACCCGTGGTTTCTTCGGCCCGAAGCGGTCAGCTGCAATCATGAGGACAGCCCCAGCGACCAAGGCGAAGATCACCGTTTTGACGCCGAACAAGTAGTCGTCGATCAGGTCTTTCAATGCGAATCCGAGGATGACCGCCGGCAGCATGCCGACGATGACGTGCAGCAGGTTGAAACTCTTGCTCGCCGGCTGTCCGTCGACTTTGTACAGGCCGACGAGGCTGAACAGCCGCTTCCAGAAGACGACGACCACCGCCAGGATCGAGCCGAGCTGGATGACGATCTTGAAGGTGATGGAAGGGTATTTCCCGAGAAACTCCTCACTCTTCAGCCACATATCATCCACGATGATCAGATGCCCGGTGGATGAAACGGGCGCAAACTCCGTCATCCCTTCGACAAACCCGAGGATCAGGGATTTCAGTAATTCAAATAAGTCCATTGTCTGTTACCTCCGCTTTCTGTAAAAGGCTATGTACCGGAGGCCTGCAAAGACCAATCCAGCCAGAAGAAGTGCATAGATGATGACGGAATACGTATCCATATACTGGAGGACGAGTTTCCAATGGGTGCCGAGCTGCATGCCGAGGGCGATCAGCACAGTGTTCCAGACGAAGCTGCCGATTGCGGTCAGTATCACGAACAGCGGGAAATTCATGCCCGCCATGCCTGCGGGTATCGAAATCAGGCTCCGGACGAGCGGGATGACACGGCAGAGGAGCACCGTCCATGGACCGTACTTGCGGAACCAGGCATCCGCCCGCCGGATGTCGTGCCGGGTGACCCGCAGCCACTTCCCATGACGGTCCGCAAGTCTTTCCAGACGCTGTATGTCCATGAACATGCCGATCCCATATAGGATCATGGCGCCGATGACAGACCCCGCTGTCGCTGCGGTGATCATCCATACCGCCGACAGCTCCCGGGAAACGGTCAGGAAGCCGCCGAACGTCAAAATCAGCTCGGATGGAATCGGCGGAAAGACGTTCTCGATGAGAATCAATGCCAGCACGCCAAAATAGCCATACTGCTCCAGCACGGCCAGTATCCAGCCTTCCATCCATGCCCTCCCTTCCTTTTCATTTATCATACAGCCATTGCGCCGCCCGAAGAAGAGGAAATTTCAGTGCCGCCTCTCCATCATAAGGCCGGTGTATGTACCCAGGGACTTCTGATACTCCGGAGCGGTCGGATTCCGCTCATAAACAGGCCCGTTCCGCTCATAAACCACGGAAAATGATCATAAACCTTGAAAAGTGATCATAAACCACGGAAAACGCTCATAAAGCCGTCAAAGTGATCATAAACCACATAATTGCGCTCATAACTTCACACAATCGATCAGGCCTGCCGCCTTTTCCTCCGCACGGTTTCCCGCCAAACGATAGGTTACGGCCCCTCCGCTGTGATTTCCGTGAAGACCGTCAGCTTGTTCCTTTTTATCGCGGCACGAGCCCGTCGGACACCGGCTTTCGACCCCCGGGACCCGGTCTGTCCGACATATGGACGACGCACGGCAGAGCAGGTTTCCCCTTTCCCTGCCAGTGTACGAAAACAGGCGGCCGTCTATGACTGGCCGCCTGTTTCGGTATCGCTCTGTCCGCTCTATCCTTACATGCATATTCCGGACGTCGCTTTCAATGAATCATTTCAATGATCGTGGCGTTCGCCATTCCCATACCTTCGCAGATCGCCAGCAGGCCGTATCGTCCGCCGGAAGCTTTCAGCTCATGCAGCAGCGACACGAGCAGCTTTGTTCCTGTCGCTCCAAGAGGGTGGCCAAGCGCGATCGCGCCGCCGTTGACGTTGAGCTTTTTCGGATCTGCTCCTGTTTCCGCCAGCCAGGCGAGCGGCACGGAGGCGAACGCTTCATTCACTTCGTACAGATCCATTTCATCGATCGTCATTCCTGCTTTTCGGAGCACCTGGCGGGTCGCTTCGATCGGCCCTGTCAGCATGAGTGTCGGGTCCGATCCGACAACCGTACGGGCGACGATCCGCGCCAGCGGCCGGACGCCGAGCTGTTCGGCTTTCTCGAGGCTCATGAGCAGTACGGCGGATGCCCCGTCGCTCATCTGGCTTGCATTCCCCGCTGTGATGACCCCATTTTCGTCGAACACCGTCCGCAGGCCCGCCAGCGCGGCCGGTGTCGTATCGGGGCGGGGCCCTTCATCTTCCATGAACAGCTCGGCCGTGCCGTCGGCGCTGACGACCGGTACCGGGACAATCTCCTCGCTGAATCGTCCCCCGTCGATGGCCTGCATCGCCTTCTGATGACTTTCATAGGCATACTGATCGAGCCTCTCCCTGGACAGGTTCCATTTCCGGGCGATCCGTTCGGCGGACAATCCCTGATTGATAATCTCGTAACGCGCCGTCAACTTGGCGCTCGGTTTTGCGGCATGCATATTGGAGAACATCGGCTCCCGCGTCATACTTTCCACGCCGCCCGCAACCACGATATCCATGTCACCACTTGCAATCGCCTGTGAAGCGAAGTGTACCGCCTGCTGGCTCGATCCGCATTGACGGTCGATGGTGACCCCAGGCACGCGGACCGGAAAGCCTGCAATGAGAGCAGCTGTCCTGGCGATGTTGCCGCCCTGTTCACCGGATTGCGTCACGCAGCCCAGGATCACATCTTCCGCCTCATCCTTTGAAACCCCTGCACGCGTCATCAGTTCGTCCAGGACAAGTGCCGCCAGCTCATCAGGCCGTGTTCCGGATAAACTCCCTTTCCGCCGTCCGACCGGTGTCCTGACACCCGCCACAATTACCGTCTCTTTCATAGCTGCCCCTCCTCAACCTTCAAATAGTTATAGTTTTCCAACAACTATACCAATGAATGAAAACGTCTTCAACTGCCAATTCGTCATCTTCCGCCGCATCTCAGCCTAAAGACTGAGATGAATCTCCGTACAGCGCCTGTTTGGCAGGCAGGGGAAACATCTTATGATAGGGATACAAACGAAGGGAGGCCATCATCACCATGAAAAAATTTGCACTCGCATCACTCGGAATCATCGCGGCCATCGTCGCTGTCGCGAATATCGGTTCAATCGCTGCGCTTGCCCTGTCCGCTGCAGCCGTATTCTTCGGCCTGCATTATGTACGGAAAAGCGGATCGGGATTCGTCCGCTTCCTCGCCGGCTTCGTGCTCGTGATCGGGATCTTGTCGGGCATCTCAAATATCCCGGCATTCATCGGACTGCTCGCTGCTGCCGGTGCGTACTATGCATGGCGCACTTGGAAGAAGGAGAAGCGTGCCGACGATCCCATCATCGACGCAGACCCATTCACGAAATTCGAGAAACAATGGAACGAGTTCACAAAATAAGGAGGTCATTGCATGAACGAACTATGGTATAAATTCAAATTTGCCGTACAGGAAGACTTGGAGAAGCTGACAGAAAAACGGACACCCCACCATGCAGCCGATGTATTGAACGAGACGATCAAGGAAGCGGAACAGCAGACGGCTGCCGTCGGGAAACTGATGGACCGGCAGCGGTTGCTGCGGGATGAGATCACGAAGGAACTGGCGGAAGCGGAACGGATGGCCGCCAAACGGAAGGAGCAGCTGCAGCTGGCCGAAGCCACGGAGGATGACGAGCTGATCAGCTATGCAGCTGATGAAGTCCATGCTTATGAAAGACGCCGGGATGAACTCCAGGCACTCGCAGACGAGACGACCCAGTCGATGCTCAAGCTCGAACGGCGCTTCGAAAACATGAAACACAAAGTGAAAGACATGAAAGTCCGCCGGCTCAAGCTGATGGGCGAGGAGAACGAAAATCGCGCAAACTACCGGATGGACAGAATCTTCAATGCCGATCTGACGCCGCGTAACGAGTTTGACAGTGATAAGGACGACCGCACTCCTGGTGATATCGCATCCATGCGTCAGCGTCTAGACAAATTGACGGCCGACGAAGCAGGCCGGACGGAAATCGTGTAAACTAAGAGAAACAGCAGCTGGCTGACCGGACGGCAGAGGAACTAGTGCCGGCCCGGCAGCCGTTTTGCCTGCATGGGATGCCGGCGGGCGCACGATGGACGGAATGGATCGCTTTGCTGGCCTAATCGAGCGGTTCGCGAACACAATCGATCACTTTGTCAGTGAAATGGATCGGTTTCCAGGCTGAATCGATCGCTTCGCCAGCACAATGGATCGGTCCCCCGCCTGAATGGATCGCTTTGCTGGTAAATCTACACACCGCAGCTATATCAATGACTTCGAGAAAGGAGGAAGACAACGCATGAAACGGACAAAGACGGAGCGCTTCACACTGTGGATCGTCGCTTTTTTCCTGCTGGTTTTCGTGGAAGCCGGCCTGTTTGGCAACGGCAATGTCATCTTCTTCTTTCTCGGTGCCATTGTGCTGTACTACGGGACACACCAGCGCTCCAAATGGATGGTATTTACGGCCGGCGTCTTCATCATCATCGCGCTTCTGTCCCTCTGGAGCCTCCGCCTGCTCATTTTCGGCATTCTGCTCTATCTCGTGATACGGCTCTGGAAAGGGACGCCTGCGGAGGAAATCATGCGCCCGCTGAAGGAGATGGAACGGCAGACGCCGAACGGCATCTGGAAAGACCGGCTGTTCTCCCAGCAGTCGACTCCATTCACTTCGTACGAATGGCAGGACGTCCATGTGCAGGGCCTGATCGGCGACTTCCATATCGATGTGACGGACACCGTGCTGCCGAAAGAAACATCGCTCATCTCCATCCGACAGGGACTCGGCCGCGTGAAGGTCGAGCTGCCGTACGATCTGCCAGTCCGTGTTCACTGTTCCATCCTGTTCGGGGAGTGCCGGCTGTTCGACCTGGAGCCGAAACGGCTGCTGAACGAATCGATCCATATGAAAGACGGCTATGATCGGAATATAGGAGCGGAAGCGGAACTCATCATCTCCATCTCCGTCCGGTTCGGTGATATCGAGGTGATCCGGAAATGAGCGGATTTTTCTGGCGGGCGATCCTCCTGTCGTTCCTGTTCCTCGCCGCTACGGCAGCCGGCGTCTATGGTCTGGTTGAATACGCCCCGGTCCTCGAATGGCAGCAGCTGTTCGAGGATGAATTGCTTGAAGTGCCGCTTGGTGTCTGGCTCGCAGCCGTGCCAATTGCACTTGGCTGGTCGTTCTCCGGCTGGATTTACGGCATTGCACGCAACCGTGAAAAAGCAGTGGAGCGGAGTCTCGGGCAGCTGGCGGAGGAAAATCCCCAGCCGTCCACGAAAGGGCTGTCCCGTAAACTGAAGCGGTCGGTCGACGAAATATCGGAAGTGCTCGATACGCAGAAACGCAGCCTGCAGAGGATCACCGACCAGCGCGCGGAGGATCAGGATAAAATCATCCAGGAGCGGCTGATCGAAGAACGGCAGCGGCTTGCTCGCGAACTTCACGATTCCGTCTCCCAGCAGCTGTTCGCCGCGTCCATGCTTCTGTCCTCTTTGACCGAGCAGCCGACAGCGGACGCCGCTCGGAAACCACTGTTGCAAGTCGAACGGATGGTGCAGCAGGCGCAGCTCGAAATGAGAGCGCTCTTGCTGCACTTACGGCCGGCCGTCCTCAACAGCAAGACGCTGAAGGAAGGACTGGAAGAGCTGCTGGTGGAACTGCAGCAGAAAGTGACATTCACGATCCGGTACCGGCTTGAAGATGTGCCGTTGTCAAAAGGCGCGGAAGACCACTTGTTCCGCATCGCCCAGGAGACCTTGTCGAACACGCTGCGCCATGCCCAGGCGACGGAAGTCGATGTGCTGTTCATAAGCCGGGATGAGCTGGCCATCTTCCGCGTGCAGGATAACGGCGTCGGCTTCAGTGAGATGCCGGATCGCGGAGGCGCCTACGGCCTGCAGAACGTGAAAGAGCGCGCCGTCGAAATCGGCGGCGTCTGTAAGATCGTTTCCGTCCCTTCCCAAGGGACCATCGTGGAAGTGAAATTGCCGATTCGTAAAGGAGAGGATACCCATGATCCGTATACTGCTCGCGGATGATCATGAAATGGTGCGCATTGGCGTGTCCGCCTATTTGAGCATGCAGGACGATATGGAAGTGGTTGCCGAAGCGTCGGACGGCGGGGAAGCCGTGGAGAAAGCACTCGCCCTCCGTCCCGACGTCATCCTGATGGATATGGTGATGCCGGTCATGACCGGCGCGGAGGCGACGGGCGAAATCATCCGGCAGTGGCCGGAAGCCCGCATCATCATAGTCACCAGCTTCCTCGACGACGATAAGGTGTATCCGGCTCTCGAAGCCGGCGCTTCCAGTTACATTCTGAAGACCTCCAATGCGTCACGGATTGCACAGGCGATCCGCGATACAGCACAGGGGCAGAGCGTGCTGGAACCGGAAGTGACGAGCAAGATGATGGAGAAGATGCGAAGCGGAGCGCCGGATCAGCCGCTCCATGAAAGCCTGACAGAACGGGAACTTGAAACGCTTCTGCTTCTGGCGAAAGGCAGGTCCAACCAGGAGATTGCGGACGAACTGTTCATCTCCCTGAAGACGGTGAAGACACATGTCAGCAATGTCCTGTCGAAGCTTGACGTCCAGGACCGCACCCAGGCGGTCATCTACGCCTTTCAGCACCATCTCGCCAATTGAGATTTACAAACGAAAAACCGCATGACACCGATCCGGGTGCCATGCGGTTTATTCGGTTTACCTGAAACCTGACGGCCGTCTCAGCGATCGTCTCTCGGTTTCTGGTTATTCCACTGATCGTGCGCTTCTTTGTTGAACCGGCTGCGGCGGTCATGTTCGCCGTACGGGTACTCCTCCCCCGGTTCCACTTCGTTATATCCCGGGTCCGCAGCATCGTCCGTAAACGGCACCGGGTCGGTTCCGCCGAAGTTATCGGATACCGGCGGCTGTACGTCCGAGTACGCCGGACCTTTCAGGCTGTCTGCCGGATCTTCCGGTACGTCATCTGAAGACGGCATCGGCGGTGCCTGGTCAGCCGCTTGTTTCATATCCTGTTTCTTCTGATGCATTTCAGATCGAGTTTCACGCATGCCCGATTTCGC
The DNA here is from genome assembly GCF_000826145.2 of Sporosarcina koreensis. Taxonomy (GTDB): domain Bacteria; phylum Bacillota; class Bacilli; order Bacillales_A; family Planococcaceae; genus Sporosarcina; species Sporosarcina trichiuri. Next base: position 1,781,002 of record NZ_LN651337.1, read on the forward strand.
TTGGGCTTTCGCCTGTTCGGCATCCTTTTTCATCTCTTCCTTCTTCTGTTCCCAATCTTCCTTCGAGACATCTGCATCCTGCAGGCTCGATTCCATTTTGGATAGGTAGCGGGAGGCATGATCGCGACCACCGAGACCGAATGCCAGGCCGAACGCGAGAGCCACACCACCGAGGATGAGAATGAATGCCGCATTGATGATCGCGGGTGCAATTCCGAGCTGGCTGAGTGCCATGAAGAACGCAAAGGCCAGGATTGCATACTTCGCGACGAAGCGCAGGATATGCGGACTGCCCGATTTCGTTTTCATGACACTGCCGATGAACTGCTCAGCCAGGTTCGCCAGCCAGAAACCGACAGCAAGGATGAGCACCGCAGCCAGCACCATCGGCAAGTATGCAAAGATGGCTGTCGCAAGCGTCACCATGAAGGCAAGCTGGACAATCTGCAGCGCTTCCACGACGAACAGAAGGATGATCACGATCTGCACAATCGTTGCAATCACGGAAGATACGGTGAAGGCGGACGGCGAATGGCTGCCGGACTTCACGCCGAGCTTACCGGACAGGGAATCCACACCGAGGTTCGCAAGCAGCTGGGCGACAACCTTCTTCACCCACTTCGCGACATAGACACCGACGATCACAAGAACAACCGCAATGATGATGCGCGGCAGCATGACCATGATGTCATTGAGCATCGCAATGGCCGGCTGTGAAATCCCCTCGAGATCCAGCACTTCAAGACCGGAGATCGTCACCGGAATCATGATCAGGACGAAAGCGATCGTGCCGATCACTTTGGAAACGCTCGTTCCCTGGACGGCAGATGACAGATGCAGCTTGTCCGCAATCTTGTCAGTGCCGACAGACTCCAGCAGTTTTGTCACGATCGTACGGACAATCTTCGCCACAACATAGCCGACCGCAAAGATGAGTGCAGCCCCGACCAACTTCGGAATGAACGCGACGAACCCGGTCAGCAGGTGTTCGAACGGTCCGCTTACGCCGCTGAGGCCGAGCGCACTGAGCACCGCGGGGATGAACAGCAGCAGGATGCCGTAGAATGCGATGTTCGCAGCCGTGCTGACCCACTGCTCCTTATCGACCGTTTCCGGTGAGCCGCCTGTTTTCGAAACGGCTTTGTGGACGTCCACTTTGTGCCCGGCCCTCATGACGAGTTTCTTCACGACCGTTGCGAGGACATACGCGAACAGCAGGATGAGAGCCGCCTTTAAGATACCGAGCACAGCACCGCTGAAGCCTGCGAAGACATTTAGGAACGGCGCCGCAATCGGGTTAAGGTTCATCATGTTGAAGAAGATGAGAACCGTCAGCAGCAGGACGATGAAGAATACGATCTTACCGGCAATCCTGTCAGCGCCCCATTTTTTGTCACGCATATTGAGCCTTTCGTCCACACGTGCCTTTTTCATTGCCTTGGTGACGATGTTTTCGAGTACTTTCGCAATAATGAATCCGATAATTAATACAATGATGCCGAGTATCAGATCTGGAAGCCAGCTGAAGATATTTGCATAATAGGGATCACTGAACATTCGTATCCTCCATTCTATATAGTAGATTGCTATGTTTATACCTGTTAACTTGCTTGGATAAACCTTTGCAGGCAGGCCGCGGAACAGCTTGGCGCCGGCCGGTATTGCTGCATGATGGTCCCGCTGCTGGTTTATGAGCGGTTCTCAGGGTTTATGATTATTTTGCTTTCAACGGCGTCCCCCCACCCTGACGGCTTCACTGAAAAGCGGAGCCGCAGGCGGAGTTGACAAGCCAGTCTTTGATTTGCTTGTTTGCTGCGCGGCTCGGAGGCGTCCGGAAGTCGTGAACCGGCCGCGGGCAGAGGGGCGTTTGTGAAGTTATGAGCGCTTTAAGGTGGTTTATGAGCGGAAATCCGGTTTTATGATCACTTCGGCCGGTTTATGAGCGGAAACTGCGATTTATGATCACTTTCATCGGTTTATGAGCAGAATCACAGGTTTATGAGCACTTTTACCGTTTTATGAGCATTCCTGCACGTTTCCACAACTTCAAGAGCGGCCGGATGCCGATCCATCCGTAACACGAAGAAAACCAGCTGCCTGCAGGCAGCTGGTTTTCTTCGTTGTCGTATGGGTGACGCTTCACTTGCCGTTTTTCCCCTTGTCTGCCGGAGTCACCTTGGTCTGGCCATCGGCAGTTGGGTCTTCCGCGCCGGCGGTGTCGCCGGGTTCGTGCACGACATGCGTATAGTTGGAATCCGCCGGGTCCGACAATGGCAGCTCCTCGGTGGGACCGGCCGGTTTGCCTTTTTTCGGCACTTTCGGTTCCAGGTCACGCTTGTTGGGATATTTGTTGTCATGGATGGTCATTGTGTTCGCCCCCTCCATAGCCTGTCTGTCCAGACGGCTATCCATTGTCCCCTTAGAATTCCCGGCTTCCGGACAATTTAAACTCTGCCGTGTTCATAATGCTGCGGGCACACGGACCGTCACCTTGAACAGATCCCCGTCCACCTGGATATCCATCGACCCGCCATGCATGTCGACGATCGACTGGGCGATCGCCAAGCCGAGTCCGGAGCCTTCCGTATGACGTGACGCATCCCCCCGCTTGAAGCGTTCGTACAGTTCATCGACGTTTTCCTCGAGTTCATAGGCCGTGATGTTCTTGATGGTGAATTCGGCGGTTCCTCCAATTTCCCGGAGTGTCACGTAGACCCGTGTCCCCGGCAGTGAATATTTCAGCGCATTGCCGATCAGGTTGTCGAGCATGCGCCACCAACGCTGTCCATCGACGATAGCGGGCACAGGCTCCTCGGGCACGGCTACCCGGAAGTCGAGCGGAATTTTCGCCATCCGTTCCGAATGCTCCCCGACCGCCTGGCGGACGAGCTGTGACAGGTCGACGCGCTGTTTGTACAGTTCCATTGTACCGCTCGACATCTTCGACACTTCGAACAGATCCTCGATCAGCGTTTTCAGGCGCTGCGATTTGCGGTCCAGCACATCGACGTACTCCGCCCGTTCCGTCTCGGACAGTCCTGGGTTCTTCAGCAGGTCGGTGTAGGTGATGATGGACGTCAGCGGTGTCCGCAGATCATGGCTCACATTGGTGATGAGCTCCGTCTTCATGCGTTCGCTTTTCGCCTGGCTGCTGACGGACCGCTCCACCCCTTCACGGAGATTGTTGAGATTGGCGGCATGGGCAGCGAATGGAGAACGCCCGATGACCGGGATGTCGCGGTTCAGCCGGCCCGCCGCCATTTCATCCGTCGCTGTGAGAATCTTGCCGAGATACCCCATCCGGCGCATGTAGAAGAATAATACAGGCAGCCCGAGGAACAGTACGCAGAATGCATAGATGACGAACAAGACAGGTTCCATTGCCCCCACCACGAACCCGACGCCTGCAAGGAAGAATCCGAACAGCAGCAGCAGGGTCTGGATGGCAATGGAGCGGTTCTGGAAGACTGCTCTGCTGTATTCCAGGAATTTCATCATATAACTGTCCCGCATTTCAGATGCGAATCGTCCCGGCTGGCGATACTGCACGATGGCATTCCCCACTTGGAACGTCAAACCGGCAATTATCACAGCATTCAAGAGGAAGTAGATTGCCCCTCTGACCGGGTTGAACGAATACTCCCCAAATGCCATCATATTCAGCCTGCCTGAAATGCCGTTCGCCATGCTAAGGACATTCACAAGCAAAAACAGGAAGACGGCAGCTTTCACATCGATTTTAAGTGCATTATATCGATCCGTAAACGGAAGGTCGACAAACCAAGTCCATTTGAACTTCCAGATGGTGAGCAAACTGACGAGTGCCGCGATTCCGGCAACCCCTGACAGCAGCAGCATGATCTTCAGCGAGTTGTACTCCTTCACTTCCTCGTAGAGAACTCCGCCCTTGTCAAATGCTGAAGCCGGCACGTGTACAGTCCCCTTATAGAGAGTATGCGAAGGGAAAATCGCATCGATATCCCGTGCGGATAAGGAAATCCCTTCCCCATTATACAGCTCGCCCTGGATCGTCCCTTCATACATCCTGTCGATTCCATCGAGGTCCTGGCCGTCGATCTTCAGATATCCCGTGTTCTCATTGAACTCCTTTTCGTACGGGGCTGTTCCGGCTGTATCCCCGCGTCTGACGGATTCACCGCCTGCAACAGGCGTCAGTTCATAGGCAGCAGGGATGGCCAGACTGCCGCTTTCCGTTTTCGCATCCTGCAGAATCTGGGAGAGGATGTACTTTTTCTTTTGAAGAATCTTCTCCTCGACATAGGCATCATCCTCGAAGTTTTTTCGGATATCGGCTATTTTTCCATCCCGCTCTTCCACCAGTGCCTTTTTCACTTCAGGCTGGTTCTCCGCTTCCCGGATCTGGTCCCTGTACTGCATGTCGATATTTTCGACCTGCGATGCCAGACTGCCGTAATACGTCCGGTACGCTTCAATTTCTTCCTGGGAGGCCGTCAGTTTCTTCTCAGCCTCCCCGAGTTCCACCGGATTCAGCACATTGCGGCCCAGTTCCCTGTAGAAATCATCCATATGGCTCTGGAATTGGCCGGACTGCGTATAATCCTTGAACAGGATGGAAAAACCGTGGCTCGTGAATGTAACAAGTCCGCCGATCGCAATCGCCGCCAGCATCGACCAGATGAGCATCGGTGTGAATCGCTTCATTAAATCGTCTCTCCTTTGATGATCCGGATGAAATACGCCACCGTGCGGCTGGTGCGGTCGATTCCGCTGCCGGCAAGGTCGGTGATGTGCGGGAAGCAGTACGCCAGGCTTGCTGCCGCAATAACGATGGACGCCAATGACCAGTACAGCGCACTGTTATTTTTCGATTTTGTACCCAACACCCCACACCACCTTTACATATCTTGGATTTTTCGGATCAGCTTCGATCTTTTCCCGGATCTTCCGGATATGGACCGCTACGATATTTTCCGCATTGTACGCTTCTTCGTTCCACACCCGTTCGTAGATCTCGTTGATTGAGAATACGCGTCCCGGATGCTTCATGAGCAGCTCCGTGATTTTGAATTCGATCGGTGTCAGACGGACAGGCGTTCCGTCGAGCGTCAGTGTCTTCGCCTCTTCATCCAGTTCAAGCCCCCCGACGGACAGGGTGGAACTTCCATCGTACGTACCGAGCTGGACATAGCGCCGGAGCTGTGATTTAACCCGCGCCATCAGTTCCATCGGTTGGAACGGCTTCGCGACATAATCATCCGCACCGACGGACAGTCCGTGTATTTTGTCCGATTCCTCCACTTTTGCGCTGAGCATGATGATCGGAATATTCTGCGCTTCCCGGATTTTGAAAGTGGCGGTGATGCCGTCCATAGTAGGCATCATGATGTCCAGGATGAGCAGATGCACCTCTTCCGTTTCCAGCAGCTCCAATGCTTCCCGTCCGTCTGATGCTTTCAGCACACGATATCCTTCGTTTTTCAGATAAATTTCGATTCCGTCGCGGATTTCCTTGTCATCATCCGCCACTACTACTGTCATGGCCGCCATCTGCCGCACCTCTTTCCCACTCGTTATATTCATTGTAACAGGGACTTCTTAACAATTGAGAAGGGAAATAATGAAGAAATTCTTAAGAACGGGAGGCGGATGGATTGGCGGAAACCGCACATACTTTTTTGAGGAGGTGAGCGACGTGGAAAAAGAGGAAAAGCGAAAGCACAAAGCGAAGCAGCTGGGCCGTGAGGAATTCGGATTTGGCATGGACTTAAGCCCGGATGACTTCGATGTGATCGGACAGAATGATGCTGCGAAAAAGCACAATCGACAAACAGGAAAGTCGCAGGGAAGAGAAAATTCCAAACGCAAATAAAGTCGCAAAATCCCCCGTTTCGAATAAAACGGGGGATTTCCTTTCAATTAGTGACGCGGCCCTTCCTCATCCAGGACATGTTGATAGGCCGGAGGTTCGAACTGAATGGTGCTATGATGAATGTTTTCCTCAGCGAGCCGTCGTTCGATTTCAGTCAGCAGGGGCTTCGCCTTGCGCATTGTGAAATCAGAGCGGACTTCGATATGGCATGCGATCGCATTGAACCCGCTTGAGATGGACCAGATGTGCAAATCATGGACATCCGTCACTTCCTCAAACGAACGGAGTTGTTTTTCAACCGCTTGGATATCCACTTCCGATGGAGTCCCTTCCATCAGCACGTGAACAGCATCCCGGGTGACCCGCCAGCCGCTTATCAACACTAAAATCGCCACGACGATGCTGGCCAGGGGATCCGCCCAGCTCCAATCGAAAAACATGATCAGGAAAGCGGCGAGTATCGCACCCACCGATCCTAACAGATCGCCGAGCACATGCAAAAATGCAGCCCGTACATTCAAATTACCGTGCGTATCCCCCTTCCGCATAATGTAAGCTACGAGAAGATTGACGACAAGTCCGGCAATGGCAATCCATAGCATGCCGATTGATGAGACATCCGGAGGTTCCGCAAAACGTCGGAATGCCTCCACTAAAATAACTATGGAGACTGCCAACAGGGCTGTGCCATTGAAGACAGCAGCCAGTATTTCAAAACGGCGATAGCCGAACGTCTTCTGGGGGTCCGCCGATTTTGCACCCAGTGTGAACGCAAGGACACCGACACCGAGCGATATGGAATCACTCAGCATATGACCTGCATCCGATAATAGGGCGAGACTGTTCGTAAGAAATCCGCCTGCCGCCTCTATGATCATATACACTGTAGTGATGAGGAAGCTGAACAAGAGGACTTTCCGGCTTGCTGTTTGACCATGATCATGAGTATGCGCCATTGCAGCCCCTCCTTCAAATGAGCAGTTACATCCAATATTTCCAGGACATATCTTCAGGACAGTCTGCTCATCACTGTGTTTGTTTACTCCGATCCTGCCTGTGGAACGGGTAGCGCTCTTATCCACAAGTCGCCATCCCAGACAGAACGAAAAAGCGGACATGAAAAAACGGTCTGGAAATTAGCCATTCCAGACCGTTTTTATCATTCAATCAATCAGTTATTGTCGCGTTGGTTGGCGCGTGCTTCTCCGCCTTTGCGGCCTGCCTCTGACTGGCTCATCTTGTTTGTGCCTGAAGTATCCTGGTTCGCACGGGCTTCGCCGCCCTTTTGACCGATTTCTTCATAGAATTCCTTACCATGGCTATCAGATGTAGCTTCGCCGCCTTTTTTACCGATTTCCTGGTAGAATTCTTTGTCATGTGTTTGTGCTGTTTTCTCGCCGCCCATTTTACCTGCTTCTTCTACCGTCATTTTACCGTTGTTTTTTTCTTCAGCCATTTGTTATTCCTCCTATTTTTCATTCAAAAAATGAATAGTTTTTGTGTTTTACTGAGGTATCATCTGTATAGTATCGAGATTACTTGTTGTCGCGCTGGTTGGCGCGTGCTTCGCCGCCTTTTTTGCCTGCTTCGGACTGGCTCATCTTGTTTGTACCTGAAGTGTCCTGGTTGGCACGTGCTTCGCCGCCTTTTTTACCAATCTCTTCATAGAACTCTTTATCATGATTCTTCGCTGTGGCTTCGCCGCCTTTTTCACCGATCTCCTGATAGAATTCCTTATCATGGTTCTTAGCTGTGGCTTCGCCGCCCTTTTTACCGATCTCTTCATAGAATCCTTTATCATGATTCTTCGCTGTCGCTTCGCCGCCTTTTTTGCCTGCTTCCTCTAGAGACATTTTACCGTTGTTGTTATTGTTGTCGTTTGCCATTTTGAATTCCTCCTAATTTTTTTAATTAATAAGTAACGTATCGTTTATATTCCCGATAGCTTTTCTTTTAAACTTCCTGCCGTTCATTTTTTATATTATCTTGTCAGATCACTGATCATCGCGCTGCTTCGCACGGGCTTCGCCGCCTTTGTGGCCGATGTCTTCGTAGAATTCCTTACCGTGGCTATTGGCAGTTGCTTCGCCGCCCTTTTTGCCGATTTCCTGGTAGAACTCTTTGTCATGATTCTTAGCAGTTGCTTCGCCGCCTTTTTTGCCTGCCTCTTCAAGTGACATCTTACCGTTTTTGTTATCGTCAGCCATGTGTAATTCCTCCTAAAATTTGATGTTTTATGTTGCGTACAGGTTATATTCCCACCGCTCCTCTTCTTAAACATTTGACGGGTTGTTCGTTACGTTAACTTATGGTAAGGACTATCCGGTCTGACAGGTAATTATATAGAAGGAATTGAATAGCTTGCAGATTTTACTGGAAGAAAAAGGAGTTCACTATATCTATTCCAATCACCAACAACCGTTGATTATGCCGCTTGCCGGTCTGTACGAAACACCGCCGGGATGGTACACTGAGTAGCGGTCAACATACGTGGTTCGAAATCCTCCCACGCAAAAAAACTAAGGAGCCCAGTCATCATATGAAAACAAAAACTCTGGCAGTCAGCGGTATTGTAGGAGCATTGTACGTAGCAGTCATGATCGTCATCGCTCCGTTCGGATTTACCAACATCCAGTTCCGCCTGGCTGAAATCTTCAACCATCTGGTGGTCTTCAATAAGAAGTACTTTGCTGGCATCGTCATCGGCGTATTCGTGTCGAATCTGCTGTTGTCGGAAGTCGGGCCACTCGATCTGATCTTCGGCGTCGGCCATACGGCCCTTTCACTTGGTATCACCATCCTGCTCGTGAAAAAGGTTTCCGCTCCGGTGACGCGCATGTTCATCAGCACGGCCGTCTTCACCTGCACAATGGGCATCATCGCCTGGCAGCTGCAGCTTGTACTCGGTTTCCCGTTCTGGATCACGTGGGGCTACTTATCGATCAGTGAATTCATCGTCATGGCAATCGGCATCCCGCTGATGGCAGCACTGAACAAACGGGTGCCGCTCGGAAAACTGATCTGAGAGAGGCGATTGTATGTATCTCACTATGGAAGAAACTGCGGATCAGCTCGGCATGCCGCTGGAACAGGTCCGTCGATATGTATTGAACGGAAAAATCCGGGCAGTGCACGATGGAAACGACTGGCTCATCAATGAAGATCAGTTCAGTCTGTATTTCGAACAGCTCAAGCTGCTGAAGCAGCAGATCGATGACTGGCGGAACGAACCGATCCCGCCTGACCGTGATATAAAAGACGAAGATTGATTTGAAAAGCCGTCCGATGGCAGCTGTGTGCTGACGCTGGACGGCTTTTCGTCTGTTTCCGAACTTATTTTTCTGACGGCTTGCTAACGCGTTTGATGGCTCAATGTTTTGTGAATACTGTAAAGAATAAGTGAGTGAATGAAGCTTTTCCAGCGGTGTATCAAACCGGTTGCACTTCTGTAGAATCAATAGTATAGTGGTAAACTGTTTGTTACAACTACATCGTTAAGGGGGAACCATGAAAAAAATATCAAACGTCTTCTATATAACCATCGGGCTCATCGTACTGGCCGTCGGATATGGTGCCATCGATCCGGATCGTTTCGAAGCGGGGACCAATATCGTGAAATCCTTCGTCTCGACGTCGTTCGGCTGGTATTATATGCTGCTGATGACCCTGCTGGTCGCAGTCAGTGTGTACTTCATCTTCAGTCCGTATGGAAAAATACGTCTCGGCAAAGATTCCGACCGCCCGCAGTTTTCAACGGTCACCTGGATTGCCATGCTGTTCTCCGCCGGAATGGGGATCGGGCTCGTCTTCTACGGGGCAGCTGAACCGCTCTCCCATTTTGCCGTCAATCCGGCAACCGCTGAACCTGGGACGAATGCAGCTTTCCGTGAATCGATGCGGCAGACTTTCTTCCACTATGGTATCCATGTCTGGGCTTTGTATGGAATTGTTGCACTGGCACTTGCCTACTTCCAATTCCGCAAAGAGGAGCCGGGGTTAATTTCTTCAACACTGAAGCCGATTTTTGGCGATAAAATGAAAGGCCCCTGGGGTACGGTCATCGACGTCCTCGCTGTCTTTGCAACGTCTTTCGGCGTAGCCACTTCTCTCGGCTTCGGCGCTGTCCAAATTAACGCCGGACTGCATTACCTGTTCGGCTTCGAGATCGGCATCCGGTCCCAGTTCATCATCATTTCGGTCGTCACCGTGCTGTTCATCTTTTCCGCCTGGTCCGGTCTCAGCAAGGGGATCCGGTATCTGTCCAATACGAATCTTGTTCTCGCACTGGCGCTTCTCGGCTTCATCCTGATTCTCGGGCCGACGCTGCTGATCATGAACATTTTCACGGACTCGATCGGCGGTTATTTCTCGAACTTCATAGACCTAAGCCTGAGTACATCACCGCTCAATGCAGGCAACCGCGAGTGGCTTGATGTATGGACGATCTTCTACTGGGCATGGTGGATCTCCTGGGCGCCGTTCGTCAGTATGTTCATCGCCCGTGTTTCGAAAGGCCGTACAATCCGTGAGTTCATGGTGGGAGTGCTGCTTGCACCGAGCCTCCTCAGCTTCATCTGGTTTGCGGCGTTCGGGACGACTGCAATCGAAATCCAAAAGTCAGGCTCTTTCGACCTGGCTTCCGTGGATACGGAGATCGTCATCTTCCAGATGTTCAGCCAGCTTCCCTGGGCTGCTATCACTTCAGGATTTGCGATACTGCTGATTGCCTCGTTCTTCATCACCTCGGCGGACTCGGCGACATTCGTCCTCGGCATGCAGTCGACATACGGTTCGCTGACGCCGCCGAACAGCGTCAAGATCATCTGGGGGCTGCTGCAGTCCTCTATCGCGCTCGTACTGCTGTCCGTCGGCGGACTCGACGCTTTGCAAAATACGATCATCATTGCGGCACTGCCGTTTTCGTTCATCATCCTGTTGATGGTGTACTCCCTGTTCAAGGAGCTCGGCAATGAGTCGCTTCCGCACAGACACCATCATCGTAAATAAAGAACACCCGGGTTCCGAATGGGGAACCCGGGTGTTTTCTATTCAGACGCTGACCGGCGCCGCCTTTTCGATCGCCTGCTTCAGGTCGGCAATGATGTCATCCACGGACTCGAGACCGACTGACAAACGGATGAGTTCTTCAGTCACTCCTGAGTTTTTCAAGTCTTCCGCAGAGAGCTGCTGGTGGGTCGTCGAGGCCGGATGGATGATGAGCGACTTTGCATCGCCGACATTGGCCACATGAGACCACAGCGTGACGTTGTCGATCACCCGCCGGCCGGCATCGCGCCCTCCTTTGATCCCGAAGACGATCATGGAGCCGGCGCCGTTCTTCAGATACTTCTTCGCCTGTTCCGCTGTCGGATGGCTGTCGAGGCCGGTGAATGTCACCCATTCGACAGATGGATGCGAAGACAGGAACTCGGCCACTTGACGTGCATTCTCCCCGTGCCGCTGGATCCGCAGATGGAGCGTTTCCAGTCCCTGGAGGAAGTTGAAGGCACTGTCCGGATCGAGGCAGGGCCCGAAATCCCGAAGACCCTGTACCCGGAGTTTCGTCGCAAATGCAGCGTTTGCCGTGTCGATGCCGTACCGGAGGCCGTGATAGGATTCATCCGGTTCCGTGAAGCCGGGGAACCGGCCCTGTGTCCAATCGAATTTGCCTGCATCGACGACAACGCCGCCGATTGTAGTGCCGTGGCCGCCGATCCACTTCGTTGCCGAATGGATGACGACATCCGCTCCGAATTCGATCGGATTGCATCCGTATGGGGACGCAAATGTGTTATCGATCAGGAACGGAATGCCGTTTTCGTGGGCGATGTCCGCGACACGTTCGATATCGAGCACCTGCAGGCTCGGGTTGCCGATCGTTTCGGCGAAGATCCCTTTCGTCTTTTCCGTAATGGCATTCCGGAAGTTATCCGGATCGGCCGAGTCGACAAATTTCACGGTGATCCCGTATTTCGGCAGCGTGGTCGCGAACAGGTTATAGGTGCCGCCATACAGATTGGCCGCCGCTACGATTTCATCCCCCGCTTCCGCGATATTCAGGATGGAGAAGGCGATGGCCGCCATTCCGGACGACAAAGCGACAGCCGCAGTACCGCCTTCCAGCAATGCAATCCGCTCTTCGAAAACGGCAACTGTCGGATTCGTGATCCGTGTGTAGATATTGCCGGCTTCCTGAAGGGCGAACAAGTTTCTTGCCTGCTCCGTATCCTTGAATACGAACGATGTCGTCCGATGAATCGGGACTGCACGGGAGCCTGTTGTCGGATCAGGCTGCTGGCCGCCGTGAAGCAGCTGTGTTTCGGGTTGAAGATTTGTCATATACCTAACCTCCGGAAAGTAGTTTTGATGGAACTGTGCACACCGGACGGGTGGGGGAAAACGAAAAAGCCCCCTTCTGAAAATAGAAGAGGACCGCCATTGCTGGCACTTCCCCTTATCTTTCAGATCACTGGATCTGTAGGAAGTAGCACCTTTGCAAGCTGGTATGCTTGCCGGTTGCCGGGCATCGCAGGGCCTAGTCCCTCCGCCGCTCTTGATAAGAGTTTGTGACTTATTCAGTTTTCCATCTTGGAAACGAGTATACACACGTAAAATCAGAAAGTCAACAGGTTACTCAAAATAATTTGACAGTTTCGTATTCAGCCAATCAACGCCGTGCCCGATCCTCTTCAAGGCGGCTGCTTCCGCAAATAGAAAAACCCGCATACCGGGCGTCATTGGACGCGGTATGCAGGTGACATTCATTACTCGGCAGCACCGTAGAAAATCTGGCCGCCATTCAAATCAACGATTTTGAGCATGTTCGTGCGTTTTACGAAGATGCTCTTGTACTGGCCGCGGCCATTCGCATCTTTCAGCAGGATTGTGCGGTTGTTGTAGTTATCGGAAACAACGGCAGGTGCCAGACCGCTCATGTCGACATGCGCAGCAAGTGTCTTGTACTCAGGCAGGCTGCTGATTGTGCTTGCCGGCTGTGCGGGTTTCTGGTCCGGTTTCGCTTCCGGAGCTGCTGTGTTTCCTGTCACTGTTGTCTGGAGCAGGACACCGCCGCCTTTTTGGCTGATGACTTTCAGAAGACCTGTCTTCTTCACGAACACACTCTTATACTGCGTACGTCCATAATTGTCGGAGAAAAGGATGACCCGGTTGGAAACATTGTTTTCCGTTACGCGTACCGTGAAGCTTGATGGATCGATGACGGAGGCGATTGATGCGTATTCCTCGAATCCTGTAATGTCCTGGTTCACTTGCTGGCTGTACGATACGTGCGAGTACGAACTCTGCCCGTCTGCCTGATGGCCGTGTGCGAATGTCGCCGCCTGGGCACCTCCTGCGGATAGCATCAGTGCGCTTACTGCTGTGATCAATGTTTTTTTCATCTTGTTCCTCTCCTTATCTTGTTGGGATGCTATTATCATAACCCCGCTGTCTGAGAGGAGACTGAGATGCAAATTAAGAGACGATGAGAATTGTAAAGATGATTTCTAATGTTTACCCGGTTAAAAAAGAGCCATCGATCAGCGGCTCTTCACCAGCAGATCGACGGCTTCCTTGACCAGTGCCTCTTTGTCTTCCGGCGATCCGGACAGTTCCTGTCCTTCCATGCAGGCGATCAGGTTGCTGCTGACAATCACGCCGATCGTCCGGTCGATCGCAGAACGTGAGGCGGACAGCTGGGTGACGACATCCCTGCAATCATCCCCCGCTTCAATCATCCGCAGAACACCGCGGATCTGTCCTTCGATCCGTTTCAGCCGGTTCACGACCTTTGCATCGTATTCCACTATACCGTCCCCTTCCTTTTCTCTTCACTCTATACCCCATCGCGTATTTCGTCAATGAAACAGTTGCATAGAAACGCTGATGGCGTGAAATTGTTCGAATTATGTTATACTTGAAAACGTTACTTCGTGTACCAAACCAATTAGAGGACGCTGTACAGCACTGACCGCCCGCCAGGCCGTCTGCTGGGACAGCGGCCGTTTTGGCGTCCCTGCAATCGCTGAGGAAGGGCTGCACCGGGACTGCCTCCAAGCCGAAAGGAGTTCATACATCCATGAAACAGCAAGTACTTGAACGGTTCATCCGTTATGCAAAAGTCAATACACAGTCCGATGAAAAAAGCCTGACTGTTCCATCCACCAAATGCCAGTGGGATCTCCTCCATTTACTCAAAGCCGAGTTGGAAGCGTTGAATATGGAAGACATCACCCTTGACGACAATGGATATCTGTTTGCGACACTTCCTTCCAATTCGGATAAAAACGTGCCTGTCATCGGCTTCCTTGCACATGTCGATACGTCTCCCGATTATTCCGGTAAGGATGTCAAGCCGAAGATCCACAACAACTATGACGGCAGTGACCTTATTCTGAATGACCAAACAACACTATCAGCCGAGCGTTTCCCAGAGCTGAAGAATTATATGGGTCAGACACTAATCACGACGGACGGAACCACTCTCCTCGGTGCAGATGATAAGGCGGGCATTGCGGAAATCATGACGGCAATGGCCTATCTGCAATCACACCCTGAGGTGAAGCATGGAAAGCTGCGTGTCGCTTTCACACCAGACGAAGAGATCGGCAGCGGACCGAATCACTTTGATGTCAAAGCGTTTGGCGCGGACTTCGCGTATACGATGGACGGAGGGCCTCTCGGCGAACTTCAGTACGAAAGCTTCAATGCCGCAGGCGCAAAGGTGACATTCACCGGCACCAACGTCCACCCCGGGACAGCGAAAGGCAAGATGGTGAATTCCATTTTGCGGGCGCAGGAATTCATGGCGGCAATGCCGTCTTTGGAAGTGCCGGAGCTGACCGACGGACGGGAAGGGTTCGTCCATCTGATGGACATCCGGGGATCTGTCGAAAAGACGGAGCTTGAGTATATCATCCGCTATTTCGACAAAGAGACGTTCGAATCGCGCAAGCAGCTGTTCCGGGACACAGCGTCACAGATGCAGTCCGACTACGGGGAAGAGGCGGTCATGCTCGAGCTCGCAGACCAATATTATAATATGGGCGAGAAAATCATGCCGCACATGGAAATCATCGAAATCATCAAAGATGCTTTCAGCAATCTCGGCATCGAACCGGTCATCGAACCGATCCGGGGCGGCACGGACGGCTCACAGATTTCCTATATGGGCATCCCGACACCGAACATCTTTGCGGGCGGTGAAAATTTCCACGGCCGCTATGAGTTCGTCTCTGCAGAAACGATGGAGAAGGCGGCACAGGTGATCGTCGAAGCCGTCCAGTTATACGAAGCTCGCGCATAAGGAGGGCAACGGCATGAAAGGGATCTGGCTCGGGGTACTGGCCGCCGTGTTTTTTGCGGTCACGTTCGTATTGAACCGTTCCATGGAGTTATCAGGCGGCAGCTGGATGTGGAGCGCCTCCCTCCGCTATTTCTTCATGGTGCCGTTTCTGGCCGCTATTGTCGCCATGAGGGGCGGCTTTACGCCCGTCCAGCGGGAGATGCGCCGTCATCCCTGGCAGTTCTTCATCTGGAGTACGGTTGCTTTCGTGCTGTTTTATGGACCACTCACCTTTTCAGCAGGATATGCCCCCGGCTGGCTTCTCGCCGGTACGTGGCAATTGACGATTGTTGCAGGAGTCCTGCTGGCTCCCCTGTTTTTGTCAGGGGATGGATCGGATGGCACGGAACGCGGAGTCCGGCAGCGCATCCCGGTTGCCTCCCTTCTTATTTCGCTCGTCATTCTCGGCGGCGTGGTGCTGATCCAGATTCCGCATGCCCGGTCCGTGCCGGCGGATGCACTGCTGCTGGGCATACTGCCTGTCGTATTGGCCGCATTCGCCTATCCGCTCGGCAACCGCAAGATGATGGAACTGCTCGGCGGTTCGCTGGATACGTTCCAGCGGGTGCTCGGCATGACGCTCATGACACTGCCGGTCTGGTTCCTGCTGGCGCTGTACGCCTGGCTGACGGTCGGCCTTCCCTCGTGGAGCCAGCTCGTCCAATCATTCGTCGTCGGGGTCAGTTCCGGTGTCATTGCGACCACTTTGTTCTTCATGGCGACGGACCTCGCCCGGCACGACCAGGGCCGTCTGGCAGCCGTCGAAGCGACGCAGTCACTCGAGCTCCTGTTTGCGATGCTCGGTGAAATGCTGCTGCTGCATATGGCATTGCCGGGACCTGTTTCGCTGGCAGGCACTGCTATCATCATACTCGGCATGTCGCTGCACAGCTGGCAGACAGCAGCTGCCGCAAAGCGGGCAGCTTCTGAAATTCCATGAAAAAGGACCCGAACGGATTTTCCGTTCGGATCCTTTTTTCTTATTGGGCGGCTTCATAGGCGCCAAGCAGGCTGACCGCTTCTTCTGCAAGGGACGTATCGATCGCTTTATCGAAATCGATCTCCCCCTGGATCGCTCCGTTCGCCTTGTATGTCTCATATTGCTTTTTGATATCTTCGATGAACATCTTACCATCAGGGTCGAGACCGGTCACGAAGACTTTATCCCACAGGGCGGCATCTTTCAGGGCCGTATGCTTCACCATGATCTCGATGATCTCCTCTTCGTCCACCCCTTCGAAGAACGCATCGTTATAATCACGGACGCCTTTCAGATAGGCTGCCATGAAACGGAGGGACAATTCCTCGTCTTCCATGAACTGCGGAGAGGCGAGGACCATCGCGATCTGGGATTCGGGTGCATAATCGGTCGTATCACCGAACCGCAGATGGAATCCGTTTTCGATTCCCTGCGCGATGAGCGGCTCGATGCTGAGCGCAGCATCCACCGTACCGGAATCGAGTGCCCCGAGCATGGCGCTGAAATCTGCAATATGGACATACTCCACATCATCCTCCGTCAGTCCCGCATGCTTCAGCATCTCTTCATAAATATAGCCGTCTATCGAGTTTCGGGAGGAGACCGCAATCTTCTTCCCTTTGAAATCCGGGTAGTCCTGGATGACGTCTTTCATATGATTGCCGATGACGAATGAGAAATACGATTCGCCAGGCATGTTATGTCCTTTGTCGGCAACGATCCGCACATCGATTCCCTGTGCGATTGCATTGAAGAATGACGCTGTCGAGACACCGCCCGCGATGGAGACTTCCCCTGCTGCGAGTGCCGGCAGCATGTCATCGCTGTTCGCGAAATCTGTGAATTCCACGTCGATATTGTAGTCATCGAAATACCCGCGTTCTTTCGCGATATAAAACCCTGCTCCGGAGGCGGCCCCGTCTTCGGCAATCAGTACTTTTGTCTTCTTGCTGAGCGGGCTGAGAGTTCCCTCTTCCGTCTGGTCAGCCGGTTTGGCTGCAGGCTTCTTTTCTTCCTCTTTTCCTGTACATCCCCCAAGGACGAGTGCAGCACCGAGCACGAGCGCGAGTCCCCCCGCTTTCATCCACTTCTTCACACGCTTCCCCTTTCGTCATGTTCTCGTCTTCTGGACTTCCTGCTGCAAGTGTTTCCAGATTTCTACGAACTGTCCGGCCAGCTCCGGGTCTTTCCGGATTTCTTCGATCTTGCGCGGCCGGGGCCGGTCGATACGGACTTCCTGGATGATCCGTCCCGGCTGGGCGCTCATCAGTAAAATCCGGTCACTCAGCATGAGTGCTTCGTCGATACTGTGCGTGATGAACAGCACTGTCTTTTTCGTTTCCGACCAGATGGACAGCAGTTCTTCCTGCAGGATGAATTTGTTCTGTTCATCGAGTGCTGCGAACGGTTCATCCATCAGCAGGATCTCCGGGTCATTGGCGAATGCGCGCGCGATACTGACCCGCTGCTTCATGCCGCCCGACAGCTCACTCGGATACAGATGGGCGAATTTCGCCAGACCGGTCTTTTCCAGGTAATATGCTGTCTGTTCGGCAATCACTGGTTTCGGGGCTTTCCGCATCTCCAGTCCGAATGCCACATTATCTTTCACCGTCATCCACGGGAGGATCCCTTTCTCCTGGAATACCATGGACTGCAGCGGCCGTCCCGTCTGTTCGGAATGGATGGCGATTTCACCTGCACTGTGTGTTTCCAGGCCGGCCAGTATACGGAGCAATGTCGTCTTACCACAGCCGCTCGGGCCGACGAGACAGACGAATTCCCCGTCTGCCACATCCAGCGAAATATCCTGCAGCGCTGTCACACTCCCGTTCTTCTTCACAAACACTTTCGTCAAGTTGCGGATTTCAATTTTTGACTGCATTCAGTCACCTCCAAGGCAGCAGTTTTTTCTGCAGGCCGCGCAGCAGCAGGGAAAAGACGTATCCGAAAAACGAAATCATGATGAGACCGACAAACATATTCTGCAGCAGGAATGCTTTGTATGAGGTCCAGATCAGGTAGCCGATCCCGGACGTCGCGCCCATCATTTCAGCGGCGACGATTGTCAGCAAGGCGATCGCCTGCCCCATCTGGATCCCTTCGAGCATGACGGGAAGTGCGCCGGGCAGCGCAATTTTGAAGAAGAACTGTGATTTGCTGGCACCGTAATTGTCCGCGACATCCAGATAGATCTTGTCGATGCTGAGCACGCCTGCAGCCGTGTTGATGACAACAGGAAAGAAGACGCTGCCTGCAATCGTCACCACTTTCGAGACGTCTCCGATGCCGAACAGGATGATGATGATCGGCAGGAGGGCGAGCGTCGGTATCGGCATGAGTGCCATGACGAGCGGCGATACGAAGTGACGGACTGGTTTGTAGAGTCCCATCAGAAGGCCGATCAGAATACCGGGGATGACCCCTGCCAGGAATCCGAGGGCGATCCGGTACAGCGACACGCCGACATGTTCGGCGATCGCGCCGTTCATAAGCATTTCCCAGAACGTCCCGAGAATCGCTGTTGGCGGCGGGAAGAACCGGATGTCGATCGCTCCTGTCCGTGACAGCACTTCCCACAGGGCGAGGAGAAATACGGGCGACACCACAGTCAGGAGCTGCTGCCATCTCGCTTTTGCCTGCCGCCGCCTCCATTCGATGCGCTCGATCTGCACCGCGTCTTGTCTTGCGTCGACTGGTTGAGTCATGTTCACCACCTCACCGTACTCTATGCGTTCGCCTGTTCCGCAACATAGGCAGACGTGCAGGCACAATAAAAAAAGCCCGCATCCGGTATGTATGGATGCAGGCGTTCTTCACACTGACTTCGTGGCCGTTTTCTTGATATCCTGTCTGGCTGCATAGATGTTTGCGACGATGACCTTCGCCACTGCGTATACAGGCACCGCCAGAAGGATCCCCACAAATCCCGCCATATTCCCTGCTGCCAGGAGCAGCGTAATAACGGTGAGCGGATGGATATCAAGCGTTTTCCCCATAATATTCGGGGTAATGAAGTTGCTGTCGATCTGGTTGGCCGCCAGGGTGATGACCGCCACCCAGATGACCATTTTCGGGTCTTGTGTAAAGGCGATCAGGATCGCAGGCATTACAGCAATCCACGGGCCGAGGAATGGAATCAAGTTCATGAACAGCGTGAAAATCGCAATCAGCAGTGCATACTGGAGTCCGATGATCCAATAACCGACCAGGATGATCGTCGCCAGGATGGCGCTGATCAGCAGCTGTCCCTGGATGTAGCTGCGGAGCACATGATCGATATCGTCGATCGTTTTCTTGATCCACTGACGGCGCTTGCCGTGGAAATACTTATAGATATTCGGCGCGAGTTTCTCATGGTCCTTCAGCATGAAGATGAAGAAGAACGGCACAAGGACGAGCAGGACGATTGCCTGGACGAACGATTGCAGGAAGGAGATGAACCAACCGCCGAATTTCAGTAAATACGACTGCAATTTATCCGTTGCGCTGTTCAGCGAGTCTTTCACTTGCGGCGGCAGATCATCCTTCTGCTCAAGTGCCAGGTCCTTCAGATGGATGAGTTCCGCAGAAATCTTCGGGCCGTTGTCGATCAGGTTGTTCACCTGTTTGGCGATCGGCGGACCGATGAGTGCCGAGAAGGCATAGATGGCGCCTGCCAGCAGCACAAGGATGATGAGGATGCTTCCCCAGCGCGGCACTTTCCGCTTCTCGAGGAAGCGCTGGATGGGCTCCGTCATGTAATACAGGACTCCGCCTGCAATCAGCGGCAGGATGATCGCCTTTGCAATGATGCCGACCGGCGCGAAAATATAGTTGATTTCCAGGAAGAACTTGATGATGAGCAGTGCCAGCAAAATGGCGACCCCTGTCTGGAACCATAATTTCTTTGTCACACGGCAGCCTCCTTTCTTCCATTTATTCCGTTGAATTGTTTCTAGTATACGAGTTTCCCTGCCCTCTGTCGAACACGAACGAAAAAAATCCCCGTCTCTCGGCTGAGAGCGGGAATTTTGATCAGTCGCGCATTTCCAGATAGGAAAGCGAAACTTTCAAGTTGGCGTTGCGTTCACGGATCGCATCGAGCAGCACCTGGTCTTTCGTGTCCGTTTTGCTGCGGATGGCAAACGTGTAAAGGATCATCGTGCCGAGGTTGGTTGTCTCGACTTGGCGCAGCTGGTAGAAATCGGTTTTTTCATCCAGAATATCATCGAGAAGATTTTCGTGATTCAAGTTCTCAGGAACCGTCACTTTCAGCAGCTGCGTATCCTTCCCTTTCCCGTAATCCACTTTGTAGATGAAGTAGAAGACCAGGCAGGAGAACACGGTCAGCACGATGGCCAGCTGGAATTGGAACAGACCAGCTGTCATCCCGACACAAAGGCCGAAGAAAATATAGGCGATGTCTTTCGCATTGGTCACAGCACTCCGGAACCGGATGAGCGAGAAGACGGCGAACAGCCCGAATGCGACCCCCGCGTTGCCGCTGACGACATTCATGACGACCGATACGACGACACTCATCATGATGATCGTATGGACGAATGCCTGAGAATAGCGTTCTCCTGTAAAGGTGATCTGGTAGATTTTCGTAATGAGCAAACTGAGGACGAACGCCAGCGCCATAGCGGCCAGGCTCATCCAGAGGGTCGGCGCCCCTTCCACTCCATTAGACGTAAACAAGCTCGTGATCTGATCCATCTTCGATTCCCCCAATTGTTGGTTCTTCCAGTTGTTTTGGTTCCAGTAATCCGCTTTGCGGAAGGACATCCCCGCTCAGCAGTTCCATGCTTGTGCAGAACTTCGAGGCACTGCGCTGCTCGCAGTTCAGCGATTGCAGCACCCGCGCAAGCCAGAGCGGCACGGCGTGATCCACCTTCACTTCAAGCACGACAAGATCCGGATCGATGAAGTGCTCACCGTATGGACCGTGCTCGATATGCAGGTCACCTTTTCTGCATTTCAAGTCGAAATCGAACGTGATCCGCAGTTCCGGATCAGTGACGCCATGCAGCGCATGCCGGCTGTAGCTGACGACCATCTCAGGCTTCAGGTTGTAATAGTTCTTGAAATAATCGATCTCCTTCATGACCTGCCGATTCGACGTCTCATAATCGGACAGATCCGTCTTGCCTTCATCCGACAAATACCGGTAGGCCTCTTTCAGCGGCAGGAGCATGCGCCGTTTGTTGACGACTTTCTTATGCTTCTGCTTCAATTCGAAAAATGCTGTGCTGTTCAGATCAGTGTCATCATAGACGCGGAGCCGAAGCTTCTGCCGGTACTTCAGCTTGTTCTTTGTTTCAAAGTAGATCGTCTTGTCCGGACTGTCGAAGTACAGGCTTGTGACGGAATACTTCCCCTCCACCCCATTCTTGTCGTTCCGCATCCTCGGACCGATCTGGTCAACCAATTGCTCGTATTGGCGGCGTGTGATCAAATATTTCTGTTCTTTCCTGCAAAAGATCTCAATCGCCATGGGTCTCCCTCTCTTTCCTGGTCTATTTCCTTGTGATGACTACTTTACAGCGGGAAAATGGGAAAACACTGTCGAATTGATTAGAAAACAATGAGAAAAGGCAAGGCTTTGTGAGTTGGCAGGCTGGCTTGCTGAGGTTATGAGCAGTTTGACAGGGTTTATGATCACTTTGACGTGGTTTATGAGCGGTTTCACAGATTTATGATCACTTTGCGAGGTTTATGAGCGGTTTCACGGATTTATGATCACTTTGCGGGGTTTATGAGCGGTTTCACGGATTTATGATCACTTTGCGAGGTTTATGAGCGGTTTCGCGGATTTATGATCACTTTGCGGGGTTTATGATCACTTCCACCGATTTATGATCACCCCCCTCATTCACCGATGATTCATCGCTGCCCCCGAGCAGCTGTTTGACTTCTCACCGGATAGGGAATGGAACGGTACACTTTAAAAGAGGAGGCAGTTCACGATGAAAAAAACATTAGCACTTGCTGCGGTAGGACTCGGCGCCGCCTTCCTGATGCGCAACAAAGATGCGCGGGACAAAATCTCTAAGCAGTTCGATGATTTCGCCAACACACCGATGCGCGGAGACAAACACAAGGATTCCCGTTCTCCACAGACGCCATCACCTGCACATAAGTAAAAAAAAACCGCTTTCCGGTTTACCGGAAGCGGTTTTCCTATGCGGTATCATGGTTTACACTCTATAAATGGGCAAGCCGCTGCGATTGGTTGCAGCCGACAGACCCGCGAAAGAACCGGCTGGGAGGTCAGGCCAGCCGGTCTTCGAAGCCTAAAATCGGGATGCGGTCTTCCGCCACTTGCACATTGTCCATCGGGAGTTCGATCATAAAAGCGTCACTCCCATGCGGAAGCACAGCTACCTTTTTCGCAGCGAATGGGTTGTTGGTCACCAGCTTCAGGAGGCCTGTCCGGCTGTCGATCCCCTCTATTGCAAATCGATGTCCCTCCAGTAATGCATATGGAACAATTTCATAAGCGTCCTCCAATTCACTGATTGTGACAGGCCGGACAAAAGAAGAAGTCTTCCCTCCCAAGCGTGAAAAGCCATTCTCCAGTTCAGTCTTGTCGGTGGTTGTCAAATAAATCTGTCGGTTCCTGGAACTGATTTCATACTCGTTTCCGTTCCAGCGTGCGAATCTTCCTCTTCGAAACATGCCATCACCTCCGAGTCGTGAAGTTCTGCATCTATCTTCCAGTATATAAATAATTCAGCAATTCCGATAGATATGTTTCGCCCTATTTACGAGTAAGGGCGAAGACTTAAAAACATACCTGCTGCTTGGTAGATAGTAACTATACCCTTTTTCGCTTGTAGTTTAACTCGGCACCACGAAGGGTATGAAATGACTATTACACATAGAGGAGGTTTTTTGAATGAGCAACGACAACGGGTTTTCAGATAAGGTAAAAGGTGCTGTGAACAAAGTGAAAGGCGAAGCAAAAGACCAGTACGGCAATGCGACGGATGATATCAGCAAACAGGCTGAAGGGAAGTACGACAAAATGAAAGGCGAGGTACAGGAGCAGGTCGGCGAGCACAAAGACGATCGTGATCGCCGCTGATACCTGCTGATAAGCAGCCGGAACAGCTGAATGACCAGCTGTTCCGGCTATTTTTATTGCAAAAAAACCGGTCAGCCTACAACTGGTTTCTTACAGCTTATTTGTGTTGATGCGGGGATACCGCCCGGCATTCTCTTCAGCTTCCACATCCTCACTTGCGTTCTCAAGCGGGATGCCGCTGTCCGTCATCTCGCCCTCACTGTCAAACGGTGTCGGTGCGGATGTTCCGCCGCGCGTGCCTGCCGGATCATGATGGGTCGGTGCGTCCGGATCATCCATGACGAACAATGCCACACCGCCGTCCTTGACTTCATTATAGAACGCCTGCGTCTGCTGCTCATTGAAGCCGAGCTGATCGAATGCCTCTTTGGCAGGCTCCTGGTCGGTGAATAGGAACTTCATGCGCGCCAGCCAGCCGTCCTGCTCCCGTGTCGGCAGCATGATATCGGTCTGGTCTTCCAACATACGATCATTGTCTTCAGTATTGGAAACGGCAAAAATTTCATCCTTCGTGTAGCCGAGTGACTTCAGCTCAGTGATTTTTGCAAGTACCACATCAATGGAGTGGTAGGTGCCGACGTATCTCTTCTGTTTCATTGTCGTTTCACATCCCTTCCTTAAATGAATGCCTTTCCGGTTACAGTATCTATTCCCCATTCTCCGGGGGTTAGAAACCCTTTGTCAGCCAGGTTTAATATTTCCGGAAAGGTGAATACTGATACTACTACACAAAAGGAGTGGACGCTTGAATGGACGTTAAAGGCAAAGTTGAAGGCGAGCTGCAGAATATGGACAGTGAGAAGAAAGAGGATATTCTTGAGAACTTCAACCGTTTCAAGTCTTATTTGGCGGATCAGGTTGCAAAAGGTGAAAAATTAGGACTCAGTGACAATCAGCTGACGAAAGCGACTGAATTCGTTGCCAGCTACCTTGCGAAGCACGAAGAACCGAAAAACCGTGAACAGTACGTGCTCCAGGAGCTCTGGAAGGTGGGCGACAAAGACGAACAGAAAGCACTGTCCAGCCTGCTCTTGAAACTTGTCAAAGCGGAGTAACTCCTAAAGGAGGAACCAGATATGGATGATAAGAAGAAGCCATTCACTTCAGAAGACCGGAAAGACGTCATAGAACCTTACATGGACAACCCTGAAGGGATCAAGACCGATAAGGAGACACTCTTCGACATGCATGAGGATATGCAGACCGTTGATGCTATTCCTGTGGAAGATACACGCATGGAATGGGAAGAGGAGAAACAGGAAAACCATCGGAAGTCGAAAGACGAATCCGCGACTGAAGAGAAATTTGATAACCAGTGACCGATGCAGGCAGGGAGTTCAACCTCCCTGTTTTTTTATTTCCCGGGAAATGATAACCCCCATCTGTTTTGCATCTGCAAGCTCCCCGCCGTACAATGGAAACAGTTGTATATGAAGGTTGAAAGGGGTTTTCCGATGCTGAAAGATCGTCTCTATTATCAAGATCCTTATGTAACGAAATTCACTGCACGTGTGATCCGTCATGGCGCTGATGAGAGCGGACGGCCATATACCATCCTGGATAACACGGCATTCTACCCGACAGGCGGCGGACAGCCCCATGATATCGGCACGATCGATGGGGTTGCTGTAACAGATGTCGAAGAGGCGGATGGCGAAATCCGTCATTATACGGAGCAGCCGCTTTCTGCAGAAGGCACCATATCGGGGGAAATCGACTGGAAGCGCCGGTTCGATCATATGCAGCAGCACACCGGCCAGCACATCCTGACCGCTGCGCTTGTTGAGCTGTTCGGATATCCGACCGTCAGTTTCCACTTAGGCCGGGAACTTGTGTCGATCGATATCGACACGCCCCATATAAAACCAGAAGAACTCGCTGCAGCGGAGCGTCTGGCCAACCAGGTCATCCTTGAAAACCGGCCGATCGAACAGCGCTGGGTCACGCAGGAAGAACTCGGTCAGTATGCATTGCGGAAAGAAGTCAGTGTCGAAGAGGAGATCCGTCTTGTCATCATTCCCGACTTCGACACGAACGGATGCGGCGGGACGCATCCGCAAGCGACCGGACAAGTCGCCGCCCTGAAGATCCTGTCCTCCGAAAAAGAAAAGCAGCATACCCGCATCCATTTTGTGTGCGGCGGCCGTGTGCTGGATCAGCTGGGAGCGGTCCATCAGGAGCTGACGAAGACATCCCAGCTGCTGAGCGCACCGCTTCTGGGAACTTCCTCGGCTGCCGGGCTGCTGCTGCAGACCCAGCATTCCCTCGAAAAGCAGCTGGAACACGCCCGGGAAGAACTGCTCGACCGGGAGGCGGAACGTCTGGCAAGCCGCAAGTCCATCAAGATCCGGCAGACGTATACTGACCGTCCAATGAAGGAATTGCAGAAACTTGCGAAGAAAACGATTGCACTTCGTGAGCAGGCCATCGTCATCCTCGTCTCCGAATCTGCGGATAAACTCCAGTTCGTCCTGTCGCGGAGTGCCTCCTTGACCCCTGATCTGCGGACAGCCTCCTCGATCGCCCTGCCGGCGATCGAAGGGAAAGGAGGCGGTTCAGCTGCCGCCGTACAAGGCGGCGGTGCCCGCCTCATGTCCGCCGGGGAACTTGCCGAACTGCTGGAACGGTCCATTCCTATGCATATCTGACCTGCCCAAAACACCCCCTCCATCGCAACGGATGGAGGGGGTGTTTCACTGTCATTCTTTTTTGCCAATGACGGCTTCCCAATCGATCGTGCCGGCTTTGACTTCATCGCGCCGCTCTTTTGTCATCGAGTCCGACGGGCGGCCGCCATTCGGCCAGTCCTTGTCGTGGTGTGCGAACTCCGGTCGATCCTGTGAAAGGATGAATGCAGCGACATCCGCCACTTCCTGATCGGACAGGCTGCCGACATTGCCGACCGGCATGTTATTCTTGACGTAGCCGGCCATTTTCGTCAGACGTGCAATGCCTGCCCCGTCATTGAATGAGCCCTGCCCCCACAATTTCGGGCCTGTATTGGACCCTGTTCCGCTGCCGTCGCCAGCATGGCAGGTTGCACAGGATTGCTGGTAGACCTTCTCGCCATCTGCCACATTCGGCAACGGCATGTCTTCGAAGCTGTTCTGATGACGCCAGTCGAGTTCAGCCCCAACCGGAATCCCTTCGGAGATATACGTCATGTACGCAACCATGGCACGCAGATCGGGGTCATCCATGTCGAACTTCTGTCCGTCCATACTGCGTACCATGCAGCCGTTGATCCGGTCTTCCAAGGAAACGATTTTGCCGGAGCGGCCGATATACATCGGATAGACGGAGGACATGCCGACCAGTGAAGAGACCTCCTCATCCAGCCCAGCTCCTGCATGGCAGCTTGTACAGGACAGTTCGTTCACCCGTTTTTCACCGTCTTCCGCCGTGGCCGCTTCACTGCGGAGCACATTCGACGTATCGTTCACAAGTTCATAGCCCCGTTTGATGGCTGTTCCCAGCTCATCATCGGGAACGTCATCCATCGACGGCGGATTATAGGCGATCGTTCCGCTGTCTGTGACATCGGGCTGAGCGACTTCTGTGATGTCCTCCGCTTCGGATGCCTTATTCGTCTTCAGCTGGAAAGACATGAGCACGATTGTAAGCGCAAAGACCGCAATGATGATGGATAAGACCAATGTAGATGTTCTTCTCAACTTACTCTCCCCCTTCTTCCTTGCTTATATATACAGTATACACCCGCCTTCCGCCTATTTGTATCGATATTGAAATACATAGGGAAATCCCTGAGCCGCCCCTGTCCTTCGCCTCTACTATGCAGAATATTTCGGCTTTTACTTATGTCCCAAAACCTTTTCCCAGTCGATAGTCCCGTCTTTCACTTGCTGTTGTTTTTCCTTATCCATGATATCCGTCGGGCCGCCGCCATCCGGCCAGTCCGACCCGCTATCCGGGAATTCCGGCCGCTCCTGTGACAGGATGAAGGCCGTCACGTCCGCTGCTTCCTGAAGACTGAGCGAGCCCGGCGCGTTCTGTGGCATGTTTTTCTGGACGAAGCCCGTCATCTTCGACATACGTCCCATGCCGGCACCGTCATTGAACGATCCATCCCCCCACAAAGCCGGCCCTGTCGTCGGACCCGAGCCGGAACCGTCGGCAGCGTGGCATGTGATGCAGGACTGCTGGAAGATCCCTTCCCCTTTGTCGACATTCGGGATCGGCACTTCATCCACCTCATTCTTGCCGAGCCATGGCATATCAGCTCCAGGCGGAATCCCTTTCGATATGTAGGCCATGTAAGCGATCATCGCGTTCAGATCTTCATCGCCTTCCTCGAATTTTTCGTAATTCATGCTGCGCACCATGCAGCCATTGATACGGTCGCCGATTGTTGCGATCGCATCGTTCCTGGAGCGGTATTTCGGATATTCCACTGTGACACCCACGAGCGACGAGACGTCCTCATCCAATCCTGCGCCCGCATGGCAGCTCGTACACGCCAGTTGGCTCATCACTTCCTCACCATCCGTCGCCTTCGCTTTTTCCCGCAGGAGATTGGATGTGTCCATCATGAGATCGTAGCCTCTCTGGATCGCTTCGCCTTCCGGTCCGTCGGGCAGATCATCCATCGAGGGCGGATTATACGCCACTTCGACATCATCCAGCACCTCTCCGACGTCTCCGCCCTGGATGGCCTGTTTCTCCTCTTTGCTCTCTTTCAATGCATTTGCCAGCACGACAATCGCAATGGCCCCTATGACTGCCAGAAGACCGAGTGCCCAAACTGATTTGTTCTTCAAGTTGTCCCCTCCCTGATCGGCCATCCTGCATCGGCCGATTATTTTTCTATATTTATTATGTATTCAGTACACTGCCCATTCGTCCTCTTCCCTGCCGTCTCTCTTATGAAACACTCGATTGTAAAACACTATACTTCTTATATAATTCATGTTTCTGATGCGACAAATCAGGATATAGGTAAGAAGGCGGACTCTGCACAGGCAGCTGCGGAGAGACCAGCAGAGAGGACGTGGGGGAATGATCGAGTTTGAGCATGTGGACAAATCATACGACGGCCGTGTGAATGTCGTGGAGGATATCAATTTCACAATCGAAAAAGGGGAATTCTTCGTACTGATCGGACCGAGCGGATGCGGAAAGACGACCACCCTGAAGATGATCAACCGGCTGATTCCACTGACCGGAGGCACGGTCCGGATCCATGGCAAGCGTATCAGCGATTATGACATCCATGAACTGCGCTGGGAGATCGGCTACGTCCTGCAGCAGATCGCCCTGTTCCCGCATATGACGATCGAAGAGAATATCTCCGTCGTGCCGGAATTGAAGAAGTGGGAAAAGGGGAAGATCCGGGACCGTGTCACCGAACTGCTTACAATGGCCGGACTGGAGCCCGATACATACAGGAACCGGAAACCGAACGAACTGTCCGGCGGGGAGCAGCAGCGGATCGGCGTTGTCCGGGCACTCGCTGCGGATCCCGACGTCGTGCTGATGGACGAGCCGTTCAGTGCACTCGATCCGATCAGCCGGACCAAGCTGCAGGACGACCTGCTGGACTTGCAGCGCACCATCCGGAAGACCATCGTGTTCGTCACGCACGACATCCAGGAAGCGATGAAACTCGGTGACCGGATTTGTCTCATGAAAGACGGACGGATCGAGCAGCTCGGCACACCGGCAGAAATACTGCGGTCACCCGCCACGCCGTTTGTCGAGGAATTCACGGGCAGCCGCACGTCTCACCTTTTCAATGTGAAGGACTATATGGAGCCGGCAGGATCGGAAGCCGCTGACGCACCCTCCATGCCCGGAGATGCAGGCTGGCATGCCGTCCTGGAAGCATTACAATCCCGAGATGCTGTGCGGGTCATCCAAGACGGACAGACGATCGGCATCCTGACCCGTGGCTCCATTCTCAAGTACTTGGCTGATCAGGAAAGGACGGCGACTGCATGACGCATTTCACAGACGTATTCCAGGAACGCAAAGGCGAATTGGCAGGTGCACTGTTCGAACACGTACAGCTCTCGTTCATCGCCCTCTTCTTTGCCGTGCTGATCGCGATTCCGCTCGGCATCTGGCTGACGAACAAGCGCGCCATCGCCGAACCGGTCATCGGGGCGAGTGCCGTTCTGCAGACCATCCCGTCGCTCGCCCTGCTCGGCCTTCTCATCCCGCTGCTCGGAATAGGCAAAGTGCCGGCAATCATCGCACTCGTCGCTTATGCCCTGCTGCCGATCCTGCGCAATACATACACGGGCATCAAAGAGGTGGACCCATCCTTGAGAGAGGCCGCGACCGCGATGGGCATGAACACGTGGAAACGGCTGATCAAAGTGGAATTGCCGCTCGCCATGCCTGTCATCATGGCGGGGATCCGGACATCGATGGTACTCATCATCGGAACGGCTACTTTGGCCGCCCTGATCGGCGCCGGCGGTCTCGGTGACCTGATCCTGCTGGGTATCGACCGGAACAACCCTTCCCTGATCGTGCTCGGCGCGATTCCCGCTGCATTACTCGCGCTACTCTTCGATTTCCTGCTGAAGAAGTTCGAAGGTCTTCCCTTCAAGCGCGCGGCGGCGGCTCTCGGTGTCTTCTTCGCCGCTGCCCTGCTCGTCATCGTCCTTCCGTTCCTGTCCGGAAGTTCAGAGAAGCAGTTCGTCATCGGCGCGAAACTCGGTGCGGAACCCGAGATCCTCATAAATATGTACAAACTGCTGATCGAAGACGGGACGGATCTGTCCGTCGAACTGAAACCCGGGCTCGGGAAAACGTCGTTCGTCTTTAGCGCGCTGAAGTCGGGCAGCATCGACATGTATCCGGAATTCACCGGGACAGCGCTGTCCGAGTTCCTGAAGGAGGAAGCTGTCAGCAACGACCGCAAAGAAGTATATGAACAGGCAAGAAAAGGGCTCGCAGACCAATTCGGCATGGCGTTCCTGGAACCGATGGCCTATAACAACACCTATACACTTGCCATCTCCAAAGCATTCGAGGAACAGACCGGCATCTCGTCCATTTCCGATCTGGCCGCGGTCCAATCCAATGTGAAAGCCGGATTCACACTTGAATTCAATGACCGGGAAGACGGCTACAAAGGTATCCAGAAGCTGTACGGCCTCGATTTCCCATCCGTCAGAACGATGGAGCCGAAACTGCGCTATCAGGCCATCGAGACGGGAGACATCAACCTGATGGATGCCTACTCCACCGACAGTGAGCTGAAGGAGTATGAGATGACTGTCTTGAAGGACGACAAGGAATTGTTCCCGCCTTATCAGGGAGCACCACTGTTGCTGCAGAAAACACTCGATAAGCATCCGGAGCTCAAGGAAATTCTCAATACGCTTTCAGGCAAGGTGACGGATGATGAAATGCGGGATATGAACTACCGGGTCAATTCCGGCGGTGAACAGCCGGCGGACGTGGCACGCGAATACTTGCAGAACGCAGGCCTGCTCCACTGAAAAAGCCGGTCCGGCACCCGTTTCGGGATGCCGGCCGGCTTTTCCTTATGATTCGAAAAGCATCGACATCTCCCCTGCGTTCGCCGGATGCTCTTCTTCGAGTTTTTTCAGTTCATCTTCGGATCCGATGTCGTACAGTTTTTGGCCATACCAGTCATCGAGAACCGTCCGGCTGACGGTATGCGGATCGCCGTCAACGACGAAAGTGAGGACTCCTGCATTCGGCACAAGTGCAAAGATGGCCGAGGCATTATGCAGCATCATGTCATCCGTGAACGCACCATCTGCCGTCTCATAGAACAGCTTCGCTCCATAGGGTTCCGTATCCGTCTGCAGTTCCATCCCTTCGAACTGACCGCTGCCCGGCAGCAGTCCGACTATCGCCCCGATGCTGCTATTGTCACCGATCTTCGAGTTCTTATACGAAAACAGATCCTTCGATCCATTCCCTTCTGCGCATCCACCGACAATCAGCAGCAGGAGGGCCGCCGCCGCTGCCATCCATAATCTCTTCAAGATCATTCCTCCTCAACTATTCACTCATTGTCACAGTCTATATAGTATAACCCTATTCCGCGACATGCAGAGTTTTTCGCTCTGCGAAATTGTTTTGCATTCCGTTCCGACCGTTTGGTATACTGGCAGTTGGTTTACATATTACGCCGGTAAAGGATTGAATTTCAATGAAAAAAGAAATCGCTTCCATCTACTATGTGCGATTTTTTGCTGCGCTCTTTGTCGTGCTCGTCCATACGACAGCTCAATACCGGCATCTGTTCCCCGCTCCTTCGTTCCAGAATACGTTCTATTTTTTCCTGAATAATATCGTCCGTGTCGAAGGCGGCATGTTCGTCATGATCATGGGGATTGTGTTCTTCTATATGTACCGGGACAGGCCGTTCACGAAAGATGTTCTGCTGTCCTATTGGAAGAAACGGGTCACCTACATACTGATTCCGTATATTGTCTGGTCACTCATCTACGAAGTCGAAATGTGGCATTATCAGGACCGTCCGCTCGTACTGTCCGATATTCTGCACCGGCTCCTGTTCGGGGAGAGTAAATATCAGCTTTACTTCATCTTCATTGTTGTGCAATTCTACTTGGTCTTTCCCCTTCTTATGCTGCTGGTGCGCAAGTTTGCATTCTTCCGGAACTACTTATGGCTCTTCGGGATCCTCGCGGAGTATGGATACTTCCAGTTTACGATGCATACGGACTTCGTGACAGTCCCCCTCATGTTCAGTTTCATCGGATCGTACATGCTCGGCGCCTGGATCGGCGTCCATTACGAAACGATCATCGACAAGATGTCGAAGAAGAGAATGCTGCTGGCCGGAGCAGCTGGGCTGCTGTTCGGCCTGACGTATGTGTTCATCCGCTACCGGAATACGTACTTCGAGCGGCTGCCGATCGATGATGATTATTATAAGATGATCGGCATCCTGTTCAAGGTGATCGGCAGTTTGTTCTTCTTCTACTTCGGGGAGTACCTTGCCCGCTGGAGCAGCACGGTATCGGTGCACCGTATGCGGAGCGTTGCGACCTACTCATTCGGCTTCTACCTCATGCACCCTCTTGTCCTGTTCCAGGTCATGAAGTATCTGCCGACGCGCGGCACACCGCTGTCCTGGCATGTGACGATCTTCCTGCAATATACGATTACGGTGATCTTGTGCTATCTCATCATCTGGTTCTTCCACCGGTTCGTGCCGTTCGCGAGTTTTGTTTTTGGAAAACTGCCGAAGAAGGCTCCGCTGTTCTGGCAGGTCAAAGAGTAGGACATCCCCGGGCATCCAGCCGATTCCGGTGGTTTTTTGATCAGTTGCGTATTTTCTTTTTGCCGAAAATTGTTTACACTGGACAAGGAGGCGATTGTGATGAAAAAACTGATGATGCTGCTGGCTGCAGGGCTTCTGCTGTCCGCCTGCAGCGATACAGATAAATCTGAACCGAAACCGGAGACGGCTGATACGGCGCCTGCTGCCGAACAGCCCGCTGAGACGAGTGCTGTGACCGACCTCGAAGAAGGGCTCAAAGGGGACACGGAAGAAGTGGCCTATGCGGATCTTGCGTCCGGTAACGTGCCCGCCAATAAGAAAGTGAACTTCACCGGTACTGTCTTCTCAAACGAAGACGGGAAGCTCGGTTTGAAGCATGACGTTGAAGATGAAGCTGAAACTGTTCTGTGGGTCGACGATCTGCGGCTCGGGGAACGCACCGAAATCCCGGAAGGAACGACGGTGACCGTCTATGGCAGCTATACTGAAACAGACACGGACGGCGTGCCTGTCCTGAAAGCGGTTTTCATCGATCCGAAATAGCTGTGTACACAAGCCTCCGGCAGCGGGGGCTTGTTTGTTTGTCCGGCTTCCTTCTTGATTTCTCCGGAAATAGGCATAGAATAGAAAAGTACTTTTAGAAGGAGCTAAATGAGATGAAAACTATATATCATTCGATTTTCGGCCGCTATTGGAACCCTTATCTGGTTCTTGCGGCTGCCGGTATCCTCAGTGCCGTCTATTTCGGCCTCACGGGCGGTGTCTGGGCAGTGACCGGTGAGTTCACCCGGCTCGGCGGCGACCTGCTCAAGCTGGCAGGCGTGGACATCTCCGGATGGGCGTACTATGACATGGTACACCTGCAGGGGGCGACCTGGAACCGTCCGGACGGCTGGATTGTGTGGGGGATGTTCATCGGCGCGCTCGTCATGGTGCTGTTGAGCGGCAGTTTCAAGATCCGTCTTCCCAAACAGAAACGGCGCTACGTCCAGGGGCTGACGGGCGGTATCATCGCGGGATTCGGTGCACGGCTCGCCCTCGGCTGCAACTTGGCCGCCTTCTTCACCGGTGTGCCGCAGTTTTCGTTCCACTCCTGGATCTTCATCGTCGCGACAGGCATCGGAACGTTCTTCGGTGCAAAACTGACGAAGACGCGCTGGTGGAAAGGACGCCCGTCGCTCGTCCGCGGCGGTGCGGTCAAGCCGTCGGAAGTGAAATCGCGGACCATCCAGCCGGTTGCCGGAGCCGCCATCGCACTCGTCTACGCGGCGCTGACAATCTATTTCTTTACCTCAGGCCAGACACGGCTCGGGCTCGGAGCACTGTTCGGCCTCGCATTCGGCATCCTGATCGAGCGCGGCCAGATCTGCTTCACATCGGCATTCCGGGATCTGTTCCTCGTCGGCCGCAGCATGATGGCGAAAGCGATTATCCTCGGGATGGCAGTCAGTTCCGTCATTACAATCATCGTGATTTCGGTCTACGGAATGACGCCGATCACGCAGATCGCCGCACTGAGTACGTTCGTCGGCGGCGTGCTGTTCGGTCTCGGTATCGTCATGGCATCGGGCTGTGAAACCGGGATGATGTACCGGCTGATGGAAGGCCAAGTGCTCTTTTTGCCGGTGTTCGCCGGCAATATCATCGGCGCCACCCTCCTCGCCTATGCGTGGGATCATCTCGGCGTCTATGAGACACTCGTCGCAAGCGGCAGTCAAGTCAACTTGATAGACACGCTCGGACCGGTCGGCGCTATCGCGGCGACCCTCCTCATGCTCGGCGTCCTGTATGGCCTGACCGTGTTCCGGGAAAAGCAATACCGCAGTAAACTCGTACCGATGAAAGGAGCGAAACAGCATGCAAACTGATCTCGAACCTGATTTCACGCTCGATCTGCGCGGTGAATCGTGCCCGTATCCGGTCATCTATACACTGGAAGCGCTTGAAGGCATGAAGAAAGGCGAACTGCTGCAGGTCATCACCGACTGCCCCGGTTCGTTCCGCAACGTGCCGGAAGAGGCACTCGCACACGGCTACACGTTCGCACAGGATCCTGTGAAGAACGGACAGGAGTATTTGTTTTATATTTACGCATGACCCGCAGCAGGCACCGGCATTCCGGTGCCTGTTTTTTACTGTCTGCAGGCGTTGGCGCTTGTCCCTCCGATTGTGAGATGATGAAGGAAGCAATCAAAGGAGGAGATGGCATGAAACGGGTATTGGACTGCACAGCAAGTGATTTCAAGGAAATGGACGGACAGACTTTGAAACAATCAATCCGGGCCTGCGAGGGCCGGGTGATGCTGTCGGAGACGATCGCATCCGCCCCGCCGCTCTATCCGGACGTGACGAATGCGGAGCTGGCCGCGTCGTTCGGAGCGGACCTGCTGCTGCTGAATGTGTTCGATGTGTTCCATCCGGTGGTGGAAGGATTGGACTGTGAGAAAAAGTCCGAAGTGATCCGCACATTGAAGGAGTTGACGGGGCGGCCGGTCGGGCTGAACCTCGAGCCGGTCGATCCGGATGCCGCCGCTGCGGAACAGCTCAGCCGTGTGGATGCCGGCCGGCTCGCGACCCCGGAAGCGATGCAGGCCGCGGCCGATCTCGGCTTCGATTTCGTCTGCCTGACCGGCAATCCGAAGACAGGTGTTTCGAACGAAGCGACCGTGGCGGCAATCCGTGAGGCGCGTCGGATATTCGGGGTGGCCGGGCTGATCATCGCCGGCAAGATGCACGGTGCTGGAGTCGCCGGCGAAATGGGCGGCGACATCATTTCCGAAGATATGCTGACGCGGTTCATCGAAGCGGGCGCGGACGTCATCCTCATGCCGGCGCCCGGCACGATTCCCGGTATTACTGTGCAGACAGCGGAATCCTACGTGCGGCATGTCCACGCGAACGGCGCCCTCGCCATGCTGACGATCGGCACGAGCCAGGAAGGGGCCGATGAGGCGACCATCCGCCAGATCGCCTTGAACAGCAAGATGGCCGGTGCTGACATCCATCACATCGGCGACACCGGTTTCTACGGCATCGCCGTGCCGGAGAACATCATGACATACTCCATCACCATCCGCGGGAGACGCCATACGTATGTCCGGATGGCGAAGTCGGTGCTGAGGTAAGCCTTAGTCTGTACTGCCAATCCAATTTACCAATATGCTATACTAGGGAGACATGAAATTAGCTGGGTGCGCGAACACCCGATCAGCTGCAGTCCCATCCGCTTGAAGAGCGGTTGGCCTGTATTCGGTGTTAGACCTGAAAAGTAATCATCTCACACGCAGCCAGAGCGGAGGATGGTTACTTTTTTCAATTGGGAAATATTCGCATTCCCATTCTAGTTATGAGATAATCAGAACACCTGTACTATTACAAGAAACCGAGGTGCTGTCATGAAACCGGTGATCCTGGCGGAGAAACCGTCGCAGGCGAAGGCGTACGCCGATGCGTTTTCGGCGCGCAAGCATGAGGGCTATATGGAACTCCTGCCGTGCCCGACCTTTCCGGAGGGGGCTTTTTTGACATGGGGCGTCGGCCACCTGGTCGAGCTGAAGGAACCGCATACGTATAACCCATCCTGGAAACGGTGGTCGCTCGGCAGCCTGCCGATCCTGCCCGAGCGCTATGAGTTCGAGGTGTCGAAGGGCAAGTACAAGCAGTTCCAAGTCGTGAAGAAACTTATGAAGAATGCCGATACGATTATCAATGCGTGTGACGTGGACCGGGAAGGCTCCAACATCTTCTACAGCATCTACAACCAGACGGGCGCCCGCGGGCAGACCATCAAGCGGCTGTGGATCAATTCGCTCGAAGCCGACGAAGTGCGGAAAGGGTTCGCGAACTTGCGCGATAACCGCCAGGATCTGCAGCTGTACGAGGAGGCGAAGTCCCGCCAGATCAGCGACTGGCTTGTCGGCATGAACGGCTCGCGGCTGTATACGCTGCTGCTGAAGGCGAAGGGCATCCAGGAAGTATTCCCGATCGGACGCGTGCAGTCGCCGACCGTCTACCTGATCTACCAGCGGCAGCGGGAGATCGAGACGTTCGTCTCCGAGCCGTTCTTCGAAGCGGAAGCGCTGTTCACTGCGGAACACGGGACGTACAAAGGAAAGGCGAAACTGAAGGAGCCGAAACGGGAACTGATTGCGGACGCCTTGAACAGCCGGGGCATCACGAAGCGGTCGCCCGGTGTGATTACGGAGCTCAAGACATCGGACAAGCGCATGCCGCCGCCCCAGCTCCATTCCCTGTCGACGCTGCAGGCGACGGCGAACCGGCGCTGGAAAGCGAGTCCCGCCACCGTGCTGAAAACGATGCAGGCGCTCTATGAAAAGAAACTCGTATCCTATCCGCGGACCGATACGCGGCATATTACGCCGAGTGAGTTCAAGTACTTGGCAGACGCTGCCGAAGACTATCAGCAGCTCATCGGCCAGCCGTTCGACATCGTGTCGAAAACACCGAAGAAGCGGTTCGTCGACAGCTCGAAAGTCCAGGAGCACTATGCGATCATTCCGACGAAGAAAGTGCCGACTGCGGCCGCCATCGCAAAACTCGGCCCGCTCGAGCGGAATTTATATGAAGAAGTCGTCCGGACGGCGCTTGCGATGTTCCACCGGGACTACCTGTACACCGAGACGAAAGTGACGACGGACGTCAACGGGCTGCCGTTCTTCACAACGGGCAAGACAGAGGTGGACAAGGGCTGGAAGGAACTCTTCGCCGTGCCGCCGAAAAAAGGCAAGGATGCAGAGGAACCCGCCCTGCCGCCGCTGTCGCAGAACGAGACGGTGCAGAGCGAGATCGGCATCAAGGAAGGGGCGACCCAGCCGCCGAAACCATATACGGAAGGCCAGCTGATCGCGATGATGAAGACGTGCGGCAAGCTCGTCGAGGACCAGAGCGAAACGGATATCCTGAAAGAGATCGAAGGGCTCGGCACGGAAGCGACGCGCAGCGGAATCATCGAGACGATCAAGAAGCACGGCTACATCTCCGTCACGAAGAACATTGTCTCGATCACCGACAAAGGACGCGTGCTCTGCCAGGCGATCGAAGGCAGCCTGCTCGCGAGCCCGTCGATGACGGCGAAATGGGAGACGTACTTGAAACGGATCGGCAGCGGGGACGGCACGGGGACCCACTTCCTCGACAACGTCTCGAAGTTCATCCGGAAACTGCTCGACGATGTGCCGAAGCAGCTCGAGCAGCAGACGATCGACATCACGCTGCCGCCGAGGCCGCCGTCCGGCCGGAAGTCATATACGCCGGTCGAAGTGGCGCCGTGTCCTGCCTGCAAGGAAGGGACAATTGTCGCCCGCAAGGACTTCTATGGCTGCAGCAACTACAAGAGTGGCTGCAAGCAGACATTCCCGGGCTACTTCCTGAAGAAGAAGCTGACGCCCGCGCAGGTGAAACTGCTGTGCACGAAGGGCCGGACGAACGTCATCAAAGGCTTCCAGTCCGGTGCCGGCAAGAAGTTTGATGCGGCGCTCGAGCTGAAGGACGGTAAGCTGAATCTGTTGTTTGCGGAAAGCAGAAAGAAGGAATGAAAAAACCAGGCAGAACAGGGGCATCCCCCGTTCCGCCTGGTTTCCTCATTTACTGGATCGATTTCAATTCACTGATCATCTTGCCGGATTTATCGACCGTCTTCACTCGTCCGATTCCTTTGACAAAGTAAGATTTATTTCCATTTGTATTTGTGGCTTCCACGGCCTTTGTGAATGTCTTATATGGTGTTTTCACGGTTTTATTGATCCCTGTGATCGTGACGCGTTCATGGAAATCCATTCCGGGCTGCCACTTCGTGTTCAATTTCACAGGATAGATAAGCTCCTTTTCGGCTTCAGAAAGCGGATGAACCATGTAAAGCCCATCTTTTGTTTCCCGCTGATCCAGGTGATAGACACTGCCGTCGCCCGTATCCTTGAATTCCCACAAATATCCGTGGAATGTCACTTCTGCAGGCTTGATGGTCACTTTTTTATACGCGACTTGCAACTCGCCTTTCGGCTGTGCGTACGTATACGTCTTTGTCAGATCATAGGCATAGCCGTCTTTGTTAAGCGTCCGCTGTTTGAATTCAGTACTGAGTCCGCGTGCAAGGAAGACTGAGAATTGCTCGCGTGTGACATTCGCGGTCGGACGGAAGGTGCCATCCGGATACCCCGTCACAATATGGGCACCTGCCATTTCAAAAATGGCCGTGGAGGCGTTCATGTGATGACCGACATCACTGAATCTGCCATAACTTCCCGCCATGATGCCGAACGAACGCTCCAGGATCATCGCCATATCACCGCGTGAAATCTTCTCGTTCGGACGGAAGGTGCCGTCCGGATAGCCGTTGATGATCTTGCGGTCCGCTGCTGAGGCGATATAGCCGCTCGCGCCATAGTTCTTGCCGACGTCCTTGAACTTGGTCGCGCGCTTCGTGCCGTTCAGGTCGAGCATCCGGCCGACCATGATGGCCGCTTCCCCGCGTGTCACGTCCTTTTTCGGCTGGAACTTTCCGGTCGTATAGCCGCTGATAATGTTTTTGCCGACGAGGAAATTGATTTCATCGTGGAAGCGGTTCGTTTTCGGGACATCCGGGAATCCAGCAGCCGCTGCAGGCTGTGCCGCGAGGATGAAGGAAAGACCAATGACGGTGACAAGTGTCCATAACTTCTTCATGTGCTCACTCCTCTTCTTCTGTTTGTTCCAGCATACCAATCTGCTGCCATCCTATCAACTTATTTCCAGAGGAAAAGGATTATTCATGCAAAAGACGTCCGGGTATATTCTGCGGACGTCTTTTCCCTATAGGACAGGCGACAGCAGCCGGGAGATGCCTTCCTTGAACTTGATGAGCAAAGAGCGTTCAGCGTAGCGTTCCGCCGTCAGCTCGGTGCTGATTTCAGTGTCTTTCAGGAACAGTTCCTGCAGCTGTCCGGCAATGGCTTTGTCATAGATGACCGCACTCACCTCGAAGTTGAGATGGAAGCTGCGGGAATCGATGTTCATCGTCCCGACACATGCCGTCTCCCCGTCCACGACCATCGTCTTTGCGTGCAGGAATCCGTTGTTGTATAGCAGGATTTTCGCACCATACGCAATCAGGTCCCCAGCATATGCCCAGGTCGCCCAGTAGACGAACGGATGATCCGGCTTGCACGGGATCATGATGCGCACGTCGACGCCCGACAGCAATGCTATCTTGCACGCATCCATGAAACTCGTATCAGGAATGAAATACGGCGTCTGGATATAGACGCGTTCCTTCGCCGCCAGGATGAGTTTGATGTACATGTTCTTCAGGTGCTCCGTCCGGGAATTGGGGCCGCTTGCGACGACCTGGACGGGGCTCGTCCCCCGTGCCGGACCCGCTGCGAATTCGTATTGATCCCATTCACCGGGTTTCCCGCGGCCAGCCTGATGCCAGTCGAGGATGAACCTCCCCTGGATGTGGTGGATGGCCCGCCCTTCGATCCGCAGATGGGTGTCCCGCCAGTAGCCGAACTTCTTGTCGAGTCCGAGGTATTCATCCCCTACGTTGAACCCGCCGATGTAGGCGATTTTACCGTCGATGATGACCAGTTTGCGGTGGTTCCGGTTGTTGATGCGGAAATTGATGAGCCGGAAGAAGGACGGGAAGAATACCTCGACTTCCCCGCCCGCTTTCCGGAGCTCGTCGAAGAATTTCGGCGGGGTCTTTTTGGAGCCGACCTCATCATACAGTAGGCGCACTTTCACGCCGGCTCTTGCCCGCTCGATCAGCGCATCCCGCAGCCGCCGGCCGAGTTCGTCTTTCTGGAAGATATAGTACTGGATGTTGACTTCGGTTTGGGCGCTGCGTATATCGCGTTCGAGTGCATCGAATTTCGCATGCCCGTCGCTGAAGATCTCAATGTTGTTATCGGTGGACAGCAGGGCATCCGCCGACTTCAGGTTCATATGGATGAGTTCTTCCTGTACCTGCAGAGCGGGCTCCTTCAGCAGGTCCCCTGGTCAATTGCCTCCAGCTGCGCATCGACTTCCGTCTGGATTTCCCCGCGCTCGTTTTCCGTGAGCCGGTAGAAATTGTTCTGCTTCAGATTCCTGCCGAGGAAGAGATAGAGGATGAAGCCCACGATTGGCAGGAAGACGAGGACAAGGATCCATGCCCATGTATTGCCGATGTCCCGGCGTTCGAAAAACAGCACCCCCGCCAGCAGGAAGGCGTTCACGATGATTGTGATGGTGGCGGTCAATGTAATGATATTTCCAATTTCCATAGGCGTCTGCTCCTTTACCGTCCATGATGCCAGGTTTCCGTGAACGATACAATCTATTTTCTGCTCTGGGAGACTCCTTTTGCGTCCTTCTGTTCCTATAAAAAAATGCGTAGCACAGCGGAGCCGGCAAGCCAGGGGTTTGATTTGTCTGAAGTGCATACGGAGCGGCACGGCGGGTTGGTGGCAGCCGACAGCCAGTCCGCGGGCATGCTGTGTTCCTGATTGTGTGAAGTTATGAGCGGTTTGGCATGGTTTATGAGCGATTTTCTGTGTTTATGATCACTTTACGAAATTTATGATCACTTTCCCGAGTTTATGATCACTTATCAAGTTTTATGAGCGTTTCCCAAGATTTATGATCAGTTTCGCCAGTTTATGAGCAGTTTCCAAGCCCCTTGCAATGAAGCCCGCTCTTTCTGCATCGTCTGGGTAACTCCGTTGCGCTATAATGGGGAAAACTGGTTGTACAGGGGGACTGCTTCATGAAGAAACGACGGTATCGGAATCTGGATCCGGCGGCACGGCCAGCGACGTTCGGGGAACTGATGCGCTGGCGGCGCGAGCGGA
Source organism: Sporosarcina koreensis (assembly GCF_000826145.2). Classification (GTDB taxonomy): domain Bacteria; phylum Bacillota; class Bacilli; order Bacillales_A; family Planococcaceae; genus Sporosarcina; species Sporosarcina trichiuri. Next base: position 1,822,328 of record NZ_LN651337.1, read on the forward strand.
TGCGGAAGAAAAAGGACATGCGGTTCAAAATCGGCCAGGCGCCGGACAAGCAGACGGCGCGCCTGCAGCGGAACCGCTGTGATTCCACGATTACCTGGATCGGCCATTCGACGTTCCTGCTGCAGATCGCTGGACTCAACATCATCACGGACCCGGTGTTTGCGCGCCGGATGGGGCTGGATGTCCGGCTTGAGCCGCCCGGTCTGCCGCCTGCGGAACTGCCTGCGATCGATGTCGTTCTGCTGTCGCATTCCCATTATGATCATATGGACAAACCTTCCCTCCTGCAGCTGCCGGGCAGTCCGGCAGTCCTGGTGCCCGACGGTCTGGGGCCGGCGGTACGCAAGATCATGAAACAGTCGTGCGTTTACGAAGTCCCCTGGGGAGCATACGTCACCATCGGCCCGCTTTCATACCATGCGGTCCCTGCCCAGCACTGGACGAAGCGTTCGCTGACCGACACGAACACGTCCCATTGGTGCGGCTGGGTGATCCGCCAGGCAGCCGCTGGTGAAGAGCGGTTCGGTACATTGTATTATGCCGGGGACAGCGGGTACTTTCCGGGGTTCCGTGCAATCGGCGACCGTTTCCCGGATATCCGCTATGCCCTGCTGCCGATCGGTGCCTATGAGCCGGAATGGTTCATGGGCACCCAGCATATGACGCCTGAGGAAGCTGTACAGGCATTCGAAGATGTCCGGGCGGATACGTTCATCCCGATGCATTACGGCGCATTCCGGCTGGCCGACGATACGACGGAAGAAGCGCTCGACCGGCTTCTGGCCGAGTGGCACAGGCGCGGTCTTCCGCGGGAACGGCTGACGCTGCTGCGGCTCGGGGAGACGCTCTGCGATTCGTGAGAGCCCTGTCCCTCCCTTATCCGCACTGAATGAAAACAGACGCGTATTCCAGTTATCGGAATACGCGTCTGTTTGCGTTTGCTTACGTTCGGTCGAAAAACCGCTGCTGTGCGACTGCTGCCACAAATTCCTCGACGAAGTCCGGATTATTGTCAGCAAACACGACGCCAGCCATATTGTTCTGCGCCGATTTCCGGATGAATGCCCGGCCAGTGGACGCAACCCCGATCGGTTTGTAGTGCTTGTAAGCGACGTTAATGTATTCGTTCATGTCGTAATTGAACTTATCTGCATTTTTCGGAGTTCCCCCAACGATATAGAGAGAGTCCATCAAATACGGGCTTGTCGTCAGGAACGTTTCATCCACTTTCAGTTTGGTGCCGTCACTGCCGGTCACTGTACCGAGGGTTTCACTGATGATTACGACGAATACACCATACTTCTCCAATACATCCAGAGTTTTTTTGACCGCCTCCGTATCGAATCCGTTCGTGATCAGCACCCCGACCTTTTGGGAATATGCGTATTTCGGTGTGCTGGCCTGGCTGAGGGATGGATACTTGGTGGATACCGGCACATGGCTGCCGCTCGGACGGTTGACACCAATATTGTCTGCAACGATGTTGGCCATCTCCTTATCGACCTTGACGAGGATATCGACGTTCTGCTGACGGACCGACTCACTTTGGACACAGCCGAGCTGAAAGCTGAGTGCCTCGATCATGTGCTGTTTTTCGACAGGAGTAAGGCTGTTCCAGAAGATCCGCGGCTGTGTGAAGAAATCATCGAACGACTTGCTCCGGGCGCGTATGACGTGCCCTTCGACTTTCTTCGGGTACGAGGCGTATCCTCCCTCTTCCGGCGGTACGGTATACGGTGTATTATCCGAGATGGAGTTTTTATGGTAGTTTGTCTGATCGACATCGATCCGGTACCGCATGAAGCCCTTCCTCGTATTATTGGTGAACGGACAGAGGGGGCGGTTGATCGGCAAGTCTTGGAAGTTCGCACTGCCGAGCCGGTGATACTGCGCACTTTGATAGGCCATCAGCCGTCCCTGCAGCACAGGATCGTTCGAGAAGTCGATGCCGGGCACGACGTTCGCCGGGTTGAATGCCACTTGTTCAAGCTCGGCGAATTCATTGTCGACGTTCCGGTTCAATGTCATTTTTCCGATCAGCTGAACTGGGATGAGTTCTTCCGGCCAAAATTTGGACGGGTCCAAGATGTCAAAATCGAACTTGAACTCATCCTCCTGGGACAGGAGCTGCACGCCAAGTTCATATTCTGCGTATGCCCCCCGGTCGATCGCTTCCCGCAGATCACGGCGGTGGTAATCGGGATCGATGCCGCCAATCTTCTGTGCTTCGTCCTGTAAGAGAGAATGCGTGCCGAGGATCGGCTTCCAGACGAACCGTACAAAGGTGGCGACCCCTTGTTCGTTCACGAGCAGATAGGTGTTGATCGACCAGGATTCCATCATACGGTAACTTCTAAGGATTCCGCGGTCGGACATGACCCAAAGCGTCATATGAAGGGCTTCCTGATTGTTTGCTACGTAATCCCAGAAATTATCATGGGCGCCTGCAGCTGTCGGCATGCCGGTCCTCGGTTCCGGCTGGTAGGCATGCAGGGCATCGGGGAATTTCATGGCATCCTGGTTAATGAGCACCGGCATGTCAATTGTCGTCAGGTCGTAGTTGCCCTCTTCCGTATAGAATTTCACTCCTTTGCAGCGCAGATCACGGGCAGTATCCTTCGATCCGCGGGGCCCCTGAACAGTCGAGAACCGGACGAATACCGGTGTCTTCTTCCCCTCTTCCTGCAGGAATCCGGCTTTCGTGTACTGCTTCATGGATTTGTAACACTCGAACTCTCCATGTGCGCCGTATCCCCTCGCATGCACTTTCCGCTCTGGGATCGGCTCCTTGACAAAATGCGTCATCTTCTCGAAAAACTCATAGTCCTGCCGCAGCGTCGGACCGCGGACACCGGCTTTCAACTGATCTTCGTCATTCGACCGTTTCAGTGATTGGTTCGTCGTCAGGGGATTTCCTGTATTTTGGATGCGGAACTCCTCAAGCTGTTCGAGCTTGCGATTCGTGACCGACTTGTCATGTTCGTCGGAAAATCGATTATCCATACATGCGCACCTTTCTCAGCGAGATTTTCAACCATTTACAGTGTATGTGAAGAGGCCGTCGAAGATTACGTCCGGGCTTTTCCACAAGAAGATATATTGAACTATTTTGAACATACTATTATAGTAGGTTGCAACTCTCAGTAAATGACTGGAAAATCGTTAAAGGGGACTCGGGAATGAACCGCACATATTTGAAACACGAATTTCTGCTGACGGCTGCGGGCAGACGGACCATCCCGTTCCTTCTGTTCATCGGCACACTTCTGCTGATCTACTGTTTCCTGCTCGTCCCGAATCGGGAGACGCCTGAGACGCTCGATATCGATGAGACCAAACTGTACTTGACGAAACTGGAAGTCGAGCAGGAGCAGCGACTGAAGAACGGCAATACGGGGATCATCCTCATGACCGGGCAGCCCGTATTCGCCATGAATGCATACTACCACGGGCTGTTCTCCGCATTCCTGAATGCCTATGAAGACCGGAACTTCCTCCGGTATCTCCATCTGCGCACCGCCTATCTGGAGTCCGACCCTTCCGTCTACATACAGGATGACCGTCTTTTCAGCAATTCACCATTTCCCGGCAAGGATCGGGAACATCTGTACCATCAGACAATGCTGCGCTACGAAGACTACCTTTCCAATAAGCGTACGGTTACGGAAGGGCTGCTGTTCGAGAAGACAGGTCTCCAGTCGCTGCAGCGCTTTCTCCAGACATACGGCTTTGCCTTCATGCTCTTCTGCGCTGTGTATTTCAGCAGCGATATCGTTTCCCGGGACCGGCTCCACCGTTCTGTATTACAAGGTCTTCCCGTGTCCTGGTACCGGCAGCTGAACCTGAAATCGCTGTCCGCCTTCCTGTATACACTGCTTGTCATCTTCGCTGTGCTGGCTGTCGGTGTTCTCCTGCTGGCTCTCCAATTCGGCTTCGGGCCTGCCGATCTCGATGTGCCCATCATGACAGCCCAGCAGACGTTCACCATCGAGGACTACGGCGTGATGGGCATCTTGAAGTTCATAGGGATTTCATTACTGGCCGTCCCCCTGCTCGTCTATCTCATCATCCGTCTGAATACGGTGCTCGGACTCCTGCTGAAGAACGAATGGCTCGTCCTCCTCTTCGGAACGGCTGTCATTTTTGCGGAGCGGCTGTATGACGGCCGGACGACGCGGGAACTTGCCGGTATTGACATCAGCTATTTCCCGCAGACCTACTTCGATTTCGGCAAGATTATTACAGGTGAGAAGAATTACCTGCTGAATACGGAGACGATCACCGTCGCGAAGGGATTCATCGTCCTGCTGGCTGCTGTGCTGGCAGTGGAACTCCTCCTGTTCGCCGTATCGCGGATCATCACGAAGCGGCGCCTCTACCAAGCACGCTGACAAACCCCGGGAAGGAATGAGTCTGTCCATGAAACGGACCTATCTGTTATTCGAACTGAACATGCTTGCACATAACCGGAAAAACTGGCTGCTCGGTCTGGCACTGGTCCTCTTCTTCCCGATCTATTTCGGTCACTACAGCCAGCAGCAGATCGAAACCGTACAAGATCAGAAGAATGAAGAAGCCGGACTGTTCGAAACGATCTTCAAAGCATTTCCGGAAGAGCTGAGGGAGTCGGAAGAGGGGCAGATGATCTACGACAACCTGACGGAACAGGCATCCCTCATCAACATGCAGCGTTTCTACTTATGGGATGAAGAGGAGAACAGCAAGGCTTACATCGAAGACGGACTGCGGCTTACCGAACTGCGCCTGCAGCTTTACGATGCCGGCAACAAAGGCATGCCTGAGGAATTGATCATGACGGAAGAAGAGATCCGTCAAGAAACGGCCCTGCTGACCTATCAGCAGCAGCATGACGTGCCGATTATCGCAGATCCACTGGCAGCAAGTGCTTTCATACCGGCTGCTCTGGATCGGATCAGCGGTGCGCCATTCGGCTTGTTCGTCCTGCTGATCGGCAGCAGCATGATGCTCCATGACCGGGCGAACCGCTCCGTCATGGAGGGGCTGCCGGTTTCATCGTCACAGCGGATGCTTACGAAACTGGGCGTCCATCTGGCGCTTATTACGCTGTTCTTGGCCGCCGGTATCGGTGCCGGCGCGCTGTATGCCGGACTGAAGACAGGATGGGGGGACTTCTTATCACCTCTGCTGCTCTATGACGGCGGAGAGTTCCGGGCGGTCTCGTCCGTCTCCTATATTGTGCTCCAGTCCCTATCGTTCCTGCTCATCAGCCTGCTGCTGCTTGCGGCGTTCGCCCTGCTGCAGGAATTCACGGAAAACACCTATGCAGCCGTTCTGATTATTCTCTTTTTCATCCTGCTGCCCTCTATCCTGTCGACGGCAGGTCTGCAGGCCGGCTGGCTCCGGCCGCTCGTCATGCTGGACAGTGCTTCCGTGATGAACGGCATCGCAGCCGAACGGTATGCAAGCAGGCAGCTGGATATCCGTCATGCATTCTTCTGGTATGCGGGCCTGACCGCCATCCTTCTCGGCACAGCCGCCATCGTCAACCGGCTTCGCTACAGACAGCCGGCCCGGGCATACCGGACAGCCAGGAAACACTAAGGAGGGACAGTCATGCTGAAACTGACGAACATATCGATCGCCTATCCGGGCAAGGTGGTCCTGGATCGGATCGATTTCACAGCCGGAAAAGGAGAGATCATCGGTGTTGCTGCACCGAACGGCACCGGGAAGACGACGCTGTTCAATATCATTGCAAACTATACGAAGCCGGACTCCGGCCAAGTGCTGTTTGACGGAAAGCATTCCTACCGCAGCGAACGGGAAGAGGTTGCGATCCATCGGCAGCTGACAACATTCCCGGAACAGGGGGACCTTTTTGAAGAATTGACAGGCACCGCTCACCTGAAATTATACGCCTCGATGTGGCAGCACTCGTCCAAGCAAGTCCCGGCCATCATCGAACGTCTCCAGATGGGCCACTATGTGAAGAAGAAAGTGAAAACCTATTCACTCGGCATGCGGCAGCGGCTCTGTTTTGCCATGATGATGGCCGCCGACACGCCTGTCATGCTGATGGATGAGGTGATGAACGGGCTCGATATCGCTAACGTCGCCCTCATTTCCGATTGTCTGATGCAGATGAAGGAGGAAGGGAAACTGATCTTTGTCGCCTCCCATCTGCTCGAAAACCTCGACTTATACGCCGACCGTGTCATCTTCCTGAAGGACGGGGTGATCGTCCACGAACAGAAGCTGACAGGCGAGCGGGACCTTTTCCTGAAGGCCGAGATGGCGCCAGATCAATATAATCTTCTGGCAGAGTCATTGGCCCTACCGCAGGATCATCTCTATATCGCCCGTCACCTGCTCTGCATTCCGCTGAACGGACTGTCCATGCCTGATCAGGTGCAATGGATCGAAAAGCTTCTTACGCAGGGCACAGCCAAACTGACGATCGGACCGCTCGGAACGGTGGAATACTATGAAAACTACTATGCGTAACGTGCTGCTCGTCCTGCTGATCTCGCTCTCCGCAGGCTGCCAGACAAAGTCCGTTCCGTCTTCCGAGTCCGTTGTCCGCTACGCAGAGAATCAGGAAATCACCGGCAAGGAGAAACAGGAGCTGATCGGCTCTGTTCATCCAGGTCTGTTTACGGAAGTCGACCGCGCCAACAGCGAAGCCCGTGAAACCGCTGTCCCTGTTGTCCCGAAGACCGGTGAAACCATCACACTGCCCCCTGGCCGGTATATGATTGCCGGAAATCCTACCGGGAATATCTATGTATTGGATAAAGACGGCAAGCAAATACTCCGGGAAATTGTCGGCGATTATGCCGGTGCTCATACGCTCACTGTTTCGGTGGATGAATCGATGACCGTGCGCGCAGATGGCGGATATGATTCGGTTTCAGTTTTTCCTGCTGAGACGGAACCCAGGAACACCCTGTCTGCAGGTGTATGGAAAGTGGGAACGGATATCGACCCGGGAGTATATACGATTTCAACTGATGAACTCTATGGGTACTTGCAGATTCTTGAGAGAGGAAAAGACCCCATCCTTTACGAACTGATCGGCGGCACGTCAGGGAAGACCGAAAGCCGTGTGGAGCTCAGGGAAGGGCAGTGGCTCCGTGTCACTAACACGTCTACCGTGGTGTTCAATCCTGCAGATTAGGGATTCAGCTTCATCAGATCCACCGGAAACCGCGACTCTCCTATGAGATTGCGGTCTTTTTACTGCCGGCCGTCTGTTTCTTATGTAAAAATAATATTGCATATTTTCTGTCTTTTCGTTACCTTTACAAAATAGGTATGTCCTGCCTCTAGTTGCCAAGTGATTTGGGGATCGCCTGACAACTGCGGGGTATATCAACGAAAACAAAAGGGGATGAGTTTGTGACAGTGGGACTGAAAGAATCCGGAGTCCGCGTGACAGAGGAACTGCCGCGCACGACGGATGGGAAACTGGACTATGAACGGATCATCGAGACACCGGAGTTCAAGCGGCTCGTCAGGAAGAAGAACCGCTTCATCACACCTTATACGGCTGCATTTTTCGTAATTTACCTGATGCTTCCGATCCTGACCAGTTACACAAACATACTGGAAACGCGTGCAGTTGGCTGGATGACGTGGACATGGGTCTACGCCTTCGGGTTATTTGCCATGGTATGGGTGTTCACGCAGATTTATGTAAAGAAAGCACGGGATTTTGATAAGGACGTTGACCAGATTATCGAAAAACACGTTCAGGAATAAAGGGGGATTCGCTGATGAGTATGATATCCATTATAATCTTTTTCTCTGTGATTCTATTGACGTTGTACATCACCTACTGGGCTGCAAAACAGACGCAGACGGCCAGTGACTTCTATACGGCAGGCGGCTCCGTGTCCGGCTGGCAGAACGGCATGGCGATCGCCGGAGATTACCTGTCCGCCGCATCATTCCTCGGGATTGCCGGCGCCATCTCGCTGAACGGATTCGACGGCTTCTATTACAGTGTCGGATTTCTGACCGCTTATCTGGTCGTGCTGTTCCTGATTGCAGAACCGCTCCGGAATTTAGGAAAGTATACGATGGCCGACATGATCGGCTCCCGCTTCGGCGCAAAGAAAGTGCGCGAAGCGGCGGCGCTCAATACGATTACAATCGTGCTGTTCTATATGCTTGCGCAGCTCGTCGGTGCAGGCGCGCTCATCAAACTGCTGTTCGGCATCGACTATTGGATGTCAGTGATGATTGTCGGCGTGATGATGCTCGTCTATGTGCTGTTCGGCGGCATGACTGCAACAAGCTGGGTGCAGATTGTCAAGGCGATCCTGCTGATGATCGGAACCATCGTCATTTCGTTCCTGGTCCTAATGAAGTTCAATTTCAATTTCGTCGGCATGTTCGATATTATGCGGACAGCGACGGACCACGGGGAATCATTCCTCCATTCGGGGGTCGTCTACAAAGATCCGATCGGTCTGATTTCCGTACTGCTGGCCCTGGTGCTAGGAACAGCAGGCCTGCCGCACATCCTCATGCGTTTCTTCACGGTGAAGGATGCAAAGACGGCCCGTTCATCCGTCGTCTATGCGGTCTGGATCATCGGCATTTTCTATGTCCTTACGATCTTCCTCGGGTTCGGGGCCGCCAAGTTCGTCGGCTCGAAAGCGATCATTGCTGAAAATGCCGCCGGCAACATGGCTGCACCGATGCTCGCCGGTGTGCTCGGCGGGGATGCCTTGGAGTCATTCGTTGCGGCTGTAGCATTTGCCACGATCCTTGCCGTTGTCGCAGGGCTCGTGCTCTCGGGTGCATCCGCCATTGCGCATGATCTGTATGGAGAAATCATCATGAAAGGCAAAGTGACGGAGAAACAGCAGGTGCGCGCAGCCCGTATTGCCGCCATCAGCGTCGGTGTCCTGTCAATCTTGCTGGCACTTGGTTCGGAAAAATTGAACGTCGCATTCCTCGTGTCGCTCGCATTCTGTATCGCAGCGTCCGCGAACGTACCGACTCTGCTCATGACGATTTATTGGAAGAAGTTCAACACGACAGGCGCAGTGGCGTCCATGCTGACCGGCCTTATTACGGCATTGGTGCTCGTCGCGGTCAGTCCGAACGTCATCAATCCGGTGCCGGGTGCAGCGTTCTTCGTCGGCGAACCGCTCTTCCCGTTCATCAACCCGGCAATCATCTCAATCCCGGCCGGCTTCCTGGCTGCGGTCATCGGCACATATGTCGGTGCAAAGAAGCAGGAAGCGGAGGAAGTGTCCTACGCGGAGGTCCGGTTCAAAGCGGAAACCGGCTACCGCGGATTGTAAGTTGTGTCTTCGTATCTCCTATAAGCCCCGGGGTCTGTCTTGCAGGCAGACCGCCGGGCTTTTGTCTGTATTCCCGATGAAGACGAGTGGGAATTGTGAAGTTATGAGCGCAAAATGACAGTTTATGAGCGGAATCCCATGTTTATGATCACTTTCAAGGATTTATGAGCATAATCCCATATTTATGATCATTTCCCCCGGTTTATGAGCGGAACGGCACCATTTATGAGCACTTTCCCGCTTTGCCGCAACTGATTCCTCTGCCGCCAGACGCAAAAACCGTTCCCCAGGCAGGGAACGGTTTTCATCCGATACGCTTATGCTGTTGTCCGCTCGGTCATGAACGTCATGATGACGAACAGCGCGAAGGCGATCAGCAGGATCGTACCGCCGACGATGTAGAAGATGAGAGCGAATGTCGGGTTGATATTGAATGGCTGGATGAACTGCAGCCACATACCGGCTGTCAGACCGATGGCGCCGATGATGGCGGTCCAGCCGTGGACGGCCACCAACTTTTTGGCGCGCACCCTGTATATTTTGTAGAAGACTCCCCACGAAAACATCGACAGCCAGCCGACGAGCAGAATGTGCGCGTGGATCGGTTTGAACGCGTACGAACCCGAACCCGCCATATGAGAACCTAATACCGTTCCGATCAATCCGAAAATCGCTGCAATCCTGATTAAACGCATACTCCATTTCTCTTGCATGCTGCATTCCTCCTGTGCCGTTCTGATTACTTCCATCATACAACCTGAAGATGAACGCAACATGTACAGTACATTACAGTTTCGGCAGTGTAACTGTGAATGTCGTTCCGTTCCCTTTTTCACTGGTCACATCGATCGTTCCGCCGTGGAGCTCGACGACCTGCTGCACGATAGAGAGACCGAGCCCAGTCCCTTCTGCCGCCTGTGTCCGGGAGTCGTCTTCGCGGTAGAACCGGTGGAAGATCCGTTCCATGTTCTCCGGCGCGATGCCGATGCCTGAGTCGCTGATGGTGACAACCACCTTCTCTTCTCCTGCAGCAAGGGATACGTCCACCGTCCCATACTTGTCCGTGTATTTCAACGCATTCGACAGGATGTTTTCCCAGACCTTTTCAAGGAACGACGGATCCCCCGTCAACTCAGCCTCTTCCACGTCCATGGATAACGAAATCTGCTTCTCTTCCAACAGCCACCGGTATTTGCGCACTGTCTCCTTCAGCTGCTCACTCACACTGTACTGCACCGGTTTCAGCGGGCTCATCATCTGATCGAGCGATGTCAGCAGCAGCAGCTGTTTCGTCAGCGACGACAGCCGGTCCGTCTCCGATTGGATGACTTTCGCATAGCCCGCCCGTTCACCCGCCGGCAGGGATTCGTCTGCAAGCAGTTCGGCATATCCTCTGATATTCAGCAGAGGCGACTGGAAATCATGCGACACATCGCTGATGAATCGCTTCCGGATCCTGTCGTTCTCACTGAGACGCTCCGTCATCCTTTGGAAACTTTCCGCAAGCTGCCCGATCTCGTCTTTCTGATCGATATTCAGGATTGGACTGAATTCCTCATTCCCGACCCGCCTCGTCGCAAGCGTCAGCTGGGTGATCGGCCGGATGAGCCGCTTCGCAACGATGAGCATTGCCAGCAGGCTGGTGATGGCCATGACGATCACCATACCGCCGAGCAGGTAATGCACTTCCGTGAACAGCAGTTTGATATCTGGACGCAGGAACAGCGCATAGTCCCTGCCCTCATACGTAAATGGGACGCCGACCGTGTTCGCGGTTTCGTCCGAGAAGAAACCGGTCACGAACGTTTCGGTCGGAAACTCACGCATCCCATGGTAGTCGTCTCCTGCCAACACCTTTTCCACTTTCTCCGGCGCCAAGTTCTCCAGACGGAACGCCTGTCCGAACCGCTCCGTCTTTCCATCCGCACCGGCCAGCAGCAGTTTGTATCCTGTCCCAGCCTCCATCTCCAGAAAAACCCGCAGATCCGGCGGTTCCATCTCTTCGATGTAGTCCGCCATCTGCTTGGCGATCCGCATGTTCTTCTCGTCGTTCGATCCTTTGAGATTCTGGTGGTAGTACGTATTCACTGCCAGGAATGCAGTCAGGGCGCTGAATGTCATGATGGCTGCGGTATATAAAAGGAATTTCCCATACAGGGACCTCATGGCAGAGGGACCTCCAGCTTATAACCGACACCCCGGACGGTCACGATGCGGATCCCTTCCGGCAGGCCTTCGAGCTTATTCCGCAGCCGTTTGATATGTACGTTAAGGGTCTGGTCATCTCCCTCGTAGTCAAACCCCCACACACGGTCCAGCAGGATGTCACGCGTGAACACCTGGTTCACACGGGAGGCGAGCACGGACAGCAGTTCGAATTCCTTCAGCGGCAGCAGCAGCACTTTCCTGCCGATCGTCACTTCGTACGTCTGACGGTTGATGGACAGCGGCCCCGCTTCGATGAAGACATCGACCGCTTTGTCATAGCGGCGTAAAATCGCGCGGATCCGGAACAGCAGCTCTTTCGGCTCGAACGGTTTGACGAGATAGTCATCCGATCCGGCAAGGAACCCTTTCTCCTTGTCCTCCAATTCCCCCTTCGCCGTCAGCAGCAACACTGGGATATCCCATTCGGAACGCAGTTTCTTCGTCAGCGCATAGCCGTCCATCTCTGGCATCATCACATCGACAACCGCGAGATCCGGTACTTCCTCAGCTAATTTCCCAAGTGCCTCCTTACCATTTGCCGCTTTGATAACCGAATACCCTGCCCCCGACAGGGTGATCCGAACAAGTTCCACGATATTCGGATCGTCATCCACTGCCAATATTGTCGTCATCTATTTCACACCTTTCGTTTTCGATCGGTTCCACTCCGCATTAAGAAGGCCGGACAGCAGCAGAATGACCGCTGTCATATAGAACCAGATGACCAGCATGATAATACCGGACAGCTGGCCGTACAACCGCGTGTAATCGACAGCAGTCACCCACCCGCCGAACAGGTAGCTGAACAGCTGCCAGCCGATTGTCGAGAAGACCGCCCCCGGCAGCGCCTGCCGGAAATACACCTTTCCGGTCGGCACGAATTTATAGAAGAACAGGAAAAAGAAGAATAGGAAGAGCGTTCCGAGCCCCCACTTCACTTTCGGCCAAAGGAACAGCCAGCCTTCCCAGTCGTCCACGGCATCATAATACGCAATCACCTGATGGAGCACGTTTTCGATGAACGGCAGCAGCAGGGACAGCGGCACAATCAGCATGAAGAGCAGCGTGACGCCGAGATCCCGGAACAGCGACAGCCAGAAGCCCCTCTTCCTGACATACCCGTTTGCAAGGTCCAGGGAACGGGCGAGCGACTGGACTGTCACGGACGACAGCCAGAAAGCACCCGCCAGACTCAAATAGAGCCATTTCCCTGTTTTGTTCCTCACGATTTCAAGGACGTTATCTTCAATCAGTAAGAAAGACTCTTCAGGAATAAAAGGCCGGAGAAATCGAAACATAACTTCTTCATTGACCGGAAAGAGACTGAGCAGCGACAGCACGAACAGGAAAAACGGCAATATCGACAGCAGCAGATAGTAGGCAGTTTGAGCCGCTTGGTCAAAAAAACGCTCAAAAAAGAACCTTTTTAGGACTTTAATACCTATACTCATCATCAATCTCCTTTTGTCGTCTTGGGTTCATGGAGAAGCCGGTTAAAGACACAGCCATCTATATTAGGGGGACATTGAGAGTCCTGACAACCAATTTATTGAAAAATTATCTTTCCATCTTGAAAGTCATGATTAGGAGCTTTTACCCCATACGGCGTAGCCCAAAATCATGTTAAATGCCATCCAATACTTATCATCATACCATCCATTATCTTATTCTATTCTAAGGGTTTCACACATCCGCAGTCCATGCAGGAAATCAGAGGAGAACCCGTAGCCTCTTCACTCTTACGGACCGCCTTCTGAAGCGAAACTGTATGTTAATACTCTGCGACGGGTGGCAGACCCATGATAACATTTACATGCTAGCATTCCATGCAATAAAAAAACACGAGCAGAGACATTTTGTCTCCGCTCGTGTTAATCCAGCTCCGACTCCCTGATGCTTGTCGCATCAAAACGATCGTCCCCGCTTTTTATAGTGCCCGGCAACGTCCTACTCTCACAGGGGGAAGCCCCCTACTACCATCGGCGCTGAAGAACTTAACTTCCGTGTTCGGTATGGGAACGGGTGTGACCTCTTCGCCATCGTTACCAGACAGATGAGCTTGTTCGCTCAAAACTGGATAAAACAGACATTGTGCAGCCAAGACCGCCTTACGGCGCTTCCGCTTTTGTTTGGTTAAGTCCTCGATCGATTAGTATCTGTCAGCTCCACATGTCGCCATGCTTCCACACCAGACCTATCCACCTCATCATCTTTGAGGGATCTTACTTACTTGCGTAATGGGAAATCTCATCTCGAGGGGGGCTTCATGCTTAGATGCTTTCAGCATTTATCCCGTCCACACATAGCTACCCAGCGATGCCTTTGGCAAGACAACTGGTACACCAGCGGTGTGTCCATCCCGGTCCTCTCGTACTAAGGACAGCTCCTCTCAAATTTCCTGCGCCCGCGACGGATAGGGACCGAACTGTCTCACGACGTTCTGAACCCAGCTCGCGTACCGCTTTAATGGGCGAACAGCCCAACCCTTGGGACCGACTACAGCCCCAGGATGCGATGAGCCGACATCGAGGTGCCAAACCTCCCCGTCGATGTGGACTCTTGGGGGAGATAAGCCTGTTATCCCCGGGGTAGCTTTTATCCGTTGAGCGATGGCCCTTCCATGCGGAACCACCGGATCACTAAGCCCGTCTTTCGACCCTGCTCGACTTGTCGGTCTCGCAGTCAAGCTCCCTTATGCCTTTGCACTCTTCGAATGATGTCCAACCATTCTGAGGGAACCTTTGGGCGCCTCCGTTACCTTTTAGGAGGCGACCGCCCCAGTCAAACTGTCCGCCTGACACTGTCTCCTGCCCGGATCACGGGCAAGGGTTAGAAGTCCAATACAGCCAGGGTAGTATCCCACCATTGCCTCCGCGTAAGCTGGCGCTCACGCATCCAAGGCTCCTACCTATCCTGTACAGGCTGCACCGGAATTCAATATCAGGCTACAGTAAAGCTCCACGGGGTCTTTCCGTCCTGTCGCGGGTAATGCGCATCTTCACGCATATTATAATTTCACCGAGTCTCTCGTTGAGACAGTGCCCAGATCGTTACGCCTTTCGTGCGGGTCGGAACTTACCCGACAAGGAATTTCGCTACCTTAGGACCGTTATAGTTACGGCCGCCGTTTACTGGGGCTTCAATTCGAAGCTTCGCTTGCGCTAACCTCTCCTCTTAACCTTCCAGCACCGGGCAGGCGTCAGCCCCTATACGTCACCTTACGGTTTTGCAGAGACCTGTGTTTTTGCTAAACAGTCGCCTGGGCCTATTCACTGCGGCTCTCTCGGGCTGTTCACCCTACCAGAGCACCCCTTCTCCCGAAGTTACGGGGTCATTTTGCCGAGTTCCTTAACGAGAGTTCTCTCGATCACCTTAGGATTCTCTCCTCGCCTACCTGTGTCGGTTTGCGGTACAGGCACCTCCCGCCTCGCTAGAGGCTTTTCTTGGCAGTGTGAAATCAGGGACTCCAGGGAAACTTCCCCTTGCCGTCACAGCTCAATGTTACAGGAACGGGATTTGCCTCGTTCCACACCTCACTGCTTGGACGCGCATGACCAACAGCGCGCTCACCCTATCCTTCTGCGTCCCCCCATTACTCAAACGGCGGGGAGGTGGTACAGGAATATCAACCTGTTATCCATCGTCTACGCCTATCGGCCTCGACTTAGGTCCTGACTAACCCTGAGCGGACGAGCCTTCCTCAGGAAACCTTAGGCATTCGGTGGAAGGGATTCTCACCCTTCTTTCGCTACTCATACCGGCATTCTCACTTCCAAGCGCTCCACCAGTCCTTCCGGTCCAGCTTCAACGCCCTTGGAACGCTCTCCTACCACTGACACCCAAGGTGTCAATCCGCAGTTTCGGTGATTCGTTTAGCCCCGATACATTTTCGGCGCAGCGCCACTCGACCAGTGAGCTATTACGCACTCTTTAAATGATGGCTGCTTCTAAGCCAACATCCTGGTTGTCTGGGCAGCGCCACATCCTTTTCCACTTAACGAATACTTGGGGACCTTAACTGGCGGTCTGGGCTGTTTCCCTCTCGACTACGGACCTTATCACCCATAGTCTGACTCCCAAACATAAATCATCGGCATTCGGAGTTTGTCTGAATTCGGTAACCCGGGATGGGCCCCTCGTCCAAACAGTGCTCTACCTCCGAGATTCTGACGTTTGAGGCTAGCCCTAAAGCTATTTCGGAGAGAACCAGCTATCTCCAGGTTCGATTGGAATTTCACCGCTACCCACACCTCATCCCCGCACTTTTCAACGTACGTGGGTTCGGGCCTCCAGTAAGTGTTACCTTACCTTCACCCTGGACATGGGTAGATCACCTGGTTTCGGGTCTACGACCCCATACTCATGCGCCCTGTTCAGACTCGCTTTCGCTGCGGCTCCGCGTTCTCGGCTTAACCTTGCATGGAATCGTAACTCGCCGGTTCATTCTACAAAAGGCACGCCATCACCCATTAACGGGCTCTGACAACTTGTAGGCACACGGTTTCAGGATCTATTTCACTCCCCTTCCGGGGTGCTTTTCACCTTTCCCTCACGGTACTGGTTCACTATCGGTCACTAGGGAGTATTTAGCCTTGGGAGATGGTCCTCCCGGATTCCGACGGAATTTCACGTGTTCCGCCGTACTCAGGATCCACTCTGGAGGGGATGGAATTTCGGTTACGGGGCTTTTACCCACTCTGGCGGGCCTTTCCAGGCCGCTTCGCCTACCCCATCCCTTTGTAACTCCGTATAGAGTGTCCTACAACCCCAGGAAGCAAGCTTCCTGGTTTGGGCTCTTCCCGTTTCGCTCGCCGCTACTCAGGGAATCGATGTTTCTTTCTCTTCCTCCGGATACTTAGATGTTTCAGTTCTCCGGGTCTGCCTCGTATCTGCTATGTATTCACAGATACGTACCATCCTATTAAAGATGGTGGGTTTCCCCATTCGGAAATCTTCGGATCACAGCTTACTTACAGCTCCCCGAAGCATATCGGTGTTAGTGCCGTCCTTCATAGGCTCCTAGTGCCAAGGCATCCGCCGTGCGCCCTTCCTAACTTAACCATAAAGTCATTGTTCTTCCGCCACCCAGCGATGAATGGACGTCAGAACG
>NZ_LN651337.1:1841444-1842957 GCF_000826145.2 Sporosarcina koreensis
GGAAGACGGGATTCGAACCCGCGACCCCGACCTTGGCAAGGTCGTATTCTACCACTGAACTACTTCCGCAAAAAAATAAGAGATGCGGGTGAAGGGACTTGAACCCCCACGCCCGAAGGCACTAGATCCTAAGTCTAGCGCGTCTGCCAATTCCGCCACACCCGCATAATCTCTAGAAGTTCTGTATATATTTACAGAAATGGTGAGCCATGCAGGATTCGAACCTGCGACCCTCTGATTAAAAGTCAGATGCTCTACCAACTGAGCTAATGGCTCGTACAAAGTGGTGCCGGCGAAAGGACTTGAACCCTCAACCTACTGATTACAAGTCAGTTGCTCTACCAGTTGAGCTACACCGGCACAAAATATGGTGGAGGATGACGGGCTCGAACCGCCGACCCTCTGCTTGTAAGGCAGATGCTCTCCCAGCTGAGCTAATCCTCCATAATACGCATTGCTGCGTCTGCCTGGCAACGTCCTACTCTCACAGGGGGAAGCCCCCTACTACCATCGGCGCTGAAGAACTTAACTTCCGTGTTCGGTATGGGAACGGGTGTGACCTCTTCGCCATCATTACCAGACAAGTTGTTTACCTTTTTAAAGACATTTAATATTATATACTACCGCGTAGGTATTATACAAGATTTTTTTGAAAGATCTTATCGTTCTTTCAAAACTGGATAAAACAGACATTGCGCAGTCAAGACCGCCTTACGGCGCTTCCGCTTTTGTTTGGTTAAGTCCTCGATCGATTAGTATCTGTCAGCTCCACATGTCGCCATGCTTCCACACCAGACCNAAAGTGGAGCCTAGCGGGATCGAACCGCTGACCTCCTGCGTGCAAGGCAGGCGCTCTCCCAGCTGAGCTAAGGCCCCATAATTCATATAAATGTAAAGATGGTCGGGAAGACAGGATTCGAACCTGCGACCCCTTGGTCCCAAACCAAGTGCTCTACCAAGCTGAGCTACTTCCCGTTAAAATAAAATGGCGCGCCCGGCAGAAGTCGAATCCACAACCTTCTGATCCGTAGTCAGACGCTCTATCCAATTGAGCTACGGGCGCATATTATTAAGCAGATGATAATTGGTGCCGAGAACCGGAATCGAACCGGTACGGTAGTCACCTACCGCAGGATTTTAAGTCCTGTGCGTCTGCCAGTTCCGCCACCCCGGCAAATTTATGGAGCGGAAGACGGGATTCGAACCCGCGACCCCGACCTTGGCAAGGTCGTATTCTACCACTGAACTACTTCCGCAAAAAAATAAGAGATGCGGGTGAAGGGACTTGAACCCCCACGCCCGAAGGCACTAGATCCTAAGTCTAGCGCGTCTGCCAATTCCGCCACACCCGCATAATCTCTAGAAGTTCTGTATATATTTACAGAAATGGTGAGCCATGCAGGATTCGAACCTGCGACCCTCTGATTAAAAGTCAGATGCTCTACCAACTGAGCTAATGGCTCGTACAAAGTGGTGCCGGCGAAAGGACTTGAACCCTCAACCTACTGATTAC
>NZ_LN651333.1 GCF_000826145.2 Sporosarcina koreensis
TTGCCCACGTGTTACTCACCCGTCCGCCGCTGATCGCCGGGAGCAAGCTCCCATTGATCCGCTCGACTTGCATGTATTAGGCATGCCGCCAGCGTTCGTCCTGAGCCAGGATCAAACTCTCCATAAATCTGGCAGCCGATGCACAATGCATTGCGTCGTCAGTTTCACTCGTTCAGTCAGTCACGTACCGAAGTACGCTCCTTCCTTCTCTCGATCACTTCCTAGCACTGCAATGCGCCTCGGCTGCCAGATACGTTCACTCAATAAGAGAAAAACGCATACAGAAAATTGATTGCTCAATTTTTGCTGGCATCATTTAAGATGTCTATCAGATCTGTTGATCTGGTTTTGTCTGTTCCGCCGACGGGGTCGGCTTCCCAAACGTTAATTCGTTGACATTTTGCTGTTCAGTTTTCAAGGTTCATGTTGTCTGGAAGGCGTTTTAGTAAGTCGCGTTCCCGACTGCTTAATTACTATACCAAGCGGTCGGTTAGAAGTCAACACTTTTAGCGAAAATAATTACTCAACCCTTACTTTACCCAAAATAACAGTCCGCAAACCCTTCGATTACAACAATAAATTCACAACAACAAAAACGCTGGCGCCCTTTTCACGAAGGGCGCCAGCGGATTCACTATCACTTAATAAAGATGAAGTACAAGATGAAGAGGACCATGAGCGCGTACATGATCGGATGGATCTCTTTCTTCCGTCCGCTCAGAAGCATCGTGATCGGATAGAAGATGAAGCCGATTGCGATTCCGGTTGCGATGCTGTATGTCAGCGGCATGGCGATGACTGTGAAGAATGCCGGTACAGCCATTTCGAATTTCGTCCACTCGATATTACCGAGGTTCGACACCATCAGCACGCCTACGATGATAAGTGCAGGCGCTGTCACCTCTGGTGTTATGACGAAGAGCAGCGGCGAGAAGAACAGCGCGAGCAGGAACAGCAGTCCCGTCACGACTGAAGCGAATCCGGTTTTCGCACCTGCAGCGACTCCTGCAGTGGATTCGATGTAGGAAGTCGTCGTTGACGTCCCGAAGATCGCGCCCGTCACGGTCGCGAGGGAGTCCGCCAGCAGTGCACGTCCTGCGCGCGGCAGTTTATCGTCCTTCATGAGTCCCGCCTGGGTTGCAACAGCGACCAGTGTACCTGCTGTATCGAAGAAATCGACGAACAGGAATGTGATGATGATGACGAGGAACTGTGTGGTGAACAAGTCGCCTGGGTGCTGGAAAATCGCTTCGAAGGCAGCCCCGAATGTCGGAGAGACATCAGGTACTTTTGAAACGACTGCGTGCGGCACGTCGATCAGACTGACAAGCATCCCAACGACAGTTGTCAGGATCATTCCATAGAAGATAGCTCCCTTGATACCGCGGACCATCATGATGACTGTGATCACTAAGCCGAAAATCGCGAGCAGAACCGGGCCTTGCGACAGATCGCCGAGAGTCACGAGTGTATTCGGATCTGCCACGATGATGTTCGCATTCTGCAGACCGAGGAACGTGATGAACAGGCCGATCCCTGCCCCCACTGCATATTTCAGCTGAGCTGGTATAGCATTGATGATCAGTTCACGCAGACCTGTCAGTGAGAGGACGATGAAGATCAGACCTGAGAACAGCACGCCTGTGAGCGCAGTCTGCCAAGGAATGCCGTACGTAAGCACGACGGAAAATGCAAAGAATGCATTCAGCCCCATGCCTGGTGCAAGGCCGATCGGATATCGTGCAATCAGCCCCATGAACAGTGAACCGACCGCTCCTGCCAATGCAGTCGCTACGAAGACCGCCCCTTTGTCCATCCGCATGGCGTCTGGAATATCCGGTACCCCGTCCAGGGACAGCACCAGCGGGTTGACTGCGAGTATGTATGCCATCGCCAGGAATGTCGTCAGCCCCCCGATGATCTCCCTGCGATAATTCGTTCCCAGCTTGTCGAACTCGAAATACTTTTTCATCATCAACCGTCCTATCTGTTTGGATTAAAAAGAGCGTGCCGCAATTCATGCCGCACGCTCTTCCCACTCTTCAGAATGGACGGTCGGCGGTCTCCCGCCGGGAACGTTCCATTCATCGTAGTCAAAGCATTTACGGTGCTTTGGTAGAGACTTTCGGGCCTTATCCCCGAGGATATACGACAATCATCTATTCAGTTCAGTTTTACTCCCACTCGATGGTGCCCGGTGGCTTCGCGGTAATATCATAGACGACGCGGTTGACGTGGTCCACTTCAGCCGTGATGCGGGAGCTGATCTTCTCGAGGACTTCCCAAGGGATCTGCGCCCAGTCGGCACTCATGCCATCCGAAGAATGGACTGCACGGAGACCGATCGCATGGTCGTACGAACGTTTCCCGTCACGGACGCCGACGCTCTTGATGCCCGGCAGGATTGCGAAATACTGCCAGATCGAACGGTCGAGTCCGGCGTTCTTGATCTCTTCGCGGAGGATATAGTCGGCATCACGGACGATAGCGAGCTTTTCTTCCGTCACTTCACCGAGGACACGCACGCCGAGCCCCGGGCCGGGGAATGGCTGGCGGTTGTAGATCTCTTCCGGAAGACCGAGTGTTTTTCCGACATTGCGGACTTCGTCTTTGAACAGCGCCTTCAGCGGTTCGATCAGTTCAAATTCAAGATCTTCCGGCAGGCCGCCGACGTTATGGTGGGACTTGATCACTTCAGCGGTCGCTGTTCCGCTCTCGATGATGTCCGCGTAGATCGTTCCTTGTGCAAGGAAATCCATTCCTTCGAGTTTTGCCGCTTCCTCATCGAACACACGGATGAATTCGTTACCGATGATTTTACGTTTCTGCTCAGGATCATCCACGCCGGCAAGCTTGTCCAGGAACCGCTTGCGTGCGTCGATCTTGATGAAGTTCATATGGAACTGGTTGCTGAACGTATCGACGACACTTTCCACTTCCCCTTTACGGAGAAGGCCGTGGTCGACGAAGATGCATGTCAGCTGATCGCCGATTGCCCGGTGGATCAGGGTCGCTACGACAGAAGAGTCGACACCGCCGCTCAATGCGCACAATACGTTGCGGTCCCCGACCTGTTCACGGATCTTTTCGATTTCCACTTCGATGAAGCGGTCCATTGTCCACTCAGCGCCCGGTTTGCAGATGTCCTTCAGGAAAGTCCGGAGAATATCTTCGCCGTTTTCCGTGCTGTCTGTTTCCGGGTGGAATTGGACACCATAAAGATTCTTATCGGCATCTTCAATCGCAGTGATGTGACCGTGCTCATCTTTCGCTGCTGCCCGGAAACCTTCAGGCAATGAAGCGACTTTCACTGTGCCGCCGATATGTGCGGAGAACGATCCGTTCACACCCGCAAAGAGGGATGATGCGTCTTCCGGTGTAATTGTGGTTGCTGCACCGTGCGCTTCCATCGACTCCACAGTACCGCCGAAACGTTCCGCCAGCACTTCGAGGCCTGATCCGATACCGAGTACTGGAACGCCGAGTGTAAAGATGTCAGGATCGATGTCTGCGTCCATCTTCACATCGCCGCCCGACAGGACGATACCTGCAGCTTTCATGTGACGGATCTCCTCAGCAGTTGCAGTGTGCGGGTAGAGCTCGCTGTATACGCCCAAATCCCGGATCACACGTGTGATGAGCTGGTTGTGCGTGCTGCCTAAATCCAAAACGACGATTTTTTCCTGTTCAGATAACAATGGAGCTGCTGACATGTAATCCACCTCTTCTTTTTATTTTCAGTATACCCACAAAAACAGCAAAGACGCGAAAGAAAGGGGATCCTTCCTGCGCGTCTTCAGTTCCTACTATATAGATATCCATGAAATCACGAAAACAGACTGCAGAAACCCCGCAGCTGCCTTCGCTTTCATAGACAGGCTGTTTACGGTAGCCTGGTAGAAACATCCGAACCCTATTATCGGACCTATATGAGAGCATTCCTTATTTCTTTTCCTGCTCTCATTCTACTTCCCGCCAGCCGAAAAATCAACCACATGTATTGATGATTAAATCTTCCCACATCTCGCGCAACTGTGGCCAATTCAAGTCCTGCTTTTCATTCCCATATAGGCCCTGTTCATACGTCCGGGTCAACTCACTCATCGCCGTGTCTCCGCGCAGGCGGTCGACTTCCCCGGCATAAGCCGCGAGAGTCACGCCGGGAGGACGTGTGATGCCGATCCGCTCCAGCTGCCGGAGCAGCAGGCTGTATTCCTTCTCGAACTGCCGCCAACCGCCAGACTGCTTCCTCGCTCTGCGGACATGAAGCCGGGGCAGCCATTTTTTACGCGTGAACCATAATCCGAGTGAAACGGCAGCAGCAATCCCGGCACCTGCAGACGCAAGCGTCACGCCGGATTTCATCCAGTCGGGCACCAGATCCAACAAGCCCCCGGCCGCGGACTTCTTCCGCTTCGCTGTCTGTGCTTCTTCTTTTTTCTTGTCTAGTTCAGGCCGTTTCAGTTCTTCTTCCTGCTGTCTGTCGTCTTCTGCTGCTTCGATATCATAAGTGATAGTTGATACGCCGTTGAAACCGATTGTCGGCTCGAATGGCATCCAGCCGTAACCGGGCATGTAGGCTTCCACCCAGGAGTGCGCCTGATTGTTCGTGACGCTGTAATACCTCTTCCGGTCTTCATCCCGCTTCAGCTCGCCGGGCGCGTATCCTTTCACCCAGCGCGCCGGGATGCCGGCAGACCGCAGCATGACCACCATGGACGTACTGAAATTATCGCAGTACCCGCGTTTCGTCTCGAACAGGAACTGATCCACATAGTCATCGTCCTCCTTCGGGACTGCGACATTATCGCGGGAATACACGAATCCGCTGCGCCCGAAATACCGCTCGATCGCCTGCGCTTTCTGATAGACGCTCGGTGCGTCTTTCGTCAGCTCGGCTGCAAGGTCGCTCACCCGTGCAGGCAGTTCGGCAGGCAGCTGCAGATACGGACGCAATTCCAGCATATCAGCCTGCAGATCCTCCATCCGGGTGTCGCGCAGCGCCTTCAGGCTGAAGACCGGTTCCTCGAATTCCGTCCGGTACGTAAGAGGTGAAGGGACTTCAGCAGTCATCAAGGACAGCTGCTGCGTATTCACTTCCTGCCGGTAAGGCATCATCTCCGCGGTCTGGATCTTATTAAATCCATAAGGGTGCGGCAGGATCGGCAGCGGTTCGTACAGTTCGATATCTGCACGCTGATTGGGAGGCTCGAGTACCTGGCTTCCGATCAGACTTGAATACTCACCTGTGAATTCCGGATAGCCACTGCCGGAGGACTGCACCCACCCTTTCGTCGTATACGTATCTTTCGTTTCCATCACCCAGTATTGACGGCTGTCCGTATAGGCTTCGAGGACGAGCGTGTCATCCTGCCGGAACGGGCCGCCGAGCTGCGTATCGTCGGGATCGTAGCCGACTTTGGAGACACCCCCTGCTGCTCCCTCTCCTTCGCCGCCCAACCCCGCCGCAGACCGGATGAACGGAACTGGATCCGGCCAGGCTGGTTCCTTGACCGGCACAAGCAGTGCAAACAAGGCCGCTGCTGCCAGTGCCAGGCCGAGCGGCAGCATGATCGCAAGCAGTTGGCGTACAGAGAACTCTGTCTTCGTCTTCCCTGCGAACCGCAGCGGGAACAGGATTCCGAGCAGGAACAACCCGATCACCATCACACGGAGCACGGCGTAGGAAGCGTCAAAATCCGTGAACGTATCGACCACGGCCAGAAACAGGACGGTCATCCCGAAGAACAGGAAGATCGATTTACGGTATTCCATCCAGAACCGGAGCAGATAGGTGATCATCCAGAGGAGGATGAAAAACAGGACAGTTCTGAACAGATAGGACAGTTCCATCCATTCTCCCGACCAGATCAGCTTCAGGCTCCCCGCAAGATCCTCCGCCGTCTTCCCGAAATTTTCCGTTGTCAGGAAGTCCCCGCCATAGAAAACGGATTGGACAGACAGGAATATGTATACGATCTTCACAGGGGCACCGATCCATACGGGAATCCTGAGCAGGGCGAACAGCATGCAAAGAGCAACGAATCCATAAAAGTGGCTGATGTGCCCGGTCTCCGTCAATTCGGCGATCGGCCGCAGCCATTCGATCGTCAGGAAAAATGCCAGGATGTATAAAAAAACCAGCACCGGTTTCTGTATCTGCATCTCCTTCACGTGCGGGCCACCTCCTGGAACGATCGGTCGAACTCAGCCGAGCTGAGCAGCCGGACATGCACACCGAGCGACTTCACTTTCTTCACCTGTTCAGACACCGTTTCCGGCAGGTCGCCAGCTGTCTTCCGGATTACAAAACAGTATACCGGCTGCATGCCCGCAGCAGCGAGAACAGGCTGGAGAAACAGTGGATCGGGATTCCCCGAGATGACCACCACCGCACCCGTCCCCTGCAGGGCAGATGTGTAATTCGGCGTCTTTCCGTCATCGCTTGCCAGCGGTTTCATTCGGGCAAGCAGTGTCAGCGCCTTCTTCAGCTCCCCGCCTCCGGTTATTGTACGGATGACCGGACTGGCTGCATCCGTTGTCACGAACGCCAGGTCCGAGTGGCGGTCGGCCGCTTCTTTCAGAACAGACGCCGCAAACCGGATCTGTTCTTCGAATGTCTCCGATTCCCGTGCATCCAGCAGCAGGACCGCCTTCTCACCTCGTTTGTTTTCAAATTCCTTTGTCATCAAGGTCTGGGTGCGGGCGAAGGATTTCCAGTGGATCCAGGAGACCCGGTCGCCCGGCTGGTATTCCCGTACACTCGTTGCGATGGTCGTCTCTTTCATGAGTGAAAAAGGCGACTCCGCCGTCCCTTGCTCATGATTGGAACCGATGGGCACATAGTTCACCCGCGCGGTTTCCGGAAAGACCAGGTACGACTGAGCACCATCCGCTGCGACCACCGCCTTTTTCCGGATCCAGCCGAAAAAATCCGCCACTTCGAGCTGGATGGACGGAAAGAAATGTTCCCCGCGGGCCGTCCCCATCAGTTCGTAGTTAAGATCAAATTCCTTTCGGAAACCCGGAACGACCAGGCGCGCGGTCCGGCCCTGTGTCAGAGTGCCGGTCTCCTCAAACTCCCGGATCAGCAAGTACAGAAGAGGAAACCTGCCGGCCCGCCTGACAGTCAGTTTCACTGCCGTCTTCTCCCCGACACTGATAAGCGGCTGTTCCATCTGCCGGGTGACTGACATCCGGCCCGCGGGATAGAGTGCAATGCAGAACGAATAGAAGGCGAATGGCAGCAGGAAGTAAAGAACCGTCCAGCTCACCATGCCGCCCTGGAACTTCGCGAATACAAAGGCGCCGCCGATGAGTACCGCGACGAACAGCATCTGAATTGCCAGTACAGTATTCCTGCGCATCATACAGTGCTTGCCTTCACGATGGGCACCCGCACTTGCGCCAGCACATCCTCCAGAACACTCTCGACAGTCCTTCCACCGTACTGGGCATCAGGCTGTAAAATCAGGCGATGCCCGAATACGAACGGGAGCAGATACTGCACATCATCCGGCGTCACGTAGCTGCGTCCCCGCAGCAGCGCATATGCCTGGCAGGCTCTCATCAGTCCGAGGGAGCCGCGCGGACTGACTCCCAAATAGACGGCATGGTGGGCACGGGTGGCAGCCGCACAATCGACAATGTATGTTTTGACCGTCGAATCGACAAGGACATCGGCCGCCGCTGCCTGTAAGCCGCGGAGCTCGTCCAGTCCGATGACAGACATGAACGGCGCCATTCCCGTTTTGGCTTCCGCACGGGACAGCACTTCGATTTCGTCTGTCCTGGACGGATACCCCATCTTCAGCTTGAACAGGAACCGGTCCATCTGCGCTTCGGGAAGAGGATAGGTCCCTTCATATTCGATCGGATTCTGTGTAGCCATGACGAAGAACGGCTCAGGGAGCGGCAGTGTCCGGCCATCGACCGTCACGGCAGCTTCTTCCATCCCTTCAAGAAGAGCAGCCTGTGTCTTCGGAGACGTCCGGTTGATTTCGTCAGCCAGTACGATGTTGCCGACGATCGGTCCCGGACGGAATTCAAACTCCATCGCCTGCGGATTATAGATGGACACCCCGAGCACATCGGACGGCAGCAGGTCCGGGGTGAACTGGATCCGCTTGAACTCCGCACCGATCGATGCAGCGAGCGCTTTCACCATGACCGTTTTCCCGACGCCCGGCACGTCCTCCAGCAGCACGTGGCCGCCTGCCAGGAGAGCCGTAAGACTCAGTTCACTGATTTCACGTTTTCCGACGATCGTCCGTTCGATACCCGATAGGATTGCATCGATTTTCTCTTTATGGGACATGCTGTATCCTCCCTGCGTTTTCCTTATGATAGCATTCATTCCCTTCATCATACCGGAATAGCCGTCGACGGACAAACTAATTCACGAAACATACTGAATTCAAAAGACATAGAAAAACCTCTCTGCAAAAACAGAGAGGTCCGCCCTATATTATTTCCAGAAGTCATCAAACACCGTGACAGGCATATGACGCTTATGCTTGGAGCGGAGATAGTGCCCTTCGATGATCTTCTTCGCTTCCTCGGATACAGGGATTCCTTCAAGATAATCATCGATCTGCGTGTAACTGACGCCCAGCGCGACTTCATCAGGAAGTGCCGGTTTGTCTTCTTCAAGATCTGCTGTCGGCACTTTGTTGTAAAGGTGTTCCGGGCAGTCGAGAACCCGCAGCATTTCCTTTCCCTGCCGTTTGTTGAGCCGGGTGAGCGGCGTGACATCGGCGGCACCGTCGCCGAATTTCGTATAGAAGCCTGTGATCGCTTCAGCAGCGTGATCCGTCCCGATGACCGCACAGTGGCGGGATGCGGCGATCGAGTACTGGACTTTCATCCGCTCCCTCGCTTTTTCATTGCCTTTTTCAAAATCGGTGAGAGTGACACCTGCTGCATCGAGCGCCCGCCGGCTTGCATCGACCGCTTCCTTGATATTGACAGTGTATGTGACAGTCGGCTGGATGAAATGAAGAGCATCCTGGCAGTCGATTTCGTCGAACTGGGTACCGTACGGCAGGCGCACAGCAACGAACTTGTAGCGGTCCGTGGACAGTTCCTCATTCAGTTCATCCACCGCCATCTGCGCGAGTTTCCCGGCAAGTGTCGAATCCTGACCGCCTGAGATACCGAGCACATAGCCTTCAAGGAACGTATTCTTCTTCAAATACTCTTTCAGGAAATCGACGGATACACGGACTTCCCCGAACGCATCGATCTTCGGCTTGACATGCAGTTCTTCGATAATCTGTTTTTGCAGTTCATCCATCTTCCTTCACTCCTTTTGTTCAATGAAGTCCTGGATCATCTCCTGGACTTCCGCAATGTTGCGCATCTTGTTGTCCCAGCACTTCTGACTGAGATCGACCGGATATTCCTCCGGATTCAGCGAGCGTTTGTACTCATCCCACAGAAGACCGAGGCTGTCTTTTGCATACTGCTGTATCTCTTCCACCGTCGGCAGGCTGTAAACCACTTTGCCCTGCTCGATCACTTTCTCATGCAGGTCGCGGGCTTCAAAATTCGTGACGAACTTGGAGATGAACGTATGGACAGGGTGGAACATCTTGATGCGTTTCTCGGTTCCCGGATCTTCATCGTACAACGTAATGTAGTCACCTTCCGCCTTGCCGTTCTCCCTGTCAATGATACGGAATAATTTCTTGCGGCCCGGCGTTGTCACTTTCTCTGCATTGGATGATATTTTGATGGTATCGATAAATTCGCCGTCTTCCCCTTCGATTGCAACAAGCTTATAGACAGCGCCCAGAGCCGGCTGATCGTAGGCGGTGATCAGTTTCGTCCCGATGCCCCAGACATCCACCTGAGCTCCCTGCGCTTTCAGGTTCAGGATGGTGTATTCGTCCAGATCGTTCGATACGACGATCTTGGCGTCATGGAATCCCGCTTCGTCCAGCATCCGCCGGGCTTCCTTCGACAGGAAGGCGATATCCCCGCTGTCCAGCCGGATTCCGATGAAGTTGATGCGGTCCCCGAGCTCCTTTGCGACCTGGATTGCCGTCGGGACACCGATTTTGAGCGTATTGTACGTATCGACAAGGAAGACACAATCCCGGTGGCGCTCCGCATACGCATGGAACGCCTCGTATTCGCTTTTGTAAGCCTGGACAAGGGAATGCGCATGCGTTCCGCTCGCCCTCAGCCCGAACAGCTTGGCGGCCCGCACGTTGCTCGTCGCTTCGACGCCCCCGATCACAGCGGCCCGGGCCCCCCATACAGCCGCATCCATCTCCTGGGCCCTCCTGCTGCCGAACTCCATGACCTGCTCGTCTTTCACCACTTGCTTGATACGGCTCGCTTTCGTCGCGATCAGCGTCTGGTAATTGACGATGTTGAGGAGTGCCGTCTCGATCAGCTGCGCTTCAGCCAGCGTCGTCTCCACGCGCATGATCGGCTCGTTGCCGAAGACGGTTTCCCCTTCCTTCATGGAATACAGATCCCCCGTGAATCGGACGCCTCTCAGATAGTCGAGGAAATCCTCCTTATAATGCAGCTCTTCCTTCAAGTAATCGATATCGCTGTCAGTGAACCGGAGCTTGCGTAAATAATCGAGCACCCGCTCGAGTCCTGCGAAAACGGCATACCCGTTGCCGAAGGGGAGTTTCCTGAAATACAGCTCGAAGACCGCCTTCTTGTCATGGATGCCTTCAGCCCAATACGTTTCCATCATATTGATCTGATATAGATCTGTATGTAGTGCCCAGCTGTCATCTGTATACTTTGAGCTCACGTCTATTCGCCTCTTCCGATTTGTTCTGTAGGAATGCTTGTCCATCCCTTTACCCTTTTCAACCGATTTCCTAACTGCTTCAACTGAACAGTTTCAGGCCGGTTGCACCTGCAATGATGCATGCCAGAAACAGCATTCGTTTCCAGCCTGCGGATTCCCCGAACAGCAGGATGCCGATCAGGACGGCACCGGCAGCACCGAGCCCTGTCCAGATTGCATACGCAGTCCCCATCGGAATCGACCGCATCGCCAGCGACAGGAAAACGAATCCCCCGCCGAATGACAC
This sequence comes from Sporosarcina koreensis, assembly GCF_000826145.2. GTDB lineage: Bacteria > Bacillota > Bacilli > Bacillales_A > Planococcaceae > Sporosarcina > Sporosarcina trichiuri. Next base: position 11,064 of record NZ_LN651333.1, read on the forward strand.
GATCAGCAGAGCAAGCCGTCCCAGTGTCTTCTTCTGTATGAACCAGTTGATGCACATGACTCCGAAAATTTCACCGAAGCTTGCGATCACGAGATATATCCACGCCACCTCATGCACCTCCCTCTTCCGCATCACTCGGACCGGTTGTCAGCTTGATGCCGATCACCCCGACCAGGATCAGCCCGATGAACAGCAGGCCGACCAGCTTCAAGTGTGTGCCGAATACAAGAGTATCGACCAGCACGATTGCCGCCGCCCCGCTGCCTGTGAACACCGCATAGACAGTCCCTGACGGAATCGTTTCGCATGCTTTGATGATGAAGAAAAAGCTGAAGACAATGGCAAGCGCTGTTCCTGCCCATTCAAGAGGTGTGTCTGCATGGCGGAGTCCGACGACCCAGAACACTTCAACGACCGCTGCAAGAACCACATAGATCCAAGCCAACTGAAAAACCTCCGTCCCTCTTTCCTTGCTATAGAGGAGTATACCAAACTTCTCAACAGGACAACTGTAAAATCATTGTTGCTTTCTTCCGCCGCGCATGATACTATCTATTTACAGTTTTCGAACAATTTAATAAACTTCTCATTCAGAGAGATGGAGGGACTGGCCCGATGATATCTCAGCAACCAGCCGTAACGGCCGAGGTGCTAACTCCAGGGAGTGCCGACTGCGCTCCGAAGATGAGAGCTGACATACTGTGTATTCAGAGAAGACCCTCATCTGCTTGGGGGTCTTCTTTTTTTCATTCAACAGCAGCCGGGTTGCCGGCAATAAACGATGAAGGCGGGATTTGAGATGACGACACAAACACAAACTGATGTACTGACTGCACTGGCAGCATTGAAATCGAAAGAGTGGGTGGATCTGACGCATACGTTCGGTCCGGACTCCCCTCATTTCTTCATGTTCGAGAACGCCGAGTTCAAGACGCTGTTCAGCCATGATGACGGGTTCTTCGCCCAGCAATTTTCGTTCGCGGGCCAATACGGCACCCATATCGACGCACCGATCCACTTCGTACGCGACACACGGTACCTGAATGAACTGGAACTGAAAGAACTTGTGCTGCCGCTGATTGTCATCGATCAATCGGAGAAAGCGGCAGCAGACCATGATTTCACCTGCTCGAAGCAGGACCTTCTCGCATTCGAAGAAGCAAATGGCCCGATCGAATCGGGTACGTTCGTCGCACTGCGGACGGATTGGAGCAAACGCTGGCCGGATGAAGCCGCTTTTTGCAACAAAGACGAGGACGGGAATAACCGGATTCCCGGCTGGGGTCTGGATGCACTGAAATTCCTGTTCGAGGAACGCGGTGTGAAAGCGGTCGGTCATGAAACGTTCGATACCGATTCAGCCGCGGATTTCAGGAGAAACGGCGCCCTCCATGGGGAATATTATGTCCTGGAACAGGATACGTATCAGGTTGAGCTGCTGACCAATCTCGACAAACTGCCGACGCGCGGCGCTGTCATCTTCAACATCGTGCCGAAGCCTGAAAAAGCGTCCGGCTTCCCTGTACGATCGTTCGCCATCCTGCCATAACAAAAACGCTCTGCCCGATCATCGGCAGAGCGTTTTTGTTATGCTTTCTTTCCGTGGATTTCCGTCATGCGCTCATAGAAATCGACGAAATTGCTGACGACCGAATCGAGGAATGCGACAGTCGGCTCATCCGTAAGCTCGTCGTCCTCGCTCAGCTTGTTATGGATCGAACCGATGTACACTTCGTTATTCGGGAGGATGAGCGGTGAAAGGCCGGGATTGGACAGGATCTCCCGCAAGTGGATCTGCGCCCGCACACTTCCGAACACGCCCATCGAGGAACCGACGATGAATGCCGGCTTATCGCGCAATGTCGCTTCCCCGCCGCGGGACAGCCAGTCGAGGGCATTCTTCAAAGCGCCCGGAATGGAGAAATTGTATTCCGGTACGGCGAAGAGGACAGCGTCCGAATCTTTGACATCTTCCTTGAACGCGCGAGCACCTGACGGCGGATCGTTCTCGATATCGACGGAAAACATTTCGACATCATTAATGGACACGGGTGTAATGTCAAGCTTGTCCGCATAGCGTTTCTGCATGAAATTGATAAGACGTCTATTGTAGGAAGCCGAACTTGTACTTCCGATGATCGCTTTTACACGAATTGGCATAGTGGAAAACTCCTTTTGATTTATCTTTATTTCAACATATTTTATCGTATCACGTTTTTCGGGCTGCCATAACTATTTTGCTCATCCTCCGCAGATTTATCCGCACTCCCTCCACAATATTGCCCGGGATGGTGATTTTCGGCCCACTTCTTCTGTCTTTTACATTATCGTTAAGAAGATTTAAATGGTTTCTATTAAAAATATGTTTACATTCCCTTAACATAGGGTATTAAACTATTACGCTTATTTTTAATGTTAACGATTTTTATATATATTGGAGGAGTGTAATATGGCAAAAACAATCTGTATGATTTCAGACCATGGCGATCCGCTGGCATCCCTGGGGACAAGTCAGGCTGGAGGACAGAATAATTACGTGAAGCAGCTGGCTTTGGCACTGGATGCCCGCGGGCATTCTGTCGATGTGTTTACACACTGGGCTGACGAAACGGCTCCTCAATTCGAATCGTTCGGACAGCGCTGCCGTGTCATCCGGGTGGCTGCCGGCCGGAAAGGGTTCGTCGCAAAAACGAAAATGATACAGCTCCTTCCCGCGTTTCTTGCTGAAATGCTGACTCTGCAGGATTTTTCCCGATATGATATTCTGCATACCCACTATTGGCTCTCCGGGCTTCTCGGAATACGCCTTACTGAAATGCATTCCATACCCTGGTTCCATACTTCCCATTCGCTCGCCGTTGCAAAAGAACAAGCAACGGGTGTGCGTGAAGCACGCCGTCTGAAAGCGGAACGGGAGATTCTCGCTTCCGCCACTACAGTCATCGCCACTTCACTGACGGAGAAGGCGCTGATCCAGTCGTCCGTGAAACAGCCTGCCCCCATCTCGGTCATTCCGATCGGTGTGGACAGTGCGTTCACGCCTGACAAGCCTTCTCCCCTCCAGCCGATGACATTCACCTTCGCCGGGCGTCTGGAGAAAACAAAAGGCATCTATACGCTGCTCCGCGCATTCAAGCTGCTGTCCCATTCCAACCTTCTCTCCTCCCCAGTTAAGCTCCGTGTCATCGGCGGGGATGAAAAGCAGGTGGACCCGGTTACGAAGCAGCCGATCTCAGAGGAATTGAAGAAGGCGGTACAGGGGATCGAGGACCACGTAGAGTTTCTCGGCTGCCAGCCGCAAGACCGTCTGGCTAAGGAGTTCCGTGACAGTCTCGCCGTCATCGTCCCTTCCTATTACGAATCGTTCGGTATGGTCGCTGCGGAAGCACAGGCCTGCGGAAGCCCTGTCATCGCATCCAAAGTAGGCGGACTCGGCGACATCGTGCTGGATCAGAAAACAGGGTTACAGACGGCTCCCGGCAATGTGAAGGAACTCGCCTCCGCAATGGGATTATTGGCAAAACGACCCGATATCGCCAGACAGCTCGGCCGGAAAGCTGCAGAATTCGCTAAGCAGAATTTCGACTGGACACGTATCGCGAGAAAAGTGGATAAATTATACGAAGGAGCCGGCTATGCACTCAAAGACACATATGTTGGCAACCGATCTTGACAATACGCTGGTCGGCATGCCTGAAGAACTTGAGGAACTGACCATTCTTCTCAAGCAGGAAACGGGAGGCGTCTCGCTGATCTACGTAACCGGCCGTCATGCGGATTCCGTGAAGGAACTGATGGCAGCCGAACACCTGCCGATACCGGATCTTGTCATATCAGATGTCGGGACAGCCATCTGGCACATGCCTGACTGGAAGGAAGACCGCGCATGGCAGGAAAAGATGACAGCGGATTGGAATCCTGATTCCGTGAAAACTTGCGCGAGACGTTTCCCTTCCCTGCAGCTGCAGAACCTGCCGGATGACCGGCGCGTGTCGTTCACTACGGAAGGCGATACAGCTGCTGTCCGTCAGTTCCGGCAAGCGTTGGAGAAGCAGGCGATTCCTCACGAATTCATCTTCAGTTCCAATCGGGACGTGGATGTGCTGCCGAAGGGGGCCGGAAAAGGGAATGCGCTGGATTATGTAATCCGGACATACGCGCGTCCGGATGTCCGTCTGCTTGTCGCCGGAGATTCCGGAAATGATATCGATATGCTTGATCGTGAGTGGCCGTCCGTCATTGTCGGCAATGCACATCCTGAACTGCAGGCGATATCCGATCGGCAGACCCTGTACCGGGCGGACCGGCACTGTGCAGGCGGTATCTGCGATGCCTGGCAATATTTTTATGGATCAGCGGACTCCACCGAATATAAACCGAAAAAGCTGTCCGGCAAGTCGTGATCGACTTGTCCGGACAGCTTTTTACCTGTTGCTTATAATGTAAACTTACGAACGGATTCCTGAAGCCCTTCCGCCATTTTCGCAAGCGTTTCCGAGGCAGCTGCGATTTCTTCCATGGACGCCGTCTGTTCTTCGGCAGTTGCAGCGATCGTCTCTGCATGACTTGCGGACTGCATCGCGATGGCTGCCGTCTGTCCGACGACTTCCGCCATGCGGGTGGATTCTTCCCTGTTCCGCATGGTACTTTCCGATACACCTTCAATTTGGCTTGAAATACTTTGGATGGACTCTGAAATCTTGCTGAAAAGCGCGCCGGTTTCTTCCACAAGCCCCGTTCCCAGTTTGACCGCTTCGTTCCCCCGTACGATTGCAGACACTGAGTGCCCGATATCCTGCTGGATCGCCCGGATCAGGGTACCTACCTGAGCTGCGGCATTTGACGACTGTTCCGCAAGTTTCCGGACTTCATCCGCCACGACAGCAAATCCTCTGCCATTTTCCCCGGCTCTCGCCGCTTCGATCGCAGCATTCAGCGCAAGGAGGTTCGTCTGTTCGGCGACATCAGTGATCAGCCCTGCAATCTTACCGATTTCAGCGGATTTGTTTCCAAGTTCGTTGACATATCCGGACGCCGCATCCGTTTCGGTCTGGATCGTCATCATATGGTCCACAGCGCGTGTAACCGATTCTGTTCCGTCGGACGCAAGATTCACCGTGAGACCTACAGTCTGTCCTGCCTGTTCCATCTCTTCCGCCGCACGCTCCATGTCAGTTGACAGGTGCAGGGCTGCTTCGTTCGCAGTTTCCGTCTGGCCGAGCTGTCCGTCGATGCCTTCCGCAAGCTGCTGGATCGATTCCGAAACGTGTTCGACGGAACGGCTCGTCTCTTCACTGCTTGCCGACAGTTCTTCCGACGTTGCTGCGACTTGCATGGATGCGTTCGACACCTGATCGATCATCTCTTTCAGGTTGCCGGACATCTGGTTCGTGTAGAGTGCCAGTTCACCGATTTCATCCTGGTTGCGGACAGCACCCAATTCCCCGGACAAGTCCCCTTTCGCCACATCGGCGACGTGCCGCGTGATGCGGGCAAGCGGTTTTGACAGGTGGCCGGAAAACCAGATGATCAGCAGTCCGCCGAGGATCAGCGATACAGCCAGTACGACGCCGAGCACCGTCAGCAGTGTTTTCGACTCACTGTTGAAATCCATCAGGTAGGAGCCGGCTGCCACGTTCCAGCCCCACTCCGGAAATGATTGCGCATAGACGATTTTCGGCGCAGTCTTGTCCGTGCCCGGCACGGCAAAGTCGAACGTCAGGAAACCGCCGCCCTTTTGCGCTGTCTTGATGGTCTCAAGTGTCGTCATCATGCCATCCTCTGTCTTCGAACCGCTCAGATCCTCGCCTTCTTTGACAGGATGGGCCAGTGCCGTTCCGTCGTCACCCAGGACGAAGAAGTAGCCGTATTCCCCCATGTCGACTTTCGACTCGATCGTCCGTGTCCCGTCGCTCTGCATCGGACCAATCAGCTGCTCTTTCGCCTGTTCCTGAGCTTCTTCCAGTGTCAGACCGCCTTTGTCCACTCTGTCCTGCAGTGTTTCCAGCAGATCGATCGCCATCGTGACGTCGTTCTGGAGACCGGTGGAACCGATATCATTCAAACTGTTTTTCGCCAATATGTAGCCGCTCAATCCGATGATCAGACTCGGAACGACCAGCAGCAGTGCTGAGATCAGGACGAGTTTTGTCCGGATTTTCATCTTTAGATTCGTCATTATCTCCCCTTCTGCCCTCTATATCGGCCGGAGGTGAGCATTTATGACTGATTTCACGTTTTTTAATGGTTCGGCGGATAGGCACCGCCGGCCGGTCAACTGAAAGCGCACCGTCCCTGAAGAGGACGGTGCGCTGCAGGCGGATCAGTATGCGCGGGCAAACCAGACGGTGTGCTTCGCTTCTTTTCCGCAATTGATGCATGACTGTTTTTCCATTGGCGGGTTGAATGGGATGTTGCGTGTCGTAAATTTTGTCTCTTCCTTCACATGTTCCTCGCACGCATCGTCGCCGCACCAGCCGGCCAAGATCCAGCCCGGGATTTCGCCTTTTTCAGCGGACGTTTCGATATGCTGTTTCAGCTCATCCAGCGTGTCGATATCCGTGTGGGAGTTCTCGTCCCGGAACTTGCGGGCTTTTTCAAGCAGGCGGGTCTGCATCGCCGTGAGTTCCTGTTCGATCGTTTCGGCTAGACCTTCAAGAGGGCGCGCGGTTTTCCCGTCTTCGTCGCGCATCTTCACCATCGCATGATCGCTTTCCAGATCGCGCGGTCCGAGTTCGATGCGGAGCGGCACACCTTTCAGCTCCCATTCGTTGAACTTGTAGCCAGGAGACTGATCGGAATCATCAAGACGTACACGGATGCCTTTGGCTTTCAGTTCCGCGAACAGACCGTCAAGTTTTTCCATGATGGCCGGGTTCTTTTTCCATGGACCGACCGGTATCAGAACGACTTGTGTCGGCGCCACACGCGGCGGGAGGACGAGACCCTGCTCGTCGCCATGGACCATGATGACAGAGCCGATCAGACGGGTCGATGTTCCCCACGATGTCGTATGGACGAATTCGTGGCGGTTCTCTTTTGTCAGATATTTGATGTCGAATGCTTCTGCGAACTTTGTGCCGAGGTAGTGGGATGTCCCTGCCTGCACAGCCTTTCCGTCCTTCATCATCGCTTCGATGGAATAGGTGTCGACGGCTCCCGCAAACCGTTCGGACGGGGTCTTCTGACCGTCATAGACCGGAATCGCAAGCAGCTCCTCCACGACTTCCTTGTAGATGTTGAGCATCTGCATCGTTTCGTGGCGTGCCTCTTCCTCATCGGCATGGGCGGTGTGCCCTTCCTGCCAGAGGAACTCGGACGTCCGGATGAACGGAAGTGTCTTCTTTTCCCAGCGGAAGACGTTTGCCCATTGGTTGATGAGCACAGGCAGATCACGGTAGCTCTTGATCCAGTCGCTGTACAGATGACCGATCATCGTCTCGGATGTCGGACGGAGGGCCAGCTTCTCCTCCAGCTGCTCGCCTGCCGCTTCTGTCACCCACGGGAGTTCCGGCGAGAAGCCTTCGATGTGGTCTTTCTCTTTTTGGAAGAATGATTCAGGGATCAGCATCGGGAAGTAGGCGTTGCGGTGGCCGGTTTCCTTGAATCGGCGGTCCATCTCATCCTGGATGTGCTCCCAGATTTCGAAGCCATCCGGTTTGAAGGCGATGCATCCGCGGACGGGTGTATAATCCATCAGGTCCGCTTTCTGGATTGTGTCAATGTACCACTTTGAAAAATCGTTCTGCTGCTCATTTGTCATAGCTGCTCCTCCTGTTCCATGTTGGCCGCTGAAGTTTCCGGCGCAAAAAAACACACAGCGCTGTCCTGTTGCAAGGACGTCACTGTGTGTCTGACGCGGTACCACCTTCGTTCGGAAAGTCAGGGTATTCCGGCTGACTTTCCCTCTGTCGTTTCGTAACGGGACGAACCGGCCGTGTTTGCACGGCATCTCCGCGGTAGGGTTCGAGCCGGTTGAAGTGGCAGGACTCTCAGCGCATGTCCTGCTTTCTGTATCACGATTCCGGTCTACTTGGCCGCTTCAGCGATCACTATTTCCTCTACTATACCAAACAAATGGTGCTCCGGCAATGCCGGACAGCAGCTCCTCACCGTACCGCAGGCGCGGCGTGTCCGTCCTTCGCAAACATATGGAAGGCAAGACGCTCGCAATTTTTTCCGTCCGTGAAATCGACGTACTCGGACAGTTCCGGAAATCTCGGGTTCCCCGGGTTTCCGCCGTCCAGTACGGTTGCAAGTGCACCGGCCGCTTCTTCGATAATGCGCGCCTTATATCCGAGGAGATCCTTGTCCAGGTCGAGATAGGACCCCCGCATCTTGAGGAACGCTTCCTGGTCGAATGTGAAGAAGATGACAGGGCGGTTCATATAGACGAAATCCCAGAAGATGCTCGAGTAATCGGTGATGAGCATATCAGACCGGTGGATCTCCTCACGGATGGAAATGTCGTCGAACGTCCGGAATTCCATCCGCGTGCTGTCGATGCCGAGCCGTTTGAAGTGGTTTTCAAACCGTTTCATGAACGGATGGAGGACGACCTTCAGTCTGGCGTCGTGATCCGCCAGCAGCCGCTGGAATTCCGCGTTCTTCAGCAGCCCCTCCGTCGCCCGGAAATAGTCGCTCGCCATGAAGTCCTCTTCAGACAAATCCATCAGTGTTTCCCGCCATGTCATCATGAAAAGGATGTCACGCACCTTCTCAGCCGGCGAGTTGTACGGCAGCCGGTCGAACCGTGCCATACCGGTCACCGGCAGCTTCTGTTCCGGCATCCCCCACTCATCCCGTTTAATGCCGCGTTCATACCGCGAAGCGCAATTGAAGACGTCGCATCGTTCCAGCAAAGGCACATCCTCCGGCATGATGAGGATCTTCTTGAAGCATTCGATGCCATGGCTGATATGCACCATCGTCGTTTTCTTGTTCCAGAATATGTACTTATCAATTCCCGGCGCGATGTCATACATGAGTGAATGGCCATGAACCGTGTAGGCCGCCCGGAAAAACAGCAGGTAATTGCGGAAACTGCCAAGCGGAACCCCATCTTCGATCCCCTTCTTTTCCACATAATCGGTGTCCGGGTCGTACATCCAGTGGATGCTGTACCGCTCCCGGAAGTTGGCCATGAGATACTCATGGAAGGCAGCCGCATTGTCTTCGTATTTCTCGCCCAGATTGCCGCCGACCAGGATGATCGGTTTTTTCACACGACGCGGCAATAGCCCGGCAGCCAGATAAGCGCCGGCGGTTTTGATGAATGTCGTCAGCCCTTGAAAGGGTCTCTTGCGTTTCAGTTCCATAAAACCAGTTCCCCCTGACTGCACTTTTTAGTTAGTCATATACCCTTTCCTGCACACCCGGAAACCACTTTTCTTTCCGGACAATGATCGGTTTTCGTTTTCATTCCGTTAGCTTACTGACGGCTCTTCGCGCGGCATTTATCGTATTATGGTATTCTAGGTGAAAAGTATGGAAAAGAGGCTTCGGATGAAACCTACAGACGACGGAACATTATATGGACTCGCCGTTTCGAAAGACCGCCGGGCTTTCGAACTGCTGTACGACCGATATGAAAAGCTCGTCTTTTCGTTCGCATACCGGATCGCTTCGGACCGTGAAATCGCAGAGGAAGTGGTGCAGGATGTCTTTGTGAAGATCTGGAACGGCTCCGCCGTGTACGAGCCGGACAAAGGAGCATTTTCGTCCTGGCTGCTGACGGTGACGCGCAACAAAGCGATCGATGAGCTGCGGCGCCTGCAGCGCCATGATCACGAACCGATGATTGAAAAGGATGCCCTGCTCGAGCAGCCCGGCAGTGTCGAAAAGACGGCCGAGTGGCACGAACAGCAGACGGAGATCCGCACAGCTGTCCGGGAACTGAAACCGGATCAGCGGGAAATCATTGAATTATTCTATTTCAAGGGAATGAGTCAGCAGAAGATCGCCGACCATTGTGAGCTGCCGCTCGGCACGGTGAAAGGCCGCATCCGGCTGGCATTGAAAAAAATGAGAGGGTTCATTACCAAGGAAGGAGGGACGCCGTATGAATGAAAACTGCAGCCGGCTGATCGATTACTTCAACCGCGCACTGACACCTGAAGAGACCGCTGAGTTCGAACAGCATTTGTCTGAGTGCCCTGCCTGCCGCGCGGAACTCGATGAACTGCGCAGTCTGACAGAGGGACTGCCCTACCTTTCCGACGAAATCGGCGTCCCTGCCGGTTTGAAATCGAACGTGTTCGCTGCGATCGATGCAGAACCTGAGGCTCAATCCGCAGGTGAACCCAGCCTCAAAGCGGGAACTGTAACGGCGTTCCCTGAAAAGCGTCGCGGACCGGCCATTCCTATTCTGGCTGCTGCACTGGTCGCGTCGCTGATGACCAATGCGTATTTGGCGACAGCCGATCGCTCCGCCAGTCCTCCTATCGAAGAACGGAACTGGGAAATTGCCGGGAAAGCGATGCTTGCGCCGCAAGAAGTGGGCAATCAGTCGAATGCCGTCGCCCTGGTCCTGTCCGATGGGAACATCCGGGAACTTGTTGTCGATGCGGAAAACCTTCCGCAGCTATCAGAAGGAGAGCTGTTCCAAGTATGGATTCTTGACGACGGGGCACCGAAACCGTCTGGGGCGTTCCAGTCCTCCGGGGATGGCAGCGGCACGATCACACATCCGCTCGGCAGTGAGGTGCTGTCGTTCGATACAGTCGCTATCACAATCGAAAAAGAAGAAGGACTCCCTGCACCGGAAGGTCCCATCATTCTCGCAGGCAGCCTGTAAACCTGTACTCCGAAAGCCGCCGATACTGGCGGTTTTTTTATTTCTCCGAAGTTTTCCCGCACAAAAGTGATCCATCTGCAGATCCCTCCCGTTAGCTGTATACAAAACAGAAAAGGAGAGATTACGATGAACTACAAAAAACTAGCAGCAATTCCATTGAGTGTTTCCCTCCTGCTTCCTATGGGAGCTGTCGCAAGTGCAGCGGACCACGGCCATGGTGAGGCGCCGATGAGCGTCTCCAACAAAGCGACTGACCTGAGAGCGGCACTGGACTCGATTTTGTCGGAACACGCCTACCTTGCAATTGTGGCGATGCAGAAAGGCATTGACGGGGCGAAAGATTTTGACGCAGCCGCCGGGCAGCTGAACGAAAACACGGACGAACTGTCGGCCGCGATCGCTTCGGTCTACGGAGAGGAAGCCGGAATGCAGTTCAAGGAAATCTGGAGCAGTCATATCGGCTATTTTGTCGACTATGTGAAAGCGACGGCCGCAAACGACGAAGATGGCCGTAAGGAAGCCGTCAAGAACCTCGACGGCTACCGCGTGAAGAATGCCGAGTTCCTGTCCAAAGCGACAGAGAACCGCCTGAAAGCGTCCGACCTCGAGAAAGGACTGAAGATGCACGTCGATCAGCTGATCTGGGCATTCGATAATTACAATGCAGGTGACTTCGAGAAAACCTATGACGAAATCACGGAATCCATGATGCATATGTTCGAACCCGGCAAAGGGATTGCCTGGGCGATCACCGATCAGTTCCCGGACAAGTTCGACAATCAGTCCGTCGATACGCCCGCAGCTGATCTGCGCGAACAGCTGAATAACCAGTTCTCCACACATGCGGCTTTGGCAATTCTCGCCATGCAGAAAGGCATTGACGGAGCGAAAGATTTCGATGCGTCAGCTGCAGAGCTGAACGGCAACACCGAAGACCTGACAAAATCGATCGAGTCGGTCTACGGCAAAGAGGGCGCCCAGCAGTTCCATGAAATCTGGAGCAGTCACATCGGCTACTTCGTCGATTATGTCAAGGCGACTGCCGCGGATGATGAGGAAGGGCGCCAAAAAGCGGTCGCGAACCTCGACGACTACCGTATGAAGCAGGCCGCCATGCTGGAATCGGCGACAGAAGGGCGTCTGAAAGCAGCGGACCTCGAAGAAGGGCTCAAAGTGCACGTCGACCAGCTGCTGGCTGCATTCAACAAGTATCATGACGGTGACTATGAAGGCGCTTACGACGATATCCATGAAGCATACTCCCATATGTTCGGTGTAGGAACGATGATGACAGGCGCGATCGTCGATCAGTTCCCCGATAAATTCGCCGGCAATATGCCTGCCGATATGCCGAAAACGGGGCTCGGCGGCATGAGCCAGTCCGCCGACCATCAGACACCGATGTGGCTCGTCATCAGCCTTCTGCTGACGATAGCGGCCGGTGCAGTCGTAATCCGCAAGGCAAACACAGCACGGAACGAGTAACCGGAGAGGGGGAAGATTCCCCTCTTTTTTGTTTCAGAAAGGAGTGAGTTACATGAAACGGCAGATTGTGCTTTCCGCTGTATTGGCAGGAATGATTGCCGCAGGATGCAGTCAGCAGGAAGCTTCCGTCCCTGGGGAAATTTCCGCTGAAGCTCCAGCAGCGGATACCGGCAGCTCCCAGTCCGTCCCTGCGCCGAGTGCGGAAGGGAAACTGCTGAAGAAAGAAGACAGCGGGATCGTTCCTGCTTCGATTGAGATTCCTGAACTCGGCATCCGCACGGACATCGAATCGGTCGGCACCCTTCCGAATGGCCAGATGGGCGTCCCCCAGGATGTGAACCACGTCGGCTGGTTCGAACCCGGCACCCTGCCCGGCAGTCAGGGAAGCGCCGTCATGGCCGGCCATATCGACTCGCTGACCGGTCCTGCAATCTTTTACAAGCTCGATAAGCTAAAACAGGGCGACGAGGTCATCGTGAGCGGGGAAGATGGGGAACAGATGACCTTTTCAGTTACACGGTCGGAAACATATCCGAGGGATGCCGCACCCATCCAAGACATTTTCGGCTTCTCCTATGGCAGCCGGCTGAACCTGATCACCTGCACGGGGGAGTTCAACCGCCAGGCGAAAACCCATGAAGAACGGCTCGTCGTCTACACGGAACTCAAAGAGAACGGGCAGGCGGATTGAAAACAGCCGGCACGGGTATAGGTCAGCAATGAGGAAAAGGAGATGTCCCCCTATGCAATCCAACCGTGTTTCAAACTCACCTTCCCCGCAGGAAGCTGTCACGATCATCGAGAACATCGCAGGCCGGTTCCCCGGTTTCCGCCGGGCGCATGCAAAAGGGATCGGTTTACGTGCACAGTTCACCCCGAATGGAAATGCTGAACCGTTCACCCAGGCAGACTTTTTGAGTGGCGGGACGGTCGATGTCACTGTGCGGTTTTCACACAGTGCGCCCATGCCTGATCAGAAGGAGCGGTTCGTCCCCATCAAAGGGATGTCCGTGCAGTTCCCTCAGCCATCCGTCAGGCCGGTCTCACTTGTCATGGTGAATGCCCCGGTTTTCCCGACGAAGACACCGGAAGCTTTCATGCGGCTGATCCAGGTGCTCGGAATGAAGGAAATCCCGTTCAGGGAACGTCTCGAGCTGCTGCGGGAGGACACCGAACTGCATACCGTACCGGCCCTGCTGAAGAAACTGAAGACCCCATCCAGCTTTGCGCTGACACAGTTCTGGGCGCTGCATGCCTATATCCTGTCCACGGCAGGAGGAACCGGGCAGCCTGTCCGCTTCACGTGGGTCCCCGCGAGGACAGAGTGGTCGCTGCCCTTCTCCACCGGTGACATGGAACTCGAGCTGCTCGAACGCATGGCGGACGGCCCTGTCCGGTTCCGGCTGCTGATGACACTCGCTTCACCCGAGGATCCCACGGACGATCCGTCTGCAGTTTGGCCCGATGAACGTCCGGTCATCGATGTCGGCGTGCTGACACTTGGCGAAAAGCGCCAGGACAACGCCGAGGATCTCGTATTCGATCCGACAGCGGAAGCGCCCGGTTTCGGCTGCTCGGATGATCCGGTACTGAAATACCGCTCACCCGTCTACCAGGAATCCCTGCGACGGCGGCAATCGGAGCGGAATATCCGAAAACCGGAACAGCCGTTCTGACGGCTGTTCCGGTTTTCACGTGCGGCGGACCGATGACTTCCGTGGACCGATGACTACCGTGAACCCGGCAGTTTTTCCGGATTTCTTCTGCGCCAGGAAGATAAACACCGCTTTACCGACACTCGCGCATGAATTCCGCTGCACCAGGAAGATAAACACCGCTTAACCGACACTCGCGCTGGAATTCCGCTGTACCGGGTAGATAAACACCGTTTTACCGACACTCGCGTCCGAATTCCGCTGCGCCAGGAAGATAAACACCGCTTAACCGACATTCGCACCCGTTTTCTTCTGCACCAAGAAGATAGACCTGCAGCCTGCGGTACTGCTCTTCCCCGGCCGGTCATACAATACCTCATAGGGCCTGCAGGGTTTCGGGTGAACTCTTTACGGGTACGGTAAGATTATTAAACTGTATTTGAGACTAGGAGGGATTCCCTTGATCGCTTTGAAAAGCAAAATCGAAGGAACAATGAGCATATTTGGAGATGCCCAGAAATTATTTAACGCAGAAGGTATGGAACTCGGCGGCGGCTGGGAATACGATCACGGCACATTCGATACCATTCTGTACAAGCGGAAGGAAATCACGATCTACTTGCGTGTGCCGTTCAAAGTGCTGCAAGGTGAACTGGATTCCAATAATGCTGTCATTCAATTCGGGACACCATTCCTCATCAAGCACGTCATGAATATCGGGCTAGACCAAGAAGAGAGTGCAACGATGACTGTCTCAGGTTTGGAGCAGTTCCAAGCGCCCGAAGACAAAGACGCGCCAATCGATCGCAAAGAGGAATTCGCCACGGAAGCCGGCAAAAAACTGGATCGGATCGTAGACGATGTCACGTTCGCCACGGTCGGCTAATCGGTTACATAGCAAAACTGCCCTCTCCGTCGCTTGGAGAAGGCAGTTTTTTTGTCAGGCTCCTTGATTTTTCAGCAGTTCCCGGAAGCGTTCGAGCGCCTCCTCCTCGTCAAACGTACTGAACCAGACGTAATCGTCTGCGTCCAGAATGCGGTAATGCTGGCTGATCAGATTTTGCTGGATCCGGTATTGCCCCTCCTGCTCGATCCCCCGCCACCATACTTTTCCGCCGAGCGTCTTGCCTTTCGGGCGGTCCAGCCCGTTATGGGCAACCGTACGGACGACTTCCAGCGGCGCGTCCCCTAAGAGTGACTGGATGATCTCGCTGTCCGAAAACAGAGCGATCATCGCCACGACTGTTGTCCAGCTTGCAAGCGTCCGTTCCTTCTCGATCTGGACGAGCGTTTTTTTCGACATACCAAGGACGGCCGCCATTGTCTCCTGTGAATAGCCTGCCTCGGTCCTGATGAGCAGTGTCCTGCGGGAAATCTGCTCGATGATCTGTTCCTGGTTCATAGCTCCACCTCGCTATGTGTAATTTTACACGATACCGGTCTGTTAATCAAAATTCGGCAACTTCCTTCATCAGACAGCGTCTTGTAATGAACTGCAGCAGAATGGCATACATTAGAGGAACGGGGCGTTTAACATGTCGAAGGGGAAATGGATTATGGTGGTCGGCTGTGCGGGTGTTCTGGTGCTTGCAGCCTGCTGGTTCAGTACGGGGTACACCATGAAGAAAGCGGTACGGAATGCAGCGGATGGGAGCAGCGCCTACGCAATCATCCTCGGGGCGAAAGTGAACGGAACTGTTCCATCTAAGTCGCTGCAGTACCGTCTGGAGGCTGCCTTCGACTATGCGGAAAAGCATCCTGGAGTCATTTTGGTCCTGTCAGGCGGGCAGGGGCCGGATGAGGGTGTCAGTGAAGGCGCCGCCATGCGGGACTACTTAGTGACCCGCGGGCTTCCGGAGGAGCGTCTGCTCGTCGAGGACCAGTCCACGTCCACATATGAGAATCTCGTGAATTCCAAACGGCTTCTGCCGGCCGGCCAGTCGAAGGTGACGCTGATCACGAGCGATTATCATGTTGCGCGTGCCGGGATACTCGCCAAGAGGATCGGACTGGATTGGGACGCAGTGCCTGCCGAAACTCCCCAGTCTGTCAAAGTGAAAACCGACATACGCGAGCGGCTCGCTCTATTGAAGACATGGGTCGCCGGGAAATAAAAAACGCAGCAAGCGCTCTTCCGCGTCCCGCTGCGTTTTTGGGTATTCAGCTGTTCAAATACTCCTTGACCGCCTGCGAAACGACTTTTCCTTCTGCCCGGCCTGCTGCCGCCTTCATGACAGTCCCTACTGCCTGCCCCATCGGCGTCTCTTTCGTTATGCCGAGCGTTGGGATAAGCTCCTTGACTTCTTCAGCTGACAGCTGTTTCGGCAAGTAGTTCTCGATGACAGTGATTTTCTCTTTCTCCGCTGCGATAATATCTTCGCGGCCTGCTTTCTCCCCTTCTTCGAGCGACTGTTTTGTCTGCTTCAGTTCGCGCTGGACGACTTTCAGTTCCTCTTCTTCCGTCAATTCCCGCTGGAGTGTCAGCTCCTGGTTTTGAATCCCGGCGCGCAGAAGGTTGATGACACCTTTCTTGACGGTGTCCTTTTCTTTCATCGCTGTCTTCATGTCAGCCAGCAATTGTGTTTTCAACTCCGACATACGGATCCCTCATTTCAATAGTGTCGTTCCCCTTCAGTATACCGAATCCGCCCGGCCTGTTGCACGGACAATGTCCGATGTACTGCCGGCTGCAGCAAAAAGCACAGTCTCCGGAGAGACTGTGCTTCGTATGTTCACTTATCAGCGTGCGAGGCGCTTTTCAGCGTCTGCCACGACGTCATCCACGGAATTCCCTTCGATACTGATTACCGGGAAATCGTACTGGTCGACGTTGACATCGCTCAGTGCGCGGACAACTCCAAGATCGTAGCCGCTCAGTTTTTCGTCGGATTCACACATTGTCACTGTGTGCCCTTTTTCCTCAAGCGCTTTCTTCACATCGTCAAACGGTTTTTCCACTGCAATTTTAGCCATTGCCTGATTCCTCCTTAGAACTAATCATTATCTTATCGTCATAGTACTGTCTTTCCCTTCCGGCAGCGAACTAAACCTGTTTCCTACGTACCAGGAAGCCAGTGTAAAAATTGTGTCCTTGTGAACAGGTTCACACCTCGTCCGTAAGGGTATCCATTGACTAAGTATGTGAAGGAAGTGATTAGTATGTTCGGTTTAGCAGATCTCGGTGCATTGGTAATCTCCGCATTCATCATCATGCCGGTTGTCATCTTCATCCGTGAATGCGGCTATTTGCTGATCACTCTGTTTTTAGGGGTCCGCAATCCGCGTCTGACAGTCGGGGCTGGCCCCCGTCTGATCCAATTCGGCATTTTTGATATCCGGAAATATTATCATTTATACAGCTGGTTCTCATTCGATAAAATCAGAAATCCCAGCAATGCAAAATATATTATGATCTATGCGGCGCCCATCATTACAAATATGATAGTTGCTCTCGGACTAAATGCACTCATTGCAAATGGCTATATGGAAGATATGGCCCGATTCTGGAACCGGTTCATCTTCTATGCGTTTTTCTATGTGCTGTTCGATGCCATCCCGATGATCATGAATAACGGAAAACCGAACAACGGCATGATCATCTACGAATTGCTGCGATACGGCAAACGGGTCGATTACAACCGCGACAATCTGATTCCGAGCACCGAACAGATGGAAGAGGATTACGACCGGGAGATGAAAAAGATCGAGGAAGCCGAAGAGAAACTGGAACAGGAAGTTGAAGACGCCCCTGATCAGGCAGCTGCCGAAAAGCATGTCATCAAGAAATTGAGTAAGATGAGTGAGAAACGGACCGCTGCGCGGGAAGTCAAAGCGGAGGCGGAAAAGATGGAGGACGAGGCGGAACAGGAAGAAGAAGAGCTGGATAAAACAGATCAAGGGAAAAACCAAGACCGCCATGAGGATGAAGATCATAAGGAAAACAAAGCAAGCGATGAGGATGCCGGCAGGCCAAACTGACAGCCTCTCCTCGCAGAAAAGCCCTGTTTACAGAAGAATCAGCCGTTCCAATCCCGCCTCATAATATGCTCGCCGTTCACGTCACGCTCGTCCGTGAAACGGAAGCCGAGTTTCTCGTAGATGCCTATCGCCGGCGCATTATCCGGGTAGACGCTGAGATAGATCGGCTGTCCGCCGTACTCTTCCAGCACCCGTTCTGTCAGGAGGGCCATGAATGCCTTGCCATACCCTCTCCCCTGGTAGCGTTCGTCGATCAGAAGACGATCGATCCACAGTCTGCCATTCCGTCCTTCTCCTTCGAAGAAACCGTACATGGCGAAGCCGACGAGCACACCGCCTGCATACAGGCCCACCGGACGGAACTGCCGCCACGCCACCGCGTCTTCCAGACATTCATACGGTGTTTCGATGAACTCCTTCTGGGATTCCGCCACGTGGAGTGCCAGGATCTCCCGGTAGTTCTCTGCTGTTACGTCATGAATGTGCAGATCCATGACTTTCAACCCTTTCTGCTGCACGGCGCAGGCCTGCTGCGCTTTCGTGCGATCACACTTCCCTGACGTTACGCCTGCCGGCTGAGTTGCCAATCCAGGCGATCCGTCACAATGCGGTCAAACTTCGTCCCCAGTTCCATCAAGATACTGAGGATCACTTTGTTCTCCAGAACCGGTTCGGACAGAAGGCGCTGCCGGATCTGGTCTGTCATCTCCGCGAATGACTTGTGCTCCGACCACGTCTCTTGCATGCCGGCAAGGATCTCGGCTGCCTGCTCTGTCATATCCGGACGTATTCCGTGAAGCTCTTTCCACATCAGCAGCTCGT
The DNA here is from genome assembly GCF_000826145.2 of Sporosarcina koreensis. Classification (GTDB taxonomy): domain Bacteria; phylum Bacillota; class Bacilli; order Bacillales_A; family Planococcaceae; genus Sporosarcina; species Sporosarcina trichiuri. The sequence continues at coordinate 29,799 of NZ_LN651333.1, forward strand.
ACATCGTATTGGCTGCAAGCCGACGCGGTGCGAACAGTTCATCCGGGGCTTCCTGGCCGGCCGTCTGCAGGTTGACACGCGCCCGCTCTTCGATCATCGTGCTGATGATCAGCAGGTTCTTCACACTGTGGCTGCCCGCCGCTGTCTGGCCGGCAACAGCGTCTTTGGCCTCCGCCAGCATGGAGGTCAGAGTATCCGTCGACATCTCCTCCAGATGGTCATTGGCATCCGTCAACTTATACGGGAAGACGAATCGGTTCACCAGAAGTGCGATACCGACACCCGCAAGCACCATCAGCAGCCGCTCCACCGTCAGGAACTACGTCTCATTCGTGATGAGCGCCACCGAACCGATTGCCGAAAACGTCACGAGGATGGTGCTGTATCTGTACACTTTCACGTAACTCATCAAGTAGCCGGCCAGCAGCAGCAGACCGGTGCGTACCGGATTCGACGGAAAGAGGGTGAAGACGATCCAGACGAGGATCGCACCGACAATGGTCGCGAAGATCCGGTCCCTCATCTTCTTATGGGATTGTTCATAGAACGGGATGATGACGGACAGGACCGTAAACATCATCCACCGGCCTTCCGCCAGTTCGAAATAATCCATGAGGAAGCCTGAAATCGCGATCCCGGTCGCCATACGCACTGCATAGGACAGCTTCAGAGACGTCACATGGTTCGGTGCGGAACCGAGTGTCAGCTTCTTGAACTTCAGCGGTATCTCTTCGAACTTGCGGGTGATCTTCCGTATCTCGGGTGCCAGCTCCTCAAGGGCCAGCAGGCTGTCCGTCAAATAATCGACGTTATTCAGCAATCTCAGCTGGACGGAGGATTCCGGCGGATTGGAACGGTAGCTCTCCAGAATCTGCTCGGACTCCCGGCTTATGGCGGCTGCGTCGATCACCTTCCCTTCACTGTCCGCGATATGACTGAGCAGCGCACGGACATTCGCAACGACCCCGCCTGCATCATGCCGCGGTTCCAGAGAGTCGAGCAAGGTATCGATTTTCTCGAGGGCTGCTGAGATATTGAGGCGAAGGCGTCCTTCCTCGGTCAGATAGTAATCTTCCTCCCGCTGATCGTAAATCATGGAACGGAGGGAGCCGATCGATTTCCGGATGTTTTCGTTTTCATCATCCGCCGCTTCCCCTGCAATCTTTTTATCCATTTTCGAAATCAACGCCGTACAGATTGTCTTGACCAGCGGGTCGCTATTCTTCGTCAGCCGCTTCCGGTTTGCGAGCATCTGCAGCCCCATGATCGAGACAGCTCCTGCGACAAGAGCAACGAGTCGAAGCGGCAATTCGGATGCTGTCACCGGGATTGCCAGCAGGAACAGATACTGCAGCGAGAACGGCAAGTACAGCGGTTTTTTCAGATTAAAGATCAGCGTGTAGCTGATGATGAACATCATGACGAAATGGATCGGCACAGCTGCCCATACCGAGAACCCCGCCGCGAACGCAGCGAGCCCCGTCAGCAAGTTGAGCCCTGCAAATTTTACGGTGTTGGCCACCGGATGGATGGTGAGGTCCCGTTCCAGCAGCATGAGCATCGCAGTGATCGTGGATACGCCGATCAGGATATTCTGCTGGCCGAAGAGCTGGCCGAACAGCAGGATATACGCCATGATCCCCCCAAATAGTAATGGGTCCCCAATGATTTTCTTTTTGTCCATCTGTGATTTCCTCTCCATCAATAGTTGAATGATGTACTGCCGCTTTGAATTTCAAACAGTAATTTTAACACTTAACTATCTAAAAGACGATGAGGGCTGCTCAATGTTCTTCAAAAAGGAGAAAAATTATTTCGATATCGTGACAGCATACAAAAAAACACTGAGCCAATAGCCCAGTGCGATTAAACAGCATCCGCTTCGGCAACCCGGCGCTCGGTCCGGGTGACGAGAAAGATACTGGCTTCATATAAGGCGATCATCGGTATGAGGATGATCAGCTGGCTGAAAAAGTCCGGCGGTGTGATCAGGGCTGACACGACGGCCAGTATGATGTACGACCATTTCCTGACCTTCTTCAATGTGCCTGATGTCAGAATACCGATGGCCGATAAGAACAGCGCGACGACCGGCAGTTCAAACAGCAGTCCGATCGGCATGGTGGTCATCAGGAGAAAGCGTGCGTATTCCTGTGCAGTTACCATGACATCGAAATTCATCTTCCCGAGGGTGATAAGAAAATTATAGCTGAGCGGATTGACGACAAAGTAACCGAACGCAAGGCCGCCTGCGAACAGCAGGAAGATGACCGGCGAGTACAAGCTCAGAAAACGGCTTTCTTTCTCCGTAAGGCCCGGTTTCACGAACTGCCAGAGGAAATGGCAGAGAAACGGCACCGACAGCCCAAAGGCGAGAGCCGCCGAGATAGTTGTGTAGAACGACACAACTTCCATCGGACTGAGCACGATCAGCTTATAGCCCCTTGTAACGTATGAGAACCATAAGTTGATGGTACTGAATGTGGCCACGAAGAACAGCAGGAATACGGCCACACTCTTAATGAGCTGCTTCCTGAGTTCCGTCAGATGCTCGACCAAATTCGACTCATCGTCGCCAGGCCCTTCCGGTGAACGATCCGGAGGGATGTTGGTCGGATAGCCATTCTCATCCGTATATGGGACGGCCGGAGTTTTCTGTTCCTGCTCGTCCAGCGCCTCAGATTTCAGCTCGGCAGTGATTTCCGCGTCCTTTTGGTTCAATTGATCCTCTGTGCTTGCCCGGTTATGAGTGTCCTCGTTTTTCGGCTTCATCGTATCACCTACTTCTCTGTTTCAGCGGGTTTCTTCACATCTGCCTTTTCATCATCATCCATGATATCTTTTGCGGATTTCTTGAACTCCGCAAGCGTCTTGCCGACTGCGGAACCGACTTCCGGCAATTTGCGGGGACCGAACAAAATCAGTACGATAACCAAGATAATAATGAGCCCGGGTACTCCGATTGCTGCTAAGTTCATCTTCTTCCTCCCCTTCCTGCTGCGCTTGGCCGGTCTGCCGGCAAGCAGCAAAGTTATTTATCCTTTACCCTGTTTTACAGGATGAACACACGCTGCCAAGATATTTATCATTCTTTTCCCGGCGGATCGGCACGGCTGCCGCTGTTCAGCAGTATGCCCGCCTGCACGCGCGTTCAGACACTCGGCACAGCACCAGCGGCCGCAAAATTCCAGCTGCATCGCCGATGTCGTTTCATGTCGAATGATTGGGCAATTTTATCAAACTTATCCGTTTGCGTCAATAACTATTTCGAAAAACGAACTAGTTTACCGGTAAAATAATTTGAATGTTTTTGAACGTTTTTGATCGCAAAAGATTGATTTCTGAACTTTCCATGGATATAATAGAGGCAGGATCAGCAGGTAACCCATGAAGGAGGGACCCGGAATGCTGGAACAGGAACGTCACAAAAAGATTTTGCAGCTCCTCGAGGAACGCCCGGTCATCCGCCTCCAGGAACTGATAGAGAATATCGGAGCGTCGGAATCGACCATCCGGCGGGATCTGATCGAGCTGGAGCACCGGAAGCGGCTGAAACGGGTGCATGGCGGTGCTTCACGTCTGCAAGGGAAACTGGCAGAATCATCGATGGCCGAGAAAACCTCCAAAAACCTTCAGGAAAAACAGAGCATCGGACGCCTTGCCGCTTCACTCGTACAGCCGGACGATACGATCTACCTGGACGCCGGCTCCACCGTCTATGAAATGATCCGTCATCTGCCGCCGGCCATCACCGTGGTGACCAACGGAATCACCCATCTGGACGCCTTGCTGGAGGCGGGCTGTAAGACGATTTTGACCGGCGGCACCGCTAAGCCGTCCACCAAGGCACTGATCGGCCGCGGAGCACTCTCTGCACTTGCCCGATACCGGTTCGATAAATGCTTCCTCGGCGTGAATGCTCTGCATCCGGAATATGGGCTGACCACGCCGGACGAAGAGGAAGCGGCCGTCAAGGAGATGGCGCTGTCGCTCTCCCGTGAATCGTATGCACTTGCGGACCCTTCGAAATTCTTCGAAGTTTCGTTCGCCCGTTTTGCAGAACTGGATGAGGTGACGGTCCTGTCGACGCACGGCAGTCTGGAAACGCTGCAATCATTCCCGGAATCCCTGAAACGGATGGTGACTTCCCCATGATCTATACAGTGACACTCAATCCATCACTCGACTACCTGCTTTCATTCGATTCACTGGCTGCCGGCTCGCTGAACCGAGCGGCGGAAGCCCGATATCTGCCGGGCGGCAAAGGCAACAATGTCGCCCAAGTATTGACATCCCTCGGCGGTGATGCGACCGCTCTCGGTTTTACGGGCGGTTTCACAGGCCGGGAGCTTGAACGGCTGCTGGCCCACTCAGGTGTCCGTTCCGATTTCATCCACGTTGACGGGGACACACGCGTCAATGTCAAGATCCGCGCCGGACAGGAGACGGAAATCAATGCAGCCGGACCTGCAATCAGTGAGCTGCAGTTCCGGAAACTCGCCGATCAGGTGCGCGGCATGGCGGCCGGCGATGTGCTGGTGCTGTCAGGCAGCATCCCGGCTTCCCTGCCGGCGGACGCATACGAACAGCTTGCGGACATCTGCCGCACAGCCGGCTGCCGGTTCACTGTGGACGCTGAGGGCAGTGCTTTGCGGAAGACGCTGAAATACAGACCACTGCTCGTCAAACCGAACCATCACGAGCTTGCCGCGCTCATCGGGACGGCCATCCGGACGAAGGAAGAGGCAGCGCTCCATGCCCGGACGCTCATCGATGAAGGGGCTGAACAGGTGATCGTCTCGCTCGCCGGTGAAGGCGCCGTGTACGTCAGCGCCGAAGAGACATACCTTGCAAATGCGCCGGCCGGCCGGGTTCGCGGATCTGTCGGTGCAGGCGACTCGATGGTGGCCGGATTCCTCGCGGCCACGGCCGCCGGAAAGTCGGCTGCCGAAGCATTCCGTGCCGGCATTGCGGCAGGCAGTGCCACAGCATTCTCGGATCGACTTTGTACGGCGGAGGAAGCGGCCGCTCTCATACCGCGGATCACGGTCACCCAATTTGAAGGAGGGGACAGGAAATGAGGATTACAGAACTGCTGACAGCTGAGACGATTGAGCTCGATCTGAAAGGGACAGGAAAACAGGCGGTCATCGACGAACTGACCGGCGTGCTCGACCGGGCTGGTAAACTTGCCGATCCGGCCGCTTTCAAAGAGGCGATCCTGGCACGGGAAGCCCAGACGACCACCGGGATCGGAGATGGTGTCGCCATCCCGCATGCGAAGACGGCGGCCGTCCGGACACCGGCCATCGCTTTTGGGCGGTCGCTTGCCGGCGCGGATTATGAGTCATTGGATGGGCAGCCTGCACATCTGTTCTTCATGATCGCCGCGGAGGATGGCGCGAACCGCATGCATTTGAAAGCGCTCGCACGCCTGTCGACCGTCCTGATGAACGAGAAGGTGCGTGCCGAGCTCCTTTCAGCCGTTTCGAAAGACGAAGTGCTGGCGCTGATCGATGCGCATGATGAACCTGATGAGCAGCCGCAGGAACAGCCGGCAGCGGAAGTGCCTGCAGACAGCAGCAAACCGTTCGTCGTCGCTGTCACGGCCTGCCCGACCGGCATTGCGCATACGTATATGTCCGCCGATTCCCTGAAGAACAAAGCCGCAGAACTGGGTATCCCGTTCAAGGTGGAGACGAACGGCTCCGGCGGCGCGCAGAATATCCTGACTGCTGAAGAGATCGAGCGGGCAACCGCCGTCATCGTCGCGGCCGACACGAATGTCTCCATGGGCCGCTTCGCCGGGAAGCATGTCATCGAAGTTCCGGTCGCGGAAGGCATCCGCAAGCCGAAGGAGCTTCTCGAGCGGGCGGTGAAACAGGACGCTCCCGTCTATCGGCAGCAAGCCGGCGATGGTGAAGGAGCTGCTGAAGGTGCCGGGAAGAAAGGCATCGGGGCGACGATCTACAAGCATCTCATGAGCGGCGTGTCCAATATGCTGCCGTTCGTTATCGGCGGCGGGATCCTGATTGCGCTCGGCTTCCTGTTCGGTCCGAACTCGGCTGATCCGAATGATCCCACGTACAACTCGTTTGCAGCTGCGCTCAATACGATCGGCGGGGGCAATGCGTTCACCCTCATGATTCCGGTCTTGGCCGGGTTCATCGCGATGAGCATCGCGGATCGTCCCGGTTTCGCACCCGGCATGGTCGGCGGACTGATGGCTGCGACTAGCAATGCCGGCTTCCTTGGCGGCATCATTGCAGGTTTCCTCGGCGGGTACCTCGTCGTCGGGCTGAAGAAGTGGCTCGCGCCGATGCCGGCTTCCCTGAACGGCATCAAGACGATCCTGCTCTATCCGCTGCTCGGTATCGCGATCACCGGCCTGATCATGCATTACGTCGTCAATACCCCGTTCAGTGCCTTGAACACGGCAATCTCCGCATGGCTGACGGGTCTTGGCACAGGCAATGCCGTCCTGCTCGGCGTCGTCCTCGGCCTCATGATGGCAATCGACATGGGCGGGCCCATCAACAAAGCGGCCTACCTGTTCGGTACCGGACTGATTGCAAGCGGTGTGTATGAGCCGATGGCGGCCATCATGGCCGGCGGGATGGTACCGCCGCTCGCCATCGCGATTTCGACGACGGTGTTCCGGCGCAAGTATTCCCAGCAGCAGCGGGAAGCCGGGAAAGTGAACTACATCATGGGACTGTCGTTCATCACCGAAGGGGCAATCCCGTTCGCTGCTGCCGATCCGCTCCGTGTCATCCCGTGTGTCATGGCAGGCGCCGGAATCGCAGGCGGCCTGTCGATGGCGTTCAATATCGGACTGCAGGCACCGCATGGCGGCGTGTTCGTCTTCCCGCTTGTCGACGGCAGCTGGATGCTCTACCTCCTGTCGGTAATTATCGGTGCGGTTGTCTCGGCTGTTCTGCTCGGCCTGGTGAAAAAACCGGTACCTGCTTAAAGAATAGGAAAACCCGCATATCCCGGAGTGACGGGGCATGCGGGTTTTCGTGATGGATCGGGCGCCGTCAGACGGGCCGAATCGTGATTTCATTCACATTGACATAATCGGGCTGTGTGACGGCGTACACGACCGCCTTTGCAATATCCGCGGTCTGCAGCTTCTTCCGCTCGCCCCAGTCGTATTGCTCACCGAGCCGTGTGTCGACCATACCCGGCGAGATGTTGGTGACACGGACGCCGGTTTTCGCGAGCTCCTTCTCCAGTCCCATCGAGATGGCCCGCACAGCGAACTTCGTCGCGCTGTACACGGTGCTCGTCTTGGTCACTTCGGTTCCGGATACGGAGGCGATATTGATGATGTGGCCGCTGCCTTTTGCGAGCATCGCGGGCAGGACAGCATTGACGCCGTACAGCACGCCTTTGACATTGACGTCGATCATCTGCTCCCACTCGTCTGTTTTGCCCGAACGGACCGTGCCTTCGAGCACCTGGCCGGCATTGTTAACATAAAAGTCGACCCCTCCGAACCGGTCCGCCGCCTCGGCGGCAAGCGCTTCGACTTCGTCCCGGCTCGCGACATCCGTCTTCACGGCATGGACGGATCCGCCCGCTTGCACGAGCTGTTCAGCGATCGCCATCAATTTGTCCTCACTGCGCGCAGCGATCACGACGTTCGCCCCTTGTGCGGCGAGCTCCCGGGCAATCCCTTCACCAATCCCGCCGCTCGCCCCGGTGACGATGGCGGTCTTCCCTGTCAGTTGTTTCATGGAACTCCACTCCTTTCCGTCGTTGTGGAGAGTGTATCATAGTGCGGCGGATGACAGGGGCGCTCCTGCTTGCGGGGGGGGCATTCAGGACTGCGGCTGCCGGGCGGTATCGGACGTTTCGTGTGAAGTATCGGACATTTGGCTGGAGATATCGGACACTTCAGCGCCGTTATCGGACACTTCGCCGAATTTATCGGCATCCGGGCACAATTCAAGGGATGACTTGTGCTCGCCTGCGGCTCGTTTGCTGTGGGGTGCCCTTGCACGCGGCTGCCTGCAAAGGCCGAAGCGGCTCTCCCCCGACGCGCAGAAAACGGACAAGCCATCTGCTGCTGCCGGGCGGTATCAGACGTTTCGTGTGAAGTATCGGACATTTGGCTGGAGATATCGGACAAACGCGCATGGATATCGGACACTTCAGCGCCGTTATCGGACACTTCGCCGAATTTATCGGCATCCGGACACAATTTCCCGCGCTCGCTGGATGCCAGAAAACTCAAACTTACAGGAGTTCAAGAAAAAACAGTTGTGCTCCGGCAATCCGTCTGGTAGGATGAAAACAATTAAATTGCTCCTTTAAGACGGTCCAGAGAGGCCGGGAAGGGAATCGGACTGCGAGACAGGATCACCCTGTTCTCTATATTTTGCTGTAGTCTGCCCTGACCGTCCTCTGTCGACGGTCAGGGCTTTTTTTCGTGCACGTGCTGCACTCTTTTAACCCGCGTCCCGTGAGACGCAGAAAGAGGATGGCCATCGCAGGCAGCTGCGGTTCCATTCTTCTGGATATCCCCATAACAGGAAGGCGGAACCCCACATGAATTATCAAAAGAAAACAGTTGTCGCTTCAGTCGCCGGTCTCACCCTCGAAGGCATGGATATCATGTTCATCTCATTCGCGATGACGATGATCATCGCGGACTTCGGCATCGACTTCGCCACCGGCGGACTCATCTCCTCTGTCACCAATATCGGCATGCTGCTCGGCGGCGTCGTCTTCGGCATTCTGGCCGACAAATTCGGCCGTGTGAAAGTGTTCACGTACAGCATCCTGCTGTTCGCCCTCGGCACAGCACTGACCGGTCTCGCCACGAACATTGAACAGATCTACATCTACCGCTTCATCGCCGGGCTTGGCGCCGGTGGTGAGTATGGTATCGGCATGGCGCTCGTCGCGGAAGCATGGCCGAAGAACAAACAGGGCCGTGCGTCCTCCTATGTCAGCGTCGGCGCGCAATACGGCGTCATCCTGGCTGCTCTGCTGAGCGCACTCATTCTGCCGGCATTCGGCTGGCGTGCATTGTTCTTCGTCGGGATCATCCCGGTCATCTTCGCATTCTTCGTACGCCGCAACCTGAAGGAGTCGCCGGAATGGCTCGCCGCGCAGAAAATGAAAAAAGCGCAAACGAAAAAGGACGCAGGAAAATTGCGCCTGCTCGTCGCCTCTCCGCGGATCGCCTTTACCACCATCGCGCTCGCCGTCATGGCAACCGTACAGATCGCCGGCTACAACGGCCTCATGATCTGGCTGCCGTCCATGCTGCAGCAGTCGCAGGGTCTGTCCGTCTCCAGCTCCGCCATCTGGACGATCAGCACGGCCGTCGGAATGATCGCCGGCATGCTGACGTTCGGGCAGATCATGGATCGGCTTGGCGCGAAGAAGGCATACGGCATCTTCCTGCTCGCGTCTGCCGCTGCCGTCTTCCTGTACAGCTTCGCTGCCGGCGCAGCGGGTGTCCTGATCGGCGGTGCCATCGTCGGATTCTTCTCGAACGGCATGTTCGCAGGCTACGGGGCGCTCATCAGCAGCTTCTACCCTGTTGAAATCCGTACGACCGCAACAAACACGATTTTCAACTTCGGCCGGGCAGCAGGCGGATTGTCGCCGATCCTCGTCGGCTACATCCTTCAGCACTACAGCATGACTGTCGCAATGGTCTACCTGGCGATCCTGTTCCTTGTCTCATTCGGCTTCATGCTGACGTTGTCGCACAAAGCCAGCGCCAAATCACCGGTCGCCGCACCGGCTGCTGTTGCAGAAGTAAACTGAATCGAATTGTCAAAGACCGGCCTCTGCTGCCAAGGGGCCGGTCTTTTTTTGCGATGTCCTGTCAGAATACTTGTTTAAATCTGAGAGAATAGGGAAAATAATGAGAGTTTTTATAATATTGTCCTACAGACAGGGAGAAAGGCAGGAACTGCTATTGGGGATCTTATCAATCATTCCGCCAGTCATCGCCGTCACGCTGGCGTTCGTGACGCGCAATACGATTTTGGCATTGGCCGCCGCCTGTGTGATCGGGGTGCTGCTGAACGGGGACGGGCTACTCGGCTTTCCGGACCTCATGAAAACGTCGCTGGGCAACGAAGACTTTGCCTGGATTTTTTTGTTGGAGCTGTTCATCGGTGTTCTGATCGCGTTCTTCCAGCGCACTGGTGCCATCGACAGTTTCGCGAAACTTGCGGAACGCCGGAAGATGACGCGGAAGAAGGTGGAAATGAGTACGTGGGGAATGGGGATGTTCGTGTTCTTCAGCGACTCCTTCAGTCCTGTTTTTGTCGGTACGACTATGCGCAAGATCACGGATCGGGCCAGGATCTCGCGCGAAAAGCTTGCCTACATATGTGACTCGACGTCCGCTCCGATGGCCGTCATCGTCCCGTTCACCGGCTGGGCGGTTTTCATCGCCGGGCTCCTGATGAGCATGGGACCGATCGACAGTGAAGTCGCTGCGATGTCCGTCTTCACCAAGTCCATCCCGTTCAACTTCTATGCCATTCTCTCTATCCTCATGGTCGGACTCATCGCTTCCGGCATCCTGAAAGACTTCGGTCCGATGAAAACCGCAGAGGAGCGTGCCATGAAAGAAGGCAAAGTCATCCGCGACGGATCCAAGCCGATTGTTTCCAAAGAGTTGACAGATATCCGGCCGTTTTACAAAGATCGCACACTCAGCATTTTCTGGAACTTCTTCCTGCCCGTCATCATCATCGTCGGCATTGCGATGGGTACGTTCTTCGCCCTCGGCACGACAAAGACGATGGAAGCGTTCCTTGCTGCCATCGTCGTGCTCGGCTTCGTCATGCGGATCCAGGGCATCCCGACATCCGACATTATGGATACCGCCATCAGCGGCATCAAAGGGATCATGCCGGCTGTCATGATCCTCATCTTCGCCTACACCATCAACGCGCTGAGCGAGCAGATGGGCACAGCGGAATACCTGGTCAGCATTTCCGAATCGTGGCTGAGCCCGGGACTGCTGCCGGTGCTGACTTTCCTGCTGGCCGGTCTGATCTCATTCTCGACAGGGTCTTCTTGGGGAACGTACGACATCTGAATTCCGATCGCCGTCCCGGTCGCCATCCAGTTCGCGGGCGGCGACATCACGACACTCGTCCTTGCGACGGTCGCTGCTGTCGCAGGCGGTGGCGTCTTCGGAGACCATTGCTCGCCGCTGTCCGATACGACCATCCTGGCCTCCACAGGCGCGGCGGTCGATCACATCGACCACGTGCGGACGCAGATCCCATATTGCCTTGTTGTGGGCGGGATCGGCGCACTCATCTACCTGGGTATGGGCCTCTTTTTGTAAATGAAAACCCGCACACCGGAAGCCGGCTGTGCGGGTGTTTTTGTGTCAGTCACATAAGGTCAGGAGCATCTCGCGGATCGTCTTACAGGCAGCGGCCGTCGAAGCCCCCGACGGATCGTACTGCGGGGACAGCTCGACTACGTCTGCTGCGACAATGTTCGATAAGCCCTGCAGCTCGCCGATCGCCGTCAGCAGCTCACGGAATGTGATGCCGCCGGGTTCCGGCGTTCCGGTGCCCGGGAAGGTGCCCGGGTCGAGCACGTCGAGATCGATCGTCACATAGACCGGTTTGCCGCGCAGTTCATCGACCATCTCCGCAAGCGTATCTAGCGTGAACTTCTCGAGATGGGTGTGTTCCTTTGCCCACTCGAACTCGCTCTTCATGCCCGACCGGATGCCGAACTGGAAGATCCGGCCGTCGCCGAGGAAATCATGGCAGCGGCGGATGACAGAGGCGTGCGACAGCGGTTCGCCCATGTAGTCATCCCGCAGGTCGGTATGCGCGTCGATGTGGATGACGTGCAGATCCGGGTACCGCTCATACGCCGCCCGGATCGCCGGCAGGCTCACGAGATGCTCGCCGCCGATCATCAGGAACTTCTTGCCGTCCGCGAGCACGTCGCGGCTGTATTCTCCGATCGTCTTGAGTACGCGTTCCGTGTTGCCGAACGGCAGCTCGAGATCACCGCCGTCGAACACACGGACATTGTCGAGGTCTTTATCCAAATACGGCGAGTACGTCTCGAGCCCGTAGGAATCCGGACGGATCGCCTGCCCGGCGAACCGGGTGCCCGGCCGGAAACTGACCGTCCCGTCGAATGGCGAACCGAACAGTACGACGTCCGCCTCGGCATACGGCGTCTCGCAGCCGATGAAGGCATTCGTACACAGCTCTTTATTCGTCATGGTCGAGCGCCTCCCGCACATAACTCGGCAGGGCGAACGCACCGGAATGGAGGTCCGTATTGTAATACTTCGTCTTCAGTCCGAGTGCGTTCCAGGCGTCTTTCTCCGCATCCTTCAGCGGATCGAGCGCTTTCGATGCGAACCCGAACAGCCAGTGGCCAGATGGATAGGTCGGCATATGGTATTGATAGACACGGGCGACCGGGAAGATGTCTTTGATCTTCCTCCGGGCTTTCTTCATGTTGTCTGCGTACTCTGCGAAATACGGGGACTCATGCTGGTTGATGAGGATCCCTTTGTCGTTCAGCACCCGGTAGCATTCCTGGTAGAACGCCGTCGTGAAAAGCCCTTCACCGACCGATACGGGATCCGTCGAGTCGACGAGGATAAGATCGAATGACGCATCCGGCGCATTTTGGACATAGGCGAGCCCGTCGCCGAATGCGAGTTCCATGCGCGGATCCTCCTCCACACCGGCAGCCGTCACGGGCAGGTATTCTTGGCAGAGCCGGAAGACGCGCTCATCGATTTCCGCAAGTACGACCCGTTCGACCCCAGGGTAGCGGAGCACTTCACGTGCCGTTCCGCCATCCCCGCCGCCGATGACGAGGACATTCTTAATGGAGGGATTTGTCGCAAATGCCGGATGGACGATCATATCGTGATAGATGAATTCATCTTTTTCATTGACCATCATGAGACCGTCTAGTGTGAAAAAGGTGCCGAAATCGTCCCCTTCATAGAAGTCGATCTGCTGGAACGGCGATTTTTCACTGTGCAGCTGTTTGTGGTAGCCGATGGAGAACTTGCAGTCATCGCTCCACTGCTCGGTATACCAGTTCATCCGTTGACACCCGCCAACGCCGGCTTCACAGTGACTTCCTCGATATCCCGCTCTGCGAACTGCTTGATTTTCTCGACCATCCCCCGCGGCACTTCGAATGATTCCGTCTTCGTCGCCTGCAGTTTCTGTTCCAGGTATTCCGCCGCTTTCCACGGGCTCACGGAGTCGCCGCATGTATAGACATCAACCGATGCAAAGCCGTATTCCGGCCATGTGTGGATTGTCAGGTGGGATTCCGCGATGATGACTGCGCCTGAGACACCGTATGGATTGAAGTGATGGAACACTGACTCCACGATTGTCGCACCGGAGTAATCCGCCGCTTCCTTCATGAACTGCTCAATCACTTTGTTATTCTCGATAATTTCACTCGGGCATCCATAATACTCGATCAATACGTGGCGGCCAAGCGCCGATAATTCCAAACTCATTGTTCGGTTCCCCCTTTAACGACAGTCACGCTGCCGGCTGTTTTCGCACCGGATAATACGGCACCCGTGGCTTGTTCGTAGTAGCTGTACTGCTGCATCACATCATGTGTGATCCGTTCTCCCGGGATGACCAATGGGATCCCCGGCGGGTAGATCATCAGCGTATCGGCACTGATCCGGCCGACCGCTTCCTTTATATGAACTGTTTCGTGCTGTGCGTAGAAAGCATCCCGCGGGGACATCGCAAGGGCCGGTGCCGTTTCTGCAACCGTCCAGTCCGAGCGGAGCACATACTCCGTCCGGTCCTCGCGTTCAATCTCCTGCAGCGCCGCGACGAGACGGCTGATGGAAGCCTCGGTATCGGCAGCCGTGAGGACCGCCATGACCACATAGCCTTCCGCGAGCTCCATCTGTATGCCGTACCGTCGTTTCAATAGTGAGTAAACTTCAAAACCGGTAAGCCCGAGGCCGTTCACCCGGATGACGAGCTTCGTCCAGTCGTGGGACTGGCCGAACCGGCCTTCCGTGTCCGCGCAGCCGAGCACTTCATAACGGCCGCCCGCTTCGATCGCGTTCACTGCCGCTTCCGCAATCGGCTGAAGCCGGTGGAATTGTCCGCTGCCGTGCAGCGCCAGTTCCCTTCTGGCTGCGTCAAGTGAACTCATGAGCAGATAGCTCGCACTCGTCGACTGCAGCATGCCGGTCACTTTCTGCACCCGCTCCGCCGGGATGCGCGCACCCTGCTGCAGCAGCAGCGAGCTCTGTGTCAGCGACCCGCCTGTTTTGTGCATGCTGGCAGTCACCAGATCGGCTCCTGCTTCGATCGGATCCATCAGACCGTCCACGAAACGCAGATGCGCTCCATGTGCCGCGTCGACCAGCACCGCAACGCCTGCCGCATGGGCAAGCCGGCAGATCGCGGCCAAGTCCGTCATGGAGCCGAAGTACGTCGGGTAGGTGATCAGCAGTGCTGCCGCCTCCGGATTTCCGGCAAGCGCAGCGGCCACACTTTCAACAGAAACGCCATGTGAAATGCCGAAGTGTCTGTCCACTTCCGGCTGCATGAACACAGGGACAGCGCCGCTCAGGATGATGCCATCCATAACGGATTTGTGCGCGTTGCGCGGAACGATCAGCGTCTCGCCCGGCTTACAGGCAGCGAGGATCATTGCGTGGATTCCCGTTGTCGTACCGTTCACGAGGAAGAATGCATGGTCCGCACCAAATGCCTCCGCCGCGAGCTGCTGTGCGTCCCGGATCACAGATTTCGGATGGCTCAGCAAGTCGAGTTCCGGCATGGAGTTGACGTCGAGTTTCAGCGCCTGTTCCCCGATCGCCTGCCGGAACGGCGTGTCCTGCGCCCCCATCTTATGGCCGGGCACGTCATACGGCACAGCACCGGAGCGGGCATACGCCGTCAATGCCTCCAACAAGGGTGCGTCCTGCTGCGTGATACACGGCCGTCCCTTGACAGTCTCTTGGACGGATGTCATCAGCACCCGGCTCCGACTGCACCGAAGACCGATTGCATCAGTGCTTCCGCCTTGTCCTTACGCTCCCAAGGCAGATCGAGTTCCGTGCGTCCGAAATGGCCGTAAGCCGCCGTCGCCTGATAACGCGGTGTCCGGAGATCGAGCATGCTGATGATGCCTGCAGGCGTCAGATTGAAGACTTCCCGCACCGCACGCAGCAGTTCCGCATCCGGCGCTTTGCCTGTACCGAACGTATCGATTGCGATGCTGATCGGCTCACTCACGCCGATTGCATACGACAGCTGGATCTCACACTTGTTCGCAAGTCCTGCCGCTACGATATTTTTCGCGACATAGCGCGCCGCATAGGCCGCTGATCGGTCGACTTTCGTGCAGTCTTTCCCGGAGAATGCACCGCCGCCGTGGCGTGCTGCCCCGCCGTATGTGTCAACGATGATCTTGCGTCCTGTCAAGCCTGCATCCCCGTGAGGGCCTCCCGTGACAAACCGTCCTGTCGGATTGATGAGGACACGGTACTCACCACTCAAACCGAACTCAGCCACTGTCTGTCCGATGATCTCCTCTTTCACATAGGCTTCGAATGCTTCCTTGTCGAAGTCCCCGTCGTGCTGGATGGACATGAGGATCGTATGGATTTTCGGCGTTTCTTCCGCTGTGTAGTCAATCGTCACTTGGGATTTCATATCCGGACGCGCCCAGCGGAACTGGCCGTTCTTCCGGAGGACCGATGCTTTTCTGACGAGCGCATGCGCCAGTTCGATTGCAAGCGGCATACTGCTGTCCGTCTCGTCCGTAGCGAACCCGAACATGATGCCCTGGTCGCCCGCTCCGATTTCCTTCGTGTCGCTGGACGTGTCGACCCCCATCGCGATGTCCGGTGACTGCGTGTGCACGAGCACCTGCACATTGCATGAACTGCCGTCGATGCCGAGTTCGTCATTTGTATAACCGATGTCCAGCAGTGTGCGCCGGGCAATCCCTTCTATATCCAAAACGGCGTTCGTCGTGATTTCCCCGCCGACGATGACCGTGTTTGTCGTTGTGAACACTTCGCAGGCCACCCGTGAAAACGGATCTTGTGCAAGCGCCGCATCCAGTACCGCATCTGAGATCTGGTCTGCAATTTTGTCAGGATGCCCTTCCGACACCGACTCCGATGTAAATAAAATCTGTTCAGCCATTGTTATCCGCTCCTTACAAAAAATGTGTTTTGGAGCACAAAAAAAGCTCTCCCTACAACCTAAGGAAAGCTTCGATCTGCATCAGCTGCTTATCCTCTTATTGTTCACAGCCCTTTAACGGAACTGCGCTCAGGTTGGGCGCCCTGCCCGGCGTTTCCGGACAGATTTGCCACCGCATCGTCGACCCCTCGTCTCCGCGGCTACTAATAAGAATGACTTTATTTATGCTGAAAACAATGGTAAACGATTATTTTTTCAATGTCAATCGATTTACGAAATTAATTTCTCTCTTTTTCTTCAAATGGGTTTCTTACTGAAAACATTCACTCGCCTTTCACCCTGCATGGCTCGTATGGACATTGTCCTCCCTGATTGCTAGACTGGGAAAAGCGATTTGCAGACTATATGAAAAAGGGGATATTTCCGTTATGAAGCTCATTTTGATGATTTCCGCATTCCCGCTGACCATCGTGATTGTCGGGATTGCAGGAATCATTTTGTACAAAAAGACATTGCGCCAAAAAGGCTGGTTCAATGGCCTGGCGCTGCAATTCGAGTCCACCGGCTGCCCGCATAAGAAGACGATCCCTTATGCCGAAACATCCGGTCTGTCCTTCAAGCGGAGGGAACGCCGCACGGAGAAAACCGTGTTCAATAAGTACGAGGTCACGAAAGAAGTGACCTTTCGGCTCCGCTGCGAGGAGTGCGGGAAAAAGCGGAATTTCCATATGATCGAACCACCTGAAACGAAAGCGTATGAAAAACACCGGATGATCTATATTTTCGGTACGTTCGCCGCTATCTTCGTTATTTACGGTGTCCTCGTTGCACCGATTCTGACATTCATCACAAAAGTCTTCAATCTTTGACGAAAAAGGAAAATCCCATCGCTGTCGCGATTCCGAAAACAAGTGACCAGAACGCGATGCTGGCCGCCATCCAGAGAATCGTCTTCCGCTTGGACGCGCCGAACAGCAAGGCGAAAAAAGCCGCTATATGCGTACCGATCAGAATCGGCCCAGCGAGCGAAAGTCCTGCCACCCCGTATTTGTCCATGATCTTCCGGCCGCGCAGCTGCCGTTTGGATGGGCCGTCCCCTTCTTCCCCTTTCCGGCGTCTGTACCACTGTTCGATCCGCTGATACAGCAGGATCAGCAGCAGCACCGTGAGCAGGTTCCCTGCAAACGCGAGCAGAATCACCCAGAACGGCGACAAGCCACGGATGATGCCCGCCGGGATGACGATCGCAATCTCGAGCGCCGGCACCGCCGCACCGAGAAAGACCAGTATGTATTCGAGCATGACAGTTCCTCCTATCATTTTCTGCACAGAAACAGATGCCAGCCCGACCAGCGGCTCTGGCATCCTTCTTCAATCATTCCCCTGTAAACAGCACAGCCCCATACGTCTCCAGCACGTATCGCGGCACGAAGCAGCGGACAGTGACGAGCGGATCGACGACCTGGCTCACCTGCACCTGCCCGACTGCACTGAGCAGCATCGTCACATCGGCCAGACTCAAGCCTGTCCGGTCTGCAAGCAGATCCGCAGTCTCTTCCACGGCTGTCTTCACTGCCTCATCGAGTGTATTGGCGGAGACAAGATACGTAAAGCCGCTCTCGTTTTCAAGCAGCGGATGGCGGATCTCCGTCTGTTTCACGACATCTAGCGTAACCGTGGCGCGGCCCGGCACTTCAATGCCCGATACGCAGACTTCCCCGTCGCCCATCGCCGCATGGAAGTCGCCGAGTGCGAACAGCGCGCCTTGCGCGGAAACTGGAAAGTACAGGACTGCGCCTTCCGTGATCAGTTTCGTATCCATGTTGCCGCCGTGAGATCCCGGTGTTCCGCAGGAGACTGGATCACCTGCAGGCGCTACGCCGATCACACCGATCATCGGATTGAGCGGAAGCGACAGTTTGTCGTTGAATTTCGCCCGGTTGTTTTCGATCGGAATGATCTTCGATTCGAGTTCCGTCAGCCGATGGCCCATCACGCCGAGATCTGGACCAGTCGCCATGACACCCTGATTCCCGATCTCGAGCTTCTTGATGGTCACTTTCAGGACATCACCAGGTTCTGCGCCATTCACGTAGATAGGACCGGTCGCAGGATTGATGGCATCCCAGTCGATGCCGCTGATCTTCGTCTCCGGTGACTGCACCTGGTCTTTGAAGCAGTCATACGTTTCGATTTCAATGGTCGTGCCGGCGTCCACTTTTTTCACCGGCTGATGTTCGCTGCTGAACGCATAGATTACGTCTTTCTTCGACAGTGTCTCGCTCAATCTCCATCATCCTTCCATTTGGTTTTATCCATTCTAGCAAGTTGGTGCGCAAAATGCGAATCGCATGGAATTGAAGAAAAACAGCAGGGGGCCCCTGCTGCCGTGTTACTTGATATTGGGTTCCACTTCGACTTCGACGTTGCCTTTGATGGCTTTCGAAATCATGCAGTTCTTCTCCGCCTGCATGACGAGCACGTTCAGTTTCTCGTAATCGGATTCCGACGCGCCAGATTGCAGCGACACTTTCGGCCGATGCACGATTTTCTTATACGTATAGATGCCGCGTGTCACATCAACGGATCCGACCGACTCAAGCGACAGCTCCGCAAGCGGCAGATGGGTCCGCTCGATCATTGCAGCAAGCGTGATCAGGTAGCAGGTCGCTGCCGCCCCCAGCAGCATCTCGTCCGGATTGGTGCCGACGTTCGGCCCTTCCATCGCGGACGGGATCGAGATCTTCGTCTTCAAGTTGCCCGCTTCGATATAACCTGCACTGTTCCGGCCGCCGGGCCAGACAGCTGTCAGGTGAAATTCATGTTCTGCCATTTACAACCCCTCTTTCTGAATCATCGTCTGTTTCAGACCTGTCCGGTCACACCCCGTATGTACCCGCTGCGCGCGGTTTCTACTCATGCAGGAAGGGAATAGGGGACGTAGCATAATGAATATTTCTGAAGGAGGAACTGCCCATGAAAAACACTGCCTGGTACCGTATCATCCGCATCGTGACGATGGCTGTCACGTTCTTCATTCAGGTGAACCGGTTTCAGCGCCGCCACCGCGGCCGGTTCACGCCGGATGTGCAAGAGCAATGGGAACGGCTCGTCACGAAACAGGCCAGGGCCTATAAACGGACCGCGCTCGATCTCGGCGGTCTGATGATCAAACTCGGGCAGTTCCTCGCTGCGCGGGCGGACATCATGCCGCCTTCGTTCCTGGAAGAGTTGGAAGGGCTGACCGACCAGGTGACACCGGTCCCTTCCGAAGACGCCATGGCCCTGCTCGATGCGGAATGGGGACGCGATCACCGGGAGCTGTTGAGTGACGTCAGCAGCGCACCGGTCGCGTCTGCGTCGATCGGTGAAGTGTACAAGGCGAAGCTGCTGGACGGCAGTGAGGTCGCCATCAAAATCCAGCGGCCGAATATCGAGCGGATCCTCGCGGCCGATTTCAAAGCGGTCAAGATCGTCATCTGGCTCGCGAAACGGTTCACCGCATTCACGAAACAGATCGACTTCGACCTGCTGTATGTCGAAATGACCGACGTCATCGGTGCTGAGCTGAACTTCATCCAGGAGATGAAGAACGGCCGTATCTTCGCCGCGCGCTTCCCTGATATGGAAGGTGTCCGCTTCCCGGTGTACTTCGATGACTATACGACGCGCCGGGTGCTGGTCATGGAATGGATCGAAGGCGTGCGGATCACGGACACCGCCTATCTCGAGGAGCACGGCATCGACAGGCGGGAGCTCGCCGAGCGGCTGTTCCTGCTGTTCCTCGAACAGATCCTCGAAGGCGGCCAGTTCCACGCCGATCCGCACAGCGGCAACCTGATGGTGCAGGCAGACGGCACGCTCGTCCTGCTAGACTTCGGCATGGTCGTCACGATCTCGCCGGAGGAGGCCGATTCGATGTTCCTGATCATCGAAGGGGTCATCTTCAATCAGTACGACAGGGTGCTGGACGGGCTGGAGCAGCTCCATTTCCTGCTGCCGGATGCTGATCGGACCGTGTTGGCGGGCGCGATTGCACGTGTCATGAAAGCGTATGAATCGGATGAACTGAACGACATGAACGGTTTCGTCGTCGAACGGCTGCTCGAGGATCTGATGGGCATCGTACGGACGCAGCCCGTGCAGATGCCCGCCCAGTTCGCCTTCCTCGGCCGGGCGGTGTCCGTCTTCGTCGGCGTCCTGCACATCCTCGATCTCGACGTCGACCTGCTCGGCATCGGCAAGGAGCGCGTCGTCGAATGGGCGCGCCGCAAGTCGGGGTTCGGCGGCCCGGACGGCTTCGATTGGAAATCACTTCGTGCGGCAGGCTTGTCCGCTGCCGGGCAGCTGCGTGCGCTTCCCGGCAGGATCGACGCGTACCTGGACGAGCCCCGTCGCCTCCGGGAATACACCGAGCGCCGGGATGCCGTCCGGGCGAAGCAGGACGTCCGGCTGCAGAGCCGCGCATTCGCCGGTGTCTTCGGCGCCGTGTCCCTCGGGGCCGCATTTGTGGCCGTATTTACGGAACACCTGCCGCTGCTGCTGGCCTCGTGCGGCGTCCTGCTGCTGAGTCTGTGGGTATTCAACGTGAAAGGGAAATGACCGAGGGCAGTCCTATTATAGAACCCCCCTCAAACCCATCAGCCGCCAGGGTGCAAGAATGATATGGAAGGGAGGACCACGGGTATGCATACAAAAACAGGCCATCCCTCTAAATGGATGGCCCTGCTGTTTATGAATCCGCCAGTGAGGAGTGAGCCATCTCAGATAACTTGGCTGCACTCTTGCTGATTTCTTGGACTGTAGCTGAAATTTCCTGGATGGCGGCTGCTTGACTCGATGTGAATTCGTTGATGTCACTGAAGGACTTGTGCAAGTGACTGATGGACGCAGTGATGGATTTTGTCACTTGATCGATCTGTCCAACATTCTCTTTCGAGTTCGTTGCGAGCTTCCTGATTTCGTCCGCTACGACGGAAAATCCCTTTCCGTGCTCGCCTGCCCGTGCAGACTCGATGGCGGCATTGAGACCGAGCAGGTTGCTCTGGTCCGACAAGCCGCGGACCACTGTGGAAATCTTCCCGATTTCTTCAGCATCCCCGCTCACTTCATCCAGAACGGAGGTGGTCGAGTCGACTTGTTCGGCTAAACCGGCTACCGACTTGGCAATTTCCTCTAGGGACGCTGCAGTTTCTTCCACTATTGCGGAGAGACTTTCCGCCACTTCGAACAAGTTATTCGATCTCTCCATACTGGTTCCGATGCCGACACCGCCAATCACTTGCCCCCTCTCATCATGCAGGGGGATGGCGCGGGCATTCAACGGAAAACCGAAGATCTCCTTCGGAACCATTTCCGAACGATCCTCATTATACTTCTGCGCCGCCGTGATAATATCCCCAGGGGCGAGGGGATCTCCCGGTTTCACGCCCAAAGAGAACGTCTCCCCCGGGACATTGACAAGCAACTTCTCCGTATCGTAGACCCCTATGGTCATGTCATCTTGCAAGAGACGTTTCAGGTAAGGGGCAATGGTGACAAAAGCCTGCAGTATTTCATGGTTGGTTTTGATGTCTGTTCTCATAACATCCACTCCTTAGTAAGGGAATTGCCGCTGCCCGTAATTTACTGAAATCCATTTCAATGTCGTGAATTCGTCCAGACTCCATTGACCATTCAGCCGGCCAATCCCGGATTGGTTCTCGCCGCCGAATGCTACGATCGGTTCATCGTTGATGGTCACATCATTGACATGGATCATACCTGTATGGATCTGCTTCGCCATTTGGACTCCTTCTTCGACAGAAGATGTATGGATGGCACCGCTCAACCCGAAGCGTGTATCGTTCGCAAGCGCGATGGCGTCCTCTTTCGTATCGAACGGGATGACCGAAACGACCGGTCCGAACAGTTCCTCAGTAGCCGCAGGCATGTCCGCTGTGACATCACACAGGATGGTCGGTTCCACAAGGGTCCCTTCGATCGTCCCGCTCAGCGCCAGCGTCGCTCCAAGTTCCACACTATCTTGGATAATGGCGGCAAGGCCTTCCGCCTGGCGCACGTTGATGACAGGACCAATCACCGTTTCAGGATCCCGCGGGTCCCCGCTCTTTAACCCTGACACCTTGGCCACAAACTTTTCCATGAATGGTTCGTAGATGGACCGCTGCACCAGGATCCGGTTGGCCGACATGCAGATCTGCCCTTGGTGTGTAAAACGGCTGAATGTCGCCGCTTGGACAGCGTATTCCAGATCTGCATCCTCCAAGACGATGAACGCACTGTTGCCGCCAAGTTCCAGCAATGGCTTCTTGAAGTTCTTGATGGCCATTTGACCAATATGACTCCCTACTTTCGTAGACCCTGTGAAAGAGATGATCCTGGGAATCGGGTGCTCGACAAAGGTATCACCGATTTCACTTATATCCGCAATGACGACATTCAAGAGTCCTTCCGGAACTCCAGCCTCCTCAAAGATTTTGGCTATCAACGTTCCACCGCTGACGGGAGTTTGCTCGTGGGGTTTCAGCACAACACCGTTGCCGGCGCCCAGTGCAGGAGCGACCGATTTCATGGACAGGAAGAACGGGAAGTTGAACGGGCTGATGACTCCTACGACACCCGCTGGAATGCGGTACAGCCGGTTCTCTTTGAAGTCTTCCACGGAAGGGAGGATCTTCCCTTCCATCCGGAGAGGGAAGGTCGCTGCTTCTTTGATCATATTTTTGACGAGTCCGATTTCAAACGCTGCTTTTAAACGTGTTCCGCCAAGTTCCTCTATGATGAGAGCTGTAATCTCCTCTTCATGTTGCTCAATATAGGAAACCGCCCTTTCAAGTACATCCCTCTTTTGATATGGATTCACCGATGCCCATCGCTTCTGAGCCTCCGCTGCCGCTGTGTAAGCTTCATGGATATCCTCTTTAGAAGCTCCCCGGTTGACTGCGAGCTGTGCTTGGTTGAATGGATTGCGATTCACCATCTCAGTGGTTCCGCGTCCATCCCGCCACTCTCCCGCAATGTATTGCTGACTTAGTTCTTGTACAAGTGTCATGTCAAAACTCCCTCTATTTTCATTATCACCTATATGTATATCGACCCATCATCGGATAAAATTAGTAATATCTTCACTTTTTTTTCAAAGAGTCGTCCCAGGCACCTCTTTCCCATGCTTCCGGCTCCTGACACCGGAACGGATGCTGCTGTTCCTGCATGTGAAAAACCGGCCGCCCGAGGGCGTGCCGGTCTCATAGTTTCAGTTCCTGCAAGTGTTCGGTGCAGTTGAACAGCTCACAGACAGTTTCGTCCTCACCGATCCGCACGATCGTGATCGACGTGTTGCCGAGAGGCTCGGTGTACGACGTCCCCGGCAACAGTTCCGACAGCAGCCGTTTGATGAACCCTCCGTGGCTCACGGCGAGCACCCGGCCATCCGGATACAAACGCTGCATGTCCCGTACGAACGACATGCCGCGTGTAATGACGCTGTCATGCGTCTCGCCCTGCAGATCGAGCTGCTTCCAGTCCGGGCCCCACTTCGCCTGGCGCTCCGCTTCCGTCGTCCCTTCGATCAGGCCGCCGGCGCGTTCCCGAAGCCGCTCGTCTGTCACGATGTCAAGTTCCGGCACCTTCTCGCCGATCAGTTCCGCCGTCCGCCGCGTCCGTTTCCAAGGACTCGTATAGAGCGCGTCCCATGATTCCGCTGACAGCCGGTCCGCAATCTGGCGCGCCATCTCCACCCCGTCTTCGTCGAGCGGGATGTCCGTGCTCCCCTGGGCGCGCCCTTCCTTGTTCCACGAGGTGACACCGTGCCTCACAAATCCGATAGTGGTCATTCAGCAGCCCCCTGTCCGTCATTGTAATGGCTATCACTTTACCACAAGGCAGAAAGTTTTCAAACTAATTCATCATGCCTGGGTGATCCGCTGGTCGACGATGACCTTCCCGCGTTTCACGACGATGTTCGCGATCGGCTGATCCTGCACGACGTCACTCAGCCGTTCCGAATCAAGCACGACGAGGTCCGCCTGGCACCCTTCCCGCAGTCCGTACGTCTTCTCGATGCCGAGGCACTTTGCTGCATTCACCGTGATCATGTCGAGCACTTTCCGATGTTCTTCCTGCGAACCCAAATACTGCGTCTCCGCCAGCAGATACCCGACCAGCAGCAGATTCGCGTTGCCGAACGGCGTGAACGCATTGCGGATATTGTTCGATGCGAACACGACATTGACCCCATGCTGCTGGAGGCGTTTCACGGGTGCCATCCCCCGGCGCACATTGTGCGTATCCTGCCGGCCGTTCAAATAGACATCCGTCGCCGGCAGCGGCATGATCGTAATGCCCGCTTCCGCAATCTTATCGAACAGCTTCGCGGCTTCATCGGGATCGATCGACCCGAGTGTCGTCACATGCCCGAGCGCCACGCGCCCCTGCATGCCGCGTTCGACCGTCATCTCACAGATCCGCTCCGTCAGCATATACCGCGGATCGTCCGTATGATCGGCGAAATCGACGTGCATATCGACCGGCACATCGTATTTCTGCGCCAGGTTGAACACGTACTCCAGATGCTGATAGGAGTCCTCAATCGATTTTTCATTGTATGGACAGCCGCCGACGACATCCGCCCCCATCTTCAATCCTTGTTCCATCCGCTCCAGAGTTCCTTCTGATTTCAAAATTCCTTCTTGCGGGAACACGACGATCTGCAGATCCATCTTGTCGCGGTATTTCTCTTTCAATTCCAGCAGCACTTCCACACCGAGCAGTTCCTCGATATGATCGACGTCGGGATGCGCCCGCATGATTGTCGTCCCCTTGGCAATCGCCCATTCGATCACTTTCTCGGAACGGTTGTAGACATCATCATACGTATATTCCTTCTTCAGCTCACCGGTGTTTCGGATCGCTTCATCCAATGTGCCGGAAATATTCGGCTTCCGATCTTCCAGGAAGGCTTTATCTGGATGAATGTGTGATTCAATCAGGCCTGGCAATACGACCTTCCCTTTGCAGTCGATCACCCGGTCTGCGTCTTCCTCCAGCTGCACACCGATCTTCAGGAAGATGCCGTCCTCCATGAGCAGGTCCATCAGCTCCTCATCGTCCCGGATTCTTGCATTTTTCACCAGCAATGTCTCTGACATCGTCAATTCCCTCCATCACTTCGTCTCTTCTTTCGGTTCACTCAGATGCTTCACAATCTCTTCGTCTTTCGCAATCGGATCGACTGTCATGCCGTCGAGCGCATGCAGGTTGATGTGGCAGTAGCCGTTCGGATTCTTCTCGAGATAATCCTGGTGGAACTCTTCTGCCGGATAGAAGTTCTCGAGCGGCACCGCTTCCGTCACGATCTTCTCCTTGTAATACTGCGCTTCGTCCTTCACCGCTGTTTCCACAATTGCTTTTTCCGTGTCATCTGTGTAATGAATTCCCGAACGATACTGCACGCCCCGGTCATTCCCCTGCTGGTTCTCTGTCGTCGGATCGATCACCTGGAACAGATGGTCGACGAGCGACTCGAGCGAAATCCGCTCTGGATCATAGGTGACTTCCACGGTTTCCGCAAATTTCCGGTCTCCCTGGATGACCTCCTCATACGTCGGATCGGCGCCTGTCCCGTTCGCATAGCCGGACACCGTATCCTCCACGCCATACAGTCTTGCGAAATACGCTTCCACTCCCCAGAAACAGCCTCCGGCGAAGTAGATCTTGTGCAGATCGCTGTCACTGTAATCCAGATGCTCGTTGATATTCTTCACGTCATCCTTCAGCTGATAGCCGTCCTCCGGTTCAGGCACAGAGGCTGCCCGTCCCGCCTCTTTCCCGCACGCCCCGAGCAGTACAATCAATCCGAGCAGCAGCCAGATCAGCGGTTTCCGTTTCATCACACCCACCCCTTTTTCCATTCACTTCTATAGTATGTCCGTTCCCCCGCAGCAGCAGTTTCAACCCTTCCACACAGTGTACCACAGCGCACGGGACAGGCTGAATCGCGGGATACGGCATGCAAAAAAAGCCGCCGGCAAGCGGCAGCTTTTCAATAGCGATATAAGGTTCCAACAATCCTTACGCCGTGCCAAGCACGACACCTTTCTTCTTCAGATACTGGCGGTACGCAATACTCACGCGGTCGGACACGAGCGACAGTTCCACCTGCAGATCGAGCGGCAGTTCCTCCGGCTTCTGGTTCTGCACGATCGGCTTGTCCTGGGAGAAGATGAGGTTCTGGAACTCGATAATCTCGTCATCCGTCTGGCCGGTGTCATAGTCGAATGAAAGAACTCCGTACGCGACGGAATGCGTATCAGACAGCGGACGCACCGTCAGCAAGATCGTCATGTGTGTATCATTCTCCGCATCGCGCTTCGTGAAACGCACCGTCAGCGGGCGCACGATCTCATACGTATAGTACACATACTTCGAGACACCCGTTCCGTCCGCATCGGGCTGGAAGATCCGGATCTCATCCGACCAGATCCGCTCGCCCTCCTCGTGCATCTTGTACGGCTCGATTTCCCGGTGCGCTTCCTCCCCGAGATACCCCTGGTGGACGACCGCCAAATGGCCGACATCGAGAAAGTTTTCCACGATGCGCGGCGGCAGCGCTTCCGCTTCCTGCGGTCCCCAGATGACATTGCGCCAGCCGTCCGTCTCCATTTCCGGATAATCGAAAAACGGCGGTTCATTGCCCGCAAGGTTCACCCAGATGAAGCCGTATTTCTCCACGCACGAATAGACCGTCGCTTTCGCCTTCTTCGGAATCGCCTTCCCTTCCGGCAGCTGCGGAATTTTGACGCAGTCGCCCTCCTCCTCATACTCCCAGCCGTGGTACGGGCAGACGAGACAGTCGTTCTTCACTTCCCCGAGCGACAGCGCCGCCCCTCTGTGGATGCATAAGTCCTTGAACGCATGCACGCCCGTACTGTTTCGGAAAATCGCGAGACGCTCCCCCATCAGCACAACTTGTATCGGTGCGTCCTGCACATCCTGCGACCGGCAGGCCACCAGCCATTCCTCTTCGAGCGCTCGATCCTTCAACATGGTACCGTCCCCTTTTCGTCATGATCTGCCTCCAGTGTACGGAATCCGTTCGGGCAGGTCAACCATAAAACGAACTATTTAAAGTTAAATTTAAAAAATGTTCGTATTTAACCTGTACAAATCAATTTCAATTCTTTATACTCCACCTATACCCAAACAAAAACGAACGAAGGAGTGTTCCTGTTGTCCAAGAAACGTCCAGATGGTCTCCTCATCGGAGTGAACGACAAAGTCAGCTACCCGAAAGCGATCGGTCTCGGTCTCCAGCACGTTCTCGCGATGGACCTCTACATCGCGCCGATCATCATCGCCGGCCTGCTGTCGCTCAGTACGGAAAACACCTCATTCTTCGTCCAGATGTGCTTCCTGGCCACCGGTATTGCCACGCTTATCCAGACCGGATTCGGCTTGAAACTGCCGGTCGTCCAGGGACCGTCCTATGTCCCGATCGGCGCCATCGCGGCAATCGGCGGCAAACTCGGACTCGGCGCGATCGTCGGCAGCCTGATCCCTGGTGCCATCCTGATCGCCCTGCTTGGCTATCCGATGAAGATCTTCGCGAAAACCGTCCGCAAGATCGTTCCCCCGCTCGTCGGCGGCACGGTCATCATTATCGTCGGCATCGCGCTCATGCCTGTCGGTTTGAACAACATCTATTTTGCGGAAGGCACCATCGGCCAGAACGTCATCGTCGCATCGATCGCCTCAGCCGTCCTCGTCGTCTGCATGGTGCTCGGCAAACGACTGCCGCGGTTCGGTTCGTTCTTCCGTCTCGTGTCCGTCATTCTCGCAATCGTCGCCGGATCGATCGCCGCCAGTTTCTTCAATCCGATCGACTTCTCGCCCGTGAAAGACGCCGCCTGGATTGCACTGCCGACGCTCATGCCATTCGGCAAGCCGGTGTTCGACATTGGCGCCATCATCACGATGATGCTCGTCTACCTCATCATCCTGCTCGAGACGACCGGCACGTGGTTCGTCGTCTCCCAGATCACCGACGAAGAGCTCGATGAAAAACGCCTGAACCGCGCGTCGTTCGGCGAAGGGCTCGGCTGCTTCATCGGCTCGCTGTTCGGCAGCACGCCGCTCACCGGCTACTCGTCGAACGCCGGACTGCTCGCCATTACAGGCGTCGGCAGCCGGATGGTCATCATGGCGAGCGGGGTCATCCTCGTCCTGATCGGGTTCATTCCGAAACTGTCGGCGGTCATCATCTGCATCCCGGAAGCCGTCATCAACGGCATCTTCGGCATCGTCTGTGTCGCCATCGTCACGAACGGCATGAAGATCATCCAGCCGATCATCATCGACGACCGCAACATGATCGTTATCGGCGTGCCAATCCTGCTGACGATCGCCGTCACGGTCCTGCCGAAGGAAGTGCTTACCACGGTCCCGGACTGGGCCAACTACCTGCTGTCCTCCGGCATCGCGGTCGGCGCCCTCGCCACCGTCCTGCTGAACCTGCTCATCCCGAAAGACAAAACGGCCCCGCAGGCAAGACCTGCGGAAGCCGCGGAATGATAAAAGCTCGGCCAGCCGTTTGCAACGCGGCTGGCCGGGCTTATTAAATTGATTAAAAACAGTACGCAGGCACTTTTCCATGTATCAAATAGGTCTCGATGGGAATATATATAAGTATATACATCCGGCAAAGGGGTGGTATAATGGAGGAAACGAGGAGAGGTAGGGTCAGTATGCCAACAACAGCGCAGAAATGGGGCGGTAGCATAGGCGTCCGCATCCCCCAGCAAATTGCTCGAAAGTATGGTATTGTGAATGGTTCGCAATTGAACATCTCTGAAGATGGCAAACAAATCATTCTGACACCTGTCGACACATCGTATACGCTGGATGAACTCCTATCGCAATGTATCGGTGAAAACCCTCATCCCGAATACTTCAGTGAATCCGCAGGAAAGGAAGAACTCTGATCGATGATGATTCCGAATCGAGGAGACATTATCTACTTGGATTTCACTCCGCAAACAGGCACGGAACAAGCCGGACGGAGACCTGCCATCGTGGTATCACCCGAAAAATTCAACCGTGTAACCGGCTATGCATCCGTGTGCCCGATCAGTAATACGAAGAGACAATGGGGCTTCCACGTTGCACTACCAAAAGACTTGAAGACCAGCGGCGTCATCATCACAGATCAATTGAAAAGTCTGGACTTCCGCGCCAGAAACGCGTCTGTCATTGAAACGGCGCCAGATGAAGTGGTACAGGAATGTTTAAAAAAGATACGGACCTATCTATAGCAAAGAGCATCCACGCAGATGAGCGGGATGCTCTTTGCTTAGAATACGGATTAAAGATAGCGGAGTTTACCTGTCACTGTCAGCCAAACACTCCATCAACCGCCGCACGATCGTACTCCAGAATCCAGTCGGAAAACCACGCATACACCGGTCGGAGCGTATCCGCTTCCGCAGCGATCACATCACAGCCGCGGTCGTCATAGATGTGGAAGACCGTCTGCTCCGTCATGTTGACGACATAGACAGGCACGTCCACAACCGGCCGCTTGCCCATGTCCTG
This sequence comes from Sporosarcina koreensis, assembly GCF_000826145.2. GTDB lineage: Bacteria > Bacillota > Bacilli > Bacillales_A > Planococcaceae > Sporosarcina > Sporosarcina trichiuri. Next base: position 59,579 of record NZ_LN651333.1, read on the forward strand.
ATTGCAGATCGCCCGCAACAGCGCTGCATAGCGGAGATCCGAACGGCTGCAGCGAAGGCTGAACCGGTGCTTCCGGTACGATCCGTCTTCATCGTCTTCCAGATAGACGGACGAAAATGTGTCCTGCCGGAGCCGGTACAGCACGGAACGCTCCTTCACATACTTCGCAAACACATTCAATTGCCGTCGCTGCGCATGGCTGCTGTTGAATTCATGTACATCGACGACTATATACAAATCGTCCTCCGGCGCATGGAGCGCTTCGAACAAATCGATAGCACGGTGATAGACACCAGGCAGATAAGCCGGCTGATCATGGATACTGGCGGTGCCGTCACTGACACCGAGCTCGAAGCGGATCCCGACTGGCCAAGAATAGAACAACGGGTTGCGTAATTCCAGGCCGGGAAACTGGCGGGTCAAGAATTGCTCGAGTGACATAAGTGTTCCTCCCAAAGGTCATCAATATTTGCGAGACAAAATTCTCGTCATCTCAAGGGGTCAATACGTTCCACATCGCCGCATGCATGCAGCCCCTGCTCAATCCAGACTCAATTCATAGTGATAAAACCCGGTGTCCCGCACATACCCGTTCTTTTCGTACAGCTTCCGTGCGCCATAGTTATCGGGCGCAGTCTCCAGCACAATACTCTTCGCTCCGGTCTCATCGGCGTATGCCTTCACCGAATCCAGCAGCCGCTGCCCGATCCCCAGATTCCGTGCGTCGGGATGCACAAACATGTCATTCAAAATCCAGGATTTCCGCATCGCAATCGATGAAAACACGGGATATAGCTGGGCAAACCCGACGCTCGCCCCGTCCTTCCGGGCGATGAATATCACAGATTCCTCATTTACCAGACGGTCTCTTATGTAAGTCCGGGCCCCTTCCGCATCCGATGGTTGTTCATAGAACATCCGGTATGCATTGAATAGCTCAGCTGCCTCTTCCAAATCCCCAATCCCAGCTTGGCGAATATCCATGTCTCAGCCTCCTCGAATCAGTATTCAAAACTACGCATCATGGTTGTACATCTCAAGGCTGTATCCCCAGGTAAATAAGAAAACCAATCGACCGCAATGACAGACGCTCTTTCAACGTTGCAACACCATATCAACGTGAGGGATATTATCCTCCAGATACGTGTCAGAAACAGGCTGAAACCCGAAGGAGCCATAGAACTCACGTAAGTAGTCCTGTGCTTGGATTTTGACGCGCGTTTCGTTCAATTCTTGCTCAACGAATTCCAGTCCCCGCGTCATCAGTTCTTGCGCCAGCCCCTGCCGGCGGTATCCCTTCTTCACGAACACCCGGCCGATGGACGTTTCCTCATACGAGATGCCCGCAGGGACAATGCGCAAATACGCAAGGATCTCGCCATGGTCCTCTTTGAACAGATGATAGGAAGCCGGATCCTTCCCATCCACCTCCAAGTACGGACAGTCCTGTTCCACAACAAACACCGCTGTTCTCTCCTGTAAGATCGTGTACAGCTCTGCATTCGTTAACTCTTCAAACCGTTTCAACTGCCAATTCATAACCCTTCACCTCGTGTTTCGTTTCGATGTCTGTGGCAGTATACAACACTTTCGAGAAAAGGACGATTTGCCGTTCTCATACCATACGACATCATTGATTCAGAGAATGATCATGCCGTACGTCATTTGATGAGCAAGTTATAATTTCGAACCGCACCAAGGACAGAAATGAATAGCGATGCTCGACGAACCGCCATCATGGATTATCAACCCGTAGTCATTATGTTCAATATCGAAAACTAATATTTTATCAGGACACTCAAAAGGATCGCTATGTATGTCACAGTTGAAATCCGCATGGTAATCCATGTCTTCGCAGCAGTGTCTTTTCATGTTTTTCTCCTTCTGGAAGAGATTTATCTATTACTGAAGATGGCGTAATGTTCCTTTATAAATCGCGCCCAATTACACCACGAATGCAAATCGTTTCCCGCAATTGCGCCCTATAACAGGGGTGTGGTTCGAACCCGTTAATCTGCGCTCCAGCCGGACGCTTTCCGCGGGCACGGCCTCAGCCAAGCGAACAGCGAAGGGTTCGCTTTGCCGTATTTCTGCGGGTTTTGCAGAAATTAAGGCAGCTATGCTCCTTCCGCTGCATATCTCCCGCAAAGACTGATCTTCGTTACAGCCTGCGCTCAGTCCAGGGTCTTCGACTCGGGCTGTTCCCGCAGGAAAAGCCGTCACAAAGAACGGCTTTTGCGAGCAGAAGCGAAGCGTTGTGAGCACATCTTTGCCTTTCGCCGGCTTCCGCTCCGATCAACTAGAGTGTGGTCTCAAACAAACGCGCCCGATTACGGTATATTCCATCACTAACAGAATACATTAATTTGTATTACTTAAAGAAGTGTATTATCCGCATAACTGTGGTAAAGTGGAGATATACTAAAAAAGACCGAGTGCGCGAACACCCGGTCAATGCAGCTGACATCCGCATGAAGTGCGGCTGACCAGTTGAAAAGATGTTTGAACTGAAAAAGTAACCATCTCATCTACTTGGGTCGTAGCGGAGGGTGGTTACTTTTTTCTATTGGTGGATAGAGCAATCATCGCTACAATCGCTGTTGCCATTGCTGCGAGGAACATTCCAAATTGGAACAACATGTTCATTGCTTCATATGTCACCATGTAAACACCCCCTTTCACAAGGGAGTGCCAACCGCCCATCCGCTTTATGTAGCTGCTACTGTAATTCTATCACCTAATCAACATTTAAAAAAGCTAGACGAAAAGTTTTCAATAATCGCGCCCGTTAGTTTAAGACAGAAACAATTACCTACATAAAGTAAAGCAAAATTAATGTAATGATTAGAGACTGGGCAAATGATATTACTAAGTCATTCTTCCAATAAGTTTTAACAAAGCGACTAAACAACCTACCGATTGCAAAGCTACAAAACCATATACTTAAAAAGAGCAATACAAAACCCAAAAGCAAAACTCCTTTGTTACTTATTTTACTGTCCAGATTGCAGCATGGACGCAGATCGCTTCTACACAATCCCGCCCTATAACGGGGGAGTGGTTTGAACCCGTTAATCTGCGCTCCAGCCGGACGCTTTCCGCGGGCACGGCCTCAGCCGCTTCCCTCGCTGCGCTCAGTCCAGGGTCTTCGGCTCGTGCTGTTCCCGCAGGAGTCGCCGGCTTCTGCTCCGATCAACTAGAGTGTGGTAGCAAACAATCGCGACCGTTAACAGAACTAGCTATTATTGAGTAATCACTTTTTTAGATTGTCTACGCAATATAATCATGAAAACCAAGAGAAGTATTGGTGTTAAACCCAAATATGAAAAAGGCGAGTTGAGAGCAAGCAAGTATGTTGAAATTGGTAAACTGGCGATGAGACTAATTAACATAGCTTTCCATGACAATTTCACCACAGCAAAGAGAAGTGAAAAAGCAGCCAAGAAAGTTGATATTCCCATAACTATTGAAATTAGCATCCCCATTTTAAACACCTCCTCTTTCGTTACAATGGCCCGTTTGTAGAATAAGGACATCCACAGAGATCCCCGTTCTGCTCAGCTATCGGATATACCCAAATAGCCCTGCTCCGATTATTACGACACCGGCGACTATAGATATTACAGAGACCTTCTCTTGTTCGTCAGACTTGGCAACGACTTGATTGATGACATTGATTCCTAACATCACCCAAAAAAGCAGGAAGCAAATCGGATTGAACCACGAGGGGATGAGCAGGATGAGAAAACCTATGAGGGTTATGCGATTAATGATTCTATTCCAATTCAACGCTTTCACCTCTGACGGATTTTTCATTGGAGAGACATGCATATACTCAAGAACCTGCACTCCATGAAACGACTTAATCCCAACAGTTGAAGACCACATCTCCATTCGTCACGGCTCGCCAAGCGTGTACTTGCTTCAGTTCACACTCGGCTAAGTCATGGGATGCCGGTTCGAACGCCTCGTTCAGGAATGCGGTGTCCAAGACTTCGTAGAAAGGCCTCAATTCCGCCGCCACCTCTTCACTTGAAATGAACGTTCTCCGTTGTTCCCCATCATATACGGCTATCGCGGCGTACGGAAAGTAGTCATGCAGCAGAATGGATTGCGTCCTTCCCTCCCGTTGGAGATCGAGCCTGTAATGATTCGCTGGGTACGCAGAACTTTGAAAGGCGATCACTTCGCTTTGCAGCTTCCTGGCGATGTCGTGTCCAATTTTCTTGAACAGTTTCCCATCTATAGGTTCCAACTCCAATTTCCCGTCTGTAAAACCTGTAACGCCTCTCGGTAACCGCACGGTATCCACCTCCCAAACCTTTCACACTCACGCACTTACAGCATCCGCCCGCCTTTGAATCGCTCATCATAGTTCACCATTGTCCCGCCAATGAAATCATGGATGGCACGTTTGTCTTCCCGGAAGATGATCATGAACACACTGACGAGTGCAGACAATCCGAACGTCACGTAGATCAGCAGCGCCTTTCCCACCACTTCGCGCAGCAGCATATGTTTCCAAGTGACAGGCTGCCCCTCTCGTGTCCTGATTTGAATTTTCATGAAGTATTTGCCGATTGTGTAGCCGCTCCACAAAAGGGGGAGCAGGGTCAGGTACGTGACGTCGACGGCCTGCCAGATGGTGCTCGGGACCAGTTCGTAGGAAAACTCGCCAGTCTTCCAGTACACCAGGACAGCCGCAGGAATCAAGATGATAAAAAAGTCCACTAACGAAGCGAACAATCGCTCACTGAAACCGCCGGGTGTTCGGTTCATGGGTTACCTCTTTCCTCAGCTGAGAGCTGTCAGTTTATGTACGTAATCACTTTATACTGCCTTATGAATGGAGTTCACCTTCACCGCTTCTGATCTTTTTCGTGAAACGGAGACTCTTCTTTCCGCCACTCGTTGTCTCCATCACGTACCATTCGCTTCTGCCAATATTGTCCTGTTTTTTTATCAAACAGGATGAGGCACGCCTCATTAACCGCGATGAATTCATAGCGGTACGAGACCGCCCTCAATTTGTCCAGCGATACCGCAATGGCCAGAGAGCCCGTAAATATGGCCAATCCGACAAATACAATAGCCATACGCTGCCTCCTTCCGTATTACCTGGTCAGCAACCAGTCGATTCGTTTTGTATTGCTAATGATCTCCTAAAATACAGGCCGCACCTTTGCGGATAACTGGACAAGCAAAATCACTTCACCAGCGAGCAAGAGCAACAGCAGGACACTCGCAACTGTCGGGACAGTGAAAAAGAGCACGGTAGTCAGAATCAGCAGCAACAGCAGCAGTCCGGGCATCTTTTCAAGAAATCCGATATCCGTGAAAGCCACCGTCTCATCATGCTGGATTGCCACAAACACTTCGTGGATAATATAGAAGATCATCCCCAAACCGGTGACTGCGAGCACGGCAAGCAAGAGCGCGGCAGCTGTCGCGGCACCGCTCGACAAGGCGATCGTCTGCAGCGAGTGTCCCGTGCCGTTCAATACGGCAAACCCGATACTGTGCAGCACCATGAATCCCGCAGCCGGCAGCAAGCGCCGTACGCGCGGGAGCGAATCCCCCATTTGCCTAAGACCTATGCAGATCAGGGCGTATCCGACCGCATTGGTGCTGTAGAAGAACACACCCATATCCAGCAGCTGCAAATTGGTTTTTGCAAAGACAAGCAGGACACCGAGCAGGAAGATATTCATGATTGTTCTTCCTCCGCCACCCAATACTCCGTACAATCGAGACTCCTGGCGAGGAATCCATAATCGATCAACGCCCGCCGGATCAGGGCAAAGTCTTCATACATTGTCTGGAGCACGGCATTTACTTCTTTTTCGGTATATCGCGTTTCGGTTTCAAACCTATCGGCAATCGCTTCCAGAATGATCAGCTTCCGTTTTTCTTTACTCGGAAACTGCGACAGCGGTCCATCCAGACCTTGTTTGAAATAGTTGCTCAGCACCTTTTGTTTTTCTTCGTTCGTCACAGTCATTGCTTGCATAAGACGCTCCCCCTTTTTACGCGCAGTCTACGCGGATGACTCTTTCTCAGAACGCCCCTTCCCAGAAGTGAACGCAAACCCAATCGCAGCCACGTTCACTGCTAACATAATCCAGTTATACACTCCGCCGTCTCCTTTTGTATGTATTCCATCATCTGATAACAGGAAGAGCAATTCCCTCAGCCCAATCCCGGATGAACTGCCGCTGCCTCGGATTCAGATTGCCCGGCAATTCGTCCTTGCCGAAAAATCGATGCGCCCGGCTTTCCGCATCCGCCTCATGCAGCTGTCCCGTGTAAGTCGTCGACTTGAAAATCACCTGGACGCTGTAGGCTTGGTCGCCATTCGGATAGGTGACGAAACAGGACAGCCCCGAGTAGAGTCCGAAGAGTGTCAGATCCCCAACGAGCAATCCTGTCTCCTCCTCGGTTTCCCGGATGGCGGTCTCCTCGAATGTCTCTCCGAGTTCCATGATACCTCCAGGAATGCACCAATTGTCTTCATCGGTCCGATGCTGCAGCAAGATCTTCCTATCCTGTTCGATGATCACGCCGCAACCCACCGTCAGCAGCGATTCCTGACCGACGAGCTTGCGCAGGTTTTGAATGTATCCCATTTGTCATACTCCCTCCCTTGTCTGCCCAACATTCCTGTTAAGATATGTCCAATATGCCCAGCTGCACAAACCGAATAGGAGACCCGCCGTACAGAAGGCAACGGCAACGAGTGCAGATTCAGCTGACAGCATGGCCTCTGGACCAAAAGGAAGGAACAGAAGCAGCCCTGGCACAAGCGAAACCAGAAAGCCGAATGTCAGAGAACGGGCAAGCAGCCGACGGCGAGACCGGCGGGCCAGCACATACATCAGCACAAAGTAAACCGGCACCATGACCGAATAGACAGCAGCCCCCCAAAACATGACGAAACCGAGCTCCGCCCCAATTGTCTCCTCCCATCCAACGCGCAGCGTCAATAGGTACGCGAGCATACCGCCTGCATAGGCAGTGACAGGTGTCAGCACGATGTAAAGCACTGTCGGAATCCTCACGACTCATCAACCCAGTCTTGAGAAAGCGGATTCTGCATGGGCGAGGCGGACGGCCGCTCCGCGTTCCGTTTCAACTTCGTGTTGATGTTAATCAACGCCATCAGGATAAATCCAAGCATGATGAATGTGACGAGTTCCCCCGTAAAAAACGAAACAATCCCGAGTATCATTGCATACACTGCGTACCATTTGTTTTCCATGCGCTCACCTCTTCGCTTGTCTTTTCTCCAAGAAAAATTTCTTCCAGAAACACTTTTACGGCGCCACCAGTTCCACTTTCATACGATCCGGATCTTCGAAATAGACGGCGTAATGCGAGTCTCCTCCGGCATACGGATGGGCAGATTCATACAAGATCGGCACACCCCTTTCCCGGAGCTGATTTGTCAGCGCATCGACATGCGCTCGGGAGTCCGCCCAGAACGCCAAGTGGTTCAGACCGACCCGCTTTCGGTGATACGGGACATCCAAGTACCGGTCCTCCGCCTGCACAAAGACAAGATACGTCTCGCCCAGCCGCCAGCTCCTCCCCGCGTCCCACTCTTGATACAGCTCGTAGCCCAGTTCCTCCAACAGCCATCCCCAGAATTCAACGGAACGTGCAAGGTCGGAAACATACAGTTCGATATGGTGCAGCATACCCTTTGTCATTGTCATATCCTCCTGGGGTGTGAAGTCAGAAAACGTTCAATTCACCCTCCACCATTAATTCACATATTAACCTATTTGCAACAGTAACCGTCTTCGTCTTTGTCGTCAGTCCTTCACCGCCTCATACAGATGAAAGTTCGTATCAGCGGGGAGGATCTGCTGGATGGCTTCCACGTCCGGCATTTCAACGTTTGGGATATAACTTTCCACACCCCAATGATCTGAACAGAATAAGCAGGTATCTCCCTGAAACAGCCAAAGGGCGAACCATTTCATCCGGTTTTGCTCATCGATTGATGACGTTTGCAAATACTCGACCAACGATGGGGAAAGACCAAGGCACACGCGGGTCATCTGGAGCTCCCGGATCACTTCATAGTCGTTCTCTGAACATTGGGCAAAAAGGTCGTTCAGGGCCGCCTCTTCCCCATCCCAGCAATGGATCTCCACCCGGTCCGCACGGGAAATGTATCGATCCAGCAGTTGCAGCCAGTACGGATAATCTCCGTCACACGGCAGCTGGATGCTGTCATCTTCAAAGCAGCTCGGCACTTCAAATGTCAGATGTTGAGCCATGGAAACCCTCCTTGATCCTAAAAAATTCCGCCTTACAGTTTTCCAGTCCAAATCCAGAATCGGATCCGGACAGTACCGAACAGCGTGACTGCCAAAAGCAAACTAAGAAACAACGTCTACAACTCCAACTGGCCGATCTCCCGGATGCCTTCCGATGAATGAACCCCCATCCGCCAATACCTAAGAAATCCAGGTAGCTCAGAATATTAGGAAGGATCCAGAGTATCCTTAGTACTGGCTGTCGCAATGTGGGTCCTCCTTCTGCAGCTCCATTACGCTCATGATCTGTCCTTCATCCCCCAAACGAAAAACCGAACTGCACGGACAGGAACAGCGCCAGTTCCGCAAGGCCGAGTGCTGCAACAATCAGCGGCACCGCTTTGCGGCTTCCGTCCTCAAACACAGCACCGATCGTCCCGGCAATCATGAATACGAAACTCACAATCAGACCGGACACCAGGATGACGACCAGTGTCATCAGCGGTGCCGTGAAAAAGTAGAGTCCTCCTAGAAGAACCTGAACGAAAAACAGGACGAGCAATCCAACTGTAAGTTTGCCTGGTATTGTCTTCGGCATGATACGCCCCTATCTGCCGGTGCGCCGGCTATTTGTGTCTCATTATGAAACCGAGGTCACTCTCTGGTATTCCTGGCTGCGCCATCCGCCCGATATCTGCTATTCAGAAACCAATCATATCCGAAGAGAGCGATAAGCCCCGCCCAAAACACAATGCCCGGGGAGAGAAGCGTATGATCGGTCAGCAAGTAGTAAAAGTAATTGACACCGGTTACCAGCAAATAGACCAGAAAACCTACACCCACACTCCGTTCGGAATTCGCCTTCTCCCGTGCGGTCATCTTCTTGAAAAAGATCATGAAGCAGCACCTCTGTCGGAAACGGCACCGACTGCCATGCCGACCAGCGTGCCAAGAAGGACCGCACCCGACAAGAACGAGTAGCCCATCCCTTCCCAGCCGCCAATGACGATCATGCTGATGAAGAAGGCCGCCACGCTCAGCACGGCAATTCCCAACACGATTTTGAAGAATAGCGGTCTGGACAGTTTCCGGGACAGCGTGATGACAAGCCCCATCGCCACGATGCCAGCCAGCAGGATCGGCGTCCATCCATTGAGCATTAGTGCCTCCATTTGCCTTCCTCCTCCCTTTTCAGGTTAAAGCTCTTGTATCTCCACAATGAACACTTCAGGCTTCCCGATTCGAAAACGAATGCAGTGCGAGAATCAGCGTGAGGAACGGAAACACATACCATAGCGTTCCCCGTTCAAATACGTACTCCAAGCTCGGAATGAAGACAAGAAACTCTGAAATGAACAGAATCATCAGGAACGAGCTGACCACCAAGATGGACTCTGGTGTATTGATCACTTTCCTCTTCAAGAAACCACCGCCTTTTCAGTTATGCACTTCCAGAAATCACGTGCGGTCCGCCGGTTTGCCCGGCAACCGCTTTAAAATGGCAATCAGACCAGTAATGCCAAGCATGAACGCGGCGGTACGGAACCACGTCATTTCATCATGGGTGACATACTTCAGCAGCATCGTCCCCGAATAGCAGACGGCGAAGATAACCAAGTAAAGCGGAATCAGCTTGGCAAGTGCTAGCGATTTCTTTTCTTGTGACAGGATAATCACCTCTCAAATCTAGGACTCGACGTTTTTCATCTCGCCCGCTGCTTCCTCATTTATGAAAGAGCAGCTTCAACAATTCCAGTACACTGAAATACGCCAGGCCGCCCACAATTCCAAAGATCCCTAAGTCGATTCCGGAAAACAACTCACCGAAAATGACCGCACCGAGAAGCCCGGCCAGACAGCCGGCACCTGCATAGAACAGGATCTTCATCTTGCGGGAGCGCTGCTTTGTCTTCGGAGAGAAGTCGATGAACAGGGCGACGGGCAGCGCAAGGAACAGAAAGAACGGCAGGGAATACACCGCCGTCACCAAAGCGGTCGGCCCAAAACCCCAGGAGTCGTCAAACACCAGTAGCGAATAGAGCGCGATGCACGCGCCGAACAGCAAAGGCGACAGGAAGACCGCCAGCAGGTAGACCGCCAATCTGTCGAACGTACTCTGGTAGGCAGCCGCCAGTTTGTCGGGTTTCGGATTCATAGTCGGGTACTCCTCTCCGGTTCAGTGACGGGTCTCTTCCTTTCCAAGGAAGTAACGGGCGTTTGCGAAAAATACGACGCCGAGCAGGAATAGCATGACAATCAGCCAGCTTGCAATGGCCGAGTATGCCCCATTCAGGACAAATTCACTTACTAAATTGACGAACACCGAAGCAGCGAACACTGCAAATAATCCTATTACATATTTCATAAAACGCAGATGGCTCCTTTCCTGTACCATATTCCATCCGTATACTTTCCTTACGTCCGGAGATTGGATATTGTTTCATTGTTCTGTCATCTGATAACAGAAGTTTTCCAGAGAACCGATTGACACCATTGTAACACGATTCCAGTTGCTATCTATCTTTTTCCAGTAAAGAATATGCATGCCCATAAGAAAACGCGTACGAACCGGCAGGCTGCCGTTTCGTACGCGTATATATCACTCTTTGAATAACAGAGCCTTGCTGTTCGGATACGTCGGGAACTGGTCCATCGGGATGGTCCAGTCCTGTTCAGGAACGTTAAAGCTGTACTTGTTCACCAGTTGGTCCGAGAACACCCGCATGCTGTGGAGGGTGATCCATTCGCCGGCACAGCGGTGCATATCCCGGAACGAACCGCCGCCCTGCGCGATCATTTCGTATTCTTCCTCATACGAAATCTCTTTGGCCCGGCCGGCATACCGGTCGATCCGGAACTCATCCGGTGCATCGATGGTGCGCGCGTCGTGATTCGTGCCGTACAGATCGAGCACCACCCAGCTGTCTTCCGGGATCACGTACCCATCCACTTCCACATCCCGGACTGCGACTGCCGGCAGCATCGGGAAGAATGGATAGAAGCGCCTCATCTCCTGGATGAACGGATCCTGCAGCCGGTCGAAATCCGACTGCAGCTCTTTATAAATGTCCTTTCCAGCGAACAGGGCATGCCCCATCAGCGTCATCCAGACTGTCAATGCGACTGTCGGCCGGATGATGTTGAGCAGCTCGACCGCCGCCACGTCCACCGGCAGCAGCTCTCCATTCAGATCCGTCGCATTCGCAAACGTATACAGCGCATAGTTCTCTTTGCCGGGTACCGGATGCTTCCGCGCTTCTTCGATCAGCTCCTTCGCCCACTTCTCCGATTTGTTCCGATCTTTGATCCCTTTGAGATGATCGATCGGCGACGTCACCGCCCCGCTGATCATGGCGATCTGGTTCTCCGCCAGCTTGTCCACCGTTTCGGCATCGTACGTGTCCAGATTGATGCCCGCCCATTCGCAGATGGCGGTGAACAGCACGTTATTAGCCAGCCCGAACAGCTCGAATTCGCCATGCTTCCGATCGAGCGCCGCAGTCAGATGCCGTGCCAGGATGTCATGGTAGTCATCCATCCGCTCAGGCGTCATGAGGTCCATGAAATAATGTTTCCGATGGTGGTGCGCCTCCCCATCCAGCGTCTGGACACCGCCCTCACCGAACAGTGTTTTCAGCACCGGTTTCGGCATCGCCCCTTCCCGCTTGAAATTCGCCGGGTCATAGAACTGACGAGCCGCCGCCTCCCCGTAAATTGCTGTAATTTCCTCTGTCAGGAACTTCGCTTTCACGACAGGCGCCCCGACGTCCTCGCGCAGCTCCCCTAACAGGTTATAGCCTTTTTCCATCAAGTCTTTCACATCGGTCAGTTTGACTTTCGTTTCCGGTACTTGTTTCATGTCGTTCACTCCTAGTGTGTTTCGTTCTATTCGTATTGTATTGGTCCCTACTACTATAGCCTGGAAGGAAATTCGGCAAACACTTGCCATCATTGGATACCAGGTTGACCTTTGTAGCTCTAGCGGTTCTAGTTCTCCGGTCTGCAAACAATACTTTGCTGCAGTCCGTATCAAATTGACCAGCAACGTATATATGTACGGAAATAGAAATAATACAATAGAAGCCGCAGAGCGGAGCGGGATAGAAGCAGGCTCTGAACTCAAGTTACAGGTTAGGGACGATGAAAACACAATTACGCTGACAACGAAAAACCCCAAGAGAAGGTACTCCCTTGAGGGATTGGTATCCCAAATCACTGCGGAAAACCGCCATGCCACAGTCGATCTTGCAAGCGCCGGGCGGGAATTTTTGTAACTGTTGTCTACAATCTTAGGATATAATAATTCGGTTCAAGATTTTCTCGCATTGATAGATTTCACAAAAGCTTATAAAAGAGAGTAACCACCCTGCATACTTGGTCGGCCCTATTTAAACACATGTGTATTTATTTCGAGTAAAGGCTATGAACAATCAAATCATTCGATCACGTACAGATACAGTTCTCCGTTGTCCAAGAATACCAGCATGTTCTCTCGGTTGCTCACTGCTTGAGGTGATATAGGCGTTCCATCTGGTTTAATAAATTCAAGCAGATGCACCGTCTCACATCGTTTGTTGTCCTGGTCCAATTTTAGAAGGATTCCGTCGCCTTCCCTTGTATACGCTACTATCTCATCTCCCTTGACAGCAAACGACCTAAAGTTAAGATCATCCAGTCCGTAATATTTCGATACCCCGTCTTTCCGGACACCGATCATCCCCTCGATACTGAAGAAAAAGTAGATTTCCTCCTTGTCATTACTATTCAAAGCCAGACATTCGAAGATATAAAATTCTTTGTCTTCTTCCAGCGAGTCCATCTTCCGACCAGCACGATCCCAGCCTACCAGACCACTGCTGCCGATTGGCTCATCCCAGCCATAACTGCCACAAGTCCCTTCATCGAAGTACCCTGTCCAGATCGACTGATTTCTCGTCACATGCACATGTTCAATTCCGTCACCTAGACAGAACGTGCGGACCAGACGTCCGCTATAATTGAATACATGTGCATTTTCTTCGATGTCATCGTCCCCACGGTAGCGAGAGCGAGCACCGACTACCAGTACATGGTCGGTATCGATCGGCTGAACGAAATGATAATTCCATCTTTCAGCAGGAAGTTCAATGATCGTCTTTTCGTCATTTTTCAACCGGACCACCTGGTAACTGTAAAGCCTTTCTGTAACAGTGGCGGGAAATTGACCACCAATCAAAGGAGGTTGTTCATCTGTCAGTAACACTAGCACCTCTTGTTCATATCCCAGTGCAATCGAAAGAGGAATATTTCCTACTAAATCTTCCTTAATTTCTCCCAATATTTTTACGGACACTCGTTCTTTTCTAATCACTTTATGTACCTGCTCTCTGATAATTAGCGATCTGAACACCAAATATTATTTGCCTAGTAAATGCAATACTGATTTATAGCAGTGATAAAAATCTCAAATCGTTTTGCTATATTGAATAAGAGCAGTCTGCACACCCTCGTACAACTCCGATCCAGCTCGCCCGCTTTCCTGGAATCCTGCAGACGACAGCATCTTGCGTGAGCGATAATTGGTTTCATGTGTCTCGGCCGTCAGGTAAGCCAATCCAAGCCGGGTTGCCGCATACTTCATCATCTGACGGCTTGCGATTTGCCCTTTCCCCATAGCGAGCTGTCACCGATGGCAATCCCCAATTCAGCTGTTTCTTTTTCGATTCCGGCAAGATCTGCATAGCCGATCAATTTACCATTCCATACGATCCCCAGCCGGATGAATGAAGGCTTACTCAAATGAACACAATACCGCCACCAATCCCGCACTTCTTGTTCGGACCTGTCGATATCCCATTCATTCGCCGCGCAGAACCTGTGATCTTGCGCCCAATTAAGAACATGGGGGATATCCTCTTCCGCAATCGGTCGCAGCACGACTGAGCATTTTGCAGTTTCCTCTCTATCGATTGCCATTCCGCACCTCCCCGAAGTTCCTGGTTCTCAGCTGCTAATGATTATATACATTGACTTAGTACCAATTCCACCTCCTGCCGCAGCCGCTTCTTATCCGGCTTCCCGAGGGAAGTGCATGGAATCTGGCGGAAGATGATCGTTTTCGGCATCTGATAGCGGGCGGCTCTGTCCGTCAGCCAGGCGGTGACAGCTGCTGTTGTGAGTGTATCGGAAAGCGGGTCGATCACCGCGCAAAGGCGCTGGCCGAACTCGGCATCCGGGACCCCGACCACTGCAGTGTCCCGGATAAGCGGATGGGTGCGGAGCAGGGTCTCCAGCTCAGATGGGTGGACATTCTCGCCGCCAGATACGATCATGTCATCGACCCGACCGTACACATGCAGCAATCCGTGCCCATCCAGATAGCCCATGTCACCGGTTTCTATCCATTTGGACTTCCTGCCGGCCATCGACCAGCTGCTGGACATGCAGATCTGTCCTGTTTCGCCTGTACGGACTTCGTTCCCGGACGGATCGACCAGTTTCAGCCGGCCGCCCGCGACCTTCCTGCCAACGGCTCCGGGAGCGATTGCCAGCTCTTGCGGAGTCGCCATGCAGGCGAGCCCTGTTTCGGATGTGCCGTACAAGTTGAACAGGACCGGACCGAGTGCCGCGTTGATGTCCTGGGCGAGTTTCGGATGGAGCGGCGCCCCGCCGGACGCGATGCACTTCAGTGACCGCAGATTGTCTTTCTCGTGAGCCAGCAATCGTTCGGCGATCACCGGGACGACAGTGACCACTTCGACGCTATGGGTGCGGATCAGTGCGCTCAGCTGTTCCGTCCCAGATTCGCAGCTCAATACGATCGTTTTGCCAAGCGCTGCGAACGACAGGAGAATGGCCAGTCCATAGCCATGACAGAGGGGTGTAGCAATCAGGACATTGCTACGCCGCGCCAGCTCCATCGTCTTCAGGAGGCTCAGATAGGGATCGATATAATTGAAGAGGGACGGCTGATGAGGAACGGCTTTCGGAAGTCCGGTCGTCCCGCCTGTCAGCAGCACAAGACGGCCGGCCGCCATCCGTTTCCACGGCCGCCTCGCGGGAAATCGATCACTTGCCGGCATGCAGACCATGATCGGAACGGCGGCAGGTTTCGGATTGGGCAGCAGATCGGCCAGCCGCTCCGAATCTTGGTCATGGATCAGCAGATCGAACCGGTGGCGTTCCAGCAGCAATGCCAACTGCGTATGTCCCATATCCGGATTCAGAAGATACACATCCGCCCCCAGGCGTGAAGCAGCGAACAGCGCGGTCACGAGAGAGGTCCGGTTCCGGCAGAGGAAGGCGACTTTCTGACCACAGCCGATGCCGAATTCCTCCTGCAGGCGCATGGCAGTTCCTTCACTGCGTCGGTGCAGCTCGCTATAGCTGACCGTTCCTTCCTCATCGATCAATGCCGGGGTATCCCCATGCAACCGGGCTGCGAATTCCAGCAGCACCATCAGATTCACCCCATGCCGGGCAACTGCTGAGGACAACCCGGTAGCCCCTGAAACGTTCAGCACCCCCATCTCCTGCAGCAGCCGTACCAGTTTACCGATCGGCATCGCGTGTCCTCCTTCTCCGTTCCAGTCCGTGTTCAATCGGCCGCCTGAACAGGACCGACGCCAGTTCCCCTGCCGGCAGCCACCACGGATGCCAGGTTTTCCGTTTCGTATACAAAGAGCGCGCAATCTGTTTCGCCGCCTCTACCGGACACATCGCCGGCATCCGATCATACGCAGCAGTCGGCCGGATCATCTCCGTCCGGACGAGCGGCAGATAGAAGGTCGTGACCGAAATGCCGGACTGCCGCAGCTCGGCGGACGACGACCGCAGCCAGCTGTCAAACGCTGTCTTCGAAGCCTGATAGGCCGCCCAGTCCGGCATCGGCAGCAGCCGGGCGTTGATGGTCGACATATTGATGATCTGCCCCTGATTTTGCTGCAGGAGGGGCACAAGCGCCAGCAGCAGCCGGACGGGGACAAAGTAATTGATGGCCATCGTCCGTTCGAAATCGTGGAACCGATCCAGGGACGCCGCGAGTGTCCGGTTGATGGACAGGCCGGCATTCGAGATGAAAACATCCAGTCCCCTCGGCAGCGCAAGGAGGACATCTACCAGCCGGTCCAGTTCGTCGGGTGCGCGCAGATCGGCGGTCACCACCGTCACCGTTGCTGGGCCGTCTTCCAGTCTTTGCTGCACCGCGAGCAGACGATCCGTACGCCGGGCGACCAAAATCAGATGCACCGGCAGCTCCCCAAGCAAATACGCCATCTGTTCACCGATCCCTGAACTGGCGCCGGTAATCAGCACCGTCTTCCCGTACAGTTCCTCCGCAAGCCTGCCGGAATGCAGACGGGTCCGCGGGAACAGCAGCCGCTCGGCGAATGTGTATGGCTGACTTGGCTGGCCGAATGGTGAACGCGGCATCGGGCTCATCCTTTCCAGTAGCAGAAGCGTAATGCCTTCCGATTAATCAATTACAACTTGAAAATTCCGTCCTCACCGTCCGTCTTCCCGATTCCGGTGCCTGCGCGCAATCCGCCAGAGGATGAATCCCCTCGCCAATGCTGCGAATGCTATGAAAATCAGCACGGTGAAAATAATATCGCCCAGATTCCATGTGCTGTTGATCGAATCCATCCTGCCGCCTCCAATTTGGCGGAACCGCCCCGCCTCGTTCAATGTCGTGAGAGTACAAGTAAACACGATGGCTTGACCACAGGCGTCTATCCTGCTGCCAGCCTATGATGTTCACTCAGACGTTTCGTCGGCCTGTTTCCGCTTTTTCTCCAGATACGCGGTCCGAAGTTTTTCGAGATGCTTCTGTTTATCGAATTGATCCGGTTTCCGTTTTTCATGATATTTCGACACAGCCTGTCTGCCTTTTGAATCCAATTGATATTTCCCCATGACTTTCACCTCTTTTCATTTATATGATAACTATCGGCTTACGGATGAACGTACTGAACCGTTTCTTGTCTTATCCTTTTAAAGAAGTTGAACGTAAGCAACCAAAACAAATATGCCTACATCGATCATGGAGAAACTCCTGGCCGCACTTTCTGCTTTTGTGACTACGTTTCCGATCCACAAGACGATCCAGCCAAAGAACGCACTGGCCATGCCTGCATCCTGCACTGCTTTGAGACCTGTCACCGCTTCCGATCCCGAAAGAAACAGAAGCACTCCAATCACGAACGGGACGTACGTGAAAAAGATCAATGGACTTCCAATCTCCTGTTTGAGTTCTTGACGTTCCTCTTTCTGCAGTCTTCTATACGACAGATACGACAGCAGCACAGGTACTACCCATATAAGCACGACAGCTATCCACTGAAACATCTCCACGCATATCCTCCTCGCCAGTCATGTCGTGTACCCGTCTATCCAGAAGGTGCCCGTGCGCCGAATTACATTACTTCCTCCCATACTTTCCGGTGTTCACGGCTTTACGGTACGCCCCCTCTTCTTCAACGGCAATCATGTCGTCGGGCGATTCACCGGGGATGGCGAAGAACTTGGTCCCTTTCCGGTATTGGTTCGAGAACGTGCCTATATAGGTCGCTTCCCGATCGGAATAAACGGTCACCTGGCCCAATTTCTCCTCAACCTCTTGGATGGTTTCGCTGCCGACTTCATACATATCGCCGTGCCAGACGATGAAACTGCTGTTCCAGTCTTTACCGGATGATGTGCAAGCAGCTAGAAGGCTCAGCAGGGAAACTAGAATGAATAGGTACGCCGCGCATTTCAGGTTCATCTCGTCGCCTCCTCCTGGAATCTCGTCACGTAAAAAGCAACAGGCCACAGACAAAAACACGTTCCTGTCGTTATACCTTCACGACTTTGATCCGATAGCTGAGACACTCCGCCAGACTGGCAACTTCGTGATACTCCCATGCTTCAAAATCCATTGCGCCACCTGGGAAATAGGCAACGATCTGCAAGTCCGCCTGCTTGCACAGTGTATGGATGTCATCCGGCGAATAGCAGGCCAGCGATTGGATCATTTTTTCGTCGGGACGATCCGTCGGCCACCACGTGTCCGTCATTCTGTCGAGCGTCTCGTCGTACCCATACGTTCGCGACACATCCCCCGGCAGCGTCATCGTTCTGCCGCTCGTCCGCCGCCAGTACGCGGGCTGATAGATATCGATCAAAGCCGCGCCATCAGTGTGCAGCCACTTGTGGATTCTCCGGAGCAGCTGAAGCTGTTCCGCGTCGGTTCCGACACCGAAGCCGTCCATATACAGCACGGCATCGAACTGACCAGGCAGCTCGATATCGTAAAAACTGCCGCATAATGAAGTGATTCCCGGTGTCTGAAGCTGCTGGGCGTATTCCACCATCTCCGGCACGAGCTCCACCGTCGTCACCGACTTTCCGCGTCCCGCCAGGCATCGGGCGAGATTGCCTTTGCCTGCCCCGAGTTCCAGGACAGACGCGAACGGCCGGCCCATCTGCTCGACGATCTCGGCTGCCAACCCTTCGTCCAGCTCAGGATAGTCGATCTCCTTTCCGTACAGGTCGAATTGCTTTTTATATAATTGTTGCGCTTCGTTGATGTTCATTGTAAGTCCCTCCCATAGTTTGACTGATTAGTCCGTACGGGAAGAAATGAGATTCAACATCCCCATGAGTGTATGCCTCCAATTTCTTATTTTTAATAAATGCCCTGGCACCAAACTGACTGATCAGTCCAACAGGGAAAAGAAGGATAACTGACGCGGTTTGCTCCATGGAGTCACATCAGAAAATTTCAAGCAACAGAAGTTCCATTGGCAACCGGCTGATCGGGCCGCAGCAGCACGACGTCGTCCTCACCCGGCACGCCACCGATCACCAGAACTTCGGATTTTAAGCCGGCAATGCGTCTCGACGGGAAGTTTACGACAGCGACGACTTGTGTGCCGACAAGCTGGTCCGGTTCATATCGTTTCGTGATCTGAGCTGAGGACTGTTTGATGCCGAGTTCCCCAAAATCGATGTCCAGCTTGATCGCAGGTTTTCGCGCTTCCGGAAAAGGAGTCGCCTGCAGCACGGTGCCCACACGGATATCCAGTTTCAAAAAATCTTCAATTGCCGCCAACTGCGTCACCTTCTTATGTGTTTTTTACTCTCTTGTTGAACTCACCGCTATCCCCCGACTCGAAGATCTCCCAGCAGTCCTGCAGCAATGAATTATAGATGTCTTGCAGCTTACGCTCTGCTCGCTCGTCCTCTCCACGATCCATGAGCTGTTCAAGGGAATCGTCGTCATAGCGAATGCCTGTGAACCAAAAGGCCGACGATACGGAATACATGTATTCCGCAGCCATCCTCTCTTCTTTCGTCAATGCCCTTTCTGAACAATAGCCTTCGCAGAACACTCGGAATAGGTCAGGTCGGCTTTCTTCCAATATACCTTCTGCCAGAGGCATTTCGTTTGCCGTTAACAGTCCTTGCAGCACCATGTCCCCAACGAGCGTAGCGTCTCCCGCGATGTTGTAATCGAAAATACCAATTGTCCCGTCAGCGACCGTCAGATTATTGATGGAGATATCCCCTTGGGTTGCCGCCCGGGGCAGTGAGTTCCAGAGCAGTTGGACGGCTTCCCGTTTTTCTTCGTAGATTCCTTTGATGCGTCCAAACAACAGAGGATCCAGTTCCCTGATAGTGCTCATTTCACAAAACGTGTCGTAACCACTGACTTCGTTGTAGCCGAGGAAGTTGAAGATCGTCTCCTTGCCGATCCGGCAGCCGCCTTCTTCGGAGACCGTGTGGATCTTCCCCAGCAGCTGCCCGATTTTTCTGGTGAGCGGGAAGTCGATTGCTTCGATTTCCTCCCCAAGGTACTCTTCGATTGTTACGACGAGATCCAATCCATTCCATTGATACGGCAAGCAGTATGTTCCGTTCTTTTCATATCGCTTTGCCGTCCTGATTCCGCAGTTTCTCAAAAACTCGGAAAATATACTTTGCGACTCGATCACCGAGGGAGGATGTTCCGGTTCCTTCAAGAATTTCACCACGAGGGGCGCCCGGTCTTTAAAGCCCACTTTGGCAATGAATTTGACTTCCTGGTCAGCTTCGCTGTGATAGTCAATGAAGGGATGTACAGAGGAGACAGTCCCCTGCAGGCCGAATTGCTCCAGCACCTCAGCGACCGATTGTTCCGTGATCCCCATTCCCCCACCGCCTGTCTTCATCTTACGACCTGTTTGTCCTATAGATGTCGCTAAGGAATAGGCATCCAGTTCAGCAATCACGTTCGTCACACTCACAAAGAGCGCCCGCTGTTCCGGTCTCTGCCAATCCTCTTCGACTTCCGCCATGAGCCACATGACGTCATCCAGAAACACGTGCAGCACCGCATCGTGCCATGTTTCGATTTCTGTTTCTGTCAGTGACTGATACGTAAGGTATCCCTCCAAAAAGAGCCGCCATTCCTTCGGCGTGAAGACACGATGCGGAGCCGACGCGTGCTCATTGTGGAATAACAGCAATGCCAATGCCAAATCGAAAATCCGGGGAATCCACGCAGCGTTGTCCGGGTCGATCAGGACGGGCGTCTCCTGGTACACCAGATTATTCGCTTTGTAATCATGCGGGGTTTCCACCCACTTCAATGGACTGGCCTTCAACGCTTTCTGCCGGCTGACCGCTTGATACAAAAGCGTCTCCAACCTTGCGCAATCCAGATTCACTTCATAGCAATCAGCCAATTCCTTAATCTTCGTCAGATGCTCTTCCACTTCATGGTCATTGAAGTCGAACACATCGTATACAGGAAGGTGGAAGGGATTATCGGGAGAAGCAAGCCGGTGGATCTGCCCGAGCAGCCTGCCTGCCTGGATGATTTCCTGGTCCGTTCCTGTGTAAGCTGCCCCTTCGATGAACGGATAACAGACATAACAGTCATCCCCGATACATTGCGGATTTTCTGTTGATAAATTGACGGGCGTGACAACCGGAATGCCTGCCGCTTCCAGGTGAGCGGTATACTGTATCAGCCGTCTCGCCTTCCCGATTGGTGATTGGGTCCGTTTCAAGATGCAATCCCCAACCTTGTAGACAGGTGAGAACGGATAAATGCTTTCTTGTTCGCTCTCTGCGTCAAATCCGAACTGACTCAGAATATGTATGCTCTTCATGGACTTCCTCCTTCGCTTAGGTACCTTCCTTTACCGCATAATGGGGGTGAAGCGGAGGTACCGTATTCAGGAGACCCTCCCCTTCTTCTTCCGCCACGCACTCTTTATAGTAAAGAACCCCATGGCCCCACATATGATGACACCGAGCATGAAGAAGATTGTCCAGCCCCAATGGGTTCCCCAGTTCGTCATAGCGCTGTACAAGCAGGCAAGTGCCACTGCGAACGGACCATACGTTTCCCGCCATTCCGCAAGTTTCGATGCTTTTTTCTCGGTCATTCCGCTTACGCTCCTTTACAAAACCGACTCCATTCGTACGGCAGGCCGAGCACTCATCCTTTTCTTTCGGCCATACACCCACGTCGCCGCAAACCCGATCAGGATCAGCAGCGTCGCCGCCAGACCGCCTTCGAGTCCGAAAGCGCCGCCCGTGAGCCAGGCATTGCCGCCCTCTATCGAGACATTGTAAATACCGTTCGGCGTCGTGCCGCTGACAGCGAACCCGAACACGTTCCCCTGGAAGTAGTTCCACGTCATATGGTAGCCGATCGGCAGCCACAGACTGTCCGTCTCAAGAAACATGTACGCGAACAGGACACCGACAAACACGATGTTCAGCAGGCCGAGCCAGCTGACGTTCGGGTTCAAGCCGTGCGCCAAGCTGAAGACGACCGCGGACACGAGATAGACCGCCCACTTCGGATTGCCGCGGCTCTGCATCGTCGACATGACATAACCCCGGAAGAACATCTCTTCCGACAGCCCGACGAGAATGTACATGACCAGGAAAGCGACGGTATAGGCGCTGAATGCCGGTGCGCCGAACGAGTTATCCATCGAAACATTCCCTGTCACGAGCAGCAGCAGGAAAATAACCGTGATCGAGGCGGCACCGAGGAACAGGCCATAGGCGAAATCCGCGAACGACCAGCGGAACCCGAGACTGCGGAGCGACCCCTTGTTCACAAACCGCCAGAAAATATACGTGACGACGATGCTGCCGACAACCGCGCCGCCCTGCGTCAGCACATAGAGCCACGGATGCCCGTCGTATGCCTGCAAAATGTCGATCTCCACTGAGCTGGTCAATGCCGGGAGTTCATATAGGAATAACAGCATGGCGCCGGGCAGCGAAAAGATCTGCTGGGCGACCAGCATGGCGACGAGCGCCAGCAAAATCAGCCAGCCGGCCCGGATTTGTCCTTTATTGTTTTTCAAATTAGTGAGTCTCCTTTTTGTCGAATGTAAGAGTCTCCTTCATGCCAAGTACTCGCATGGTGGAAACAGGTTTTCATTATCACTCTGATAGTTTCTCGTCTATGTTCTCCTTGATCTCTTCCAGTTTCATATCCAATTCGTCTAACTTAGACCTTGTCTGTTTCACGCGTGTTGATTAGCCAAAATTATACAGATAATCTTTCGTTATTCTCTGTTGCCACTCGAGTTGTCTTCTGATCTCCAAACGCCATTCCATCGGCAGCCCATCGCAAAGAAGCAGGCGCAAAAAGCCTGTAAACGAAAGGGATTTGCCTGAAACACCCTTGGTCGCTTGCGGATGGAGGAATTTCAGGAGCACATAGGCGATCAATGCAGCGAAGAGTTGATTGCATACGGCATTTTGCGTGGTTCCATAGAGAACCGGTATGTTCAGATTTTGCTTTACCCAACGGAAGAAGGATTCGATCGCCCAGCGAGATTTGTACATATCGGCAATCTCCTGAGCCGTTACATCCTTCAGGCTTGTCACAACGCTGAGACTCTTGCCTTCGTAGTCCAGAAACTGCACCACCCGGTGTCGTTTCTGAGTCTGTTTCTGCGGGGTCCCCAGCGTACACGTGAAATCTGCGGTCACGTTCGAGTCCTTCGGACGGCTGCCTTTCAGTGATTTCTTTCGATTCAACTGGATGTTGTCCTTCAGGCGAAAGACGAAATCCTGGCCACTTTCCAAGTAGTCATCCACCTTGTCGATCGAGAAATAAGCTCGGTCACCGACCAGGATGAAACGTGGATCTTCCAGCTCTTTTCCGATAGGGCCGTCATGCTTCAACCCGGCCGTCTCCACGACACGGAGGGGCATGTCGGTTTCATTCGTGAACGCGACATGCAGTTTGATCCCTGCTCGTTCCCCGTGATACGGCGCCCAAGGCAAGCGACTTTTCCCTACTGTAATCGTCGTGGAATCAATGGAGAGAAGTGCTTTTGGAAGCTTCAGCTTGCGACGGGCAGCCCGGTTCAGTTTACTGACGAAGACGTTCAAGATGCGTTTTAATTAGATGGTGCCTGTGCAAGAAACTATCGTGAATGTTTAAACAAACATGAAAGTTTGGCGCACAGGCACCTAACACTTATTGCCTACAAAGTAAATCAAGGTATATAAAATTTAATCAACCCATTTATCCTTATCTTTTATGAAAAGAAGCTGAATCACTATCCCTGATAAGAGAATTCCGAGTACAACTGCAGGGCCTACTATGTGCTGACCATTCAAGACAATCGTACTGGCTACCATAAGGAGTACGATGTACCTGAAAATTGCTTTTATCATGCTCTTTCCTCTCTGCTCAGTCCATCCCTTGAATAATTGCAGAGATCTCTTCCGCATCACGGACTGCTCCCTTCAGACTGCCTGCAATCCTGCCGTCCTCTGCTATCAGATATGTCGTCGGAAAGCCCACAACTTTGTAGGTACGCTCGACGGTTCCTTCGGTATCCAGCAGCACTGGGAACGTCAGTCCGTGGGTCTTCACGAACTCCTTCACGCTGCCTGAAGTCTGTTCGTTCTTCGTCATATTGACGGCCAGGATCTCGACATCCGCGTTACCCGGTTGACTCGTGTAAAACTCCTGCATCGCCGGCATTTCCGTCCGGCACGGACCGCACCAGGACGCCCAGAAGTTCAGGAACACTTTCTTGCCCCGGTAGTCGGAGAGCTTGACGGATTCTCCGCTCAGGGTTTCCAATGTGAAGTCCGGCGCGGTCTGCTGGTTGCTCAGCCCAGTATTCTCGATCGGACCGGAAGCTGTTTCCGGCTGGTCTTCGATCATGCCGCTCGGATACTCGTCTTCCT
The DNA here is from genome assembly GCF_000826145.2 of Sporosarcina koreensis. Taxonomy (GTDB): domain Bacteria; phylum Bacillota; class Bacilli; order Bacillales_A; family Planococcaceae; genus Sporosarcina; species Sporosarcina trichiuri. Next base: position 84,025 of record NZ_LN651333.1, read on the forward strand.
GCGGGCTCTTCATAGATAGGCTGACAATCAGAGGGACGATCACTGCCGCCGCCAGCAGCCAACCTGCCAATGGCTTCGTCTTCATGATTGCTCACTGCTGTCCCTTACCGGCTGCCGCGGGTCGGCATTCCCCTTTTCCATCAATTCCAGGATCCTGTCCAGCTTCCGGTCGACGTCCGCCAGTTTACGTGCGCGGATGGTCTGATCAGCTTTCATCCGGACGATCGATTTTGTGAACGTGACAAGCCATACGATAATCAGCAGGACTACGATCCAGGTGACCATGAATCCTATCATGTCCGACCCTCCCATCTTTTGTTCTCTGCGGTTCTTCAGTTATCCAGGTCCTTATCCAGCCAGGACTTTTTCGCCGGCTGCGGCGGCTGTTCCGCCTGCTGCCCTAAGACCGAGCGGTTGATGCCGTCCTTGACGGCTTTGAAGATGACCAGATAAAGTACGAACAAGCCTGCGAGTGCGAGTATGATCATGCCGACTAGTTGGGATGCCATGTGTGTTCCGTCCTTTCCTGCAAAGCGTTCTGCTGTTTCCTGGATGTTCTGTTCCTATACGGATTGCTTCCGCCATCGGTTTCATCCTGGTCGGGTCTGACGTAGTCGTTCACCTAACAGTCCGGCGTTTCCAGGAACGGCTCGACAGCAACAGTGCCGCCAGGCCGGCGACAGCCGTTTTCCAGATGGCACCCGCGGCAAGGCCTTCTGCGGTATAAGCCCCCACCTTCTGCCAGAGACCGGCTTCGGGGATCCAGTCGATGACGTAGCCCGCTGTGAGGAATGCGGGAAGGGACAGGATCAGGTAGACAGCTGCAAAGGTGATCAAGAAAACTTTCATGATTCATTCCTTCCTCTCTATGAACAGCTGCATTTCAATTTCTCGGTCAGGCCTCTTGGTCCCCCTGTTCACGTTCTTGGAGATACCGATCATACGCAGCCTGGACTTTGTCGGTCTCCCGTCTCCGTTTCGGGACTAATTCGTTATGGAGGTCTCTGATATACAGGCAGGTCCGGAAGAGGATGGCGAGGACACTGACGCCTGCCACATAAGCGCCGACCGGGTCAGCCGCCGCCAGGATCCCTATCAGGACAGCCGCTGCGATACATGCCAGCAGTTTCATTCGATCACTTCCTTGTTACCTTGCGGCGTGTGGCCGGTGCCTTTCGATTCCATCGGCTGTGCCGGCTCCTGTGTCTGTTTGGTTTCCTTCAGTAATTCCAGGATCTGTTCATTGGTCTTATTCAGCCGCCTCAATTGGATCTCCACAGATAGGATCATGACGATCACCAGCGGGATCAGGATGATTTCCATGTGTTTCCCCTCCTGCTATTCGGTCTGGTTTGCCAGCTGTCTTCTCACTGGACACGGTCAACATTTAAAAATGGATATAGACAAAGGTCGTGATGATAAAGCAGCCCGTTGCTGCGAGCAGTCCCCCTGTCAGCTTCCGGCCTTTCCGGAATGATTGGACGGCCAGTGCCGCAAACATCAGGCCGACCGCCAGCTCCATGGACTGCATGACAACAGCACTATGACTGTTTAGGCTCCAGATACTCAATACCAATGCAGTGACGGCCAACAGAAGTACAATTTGCTTTATCTAATGACTCCCCCTGTTCTTTCCCGTTCTGACAACCGTGACGGAAATCGCCGCACATTCTTACCAGATCGTTCCTTTTCTTTATTTGATTATAGCACGCAAGATTCCGATATCTATCTTTTCTTTATAATTTGATATCTGAATCTATTAAAAACGGACACCCCCGCTTTTGGTGTCCGTCCGCTAAGTTTCAATCTGTATAGTTGTTGACGCTGTAGGTGATGCCATCCTCTCCTGTGAATAGGCGCGGTGCTGTCTTTTCCAGTGTGTAGGAAAAGCCGTTTTCCCCCGGAACAGTGATCGTGTACATTCCTTTTTTCTTTTTGACGGTATAGTCCGGATAGTCGCCTGGCTGCATGGTCATTTTGGCGAGTTTTGCCTGGTGGTCTTCCGCCATCTTCTCCACTTCCGCCTGCGTGATATTGACGTTCCCCATGAACGTCTCGCCTATATTGGTATTTTCGATATGCAGATTGTTTTCCTGGAACACAATATAATAGCGGACCACTTCGTTCCGGCTCGTCTGTTCCATGATCGTGTTTTCCCACGAGTCGGTGACATCTTTCGCGAACCATCCAGTGACGGAGGCCCCCGGCTTGCCGATCAGGACGGTGGTTGCTGAGATGATTCCGATCAGCAGGATGAAGGAGACCAGCAGCGGCTTCCAATGCAGGACGCGCCTCGCAGGTCTGGGCTGCTTCGCTGTGAACACCGCCTGGCGCATGGCACGCTTCCGGGCGGGGGACGGTTCGAACGGCTTCCGCAGATTTCCGAGTTCCCGGTTCAGTTCATCGTCTGTGTAAGGTGTCACGGGACATGCCCCCTTTCTCGAGTTCCGCTTTGAATGCGTCCAGTGCGCGTTTCAATGTCATCTTTACGCTGCTTTCCGACTTGTTCAGGATGGCCGCCGTGTCTTTCGTTGAAAATCCTTGGATATGCCGCAGCAGGATCACCTGCTGCTGGGTCTTCTTCAGTTTTCGGATCGCCTCATAGAACGCCGCTTCCTGTTCACTCAGCATCACGGCCTCTTCGGAGGACGGATGCGTGCCGGACAGACCGAAGTCGGTCCCCAGAACATGCAGCAGCGGCTGTTTCCGGCGGAAGTGGTTCATAGCCGTTGTATAGGCGATCCGGAAGATCCACGTTCTGACGGCGGACCGTCCCTCGAATTGACTGGCGTTTTCCACCACTTTCATGAATGTCTCCTGTGTCAGCTCCTCCGCAGTATGAGGATTCCGCACCTGCATGAGGATGTAGCTGTAGACGGCGTCCGCATGCTCGTCAAACCATTGTTCTGCAGACATCCCTTCACCTCTCTTCACTTACTTAGACATCGATTTCCGGAATTGGTCACACTTTCCTTTCATTATTTCACAGTCTGGGCTTCCCGGCATGAAAAAATCGGCCGGTCTGCATGGATTGTGCAGATCGGCCGTTCTCTGATTTCCTATTCCCTTGCCGGATGTCCTTGGCATTCCGGTCCGTCTTGCAGACGTTCCGCATAGACGGCCATCGCCTTCTGCATGAAGGCCGCGAGTCCGGTGCCGAACTGGTCGATGTTTTGTGTGAACCGCTCATCTGCCGTGTACATCTCTCCGAGTCCTGCAAAGGCTTGCGGCGTGTACGTGCCGATCGTGTTCAGGAAGCGGTACCAGTCACCGATCACGGCTTGCGCTTCCCCGGAGTCCGGTGCCTGCTGCCGGATGGCGGCCAGGCTGCGGAAGATTTCATTCATCCGGTCCTCCGCTTCCTTGCCGAATCCTTGGATGGCGGCGTTCGTCTTCTCCACCGTCTCGCTGCCCCATCGCTCCTTCGCTTCGTCTTCGTATGGGTTCTGGCTGAAGTCGAACCCTTTGAACCGTTCTTCGTGTGTCATCGTCTGTTCCCCTCTTTCTTCTTGGATGGATTGGTCGATCGTCTCAATCATCAGCGCGAGCTGGCGCTGTTTGGCGAGCAGCTGGCGTCGCTGGTCTTCGAGTGCCTGCAGCCGGTCGAATGCCGGATCGCCGAGGATGGCCCGAATGTCTTTCAGCAGGAATCCGAGTTCCCGGTAATAGAGGATGCTCTGCAGTCTCCGCAGGTTGTCATCCGAGTAGACGCGGTAGCCGGCGTCCGTCACGCGGTCCGGCGACAGCAGGCCGATCTCGTCGTAGTGGTGGAGCGTGCGGACACTGACGCCTGCGAGCTCCGCGGCTTGTTTGATGTGCATGCGTGTTTCCTCCTTCCTGACTTCAGTGTAAGCTGTCACGCAGCGTGAGAGTCAACCGGTCTTTTTCTTTTTCTCGGAGAAACATTTCCCGCTTTCGAACATGCCTACTTATTTCATCTGGGCGCCGAATAATCGGTGTGCATGTAAAGACTTCCTTGATTTCCATATATGGAATTCGGTACGATAGTCTCATAACTTGTCAGTGTGGAGGCGTTTTACATAGTGAGTATACATCGGCTGCGGACGCGGTTGTCTTTGTCGTTCGCCATTTTTGCTTTTCTCGCCATCGCTGTCCTCAGTCTGATCATCGGTCAGCGGGCAGTGAAGCAGGTGGAGACGGAGATCGGGAGCGCCCTCGGCGAGACCGCCCATCTTATGGCGGATAAATTGGATCACTTCATGTGGTCCCGGTACGGCGAGACCCAGCTGCTCGCCACCCTGCCCGAACTGCAGCAGCCGGACAATCCGGAAGCGATCAGCCGGCTCGTCAACCAGCTGAATGAGACGTTCCCGTCGTTTTCCTGGATCGGGTTCACGGACCCGGACGGCACGGTGCTTGCGTCGACGGATGATATTCTGAAAGGCGTGGACATCTCGGAGCGGCCCGTCTACACGGAGGCACTGGAGAAACCGTTCATCGGGGATGTGCACGAAGCGGTGCTGCTGGCGGACCTGCTGCCGAACCCGACCGGTGAGGAGATGAAGTTCGTCGATATCAGCACCCCTGTCTTCAATGGGGAGGACAAGCTGGTCGGGGTGCTCGCGACCCATCTGAGCTGGACGTGGCTGAAGGAAGTGAAGACGTCGATGGCGGAGACGCTGAAGGGACGGAAGGATGTCGAGTTCTTCATCATCAGTCCCGCCGCGTCGGACATCATCCTCGGGCCGGATGGAATGCTCGGAAAGACAATCGGGACGGACAGTCTGCAGCTGGCCAGTGAGGGGAACGCTGGCTGGACCCGCGAGGTCTGGCCGGACGGCAAGGAGTATTTGACGGGGTTCATGCAGGAGCGCGGCTACGAGGAATATCCAGGTCTCGGCTGGTCGATCCTCGTACGGCAGCCGGTGGAGGAAGCGTATGCGCCTGCCCGTGAACTGATGATGTACTTCGTCGTCACCGGTATCCTCCTCGTCCTCGCGGCGGCTATCGCCGGCATGATCCTCGCCGGCTGGATGACACGGCCGCTCAACCGGATCACGCGCGTCGCGGATCGGCTGCGCGGCGGGGAGAACGTGGAGATCCCGGCTTACACGGGCATCACGGAAATCGAGATCCTGTCCGATTCGCTGCGGACGCTCGTTGCCGACCTGACGTCCGCGGAGACCCGTGCCCAGCATGATGAGCTCACACGGCTCCCGAACCGCTATGCGCTCGATGCGTATTTCGAGGAACGGGAACAGGATGCGTCGTCACTCGCCGTGCTGTATCTGGATCTCGACGGCTTCAAATCGGTCAACGATACGTACGGGCATGCGGCGGGCGATCAGCTGCTGCAGCAAGTGGCGGACCGGGTCCGTTCGGCGGCCGGCCTCCGGGATCTCGCTGTCCGGATAGGCGGGGATGAGTTTGTCGTCGTCCTCAGGGATCCGCAAGATGCCGAGAAGATGGGCAGGCTGACGGGCGAGAAACTGATCCGGCTGCTGAATGAACCGTTCCGGCTGGACAGCGCGACCGTGTCGATCGGCTGCAGTATCGGTCTGTCAGTCTGGACAGCAGGCAGCAGCATCAGCAGTGCATTGCGCGAAGCGGATGAACGGCTGTACAAAGCGAAGCGTGCGGGCAAGAACCGGCTCGTATCGGAATGATGCGGATATGAAAACAGGCGATGCGGGAATTCATTCCGCATCGCCTGTTTCTGTGTTCGGGATTTTCATCTGCCAGCCGCATGGTCATCATGCGTGTGTTTCAGCATGGAATCATTGTAGCCGAACAGCCAGGTCAGGACGAATGCGACGACCGCGCCGATCAGGTTGGCGACGATATAGAGCGGCAGCTGACTGTTCAGGTAGAGCAGCGCGCCAGGTATGACGGTGATCGCCATGCCGGTCGCCTTCAGGCCGACGAGCGAGGCGAAGAATCCGCCGGCCGCTCCGCCGATCAGTCCCATGACGAACGGCTTCATGTAGCGCAGGGTCACACCGAAGATCGCGGGCTCGGTGATGCCGAGGAACGCAGAGAATGAGGATGGGAGCGCAAGCGCTTTCAGTTTTTTGTCTTTAGTTTTCAGTCCGACCGCAAGAGCAGCGGCCCCCTGTGCCGCAACGGCTGCCGTGACAATCGCGTTATAAGGGTTCCAGCCGTCCTGGGCGAGCAACTGGATCTCCAGGAAGTTGAAGACGTGATGGACACCTGTGATGACGATGATCTGGTTGAAGAATCCGATCAGCAGACCCGGAATGCCGAATGGCAGGCCGAGGACCGCGACCGTCGCTGCCATGACACCGATTTCAACTGTATGGAAGATCGGTCCGATGACGAACAGGCCGAGCATGATCATGATCAGCAGCGTCAGGAACGGTGTGAGGATCAGGTCAAGCGCTTCCGGCGTCCGTTTGCGGAGCCAGCGCTCGAGCTTGGCCCCGACAAATCCGATGAAGAACGCGGGCAGCACGGAACCTTGGTAGCCCGTCACCGGCAGGAAGCCGAAGAACAGCATCGGATCGGCGTCCCCGCTGCCGACGGAATACGCATTCGGCAGGGCCGGGTTGACGAGCATGAGACCGAGCACGATCCCGAGCACAGGGCTTCCACCGAACACGCGGAATGCCGACCAGGCGATCAGTGCGGGCAGGAAGGCGAATGCCGTGTCCGTCAGCACCTGTGTGAACAGGATGAAGTTTTCCGGAATCGATTCAGGTGTCAGTCCGAAGACGGACAGCACTGCCTCCTGCGTCAGCAGGCCCCGCAGACCCATGAAGAGACCTGTCGCAACGAGGACCGGGATGATCGGGACGAAGACATCCCCGAATGTCCGGACGAGCCGCTGGAACGGGTTGCCCCGGTCTTTCGTCTGCTGCTTCATGTCCGATTTGGTGACGCCCGTTGCACCGAGTGATTCGACTTCCTCAAAGATCCGGTTGACCGTTCCGGTGCCGAAGACGATCTGGTACTGTCCCGAGTTGAAGAAGGCCCCTTTCACTTTGTCGATGGATTCGATCTGTTCTTCGTCGATCTTTGTACGGTCATGGACGATGAAACGCAGCCGTGTGGCACAGTGGGCGACCGACTGGATGTTGTCCCGGCCGCCGACTGCTTCGATGACTTCCTGTGCAATCTTCCGGTTTTCTGCTGACATGGGATTCCCTCCTGTTCAATCTGTTTTCGGTTCTTTATGCAGGATTCTTTCATTCTTGAATGCAATACTGTCAAGTGACCAATGGAGGAATGACAGATGTGCAGACCCCCCATCCGCCTGCACCCGGATCCCCGTCGAGTCCTGCCCGGGAAAAATCCGGCTGGTCATGACAGCGTCTCCGTCGTTGATGAAGATTTCGACACTCGAAACATCGACAAGGATTCTCAGCTGCTGCAAGGGCCTGTCGAGTATGACAGTCCGCGAATGGCCTTCCGAGGCGTTGACCGGCGCCCCGCTCCTCGATCTGTCGAAGAGGAGCCGCTGTTCTGCCGTGACGTAGGTGATGCGGGTGTACTCCAATCCGCGTACGCGCAGATCGATATGCACCTCAGCCGCCGTGGTCTCGTGCAGGACAGCCTGCAATTCGTAACAGTCTCCGCCGAACGGCAGAAGCTCCGGCTCTCTTTTGAGCGTGACATCCAGCCGGTCCGCTGCTTCCGCCGGCTTGTTCCAGGATTCCGGCAGCCGCTGTTTCAGGCGGCCGTCTTCGATGGTGAGCACCCGCGGCAGTGTCATGCAATTCGCCCAGCCGTCCTTATCTGTCGGATACGGCAGCTGGGGGACCGCCATCCAGGCGATCAGGATGCGCGTTCCGTCAGGTGATTCCATCGTCTGGGGAGCATAGAAATCGAACCCGTTGTCAAGCTCACAAAACGGTCCATGTTCGAATCCACCCGTTTCCCTATCGAATGTTCCGCTTATGTATCCCGCATGGAACAGGTTATTCCGGCGCAGCCCTTCCGGCTTCAGGCCGAGCGGTGAGAACACGAGGAAATCGGTGTCTTGGACCGAAAACAGGTCCGGACATTCCCACATGTATCCGAAGTCCTGCAGCTCTGTCTTCACCTCTCCGATGAACTCCCATCTGTGCAGATCGGCCGACTTGTACAGCACTGCAGCACCGGTCATGTCCTTGCGCTGGGCTCCGATGACACAATAATAGATGCCGCCTTCTTTCCACAGTTTCGGATCCCTCAGTTCCTCCGTGAATCCGTCCGGAACACCGGTGATCACCGGCTGCTCCCACTTGCTGAACGCTCCCTTTCCGTCCATCTGCGCCATACACTGATACGGCGTCCTCAGCCAGTTGTCATCCCGTGTATTGCCTGTATAGAACAGCAGAAGATCGTCCCCTGCCTGGAGGGCGCTGCCCGAGTAGACACCGTGCGAGTCGTACCGTGTATCCGGAGACAGGGCGATACCTTTGTTGCGGAACTTCACGAGGTCGTCGGACACTGTATGATACCAGTATTTCAGACCATGTGCGGGACCGAGCGGAAACCATTGGTAGAACAGATGGTACTGCCCGTTGAACCAGCTGAATCCGTTCGGATCGTTGAGCAGCCCGGCAAGCGGCTGCACGTGGAATTTTTGCCGCCATGGCGCGTTTGCGACATCTTCGACGAGTTCGTCATATTCTTTCGGGTCCACCGAGTCGAGCCTTCGGTAGCGCTCTTCCCTCGTCCAGTGAACAGCCATGCAATCCCTCCTTCAAGGTGTGGAACCGGTTCCAAATATAAGTGAATGGAAAACAGTTCCTCTTTCTTACAGAACTGTTCTTTGCTAGTGTCAATATTTTATTAATTCAGTTTAAACAGTTGTTATTGGCATGTCAACTATCTTTCACAGCGCTTTCCTGTATGAGTAATTCGTGCTGAAGGGACGAACACTCAGCCGGTGCTTCACCTGCCAGTATACCAAGAAGGGCACAGCCGGCTTCCGCTCCTGCTTCACGGAATGCAAAGCGGACGGTCGACAGTCCGGGTGACACCGCTGAAGCGAGTGAATAGCCGCCGAATCCGGTGATACCGATATCTTGCGGCACTGACAGACCGGCGTCCCGGATGGCCTTCAGGGCGCCGATCGCCATCTCGTCCGTCGCACACATGATGATGTCCGGCGTGTGTGCCGACAAAATTTCAGCGGCCGTCTGCGCAGCGGCCTCCATCTCGAATCCTGTTTCATAGGCCGTAACCCGGACTCCGCCCGCCGACAGGCCGTCTTCGATCCCCCGCCTGCGCAGTACACCGATCGCTTCGTCTTCCGGCGTGACACCGATGTAGACAGCATCCCGGTATCCTTGCGCCGCCACATAGCCTGCCAACTCCAGGCCGGCTTTGTAATCGTCATAGACGAGGCTCGGAATTCCTTCACACCGCTGTCCGAGCAGGATGACGGGAATACCGATCTCCCGGATTGCCGATACATGGGCATCGGTGATCACAGTGGCGAACAGTACGATGCCGTCCACTTTCTGTTTCGCCATGGCGTACAGGCTCTCGATCTCACGTTCGGCGCTCAAGTCGGCGTTGACGATCAGCAGCTGGTGGGAGCGTTCACGCAAATACGCATCCAGCCCGCTCAGCGTCTGCATGGCGGATCGGGACGTCAGCCGCGGGACGATCGCCCCGATCATCGCTGTCCGTTTAGCCCTCAGGCTCTGTGCGAACTTATTCGGACGGTAGCCGGTTTCGCCGATAATACGGGCGAGCTTCTCCTGCATCGGTTTGCTGACGGACCCTCCGTTAAGGTAACGGGATACCGTGCTTTTGGATACATTCGCGATTTTCGCAATATCTTGTATGGTTTTCAAAGAGGATTCCTCCTGATGATGTTTTTCCAATGATCTCAGAACAGCCAAGCGTGTATCCATTATACAATAACGGCACCTATGTGAGGTTTGACTGGCCATGCCATCCGGAAGGTTTCCCGGAATCCGCATGCATGCATCTGCCATAGCTGCTGCAGTATACTAAAGATAGTTAGTCTCACGCAGAGGTGATTGGATGGACACGTTGCGGTCGCTATTGGATGAACCGCTGATTTTATTGTTTGTAATCCTGTTTCTCGGCTCCTGGTTCGGTTCCCTGTCGGTGAAAGGGCTAAACCTCGGCGCAGCAGGCGTCCTGCTCGTTGCGATGGTGTTCGGCCATTTCGGTTTCGCGATATCACCGGTCATCCAGAATTTCGGATTGAGCCTGTTCATCGTCGGGATCGGTCTGCAGGCCGGGCCTAAGTTTTTCCGTATGCTGCGGACGAGCGGACTGATTTTCGGCATCCTGTCCGTGCTGATCATCGTCTCCGCTGTAATTGCGACAATTGCGGTTGCGAAAGTGTTCCACCTGGCGCCTGCTCTCAGTGTCGGCCTCATGACAGGTGCACTCACAAGCACACCAGGACTTGCGGCGGCTCTGCAGGCGACACATGACCCGCTCGCATCTGTCGGCTACGGCATCGCCTATCCGTTCGGGGTTCTGGCAGTCGTGCTGTTCGTCCAGCTGCTGCCGCGGATCGGAAAGATCGACTTGCAGAAAGATCTGGAGGATACCGTCAATCCGATCCGGACAGCCGGCTCTCCGGTACTCGTCACGCTTGAAGTGACAAACCCTATGCTGGACCGGAGCAGCCTCGCCGAGCTGAACTTCGCCCCATATGATGCGGTCGTCAGCCGGGTCATCCGGGACGGCCATACGATGATCGCACTCGGCGATACCATCCTGCTGAAAGGTGACCTTCTCGTCATTGTCGGCAACGAAATGAACCTGGAAGGCCTCACCGCATATGTCGGGCAGCCTGTGGAAACCGATCTGGCGAATCCGGATAATGTCCACTTGCGCAAAGTCACGGTCGACTCCGACGATGTAGTCGGCAAAACGCTGAAGGAGCTGCGTTTGCGTAAAGACCATGGCACCACGGTTACACGTATTACCCGTGAAGGCATCGAGCTGGTCCAGAACCCGAACCTGCCGCTCATCCGCGGGGATGTGCTGACGATTGTCAGCACCGAACAGCGGCTCGATGAAGTGGAGGACTTATTCGCGCGTAAAAAACTTGCCATCACGAACCTGGACATCTTTTCGATCAGTGTAACGCTTCTGCTCGGCGTGCTGCTCGGCATGGTGCCGATCCCGCTGCCGGGCCTGGGGACAATTACGCTCGGAACGGCGGGCGGTCCCCTGTTCGTCGCGCTGATCATCGGTCACTTCGGCAAACTTGGCCCCATCCACGTGCGTTATTATGGTCCGTCGAACCACGTGATCCGGGAGCTCGGTCTCGTCCTGTTCCTGGCTGGTGCGGGCACGACAGCCGGCGCGGGCATCGTGGAAGTGATCCAGACGGAAGGGGTCAAACTCATCTTCGGCGGGGTCATCATCACACTCGTACCGATCTTTGCAGGGTATTATGCAGCCCGCAAGCTGCTGAAGCTCAGTGTCGTACACTCGCTCGGCGGTCTGTCCGGCGGGATGACGAGCACCCCGGCGCTCGGTGCGCTGAACCAGCTCATCGACTCGGAGGATCCGGCGATCGCCTATGCGGCCGCCTACCCGTTCGCGCTGATTCTGGTTGCGGTCGCTTCTCAGCTGATCGTGTTCTTCCTATAGCAAAACCCCCTTTGGCCCGACACGGCTAAAGGGGGTTTTCCAATATCTCAGAGCGGCTGATGAACCGGATCGTTGGTCGCGTCCTTCCGCCGTGTCCAGACGAAGGCAAGGACCGCTCCGCCGATCAGCACGATGGTGGCGAAATAGAACGGATAGTCGAGGTCGATATCGAACAGCATGCCGCCGAGGATCGGACCGAATACGTTGCCGATGCTTGTGAACATGGAGTTCATCCCACCGACGAATCCCTGCTCATTGCCCGCAATCTTCGAAAGGTAGGACGTCGCCGCCGGCCGGATCAGGTCGAAGCCGACGAAGACGACGATGGTGACAGCAAGGATCGCCGCATAGTGTGTCACAACCGTCATGGCTGCGACAAGCACCGCGGAGAACACCAGGCACCAGAAGATCAGCATCTTTTCCCCCATCCTTTTGGCGAGCCGGTCGAACAGGACGACTTGCGCGACAGCACCGACAATTCCGCTCCCCGTGATGATGATCGCGATATCCGCTGGCGTGAAGCCGAACTTGTGGTCGACGAACAGGCTGAAGATCGACTCGAACGACGCAAGGCCGAATGACAGGACGAAGATCAGGAGGAACACGATGAAATAGATCGGCGCGAAAATCCTCTTGAAGCCCGGCTTCTTCTGATGACCCGACTCCTCATACTGCCGCTCAGGCTCCCGCAGCATGACCAGGGAGAAGATCGCTGCGAACAGTGCGAGACCTGCAGCGAAGAAGAACGGCACACGGGTTCCGAGACCTGCAAGGAACCCGCCGATCCCCGGCCCGAGGATGAACCCTGTCGAAATGGCCGCAGACATATAGCCGAGCGCTTTCGCCCGGGTTTCGTTGGTCGTGATATCCGCGATGAACGCAGTGACTGCCGGCATGATGAACGCCGCGCTCACGCCTCCGACAATCCGCGATGCGAACAGGACGGTCAGTGTCTGACCGATTGCGAACAGCAGTTCAGAGAAACTGAACATGAGCAGTCCCGCCACGATCATCTTCTTCCGGCCGATCGAGTCGACCCAGCGGCCGGACAGCGGGGAGGCCAGCAGCTGGGCGATCGCGAAGAACGCGACCATATAGCCGACCACCTGCCCCGACAGATGCAGTTCGTTCATGAGGGTCGGCATGACCGGGATGATCAGGCCGATGCCGAGGAACGCGATGAGCAGATTGGCGAGAAGCAGCCAAAGCGTCAGGGATGTTTTCTTCATAGGGGCACGCTCCAATAATAGATTGAATTCAAAACAGTATATTTCCTTATCGTACTAGGAATACATGCTGTTCTCTATTCAATTGCTCAGTGACTTGAGGCGTGTGTGAACAAATGGTGACTCAGAAGGCACCGGCACCGCCGCCTCCGCCGCCTGCTCCTCCACCGCCGCCCCCGCCGCCAGACGATGTGCTGACGTAGTGGGCGACCGCCTTGTCGGCATGCGTGAACTGCCGTGCGGTAATCCCCGCGATGACGAAATACGGGAGGACCGCCGGGTTCTGGCTGAACAGCGGGGCGGCTTCCAGTCCAGTCATGTCCTCTTTCTTGAAGTCGTTCGTACCGACTGCATAGATGACCGCCCGCTGCTGTTCATCGTCGAGCCGATCCGAGAAATCCGTTTCCGTCATATGCGGCATTCGTTCAGCGAACGATTTCCACTGCCTGCGGATCCCATAGCCTTTGACAGTATACGGACGGTTGAAGATCCCTGTGAAGATCAGCAGCAGCACGAGCGGGATGAACCCGAGGAGCCACCACGGGTGACCGTAGAATGCATAGCCGATCATGAGCGGGACTAGCGCGAGTCCTGCCAGGATGGACACCCAGGCATAGACGGGCGCTTTCTCTTTCAGTCCCGCCTCGCTGACCTCCTTGGAGACCGCGGTATTCCACTCGGACTGGGCTTTGCTGTAGGCGACCGCCGCCTTTTCAGCCGCTTTGTCCTTGCTGCTGAGTACGTCCATATCGCTGAACCGGAACGTCTCGCCGTCCCCGAGATCATCGAACAGCCATTCCAAGAGCAGGCGTTCATGCTCATGATCCGTCGCGCGGCTGAGCATCCGGAAGCCGTCCTCCCCATCCCGCGCGATATAGCCTTTGCGCATCAGATCGAGCAGCGCTGCGGTCTGCAGGGACTCCGGTTTCGCCAGGTCCTGTGTGAATTTCAGCGTCGCCGGAAGGCTCATTTCCTGTTCCGGGACGAAATACGGATCCGGATAAATATCTTCCGCTTCTTCGATCCGGGCTTTCTTTCGGCGCCCCATGTTCACCAGCAGGGCAGCGAATACCGCGATGCCGATCCCGAGCGTGACTGGCGCCGCAGTCCTGCCGATCTCCTCGAACTTCTCATAACGGGCCAGCTTCGCTTCCTGCTGTTCCTTCTCTTTCGATAGTTCAGGGCCGATTGCTGCGGGAGACGACGTGGTCAATGCCGGGAACAGCCCGGCCGGATAGCCGACCCGGATATCGGCGTTCTTCTCTGACGGAACTTTGCCAAGACGGAATGTGACCGTTCCGTCCTGATCGATGATCGGTTCGGCAAGCGCTGCGTCGTATCCGAAGGCGATGACGTCCCCGGCAGGCACCGCTGCCGGCGGATGGATCGTGATGGAGACATCCCGGAAGGCCGTTTCGTTGCGGTCATCAAAGAACGGCCAGTAGAATTCCGCCATGTCGCTGTATCCCCGGACGCCTCCGGCTATCGTATAGGTCAGCTGGATCTTGACGGTTTCGTCCTTCGCTTTCCGGTGGATCTTATAATCGCCGGCCCCGCCCTCCACGGTCAGCTCCGTTCCGTTCTCCGAAGCCTCGAGTCCTTTGATGGTGCTGCCTTTCTTCGGATAGATGGCCCGTGTGATCCCGTTGAAGGAACCGCTGAACCGGTATGTCAGCTCCTCTGTCACATGGACCTGTCCATTTTCCTTTAGCTGGGCATCGATATCGAAGCCTTCAATGTCGAAACTCTTCGCAGACACGGCAACCGGCAGCATCAGGAACAATGCCAGCACCAGCAGGCCGCTCATCAGTTTTTTCATAGGAATCACCTCTTTCTGTACATACGGACCAGTTTGGCGATAGTTTCAATTCTCCGTCATTTCTGGACGTGACCCGGTCGGAATCCGCATGGTGTCATTACCTGTTCTGCCGGCTGTAATGATGCTTTGCGCGTTCCGCAATGACATCGATCGGCGCCAGTTCCGCACGGATGACGTCCGCTTCCGGGCAGCTCGCCTTCAGTTTCTCCGTCAGCCGGCCGAACAGCCGGTCGAAATGCCGCAGGTTGCCGCCCGTGCAGTGGATCGGGCATGTCCGCCCGGTAAGTCCGAGACGCCGCATGGCCGCTTCTGTCATCGCTGCGAGTTCCTCCGCCGCCTCGTCGACGAGCCGGATCGCTGTCCGGTCGCCTTCTGCGGCAGCTTCCGCAAGTTCACGTGTCAGTCCGGCCGCCGTATGCCCGGAATATGCCGGTCCGTTCACCCAGTTGCACAGGTCGTCGACGGACATCATCCGGAGATGGGCCAGCACTTTTCCGGTCAGGGAGGTGGCGGGCTCCCGGCCATCCGCCGCCCGGAAGACCGCGTCGATCACCCGCATGCCCATCCAGCGGCCTCCGCCCCCATCGCCCGTCCGGTGGCCCCAGCCGCCTGCACGGATGACCGTTCCCGCCTCGTCCTGCGCAAAGGCGATCGCGCCCGTGCCGGAAATCAGCAGGACGCCGGGCTCGTCATGCGCCAGGCCTTTCAGTACGGCGAACGCATCATTTTCGACCAGCAGGCTGCCGGCTGACAGACCGTGCTTGCTGAAGATCTCCTGCAGCATCACGGTGATCCGTTCTTCATCTTCCGCCGTGTCCGTCCCTGCCAGCGCGAAGGCGGCCGTGTCGATGACGCCACCCGGGCAATACGGCAGCAGTTCCGCAGCCGCCTCTTCCATGACCTTCCGGAATGCCGGTTCCCCGACCGCATGCCAATTGGAACCGCCTTTTTCCGAAGCGTACAGTTCCGCCCCGGTTCCGTCCCTCAGGGAGAACGCCGTTTTCGAGCCGCCTCCGTCGACTGCGAGCAGGCGGGTCATACGCAGGCACCGCCGTCATCCGGCTGACCGAGCAGCGCGTAATCGAAATCGGCGAACGATTCCATCAGCTGGCCTTTTTCATGGAAGGACAGCGAACGCGTCACGTCATTCGGGATGATGAGGCAGTGGATGCCAGCGCTGATGGCCGCGATGGATCCGTTATAGGAGTCCTCCACAGCGATCGCCTCATCCGCTGTCACGCCGAGCCGGTCGAGGGCGGTCAGGTAGATGGCCGGATCCGGCTTGACCGTTTCCACATCATCTGCGGAGACGATGATCGGGAAATAGCTGATCAGGCCGTATTTCGTCAGGAAGCCCTCGATCCACTCGCGGGTGGAACTGCTGGCGACCGCCATGGCGATGCCGCGGGCCTCCAGTTGCTTTGCGGTCTCCAGGAATCCGTCACGGAGTGTCAGCTGTTCACGGATGATCTCGAACCGGGCATTGACCAGTTCGTGGAACTCCGCGCGGTCGAGCGTGAAACCGAGGGTCTCCTCGATCCGGTCGAACAGTTTGCCGTCGGTGGAGCCGACCACTTTCACGAATTCGTCCAGCGTCAGATCGAATCCGTGCCGCTCCTTCAAGATCTGCTGATAAATATCGAACCAGGCGGATTCCGTATCGATGATCGTTCCGTCAAAGTCGAAAATGACTGCTTTCTTCACTGCATTTCCCCATTTCTGCTCATGTTGTCTTCTGCTTGTTTTCATTATAGGCGGCAGCCCTGTCCGAGTCGACCCTTTCCGCCCCTTCTTCCGTTTCGAATAGTCTGGCAGCTGACGGACGGGTTTGCTATACTTTGGAATCATGTACATGACGAGGAGGAGCATTGATGAAATTGACAAACCTGGCGATCGGTCTTCCGCAAACCATCCGGACAGCGAAAGACCGCGGCCTGCTGACCGGCATCTGCAAGGAGACCGCAAGCGAAGCGTATTTGACGGCGGATGGGTTCCGTCAGGATGATGTGGCGGATAAGAAACACCATGGCGGGCCGGATCGGGCGGTCTGTGTGTATCCTGCTGAGCACTATTCACTTTGGAATGAAAAATTCGGCTGCGAACTGCCGCCAGCTGCGTTCGGAGAGAATCTGACCGTTCAGGGGATGTCGGAAGCCGACGTCCGGATCGGCGATATTTTCCAAGTCGGAGAGACGTTCATCCAAGTGACGCAGGGCCGTATCCCGTGCAGCACGATCGACCAGCGTCTGGGACATCCGGTCATGAAGGGGATGATCGAGACAGGATTCACCGGGTACTTATGCCGGGTGGTTCAGGAAGGGAAGATATGTGCCGATTCTGCAATTTCGCTGGCGGCGCGGAGTAAAAACAGTGTTTCCGTGCTCGAGGCGAACACCATCTACTTCCACCGGCCGGAGGACATCGAAGGGATCCGCCGGGTGCTGGCCATCGAGTCACTCGCAGAAGACTGGCGCCGGAAATTCGGGAAGCGGCTCGATGCTGCGCTCGCCAAACTGTAAGGTAAAACGGAATTGCCGGGTTGCCAGAAATTTTTACCTGTTGTATACTCGAGTCACTTACATAACTGACCGTACGGGTGCTTGAGTGAATCAGGCTGAGATAGCAGATGAATCCGCTGCTGACCGCATCTGATCTGGGTAATGCCAGCGTAGAGAGCCGTGATCGAGGGATCATGAACGGGGCCCGGGACCCCACACTCGACCGTCTGCGCTTTCAGACGGTCTTTTTTTGTGAGATTTACAAGAAAAGAGGAGTGGAAACGGATGAAGAAACTGAAGTTCACCGACCTGCTGATCACGATCATGGTCGGCGTCGTGTTCGGGATCCTGATGAAGTTCTGGGATGATCTGTATACGGTGGTGAAGCCGCTGATGCCGGTGGCACGCCAGCTGCTGTACGGCATGTGGTTCATGAATGGGGTGTTCGCGGCCCTGCTGATCCGCAAACCGGGCGCGGCACTGATTGCGAGTATCGCGGGGGCCGCTCTGTCGGCGTTCATCGGACATGGGCTGGAAGTGCTGATCTATGGCTTCGCACAAGGGCTTGCGGCAGAGCTGCTGTTCGCCGCTTTCCGCTACCGGAAGTTCTCGGTTCCGATCGCCGGACTTGCCGGTATCGCTTCGTGTGCGACGAGTTTCGGTCTTGATATGTTTTACGGGTACGCGGAGCTTGAACCGTGGGCGCTCTTTGTGAAATACGGCCTGCGCGTGGTCAGCGCCTTCATCTTCACCGGGGTTTTTGCGGTGCTGATCATCCGGGCACTGGAGGCGACCGGCGTGACGCAATCGATACGTCCTGTGTCGAAAGACGAATACTCGCTGCTTGACCGATGAGAAGGAACGATAGTGCAGCCGTGACGATCCGCAACTTGCGGCTGAAGTTCCCGGGCGAAGAAAAGCTGCTGTTCAGGGATCTCTCGTTTTCCGTGAAGCGCGGGGAGAAGGTGCTGCTGCTTGGGCCGAGCGGCTGCGGCAAGTCGACGCTCCTGCAGGTGGCGAGCGGCATCGTGCCAGATTCCTATGAACTCCCGATGAAAGCGGACGTCCTGGAGATCCCTTCGTCGTCCGGTTTTGTCTTCCAGGATCCGGATACCCAGTTCTGCATGCCATTTGTCGATGAAGAGCTCGCGTTCGTGCTCGAGAACCTGGCCGTGCCGCGGGAGGAGATGCAAGGGAAGATCCGGGACGTCCTGTCGCGGGTCGGTCTTCATCTGGAGGATATCCATACACCGATCCTCGAACTGTCACAAGGCATGAAGCAGCGGCTCGCTCTGGCATCCGTCCTGCTGATGGAACCGGACGTCCTGTTTCTGGACGAGCCGTCCGCCCTGCTCGATCCGGAAGGCACGGAACAGATCTGGTCATCGATCCGGAAAGCTGCTGCTGAGCGGACCGTTGTGATCGTGGAGCATAAGATCGAGCAGATCGCCGGCTGGATCGACCGGGTCGTCCTGTTCACGGATGATGGTGCGATTCTAGCGGACGGCCGCCCGGACGAGGTATTCCGCCAGTATCATGAGGAGCTGATCCGGTACGGCATCTGGTATCCGGGGGTCTGGGAGGAGTACGTATCGTCTCCCGCCTGTTGCAGATTGCTGGAAGACCGGCGCCGCCCTGGGGACACGGCCGCGGTCAGGATGGCGTCGTTCTCCGGGTATCGCGGCAAGAAGTCGGTGATCCATGCCAAGGAAGCGGCTGCCCGGGCGGGAGCGTGGGTTGCCGTCCTCGGAAAGAACGGCTCCGGCAAAAGTTCGCTGCTGCTGTCGATCATGCAGCTGCTGAAGACGGAGGGACTGCTGGAAGTGAAGGGACGGGAGATTGTCGCGAAGAAACGGCGGAGGAACGTGCCGGACGGGCTGTCACTCGTCTTCCAGAATCCTGAATTGCAGTTCGTTGCAGATTCATTGATAGCAGAACTGACCGTCTCCATGCAGGCACTGCCTGCGGATGAGGCGGAGCGCAGGGCTTCCGCGCTGCTGGAGAAGTTCGGACTTCCCGATGACCGGCAGCGCCATCCTTATCAGCTGTCCGTCGGGCAGAAACGCCGGCTCAGTGTCGCGACTGCACTGACCGGGACGACGGACGTGCTGCTGCTGGATGAACCGACGTTTGGCCAGGACGCCCGCAATACGTTCGTCATGCTCGAAATGCTCGAGGAGCTGCGGAGGGACGGGCTGACGATCATCATGGTGACGCACGACCTGTCCATTGCCGAGCATTTTGCCACGGATATCTGGACCGTGAGTGAAGGCCGGCTTGTCTCTGCCGTTCCAGTGGGAGGTGCTGCGGATGCCCGCCTGGTTCACGCCTGAACGGACGACGTGGCTGTTCCGTGTCAATCCCGCGCTGAAGTTCGCCGTGTTCACCGTGCTGCTGCTCGTCATGCTGTTCAATCGGAACTTGCCGCTTGCCGCCTGGCTCGCTGTGCTGTTCGCCGTTCTGCTGTACGGATTCAGCGGCTACTCATGGAAGAAGCTGCTGCTGCTAACGATTCCGATCGTGCTGTCGTTCGCGTCTTCCGCTGTGACGATGATGCTGTTCGGCAAGGGAGATACGGTGCTGTGGCAATGGGGGCTTTTCAAAGTATCTGAAGAGAGCGTAAGGCACGGTCTGCTGCTCGGCATGAAATCCCTGTCGTTCGGATTCGCGGGGTTCGCATTCCTGCTGACGGTCGAACCGGTGCTGTTCTTCTACGCGATGATGCAGCAATTCCGGATGCCGTCGAAGTATGCGTACAGCTTCATCGCCGCGATCCGTCTGCTGCCGGTGGTCGTCGAGGAGATCCAGGTGCGGAACAATGCGCTCAAGGTGCGCGGCATCACCTTCTCGCGCGGCGTGAAGGGAGTCGGGGAGCGGATCCAGTCCTATACCGTGCCGCTGTTCGCCCAGAGTATCCGGCGCGCTCAGCGGATTGCAGTTGCGATGGAATCGAAGCAGTATCAGATGGGCGCGGAACGGACGTATTACTACCCGACCTCGTACAGCCGGATGGATGCCGTCTTTCTCTCCGTCATGGCTGGAAGCCTGTGTTTGATTGCCTGGCTCGTTGTGGAGTTTCCATATTAAGTGAGTGAAGGACACCTCGTGATGGGGTGTCCTTTTTGTATGGGACTTGAGCGGTTCGGCGGTCGCTTGAGCGGTTCTCTGGCTGCTTGAGCGCTTCTCTGTTTGCTTGATCGTTTCACTGACTGCTTGAGCGGTTCCCCATTTGCTTGAGCGGATCGGCAGCTGACTTGATCGTTCCGTCACCTTGCTTGAGCGCTTCTGGTACCGTTTGAGCGCGGGCACGGTTCCGGCAGAAAAGCGCAGCGCAGCGAGCAGACCAATCATCTTTTGGTCTTGATTGCAGAAGTGCATGAAGCGCGGCATGCTGAGAGGGTCGGCGATGGTCTCCAGCCGCGGAAATTGAGCGGTCGGCGGGCGGAATTGATCGCTTCGCCAGTGGAATTGATCGCTTACCCGGTAGAATTGATCGCTTCGCCGCCACAATTGATCGCTCCGCCAGCCGAATTGATCACTTCCCCAGCACTATTGAGCGCTCCGCCAGCCGAATAGAGCGGTCAGCGCTGCACAACACCTCCCCGTACATCAAAAAACCCGCATCCTCACTGAGGATACGGGCGCTTGCGCCGGCTGCGCAGCCAGAGCAGCAGCAGGGCGGCGGCTGTCAATCCGGCGGCCGCTGCGGACAGCCGGAAATATGGCGGATAATAGGTCAATTCAATCGTATTCTTCCCCGGCTCGATCGGAATGCCGGTGAATGCATAATTCGCTTTCAGCAGGTCGGTCCGCTTCCCGTTGACGCGGGCCTGCCAGCCTTTTTCATAGGGGACCGGCATGACGGCATACCGATCACCTGCCGGGTTGTCAAGTTCCGCATGAAGGCGGCCGCCCTCCCAGTCGACTGCGGGTGCCGGAACGTCTGCACTCCGCTGTTCCGCCTGTTCCAAGGCTGAATAATCTTCCGCATACAAGGCGAGATTGCGGAGCGTGTACGTCCCTTCCGGCACCCGGATTCGGATGACTTCGTCGGACGGGATGCGGATGGTCAGGTCATGGATGCGGGTCCGGTAGATCGAATCCGCCCGTTTGCGGGTCGTCCGGTAGTCGTTCACCGTCAGCGGATATCCCCTGTCCGCCGTCGTCCGTTTCAGTCGGAACGAGACGTACGTATCCTCTTTCAGAAGCGCCCGGTCACTGATATGCAGATCAAGGCCCCCTGTTTTGCCTGTTACGGTGAGCGTCCCATCCGTATACTCCGCATGGACAGGTTCGATCTCCGCGTGGCTGATCAGGTTCTCTGCAGCCGGAGCCGGTTCGGATGATATTTCTTGATCCAGCACGATCCCTGACAGCATGGCGTGTTCCCGTGCGATCGCCGGGGAATCGGCCAGTTCCTGTTCCGTGTAGACGCTGTCCGCCGTGCGGATGAACGGCAGCCGGTGTCCGCTTTTGTAGGCTGTATAGGCACCGCGGCTGTCGGTTTCCTTAAAATCATACGGCACAGGATTGCCATCTTCCGTCCGTACCGCATAGACGCCAATCACCAGGCTGTACAAGTTGGCCCGGCCACCGAGCCCCGCATAGCGGCTCACACTTTCCCGTCCCATATCGATGGACAGGTCATTCCAATAGAAATCGAGGAGTTCCCGGTTCAGCAGGCTGGAATAGATGCTCAT
This sequence comes from Sporosarcina koreensis, assembly GCF_000826145.2. GTDB lineage: Bacteria > Bacillota > Bacilli > Bacillales_A > Planococcaceae > Sporosarcina > Sporosarcina trichiuri. The sequence goes on from NZ_LN651333.1 coordinate 105,827, forward strand.
CCCGAGGAAATCCTGGACGATCGGGGTGTTGTTGCGTGTGCCGATCATCCAGTCGAAACGGGCGAGCGGATCCCGATCCGCTTCGGCCAGTTCATGGATCATCCCGCGCACGGGTTCCAGGTCGTACGCAGCGCTAGTAAAGAACGATTTCGGGATCCCTTCCCCTTTCACCTGATCGACAGCTGGTTTGTCCTGCGTCAGTTTCTCCTGCTGGAACAGGTTCACCGTGATCAGGGACACGGCAATCACGCCTAGATAGAGGGCGATGTCCCAATGTTTGAAATAGCGGATGGCCGCCAGCAGCACGAGTGCGCAGATGACCGCCATCACGGTGATCATACTGTCGGCATACAGACTCGGTTTCCCGGGGATGTCCAGTTTCGTGAATATGTAATACAGACCCGCCGTGCCGATGACGGCCATCACTGCATCAGTCAGCCGGACCTTCCTCCAATTCTGCAGAGCCCAGGCGGCCGTGCCGCCCGCGGTCAGCATGAGCATATGCTCCCATCTATATTGGGGCGCGGACAGTCCATTGAACAAACTTCCAGCTGCCGGGCTCATATGAAGGACCGCGAAGAAAACAGTCAGGACCGCAAACAGCCGGAACCGTCTGTCTTTGTACAGCGGCACCAGCAGCAAGGCGATGATCAGGAATGCCGGCAGCACGATGATACGCCCGTCTGCCAGAAAGTTCTCCTGGATTTCGAACAGCGGAATCTCCCCTTCGAACGGAGGCCGCAAGTTATTGAGGTAGCCGTAGACCGCCGGTAGGAAGAACGGCGCGCTCAGCAAAGCCCCTGCAACCCCTCCGCCGGCAAACTGGAGAATCTGCCGTTTCTTCTTCACTTCCTCTTCCGCAATCGGCAGGAGCCAGCGGAACACGATGTAGATGAAGGTCAGAAGGAAATTGATGTAGGCGAAATAGAAATTATCGGCCATCGACAGCGCGACCGCCACGATGAACACCGCCGGTTTCCCGGCGCGCATGATCCGTTCCGCCCCCATCAGCAGCAGCGGAAGGAACAGCATGGCGTCCGCGAAGAACTCCCAGTAGACGACGTGCCGGAAATACAGGATGCTGATGCTGTACAGCACAGCCCCGAGATACGCGTAAGGCGCCTTCAGGCCGATCATCCTGAAGTATGCTGCTGCGAGCAGCTGGATCACCGTCAGGCGGATGATACTGACGAATACCGTCACATCCGCCCAGTATGTCAGCGATGGCTGCACAGCGCCGATCCAGTCGAGACACACGGTGACCGCTGCCGTCAGCAGAAAGACGGCGGATGTCGAGAAGTAGTAGCCGAGCTGGGAGAACGTGCCCCCGCCGAAACCGAACCGCTCCGAATAGAAGTAGCTGCCGTCTTTCATCGCCTCATACAGGAAATGCTTGAACGGCACCATCTGGGACAATCCGTCGTTCGGACCGAGCAGATACCGGTCATGCAGCCACTCGGAAAGCATGAAGGCGTGGGCACCGATCGAAACCAGCAAGCTGACGGCCGCAAGCAGGAACCAGGTTGTCTTTCCCCTCATGCCGCTTTCAGCACCTTTCCCGTGACGACGAATGTGACCGGCACCGTGATGATCAAGGCGGCGAGCGGCGCAATGGTGCTGCTCATCCCGAGCCCGTCCACCAGCAGATACAGCAGCACTGCAGTCACGACGATATTGACGAGCTGGGTGACCGGATAGATCAGGAACTTTTTCAAGGTCGGTTTCACTTTATAGGTCACGTAACTGTTCAGGAAGAACGATATGACCATGCTCAGGAAAACGGCTCCGAAATGCGCAATCATGTACGCAAGTCCGAGCCCTTTCAGTCCAAGCAGATAGAACGCATAATACGTTGCGGTGTTGATGACGCCCACCACAGCGAATGAGATGAATTCACGAACTTCGAATTTTGGCATGGGACAACGGTTTTCCTTTCACTTCGGCGCTTGTCCGGCGGATGAGATAATGCGGACGTTTCTTCGTTTCATTGTAGATCCTGCCGACGTACTCCCCGATGATGCCGAGAGACAGCAGCTGGACCCCGCCGAGGAACAGCACAGCGGAAATGATCGTGAAGTACCCCGGTACATCGACGCCGTGCCGCATGATATCGATCAGGGTCACGGCAATATAGGCGATGGCCAGGAACAGGCTGACGAGACCCGCATAGAAACAGAGACGCAGCGGTTTCGTATTGAAGGAGACCACGCCGTCCACTGCATAGTTGAGGAGCTGCTTGAACGACCATTTCGTTTCGCCATGCTGGCGTGTCACATTGTCATAGCAGATCGTTTTCTGTTCAAGGCCGATCCAGGAATAGAGCCCTTTCGAAAAGCGGTTGCCCTCACTGAGCTGCAGAAGCGAGTCGACAGCCCGGCGGCTGAGCAGACGGAAATCCCCTTCCCCGTCCCGCAGCTCGACGTCGACCGCCTTGTTGACGCCCCAATAATACATTCTTGAAAGCGCCGACCGCAGCTTCGCGTCGCCCTTCCGGTTGCGCTTCGCAACGACCTGGTCATACCCTTCTTCGTAGCCTCGGATCAGCTTCGGAATGAGGTCGGGCGGATGCTGGAGGTCCCCATCCATCAGGATGACGGCATCCCCTTTCGCATATTCAAGACCCGCGAGGATTGCAGCCTCTTTCCCGAAGTTCCGGGTGAACGAGATATATTCCACTTCAGGATGCTGAAGGACGGCATCCCGGATTTCATCCATCGTACCGTCGCTGCTTCCATCATCGACGAAAATAATTTCATAGAGGTTCCGGGAAAAGGTCATCGTGCGGCTGAGCGCTTCGATCATCGGCTGTATGTTTCCCTCTTCGTTGTAGGACGGGATCACGAATGAAATCAACAGATTTTTCACTCCGCGCACCTGCTTTCTGTAAAGTAGACATATAGTATCCACTCTATTACCCTGTTTCACAGAAAACATTCCCGTTGTTCCATTAAACATGCATTCCGACAATTCGGACACATATCGGTTCCCTTCACCTCCGCGTCCATCCCGAATGGACGATCAATTCCGTCTTTTCCCTGCAAGGTTGTCACACTTTGCGGCAAAGCGCATACTGAACACTGTATATCTAAAGACAGGAGCCTGACAAATGACCACATTATCCGAACGCATCGCGACAGATCCCTGGGAAGCCTATCTCGATGTGGACCAGCACGGGCACCAAGTGCTCTCTTCCATTGAATTCACAACCACGTACCTATGCAACATGCGCTGCGAGCACTGTGCCGTCGGCTATATGCTGCAGCCGAAAGACCCGGATGCACTGCCCGTGGAGCTGCTGATCCGCAGGCTCGAGGAGATCCCGCATCTGCGGACGATCAGCCTGACAGGCGGTGAGCCGATGTTCTCGAAACGATCCGTTGAGCAGGTCGTCCTCCCGCTGTTGAAATATGCCCATGAAAGAGGTATCCGCACCCAGCTCAACTCCAACTTGACGATGCCCCTCGACCGCTACGAAGCGATCGCCCCCTACCTCGACGTTCTCCACATCTCCCACAACTGGGGAACCGTCGAAGACTTCGCCGAAGGCGGCTTCGCCAATATGGAGCGCCAGCCGTCATTCGACCGGAAAGCGGGACAGTTCGAGCGGCTCATCGCCAACAGCCGGGCGCTTGCCGATCTCGGCGTCATGGTGTCGGCGGAAACGATGCTCAACCGCCGCACCCTGCCCCACCTGCAGAAGATCCACGAGCAGGTCGTGCAGGAGATGAAGTGTGCCCGGCACGAAATCCATCCGATGTATCCGAGCGACTTCGCCTCCGATCTGGACGTCCTGTCGCTGGATGAGACGCGCGGTGCGATCCGTGATCTCCTACGCTTCCGGGATCCCGGAACATGGATGCTATTCGGAACGCTGCCGTTCTACGCCTGCAGCCCCGACCCCGACGATCAGGAGCTGTTGATGCAGCTGCGGCAGAGCCCGAATGTGTCGATGCGGAACGATCCGGACGGACGCTCACGGCTGAACGTCAACATCTTCACAGGCGATGTCATCGTGACGGACTTCGGCGACGTCCCGCCACTCGGCAATATCCAGACCGGTTCGCTGCCGGATATGTACAGCGATTGGCAGGCGCACCCCTTATCGAAATCGGTCAGCTGCCATTGCCCTGCAGTCCGCTGCCTCGGGCCGAACCTGCTCGTCAAAAATGCGTATTACGAAGAAGCCGACTTTACGAACCGGAAAGCCGTTCTGCTATAATGGCATCAAAAACTACAAACCGAGGAGGAAGCAGTGTGAACTATGCCAGCGTATTCCAGGCCACCGCATTCACAAGCCGTACCAAACAGGAGGTGGACATTCTCCAAAACTGCCTGTTCTGTGTGGACGGCCAAGGCATCATCGCCGATATCGTGCACCCCGGTGAGGACGCGTATGAACAGGTGCGGGAAGAGGCCGGATCAGCCGGACGCCTGACGGTGATCCCGGAGTGCAGCTATCTGCTGCCCGGCTTCGTCGACCTGCACTGTCATGCCCCCCAATGGGCACAGGCGGGCACCGCACTCGATATCCCTCTCCACGACTGGCTGAACACCTATACGTTCCCATGCGAAGCGAAATTCAGCGATCTCAGCTACGCCGATACCGTCTACTCTGACGCAGTCAGCACACTGCTCGCGAACGGGACGACGACGGCCCTCTACTTTGCGACCGTCCATAAGGAAGCGAGCGTACGCCTGGCGGAAATCTGTGCAGACCGCGGTCAGCGCGGGCTGGTCGGCAAAGTCGTCATGGATCTCCAAGAGGAATGTCCGGAGTTCTATCGTGATGAAAATACTGAGACCGCCCTGCAGGATACCGAAGAGTTCATCCAACGCGTTCAAGAGATCGGACAGCGAACCAAGCAGGGGGTCTACCCCGTAATCACCCCAAGGTTCGTGCCGACCTGCACGGACAGTGTCCTGGAAGGCCTCGGGAAACTCGCCGCCAAATACGATACACATGTGCAGTCACACTGCAGTGAAAGCGACTGGGCGCATGATCACGTGCGGGAGCGTTTCGGAGAGAACGATGCCTTCGTGCTGAACAGTTTCGGCCTGCTGCGGGACAAGTCCGTCATGGCCCACTGCAACTTCCTCGCCGATGAGGATGCGGCCCTGTTCGCAAAGACCGGCACGGCGATCGGCCACTGCCCGGTGTCCAATGCGTATTTCGCGAACAGCGTCATCCCGATCCGCCGGTTCATGGGCATGGGGGTGGATATCGGACTCGGTTCGGATATTTCCGGAGGCTTTTCGCCGAGCCTGTTCGACAATGCCCGCCAGGCCGTCATGTCGTCGAGGATGCTCGAAGACGGGGTCGATCCGCGGACTCCGTCAGATGAGCGCGGCACCCCGGATTCCCGTATCACCATCTCAGAAGCCTTCTACCTCGCGACAGCGGGCGGCGGTGAAAGTCTCAGTCTGCCGGTAGGACGGCTTGAAACAGGCTATGCTTGGGATGTGCAGCGGATCGACCCTTCCCTGCATTCCGCCCGGCTGCCGCTCTACGACCGGGACGAGCCGCTGATCGATGTGTTCCAGAAGATGATGTACCTCGTGCGTCCGGAGCACATCCGACAGGTCTGGGTCCAGGGAGAGTTGGTCCACTCCAGATTGATGGATTGAAAATAAAATCACTGCTATTCCTTTCTTCGAGATTATTTAAACACATAGAGGGTATGGTGCTTATAGTAGCCAGCCCTTGCTTGCCGGATGCCTGAATTTCATCATGCATAGCGCACTCAGGGCTGGCTTCTTTGTATTTTTCTTATACTTACAGGTAAGACTGACAGCACATCAGGTAAAGGAGGAATCGTGATGGCGGAAACGGAAAGACCGAAGACCCCGCAAGCCAAGGACGAAAGCCGGCGGAAATTCCTGAAGAATTCCGGTCTCGTGGCAGGAGGACTGATCGGCGGCGGGCTTCTCGGCAGCCTGGTCACGAGCCAGGTGAAAAAGCCTGCAGATACCGGAAACAAGGACACGGCAGCCAAAGATGACAACCATGATATGGATGCCCGGACGTTCTTCAGCAGGACGGACGATTTCGAAACATTGTCCGCAGCGACGGAACGGCTGTATCCGAAAGACAAGAACGGCCCGGGGGCCATCGAACTGAGCGTCCCGTATTTCATCGACCGGCAGCTCGCGGGCGATTGGGGTTCGAATGCACACGCCTACATGAAAGGCCCCTTCCCGCAAAATCAGGAAGCCGCCTATTATGAAGACCTGGACCGCAACCAGAAGAACCAAGGGCCGAACGCCGATACCCAAACGGCAGCACCGACCCCCCGCTATCAGACCCGCATGAACCGCGGTGAAATCTTCCGGGAGGGTATCAAGACCATGCAGGATCAGGCTTCCTCGAAACACGACAAGAAATTCGCGGAGCTCGAGGGGGAACAGATGGATGCCATCCTCACCGATCTGGAGGAAGGGAAGATCCGCATGAACGGTATCCACTCCACCGCGTTCTTCAACCTGCTGCTGCAGACGACGATCGAAGGCGCCTACGCCGACCCGGTCTATGGGGGCAACCGCAATATGGCAGGATGGAAGATGAAAGAGTATCCGGGACCGCGCATGGGGTATCTCGGACAGATCGAGGATGAAGAATTCGCGGTCATGAAGCAGGAAAGCCTGCGCGATTACCAGGACATGTGGGGATAGGAGGAATATAAATGGCCAAGAAACTGAAGAAAGTGGATGTTGTCGTCGTCGGCAGCGGCTGGGCAGGCGGCATCGTTTCCGCGGAAGCGGCAAAAGCAGGTTACAAAGTCGTAACCCTTGAACGCGGAAAACCTGTCGACCGCCAGGATTACATCGGCGTGAAAGACGAACTCCGATATACGGATCGTTACGAGATGATGCAGAATCTGGCGCCGGAGACGATCACCTCCCGGAATAACCTGGATGAAGAGGCGCTGCCGGTCCGCACACGTAAAGAGATGATGGCCGGTACGGATCTCGGGGGCGGCAGTGTCCACTGGGCAGGGGCTACATACCGGTGGAAACCGATCGATTTCGAGCTCCGGTCGAAGACGATCGAGCGCTACGGGGAGAAGAAGATCCAGGAAGGGATGTTCATCCGCGATTGGGGCATCACCTATGATGAGATGGAACCCTACTATGATAAGTGGGAGAAGACCGCCGGGATATCCGGCGAACCCGATCCGCTCGGGGACAAGCGGTCCAATGACTGGCCGAACCCGCCGATGAAAGAGTCCCCAGCCGTCAAACTGTTCAAGGACACGACGAAGAAGATGGGCTACCATCCGTATCAGGTGGCATCTGCGAACCTGTCCCAGTCGTACAAGAATCCGGACGGCGAAACGCTTGCCCAGTGCATGTTCTGCTCATTCTGCACACAATACGGCTGTGACTTCGGCGCGAAATCGGATCCGCTTGTCACGGTCATCCCGACTGCCCTGAAGACGGGCAACTGCGAGATCCGCACTCATTCCTACGTACGCCGGGTGCTTCACGAAAACGGCAAAGCGACAGGCGTCATGTATGTCGATCTGCGGACCGGCCTCGAATACATCCAGCCGGCGGACGTCGTCGTGCTCGGTGCGTTCGCCTTTACGAACAACCGGCTGCTGCACTTATCCAAAATCGGGGAACCGTACAATCCGGAGACCCGGAAAGGGGTCATCGGGCGCAATTACAACGGCCAGTTCGGCATCACATTCCTCGGCGCGCGCGGCTTCTTCGAAAAGAAGAAGTTCAACCTGTTCATGGGCGCAGGAGCGCTTGGCGGCACTCTCAGCGATTTCGCCGGCGACAACTTCGATCACACCGACCTCGATTTTATCAACGGCGGCGGAATCGAACTGCGGCAGTACGGCCACGGTCCGATCGCGACGAATGCGGTGCCGAAGGGGACCAAGAACTGGGGGCCGGAGTTCAAGGAGAAATCGCTCCATTACACAAACCGCAGCCTCGTCGTCTGGTACACGATGGCGACGATGTCCTGGTGGCATAACTATACGTCCCTCGATCCGACGTATACCGATGATTTCGGGGATCCGCTTCTCCGCATCACTTACAAATACACGGATCACGACCGGGCGATGGCGAAGTTCGGCATCGAGAAGTGTACGGAGATCATGAAGGAAATGGGCGCAGATATCGTCGATCCTGACGAGGTCCCTGAAGAGTTCGATCACGTCTACGACGGCGGCCACTACGCAGGCGGTGTCAGTATGGGCGAAGACCCGGAAACGTCTGCCGTCAACAACTACCTGCAGATGTGGGACATGGAGAACCTGTTCGTCGTCGGCGGCTCGGCATTCCCGCAATTCGGCGGCCACCACCCGACCGCGACGATCGGTGCCTTGTCCTACCGTGCCTCGGAAGGCATTATCAACTACTTGAAAGATCCGAAGCTGCTGACCCAGCCGAAGAAGGCAGCGGCGAACGCATAATCATTTTATCCTCATCAGAAAAAGAGAGTGCTTCCGGCTGTATCCGGTGCACTCTCTTTCTTTGTGTTCCCTGACGATGCGCGGCCTATTCTTCCGAACCGTCCTGCAGCTGGACGCTGTTTTCGATCGCCAGCAGATTCTCACGATACCGCTTCATATCTCTTCGGGAGATATCCCCCTGCTCGAAGGCGGACTGGATGAAGCTTCGTTCGGCTTGCAGCGCATAATCAATCCATTCATGAAGGTGGTGGGCTTCTTCCTTCGGCATGCCATAGCCGCCCATTCGTTCATAGTTCAGCAGGAAGCCTTCGACGAGTTCGGCGGAAAACTCCCCGTCTTCCAGGCTCTTCAATTTGTCTGTCACGAATTCTGCATTGTTCCGCAATAAAAGCATCCGCTGTTTCCGGCGATCTCCGGGAGGGAGCGGTTTCAGCCGCATCCCCTTCAGCTCCCGATGCAGCAGCCATCCGTAAAACGAGTTAAACCGGTACTTTTTGTCGCGGGTCAGCCGATAGAGCCGCTTATTGAGACCTCTCATAATCGGGAATGCGACCTGGATCCGGACGAGTCCTTCTCCGACGAGTTCCGCTGTATGATCGAGCTGCCACTGCATGATCAGTTCACGCAGCTTCCGCTCTTTCTTACTGAGGTCATCCATGTTGGTCAGCGAGAAAATCCGATCGTTGTACATCTTGATGACACGTCCGATCGACTGGCGGTTCGCAGCGGTCCGCTGGCTGCGCAGCTCCTTTTTCACGTGGCGCAGCATACCGATTTCCCACGTATTGTCATTACTCACTACCGATTCGTCCGCTTTCGGGGCAAACAGCGGCAGTGTGAAGTTCGCAAGCAGCAATGTGACCAGGATGACCCCACCCGCGATGAAGAGCAGCAGGTTCCGTTCAGCGAATGGCGTGCCGTCACTCAAGAACAGCGGGAACGACAAGACACCGACAAGTGTGATCGTCCCGCGCACCCCTGAAATCGTATACAGCAGCGTATCCTGCAGCCGCTTGCGGCTCAGCAGCTGTGATGTGCTCTGGAAGTTATTGAACAGGCCGATCCAAAGGAAGCGCAGGAACAGCAGGCCGAATGCGATTGCAAGAATATAGCCTAACAGTGACAGGATCGGTACATCCTGTTCACGCCATACGGTCTGTACGATAAGCGGCAGCTGGGTGCCGAGCAGAACGAATACGATGCCATTGAGACTGAACGTAATGACCGACCAAGTATTGCGTGACAGCATTTTGAGCTGTGCCACTTCCGGGTTCAGACGGCGGAAGCTGATCGAGTGGACAATCCCTCCGCTGACAACGGCGAGGATCCCATTGACGCCCACCCCTTCCGCAATGACGAAGATGAGGAACGGCAGCAGAACCTCCATCAGAATATACGAGATATTATTTTCGATCGCCAGCTGGCGCAGCCTTCTCATCAACGCGATTTTCAGAAGGCTGAGAATGGCGCCGAGCAGGATGCCCCCTATCGAGATGAGAACAAAAGTCAGTCCCGCTTGAAGGATGGAAAAGGTACCTGTCAGCAGCGCTGCGACCGCAAACTGGAACGACACGAGACCGGATGCATCGTTGATAAGCGACTCGCCTTCCAATGTATGCATGATCTTATGGGGGACTTTCACTTTTTCCGCAAGTGCACTGACGGCAACCGCGTCTGTCGGCGCAAGAGCTGCCGCAAGTGCAAAGGCAGCCGCCATCGGCATGGACGGCAGCAGCCAGTGGATGAACCCGCCCAGCAGTCCGACCGTTACGAAGACAAGCGCAATCGACAGGGATACGATCGATTTCCGTTCCCGCCAGATCGCCTGCTTGTCCACATTGACACCATCATTGAAGAGGATCGGTGCGATGAATAGCAGCAGGAACAAGTCGGGGCTTAGTTTGAGTGCGTGATTGGAGAGCGGAATCGCCAGTACGATCCCGAGAGCAATTTGGATCAGCGGCACTGCGATTGATGGCAGGAACCGGTTCAGGACGTTCGAAAGGAACACCGCACTCAGCATGAGGAGGATCGCCTCAAAGATTTCCATACATTCACCTTCTCCCTATTGACAGCTGGATTCCGCTTCACGGGAAGCAGTTTATTGAAATCAGCGGATTATTATTTTTTAAATTATACGGGAAACTGGACGGATTGGACAGCAATCGAGCCGGAGGTCGTTTTCTCATAGTATTTGCACAACGGTACTAACGTTTGAATATCAACCACTATGGTATATTACTATCAACAGGAGGGATGACGATGATCAGCAACGATGAAGCACGCTCTGTCCTATGGGCAGCTGTGAACGGATTATCGGATGATGATCTGAATTGGAAGCCTGCCGACGATCGATGGTCGATCCGGCAGGTGATGGAGCATATCGCCCTGATGGAAGGGGCTGTGGCGAAGACGGTCCAGCAGGAACTGCAGAAAGGCACCGCCCATCAGACAGCTCAGAAGCCCATTGAACGGACTGTGGACCGGTCGGTGAAAGTGGACGCTCCCGGGTTTGCGGTTCCCGGCGATACGTATATGACCTGCAGTGAACTGAAGGAAAAGCTCGGCAGTACACATGAATTGCTGCGCCATGTCAGTGAGTCGGCCAGTCATGAGGAACTTGCAGCCAAATCCTATCCTCATCCTGTGTTCGGTGATATGGATCTTGCGCAATGGATACCGTTTGCAGGGTACCATGAGCTGCGTCACGTGCAGCAGATCGAAGAAGTGAAAGAAGCGCTCAGCCGCGGCTGAACGCATGACGAACGCTGAAAAGTCCGGTTCCCGGGCTTTTTTGGCTCTGCCGCATGAGACGCCGACTTTCCGCAACATCCCGAAACTGCAGTCGACATGACCGATAAGCGTCCCTCCTCCTCCCTTCATCCACTTTTTCCGATAACCGGCTTTCGGCAAACCCGCACTGGACTTTTCCGCCGGATGACGTTCCGCACGTTCCGGGGTACCGGGGCATAAGCTGAATCGAACAGACGCTAAACCTAACCGGAAAGGGTGCCTATGAATGTCAGAGAACGTACCGGTCCAGCCGGCGGAAACGTATGCCGCCGATCTTGCCGACCATCCGTTTTTCGTGAAAGATGAAAAGAATTACATCAACATCCTCAGCAAAGACCAGCTGAGCGCGCTGCAGAACATGTCATTGCTCGATATCTTCCTGAGCCGCCACCAGATGATCGAGCCGCATTATCACCCGAATGCCACGGAGCTGATCTACTGCGTGTCCGGCTCTGTCACCGTATCACTGCTCGGCCTGGAATCCAAGAAGTTCCACCATTACCGGATCACAAAGGGCCAGGCTGTCAGCGTTCCGCAAGGATTCTGGCATTATTTCATCGCCGAGGCAGACGGCACCCACGTGCAGGGGATCTTCGATGCCGGCAAGCCGCAGACCGGGTTCGGTTCTGACCTGCTTGCCCTCACGCCGAAAGACGTCATGCCGTATGCATACGGCATGGATGCCGCTGCATGGGAAGCGGCGGTACGTCCGGTGAAGCCAGGTGTTATCATCGGTCCGCCTGCATGAGTGTAAAGAGAACCGGACTGCCCGTTTATTCCAATGGGCAGTCCGGTTTTTTTGCGTAGATAAGTTCCTGCTTAGCAGGACAGGCTGCCTATCTGGTTTTGACGCGTCTTGAAGAGGGAACTTGATAGCAAGCGAGGTTTCAATACCTTTTTCCCCTGCAGTTTATTATACTTATCGCAATGACTCGTTTGGATTGATTTCATACATACTATAGTACACAGCTGGCGGATCCTGTTTTTGTGTGACCGCCGGGAAGAGGAGAATAATCCATGCCTATCACATTTGACGATACGGATCTGTATCCGTTTGAAGGACAGGCTTCACTTGCTTCGTTCGAAGGCAAGGCGAAGAGCGCCCATCACCAGCTCCATGCTTCGCAGGACAAAGAGCAGGTGCTCGGCTGGGTGGACTGGCCTGAGACGTATGACCGAAAGGAATTTATCCACCTGAAGGCGGCAGCGGCCCGCATCCGCGAACAATCGGATGCCCTTGTCGTAATCGGCATCGGCGGGTCCTATCTCGGAGCGAAAGCTGCCATCGAGGCACTCGGTCATACGTTCCGGAATCAGCTCGGCGGCGAAACCGAGGTGTACTTCGCCGGCCACAATACGAGCGCCCGCTATTTGACGGATCTGTTCGATGTCTTGCGCGGCAAAAGAATTTCGGTGAATGTGATTTCCAAGTCGGGGACGACAACAGAACCGGCCCTGGCCTTCCGCGTATTCCGGGACTACATGGAGACGGCATACGGGGAAGACGGCGCCAGGGAGCGAATCTACGTGACGACGGATGAGTCGGAAGGTGCGCTGCGTACATTGGCTGCTGAGAAAGGTTATGAGACATTCATCATCCCGCATAATATCGGCGGCCGGTATTCTGTCCTGACACCGGTCGGGCTGCTGCCGATGGCGGTTGCCGGGCTCGACGTCGACCGTATGATGGCAGGGGCAGCAGCGGCATACCAGCTGTACAGGGATCCCGATCTTGCATCCAATCCGTGCTACCGCTATGCCGCGTGGCGGAATGTCCTGCACGCGGGCGGCAAGTCGGTGGAGCTGCTGGCCGTGTACGATCCGGGGCTCGAATATTTGGCTGAATGGTGGAAGCAGCTGTTTGGTGAGAGCGAAGGAAAGGACGGCAAGGGGCTGTTCCCGTCATCGGTCACGTTCACGACCGATCTCCATGCGATCGGCCAATATGTCCAGGACGGCAGACGGCTGTTCATCGAAACCGTGCTGCAGATCCGAAAACCTTCTGCCGACATGGTGATCGGTGAAGATCCCGGCAATCTCGACGGCCTCAACTTCCTGTCCGGCAAAACGCTGAATGATGTGAACGAACAAGCATCCCGCGGTGCCGCTCTCGCCCACTCGGACGGCGGCGTACCGACGATGCGGATCGAGCTGGAGGAGCTCGATGCGTACAATTTCGGGGAACTGATCTACTTCTTTGAGAAAGCGTGCGCGATGAGCGGCCTGCTGCTCGGTGTGAACCCGTTCGACCAGCCTGGTGTGGAGGCGTACAAACGCAACATGTTTGCGCTGCTTGGCAAGGAAGGTTTCGAGCAGGACCGCGACCGGCTGCTCGGGCGCATGCAGCACATGAGTCTGGAATGATTTTTTTGAAGGGAAGGGCCCACGGGAAATACCCGCGGCCCTCCTTTTTTGGTGGGGATGAATTCAATTGGGGACTGGCGGGTCGTTTGAGACCACTTTTTGAGGTGTATCTTCCGCCAAGGAGGCACTGCCAAAAAAGCGGAGCGGAGCGCAGCCGACAAGCCAGATCTTGACTTGTTTCATTACTGCGCGGCTCGGCGACGTTGGGAACCAGTTGCTATCCCGCGGGCTGGCGGCCGATTGTGAAGTTATGAGCGCTATCGGCTGCTTTATGAGCACTGTTTGGGATTTATGATCACTTTCTCGGATTTATGATCACTTCTCAGGATTTATGAGCGGAATTCTGTTTTATGAGCGCTGCAGGCGGGTTTATGATCACTTTTTGGGTTTTATGAGCAAAACGCAAAGCTTGGTATCGCAGAACACCTTTTCGTCGAAAACATTCTCCTCTGCAGGCATGCAAACAGCCCCTTCTCCCAGTTTAGGAAGGGGCTGTTTGCTGTAGACGGCTCAGTCTTTCTCGTTTCCGATTTCCGCGAGCATGGAGCCGATGTCGGAAGCGGCTGTCGGATAGGCGAACTCCAGATTCTTGATCGTCTCGATTGGTGTTTCCAGATGAATGAACGTCGAGAAGTGGTTGATGAGCTCATCGGCATTGCCGCCGAGCAGATGGGCGCCGACAATGGTGCCCTTTTCCGGATCGGTGATGAGCTTGAAGCCAGCCGCCTGCTCGTTCGTGCGTCTGAACGTGAACCAGTCCGTGATTTCCCGGAACGTGACGTCCAGTTTTCGATCGGCTTTCTCCGCGTCTTCCCCGGTCATGCCGACAGACCCGACTTTCGGCACTGTGAATGCGACGGACGGAATTGGTGCATAGTCAGCAGGCCTTGAGTTGCCGTGCAGCAGGTTCTGCACAACCAGTTCCGCGTCATCTGAGGAGACTGGCGTCAGCGGCGGGGCCCCGGTCTCTGCACAATCACCGGCTGCGTAGACGTTCGGATTGGTGACGCTCTGCAAATACTCGTTCACCTTCACGCCGCCTTTGTCGCCGAGCTTGATATTCCCTGCCTTCGGGTCCACATCGAGTGATGGGGCGCGGCCAAGACCGTGCACGACGAGGTCCGCTGTGAATGTCTCAGCGCTGTCATCTTTTTCCGCGCTTACTGTGAAACCGTCCCCGGATCTTTCGACGGACTTGACGGACGTATTCAGATGGAAGCGCACGCCCGTCTCTTCCAGCCGTTTCATCAGGAGGTCGACCAAGTCCCCGTCGAACGGCTCCAATGGCCGCTCGCCGCGGTGAATGACGTGCACCTCGGACCCGGCCCGTGCAGCGAGGCTCGCAAATTCCATGGAAATGTAGCCGCCGCCGGCAAAGATGATTTTTTTCGGAAGTTCGTCAAGATCCAGGAAGTCCTCACTGTGAATCATGAGATCTTCTCCGTCCAGCCCGAGTTTCATAGGCGCCGCACCTGTCGCAAGTACGATTTTCCTCCCATTCAATTCATTGTCGCCGACTTTCAGCTTCGTATCCGAGATGAATTTTGCGTCGCCGTGGTAGCAGTCGATCCCAAGGCTGCTGAACTTTTTCTCCGTGGCTTCAGGAATGGGCTCTGTGAATGTACGCTTGAACGCCATCAGTTCCTGCCAGTCGATTTCTGCATTGCCTGCGAGACCTCTGCCCGCCATCCGCTCTTTCCAATCCATCCACTCCGCCGCCCCGACGAGCACCTTTTTCGGATCACACCCGCGCTGCGGACACGTGCCGCCGAACGTCCGGCGATCAATAACAGCAACTGTCTTCCCTTCGTCCCGGCATGCCTGGGTAATCGATGACCCGGCGGTTCCCGTTCCGACCACGATGACATCATACGTTTTTTTCATATGTACCAACCTCCTCCTCAATTAATCCATCTTCAGTTTCCATATGAGTCATCTACCCGTATGGCAGGGGGAATAATCGGAAGGTGAGGGAGCCGTGCGCGAGGATCGGACATTTGGCGGGAGATATCGGACATATCTGCCGTCATATCGGACAGTTCGCTGGAAGTATCGGACACTTGAGCCGCCGTATCGGACACTTCGCCGAATTTATCGGCATCCAGACACAATTCAAGGGCCTGGCTTGTGTTCGCTTCGCTCATTTCTATCGGATCGCTCTGGCCGCGGCAGCTTGCCTGTTCCGCAGCGCTGCTTTGCCGCGCAGAAAAGGGACAAGCCAGCCGGCTCGCCCGGGTGTATCGGACATTTGGCGGGAGATATCGGACACATCCGCCGCGGTATCGGACAGTTCGCTGGAAGTATCGGACACATCCCCCGCCGTATCGGACACTTCGCCGAATATATCGGCATCCACACACAATTCCAGCGCCGTTCGCTCTTACTATAAAACCGTTCTCCGCTACAACTAAGACCGCTTCAGCAGGCCGCTGTGCAGGTAGAACAGCCCCCCGCTGATCACTTCCACCGTGACGGCGGTTGCATACTGTTCGTCGATCGCTTGCCGCTCGACCTTGTAACTGTCGGGCAGTTCGTCGGCATCTGCATAGAAGTAATCGAGCACGCGCATGTCGCGGGTGTGCCGCTGTTTCGCTTCGTCCATCCAGGAATGATCGTCCTGCCGGATCACCTGCTCCAGCAATGTGTCCAGCCGCTCCACCGCATTGTTCGGGTGGATGATATACGGCAGATAGTACGTATTCGCCGGGATGGCAGCCGCCAGCTCCAACTCACGGACAGAGGGCTGGAACCCATCGATCACTGCCCCGTTCATCAGGTTCATGCCGAGCGAGTAGAGGGCTTCCTTTGTCCGGTCGCTCGAGTACGTCACTTTGTAATTCACGCCGAGCCATGGCGTGAGTGTCACTTGAGCGGCCTGTCCGGCGGCCGGCGTTTCGTAGAGCTGGACGTACTTCCCCTGCTGCCCCGCCACCTCGAACAGCTGGTGGAGCCGCGGGGATCCGAAGTGGATGCGTTCCCCTTTCATGGATGAACTGAACTGCTTCGGATTCGTAATCATCGTCAGCTGAGCAGGGTTCGGTTCCGCCCCGACACTTTCCACATAACTCCAGTAGTACGGCCGGTTCATGATGCGTTTGTCCATCTCCGTTGTCAGCTGTACGGTCAGATGGTCATCACTCTCTTCTATGATTCCACATCGGTTCTCTTCGAAAAAACGGTGGATATATTGTTTGATGGCTCGTTCATCCATAGGCGCCCTCCCCTCATGAAATCGATTTTTCCGGGTCGGATAAAATATGATCGAGTTCTCCGACCACCGTTTCGAACACGCCGATCTTCTTCTCCAGCAGCTCGACCATCTTGTCTTCCACGGAGTCTTCGACAGCCAGATTATAGATGTGGACATCCTGTTCCTGCCCGAGCCGGTGCACCCGGCCGATCCGCTGTTCGAGTTTCATCGGGTTCCACGGCAGGTCATAGTTGACGACGTGGTGGCAGAATTGGAGGTTTAACCCTTCGCTGCCTGATTCGGTCGCAATCAGGACTTGCGCTTTCTGCTGGAACAGCTGTTTCATCCATTCCCGTTTGTTTTTGCTGAACTTTCCATTGAACAGCACGCTGGACACGCCCTGTTTGTGGAGATAGGCCTGCAAGTAGACTTGCGTCGCGCGGTATTCGGTGAACACGATCACTTTGTCATCCGCCAGGCGGATCAGTTCCGCTGTCTTCTCCGCCTTCGAATGGATGCCTGTCCGCGTCAGCTGGAGAAGCAATTGCTCCATTTCCCGGCGGAGGGCCGTATCAGCGGTTTCCTTTGCGATCTTCTCGAGCGTCAGCACGGCTGCAAGCGGACTGCTGCACAGCTCCCTCTGCAGCGTCAGCAGCGTGAACGAATCAGCAACCGGCAGTTTCGACACCCTGTCATATACGTCCCGCTCTTCCTGCGAAAACCCGATCGGCACAATCCGGGCATGACGGTCGGTCCATTCGATTCCTGTGTCCCCCCGTACATTCCGCACCATCACCTGCTGGATGAGCTCCCGCAGGAACTCGTCCTCTTCGACGTGATGCTTGCTGGCCGAAAAGACACTCTGGAACGTTTCCAAGTTCCCGAGATGCCCGGGCTTCAGCAGGGAGATCAGGTTGAACAGCTCGAACACATCATTCTGGATGGGTGTCGCGGTCAGCAGCAGGCAAAACTTCTTCTTCATCTGCTGGACGAACTCGTAGTTTTTCGTCTTCGGATTTTTCAATTTGTGCGCCTCATCGATGATGACGAGGTCAAACTCCTGCCGGCTGATCGCTTCTCTATGCGGACTGCGTTTCGCCATATCGATGCTCGTGACGACGATCGGGCAATGGTCCATGTTGTATTTCTTGTTATAGGCCATCGCGGGAATGTGGAATTTCGTGTTCAGCTCAGCGAGCCACTGGTTCGTCAGCGAGGCAGGCGCGAGGATCAACGCCTTCTTCACGAGACCCCGGATCAGATATTCTTTCAGGATTAGACCGGCCTCGATTGTCTTTCCGAGACCGACTTCATCCGCCAATATCGCTTTGCCGTTCATGCGCTCGATGACTCGCTCGGCCGCTTCCAGCTGATGCGGGAACGCAGTCAGATTCGGCAGATGGCGTGTGCATTGCAGTCCGTTGAACTCCGAAATCAGCTTTGCCTGCTCCGCTTCGTAGCCCAGCTGATACAGCGCCCAGCTATCCCACGGTTCCCGGTTTTCGAGCCGGTCGGTGAATCCGTCTTTCCATTCCGTTGATCTCTCAATTTGCATATCGATTCCCCTCGTTTTCCCAGACCTTTTCATAAGGTTGCCCATAACTCATCCATTCTATGTATTTTCCTTTCACGAACCGGACGCCGGGTAACAGAACCGCAAAAAGAGAGCCGGGTCGCTGAAGGACCGGCTCTCCCCGCTTTTACATTTCCATGACGAAGATCAGCAGCATCGGACGGCGTTTCGTCCGTTCGTACAGCAGTGTCTCCACAGCCTTCTTCACTTGCTGGCGGATCACCACACGGTCGCTGCCTTCCGCTTTCTGAACTTGCTGGACGGCTGACGCCACGATTTCATTCACCTCGGCGATCAGTTCCTCGGCATCTGGCTTGTAGACAAATCCTCGGGAGATCGTATCCGGTTCCATCAGCAGCTCCCCGTCCGTCTTGTCGACCGTCACCAGAATCACGAGAATCCCTTCTTCGGACAGCAGTTTCCGGTCGCGCAGCACGATCTTTCCGACATCCCCGATGCCGAGCCCGTCCACGAAGACCCGGCCGGCCTTCACGCTGCGCGTCTGCCGGGCCTCCTCTTTGCTGACATCGACGACCTCTCCGTTTTTGACAATGAAGATGTTGTCCCGTTCCACCCCGACCGACTCCGCCAGCTGCCGATGCTTGTACAGCATCCGGTATTCCCCGTGGATGGGGATGAAATACTTCGGCTTCATGAGTGTCAGCATCAGCTTCAACTCTTCCTGGCGGGCATGGCCGGAGACGTGCATGCCCGATTCTCCGCCGCTGCCATAGACGACATTCGCGCGGAGCCGGTACAGGCTGTCGATGATGCGGGAGACGTTCTTTTCATTGCCCGGAATCGGCGAAGACGCAAACAGCACGGTGTCTTCCGGCAGCACTTCCACTTTCCTGAACGCAGAACTCGCGAGGCGTGACAGCGCGGCCATCGGCTCCCCCTGGCTGCCTGTGCAGAGGACTGCGACTTGTTCCGGCGGCAGTTTCATGATTTCGTACGGCTCGATCAGCATGCCGTCCGGAATCGACAGGTGGCCGGTCTCCGCCGCGACGTTCACGATATTTGTCATGCTTCTGCCGAGCAGCGCCAGTTTTCGGCCGGTCTTCTCAGCGGCATCGATGACTTGCTGGACCCGATGGACGTTCGAGGCAAATGTGGAAATGAACACTTTCCGCGGCGCTTGCCGGAACGCCTCTTCGATATGACCGCCGATCGCCATCTCGGATGGGTTGAATCCCGGCCACTCGGCATTCGTGCTTTCCGACAACAGGACGAGTACACCGCGCTGCCCGATTTCCGCCATCCGGTGAATATCGGGCGACTCGTTATTCACGGGGGTCAGATCGAATTTGAAGTCGCCGGTATGCACGACATTCCCGATCGGCGTCTGGAATACGACCCCGACACAGTCCGGAATACTGTGGTTGGTCCGGAAGAACGACACGTCCACTTGCCCGAACGGCAACACGGAATCCGCGTCGATCTCGTGCAGCTCGGTTTCACGAAGGAGACCATGCTCTTTCAGTTTGATTTCAATCAATCCCATCGTCAGCGCCGTGGCGTATACCGGCAGCTGCAGCTGCTTCAGGAAATACGGTATGCCGCCCGTATGGTCTTCGTGACCATGTGTCACAATGAGCGCTTTGACGCGGTCCCTGTTCTCCTTCAAGTACGTGATGTCCTGGATGATCAGGTCGATGCCCAGAAGGCTTTCATCCGGAAACTTGGATCCGCAGTCCACGATGAAAATGTCCTCTTTATACTGAATGCCATACATATTCTTTCCTATTTCGTTGACGCCGCCTAAAGCGAAAATCGAAACGGTCTCTTTTTGGATTTCCATCCCGCAACCACTCCCTGTTTCCACTGATTACGGGAAGTATGCCCGGAAACGGGATTTGTATGTTCCCTAATAAAACATGGTGGGAAGTGCACCGCGGATATCGGCTGCTCAAAGAACCGGCGATGCGCTCAAAAAGGCTGCTGAAGTGCTCAAGATAACGGACAAACGCTCAAGTAACTCCGATGAGCGCTCAAGATAATTAAAAAACGCTCAAGCAACATCGAAGAGCGCTCAAGACAATGAAAAACGCTCAAGCACACCCCAGAAGCGCTCAAGACCGCGGCCCACCAGCCCTCTCCTAAAACAGCGGTTCCCTTTCCCGCTTCCTTCCTCTATACTAAGAAAGCACCTGACACGGAATGTATGTTCTGAAACAAGACGTGCCAGCGATTCTATGACAGCTGAAGAGGGATACATATGAAAGGTACATCACACTTGGCCATCGGCACGGCGGCCGGCGCAATCGCGGGGTACGCCGCACATCCGGATGTCCGGACGGCGCTGATCGGCGCGGCCATCGGGGGCATTTCCGGCGTGGTGCCGGATCTGGATACGAACGGCCTGGCCACCAGCCGGATCACACTCAGCAAGAAGGTGAGCAGGTGGCTCATGGAAACGGCCGGCATCGTCATTTTGCTGACGCTGGTCTACCAGGCACTCACCCAGGGACTGAACCGCGATATCTACATTTACGGTGGGATCGGCCTGCTGCTGCTCATCATTTCCCGGATCATCACGCGCCGGCGCATGCTGACGATCACCGGCGTCCTCGTCCTGCTGCTCGGCTTCGTGCTCGGCGAATCGATCGGCATCCTAATGGCGGGCAGCTATATCGTGCAGGCGTCCTTCGTTATGCACCGGTCGTACACCCACTCCCTGCTCGGCGTAGCGTTCTACGCACTCATCCTGCACTACCTGCACGAGGAATGGCCCATCGACGGCATGGTCGCCGCCGGACTCTGCGGTTACATCAGCCATCTGATCGCCGATATGAAACTGCTGCCGGTCAACCGCAGGGGCGTCAAATGGTTTTTGCCGATCTGGAAGCGGGAGTTTTGATTGCCAGCAGAAACAGGTTGCAACAGAATACGTTAAGTGATAAACTATTCATACTATTACAGAAAGGGGTGAGACCATGATGAAAACCATTTATGCATTTACAATCAGGACTGTCCTGCGTCTCCCCGAAAAACATACTCACTGATCCGTATGCGAGAGAAGTACGCATGATAGTTGAGAAACCGCAGGATGGCACATGCTGTCATTCTGCGGTTTTTTGCGCCGGCAGTTCTGACCTGTGAGTGCTCAGCCCACTTAGAGGAGGAAGAAATGATGACAAACGAAGAGTTATTAGTGATCGGTGAAAAAGAAGGATTCGGCAAAGAATTCAGCAATCTCGTATCCATGATGGCCTATGCCCGCTATACCACAATCTTGGAAGTGTATGAACTGACGACGGAACAGCTCGATTATAAATACGCAGAGGATGCCAATTCGGTCGGCATGCTGCTGGCCCACTTGGTCGCAGTGGAAAAATTCTACCAAATCGACACGTTCGACAAACGGCAGATCACCGACGAGGATACCGAGGAGCTTAACCCAGGGCTGGAACTAGGTGCAGCCGCACAAGAACAAATTCACGGAGAACCGGCACTCCATTATCTCCAGGAGATGAAGAAGACGCGCGCCCGGACACTCGAGATGTTCAAGACGCTTCCCGACACGTGGCTGTATGAACAATCCCCATTTTTCGGCGGGCAGACGACCAACAATTACTTCAGGTGGTTCCATGTCTTCGAAGACGAACTCAATCACCGCGGACAGATCCGGCTGATCAAAAAAATGATGAGGAAGGAGCATGCCGATGGGGAACAATGAAACAACGAACTCCACGAGCAGCTGTCAGCTTTGCCATCCGAAATTGGATGCCGCCCAGTCCGTTCTGTTCAGCAATGAACACTGCCTGTTTTTGCAGTTGAAAGGAGCAGACGAAAAAGGAGTGGCACTCGAGGGGGCTGGCATTATCGTGCCGAAACAGCACCGAGAAACCGTATTCGATCTGACTTCTGAAGAATGGAACGCCACCTATTCCATTCTTCAGGACGTGAAGCGCTATATCGACACCAACCACCAGCCGGATGGCTACAACATCGGCTGGAACTGCGGCACGGCCGGCGGTCAGCATCTGCCGCACGCCCACCTCCATGTGCTGCCCCGCTATGCGGATGAGCCCTATGCCGGCAAAGGAATCCGGCATTTGTTCAAAGGGGAGGGTAATCAGCGGACACACCCTATAAGGGAAGTACCA
Source organism: Sporosarcina koreensis (assembly GCF_000826145.2). GTDB lineage: Bacteria > Bacillota > Bacilli > Bacillales_A > Planococcaceae > Sporosarcina > Sporosarcina trichiuri. Next base: position 128,282 of record NZ_LN651333.1, read on the forward strand.
AAATAAGCTAAGGAAAAAGGAGTGCCATCTGCACTCCTTTTTCCTTAGCTCTGACATGAATACTTGCAGTCCATCTGGCAGCCTACTTGTCTTGCAATCGTTCTAGCAATTCCTCTATTTTCGCGGTGTACGATTTCCAATCGTCCTCGATCGTTTGATTCATGCCCAAACCTGCTTGTTGGAGTTGCGTTTGCAGCACTTCAAAGTTTTTCGTATCTTCCTCTGTCACTGTGCTGAACGTATACAGTTCGTCATGAGGGTATCGGTAAAGTGCCGCGCCGAGCCGTTCCATCATGCTCCGTTCAGCATCCGACAGCCAGCCTGAGTAGTTGCCGCTGGCCGTTGCCGCCTCGATCCCATTCAGGACATCGCCCAGCTGGGCAGTGACCAAGTTGGGGGCCGGCCACTCTTCTTGTTTCTGCTGTTCGATCAGGCCTTCCAATTCCACTAATTTGTACTGAACCTCCGAGTAAAACAACTCCTCATGTACGAGACTCATCTTCAAGTACCCGACAATCAGGAAAGCCAGTAACAGCACATTCCCAGCCAATGAAACTCCCAGAACAGCCTTTTGCTTTCTGCTCACATTCCGCCTCCCCCTTTTGTTACATTTTAACATATAAAGAAGAAATATTCATAAGACAATTAATTCGCAGAGTATGATTGTTTCATGCTTAAAACAGGCTTTAGGCAGCAGATTCTCCTTTGTAGAGACCCTACTGTAACCCATTGACAATTGAGCCGTCTGATGGAGTACATAGAATTTTTCGAAAGCGGGGTTTTCTTTTTGCGCAAAGCTGTTTTTCTGCCATTCCTCCTGCTCCTGCTGGCCAGCTGTGCCGATCCTGTATCCACGGCCCCAATACTACCGTCCGTTTCAAAGAAAACCGTGCCTGCCCCCTCCCTATCGCGGATCGGCAGCGGCAGATCCGCATCCCTTATAGAGGACGCCAAGATTGTGCAGTTTCTTACTGCTGCTGTTCAGGAAGCGCAAACCCAGCCCGGTATCGTCAATATTGTAAAAGCGGATTACCTGCTGGCTTTCGGCGATGCTGGCCTTTACTATGTCTGGCTCTCTGATACATCCGTCGCTGTCCGGAGTGCCGGGGACAGCCATTCCGTCTCTGTTTTAACGGAACCGATCGGAAGTCAGTTCCGGCAGTTGCTGCATGATCTGGATTCACCTGAAATCGCCAAGGAGGCTGACTGATGAAAAAGATACTTATGACTCTCACCCTGGTGTCCGCCCTGCTCACCGCAGGATGCCAACAGCCATTCTCGGATTCCCGGACACTGAGCGGCAGCGAACCGCCGCCCGTCCAGGTCGAAACAGACAGCGGGCTGCATGACGCGGATCTCGGAACGTATTGCTGGTCCCAGAAGAATGGCAGCGGGATGTGTGTCGATGCCGCCGGAGCCATTGATTCGCTGGCGGGCCAGCCGCCAATCCATGTGGTACCTGGGGAAACGGTCCGCCTGCTCATGGACTATGAGCCGAAGCCGACAAACCTGACCCTTCGTCAGACGACACCTGACCGCCGGGAGTCGAAGGTGGCACTCGACGGCTTAGAGTTCAAAACGCCAGACGCGCCAGGACTCTATTATTACGACTTCTCGGCGTGGTGGATGGATGAAGACGAGGAAGATGTGTCGAATGGAGACGCTCATTACTCGTTCCTGATCCAGGTCCAGTAAACAAGATTCAGAAAACCCCCGCCAGCGCTATGATCGCGAACGGGGGTTTTCTGGAGCCTGCTGAAACGGCGGTTTTCACTCTGCGGCTACATACGATCGCATCGTCCGATAGTAGATGAAATACTGGCCCATGGACGCCAGACAGATGATGACGATGATCCACGTCTTCGGAATCGGCACCAGGCAAAAGACCGCTATCAGTGCCGGCAGCAGGATATTGAAATAAGCATAGACCTTTTTCGTCGCCCGCTGCGTGAACACTTCGAACAATTCATCATCCTCCATATACTCCTGCGGTCTAAATTTGACATGTGAGATAGGGTGATCCGGAAACTCCCGGTTGTGTCTTGCCACCCGTCTGAGAAATAACACAACATAGAGCACGAACACCAGCAATGTAGCAATGGCCGCAGCCCCCGTGAGCGTATTGAAACTCAATTCGACTTCAAGGCCACCATCCGCAAACATGTTAAAACTTCCGGCATAGCCGATCAGCAGGACAAAACAGATCGCAATCCCGATTCCCGCCATCTGCCAGAGCGGATACGTCAGCCGCAGATCATCCTTCATCGTCTTCCTCTCCTTCCAGCCAAAAGATTTCGTTAATGTCACATTCGAGCGCCTTCGCAAGTCTCAACGATAAGGTGATCGACGGGGAGAACTCCCCTTTTTCGATGAACCCGATCGTCTGCCTGGTGACACCTGCCTGCTTGGCAAGTTCAATCTGTGTCAGGCTCCGGCGGGCCCGCAGTTCCTTCACCCGGTTTTTCAGCATCGCGTCACCCCTTTCTTCAAATGTATACTATACTTAACATAATGTAAACTATTATTAACATTCCTGGTTTTATTGCATCTATTTCATTTCAAAAACTGCACGTGATACGATAGATGAACAACACCTACACGGAAAGGGGCTTCTTTCATGCCAAAATATCTCGCTACCCTGCTGCTGGTGTTTGCACTTACCGGCTGCACGGACAAGGAACGGCCGGCTCCGGAAGGCGATGCCTATCCTGCCGAGGCGCTCGCCACAGACTCGATCGCCTATGGCCCGGCGGATCCGCACTACACGATCGAAGCCGACTATGATGAAACGGAACATGTGGTGTCCGGCCGGCTTAACGTGACTTTCCAGAACAACCTCGGCGAACCGATGGATGAAGTGCTGTTCAATGTATGGCCGAATGCCGAGGAGTTCGGGGACCGCGGCGCCGACATCCGGAATGTCCGGGTGAACGGCAAGCCGGCCGACGCGGACCTTGACGGCACCGTACTGACAGTGCAGGGCATTTCCATCGAAGACGGGGCAGCGGCGGTTGCCGACCTCGAGTTCACCATCCCCGTGCCCGACCAGCCGGGCCGCTTCGGCTGGTCGGAGCGCCAAGTCTCGCTCGGCAGCTGGTTCCCGATTCTTGCCGTCCATGATGGGCACGGTTGGAACATACCGCCCTATTTCCCATATGGGGAGTCCTATTATTCGGTGACCGGCGACTATGATCTGTCATTCAGCGCGCCTGCCGACCTGGAAATCCTCGCAACAGGCGAAGAGACGGAGCGCTCCGAAACGGACGGACAACAGACGGCCCGGTTTTCCGCGCAAGATGTCCGGGACTTCTTCATCGTGATGAATACGACGTTCCAGACGAAGACGGAGCAGATCGGCAGCACCGAGGTGACGGTCGCCTACCGGGAAGGCGAAGACGCGACGGCGGCACTCATGATGGAGACGGCGCGCAATGTCCTGCCACGTTATGAAGGCTGGTTCGGTGAATATCCATGGGATTCGCTCACCATCGCAAGCGCCGACTACTCGGCCGACTTCGACGGCGGGATGGAATATCCTCAGCTCGTGACGGTCAACACGCCTCATGTGCCCGACGAGGAGGAGCTCGGCGTCACGGTGGCGCACGAAATCGCCCATCAATGGTTCTACAGCCTCGTCGGCAGCAATACGTATCGCGAACCGTGGCTCGACGAATCGCTGACGACGTTCGCCTCCTATGCTGCATACTATGATACCGTGGATTTTGATTGGATCGATGAAGAGGCGGACGACTACTCGATCACCTCCTCCGTCGATGATTTCGCGGAAGACGACTACGACCGGTACGGGGACATCATTTACGATGGCGGCGCCGGCATGCTGCGCGACCTGCACGACGAAATCGGCGAAGCCCCGTTCTGGACGACCCTCCGTACATACGTCAAAGACCACCGTTTCGGGATCACCACGACCGCCGACTTCATCCGCACCGCAGAAGAAGTGTCCGGCGAGAACCTAAGGCCGTTCTTCGAGGAGCATCAGGTCTTCGTGGAAGAAACACGGGAATGACAGCAGCGGCGCCTCGGCGTGCCGCTGTCTTTTGTACGTGCACAAAGGATCCAATGCCGGCCGCCACAGAAACGAGCCGCAGGCGAGCACAAGCCAGCCCTTGAATTGTGCCTGGATGCCGATAAATTCGGCGAAGTGTCCGATACTTCACACGTTATGTCCGATATTACCGGTCATATGTCCGATACTTCACATCATCTGTCCGATATCCCGGCCGATCTGTCCGATACTAGGAAAAACCCATGAAAAAACACGGCCCATGGACTGGGCCGTGCCTCCTTCATCTGCCTATTTCATTCCTCCGCGTCCGTCCACAGAAGCTTATAGAGGAACACCAGCTCCGAATCCTCCAGACCTTCCGGCAGCTCGCCGGTTTCGTTGGTATGGGAGGACAGGCTATCCTTCGTCGTCCCCTGCCAGGACGCCAGATAGACCGGCTTGTCTTTCACCAAGTCGATTTTACCCTTCACCAGTTTGTTGAATGTGAAAGACGTCATCATATTCGGGTAGCTGGATGTCCCAGTTCCGCCGGGGACACCATTGATGAGCTCGAACGGACCCTCCTCATCGTTGAAGCCATCCACACCGAAGGAAATGATGGCATCTTTATAGTTCCGCTCCGGGTCCCCATAGGTTTTCGTGCGTTCTTCCGACAATTTGCCATTTCGATAGACCTCCACGGAATACTGAAGGTCCTCCCCCTCTGCAAGCGTCGCGTTCAGCGTGAAATACTCCACCTGATTGATCCCCGTCTTGCTGATCAATTCACTCTCCCGGTCCGTCGGCGAATAGTCCTTCACCGAGACCGCCGATTGGGAGGCTCCCTCTTTCTCTGTGTTCGAGCAGCCAGCTACTGTCAATACCGCCAGCAGCACGGCCACATACAATGCGATCCGTTTCATACGATTCCTCGTTTCTATTCAGGTTGGTTCACTTCATGCCGGTGATCGGCCCATTCAAAAAGCAGGAAAACAAAAAATCCGATCGCTGCCATGCCGATGTCTTCCTTCCAGCGGATATGAGTGCTGAACAGCCATTGGTACAGCAGCTTACACAGAAAGAATACGGCAACAAACAGCAAGCTCTTTCTGATCACGTCATCCCTCCTAAAAACTCTGCTTATCCGGCAAATTTTGAAACAGCAGATCAATCACTCGGGATCAGGTGTGAGCCGATCCATAAAAGACCTGACCCACGCAAGATCGATCGGCCCATTGACCACTTCATAATGCCCGGTGCCCGACGAATACACGGAATCCTCCAGGATGATGAAGTGCTCAGAAGCCGAACGGTCCGCCGATCTCACGAACAATTCGAAGCCTCCCGCCAAATCAGTGCCGTCCGGCTCCTTCACTTTCTTCACCTCATACGCGGCCAGGAAATCCATCAGTTCCCCGAACGGGCCGGCATCCTCACTTTCCAGCCGGCTGCCCTCATCCCCGCGCATCTCCACAGCGAACGCTTCGAACGTCGAACGGTCATGAAGGATCTCATCCGCCAGATTCTTCCCTGCCCGATCCGCCGCCACCTTCCACACCACCAGCAGCACAACGAGCAGCAGCACCAGCCCACCTGTCCAGACGGCGAATTTCGGGATTCGTTTCATGGCATGGCCTCCTTCATATGCAGTCTCTTGCAGCACAAAATATTTATAAATACGTTCAGCACAACAGATTGAAAGACATTGATCAAACGAACGAAAAGACCATGTCATTAATGCCATTCGTGTTCCATAGGTGCGCCAATTTATTTACTATCATCTTTGTCGCAGTCTTCACAAATAAATGTTCCTTCGTTCTTCATATAAGCTTTGATTTCGGTAAAACCTTTTTTCTTCGGATAATGTAATTTAACAAACGCCGTCCCATCATCTTTTATTTCTTTACCACACACATCACATTTCGGTCTATCCAGCATATTAAAACCTCCCCTTTATCCGTGATACAAATATAAAGTAGTAAGCTATTGCTCCTTTACCTATATATTCATCCCTCCTTATGTCGACAAATGGCCAGATTCTTCAGTATGGGGCGCAGATATATAGTTAAGACTTGCACTCGATGATGGAAGCTGACAATCAACTCACTTTCACCTGTGTTTTCTAAACACTGCAAGGACTAATAGGGCAATAATGAATATAACTATGTAAGAAGTTAAGATAACCCCCAATCCAGCCCAGATCCCCTCTTCAAAAAGACTAACAAACCTTTTTGAGGGCGGGAGTAGTCTGAATACTAACTTGATAATAACGATAACCAAAGCAATTGCCGCAGCGTCTCTTATATTTCTCATTGGTAAACCACCTCTTAATACAGTAAAGCCTATATATTTCCGGTCAGCATTCTGGTCAGTTTGCGTCATTGGACGCAATCATGTCATTAATTCAATTGAAGCCCATGGATGCTGTAGTCCACATAATAATCGTAAATGATAAAATAAGCCACATTGTATTGAATGACGTTTTTTCATCATGTTTTATCTTCTTCAAAATCGAAACTAAATTCAGGCAAAAGACCAGACACCAGATGGGCATGAGCATCCAGCCTATGTAGAAGAATAGCAAGGGTATGATTTCCATGTTTCCTCTCCTCGTTGTTTACTTCAGGCTTCTTTCCAGCTTCATTGGACTGGCATGAATGCTACCTGCCAAGTCCCGTCTTCGTTTTGGATCATTTGAAACCCGCTCATCCCTTCACCCTCACGTTTTCCTGCTGCCGCTTATTATGGTTTCGTACCGTCCAAGTTCAACCGAAGCCATGCCTCTCTCGATCAGCTCTCAGTTGCTGCTTCTTTTCTGACGACATAGCCTGCTAAAAACCCGAACAGAATTCCAATGAGATAGGACGTATCAAAGCCCTTTGTGAGAGAGCTGACGATCAGCCATCCGACAATTACTCCGGCAATTGCCATGAGTACGCGTTGTGACATCCTGATTTCCCCCTTGTGAAGTGCATGCATTTCCTACTCTTCGAGCTGTCTTCGCGAGTCAGATTGCTCAGCCTTACCTGAAGCCAAATAAGACGCGAGAAGCACCAGGATCCCCGCACTGAAGCCGATCCACGTCATGGCGTCGAGTGTACTGTAGGCGAACTTCTGGGCAGCGCCCGTACTGAATAACACCAGCTTTACGATCAATGTAAGCTGGACGATGCCGAGCGCGATCCACTGGAGAATGCGCCGTTTTCCTATGGCTTTACTGTGCATGGAATCCTCCTCCACTGTTTAGTTTCGTGACTCGATTTCTTCGGAATGAGCGTATTCCATTCGCTTTGCAATGATCTCTTTGACAAAGCTCTCTTTGAAATCAGTGTACGCCTTGATTCCGGATGAGCTGGTTGTAAGGTATTCTTGTTTGATGGCCAAGTATTGCTGCCTCGCATCTGCATTGTCATTCAAATAGTTCCTGAAAAAAAGGAGGTTGTGCCAGAGATCCTGCTGGTACTCCACCAGGTGGATGAAGTGCGTCTTTACTTCGCAGATGTCATCGGCAAATTTCGCCAATACGATTTCTCCCGGCCGCTCCACCTTCAGCCGTAGGAATCCAGCGCCCGCAAATTTGGTCAGTAACGGTTTATCCACATCTTGCAGAGCATCTATTCCGATCATGATATCCACAATGGGTTTTGCCGGCATTCCCTTGATGGCTGTGCTCCCGATGTGCTCGATGTGATGCGCGTCAAGCCCGGTGCAAGCTTGTATCTCTTGTTTCACTCTGTTGAATTCCTTTTTCCACTCCGAGGTGTGGCTCTCCAATCTGACTTCATCACGTTTCAATCCTAAGCGCACTTTGTATCCTCTCCTTGTATAACATTTTTTATGAAACAACCCCTGTCTGCAGCAAGGTGATCACCAGGCCCAGCAGGACGAGCGTGTCCGTGACGGTATAGATGGCCCGTTTCGGATGACTCGACCGTTTCCATTCCAGATACGCTTTGACGAGCATCCGGATTGCGAGCAGTACGTAAGCTGTGATCAGGATCATCGGAAAGGATTCGTTGAAATACGCGACAGCGATCACAACGGCAACGACGAGTACGACGAGGGAGTAGTCTCTCAATAGGCTGTCAGTTCTCTGTCGGGAACGTTCCTCATAATACTCTGCGGCCGTGTCCGCCGTCTCTTCGATGCGAAAGACTTTCGCTGCCAGTTTCCGGACGAGCCACATCACACCAAATGCGGCGAGAATGATGATACTTGTTTGAATCAATGTAACCACGTTCATGCACCTCTTTTAACATTTCCTTGCCAGCGGCATCTTGCCGGATCCATTGGCGGTTGCATTTATTTCACTGTGTACCTCCGGGGGCTCATTGTAGGAGAATGCGCTGAAACTATTCAGCAGCAGACATACAGCGGATACAGGAAGAGCATGCCCAGAATGACGAGACCGTCTCCAGGCCCTCCTTTGTCGGCCGGGCTGGTGATCGGAAAGAGCTCGGCGAACAGGAATGTGAACAGGATGACGTACGGCAGCCAGAACAAAACGGACCAATAGGAGGCTTTGCGGTGGTTCAGCCAGCGTTTCGTCATGCGGGCGATCACCACTGAGAGTATCAGGACGGACAGTACAGCAACGATAGCGGATACCATCATTGTCAAGTTCAGGCTCCATCCCGTCAGCCGGCTAAGACGCGTGAGATTCGTCACCATCTCTATCGGGAGAAACACCATCACGGCATACAGCGGACTGAGCAGCTGGATTCTTAAAAATGTTTTCATGGCTCGCTCCTCCGCGGTTTCTCAATTTTTGAGGACTAAACATCGAGTTGCTTATCTATTACTACTTACTATCTCAGGACAGTAACTCTGTCATAGATTGGCCGTGCGCTTACCTGCCGTCTTCCACAGGGAAATGGCCCAAAGGTCGATGATTGTCAGAATCGGAATGAAAGTGATAAATACCGTCATACCTAAACTGGCGAACAGCCCTTCCGCTTGTTTAGGGGTTGTCTGGAGATCCAACCGATAAAATATGTACGTTGCCAAGGCTAATATGACTGTGTTGGTCATAACAGCAGCCAGCAGACTGAGCCGTAAGTTCTGTCTTTTTTGCCATACAAATAACGATAGTAGAAATGACATGATCATTGAAGCGAGAAGAATCAATACAATAGATGTTTTCACCCCTTCCCCTCCCCGTCTGATCTTTCCATTTCCCTCATTCAGACCTCTGGATTTTCATCACTTCTTCTTCAATCTCTTCATCCGAAACCGTCTCATGATTGGCTGGTTTCTTCATATCTGACAGCACGAGCAGCAGGCCGCCGATCAGGAAGACCGCTATGATGGGCCAGAACGAATCGAGCATGATGGCTGTCGTCAGCAGTCCTAAACAGATGATCAACACACCGAACAGCTGGTTCATAGCAGTCCTCCTCTTTCATTCAGTAGTGCCGACCGCTTCACTTCTTGAACCGGTTCCCGGTATTCAAGTACACGAGCATGCCGGCAATGATGGCACAGAACAGGCCGATGCCTGTATATAGGAGCCAGTCAGCATCATAGAGATCACTGAGCAGCCACAGCACCATGCTGAGCGCCAGGAGGAACATCATGTTGCCCATGAATCGGCTGAGGGCCGGTTTGTCGTACGTTTCCTGTTCCTCTGCTGGGAGCGTATTGAATCCCGCGATTAGAAAGGAAGCTTTTCCTGTCCGGAAGATGAAGCCCAATACAATGAACAGTCCCATGATGAGCACAGTCACCGCCATGTCACCCTCTCCCTTCATTTATTATTATTGCGGCTCCTGTACGTCATCCGCTGCCAGGTCTGCCGGTTCCACCGTCTGTTCCAATCCGAAGTACAACACGGCAAAGTACGTGACAGCGCCTGCCATAGCTCCCACTGCCAGGAGGATGCTGCCGGTGATGAAGAAACCGTTGATGTAAGTCTTGGTCACCGTCAGGAACTCGCTGCTGTCCGCATATTCCCCTTGGCTGGAACGCCAGACGGCTCCCAGTTTTGTGCCGAATAAGGGGCTCGCAAACATCAGGATCAGCCCGACGAACGCCGCTAACGAAGCAGTAATCGCTGCCGGTCGTACTTGTTCGATTTTCATGGAATTCCTCCTCTTACCTTCTCAATCTCCCTAAGAACAATGGGTCCAGAAAGACGATGCCCGCCGCCGCGCCGAGTGCTGTGGACAGAGCCTGGGGGAGCCACAGCTCCTGTCGAAAAATCAGGTTGTCCGCAATAGTTACTGCGGAGACTAGCAGAAAGCAGAGCACGAATCGGCTGATCTGAATATTACTGGATGGACGGTCTGCTTGGGTGGACTCCCGTAGTTGTCTTACTTGTACGTCTGAAACTGGAAATGGTTTCTCTCCGTCCGCCTTCTTTCCTGATTGTTCAGTCTCCATCACGCATGTTTTATCTCCAGCTCACTTCCGAGATCGTCCGGTATTTCGTCCGTGAACAGGACAGTCACCAAACCCCCTGCCTCCGCTTTCATCACGATGACTCCACCGGACACTTTCAGGCCAACGGCAGTTAAACAGCCATCCCCCTGATGATGAAACCCATAGCCTGTCACAGTTTCGCTGTCGGCCTGATCCGGCTGAATGGAGGAACCAGTGACCGGAAGGGAATTGAAGTCACTGCTCCATTCAAGGTATGGAACCTCCTCGATGTCGGCAGTCGCCGTCAGTTGCAGAATATCGTCGCCTTCTTCCGTTTCCTGACTGTCCAGCTTCCAGAACGTCATGGTTTCATCTTGATTTGTCCGCTCGAACTGCAGGACTGGGCCCGCCATCCGATAGAGCCAGCCTCCGTCGAGCTGTACTGCTGTCAGGTTCCCGCAAACGATCGTTTTGAGCAGACAGCCCTCGACTGTCGTCAACATATCCTTCATCCGCTGTCCTCCTCAATTTTCCCAGAATAGGTTTTTCAAAATCTGGCCATTCTCCGGATTCAGCTTGCCGTAGCGCTCTTCCTCGTCGTTGCTGAAGAGCGTGGCGGAATCATCTTCTTCGAACCAGATCCGGTACTCGGTCAGTGACTCCGGCATGTTTTCATCTTTTCTATAGAAGAAGGTGGCCACTGTGTCTTCCGCTCTTTTCATTTCCAGTTCCTTATTCGGCCGCCATTCCGTATTCCCGATCGCTTTTCGGGCAGCGTCCAGGTCGTCTGGATCCGTGACAATCTGTTCCTCGCTTTTTGTCCCGTTTTCCTCGACCTGCTGGACATCGATCCGGACCAGCTCGCCTTTCTTCCGCTCTTCGGATTGCAGAGAACACGCAGCCAGCAGGATCCCAAGCGTCAATAGTACGATCGTTTTCCCTACTGATTTCATCATGGATCACCTCTACCTCAGCCTCTTCCCGTTTTGACCGCTGTCACTCGCCAACAGCCCGTTCCACGATCGCTTTCACGGCGGGCGTCCCATATGCGTCATTCCCAAGGATGTTCTCATCCATCCAGTAGATCGTCCGGTAAGTGGTGCCATCTTGCAGATGAAATTCCACGAACAATGCATGATCCCATGTTGTTTCGTCCGCGATATCCTTGTCGTGCTCGTAGGACAGCTGCAAGTATTCCTCGGTAAAGGCAGCGGCTTCCTTCTCCATCAATTCTCCCCGCAGTCTTTCATCCTGGTCCAGGAAAAGGATGCGGGTCACTTTTCCATCGATGTCGATGAAGTCACCGAGGGTTTCAGCATCGGGACTGTCTGTCGCTTCGAACAGGCGGCCGTCCGCCATCACCCGGAACTCCGGCTTGTAACCTTGTGCTTCGAATACTTCCGTGCCGACCGGGAGAAATGCGCAATCCCCGTTCCGCAGCTTGTGATTCGAGCAGGCATGGTCGGCGAGCATGTAGCGGACTGTTCCGAGTTCCTTTCCCGGTGCCACCGTCATTGCATCATCCGGCCCATGCCAGGCAGAGGCATACCGGATATCCTCGAGTTTCAGCACGTCCGCCCACTCGATTTCCCCATCCGGACAGCCGCGGATGCCATCCCAGAAGGCACAGCCGGAAAGCAGCAGAACAGCGGATAGAAGGACTGCAGAAAATCGAGCATTCATCCTGTCACCCCTCCAAGTCATTCGAACAGGTACGAAAGCGCGGCGATACCGCAGCTCAGGAACAAGACACCGAGGAACACTTCGCCATAGTACGTTTTCGGTCCGTCATCCGCAGCTTTGTTTTTCCGCCACGCGACGAACATCCCGATCAGCACACCGATCGCCCCGTATCGGAGCACCGCAACGGCGTAGTCATATACCGGCAAGTAGGTGATGATTGTAAATTCATCTTTATAACTGGTCATCGTGTACTTCGACAGCAGCAGTCCGAGCGCCAGCCCGATGATGCCGCCATACAGGATGCCATTCTTCATCCATCTATTCATGGAGATCCCGCCCCTTGATTTGATGAAATTCTCTGTCTCTTCATCATACACGATTTGGTAATTCTGTGATAGACAGTTTGCAAAATATTTCCGTTTCTGCAGCTGACGACATCTCTCAAGCCAGCTGAGTGATCCATTCCAACGGCTGAGTGATCATTTCCCTCCGGTAACCGCTCATATCATCCGGATAACCGCTCCATTCCGCGGTGACAGCTCCCCTTCCCGCACGGCAGACGGCCGCGAAGAAAAGGTTTTTACCAATAAATTCTTTTGACTGTGCGCAGCGTGTGGGACTTGAGCGCAAGGCGATCCAGCTTGAGCGCTTCTCAACCTCACTTGAGCACGAATGATCGCGCTTGAGCGTTCCTCCGCCTGCTTGAGCGTTCCTTCGCCCGCTTGCGCGTTCCGCTACCCGCTTGAGCGTTCCGCTGCCCGCTTGAGCGTTCCGCCGCCTGCTTGAGCGTTCCTCCGCCTGCTTGAGCGTTCCTCCGCCTGCTTGAGCATTCCGCCGCCCGCTTGAGCGTTCCGCCGCCCGCTTGAGCATTCCGCCGCCTGCTTGATCACCAAACAGTCTCGCTTGAGCGCCGGCCGCTCACGCGTGAACACGCAAAAAACCGCTCACCCGGTCAGCGCCAGGCAAGCGGTATTCATTCCACAACTAATTGTCAATCTGCAGACTCGGCTTCCCCGTCTGCAAACCAGAGTTCGTCCTGGTCATCGACGTCGCCGTTGTAGTTGATGAAGATCTCTTCGCCCTCTGCGATATCCCGGTAGGCAAAGAAATCGAATGTTTCGTTCCGGAAATTGATGTCGTACGTCGCATTCGGCGTGTAGGAATGGTTGAACAGCATTCCATAGCCGAGCAGGATGGCAGAACGGCCCACTCCATACTCGAACGCATAATCTGCGAGCAGTGTCTGTTCGATGTATTTGTGCTGCTCGTTCGGATAGGCGATCACCGGTGCCTCGTGCAGCAGCTGGCCTTTCGGGATTGCACAGGTTGCGAACACACCTCTGTTGAACACGCCATCACTGATTTTGGACGTTCGGATTTCTATCATTTAGTCGCCTTCTTTTAAAAGGATTTGGTACCTCACTATAGCACAGTGGCAACCTTCATGCTGATGCAGCTGTTCGGGAAACGGACAAAAACCGTGCAGTGTCCTCTGCACGGTCTCCTATCATTTCTCCTGTTCCGGTACCTCGCAGCTGCCGTCTGTGCACGTGCCAGCACCGCTTTCCGTCGCCAAGTCCTCGAATGGCATGACCGGTTCCTCCTCGAGCACTTTCTCAAGCGCCTGCAGGAACGCTTCCTTTGGCTGAGCACCCGAAATGGCATATTTCCGGTTGAACACGAAGAACGGAACACCCGTGACGCTGAACTGTCTCGCCAGTTCGATATCCGCCCGCACGTCCCCGGCGAATGCATCCGGATCATTGGCAACTTTCTCTGCCTCGTCTTTCGGCAGGCCGACGTCCATCGCCAGCTCTGTGAGCACCGCTGTATTGCCGACATCCCTGGATTCTGTGAAATTCGCATATAGGATTTTCTCAGCCAGCACATCATCTTTGCCATGCAGCTGTGCAAACTTCGTCATGCGGTGCGCATTGAACGTATTCGTAGGTTTCATCGTATCAAACCGGAAATCGAGACCGACCTCCGCTGCCTGCACGGCGATCGACTGCATCATCTGCTTCGACTGTTCAGCACTGCCGAACTTCTTGCCCATGCTCTCATAGAAGTCCTGACCATGATACTCTTCTGCATCCGGATCCAGCTGGTAGCTCCTGAACTCGATTTCCACACGGTCCTTCCCGCGGAATTCTTCCAGAGCACTTTCCAGCTTCCGTTTTCCGATGTAACAGAATGGACACACAAAATCAGACCAGATTTCAATCTTCATATTCTTTCTCCTCCCTTATAGTAAAGCGCTTTCTTTCACTATAGCATCCCGGGCAGGTGAAAACGACTGAAGGAACCTGCATGGCGGGTGATTGACAATTCCTGAAACTTGTTGACATGTCAGCCGTATGCCTATACAGTAGAAAAAGAAATTGAGAATGATTATCAATGAAAATCCAGGAGGGAACAATTCATGAATGCAAAAAAGAAACTATCCATCTCCGCACTTCTGACAGCTTTCCTGATGATGCTTCTGCTGGCCGGCTGTTCCGGTCAGAAAGCATCTGAAAGCAAACCGGCTCAAGAGCCATCCGGCAGCGGCGATCCATCAGAAACGGATACATCAGAAGATGCAGCAGATGATACACAGTACCCGATCACTATCAAGCATGCCTTCGGCGAAACGGTGATCGAGAGCAAACCGGAACGGGTCGCGACCGTACAATGGGCGAACCACGATGTTGCTCTTGCGCTCGGTGTGGTTCCGGTCGGCTTCTCCGCTGCAAACTATGGTGTCCAGGATGACAGCGGTATGCTTCCATGGACTGCCGAAAGGCTGAAAGAGCTGGACGCCTCGGACCCGAACATCTACCAGGATACGGACGGACTGGATTTCGAGGCGATCTCAGACTCGAAGCCGGATGTCATCCTCGCTGCCTACTCGGGAATCACACAGGAAGATTACGATACGTTAAGTGAAATCGCTCCTGTCATCGCATATCCGGACAAGCCTTGGGCTACGACATGGCGTGAACAGGTGCTCCTGAACTCTGAAGGTATGGGCATGAAACAAGAGGGCGAACAGCTCATCAAGGATACGGAAGAGAAAATCCAGCAGGCAGCAGACAAGTACCCGCAGCTCAAAGGGAAAACGGTTGCATGGGTTAACTTCTCTGCACAGGACATGTCGAAACTGCATCTGTACACACCTGCAGACCCACGCGGAGAATTCCTGAACGAGCTCGGCATGGACTATCCGAAGACAGTCACTGATGCCATCACGGATCCTGACAGCTATTCGTTCGAATTCAGCGCTGAAAACGCGGATCTTCTGAATGATGCGGACATCATCGTCGGGTATGGTGGAAACGATCTGTACGAAGCGGTCAAAGCTGATCCTTTGCTCGGCAAAATCCCCGCGATCGAGCGCGGTTCCATTGTCTTCATCGGAGACAACACGCCGCTTGCAGCGTCCGGCAACCCGAATCCTCTCTCCATCGCCTATACTCTCGACGACTATGTGAAACTGCTGGCTGACGCAGCAGATAAGGTCAATGACTAACCCGGTCATCGCCAAGCGCAAACCGCTCAGTTTCCACTTTCCCAAGCATTTCTGGATTGTGCTGGCCGGCAGCTTCATCCTGATTGCAGCATGTGCTGCCGCTTCTCTCGCTTTCGGGTCGCGCACCGTCGGCCTGCAGGAGCTCATCGACGGACTGTTCCACCCGGATGTCCATACATACGGTGCGGATGTTGTGCGGAAACGGATCTCCCGTACGGTGTTCAGCCTGTTCTGCGGAGCAGCACTCGGTGTATCGGGGGCACTCATGCAGTCGGTCACCCGCAATCCGATTGCGGACCCGAGCATTCTCGGCGTCAATACGGGGGCGTCCCTGTTCGTCGTCGGCGGAATCGCATTCCTGCATATCAGTACGGCCAGCCAGTATATCTGGCTCGCACTTGCAGGAGCTGCCATCACTGCCGTCTTCGTATTCGGCATCGGCTCTCTCGGCAGAAGCGGCGCAACCCCTATAAAACTAGTCTTGGCAGGAGCCGCCACCAGCGCGGCCCTGTCTTCGCTTGTTTTAGCCATCCTGATCCCCCGCTCGCACGTCATGGATCAGTTCCGCTTCTGGCAGGTCGGCAGTGTCGGTGCAGGCAATTGGAGCTCGGTCTCCACATTTGCGCCGTTCCTGATCATCGGATTGTTCCTTGCCATCGTCTCGGGTCCTGCGCTGAATGCGCTGGCGCTCGGTGATGACGTGGCGAAGGGGCTTGGTGTGCGGACAGGGGTGATCCGCGTGATTTCAGCACTCGGTGCAGTTCTCCTCTGCGGCGCTGCGACAGCGCTGGCCGGTCCGATCGGCTTCATCGGACTGCTTGCAACGCATGTCATGCGGCTCATTCTCGGGCCTGATCTGCGGTTTGTCATCCCCATGTCCGCGTTTGCCGGGGCGATCATCTTAACAGCCTCGGACGTCGCGGGCAGGCTCCTCGGCAGTCCGGGAGAATTGGAAGTGGGCGTCGTCACGGCGTTCATCGGGGCTCCGCTCCTCATACTATTAGCGATGAAATCGAAAGTGCGGTCACTATGATAAAAGATACGATACGATACATTCAAACAGGAAGAAAACAGCGTGCACGGCGGTTCCGTCTCGTCACCATCAGTCTTGCCGCGCTCGCAGCGGTCCTGTGCGGCACCATGCTGATGCTCGGCAATACGATCTATCCTCTCGGCACCGTTCTCCGGGCATTATCGGGCGAGCAGATTCCGGGCGCGTCGTTCGCTGTCTCGACGATTCGGCTTCCGCGCATGCTGGCCGGCCTATTTGCAGGGTTCGCATTCGGTCTGGCCGGAACCGTGTTCCAGACAATGCTGCGCAATCCCCTGGCAAATCCGAACGTCATCGGCATCACGACCGGTTCGAGTGCAGCAGCAGTCTTCTGCATCGTCATCCTGCATACGAGCGGCGCGGTCGTATCAGCGGTCTCCGTTGCGGCAGGCCTTGCGACCGTAGTGCTCATCTACTTGCTGTCACGCGGCAGGACATTCTCCATCGGCCGCCTGATCCTGGTCGGAATCGGTATCCAGGCGATGCTCGATGCGCTCATCTCTTACCTGCTTCTGATCGGCGCCGAGCAGGATCTGCCGGCTGCTTTCCGCTGGCTCAGCGGCAGTCTGAACGGCTCGAAGATGGATCAGCTGCCGCCGCTCCTCATCGCTGTCCTGATCGGCACACCGGTCGTCCTGGTGCTCAGTAAACAGCTCAGCATCCTCGAACTCGGCGAGCAGGCGGCGTCGTCACTCGGAGTCCGGACAGATTTCACACGCATCGTTCTCATTGTCGCATCTGTCATCATGATCTCGATCGCAACAGCGACCACGGGACCGATCGCATTCGTCGCGTTCCTCTCGGGTCCGATCGCCAAACGCCTTGTCGGCGCCGGCTTTTCAGCAGTCATCCCCGCCGGTCTCGTAGGTGTCAACCTTGTCCTTGCGGCGGATCTGATCGGGCAGTTCGCATTCACGGCACGGTATCCCGCCGGCGTCATCACCGGGATCATCGGGGCGCCGTACCTGATCTACCTGCTCATCCGCATGAACCGAAAGGGGGAATTATGATGAAACCGACACACCGCTTCCAGGCAGACCGGCTGCAGGCCGGCTACGACCAGAAAACGATCTTGAAGGGGATCGATCTGGAAATTCCGAGCGGCAAGATCAGCGTCATCATCGGGGCCAACGCCTGCGGCAAGTCGACGCTGCTGAAAACGATGGCCCGCCTCATCAAGCCGTCGGCAGGCAGCGTCCTGCTCGACGGACAACCGATCGGCAGCATGCCGTCCAAAAAGCTCGCCCGCGTGCTCGGCATGCTGCCGCAGTCGCCGATCGTCCCGGAAGGCATCACTGTCGCCGATCTCGTCGGACGCGGCCGCTTTCCGCATCAGTCCCTGCTGAGCGGATGGAGTGCCAAAGATTACGAGGCAGTCGCCGAAGCGATGGAAATCATGGATATCACCGAACTCGCAAACCGCAATATCGATGAACTGTCTGGCGGTCAGCGCCAGCGTGTCTGGATCGCCATGGCACTGGCCCAGCAGACCGATATCCTGTTCCTCGACGAGCCGACGACATTCCTTGATATTACGTACCAGGTTGAAATCCTCGACCTGCTGACGGACCTGAATCACAAATATGGCACGACGATCGTCATGGTGCTCCATGACATCAACCTGTCGGCCCGCTATGCGGACTACATGTTCGCGCTCCGCACCGGTGAACTCATTTACGAAGGAACCCCCAAGCAGGTCGTAACTGCTGAATCGATGCTGGACATATTCGGCATGGACTGCATGGTCATCGAGGATCCGATTTCCGGTTCGCCGTTCACTATACCGATCGGCCGCCATCATACGGCTAAAGCCGAAGCATAAAACTGATGCACACGCGGAGGAGCTGTCTTTTGCAAAGACAGCTCCTCTGTTTTCATATTGAAGTATGAATATTCTTCAAATTAATGATATACTAAGCATAGAATGTTGGTAGATTGTCACCAGAAACGGAGGAACGGATGTGATGAATGCATTGATTGTCATCGCCATTCTTGCAGCAGCCCTTCTTCTCTTCAATGTACTGATGGGCTACCGGAAAGGCAATATCACCCTCGACTTGGATCATCGCCATTCAAGTCTCAGCAAACAGGCGGAGGAAGTGACAGCCGAACTGGAGAAACAGGGCCGCCGCGCGGAATACAAAGGGAACGGCTTCTACGTTGTGGACGGCAAGGAGTATGCGGTCCGCCCGCAGAATGTCTCGATGGGCGGCGCGGCCCTGCAGCGGACCGTGCTCATTCCGGCCGAACGGTACAAAGCGTGAAGACAGCAGTCTCACGCTTTTTTGTATGCGTTCCGTTCCACTGGCCAGCTCCGAACCCGTTTCAAAAGCTCCACAGCAGGGTAACACAACCCGTAACTACGTCTTACCTTAGAGGTGAACTGTGTTTTTCAATGGATGGGAACCGATACTCCGGACTGTTGCTGTCGGCATACTCAGTTACATAGGATTGATCATCATATTGCGCGTTTCCGGCAAACGCACCTTGGCGAAGATGAACGCCTTCGACTTTGTCGTGACCGTTGCCCTCGGCTCCACTCTGGCCACAATCCTTCTCACCAAAAAGGTTGCGCTGGCAGAAGGAATGACTGCATTCATCGTCCTGATCGGCATGCAGTATGCAGTTGCCTGGCTATCCGTGCGTTCCGGAACTGTCAGTCAGCTCATTAAATCGGAACCTCAATTATTATATTACCGCGGGCAGTTCATAGAAAAGACGATGAAAAAAGAACGCGTTTTGGAAGTGGAAATCCTGCAGGCGGCCAGGTCGAGCGGCCTTGCTTCCCTGGAAGAAGCGGTAGCGGTCATTTTAGAGACCGACGGCAGCATCTCGGTCGTCAACAAGTCACACGACACGGCATACTCAACACTCCGGAATATTGAAAAACCGTAAGGCGGATGTCCCGCCTCACGGTTTTTTCATTGTTCGTCCTGCTGCCGATCCATCATCCGCTTATTTTCTGCCAGGACTTTTTCGAAATAAGACAGTTCCCCGGCCTGCCTGTCCTTAGCGGTTCCCCTGTCAGTATCCAAACTGGCAGTTGCCTCCTCAGGAGATGAAGGGGTTGTCAGGACTTCCTCCAAGAAGCTCGAAGCATCCGGGACGTCTTCCTCAAAGCCGTCCTCGGCATACTCCGGTTCTTCCTCCAGTGACGGGATACCGGCTGGATCCTGCAGCCGTTCGACGCTGTCCGGATGCGTCATTTCCAGCAATTCATTCATATAATTCATCCACTTCTGCAGACTGCCCCTCGCATCCTCATAGTCCACCGAGTCTTTGGCGATATTCGCAGACTCCTCGTAGTAGAAGTTCAGCCGGTGGAACGGCGCAATGATATCATCGGTCTGCACAATGAGCGCCAGCAACTGGATCCGGCCATTCTCATCCTGACTGATGCCCAGTTTCTTGCTTTTGGTGATGGTGTCGGCGATATACTCCCTGATCGATACCGTGCTGCAGGCAGCCGCAACCGCTTCTGTCCTCCGGTTCTCGACAAGGGCGGCGGCTACTACTTCACCAAAGCCGTATTCGGTCACCCGGTAGTCCATGCCGTAGAAAGGTTTCTTCACGATCTGCCCTGTCTTATCGAAAGCGGTCCATATGTACAAGCGCTGTTCCCGGAAATCCACAGCAATCCTTGACAGCAGATCCCACGATGCCGCAGAAGGGAGTTTAGTGAAATCGACACCCGGCTGCGAATAGGTAAAGAGTTTCTCCCGCTGCTTCTTTTTGCGCCGCGTCTCTGTTTTCAGCGAGATGGTGAAAATGAGAATTCCGAAAGCCGCCATCACGCCCGCCGCCATGTACAGCCCGGTTCCCGAAACGAAGATACCGATGATCGCGAGGATCACACCAATGATCGGCAGCAGGCATCCTGCGCAGCCCGTCATGCTCGTGTAGGTATTGGACAATTAGGGTTCCCTCCTTTTGACACCAGTATACCGTACAGTACGGCTATCGGCCGCCTATGGTTTCATGTTTGCAGTTGCAGAAAGCACCCGGTCCGAGAAAGCGGCCGGATTTCCCTTTCCCCGCAGAAACGGCCCTGTTCCGCTTGGGGACAGGGCCGTTCGTCTGTATGATCAGGCGTTCGTCTCCAATGCTGCCTGCGCAACATTGCCGCCTTCTTTCAGGAATTTGATCATCCCTTCGGCTGCGCGGTACGCGAACGCACCGATCGTGACGGTCGGATTGTAGTTGCTGTTGTGCGGGAATGTCGAGCCGCCGACAACAAACAGATTGTCCATGTCCCACATTTGGGAATACGTATTCACTGCGGAGTTCGATGGGTCGGAACCCATGATTGTCCCGCCGAAGAAGTGATCGGTGTAGAATTTGTGATCGAACTCGATATCGTCCTTGACGACATCGACATGCATATCATCCGCACCCATCTGCTTCATGATTTCCTCACAGCGCGCCACACCGGCTTTCGCCCGGTTGCGGTCCTGCTGATCGTATGTCACGGTCACACGCAAAAGCGGATTGCCGAGTGCATCCTTATACGTCGGATCGAGATCCATGTATGTCGTCTTGTTCGGCAGGAAACCGCTCTGTGCTGTGATGAACAGGTTCCGGTTGAAGTATTTCAGCGACTGCTTCTTGAATTCCTTGCCCCATCTCGGTGTTCCGTCGGGTACTTCGTTATGGGCGATCGGCCGTGTGCCGAGCTGGCTGTAGTGCACTTCATAGCCATGGAGGTAATCGAGATCGGTATGATCCTCGTTGTCCCCGCTGAAATCATCGATCGATGCGCCGAGACCGCCTGTTCCCATGAAGTTGTTGAACTTCTTGTCTTCGAAGAAACCGCGTGCCCCGATGTAGGTCGACAGGTTGTTGAAGTGGCCTGTGAAGTTCTTGCCGATGATCCCCTGGCCCGTCGCCGGGTTGTATGGCGTGCCGATCTTGGACGTCAGCAGCAGCTGGGTGTTCGTGAAGACGAATCCTGCCAGCACGACGAGATCAGCCGGCTGTTCGAATTCCTGGCCGGTCGTAATATCCGTATAGACCAGTCCGTTCGCCTTGCTGCCGTCATGACTCACTCGGTTGACATTCGCCCCGTTGCGGATTTCAAGCTTGCCAGTCTTCGAGGCAGTGGCGAGCACCGTGCCGATCGGGTCGGCTTTCGCGCCGAAATCGCAGCCGTATTCCTCACAGAAGGCGCAGTACACACAGCCATTGATCTTCTCTCCATCCGGATTCGTGTATGTCTGGGAGTTGTTCGCAGACGGAATCCTGTACGGATGGTACCCAAGTTCCTTTGTCGCTTCGCTGAACAGGCGGATGGTCGGTGTCATTTTCATAGGCGGGTTCGGATACTTGTCGGAACGCGGGGGCCCGATTGGATTTTCCTCACCTGAAATCCCTGCTGTTTTCTCGTATTTATCATAATAAGGCTCGAGCTCGTCGTATGAAATGCCCCAGTCCTGCATCGTGGAATTTTTAGGGATTTTCCCTTTGCCGTAGCGTTCCACCGTTTTGCTGTATATTTCAAAATCATATGGGAGCCAGCGGAATGCCATGCCGTTCCAATGATTCCCTGCTCCGCCTGTATGGTTCCCGAGTCGTGCATTCGAATTGTTCCGGACAGGAATGGCTTCCTTGTCCATCGAATTCCGTGATGTGATGGTGGTTTTGTTCAGATCCTGCATCAGGTCATATCGTTTCGAGTAGCGCAGTTCGTCCTTCGTACCGACGAAGTCCTCGTGTTTCTTGTCTCCGCCCCGTTCCAGGATGACGACATTGTAGCCGGCTTTTGTCAGTTCTGCAGCCGCGATGCCGCCTGTCCAGCCGGAACCGACGATGACTGCGTCCACTTTCTGAAGTTTCTTCACCATTGTCTTTCCTCCTCATTTTTGGCCGCTTAGTGTCCTTGATAGTCGCGCAGACTGACCGGTTCCAGTTTCTTGAATTCTTCCTGTTCGATATAGCCGGCATAGGAAGCCTGTGCTCCCGGAAATTCTTTCATCTTCCAGCCTTCCATATCCTTGTTGCCGCCATATAAGGGATCGGAATAAGCTCCTTCCAGTGTTGCCTGCAGCAGCAGATTGAAGAATTCCGCGGATGTTACGCCATTCATTGCGACTTTGCCGTCATCGAAGTCCTGCAGAATTTCGATCTGCCGCTCTTCTTCCGCTTCATCAAAACCGATTTTGAACCGTTTCTGGCTCTCGTCGTCCAGCTTGCGCAGTCCGAGCATGAAGATATCGCCCCGGTCGAGGATCGACTGTTCTCCGGCCGGTCCTGCACTCTTATCCGTATCATCCAGCTTGACGGCATAGGGACTGTGTCGGTAATCGCGCCCGTTAATGCCCCAACGGCCTGCCAGCTGCTTATCGATATAATAGGGAACCCCGAGCTTGATGGCTCCCGGTCCGTGCTCATCTTCCGGGAAAATCTGCTCAGTTGCCGCTGTCAGCACATCAAAGTCATGCTGTCTTGAGAAGAATTGACGGGCTTCCATCACCATCGATTCTTTTTTTACCGGTGCAATTTTCTTCTTTTCCTCTTTCTTCTCGAGACTGCCTGTCAGCAGTCCTCCGAATAAGCCGCCGCCTACCAGTCCGCCGGCAAGCAGACCGGAATTCTTCAGGAATTTCCGGCGGCTCAGGTCCTGCTGATGCTGCGCATTCCCTTGTGCCGTGTCATCTCGTCTATCACTGGCCATTTAGAATTCCTCCTTATTTTGTGTGCTTTTTTGATAAGATTTCTGTATGATTTAATGAGTGAACTCAATTGGTACATCATATCACATTTTGCATATCGCACGTCGGAATTTGTCGTAAAATGTCGAGAACTTGTTATAGGTTGTCGCAAGCAGGGTCGATTGGTGTATTGTCTGGCGCTAGTCCAACGATTGCTTCCGGCACAACCGGCAGAAAGGAGCCGACTATGGAACGCGAACTATTCCACACGATGCGCATCACTACATTTCTGACAGTAGTGGCCGCTTTTTTAATGGGCTTCATCGATGCCTACACCTTCACGGGACTGAATCATGTCTTTGTCAGTGCGCAAACCGGTAATATGGTGACATTCGGCGTGAAGCTGTTCACCGGCAGTCCTTATGAAGCCATCGACAACGTCCTGTCCTTTGCCGGTTTCCTCGGCGGTGCATTTTTGGGTGAAATACTGCTGGCACGCTTCACAGCAGGCGGCCTTCAGAAATACAGACTGTTCTTATATGTACAGGCCCTTCTTCTTCTGCTGCTTGCTATTTTTCAGCATTCAATCAGCATGGCCCTGGAAGTGACTGTACTCGGTATGCTCGCAGGCTATGCACTGACCACATTCCGGAAAATCGGCTCGACAGCTGTCAATAACGGCATTATGACCGGTAATGCGCGCAATATGATGGGCCATCTTTATAAAATCGTTTTTGAGAAAGATCTGAAAGCCCGCCGTGATTTTCTTCATCTGGCTATCGGGATTCTGACGTTTACAGTGGGTGTCGGAGCCGGTGCGTCGGCTGTTGTCTATACGCCATCCCTTGTTCTTTGGATTGCTTTTGGGATTGTCGCCGTTTCCATCGTTGTCTTGTTCTTTTATCGATGGACCTGACAAAGACAGCCTCTGCCGTCACGGCCGGCAGAGGCTGTCTGTCAATGTCTTGAAACTGTCCCTGCTGATAAGTTCTCAGTAAGCCAGGCGTAGATCGGTCCCATGGCATTCATGAAAACTACTGCAATGAACGCAGACCAGACACTGTGATCGACCGGTCCCCAGCCGCCATAGTACGTTGCGAAGAAGCTGGCAAATCCGAAAAACATACCCGGCACGAATGGAAACCATCTTGTCCGGCCGAGGAGCATCATCAGGCAGTTGAAGAAAAAGATCGTCCCCATTTCAGCGGCAATGTAGGCGCCCCCGCTCAGAAACGAGCCGAAGTAGTAATCTTTCACAAGTACGATGATCGCCGCTGTGAGTGAGCCGATCGGCATAGTTATCCAAATCTTCTTCATCACGATGCTGTTCGGTCCTCCTGCAGCAAATGTGCCCGCCCAGCCAATGAACAGCGCCCATGGCGGCAGATTAAATGGCGGCAGTGCCAGCAGGACGGTTGTCGCAGCCAGCAAAGACGCGACGACCTCTTTAGGAATGCGGCTTTTCACAATACCCTCTCCTTTCCTCACTCACTTCAATTATCCTCCATAATCCGATTCAGGTACAACAGATATCTGCGTATAACCCATCTGACCTTATCAATAAATCCACTTTTGAATATTTTCACGTGATCACATATACGCCATACTGGATTCAGAAAAGGAGGAATCATCATGAATATTGAACTGTCTTACGGCGGCGTCATCATGGATGTCATTAATGGTGAACAGGCAAAAATTGCAGAGGCTGCCGGTGCAGTCGCTGTCATGGCCCTCGAACGCGTGCCTTCGGACATCCGTGCGGCTGGCGGCGTGGCCCGCATGGCAGATCCGCGAATTGTTAAAGAGGTGCAAAAAGCGGTATCGATTCCAGTTATGGCAAAAGCACGGATCGGTCACATTTCGGAAGCGCGTGTCCTGGAGTCCCTCGGCGTAGACTGCATTGACGAAAGCGAGGTGCTGACGCCGGCTGATGAAGAATTCCATCTGCTGAAAAGTGATTTCCGCGTGCCGTTCGTCTGCGGTGCCCGCAATCTCGGAGAAGCGGCACGCCGGCTAGGGGAAGGTGCTAAAATGCTGCGCACTAAAGGCGAACCGGGCACAGGCAATATCGTCGAAGCTGTCCGTCATCTCCGGATGATCAATGCCGAAGTGAAAAAGATAGTGGAGATGGATCCGGCGGAACTGATGACGGAAGCCCGAAATCTCGGTGCGCCTTACGATGTTCTAATGTCGATCCGTGAAGCCGGACGACTGCCGGTGCTGAACTTCTCCGCAGGCGGCGTTGCAACGCCGGCCGATGCTGCACTCATGATGGAACTCGGAGCGGATGGTGTATTCGTCGGCTCCGGTATTTTCAAATCCGATAATCCCGAAGCATTTGCGCGGGCCATCGTGCAGGCCTCTGCGGATTACAGGAACTACGAACTGATTTCGCAGCTGTCGAAAGGCATCGGAACACCGATGAAAGGTCTGGAAATATCCTCTCTTGCCGGTCACGAACTGATGGCAGGCCGCAGCCTTTGAATCTTCAGGACCATCCGGACGCCAGTTCCGGATGGCTTTTTTGATTTCTCTTGATAGAAAGGCTGCCCGCTTTCAGACAGAGGCCGTCCTGTATTGTTGGTTTGAAAGGGCCGCTTCATGGTAACATGAAGAGAGATCAGTCAATTCCATACGTATTCAGCACATTACCAGAAGCACCCATTATTCAATGAGGAGTGAATCGGAATGAATGAACAGCAATTCGACAAAGTGAAAAACGGCAAAGGGTTCATCGCGGCACTGGATCAGAGCGGAGGCAGCACCCCGAAAGCGCTGGCCGCCTATGGCGTAGCGGAAGACAGCTACTCGGGTGACGAAGAAATGTTCGATCTCGTCCATGATATGCGGACACGGATCATCACTTCCCCTGCCTTCAGTTCCGACTATATCCTCGGTGCCATCCTGTTCGAGCAGACGATGGACCGCGAGATCGACGGCATGTATACAGGGGACTACCTGGCAGAAAAGAAAGGGATCGTCCCCTTCCTGAAAATCGACAAAGGGCTGGCCGAGGAGAAGAACGGTGTCCAGCTGATGAAACCGATCGATGATCTGGACGATACGCTGCGCCGCGCGAACGAGCGGCATATATTCGGGACGAAGATGCGCTCCGTCATCAAAGAACCGAACGAAGAAGGCATCAGAGCGGTCGTCGATCAGCAGTTCGAGGTCGGCCGGCAGATCATCGCCGCCGGACTGGTGCCGATCATCGAGCCGGAAGTGGATATCCATAGTTCGAGCAAGCCTGCGTGCGAAACGATGTTGAAAGCGGAGATCCTCAACCATCTCAATCAGCTGGACGACGATCAGAACGTCATGCTGAAGGTGACGATCCCGACCGAAGTGAATGCGTACCGGGAACTGATCGAGCATCCTCGTGTCGTCCGTGTCGTCGCCCTGTCCGGCGGCTACTCGACGGATGTCGCCAACGAAAAACTGAAGGAGAACGACGGCCTGATCGCGAGCTTCTCCCGGGCCCTCAGCCAGGATCTGAATGCCAGTCAGACCGATGAGGAATTCAATAAGACACTTGAAGAAGCCGTTAAATCGATTTACGAAGCATCCGTATAGGGGTCACTCCGTGATACGTACAATCAGCAGATGAAATAAGCAGGAAGCCGGCCGGATCCAGTCGACTTCCTGCTTTTTTGCGATAAAAACTTTTCCCCTGTATCCATCACTGTCTTTTAATGGTACACTTGCCAGACATCCGCTTTGCCAATTCCCTAGTAGAAAGGTTGGTTTCCATGGATTCGACTCTACGTGCGTTGTTACGTTCAGAACGGAATGTCCACATCCTGTATTCCTATACAAACATGGACTTGTACATCCAGCAGGCCGTCAACTACATCCGATTAGGCATCGAGCAGAATGAACACATCTTATTCATCGATAACGAACGCCTATACCCGCAGATTTACAAAGAACTGCAAAAGGTCCTCACTTCATCCGATCTTGAATTGCTGCACTTCATCAAGAACTTCGATTTCTACTACTCAAGCGGGGGCTATCATCCGCCTTCCATTGTCGAATACTTCAACACCACAGTCCAGCCCTTCCTGGAAAACGATGTGTCCTTCCGCTGCTGGGCGCACGTGGAATGGGCAACGATGCACGAACCGCTCGACCTGATACGCGAATTGGAAGAGCATATCGATTGGGCTGTCGACGCTCTTTCCTTCCCTCTCATTTGTGCCTATCAGCTGGACCGGATGCCCGTTCATCTGGCGCAGATACTTGAAGAGACACATCCCTATCTGCTGACTGATGAATCATTCAAAGACTCAAACGGCTACAATAAGTCCCACCCTTTCAGTACCTCCATAACATGACGGTCATCTGCCGAGCCCGAAGGACCGGTTATAGGATTGGCCGGACTGGACGATTTTGCGGACTTTGACGAGCCGGGCCGCTTCGTATTGTTCAAGGACTTTACAGGCTTTCTTGCCAGCGATGCCTTTGGAGGCGAACTTGCCCAAGGTCACCGCGTCCTGCAAGGAGGCGTTGAACCCGCTGGCTGTGATCGGAGCGGGCACATGGACAGCATCCCCGATCAGTGCAATGCGTCCGCGCACCAGCCGTTCGGGCACATACTCCTTGATCGGTGTACCGGTGATATTCCGGTGTTCCAGCGCATGCAGCATGGCGGTTTTCCACGGATCCTGCCACCCTGAACGGACCTGTCTCGCCAGTCCATCGATCGTTTCCTCAGGGATGTCCGATCCGGCGAGCGAGTGCACGACGACATTCCCATCGAGACAGCCTGTGCGGCGCAGCAAGTCATTTCTCGAATTGTCGTACCACGTGCAGCCGACCCTCCTTCCTTCGGATGCTTCGTGCGGCTGGATGACCGACCCGAACAGGAAGCCGCCGGCGCTGTCGAGCATCGTCACTTCGGGCGCATCTGCAGGCGGCCGGACATGCACCGGCAGCGCCGATTCATCTGTCGAGGCGATCCAGACAAGATATCCGGCGAATTCCGCTTCGGGTTTTTCGGGGTTCACATACTGACGGACCAGACTGCGGTGTCCGTCCGCTCCGACCAGCATGTCCGCTTCCAGCCGTCCATTCCCAGTCTCCGCCCAAGCGGCCGCCCCGTCCTCACCTACCGCTGTAACCCGCTGCCCATATTGCACGGTGACATTCGGATAGGAAAGTGCTTCCGTACGAAGGCGTGTTTCGATCGATGACCAAAGCTGGATGGACCGCTTCCCGCCGGACGCCAGATTCCTCAGCAGCCGTTCCGTTCCGGATGCTCCGAACCCTGGTCCGTCCACTTGCAGCCCTGCTCCTGAATGCCTGTCCGCGCTGACTTTCTCCAACACAGTGACGTGCACATTCTCCCGGGCGAGGGCGATCGCCGCCATCAGTCCTGAAAGCGAGCCTCCGACCACCATCGCCCGCTGATCTGTCTCTTCCATATGACTTCCTCCTGTTCTGCTTACATCCCTGCCGGTGAGTTCACAAAAACTGCTTCAATCATTGAACAGTATACCCACTAAAATGGAAATGACGACCCAAATGATTTGGCAATAAAAAAAAACAGTTCCCCCTCCGCTGCAGCAGATAGGAAACTGTATATTTCACTTGACAACTGTGACAGGACAGCGCATGCGCTTAACGACTTTTTCGCTGATGCTCCCCATCAAGAGACCTTTGAACGCGTTCAGCCCCCGGCTCCCCAGAATGAGCTGGTCGACTTCCTGGCTGTTCACGTACTTGATGATGGTTGGGCCGGTCTGCCCTTTCAGCATCGTGACTTTCGGTTCCACTCCCGCCTCCTCGGCGAGCTCAAGAATCGGACGGATGCTCTTTTTCTGGTAAGCGGCCAGCGCTTTCGGGCTCTCCTTCAAGAGCCGCTCATCCTCCACCCGGTTGAAATCCGTGACGAAAATCACTTCCATCTCGGTTTCCGGTAAATACTTCACCAGCATCAATGCATGCTGTGCTGCACGCACGGCGCTTTCCGAACCGTCCACTGCCACGGCAATATTCATATCGAATCCTCCTTACCCCTCTGATTTTGCATGCGCTGTCTATTCCATTGGCCCGTGCGACGGTTCCTATTCTATTTTCAAAGCCTACTTTACCACGTGTGCGGTGGTTTTCAATCTTTTTGCTGTGAAATTTTTCAATACATCTTGAAAGCCGGTATTCTTTCGTATGCCCGCATGCCAAAAAGGCCGGCAAGGATGGGATATCCTGTGCCGGACTTTCGTAAATGGAGGATCAGGAAGTGGTCGCGGCCAGCTGGCGGATGCCGTTCTCCAGACGCTGATCGACTTCTTTTGCATCCTCGATATGCTCCATGATGAGATCATGGACATCCGAGAATAAGCCTCGCGCCTCGGCCAGTTCCTGTTTCACTTCCGATGACAATTGTTTCTGTTCTTCGATCATCGACTGGATGGAGCCGATTTCTCCTTGGCTGGCTTCGACAGCTTCCAGGATGCGTCCGATCTTTTCGGCGGTCTTCAAGCTGATCTGCACACCGCGCTCTGCGAGTTCTGCACTGATCCTTGCGGCGGACAGTGCCTGATTGACTTCCTCCTGAAGGGAGGAGGTCAGCTGCTGGATGCTCGCCGTACTTTTCCCAGTGCTTTCCGCCAGGTTGCGCACTTCCTGTGCCACCACAGCAAACCCTTTCCCCGAATCCCCTGCGCGTGCCGCCTCGATCGATGCATTCAAAGCCAGCAGATTCGTCTGCGCTGCAATCCCATCGATCACACCGACAATGGACTGGATTTCATCGGACCGCTCACTGAGGCTCGCCATGTTCTGCTCGGATACTTGGATCTGCACACCGAGCTCCTTCATGACATCCGCCGCCTCGTTGACCTGGCTTGTGCCTTCCTTCGCTTCGGTCACCATATTGCCTGCCCGCTCACCGAGTGAACTGCCTTTCCCATTCAGGTCATCGGATTTGACGGCTGTCTGCTCACTCAGCATACCGATATTTTCAAACTTCACTTCTATCTTTCCGACAGCGTCTCCCAGATAGGTGTGCTGTCCATTCACTTTGTCATGCTGCATGACCGCCGCAGCGAGCTCCTCTTTCAATGCCAGCAGCTGTGTGCGGCCTTCTTCCTCTTTCTGTGCTTGCGACTGTTTCAGCAGTTCCATTTGCTGCTGCTCACCGCCGGCTTCCTGCACCCGTGTTTTCCGTCCGAACATGTCCATTCCCCCACCTGTTGTAATAGCCTGATTGTACCATAGGCAGCAAAGGAATATTATCTCTTTTTTTCGAACTTTTCAACGGGAAGACACCTGATTCGTTTCCTTTGATCCGGCCATACTGACAGCGTTGGCCCCCATGTTCTGTTTGCGAATGATGACGGTATGGGGCCGGCAGTTTCAAATGGTGCTGTACGGGTACATTTTTCAATAGCTGCTGTCCGCAAACATCCTTGTTGATACATACACCGCAAGGCTTTATCATAGGAAGAATGCTGCATGGCGACTGCCGGAAATGCATGTAGAAATTCTAACCCCCCTAAGAAAGAGGTGGCGGCATCCGAATGGCCAATCCACAGACGATGAATGCTTCAGAAACATTCGATTTCAAGAAAAACATCCCGCTGCTCGCAGTCCTGCTGTCGGGCGCATTCATAACGATACTGAATCAGACACTGCTGGCGACGGCGCTGCCGCCGATCATGCATGACCTGAATGTGAAGGAAAGTACAGTCCAATGGCTGCAGTCCGCCTTCATGCTCGTCAACGGAATCATGATCCCGATCACGGCGTTCCTGATCGGTAAATTCACGACTAGACGGCTGTTCCTGTTCGCCCTCGGCGTCTTCGCAGCAGGGACGGCCGTTGCTGCCGTGTCCCCGAACTTCACCATCCTGCTGCTGGGCCGGGTCCTGCAGGGAACCGGTGCAGGTATCATGATGCCGCTCCTGCAGACAGTCATGTTTCTGCTGTTTCCGCGGGAGCAGCGGGGCAAGGCGATGGGGATGTTCGGCCTGGTCATTGCGTTCGCCCCGGCGATCGGTCCGACACTCTCCGGGTATCTGGTCGACCATTACCCGTGGCGCAGTGTGTTCTATGTCGTCCTGCCGATCGTCCTGATCATCATTACAGCAGCCTATTTCCTGCTGAAGAATGTGACGGAACTGACGAATCCAAGAGTCGACTATCTGTCCATCGTCCTGTCGACGTTTGGCTTCGGCGGGATCCTGTATGGATTCAGTGTCGCCGGTAACGTCGGCTGGCTCACACCGAACACGATCATTTCACTCGCAGTCGGGGCAGCTGCACTCGCTTGGTTCATCAACCGCCAGCTCAAACTCGAGGAACCGATCTTGGAGTTCCGGGTTTTCCGGTACGGCGTATTCGCCCTTGCGACTTCCCTCGGAATGATCGTCTTCGCTTCGATGATTGCTACGACTGTCATCCTGCCGCTGTTCATGCAGAACCTCCTTGGGTTTAATGCTCTGCATTCCGGCTTGATGCTGCTGCCGGGTGCGATCGTCACCGGTATCATGAACCCGGTCACCGGTTCCCTGTTCGATAAGTACGGAGCGAAGTGGCTCTTGCGTATCGGATTCGCGATTTTGACGGTCACCACCTTCATGTTTTCCACCCTGTCAGAGGACACGACCTTCCTCTATTTGGCGGTACTGAACGCTGTGCGGATGGTCGGGATCGCCACGGTCATGATGCCGTCCACAACACTCGGACTGAACCAGCTGCCGAACCACCTGATCCCGCATGGCACGGCCATGAATAACACGTTCCGCCAGATTGCCGGCGCAATCGGCACCGCCGTATTGGTCACTGTGACAATCACAGCGGCAAACGGCAATTCAGTCGCGGGCCATATACATGGTGTCAATGTCGCATTCCTGATTGCCGGATGTGTCGCAGCGGCCGGTCTCCTGCTGTCCTTCCTGATCAGGGACTCAAGAGCGAAAGACAGATCTGTAAATGCATAACTGCACACGAACACCTCCTGTATCTCAAATGGATGCAGGAGGTTTTTGCATGGCTGTGCGCTCTGCTTTCGAATCGGCCTGCTGTTTCACCGAAAAATTTCCAGGGAACTGGAGACTAAGGAGGGAACTATCATGCCTAAAGTGATCGATAACCGGAAAGACGTGGAAGTGAAAGCGGGCAAGCATATCATCTTTTTCAACAAGAACTACAAATATATTTTCATTATCAATGAATTGATACTCGGACTGGAATTCATCGTCGGAAGCGTCTTCTTCCTATTCGATTCGCTGAAGACGGCCGGCACCATTCTTTTCATCATCGGCAGTGTCCAGTTCTTCCTGCGTCCTGTCATGAAGATTCTCCATGCCATTTCCCTGCGGAAGGAATCAGGGGAATGATCCAGTCAGCGGACACCCGCCTTCTGTACACGGCATTTGGCCAGTCCGGTCCGTTGATAAACACGGGGGTTACGTGATATAACTAGTAAGGCGGAAGAACGGTTCTGCGTTCACTACAAGGGACAGCAGCCACCTGCATGTCCTGCACGATGAGAGGATAGAAACTATGACAACAAACTTCTGGCGTGAATTACCGCGTCCGTTTTTTATATTAGCACCGATGGAAGACGTCACGGATGTCGTGTTCCGGCACGTCGTCAGCGAAGCGGCACGCCCCGATGTCTTCTTCACAGAGTTTACGAATACTGAGAGCTACGGCCATCCGGAAGGTATCTACAGTGTACGGGGACGACTGACCTTCACGGAGGACGAGCAGCCGATGGTCGCCCATATCTGGGGGGACAAACCCGAGTTCTTCCGGCTGATGAGTATCGGTATGGCGGAGCTCGGATTCAAAGGGGTGGATATCAACATGGGCTGTCCGGTTCCGAATGTCGCCGCGAAAGGCAAAGGCAGCGGGCTCATCA
The DNA here is from genome assembly GCF_000826145.2 of Sporosarcina koreensis. Lineage (GTDB taxonomy): Bacteria > Bacillota > Bacilli > Bacillales_A > Planococcaceae > Sporosarcina > Sporosarcina trichiuri. The sequence goes on from NZ_LN651333.1 coordinate 161,408, forward strand.
ACCACCCTGAAACCGCCGCCGCCATCATTGAAGCAGCAAAAGCCGGCGGGCTCCCGGTCAGTGTGAAGACGCGTCTTGGCTATACCGATGTGGATGAGTGGCGCGGCTGGCTCACCCATGTGCTGAAACAGGATATCGCAAATCTGTCGATCCACCTCCGCACCCGGAAAGAGATGAGTGCGGTCGATGCCCACTGGGAACTCATCCCGGAAATCAAGAAATTGCGTGACGAGATTGCACCCGATACTCTGCTGACGATCAACGGTGACATCCCCGACCGGCAGACTGGCATGGAACTCGCCGAGAAGTACGGCATCGACGGTGTCATGATCGGGCGTGGCATCTTCAAGAATCCGTTCGCGTTCGAGACGGAACCGAAAGAGCATACGAGCGAGGAACTGCTCGGCCTCATGCGTCTCCACCTGGACTTGTTCGATAAGTACTCAACGGAACTGGAACCGCGTCCATTCAAACCGCTCCGCCGGTTCTTCAAAATCTACGTTAAAGGCTTCCGAGGCGCCGGTGAACTCCGGAATCAGCTCATGAGCACCGAAACGACCGATGAAGTGCGGGAACTGCTGGATGGTTTCCGTATTAGCGAATAAGCAGTGTCGCTGGAAAAGCCGTATCCCGGTTACTGGGATACGGCTTTTTGTGTGACCCGATCTCATTTGGGGGATCAGCCTTTAAGCACTTTCACTTCCGTCACGGCGAACTCGATATCAGGATGATCGAGCAGCTGCGGCAGGATGCTAACCTCCCCTGAAGGATCGATCATTTTTGTATCTTGTGGAAATGGAAAACTTGACGCGTCTACTTACCAAAAGTATGCTTGAAAGTGATGAACGACCGAAATAATAGAGTTCTAGGAGGAAGTTACATGACCGCATCCATTTCAGAAGTGATCCGTGAACGCCGTTCGGTCCGGAAGTACGATCCCGGGTTCACGATCGACAAAGAAGAAATTGTGGAGATGCTGAAGGAAGCAGTACAGGCACCCTCGACCAGCAATCTGCAGCCGTGGGAATTCATTGTGTTCATGGACCCTGAAGAACGGAAATAATTACGCAAGATCGCCTATAATCAGGTACAGATCGAGACCGCTTCTGCTGTCATCGCCGTATTAGGAGATAAGGAGTTCTATAAGAATATCGATAAGGTCTACGACAGCATGTCGGAAGCCGGATTCGTCGATGACGCCAGCAAAGCGGTGCTCGTCAGGAATGCCAACAAGACGTACCCCCATGCATCCGAAGAAGCCCGCAAGAACCTGGCCATCTTCGATTCCGGTCTGGCTGCCATGCAATTCATGCTCGTCGCGAAAGAGCGCGGGTACGCAACCGGTCCGATGGGCGGCTTTGATAAAGTGAAATTCGCGGAACGGTACAAGCTGGAAGACCGGTACTTCCCGATCGTCCTGATTACAATCGGAAAAGAAAATGCCGAGCCTTATCAGACGACACGCCTCGCGATTGAAGAGAAAGTACGGATCCTCTGATGACATGGCGGGGCGCATGAGCACGTGCGGTTTCCACATGATAAGGAGACTGCACATCACCGATGGCCGGCACTCCACTCCAGTGCTCGGCGGGAATGCCCGATTACTGTGTACAAATTATACTTAAAACGAAAAAACGCCAGTCCCCATCAGATGAGGACTGGCGTTTTCAATTCAGCTCAGGGACGTCTTACATCATGCCGCCCATTCCGCCCATTCCGCCCATGTCAGGCATACCTGCGCCTGCTGGCTCCGGGAGGTTTGCAACGACTGCTTCCGTCGACAGGAACATAGCTGCAACGGATGCCGCGTTCTGGAGAGCGGAACGTGTTACCTTCGTCGGATCGACGATGCCGGCCTGGATCATGTTGACCCACTCACCGTTCGCTGCGTTGAAGCCGATGCCGACTTCTTCGCGCTTCAGGCGATCGACGACAATCGAGCCTTCGAGACCTGCGTTCGTTGCGATCTGGCGTACAGGCTCCTCGAGTGCACGGAGAACGATCTTGATGCCCGTAGCGACGTCGCCTTCCGCATTCTCAAGAAGGGCTTCCACTTTCTTATAAACGTTGACGAGCGCAGTACCGCCGCCTGAGACAATGCCTTCTTCCACAGCTGCACGCGTGGAGTTGAGGGCGTCTTCGATGCGGAGCTTGCGTTCTTTCAACTCAGTCTCCGTTGCTGCGCCGACTTTGATGACTGCGACGCCGCCTGCAAGTTTCGCGAGACGTTCCTGCAGCTTCTCTTTGTCGAAGTCGGAAGTCGTTTCTTCCAGCTGTGAACGGATCTGGCCGACGCGGCCTGCAATGTTGTCCGCTTCACCAGCGCCTTCAACGATTGTCGTATTGTCTTTTGTGACGACGACTTTCGATGCACGGCCGAGCTGGGAGATGTCCGCAGACTTCAGGTCGAGACCGAGGTCTTCCGTGATCACTTCGCCGCCTGTCAGGATGGCGATATCCTCAAGCATCGCTTTCCGGCGGTCGCCGAAGCCAGGTGCTTTGACAGCGACTGCGTTGAACGTGCCGCGGATCTTGTTGACGACGAGGGTTGCAAGTGCTTCGCCTTCCACGTCTTCCGCGATCATGAGCAATGGCTTGCCCTGCTGGACGACCTGCTCAAGTACAGGAAGGATCTCCTGGATGTTGGTGATCTTCTTGTCCGTAATCAGGATGTACGGATTGTCGAGGACCGCTTCCATCTTGTCCGTATCCGTCGCCATGTAGGCTGATGCATAGCCGCGGTCGAACTGCATACCTTCCACGACATCAAGCTCTGTCGTGAAGCCTTTGGACTCTTCCAGAGTGATGACGCCGTCGTTGCCGACACGCTCCATCGCTTCAGCGATCAGATTGCCGACTTCTTCGTCGCCAGAGGAAATAGCCGCAACTTGTGCGATCTCCTGCTTGCTCTCGATTTCATCGGAAATGTCTTTCAGTTCAGTGACAGCTGTCGCGACTGCACTTTCAATCCCTTTGCGGATACCGACAGGGTTCGCGCCCGCCGTGACGTTTTTCAATCCTTCGCGGATCATCGCCTGTGCCAGGACTGTCGCTGTTGTCGTGCCGTCCCCTGCAATTTCGTTCGTTTTCGAAGCGACTTCGGAGACGAGCTGCGCACCCATGTTTTCGAAAGCGTCTTCCAGTTCGATCTCTTTTGCAATCGTAACACCATCATTTGTAATGAGCGGTGACCCGAAACTCTTCTGGAGGACGACGTTGCGTCCTTTTGGTCCGAGTGTCACTTTTACAGCGTCCGCCAATGTATCGACACCGCGGAGCATTGCGCTGCGTGCATCTTCATTGAATTTGATTTCTTTAGCCATGATGAATGGATCCCTCCTGGTCAGTTTTCAATAGTATCGGATGAATCAATTTCAGATTGTTGCCAGTATATCGCTTTCGCGCAAGATCAAGTATTCATTGCCTTCATATTTCACTTCAGTGCCTGCATATTTTGAGAAGATGATGCGGTCGCCTTCTTTGACTTCCGGCTCAACACGCTGGCCATTGTCGAGAATGCGTCCTGTACCGACAGCAATGACTTTCCCTTCCTGCGGCTTCTCTTTTGCGGAATCCGGCAGCACGATGCCGCTTGACGTTTTCTCTTCCACTTCGATCAGTTCAATTACAATACGATCACCTAATGGTTTCAACAACTGAAACACCCTCCTCTGACGGCTATTTTCTTTTTAGCACTCACTCAACAGGAGTGCTAACACATTTCCTATAGTAAGACCTTTTGGACAGAATTGCAAGTAAAACACTTCACTCTCTTCGTCTTTGCGAAACACCCTGAAACCCGATACACTTATCAAGACACAGCAGGAAAGGACCGATTCGTTTGACTGGTAAAAAACCGCAGCCATGGATACTCTATCTGACTATCCTCTTCCTCTATATCGCCATGCAATTTGCGTCCCTGCCCGTTTCAAAAGGGCTGATCCAGCTGTTCGGCAAGCAGGGGTTCAGCACGGAGCACGCCGCATTCCAAGGTGTCGCCTGGGGACTGTTCACAGTCAACATCCTGGCCATCCTGGCGTTCTTCTTAGTCATCCGGACAGACAAAAACTTCTGGACCGTTTTCAAAGCGAAGAAAGCGTCGGTCTGGATGTCAATGGTCTGGGGCGTGTTCGGCTTTTTCCTGGCACTCGGCGGGCAGATGCTCGCAGGTGCGATTGAAAAAGTGATCGGCATCGAGAATGGGTCCGACAATACGATGCGTCTGACAGAAGTGTCGGCGGTTGCGCCGATTATGATCGTCTGCATCGTCCTGTTCGCACCGATACTGGAGGAGATCGTTTTCCGCCGTGTCGTATTCGGCGGAATCTACACGAAGACGAACTTTTGGATCGCCGCCATCGCAAGCGCACTCATTTTCGCGGCTGTCCATAACGAATTCCAGCATATCCTTGTCTATCTCATGCCCGGGCTCGTCTTCTCCTATGTCTATTATCGGACGGGGCGCATCTGGTCATCGATGATATCCCATCTGCTGATGAACAGCTTCGTGATGGTCGTCACCCTGAACATGGATAAGATCCTGGAACTGCAGAAACTGAAAGAGGCTGTCATCACACTGATTGGACATCTCGGATAGCCTGTCTCCAATCCAAAAAAGACTTGCAGGACCGTCTGTTGCGGTTCTGCAAGTCTTTTTACTCGTTGTTATTCATACGTGACTGAACTTCTTCGATCTGCCGCTGCTGTTCGGCTTTCGCCTCTGCGAACAAGCGCGCCCGCTCTGCTTCTTCCTCTTCCTGCTGCCGGAGTTTCTCAGCTTTCAGGAACTTCCTGTAGCCGACACGGGCGATCAGGATACTGACCTCATAGAGCAGGAACAGCGGAACTGTCACGAACAAGTGGGAGACGATATCCGGCGGTGTGATGAATGCCGCGATGACGAACAGGACGAAATAGGCGATCTTCCGGAATTTCGTCAGTACGTTCGGATTCAGGAACCCAAGCCGGGAGAGGAACAGCAGCACGACCGGCAGCTGGAATACGAAGCCGAACGGCAGCAGGATCTGGAACAGGAACGAGAAGTACTGGTTGATGCCGATCGTCTGGGTGATGCCGAGATCCTGCGACAGCGTGAACATGAACTTCACGACATACGGCAGGAGGACAAAATACGAAAACGAAATTCCTGCCAGGAACAGGACGAAAGCGAACGGAATGTAACTGAGTGTCACCTTGCGTTCCGTTTCCAGCAGGCCGGGCGAAACGAACGCCCAGAACTGGTACATGATGATCGGCAGGATAATGATGATGCCGATGAACACGACGACTTTCAAGTAGATCGCAATCGGGTCGATGACGTTGAACGCATTCAGCGACAGGTCAGCTGCCGGCCCGTTCGTCTTGAGGAACTTGATGAGCGGTTTCGCCAGCAGGAATCCTCCGATGACCGCAACTGCAAAGAAAACGACGATCGTAATCAGTCGTTTTCGGATTTCTTCTATATGTTCAACAATGGTAAGGTTGTGTTGTTCTCCCATTTGGACAGACACCCTAACTTAGTGCACTTCTTTTTTGTCTTCAACTTTTTTGACGTCCGCTTTGTCGTCATCTTCCACGAGGCCTTTTGTTGCATTCTTGAACTCGCGCAGTGAAGAACCGAAGGCTTTGCCGATTTCAGGCAGCTTTTTCGGACCGAAAATAAGAAGGGCAATGACCGCAATAATTAGCAAACTTCCGATACCTGGTGACATTTCGGATACCTCCTTCTGAATATGTCCATTCTACACCAAATGACAGCCCATGACTATCCATGCACCTTTATAATTGTGAATCTTTTACGTCATTTTTTATGAAGTAAATAAGGGATTGCAGTTCCACCGACAGATCAATCGTATGGACACGGATCGATTCAGGCACGGTCAGACGGATTGTTGTGAAATTGAGGATCCCTTTCACTCCCGCCCGCGCGAGCCGGTCTGTCAGTTCTTGTGCCGCACGTGAAGGCACAGTCAGAATGACGAGATCGATCCCCAGTTCCGCCAATTTTTCCTCGATAAGGTCAGGATGGAACACCGGGATATCCGCCATCATTTTCCCCTCCGGCGGCGCCTTTGGATCGAATGCCACCGCAATCCGTGTATTATGGTTCTTATGGAAATTATATTTCAGGAATGCATGACCGAGACTCCCCACCCCGATAAGCGCTACGTCCGTCTCTTCGTCCTGATCGAGCGTCTTCCTGAAAAAACTGACAAGGTAGTCGACGTCATAGCCATAGCCTTTCCGGCCGAGCGCACCGAAATGCGAAAAATCACGGCGTATCGTCGCCGCGTCGATCTTCATTGCTTCGCTCAGTTCGCTTGAAGAAACACGCTTCTTCCCGCTATTCGCGAAATTTTGAAGAAACCTATAGTACAGAGGCAAGCGTTTGGACGTTGCCTGTGGAATTTTGTTCGTTTCTTCAGTCATCGTAAACCTCCTGGAGCTCTTTCGAATCGCTTCTATCGTACAGGAGAAGCAGACCGTTGTAAAGCCGATCATTGCGCACACTGCGCCATTCCAGTAAACTGAGGAAGAAGGAAAATTGAGGTGACACGATGATAATCTTGCAAGTGAACGGTGTAACGAAATCGTTTTCAGGCACTGATATAATGAAGAACGTTAAATTGGAAGTCCAGCACCGGGACCGCGTTGCCCTCGTCGGTCGGAACGGTGCCGGCAAGTCGACGCTGCTCAAGATCATCGCAGGCGAGATAGCTGCGGATTCCGGGGATGTCATCATCCCGAAAGGCGTGCGGGTCGGCTACCTGGAACAGCACAGCGGTCTCGAGACGGAGCTGTCCATCTGGGATGAAATGATGACCGTCTTCGAGCCGCTGCATGTGATGGAGCGCCGTTTGAGGGATTTGGAGATGCAGATGTCCGATCCCGCTGTCTACGGAGACCCGGCTGCAAACGAACGGGTCATGGCCGAATATGACTCCCTTCAGATCGAGTTCAAAGACCAGGGCGGCTACCAGTACGAATCCGATGCACGGTCCGTTCTGCACGGCATGAGGTTCTTCCAGGACGACTATGGCAAGCCGGTCCATCTGCTGTCAGGCGGCCAGAAAACCCGCCTGGCCCTCGCAAAGATGCTGCTGAGCAAGCCCGATCTGCTCATATTGGACGAACCGACGAACCACCTGGATATCGAGACGCTCAGCTGGCTCGAGACATACTTGAAGTCCTATGAGGGAGCTTTGCTCATCGTCTCGCATGACAGGTACTTCCTCGATCAGGTCGTCACGATCGTCTATGAAGTATCACATCGCAAAGTGGCGCGCTTCACGGGCAACTATAGCGCTTATCTGGATGAAAAAGCGAAAAACTACGAGAAGGACCGCAAGCAGTTTGAAAAGGAATCCAGCGAGAAAGCGAAACTGGAGGAGTTCATCCAGAAAAACATAGCGCGTGCTTCGACGAGCAAGATGGCGAAGAGCCGCAGGAAACAGCTGGAACGGACGGAATGGATGGAGGCGCCGGACAGCGACGAGAAGTCAGCCAGCTTTTCGTTCACCATCGACAGACCGAGCGGAAATGATGTCTTGGCTGTGAAAGATGCATCCATCGGCTATAATGGCGTGCCGGTATCTTCTGGGATCGATATGCGTGTATACAAGCAGGACCGGATTGCCATTCTCGGCCCGAATGGTGTCGGCAAATCGACACTGCTCAAAACGATTGTACGGCTGCAGGACCTGCTTGGAGGTAAGATCGAGTACGGGACGAATGTACAGTTCGGGTATTACGATCAGAACCAGGCGACACTCGTCGGCTCAGGAACTGTGCTGCAGGAAATCTGGGACGACTGGCCGCTCATGAACGAGAAGGACATCCGGACATTGCTCGGGCGTTTCCTCTTTTCCGGGGATGACGTCAGCAAGCCGGTCCAGTCCCTGTCCGGCGGTGAAAAGGCCCGGCTATCCCTCGCAAAACTGATGCTGGTGAAATCGAACACACTTGTCCTCGATGAGCCGACGAACCACTTGGATCTCGACAGCAAGGAGGTCCTGGAGAATGCGCTTGATGATTTCCCCGGAACAATCCTGTTCGTCTCCCATGACCGGTACTTCATCAACCGGATTGCGACAAAGGTGTTCGACTTGAGTGCAGTGGGTGCTGTGGAGTATCTCGGTGATTACGACTATTTCATCGAAAAGAAAACCGAACAAGAAGAACTGCTGGCCGAGTCGCTCGCATCCCTCCAGCCCGAGAAGACACTGGAAACCAAGCCTCAGGAAATCGACAAAGAGCGACAGAAGCAAGAGCGGCGGCTGAAAAGGGCCAGTGAACAGGCAGAAGCCAAAATGGCGGAACTCGATGGCCAGATCGCTGAGCTGCAGAAAGAACTCGAAAATCCTGCATATGCAGACGATCACGTCAAACTGATGGATATCCAGGCATCCATTGACAACCTGCAGACGGAGCATGATGAACAGGCGGAGACGTGGCTGGAGCTGCAGGAACAGCTGGAAACCGTATAATTGAACGCAGCGGCTTTGTCCGCTGCTTTTTCCTATGTACCAAGTTTACAGGACACAAGCATCGGCTATACAGGTGACAAGCCAGATAATCCGCGCAGGTTTGACAGTTGTCCGTGCACATTCGACAGATACACAGAAACACTTTCCACAATCTTTTCCACAGTAAGCGTGTTGATTTCATCGCTATTCATAAACTTATCCACGTTATCCACAATTTCATCCACGTTTACCCACACAGTTATCCAAGCCAGCGACTAGTTTTATCAACCATTTCAACACTTGCGCACATATTATCCACAAATTGTGCATAAGTACGAATGTTCCCTATTGACAAATCTGTTTTTGTGTTTATAAAAAAACATGAAATCCGTCGGAATTTGACGAATTTCATGTACGGTCAATCTATCCATGATGCAAGGACCATTCCCGGCCGGCCATTCATGGCCAGCCCACTCCGCTTACCGCTTTTGAACATTTCTGTCCCCACTGCCGAAATCATTGCTGCATTGTCTGTGCATAACTGGATAGGCGGTACCGAGAAGGCGATCTGCTCATTTGCAAATGCTGTCTCGAAAGATTTCCGCAGTCCTTTGTTTGCCGCCACGCCGCCTGCTGCAATCACTTGCCGCACGCCATATTCCTTTGCCGCCCGCACTGCTTTCACGGTCAGGACGTCGATAACGCTTTGCTGGAAACCGGCAGCGACTGCAGCCTCGTCGATTTCTTCGCCGCGCTGTTCCATATTATGCTTGTAATTGATAACCGATGATTTCAAGCCGCTAAAACTGAAATCGTAGGAATCCGTCTCCAGCCAGGCGCGCGGAAATTCCACGGCCGTCTCGCTTTCACCCGCAAGTCTGTCGATTTGAGGACCTCCCGGATACGGAAGGCCGAGGACCCGTGCCACCTTATCGTAGGCTTCCCCGGCAGCGTCGTCCCGTGTTTCCCCGATCAGTTCAAAGGAACCATGCTCACGCATGAGCACCATCTCGGTATGCCCTCCTGAGACGATCACGGCCAATAGCGGGAATTCCATCGGCTGGACGAGCTGGTTCGCATAGATATGACCGGCAATGTGATGGACGCCGATCAGCGGCAGGTCATTCGCGAACGCAAATGCCTTCGCCGCACTGATACCAATCAGCAGTGCACCGACGAGACCGGGTCCTTCCGTCACAGCCACAGCATCGAGATCGCCAGGCGCCAATCGCGCCTCTTCCAGTGCCTGTTCAATGACCAGCGTGATTTCTTCCACGTGATGGCGTGATGCGATTTCAGGCACAACACCGCCAAACCGTTTCTGACTTTCGATCTGTGAGGCAACGACATTCGATAGGATGTCAGATCCGTTCTTCACGACGGAAGCGGCTGTTTCATCACAGCTCGTTTCAATACCAAGAACATAGATATCTGGTTTCATCATAATTCCACCCACATGACGAGCGCATCTTCATGGTCGTCTGAATAATAGTTTTTCCGAATACCGCCCGGTTGGAACCCGAGCTTTGTGTAGAGGTGCTTTGCAGCTTCATTGCTGACCCGGACCTCGAGTGACATGGCCTTCACGCCGTGATTGCGGCACAGATCCATCGCCTGGCGCATAAGTGCCTCCCCGATGCCGTGGCCTTGGAATCTCTTGCGGACAGCTACATTGGTAATGTGGCATTCGTCCAGGACCACCCACATGCCGACATGCCCGATCACTTTGCGATCTGCCTCCGCGACAATATAGGTCGCATAGTCATTGCCCGCCAGCTCATGTTCGAATACTTCCGCAGACCAGGGAGTCGTAAATACCTCCGCTTCCGTCGCCACCACCGACTCGATATCTTGAGTGACCATCTGTCGGTAAAGGACATGCTCAATCATTCTGTGCCTCCTGCTGCCGCAGCCAGTTCGCTTCCGCTTCCGCGATACGGCGGTATGTCGGTACGAAATCATGGACATCGGTCACCGGCAGGCGCTGTTCAGCCAGCTGGATCAGCTGCGAGGCGCGGGGAAGCTGCTGTGGGAACGGTGCAAACACAGCCTGATCACCAAGTGATTCACGGATGGCCGTCCTATATAACGCCACATCGGTACCGATGAACAGAACGGGCTGATGGATGAAGGAAAGATCGGACAACAGTTCGTCCAGCGAGCCGTGGCGATCCTCCCAAATCCGATGCAGCCGTTCGTTTTTCCATTTGTACAACCCACAGTACACATTCTTTCGACGGGCATCAAACAACGGGCAGACAACCCCCTCAAACGGAACAGCGTTGGCTGCGATGACCTCCAGGCTGGACACACCGACCAGTGGAATTCCAAGTGTCCACGACAGCGTTTTGGCCAGTGTCACGCCGATCCGTACTCCCGTGTAGGAGCCAGGGCCTTCCGATACCGCAATGGCAGCCAAATCAGCTGGCCGCAAATTTGCAGCAGCCAGAATCTGTTCGACGGCAGGCATCGCCTGGATGGAGTGCGTTTTTTTCAAGGAAGATGTCTGTTCCACGAGGATACGTCCGTCTTCCACCAAGGCCACGCTCAAAGGAGCATTGGATGTGTCGATTCCTAACCAAATCATTTGCTGATCGCCTCACATATCTTTGTAAAGTGCATGCCCGCCGGTTCCAGTTCAATCAGCCTGGAGGTATTCCCAGTACGGCGGATACGGATGTTCAAACGCTCGTCCGGCAGTTCTTCTGCAATGAAGCCGGCCCATTCCACAATTGAAATGGCGTCTCCATAAAAGAGTTCCTCCCATCCGAGATCTTCCTCGCTGTCTTCCAGACGGTACACGTCCAGATGGTTCACCGGATAGGTGCCGTCATATTGTTTGATGATTGTGAACGTCGGGCTGCTGACTGTCCGAGACACACCGAGCGCCCGGACCAGCGCCTGTGTAAATGTCGTTTTCCCCGCCCCGAGGTCTCCTTCCAATGTCAGGACATCCGGCGGGACCAGATGGGCAGCCAACTGTTCGGCCAGTGCCTGTGTTTCCGCCACAGAGGCTGTGTGAAATTCTTTCTTCATAATACGCTCGTCCCTCTTTCAGTTAATACTCCCAGTGTACCGGATTCCCAGCAGAACCGCATCCATCAATGCTTGCAACTATAAAAAGCCGACCCGGGGTTACCCCGAATCGGCTTGGACGTTTAGATAAATGGCGGTCCCGACCGGGATCGAACCGGCGATCTCCTGCGTGACAGGCAGGCATGTTAACCGCTACACCACGGGACCAATTGTAATATGTATGAATAACTAGGGCAATCCAGCTCCGACTCCCTGATGCTCGAGGTCATAAGTCAACTCGTCTGCGTGGCAGAAACCGCCACTCCGTCGATTCGCCTTATGCTTGTCGCATCAAAACGGTCGTCTTTGCTTTTTTATAATCCAGCTCCGACTCCCTGATGCTCGAGGTCATAAGTCAACTCGTCTGCGTGGCAGAAAACGCCACTCCGTCGATTCGCCTTATGCTTGTCGCATCAATACGGTCGTCTCCGCTTTTTAGACCTGCCTGGCAACGTCCTACTCTCACAGGGGGAAGCCCCCTACTACCATCGGCGCTGAAGAACTTAACTTCCGTGTTCGGTATGGGAACGGGTGTGACCTCTTCGCCATCATTACCAGACAGATGAGCTTGTTC